>CATOTQ010000001.1:0-2855395 GCA_951813595.1 uncultured Parasphingorhabdus sp. | reverse complement strand
GACACCAACTCTTCACCCAGATTGCGCGACGCTATCACGTCCAGCCGGATCGCGACCGACGTCCTGCCAATCCGTTCCACTCGCGCGTAGACCGAGATCAGATCGCGCGTAAGAATTGGTGCGATAAATTCCATGGCTTCAATCGCTACTGTCGCAGTTGATCCCTTCGCTACGCGGGCAGCCATGATCCCACCGGCAATATCCATTTGCGAAAGAACCCAGCCGCCGAATATGTGACCATTGTTGTTCAGATCTCGCGGTTGCGGGGCCACACGCAGGACTGGCTGAAGTTTCTCCAGTTCTTTCAGATCATCTTCACTCATCGGGGGAAATGCTTTTTGTCACGGGATCATCAATGCATTCATCATGCCCAGTACCGCTTGACAGGAATACCAAGCCCATGAGCGCGGCCATTAACATGACCGCAAAGCCCACGCCGCCCGCTGTGGCAATATACATATGGATAGACACCAGTCCGTGGAGGTAAAAAAGGATGGCAAGCGTAATGGTGATGCAAAATGCCGTGAACCAGCCCATCCAGCGCATCAACTGCCAATAGCGCGCCCATGCGACCTCTGCATATATCGGATCGTCCAGTTGGGATGGCTGCGGCATTAGGGGAACTCCGTTGTTAGCAGCCACTTTGGACCACAAAGATTTAGCCATCAAGTCCAAAGCTTTCCAATAATATGCTATAGAGTTGCAATAAACAGAATCGGAGAGAGGGAACAGGCGATGACCATCCAGACAATCTTGGGTACAAGAAGCGGTAATATATACAGCTGTAGCAGCGATATGACGGTCACACAGGCTGTTGAAATCTTGGCAGAAAAGCGCATCGGCGCTTTACCGGTTTTGGATGGCGACAAGGTTGTCGGGATTTTTTCAGAACGCGATGTGCTACATTGTATAAGAGAATTTGGTCATGATGCGATGGATAAAAAGGTCGCAAAGGTCATGACCGCCGATGTAATTTCGGTTGGTTCCGACAAGAGTGCGATAGGTTCTCTATCCCTGATGACCAAACGTCGGATCAGGCATTTACCGGTTGTAGATGACGACAAGCTGGTTGGATTTGTTTCGATCGGTGACCTAGTGAAATACCGGATTGATAAAATAGAGAGTGAAGCCGCCGCGATGCGGGACTATATAAATACCGCTTGATCGGAAGCTTGGGGGCAAACAAACAATGGCATTGATCAATCGGTTTGCCGATCCGGCAGAAGAGCGCGCTTATGTTCAAGGTGAGCGAGCGATCCGCCTGAAAACCACGCGCATATTGGTTGTCATTTCGATGGCAATCTATCTCGGCTTTAGCACCCTGAATCCGATATTTTTCCCGGGCGAAGTGCTAATTTTCTACAACATTACAGTAATTTTTCTAGTTGTCCTGTTGGCCTTTTCGTATTTCGTGACCAGCACGCGCTATTATCTGGAATGGCCTTGGCTCGGCTTTCTCGCATTCATAGTGATTTGTGCCACCACCCCAATTCTGGCACTGACATTGGGGCAAACAGAGGATGTCACAGGGCCACTAGAGTTATAACCGGATCTGGTGTCTGGAAGAATTTGAAGTATGGGGCGTGCCTTGCTGAAATCGTTTTTGTCTGGAAATCGAAAGTAGCAAGAGGAGCCCGCCACACATGGCAAAAGATACTGTGATTGATCCGGGTAGACCGGAGGGAATTGAACCACTGACAGAACTACTCAGACCGGGTGCGAAGCAGTTAATCGCCGAAGCGGTCCAGGCAGAGCCGGATGAGTTGATGACAAAGTTTGATGGTCACAAAACGGCTGACGGACGACAGCGCGTTGTCCGCAGTGGCCATCATCGCGAACGAGAGGTGATTACAGGGGTTGGCAAGGTCAGCGTCGAGGTGCCGAAGATCCGTAGCCGTGAAGGTACGCCGGAATGTTTTCAATCTCTGGTTGTACCGCCCTGCATCCGGCGAACGGCGACGCTGGACGCGGCGAACCCCTGGCTTTATTTGAAGGGTGTTTCGAGTGGCCAGATGCAGAGCGCACCGGAAGCTATTGCCGGCCCCGAGGCTAAAGGGCTGCCGGCCAATGTCGCGGGGCGTTTGAAGCGGCAATGGGAAGCTGAATACAAGCAATGGTGTACTCGAGCGGTGTCTGATGAATGGGTCCATATCCGGGCTGATGGCATCTACAGTGGTCTCAGAGGCGACGATGGCCGATTGTGCTGCCTGGTTATCATCGGCGTGAACAGCCGGGGTCACAAGCACTTCCTGGCAATCGAAGATGGTGTCAGGCAGTCAAAACAGAGCTGGCGTGAGGTGTTGCTGTCCCTGAAACAACGGGGTCTGGACCAACCCCCGAAGTTGGCAATTGGAGACGGCGCCCCGGGCTTCCGGGCCGCAGTGGAGGAAGTGTATCCGGAGACGGGCGTTCAACGTTGCTGGATGCACAAGACCGGCAATGTGCTGAACTATCTGCCGAAGTCTGTCCAGGAGAAAGCGAAGCAGGGTCTGCATGATATCCGGATGGCAGAAGATCGAGCTGATGCAGCAAAGGCGTTCGATAATTTTGAGGAACGTTTCGGTGCAAAGTACCCCGAGGCGGTGGAATGCTTATCGAAAGACCGTGACGCGTTGCTGGCATTTCATGACTTTCCAGCGGAACACTGGACCCGTATCAGGACAACCAATGTCATTGAGTCGAGTTTTGCGACGTTCCGGCATGGAACACGCCAAGCCAAAGGTTGTGTCACGCGCAATACGATGTTGACGATGGTCTGCAAGATGGGATTATGCGCAGAAGATTCCTGGCGCAAATTGAGAGGCTTCGGACACCTGGCGAAGGTGGTTGAAGGCGTGAAGTCTAAAGATGGAAGCGAGGTGAACAAGGACGACATGCCAGCCGCATGACTAACTTGCCAGACACTACTTTTGACAATAACTCTTTATGATCACCACGGATTTTCTGATTACGATCCATGCAAAAGAGAAGTTCGCGCTCATGTAGTTTCCGATGCCACTGGAAGCCTATTTTGGGAAAGTGTTCACGTGCTTGATATGCCTGGACTGATGCTCACGTGGGAGCATGATAAAGCCGACAGCATTGCTGAACCTGATGAAGTCGCAACATTGTTTGCTCAAGAGTTTCGGTATTTTCCAAAAATTCGAGGTCAAGAGGATTATAATATGTGTCATCCACGTGAGACTCTATTTCCACTGGAGTGATCGATATTTCGTTGCTTGTCGCTCACCCATTGCCTTTCCAGCACCCATAAGCTCCAACCTTCGTCAAGACTTCAGCCGTCGCAGTGCTTTGGCTGACAAGTCGGCGGACAAGAAAGCCCTAGTACCTAGGCATTGCCAGACAGTGCGTATATAGAGGCCCGGAAAACAGATTCGCTTCTTCCTTCGCCAAGGCTTCGGTGGACAAGCGAGCGGCAAAAAATTACAAGAAAGGGCAATCCCACACATGACCACCACCGGCAATGACTCACTCGGCACTCGTTCCACCCTATCGGTAAACGGCACTGACTATGCCTATTACTCGCTCGCCAAGGCGGCGGAGAAGCTCGGCAATATCGACAAGCTGCCTTATACGCTGAAGGTGCTGCTGGAGAATATGCTGCGCTTTGAAGATGGCGGGCATACGGTTGCGGCGGCGGATGCGCAGGCGGTGGTGGACTGGCAGAAGGATGCGCGGTCGGATAGCGAAATTCAATATCGCCCGGCGCGCGTGCTGATGCAGGATTTTACCGGCGTGCCAGCTGTGGTCGACCTCGCGGCGATGCGTGACGGGATCAAAGCGCTGGGCGGCGATGCGGAGAAGATTAATCCGCAGGTGCCAGTGCATCTTGTGATCGATCACTCGGTGATGGTCGATGAATTTGGTACGCCGCAGGCTTTTGAGAATAATGTCGCCCTCGAGTACCAGCGCAATATGGAGCGTTATGAATTCCTGAAATGGGGTTCGAAGGCGTTTGATAATTTCAGCGTTGTGCCGCCGGGAACGGGCATTTGTCACCAGGTGAATCTGGAAAATATCGCGAAAGCCGTGTGGAGTAGCAAGGATCAGAATGGCGATTTGACCGCCTATCCCGATACCTGTGTCGGCACGGATAGCCATACGACGATGATAAATGGCCTGGGCGTGCTTGGCTGGGGCGTTGGCGGGATTGAGGCGGAGGCCGCGATGCTGGGGCAGCCGGTTTCGATGCTCATTCCAGAGGTTGTAGGCTTCAAGCTGACCGGCGAATTGGCCGAGGGGATTACCGCTACTGATCTGGTTTTGACCTGTGTGCAGATGCTGCGCGAAGTGGGCGTGGTCGGGCGCTTTGTGGAGTTTTATGGTCCGGGTGTGGCGGCGCTGAGTCTTGCTGATAGAGCGACGATTGCCAATATGGCGCCGGAATATGGTGCGACCTGCGGCTACTTCCCGATCGACGATAAAACGCTGGATTACCTGCGCCTGACCGGGCGGTCGGAGCAGGATATCGCGCTGTGTGAAGCCTATGCGAAGGAGCAGGGCTTCTGGCGTCTGGACGAGGCGAAGGATGCGATTTATTCGAACACGCTTGAGCTGGATATGACCAGCGTTGTGCCGTCGCTGTCGGGGCCGAAATTGCCGCAGCAGCGCGTGTCGATGGCCGATCTGGATGAGGGCTTTAACCGCGGTCTGGGTGAGGTGTTTAACATCGAGGACCAGACCAAGGAGGTTGCGGTCGAGGGTGAGGATTATGAAATCGGCCACGGCGATGTGACGATTGCGGCGATTACGTCTTGTACCAATACTTCGAACCCGAGCGTGCTGATCGCCGCCGGGCTGGTTGCGAAAAAGGCGCGGGAGAAGGGTTTGCAGCGCAAGCCGTGGGTGAAGAGCTCGCTGGCGCCGGGATCGCAAGTGGTGACGGACTATCTGGATGAGGCCGGGCTGAGCGATGATCTGGATTATCTGGGGTTCAATCTGGTGGGTTATGGCTGCACGACCTGTATCGGGAATAGCGGGCCGCTGCCGGCGCCTATCAGTAAGGCGATTAATGACAATAATCTGGTGGCTGCGTCTGTGCTGTCGGGGAACAGGAACTTTGAGGGCCGCGTGTCGCAGGATGTGCGGGCGAACTATCTGGCTTCGCCACCGCTGGTTGTGGCTTATGCTCTAAAAGGCACCGTGCGCGAGGATATGTATGAGACGCCGATCGGGCAGGGCAGCGATGGCGAGGATGTGTATCTGAAGGATATCTGGCCTTCAAACGATGAAGTAAATGCCGCGATGGGCGGGGCGGTCTCCCGCGAGATGTTTGAGAGCCGCTATGCCAATGTCTATGACGGCGATGCGGCGTGGCAGGATATCGAAGTGACGGGTGGCGACACCTATCAATGGCGGGCCGGGAGCACCTATGTGGCGAACCCGCCCTACTTCGAAGGCATGGAGATGACGCCAGCGCCTGTTGGAGATGTGGTCGATGCTAAGGTACTGGCATTATTGGGGGATTCGATCACAACCGACCATATTTCTCCCGCCGGTGCGATCAAGGAGGACAGCCCCGCAGGCGAATATCTCCGCGATCATCAGGTCAACAAGGCGGACTTCAACAGCTACGGAAGCCGGCGCGGCAACCACGATGTAATGATGCGCGGTACCTTCGCCAATATCCGTATCAAGAACCTGATGGCCGACGGCAAAGAGGGCGGTTACACCAAATATAACGGTGAAATCATGCCGATCTACGACGCCGCGATGCGCCACAAGGCGGATGGCAATGATCTGGTCGTCATCGGCGGTGAGCAATATGGTACTGGCAGCTCCCGCGATTGGGCGGCGAAGGGTACCAACCTGCTCGGCGTGAAGGCGGTGATTGTGGAAAGCTATGAGCGTATTCACCGGTCGAACCTGATCGGCATGGGCGTGTTGCCGCTGCAATTTGCCGAGGGCGTCGACCGCAATACGCTGAGCCTCGATGGCAGCGAGACCTTCACCATCAAGGGTGTTGCCAATCTCGAACCGCGTCAGGAAGTCGAAGTAGAAATGACCCGCGCCGATGGCACGACATCCACCTTCAAAACCGACTGCCGCATCGATACCGCGAACGAAATGGAATATTTCCTCAACGGCGGGATTTTGCACTATGTGCTGCGGAATCTGGCTGGGTAACCGCGAAAGGCATTGTCATGGTCAGGGGAAGCTATACCCCTGACCCGATTATTTCGCTTTTTCTTTTGTAAAATAATCGCTCGTTCAGGTCATTATTTTGACCTTATGGTTAACGATGTTTACCATAACCCCCATCCGGAGTCGTTCGGAAAGGGGAGAGAGTATGAGCAGGATTGGTAAGCTGGCACTGGTCGGCATCGCAATGACATTGTCGGCGCCCCACGCGCAGGCAGCAAATATCGATGCGCCGACTCGCGCAGCGGCGCCAATGCCCCTGATCGATGCACCGGTGAACAGTAGTTCCCTTGCAGGAGAAGCGCAGCAGCGCCGCGGTGGCCATGGCACGCGTTCAGGTGGCGGCCGGAGTTTCCGAGGCGGAGGCCGTGGGTTTAGCGGCGGCTATCGCGGTTCCAATCGCGGCTATCGCAGTGGCGGAAGAAATTTCGGCAACCGCAATGTTTATCGCGGCAACAGAGGCTATCGCGGCGGCCGTAATGTCTATCGCGGCAATCGCGGTCGGTATGATCGCAGGCGTTATAGTCGTGAATATCGTGGCCGTAACTTTGGTTTGGGGCTAGCAGCTGGTGTTTTTCTGGGGTCAGCGCTAGGCTATCCAAGCTATTCTTCCTACGGCTACCCTACATATGGTTACCCGGCTTATGGCTACCCCAGCTACGGCTTTTATGGTGGCTATGAACGTTGCCGTTATCGCGGCCGCTATTATGACGCGTCCTTCTGCTACAATTTCCCTTATGGATACCGGCGTGAATATTATCGCGGACACGGCCCCGAAGGGCATAGCCACCGGCATTACCACGGACGGCATTGTGATCACGACCGGCGGCATCACGGCTATTATCGCGACTATTAAAGTTGCAGTAGCCGTCTAGCTGGCGACGTGCAGTTCGGGTTGCGAATTGGCACTGTCTTCGCGCGCGCGCAGGCCTTCCAATATGGTAGCTATCACCATCTGCAGGCGATCTTCCGTCGCGATATGCATCATTTGCATCATCAATTTGGGGTTACAAAAAGGCTGCATCATCGTGTTGACCAATGACACGACTGCATCCAGTTCAAGGCCTTTGAAATAGCCGGCCTCCATCGCTTCAGCGAGGATCGATGCCATATAATGATCGGCGAGATCAACATAGCCCTTGATCACCTCAAAATGTTCGTCACCCAATTCCATGTATGATGCGAACAGGTCAGAATCTTCGTCATAACGTGACCGCTTGAGCGCAAGACGTTCTGCGAAAAACCGGTAGAGCTTTTCTTCAACCGGAATATCTGCTGCGACGAGCCGTTCCATGATGACATGCAGATCAGCGAACCATTCGCCTGCCATCGCTTCGGCCAGTGCATCTTTGTTCTCGAAAAAACGGTATACATTGGACGGCGACATGCCCGCAGCGGTCGCAAGGTCGGTCATGGTAAAGCTGATCGCGCCCTTGTCGCGGATTAGTTGGTCGGCAACATCCATGATTTCGTTACGTTTGGCTTCGATGTCGGTTTCGGGACGGGGCATGATTCGAGCTCCTTGGGGAAATAGGTCGCGACAAAATAGCCGCTGCGATATATATATAGGCGATACAGTTTACTGATAAAAGGCAAAATCATTCATTTTTCAATTACCTGCAAAGTCATATTATCTTTTGACTGCGCGATTTGACCGTTCGAGTTGAATGGTTACAAGGGCTTATGACTGATCAACAGGCTGAAACTGCTAAATCGGATGATGCGACGCAAAAGCATCGATCAGCGGCGCTGCATCCGATTTCGGGTAGTATCCGTTTATTGCGTCGCTGGTGGCGAATTGCAGTTCAGTCGGAAGTCGATCAGCCAGCCGTTATCGAGAAAATAAAGGCGGATTGCAGCTTTACGCCCAGATATTCGTTTTTGATCTGTATGTCGGCGGGCATAGCCATTCTCGGATTGCTGCTGTCATCCCCAGCAGTGGTGATCGGAGCGATGCTTCTTTCGCCGCTCATGTATCCGATCATGGCTGTCGGCTTTGCTTCGGTTACGGGCGATTCTGCGTGGCTAAAAGACTCCGGCTGGGCGCTGCTGATGGGAACTCTCATTGCTGTGTTATTCTCTGCCTTTGTCGTGCTCCTTTCGCCGTTACAAACGGTGACACCTGAGATTGCGGCGCGAACGCGGCCCAATCTCTTCGATCTTGGCGTAGCGGTATTTTCCGGTCTAGCCGGTGCCTATGCCATGATCCGGGGTGGGCTTGGCACGATTGTGGGTGTCGCTATCGCGGTCGCATTGATGCCGCCATTGGCGGTAATTGGTTTTGGACTCGCAACCATGAACTGGACGGTTTTTGGTGGATCTTTGCTGCTTTATTTCACCAACCTGATGGTCATTGCCCTGACGGCAACAGTGATGGCTTGGCTATATGGTTTCCGGTCCTACATGACCGAGCGGCAGACGCAGCTACAGATTTTTGGGATGGTTGTTGTCTTCGTTGGATTAGCTATTCCGCTCGGGCTTTCGCTAGTGCAGATTGGTCATGAGGCAAATATTTCCCGCTCGGCCAATGGCTATATCAAGGATCAATTTGGTCCAAGGGCGAGGGTTTCGCAAATCGATATAGATTTCAATGCGGATCCAGTTCTCGTTTCCGCTTCGGTTTTTACACCGACTATAAAATCAGGCGCGGAGGAGCAAAGTTCGCGAGTTTTGAGCCGCATGTTCGACGAAACGATACAGGTCCAGATTGAACAATATAAGGTCGAAACCGGAGATAATGCTGCTCAGGCGGAGCTTGCCGCGATCCGGGCAAAGGAACAGCAGTAGGCGGTGGAAACACAAGTCGCCAAATTGCGCGAAGGTTTGGCCCTAATTGCCGGAGTGGATGACGGTGATGTCGTGATCGATAGCGAAAAACGCCGTGCAATTGTAATGGCAAAACCGCTGCCGGGAGCATCGCTCCAAACCTACTATGCCCTCGAACGGCGAATGGTGAAGCAGATGCCGGACTGGGCGATCAACCTCCAACCGCCTTCTGCTCCATTGCCTGAATTGGTAGTGGCAGAGGGAGAGCTGACTAATGCGTCAAAACAGCGACTGGAATGGATCAGCTGGGCGGCGGCACGCAGTCCGGTTGCAATGGAAATGAGCGGATCGGGCGACGATGTTGATGTGGTGGCAACAGAACTGGCGAAACAGAACCTGTTTCTGACGAAAAAACCATCTTCTAGCCAGCCAGCAGGTCGGGTGAGATTTGCCTGGCCGCTGCCCGACGGCAGTGGAACCGAATAGGCGCACGCGTTTTTGCTAGGTTCATTTTCAATGAGTTAGCGTGTGAAAATCATTGGGAGAGGGAATATGCGGACTCTTGCTTTCACCGGACTTTTGCTGGCTGTAATTTCAGCGCCAGCTATCGGTCAGTCATCGGGACAGGGTGACGTTTCAGTCACTATCTATAATAACAATCTCGCGCTCGTGCAGGATGTCAGGCAGCTCAATATCCCGCGAGGACGATCAGTGCAGAGCTTTCCGGGGGTGTCAGGACAGATTCGCGCTGAGACCGTTGGTTTTAACGCTGCGAATACGGGGATCATTGAACAGAATTTTGACTATGACCTGCTTTCTCCCCAAAAATTGATGGAAAAGGCCGTTGGTGAGACAGTGACCATCGTTCGCATAAACCCGGCTACGGGCGCCGAACGGCGCGAACGGGCAAAGGTGCTCGCGGCCAATGGCGGTGTCGTGCTGCAAATTGGCAGTCGGATCGAGGTGCTCCGTGATGACCGCCTCCCGACACGGGTGATCTTTGACAAGGTGCCGAGTAACTTGAGAGCCCGACCAACGCTGTCGGTGACGCTCAACAGTTCACGCGGCGGCACACGTCCGGCGCAGCTCAGCTATCTCACCGGCGGCATGGGCTGGAAAGCCGACTATGTCGCATTGTTCGACGAGAATGCGGGCAAGATGGATGTGCAGGGCTGGGTGACACTGACCAACAGCACTGGCACGACTTTCAACAATGCCAAGACTTTGCTGGTGGCCGGAACACCCAGCGTGAATGGCCGGAGCAATCGCGGCGGGCGCAACAATATCCGGCGCGCTGGCACCGAAACCGCCAACCGTGAATCGCTTGGTGATTTCTATCTCTATCCGCTGGCGGCTCGGACAACCATCGCCAATGCACAGACCAAACAGGTCAGCTTTCTCGACGTAATGGGCGCGCCTGCGCAAAAAGCCTACGAATACACCAATGGCTGGCTGACGACCCGCAATGAACCGCAAAGCGCGGCGACGGTTTTGCAGTTCAGCTCCTCCGCCAATGGCGGCCTTGGCGATGCGCTGCCAGCGGGCACCGTGCGCGTTTATATGAAAGATGCATCTGGCCAGCCGCAATTTATCGGTGAAAACAATATTGGGCACACACCCATGGGGTCGGAGCTCGGTCTGAAAACCGGAGAGGCTTTTGATGTGAAAGTCAAACCAACGGTCACCGAACGGAGGCGATTGTCATCGACCAAATGGCGAACCTCCATGCGTTATGAATTGAGCAACGCACGTCCCGGCGCTGTTACCGTTTCACTCATTCAAAACGGTCTTGATTTCTACTGGAGCGATACCCGGATTGTCAGCGAAAGCATGGCCAGCGAGCGGCGATCTTCCAACAGTATTGTATGGAAAGTTCCCGTCCCAGCCAATGGCCGCGCAACGGTGACGGCTGTGTTCGAGACGCGGTTCTAGTCCATGTTTGCCCGGGCGCTCTTTGCGTTCCTCCTCATTGCCTGTTCCATTCCGGCATCAACGCAATCGGATTTTGCGCGTCAGGCTGTGACGTCGGATGGCCCTTCATCGGTGTCGGTAACGGTGTACCGCGATCCCAGCACACGGCGTCGGATGCGATGTGGAGAATCTATTCCGAAAGAAAGGATGCCATCCGGGTCAGAACAACGGTCGGTCATTTGCTCGACAGCCTGGGCGCGGCGAATAGCGACTGGGTGCATACGACCTGCTTTATCGGCAAGGTCGATTACATGAGCGAAAAAAAGCTAAGGGCCCTTGCCGGGACAATCTTCCGGGATGGTATCACGCCGGACGCGATCGCTCGCTCACTGCTGATCAAGCGCAATGCCTACAAGCACGAAAACGAGGTTCGGCTGATTTTCATCGAACCTCGCAACAAAAAGCACCCGAATGACCTCTACAGACACGGTATCGATCCGGGTGATCTGTTCGACCAAGCGATGGCCGACCCGCGCCTGTGCTATAAAAAATTTCTGCGGCTCAAGCAGCAGATCGTCAAGCGAACCGAACTGACCGAAAAGCAGGTCAAACGCTCGTTGCTCTATAGGCAGCCTAAGGGCTTCGTCGTCGAGATTCCATAGGGAGCGATCAAAAGAGAGCTACCCCACCCAATCGGGCGGATCGATCAGCCGCCAAGTCTTGTAAGTTCCCGGGACAGGAATCTTCGCGCCCTTCTGTTTCAGCTCCCCGGTGCGGAGGTCGTAGATGTCGGCATGAACCAGCGGGTTCCCGTAGTACGGCACCGGTTGCTTCAGTTCACCTACCGAAGTCACCTGCGCGCAGGTATTGCCCCAAGTCGTGCGCTGCAGCCAGAAGCCCGGCTGTTCGCCGTTGGCGACATACATCTGGAAGACGTTTTGGTCGGCAAACTCCGACATAATCAACTCCTGTTTAATAACTCGCGTTGACGAGGTAGCCGGCGGGGCCTGAACACGGATATTCCCGCTCGCGACTAAGCATTAATTTAATTGAACCTAGATTGAGGATTGAGCGAAGGCCAAGATGGCAAACCCACCGTATTTCTATCGGCTAATCTTCAATCCATTGGGAATATGCCTGAACATCAATCATCGGGACCGTGCCACGTTGTTGCAGCATGGCAATCAACCTAAAGAGAAAGGCAAGTTGCCGCCTTTGAAGATTGTTCAATGCTATAATTTCCTGAGTCGTCATCGATAATGAAATTGCCATGTTCGGCAACACAGCCAATATCCAGTTGTTCAAGTTTGTCTGTGGTTGCGAGATTGCTTGTCAATGAAGTTCCTAGCGCCGGGGACCAATCGCTTCCCAACACCAAGAGTCCACCATATATGTGTTCGGGTGGTTTTGCCGGATAGGTTCCTTTGGCATATGGAATCGGAAGGCTTGTACGAGTTAACGATCTAACGGATTTTATCTTGTTTTTAGCGTACTCGACCTCCGTTGCATTAATAGATTGTTTGGCCTCAAAGACGGCATAAACACTTTCCGCTGGCACAACATACTCATCATCGAACGTGAACAAAAACGGAGAATATTGACGGTCAAATATCACAACATCAATCTGGTCGCTAATGTGATTGTTGCTATCGGTAATGTGGGCGCTTTCGGCAACATATCGCTGCGGCAGGTATTCTTGTAACAGCCTGAGCCAAACCTTTTTTCGCTGGCCGAGCCTTTCGTGCCTAGATGATCAAAACTGCTTTGAACCGCCCCGGGATTGCCGGAGGCTATTTGGTTTAAGTTACGCTGTTCTTTGTGCCAAACAAGAAGTTTAGCCCGTGCTTTCACGAGCCCTGCATGCGCGCGTTTACATATGGCTTCTTTGCCTGAAAAGTGTGAAATATTTCTGGCCGCCAGTTTATGAACTTCGGCCGCGCTCATCCATTCGTCGTTCATCGTCCCACGATATTCAATCGATAGATTACGGGCAAGCACCGACGATCAACTGCGAATTTGGAGAATCTAGCGAATAGAGCTCATTCTATTTGGTTTCTGACGCCTTCTGAAAGTCCAATATTTCTGCCCCCGTGGACAATTGATCTAAGTAATCACTCCACCATTGCGCCATTTCAGTGCGTTCTTTCCAGTATGCCGAGCGATTGTATGTTCCGCGTATCACATTTTTGTCTTTGTGAGATAACGCTCGTTCGATTGCATCAGGGTTCCATTTACCGCTCTCATTCAACAACGAACTAGCAGTGGTTCTAAAGCCATGTGCGGTCATTTCATCCCCACCATATCCTAGCCGCCGCAAAGCTGCATTGATGGTATTTTCACTCATAGGGCTCTTGGGAGTCCTGATCGATGGAAAAGCAAACTCGCTATGCCCAGAAAGTCGATTCATTTCGCCGAGTAATTCAACCGATTGGCGCGACAACGGGACATGATGCGGCTGGCGTTGTTTCATACGACCGGCAGGAATAGCCCATACTGCGTTATCCAAATCAATCTCGCTCCAGCGCATCTGGCGAACCTCGCCGGGGCGTTGAAAAACATGTGGCGTTAATCGCAATGCCATATAGGCAGCTGGCTGTCCCTGATAGCCATCTATCGCGCGGAGTAACTCGCCCAATCGAACGGGATCGACAATAGCTGCGTGATGTTTCACGATCGGTGCGAGTAGGGCACCACGCAAAACGCTTGCCGGGTCGTGTTGGCACAGCCCAGTTGCAACACCGTAGCGGAAAACACGGCTGGCGAAAGAACGCATGCGCTTTGTCGTCTCGCGCTTTCCGGCCTCTTCAACTTTCTTCAACACGCGAAGCAACTCTGGCGGTGTGATCTCTGCAATAGGGAGCCTACCCAAACCAGGCTGCAATTGCGCCAGAAGCCAGCGCGCTTTTACTAGCGTCGCTTCGGCACGACCTTCATTTTCAATTTTCGTAATATAATCGCGCGCAACAAGCTCAAAGCTATTTTTCGCACTTCGCTTTGCCGCCTGTTTGTCTTCCTGCTTCTTGCGCGCTGGATCGATGCCTTGAGCTAGCAGACGCTTCGCATCATCCCGTTTGGCACGAGCGTCTTTGAGCGTAACAATTGGGTATTTACCAAAGGACAGTTTCTTCTCCTTGCCATCGACGCGGATTTTCATCTGCCACAATTTTGAGCCACTAGACTTGACCAGAAGATAAAGCCCCCCCACCATCAAATAGCTTCTGATCCTTTGCACTTGGTTTGAAAGCCTTAATTCCATATCTTTGAGGTGCATGTGGGGCCTTTTTTTTAAAATGAACCAATTTGCCCACTTGATCCGTAGAAGGCCCCCTTTGAGGCCCCCAAATCACCCCGAATATGGGGGCTCTTTGGCGAACGTGAGCGAACAAGTTGATTGATTTTTAGCTGAATATTCGCAGTTTTTCAATCATTCATGAACTTCTATGAACTGCTTGCTGGTGCCCAGAAGAGGACTCGAACCCCCACGTCCCGAAAGACACCAGCACCTGAAGCTGGCGCGTCTACCAATTCCGCCATCTGGGCCCAAGCTGCAATCAACTGGGTAGGTCAGCACCCTAGGCCAGGCGGCTTGGATTTGTCAACAAACTCATGTCGCACAATCGAGCATTTTTGGCGGTTTCAGGTTGTGCTATGATTCTTGCGCAAAAACTCTCCGCTGCTTCCCGGTACCAACCCGCTTTGCCATATCGGTTTCCATCGTTACTAACGCCATATGACCGACAAAAGTGAAATGACCTATGCGCGCTATTTGACGCTGGATCGGCTCTTATCCGCGCAACATCCGCAGACCGATATGGATGATGAGATGCTGTTTATCATCATCCATCAGACCAAGGAACTATGGCTCAAGCAAATCATCCGCGAAATGCACTTGGCCAAGCGGCAGATCCAATCGGACAAGTTGGTGCCCGCGTACAAGGCGATGGCGCGAGTTAGCCGAATTCAAGCGGTGATGACGCTGAGCTGGGATGTTCTTTCAACCATGACACCGAGCGATTATACCAAATTCCGGGACGTGCTGGGGTCGAGCTCTGGGTTTCAATCCGATCAATTTCGTACTGTAGAATATTTGCTGGGATTGAAGGACAAGGGCTTTCTGAAATATCAGGATGACCGGCCCGAGGCGCAGGCGGCGATACAAAGGGCTCTGGAAAGTCCGAGCCTTTGGGATGATACGCTTGCTGCATTGGCGCGCAAGGGATTCCCTATTCCTGCGAAGTTGCTGGAACGCGATTTCAGCAAGTCTTATGAGCTCTCAGAAGCGGTCGAATAGGCGTTTCTGACAGTCTATCGCGATCCCGAACAATATTGGGAACTTTACCAGCTAGCTGAGAAGTTGGTTGACCTAGATGATGCGATGGCGACCTGGCGGCACAAGCATGTGCTGACCGTGGAGCGGATTATTGGCGGCAAGATGGGGACGGGAGGAACCGCGGGCGTGCCGTATCTTCAAAGCACATTGTCGAAACGCGCATTTCCCGAACTGTGGTCGGTGCGAACCCAGCTATGAGCTGGAAGCCGCTTTTTTCGAAATCGCTCGCTGCCAATCCGGAGCGGCTCCACTTTGCCGCGCATAGCCATCATTTGTGGCCAGATGCCAGCCATGCAGGGCAGGTTGAAGCATGGGAAGACGCCGCTAGTCTCGCCGACCTTAAATGGGGCAAGATCATGGGGCCAGTCTGGGAGGAGGCGCAGAGGCATATTGCGGCCGAGCTTGCTCTGCGCGATCCATCAACTATTGTGATCGCGCCCAATACGCATGATTTTCTTGTACGTATCATGTCTGCCATTGAATCGCGACCAGTTCGAATATTGGCAACCGATGGTGAGTTTCATAGCTTCCGCCGTCAGGTGACCCGCTGGACCGAGGCTGGCGAGGTGGTTCTGGATACCGCTCCGGCTCGTGAACTCGTCGAGCGAGCGCAGACTGGACAATATGACCTGATCTTTGCCAGCCATGTGCTGTTCAACTCTGGTGAAATATTGGAAGATATTGATGGATTGGCGGCCATTGCGCAGCCAGATGGGCCCTGGGTGGTCATTGATGGCTATCATGGTTTCATGGCGATCGAGACTGACTTGTCAGACGTTGCCGGTCGCATCTTCTACCTTTCAGGCGGCTATAAATATGCGATGGCGGGGGAGGGTGTTTGTTTTCTCCATGCGCCATGCGGTTTTGCCCCGCGTCCTGCGATAACCGGTTGGTACGCCGCCTTTGATGATCTCGCGTTGCCGCCGGGAGAGATTGGCTATGCGCCGGATGGCAGGCGTTTTCTGGGAAGCACTTTTGATCCATCCGGACTGTACCGGTTCAACGCAGTGCAGCGGATGCTGGCAAGTGAGGGTCTGTCGACCAAGATAATATCGGATCATGTCGCGGCGTTGCAAAAACAGTTTCTTGATATGAACCCGTTCACCGGAATGCAGTTGAACAACCCGTTGAACGAAGGCCCGCATGCGAGATTTCTGGCTTTTCAGGGGGATGCTGCGCTTGACTTGCATGCTGCATTGGAATCGCGGGATGTGGTTACAGATGTTCGTGGCGATGTTCTGCGGATTGGTTTCGCAATCTACCATGATCCGGCGGATTTTGACCAGCTCGTCAAAATAATTTCCGAAGTCTAATCCGGCTTTTGCCGTTACGGGCTTCTATCATATGGGCAAATGCAGCCTGTTTGGCTTGTGATACCTACCAATTTAGCCATTGACCGGTCGGCATTGGCCAGTTTAATCGGTCAGTTAAATTTTGATGATGGAGGAAAATGCAATGAGCGTTTCAACAGATATTCAGGGCGATGTGGCGCTGATCACGCTGGATGATGGAAAGGCCAATGCGGTCAATTTCGAACTGATGGAGGCGATTAACGAAGCGCTCGATAAAGCAGAAGCCGATGCCAAGGCGGTTGTACTGACTGGGCGTGAAGGCCGTTTTTCCGGCGGGTTTGATCTTGGTATGATGGGTGACTTCACGCCAGAAGACTCAGTTCGATTACTTGATCGCGCATCGGAGCTGGTGCTCCGGCTATATGGTGGTCCGCTGCCGGTTATCGGAGCATGTAACGGCCATGCGATTGCGATGGGTGTGTTCTTGCTGATGTGCTGCGACACTCGGATTGGTGCGTCGGGCGATTTCAAGCTCGGTACCAATGAGTCGATTACGGGCATGACGCTGCCGGTATTTGCAGTTGAATTGGCGCGCGATCGGCTTAGTCCGCTCCACCAGACCCGCGCGATGATCCAGGCTTTCATCTATGATCCGGAAGGGGCAGTGGAAGCCGGCTATCTCGATATGCTGGTTGAACCGGATAAGGTGATCGAAACCGCGGTCGGTATTGCCGGAAAGCTCGCGCAACTTCCCGGCCACGCTTATGCCTATCAGAAGTCAGCGATGCGCAAACCGGCGCTGGATGCAATCCGGGCGAGTATTGGCAATCACCCCAACCTGAAACGCTAGCGATGCTGGTCGATCAGGATAGGGTTCCCGTCCGGATCGGTTAGCATGATGCTGGCAGGACCTGAATCGCCTTCGGCTTCAGAGTCAAGTTTAAGCCCTGCTTCTTTCAGTTTCGCCTGAATTTCGCGGACATCTTCAAACTCGTCCAAATTCTGTGCGGCCTGATCCCAGCCGGGATTGAAGGTCAGCATGTTTTTCGGAAACATGTCCTGGAACAGACCGATAACCGTCTCGCCATTTTTCAGTAGGACCCAATCCTGATCGGGCACACCGCCGAGATCGTCAAAACCCAGCTTTTCGTATAATGCTCTTGACGTGGCAAGATCCTTGACGGTCAGGCTGATGGAAAAGGCACCGAGTTTCATATTCATTCTCCTTGAGATATTGGTTTACTGATGAGCGGGCAGGAGTTTTGGATTTCGCAACAACGCCGCAGAAACGAGCGATATTAAAACGCCCACTGGAAATATCTCCAGAAATGTCATGGGTAATCGAATGTAGAATTTCCCATAGTCTATTTTTAGCTTGTCCATTTCCGCGATCAGGTCCTTCAAGGCGGCATCACTGATACCGTCCGCTTTACGCTGTTCGATTATTCCAGCGGTATATTCGTTGATAAATGCATAGTCGGTTGCGGTTAGATAGATTTGCCAAATTGCCACATACATAACGCCCGCAATTGCTGCGATGGCCAGTCCTACGCCAAGCGCCGGCAAGAACCGTATCACGCCGCCTAATTCTTGGTCACGATATTTTTTAACGCCGACAAAAATCATCGACAAAGCGATCAGCATGATCAGATAGCCAACATATTCTGATGCCCAGAAGCCCTGTCCGCCGCTGGATATTATACCCAGCATCATCGACAAGATGACAACCGTTCCTGATATGACGCCGTATGTAATAACAATCTTTTTCATGTTTTCTTCCTCGCTGACGGATATCGGATATTTGCAAATCTGACCGATAAAGGAAATCACCCAGATGGGTGATTGGGCGAAAATCGTCCATTTGGTCTATGGGATCAATCGCAGCAACCGCGCTTCTTCGATTGCCTGTATCCGGCCATTGACCTTAAGTTTTTCAAACAAGTGTGCGATATGGGTTTTTACTGTGTTTGGGGAAATATCGAGCGAGCGTGCAATTTCCTTGTTCGATTGACCCGAAGCAAGCGCCTCCAACACTTCAGATTCGCGCTTTGAAATACCCAGTGATTCCATCGCCACATCGTTTCGCTGGAAAGGTTTGGCTGGCTTGCGTCCAGTCAGCCGAGACCCCACCCAGATACCCAGAATCGCAAAACCAATTGCGACCATCAAGATATAGAATTCTGCAGGATAGCGTTTCAGGAAATATTGAAATTGCAGCCATTCCAGCGCGAACGCGGCGATGGCCAATATGACCGCGTATATACCAATCATCTGGATGGTTGACCGGCTCAGCTTCACTTATCCCGCCTTTGGTTCCAATTGTTGCTGGCGCATAACCTTGCCGTAAATCCAGCCGATCCCGATCAAGGCGATGCCGAGGCCGAGGAAGGAAAGAATACGGAGCACGCCGTCAAGCTGTGCCGCATCGACCAGAAATACCTTGAAGGTGATGATGGTGAGCAGCAGCAGGCCAGCAATCCTGAGCAGCGCGTTGGTAGTTTTGATCCCTCGCACCAGCCAGGCGATGGCGAGGAGTAACAGCGCTGCACTGTATAAATAAGTCTCAGTTGAGGTGATGGGCGGCGTGGCGATATCACTGCCGTGCACGGCCTGCCGCATGGTGATCATCACTGCGGCGATAGCAGCGAGCAGGCTACCGATTTGCAGAGGTTTTTTTATGCGTGGCAATAATTCGCTGATCTGGTTCATGCGGGCAAACAACCAAAGCCAGATTGCCATAGCTACGAACTGCAGCGATGCGAGATTGGCGAGAGGAGCAGGGCCGACTAGTTGTTTAGCATTTGTGGGGCTGAGCAGGAGCAGGTCGAAATAGACGAACCGGAACAGTGCCAATCCAGCGAGCACAAATCCCAGCTGCTTTAAAACACCAGCGAATTTTTGGTTCCATGACTGGCTGACCAACAACCAGCCGCAAGCGGCCAGAAGCTGGGTTAGCAATGCGCGTTCTGCAAAGCCATATTGCACAAATTGCTGGACCGGTCCGATGGCTAGCGATTGTTTGTACAGCAGGTAGACGAAGGCGCTTGCGGCCACGCCGTCCACGGTTGCGACAAAACCACCCATTCTGGATCCCAGCGTTTCTCGGAAATAAAACGCAAGACCAATGATCGCCAATGACGGGATGGGAACCTTGAGTACCATTTCTCCCGGATTGGGCAGATAAACGTGCAAGTCGGTTTCGCCGCTCAGCGAGGCAAATAGAGCTTCCACCATAATGATGCCCGGAACCAGCATGACCAGACCGGCAACGGCGATCGCAATAGTAGTTTCAACTGCGATAGCCCTGCGCTTGGTATAGCGCGCCCAAATGGCGAGGCAGCCTGCAACAACCACGGCAACCACCGCAGCATATTCTGTAGGTGTCCATAGCCATAAAGCACTGCCCAGCAATATCGCGGTTGTCGCGCTGGCGAGTGGCATGATCGTGACCATATCCAATGGTCTTGTGCGCCACGCCATCACAGCGGTTGAAACCGCAACCGCCAAGCATACAACACCCCAGATCGTATCGCTCCAGCCAAAATCCCCAAGCATGGCGCCCGCCAGCAACATGGCACCCGGCGCTGCCATCCCGATCATTGCCCACATCCAGCCGCTTTTCTCGCGGGTCATGAAAATATGCCCGGCAGTGCCAAAGAGAGCCGCAAAACCGATTGCCGGGATCAGGTCCGGCACGTCACTTTCAAAATCTGCCAGAGCGATTGTAACCATCGCAACCGCCAGTCCCAGCGCGCCTGCGACCGCCGGTGTCATATCCTCATCACGCCATGCCAGAGCGATTGCAAATATCGCGAGTACCGCGAAGAATAGCCAGCTTAGTGGCGAAAATTCAATCAGCGGTGCGAGCAGGATGAGTTGGAGCAAACCGACGGCTAGCGGAACGCTCTGTATGACCGCTTTGGGCAGTCCAAAACTCGCGTTGGTTCTAGTCAGTGTCAGTACGCCGCCAACGGCAAGCAACACCACAAAGCCACCGATAAACGGGATATCACCGGTTACGTCCATCAACAGCAAAGCGGTTGTCCAGATCACGCTGCCGCCGGTTGCGAGTAACGCCAGCCACGCCCATCCACGATGAATGGCGAGGCCAAATAGTCCGGCGGTAAATACCCCGAGATAGATCAGCAGCGGTGCTACCGATTCCGGACCGAGGCCCGCTACATAGGGTGCGGCAAAACCGCCAAGCAATCCCATGATAGCGGTTGGCGGTCCGTGTTTCTGGGACAGGAAAAATGCGAGTATCGTCACGGCGACTACGCCGACAAGCGCGCTGGTCAGGCCGAGAAGTCCGTACAGTTCGCTGGCCATATACAGCGTGGCGTAAAGCACCGCGATCCCTGCACCCGCGAGCGAGTGGCCGATGCGCCGGTCATCTGAAAAAATCAATCCGAGTTTCGGAACACGGTCGCCATATTCGCTCAGGCCGATCAGGAGTAATCCGAATATTGCTGCGGTGACACAGCGCGCCAGCGGTCCAAACAGGCCGGCCTCAATTGAAAAGCGCACTAGGAAAAAACCGGCAAATACAAGGGCTATCCCGCCAATCCAGATCGGCAGCTTGCCACCAATTAGATCCTCAAAGCGCTTGCTCAGACTTGGCGCAGGTACAATATTCTCTGGTTCTGCTGGAGAGGCCGCAGATGGCTCCGGTTCCTCAATTCGACGGGCAATCTTGTCTGGCGGTGGTGCTGCCTTGGCAGCTATTTTTACCTGCGCTTTGGCCGGTTCGTCATTTGTCTTCGTAACAGTCGCAGGTGCTGGCTCAGCCTTTGTTTTCTCTGCAGGCTCAATACCCAGCGTTTCCAGCTCATCCAGCCGGGCCCGCAATGCATTCACACTTTTCTTCTGTTCGGAAAACAGGATGATGAGAACAACAATTCCCGCGAGAAGGAGAAGGTCAATCAATCAGTCATTCCCATTCAACAGATATTTCTGCCAAAATAACAGGCTGGTCCAGAATTGATAATCGGCATTGGCTTTCTTGCGAAAACCATGGCCTTCATTTTGGGCCAGCAAATGCCATGCATCTCGGCCATTGGAACGCACAGCTTCGATCAGTTGATCCGTTTCGCTGGCGGGAACACGCGGATCATTGGCGCCAGTAACGACCATCAATGGCAAGTCTATTTCACTAGCGCGGGTCAGCGGACTGATTTCTTCCAGCTTGGCCCGCTGTTTCGGATCGCGTTCATCGCCATATTCAACCCTGCGCAAATCACGGCGATAGGCCTGGGTATTTTCGAGGAATGTAACGAAATTAGTAATGCCGACGACTTCGAGCCCGGCTTTCAATTTGTCATCAAATCTCAGCATGGAGGCCAACGTCATATAACCGCCATAGCTGCCGCCAGTAACTGCGATGCGTTTACGATCAATTTTCCTGTCCTTGCGCAAAACATCAAGAAACGCACCGATATCCATAACGCTGTTTTCGCGCCTCCAGGGGCCGTTGTCGAGCGCCACGAACCGCTTTCCAAAGCCAGTGGAACCGCGCACATTGGGATAGAAAATCGTCACACCCAGCTCGTTGATTAAATAATTATTACGTCCCAGAAACCGCGGTGTGGCCTGACCTTCTGGTCCGCCGTGAATATTAACAATCAGCGGCCTCTTGCCTTTGTGTTTATTGCGGTCTGGCCGGTACAGATAGCCGGACATTTTCTCCCCGTCGAAACTCTCAATCTCGATCAATTCCGGCGCGACATTGTTGGCAGCATCCAAACCTCCGGTCTCGCTCTTGGTCCAGCGCGTCACTGTCAGGGTTTCGGGGTTCACGCTGTAAGCATCGGTGCCCGTTTGATTGCTGTTCAGGGTGATGCCCAGCTCGCCCCAGGGCGCGAATTCCACGCCGCTGATGACGCCAGCAGGCAGCCCATCCACTGCGCGAATATCACCGCTTCTCATGTCATAAAATTTCAAAATCGACTGACCGGCCTGGTTGACTTCATAGGCGATCCAGCGGCCATCCTTGCTGATATCGAAATCCGAAATATCCCAGTCTTTCTCGTCAACCATCGGCTGGAACGCAGAGGTTTCGGTATCAACAATCCCCAACCGTTTTACATCGCTACCTTCGTCGGATGCTGCCCATAACTGACCGTCGGGTGCAAATTTCAGGCCGTCATATGCGACAGGCTGGGCGCTGTTGGTCAGTTTCTGCGATGTCCCATTGGTAATATCGACAAGGTAGAGCTGGTTATCGGTGACCGATACATAGTTGAATACCAGTAGCTTCTTGTCATCCGGAGAAAAATCAATCGGGAACCAGCCGCCGCCCGACGAAGCGATCAACATCACTGCCTTGTCCGGTTTCACCGGATCCATCAGGTAGATGTCGTTGTAAATGCCGGTGCGTTTATTTGAACCGAAGGCGACAAATTTTCCGCTGTTCGACCAGGGTCCCAGATTGTTACGGCTTTCGCCATCGGTTAGCATTTTGGGCCGCCCATCTTCGAGCGCGAAAATCTGGTTCACTTCATTGCCGCCAGAGTCCTTCTGGAAAAGCAGGGACGAACCATCTGGTGCAGCACTGGCGGTGCGTACCGGTTCGGCGGCAAAGGTCAGTTGCTCGCGTTTGCCCAGCGGCCGGGAGACGCGGTGCAACTGCCGCGTATCAGCGAAACGTGTGCTGATGATCATCGAGCGGTCAGACGGACCCCACTCGATAAAGCTCGCGGTACGAAACTCCATATAGGGCCGGGTATCCTCGACAATCTCCATTGGGATATCTGGTACCTGATCGGCGACTAGCGCTGCCGGTTTCGGCGTGACTTTTTCTGCCAGCGCAGGATTTGCGACTAATATTCCAGTGGCGGCCAAGGCCAGCAAAGCGCGTTTTGCAACACCCATATGAAATCTTCCCCATTTGTTGTTGCGATGTTTATGGACGAATGCGGGTAAAAGCAATTAGGGGGTGTGAATGTTTGCTGATGGTCCCTTTATTTTGCTCGACGATGTTCGGGAGGAAGGGGCGGTGCCTGCGCGGCTTTATCGCGATCCTGTTGGGGTGATTTCGGCCACTCGGCTGGAGGAGATGGAAGCCTGTTTGGCTGATCTGAAAGCGGCTGGCGAGGCGGGACATCATGTTGCGGGATATATGTCCTACGAAGCCGGTCTGGCGCTGGAGGGGCGATTGTTGGATCGGCTACCGGAGGAGCGTCCTACACCATTTGCATGGTTCGGAATATTTAATGATTACAAAGAGATAGAATCTCCAACATTGTTGGAAAATCTCCCCGATCCTGCGGGAGCGTGGCTGGGGAAGTTGGACCCTGGTGTTTCACGGGCGGATTATGATACCGCCTTTGAGAAGGTGCAGAATTACATCCTCGCAGGGGATATTTATCAGGCCAATCTGACCTTTCGCGCCACCGCAAAATATGCTGGTCATCCACTGGCACTCTACGCGGCGGTGCGGGAGCGGGCAAAGGCGGGCTATGGCGGGGTGGTATTTGATGGTGAAAACTGGATCCTGTCCTTCTCGCCGGAACTGTTCTTTGCGCTGAAAGACGGACGTCTCACCGCCAAGCCGATGAAGGGAACGGCGGCCCGAAAAACAGGTGCGCTTGTTGATGAAGAAGCGGATGCAGCGGTTCGTGATGAGCTTCTGAATGATCCCAAGCAGCGTGCGGAGAACCTGATGATCGTTGATCTGCTCCGCAACGACCTGTCGCGGGTTGCACAGAGCGGCAGCGTGACGGTGCCTGAGCTGTTTCATATCGAAAGCTATCCCACCGTTCACCAGATGACCTCAACCGTCACGGCCAAACTGGATGAGGGACGCGATGCAGTGGATGTGTTGCGACAAATTTTCCCCTGCGGTTCGATCACCGGCGCACCGAAAATCCGGGCGATGGAGATTATCGACGAGCTCGAGCCTGATCCTCGCGGAATCTATTGCGGGTCTATCGGGCGGATTGATCCACCAAAAGAAAATGGCAACTCCGACGCAGCGTTTAGTGTCGCGATCCGTACCTTTCATTTACCGCATCAGGACAACGCTTCCGACAAAAAGCTTTCCATCGGGCTTGGCTCTGGGATAGTGGCAGATTCACGCGGAGACGAAGAATGGCGGGAATGTCTCGCCAAGGGGAGATTTGCAGATTTGAGCGGGGGCGCACCAAAAGTGGATTTGATCGAGACGATGGCGTTCGACCCGGCCCGCGGCATCGCCCGGCTGGAGCTGCACCTCGAACGGATGAAGGTCAGCGCCGCCGCGCTCGAGTTTGAGTTCGACCGCCACGCAGCGCGCAACACGATCCAGGCCGTGACCTTCCATCAGGAAGCGCCCGCCGTCGTCCGCCTGTTGCTGGCAAAGTCCGGCGCGATTGCGATTGAGCTAAAATCCATACCCGAACCGCTGGAAGAACCCATTAAATGCCAGCTAGTGCCGATGCAGGTCGGTGCGTCCGACTACCGCCTGCACCACAAGACCACCGACCGGCGGGTTTATGATGTTGCCGGAGAAGATGGCGAACTGGGCGAGGGTGTGCATCCGGTATTTGTCGATAGCGAAGGCTTCATCACCGAAGGCGCGATCTGGAATGTTTTTGTGGAGTGTGACGGGAAGTTATTGACACCACCAGCCGCCCGAGGCCTCCTCCCCGGCGTATTGCGGAGAGAATTGTTGGAAGAGGGCAGGGCGGTTGAGGCGGACCTGCGCGCAGAGGATTTGGCAGGCGGGTTTTTGCTGGGCAATAGTGTGCGGGGGTTGGTTGGTGGTGAACTCGCTTAAACTGTGTTGCTAAAACCCTTTCAGGATTTCTTCGATTTCATGGGTTGGGAATATCTTCTGGCTATTATTGGCTTGGCGATAATTTGGGCATCTTGGATCACCTACGCCGTAAGCGAGACCAGTTTGACAAAACAAGGATTGTTTCTGGTTCATTGGGGTTTATCATCCGCTCAGACATTGATTTACGCCTTTTTCTTATTCGTTATGGTCCAGCATGTGTTCTTTGTGGAATATCAATACTTGCAACTGGCAGTTTCGATTTTCGCAATGTTTTTAACAAAAAGCACGCTCTTGTTCTTTCAACAGAGCGTACTGAATAGAGAACCTATCGACGGGGTCTTATTGTCCTTGACTCTGGTTATGACGTTAGCGGCGGGAGCGATTTTTCCAGCGCTACCCATTCTTTTGCGTTGTTCTTGGTCAATGATATGACAGTCATTGGATATCTCGGGCTTCGCTTCTCAGGCGGCTAAATAATCTACGTTCGCAGTGAAAATTGTTTAGGATGGTGAACCGACTAAGCTCTTTTCCGCTCCGCCTCACTTGTCCTCGCGACTTTTCTGCGCTCGGGAATTTTCCCCACCGTCTCAGACTTCTGGCTCTTACTTGCCCCAATCGCCGCCAAAGCGGCCGCTTTTCCATAAAGATAACCCTGCACCTGACTGCAGCCTTCGGTGATCAAACATTCGGCCTAGCTTTCGCGCTCCACACCTTCCGCCGTTGTCTGCATGCCCAGGCTGCTGGCGAGGTCGATGACAGAACGCACGATGGCGCGGCAGTCTTCGCGGGTGTCGATTTCGCTGACGAAGCAGCGATCAATCTTGATCTTGTCGAAGGGAAAGGCGCGCAGATAGTTTAGAGAGCTGTAGCCGGTGCCGAAGTCGTCCAGTGAAATCCGGACGCCCAGCGCGCGCAATGAATGCAGAGTGCGCATGTTGCTGTCGCTGTCGTTCATCAGCACATTCTCGGTAATTTCCAGCTCGAGCCGCGCGGGTTCAAGGCCGGTGCTGGCAAGGCTGTTGACGACGGTGGAGATCAGGCTGGGGCTGCGCATCTGTGCGGGGGAGAGGTTGACCGCAATCATGTGATCATTATCCCACGAAGCGGCCTGCTCAACGGCGTTGCGGATCACCCATTCTCCCAATTGGACAATCAACCCGGTTTCTTCCGCCAGCGGAATAAACTTGTCGGGCATGACCAACCCCATCTGCGGATGCTCCCATCGGACCAGCGCTTCGTAACCGATTTTAGAGCCGGTACTCAATTCTATCACTGGCTGGTAATAAACCTGCATCTGATCATTTTCGAGCGAATTGACCAATTCGCGCTGGAGTTTGCGACGTTCTTCGGCTGCTGCATCCATGCCTTTTTCAAAACATATTATAGGGCCCTGGCCAGATTCTTTTGCCGCTTGCAGCGCAAGATTTGCTTCTTTCATCAATTTTTCGACATCGTGATCATTGCCATCCCAATGAGCTAAGCCAACATTGAATTTCAGGAAGATTTGCTGGTCCTTTATGGCATAGGCCATGCGCAGATGTTCGGCCGCTTCTGCTGCAATCTCACGTGCATTTGCCGCCTGTTCTCCGGTGAGCAGCAAGGAAAACTCGTCACCTCCGGTGCGCGCAAGCGTATCCTGCAGTCCAACAAACTTGCCCAGCCGTCGTGCCATTATCTGCAGGATTTTGTCACCAATCTCATGGCTATGATGCTCGTTTAATATTTTGAACTGACTAGGGCCTGTTGACATTCGGGGTTCCCAAACTTGCTGAACTCTGATTCAAGCTTCCCAAATGGAGGTTTGAATGAATGAAGAGCGTTTTGTTATTTCGGATGAGCTTTGGAAAAAGATTGCGCCGCTCCTGCCAGGCAAGGCCGGGGACCCGGGCGCGACGGGTCGCGATAACCGGCGTTTCATGGAGGCGATACTATGGCGGGTCCGGACAGGGGCACCCTGGCGTGACCTGCCCGGTGAATTCGGGAAGTGGAATACGGTGTTCAAGCGGTTTCGCCGGTGGGCGGAAGCAGGCATTTTCGAGAGTCTTTTCAATGGCATGAATGGTGAGCCAGACCTCGAATATGTTCTCATCGACGGAACGATTGTCCAGGCCCATCAGAAGGCTTCGGGCGCAAAAGGGGGCTCAGCATCAGGCCATCGGGCGGTCTCGTGACGGGCTGACAACCAAAATCGTCGCACTGGTGGATGCGCTCGGGAATATGCTGCGGTTCCTGCTTCTGCCCGGACAGCCGCACGATATGAAGGGGGTGGCTCCGTTGATCCATGAGGTCTCATTTGGAGCGCTTCTGGCCGACAAGGCTTTCGACGCTGACTGGCTCCTGCAGGACCTCGACACGCGAGGCGCTGCTGCTGTCATCCCGCCCAAAGCAAACCGAAACGTGCAGCGAGACTACGATGCGCACATGTACAAGTGGCGTCATCTCATCGAAAACTACTTCGCAAAGATCAAGAAATTCAGAGGTATAGCAACCCGATACGACAAGACCGACACCAGCTATGCCGCCAACTGGTATCTCACCGCAACGCTCATTGCTAGGCGCGGATTGTCAACAGGCCCTAATATCAAACAGGATCAGTGCCATCTTCTTATTGGAAACCGCGCTATTTTCGTTATCCGCTAATCCATCATTCGAGCCATACATGGCACGATTCAAAGTTTCGGAAAAAAGTCTGCGATTGGGCAGATCGGTCAAGCTATCAAACCGCATCAGATAGCTGGCCTGCTTCTCCGCATCTTTTCGGGCCGTTACATCAGCGATCACGCCACGTAATATCACATCATCTGTAGCGCCTAACTCGCTATCATCATTTTGGTCAAGCACCGCACGAGCGCTTAGCGTCCAGCATTTTTGCTTGCCAGATACGTCGGTGATTAGCGCAAGATCGCGAAAAGATCGACCATTGGTCAGATGATCTGCGAGACTATCCCGGTGCCATCCTGTTCGAAAAGAGACAGCAACGCCGCGCCGTTTAATTGTTCAATCGGGATCTGCGCCGCTTCCGCAAACCGGTCGCAAACATCTACTAATCGACCCTGGCGATCGAGCGCGAAGAGCCAGTTGGATGATTGCTCCTCAAAATCGTTGAGCAGCAGTTTAACGGTTTCAGAACCTTCCTCGATTTCTTTGCGTGAGAGCAACAGCTCAACAAAGCCTTCAAAAATACGGCAGTTATTCTCAAACAGCAGATAAGCGTATATGATCAACATTCCTGTCGCCATCAGGCTGATAAGATCACCGCGATAAAGCAGGCCGATCGCAAAACATACCGGCGTTATTGTGAGCCATGCGCGGGTTGCATCCGGCATGCAGCGATAGGTAAGCGCCCCCACACCCATTGCGCCAGCGCAGATCGCCATCAGCAGCCCCGCTTCAAGAGGGATTGCAACAATCAAAATTACCACAGCGGCAGAGCCCCAGAGGCCGGCATTAAATGCCGCGTTGATGGTGAGCCTACGCTTGCTCGGCATTGTCCGATGCGGCCCTGGTGCGGGCTTTTAGCATCACCCGGTCAACCGTGTTAATCACATAAATCGCCCACCAGAGAGCTAACATTGCAGGCGGAATATCGGCGAAGAAAATAAAAGTCAGGATCGCGCCCGCGATGATATTGCCGATCACGCTACTATAGATGACTCTACCATGCTCCAGCAATTGTTCACGCGTAACCAACCGGCGATCCGTATCGGATAGCTGGGCAAGGGTTTTATCGACGATCTTAAGGTACGCCATGCGCGGGACATAACGCCGAATTTGTAAAGATGCGTTAAGCCTTTGGTTGCAAAGGTTTAACCATGATTTCGCCGCCGGTTGGTACATTGAGCAACGAATAAAAGCGGAACAGCAATCGTTTCAAAACTGGTATTTGCCAACACAACATGGCTAAGATGTTCTCGCAACTTAGGGGGATCAACGGAGTGACGCATTGCTATCCGAAAGATTATTATAAAAGCGGTCCATCCGGCAAAACGAACGGCTGTTTGGACAGGAAAGAACCAAAATGACTTTGCGCCATGTTGTCGCCTCCTTGCTGATGGCGTCCGCTACGATCGCCTGCAGCGATGCGGGAGGGGTAGAAGAAGATGGCCGTATAGCTCTGCCTCGGGCACTGGCGGAGGTGTCGGGGCTCGCGGCGGCGAGTGACAGCAGTGTGTTTGCCCATGATGATGAAGTTGCGATCATCCATGAATTGCGGGTTAGCGACGGAGAGAGCCTGCGGGAATTCTGTTTGGGGATGCCGGCGGTCAGGGGCGATTTTGAGGGGGTTGCCAAAGTCGATGACCGGATATTTCTGGTGACGAGTGATGGCCTGATCTACGCCGCCACAATTGGCGCAGACCGAGCGGCGGTCGATTACAAAGTTCATGATAGCGGCATTGGTGAACGCTGCGAAGTTGAAGGGCTGTCACGGGCACCTTCGCAGGATCATCTGCTCGTGCTGTGCAAGGAAATGCATCGCAAGAAGGACCGCGACCGGCTCACAATTTACCGCTGGAAAATCGGCGGCGAGAATGCCGAAACCGAACCTTGGCTATCGCTGCGGCTGAGAGACATGATGAAGAAAAGCGAGGCCAGAAAATTCAAGCCATCGGCGCTTGAATGGGATCCTGAGCGGAACCGGATGTTAATCGCTTCTGCGCGCAGCAGGCACTTGCTGATCCTGAGTGAGACGGGGGCGTTAATTGAAAAGCGAAAGCTCGACAAAAAGTTGCATCCGCAAGCCGAAGGGCTGACGATATTGGCCGATCGCTGGATGGTGTTGGCGGATGAGAAAGCCCGGGCGCGCAGTGCCTATCTGACGGTCTATCCGGAAGCCCAACCCTGAAGGAATGTACCCCGAAAACAAGCGACAGGTTTTCAGCAGCTTTTTATCGAGCATCTCCGGCGTTGCAATATCCTGATAAAAACCATCGAGATAGTCGAGTATCTGCTTGCGTGAGCCGCTGTCGAGGCCCTCGACCGATCCAATCTCGACGGTAACTGCGGCGCGCTTGGCAAGGAATGTCGGGGCGGCTTGTTTCACGGCGGCATTATGCTTGCAGAAGCCGCGGTAATAGCGCCTTCTAACCGACTTGATCGGCACCCGTTCCGATGGCCGCGCATAGGGTGCATTGACGAGACCCGTGCCGTCAAAATCATACGGCACAGGGGTGAGATCGCTACGTGCCTGTTTGTTGGCACCGATCAGTTTGGAATTGTGGCAACAGTCCGAACCCGACGGTCCCGCAATCATCGCCCAATCGGTATTGCCGATCATATATTGAAAAAGCGAATAGCGAGCGGCGGCAGAGGTGTTGAGTGCGCTGGAGGAGGTTTTCGGGACATCAATCTCCTTGCCGCCCAGTCGCCGGGCCGCGTCATCAATATCCTCGATCAGGAAGCCCAGTCGCTGTGCTTCAACCTTTTCGCCATCGCGATAGGTAACGCGGACCAGCCGTACTTTAAGACTCTCCGGCGTGAACAGGTTATACAGCCGGTAGGTGGCGTGTTCGCGCATCGCGATCTGCTCATAGCGATCATTGTCTCGGCAATGGGTGACCAGCTTGATGCTGCGCTGCTTGAAAAAGAGCGATGTGGCATCCGGCTTTTCCTTTATCCTGATCCGGAGCGGTGGGAATAGGCAGGCGGCGCGTTGCCGACGAGAGACCCCGCGCGCAGACAGGTCAATTTGATGTGTTTCGCCATTGGCCATCAGCGTCGCCGGATGGGATTGAGTCGAGCGCGGCGCGCTGCGGGCAATTTTCTTCACCGGCCCGCGTATCTCTATGGTCAGTAACGCACTGTCCTTGAAATAACGGCGTGACCTTATCATCCGCTCGCACCGGGGTCAGGGCCACCCCCAATAGGGTGGTCAGAATCACAGCATATGCCATGGCCCGTCGAGAAACCCGCTTAACAAGATAGTTCACCATCATCCTCCATTAACGACCCTCAGCTTGCAATCCTAACAGCGGGCACTGATATTGGAAAGTGCTATGCGCGCCGATAACGGAACCATGGCAATGCCGCACTGATTTGCGTATATAACCGTCAGTTGCGCTGGTCTGGCAACCCGACTAAGTCCTTGCCTAAATCCCCCATATTTTCCTTGGAGAAGCAAATGACCCACCCAGAAACCCTCACTATTCACGCCGGTACCGAGCCGGACCCCACCACCAATGCGCGGATTACGCCGATTTACCAGACAGCCTCATACGTTTTTGACGATGTCGAGCATGCCGCGGACCTGTTCAATCTTGATGCGGTAGGGAATATCTATACCCGGATTATGAACCCCACCAACGGCGCGCTTGAAGGGAAAATTGCGGCACTGGAGGGCGGTGTTGCGGCGCTGGCGGTGGCTTCGGGGCATGCGGCGCAGCTGCTGGTGTTCCATGTGCTGATGGACCCCGGCGCGCATATTGTTGCGGCGAAAAAGCTATATGGCGGCTCGCTCAATCAGCTGGCGCATAGCGTCAAGAAATTCGACTGGGATGTGAGCTTTGTTGATGCGGATGATCTGGACGCGGTGCGGGCCGCGATTACTGACCAGACGCGCTGCGTCTTTATCGAGAGCCTCGCCAATCCCGGCGGCGTGGTGCAGGACATTGCGGGCGTCGCCGATATCGCGCACGCGGCGGGCATCCCGCTGATTGTTGACAACACGATGGCGACACCGATCCTGTGCCGCCCGATCGACCATGGCGCGGATATTGTCGTTGAAAGCGGTACCAAGTTTTTGGGCGGGCACGGCAATAGCATCGCCGGGTTGATCGTTGACAGCGGCAAGTTTGACTGGACGCAGAGCGACAAGTTCGCCTTCCTCAACCAGCCCAACCCCAGCTATCATGGCAAGATCTTTACCGAGGCGTTCGGTCCGGCGGCCTTCGTCCTCGCCGCCCGCGCGCTGTCCCTTCGCGACCTCGGCCCCGCGCTGGCGCCGCAAAATGCGTTCTATATCCTGACCGGCATGGAGACATTGGCGCTGCGGATGGAGCGGCATTGTGACAATGCACTGGCGCTGGCGAAATGGCTGCAGGGGCGCGATGAAGTGAGCTGGGTCTCCTATGCGGGGCTGCCGGATAGTGAGTATCATGCCCTCGCGCAAAAATATCTCGGCGGCAAAGGCGGCGCGGTGTTTACCTTTGGACTCAAAGGCGGCCATGAAGCCGGCGTCAAGCTGGTCAGCGCGGTGAAGATGTTCAGCCACCTCGCCAATATCGGCGACACGCGGTCTTTGATCATTCACCCTGCGTCAACAACGCACAGCCAGTTGTCGGAGGCGGAGCTGCTGGAGGCTGGTGCGGGACCAGATGTGGTCCGCGTGTCAGTGGGGATAGAGTATATTGATGATATTATTGCGGATATGGAGCAGGCGTTGGGGGAAATATAATTTGACCATAATTGCCAAAGTTCGAGATAATAGCAGATTCGCTTTTCTCATTTTTCTGCTCGCGGCTATAACTGGATGTACTGGAACAACCCCAAAAAGTCCGCATGAAGTACTGACGAATTGTTGGAACGCCAAAGTTACCGCTAACGGCGAATATGCGGTGAACGCCACTTTTTTCAGCTTGGGAGAAAAAGGTTTGCGTGCTGCATCTGACAAATGTCCTAGCGTTCAATTGGACGCTGACCCTGACAATGAAACTCTGGCGAAAATATTTGAGTTCGAGCGTTACATCGGACTGATGATTTGATGGGAGTGCATGTGTTCGAAATTACGATTATTGGCAAGGTTACAGATCAATTTGGACGGAATCTATTGATTGACGTCACTAGGCTCAGGATGCATCAAATTGCTTGCATATCGTTAAAGTTGTTGATTCAACATGCTTCACACAAAGGAGATGTTTGCATGAATGATTTACCGATGTTGAGCGAGGCACAGATACGCCGTATCAAGCCATATTTCCCGCTGTCTCACGGTGTCCCCGGAGTTGATGACCGACGGGTGCTCTCCGGGATAATCTATGTCATCAAGAACGGCCTTCGCTGGTGTGATGCTCCAGCGGGTTATGGTCCTCACAAGACGCTCTATAGCCGGTTTGTCCGGTGGAGTAAGCTGGGGGTCTTCAGTCAGATATTTGCAGCGCTGGTAAAACAGGCTGGTGAATCCGATGTGCTGATGATCGACGCGACGCACCTCAAGGCGCACAGGACAGCTTCCAGCCTGTTCAAAAAGGGGCTCTACCCAGATGTATCGGGCGCACCAAAGGCGGCCTGAACTCCAAACTACACGCCGTTTGTGATGGCGAAGGCAGGCCTGTTGCGCTGTGTCTGACCGAAGGCCAGATGAGCGACCACAAGGGCGCAAAGCTGCTCTATCCGGCGCTGCCTGAACGCGCCTGCGTGATGATCGGTGACAAAGGCTATGACAGCGATGAATACCGCGCCGCCCTCAAGGCCAAGGGCATCACACCGTGCATCCCGCCGCGAAAGGGGCGCACAATGCCCGCGCACTTCGACAAACAGCTCTACCGGCAACGCCACAAGGTCGAGAACATGTTTGGAAAACTCAAAGACTGGCGGCGTATACACACGCGCTATGATCGAAGGGCAGATACCTTCATGGCCGCCATAACCATCGCTGCTATCTGCGCCTTCTGGATCAATTAATGAATCCTGAGCCTAGTTCGGAAGATATCCGCAAGAGCGAAACTGAAGCATGTATGATTGTTAATAAATTTTCCGATAAAGACTATTGCGAAATCTATTCCAAAAAAGCGAATTGATTTACGTTGGCGTTACGGTGACAGGTGCAGCAATCCCCGAATTTCAGTTCAACAGGGACACACAGTAGGCCGCTTAGTTTATTAACCGCTCCCTTCTCCCTTTAGGGAGAAGGATGTGCAGACTTGCGAACTTGTTCGCTAGTCGGAGCTGGATGAGGGTGGTCTGCTGTTGATGGTGTACGCGATATATCCAGTGCGGTGCACCCTCATCCAACTTTGCCTAGGACCGGATCAAGTCCGGCCCAAGGCGTCGTATCCTTCTCCCTCAAGGGAGAAGGTGAGCTGTTCAAACCGCTTTACCTTCATATTTTCTTCCTCTTCGTGCCTTCGTGCCTTTGTGCGCAAAAGATTCTCGCACAAAAGCACCAAGATTACCGCATGGCAACTGATCGCGTCTCTGGTTCCCGCTTTCGCGGAAATGACGAGAACGTGGTCACGCAAACAGCACGGCACAAAGACTATGATCCGGAGCATGACATGTTTTCGATTGTCGATAGCGTTTGAACGCCAGTTAATGACTGCCGCGAAAGGTCACACATTGCCTGGACCCAAAACTGCCCAAAGCCGGTTAATCTTTGCCCTTGTGCGAAAGGCCACACAAATCAAAACACTCCCTTCGTGTAAACCACCCATGAAATTTTCGCATCGGGCAGTCAGGGCAATCGACTGAATGTTCACTGTCGGATTGCGGCTTTCATGCAGGCGTCATCGCATGCAGCGGAACGTCGTTTTTGCGGCAGGCTGATTTTGCCTGGTGCGCGACGTAGCAGGTTCATTGCTGCGTGATTGATTGTGGCAAAATTGGCTGCGGCATTTCCGGTTCTGATGCGGCAGTCATCCTGGCGGCAGGTAACATCGAGCACCCGATGCAAACAGTTTTCCACCTGCCAGTGATTGCGGATGTGACGCGCCATTTTCTCGGGCACATCAAGGACGGATGAGATGTAAAATTGCCTGACCGTTTTGGCCTGGCCTCTGATTTCACGAGTGTACCCTGTCATGATCACGGCCTTCAGGCCCGTCCATTTGTGGCGTTCGGTTCTGTATTTGAACAAACTGTGCAGCACCGCGTTTCAATGCGCCCATGACCTGCATCAGCGGCTTCGCTTTTTTCAATGAATTTCGCGCCTGTATCACGCTCCGGATGTTCATCGAAAAACAATTCGACATCCTCGCGCAAGCTTCCCTGGTTGCCCTTCAGGCCGATCACATAACCGGCCTCTTGGTCCATGATTTGTTGGCAAATCTTGCGCTGACATCCTATCGCGTCAATAGTCACGATAGCGCCCTTGAGTGCCAACAGGGCCAGTAGCTCGGGGATCGCTGTTATCTCATTGGACCTGTCGTCAATCTTGCGTTGCCCGGGAACGAGTTGGTGATCACACGGCCAGGCCGAAATCATATGAATGGGTGCTTCAGGGGACCTGGTATCAAATGACCGCCGAAGGGTTTTACCATCGATGGCGACGACACCTTCAGGCGTTTCATGCAAACTCGCCACCCAGGCTATGAAGCAGCGTTGGAAGGCTTCCATATCCAGACGGGAAAACAAGATCCCCGACTGATCATGGCCTGGCGTTCCGTCCTTGAACGGCAAAAAGCGACGCAGGAATTCCAGCTGCTTTTCACCGTAGAGTGCGATTGACGTCCAGCCCCCGGCGCCTGAAATTACGGCGCAATTACGGCGCATAGGACCAGAAGAAAAATCTCGTTCGGTGGGCAGGTGACCTTCGCTTGCTGGCGCGGGTCTTTGACGCCGCCGAAATGCGTCAGAAAACGGGGGGTGGCAGGGTCCGGTGGGGCTTGTGACATGCAAAATCTCCAAAAAAGTGAGCATTCCACTCCCTTGATTCAGAAAAATTACTCCATGTCAGCTGCTTATTCAGTCAATTGCCCTGGTTTCAGCCGGGGCAGGATTTTGACCGGGCTTTGATGGCACCGGTGGCCAAGGCCTATAAAAAATCGCTGCCCAAACCAGTGCGCAGCGGCATCCGCAATTTCCTCAACAATCTGGGCGAGCCGATTGTCTTTCTCAACTATCTGCTACAGCTCAAACCCGGCAAGGCCTTTGAGACTCTGGGCCGGTTTGCAATCAACTCGACCATTGGCATTGGCGGTCTTGTCGATGTCGCAAAGAAGGAGCCATTTAATCTGCCACATCGGAGGAACGGCTTTGCCAATACGCTGGGCTATTATGGTGTGGATTCGGGCTCTTACCTTTATCTGCCGATTATTGGTGCCACAACGGTTCGCGATCTGGTCGGCGACGGGCTTCGGCCTGTGCCATTTCCTGCTGCTGCCAACTGCGATAGGCAAGCCGTTCAATCAAGCCGTCTACACCGCGCCGGCCGGAGTTTTAAGGGCGCTGGATCGGCGGGTGGAACTGGACGATCAAATTCGCGAGATTCAGGATGAAAGCAACGATCCCTATGTAGCGCAGCGCGATTTTTATCTAAAAACCCGTCAGATGGAAATTGATGTTCTAAAAGGTATTATTCCCGATCCACTCAGCCGGAAAAACCAAACCGCCCCAACGGAGGAAGCACAAGAAATACGGAGCGAGCCGCAGTTCAGATATGAAATAGCTCAGCTCTGGTACCTACCCCCGAAAAAGACCTGGTATTTGGCCGCCGGTGATAGTGCCAACTAGCCCCGTTCTTTCAAGACCTCATTCTCCACAGCTAGGCGATGGCGCAGCAATATCGCATTGAGAATGGAAAAAATAAGAGCAACCGACGGCAATCCCAGCAGCAAAGGGATAATTGCAATTTCGAGTATCACGACCAGATAATTGGGATGCGGCACGAAGCGATAAGGACCGCGTTTTGTCCGATCGAAATGCGGTGCCGAAATAATCCGCGTCGTCCACCAACGGCCGATGCTCGCCAGTGTCCAGAAACGCAGGACCTGGGTGCCTAAAAATGCGGTGAGAAGATAAGGGTTGAGCGGGTGGAGCGGGTTCACCATCAACGCGATGATTGCGATCCATGCGCTGTGGAGGAAGATAAAATATTGATAATGATCCGCACCATATTCCACCCCGCCCTCGCCAAGCAAGCGCTTGGTATTGCGATTAGCGTAGACAAGTTCCCCCAGCCGCTGGAGCACGATATAGGTCAGCACCCACGTGACAGGTGTTGGGATTGTCGTAAAAATGGCACCCAGACTTTCGGTCATGGGTCGATTATCCCAAGTGCGGCGGTAAAACCCGGGCCTAGAGCTGTCAGCAGAACCGGTTTGTCCGGCTTAGAACGCAAAAGCTTGTCGAGCACGAAAAGCACCGTCGGTGATGACATGTTGCCATGACCCTTAAGGACATCACGAGTGGCCGATATACCGGATAAATTGGGTAAAAAGTATGCTTCAAGTGCTTCGATCACCCGTCCGCCACCAGGATGGCAAGCTGGTTCAGACAGGTCGGATTTGTCCAATCCCTGTACATCCAGAAAAGCATCGCAAAAGGGTGCAAAGTCTTTGGTTACAAAAGTCGGGATATCACGGGCCAGAACCAGATCAAAGCCGGTCTCGCCTATATCCCAACCCATCATATCGCGTGTATTCGGCCAAGTCTTCTGATCAAAGGCTCGGAAGGATGGCCCTTCCCCTTGTTCCGACTTACCACTCACAACCGCCGCTGCGCAGCCATCGGCGAACAACGCGGTCGCGATCATGTTTTTCTTGTCAAACTGGCTATAGTCATAGGAAAGGCTGCAAAGTTCCAGCGAGATAAGCAGCACATTTTGCCCGCCATTTGACGCCGCCAAATCATTGGCCAGGCGGAGCCCTAGAACGCCACCGGCACAGCCATAACCAAATACCGGAATAGTCTGCATCGATTGATTAAATCCCATTGCAGCAATCATTTGGCTGGGGATGGAAGGTGTCATTGTTCCGGTCGTGGAAATCATGACAATGGCGTCGATATCAGCCGCCCTGATTGACGCCCTATCGAGCGCTTCACTTGCAACGCGGCGCGCTAACCTGTTGCCGATCTCCTCAAAAATGCTTGCACGCTCCGGCCAGCCGCGTTGTTGCAAATAAAACCCCGGTTCACAGGCAAGATAGCGCTGTTCGATCCCGCTATTGCTCAAGATCTACTTTAACCGTGCGGGAAGCGCCAACCCCCGAGCCTTGGCCAGTATCGCCAATACTTCATCTTGAGCAATACAATGATCGGGAACAGCTGTGGCTATTGATTTTAGCTTTGACATGTTGGGGATTCGCGGTTCATCTCTGCGTTGTTACAGCAGAACGCAAATTAAGCCATACGATAGTCCAGACAGGTCGGAAAACACTCAAAATGACAACAGATGCAGAATTCCTGTCTCAACTAGACACCGTGCTGCGCCTGTTGGCTATCGGCGGACAGATAATGATGATCGCGGTCGCTTTGTTCAGTAAAATCCGCAGCCAGATAAAATTACCTCTTTTGGGTCTATTGATTGGCGCAATCGCTTATCTCATCAATTCTTCCGCAGTGCTTTCGCCACCTGGCCAATGGCGGATACCGGTCGATTTCTTGTCCATTTCCACCACGGTCTGGGCCTGGATTTTTGCACACCAATTATTCGAACGTCCGATGAAACGCTCTTTGCTAGTTGCCGCCCCCCTTATACTCGGAATATTCTGGACATTGGGCAGAACTGTGCCTGGACTCAACTGGTTTATATTTGATGCGATGCGTTTGCTGTCACTAGCCTTGGTGCTTCACATGATTGTGATCGCGGTTTCCGGTCGGGCGGATGACCTCATTGAGAAACGCCGACGCATAAGGACCCTTTTGTCCATATTTGTCGGCTTGCAAATCGGCGGTGTGCTGACCTACGAACTGAGCTATGGAGGAGATGCCTATCTCTCCGGCGTATCTGCTTTAAATGCCTTTTTCATATTGCTGCTCGTTCTTGGCGCTGGCATTGCGGTTCTGGCTGGCGATGAGGAAATTTTTTTCTCATCCAAAACCGCAAAATCCATCTATATCTGGATCTTTAAATCTTACGCCATCGGAGACAGTGCTACATGATAAGTTAAATGCGTTCATGGAAGAAGGCCACTACCGGACTCCTGCATTGACAATTGCGGCATTAGCAGAGCAACTTTCAACACCCGAACATCGGCTCCGCGCGTTGATCAACAAACAACTCGGTCACCGCAATTTCTCATCCTTCCTCAACGGATATCGAATCAACGAAGCTAAGGAAAAACTGGCGAATCGTGATTTGGTAGACCTGCCAATTCTGACAATTGCGATGGATTTGGGATATAATAGCCTTGCGCCGTTTAACCGGGCGTTTCGCGCTGAAACCGGCCAGACACCTAGTGATTTTCGAAAATCGGCGATTGATCAAAACTGAAAAAGGCTGATTGTTTTCGAAATTGAACAGCATTTTTTTGGGATCGCAGAGAGATTTGCCGCCGCATTTGACAAACAGGCTTCATCAAAACGACAAACCAATTGATGGAGACACACAATGACTACAGAAACCCCTTCCCTCCTCTCCAATATCGGCGATCATATGATCGGAGCGATGACCTTTGATCTGGGCCGCTACCTAATCGCGGCCGGATTGTTGTCGCTCATCCTCTGGCTGGCGAAACAGTATACAGAGGCCCGGCGGATTCAAAAGCGCAGGGCATCCTTTAATGATTATAAACGTGAGTTTATTTCTTCGTTAAGAACCGTCCTGATTTTCGCAGTAATGACCATCAGTACCGTGTTGTTTATCGAATTCGGCTTTGTGAATATTAGCAACGGGCCGATTAGCTGGCCAATCTTTGCGGTACAATTGGCGGCGATGATCGTTGCGCATGATGCTTATTTCTACTGGATGCATAGAGCACTTCACCACAAGTCGCTATTCCGGATCGCGCATCTGTATCATCACAAGTCGCGCACGCCTACCCCTTGGGCAGCATATAGCTTCGCTTCGATCGAAGCGGCAGCTGAGGCAGCTTTTGTACCGGCTTACCTGCTGCTCGTCTCGTCAACCGGTGCGCCGATGTATGATTTTGCGATCTTCATCTTTCTTGCTCATATGATCGTCCGCAATGTAATGGGTCATGCCGGAGTAGAACTGTTCCCTGCTGGATGGACGCGCAGCCTACTTGGATGGATCACGACCACCACACATCATGACCTGCATCATAGCCAGGGCAGCACCAATTTTGGGCTCTATTTCACCTGGTGGGACCGGATGATGGGCACCGAGCATCCGCAATATGAAGAGCGTTTCAATGCGGTGGCCAAACCAATCAACATTTCGATGAAAGCGGCCACAAACGCGAGTATTGCCACAATGTCGATCTTCGCACTGGTCAATACTGCGTTGGTTGCCTGATCAACTGAAAACATTGGACGCTTAAACAAGGCCGATGCAATTCACCTTTTGGATTGCATCGGCCGTCTATTGCTGCGCACCATTTTTTTGGATAAGTTTGTGATTAAGTTTCTCGTATCACCGTTATACCATTGATAATAAGTATATTATTTCGAATATCGTCATTATTGTGCACTGCAACATATTTCCTTGACATTGCCATTCGCATCACTTATTTGTGCACTGCAACAAACAAATGGAAGCACGAAATGGCTGACACGAAAACGACAGATTCAAAAGCTGTTCCGGCAGCATCGGCAACCAAGGTAGCTGACAAGGCGGTCGATACCGCTCCCGCAGCTGCCAAAACAACAGCAACCGCAAAACCAGTGGCAACCGCCACTGCGAAACCTGCGGCTGCGACCAAAACCACTGCAAAAGCCAAACCAGCTGCTGCGAAAAAAACCACTGCAACCAAACACGTTGCTAAGAACACCAAAGCGGCCAACACCAAAGCTGCTAACAAAGCGAAAAAATTTGCTGACAAAATCGGCGATCGTTTTGAAGACCTGACCGGAACTGCTCAGGAACGTGCCAAGGAGGCTGCTGATCGCGGCGTCGAACTGGCCAAAGGCGCAGTTGAATTCAACCGCGAAAACATCGAAGCCCTGATCGAAAGCGGTAAAATCACCACTAAAGAAGCTCAGGCTCTTGGCAAAACCAACGTAAAATATACCCGCGAAAACTTCGTAGAAGCCAGCCGCGCGCTACAGGGTCTGTTCAGCGTTGCTACGCCGAAAGATTTCTTCGAAAAACAGACCGACTATGTTCGTAGCGGCCTGGACCGGGTTATGGACCAGACTTCTAACAACGCGGACGCTGTTGTGAAGATTGCCGGTAAAGCATATCAGCCAATTGCTGATCGCCTTGCTGACATCCAAAAAGAATTGAAAAAAGCTGCCTAAGCCTCTTTTTCATCGTCACGCAAAAAAGGTCGCTCCCACGGGAGCGGCCTTTTTCTTTTTCTGCCCTGATGCTATCTTCAAACTTCCGGTGCCAAATCGGTTAACCGTAAAATCCACGCCATATGGCAAAACCGCCACTTGCCCTCAGGGACAAAAATACCATATCTTGTCATCATGAAACCTGAAGAGATTCTCTCCCTGCCCGTCTGTCATGTCGACCCCCAGCCCTTCATGGCGGCGGCATCGGCCATGGCAGGTGATGATGACGGCGACAAAGATGGCGGCGATGAGGATGATAACGACTTGGGTGTCGCAACCAAGACACACGCCAAGACCAAGAAACCAAGCCCATACAAAGTTCTGCTGTTGAACGATGATTATACCCCAATGGAATTTGTCGTTCTGGTGCTGAAGCGATTTTTTAATATGGATATTGATGCCGCAACCCGGGTGATGCTGCATGTCCACCAAAAAGGCGTCGGTGTTTGCGGCACATTCAGCTACGAAGTAGCGGAGACCAAAGTCACGCAGGTAATGGATTTCGCGCGCAAGAATGAACATCCGCTGCAATGCACGCTCGAGAAAGCTTAAATCTAACCAAAGGAAATTCAAATGTCAGAGACGCCTGTCATAACCGTGGACATAGTCTCCGACGTAGTCTGTCCATGGTGTATTATCGGTTACAAAAAGCTCGAAAAGGCAATGCAGCGGTTCGATGGCCGCGCGCGCTTTGAGCTGGCCTGGCATGCATTCGAGCTCAACCCCAATATGCCGCCCGAAGGTCAGGATGTGAATGAACATCTGGCCCAGAAATACGGTACTACTCCCGAGCAAAGCAAAGCCAATCGTCAGCGCTTGAAGGATGCCGGTGCCGGCCTAGATTTTGAATTCAATTATAATGATGGCATGCGGATGGTGAACACATTTGATTCGCACCGTCTGCTCCATTGGGCTGGAGAAACGGGCAAGCAAACTGCACTTAAATTAGCATTGTTTAAGGCGCACTTCACCGATGGTAAGGATGTCAGCGATCACGATATTTTGGTTGAAGTTGCCGGGTCGGTCGGACTGGACGAAGATCGCGCCCGCGATCTGCTCACTAAAAATCTATATGCTGAAGATGTCCGCGCTGTCGAAGAACAATGGCAAGACCGTTTCATCACCGGTGTTCCCGCGATCATTTTCAATAAAAAGTTCATGGTCCCCGGCGCACAGGAACCTGAAACCTTCGCCAATATTATCGAACAGAAACTGTTAAAAGAAGCGGCCTAACTTCCCTTAAACTCCGGCTTGCGCTTTTGCATGAAAGCGCGGGCACCTTCGATAAAATCATCGGTAGCGATCAGCGCTGGTTGCATTTCCGCTTCCAGATCAAGATGTTCGTGCAATATATTCCGAGGTGCTAGATCGAATATTTTGCGCACTTGCGAATAAGCTCGAGTTGGACCTTTTGCCAGTTTCGCTGCCACCGCATTGGCTTCTTCCATTAGTTCGTCATTCGGCACAGCTTTCCAGATCAATCCCGCCTCAACCGCATCGGTGGCTGACATCTTGTCGCCGAAGAACGTCAGCGCCATCGCCTTTGCCCGGCCCATAATGCTGGTGCATGCCAACTCGCCCCGATATCGGGGATCAGTCCCAGATTAGGGGTGAAGGCGAGGATAAATTTCGCTGACTCAGCTGCGATTACCAAATCACAGGCCAGCGCCAATCCGTAGCCTCCTCCAGCCGCCACACCGTTTATTGCCGCCACAGTCGGTACAGGTAGATTGAGTATCTTTTTGACAATCGGATTGAGTTCGTTGTGCATCGCTTGCCGGGTCGCTTCGCCGCGCGCGTGGCTGTCTTTTGCGCCGCCTTTGGCCGAAAGATCTGCTCCAGAACAAAATCCGCGCCCGTTGGCAGTGAGAATCATCACACGCAAGTCTGCTTCCTGGGAGCACTGATCCAATGCGTCATTCAGACCAGATATAATGCCCTTGCTTAGTGCATTGAGGCGCTTCGGTTCGTTTAGCGTTATCGTCGCAATACCATTTTCAATCCCGAGTAAGACTGATTTGTCAGACATTTGATTCACCTCTTGTACAAACGAGATCGCATGATCCCAGGGCCCACTAATCCTCTTTGGTTTCAGAAGCTGCTCGTTCACCAGGATCTGTTCCGACAATATCAATCATAGCCTTGTCAGGAAATTTAGGCGTGACTGTGTGATAAAAGTTGCTCAGCCTTTTCATATCGGCCTTATAATCACCGGTTGGCATGAAAGATGGTCCAAGACCGCCAGATTTTTTGGCATAGTCCATCATACCAATGATCAGCGGTACTTTGGCTTTTAGCGCGATATAGTAAAATCCCGTACGCCATTGCTTTACACCGCTGCGCGTGCCTTCCGGCGGAATGGTCAGCAGGAACTCGCTGCGCCGTTCAAATTCCGCAGCCATTGCATCGACCATATTGTTCGATTTGGACCGATCCACGGAAATCCCGCCCATACGCCGCATCATGTCGCCCCATGGCCACTTGAACAGGGTGCTCTTACCGATCCAATAGGATTTGATATCCAGACTGTTGCACAGCCCAAAATAATAGATGAAGTCCCAATTGCTGGTATGGGGAGCCGCGATGATTACGGCCTTCTTGGGCGGAGGATTTTCCTGAACAGCGGTCCAGCCGCCAATTTTATACATGAAAACTGAAAAGCGTCGGACGATTTCCGACAACCAGTTTCCCTTGTTTTCCTTGTGCACGCATCCTCCTGTTCGCAGATCGAATGCCGCGATTAGTGAAAGACCATAAATCTATTTGCTGACGGCGCAATGACAGATGTCACTTGGGGCAGATCATAGTTCAGCTTCTGTCCATCAATTGATCGGCATGTTGCGCAACTAGGGGTTGATGATGGAGGAATTTATGCGACCAGTTTCATTCGCTGCACTGTTATTTTTTGCCGCAGTACAGACCAGCTCAGCATTGGCCAACGAGCCCACACCCCTGCCCGCCAATCCGCAAGTTGATTATACAGGCTTTGCCGCTCTGACACAGGAACTGCAGGGTTATCGGTCGGAGCGGCTAGTTACGATGGATCAGTTTATTGCGCTTGCGGAGCGTGAAGATGCGATCATCCTCGATACGCGGTCAGCAGCCGCATATAGTTCTGGTCATATCAAAGACGCGATCAACTTGCCCTTTTCGGATTTTACTGAGGAGAAACTGGCAAAGATTTTGGGCGATAAAAACCGGTCGATCCTGATCTATTGCAACAATAATTTCAGCGATAATATCTTTCCGGTTGCCCGCAAATCAGCGCCCTTGGCGTTGAACATTCCAACGTTCATCAATCTGTACGGATATGGCTATCAGAACATCTACGAACTCAACGATGTCGTAGCCTTGTCCGATGAAAGACTGGACTGGGTGAGGCTGTCGCTCGGTGAAGGCGCCTAGTTGCCCGATCAGTTTCTAGGATTCTGTTCCCGCCAGATATCCGGCCGGATAAATTCCCCGCGCCAGATTCCGCGCCGCGCCTTTTGCGCATCGCGCTCGTCTTTGGCGTAGATAACCTCATCATAATGCGCGCCTGACGCCGCAAGGCCCGCAGCAACTAGCAAGCCACTTAAGTCTTGCCCCGTTTCGCTGGTGCATAGAACAACAACCCGTCCGAACTGATCCCGGGCCCGCACAGCGCATTCATGACCTTCCTTCCGCAGAACCCTGTCCAGTCCGCTCCGCGCAACTTTTCCGCACGGCCAGTCGGTTCCTTTTTCGTCCTTACATGTCTGACGATATTCCGGTGCATCTACACCATAGATACGAAATTCCTCTTCGCCGACCTTGAAGCTGTCGCCATCTATCACCTGCACGGCCTTGCCATTTATTGTGATAATCTCTTCTTCATAAGTCCAACGTTGGTAGGCCCAGGCAGCACCAATGATCAGGATGAATATCAGGAAGGCCTGAAATTTGGGAAAACGCGCTTTGAACATCAACGCAACCGTTTAACGGATTTATTCGATGGCACAATATTGCCGTGCGAAGCGGATGTTATCCGGTTTGTTTGGGGGTCGGATATTTGGATACGATATGATCAAAAACCGCAGGATGCAGGCCTTGTACAAATTCACAACCGTAAAAATCACCCTCCGCCCAGCAGATGTGACTTTCAATGGCGTTGAACAACGGAAGCTTCATGAAGATCGCTTTTTCACCGGTCAGGCGCGTCATGCAGCGCATACGAAAACCGGTCAGCGACAAATCCAGAATCATGGCTTCTACCCGGCCGAGGCCAGGTTCACGCACTTCGGCTGCAATCTCGACACCGGCACGGGTAGAAATCCGGTGGTCACCCTGCCGAAAATGCTTGCTCAACATGCTTTCACTGGGTTTGCCGTTCATACCGCAACAATTCCATCAATCTGGCGGTTTATCGTCATGACTATCCGCAATATCTTTCGATCCATGAGACAGGCATATCGAAAGAAGTTTATATAAACGTTGACAGCTGAATTTTCCTCATGGTTAATTGACTGCATGTAAACGCGCATATTTAGATGTTGTCGGATATTGCGTCAGAACAATCGGTATCGCAGTTTTCTGCCTCTTCGTCCTCCATCTCGATTTGGATGGTAATATGGTGAATGGCAAAGCTTTGTTTCACCGCCTTCTGGACATCGAACAGGAAGTTCTTACCCGGATGGCCCCCAGGCATAACTAGGTGAGCAGTCATTGCTGTCTCGCTGGTACTCATTGGCCATATGTGGAGATCATGCACAGCCTGGACACCTTGCAATCCTGATAGATATTCATACACTTCATCCAATTTGATACCGCGCGGCACCCCTGCCAACGACATCCGCACCGCTTCCGACAACAGTCCCCAAGTGCTCCAGAAGATCAATGCGACAATGAACAGGCTGACCAGCGGATCGATCCAGTTGTAACCGGTGTAGAAGATCAAGACACTGCCAACGACAACACCTGCCGAAACACCGGCATCTGCCATCATATGGAGAAAAGCGCCTCGGACGTTAATGTCTTCCTTCTGACCGCCCATGAACAGCATGGCTGTGCCGGAATTGATAACAATACCAATACTGGCGACAATGATAACGGTTGTGGAGGCAATTTCCGCTGGTGCGCTGAACCGCTCGATCGCTTCCCACGCAATGGCCCCGCATGCGACCAGCAGCAAAAGCCCGTTTAGCAGGGCCGCCAATATCGATGAACCACCGAGACCATAGGTGAAACGGGCTGTTGGCGGGCGTTTGGTCAGCTCGGCCCCGGCCCAGGCCACGGCAAGCCCCAGTACATCGGACAAGTTATGGCCCGCATCGGCAAGCAAGGCCAACGAGCCCGATAGAAGTCCAAAAATGACCTCAACAATGATGTAAATTGTGTTAAGTGCTATCCCGAGAGCAAAGGCTCGACCGAAATTTTTAGGCATATGGCCATGTGGTCCGTGTCGATCATGATGACTGTGGCCGTGATGGCCGTGTCCTTCATTCTCATGTCCGTGATGGAGACCTGCCATCTGCGCTCCGATAGTTGAACAATCCTCTTGCGGATAGTCTACAACGGATTATCGGAGCGGGTCTATATTTTTATCCAAATATGTTAGAATGTTATATCATCCGGGGATGGATGATCGCCGATTTTAGTCGACGATCAATCCAATCGCCAGATAGATCAAGATCGGTGCACCGACGCTGAACAACGCGGCCAATACAAAGCCGATGCGCCAGATGTTGACATCAACGCCGGTCCAGTTAGCGAGGCCGGAACATACGCCCATCAATTTGGCATTTTTCTTGTCTAGGCGAAGCTTGCTTTTCACCGGTTTGTTTCCTTTGGTTGAACCAATTGGTTCGAGCCAACTGGTGGTTTCGCTTTTTCTGTTCTTGGTAGCCATCAGATCATCACCGAAGATGCATTATTGAAAGCTGGGCCAATGCTGGCACCGACGAATATTACAGCAGAGATTATGGCTGCGAATGCGGCGGTTGCAGTGTTTTGAAGATTATATGTCACGTCTGATTCCTTTCGAGAGATTATTAAATTATCGGGTTAGGCAACCAAGGTGCCTGCGGTATTTATGGCGGGGCCAACGCTGGCACCGATAAAGACTGCTGCTGACAGGATCGCTGCAAAAGCGGCTGCTACATTGTTTGAGACGTTCGAGAACATTTTAATTTCCTTTCGGGGTTAATCTGGTCTTCGAAATAATTTCCGAAGTTGCCCTCTACCTAGCAACAGCCGTGCCAGTTTTTATATATCCATATATATATCAGTAGTTTAAGAGTTTTTCTCAAATTCGGCTTGATCATACAAAACCGATTATTAGTAATTTACCCCAACATTTAGGATTTACTGAATGGAAGATGAACGGCTTGCGATACGACGGCCGAATTTGCTTCTATTTACAGTGCGGCAAAGCTAGAGCTACCGCCCTGCCATGACGATTTCCCAGCTCACTCTGCATAATTTTCGAAACTATCCAGAGTTGCGGATGCCGTCCGATAATCAGTTCATTGTTTTGAGCGGCGAGAATGGCGCGGGAAAGACCAATATACTGGAAGCAGTATCGTTGCTGGCGCCTGGTCGCGGCTTACGCCGTACCGCGCTCCGCGACATAGCGATGGAACATGGTACCGGAGAGTTTGCGGTAGCTGCTGAACTGGGCGATGTTCAACTGGGTACCGGAACCACTGCAGAACAGCCAGAACGCCGGAAGACCCGGATTAATGGCGCAAAAGTTCCTACCAATGATCTGGCTGAATGGCTCTCGGTGCTGTGGCTGACCCCAGCTATGGATCGCCTGTTTATGGAGGGAGCAAGTGGACGACGCAATTTTCTCGACCGGCTAGTAACGGCTTTAAAACCGGAGCATGCCCGCAATTATAATCGCTATGATGCAGCTCGCCGCGAACGCAACCGGCTATTGGCAGAGGATGTGGCTCCCGATCCGCAATGGCTTGATGGCCTCGACAAACAGCTTGCCGAATATGGCAGCTGCATTGCTGAGGCCAGACACCGGATGGTCCTGTTGCTCAATGAGCGAATAGGAACGTCATCTGATGATGTATTCGCCGCACCCAGGATCATCTTGGAAGATCATGACCTGCGTTCCGAAGCTGCGATCCGGGAGGCGCTGGAAGTAGGTCGCCGTGCTGATCAAGCCGCTGGCCGCACCTTGAAGGGGCCACACCGTACTGACATGCGGGTAATTCATATTGCAAAAGACCAGGCGGCTGAAAAATGTTCCACGGGAGAACAAAAAGCGTTGCTCTTTTCTATCGTCCTCGGCCATGCTGATTGTATCGCCGATGAGCGCGGCAGCAGGCCAATCTTACTACTGGACGAAGTGGCAGCCCATCTTGATCCGAAGAGAAGAGCCGTCCTGTTTCAAAAACTGGCCGAAAAAAGCGGCCAAGTCTGGTTAACTGGCACGGAACCAGAACTTTTTCAGGCTATTCCTGATACCGCGCTGCATTATACAGTTAAAGATGGACTGCTTAGGCTCAGGACCTGTTAGATAGCTTGCATTACGGTGAGAAGGCTGATTCAAAGGCGGCACTGAAGGAGGTGCTGTTGATGAGTGATCTGTTTATGTTAAGCGAAGCGCAGATGCGCCGGATAGAGCCGTATTTTCCGTTGTCGCACGGGGTTCCCGGGGTTGATGACCGCAAGGTTCCGAGCGGGATTGTTTTTGTGATCAGGAACGGTCTTCGCTGGCGTGATGCCCCTGCTGGTTACGGGCCGCATAAAACGATCTGTAATCGCTTCGTGCGCTGGAGCCGCCTGGGCGTGTTCAACAAGATATTTGCGCGCCTTGCAGCTACCAGTGATGCCGATGATGTGCTGATGATCGATGCCACGCATCCAAAAGCCCGCCGTACCGCTGCCAGCCTTTTAAAAAAGGGTCTGTTTCCAGATATATCGGGCGAACTAAAGGCGGCCTGAACTTCCAGGTTGCATGCCGTGTGCGATGGCAACGGGAGACCCCTGATCTTGTGTCTGAGCGAAGGGCAGATGAGCGACCATATCGGGGCAAAGCTGACATACCCGGCACTTCCGGATCATGCCGCCTGCATGACCGGTGATAAAGGCTATGACAGCGATGAGTATCGAGCGGCATTAAAAGCAAAGCGCATCACGCCATGTATCCCGCCGCGCAAAGGGCGGCGGCTGCCAGCCAGCTTCGATAAAAGCCTCTGCCGCCAACGCCACAAAATCGAGAATATGTTCGGAAAACTCAAGGACTGGAGGCGCATCCATACCCGCTATGATCGCTGCGCTCACACCTTCTTGTCTGCCATCGCTATCGCAGCTACCGTCATCTTCTGGCTTAGTTAATGAGTCCTGAGCCTAGTCTGCGTTGATCTTGTTACTCGGCAAATATGGTGAAATTTCCGTTCACCATTGGCCTTAGGCCAGTATTGAACTGCTCTCATTAATTCCTGCCAGTATGTGGAGTGCTGTTCAACACTGGCCCAAAAAATTGGCCTATGCTGTAGTGCCAATTTTATTGGCAGCGCAAGCTTTGTTGCTACCTGCTCCGGCCAATGCGAACGGCTATTTGCAATGCGTTCCTTATGCTCGGGAATTGAGCGGCATCCAGATTTACGGCGATGCCCATAGCTGGTGGAAGCAGGCAAAAGGCCGCTACCAACGCGGTGATGTTCCTGTTGAAGGGGTCGTGCTATCGCTAAAAAGTCACGGCAAGATGCGGCTTGGCCATGTCGCCTTTGTCAGCAAGGTTCTTGATAATCGCAATATTTTGCTCAGCCATGCCAATTGGTCGCCTATTAACGGACGCCGCGGGCAGATAGAAAATAACGTCGCAGCGGCGGATGTGTCGAAGAATAATGATTGGAGCCGCGTCAAAATCTGGTACGCGCCGATTGAAGCTCTTGGAAAAACGGCCTTTCCTGTAAACGGCTTTATTTATCCAGATCGGATCGATCGCAAGCGCAATGATTCACGCCAATGGGTGTCGGCAAAGCCTGTTCGCAAAGGCCGGGCACCAAATCGCAATCTGTTTGCGAGCAATCTGAAAGCGGATTTGCAGCGCGAAGCGCGCAGCGAAGAATTTGCGGCGAACAGGGATTCGGACCAACCAACCGACCTGATCGGGGATTTGCTGGACACGCTGGGAAACTAAAGGCACATGTTCCGGATACGAAGTAGTCGGGCCAGCCAACCATGTCAGACAAAAACACAGATCGACTTGTCATATTGGCAGGCGGCCAATCGCGCAGAATGGGCCGCGACAAGGCGCTGATTGAAATAGATGGGAAACGGTTGATCAATCATATGGTCGATCGATTTCGCCGCCAGGAAATATCAATCTTTCTGTCAGCTAGGCAAGATTATGGAACGGGATTGCACTGCATTCCGGACAATCCGGATGCACCAGCGGGTCCGGTCGGTGCTATTTACACGTTATCAGAATATTTTCTCAAGCAAGCTCCGCAAGTCGCTGGATTCTATACGATCCCGGTTGATGCGCCACATGCACCGCTGAATTTAATGGATAAGCTCAATACCCCAAACGGCTGTGCCGTCGCGGCATCAAATGGTCAGATACAACCGGTCTTTGCCTATTGGCATTGCAATATTGTCAGTACCGTTCGCCACGAGCACGATTCCGGCAACAAGACACCTTCGCTACGCTGGCTGGCCAAGCAAAGTGGAGCCAAAGTCGTCGATTGGGAGGATGATCGCGTCTTCACCAATATCAACACGCCTGAGGATTTGGATGCCATTAACGACAGACAATAAAAAGCCGGCAACACCCGTTGGGGGTACCGGCTTTTCAATATTGAATTACTAAGTCTGAAAATCAGCGGATTTTGCGGATTTCAGAGCGCGTCATGCTGGTCATGAGCTTACCCTCTTTCATCGACAAGGTATCAGCCTGAATACGGCGGATTTTGCCCTTATAGATGACAAGGACATCACCGTCATTTTCAACTCGCGTTACCTTGGCAACGCTGGCTCCGGTTGTATCAAACAGACGGTCCTTGCGCTCAACTTCGACTGCCGAGGCAGGAATGGCTGCTGCTTTTTCGGCGGGCACAGGTGTTACAGCAACTGAAAGCGTCAATGCAGCGACAGCTAGGGAAGTAAATTTGGTCATGATCATGAACCTTTTTTTGGGAGAGAGGATGCCATCATGACCGCGAAATAATAAGTTGCAATATGAAATGTTGCACCTGCGAGTTGCATTTTTGCAATTGACCGAAGCAGAATCGTTGCAACGAACGACAAAAACGGGCAATTCCGGTTTCATTAGACAAAGGGAATTCCGGATGAAACGCGCTTTAACATTAGCCTCTGCAATTTTGATGACACCAGCGGCGGCCCAAGCCGATACAGCCGAAGTGCTGGCGTCGATCGAGGCGCGCTCTGAACAATCCGCCGATACGGCCCGCAAACTCTGGGAATGGGCCGAAGTCGGGTATCAGGAAGAGAAATCCAGCGGACTTCTACAACAGCAACTCCGTGCGCAAGGCTTTTCGATTGAAGCCAGCATAGCTGGTATCCCAACGGCATTCGTTGCGGAATATGGCAAAGCGGGTCCCGTTATTGCCATTCTCGCCGAATTTGATGCGCTACCCGGAATCAATCAGGATGCAGTACCAACCCGGCAACCAATTGCTGGCAAGGGCGCGTCGCATGCCTGCGGTCATAATTTATTCGGTGCCGGTTCGGTCGAAGCCGCCATAGCCGTGCGAAAATGGCTGGAAGAGACAGGCACGCCAGGTCGTGTCCGTCTTTATGGTACACCCGCTGAAGAAGGCGGCAGCGGCAAAGTCTATATGGTCCGCGAAGGCCTGTTCAATGATGTCGATTTCTCGCTCCACTGGCATGCTAGCCATGAAGATTCCGCTGCAGCGCGCACTACCCTTGCCAACCGTTCGGCAAAATTCCGATTTCGTGGTGTGTCCGCCCATGCTGCTGGTGCACCGGAAAAAGCAAGATCGGCACTGGACGGTGTCGAAGCGTTCAACCTGATGATCAACATGATGCGCGAGCATGTCCCGCAGGACAGCCGTATTCACTATGTAATCACCGAAGGCGGTAATGCGCCCAACGTGGTCCCTGATTTTGCCGAAGTATTCTACTATGTGCGCCACCCCGATCCCGATGGCGTGGACGCGATCTGGGAACGACTAGAAGCAGCAGCCAAAGGCGCTGCCATGGGTACCAGTACGACAGTCGACTGGTAGGTTATTCACGGGAATAATCCGCTGCTGGTTAACGAAGCGCTGGCCAAAATGATGGATAGTAAGTTGCGGCAGGTTGGCGGTATAAAATATACGCCGGAAGAACAGAGTTTCGCTGAGCAAATCCACGCCAGCCATAACAATCCCACGCGCCAACTCGGCAGTGAGTCAGAGATTCAGCCGTACACCAAGTCATTGGGCTATGGTTCGACCGATGTGGGTGATGTGTCCTATGCTACGCCAACCGTCGGCTTGCGCACCGCAACCTGGGTGCCGGGTACATCAGCGCATAGCTGGCAATCATCTGCTGCCAGTGGCATGTCGATTGGTTTCAAGGGAACGCAGGTCGCTGCCAAAACTCTGACCTTGGCGGCGATTGAGCTTTACTCAAATCCTGAATTACGGACCGAAGCTAAAGCTGAATTCGATAAGGCACGCGGCCCGGATTATCGGTATAAGTCGCTTTTGGGAGATCGAGAGCCACCGCTCGATTATCGGAAATAGGTCCTAGATACACCATTCCAGCTCATGTTCAGTCGCCTGACCTTGGCTTGATTTCACGCGGTTAGTCACCATCCGGTCATAGAGATTCTTTACAATATTGCTTCCCGTTTTCTCAAACAGAAAAGGAAAAATACCGTGCAGCAAGCAGGCAAAACCGGCTAGAATCATCGGAACACCAAAGCTGGTCGCCACAGTGAAATGTTCGAAATATGTCTCGCCAACGGACTGAGGGTGCTCGGTAAAAAATTTCATGACTGCTCCGATTGAATCAGGCATCTATTTAGGATTCCGAGAGTAGAATATCTTCGTCACAATTTGGGTTATATCGTCTAAATACAGAATTTATTTCCAATAATTTCTACATAACCATAAAATACTACCGAATGAGTGGAAAATTCGAATTTTTTGAATTGTGAGAGTGAGATTTTCTGATCAAATCCAGGTCAAACATGCCTGCCGATTTACGTCTCTGCAGCCGAACCATCCTGATTTTTCATCGAACGCAATATTTTCCCAACTTTTTTCCGCGCCTTATATTCCAGATAAGCCAAAGTTGGGATGAGGAGTTGCAGGATAACGGCGCCAAACAATACCCCGAAACCTAGACTGGCGGCCATTGGAATCAGAAATTGCGCTTGAATACTCGTTTCAAAGGTAATGGGTGCCACTCCCAAAAAAGTTGTCAGCGAGGTCAACATGATCGGCCGAAAACGCGATTTGGTCGCGCTGATGACGGCCTCTTCTATCTCCATTCCCTTATCCAAATTTTCGTTCACAAAGTCGATCAGCACCAGCGATCCGTTCACGATCACACCGGATAGCGCGATAATGCCGAACATGCTCAGGATCACCAGTTGGATGCCCAGAACGAGATGCCCGATAAGCGCTCCGATAATGCCGAACGGGATAACCGCCATGATTATGAACGGCTGCACATAAGATTTGAAAGGAATAGCAAGCAACACGTAGATCATCATCAACGCGAGCAAGAAAGCGACGCCGAGATCACCAAAGGAATCCTCCTGCTGCTCCAACTCCCCGCCAAAACTATATTGCAACTGAGGATAATCGGCCTGCAAACGCGGCATGATATCTTGATTTATACGCTCGGCGATTTCCTGCCCTGTGACAATGTCTGTGTTGAGGTCCGTCGATACGGTTGTGACGCGCCGCCCGTCCGTGCGCCGGATGACGGAAGGAGCTTCACCAAAATTAACTTCGGCGATAGAACCTAAAGGCACTTCGCCGCCGGGAACTCGCACTCTGAAACGTTCTACATCAGCGATGCTATTGCGCTCATCTTCGGGAAGACGGACATAAACTCGAACATCTTCGCGCCCACGCTGTACGCGCAAAGCTTCATCACCAAAAAATGCGGCTCTGACTTGAAGTGCCACATCCTGCAAGGTAACGCCCAAACTGCGAGCAGATGGTCTCAGGCGTAGCTGAATTTCCTGCAAGCCTGCGTCCTGATCAGACTCTATATCGAATACCCCATTAAATTCGGCCAATTCTTGCATGAGGCGTTCGGAAGCCTGTTCAACAATAGTAAAATCAGGGTCCGACAATTTTACGCTGACTGGAGCGCCCACTGAAAACAATTCGGCAGAAAACACAAGGGACTCCGCTTCCGGGATAGGCCCTACAGCTTCGCGCCAGTTTTTTTCAAATTCTTCAATCGAGATTGAGCGGCCCGTGGCCGGCACCAAACTCACTTGGACATATCCAATATTCGACGAAGATGCTGAACCGGAAAAATTGGGTCCTTGATCAGGCGGACCCTCTCCCACGGCAGAATAAATTCCCCGTAAATCTTCGTCAGCGTCAAACTTCTTCAATTCATCGCGACCGATCCGTTCGATCCGTTCGATAATTTCTTCTGTCCGGTCTATGGTTGTACCGGCCGGCAGTTCGAGCGTAGCAGTCACCGCATCGGAACCAATGGATGGGAAAAATCCGACTTTGATTATCTCTGCAGGGATCAGGGAAGCGAAAAATATCATTAACGCGACAGCACCCGCCAATATGACAAATGGCGCCTTGATACAAAAATGCAAAACGCGATCCAGCGGGCCTTGGATGAAGCTCTGCAATGCTACGTCCACCCTCTTTTGCACCTTGTCAAAAAAACCGGTGATCGGATTGTTGGTTGGCGTGCCGGGTGGTGGTAAATGGCTTAGATGATAAGGCAATATCAGCAGGCACTCGACCAACGACAAAGCCAATACAGCCACGACGACCAGCGGAATATCAGCCAGAATTTTACCGATAATTCCACTAATTGCAAATAGCGGTGAAAATGCCGCGACCGTAGTCAGAACAGCAAATATTACTGGTACCGTTACACGTTTTGTGCCCGCAATTGCCGCGCCCATCCCGGTGCGCCCCCTCCCGCGCTGAGCATGAATATTTTCTCCTACGACAATCGCGTCATCCACCACTAGGCCTAGCGCCAATATGAATCCGAAAAGCGAAAACATGTTGATGCTCGAACCTGCCAGATCAAGCAGCCAAATAGCGCCGATAAACGCTGTACTAATCCCGACGGCGACCCACATAGCGAGGCGAATATCCAGGAAAAGCGTCAGTGCAGTCAAAACTAGCGCCAGTCCAATCGCGGCGTTTCTGAGCAACAGGCTTAATCGGTCATTCAAAAATTCGGATTCATCATTCCAGATTGAATAGTTCAGTCCTTCAGCCAGACCGGGTTCAAATGATGCTTCCAAGTGGGTTCGAACGGCAGCGGCTATATCCAGCACACGTTCGTCGCTAGTACGGAAGACCTCCACAAATGCTACCGGCTTGCCATTGAATGAGGTGACCAGATCCGCTTCTTCAAACCCGTCTTTGACATTGGCAATCTGACCCAGTTTAACCAGCGCTCCATTGTCTGCGGCGACGAGCACAATATCCTCAAAATTCTGTTGGTTGTAATTTTGTCCAAGCGTGCGAACGCGAATTTCCTCATCACGTGCCTTGATCGAACCGGCTGGGCTATCCAGACTACTGGAAGCCACCGTACGGGATATGCTGTTGAGCGAAAGCCCCAATGATTGAAGCGTCGATTGCGGTACTTCGATGGAAATTTCATAATCGCGGATTGTGCTGGTTTCAACATAGGAAACATCGCGCAACGCTGCGAGCGCATCTTCCAGTTGATAAGCCGTTTCTTTAAGCGTCTGTTCCGGAACATCGCCAAATATCGCGATGCGCATGACGCTTTGCCGGGATGTTAATTCACGGACATTTGGCTCTTCTGCATCGCCAGGAAACGTCTGTATCTGATCAACTTCACTCTTCACGTCATCGAGCGCCCTCGCCATATCAGTGCCGAGTTCCATTTCGACGGTAATGTTTCCAACGCCCTCTGACGCGGTACCGGTAATGTCCTTCACACCTTCAACGGCCTTAATCGCTTCTTCGACTTTCTGAACGATTGACTCTTCAACTTCGTTCGGTGTCGCGCCGGGATAGACAATACTGATCTGCACGGCATCAAGGCTGTTCTCAGCAAAAGTCTCCTGAACAATGGTCTGATAGGAAATCAGGCCTGCAATCAGCAGGAAAAACATCAGCAGGTTGGCGGCAACACCATTGCGAGCCATGAAGGCAACGACGCCCTTGGCCTCTAATATCTCCTTACTGGGTTTCTCGTTTTGCAGCGTCATTTTGTGGCGGTAGCCTCGGCCTTAGGTATTTTTTTGCGGGCTTCCTATTCTTTTTCTCAGACGTCCGCACTTTCTGACCCGCAACAACCGTGTTCAATCCACCGGTAATGACTTTGAAATTTGCATTCAGATCATCTGACCGGATCAAGACTTCAGTATCGGTACGCTGCAAAATCTGGATATCGACAATTTTCACTTTGCCTTCATTGACAAGCCAAATCTGGTTGCCCGCTCTTAGCGCTGCCAATGGAATCGCGGCATATTTGCCAAGCTCCAAGCCATCAATATTGGCTTCAACAAAACTTCCCACCAGCAAAGGAGGTGCCCTGCTCGCTAACGTGCCTTCATCCTGCCCTCCTTCTTTCAAAGCGGCAGGTGAACCGCCGCGCAAAGGATTAGGAATTCGCAAAAAAAGATCAATCGTACGGGTTTCGGGATTGAGCACATTGCTGGCCCGGTCAACATAGGCCTGCCAGCGATATTTGGACCCGCCATATTCGAAAAAGACAGACGCCTGGATATTGGCGCCACTGGCAAATAGCGAGGGAATCAAGGCCGCTTCCCGTTCTGACAGCGGAATAACGGCTTCGAAACTATCGCTATTCACAATCGAACCCAGTGTTTGCCCGGGTGCGACATAGCTGCCCGTTGCGATTTCTTCCGATCTGACAATTCCTGAAAACGGCGCACGAACCGTTGTCCGGCGAAGGGCAGAATTGGCGTCGGCCAGTTGAGCCTGCGCTCGTTGAAGTCCAGCTCTAGCCGATCGCAATTGTGGCTCTCGGGTTGCCAGTCCGTTGGTTTGTGTTTTTTTTTTGGATTTAGGCGCTTCTTCTCCAACCTGCTTGGTCAAACTGTCAGGTGGCAATATTCGGGCCGCATAATCATTGTCATCAACGCCAGCATAGAGGTTTGATCCGGACTGATTGGCTCTTTCTGCAAACTGATTCAGCTCCGCGCGTGCAATTGCCATTTCTTCGCGTGCTTGCAATACATCGACACTGCGTGCTGCTATATCAGCCCGTGCCGATTGTACGGCATTGCGATAATCGGTAGGGTCGATACGGAATAATGTGGCTCCGTTTCCGATAGTCTGCCCCTCTCTCAGGGAGGGATTGACATAGACCAGCTTGCCGGCAACTTCGGCGGCCAAATTGACTTCTTCCCTGGCTCTCACTGTTCCGGATCCGCTGACCGTCAGTTTGCCGCTGCGAATGTCGATTGGCGCAACCTGAACCAGCGGTGCCAAATCGCTTTCCGCCTTTTTTTCCGGCTCCGGCCGTGACCATATCAACAATGCCCCAATTGCGACAGCTGCTGCGATTATCAATGCTCCAATGACAAACTGGCGTCGCATCTAGCGATCTCCTTGCTGAAATTTGCCAGATGGCGATGCTGCCGCTTTTCCCCGATCGTCAAACGGCTCCATTTGAACAGATTCGATGTCTTTTGCTTCTGTCCAGTCACCACCTAGTGCCCGGTGCACCGCCAATCTGGCCAAGGCAACATCCCGGCCTGCGGACGATAGCGCGGACTCGATCTGATATTGCTGGCGCAGCGCATCCAGATAGTCTGAATATTGCCCGACGCCGCTGCCAAAACGTCTGGACTGCAAGCTTACCGTGTTTTCTGCTTCCTGCCCCTGCAGGAAAAGGAAACGGTATCGCTGGCGCTGTTCTTCATATTGCGCGATCGCCGTGCGGACTTCCTGATAGGCGGTCACGACCGTACGCGCATAGGCTGCCGCTGCCTGTGCATATTGGGCATCGGCCAGTTCGATATTGGCGCGAATTCGACCACCCTGAAATAGCGGCGCCGTCAGACTGGCACCAAGACTAAGCACCCAATTGTCCATGATATCAAACACACCTGACAGATTGCCGGACTGGGTTCCAATACTAGAAGACAGGCTGATCGCAGGGAATTGCTCGGCTTGGCGAACACCGACGGTGAAGCGCGCTGCTTCTAGCCGTTGCCATGATGCCACGACATCAGGTCTTTGATTAAGCAAGGAAGCAGGCAATCCGGATGGGATCGATTCAAAGACCAGTTGCGGCTTCAGCGACCTTGCCAGCAAATTTTCAATGTCCTGACTATATCCACCCGAAAGAACCGCTAGCTGACCCTCAATTGCCGCCAGACGCGCCTCGGATTGGGGCAAGCTGGCCTGTGTATTGCGGAAATCCTGCCGAATCTGATAAAGTTCGAAAGAAGAAACCAGTCCCCTACGGTAGCGGCTTTCTGTCTGATTTGTGCGGTCGTTCAGCAGGTCGATCGTCTTCACCTGCGTGGCAATCTGCGCCCGCGCGTCGACCAGATCGAAATAATTGGTGATCGCCTCTGCCATGATGGCAAGACGGGCAGCCTTTAGATCTGCGGCTGCCGCAATTGCATCTGCCCGGCCCGCGCGTGCCTGGTTACGAACCCTGCCCCACAAATCCAGCTCATAGGCGAAGCCTAAGGATGGTGCATAAGTCTCAACCTCAAATCGGTTAATGCCGCCAGCAAAGCCACCAAAAGCTGAACCACCAGCGGGCGAATCCGAATAATTTGCCGAGCCGCTTAGGTTCAATTGGGGATACAGTCCGCTTTTCGAAACCCGCGCCTGTGCTTCTGCGGCTCTTAAGCGGGCGGCAGATTCCGCTAAATCAAGATTGTCGGACAGCGCTTTTTGCAAAATCTGGTCGAGCACCGGATCATTGAATGCCGTCCACCAACTGGCAGGCTGATAAGTTCCCGCATCTTCCGACACGCCAAAGCTGTCCGGCATATTGGCAACAATTTGCGGCTGACTTTGTTTTGGCGCCATCGAAACACAGCCCGCAAAAAGCGGCAGCATGCTAAACAGCATCCAGTTTCGAGATTTCACCTTTTGCATCAAAAAACTAATCCGGGGGAAATGGACATTGAACAATAAGTACCATCTGCCATTGACAAAAATGAACGTCAACGTTTATTTTGAACGCTAACGTTCATTTTTTAACTGACTGATCGCACGATATGGCCAATTTGAAATCCGCCGCCCATCGCCCGTCTACGCAGCGGAAAATGCAGGATATTGTGGAGGCCGCCAGATCCGAGTTTTTCGATTTGGGTTTTGCGTCAGCCTCCATAGAGTCCATTGCCGCAAAAGCCGACGTTTCCAAGGTCACGATTTATAATCATTATCGCGACAAGGAAAATCTGTTCGGCGAAATGCTGAAATCGTATGTTTCCCGCATCCGCAACAATTTTGAAATTGCCAATCTTGATCAAAAAAGTCTGCCCGAAATTCTCACCGGCGCCGGTATGGATATGCTGAACTTTTTGACACAGGACAAGATGATTCGCTTTGAACGCATGTTGGGCGCAGAAGTAAATCGCGATCCAAAAATCGGTAACTCTTTTCTAGAAAAAGGCCCACGCTCACTGCTGAACAGCCTCACCAAACTTCTCATGGCATCGATCGAAAAAGGTGAAATCCAGAGCGATGATGTCCAATATTCAGCGGAAATGTTTCCAAGCTTGGTGATGGGCCGGATGGATTTGATGATGCGCTATGGCTGGACACCCGAGCTAACCAGATCCGCGAGGAAAGAACGGGTTAAAAAGGCGGTGGATTGCTGGATGAAAATTCATCGGATTGACTAGGGCCTGTTGACAATCCGCGCCTAGCAATGAGCGTTGCGGTGAGATACCAGTTGGCGGCATAGCTGGTGTCGGTCTTGTCGTATCGGGTTGCTATACCTCTGAATTCCTTGATCTTTGCGAAGTAGTTTTCGATGAGATGACGCCACTTGTACATGTGCGCATCGTAGTCTCGCTGCACGTTTCGGTTTGCTTTGGGCGGGATGACAGCAGCAGCGCCTCGCGTGTCGAGGTCCTGCAGGAGCCAGTCAGCGTCGAAAGCCTTGTCGGCCAGAAGCGCTCCAAATGAGACCTCATGGATCAACGGAGCCACCCCCTTCATATCGTGCGGCTGTCCGGGCAGAAGCAGGAACCGCAGCATATTCCCGAGCGCATCCACCAGTGCGACGATTTTGGTTGTCAGCCCGTCACGAGACCGCCCGATGGCCTGATGCTGAGCCCCCTTTTGCGCCCGAAGCCTTCTGATGGGCCTGGACAATCGTTCCGTCGATGAGAACATATTCGAGGTCTGGCTCGCCTTTCATGCCATTGAAAAGACTCTCGAAAATGCCTGCTTCCGCCCACCGGCGAAACCGCTTGAACACCGTATTCCACTTCCCGAATTCACCGGGCAGGTCACGCCAGGGTGCCCCTGTCCGGACCCGCCATAGTATCGCCTCCATGAAACGCCGGTTATCGCGACCCGTCGCGCCCGGGTCCCCGGCCTTGCCTGGCAGGAGCGGCGCAATCTTTTTCCAAAGCTCATCCGAAATAACAAAACGCTCTTCGTTCATTCAAACCTCCATTTGGGAAGCTTGAAGCAGAGTTCAGCAAGTTTGGAAACCCCGAATGTCAACAGGCCCTAAGAAACGGTCAGGTTAGCCCGCTTTCCTTTTTTCCCGGTACATGGCCGCGTCCGCCCGGGATAGCAGGTCATCGACATTATCTTCGGGTCCGACAAAACAGTGACCGATGGCGGCGCTGAGATTGAGGCGACTCTGGTCGCATTCAATTTGCGCGCCTTCGATCAGGGTCATCAGGGAAGCGGTTTTATTTTCGACTTCTTTTGGGCTCATATTGTCGAGCAGGATAGCAAACTCATCGCCGCCAATACGAGCGACCATGTCGGAAGCGCGGATATTGCCAGCTAGTATCTCCGCCAACTTCGTGAGCAGCAAATCACCAGCCTGGTGCCCATGATCGTCATTCACTTGTTTCAGGCCATCGACATCGAGGAAAAGCAATGCAGTCTTGTCGTCATAGCGCTGGCACCGCAAAATACGGTTTTTCAGCCCTTCAATGAAATAACGACGATTGGCCAGACCAGTTAGCACATCATAATGCGCACGATCCTCCATCTCGCGCAACTGCTCTTTCAATCGCTGATTTTCCCTGGCCAGTTCAGCACAGCGATCGCAGTCCATTTCCATGGCCGCGCCGAAATTACTTTCCTCTGACAATTATCTCGCCTCCACAAAGCCGAACTATTTACATTCAGTTACAGATACGCGACTTATACTTGGCGGAGTATCTAGCCTATTCTATTGAAAAAGCAAGATTTTGATCCAATGATCTGCGGCACTATCATTGCCGAACACAGATGCATTGCACCAGCCTTGTTTCGGAGCTACAAGGCTTTGCTTCCGCGATACTATTCAGGTGAAACATGGCAGAAGCATCTCCTAAAATAGGCATTATCATGGGCAGCCAATCCGATTGGCCGGTCATGCAGCTGGGCACCTTGATACTGGATGAGCTTGGTATCGCCCATGAGGTGAAGATCGTATCAGCTCACCGCACACCGGACCGACTCTACGAATATGCGAAATCTGCTGCGAACAAAGGCCTAAAAGCCATTATAGCAGGAGCGAGCGGGGCAGCACATTTGCCTGGAATGACTGCTTCGATGACGCGCATCCCGGTACTCGGCGTGCCAATCCAGTCAAAAGCCCTAAACGGTATGGACAGCCTGCTTTCCATCGCACAAATGCCGGCCGGTATTCCGGTAGGCACATTGGCAATTGGCGAGGCGGGGGCGAAAAATGCGGCTTTGCTGGCGGCAGCAATTGTGGCCAATGAAGATTCTGCTGTTGCGGAGCAGCTGGATGCCTGGCGTGTTGCCCAGAGCCAGGCGGTCGCCGCCCAGCCGGAATAAGCTATGGCAACGCTTCCTCCCGGATCGACAATTGGTATCTTGGGCGGTGGTCAGCTCGGCCGAATGATGGCGACGGCTGCCGCACAGCTGAGTTATCGCTGCCATATATATGCGCCGGAACTAGATAGCGTTGCAGCGGAAATATCACCATGCTTCACTCAGGCAGAATTTGAAGATGAGCAAGCACTTCAAGCCTTTTTTGAACAATGTGATGTGGTAACTTTCGAGTGGGAAAATGTACCGGTCGCTCCGTTGACAGCGGTTTCTCATAATAAACCGCTATTTCCGCCAACCGGAGCACTCGATATTGCCCAGAACCGCATTACCGAGAAGAAATTTGCGCAGGATCACGGCGGCCAGCCGGCTCCCTTCGCTGCGGTTGATGATTTGCCAACATTGGAAGCGGCGATCAGGAAGGTCGGAACGCCCGCCATCCTGAAAACCATCCGCATGGGCTATGATGGCAAGGGTCAGGCACGGATCAAGGATGGTGATGATCTAGCTGCCCATTGGCAAGCAGTCGCCGAACAACCAAGCGTAGCGGAAGGGTTTGTCACCTTCAGCCATGAATTTTCGGTGATAATGGTGCGCGGACAGGATGGCGAGTATCGTTATTGGGATACACCGCATAATATCCATGAGGACGGGATATTGGCGCATAGTATCGTACCGGCACTATCGGAAATTCTGGAACAGGAAGCGGCAGCCCGTCAGCTTGCTGCGACAATGGCGGAGGCGATGAATTATGTTGGCGTGCTGACTTGCGAATTTTTCGCCACTGATGATGGTCCCGTTTTTAACGAGATGGCACCTAGAGTTCATAATAGTGGACACTGGACCATTGAGGGCGCGATCACCAGCCAGTTTGAAAACCACATTCGGGCGATTTGCGGATTGCCGCTAGGAGAAACCGGGCTGGCGGCGAAACAGGTCGAGATGCACAATCTAATCGGGCATCAAGCGGATAACTGGCAGAAAATCTTGTCTGATCCCGCAAATTGCCTGCACCTATATGGAAAGGCCGAAGTTCGCGATGGCCGCAAAATGGGTCATGTGACAAAGCTGACTTTCTGATTTCCTATGCCTGTTTTCTAAGCTAGGCATAGCAGATGAACCATCCTGAAATCATCCTTTTCGTTGCCCGCGCGGACAATGGCGTGATTGGCGATGGCGACAATATCCCCTGGCGGCTTCCCGAAGATCAAAGACGGTTCAAGTCAATGACGATGGGTAAACCGATGATCATGGGCCGCAAAACTTTTGACAGCCTACCCGGCTTGCTTCCCGGTCGCCGCCATATCGTCCTGACCCGCGATACCGAGTGGGAGGCGGATGACGCGGAGGTTGTGCACAGTGTCGAGGAAGCAATGAAGGTCGCCAATGCTCCGCATATCGCCATCATCGGCGGCGCAGAAGTCTACAGCCTGTTTCTCGACAAGGCCGATCGCATTGAATTGACCGAAGTTCATATCAAGCCGGACGGCGACACCAAATTGCGCGCCTTTGACAAACGGGTTTGGCAGGAGGAAAACCGGGAGCATCACAACGCGAAAGGTGACAAACCTGCTTATAGCTTTGTGACATTGACGAGGAAAAATTCATGAAGAAAACTGGCCTTTCCCTGCTCGGGTTGATTGTCATCGCCGCCATCGCATGGTTCACCTTCGCGCCCGCTTATTTCGAAGAGCAGACCAATATGGTCGATGGCAAACCGCTACCGGAGATCACAGCCGAAGCGCAGAAGCTGCATGACAGCCTGTTCATTGTTGACCTGCACGGCGACACCCTGTTGTGGAAACGCAATATTACCGACAGCGTCGATCGTGGACATATCGATCTGGAGCGACTGCAAAAGGGCAATGTCGGGCTGCAGATTTTCTCCAGCGTCAGCAAAACGCCGAGGGGTCAGAACTACGACAGCAATAGCGATGAAACAGATAACATCACCTTGTTGGTTATCTCACAACTGCAACCCATGCGAACATGGTTCTCGCTTTTGGAGCGTCAGCTTTATCATGGTCAGAAACTCGACCAAGCCGTTATCGATTCCGGCGGTGCATTGATGCTCATCAATGTTCCGGATAATATCCAGCAACTGCAGTCTCGGCGAAACTCGGAAGAAAAATCGATTGGCGTTTTGTTCTCCGCAGAGGGTTTGCAGACCCTGGAAGGCAAGCGCGAGAATCTCCAAAAACTCTACAATGCAGGCATGCGAATGGCGGGCTTGGTGCATTTCTTTGACAACGAACTCGCCGGTTCGATGCATGGTGTTGAAAAAGGCGGGCTGACTGATTTTGGCCGCACTATCCTTCGCGATATGGAGGAGATGGGGATGATCGTCGATATCGCCCACTCCAGCCATGAAACCGTCGCCGAAGTGCTAAAAATGGCCCGGCGTCCCGTGGTGTCTAGTCATGGCGGTGTGCAGGCAGTGTGCGGCGTTAATCGCAATCTGACTGACGAGGAGATCAAGGGAGTGGCAGCCACGGGCGGTGTGATCGGACTTGGCTATTGGGACGGTGCAATGTGTGACACCGATCCGGCAACGGTGGCCAAGGCCGCGAAACATGTCCGCGACCTTGTGAGAATAGAGCATGTCGCTCTAGGGAGCGATTTTGATGGAGCAGTGACAACGCGTTTTGACACAAGCGGCATTGTTCATATCACACAGGCGCTGATGGATGTTGGATTCAGTGAGGAGGAAATTCGGGCGGCGATGGGGTTAAACGCTTTACGTGTCATCCAGCAAGGCCTGATTCCTATGAAGGATTTGCCGCAAGAACCGGTTGAACCGGAAGGCGAAACTGGCCAATAGCGAATCCATGCAAAGGCTAAGTGACAAGGACCAAATAGAAGGCGACCTGCGGGGTGCGATCATCGCACTGGGGAATTTTGACGGCTTTCATTTTGGGCACCAAGCGGTGGCGGGCAAGGCACTGGACTGGGCACGGAAAGATGGGCGTCCGGCCATCATCGCCACTTTCGACCCGCATCCCGTGCGTTTCTTCAAGCCGGATGTGCCGCCCTTTCGCCTGACCACGCTCGACCAGCGCCAGCGATTATTTGGCGATGCTGGAGCCAGCGCGATGCTGGTGTTTGAGTTTGACAGGGAGCTTGCCAGCACCAATGCCGATGATTTTATCGCCAAGCTGCTTGTCGACCGCTTTGGCGCGCATGGTGTAGTGACGGGCGAGGATTTTACCTTCGGACAGGGTGCGAAAGGCAATATCGACCTGCTCGCAGGTTATGGTGCGATGGTGGGACTGTCGGCGAAAAGCGCGGGGGCAATTAGCGACAGCGATGATGTAATTTCCTCCAGCCGTATCCGCGCAGCGCTTCAGGAGGGGCGATGTGAAGAGGCGGCACGTCTCCTCACACGGCCTTTCAGGATTCAGGGTGAAGTGATCCATGGTGATAAAAATGGCCGCGAGCTGGGCTATCCAACCGCTAATATAGACATGGGCCATTACCAGCGGCCCAAATACGGCATTTACGCGGTTAAGGGACACTTACCAGACGGGCGGGTGCTCAATGGTGCCGCCAATCTGGGTGTGCGTCCGACTTTCGATCCGCCGAAAGAGTTGCTTGAGCCCTATTTCTTTGATTTTTCCGAAGATCTCTATGGCCAGACCATTGAAGTGGAACTCCACCACTTTCTGCGCGGCGAGCAGAAATTTGACGATCTGGATGCACTGAAAGCCCAGATGGAAATAGACTGCGAACGGGCAAGAGAATTGCTGGCATGAAGAAAACGCTATTGTGGGGCTTTGGTGGATTCTGGCTGCTGATCCTCGGCTTCTACCTTTTCCATAGTTCGATCTGGGCGACTGCCAGAGGCGGCACGGTCAAGATGATCGCCAATGGCAATGTCTATCAGCCCCATGATCGAACCGGCTTTGGTCCCGACGATTGCGCTGCTACGCGGATCAGCGCGAAAGAGACCAAGCCGATTTTCCAGAATACTGTTCACTCCCTCCGTTCTGCAGCTGAAGCTGAAGCAGATATGGTAGAGGTAGATATTGCGCCGACCAAAGACGGGAAAGTGGTTTTGTTCAATGACCGCAACCTGGAATGTCGCACTGATGGAAAAGGGCTCCCCAATGACATGACGCTGGCGGAATTGCAGCAGCTTGATCTGGGTTATGGCCTGATTCCTGATGATGGAAAAACCTTTCCTCTGCGCGGTGAGGGCGTGGGTAAGATGGCAACGGTTGAAGATGCGCTGGGATCAGAAACCAAGAAGCCATTCATGTTCCACTTTCGCAGCGGTGATCCGAAGGAAGCAGATCGGTTGCTGGCCATTCTGAAGGCCGAGGGCCGCGATCCCGTCGCGGAGGGTGATAGTTTTTTGGTGATCCTGCGCCGGTTAAACGGATGCGTGAATTGGTTCCGGATATCTGGGCATGGACAGTGGCAGAGGGCTTTGCCTGCGGCTCTGATTATCTGACGGCGGGCTGGTTCGGTTCGCTGCCGGACAGCTGCAAGGCCGGCACGATGATTGTTTCGCTGGATCAACAATGGCGCGTGGCTGGCTGGCCCAACCGGACGGCGGAGCGCATGGAGGAGCATGGCGGTCATATAATCCTAGCAGCGGGGCAGGATGAGTATGGTGAGTTGGTGGGCTTGCGCGATTGGAAGCAGCTGGAACAGATCAATGGCAGCTATAAGGGCTGGCTCTGGGTGGACGATATTGCGACTGTTGGACCGGCGCTGATCCGATGAGTTTTTCGCGTCACATTGCACCCGCGAAAACCCGCTTGCACCCGCCGCTCCGCTCCCCTAATCCGCTCCGATCATGACTGACGCTCCAGACTATAAAGACACGGTTTTCCTGCCGAAGACCGATTTCCCGATGAAGGCCGACCTTGCGAACAAGGAACCGGGCATATTGGAGCGTTGGGAAAAGATTGATCTGTACGGCAAACAGCGAGCGGCGCGCGACGGGCGTGTGAAATTCATTTTCCACGACGGTCCGCCCTATGCCAATGGCAATATCCATATTGGCCATGCGCTGAACAAGACGCTGAAAGACATTACCGTTCGCTCGCAGAACCTGCTGGGCAAGGACGCGCCTTTTGTGCCCGGCTGGGACTGTCACGGACTGCCGATCGGGTGGAAGATCGAGGAGCAGTACCGTAAGAAAAAGCGCAACAAGGACGAGGTCCCGGCCAGCGAATTTCGCGCCGAATGCCGCGCCTATGCCGACAAGTGGATCAATGTCCAGCGCGAGGAATTCAAACGGCTGGGCGTGCTCGCCGAGTGGGACAAGCCCTATGTGACAATGGACTATGATGCCGAGGCGCAGATTGTCGCAGAATTACTCAAGTTCGCCGAAGCAGGCCAGCTCTATCGTGACGCGAAGCCGGTGATGTGGTCACCGGTCGAGAAGACAGCACTGGCCGAGGCCGAGGTGGAATATGAGGATATTGTCTCGACGCAGATTGATGTGGCGTTTGAGATTGTCGAGGCACCCGGACACCCTCAATTACAGGAATGGATAGACGAAGGCACCAAAGTATCGGCTCTTATTTGGACTACAACACCTTGGACCATTCCGGTCAATCAGGCCATCGCTTTCGGTAAAGACATCGAATACAGGGCATTTGAAATCAAAGACGGAGAGTTCGAAGACAAACTAGAACTCAAGTGGATGGAGGGCAGAGTTTGGATTGTTGCGGTCGAATTGATCCCTGTTTTTCTCAAACGAGTGCACAGAGAGATTTGGGACAATAGCGACTTTCTTTGGAGCCAGTTTTCCGGTTCAGCGCTCGCCGGGGCCATTGCCAAACATCCGATGGCGGATAAATTCCCGGACAGCGATTTCTTCTCCAAGCCCCGCCCCTTCCTCGACGGCTCCTCCTTTGTCACAACCGAGGCAGGTACAGGTCTGGTTCACATGGCGCCCGATCATGGCGAGGATGATTTTGAGCTGTGCAAGGCCAACGGCCTGAACCCCGTTTTCGCGGTCGATGCGGACGGTGTTTACAAGGAAGATTGGGCCTGGCTGCCGCGCACCGACGAACGCGCGGGCAATGTCATCAACAAGAAGTTCAATGCGCCGGACGGGCCGATCTGTGCCGACCTGCGCGAGGCCGGTGCCCTGTTATCCGCCAGCGCGGACTTTTCCCACAGTTATCCGCACAGCTGGCGCTCGAAAGCAAAAATCATCTATCGCTGCACGCCGCAATGGTTTGTGCCGATGGACACCGACCTGACCCATCTGCCCGCCAAGCATCTGCATGAGAAAAGCTGGGAAGATGAAGGCGGCGCGATCGACAGGAATGACGAAACCTTGTGCGGCTCGCCCAGCCTGCGCCAAGTCGCGCTGACCGAGATCGACAAGACGCGTTTCATTCCGGAACGCGGCCATCGTCGGTTGCAGTCGATGGTCGAGGGTCGTCCCGACTGGGTGCTATCGCGCCAGCGTGCCTGGGGTGTGCCGATCGCGCTTTATGTTGATCGCAAAACCGGCGAATATCTCAACGATCCCGATGTGAATGCGCACATAATTGACGCCTTCAAGGCGGGCGGCGCGGATGCCTGGTTCAACGCCGACCATCAGGAATTTCTGGGTAATCAGTATCAACTCGATGATTATGAAGTGATCACCGACATTCTCGACGTCTGGTTTGATAGTAGTTGCACCCATAGCTTTGTGCTGGAAAGCGGAAAATGGCCCGATCAGCAGTCTCCGGCTGACCTGTATCTGGAAGGCAGCGACCAACATCGCGGCTGGTTCCAGAGCAGTTTGCTTGAGTCATGCGGTACGCGCGGACGGGCGCCATACAAGGCCGTATTGACCCATGGGATGACGCTCGACAAGAACGGCAAGAAAATGTCGAAATCGCTCGGCAACACGCTTGACCCGCAGAAGATCATCAATATCAACGGCGCGGACATATTGCGGCTGTGGGCAGCGAGCGTCGATTTCACCGAGGATCACCGGATCGGCGATGAAATCCTGAAAGGCGTGACCGACAGCTATCGCAAGCTGCGCAACACCTTCCGCTATATGCTCGGTGGGCTGGGCGATTTCACCGATGACGAGCGCATTGAACCGGCGGATATGCCCGAGCTCGAACGCTACATCCTGCATCGCCTCGCCGAGGTAGACGCGGAGCTGCAAGAACATCTGAACAATTTCGCCTTTGGGCCTTATGTGCGAACGCTTACCGCATTTGCGCAGGAAGATTTAAGCGCCTTCTTCTTCGATATCCGCAAGGACTGCCTTTATTGCGATGCGCCCGATGATCCGAAGCGGATCGCCTACCGGACGGTGATGGATATCCTTTTCCATGCACTGACGCGATATATTGCACCAGTGCTGGTTTTTACGGCGGAAGAAATCTGGCAAAGCCGTTTTCCGGATGAGAATGATAGTATTCATCTGAAAGAATGGCCGGATGTTGATCTGCGCTGGGGTGATAAGGCACTGGCCGAAAAGTGGGCGACCATTCGCGAGGCACGCACCAGTGTCACCGAAGCTATCGAACCGCTCCGCCGCGAGAAAACCATCCGTTCCAGTCTGGAAGCGGAGGTCAGCTATCCGATGTCCGACCTGCCCGTCGATGCAGAGGAATTTGCCGAGCTAGCCATCGTTGCACGGGTAACAGACGGTTCCGATATTCAGGTGGTGAAAACCGAGAACCATAAATGTGGTCGCTGCTGGCGTCTCCTTCCCGAAGTTGAGGAAGACGGTGCTTTGTGTGGACGGTGTGACAAGGTGCTGAACGGATGAAACATTACCTCTCACTCGTCATCCTGAACTTGTTTCAGGTTCTCCCCGGGCGCGAGAATAATCCGGAGATTCCGAAACAAGTTCGGAATGACGAATATTTTGGTATGCTCGCAAAATGACCGACCCAATCAAAAAATACCGCCGCAATGGCCTGATCATAGCGTTCCTGATTTTCCTCGCGGACCAAATCAGCAAGTTATTTGTCATCGTCACACTCGATCTTAAGTCTAAAGGCCAGATTGTCCTTCTGCCCTTTTTCAACCTGACCTGGGCGGAAAATTACGGCGTTTCGATGGGTATGTTGACCGCTTCTACCGATTTCCAGCGTTGGGCATTGGTCACGCTGACCGCCATCATTGCTATCGCTGTCCTGGTCTGGATGTATAAGGAAACCGCCAAATGGGATATTATCGCGCTCGCGATGGTGCTGGGCGGGGCGCTGGGCAATATCGTGGATCGTGCGCGGCTTGGCTATGTCGCCGACTTTGCCGACTTACATATCAATGGCTTTCGGCCGTTCTTGATTTTCAATGTTGCCGACGCTTGTATCAGCATCGGTGTAGCAATATTACTTATCCGGGCCTTGTTCTTTGCGAAGAAGGAAGACGATGTTCAGGCTGCTGACAGTTGAATTGTGACAGGAGCCCGCTATTAGGCTCTGTATTGGATTTTTGAGGGATTGAATCATGCGTAAGACTACCGTCGCCATCAGCCTTGTTTCGCTGGCTAGCCTGACCGCTTGCGGCTCGACCGGCCTGTTTGACCGCGATCGTCCCGATGAATTTGCTGTATCGCGTCAACCGCCGCTTGTGATCCCGCCTGATTTTGCGCTGACGCCTCCCAAGCCCGGTCAACCGCGCCCGCAAACTGGCGGCGTCCAGCAGCAAACTCTGGAAGCAATGTTTGGCGGATTCCAGCCACGCAGTGTTACCGAAGCAGCAGTGGTTAGTCAGGCCGGTAATGCCGATGCTGGAATTCGTTCAGCAGTTGGAGATCCAGGAACCAATACAGTCGATAAAGGCAGTGTGACCCGCGATATTATCGCTGCCCCTGAAGGTGACGGCCAAAACGCACAGGCTGCTACGCCGGAGTAAGATTGGTCGTCTTTTGCACCACACTTGACGCGGAGCACGCAACCTAGTGCCGAAAATGTCGCATCCCGGTGAACAGCATAGTTAGCCCCGCTTTATTCGCAGCCGCGATCACCTCATCATCACGAATAGACCCGCCGGGCTGAATCACAGCCGTTGCACCTGCTTCCACCGCAGCCATCAAGCCATCAGCAAAGGGGAAAAAGGCATCGGACGCCACTGCTGAACCGATTGTCCGCGCTTCATCCCAACCAGCTTTTTCCGCTGCATCCTTGGCTTTCCAGGCAGCGATACGCGCCGACTCCAGTCGGTTCATTTGCCCGGCACCAACACCGGCAGTTGCTCCATCCTTCGCATAGACAATGGCATTGGATTTCACATGCTTGGCTACTGTCCAGGCAAACAGACAATCAGCCATTTCCTGTTCCGAGGGCTGACGTTTTGTTGCGCATTTCAGGTCATCTTGCGCAATCTGGCCATTGTCGCGAGACTGAAGCAGGAACCCACCAGCAATCGATTTAAAACCCATCCCGCCACGTGCCGGATCAGGAAGTTCGCCGGCTAGCAGCAGACGTAGGTTTTTCTTCTTTGCAAAAATGGCCTTCGCTTGGCCATCCGCATCCGGCGCACAGACAACCTCAGTGAAAATTCCCGTCATAGCCTCGGCTGCAGCACCATCTAGCGGTCGGTTCACCGCAATTATCCCGCCAAAGGCAGACACGCTGTCACAGGCCAAAGCCTCCTTATAAGCATCGAGGATCGTCTCACCGCTTGCTACGCCGCAAGGATTGGCATGCTTCACAATCACAACCGTGGGTGGCCCATCCCGAAATTCGCTGACCAATTCCAGAGCGGCATCGGCGTCATTGTAATTATTATAACTAAGTGCCTTGCCCTGCAGCTGTTCCGCTTGTGCAATACCCTGCGCCGAGGGACCTTTGGGCAGATAAAGCGCGGCCATCTGGTGTGGATTCTCGCCGTAGCGAAGCTCGGTTGGCTCACCCATGGTTAGCGGTAATGTCTCGGGGAACATCTTTCCCTGATCGGCGAAACCAAACCATTGCGCGATCATGCTGTCATAGGTCGCGGTCGCCATAAAGGCTTTGGCCGCCATATTCTTGCGAAACTCCAAAGATGTGACTCCATCATTGTCCTTCAGTTCGCCAGTTAGTGTTTCATAGTCCGACGGATCGGTCACGATGGTTACAAAATCATGGTTTTTAGCTGCGCTACGCACCATTGATGGCCCACCGATATCGATATTCTCGATAATCTCGGGTCGGGCTGCACCTTTGGCCACCGTTTGGGCGAAGGGATAGAGATTGACCACGACCAGATCGATTCCAGCGATGTCATGCTCTTCCATCGAAGCGATATGACCCTCATCATCACGCCGCGCGAGCAGGCCGCCATGAACGTTCGGATGGAGTGTTTTAACACGGCCATCCATCATTTCCGGAAACTGGGTGATCTCACTGATATCAGCAACTTCCAAACCGGCATCGCGCAGTGCTTTGGCTGTGCCTCCAGTGGATATCAGTTCTACGCCAAGGTCAGCCAGAATCTGCCCCAGATCCGCCAGCCCGCTCTTGTCAGAAACCGATAACAGCGCGCGCTTAATCTTGATATTTTCCGTCATTTCTACCCCATATGTTTGAGCAGCCAGCCGGTCGCCCCGCCGCCGCTGCCCACCTGATCTGTAATTGCCATCTGCATGACCTCATGGGGGATGCCCATGCCGTCAACGAATACGCTTTCCTCCAGCGCGATTGCTCCGCTTGTTGAACGGAATTGCCACAAATTTCCGTCTTTGAGGCGTAGCAAGACACCTTTCCCGTCCGAGATTAAATCGCTTTCGATATCAGGTCCCAAATGGAAGCGCAGCGCATATTCCACATCGCCCTTTTTGCGCCGCCGTTTTTTGCCGTCGGGAATCAGCATATCCTCACCGCGCAGTTCTAGGCCGTCGGAACGTAACAGCAGAAGCCGTTTGTGTATCAATCCAAAGCGGCGCGAATAGCCGTCATGATTGGCCTCCAGACGTGTCGCATTCTCAACATCTCGGCGGAAAAGTTCCACCTCGTTGACACCACGACCTAACTTGCCATCGGGCAGGATGGATGTGCTATTGCTATCATCTATGCAAAGTGTGCTGTGCGCTGCGGTAGTGCGCAGACCCCTCGCCAGTGCTGCAGGGATAGTTGCGCCAACCAGACCAGCGCCACCGCAATTGGAAATGATCCGACAATCGCCGTTGGAAAATTCAAAAGCGCATGTGGAGGCACAACCCGCAACGGCCATACGAGCAATGGGGGGAGGTGCAGCATCCAGGATAAGTACGCTTCGACCAGAAGACACGCGCTGATAACCCCAGTCCCGTGCCTGTCGAAGCGGCCTCGCCCGGACACCGCTGGCTTCAACGACTTGAGCAACCTGCTGTGCATCCGTTGCGCCGCCGCCTTGCCAGTTACCCATAGTTCCATCAAAATGGGTTAGCGCCGTAAGCGGCGGAACGGCTTTATTCAGCGCTTCATTCAGATATTCGGGCACATCTTCCTTGCGCGCGATATAGACCTGCTTAAGCATGGATAGCAGAATTACGGCATCCATCTGGTTGAGTGGCGAACGCGATACAGACCCACCATCGGCGTAGAAAAATTCGCCCATCGCTTTTTCAAGACCGGCCTCACCAACAATTCGCCGCACCCGACCCTCGGGCAAAAGAAGAGACGCAGCGACGACGCCGCTCCAGGAAACCAGACGACCCAGACTGGAAGTCGCCTTATCCGCCGTCCTATCGAGATGCCGAGCAGTGCGGGCAATATTGTTGAGTACTTTTGACCGATAAACCAGATCCTTGGATGACAGGATTAGCGGTGCATGGCTGGCCCAGATCATCAGCCGCCAGCCACAATTGTCCGGACGCCAGGCGGGTTGGCGTATCTTTCCGCCATTGGCATCGAGCCATTTTCCGATCAGTGTTTCCGCGACTGGAACAGCCTGATCCCTTGATGCCGCCGTGTCCAGATCACGCAGCCACTGGAAGCGGTGGACATAATCCTCGAATTGCGGCGGCAGTTTCAGATCGGCAAAATTGATATTCTCATGGCTCTTCTTCAAACCGCGAAACAGGAAATGGCCTGCCCTTACCGCAGTTCCCTGTACCCGATCGCCATCCACTGGGTCGACCGGAACCGCAAGCAATCTCAATGGCAGTTTCCCGGACAATCGCAGTCGGTGCAATGGCATCCGGTAGTAAAGCATCGTTGCCTGTTGTGCGAGCGACTGGCCGCGGTCGCTGCCCGAACGGATGGTCAGGCTTTGCCCGTCGGGGGCTTCCTCCAAATTGTCGTTAAACTGGGATGGGCTATCGTCAGCCCATTCATCCTGATCCGGTGCACTTTCGCTCATTCACCCCTCAGGCCGCTGATATTGGCGGCATATTGACCGGGGCCACCGGTGAAGGTGGCAGTTCCGGCGACCAATGTATCCGCGCCCGCCGCAATGGCTTTTGGAGCAGTGGTCTGGTCAATGCCCCCATCGACTTCAAGACGGATATCCTTACCGGTTTCAGCGATACGTTGCCGGATTTTTTCGATCTTGCGAAGCTGGCTGTCGATGAAAGACTGGCCGCCAAAGCCAGGATTGACGCTCATCACTAGAATGAGGTCAAGATCGTCGATCAAATAATCGAGAATATCAAGAGGTGTTGCCGGGTTGAGAACCAGCCCCGATTTTTTACCCAGCGCATTGATCGTTTGCACGGTACGATGCGGATGGGGCCCCGCTTCGGGATGGAAGGAAATATAATCTGCACCAGCTTCTGCGAACGCCTCAAGATACTGATCCACAGGAGCAATCATCAAATGGACATCAAACAGTTTGGCACTGTGTGGACGCAAGTCCTTCACGACGCCTGGGCCAATTGTAATATTAGGGACAAAATGGCCATCCATCACATCGACATGAATCCAGTCGCATCCGGCTTCATCAATCGCCCGGACTTCCTCCCCCAGTTTGGCAAAATCTGCGGATAGGATTGACGGTGCAATACGGATATTGTCAGGCATAAATGGTCCTTGAAACAGGCCCTGCGTTTAGAAATTTTGCAAGGCTACCGCAAGCTGCCATTCAACGTCTGACACTCTCCGTTGTGGACAGTTTGGGGACAGGTCCACCAAATATGGAATATCACGCTTTTCGGCGCAGTCTGGCGATGAAAAAGCCATCGAGATAGCCTTTGTCAGTCAGCATTGTGGGAAGAGTCCGGACATAGCCTTGTGCGGTTGTATCTATACCCTCCGGCAATTCATCATCAACTATCGATGCGATCTCATACTCAGCATGATCATTGAGAAACTTTTCGATTTGCTCCTCGCCTTCTTCTGGCTCCAACGAGCACACAGCATAAACCAGCATACCGCCCGGTTTTACCCAGAGAGCAACCCGTTTAAGCAATTGTGCCTGAACTTCTGCACGATCCTCAATTTGTCGCTCACCAATGCAATGCAGTACATCGGGATGACGGCGGAAGATACCGGTCGCACTGCACGGTGCATCCAGCAACACCACATCAGCAGGAACCGCGGGCTTCCAATTCATCAGATCAGCAATCACGGTTTCAGCTTTCAATCCGGTACGTTTCAGGTTGTCGTGAAACCTTGCCATGCGTTTTTCACTATTGTCGACAGAGATCACTTTCCAGCCATTGCTGGCAAGCTGCATCGTTTTTCCTCCCGGCGCTGCGCAGAGGTCTAGGACGGTTTTTCCACCTCCTTCGCCGAGCAGCCGGGCAGGGATAGAAGCGGCCAGATCCTGTACCCAGAAATCGCCGGTTTCAAAGCCTTTGAGTTCGGTTACTGGACCAGATGGAGGCCTCCTGAGATGTTTGGGAGCCAAGCTTTCACGGTCTGGTTTTTCCAACAAATCTCCAACATTGCCCGATTTGAAACTCAGATCCAACGGTGCCTGCCTTGCCCAACAGGGCAATTGACTGAATAAGCAGCTGACATGGAGTAATTTTTCTGAATCAAGGGAGTGGAATGCTCACTTTTTTGGAGATTTTGCATGTCACAAGCCCCACCGGACCCTGCCACCCCCCGTTTTCTGACGCATTTCGGCGGCGTCAAAGACCCGCGCCAGCAAGCGAAGGTCACCTGCCCACCGAACGAGATTTTTCTTCTGGTCCTATGCGCCGTAATTGCGCCGTAATTTCAGGCGCCGGGGGCTGGACGTCAATCGCACTCTACGGTGAAAAGCAGCTGGAATTCCTGCGTCGCTTTTTGCCGTTCAAGGACGGAACGCCAGGCCATGATCAGTCGGGGATCTTGTTTTCCCGTCTGGATATGGAAGCCTTCCAACGCTGCTTCATAGCCTGGGTGGCGAGTTTGCATGAAACGCCTGAAGGTGTCGTCGCCATCGATGGTAAAACCCTTCGGCGGTCATTTGATACCAGGTCCCCTGAAGCACCCATTCATATGATTTCGGCCTGGGCGTGTGATCACCAACTCGTTCCCGGGCAACGCAAGATTGACGACAGGTCCAATGAGATAACAGCGATCCCCGAGCTACTGGCCCTGTTGGCACTCAAGGGCGCTATCGTGACTATTGACGCGATAGGATGTCAGCGCAAGATTTGCCAACAAATCATGGACCAAGAGGCCGGTTATGTGATCGGCCTGAAGGGCAACCAGGGAAGCTTGCGCGAGGATGTCGAATTGTTTTTCGATGAACATCCGGAGCGTGATACAGGCGCGAAATTCATTGAAAAAAGCGAAGCCGCTGATGCAGGTCATGGGCGCATTGAAACGCGGTGCTGCACAGTTTGTTCAAATACAGAACCGAACGCCACAAATGGCCGGGCCTGAAGGCCGTGATCATGACAGGGTACACTCGTGAAATCAGAGGCCAGGCCAAAACGGTCAGGCAATTTTACATCTCATCCGTCCTTGATGTGCCCGAGAAAATGGCGCGTCACATCCGCAATCACTGGCAGGTGGAAAACTGTTTGCATCGGGTGCTCGATGTTACCTGCCGCCAGGATGACTGCCGCATCAGAACCGGAAATGCCGCAGCCAATTTTGCCACAATCAATCACGCAGCAATGAACCTGCTACGTCGCGCACCAGGCAAAATCAGCCTGCCGCAAAAACGACGTTCCGCTGCATGCGATGACGCCTGCATGAAAGCCGCAATCCGACAGTGAACATTCAGTCGATTGCCCTGAGAAATTCCTCGCACCCGGCCTCTTGCAGTTCTTTTATCGCTTTCATTCGACCGCACCTCGATGGCTTTGGATCAACCATAACCTCATTATTTTGGATATACTCAATGTGCCAATCCGGCAAACCATGCTGTATTGCACCGCAGAGTACCAACGTATGGTACCAATCATAGGGCTTGTTGGTGTCAAAATCGGTTGCGAAGTAGGTTTCCGCTGCGATGAAGCTAGTTGTGGAGTCTTGGTAAACTGAAACCGTCTGTCTTTCATATCCTTTGCCAGCTCCTTCCAGCATGTCCAAAGCGCATATCTCCTCGCCATTGAGTTCAAATAGAACGCCTGGTAGTTTACAACCTGGTTTCTTTACCGGGGCAGCTTTGGCCGACCCGTCTTTGCTGCGCTTTGAAAAATTGAGTGTATGATCGGCTAGTGAACCCGTTCCCACCGCTCGTGCGCTTGCGCAACGCGCTGTAAGCCTCTCCGTAAGCATGTTGGAGCCGTATGCGAAATAAAGGATATGGCCTGTCATGTTAATCCGTTCCAACTAACTTATATGCTGAGAAGAATTGTGGCATTAGTCCAAGCGCCCTTTTCGTTGTTCGTTGGTGTGTGCGGAGCAATTTCCTAGACTGTTTTTATGAACAAGCCAACGAACAAATTTTCACCTGAGGTACGGGAACGCGCGGTACGGATGGTGCTGGATCATTCAGGGGATTATTCATCCCGCTGGGCGACGGCAGTCTCGATATCCGGGAAGACAGGCTGTGTGCCTCAGACCCTCAATGAATGGGTCAAGAAGGCAGAAGTCGATAGCGGGAGGTGCGCTGGTATTCCAACAGATACAGCAGAGCGTATGAAGGCACTGGAACGTGAGAATCGGGAGCTTCGGCAAGCCAATGAGATATTGCGCAAAGCATCAGCATATTTTGCTCAGGCGGAGTTCGACCGCCCGTTCAAGAGATGATCGCCTTTATTGACGGTCATCGTGGAACATACGGGGTCGAGCCGATGTGCAGGGTTCTGCCTATCGCCCCATCCACTTATCATGACCACGTTGCCAAGCGCAGAGACCGGGCGCGACTGTCAGTGCGTGGACAACGTGACCTGGTCTTGAAGCCAGGGATCAAGCGTGTATTTGCCGAGAACTTCGGAGTTTATGGATACCGCAAGGTGTGGCGACAGATGAAGCGCGAAGGCTTTGATGCCCCGCGCTGCACTGTGGAACGGCTGATGCGCGATATGGGTTTGCAAGGCGTCATTCGCGGCAAACCGGTGCGCACGACAGTCAGCGATAAGACAGCGCCTTGTCCGCTCGGCCTTGTCCGCTCGGCCTTGTCCGCTCGATCACGTAAACCGCCAGTTCCATGCGCCGGCACCCAATATGCTGTGGGTGTCTGACTTCACCTGCGTCGCCACATGGAAGGGCTTTATCTATGTGGCTTTCGTCATTGATGTTTATGCCCGCGCTATCGCTGGCTGGCGGGTTGGCAGAACAGCCCATGCAGGCTTCGTTCCGGATGCCCTGGAACAGGCATTGCATGATCGCAAGCCAGCGCATCGTAGCGGCCTTGTCCGCCACAGTGACCGTGGCAGCCAATATGTATCAATCAAATATACAGAACGCTTGGCGGAGGCAGGGATAGAACCATCGGCCGGTAGCGTTGGTGACAGCTATGACAACGCTTTGGCCGAGACAATCAATGGCCTTTACAAAGCCGAGGTCATCCACAGGCGCGGTCCCTGGCGCTCGTTTGAAGCCGTTGAATATGCTACGCTGGAATGGGTCGGCTGGTTCAACAATAAAAGGCTGCTTGAACCAGCCGGAAACATCCCGCCAGCACAAGCTGAGAAAAACTATCATGCTACGCTGGACGAAACACCCGTGGCAGCGTAACTTAAACCAAATAGCCTCCGGCAATCCCGGGGCGGTTCATCTCCCGCTAACCGATGTCACTAATTGGTACATATGAATTGCACTTCTATATATACAATCACTTCATCTTGCAGCGTCATCTGATCGATAGACACACCTGCAAGACCCGCCGCTCATCTGCCTCCGCTGAATAACAAAATCTCGCTGCGCTAACTTTGCTCGATCTTGCCATAGCTCTGCCAATCGGAGACGAGTTTCGTCTAGTATGACGGCCCCAGCGGGATTCTGAACATAGAGAACCAGCGGAAAATCTAGTTCGTAAACGTCACACCAATCCAAAATGCGCGCCCAAAAGTCGAAGAATCAGCGAGGAAGCGCTCCCCCGGGCCAAAGTATGATTCCTCCGGCTCATTTAGAAGGTTTCGCACTTCTCCGAATACTTCGAAATTGTCGTTGATCTTGTATTGGACTTGCGCATCGAGGAAATTCCTTGTTGCTGAACGCCAGCCAAAATCGTTGGTAGGCTGCCCAAACTCCAAATAACTGTCAGTCAGGTTATAGGTAAGCCGTCCTTCGAAAGGGCCGTCGGCATAGAACAGCGTTGCATTGAATATGTACTCGGGTTGCTCGACAAGGAAGTCTAACTTTTCCGTATCGCTGATATTTATCTCACCCCAGAAGTAGCTGAAGTTAGACGAAAAACCAAGATTTGAGAGAAACCCGGGCAGAAAGTCGAATCTGTTTTTGATTAGATTGAACTCGACGCCAGTCACGTTCGCACTATCTGCATTCTCTGGGCGAATAATTCGAGAACCATCTGATAGAAGCGTTGTACGGCCAAAAATCTCATCTTCGATATTTTTGTGGAACACAGCTACCGAGGCCAAACCATCACCATCATCGAAGTAGTACTCAAGCGAAAGGTCCAAATTGTCAGAGATACGAGGTCGTAAATTTGGATTGCCCTGAGTAGTAGTGGTAACGCCATTATTATCGACTGTTGTAGAGATCGCTCCAGAGAGCGCAGCATGCCCAGGCCGAGCAAGCGAACGGCTTGCAGCAGCTTTGATAATAAGCTGATCGGAAAGTTCATATTGCATGGTAATAGATGGAAGGAAGTTATCGTAGCTCCCATCACGAGTCACGAGCTGCGGGGTCATACCAGTTATATCAAGAGCTGTCGCTGAACTGTCGGTTTGTTCCCAGCGAATGCCACTTTGAATCAGGTGCCGGTCGCCCCTGTGCTGGGCCTGTCCAAACAGAGCAAAGACTTTCTCATCAACAGCGAACGAGCCATTGCCCGGCGTGAGCGCGTCACTCACACTAACTAGCTCTAGATTGCCGTCGCTGCCGGCTGCTGCTGCATTAAAGTCGAATGCAGTAATATCGATGATGGGGTACGGAACATTGCTCCGACGCGGCGTATAACCCACCCCCGGGATGAGGAAGTTCCCGACGTCCGCATTGGCTGAGGCAGTCCCATCTAGGTCATAGAATAAACGGTCATATAGACGGTCAATTTTCCGATATCTGCCGCCGAGATCAAATCCAAACCCGTCAGCACCTGCTCCCGTATTGAATGAGTGCGAGAATGAAATCTCGAACAACTCCGAGTTATCATCCGTCAAATCAAGATTTGACGCATTGAGGTTTGCACCAGTAGCATTCACTGGATCGAGAAAGAAGTCCGCTCCATTTGTGAAGGATGTCGTGAGATTCGTACCAATTGAAACCGGCCCTGTTTGTAGAGATCGAATTTCTGCTCTTGGCTTCACTTCCGCATAGCCGGCGTCTGAGTAAACGGCCTGAAATCGGGTCGTATTCGAATCATCCCATTCCTGCTCAACCTTACCATTTATGTGCAAGAGATGCTTTTTAGCATCCCAAAGTTGAGAACGCAGATTCATCGGAAGACTGGCAAAGTTTAAAATCCCGCCATTAATTGAAGACGGTGGAGCAAATGTGATGAGAGTTCCTTGATCAGTCCGCTCACTCTCATCTTGCTGACTATATATTCCACTAATCGCTGCTGTTGTGCCTGATGCTCCTTGGTATTCAAGCTTACCCAGGAGGCCCCAGCGGCGAACCTCATTCGAATATCCTGCCCGCACAGCGACGCCACCGAGATGGACAGCGTCAGGATCATCAATCGTTGTAAGTGCCGCAGTCGAGGAATCATAGAATCGCGGCACGATCCCAGGAATTAGACGTTCTTGGTCACGTTTTTTATAGTTGTTGAAGCCGGCAAGAACCACACCGAAGTCATCGCTTGACCCAAAGCGCGTGCTAAACGCAAATTCTGTCCGATAGGATGGCTCATCCTGCCTGTTTTCATCAGCATGACCAATTTTCGACACTTCAGGAGCATTTTGATCTGTAAAGAAACCGAGGGCGCCGGTCGCCGTAAAGAAGGTGCCTAGACTGTCAAAGGCGCTGCGAGTAACGAGATTTACCTGCGCTCCTATGCCCTGCCCATCTAATCTTGCCTGCTCTGTCTTGTAGACGTTCACCGACGATACCGCGCCAGCAGGTACAGATTCGAGCAGAACGCGACGACCATCGCCAAAAAAACCACCCAAGTCGACTGCTGCGACGGACCCGCCGTCAAATTCTGTATGAGTGAAGTCGGCTGAAAGACCGCGGGCCGCAACGAATTGGCCTTCATCTTCATCAAAGATCGTATTGATGCCAGCAATTCTACGAATTGCATCAGCAATGTTAAAATCGGGCAGTTTGCCGATATCGCCGGCAGATAGGGAATCAGATACGCCGACAATTTCTCTCTTGGTTTCGATGATGTCTTCGTTTTGGCCTCGAATGCCGGACACGACGATCACGTTTTCATCGTCTGCAGCTTCAACTCCTTCATTTTGAGCAAATGCTGGCGTTGCGGTTGCAGCGACAGCCGCTCCGGTCAGCGCGATAAGTGACGATCGAGTCTTTAGGTGATTTCTCATGTTGTCCTCCCTCTTTCCATATTCTTGTTCAACGAACTCAAGTGCGATGATTGCATATATAAAATTTATTTCTATATATGGATATTGAGCTAGTCAACATGGTAATTGGAAAAATTACTGACGATGCTGGAAAGGGCAATTCCGTGGCGAACTGTGGTGCAATTGAGGGGTGTCGATCGGAAGCTGAAAGCAACGACCCTGGTCTTTCAATATCCATTTGATTTTAGGGAGTGTAAAAATGTCAGGTAGGGCAATCATCACTACGCTGGTTGGCTGTGCGATTCAGGCTGGCTATACCGCGAACCCCCCGCTATCAACTGACGGCGGGAACCGTTCGAAATCTAGTGCTCAAAAAAGAGAAAACCTCTTACCAAAGTGGGAGGAGGGCATGCTAGATATTCACCACATCAATACCGGCAGAGGGAATTCCGCATTTGCGATATTTCCGGATGGCACAACCATGTTGATAGATGCAGGGCCCCTGCGAGACGATTGGGGGCAAAATTACACCCCGCTAGAGCTAGCACCTGCCAGACCAAACAACTCTCGAAGACCGGGCGAATGGATCGTCGACTATATTGAGCAGTTTGCTCCAGCAGACCTGAAATCAATCGACTATGCACTGATCACTCATTTCCATGGCGACCATTTCGGAGTTTTGGGTGATAATCCGTCCAAGTCGATATACGGTAATTGGCAACTTACAGGGATCTCAGACATTGCTGAGGTTTATCCGATTAACCAAATTTTTGATCGGGGTTTTCCGAGCTATAAGTACCCTCTTGATCTAAGAAAAACCGGCAATTCAAGCTTGCAAAACTATCTCAAGTTTGTAGGTGGGGCGATCGCTGCGGGACGCTTGAAAGGCGAAAAGTTTGATGTCGGAAATAGTCAGCAAATCAGGTTAAAGCGCAATGCTACCAACTATCCTAGCTTTGCCGTCCATAACATTGCAGGCAACGGCATCGTAGCCGGACTCGGCAGCCAATTTGGTAGGGCAAGCTTGATCGGCAAGGACGGGCGATTTAACGAGAATCCACTCTCGCTAGTCATCAAGATCAGCTATGGAAATTTCGACTACGTCACAGGGGGAGATTTCACGGGAGTTTCGGAACCAGACCATGAAAAATGGTTTGATCTGGAAACAATTGTTTCCCAAGTGATCGGTGAAGCGGACGTGGCGACCGACCCTTAACCACCATGGAAATCGAGATGCGACCAACGCAAACTGGCTCAAAACCTTAAGGCCCCGGGTACTTATTCAACAGACGTGGGTTTCAGATCATCCAGGTGGTGAGGTTGTAGCAAGATTGGCATCACGAAAAATTTGGCCCGATGACCGGGATATATTTGCCACGCATGTTCAGGAGGCAACAAAAATTGCAATCGGCCCTTGGCTCACGCGCAATTACGCCAGTTCTGAAGGACACGTTGTGCTACGCGTCGCTAATGGAGGGACCTCATATGAAATCTATGTGCTTGACGACACAAAAACCGAACGCGGAATAATTGCCAGGTTCGGACCCTATGAGTCCCGCGCAGACTAATTTTTTGGGGATTATATAGTTAATTAACCTTGCCGGGGACAGGTCACCGTGAATATAATAGGGCTAAGCCGCTTGGTACGGCCTAGCCCTTGCGCTAAGCGCAAATCTCAGGGTGAAAAGGAGGTGACGCCACGTGAACTTAAAGGTACCTACTAGTCCAGTAATGCTGGAAGGGTTGTAAGGGTGGGAATCACACTATCCCCTGATCGCCATGAGACGGGGATAGTGTAGGTTAACTTTAACCCTAGATCAACCCACTTATGGTTCTGCGCCCAATAGCACCAGTGGAACAGAAGGAACACCACGCCCTTGGCGAATAACATTGAGCAAGTCCCTCTCATAACAGGGTACACCACTGGACATTTCTGATTCGAGGCTCTTCATGGGTAGTATCTCTATACCCGCGTCGATTATATCAGAGACATAAAAGCTCAAGTGTTTGACAAACAAATCGTGCGCGACGAAAGCGTATTTCCCGAACTGGACTTCTACGGCAACACGATCCTTGACAAAATCCGTCTGATTGCAGGACATGACGGGTTTGCGTCCGGTCGCGATGATGGAAGCCTTTTGTTCTGCTTCGCTTTTGCCTTGAATGGAACGTAGCAAGTCTTCATCGTCTGTTACCCGGAATGTATGCCTCCTTTCCTCCCAACCCAAGGCTTCCAGGCCGAGCTTGAAAGCAGCGTTCATGTCAATCGGTGAATAGAGCTGCCTCCCTTTTCGGGTACGTTCTTTCGATACCTTGGTGCGACAAGCCTCTGCATCAACGCTTTCAACCACAGACAGCAGTTCACACCACAGTTCGTAATGGTGAACAAGAAGATACTCTTCACCGTTCAGATGAGAGTATCTTGCTCCTATGTGCATTAGTGTCCGCCATTAGGCAGTGCGGGGTTATAGACGGGCTTACCCATCGGGCGGGTGCGCAAAGAGCCGTCACGCCAAGCAGTTACGCGCTGATGTGCTAGTTCGACGTACTCAGGGACAACATCACATCCATATCCGCTACGGTTATGCATCAGAGCGGCAATAATGGTTGTCCCGACTCCCATGTACGGATCAAGCACAACGTCCCCTTCATCCGTCATTGAAAGAACAAGCCGCTCGACCAGTTCTACGGGAAACTGGCAGGGATGGATTGTTTTTTCAGGATGGTTATTCTTGACGTTAGGAAACTCCCAGACATCGGAGGGGTTTTTCCCTTTGGGGTTGCCAGACAGCTTCCCGGCATTCGGGCCTTTGAAGTGCTTCTTGCCCGGGTATTTTGAAGGAACGCGGATAGGGTCCAGGTTCCATGTATAATCATTGTCGAGTGTCCACCAGACGATTGTTTCATACCGGCCAGACAGTCTGCGAGTGCAGTGCAATCCATGGCCAAAGTGCCAGACAATGCGGTTACGCAGCTTCAAGCCACAACCTTGGAACAGGGGATAGGTAAGAATATCGAGGGGCATTATCTCGCCGTTTTGAACGCAGTTCCCAACCTGCCAGCAGATAGACCCCTGTGGGTGTAAAATTCGAACACATTCTTCAATGACTCGCGCTTGAGCATTCAGATAGTCATCCAAAGAAGATCGTGTTTCATAATCTTTTCCCAAGTTGCAGGGTGGTGATGTGACAATTAGCTTGCAGTGATCGTCTGGAACCGAGCGCAAGAATTCCATGTTATCAATGCAGGCCAATACAGGATCGCAATAACCATTCTGCTTAGTACTGCGTGGAGTTTTTTGAAAAAGTGAACGGGCAAGTGCCGTTGGGTCACTGACCACGGGGGGAATTACAGCAACATTACTCATCGTGCAGGTTCCCCCTCGGTCAGGTCACAGTACATGAGCCGCTTGCCAACCATTCCCTCTACAACGCTACGCATTTGATCGATAGTGTTTCTGTCCCTGATATTATGTCGGCCAGAGAATTCATTTATATAACGTTGGAGGTGCTTGGGGCTGATCTTGTGGAAAGTTCCTTTGTGTGCCCGTTTCAGCATACTCCAAAAAAGATTCAATGCCATTGGCGTGGGCCATACCTCTTACGTATTCACCGGTAGAGTGATTGACAGTTTCATGATCACGGGCCATCCCGACATAGGCTCTCGCGTCGTCTGTGCAGACCTTGGCCTTGGATTCAGTTGTACCTTCGGTGAACCCTTGCAAGGTCTCACTGTCTGTTGTCTCAATCACCTTGGCTTTGACGAGCTTCGTGCTGCGATCTTTAGCCCCAACCACCGCCGTCTTCCCTGAAGGGCCGCGACCTACCAAGACACTCCGCTTGGTTTTTGACATGTTCTTGCGTTTGCCGCCGAAGTAAGTCTCATCGACTTCAACAGGCCCAGCAAACAACCCTTCCTTGCTAGCAAAAGCTTCTCTTAGCCTATGCGCCATGAACCAGGCGGACTTCTGGGTGATATCCAAATCGCGGTGCAGTTTCATGCTAGATACACCTTTTAGGCTTGTAGCGTTCAAGTAGATCGCGAAAGCCCATTTACGGAGGGGTATCTTCGATTTTTCCATGGCAGAACCATGGCGAACTGAAAAAAACTTTCGGCAATCCCTGCACCGGTAAGGAAGGGGTTTACGGTTTGCCTTTGGCGTGGTATTCTGACTTCCGCATTTTGGACAAGACCTGTCACCAGGGCTCGGCCATCTGACGTTTTCGAACCATTGTTCTGCTGATATGTCATCAGGAAACATTTCTGTCAATTCAAGTAGGCTGATACCTTCGCGATGATGCTTGCCGGGTGCTTTGGGTGCCATGTGCTATCCTCTCTCTTTGTTTACTCTTTGGTGCATAATACAACAGCAACACGGGTTAGTAAAGTATATAATTCCCAATTCCATCGTCATCCGGATATTACAATCCGCTCCAGGTTTATCGACTGCGATCCCGTCTTCGTCGGTTGCTTCCCAGTCCAGGACGATCTTCTCGTTGGGTATGGCATCAATAACCTCGACCGGAAATTCACCGGGAAAATCATGATAGCTCCACATCACAGTAGCACCTTTTTCAATCCGCCCTTTGGCACCGCCAGTGGTAAAATAGGCGGAGAGCTGGTCCGGATTGACGACCGCCTCATACACCTCCTCCACCGGCTTTGCGATCCGTGCTGCGACGCTGAATTTCAATCCATGCCGATTCTCCTTGATTGCCTCCCCTATATATTATAAATATATAACATGTCAATTACCAACGAACATAATCAAGTCTATAAGGCGCTGGCACTTACCACCCTTCAAAATTCCACGTCTGATTTGACATCTCGCTGATCTGTGTGATTCAAGGAGTCTCCACTATTGATATTGGAGGTTGTTTTGGCGGGAAGTGATTATTTTTCAGAGCTTTATTCGAGGATAGAGGCTGATTTTCGGGATCGTCTTCCCGGGTATCACAAGTCTCGGCGGGAGGGCCTGTCGGTGCTGGCAAGCGTGGTTTTGAACACGCGGAGTGTCAATCTGATGGAAAATGCAGCAGCTTTGCCGCGTGAGATTGGGTCGGTGGACCACCGGTATCAGTACATTTCGCGCCTTTTGGGCAATTCCCATATCGATACTGACGAGGTCATGCAGGCCTATGTAGGGGAGATTTTCCGCCGCCAGATTGAGGCCGGAGAAACGACTGTACTGGCCCTTGATCAAAGCAAGCTCAACGAGGGTAACGAGGTCTTGATGCTGTCGGTGCGGATGAGGGATCGAGCCCTTCCGGTCGCCTGGCGTGTGCGCCAGACCAAGGGGCCGATTGGATGGCACGTGCAACACGAGCTTCTGGGAGCTGTGCGGCCCTGGCTTCCAGAAAACGCGCGCGTATTGCTGGCCGGAGACCGGTTCTATGGGACCGCCCGCTTGATCGAATGGTGCCAGAAGGCGGGCTGGGACTATCGGCTCCGCTTGAAAAGCAACCTTACCCTGCAGCATCAGGGAGGTGAGGTGGTAACCCGTGAGATCGCAGAATTGATGCCCGAAGGCATTGTAAAGGCAGAGCTTAATGAAACAGGCGTCCTCACCAACATCGGTGTGCTCCACGAAGACGGACACAAAGAGCCGTGGATCATCGCAATGAGCGTGACCCCATCCGAGTACAAGATACTCGATTACGGCATGCGATGGAGTATTGAGGCCATGTTCTCCGACTTCAAAACCCGAGGCTTCGGCATCACCCAAAGTCAGATCAGAAGACCAGATCGACTGGCGCGCCTCATCCTGGTTCTGGCAATCGCCATGTACTGGGCTGTTTCTACCGGAGCAAACGAAGAATACCACGTCGCGCAACGCGGCGAAAAAAGGGGATCCGAAAAGCCCGACGATCCCTGTGTTCACTCTTCAAAGCAGGTCTGCGCGCCATCAGAAGAGCCATCGCCGGTTACGCAAAAATCCCCAAACTCTGGCAGGTTTGGATAAATTGAAGGGTGGTAAGGGCGCTGGCATCTCCGTTGCGCCGTCAAATCCTCGATGATTTGAGGGATCAACCATTGACGACCGGAACATTATGTTCGCACTTCTCCGAGCTGGATCGTTGCACAGTGATGCAGCATATCAGGGTTCTGGAAGATGCGGATTTGGTGATCCCTGAAAAACGGGGCCGTGAAAGATGGAACCATCTAAACCCTCTGCCGATCCATATGATCCACGAACGCTGGATTGGTCCTCATGCTGCCAATGCGGTTGAACGGCTTGGCAGGCTCAAGTCCGGGCTGGAGAAATCCGATTCGCGTGAGCCGATCAAAGCATAGTTCTTGCCCTCGCCAAAATGCGCGGCTAACCCGCTCGCGATATGGAATATATTTCAACCCGTGGCGGTTCGACGCCGTTGAGTTTCGAGCAGGTTACTTTGGCCGGCTTGGCCAGTGATGGCGGACTCTATGTGCCTGCTCAATGGTCGAAGCTGTCGGAGGCCGACATTGCCAGCATGGCGGGGCAATCCTATGTCGATATTGCTGTGACCGTGATGGCGCCATTTGTTGGCGACGCGCTGACCCAAGACGAACTACGTGAAACTTGCGACCAGGCTTATGGACGTTTTGCGCATGCGGCTGTGACGCCTTTGGCCCAGCTCGATGGTCAGCACTGGCTGCTGGAGCTATTTCATGGCCCAACATTGGCGTTCAAGGATGTGGCCCTGCAAATGCTCGGCCTGTTGTTTGAAAAATTCCTCGCGCGGCAGGACAAGCATCTGACCGTGGTGGGTGCCACTTCCGGCGACACCGGGCCGGCGGCGATTGATGCACTGGCGGGTCGTGACAAGGTCGATATTTTCATGCTCCATCCCGATGGACGCATTTCCGATGTGCAGCGCCGTCAGATGACCACGGTGCGGGCGCCGAATGTCCATAATATCGCGATTGATGGCAGCTTTGATGACGCACAGGCGATGGTGAAGCGCATGTTTGCCGATAGCGAAGTGACCGGAACATTTGCAATTTCGGCGGTTAACTCGATCAATTGGGCGCGGCTGATGGCGCAGATTGTCTATTATTTCTTTGCCGCCAGTCAGCTGGGCGCTCCGCATCGAAAGATCGCATTTTCTGTTCCAACCGGGAATTTTGGTGATGTATTTGCGGGCTATGTCGCTGCACAAATGGGGCTTCCCATAGAGCGGTTGATCGTCGCGACCAATGTGAATGATATCCTACACCGTGCGCTTAGCACTGGGGATTATTCCACCGGAACCGTGACCCCAACCGCTGCACCTTCGATGGATATTCAGGTTAGTAGTAATTTCGAGCGCTTGTTGTTCGGTCTTTCAGGACGCGATGGTGCAGCGCTTTCGAAGATGATGACCGACTTCGACAAAAGTCGTTCGATGTCAATTTCACAGGACATGCTGGCCTCTGCCAGCAATCTCTTCACCAGTCACCGGGTTGACCCTGATGAAATGGCATTGGCGATGCGCTGGGCACAGGAAGAGGCAGGGCAAGTGATCGACCCGCATACTGCTATTGGCCTTTCTGCCGGACAAAATGTGGGAATTGATCCATCGGTTCCTATAGTCACACTGGCGACCGCACATCCGGCCAAGTTCAGGGATGCAGTGGAGCGTGCTACTGGCGTAAGACCAGCATTACCGCGCCGGATTGGCGATCTGTTCGATCGCGAAGAAGAATTCATCAAATTGCCTGGCGAATATGAGGCGGTGAAGCAGTTTGTCACCAGCAACGCCAACCCTGCCGATGGCTGAGACGATTCTCAAACCTGGTATCATGATCAGCGAGCCGCGCGCCGACTATACGCTGCATGATAGCGGTGATGGCCGCAAGCTCGAACGATATGGTCAATATCAGTTCATTCGCCCCGAACCGCAGGCAATGTGGCAACCGGATCAGTCCAACTGGCAGGCGGATGGCGAATTTATCCCGGCCTCCGACGAAGATGGCGGCGGGCGCTGGCATCTGAATTGGGGTGACGTCGCCTTCAACGCCCAATGCACTCCGTTTCGGCATCTCGCCCACTTTCCCGATATGGACCCGGTATGGTGCTGGATAAGCGGCAATCTGGAAAGCATGGATGCTTCTCAGGTGCTCAATCTATTTGGCTATACCGGTGTTGGAACGCTGGCATTGTCTGCTGCCGGATCCAACATGGTGCATGTCGATGCTTCGAAAAAATCAGTGATGCAGGCCCGCGATAATGCCGCTCTATCTGGCATGAGCGAACGCCCAATCCGCTGGATTATCGATGATGCCGCCAAGTTCACTGCTCGCGAAGTCCGGCGGGAGCGGCGCTATGACGCGATCCTGCTCGATCCGCCTAAATATGGCCGCGGTCCCGATGGTGAACGCTGGCATTTGGAGAGCGATTTGGCCGGTCTGGTTGAGAATTGCGGCAAGCTGCTCGATCAGGATAGCAAATGCCTGTTTCTCACCGTCTATGCAGTGCGTATGTCGCCACTGGCTTTGGGCGGGCTACTGCAGGAAAAGCTCGGGCATCTCGGTGGGAATATCGAAGTTGGTGAGCTTGCCGTTCGCGAGGAAGCGCGTGGTCTTCTGCTCCCCACCGCAATCTATGCGCGCTGGTCAGCCTGACTTGCGCTTCCGGGTAAAACACGCGAAAGCACTGCCATGACAGATACGCTAATTCTCGAAGTCAATGATCTCGAAGTCGATGTTCTCACTGGCATCTATTCGGAGGAGACGCACTTGCCACAGCCGCTCCGTATTTCAATTGCGGCAGAACTGAAAGTGCAGGAACATTATGACGCCGACACGCCGCTGGAGAGTTCCAAAAATTATATGGACCTCAATCATGCCGCTACCGATGCCCTGCCGGAGGGTGTGCATTTCAAACTGATCGAAGCCGTGGCCGATCATATTATCGAGACCTTGTTCCTGCAGGATGATAGCGTGCTGCGGGTGACGGTGAAAATCGTGAAGTTGCTGATCGCTGAAAAGAGCGAGCAAATCGGGATAACGCTCAGCCGGAGCCGCCGATGACCGCCCCGCTGGCACTGGTTACAGGTGGCGTAAGGCGGGTTGGCGCTGCAATATCGGGAAGGCTGGCAGAGGCGGGCTACGCGCTTGCTTTGCACGGCCATAGTGACGCTCAGCCAGAGGATGAGCTTAAGGTTGTTCTGGCGGCAAAAAAAACCGACTGGCATGGCTTTGTGGCGGACTTTGGAGACGCTAGCTCTGCCTCCTCTTTGATATCGGAAGTAAGCGACTATTTTGGCCGGCCGCCGGACCTGCTGGTGAATAGCGCTTCGATTTTCGGGCAAGATGATCTGTCCAATATTGATGCCGCAGCGTTGGAAAAGCATTTAAAGGTCAACATGATGCTTCCCGTGCTGCTGACGATCGAATTGGCCAGAATACGAGCAAAAGGTGATCGTGGTTGCGCTGTGCAAATACTGGATCAGCGTGTCGGTAATCCCAATCATGATCAACTTAGTTACACGCTTTCAAAGCAGGCGCTTGGCGAGAGTGTAAGAACGCTGGCTCTCACGTGCGCAGACCGTTTGCGGGTTAATGGCGTCGCTCCGGGCCTCACCCTGACGGCGGGTGAATATGGCGAGGAGCAACTCGCCAACATTACCGAAATGATGCCGTTAGACCTGTTGCCAAACCCCAATGATATTGCCGAAGCCGTGCTCTATTTCGCTCGGGCCAGTGCGGTTACCGGCCAGATTATCTGTGTCGATGGTGGGGTAAATCTTAAAAGCTTTGAACGCGATTTCGTTCATCTCGGCAAAGACTGAACCTTTTGCATATAACCAATGGGACAGGTCAAAAGCCGTTTCCAGGAATGCCATCTATCCAATGTCTGCGAATCTGACCGATGTGGAAGCTTCCCACGGTGTGATCCACGCCATAGGCACGCTTATCATGCCGGGATAACCAACAACCCTCTCCCTTTGGAAGGCCTCGCAGAAATGCGGGGCCTTTTGGTTTTCTGCGTTAATATCGAATATTCTATGGCGTGCGTGCGTATTTTCAAATCCATTGCCCTTGGCGTCAGTGCAGAAACTCACTATAGATTTATCGAATCTCCCATACCCCAACTGGAAAGAGGACAAATGAAATTCACTTCTAAACTCATGCTCGCAACAGCCGGGCTAGCCACTATTGCCGCCTGTTCCTCCGAAATGAGCGAAGATGAACAAGCAATCTATGACGCACGTGTTGCCGAAGAAGAAGCAAAACCAACAAATTTGACTGCGCTGCTGCAAGATAACCCTGATCTGACAACTGCTGCCAGGGTCCTGGTTGGTTTTTCAGGGATTGCTGCTGAACTCAAGGATGATGGGCCATTCACGTCTTTCGTGGGTAGCAACGCTGCTTTTGAAAAAATTCCTTCTGAAGAACTGGACGCTTTGATTACACCGGAAAAGAAGGATGAACTTGCTGCAATCGCCAAATTTGGATTGGTGAATGGCAGTATGTCATCGGAAGATCTGGCCAAAGCCATAGCTGACGGCGGCGGAACAGCCAGCCTGACCACCTTGCAGGGCGGCGCGATTAAAGCCAGCATGGATGGCGACAAGATTGTGCTGGAAGACGGCGCTGGCAATAAAGCCGGTATCGTGCAAGCGGACATTGAATCGAGCAATGGCAAGATGCATATTCTCGACACGGTGCTAATGCCAAGCTAAGAACTAATTTTGATAGCTCTAGAGGGCCCCGCTTTCCGGCGGGGCCTTTTTGTTGGAGGCTAGCAGTCTATTGACGCGTAAATGAAAAGGAATGCGACATGCCGCAATATTGGTTGATGAAATCGGAACCTGATGAATATGGCTGGGATGATCTGATTGCCGAGGAAGAAGGCATCTGGGACGGCGTAAAAAACGCGCAGGCTTCGAACAATATGAAGGCGATGAAGAAGGGCGATCAGGTTTTCTTCTATCACTCGCGTCAGGGACTGGAAGTGGTTGGCATCATGGAGGTGTCCGAAGAGCATAGCCCGGATGTGACGACTGATCCCGATCGCTGGGTCGTGGTAAAGGTGAAACCGGTGCGGAAGCTGGCTAAGGCGGTGCCGCTAAAAGAAATGAAACAAAATCCGAAGCTCAAAGATTTGGCGATTATCCGGCAGACAAGGCTGTCGGTTGCGCCGGTGACGGAGAGTGAATGGAATGTGATATTGGAGATGGGTGGGGGTTAGTGAAAGCTTCGAGTGCAAAGCGGACATTGAAAAGGTGGCTGAAAAAGACTGCCTGATGAAACCGCCGAATAGATTTCGAAGTCGGCCTTACTCCTCAATTACGATTACCGATCATATCCTTGAAACCATAATTAGCAAGCATTCGGGAATTGGCGCCGTGTAGCACCAGGTTGCTGTCACGGTCTATATAATTGGCATGACAAAATAATCATAATGGTATGCCTTACCACCCTTCAATTTATCCAAACCTGCCAGAGTTTGGGGATTTTTGCGTAACCGGCGATGGCTCTTCTGATGGCGCGCAGACCTGCTTTGAAGAGTGAACACAGGGATCGTCGGGCTTTTCGGATCCCCTTTTTTCGCCGCGTTGCGCGACGTGGTATTCTTCGTTTGCTCCGGTAGAAACAGCCCAGTACATGGCGATTGCCAGAACCAGGATGAGGCGCGCCAGTCGATCTGGTCTTCTGATCTGACTTTGGGTGATGCCGAAGCCTCGGGTTTTGAAGTCGGAGAACATGGCCTCAATACTCCATCGCATGCCGTAATCGAGTATCTTGTACTCGGATGGGGTCACGCTCATTGCGATGATCCACGGCTCTTTGTGTCCGTCTTCGTGGAGCACACCGATGTTGGTGAGGACGCCTGTTTCATTAAGCTCTGCCTTTACAATGCCTTCGGGCATCAATTCTGCGATCTCACGGGTTACCACCTCACCTCCCTGATGCTGCAGGGTAAGGTTGCTTTTCAAGCGGAGCCGATAGTCCCAGCCCGCCTTCTGGCACCATTCGATCAAGCGGGCGGTCCCATAGAACCGGTCTCCGGCCAGCAATACGCGCGCGTTTTCTGGAAGCCAGGGCCGCACAGCTTCCAGAAGCTCGTGTTGCACGTGCCATCCAATCGGCCCCTTGGTCTGACGCACACGCCAGGCGACCGGAAGGGCTCGATCCCTCATCCGCACCGACAGCATCAAGACCTCGTTACCCTCGTTGAGCTTGCTTTGATCAAGGGCCAGTACAGTCGTTTCTCCGGCCTCAATCTGGCGGCGGAAAATCTCCCCTACATAGGCCTGCATGACCTCGTCAGTATCGATATGGGAATTGCCCAAAAGGCGCGAAATGTACTGATACCGGTGGTCCACCGACCCAATCTCACGCGGCAAAGCTGCTGCATTTTCCATCAGATTGACACTCCGCGTGTTCAAAACCACGCTTGCCAGCACCGACAGGCCCTCCCGCCGAGACTTGTGATACCCGGGAAGACGATCCCGAAAATCAGCCTCTATCCTCGAATAAAGCTCTGAAAAACAATCACTTCCCGCCAAAACAACCTCCAATATCAATAGTGGAGACTCCTTGAATCACACAGATCAGCGAGATGTCAAATCAGACGTGGAATTTTGAAGGGTGGTAAGGAATGGTATGTATAAAAGGTTGACACATAGATGATACCCGTTCAATTATCCTTACAAAACATATAAAAAAAGGGAAAAGCAGGGATGAACCGAATGGACAATGGCGTGCAAAAACGGCGTTGCTCGTCAATCGCAAAGGTTTTGCTGGCAGGATGTGCCACAGCGGCTTTGTCGGTTCCGGCACAAGCGCAAAATCAAAACCCCACAGCAGAATCCAGTGACGAGAATACGATCATTGTAACGGGTACTCGCGGAACCATTCAAAATTCAATCGAAGCAAAGCGGGTTGCAACCGAAGTTGTTGATGGCCTGTCGGCTGAGGAAATTGGAGACATTCCTGCGCTGTCTATTGGTGAAGCCCTAGAAACGCTGACGGGCGCTGGTTCACATCGCGAGCAAGGTGGCGCTACCGAAATTTCGATCCGCGGTCTGGGCCCCTTTTTGGGATCGACGGTAATCAACGGCCGTATCGCATCAAATGGTAGCGGCGACCGATCAGTTAACTTTAGCCAGTTTCCTTCAGAATTGTTCAACAAAATCGGAATCTACAAGACACAAGCAGCGAGTTATATTGAAGGCGGTGTTGCTGGTCAAATTGCTCTAGAGACGGTTAAGCCGCTCGACTACGGCAAGCGTAGGCTTCAAGGCAACTTCAAGCTGAACTTCAATCCAGACAATCTAGATCTTGATTGGTCCCAACGCTTTCAGCAAGTTGGCCATCGTGCGACACTTAGCTATGTTGACCAGTTTGAACTAGGCGACAGCGAACTTGGGATCTCAATTGGTTATTCTCGCAACAAGACAACCAATCCAGAGCAGGAAGCGAATGTATCCAATACGATAGGTGCGTGTGTGCTGGATCCAACAACAACCAGCGATGGTGTATTTGATGATGGCAATTGTGACACAAGCGGCAGTACAATTGCTGGTTTGCGCGATGGTACTATTACGAACGACTTTGTAATCGCGCGCAACAGTTACGCATTCCGTACCAATATCACAGACGATACCCGCGACTCGGTCTTTGCTGCAATTCAGTTCAAGCCGAGCCCTGATGTCGACTTCAACGCTGATTTTCAATATTCGAAGCGTCTTTTTCGCGAGCAGCGCAGCGATTTAGGCTTTGTTGAAGGTCGTCGTATTGACGGCCCGGGCGATGCCAACGCAATTCCCGGTTTCCCGCTCATGTTCACGGAAACCGGTGCTCTTCGCCAATTCACAAATGAGCAACGCATTGAGGCGACCAGTGAATATTTGGAGCGTGACGAAGAATATTACGGTGGCGGTCTTTCGCTTGATGTCCAGGCTTCTGATCGTCTGAAATTCTCGGTCGATGCGTCCTATTCACGTACGCAACGTATTGAAGAAGCTGTCCAGATTCGGTTCCGCACCGAAGACAATGAAAGTATTGAGGGCAACACAGATGCAAACGGCAATCCATTCTTCCCTAATGCTTTTGAAAGTGATGGTAGTTCGACCGATGACCGGATTGAGACGGCTGTTCTGATCCGTCAGAACGGATCGGAGGCACTAAACTTTGTCACTCAAAATTTTGATGTTACCAATCATTCGCTGTTTGCAAACGACCCACGTTTGCGTGCTGATCTCGAACAGGATCGCTATAACGAAGTCTGGGCTGTGCGTGGCGACGTAGAGTATGAGATGGATGGTTTCTTCTCGGGGCTTCTGGCCGGTGCACGGTATCAAGAGCTCACATATCGCGATGTTCCAGGAGCTGCAAACGGTACAAGCCGGTTCGAAAATACTTACAATGATACAGATGGAACGGGAGCTCTAGCTGTTGCCAATAGGGAATGTCGTACGAGCTTTCCGGAGTCTGATTTTCTATCCTCTGTTTCCGGTGGAAATCCGTTAATCACCAATGTTGATGCTGCGGGCAATATCATCAGTACATCTAATACCTTCGCGACTTTCGATGCGCTTTGCATCGCACGGGTATTAGAACGTGAAGACCCGTCGGGTCTTGAGTTTGATGAAGATGGCGTTCCGATTTTCCCGACCGGTGATTTTGACTCGATCCAGAATACGAATGTCACAGAAAAAACCTGGGCTGGCTATATTCAAGCAGATTTTGATAGCGAGCTAAGAACAACCCCCGTTCGAGGCAATGTCGGTGTTCGTGTGATCAATTCTAAAGTTAGATCAACCGGTTTCCGTGGAACGCTCTCGGCATCGTTCAACGCTGCGGGTGAATTGATAATTACTGAAGACACGGGATCTCTCGTTACGGTTACTGGCGGTGGATCCTACACCGAATTCCTACCAAGCGTTAATCTGGTGACCGAATTTCAACCCGATTTGCTCGGACGATTTGCATTTTATCGCTCGCTTTCACGTCCTGATCCTTCGGATTTAAGCTTTGGCCGGACGTTTAATGCACTCGCCGATGATACTGTTACGACTATAGCCGAAGCTGTTGGAACAGCGACCGCAACTGGTAACCCGTTTACCCAACCGTTGTTGTCATGGAATGTAGACTTGGGGTTGGAATGGTATCCGAACGACGATACGATCTTGGCTTTTAACGCATACTATAAGAGCTTTGATGGTGGTTTCGAAACTGTTGGTCAGACCGAAGTGTTCAACGTTGGCGGACAGGATTTAAGCACAATCGTGGCAACAACCCAGACAACCAACGACACCAGCACAATCTATGGTCTCGAAGTCACTGCCGCACACCGTTTTAGCTACCTTCCTGAGCCGCTCGATGGCCTTGGATTTAAGCTAAGTTATAACTATGCAGACTCAAATTTTGAATTTGAGGATGGCGCTCTAGGTGCCATTACGTCGGTCAATTCTGACGGAACGACAACTGTCAGCAATGGCCTAATTCCGCCTTCAAACCTCTTTGGATTTTCGAAGCATGTCCTGGCGGCGCAGCTATACTGGGACATTGGAAACTTTGATTTTCAAGGTGTCTACAAGTATCGCAGCAATTACTTTCAACAGTTCGTTTCAACGCCGACCCGGGTTCGATACGTCGATGATGTCAGTGTGTTTGAGGCACGGATATCCTATCGCGTGAATGAAAATGTAAAGGTCACGCTTGAAGGAATTAACCTGTTCAACGAACCACGGACCAATTTCCGGGGTGCGCCTGATGATTTCGGGGCGATCCAGGTCTATGGACCGCGCTATTTCGCAGGCGTGCAGTTCAAGTTCTAGTTCCAACAGGGGGTTGGTGCGGCTGCGTTTGTATTGGGTCGCAGCAATGTTATCAATTTTGACAGACCAAAGCGGTCGACAATATGTAAGGATTTGCGCTAGATAGCAGAACAGAAGGTCGCATCCAGTTGGAAGGGAGTTCGCGAGAGCATGGCTGAACAGAGACTTTTTCACCGCGTTGCGGAACAAATCGGGCAACTGATTGATGAAGGCGTTTTCCCTCCGGGCACAAGGCTGCCGGGAGAACGCGAGCTCGCAGAACGGTTTGAAGTTAGCCGCGTTTCAATTCGCGAAGCCGAAATCGCCTTGCAAGCAATTGGACGTATCGAAATCAAGACAGGATCCGGTGTTTATGTTTGTGAGGATCAATCACTCCAGCCCGGTAAACTTCCTGCAGTAAGTGCTTTTGAAGTGACCGAAGCCCGTTCGCTGATTGAAGCCGAAGCCGCGGCATTGGCCGCCAAGATAATTTCAAATGAAAATCTGGAGAAACTTGAAGATCTGATTCAAACCATGGGCAACAGTGATGAAGAAACATCGCTGGCCGCTGATCGCGAGTTTCATGCAACAATTGCACAGTGTTCGGGCAATGGAGCGATGGTACATTCCATCGAGTCCTTGTGGCGGATGCGCGAAGAACTTCCTGAAGTGAAGCATAGCTATGATGCTGTCTGCGAAGAAGATGCGGAGGCACGGGCCAAAGAGCATAAAGAGATACTGAATGCGCTAAAAGCGCGCAATCCAACTGCCGCTCGGCGCGCAATGCGTGAGCATTTTTTGCGACTCATTGGCTCGATGCTGGATGTTTCTGAACAGGAAGCGCTGCGTGAAGTACAGCAGCGTGCTACCGAAAGCCGTGAGCGTTTTCTTGACGTTGCCCGAATGGGATAACAGGCGTTCATCGTTCAGGCTGATTGCTGTTGAATGGATCTGCAACCACATTCGATTATTCACGTAATTCCGATATCAAATTGCGCTGCTCGTTGTTGCACAAATGTGACATCACTGGTTTTTCTAAAACCTTTATTGAGATGATCCAATGCGATGGTTTGGTTAAGTTGTTCTAAATTGAGGAAATTTGATGGTATACACAATTGGTATGAACAGAAACTAATTTTAGGTATATCTTAAGGGTTGACAAAAAGGTTTGATTAAATAAACTCCGCAATGACAAAAACCAGTGGGAGGGAATTCAATGAATCAAACCAATATTTCTGCGCGCAGTAAATTTTCGCGCATTCGTTTTTCGACAGCACTTTTGGCAGGTACGGCAATGGCCTTAACCGCATCGCCCGCCTATGCGCAAAATGAAGAAGTACAAAGTGAAGACGCAGCTGAGGCGGATGAGAACGTAATTATCGTTTCCGGTATTCGTAGCTCTCTCGCAAGTGCGCTCTTCGAAAAGCGCGAAGCAGATAGTCTGATTGAAGTTATCCAGGCTGAAGATATTGGTAAGCTTCCCGATCAAAACCTCGCCGAGGTTCTTGAGAACGTGACCGGTGTACAGATCACCCGTCGCGCAGGTGTTGGTTCCGGGGTTCAGATTCGTGGCTCCAATGATAACCGCACTGAAATCAACGGCGTTGGTACAGTGTCTTCCGGCAGTGGTCGCGGCGGTATCAGTTTTGAAGATGTCAACGCAGCGATTATCGCCTCGGTCGAAGTAACTAAGGCGCCAACAGCCAAAACTACAGAAGGGGCGGTTGGCGGTACGATCAATCTGCGCACAATTCGCCCGCTGGACCTTAGTGATCGTCTTTTGAGCTTCCGTGCTCAAGGCGAATATTCCGAACTTTCCGACAGTATTACTCCAAGGCTTTCTGGCAGCTTTGGCAATGTCTGGGACACTGGCGCTGGTGAAATTGGTGTCGTTCTTTCTGGCAGCTGGGCGAAGCAGGAGGCGACATCTTTTCGCCCACGTGTTGATCGCGATACTCTAATTGCTGTGGGCGATAGCGTCACTGCAGCGGATGGTCCGGGGCCAAACTTCCCATATCTCGGCATTCAGTTCCTAAATCAGGAGTTGGAAAATTTCGAATATGAAACCTACAATTTTGCTGGCACAGTTGAATGGGCTCCAAGCGATAACTTAAAACTTTTTGTTGATGGCTTCTACAACAACCAGGAACGTCGTCAGGATAGCTCGAGAATTCAGGCTTCTGGCGTGAGCAATCTTCGTGATCATAATGTTCCTGACACATTCGAAACGGTCAATTTCGGATCGCTCGATGGAACGAATTTCGGCAGTATTGAGGCGGCTCAATCAGGGGTTATTGCGATCAATCTGGCGGATGATGACGATGATCCCAACTTGCGCTTTTCCAGTGACACTGGCGCTCGTCTTACCGAGACTTACCTTGTGAGAGCCGGCGGTGAATTGGAAACCGGGAGGCTAACTGCCCGGGCAGAATTCTCGAAAACAGCTTCTGATACGACTAATCCAAATCTCAGCACGACCTTAAACTTCATCAACCCTAATCTGCCAATTGATCCGGGTGGTGGGAACGATAACCCAGTGCCGTTTGCATATGACTTGCGCGACGGTGCGCTGACTTTTGGCATCGCATTTGATTCGCCATTTGCGCCATCCATTGACCAGCTTCTCGATCCAAATAACACTGTTTTGGATGCGGTGACAGCGGGTCGTAACGAGACCAAGAATGATGAAACGGCTGGTCGTATCGATCTGACACTTGATTTGGAGGATATAGGCGGCTTCTTTAAGTCTTTCGATTGGGGATATCGCTACAACAGATCAAAAACTGAGTTCAATGAAATTCGGTCAACCTTTAGTACGGGTGATATTAACAGAACGCCGCCCGGATCGGCCTTGGGCGATCTTATCGTTCCTGGTCCAAGCAATTTTGGTGATTTTGATGGCAGGGCTTTGGCTTTCCGCAATTTCGTTGTTGTTGATCCGAACAGAGCTTTTTCAGAGCGAGGTCAAGTATTTGCAACATTGCAAGCAGCCTTGGCTGCAACTCCTGAAGGTATGGCGCGGGCTGCCAGTGGTGGCACTCCGTTATTGAGGGACCTTGCGGTTAATCCTGCGGCCTCCTACCGGGTCAACGAAACAACCCATGCGTTCTATGGTCAAGCAAATCTTGAATTTGGCCCAGTGCGCGGCAATGTTGGCTTGCGTTACATCCGCACGAAAATTAACTCGATCGGTAACAATGTTGCCAATGATGTTGTGACCGAGGTCAATACCCCCGGGAACTATGATCTCTGGTTACCGCGCGTAAATGTGGTTGCAGACCTTACCGATGATCTGGTTTTTCGCGGAAGTTGGACCGAGGACCTTAACCGGCCGGACTTTAGCTTTCTAAGGACTTCACTATCATTCCCGACCGGCCCAAATGATGCTGTGCAACTCGGGAATCCGGGCTTGGAACCGGAAACAGTGACATCCTTTGATGCGTCACTTTCATGGTATTTCGCACCGTCATCGGTCATCAGTGTTGGCTTTTTCCACAAGAAGCGGACAAATCTGTTCGTTGAGGTCGAAGAACCAGCCGCCGTAGATGCGAATGGCTTCCGTGACATTACTCCGCCTTGTGAAGGTGGCGGTATCTTCAACCCGATTCCGGATCGCAATGTCTTGTCGCCCGTTATTGGCAACGGACTATGTGTTCCGATCCGAACACGGGTCAACGATATTGCTTCTACCAAGCAAACTGGTGTCGAAGTGGCATTTCAATATGATCTGTCCCAATTTGAAGATACACTCGGTTTTGCCTCCGGTTTTGGTATCATAGCCAACTATACCTATCAGAAGTTTAGCGGAGGTGATGCGCTTGATTCATCTGATCGGGATAACCGTGGAACGGCCATCCTTGGAGCGAGTAGTGGTTTGACGGCGCCCGCCGGAGGATTTACTGCGCGGCGCGGTTTGGTGGATTTCTCGAAACATGCTTATAACGCAACGCTCTATTATGAGAAATATGGCATATCCGCCCGTGCACGCTACACATGGCGCGATGCGTTCCGGACTCTGGACACTGCAGCGGGCGCCAGCTTGGGTAGCACGATCGGTTTCCCGGTTACTACCGCGGCAAGAGGACAGCTCAATGCCAGCATCACCTATGATGTGACCGACTATTTGAATGTCGGGGTTGAAGGGGTGAATCTGACCAAATCCAAAATTGAGCAATTTTGCGTGAACGATGATGCGCTGCTCTGCTTCCAGGGACTGCCTGATCGCAGGATCACATTTGGTGCTTCGCTAAGATTCTAATGTTGTACGCGTGAATTGAAATCTTGAACCATAAACCTTGTCAGTATTTTCCGGCACAGAAGGTATCGGCAAGGTGGTTCGGATATGTTTGAATCATTTCGCCACCTCCCGGTGACAATTGATTTGAATTCTGGATTGGCGCGGTGGGAGCTTGAACCTGCTGCGCCAATTTTCATTTGACAAATTGGTATGTAAATTTGGTAGTATCAATTGGTTGACACTGTGCAATTTCGTTGATACCCGATAAGCCTATAACAAAGGATTTTGGGGATGGTGCTCAGGCTGGGCTTGTATTTGATAGCATGCTTTTTGGTGGCTTTGCCAGCCGCGGCCGAAGTCTATCTTGTCAAAAACCAGAAAGAATATTTTGCGGCCGAAAAATTGCTGAAGGCTGGCGACACAATTGTTCTGGCCAATGGCATCTGGCGAGATTTCGAGATCAAAATTTCGGGTAAAGGTACGAAAAATAAACCGATTGTCCTGCGTTCGCAAGATTCAGGTAAAGTGATAATATCGGGACAGTCCAGCCTTCGCGTTGGCGGCAAGCACATGCTGGTCAAGGGACTGGTGTTCAAGGATGGGTACAGCCCGACCGGGGAGGTTATCTCCTTCCGTCGTTCGAAAGACAATCTAGCCTATAACAGCCGCATCACACAGGTTGTTGTCGACGGTTTCAGTAAGCCGGATCGCTACGAGAGTGATTATTGGGTTGGCATGTACGGCAAGAATAATCGCTTCGACCACAATCATCTGGTCGGCAAGACCAACAAAGGTGTGACCTTTGCCGTTCGGTTGAACTCCAAAGAGAGCCAGGAAAATCATCACCGGATCGACCACAATTATTTCGGTCCGCGCCCGGTTCTCGGATCGAATGGTGGTGAGACATTGCGTATCGGCACCAGTCACTTCTCCATGTTCAATTCGAATACGGTGGTAGAGAATAATTACTTTGACCGCTGTGATGGTGAAGTGGAGATCATCTCATCCAAATCGGGCAGCAATGTTTTTCGCGGCAATGTCTTTTACCGTTCGCGCGGTGCGCTGGTCTTCCGGCATGGTGACGGCACGTTGGTCGAGAATAATGTGTTCATGGGCGGCGGGAAGGCGCACACGGGCGGCATCCGCGTCATCAATCGCAATCAGACTGTTCGAAACAACTATATGGAAGGATTGCGGGGTACTGGCTTTGCGAGCGCGTTGACTGTGATGAACGGCGTGCCGAACTCACCAGTCAATCGCTATGTCCAGGTTGATAATGCGGTGATCGAGAACAATACCGTTGTCGATAGCAAGCGCATCACTCTCAATGCAGGTGCTGATACCGAGCGCTCAGCTGCGCCTATAAACAGCCGAATCTCTGGAAACCTGTTGGGCGGAACTGGCAAGGATGAATATATCAAAGTTCAGGATGACATCAGCGGCATCAAATTTTCGGACAACATAATTTTTAACGATTCGGCTCAGCAAGAGATTGCTGGCGTCGCGAAAGCGTCGGTCGAGATGGAGCGGGCGGATAACGGCCTGCTCTATCCCGTCGGCCTGAATGCGGGCGTTTCCCGCGACATCAAGCCAATCACTCGCGATTCTGTGGGTGTTGCCTGGTATCCCAAACCAGCTACTGGCGAGCGGTTCGACACCGGGAAAGAGATTCCAGTCCCACCCGGTGAAGATACGCTGACTGATGCTTTTGCGACGGCCGCCGAAGGAGACCAGCTGATACTGGATGCCGGCGAGTATCTTGTGAACAAAACGCTGCTGCTGGATCGTGCAATCACGATCCGGGGGCCGAAGGGTGCCAAAGAAAATGGTTCCGCAAAAATTCTGTTCGCGCGGCCTTCGCTGGCGGAAATCAGAGAAGGCGGCAGCATCAAGCTGAAAAATGTTCATATCGATGGCGCGGCTGCACCTGACTCCGTTGGCAATGCGATGATTCGAACTGCCATTTATCCCATTCAATCGAATTTCATGATCAAGCTTGTTGGGGTCACTGTTTCCAATCTGGATGTGAACCGGTCTTTTGATGTTATCAAACTGGGCAAGAGCAGTTTTGCCGATCGGGTCAAAATCAAGGACAGCAATTTCAGCAATATTTCCGGTTCGATCCTATTGGCCGAAGCAGAGACTGAAGATTACGGCCAGTATAATGTTGAATATGTTGAAGTGTCCGGTTCGAACTTCAAGGATGTCGGCGCGGAGTTGTTTAACATCTATCGCGGCGGGCGGGATGAAAGCACATTCGGTCCGCATGTTTCTGTCATGAACTCCAACTTCATGAATGTGGGACTAAGCAAGAACAACATTGCGGGCTCTTCCATGGTGCTACACGGCGTCCAGCATACGGACATTAGTAACAACAACTTTCTCGACACGGCACCTATCAAGATCATCCACACCGCCGGTCGTCCACAAACGCGCATTTCCGATAACAAGTCGAAGAAAATGCTGGAACCCGTTATTGAGGAACTCAACTACGATGGCGCGCATCGGGCCATTCTTTCGAACAATCAGTTTGAAGGCGCAACAAAGCCATGATGGGCAAACTCCTAGCGGTCGCAATAGGGGCTGTTGCATCTTCTGCCGCCGTGGCCGGACCGGTTCAGTCCTCCCAGACTGGGTCCGCCGCGGCGGTACAGCAATATGCGCCCCTGTTCGAAAGTGAACTGAAGCGTGCCCGTTCCTTTGTCGATAAGATGATGGAAGCTGGAGTTGTGGTTCCGGTGCCGAAAGATCCGGGCGGAGGTTATACTCACGAACAGCATAAGCAAAATTTCAAGATCATCTATCAGGGCGGTCAGCTTTATAAACTGACCGGCGAGCAGAAATATGCCGACTATGTGCGCGATATCCTGCTTGCCTATGCCGAGATGTATCCCACACTGGGCGACCACCCTGCGAAGGCGAACCAGAATGTCGGACGTATCTTCTGGCAAGTGTTGAATGACGCGATGTGGCTGGTCGATAGCGTGCAAGGCTATGCCGCTATTCGCGATTCACTGTCCGAAGCAGATCGTAAAAATATCGATGATAATCTGTTCCGCAAGGCCGCCGAATTTCTTTCGACGGGGTCTGCAAGAACATTTTCCCGCATCCACAATCACGCCACCTGGGCAACGGCGGGCGTAGGCATGACAGGCTATCTGCTTGGCGATAAGGAACTGGTTGATATTGCGCTACTTGGCTTGGACAAGTCCGGCGAAACCGGATTCTTACGCCAGAGCGAACTACTCTTCTCGCCTGATGGCTACTATACCGAGGGACCTTATTATCAACGGTTTGCGCTTAAGCCATTTGTGGTTTTTGCCGGGGCAATCGAAAAGAACGATCCTTCGCGCAAGATTTTCGAGCATCGGGATGGGATTTTGCTCAAAGCACTCACCACTACCATTCAACTGACCTACAAAGGCCGCTTCTTTCCATTCAATGATGCGATCCGGGACAAGAGCCTGAAAACCGACGAACTCTATCACGGCGTTGCGGTCGCTTATGCCAAAACGCGTGATCCCGGCTTGCTCTCGATTGCGGACTGGCAGGGCAGGACCGTGCTTACCGATAATGGAATGCTGCTCGCAGGCGACCTGGCGGCAGGCAAAGCAGCGCCGTTTGATTTCAAATCACTGCTGCTTTCCGATGGGCCGGAAGGCAAGCAGGGCGCCGTTGCGATCATGCGCAAGGGCGACGGGATGACCGGGCAAGTGCTGGTTGCCAAAAACAGCTCGCAAGGCATGGGGCACGGCCATTTCGACAAGCTTAGCTGGCAATATTATGACAATGGTTACGAGATTGTCAGCGATTATGGCGCGGCGCGGTTCCTGAATATCGAAGCCAAAGCTGGCGGACGCTATTTGCCGGAAAACGAAAGTTGGGCGAAGCAGAGTATTGCGCACAACTCACTGGTTGTGGATGAGAAAAGCCACTTCAATGGCGCCCGCAGAGCGGCGGACAAACTGGCGCCCGAGCAACTTTATTTCTCGGACAAGATGGGAAGCCAGACCAGTACGGCAAAAATGACCGGCGCTTATCCGGGTGTCGCGTTTACTCGCACATTGGCACTGCTGGATGTTGAAGGATTGGGCCAGCCGCTTGTCGCTGACCTCACGCGCGTGGATGCTGATGGCAGTCACCAATATGACATGCCGTTGCACTATAATGGTCACATCATGCGGGTTGGTTTTGATGTGACGTCCAATGTCAAAGGGCGTCCTGTTCTGGGTGAAGATCACGGTTATCAACATATCTGGGTTGATGCGGCCGGCAAGCCTTCGGGCGCCGATAATGCGTTTGTCACATGGATCAAGGATGATCGCTTCTATACATCGCGCTGGGTGCCGCAGGCTGGCAGTGAAGCAATTCTCGCCGAGAGCGGTGCCAATGATCCAAAATTTAACCTCCGCCGCGAACAGATGATCATTCAGCGCGTGGGCAGCGGCAAGGATACGGTGTTCGCGAGCATTCTGGAGGCGCACGGGAAATATGATGGTGCTGCTGAACGGACAACGTTCTCCGACAGTCAGATCAAGACGATCCAGCATGTTCGCGACGGGAATGCAGACCTGCTTCTGATCGAGACGCTTGCGGGTGCGAGATCAGTGCTGGCGATCTCCTATGATCGGGACAAGACCAAAGGGCACACTGCGATGATTGGTGACCAGAAAATCAGTTGGACAGGTTTTGCGGAACATATCCGGCTCGATGGAGGTGCCAAATGACGGACACTATCACGTCGCACAAAAGCGACACCTTCGTTCACGCGTCAGGTGCTCCGGTCGAAGACCTGGAACCGGGTATCAAACGGCAAATACTAACCTACAGCCCGAACCTAATGCTCTGCCGACTATGGTTTGATGCGGGGGTCGCTGGAACCGTCCACCAGCATCCGCATAGCCAGATCAGTTATATCGAATCCGGCAAATTTCGTGCGATGATGGGCGGCAAGGAATGCGAACTGATAGCTGGCGATAGCATCGCCATAACACCGGACACAGATCACGGAATCACATGCTTAGAGGCAGGTTCGCTGCTCGACATATTCAATCCGGTACGGGAAGATTTTCTCGAGGGGGGAAGTTATAATGCCAAAGGGTAAGTTACGTTTCTGGATTGTCGGGCTTGTCGCGCTCGCTACAATTATAAACTATATCGACCGTGGTGCACTCGCTGTTCTCTGGCCCGAAATCTCTGAAGAACTGGGCCTCACCAAAGTTGAATATGCGATCATCATCAACGTATTCACTTTCGCTTATGCCTTTGGCCAGACGCTGTTCGGCAAGATATTTGACTGGATTGGAGTACGACTAGGCTTTGTGCTCGCCATCGCTGCTTGGTCGCTTGCTACTATAGCGCACGCAGCAGCCACCAGCCTCACCAGCTTTGCCATCTTCCGTGGGTTGCTCGGCGTGTCGGAAGCAGGCAACTGGCCTGGGGCGACCAAAGCCAATGCTGAATGGTTCCCGATTGACGAACGTGCTTTTGCACAAGGCATATTTAACTCAGGTGCAGCAATCGGCGGTATCGTATCGGCACCTATTGTCGGTCTGCTGTTCGTCTTTCTGGGATCATGGCAGGCAACATTCATTGCCATCGGTGCCTTGGGCTTCCTTTGGCTGATCCCTTGGCTTATCGTCTACAAAAGCGGCCCTGATGCCCACCCATGGATCACGGAGGAAGAGCGTCAGTTCATTCTTACTGGCCAGCGCAATGAGGAAGCGGGCGAAGTGGCCGAATACGCACCGGGCACAGGTGAAATCCTCACCCGCAAGGAAAGCTGGGGCGTCATAATGGCCTCCTTCTTCCTTGACCCGATCTGGTGGCTGTTCGTCGGATGGCTCCCGCTCTACCTTAACGAAACCTATGGCTTCGGTGTTGAAGAAATCGCCACCTACGCAGCCGTGCCCTATATTGGTGCGATGTTCGGTGCTTGGTTCGGCGGTCTACTGGCTCAAAATCGCATAAAAGCTGGCTGGACGGTCAACAAGACGCGCAAGTCGGTGATCGCACTTGGCGGATTGATCATGTTGGTGTCGCTCTTGGCGACCACTGTAGCAGCGACGCCGCTGGTGGCCGTGTTGCTGATGGCGGTGATCCTGTTCGGCTTCCAGACCGCAGTCGGCAATATCCAGACGCTGCCAAGTGATTTCTACAGCGGCAAATCAGTAGGCACACTGGCTGGTTATGCCGGGACAGCGGCCAAGCTCGCGGTGGTCCTGCTGAACTTCCTGATTCCGATCATCACGGCAGATGGCAATTACGCTCCGGCCTTTGCAGTGGGGGCAGGCTTGGCGATTATGACCGTATTGTCGATCTTCGTGCTTTGCCCGAGCATCAAACCGCTTCAGCCGAAAATCGAAACGGCAACCGCATAGATTTTTCATCACATTTATAGACAGGGAAAAACATGACTAGGTTGAAAGACAAGGTAGCAATCGTAACCGGCGGCAGCCGCGATATTGGCCGCGCTGTTTCAGAGAAACTGGCGGCTGAGGGTGCCAAGGTTGTTGTGAACTATTGCAACAATGAACAAGCGGCGAATGAAACGATTGCCGCAATCGAAGCAGCTGGTGGAACGGCGGTTTCGTACAAGGGCGATATGATGAAACCGGAAGACGTCGATGGCATGGTCGCTGCGGCCAAGGCTGCCTTTGGTGATACAATCGACATTCTTGTCAATGTTACCGGCGGCCTCGTCGAGCGCAAAGGTCTTGATGAAATGGACATGGATTTTTTCGAGCATGTCATGCGTTTGAACGTAACCTCCACTTTCCTTGCTACCAAAGCAGTCGTGCCGCACATGAAGGAAGGTGCGTCGATCATTAACTTTGCATCTCTTGCAGGCCGCGATGGCGGCGGACCGGGTGCTGCGGCCTATGCGACTTCCAAAGGTGCGGTGATGACATTCACTCGCGCGATGGCGAAAGATTTGGGGCCAAAAGGCATTCGCTGCAATTCACTATGCCCTGGCATGATCGCGACATCGTTTCATGACACTTTCACTGCAGACGCGGTGCGTGAAAATGTCGCCAACTCAACGCCGCTACGCCGTCAGGGCCGTGCGGATGAGACAGCTGACGCTACTGTCTATCTGGCGTCGGATGAAGCGTCGTTTATTACCGGCACCAATATTGATATCAATGGCGGTCTGTTCTTCTCTTGATTGATGTGAAATAACGCTACCGATATGGACATACAACAAGACCTTGAATCGCGGTTGGCCGCTGCACCTGTCGTCCCCCTCATTCAGGCGGACGATCCACAAGTGGCGGTTGAAACCGCGCGCGCACTGCAGGCGGGCGGACTGGAAGTTATCGAAGTCGTTCTTCGCACTGATGCCGCGCTCGATTGTATGGAAGCGATCATTGCGGAAACCAGCGGCATGATTATCGGCGCTGGAACGATTTTGACTGGAGACAATGCAAAAAAAGCAGCAGCACGTGGCGCTCAGTTTATTGTCTCTCCCGGATTAATCTATGCGGTCGTCAATTTCTGCAAGGAAAAAGGCCTGCCGGTTTTCCCTGGTATCATGACTCCCGGAGAAGCTCAGCAGGCGCATTGCATAGGCCTGAAAACTGTGAAATTTTTCCCGGCATCACTGGCCGGCGGCGTTCCCATGCTAAAGGCACTGAGTTCGGTCTTTCGCAATTTGCAGTTCATGCCGACCGGCGGTGTTTCCGCGAGCAATCTTGGAGAGTTTCTGGGAGTGCCATCAGTGATTGCCTGCGGCGGGAGCTGGTTGACACCAAAAGCCGCCATTGAAGCGGGCGACTATGAAGCCATTACAAAGCTAGCGCGCGAAGCAGTGAGTCTAGCCAGCGCTGCAAGACCATAAGGATAATATCATGGCAGAATTTTTGTCATTCGGTGAAATCATGCTGCGGCTCAAAACGCCCGGCCATGAGCGGTTTTTCCAGTCGCTGTCATTTGAAGCGACTTTTGGTGGTGGCGAAGCCAATGTGGCGGTGGCGCTGAGCAATTATGGTCTGAATTCCGGATTTATCTCGGCACTGCCCGACAATGATGTTGGTGCATCTGCCATTGGCGAACTTCGCCGCTTTGGCGTCGATACAGCCCATATCCGCCGGTCAGGCGACCGGGTTGGCATTTACTTCCTCGAAACCGGTGCTAACCAGCGGCCGTCGAAAGTCATTTACGACCGTGCGCACAGCTCAATTAGCGAATGCAAGCCGGGTGATTTTGACTGGGCGACTATTTTTGATGGCGCGAAATGGCTCCATATCACCGGCATTACTCCTGCATTGACACAGGATTCAGCCGATCTCAGCATTGAATGCGTGCAAGCCGCCAAAAAGGCAGGCGTCACCGTATCCTGCGACTTTAATTACCGTGGCAAACTGTGGAAATATGGCAAGTCCGCGCCCGAAGTCATGCGCGAGCTCGTCGAACATGTCGATGTCGGAATCGCCAATGAGGAAGACTGCCAGAAGGCGCTCGATATCTCGGTCGATGTCGATGTGGAATCCGGCGAACTCGACACTTCGAAATATGAAGCGTTGTCGCAGAAGGTGCTCGACATCTATCCGAACATGAACACTATCGCGATTACATTGCGTGAAAGCCATAGCGCTGACCGCAACGGCTGGTCGGCTTGTGTACGTGACCGAGATCAGGGCTTCAAGCTGTCACGACATTATGAACTCACCGACATTGTTGACCGGGTCGGCGGCGGTGACAGCTTTGCCTCCGCTTTCATCTATGGGTACAACGCCTATGAAGACCGGCAGCAGAGTTTGGAGTTTGCAGTTGCTGCCAGTTGCTTGAAGCATTCAATTCTCGGTGACTTCAATCGCGTGAGTGTAGACGAAGTCGAGAAGCTGATGGACGGCGATGGCTCAGGGCGCGTCCAAAGGTAGAGGCATTTGATAATAGTGTGAAATGTCCGTTTCTCTAATTGGCTGATGTCAAGTTCGTTGGTTTAATTGTTGTCTATCATCTGGGTCACGCTTCTCTCCGCAGTCTATGTTTGTAGCTGCATGCATGTATAAGATCGGTCAGGGAGTGCCTTGCTTTCGGGCGCGCTTTTATGGCGCATCGGACACTTGCGGCGTCATTCCCATAGCAACGTCCAGATGAGGACGCTTCTTCCTTTGGTTTGATCAGGTTTGCGTCATGCTGTTACCTTCTGCTCATTCCATTGGAACTGGGTACCATCGATCCACATCCGGTGAAGGATGACGGCAAGTTTGCGAGCAACTGCAACGGTAGCGCGTCTACGCCCTTTTGTTCGAACCAGATGCAGGCCCCATGCTTTAAGCGGTGACATCGTGCGTGTTCTGGTGAGCAGTGAGTGGGCGGCTGAGTAGAGCGCCGAGCGGACATCTGCATCACCAGCTTTGGATATCCGGCCTTGGCTATCACTCTCGCCTGACTGGAAGCGCCGGGGTGTTAGACCGAAGTGGGCGCCAACAAGCCGTGATGATTTAAACCGCGCCGGATCATCAATGGCTGCCTTGAAGTGCAAGGCTGTCACCGCTCCTGCACCTGGTGCTGTCATCAGCAGCATGCAGACCGGATCGGTTCCAGCAACCAGCTTCACGCGCCGATCCATCTCCTGATAACTGGTAAGCAGCACCTGCTGCGCATCCAACATCGGTAGAAGTGCATATGTCAAAGCTTCATCCGCTTCGATGATGGGCTTCACTGTTTCCGCAAAGCGGTGGTGTGCTAACGTGGATGGCAGACGGATACCAAAGACCTTGAGCAAACCGCGTATCTCATTCTCCAGATCGATGCAGCGGCTCAGCAATGTCTTGCGGCTCGCCAGCAGCGTACGGATATGATGACTTTCTGCGCTCTTCATATGTACCGCGCGATACCAGCCTGAACGCACCACTTGCGCGATGCCGCGTGCATCATTCCGATCCGTCTTGTTGCGCATCGCCGATAAAGCTGCACTGACGTGCCGGGCCTCCATGCACACGACATCATATCCGACCGCCTTTAATCCATGGAACAGCGTCTGGCTCATCGTCCCGGCTTCAAAGCCAATACGGTCTATCGAATGATCCAGATTATGCAGGCATTCGACAATCTCATCGACCTCACAGGCCACCGCCCGTTCCAGAACAATCTCGCCTTCACCATCAATCACACAAAGTGCCACAGAACGCTTACCACCCTTCAAAATTCCACGTCTGATTTGACATCTCGCTGATCTGTGTGATTCAAGGAGTCTCCACTATTGATATTGGAGGTTGTTTTGGCGGGAAGTGATTATTTTTCAGAGCTTTATTCGAGGATAGAGGCTGATTTTCGGGATCGTCTTCCCGGGTATCACAAGTCTCGGCGGGAGGGCCTGTCGGTGCTGGCAAGCGTGGTTTTGAACACGCGGAGTGTCAATCTGATGGAAAATGCAGCAGCTTTGCCGCGTGAGATTGGGTCGGTGGACCACCGATATCAGTACATTTCGCGCCTTTTGGGCAATTCCCATATCGATACTGACGAGGTCATGCAGGCCTATGTAGGGGAGATTTTCCGCCGCCAGATTGAGGCCGGAGAAACGACTGTACTGGCCCTTGATCAAAGCAAGCTCAACGAGGGTCACGAGGTCTTGATGCTGTCGGTGCGGATGAGGGATCGAGCCCTTCCGGTCGCCTGGCGTGTGCGCCAGACCAAGGGGCCGATTGGATGGCACGTGCAACACGAGCTTCTGGGAGCTGTGCGGCCCTGGCTTCCAGAAAACGCGCGCGTATTGCTGGCCGGAGACCGGTTCTATGGGACCGCCCGCTTGATCGAATGGTGCCAGAAGGCGGGCTGGGACTATCGGCTCCGCTTGAAAAGCAACCTTACCCTGCAGCATCAGGGAGGTGAGGTGGTAACCCGTGAGATCGCAGAATTGATGCCCGAAGGCATTGTAAAGGCAGAGCTTAATGAAACAGGCGTCCTCACCAACATCGGTGTGCTCCACGAAGACGGACACAAAGAGCCGTGGATCATCGCAATGAGCGTGACCCCATCCGAGTACAAGATACTCGATTACGGCATGCGATGGAGTATTGAGGCCATGTTCTCCGACTTCAAAACCCGAGGCTTCGGCATCACCCAAAGTCAGATCAGAAGACCAGATCGACTGGCGCGCCTCATCCTGGTTCTGGCAATCGCCATGTACTGGGCTGTTTCTACCGGAGCAAACGAAGAATACCACGTCGCGCAACGCGGCGAAAAAAGGGGATCCGAAAAGCCCGACGATCCCTGTGTTCACTCTTCAAAGCAGGTCTGCGCGCCATCAGAAGAGCCATCGCCGGTTACGCAAAAATCCCCAAACTCTGGCAGGTTTGGATAAATTGAAGGGTGGTAAGCACAGAACGTAACGCTACATCTAGTCCTACATAATATCCCATCATCTCATCCCTTCAGTTGCTGGCTAAAACCAGCAATCTAACGGGAACCCGACCCATAATCAGTTCCACCAATTACGCATGCTTTCCGGGAGAGGCTGTGTAAAAACGCATTGATTATCGCTATGGTCTGAGCGGCTTTGTTGGAGGCGGTTGCATGAAGCGTTTTGTGGTTGGATCGGATCGTGATCAGACGTTTTTATTGCCGCCATCGCTTGAGGATTATGTGGATGAAGATAATCCGGTCCGTGTGGTGGATGCGTTTACCGACGAACTGGATTTGCGGGAACTGGGATTTTCTGGTGTTGATCCGAAGGACACGGGTCGCCCGGCTTATCATCCGGCAGTGATGCTCAAAATCTATATTTACGGCTATCTCAATCAGGTACAGTCGAGCCGGAGACTGGAGCGCGAGGCGGGCCGCAATCTCGAGCTGATGTGGCTAACCGGCCATCTGGTCCCGGACTTCAAGACAATCGCCAACTTCAGGAAGGACAATGGCCCAGCGATCCAATCCGTTTGCAGTCAGTTTGCGGGGCTATGCCGGGAGCTCGGTCTGTTCGCCAAGGCTGTGGCTGCGATAGATGGGTCGAAGTTCAAGGCTGTGAACGCACGCGAACGCAATCATACACGAGGCAAGCTGAAACGCCGGATTGATCAGGTGGAAAAGAGCATAGCGCGCTATCTCCAGTCACTTGATGCAGCGGACATGCACGATAGCGACGTTGCTGAGGACCGGACGACACAGCTGCGCGAGAAGATCGTGTCCATGAAAGCCAAGCTCCACGAGCTTTGCGCCAAAGAAGCGGAGGTCATCGCTCATCCTGATAAGCAGATATCGCAGACTGATAGCGATGCCAGAGCCATGTCCACGAGCATGAAAGCCTCCGGCATGGTGGGATATAACGTACAAGCTGCTGTGGACACCGGGTACCATCTCATTGTGTCACATGAAGTGACCAATGCACCGCATGACCGGGCCTTCCTCGCTCCTATGACGGAGAAAGCCAAAGTGGCCATGGATGCGGAAGAGATAGAGGTGCTGGCTGATCGCGGTTACTTCAGCGGACCGCAGATCAAGGCATGTGAAGAACAGGGTGCGACGCCGCTTGTGCCAAAGCCCAATACATCAGGCTCTAGGGCAGCAGGCCGGTTCGATAGAAGTGATTTTATCTATGAAGCAGAGACAGACACTCTGCGCTGTCCTGCAGGTGAAGAACTCATCCACCGCTTCACGACAGAAGAAAAGGGGCTGACGCTGAACGCCTATTGGTCGAGCAAATGCCCAGACTGCAAAATCCGATCACAATGCACCACAGCCAAATACCGGCGCATCAAGCGCTGGGAGCACGAAGCCGTGGTCGATGATATGCTCGTACGCCTCAACAATCGCCCCGATGCCATGACCATCCGCAGACAAACGGCTGAACATGTCTTTGGAACACTCAAAAGCTGGATGGGACCGTGCCACTTCCTCACCAAAGGCATCAAAAACGTCGCCACAGAGATGAGCCTCTCGGTTCTCGCCTATAATATCAAACGCCTCATCACCATCATGGGCGTCAAACCGCTCATCAAAGCGATCCGGGCATGATGGTTCTGCGCGCCTGCTGAAATTATCGGCAAAAATCTGACCTAAACGAAAAAATACCCCACGACAGCGCATGACAAACGCGTTTTTACACAGCCTCGGGATGTAGCTGACATTTCAATTAAACTTCAAACAACTTCCACAAACGAGTCCAAAACCCGCTTGCTCCCGCTTTTCTCAAACTCGATTTCGAGCTTGTTGCCTTCCTTCTCCATTACCTCGCCATAGCCGAATTTGGTGTGGAAGACGCGCTGGCCGACAGTCACATCATCGCGGCCTTTGTTGCCGAGGGAGACGGCGCTGCGGCGGGCTTCTTTCAGGTTGGCGGGGGCGGGATCGAAGTCGCCGGATGTGGCCGCGCGTTGCCAGCCGGGGCCGCGCTGACCGGCTCTGGTGGCATTAGCGGCGGCTAGATGCGCGAAGGGATCGCTATTCTCGCTCCAGTTGGCCCGCCACATGCTTTCGCCGCCGGACATGCTATTCTCGTGTTCGACATGGTCATCGGGCAGCTCGCCGATAAAACGCGAGGGTATAGAACTCGTCCACTGGCCATAGATTCGCCGGTTCGCAGCGTGAAAGATGGTGCATTTTTTCTTCGCCCGGGTGATCGCGGCATAGGCGAGACGTCGTTCCTCCTCGAGGCCGGAGACTCCTCCTTCATCCAGCGTGCGCTGCGAAGGAAAGACGCCTTCCTCCCAGCCGGCGCAGAAGACATGGTCGTACTCCAAGCCCTTGGTGCCGTGCATGGTCATGATCGTAACCTTGGCCTCATCATCGCGCGCGTCATTGTCCATGACGAGGCTGACATGCTCAAGGAAATCACCGAGCGTTTCATATTCCTCCATCGCGCGGGCGAGTTCGGTAAGATTTTCTAATCTCCCCGCGGCTTCGGTGGATTTGTCCGCTTGCAGCATGGTGGTGTAGCCGCATTCATCGAGAACGATCCGCGCGATCTCTGCGTGGGCAGTCTCTCCCACCAAATCGCGCCAGCGGGCAAAGTTTTTCATCAACTCGAGCAGCGTGTTGCGCGCGCGTGGCGGCAGTTCATCGGTATCGCAAATTGCCAGTGCGGCGGCGGCGAGGGGGATGCCCTGCGCACGGGCGAGGCGGTGGACTTTCTCGACCGTCTTGTCGCCGAGGCCGCGTTTGGGTGTGTTGACTATCCGCTCGAACGCCAGATCATCGGCGGGCTGCGCAATTACCCGCAGATAGGCGAGGGCGTCGCGAATTTCGGCGCGTTCGTAGAAGCGGAAACCGCCGATAATCTTGTAAGGCATGCCGATGGAGATGAAACGATCCTCAAACTCGCGGGTCTGGAACTGTGCGCGGACGAGAATGGCAACATCGTTGAGCGAGACGCCTTTGATCTGTTGCAGCGCCTCAATCTCGTCGCCAGTACGCCGCGCTTCCTCCGGACCATCCCAGACGCCAACTACCTGCACCTTGTCGCCTTCGTCTTCCTCGGTCCAAAGCGTCTTGCCGAGGCGATTGCTGTTATGATCGATCAGCGCCGATGCGGCGGCAAGGATATGCGGCGTGGAACGGTAATTTTGCTCCAGTTTGACGACCTTGGCCTCGGGAAAATCCTTTTCGAACTTCAGGATGTTCGCGACCTCCGCCCCGCGCCATGAGTAGATCGACTGGTCATCATCGCCGACACAGCAGATATTCTTGTGGCTTTGTGCGAGCAGCCGCAGCCACAGATATTGCGAGCTGTTCGTGTCCTGATACTCGTCGACGAGGATATATTTGAAACGCTGCTGATATTGTTCAAGGATCGAGCGATCATTCTTTAGCAGGTTGAGCGAGTGCAGGAGCAAGTCGCCAAAGTCACAGGCATTGAGTGCCTTCAAACGCGCCTGATAGGCGGCATAAAATTCCTGCCCCCGGCCATTGGCATAGCGCTCCGCCTCATTGGCATCGAAATCCTGCGGGTTCAGTCCGCGGTTTTTCCATTGATCGATCAGTCCTGCCAGCATCCGCGCAGGCCAGCGCTTGTCGTCAATCTCTTCTGCCTGGATTAGCTGTTTGAGCAGGCGTATTTGATCGTCGGTGTCGAGAATGGTGAAATTGCTTTGCAAGCCCACCAGCTCGGCATGACGCCGTAACATCTTTGCGCCAATGCTATGGAATGTTCCGAGCCAGGGCATGCCTTCAAAAGCCTCACCGACAATCGACGCGGTCCGCTCTTTCATCTCCCGGGCAGCCTTGTTGGTGAAAGTCACCGCCAGAATCTCGCTCGGCCAGGCTTTGCGAGAATAGACAATATGCGCCAGCCGCCGGGTGAGGGCGGCGGTCTTCCCCGTTCCCGCACCTGCCAGCACCAGCACCGGGCCTTCGGTCGTCAGCACCGCCTCCCGCTGCGGCGGATTCAGGCCGACGACATAGGGTGGGTCGCTGTCCTGCGGAAAATTGACGGGTTCGGCCATAGGGAACGATTAGGGAACATCGTGGGCGGCGGCAAGGCCATATTGGCGCTATTGTTTTGGATATGACCCATTGGGCAGGTTGAAATTCATGTTGCGATGCACCATTTCTTAATCAAACGGCGTCAAAGCCGCCCCCAATGGAGTTAAAAATGAGCAAAAGACTGTTATCAAGCGCGCTGGTCGCAACCTTCGCAATGGCCGCAACCGCGCTGTTTACCGGTGTTCAGAATGGCCATGTGGAGACCGCGTCAATCCTGACGATGATGGGCGGCTAGTCCCGCGTAATCATTGAGCAGGGCGCAGGATATGGATTCGCGCCTTGCCACTATCTCTCTCGCAATCGAGGTCAAAGTCTTTGACCTCGATTTTTTCATGTCTGGATGTTTCAATCGCGATCCAGCTAGATGGAGCGAACCAGCCGTGGCGGGATAGTTTGTCTAGTGCGACGGCTCCGGCTCCGGTGTCATAGGGCGGGTCCATCAGGATCAAGTCATAGGGCTTGCGCGCTGGGCCCAGGTGAAGGACGGAACCGATTTTAACATCGGCCTTTGCACTCAGGGTTGCGATATTCTTCTCCAGCGCCTTGATTGCATCCTGATCCTGTTCGACAAAGGTGCAGTGTGCGGCACCGCGAGACAGGGCTTCCAGGCCAAGCGCGCCGGAACCAGCGAATAGGTCGAGCACGTGCAAGCCTTCGAAATCGCCTAGACGGCTGGTGAGCATGGAGAATAGGCGTTCGCGGGTTCGGTCGGCGGTTGGGCGCGTTGTATCACCCTTGGGAGCAACCAGTTTCCGACCCCGCCATCCGCCCGCGATTATGCGCATATCAAAAGCCCCTCCTCTTCAGGGGAGGGGTTGGGGTGGGGGCTGTCGTCAGCAGAGCTCTGTGGAGGCTCGCCCCCACCCTCGGTCCCTCCCCTGAAGGGGAGGGAGGAAGCTCGCTTCAACCTTTGCAAGATCACGCCAATGTCTTCCGAAATTTCACCAGATCATGTCGCCTCACCGGCGCAATCTCGCCCTTGGCGAGTTCACCCAATCCAAAAGACCCATAGCTTGTCCGGATCAGACGAGACGTCTTCAACCCAAAATACTCCAAGACCTTTCGCACTTCGCGGTTCTTGCCCTCGGTCAGTGTCATCTCAATCCATTGATTGCGGCCGGTACTGCGCTCCAGATTGGCGGTGATTGGACCGTATCGCATCCCATCCACGGTGATGCCCTTGTACAGTTCTTCCAGTTGATTTTGTGTGATGTCGCCAAATGTTCGCGCACGATAGGTGCGTTCTATGCCGTTTTTCGGGAGCTCCATCTGGCGCTTAAATTCGCCATCTGTGGTCATCAGAAGCAGGCCTTCGGTATTGATATCCAGCCGCCCAATCGGCATGATCCGTTCCATATCGTCCGGCAGGATATCGTAGATTGTTTTTTTGCCGGAAAAGTCTCGCTCGGCGGTCAGATATCCAGTGGGCTTGTGAAAGCAAAATAGTTTGGTTGGTGAAGGCTCGGCCACAGGCTTGTCGTCAACCGTTATCCCGGTCAGGTTTTTCAGCTTCAGCGATGGATGCTCAACCAGATCGCCGTTCAGCTTGATCCGTCCCGCCTCAATCATCCGCTCAATCTCGCGCCGCGAAGCCACGCCCGCCCGCGCCAGCAATTTCGCAATCCGCTGGCCTTCTTCGCCGGAACCGGGCTCAACCGGCTTGCCCACAGGTTTCTTTTGCGATCCTGGTGTCGGTTTCGCCCTATATCGCTTGGGAGGATTGCGCTCGTTCATGCCGCGCGCATGCCGGAAAAAAATTGTTACCGCAATCTGTAACTTTTGTAATTGGCCCCGCGAATGCCATGTTAGTCACGGTAACGGAGTTTCACATGAGCAAGACAATTTTCAGCATCATGGTTGCAGGTGCAGCCTTTGCCGGATTTGTGGGTACTCAAATTACCCAGACGTCTGCGGCTTCACCAAATTCCGTCCCCCAAAGCGTGGCGACACTCGCGAATACCCTTGATGACAACTCCTCCTCCCTTAACCCTGTCGTCATTGAACTATTCACCAGTCAGGGATGCTCGTCCTGTCCCCCTGCAGATATGCTGGCCAGCCGGCTGGCGAAAGACGACTCCCTGCTGGTGATTTCGCGGCCCGTTACCTACTGGGACCGGCTCGGCTGGAAAGACACGCTGGCCCGGCCCCAGAATACCGCCCTCCAGCGCGCCTATGCTAGCAAGGGCAATGAAGGCTCCGGTGTTTACACACCGCAGATTGTGGTCAACGGCGGCGACGGTGCAGTCGGGTCGCGCGAAGGTGATATTCGTTCGATTGTCCGGCGCGCCCGCGTTGGTGGTCCTGAAATTACGGTCGACAAGGATGATCGTGGACAGTTTATCGTCACGATCTCCGGCAAATCAGCCCATATGGCGAGCGTTTCGTTGTTGGCACTGAGTTCGTCCGAGACAGTATCTGTCGGACGTGGCGAGAATGGTGGGCGAAAGTCGCACTATGTCAATGTGGTAAAAAGCGAAACCAATCTGGGAAGTTGGCGCGGTGATGATGTCAGTTTTCCGATCACCAATGATAACTTTCAGGTTTTCGGAGCAGACAAATATGCCGTGATCCTCCAGCGTCCCGGCGCTGGCCCTATTATTGGTGCAAAACTGCTCGGTATCTAGCTCACGACAAAATCAAGCTGGCATTCAGGTGAATTGCCGTTAAAGATTCCTCTCAAGTTGAGGGAGGATGTTGCGTGGGAAGTCAATCAAGCGATTTAGGATGGCGCGGTTTTTTACCGGAAGGTGTTCGACCTTATAGTGAACCCGCACCGCTAGCGGCGCTCTTCCTCGGGATTTCCTCAGGTTTCCCGTTTGCCATGATCGCTGCGACACTGACGACGCGGCTGGCTCAAGCAGGTATCGAAAAATCGACTGTAACAGCCTTTGCGCTGACCTTCCTCGCCTATAATTTCAAATGGCTCTGGGCTCCGGTTATCGATGCTATCAAATTGCCATTGATCGGCAGGTTTGGACAGCGGGTCTCGTGGCTCTGGTTCACCGCAGCACTGGTGATGGGCTCAATCATGTATCTCGGCTCGCTCGATCCGCAAGCCAATATTGCTGCGGTGGCTGTGGCCGCTATCATGGTCGGTACAGCCGGTGCCACATTCGATATCGTCATTGATGCCTATCGCATTGAACTGCTGGAACCCGAGCAATTGGGTGTTGGTTCGGGGATGTCACAATATGGCTGGCGTATTGGCGCGGCTGCAGCTGGCGCGGTTGCGTTGGTCATTGCAAAGCGCTTCGGCTGGTCGATGGCCTATTTCGTGGTTGCCTTCTTCGCGCTGTTTGCCTTTTTCACCGGACTGTTCATGGGGGAACCCGCCCGGCGGCAGGAACCTCAACCACTAAAAGGGCCGATAGAAGCTGCCAAAGCGTATATCAGCCCGCTTGCCGAGTTTTTCAAACGGTCCGGCGCGTTGGTCGTATTGCTATTCGTTCTGGTGCACAAGATCGGTGATACGCTGGCCAATCTGACCTTCCGCCTGCTGTTCGAAGACCTTGGTTTTACCAATTACGAGATTGCCTTTTATGATGTCAGTCTCGGCTTCTTCGCTTTCCTGATCGGCATATTTGTAGGAGGTATTGTTTACTCCAAACTCGGTATGAAAAAAGCGGTGATGCTCAGTCTTGTCCTGATGGCGATTAGCAACCTGTCTTTCGCAGGACTGGCGGCAGTAGGACATTCCAATTGGGGAATGGCGGCGGCGATTGGCTTTGAAAACTTTGCCAGCGGCGTCGGCGGCGTGGCTGTCGTTGCCTATCTTTCTGCGCTCTGCAACCTCAACTTTACGGCTACCCAGTTTGCATTGCTATCAGCAGCAGCAAGTATATTGGGGCGCTTCCTGACGGGAACGACAGCAGGGTCGCTGATTGAAGCGATGGGCTATGTGAATTTCTATTTGCTCACCACCGTAGCTGCGCTTCCCGGTGTTATCATGTTCTGGCTGATGATCCGGTCAGGTTTAGTCGACCGTTCATTGGGTACGGCGGGTTCGGTACATGCTGATGGGAAGGAAGCCGGTTCGTCAGTTTAATCAGGCACCTGCTCGTTGGCGCGAAGCACATCGCCGGCCAGATACAGTGATCCCGCGATAAGGACAGTTTTCTCCCGCCCCAATTTCAGGCTTTTTAGCGCTTGTTCAACAGTATCGGCTTCGGCCACCGGGGTGCCGGTGTCCGGATAATTTTCGGGGGTGTGCGAATCATGCCCCGGTACTGGAATCACCGTTACGCTCGCCAGTTTCTCCTGCAGCGGTGCTATGATCGCCGCCGGGTCCTTGTTGGACAACATGCCAATGACCAGATCAATTGATCCCGCTTCATAATCTGCGAAATGTTTGGCCAGCGCCAATCCGGCACTCACGTTATGTCCGCCATCGACCCAGGCTTCCGCGTCCAGTGGCAGCAAGTGAGTGATCGGTCCGGCGATCAACAAATGCATCCGTCCCGGCCATTGCGCCCAGCCCATAGCGGCTTTCAGCGCTCCATCTGATATCTCGACAGCATCCTGATAGCGGATCATGGCAATGGCGAGGGCCGCATTGTCCGCCTGGTGAGAGCCGACAAGAGCGGGCAGGGGCAGGTTCAGTTTTCCCTTGTCATCGCGATAATGCAGCTGCGCTTCGTAAATCGCTGCATCCCAAGCGTCGCCGCGCGGGAGGAAGCGCGCGCCAACGCCTTCACAATGGTCTGTAACGATCTGCTTCATATCGTCCCGATATTTCTGGGTAAGCAAGGGTGTGCTTTTCTTGGCAATCCCAGCTTTCTCCCAGGCAATCCGGACCATCGGATCTTCGGGCGCGCCTTTTTCCGGTGACAAAAGGAAGCCTTCATGGTCGATACCCAGCGCCGTTATGCCTGTTGCGACGGGATTGGCGATAACATTGGTTGCATCCAGCCTTCCCCCCAGTCCGACTTCAAGGATGCAGGCATCTGCTGGGGTTTCGGAAAAGGCGAGGAACGCCGCAGCCGTAGTAGCCTCGAAAAAGCTGGGATTGATATCCTCGCTGATATCCAAAACGCGAGCCAGCAACTTGGCAAGATATTCGTCTTCGATCAGCTTGCCAGCAATTCGGATGCGTTCGTTGAACCGCACCAGATGGGGGCTGGTATAGACGTGGGCTTTCAGGCCTTCCGCCTCGATTGCGGCGCGGAGAAAGGCGCAGGTGGAGCCTTTGCCATTGGTGCCCGCAACGTGGAAAACAGGTGGGAGATTGTTGTGCGGATTATCGAGGCTGCGAAGAACTTCGCTGATCCGCTCCAGCCCCAGCACATCGCGTCCGGGTGAAAGCATGGAAAGTCGGTCTAGCTGTTTCTGAACCGCCGGATGATCCGACTTTGCACCGTCTACCATCTACTCCCCTCCCGCAGTCGGGAGGGGCCGGGGGTGGGCCAGTTTTTTGGAAAAATCACTATTGAGCATGGATGATGTTCCCACCCCTAACCCCTCCCGCAGTCGGGAGGGGGACTTAGGCCGCGTCTTTCCAGGCCATCAGGTAATCCATGACCTTGGCCAGTTCTGCATGCAGGTCTTCGCGGTGGACAACCATATCGACCATGCCATGCTCTTTCAGATATTCCGCAGTCTGGAAATCGTCGGGAAGCTTTTCTCGAATAGTGTTTTCAATCACCCGCTGTCCGGCAAAGCCGATCAGCGCACCGGGTTCCGAGATATGGACATCACCCAGCATCGCATAGCTTGCGGTAACGCCGCCTGTAGTTGGATCAGTCAGCACGACAATGAAGGGGATGCCGGCTTCCCGCATCATCGATATCGCAACGGTTGTCTTCGGCATTTGCATCAGGGATAATATTCCTTCCTGCATCCGTGCCCCGCCCGCCGCTGTGAAGATGATATAAGGACACTGATGGTCCAGCGCGCGATTGGCTCCATCGACAAAAGCCTGTCCTACTGCAAGGCCCATCGAGCCACCCATGAAGGCAAAATCCTGCACGCCGACAACACATTGGTGCCCCTCAACCGTGCCCTCGACATTGATCAGGGCATCCTGCTCCTCGGTCTTCGCACGCGCGGCTTTCAGGCGCTCGGTATATTTCTTCTGGTCCTTGAACTTCAGCGGGTCTTCCTTGACTTTGGAGAAGGGAATGATCTTCCAGCTATTCTCGTCCATGATCTGTTCAAAGCGGATCATCGGGCCAATCCGGCCATGATGCTCGCATTTTGGGCAGACGTGCATATTTTCCTCAAATTCCTTGAGGAAAACCATACTCTCGCATTTCTTGCACTTGTGCCAGAGATTATCGGGCGTCTCGCGCTTGGTCATCGACGCGATGCGATTGCGGACGTTGCTTAGCCAACTCATGGTCTATCTCCCAAAATACCTAGCGCGCCGACCTGATAGCATCGGAAAGCGATTTGACATAGTCCCGCACATGCGGCGCGGCGTCCTTGCCATATTTTCCGACAATTTCGACAATTGCTGAGCCGACAACCACGCCATCGGCAACCCGCGCAATATCGGCGGCCTGTTCCGGCGTGCGCACACCAAAGCCGACTGCGACGGGCAGGTCGGTTTGTGCTTTCAGCTTAGCGACTGCGGCCTCAATACTATCCTGCGCCGCCTGTTGCTGCCCTGTAATCCCGGCGACCGAGACATAGTAGAGAAAGCCCGTCGCTCCATCGAGCACCGCGGGCAGGCGGGCGTCGTCGGTGGTCGGCGTGGCGAGGCGAATGGTGGCGATGTCTTTCGAGCGGAGCGCTGGGCCAAGGCTGTCATCCTCCTCGGTCGGAATATCGACACAGATCACACCATCCACCCCGGTGGCTGCGCATTGATCGGCAAACCAGTCGGCGTCTCTTATCGTCATTGGATTGGCATAACCCATCAGCACCAGCGGCGTGTCCGGATGGCGTTCGCGAAAGTCGCTGGCGATGGCAAAAATATCGGCGGTTCTGGTACCAGCCCCCAGACTGCGGATATTGGCCTCCTGAATAGACGGCCCATCCGCCATCGGATCGGTAAATGGCATGCCGAGTTCGATAATGTCCGCGCCGCCTTCGACGAGCGCGTCGAGGACGGATGCTGTGTCTGTTGGCGAAGGATCGCCGCCGGTGACGAAGGCGACGAGGGCTGCACAGTTGGGTGAGAAGGATGAACTAATTCTATTCAACATCCGAATTTCCAACTTTTTCTGGTCGGGAGTTTTGGATTTTGAAAACAATAGCGGCGAGGAATAATGCAATCGAGAGTGCAAAATAAAACCGCACTCCGCTTTCCGTCACTTGAATACAAGACTGTGCGCCAAAATTAATTTGTGGGCAGCTTTCGTAGGGAAGGCCGGCTGGGAAATTGACTAGACCGTTGACTAAGAAAAAGACTGTCAGAATGGAGGCCCAATAGAGGAACTCGGAACCCATTTTATTGCTTTTCTGCTTGTGCCGCTTCTCTAAAAAGTAATCTAAAAACCACCATACCGAGACCAAAGTCGTTAAGAATACAGCACAACTTAAAATTATCCACAATTCTGAGCAGAACTCCCAAGGCACGGCTTTTCCATCATTAAACCCAGGGTATGCTGTGTAAGTTTCACACCACCTTTTTTGTTTTCGAAAAAGCATTCCAGTCATTGGCCAAATTATGACAAGATTAGATATAATCATAATCAAAGGCCGCTTTAGGCTCATATCTCTGTCCCCAACGCCTCAGCCACGGTAAAAATATCCTTGTCCCCACGCCCGCACAGGTTCGCGAGGATGATCTGAGCCCGATCCATCTTCACCGCCTCCCGAGTCACCGCCGCAATAGCGTGACTGGGTTCCAGCGCCGGGATGATCCCTTCGGTGCGGCAGAGGAGTTGGAAGGCATCGAGCGCTTCGGTATCGGTCGCGCTGTCATAGTCGACGCGGCCACTTTCTTTTAACCAGCTATGCTCCGGTCCAATGCCGGGATAGTCGAGGCCGGCAGAGATACTATGCGCCTCGTCAATCTGGCCGTCTTCGTCCTGCAGCAGATAGGTTTTGTTGCCGTGAAGAATGCCTGGACCGCCGCACGCCAGGCTCGCGGCATGTTGCTTGTCCAGCCCATGCCCCGCCGCTTCCACGCCGAGCATGCGAACATCCGGATCATCCAGAAACGGATGGAACAGGCCAATGGCGTTGGAACCGCCACCAATTGCCGCGACCAGCAAATCGGGCAAGCGATCAATGCGCTCCAGCATCTGTGCACGGGCTTCGTTACCGATCACGCTCTGAAAATCGCGGACCAGCTCGGGATAGGGATGCGGGCCGGCGGCGGTGCCGATGATGTAGAATGTGTCATGCACATGCGCGACCCAGTGGCGCAGCGCCTCGTTCATCGCATCCTTCAGCGTCGCCGAACCGCTGGTGACCGGCACAACCTCCGCGCCGAGCAGTCGCATCCGGAAAATATTGGGTTTCTGTCGTTCAATGTCCGTCGCGCCCATGAAGATGGTGCAGGGAAAGCCAAATCGCGCGCAGACGGTCGCTGTCGCCACGCCATGCTGTCCCGCGCCGGTTTCCGCAATAATCCGAGTCTTACCCATGCGCTTGGCGAGCAATATCTGCCCGATGCAGTTATTGATTTTATGCGCGCCGGTATGGTTGAGTTCATCCCGCTTGAACCAGATTTGCGCGCCTTTGCCTTCGGGAACATCTTTTCGGACTTCTTCAGTCAGACGTTCGGCATAGTAAAGCGGGGAAGGGCGCCCGACATAATGTTCGAGCAGGTCGTCAAATTCTTCCTGAAACGCCGGATCATCCTGCGCCGCGCGATAGTGTTTTTCCAGATCAAGGATCAGCGGCATCAGCGTTTCCGCGACATAACGCCCGCCAAATTCGTCAAAATGGCCGCGCGAGTCTGGCATTTGCCGAAAACTATTCGTTTTCGAGGGTGGCATATTGCGGAAGCTGTTCGGGGTGGTTTCGTTCATGGGCTCACTTCTTAAGCCCCTCCTCTTCAGGGGAGGGGTTTGGGGTGGGGGCTATCCTTTACAGAGCGCTGTTCCCGTAGCCCCCACCCTCAATCCCTCCCCTGAAGGGGAGGGAGGAAAGAAGCGTCAAGCCAGCACCCTATTGCTGATCAAATTCCCGAACGGCTTGGCAAAAGGCGGCGATTCTGTCCACATCTTTGACGCCGGGAGCGGATTCTACGCCGGAGGAAACATCGACCAGCGGCGCATTGGTCGCCGTTAGCGCTTCGCCCACATTATCCGGATCAAGCCCGCCAGCAAGACCCCATTCGATCTTGTGATCATGTGTCGCAAGCAGCGACCAGTCAAAACTGGTGCCCGTCCCGCCGGGAAGTGCTTTCGCTGGTGCATCAAAAAGCAATCGATCCGCCGCGCCGACATATCGGTCGGACTTCGCTAAAGTCGGCGCGTCCTTGACACCCAGCGCCTTCCAGATTTCCAGACCCGTATTGTCCGCGATCAGTTTCAGCCATTCCGGTGTTTCAGACCCGTGAAACTGGACAATGTCCGGCCGCACATCACCGATAGCTTTGCCGGTCAGTTTAGGATCGGCATTGACGAGCAACAGCGCGACCTTGATCCGGCTGTCCGCATGTTTCCGAAGCTTCGCCGCGCGTTCCAGCGAAACATGACGCGGACTTTTCTCAAAGTGGACGAGGCCCATATGCGTTGCGCCTGCTTCGACGGCTGCATCAACAGAGGCTTCGGTGGATAGGCCGCAGATTTTAATTTGGGTTTTCATTTATGGTTGAACCTTATTTGTCATTCCCGCGAAAGCGGGAAACCATGGCGTGAACTATCGATTCAAGTCAAATTAAAGGCCTTCGGTAACTTTGTTCTTCCAATGACGAAAAGCCACGAATGCAATCAAAGCCCAAGCAATAGCCGGCGGAACAAACAGCATCAAAAAGAAACCAGCCATGCTTTCTGCTTTCCCTAAATCTAAAAATGCGAACATTAAAACGGCAATCAATGGAACAACGCCGACGGCAGACCAGATCAGTTTTCCAGTTTTCATGTCTGAGACTTTTTGCATTGCAAAGCTGAATACCAGCAGTAACGCGACCATCGAAAAAAGGGCAAAAAAAGACTCAACTTAAAGCGTCCCCTCAATCGCCCGTGCTGCTTCTCCCGGATTATCCGCCCCGGTAATCGGCCGCCCAATCACCAGCACACTCGCGCCATTGTCTCTCGCCTGCCGTGGCGTAACAGCCCGTTTCTGATCTCCCATCGCAGCGCCAGCAGGACGCAAGCCGGGAACCACGAAAAAACCTTTCTTCCAGGCCTTGTGCGCCGCCGCAACTTCATTGCCGGAACAGACGATACCATCCAGTCCCGCATCCTGCGCCAGTCCGGCCAGCCGTTCCACCTGGTCATGCGGAGAACCGGTATAGCCAACCCGATCCATATCGCGCTGATCGAGAGAAGTGAGCAGGGTCACGCCGACCACCTTGGTATGCTCATTCGCCGCTGCCTTCGCATCCTCCATCATCGCCCGGCCGCCGGAGGCGTGGATGGTGACGATGGCGGGTTCGAGCACGTTGATCGCCTGCACAGCCTTGGCAACAGTATTGGGAATATCGTGCAGCTTCAGGTCGAGAAAGATGGGCAAGCCAATCTTCTGGATTTCGTGGACGCCATGATGACCATGCGCACAGAAAAATTCGAGACCGAGTTTCAGTCCGCCGACATGGCCCTTCACAGACTTGGCAATATCAATGGCACGGTCGAGATTGGGGGTATCGAGCGCGACAAAGATGGGATTGCTCATGGATTTTAGCTTTCGTCTTTTGGAGTTTCTTGCTTCGGATTGGTTTCTTTTTCCGCTTCTACGGCTGGCGTCGGTTCGGCGGCCTTGGTCGTCGGCTTTGTGGCCGGTTCCTTGCTTACATCGAGAGGCGCTGGAGTCGGAGCGGGGGCAGGGCGGGCCGCAGCCTCCAGAGACTTGATCCGCCGCATCAAACGCCATTTTGCGCCACGCAGAAGCAACCATGTTGGCAGAAATCCGACAAGGAATGCGAGCAAAACGAATGTGGAGGCACGCGCTTCAACCACCGCTGCGCCCAAATCGAGAGACGTACGGGCTTCGTTGGACCACCAGAAAATGAAGCTGCCGACCAGCAACAGGACCCAGAGGAGGATTTTGATAAACTGCATCTAAGCAATCTCCGAAAATTTTGATGATCTTATGAGGAAATTTGGCATGTGGCTAGGTGACTTCAAATTTTTTCGTCACCCTGAACTTGTTTCAGGGCCCATCATTCCTCGAAAGGCCTACTTCAAGAGTAACTATGGATGCTGAAACAAGTTCAGCATGACGAGTAATTTTCTGGAACCTTACTCCCCAAAAACCCGCTCGAAAATCGTATCGACATGCTTGAAGTGATAATCGAGGTTGAAGCGCTCTTCGAGCTCTTCGTCCGATAATTTCGCAGTCACATCCGTATCAGCCTTCAACAAATCAAGCAGCGCAATTTCGCCATCCGATTCCCATACCTTCATCGCATTGCGCTGAACGATACGATAACTGTCCTCGCGGCTGATCCCTGCCTGCGTGAGGGCCAGCAGAACACGCTGTGAGTGAACAAGCCCGCCCATCCGGTCGAGATTTTTCTGCATCCGTTCGGGATAGACGAGCAGTTTTTCCATCACGCCGGTCAGACGACCAAGCGCAAAATCCAGCGTTATCGTGGCATCAGGCCCGATCATTCGCTCGACCGAACTGTGCGAAATATCGCGCTCATGCCACAACGCAACATTCTCCATCGCGGGCAGGGCATAGGCGCGCACCATCCGTGCGAGGCCGGTCAGGTTTTCGGTCAGGATCGGGTTTCGTTTATGCGGCATCGCGCTGGAACCCTTTTGGCCGGGGGAGAAATATTCTTCGGCCTCAAGAACCTCTGTGCGTTGCAGGTGGCGAACTTCGACGGATAGGCGTTCGACAGACGATGCGATCACACCGAGCGTCGCAAAGAATTGTGCATGACGATCCCGTGGAATGACTTGAGTTGATACCGGCTCGACTTCCAAACCGAGTTTAGCAGCGACGTACTCTTCCACTTTAGGATCGATATTGGCGAACGTCCCAACGGCTCCGGAAATAGCACAGGTAGCAATCTCTTTTTTTGCTGCAACGAGACGCTCTCGATTGCGTTCAAACTCGGCATAGGCTTGGGCAAGCTTCAATCCAAATGTCACCGGCTCGCCATGAATCCCGTGGCTGCGGCCAATAGTTGGGGTAAATTTATGCTCCAGCGCACGTTTCTTGATCGCTTCTAGCAGCTTGTCGATATCTGCCAGCAAAATGTCCGATGCCCGTGCCAGTTGTACCGCTAGGCAGGTATCCAGCACATCACTGGACGTCATCCCTTGATGCATGAACCGCGCTTCTTCACCGACATTTTCCGCAACATTGGTCAGGAAGGCGATTACATCATGCTTCACCTCGCGTTCGATCTCGTCAATTCGATCGACATCAAATTTGCCCTTGGCCCAAATAGCTTCTGCCGCTTCTTTAGGTACTACGCCCAGTTCCGCCAGTGCATCTGTTGCGTGGGCCTCAATCTCGAACCAAATCTGGAATTTGGATTCTGGCTCCCAGATGGCAACCATATCGGGACGGGAATAGCGTGGAATCATTTTTTGGTTCCTTGGAAGGTGAAAAGCTGGTTTATTCTGAAGCGCGGTGTTCGCGTTTGGCGAACCCGCTAGCACCATGATCTTGAGTCGGCAATGCGCCGATTTCGACAGTTGAACGCTCAGGGGAAAAATATGCGATTGGCAGTACTCACAGGCGGCGGCGATGTTCCGGGCCTAAACCCCTGTATCCAGTCGATCACGCTGCAGGCTTATGAAGAAGGCTGGGATGTGATTGGCCTTCGCCGAGGTTGGGAAGGGGTGCTGGAGGTCGATCCAACAGATCCCTGGTCGCTGGAAAATAGCGCGATGGTTTTGGACAAGGATAGTGTCCGCGGAATTGATCGGCAGGGCGGTACGATCCTGCACAGTTCCCGCTGCGATCCGAGAAATACGCCGGAAGGCGATCAGACGCAAAAGGCGCTGGATATTCTTGATGCGCTGAAGGTCGATGCCGTGATCACCATGGGTGGCGATGGTACACTGCGTTTTTCAGCCCATCTGGCGAGCCTTGGTCGCAAAGTAATTTCTGTTCCCAAGACGATGGACAATGATGTTTACGGTACGGACTATTGTATCGGCTTTTCGACTGCAGTGACGCGGTCTGTGCAAGCCATCAATTCACTCCGCACTACGGCCGCAAGTCATGAACGGATCGCGGTAATCGAACTATTTGGCCGCCGGTCGGGAGAGACAGCCCTGCTTTCCGGGTTTCTGTCTCGCGCGGACAGAACGGTAATTGCAGAAGTCCCCGCGGATATGGATGCACTGTTGCCGCTCCTGCTTGGGGACAAGGAATCGAATCCAGAAAGTTATGCAATTTGCATCGTATCTGAAGGCGCGAAGCTTTCCGGTAGCGGTGCTGGCGAAGACGAAATCAGCAAATCTAATACGGAGCGCGATGGCCTCAACATCGGTATGCAGATCGCGCGCGAAATTGAAGAACGATCAGACGAGCGCACCATTGTGCAGGAGCTCGCCTACCTCATGCGCGCGGGTGAACCCGATGCTATGGATAGGATGGTGGGTTTTGCTTTTGGGGCGCTGGCGGTGCAACTGATCAAACAGGGCCGAACTTCGAACATGGTCTGCCTGACTGACGGTAATTACGACAGTGTCCCGATTGACACCTTGCTCAAAAGTTCAAAAGGCGTGAATGTTTCAGGCCTCTACGACGCCAATCATTATCGCGCCAATCTGGTTCAGGTCGAGAATATGCCGATGTTCCTCTACTGATATGTAACAAATCGCGCCTTCTGACGAATATCACCGCAACGAGGGAGAGTTTTCGATGACCGAAGCCGTTTTGCAGGAAGAGCGCCTTTCGCCATTTATCCGGGTGACTTTGCGGCGGTGGATCAAGACCTATCGGTCGATCAACATGCTGGTCAGTCCGTTTTTTGATCTGATGGTGCGCTTGCTGGTTGCCCAAGCGATTTTTCGTTCTGGCATTGTGAAACTCAGCGATTGGGATACAGCGCTCAATCTCGCTCGATTTGAATATCCGGTTAGCTTGGATGGCTCCGGAGACGGCGGCGGTGGTCGGGGTCACAATCGAAGTTGTCGCGCCGATCTTGTTACTATTCGGACTATTGACGCGCGGCGCTGCGGTGTCGATCATTGGGCTGGCTGTTTTGGCGAACAGAATAGCGGAGGTCGTTAGATAGACCATCGCGTTGCCACGCGCGGTCAGTTGGGATGCATTGCGCCGCGCTTTGTGGACAAAAAACGCCTGAACCGGTGGAGGCCATTGCACCAACAATATTAAACATAAAGGGAAACGCAAAAAAAATTCCCAAAATTCTCGAACTACTCTTAAAAACTAACGAAACCAGGCTTACTCCGATTGCGTTTCTCTTATTTTATCGTTTGATGTCAAACAACCCCCAAAAAGTACTCCAATTGCCAACAAAAGTGTTATAATTTTTGCAAAAGAACTTTCACTGGAGAATGAAATATAAAATAATATTCCTGCTATTGATGCAGAAAACAAAATATAAAAAAGGAAAGCCAACATATCTTGTGTCGTTTCAAATACGTTTGTCATAAAATATTCCTCTTCAGAAATGATTGCCCTGCTATATAGAAAAACCTCCAATTGAATTGGGCACCGATTTCTCGGTGCCCAATCAACATTTTGCTAGTTAGTCAGCAAGCATCAGGACATCCATTTTTGTTGCCTTCTCTGCATCCTCCTCCACTGCTTCCGATTGAATAAGTAACATAACCAACGGCCCCTCCAACAACGGCACCAACAGCTACTCCGGCTAGGCCACCTGCGCCTATACGAGCACCATAACCCGCTCCTCGCGCGGCTGATACAGCGCCAGCGCCAAATGCGATTCCAAAAGCAACTGCACCACCAGCTGCTGAATCGCCTCTATCAGCACCCGTAACCAATTCAATTTCATCTAAATTTAACTCCTAGATTCCATCAACCGCAAATTCAGAATTTTAATATTCAAAAGACACAACAATTTCTCCTAGGGTCAGGCTATTTAATAGTAGATTTTATGCGGCTGTCAAGTAGATAATTGCAGATGCTGCACGATATGAAGGTGGGTTGTATATTTGACAAACCCGTCTGGTTTGAGGTTATTGACCGCCGGAGCGTAGCTTAATCGGATAGAGCGCTAGGAAGCGGAAAGCCGTCTAGGCCGGAAGCGTCAGGAGACCCCTAGAGGTGCGAGGTCGATACTTGGAGTTATTGTCAAAAGTAGTGTCTGGCAAGTTAGTCATGCGGCTGGCATGTCGTCCTTGTTCACCTCGCTTCCATCTTTAGACTTCACGCCTTCAATCACCTTCGCCAGGTGTCTGAAGCCTCTCAATTTGCGCCAGGAATCTTCTGCGCATAATCCCATCTTGCAGACCATCGTCAACATCGCATTGCGCGTGACACAACCTTTGGCTTGGCGTGTTCCATGCCGGAACGTCGCAAAACTCGACTCAATGACATTGGTTGTCCTGATACGGGTCCAGTGTTCCGCTGGAAAGTCATGAAATGCCAGCAACGCGTCACGGTCTTTCGATAAGCATTCCACCGCCTCGGGGTACTTTGCACCGAAACGTTCCTCAAAATTATCGAACGCCTTGTCTGCATCAGCTCGATCTTCTGCCATCCGGATATCATGCAGACCCTGCTTCGCTTTCTCCCGGACAGACTTCGGCAGATAGTTCAGCACATTGCCGGTCTTGTGCATCCAGCAACGTTGCCAGCAACGTTGCCAGCAACATTGAACGCCCGTCTCCGGATACACTTCCTCCACTGCGGCCCGGAAGCCCGGGGCGCCGTCTCCAATTGCCAACTTCGGGGGTTGGTCCAGACCCCGTTGTTTCAGGGACAGCAACACCTCACGCCAGCTCTGTTTTGACTGCCTGACACCATCTTCGATTGCCAGGAAGTGCTTGTGACCCCGGCTGTTCACGCCGATGATAACCAGGCAGCACAATCGGCCATCGTCGCCTCTGAGACCACTGTAGATGCCATCAGCCCGGATACGGACCCGTTCATCAGACACCGCTCGAGTACACCATTGCTTGTATTCAGCTTCCCATTGCCGCTTCAAACGCCCCGCGACACTGGCCGGCAGCCCTTTAGCCTCGGGGCCGGCAATAGCTTCCGGTGCGCTCTGCATCCGGCCACTCGAAACACCCTTCAAATAAAGCCAGGGGTTCGCCGCGTCCAGCGTCGCCGTTCGCCGGATGCAGGGCGGTACAACCAGAGATTGAAAACATTCCGGCGTACCTTCACGGCTACGGATCTTCGCCACCTCGACGCTGACCTTGCCAACCCCTGTAATCACCTCTCGTTCGCGATGATGGCCACTGCGGACAACGCGCTGTCGTCCGTCAGCCGTTTCTTGACCATCAAACTTTGTCATCAACTCATCCGGCTCTGCCGGGACCGCTTCGGCGATTAACTGCTTCGCACCCGGTCTGAGTAGTTCTGTCAGTGGTTCAATTCCCTCCGGTCTACCCGGATCAATCACAGTATCTTTTGCCATGTGTGGCGGGCTCCTCTTGCTACTTTCGATTTCCAGACAAAAACGATTTCAGCAAGGCACGCCCCATACTTCAAATTCTTCCAGACACCAGATCCGGTTATAACTCGTGGTATTCCAACAGATACAGCAGAGCGTATGAAGGCACTGGAACGTGAGAATCGGGAGCTTCGGCAAGCCAATGAGATATTGCGCAAAGCATCAGCATATTTTGCTCAGGCGGAGTTCGACCGCCCGTTCAAGAGATGATCGCCTTTATTGACGGTCATCGTGGAACATACGGGGTCGAGCCGATGTGCAGGGTTCTGCCTATCGCCCCATCCACTTATCATGACCACGTTGCCAAGCGCAGAGACCGGGCGCGACTGTCAGTGCGTGGACAACGTGACCTGGTCTTGAAGCCAGGGATCAAGCGTGTATTTGCCGAGAACTTCGGAGTTTATGGATACCGCAAGGTGTGGCGACAGATGAAGCGCGAAGGCTTTGATGCCCCGCGCTGCACTGTGGAACGGCTGATGCGCGATATGGGTTTGCAAGGCGTCATTCGCGGCAAACCGGTGCGCACGACAGTCAGCGATAAGACAGCGCCTTGTCCGCTCGGCCTTGTCCGCTCGGCCTTGTCCGCTCGATCACGTAAACCGCCAGTTCCATGCGCCGGCACCCAATATGCTGTGGGTGTCTGACTTCACCTGCGTCGCCACATGGAAGGGCTTTATCTATGTGGCTTTCGTCATTGATGTTTATGCCCGCGCTATCGCTGGCTGGCGGGTTGGCAGAACAGCCCATGCAGGCTTCGTTCCGGATGCCCTGGAACAGGCATTGCATGATCGCAAGCCAGCGCATCGTAGCGGCCTTGTCCGCCACAGTGACCGTGGCAGCCAATATGTATCAATCAAATATACAGAACGCTTGGCGGAGGCAGGGATAGAACCATCGGCCGGTAGCGTTGGTGACAGCTATGACAACGCTTTGGCCGAGACAATCAATGGCCTTTACAAAGCCGGGGTCATCCACAGGCGCGGTCCCTGGCGCTCGTTTGAAGCCGTTGAATATGCTACGCTGGAATGGGTCGGCTGGTTCAACAATAAAAGGCTGCTTGAACCAGCCGGAAACATCCCGCCAGCACAAGCTGAGAAAAACTATCATGCTACGCTGGACGAAACACCCGTGGCAGCGTAACTTAAACCAAATAGCCTCCGGCAATCCCGGGGCGGTTCAATCCGGGAGTTGCGTCTATCATTTTACTAGATTAACATCTGATGAAAATTGATCAATGCTGCATAGAATTTGACTAGTATTTCGAGATTCATAGAAAACAAGGGAGATCGGACGTGAAGTTGGTAAGATTAACCGTTCAAAATTTTCGTTGTTATTCTGACCCCTTTGAAATTGAATTCGATGAATTGACTGCTTTGATCGGGCAAAATGACGTCGGCAAGTCAGCACTTATGGACGCACTTGCCGTTTTTTTTGGAGAGGCCAAACTAGACCGTGATGACGGTTCAAAAAATGGTGACCCCAAGAACATTCAAATCACCTGTGAGTTTGATGATTTACCTCAGGAAATCATTCTGGATGCCGACTACCCGACAAACCTCGAGAATGAGCACATGCTCAATCAGAGGGGAAATTTAGAAATCCGAAAGACGTACAATGGCGATCTTGTTACTCCGAAAGAATCTGCGATCGAAGTACTGGCGATGCACCCGAGCGCCGAACACTACAACGACTTACTCTCTCTAAAACGAACTGAACTAAAAGCTCGAGCCGAAGAGCTTGGTGTAGACCTTACTGACGTCCCAACGAATAAAAATGCTCCTATGCGGGAAGCAATTTGGAACCATGCCGATGACCTGTTGCCTCAAATAGCCATCATTCCGATCGAGTCAGAAGGCGGTAAACAAGTCTATTCCGCCATTTTTGAGTTTATTGAAGCAGCGTTCAACCATGTTACGTAGCGCGTAAATAGCGGGATCGACAGGCAACTGGACCTTGCGGTTCCGTTTGGTTGGTATCATCGCCATGCCGCCACGTCGTTCCATATCCTCACGGATGAAGTCAGCATCATAGCCTTTGTCGGCCAGCAGCACCTTGGGCGGCGGCCCATCTGCATTCATCATCGGTAGATAGCCCTTGAAGTCCGAGACTTCACCGCCAGTCAGTGCAAACGCGATAGGCAGGCCCACCCCATTGATGCGGAGGTGGACCTTGGTCGTGAAGCCACCCTTTGAACGGCCAAGACCCTCTTTCGGAGTCCCCCTTTAGCGCCGGCTGAACAATGGTGCGCCCGGATTATTGTGCTGTCGATCATTTGCAAACTTGGGTTCCCACCGCCGCTATCGTTAAAGGCTTCGAGTAATAGCTCCCAAAGGCCGGATAATGTCCAGCGCCTGAACTGGCGGTACACGCTCGACCATTTGCCAAAATGCTCATGCAAATCGCGCCATGCTACACCCGTCCGTGCAATCCAGAATATCCCATCCAATACAAGCCTATGGTTCTTCGGGCGACGACCGCTACGTGGGCCGCGTTCCACCACAAACGGTTCCAAACATGCCCATTCCTCGTCACTCATCAATCCTCGAATCAAAATAACCTCCTTGCAAAAGCTACCTTGAATCAGATTTTACATCGTTTGGGAATCCACTTTGTCAACACCTCCTAGTCAACATCCAAATAACCAGAGACTTCTACTCGCTGCACTCAGAGAATTGTCTGCGAACGGTGCGAAGCAAGTTATCTTGACAACTCACACCCCAGTTCTTGCCCGGTGCATGGACAATGAGAATTTGAGATTTCTTGAGAAAGCGGAAAACGGAGATCGAACGATCACCGTAGGATCGGAAGCAACAAGCGAGCGCATCGCTCGCTCGGAGTCTTACCCGACCATAGCGTAAAATTGTTCATCGGAGTCGAGGGGCCGCATGATATCTCCTTTTTGAAGGGATTCACCCGTATGTTGGCGGCTCATGGTGAAGATGTGCCAAACTTGGATGAACTTGAGTTAAATGGAGAATTGATATTTTTCCCTTTTGGCGGTTCAAATCTAGCGGTCTGGGCTTCACGATTGAAAGCGCTCAATAGGCCTGAATTTCATATCTGCGATCGCGATAATCCGCCTCCAGAACCTGCAAGATATCAGGCTTACATGGACGAAGTGAACGCTAGACCCAATTGCTCAGCCGTTGCAACGACCAAAAGGGAAATGGAAAACTACCTGCACCCGCAAGCAATACGCCAGGCCTATCAAAACAATGGAATCGAAATTCAAATCGCTGACAATTTCGCGGATTTCGACGATGTTCCTCGACTAGTAGCGCAAGCTGTTCACGAATCTACTGCCGAAGAAGCATGGGATACGCTTTCACAAGAAGGTCAGAGGGAAAAAGAAAAGCGGGCCAAACGGTTACTCAACCACAACGCTTTAAAATGCATGTCAGTAGAACTGTTAGCTGAATGCGACCAAGATGGAGAACTGAGAGGGTGGTTGAATAACATTTCACAAATTATCGATGCAGATTAGAATCAAGATTTATCGGTCGAACTCATGACTCGGTTTCTGAGATTTTTCATTGCGGTCAAATTTACGTATGTTGAACCGCCCCGGGATTGCCGGAGGCTATTTGGTTTAAGTTACGCTGCCACGGGTGTTTCGTCCAGCGTAGCATGATAGTTTTTCTCAGCTTGTGCTGGCGGGATGTTTCCGACTGTTTCAAGCAGCCTTTTATTGTTGAACCAGCCGACCCATTCCAGCGTAGCATATTCAACGGCTTCAAACGAGCGCCAGGGACCGCGCCTGTGGATGACCCCGGCTTTGTAAAGGCCATTGATTGTCTCGGCCAAAGCGTTGTCATAGCTGTCACCAACGCTACCGGCCGATGGTTCTATCCCTGCCTCCGCCAAGCGTTCTGTATATTTGATTGATACATATTGGCTGCCACGGTCACTGTGGCGGACAAGGCCGCTACGATGCGCTGGCTTGCGATCATGCAATGCCTGTTCCAGGGCATCCGGAACGAAGCCTGCATGGGCTGTTCTGCCAACCCGCCAGCCAGCGATAGCGCGGGCATAAACATCAATGACGAAAGCCACATAGATAAAGCCCTTCCATGTGGCGACGCAGGTGAAGTCAGACACCCACAGCATATTGGGTGCCGGCGCATGGAACTGGCGGTTTACGTGATCGAGCGGACAAGGCCGAGCGGACAAGGCCGAGCGGACAAGGCGCTGTCTTATCGCTGACTGTCGTGCGCACCGGTTTGCCGCGAATGACGCCTTGCAAACCCATATCGCGCATCAGCCGTTCCACAGTGCAGCGCGGGGCATCAAAGCCTTCGCGCTTCATCTGTCGCCACACCTTGCGGTATCCATAAACTCCGAAGTTCTCGGCAAATACACGCTTGATCCCTGGCTTCAAGACCAGGTCACGTTGTCCACGCACTGACAGTCGCGCCCGGTCTCTGCGCTTGGCAACGTGGTCATGATAAGTGGATGGGGCGATAGGCAGAACCCTGCACATCGGCTCGACCCCGTATGTTCCACGATGACCGTCAATAAAGGCGATCATCTCTTGAACGGGCGGTCGAACTCCGCCTGAGCAAAATATGCTGATGCTTTGCGCAATATCTCATTGGCTTGCCGAAGCTCCCGATTCTCACGTTCCAGTGCCTTCATACGCTCTGCTGTATCTGTTGGAATACCAGCGCGCCTCCCGCTATCGACTTCTGCCTTCTTGACCCATTCATTGCGGGTCTGAGGCACACAGCCTGTCTTCCCGGATATCGAGACTGCCGTCGCCCAGCGGGATGAATAATCCCCTGAATGATCCAGCACCATCCGTACCGCGCGTTCCCGTACCTCAGGTGAAAATTTGTTCGTTGGCTTGTTCATAATGGCTCCTTCTACTCATGAGTTGGAGCCTCCGGCAATCCCGGGGCGGTTCACATCCAGGCGGATCATAGTTCACTAAACTGATAGCATTTTTAGTTTACGTGGTAAGGAGACTGGCCTATCGTCTTTGTTCAAATTGCTAAAGGTTGATTTTCTAATATGTATCAAACCATTATTCTTATTGGTCTTTTGATAGGATTGACATCATGCGCAGGCACCGGCCTCGTAAGAAATAGTTCATATGTGAATGTCGTTGATGCGGGCGAACTACCCCCACCCTTGCGTTCAGATATGTTGGCCGCAAACAGGCCTTATTTGGTTGGCCCATTCGATAAACTAAGAATAGACGTGTTTGGCGTAAGCGACCTCCAAAAAGAGGTTCAGATCGACGCCAGTGGGCGATTGTCATTTCCGCTGATCGGTGTGCTTGAGGCCTCAGGGAATACGCCATCCGAACTCGCGGCCGTCATCGCTAATCGGTTGAAGGGCAGGTTTGTCAGAGATCCACAGGTGACCGTTAATCTCATACAAACCGTCAGCCAGGTTATCACAGTCGATGGGCAGGTTGGCGAGCCCGGATTATATCCCGTTATTGGGAATATGACATTGATGCGCGCCGTTGCGACGGCGGGAGGAGCAACAGAATTTGCGAAATTGAGTGAGGTAATTATTTTTCGTCAAGTCGGCGGAGATCAGTTAGCAGGGATATATAGCTTGAAGGCCATTAGAAAAGGCGCGTATCAGGATCCTGAAGTGTTTGCGAACGATGTCGTGGTTGTTGGTAATTCCCAAGCTAGAAGGATTTTCAAAGACATTATCGAAGGGTCGCCGCTGTTGACGACGCCTCTTATTTTGCTGACACGAAATTAGTACATAGGTAACACAGCCAAATGGAATCATATCAGAATAGTTCGATGCGAGAAACATCTCAATCTTACGGGATGACAAATAGTGATGAAGCTGGCCAGTTTATTCGGATTCCTAGCATTCTTCGATCCTGGCAAGCGCTTCGTGAGCGATGGATAGCGGTGTTGAGCATCTTGATCGCCGCGCTACTTCTCGGGCTGATAAGCTGGATTTTGATGACACCACACTATTCTGCCGAATCCCGTATTGAGATCAGTCGCAAACAAGACAAGGTTACGAATGTTGAATCTGTTCAGGCTGAGGAGCTAGGGCAAACTTTAGAGTTTTATCAAACTCAATATGCGTTGCTAGAAGCCACATCATTGGCCGAAAGAGTAGTAAGATCGCTAAACTTGTCTGGCCGCCAGGAATTTTTTGATCTTTTTGGCGTGGATCCGAATGAAGATGGTTTGGTTGTGGCTTCGCCTAAAGCACAGGAACGAAAAAGACGTGTTGATCTTGCCGCTTCGATATTGCTCGAGAACATTTCAATCGCACCATTAAAAGGGTCGAGCATTGTAGATATTGGCTTTACAAGTCCCGACCCTGCGTTTTCGGCGAAACTGGCCAATGAATGGGTTGAACAGTTTATTCAGTCAAATTTGGATCGGAAGTTTGCTTCTACGGCAGAAGCGAGAGAGTTTTTGGAAAAACGACTTCAGGAGTTGAGGGGTAAGTTGGAGGAATCGGAACGTCGTTTGGTTGGATATGCGTCGAACAAGGCCATTGTTACGCTTACTTCAAGCCGGGATGAATTTGGTAAAACCATAACCGAAAGAACGCTCGTAACAGCAGATCTGGAAGCATTGAATACCGCACTGGCCCAAGCAACGGCCGCTAGAATTGCTGCTGAAAGTGAGGCTGTGCAGGTCGGCGGTGCGGATAGAAATGCATTAGCCAATTTAGCTATTAACGGTATCCGTGAAAAGCGGGCCGAGATCGCTGCGGAACGTGCCCGGTTATTGACGCAATTTGAGGCTGAGTACCCAACTGTTAAGGCGCTGACCTCTCAATTGGTAGCATTGGATCTTAGTATTAGCAGAGAGGAGGCCCGCGTGCAGTCAGGGACCAACACAAACTTTCGTCAAGCTGTAGAGCGAGAAAATGAACTTAAGCGTAAAGTTGCTGAGTTGAAAGACAGATATGTACGGCAGAGTAGGGATACAATTCAATATAATGTCTATCAGCGCGAAGTTGATACGAATAGGCAACTTTATAATGGATTGCTTCAGAGATATAAAGAAATTGGCATCGATGGTGTTGGAAATAATAATATAGCGATTGTTGACAAAGCGAAGATCCCTGACAAACCGTCAAGTCCAATATTATTATTGAACATGGCCTTGGCTGGACTATTGGGGATCGGGCTGTCGGGTGCGTATGTATTTTTTATGGTTCAGATTGATCAAAGTTTGAAAGATCCGAGTAAGGTTAAGAGTATTCTCGGGCTTTCTCTTCTGGGCACTGTTCCGCGAGCGGAGGCCAATGATGTGACTAAGGCCTTGGCAGACATCAAATCTGCGCTGTCGGAAGCCTATTTGTCGATTAGTACAAATCTATCCTTTTTGACCGAAAGTGGTACTCCAAGATCGTTTTTAATTACGAGCACCATGCCAAATGAGGGGAAAAGTACAACATCCTTGGCGATCGCGAAAATTCTGGCACGCACAGGCAAAAAGGTAATTTTGGTTGACGCAGATATGCGAAACCCTTCTCTTGCTCCTATGCTTGGTGAAACCACAAAAACCGGCCTAAGCAACTATCTAGCGGGGGAAGAAGGCTTGGAATCGACGGTGTGCGATACTTCTTATCCTAACTTATCGTTCATAGGAGCTGGACCGATTCCGCCTAATCCGGTGTATCTCCTGAGTGGGGGAAGGTTGATTGAATTGGTCAGCCAATTGACAACTGAATATGACCATGTAGTGTTGGATGCGCCGCCGGTCCTAGGCCTCGCTGATATCCCTGTTATCGCAGGGGCGGTAGAAGGGATTATTTATACCGTTGGAGCTAACGGAGCAAAGATTCATTCTATTCAATCTGCCTTAGAAAGAATCCGACCTTCCAATGTGCAAATTTTTGGGGCGATAGTTACAAAGTTGGATGCTCTCGCATATGGCTATGGCTATGGTAGTGCGGAACGTACCGAAGACTGATATGTTATCAGGAAGAAGATCGCTCATGGCGGTTATCTGGTCCGAGTTAGGTTGTGGAAATGTTTAAGAACATAGCATTTTGGGGACTGGCCCTAACGGTTGCCGTGGTTAGTACATTCATGGCTTTGGGATCAGTCTACAAAGTGCGGAATCCGGAGCTGGCGACTGGCCTCTGGCCAACCAATGGTTTTGCTTTTGCACAACAAACCAACTTGGATTTAAAGTCAGCTTTCACCAAAAATCATGGGAGTTTTCCGGACAAGTTTTCAGACCAAACGATGGTCAATGCAGTTGAGGCTTTTAAAAAAGAACCTGTTGCATATCGCGCAATTCGGATGATCGCACTGAACGAATTCGTCAATAACGATGTTGATGACGCGCGTGCGTTGATGCGACTTGTTGGACACATTGTTAAAAGGGATCAAGTCACAAACATGTGGCTCGCGCAAGACTACGGAAACTTGGGAGACGTCCAATCCTTGCTGCTAAATTATGATCGCACGCTTAGGTCAAGCGCACCTGCCAGTGCTGTGCTGCTGCCCTTAATGGCTCAAAGCCTTTCGAAGGAGGAGTTTATTGAACCATATTTCTTGCTGCTTTTAACCGATCCACCTTGGGCTCAAGCCTTTTGGAAAGCAGCAACAAGTCAATCAGCTTCGATTTCAAACGCGGCTATATTGAGAGCCAAGCTTCACGAAAAAAATATTGATAATCTTCCATATATAGATGCTGCGTTTTTAAGGCAGGCCGTTCGGACAGGGAACTATGATGCGGCATGGCAATTGTATGGGAAACTGGCCGGGCGCCCGCTCACCAGAGGCAAGCAGATATTGAATAACTCTGACTTTTCTGAGCCTTCGGTGCTGCCGCCTATTGAATGGGAAGTTTTTTCAACAGGAAGTGTCGGCGCAGCGATAGCGCACGAAAGAAAAAGTCTTGAAATTAGCGTTATTCAGGGAGATAGCGGTGTTGCCGCAAGGCAATTCGTTAAGTTGGCGCCCGGTAACTATCAACTGGCTGTTGATGTTGAAAGTTCTGTTGTTTTCAACGAACAGCCGTTATTGAAGTTCGTATTCACATGCGCGAAGAATCAGTCATGTGGAGAAAGGAATATAAGCATCATGATTGATAAGAAAAATTTGGAAAAAAGGTTTCGCATCGAAACCGAAGAGGAAAATTACTTCTGGGTTAACATTTTGACTATTCCTAACGATCAGATTGATGGCTATGATATAGATGTACGCAGTATTTCGCTTAGAAAAGAAGTTTAACCAAGTTTGCTGATCTGCACTCCTGTTCTGTCGCCTACGCACAAGAAAGTACTCTGCCAAGGCAGACTATAAAGATGGCCAAAAAAAAGACTATCCTATCTGTATTTGGTACTCGTCCAGAAGCTATTAAAATGGCGCCGTTGGTGAAGGCACTGCGGCGCGATCCTAGATTTGCCTCAAAAGTCTGTGTTACTGCTCAGCACCGTGAGATGCTGGATCCCGTGCTAGATCTATTTGATATTGAAGCCGAATTTGATCTCGATATGATGAGTCTGAATCAATCACTGTCGTCAATTACAACTGGGATTTTAAAAAAAATCGAACCTATTCTGGAACAGGTCAAGCCAGACCTAGTCATGGTGCATGGTGATACGGCGACAACATTTTCTGCAAGCTTGGCTGCATTTTACTCACAAATACCGGTCGGTCATGTCGAGGCAGGATTGCGCACCGGGAACATCAACTCTCCTTGGCCCGAAGAAGGAAACAGGAAGTTGACCGGGGTGCTCACGCGTTATCATTTCGCTCCAACAGAGTTAGCGCGCGAAAACCTTCTAGCTGAAAATGTTGCCGCGAATTATATTGAAGTAACGGGTAATACTGTGATTGATGCGCTTCTCTCGATTGTTGAACTAATTGATAGTGATACGCGTATGCGGAGAGCGTTGGCTGAACAATTTTCTTTTCTGGATGAACAAAAACGCCTAGTTTTGGTGACAGGTCACCGCCGAGAAAGCTTCGGTTCCGGCTTTGAAAACATCTGCCATGCATTGAACAAAATTGCTGAAAGCAATCAGGAAATACAAATTGTATACCCAGTCCACCTCAATCCCAATGTGCAAGAGCCTGTCACGCGTCTTTTGGGAGGCCAAACCAATGTCCATCTTATTGAGCCGCAAGACTATTTGCCGTTCGTTTACCTGATGCGTCGAGCCCACGTCATAATGACAGATTCAGGCGGAATACAGGAAGAGGCCCCTTCGCTGGGCAAGCCGGTCTTAGTGATGCGTGACACTACCGAACGACCTGAAGCTGTTGAAGCGCAAACAGTCAAACTGGTGGGAACGGATGTTCAAAAAATTGTATCCGAAATTTCAAGACTAATGACCGATAGAAAAGCTTACGAAGCAATGAGCAAAGCGCATAATCCATATGGTGACGGAAAAGCTTGCCAACGGATAATTGAAAGGATGGGACGAGATTGAACTATGAGTAGAACGTTCAACAAGGTTTCCGTTTTGGGTTTGGGTTATATTGGATTGCCGACAGCAGCAGCAATTGCGTCGCGCAAAGTGCAGGTAACTGGCGTGGACGTAGATCAAACTGTCGTTGGCACAATAAATCGCGGTGAGATTCATATTGTGGAACCCGACCTGGATATTATCGTTCGCTCTGTAGTATCTGAAGGATATTTAAGGGCGACGATTCATCCGGAGGCGGCAGATGCTTTTTTAGTAGCTGTACCCACGCCTTTCAAGGGCGATGACCATGAACCCGACCTAAGTTACATTGAGGCGGCTACAAAATCCATCGCGCCTGTTCTTGAAAAAGGCAATTTGGTAGTATTGGAATCCACCTCTCCCGTTGGTGCTACCGAAAACCTCGCTGAGTGGTTGGCTGAGGCGCGTCCCGATCTCAGTTTCCCCCAATCAGCAGGTGAACTGTCTGATATCCGGATCGCCCACTGTCCTGAGCGAGTTTTGCCTGGCCATATTTTAAGCGAGTTGGTTGAAAATGATAGGGTAGTTGGTGGAATGACCCCTGCTTGTTCAAAGGCAGCAATCGAACTATACAAAATTTTTGTTCAAGGTGATTGTTTTGTTACAAACGCGCGCTTAGCTGAAATGGCGAAGTTGACTGAAAACAGTTTTAGAGATGTCAATATTGCGATTGCCAACGAATTATCGATCATTTGTGATGAACTTGATATTGACGTTCGCGAACTAATTTCTCTGGCCAATCGTCATCCCCGTGTAAATATTCTAAATCCCGGGCCGGGTGTTGGCGGACATTGTATTGCCGTTGACCCTTGGTTCATTGTCAATCGAACGCCGAAGGCCGCGAAGTTGTTTAGTACGGCACGGGACGTAAATGATCTTAAACCTCGATGGGTCGCAGAAAAAATAGCGGCGGCGGGCAGCGATGAAGAAATTATACTGCTGGGAATGGCATATAAGGCAGATGTAGACGATATGCGTGAAAGTCCGTCGATTGCGGTAGTCAAACATTTGATAAGCTTGGTAGACCCATCACGTGTTTGCATTGTCGATCCTTTCGTATCGACGATCCCTGCCGATATTAAAAATAGTGGTGTGCGTCTGATGGAATTTGAAACCGCGTTTGGACGATCGGCGTTGCTTGCAATATTGGTTGCGCATAGGCAGTTTATTGATAACCGGGATAGGTTTGCAAGCGCTGATGTTCTTGATTTTTGCGGCTGCATTCCATGACATCAGACAGTTTTGGTTCTACCCGCAAGCACAGCGACTCCAAACGACATATCTGTATGGTTGTTACTACCGATTTTATTCATGATCGGCGCGTGAGAAAAGAGGCGCTTTCTGTCTTGGAGGCCGACTATCGATTGACTGTCATTGCAATGCAAAGGCCTGAAGATGAAGTGTACAAGGCGGGATTGAGCGCAGATAACGAGTCCGACGGCTTTCCATTCAAACTTAAACGTATTTCTCTTGGTGGTCGGATGCGGATGTCAGAGTTATAACCGGATCTGGTGTCTGGAAGAATTTGAAGTATGGGGCGTGCCTTGCTGAAATCGTTTTTGTCTGGAAATCGAAAGTAGCAAGAGGAGCCCGCCACACATGGCAAAAGATACTGTGATTGATCCGGGTAGACCGGAGGGAATTGAACCACTGACAGAACTACTCAGACCGGGTGCGAAGCAGTTAATCGCCGAAGCGGTCCAGGCAGAGCCGGATGAGTTGATGACAAAGTTTGATGGTCACAAAACGGCTGACGGACGACAGCGCGTTGTCCGCAGTGGCCATCATCGCGAACGAGAGGTGATTACAGGGGTTGGCAAGGTCAGCGTCGAGGTGCCGAAGATCCGTAGCCGTGAAGGTACGCCGGAATGTTTTCAATCTCTGGTTGTACCGCCCTGCATCCGGCGAACGGCGACGCTGGACGCGGCGAACCCCTGGCTTTATTTGAAGGGTGTTTCGAGTGGCCAGATGCAGAGCGCACCGGAAGCTATTGCCGGCCCCGAGGCTAAAGGGCTGCCGGCCAATGTCGCGGGGCGTTTGAAGCGGCAATGGGAAGCTGAATACAAGCAATGGTGTACTCGAGCGGTGTCTGATGAATGGGTCCGTATCCGGGCTGATGGCATCTACAGTGGTCTCAGAGGCGACGATGGCCGATTGTGCTGCCTGGTTATCATCGGCGTGAACAGCCGGGGTCACAAGCACTTCCTGGCAATCGAAGATGGTGTCAGGCAGTCAAAACAGAGCTGGCGTGAGGTGTTGCTGTCCCTGAAACAACGGGGTCTGGACCAACCCCCGAAGTTGGCAATTGGAGACGGCGCCCCGGGCTTCCGGGCCGCAGTGGAGGAAGTGTATCCGGAGACGGGCGTTCAACGTTGCTGGATGCACAAGACCGGCAATGTGCTGAACTATCTGCCGAAGTCTGTCCAGGAGAAAGCGAAGCAGGGTCTGCATGATATCCGGATGGCAGAAGATCGAGCTGATGCAGACAAGGCGTTCGATAATTTTGAGGAACGTTTCGGTGCAAAGTACCCCGAGGCGGTGGAATGCTTATCGAAAGACCGTGACGCGTTGCTGGCATTTCATGACTTTCCAGCGGAACACTGGACCCGTATCAGGACAACCAATGTCATTGAGTCGAGTTTTGCGACGATCCGGCATGGAACACGCCAAGCCAAAGGTTGTGTCACGCGCAATACGATGTTGACGATGGCCTGCAAGATGGGATTATGCGCAGAAGATTCCTGGCGCAAATTGAGAGGCTTCAGACACCTGGCGAAGGTGATTGAAGGCGTGAAGTCTAAAGATGGAAGCGAGGTGAACAAGGACGACATCCCAGCCGCATGACTAACTTGCCAGACACTACTTTTGACAATAACTCGCCGGCAATCCCGGGGCGGTTCAATGCTATTGGTAATCAGCCCTTTTAGTAACAGTAGGGGAATATTATGTTTGATTGGTTGCTTAAACTGCTTGGAGTTGGAGTTGGCGGCGGTGGAGCAGATGGACTTGGTTAAGTCTCTGTAAATATAAATTGAAAAGAGGGGCGCTCATTGCGCCCTTTTTTATTGTTAATTCATATAGTTAGAAATCACTTCCAGATTTACTGCTGCACGGCAAGCTGATTATACGGTAAATCGGATTGCACGCCTCAAGTCCGATGATCATTCAAAACCGGCCTGTCCCACACGGAGATCGCACACATATTGGTTAACATCGAATCGGGTGTTTCGAAGGCAATCGGGCGCGCAAACTCTCATTCGGCGCGAAATTAACGTTCTGAGGATAATGTCCTGAATTCCATCAAGAAAACCCGGCGGTTGGGTCGCACAAACCGCCGGATCTTCCAGAGGAATAGCCTCATCGGTACAGAAGTTTGGGAACTGTCCCTTTGAAGACTGCTGCGAAGCCGTCTGCGTGACGGCGAACGGCCTCGCACAAATGCTTATAGGTGATTCGGTGAACTGCCATTGTGATGGAGATCACGGGGCAATATTTGCTTGGTCTTGAACCAATCAAACAAACCTAATTACACCGTGCGCTTGGCTCGATCTTTCTGGTTCTGCCCCTGGATCGCAGCCTTCGCGGCATTCCATTCGTCATCGCCCCAAGCGAGTAGCTGAGAGAAATTACCGCCACCAGCTAGATAGGCGCCGCCATCAATCCAGCGCTTGCCAATGTCGTGAGTCATATAGAATGTGCCACGAAAGACGATATTCGCAATTGCATCAAAACCGCGGATCGACAGGTCCTCTGTGCGAGAGATAAAGTTACCGGCGGCATTGTTGATCAACCCCGTAAGCGGGCCGTGCTGAGACCAAATAATATCGTTCATCTCGCTGATCATCTCTCCATTGCGGATGTCGCAAGGATGCGGGACGACTTTACCGCCATGTTTTTCGACCAACTCTTCTGCTGTTGCCTGGCAGACTTCTCCTCGCCGCCCGCAAATATGAACTTCCGCACCGAGCCTGAGTAAACCTTCGGCCATTTCCTTGCCGAGACCTGTGCCCCCGCCAGTTACGAGTATGCGTTCGCCCTTCATCAGGTCGTCGCGGAACATCAGTTTGCTGGTATCCATAATATCCTGTCCTATGCTGGTTGCTATGATCTCTCATGATGCATCAGTCTTGACCGGAAAACTAGCAGATATGATGGATAGCGGAAGGCGCATGCAGGGATGTACTCTTGCCGCAACGACTCGTTCTCAAACGCAACCGCATTTGCGTATGTGAGCAAGAGAAAATAAACATATATAGCAACGAAAAACGGGAGCCTGTCCGAAGACAAGCTCCCGCTGCGCCTCACTTGGGGCATCTTTCCGCTTGCGCTTCCAGCTGCCGCTTCTTTGGCGTCGGGTTTCCGGGCCAGTATTTGTTTTTCAGTTCTCCACATATCCGCTTGCGCTTCAATGCTTCGGTTTCAAACCTATACTGGTCCAGTCACCTCATGATTGCCGTCTCTCTGTTTAGTTCCAGCCGAGGCCTTCCCTTCCCAGTCTTCTTTCAATCATCCATTGAAAGGTCATTCTATCATATTTGCATATAACAAATTGGCCGTTTCAATCATCTTCTGGCCTTTATCTCTCCCCGACGGGTCATTGCTGACTGGTCGCCGATTGTAAGCAAATTGCCTTCCGATGGATTGATTATGACTCCAAGCTCCGAGTCGAACCTAATGGAAAAACCGAAGTTATCCACAGGAGGGAAACTTAGCAGTGGAAAACTAAGGGGGATGCGGTGGATAGTATTGGAAATTGCTGTGCGCCGGCAAAAAGCGCCAACAACAGAAATTCGAAAGTCCGGCCCTTCCGTTCCGGAGGGGATATGGAAGGGGCCGGACCGTCGACACAATCCCGGCGTTTTGGGAGGAGGATGCGCGCCGGGACTGTAAACTTGCGCCTAAACCTGAACTGTGTTCAGCAAAATGATGCTGCTCATGCTCAGGGCGGCGAAAATATTGAAAAGCGTTTTCATGGGATTATTCCTTTGATTGACGCCTATCAAACATCTCTTTTCCTATTCACTTGCTATCGTGAAATGGTCCTCAAACAGTTAAGTTTCAATTGAAAATGGAGTTTAAGTAGTTGCATATTTTGCAACTACTTAAACTCCGTCAATCTGTAGAGAATTCAATTATATCGTTGATATTATTAGAATATTCCTTTGAGCAGGTTTTTACCTCGATCCAAAGGATTGCGCCTGAAATCGGCTTCTTCGCGGCCGATATAGGTAAATATTCCATCCATCGCCTGGTCTTTCACGCTATCTGTCAGGCCGTCGCGGGATATATCCATCCCGCCCAATCGCGCCAGTGAAGACAACGATCCCAGTCGCTCAACCTGTTTATATGCACCCAGATCACCGAGCGCTGATTCAATCAGGGGGCGCACCTTGCCGCCGAGTTCTTCTCCCGCCGTTTTTCGGAGATATTGGCTGCCAGCCGTATCTCCGCCGGTCACAATCCCCAGTCCCTCAGTCAAGGTAAGACCGTCAATCGCTGAACGAAAAACCGGCTTGGCTTCCAACGCCGCCTGACCTGCGGCATTGTTCAATGTGCGGGTAATATCTCCGGTCAATCCAGCCTTGCTGGTAAACCGAAGGATATCGGATGCTCTTTTAAGGGGACCAGGTAACAGTACGCGCACGGCTTTATCAGCATAAAAGGCACCCGGCTCACCCAGCTTATCGAGCGCATTGTCGGAAGCATTGCCGAGCAGATTCTTCAGTCCACCGGATTGGGCAAAGGCGGGCTGTGCGATGAACGGCGATGCGCCAATTCCTGCCAATACCATACCGGCTTTCAATATATTTCTTCGGTCTACCTGATCAGTCATGTTCCGCTCCTTTGGTTTGACATGACAATATCATACCAGCTTGGCGCGAAGCTGAACAGTTACAGCTATTCAGGTAAATTCAGGTAACATGTGGGCAACCAATAGTTACCTCGTTTCGGAGAATTGCAGCGTGCCGTTCGTCTCTTCGCCAGAGGCTTCTTCAAGCTCGAGCGAAAACTGATCTCCATCAGTTGTTGTGCCAGAGAGGTTATGGCCATCTTTGGTCACTTCAAATTTCTCATCGCTCATTTTGGTCTCATACCATTCAGACAGAGAATCAGCGCCGACTGGCGCAGTGAAGCCCACGATCACCTTGCCACCCTTTTCACCTTTTTCATCTTCAATATTGAAACTGGTTACTTTGGAACCCGGATACAGACCGACATTATTCAAATCGAAATCGTCGCTATCCAATGTGATTTCCGGCAGATCTACATCCATCGAAAATCCGTCGGTCTTGATCGAGAACTTGCTCTTCTCGCCATCACCGCCGATCTTGATGGCCTCGCCTTCTTCACCTGATCCATCACTCAGATCGATAGATATTTCAGAACCGTCTTCATTTTCAGACTTGCTGCATGCAGACAGGACCAGCGGCAGTGACGCTACGGCGGCAATAATGTGCTTTTTCATTTTGTTCTCCAGACTGTATTGCTTGTATAATACAGTCTGGAGATAACTAGGTCAAGGCTGATTAGCCGGGATCAATGGTAGTGCCTGGTCCTGGTGCATTCACAACACCACCGTCTACCGGCAAGGTAGACCCAATCACGTAATCACCCGCAGAGCTCGCTAGGAACACCGCAGCTGATGCCATATCTTCCGGCCGACCGATGCGTTTCGCCGGAATCCCCTTTTCAACCGCGGCTTCATGATCACGTGCAGCTTTGTTCATTGTGGAAGCGAAAGCACCCGGTGCGATACCAGTCATAATGATATCTTCTTGCACCAACTTGGATGCCATTTTGCGGGTCAGATGGATCACCGCCGCCTTTGAAGCCTGATAGCTGTAAGTTTCCCAAGGATTGACCTTAAGGCCATCGATTGACGCGATATTGATAACTTTTGCCGGCTGCTCAAAACTGGCAGCGGCTTTGAGCTGCGGGTGCAAAGCCTGTGTCAGAAAGAACAAGCCTTTGACATTGGTATCCATCACCTTGTCCCAACCGCTTTCGGGAAAGCTAATATATTCCTCACCCCATGCAACACCGGCATTGTTCACCAGAATGTCGAGCTTTTCTTCGCGCGATGCTATTTCGGAGGCAAGCGCTTTACAGCCTTCAACCGTCGAAATATCGCCCTGGATATAGGTACAACGCTCGCCAAATTCGGCAGCAGCAGCTTCGCCTTGATCGGCTTTGCGACCAGAAATGTAAACCCGCTCACATCCCTGCGCCAAATAACCTTCGGTGATCATCGCACCAATGCCACGCTGACCGCCGGTTACAAGAGCCACGCGACCTTCGAGTGAGAATAGTTTGTTAAAATCCATTTCTGTGTTTCCTCTTAGTAGCCGTGCATTTCGGCAACGAGATTGGTGTGATAATTGGCGTCACCCATAAATTCGGCTAGCGCGCGGTCGCGTTTCATATAGAGGCCGATATCATATTCATCCGTCATGCCGACACCGCCATGCATCTGAACGCCTTCTTTCACCGATAGAGCTGCCGCCTTGCCAGCCTTAGCTTTGGCAACAGACACCATCAGTTCCGCTTTGTCCGATCCTTCATCCAGCATCTGCTGGGCTTTGAGTACCGTTGCCCGTGCCACTTCCATCTCGCTGTAGAGATGCGCCATGCGATGTTGCAAAGCCTGGAACGTGCCAATGATAGTATCGAACTGCTTGCGGCCTTTGATGTAGTCGACCGTGACATCCATTGAACCAGCACCAACACCGACGGTTTCCGCAGCGGAACCAATCCGTCCTGCATTAAGCATCCGCTTCAATACTGTATCGCCTTCGTCGACTTCGCCAATGACCGCATCGGCATCCACAACCACACCATCAAATTCCACATGAGCAGCAACCGCACTATCGACCAGGCGAACACTATCGCGAGATAAACCATCGGAATTGGTATCGACCGCAAACAGCGTCAGGCCTTTGTCATCGCCTGCGCTACCACTCGTCCGCGCTGCGACGATCAGTGTGTCGGCAGAACCACCCTGCACAACGAACTGCTTTTTGCCAACAAGCTTGAAGCCATTGCCTTCACGGGTCGCAGCCATGCTCATTTGATCAGGGCGATGCTTCGCGCCTTCGTCAATCGCAACGGCCAAAACACTGTCACCAGACAATATGCCCGGAAAATGTTTCTCTCGCATCGCTTGACCGCCTGCATTTAGTGCTTCCACACTAGCTACCGCGGTGGTCAAAAACGGCGATGGAGTAAGGTTACGACCAATCTGTTCCAGCACAACACCGGCTTCGACATGACCTAGACCCAGACCGCCTTCTTCTTCCGAAACAAGGATTCCGGTAAAACCCATTTCTGCAAATTTCTTCCAGAGGTCGTGCGAGAAGCCGTCCTTACAATTCTTGTCTCTGAATTCCCGGAAATGGGCAACATCGCCCTCGCCTTTCATGAAATCGGCGGCGCTGTCCTGCAGCATTTGTTGGTCTTCGTTCAGGTATAGTGGCATTTTTGTTCCTCCATTGTGGGTTCCTGCAAAGGCAGGAACCCATCTCTGCTAGCGCGCCTTGACGGTCACTTTGGAGATGGACCCCCGCCTGCGCGGGGTACAATTGTTCCTCTGATTAGCTATTCGGCAATTGCAATATCTGCTTCGACACAACGTTGAGCATCACCTCACTCGTGCCGCCCTCGATACTGTTCGCCTTGGTACGGAGCCAATCACGCGCAGTCAGCCCGCCATTGCTGGCATCGCTTTCCCACTCAAGCACTTCGCTACCGCCAGCCGCCATGATCAACTCATAGCGGCGTTTGTTCAATTCCGTTCCGGCATATTTCATCATATTTGGTTGCGCGGGATGGCAAAGTCCCGCCTTAAACGTATCGCCAAAACGTTCGGCCATCGCGCGGAAAGCCAGTACTTCAATGTCCATATCGGCAAGATCTGCGCGAAGCATCGGATCATCAAGCCGGCCCATCTCATCGCGTCCGAAGTTATCGGCGAACTTGGCACCCAGAGAACTTGCGCCAGAACCGCCCTGACCCGAAATCATGCTGCGCTCGTGACCCAGCAGATATTTGGCAACATCCCAGCCTTTATTCTCTTCATAGACAACTGAAGAAATGTCTTCGCCATAGGATTTAGGCACCTTCACATCGTCAAAGAACGTCTCGCAAAATGGCGATGCACCAGAAATCAGTTTGATCGGCTTAGTCGTCACGCCTTCGCTGGCCATATCGAACACCAGGAAGGTAATGCCCTTGTGTTTCTCATTCTTGTCGGTGCGGGTCAGGCAGAATATCCAGTCGGCCTTGTCCGCATAGCTGGTCCAGATTTTCTGGCCATTGACGACATAGTGATCGCCCTGATCGACAGCACTGGTTTTTAGCGAAGCCAAGTCTGAACCCGAACCCGGCTCCGAATAACCCTGACACCAACGGATTTCGCCGCGCGCAATCTGCGGAAGGAAATGCTTCTTCTGTTCTTCAGTACCAAAGTGAAGCAATGCGGGGCCAAGCATCCAGATGCCAAAGCTCGACAATGGCGAGCGACATCTCAGTCGCGACACTTCCTGTTGCAAAACCTTGGCCTCGGGACGCGATAGTCCGCCACCACCATATTCCTTTGGCCAATCTGGGACGGTCCAGCCTTTTTCGGCCATCATATCCATCCATTCCTTCTGCCCCGGCTTGTAAGTCGGATTGCGACCGCCCCAACAGGCATCGCTTTCATCTACAACGGGTTCACGCATTTCGGGAGGACAGTTCGCCTCCAACCATGCAGCCGTTTCGGCGCGGAATTGTTCAATATCAGACATAATGGTGATTCCCTTAATTGATCAGTTAAAAGCGATCTATCATAGGTGAAGCAATTGGTTCAATGATTCACCGGGACCAGCACGAAATAAATTGCGACATGTAATCGAGAGCTTTGGATTCCGTAACGGAAGCCTGAGCATCTTATGCAAAGCATTTGACGGAACCGTGCCCTGCCCTATGCTTTACAGAAAAATGGAGAGGTCGCTTGAGCGTAGTTTCTGAGAAACTCCCCCTGAAATCCAAGCTCGCTTATGGCTTCGGTTCGGTTGCCTATGGAATCAAGGATAATGGCTTCGCAACCTTCCTGCTATTCTATTATAATCAAGTCATTGGCCTGCGCGCCGACCTCGTCAGTCTGGCTATTGCGCTAGCCTTAATTGCCGATGCTTTTATCGATCCAGCCGTTGGCCAGATGAGTGATCGCACACGAACGAAAATCGGCCGTCGCCATCCCTGGCTCTACGGAGCCGTTATTCCGATAGGGCTAATCTGGATCGCACTTTGGCATCCACCCGAACTCAGCGAATGGGGCACGTTCGCCTATCTGTTTTTCATAGCAATGTTCGTCCGCATGGCTTTCTCCACCTATGAAGTACCGGCACTGGCACTTCTCCCCGAATTGAGCCGCGATTATCACGACCGGACCGCGATCATGCGTTATCGGTTCCTGTTTGGATGGGCGGGCGGGCTTTTCGTCATGTTTCTTGCCTATGCTGTATTCCTGTCTCCAACTGCAGAATATTCCGACGGCCAACTCAATCCAGCCGGCTATTCAATCTATGCTATTTTTGGAGCTTGTATCATGGTCATTGCGGCACTCAGCTCCGCAATTGGAACACATAAACGCATTGTTACTGGTTATCAGGAAGCAACTGATCATCCCAAATCAGCGGAGACTGTCGGAGAGATATTCGAGACATTCAAATATCGGCCGTTTCTTTTGCTGATGTTTGCCGGAATCTTTGCATTCACAAACCAGTGGCTGATCTTCGCACTATCGATTTATCTCTTCACCCATGTCTGGGAATTCACACAGATTCATTTCACGATGTATTCGGCGATGCTGATTGTCGCGGCAATGGTGGCGTTTGTTCTGGTCACGCCAGTTTCGATGAGACTTGGCAAGGCGCGGGCGGCGGCCATATTGGCGGTAATCACATTGTTTTTTGGAACGCTTACCTATTGGCTGCGTTTTGCCGGCTTGTTCCCCGAACCTGGCGATCCGATGATGATCCCGATACTGTTCACTCTCCTGATAACATCAACTGCATCCGGAATTTCGGCAATGATACTAACCATGTCGATGATCGCGGATGTGTCGGATCATTATGAGCATGAAACAGGAAAGCGCACCGAGGGCCTGTTCTCTTCCGGCATGTTTTTCATGCAAAAAGTCGTTAATGGACTGGGCATATTGTTGTCCGGTCTCATCATAGCGCTGGTCGGATTGCCACAAGGCGCGGCCAGCGGCTCAGTAGACCCAGATATCGTCGATAATCTTGCACTATTTTATGTTATACTGGCGACTTTCCTCGCACTGGTCGGGGCGTGGGCTTACACTCTGTTTCCGTTAGGCGAGGAACATCATGCAGAGCGCGAAGCCAAACGCAGCCAGATACCGGAAGAATGAAATTGCAGGTTGGCAAATCTCCAACCTCTGGTAAGTTAATTGCATAGTTAAAAACAAATAGAAAAGGATTCGGGCATGGACTTCGATCTCACGGAAAAGCAGGAATATTGGCGCAATCGGGTGCGGGATCATATCGAGACTCACCTGCGTCCAAGGGTCGGGGACTATCAAGCAGAAGCCAATTCTTCCGATAGATGGAAAGTGATTCAGATCATCGAAGAGGAAAAAGCGAAGGCGAAGGAAGCGGGGATCTGGAACCTATTCATGCCACCTTCCAATCCCAACCTGCCGCATGTTGACGACACTTTTGAATTTGAAGGCCCTAGATTGACCAATATGGAATATGCGCTTTGCGCAGAGGAAATGGGCCGCCTAGACTTCTCCTCCGAAGTGTTCAACTGCTCAGCGCCCGATACAGGCAACATGGAGGTGTTCCATCGCTACGGTACGATTGAGCAGAAAGAACAATATCTGCGCCCATTGATGAACGGTGAAATCCGTTCGGCTTTCCTGATGACCGAACCGCGGGTTGCTTCTTCCGATGCTACGAACATTGAGACCAAGATTGAGCGCGATGGCGATGAATATATAATCAATGGCCGCAAATGGTGGTCTTCGGGTCTGGGCGATCCACGCTGTTCTATCGCCATTGTGATGGGTAAGACGCGCTTTGATGGTAGCCGCTACACTCAGCAGTCCCAGATTCTAATGCCAACCGATGCCGAGGGTGTGAACATCATACGCCACTTGCCAGTGTTCGGATATGACGATGCACCACATGGTCATATGGAAGTCGAAATGAAAGACGTTCGCGTTCCGGCGTCCAATATCATTCTCGGCGAAGGTCGCGGCTTTGAGATTGCCCAAGGGCGTCTTGGACCCGGTCGTATCCACCACTGCATGCGTACCATTGGTGTGGCTGAAGAAGCGCTCGGGAAAATGGTCCGCCGCCTGCAATCACGAGTAGCTTTCGGCAAAGCAATTTCCGAGCATAGTATCTGGGAACAGCGCATCGCTGACGCACGGATCAACATTGAAAGCAGCCGCCTGCTTTGCCTGAAAGCCGCAGACATGATGGACAAGGTCGGCAACAAGGTTGCGAAAGCCGAAATCGCGATGATCAAGGTGCAGGCTCCAAACATGGCGTTGCAGATCATTGATGATGCGATCCAGGCGCATGGCGGCGGCGGTGTCAGTGAAGACTTTGGCCTCGCCAGTGCCTATGCACATCAAAGGACTCTGCGCCTTGCGGACGGCCCGGACGAGGTCCATGCTCGCACGATTGCCAAGATTGAAATGGGCAAATATGCCGAGGAAGCTCCCGGCAGTAAGATGAAGGAAGTGTCTTCAGGCGATATGGCCGCAACACGCTAAGGGAGACCATCCATGAAAGCAGCTGTTCTTCGCGAACCCGGCAAGCCTCTTTCGATTGAAGAGGTGCAAATTGGCGAGCCCAAGGCGCATGAGGTGCTAATCCGTACCGCTGCGTGCGGGCTTTGTCATAGTGACCTTCACTTCATCAATGGCAGTTATCCCCATCCCGTGCCTGCCATTCCTGGCCATGAGGCCGCAGGAATTGTCGAGGCGGTGGGAGAGGAAGTTCGCAGTGTAAAGGTTGGCGACGCTGTCGTTTCCTGCCTCTCGGCTTTCTGTGGTAACTGTGAATTCTGTGTCAGTGGGCGGATGTCTCTGTGCCTGGGGGCGGCAACCCGGCGCGACCCCGATGATGCGCCCCGGATCACTCAGGATGGCGATGCGGTGAACCAGATGCTGAACCTGTCCGCCTTTGCCGAGCAGATGCTTATCCACGAAAACGCCTGTGTGGCAATCAATCCTGATATGCCACTAGACCGGGCGGCTGTCTTAGGCTGTGCCGTCACGACTGGTGCTGGAACAGTTTTCAATGCATGTAATGTAACACCCGGTGAATCGGTGGCCGTCGTCGGTTGCGGCGGTGTTGGCCTTGCCACAATCAACGCAGCAAAGATCGCCGGAGCCGGCAAGATTATCGCCGCCGATCCATTGCCCGAAAAACGCGAAATGGCGATAACTATGGGTGCCACGCATACGGTAGACGCGGCTGCCGGTGACGCAGCCGGTCAGATTATAGACATATCCGGTGGCGGCGTACATCATGCCATCGAAGCTGTCGGTGTACCAGCGTCAGCCGATCTCGCCATTGCCTCGCTGCGACGCGGTGGTACGGCAACCGTGCTGGGCATGATGCCGCTCGATCACAAGGTCGGGATGAGCGCGATGGACTTGCTCGGCAGCAAGAAACTGCAGGGCTCGATCATGGGTGACAATCATTTTCCGGTCGATCTGCCGCGTCTGGTTGATTTCTATCTTTCCGGCGTACTCAAGCTGGATGAATTGATCACCAAGCGTATCCCGCTAGAAGAGGTCAATGCAGGATTTGCAGAGATGGAAAAAGGCGGTTCGGCTCGTTCTGTAATCGTCTTCGATCAATAGGAATAGCACATGGCAGAAATCAATCCGCAAGTGGATATGGTCGGCACAATGGATGTGCCGGAAAAGGATAAGCTGGACGAAGCCAGCCTGACCAAATGGATGGGAGACAATGTCGAGGGTTTTGAAGGACCTTTGAAGCTCAGCAAATTTAAGGGCGGGCAGTCCAATCCGACCTATAAGATCGAAACACCGAACACCGACTATGTGCTGCGCAAAAAACCGTTCGGCAAACTGCTCCCATCTGCACACGCCGTGGATCGCGAGTTTCGGGTAATCGCTGGGCTGCATCCGGCTGGTTATCCGGTCGCAAATCCTTATGGTTTGTGTGACAATGACGATGTGATCGGCACAATGTTCTACATCATGGGCATGGCCGATGGCCGGACGCTTTGGGACGGAACACTGCCAGACAGCAATACCCAAGAACGCACCGCCATTTATCATGAGATGATCGACAACCTGGCATTGCTGCACAGCTATGATCCGACCGAACTGGGCCTCGAGAAGCATGGCAAGCCGGGCAATTATTGCGAACGCCAGATTTCGCGCTGGTCACAACAATATAAACTGTCCGAGCTCAAGGAAATTCCTGAGATGGACAAGCTGATCGAATGGCTCAACAAAACCATTCCTGAGCAAAAGGGCTTTGGGATTGTTCACGGCGACTATCGCCTCGATAACATGATTTTCGCGCATGATGAGCCAAAGGTAATCGCGGTGCTGGATTGGGAACTCTCAACCCTCGGCGATCCGATTGCCGATTTTGCTTATTGGCTGATGGCTTATGAGATGGAACCGGAAGGGCGCAGCGGATTGAAGGGTGTTGATGTTACCGCGCTCGGAATTCCAACCCGCCAAGAAGCCATTGCACGATATTGCGAAAAATCAGGGCTGGACCAGCTTCCGCCAATGGATTGGTATCTCGCCTACAACCTGTTTCGGATTGCCGCAATTCTCCAGGGCATTCAGAAACGTGTGGTAGACGGTACGGCCAATAGCGCCGCGGCGGCAGAAATGTCCGACCGGGTGACGCCTCTGGCCCAGGCAGGTTGGGAAGCAGCAAAACGCGCTGGGCATAAGGAGAACTGCAATGGCTGATCTCAAAAACAAGGTCGCGATCATCACCGGAGCTGGCAGCGGCATCGGCCGCGCTTCTGCTCTGCTCTTTGCCGAACATGGCGCGAAGGTTATCGCCAGCGATGTCACAGATGATGTCGAGGAAACCGCCAAGGGATCCGATGGCCAGATTATTGCGATCAAGGCTGATGCCGGTTCTGAAGGTGATGTCGAGATGCTGGTCGAGGCGGCTGAGCAAAAGTTTGGCGATCTACATATCTATTTTGCCAATGCAGGAATTGGCGGAGGTTTTGGCGGAGTGTTCGATTCCGACGTGGCCGAATGGCAGGAAGTGCTGCGGGTCAATCTCATAGGACCGTTTCTGGCGACCAAATATGCAGGCAAGGTGATTGCGGATAGCGGTCACGGAGGAACCATTATTTGCACAGCCAGCGTTGCTGGCATCCGCTCAGGCGCGGGCGGTCCAGCCTATAGCGCATCCAAAGCTGGCGTCATCAACCTCGTCAAAGTCGCGGCGCAGCAATTTGCGACCTCCAATGTCCGCTGCAACGCCATCTGCCCGGGCATTACCGAAACCGGTATGACCCAGTTCATCTATGACAAGGCCCGCGAAAAGGGCAAGGAAGACCGGTTGGGCTATCTCAATCCGCTACGTCGCGGCGCCGCACCAATCGAGATGGCGGAAGTTGCCCTGTTTCTTGCCTCCGATCGCTCGTCCTATGTCAATGGACAGGCAATAGCAGTTGATGGCGGGCTCAGCAGCTCGCATCCTGTCACTCGTCAGGAATTTGGTCGTACTGCAGTTTAGAGCCTAGTTCGCTAATGCCAGACTACCGCTGCCAAGCTGTACATAATCCACCCGGCTTCCGGTTGCACCGCACAAGAAAGTCGTCTGCTTAGCGCCAGTAAGATCGCCTTCGACCCGCCAGCCGGACCCATCGCGGGCAACCGCACGGATTTCAGAAACACGAGCACTGTTGCCCGCCTGAATCTCAGCAGCATTGGAACAGGCGTTTATCGCCACATCCATATTGCCCGTACCACGACTGCTACTTTCATCAGGGCGGTTGGTTGAACGCTTGTCATCATAGCATCGGTCATCACCGCGGTAGTCGCGCTGACGATAATCGCGATCTTGGCTGTTTCGGTAATCGCGGTCTTCGTAGCGGCGATCACGCTTGTTCTTGGATGCTGCATTGGCAATCGCAGCTATCCCGCCAATAATAGCGATGCCAGCAATGATGTCACCAGCGTCAACACGGTTCCGGCGATGACGATAGCCTCGGCCTCGATACCCACGATATCCGCGCCAGCCTTGGGCCGTTTCGACTTCCGGGCTCCAAGCCAATTCACCCATATCAATCGGAGCTATAGGCGCAGCTACCGGTCCAACCGGAGCTGCTGCTACAGGTGTAAATCCGGTAAAGGCCAGTGCAGCAGAAGCCGAAATGGCGGCGAAACTCTTTGAAATACTCATAAACTATACCCCTGTTAAGCCAGATTCGGTATGCCAGAATCGGTGATATCCCAACAAATAGAAGGTTCAGCCTGTCGCCAGGCTGAACCATGATGGTGATGATTGCTTCCGATTACCACCGGCGACCGGAATTCAAGTTACGAAAACTGACCTGCGGTCGGTTGTCGCGCTCGACGAAGCAAGTTAACTTGCCGCGATCATAGTCCTGGCGATAGCCATTGCGCTGGTACCGTCCGCGATAATTATCCTTCACGACAATCCGGCCCTTCACGCGGTATCCATAACGGGTCCGGTCAACATCGCGAATTTGGGTCACATCAGCCCAGCCATAATTGCGGGTCGCCCTGCGCTCAGCGGCTCGGACACAGCGATCCACTGCCTTACGCGGCCCAAATCGGCCTTTGCGATAGTTCCCATGCCGGTAATTATCGCGATAACCGCGATCATAATTATAGGCATATTTGTCTTTGTTACCTGAGGTCAGGATTGCTGCCAGTCCGCCTAGTACGACGGCACCTGCAATCACCTCACCGGCGCTGACGCCGCCACGGTGATTATCTTTCGCCATTGCCGGAGTTGCTGAAACGGCCATCGCAGTTGCGGCAGCGGTTCCGACTAATGCTGTTTTAAGAGTCTTCATGTCCACTTTCCTTCATAACTGCTCAAGAACCATTTCCCGAGCTGTGAACATGTTTTAAATGATTCGGTTTGAGTGGACACTGAACTGTCTCGACAGCTTTTATTCAGGTTAATAGCCACTTTTATGAACGCTACTATTTGTTTCTTTTCAGGTGCTTATGAGATATATTTACAAATTTGCAGGGTCAAAAGGCAAATATCCCCTTTCCCGAATGTCATAGAAGTTACACCCAAACTGGGATGTCATTAGGGCCCAATCTCTAGTGAACCGGCTGAACTGAAATACTGCGCACTCAACCCAAATCCTCCACTTCAACCGCCTTAGCCCCATAAATATGCATATCGGGCCGCTCACCGACCAGAACAGTTAGCCGCTTCACAAAATCCAGCGATTCCACCAACGTAAAATGTGCGATGACGGCGGCCTCATCCTGCCATTGCTCGTAGTAGAATAGTCTGTTCGGATCTTCGCAGTCAGCGTGGATATGGTGAGCAATACAGCCTGGTTCGGCGCGAGACCGCCTGCTGTGTTCGATACACAGGGCGGTCACAGCATTGCGGTTGGCCGAAGTGGTGGGAATGGTGGCGGTGATAATGATCATGTTTGAATATGTGTTCCTTGAACTTTGGCGGCAGGATTTATCGCCAGTTAATGGTTGTTGGGAACGGTTGTTACTTGACGCACTGGAACGCGGTTCAATTCCCTAAACTCTGGAATATTGTCACGCCTAAATTATGGAAAAGCACATCGCGGGCGAAACATCAATTGAATGACAAAGGAGGAGGGAGGATTGCCACTCAAAAAATGCTATTCGGTATTTGCGACCCCGTTTGGAACTTGCTTCACCCGCGATGTTCTCTCCTATTATGAAAACGAGACGATTCGTTCGATACGGTCAATAGGTCGTATGTCTACATCCCTGCTTCGACGGCCAGCCTTATCATATCGGCAGCGCTTGGAGCATTGAGGCGCTTCATCAGGATCGACCGGTGCATTTTTATCGTCCGCTCACTGAGGTCCAACTCATAGGCGATTTGTTTGTTGAGCATGCCCTGAGCAATATATTGCAACACTTCTCGCTGGCGTTTGGAAAGGTCTTTGACAATCGCGACCGCACGCATACGGCGGGCTTTATTGAGGCTTGGAGAATCGCTGTCAATTTCAACTTGGGAGCCCAGAAAATATTCCAGTTCGCCATCATCATCAAACATGGGGGCAACGAGCACTGCGTTTTGAAAGGGTGCGCCATCCTTCTTGTAATTCAGGATTTCTACCAAAACAGACTTTTGTTCACGTACGCCGCGCCGTATTTCTTCTGTCAGCCAGGGTTCAGTCGCCTCACCGGAAAGAAACCGGCAATTTCGGCCAAGAATGAACTCCCGATCATATCCGGTCAGTTTACAAAAGGCATTGTTGACGGCGACCAGCGGATTGTCAGGCAGTCGTGGATTGCTGACCACCGATGCAATGGGGCTGTTTTCAATCAGTACCTGAACCGCTGCATCGGGTTCAGATATATCCACCGATTTGGGGAATTCGAGATTTTCGCCGACCATAAAGCCACGCTATCTCAATATGCTAGGAATAGGCAAGCGGGACGATTGCTGTCCCGCTTGCAATATTTATAATTGGTACTAACCAACAATCTCATCTTCGTTGAAGAAATAGGCGATTTCAATTGCCGCATTTTCTTCGCTGTCGCTACCATGGACTGTATTGGCTTCCAGGCTTTCGGCCAATTCCTTGCGGATGGTGCCTGGAGCTGCTTCTTCTGGGTTGGTTGCTCCCATAATATAGCGGTTGCGCTGCATGGCATTTTCGCCTTCCAGAACCTGCACAACCGATGGACCGCTGGTCATGAAATCAACCAGTTTGCCAAAGAACGGGCGCTCCTTGTGCACAGCGTAAAAACCCTCGGCCTGTTCCTTGGTCATGTGAATACGCTTCGATGCAACGATGCGCAGGCCCGCTTCTTCGAGCATTTTGGTGACAGCACCAGTGATATTACGGCGGGTGGCATCGGGTTTAATGATAGAAAATGTCCGTGTAACGGCCATGATGAAAGCTCCATATTTCGGGGTTTGTTAAAAGTTGCGCCGCCCTTAGCTGTTGCGGTGCAGCATGGCAAGTTTTGCCGTTACCGCGCAGTAATCCACTCGCCGGGTTTCAGTTCGCCTAAGGCCCTCTCCCCAATCTGCCAGCGCACCAATCGAAGCGTGGGATATCCGGCTGCTGCCGTCATACGCCGCACCTGTCTGTTTCTGCCTTCCCGGATGGTCAGTTTTAACCAGCAGTCTAAAACGGTTTTGCGAACCCTGATGGGAGGATCACGCGGCCAAATATCGGGCACCGAGATGCGCTCCGCCTCTGCCGGTAGCGTGGTGCCGTCTTTCAATTCAACACCTGTTCGCAGCTTTTCCAGACTGGCGTCATCAATTTCGCCCTCAACTTGCGTGAGATAGGGTTTTGGCATTTTATGTTTGGGATCGGAAATACGAGATTGCAGCTTCCCATCGTCGGTCAGCAGCAGCAATCCCTCGCTATCCCGGTCGAGCCGACCCGCGGGGTATACGCCCGGCACATCAATAAAATCCGAGAGAGTTGGTCGTTTTGTCGGAGAACCACGATCGGTAAATTGGGAAAGAACGCCATAAGGTTTGTTGAAAAGGATGAGCCGCGACATCCTGTCCTTTTGACAGTAGTGTCCGATATCGGCAATGCTATTAGTTAAGCAATCTGGGTGTTAAGTAAGCCAAGCAACATTTCCGGGGGGAATGAGAAAAGCTATGAAATCAATCATTACCATATTGATAGCATTGGCAATTGGATTGGGCGTTGCCTGGGGCGGTAGTCAGGGCGGCACGACTGTCGGTTCAATACCTGTTTTTCTGCTGTGCGGCATATTTACCTTTGCGGTGAACTGGCTGGTTTATGTTCCTGCCAATATTTACAAGACCGAGAAATATTATGACCTGACCGGCTCGCTAACTTATTTGACCGTGATCATCGCAGCTTGTTTGCTCTCCGCGCCGCTCGATGCGCGTTCCGCCATCGTGGCGTTGATGGTCGTCATTTGGGCCTTGAGGCTTGGAACATTCCTTTTTCGCAGGATTAGCGCAGATGGAAAAGATGTGCGCTTTGACAAGATTAAGACCAATCCACTGCGGTTTCTTGTCACCTGGACGATGCAAGGCACATGGGTGGCTTTAACCGCCGCCAGCGCTTTGCTTATCATAACCAGCAATACACGATTGCCGATTGATTTTTTTGCGATCCTCGGCTTCGCGATGTGGGTCGCGGGATTCGTTTTTGAAGTTATTGCCGACAATCAAAAATCTCACTTCCGCGCGAATCCGGAGAATAAGGGACGCTTTATCAACACAGGTCTATGGGCCTGGTCCAGGCACCCGAATTATTTTGGAGAGATCTTGCTCTGGGCCGGCATCACCGTCGCTTCTTTGCCGTTATTGACGGGCTGGCAATGGGTCACCTTCATATCACCTCTGTTTGTATTCTTCCTGCTAACCCGTGTTAGCGGCGTGCCAATGCTGGAGAAAAGTGCAAAAGAACGTTGGGGAGACGAACAGGACTATCAGAACTTTGTAGCCAACACGCCGGTACTGTTTCCACGACCTCCCAAATAGTTGATCAGATTGTTTTCCGGGACATCAGGAACTTGCCATAGACCCAGCCGCCAAAAGCGCCGGCCACCATTTGCGAAAGAAAACCCAATGCGGATCGAGCGCCACTGATAGGCACCGTTTGAAAGTTGATATACATCAAGCCCAGAGCCGTCCCAATGGCCGCTGCGCCAGCGATTGGATAGGCTACATGCGATAGTTTCGGTAAAAAGCGTTTCAGGATAGCGGCAATAGCAAAGGCGATCAAAAAAGAGACCAATATGATGACGAGGTACAGATACATGTTTGAAAGATCGAACATCGTCATATTGAACCGGTCACCAAAGCTCACCGGCACATTATGTGCGTTGATGATAAACTGCGAGTTGAATATGCTAGCCAGCACATAAGCCGCTATAGTGCCGCCCAAGAGTCCGAGCAAAAATCTAACTGTCGCGGCCATATCGCTTCTCCATATGTTGATCAGACGGTAGCTGCTTTCATATTTTGATCAAGGATAATGAAGCAGGTAGACAAACTGACCGCCATCTCTGATAGATTGGCCAAGTTCCGGAGAAAATAAATATGCGTCTTGTCAAGTTCACCCTCGCCTTTCTCGCCATTGGCACAATGGCAGCATGTTCGAACAACGGAGCCTCATCGAGCGGTGACAAGACCAGCCAGTTGGCCGGGCGGGTTGATACGGCACCGATCAACTATGAGATCCAGACCGTCGCTGATGACCTGGATCACCCCTGGTCTCTGGCATTTCTACCGGACGGAAACATGCTTGTGACGGAACGAACCGGGAAATTGCTGCATCTGCAACCAGATGGCAACCGCGAGTTGATCTATGACTTTAACTCTGGTGCGGAATTTCCCAAGGTTCATTTTGGTAGCGGGATGCAGGCCGGACTGTTCGATGTCGTTTTGCATCCGAATTTCGCAGATAACAGTCAAATTTACATCAGTTATACCGGTAAACAGCCAGAGGACAAAAACACGCTGATCCTGACGCGGTTTGAGTATAGCGAGGAAAGCGGCAAACCGGCACTCTCAAATGGCAAGGAGCTCTTCGTAGCCTCGCCATCACGTGTGCAAGGCAATCACTATGGCGCGCGCATTGCATTTCTTCCGGATGGAACATTGCTGATGCCCGTGGGCGATGCATTCCATTTCCGCGAAGAGGCACAGAAGCTGGATAATCACTTCGGAAAAATTATCCGCCTTAACAATGACGGAACGGTTCCAGAAGACAATCCGTTTGTGAACAAGGAAGGCGCATTGCCAGAAATCTGGTCCTATGGTCATCGCAACCCACAGGGCATTCTTCTGGCCAGTGATGGACGTGTGTTTTCCAATGAGCATGGTCCGGCTGGCGGAGACGAGATTAATCACATCAAGCGTGGCGCCAATTATGGTTGGCCCACCGTCACCTATGCACTCGACTATTCCGGCGGGCGCGTTTCTCCGTTCGAAGCACTCGACGGAACTGAGCAATCTCTGGTGCATTTCACGCCATCTATCGCTCCGTCCGGTTTTGCCCAATATTCAGGTGAAGCGTTTCCGAACTGGCAAGGAGACCTGTTTCTGTCTGCGCTCGTGCTTAAACATGTGCGACATGTCGACATGAAAGCCGATGGATCGCTTGGAGAACAGACCGAACTGTTTGGTGAACTAGATGCCCGGTTCCGCGATGTCCGAACCGGGCCGGATGGCTATCTCTATCTGCTCACCGAAGATGGCAGCGGCAAGAACAGCAAGATTTTGCGCGTCGTTCCCAAATAACTGCTGGAAATCATATGCCGCCACAGCTCGAAAATTTCGATGCAGAGAAATTTCTCCGCGACTATTGGCAAAAGAAACCGCTATTCATAAAAAACCCATGGAATCAATGGCGCAATCCACTGGAACCAGACGAACTGGCTGGACTGGCATGTGAAGATGATATTGAGTCCCGATTGGTTATTCGGCAAAATGATGACTGGATTGCCGAGCATGGACCTTTTGCAGATGACCGTTTCGGCTCGCTAGGAAAGCATCGCTGGACGCTTCTGGTGCAGGCGGTAGACCATTCTGTGGCGCAAGTTGCAGCCTTGATCGAACCATTTCGTTTCATTCCAAACTGGCGCATTGACGACGTGATGGTCAGCTATGCGACTGGTCGGGGCGGGGTCGGACTACATTTTGACCAATATGATGTTTTCCTGATTCAAGGATTGGGTAAGCGGCGCTGGCAAATTGGTACTTCATGCGACGAGAACACCAAACTAGCACCAAATGATGATTTGAAGTTACTGGCTGAATTTGAATCGGTGAATGAGTGGATCTGTGAACCCGGTGATATTCTCTATATCCCGCCGGGCATCTCGCATAACGGCGCGGCAATGGGCGATGATTGCATGACCTATTCCATCGGATTTCGTGCGCCTTCCAGAGCGGAATTGGTCAGTCACTGGGTCGATGAAATACCCGCGAATATAGCAGATGATCGTTACAACGACCCCGATCTTAACCTGCAAGAAAATCCCGGTGAAATTTCCAGTGCGGCCATTGATCAGTTGCATGCCATGGTAACCAATACTCTGGCAGGTCGGGAAGATTTTGCCGAGTGGTTCGGGATTTACAATAGCACGTCAAAATATCCAGACATCGAATGGGCTCCTGAAGAGGCTTTGTCCGTGAAAGAAGCGGAACGCCGGCTAACATCAGGAGCAATTCTGAAAAGAAATCCGGTCAGCCGCTTTTCCTTCATTCGCCGGAAATCAGCTCCATTGATGCTATTTGTCGATGGCCAAATGTTCGAATGCGAAAAAGATGTAGCGCTGATGGCGGAGCATATCTGCGCGCAGAACGTGGTCGAAAAACACGCGGAAGATAAATTTTCTGAAGCAGAGTTAAAGCTGCTCAGACGGCTGCTTGATCAAGGCAGCCTATATCTGGACTAAATAAACGATCATCAACGCGCCAAATGAATTGATCCAACGCTAGCAAATAGCAATTATTGTCCACCAATCAGCAGATTTGCAACAACGCCGCCGCCCTGTTCTTTCGTGACCGAAACGTTGAAAACTTCGCCGCCCTTCTGCTCGCCGCCAATCATTTTCATGTCACCCGTGTTGATTTCAGTCCTGACGTCGATGCCCAGAGACTTCATTTGATCTTTGTAGAAATCCAACACTTCCGCTTGACTATCATCGCTTTTGAAAACGACCATGGCACCCGACTGACCGTCACCCATACCCTTGATACTGGTCTGAACATTTGCGCCGGGATATAGTTTTACACCCATTGGCAAATCTTCGGTTGCTTTGCTACCAGTAGCAAATTTGACTTCACCATCTTCGGATTTGAATGTCATTTCCGTATTTTCATCATCGCCGCTGACGGAATAACTCCCTTCATTACCGTCACTATCCTCAAAGGTACCTGAGGCGACTTCATCGTTACCGCCACATGAGGCAAGAAATAGCACGGCTGGAAGAAGGAGTAGTTTTTTCATGATCATAATCCCGTAACTGCTGCGCGACCAATGAAATGTTTATCGGCAAATTTGCCTGAGTGCAATCAGGGTCCTTCAATCCAGCGACCGCCCTCTTGTTTCCAGTAACGGGGGGTTACATCATCGTTTTCTGATAAATCCCGCCAGGCCGTTCTAGCTTCCTCAATTTCCTCAGCTGAGAACAGGAAAAAGGCACGATCATATCGGAGAGCTTCTTCGCGCCACTGGCCATCTGCAAGCATGATATATTTCGCATTATTTGGTGCTTCGCAGTTATCGGAAATCACCACTGGCTGATAGCTTTCTCGCTCCGATCCAGCAAAATCATGGGCCAGAAAACTGGTTTCTTTCTGTGTCCAAAGTGCTTTGCTCAGACTGCCTCTTTGCGCTTCGTCGTTCGACACCAAAAGCACTCTGGCATCCGCGCCCATGCATTTCTCGGCCAGCATTGGCACCAGCGTTTCTGCGGGATCCCGTGTCAAATGGTAGAAATCAACTTGCATGCTAAATGCTCAGGCCCACCAGATTTCAAAATCACTTTTCGAAACTATCGACGATATATTGATTGAGCAACCGTACACCATATCCCGTTGCCCCCTTGTCCCACAAAGGACCCGCCTTGTCTGCCCATACCATTCCGGCAATGTCCAGATGCGACCATTTAACGCCATCCTTTATGAATCGTTGCAGGAATTGAGCAGCCGTAATCGAACCAGCTCCTTTGCCGCCAATATTCTGCATATCGGCAATCGGCGAGTTGATCTGTTTGTCATAAGCGGCACTCAAAGGGAAACGCCAAAGCGGGTCGCCAGATTTCTTTCCTGCTTCCAACAGATCATCAGCGAGATCATCATCATTGCAGAAACAGCCCGCATACTGATCGCCGAGCGAGATGATGATAGCACCAGTCAATGTTGCAAGATTGATTACCACTTCCGGGTCAAATGCCTCCTGGGTCCAGTGCAGCGCATCGGACAGAACCAGACGACCCTCAGCATCGGTATTGAGCACTTCAATCGTCTGACCGCTCATGCTGATTACAACATCACCGGGTCGCTGTGCATTACCGTCTGGCATGTTCTCAACCAGGCCACAAACACCAACAACATGTGTTTTTGCTTTTCGTCCTGCGAGCGCCTTCATCGTACCAGCCACTGTACCAGCGCCGCCCATATCGAATTTCATATCGCCCATGCCAGGTCCTGGTTTCAGCGAAATACCGCCAGTATCGAATGTCACTCCCTTGCCAACCAATGCCAACGGCTTTTTCTGCTCGCCATCCGTGCCGTCCCAGCGCATCGCCAGCATACGCGGCGGCTTCACAGAGCCTTGAGAAACGCCGAGCAACGCTCCCATGCCGAGTTTTTCCATTTCTTTCTGACCGAGAACCTGGAACTCGACGCCCATTTCTTTCAATTCCTCGCAGCGCTCAACAAAGCTCTCAGGGTAAATCACATTGGCAGGTTCAGCGACCAGTTCACGTGTCAAAGCCACGCCTTCGGCCACGGCCGACAGATCTTGCCATTCTTTTGCGGATTCAAGCTTCTCATCGAGTACGGTAATTTTTTCCAGTGTCGGTTTTTGTTTTTCCGGCAATGTCGTACGGTATTTATCGATCCGCCAGCTTCTGAGTTTCGCACCAAAAACAAGGCGAGCCAACTGCCACTGGTCCAAGCCGTTCGAGTGGATCGCAAGATGTCTTGCACCGGAAGTCAGGATTTTTGCGACGGCCGAACCGCCCGCAGATTCCATGGCAAGCTTCTTGCCTTTGCCAATGCCGACCAGAAGAACACGTTTTACTTCTCCTGCTTCTTCTACAAACGTTTCAAAAATCTCTCCCAACTTGCCTTCAAATCGTGCGGATTTGGCGGCACTACGAACCACGTCAGCCTGCTCGATCGCTAGTTCGGCTTCGCCAAGTCCATCTTTGGCAACAGCAAAAGCAAGCACATCGGCATTTTTCGGGCATTGGTTTGCAAAAGTAATCTTCATTTGGAGTTCCGTCCTTTTCTATTTTTAGAGCATCTGATCCCGTCTGGGACCGTGCACTTGTTGCGGCATTCCATGAAAGATCAAAAATAGATTTGCAATGGCGGAATTGCCCATTTGAGCCGTATCAATCAACCGTTCATCAAAATATGCCAAAGATGGATTGCAGCCGATTGTTTCTGGTGCAATAGGCAATGATATTGATCGCAAACGGCAAAGCTTGCGATTGATGTGGATGACTTGCGGGGCAAAGAGGTAGGGATAGTCAGTCGATGAAATTTCCGATCGCTCTGATTGCGTCCATTTGTTGCGCGGCAATTCCAAATCCCGCCGCTGCTTTTTCAATTCAAGATAACGACAAACCAGCTACGGCTGAAGACCAAGAGATAGAGTTCAGTGCCGATCAGCTAAATTATGATTTTGAAAATGACATTGTCACAGCCGACGGCAATGTCATCCTGGATCGTCAGGACTATAAGTTACAGGCCGACAAAGTAACCTGGGATCGCAAATCGGGAGTGGTAACCGCATCCGGCAACGTCCGCTCGACCACTCCAGACGGCGATGTAGCTTATGGTGACAGCATTGAGTTGACCGACAGCCTGCGCGATGGCGTCGTTGAAAATCTCCTGCTGGTATTGGAAGATGGCAGCCGGCTAGCAGCTCAGCGGGGGGAGCGATTTGCCGACGGCGCCTTATCTCTCGATAACGCAGCTTACACCGCCTGTGCGGTGACCACCGAAGATGGTTGCCCCAAGAATCCAAGTTGGCAAATCAAGGCCGTAAAGGTCAGATATGATCCGGTTAAAAAGCGCGTCAATTATGAAGGTGCGCGCATCGAGATTTTTGGATTGCCGGTAATCCCGCTTCCCGGCCTTTCTCATCCGATAAGTGATGAGAACCGAAGCGGCATTTTGGTTCCGGACATAAAATTTAGCGCAGCAAATGGCGCATCATTTTCGATACCTTATTATTTCAACATTGCGCCCAATGAAGATGCCACAATTCGGGCCCATGTTTTTACAGATGTTGCTCCCATGCTCAGTGGTACCTATCGCTATCTGGACGAGAAAGGGGCGTTTCAGATGACTGGTTATGCGACGTCCAGTTCTCGTATATCTACCGGTTCATTGACCGCAGCTCCCAATTCTCAAAGAGATTTTCGCGGTTATTTTGCTACGAGTGGTCGTTTTCGCGTCAACGAGAAATGGACAATATCCCAATCTGCAAGACTAGTATCGGATAGGACCTTTCTGCGACGCTATGACATAAGCGACGATGACAGCTTGCGCTCGACCATCAATGCTGAACGGGTAAGCAGCAGCAGCTATCTTTCCATTGCTGGCTGGGCGTTCCAGACCTTGCGGGCCAATGATCCGCAAAACCGTGTACCTATCGCATTGCCAGTTATTGATTATCGCAAACGCTTTGCCGAACCGATTCTGGGTGGCCGTACCCAGATTCAGGTCAATAGCCTCGCAATCGAACGCACTGCAGGGCAGGATACCCAGCGTGCTTTTGCGTCGGCTCGCTGGGATTTGCGGAAGATTACCTCCTCCGGACAGGAAATCACGTTCACCGGATTTGCGCGCGGCGACGTCTATCATAGCGACGATAACGCATTGAACGAGACTGCCGTCTACCGCGGTCGAAGCGGATGGCAAACCCGCGCGATTGCTAGCGCCGCTATTGATGTCAAATGGCCGCTTATTGGTGAAGCCTTTGGCGGTACCCAAACAATAACACCTCGCTTACAATTGGTCGCAACACCCTCGCTTGCCAACCTTTCCTTACCCAATGAAGATGCCCGTGCTGTCGATTTGGAAGACAGCAACCTGTTCGCGCTCAACCGTTTTCCGGGATATGATCGTTACGAGGATAATATTCGTGCAACCTACGGGTTGGAATGGCAACTGAATCGCCCCAATCTAAGTGTCAACGCCATTGTCGGCCAAAGCTATCGGCTTGCCAACAACAGCAATATCGTTCCAGATGGAACCGGCCTGTCCGAAAGGTTTTCAGATATTGTCGGCCGGACAAATGTTCGGTTCAAGGATATCGTCAAGTTTACCCACCGTTTTCGTCTCGACAAGGATAGCCTTGCGGTTCGTCGTAACGAAATTGATGCGACAATCGGCGCCAGAAGTACCTATGCGCAAATTGGTTATCTCCGTCTGAATCGCAATATCGGTCCGGCACTGGAAGATTTGCGTGACCGAGAGGAAATCCGGGTTGGTGGCCGCTATCAGATTGACAAATACTGGTCGGTCTTTGGTTCTGCCATTATTGACCTGACGGACCGACGGGAAGATCCTATATCTGTAGCCGACGGATATGACCCGGTTCGTCACCGACTTGGAGTCGCCTATGATGACGGATGTTTGTCCATGGGAGTGACTTGGCGCTATGATTATGAAGATACCGGCGATGCGCGTCGCGGCAGCACTTTTCTGTTCCGACTGGCTTTGCGCAATCTTGGTGTGTAAGGCGTAAAAATATGGCTAACAGGACGCTCATATTGGGTTCAGCAGAAACGCGCTATATGAGCATCAGTTCTAATATCAAGCTTCTGAAAAGAAACGAAAAATGAAAATTATGCATACCGATACAAATCTTCTCAAAACGGCATTTACCGCCTTTGCTGGCGTCGCTTTGTCTATCGCTTCGACTGCATCCGCACAAACAGTGAGTGATGGAACCGTCCCTTCAACGGGATTGAATATTCCAGAGCAACTGACGATTTTTGGTGAAAATAATCCCAATGTTCGCCGTGCAACGGCTGTTGTAAATGGTGACATTATCACGGGGACGGATGTTAATCATCGCCTTGCGCTGATCGTAGCCGCCAATGGCGGCAATGTGTCCGACGAGGAACGACAAAGACTGCGTCTTCAGGTTTTGCGCAACCTTATTGATGAAACTCTGCAGATTCAGGAAGCGGAAGCCAATAAGATCACGATTTCTGAATCGGAAGTGGAATCGACGTTTCAGCAGGTCGCCCAGCAGAATTTCAAACAGGACATCAACGCATTCGATCAGTATTTGCGCACTCAGGGATCATCAACCGACACACTGAAACGGCAAATCAAGGGCGAACTGGCGTGGAGTCGGTTACTTCGCCGAAACATCCAGCCGTTCATCAATGTTGGCGATGAAGAAGTGAATGCCATAATCGAGCGTCTAAATGCGTCAAAAGGCAGTACAGAGTTTCGCATCGGCGAAATCTATATGTCTGCATCGCAGGAAACAGCGCCGCAGGTCGCCGAAAACATGAAGAAGATTTTGGAACAGATTCGCGGTGGCGGCTCCTTTGTTGCCTATGCCCGGCAGTTTTCCGAAGCATCGACGGCCGCTACCGGCGGTGATCTGGGTTGGGTCAGACCTGCACAATTACCGCAATCATTAGCCGAAGTGGCTACCCAAATGCAGGTTGGTCAGGTCGTTGGCCCGGTACAAGTTCCTGGTGGATTCTCAATCCTGTACCTTATTGATCAACGTCAGATTTTAACTGCCGATCCTCGCAACGCGATACTGAGTTTGAAGCAACTTTCGATCCAATTTCCGGAAGGCACATCCGAGGATCAAGCAACGGCGCGCGCTAGCCAGTTTGCAACAGCGACCCAAAATATAAAAGGTTGCGGTGCTGCGAATGAAGTGGCCGCTCAAATCGGTGCAAATGTAGTTGATAATGATCAGGTTCGGCTTCGCGATTTGCCGGGACCTCTACAGAGTACGATTGCACAATTGTCGATTGGACAAGCCAGTCAACCCTTTGGCTCCGTGCTAGAAGGCGTGCGGGTTCTGATTTTATGTGGTCGCGATGATCCGCAAACAGCTGCAGCGCCTTCGTTTGATCAAATCATGTCACAGCTGGAGAATGATCGCGTAAACAAGCGCGCTCAGATTTACCTGCGTGACCTGCGTCGTGATGCAATAATCGACTATAATTAATGGCTGACGGGCAAAGACCGTTTGCTGTTTCATGCGGTGATCCTGCCGGTGTTGGCCCGGAAATAATCAGCAAAGCCTGGCTACGGCGGGAGGAATATGGCCTTCATCCGTTTTTCGTAGCCGGTAACTCTGCTGATTTCGCAGCCCTTGATTTGGCTCCCGTTGCCAAAATTACCGATCCTTCGGAGGCTGCCGGGCAGTTTGGATCAGCACTTCCGGTTTTTCAAATCCATGATGAGAATGCGGCAAAACCAGGGTTTCCGGAAGTTGATAGCGCCCAGTGCGCGCTTCATTCCCTTGAAATCGCCTGCGGTTTAGCCAGGTCAGGAGATGCAAGCGCGGTGGTCACGGCACCGGTTTCCAAGGCGCAACTCTACCAGGTGGGCTTTCGCTATCCAGGCCAGACTGAATTTGTTTCTGAACGCTGCGGTATAGCCCGCGAAAATGCTGTGATGATGCTGGCCGGCCCAAGTTTGCGTGTCATTCCCATGACCACTCATATTCCTTTAAAGGAAGTACCATCGCATCTCTCCCAACAGCTGATTTTGGCGCGTACAATTGCAGCAGACAAGGCATTGAAACGAAATTTCGGCATTGATAACCCGCGCATCGCAATTGCTGGACTTAACCCACATGCCGGAGAAGATGGCAATCTTGGTGAGGAAGAACGGCAGATCATGCAACCGGCCATTGAAGAGCTGCGTTCCCAAGGGATCGACATAACTGATCCGTTACCAGCAGACACCATGTTCCACGAAGAAGCCCGGTCGAAATATGATGTGGCACTTTGTCCATATCATGACCAAGCACTGGTTCCGCTCAAGACGCTGCATTTTTTTGATGGCGTCAACATGACGTTGGGTTTGCCTATAGTTCGCACCTCGCCAGACCACGGGACAGCTTTTGGAATTGCTGGCAAAGGTATAGCCGACCCAAGGTCGATGATTGCAGCAATCAAAATGGCGGAAACTGCCGTCGCCAATCGATTGAAATACGACAATTGAGCGATCACCCCAAACTTCCTCCGTTGAGGGAGGTTATCAAAAAGCATGGACTGTCAGCCAGTAAGGCGCTCGGGCAGAATTTCTTGCTCGACACGCAACTTCTGGCCCGTATTGCGGCGGTTCCCGGAGACCTTAAAGGCCAAAAGGTTTTTGAAGTTGGTCCTGGTCCCGGCGGTCTGACCCAGGCTTTGTTGCAGTCCGGTGCGCAGGTTACTGCCGTAGAGCGGGACGAGCGATGCCTTCCTGCATTGGCTGAATTGAGCGCATATTTTCCGCATCAGCTCAACTTGATTAGCGATGATGCTCTTGCCCTTGATATCGACAATCTGTTCGAAGAGCCTTTCCATATTGTATCAAATCTACCTTATAATGCCGGTTCAGCCTTACTGATCAAATGGCTGACTCAGTCAAATTGGCCGCCAAAATGGCAATCGCTAACCCTTATGTTCCAGCGTGAAGTGGCGGACCGGATCGTCGCCTCTGAAGGTAGCAATGCTTATGGGAGACTCTCGATCCTCGCTCAGTGGCGCTGTGAAGCGAGGCTAGCGATGACAGTACATCGATCCGCCTTCACACCGCCGCCTAAGGTGATGTCGGCGATTGTCCACCTCACACCCAAAACGCAGCCCGAGGGAGTCGATCCTGAAGTGCTGGAACGGCTCACCCAAACCGCTTTTCACCAACGCCGAAAAATGCTGCGTCAGAGTCTCAAGGGCATGCCCGGGGCCATTAATGCACTTGCGGCAGCCGACATTGATGGCGCCAGAAGGCCGGAGACCCTGGGTGTTGAAGAATTCGTCGCCTTGGCGCGTGAACTTTCCTAACCGACCGCTTTCAATTGGGAATTATATACTTTACTAACCCGTGTTGCTGTTGTATTATGCACCAAAGAGTAAACAAAGAGAGAGGATAGCACATGGCACCCAAAGCACCCGGCAAGCATCATCGCGAAGGTATCAGCCTACTTGAATTGACAGAAATGTTTCCTGATGACATATCAGCAGAACAATGGTTCGAAAACGTCAGATGGCCGAGCCCTGGTGACAGGTCTTGTCCAAAATGCGGAAGTCAGAATACCACGCCAAAGGCAAACCGTAAACCCCTTCCTTACCGGTGCAGGGATTGCCGAAAGTTTTTTTCAGTTCGCCATGGTTCTGCCATGGAAAAATCGAAGATACCCCTCCGTAAATGGGCTTTCGCGATCTACTTGAACGCTACAAGCCTAAAAGGTGTATCTAGCATGAAACTGCACCGCGATTTGGATATCACCCAGAAGTCCGCCTGGTTCATGGCGCATAGGCTAAGAGAAGCTTTTGCTAGCAAGGAAGGGTTGTTTGCTGGGCCTGTTGAAGTCGATGAGACTTACTTCGGCGGCAAACGCAAGAACATGTCAAAAACCAAGCGGAGTGTCTTGGTAGGTCGCGGCCCTTCAGGGAAGACGGCGGTGGTTGGGGCTAAAGATCGCAGCACGAAGCTCGTCAAAGCCAAGGTGATTGAGACAACAGACAGTGAGACCTTGCAAGGGTTCACCGAAGGTACAACTGAATCCAAGGCCAAGGTCTGCACAGACGACGCGAGAGCCTATGTCGGGATGGCCCGTGATCATGAAACTGTCAATCACTCTACCGGTGAATACGTAAGAGGTATGGCCCACGCCAATGGCATTGAATCTTTTTTGGAGTATGCTGAAACGGGCACACAAAGGAACTTTCCACAAGATCAGCCCCAAGCACCTCCAACGTTATATAAATGAATTCTCTGGCCGACATAATATCAGGGACAGAAACACTATCGATCAAATGCGTAGCGTTGTAGAGGGAATGGTTGGCAAGCGGCTCATGTACTGTGACCTGACCGAGGGGGAACCTGCACGATGAGTAATGTTGCTGTAATTCCCCCCGTGGTCAGTGACCCAACGGCACTTGCCCGTTCACTTTTTCAAAAAACTCCACGCAGTACTAAGCAGAATGGTTATTGCGATCCTGTATTGGCCTGCATTGATAACATGGAATTCTTGCGCTCGGTTCCAGACGATCACTGCAAGCTAATTGTCACATCACCACCCTGCAACTTGGGAAAAGATTATGAAACACGATCTTCTTTGGATGACTATCTGAATGCTCAAGCGCGAGTCATTGAAGAATGTGTTCGAATTTTACACCCACAGGGGTCTATCTGCTGGCAGGTTGGGAACTGCGTTCAAAACGGCGAGATAATGCCCCTCGATATTCTTACCTATCCCCTGTTCCAAGGTTGTGGCTTGAAGCTGCGTAACCGCATTGTCTGGCACTTTGGCCATGGATTGCACTGCACTCGCAGACTGTCTGGCCGGTATGAAACAATCGTCTGGTGGACACTCGACAATGATTATACATGGAACCTGGACCCTATCCGCGTTCCTTCAAAATACCCGGGCAAGAAGCACTTCAAAGGCCCGAATGCCGGGAAGCTGTCTGGCAACCCCAAAGGGAAAAACCCCTCCGATGTCTGGGAGTTTCCTAACGTCAAGAATAACCATCCTGAAAAAACAATCCATCCCTGCCAGTTTCCCGTAGAACTGGTCGAGCGGCTTGTTCTTTCAATGACGGATGAAGGGGACGTTGTGCTTGATCCGTACATGGGAGTCGGGACAACCATTATTGCCGCTCTGATGCATAACCGTAGCGGATATGGATGTGATGTTGTCCCTGAGTACGTCGAACTAGCACATCAGCGCGTAACTGCTTGGCGTGACGGCTCTTTGCGCACCCGCCCGATGGGTAAGCCCGTCTATAACCCCGCACTGCCTAATGGCGGACACTAATGCACATAGGAGCAAGATACTCTCATCTGAACGGTGAAGAGTATCTTCTTGTTCACCATTACGAACTGTGGTGTGAACTGCTGTCTGTGGTTGAAAGCGTTGATGCAGAGGCTTGTCGCACCAAGGTATCGAAAGAACGTACCCGAAAAGGGAGGCAGCTCTATTCACCGATTGACATGAACGCTGCTTTCAAGCTCGGCCTGGAAGCCTTGGGTTGGGAGGAAAGGAGGCATACATTCCGGGTAACAGACGATGAAGACTTGCTACGTTCCATTCAAGGCAAAAGCGAAGCAGAACAAAAGGCTTCCATCATCGCGACCGGACGCAAACCCGTCATGTCCTGCAATCAGACGGATTTTGTCAAGGATCGTGTTGCCGTAGAAGTCCAGTTCGGGAAATACGCTTTCGTCGCGCACGATTTGTTTGTCAAACACTTGAGCTTTTATGTCTCTGATATAATCGACGCGGGTATAGAGATACTACCCATGAAGAGCCTCGAATCAGAAATGTCCAGTGGTGTACCCTGTTATGAGAGGGACTTGCTCAATGTTATTCGCCAAGGGCGTGGTGTTCCTTCTGTTCCACTGGTGCTATTGGGCGCAGAACCATAAGTGGGTTGATCTAGGGTTAAAGTTAACCTACACTATCCCCGTCTCATGGCGATCAGGGGCCCGTCTCATGGCGATCAGGGGCCCGTCTCATGGCGATCAGGGGCCCGTCTCATGGCGATCAGGGGCCCGTCTCATGGCGATCAGGGGCCCGTCTCATGGCGATCAGGGGCCCGTCTCATGGCGATCAGGGGCCGTCTCATGGCGATCAGGGGCCGTCTCATGGCGATCAGGGGCCGTCTCATGGCGATCAGGGGCCGTCTCATGGCGATCAGGGGCCGTCTCATGGCGATCAGGGGCCGTCTCATGGCGATCAGGGGCCGTCTCATGGCGATCAGGGGCCGTCTCATGGCGATCAGGGGCCGTCTCATGGCGATCAGGGGCCGTCTCATGGCGATCAGGGGCCGTCTCATGGCGATCAGGGGCCGTCTCATGGCGATCAGGGGATAGTGTGATTCCCACCCTTACAACCCTTCCAGCATTACTGGACTAGTAGGTACCTTTAAGTTCACGTGGCGTCACCTCCTTTTCACCCTGAGATTTGCGCTTAGCGCAAGGGCTAGGCCGTACCAAGCGGCTTAGCCCTATTATATTCACGGTGACCTGTCCCCGGCAAGGTTAATTAACTATATAATCCCCTTTTCGAACCTTTGCCCGCCTATCACCTCCCCTGCGTTCAGAAGAGGATCGCGAAGCTTGTCTGGAAGCCATCAAGGATGGAACGATTGATGTAATCTCATCAGGTCACGACCCTCGCGGCCCGGAGGACAAACGCCTACCGTTTGCAGAAGCCGAAGTTGGCATGGCTGGAGCCGAGACCTTGCTTGCGCTGTCGCTTAACCTGGTACGGGATGGTTTGATTTCGATGAATCGGATGATCAAATTATTGTCTACCAATCCGGCAGAAATACTGGGAATTAAGGCTGGCGCTCTAGCTAAAGATTATGAAGCGGATCTTATCCTGATCGACCCTGACAGCCCATGGCAGGTAGATACTCGTAAAATGGCCGCATCTGCGGGCAATACGCCGTTCGACGGGCTTCCGGTTCAAGGGCGCGTGACAGCCATATATAAAGGCGGAAAAGCGCTTTAGCTTTCCCGCCCTTAACTGGATATATTGAGTGTTTTAGCGTGCAGCCATACGAACAGGTGCGGCTTTGTTCACGCCCTTAACGTTGCGAACGATACAGGCACTGCCCTTGGCCTTAAGACCGGCACACATAGCTTTTGCAGTTTCCGAATTGCCGAAACCCATAGCGGCCAAACGATAGAGCGTTTTGCCTTTTACGGTTATCTTTGAACTCGCATATTGGAATGCCGCCAAGTCTTTGTTCTTGCTGGACAAGATGTTCCAAGCCCGTTTTGCACCCTCAGCCGTTGAAAATGCACCGAGCTGAACGAGGTGTGTACCGGAAACCTTACGCGGTTTCGGCGCGAACGCAACTTTCTGTAGAACCGGTTTAACCGCAGCAATGGTTTGCACCGCAGGTGTCTTAACCGGAGTCAATTGTGCAACCTGAACTGGCTTGTCGGCTTTTCACCTTCAACAATAAATTTCTTGCTCGGTTGGACCTTCACCGGGGCTTTCGCAGCTTTCACTACCGGCGCTGAAACCTTGGCAGCAGACTTGCTCGCTGGAACGGCGACTTTGGATACCTTGACGTTATTCTCGTTGGCCATGAAATCCGCTGCTTTTTCGCTACGCGGTGCTGGGCCAATTGCCGGAAGCGGCGTGTTACGATCAAAACTGGCAACTTCGCGGCTATAATCCTGGGCCGGGTTGACAGTTGCGACTGCTGGTGCCGCCGGAGCCGCATTTAGAGCAAGACGCACAGGCTGACCTAGGTCATTGGCGATAGGAGTAACATTGAGCAATGAAGCAACACGAACCTGGTAGGCGCCTGGACGGGCCATTTGTGCCCACTGCATCATGCGAGAATCCACAGTTGACGGTGTCATGTCCTGCATCGCCATCAATTTTGCTTCTTTCCAGCGGCCGTCCAAAGCATATGCTAGGCCGAGATTCTGACGTGTGCGGCCAGTTACATCGGCGCTACGGATTGCCTGCTCCAGAACCGCTACAGCCGAACCAGCATCACCAGCCAAAGCGAGTGCCAAACCATAATCTGCTGTTGGAATATATTGACGGTTGGATTGAACGAGGCGTTTTGCTTGATCAGCTTTGCCCTGCCCCAACTGGGTAAGTGCTAGGCTCAAAATGGTACGCGTATCATTTTTGCCCAGTTCCATTGCATCTTTGAAGCTGCGCTCTGCAGAAGCAAAACGGCCAGCGGAGAGATATGCCTGACCAAGAAGAGCATGGGTTTCAGGATCGGTACCTACACCGGCTACCGAGCGTTCAGCAAATGCAATCGCTTTTTCATTTTGCCCTTTAGAAAGAGCCTTCTGCGCTTTTTTCGCATATTTCGCGCCATCCTTGACCGTCGCCGGTTTGCTGGACGAAGATGCGACTGAACCGCCGCCAAACGGACCGCAACCGGTCAATGTCATGCTGACCATCATAGTCGATGCAGCTAGTTTCAGTATCATATCGCGTTTCATGTTAATGCCCTCGCAATTGTAATTCGGTGGTTCTGGTCAGTGTTAAATTCTTCATCACAGGTTCACTGAGCGCCGCGTGACGGAACATGCTGCGCCAGCTCATCAAGTTCAGGGATATTCTTCAAATATTCGTCCACAGCTTTGGTTACCAATTGCTGTGCCGAAACGTTTTTGACGGCTGTTGCCAGACGCAATCTAAGGTGCCGATCAGCATCCAGACGAAGCGTGAAGGCAGCCTTTGCCTTCTTCGTGCGCGACTTGGTTGCCGGCCTTGATTTTCTCGGCCGATGCTTGTTGTCACGCGCGGCCTTCACAACCGCACTATGTTCCTCAAGTGGTTTGACTTCCTTGGAAATTGACAAAGGCGGCGGCGGAACTGGTTCAGATTTCTGTTCTGTCTTTTCCGCTTTCTTCTCGTCTTTTTCAGGTGCCAGTTTGGCAACGATTTCTTCTTGCTGCTTTTTCACAGCTGGAACCGCTTCCGGAATTGCACCCGCCAAGGGATTGTGGTTAATCTGTTCGACCGGTGCCACTTTGCTATGGTCAGGATCGGTATCATAACCCATATCATTCCAGCCCAAATCTTCATGCGGATCGTGATCAGCATGCTGCTCGGGACTGTCAGGAAAATTAATGCCCTGACGCCGCATTGCCGGCTTAGCCTTGCCTTTTCGGGCCAGTAAACTCGAAGAGAGAGAGAGGCAAATGGTTTGGATTCGGTCATTTTTTCGGCCTCACCCATCAAGAACCAATGACCCGACGGCCGAAGCCACCTGCCGGACGTTGGAATCCTTGCTGCGGTCTTTGTGCAACAGCAGGAGCCGAGAAGCCTTGCTGGCGCAATATTGCCAGATCAGCGGCAAGCCGCAAAACAGTTGTTTGGGCAAAGGCTGGCAATTCAGCTTCGCGTTCATTCCACCAGTCAGCGAGCGATCCCTGCGGATCAATATCAATCAGAACAACCGGGCCAGCGCCAGCTAGTTGGGCTTGCACAGCCAAATGACCAGACAATGTCGTCTTGCCGGAACCACCTTTTTGCGATGCCATTGCTAGAACACGCACGCTATTCCCCTTGTTTAATCACGGGTAAATCCATCACCCAATTGGAATTTCAGGGACCTGTCTGACAGAACAGGGCTAAAATAGGGTTAACAGCAAATCCTACTTTTCTTGATTAACGAAAAAATGTTGCGCGCCGTTACAATCCGATTCATCATTTGCTCATATTGATTTTGCTAGACTTCTAACATCGATGCATATTAGCTAGGCTCAGGACCTGTTAGATAGCTTGCATTACGGTGAGAAGGCTGATTCAAAGGCGGCACTGAAGGAGGTGCTGTTGATGAGTGATCTGTTTATGTTAAGCGAAGCGCAGATGCGCCGGATAGAGCCGTATTTTCCGTTGTCGCACGGGGTTCCCGGGGTTGATGACCGCAAGGTTCCGAGCGGGATTGTTTTTGTGATCAGGAACGGTCTTCGCTGGCGTGATGCCCCTGCTGGTTACGGGCCGCATAAAACGATCTGTAATCGCTTCGTGCGCTGGAGCCGCCTGGGCGTGTTCAACAAGATATTTGCGCGCCTTGCAGCTACCAGTGATGCCGATGATGTGCTGATGATCGATGCCACGCATCCAAAAGCCCGCCGTACCGCTGCCAGCCTTTTAAAAAAGGGTCTGTTTCCAGATATACCGGGCGCACCAAAGGCGGCCTGAACTCCCAGGTTGCATGCCGTGTGCGATGGCAACGGGAGACCCCTGATCTTGTGTCTGAGCGAAGGGCAGATGAGCGACCATATCGGGGCAAAGCTGACATACCCGGCACTTCCGGATCATGCCGCCTGCATGACCGGTGATAAAGGCTATGACAGCGATGAGTATCGAGCGGCATTAAAAGCAAAGCGCATCACGCCATGTATCCCGCCGCGCAAAGGGCGGCGGCTGCCAGCCAGCTTCGATAAAAGCCTCTGCCGCCAACGCCACAAAATCGAGAATATGTTCGGAAAACTCAAGGACTGGAGGCGCATCCATACCCGCTATGATCGCTGCGCTCACACCTTCTTGTCTGCCATCGCTATCGCAGCTACCGTCATCTTCTGGCTTAGTTAATAAGTCCTGAGCCTAGGTCAAAAACTTAGCAAGAGCCGTCATTTGGTTCGAGTTATTGTCAAAAGTAGTGTCTGGCAAGTTAGTCATGCGGCTGGCATGTCGTCCTCGTTCACCTCGCTTCCATCTTTAGACTTCACGCCTTCAATCACCTTCGCCAGGTGTCCGAAGCCTCTCAATTTGCGCCAGGAATCTTCTGCGCATAATCCCATCTTGCAGACCATCGTCAACATCGTATTGCGCGTGACACAACCTTTGGCTTGGCGTGTTCCATGCCGGATCGTCGCAAAACTCGACTCAATGACATTGGTTGTCCTGATACGGGTCCAGTGTTCCGCTGGAAAGTCATGAAATGCCGGCAACGCGTCACGGTCTTTCGATAAGCATTCCACCGCCTCGGGGTACTTTGCACCGAAACGTTCCTCAAAATTATCGAACGCCTTTGCTGCATCAGCTCGATCTTCTGCCATCCGGATATCATGCAGACCCTGCTTCGCTTTCTCCTGGACAGACTTCGGCAGATAGTTCAGCACATTGCCGGTCTTGTGCATCCAGCAACGTTGAACGCCCGTCTCCGGATACACTTCCTCCACTGCGGCCCGGAAGCCCGGGGCGCCGTCTCCAATTGCCAACTTCGGGGGTTGGTCCGGACCCCGTTGTTTCAGGGACAGCAACACCTCACGCCAGCTCTGTTTTGACTGCCTGACACCATCTTCGATTGCCAGGAAGTGCTTGTGACCCCGGCTGTTCACGCCGATGATAACCAGGCAGCACAATCGGCCATCGTCGCCTCTGAGACCACTGTAGATGCCATCAGCCCGGATACGGACCCATTCATCAGACACCGCTCGAGTACACCATTGCTTGTATTCAGCTTCCCATTGCCGCTTCAAACGCCCCGCGACATTGGCCGGCAGCCCTTTAGCCTCGGGGCCGGCAATAGCTTCCGGTGCGCTCTGCATCTGGCCACTCGAAACACCCTTCAAATAAAGCCAGGGGTTCGCCGCGTCCAGCGTCGCCGTTCGCCGGATGCAGGGCGGTACAACCAGAGATTGAAAACATTCCGGCGTACCTTCACGGCTACGGATCTTCGGCACCTCGACGCTGACCTTGCCAACCCCTGTAATCACCTCTCGTTCGCGATGATGGCCACTGCGGACAACGCGCTGTCGTCCGTCAGCCGTTTTGTGACCATCAAACTTTGTCATCAACTCATCCGGCTCTGCCTGGACCGCTTCGGCGATTAACTGCTTCGCACCCGGTCTGAGTAGTTCTGTCAGTGGTTCAATTCCCTCCGGTCTACCCGGATCAATCACAGTATCTTTTGCCATGTGTGGCGGGCTCCTCTTGCTACTTTCGATTTCCAGACAAAAACGATTTCAGCAAGGCACGCCGCATACTTCAAATTCTTCCAGACACCAGATCCGGTTATAACTCACAAACGGGCCAATGGCGGCACAGCGGTTGATATCGTGGCTAGCAACGGGCGCTGAACCAAACACATATACTGAAATCGGGGCGGCTTCGGTCGCCCTTTTCTATTCTGGTTTAGCCTATTCCGGATTATCACCCATTTGTGCGACGATGTTGAATATGCGCTTGCTGTAAAGCCATTGACCATCAACCTTGCGGAATTCGTCATCATAGCGACCTCCAGCCATCCGGGTCACGCCTTTTTCAACCAGAACCTCATGGGTTTGATATCGCCCTGTGGCGGTGTCGCCGGTCACTTCCAGACTGGCAGGAATGCCCAGAAAGCTGACCGCATCAAAAGCGCTCATCGCACCGTTCCACAGGTTCACGATATTCTCGCGCCCATTGACCTTGGTACCCATCAGCGACCAGACCGCATCCTCCGTCCACAGCGCCCCCCAGTCATCTGGGTCTCGCCGCAACACAGCATCACAATAGCTATCATGCAATTCGCGTATCGCCAGCCTGTCTTCGATTGATCCTGAAAATGCCATAGATTTTTCCTCTCGAAATTGCGGAGTATTATACGGGAAAAGGGCTGAATATGCAACTTGGCATAAGTGTTAGCGGGATGGCGACTAATCTTCCATACCATGCGGGTTCTTGGCTGCCTCGAAAGCGAGTAGTTTCTCCCAGGGCGGGGTGGCTTTAGAAGGTTTAAGGCAAGGTTCGACTAGTTTCTTTATACTGAGTGCCCAGTCATAATATTGGCCTCCGATCGATTGGCCAATTGATATTTGCAGTCCATTGTTGCTCAAATCTTCTTCAGCGCTGTAATCTGGACGTCCAGATGCGCGGAGCAATATCCCATCTCCGTCAGCTGTAACAATAATCGTTTCGGGATTGTTGGGTTCTTGTCCTTTAAACCAGCGTTCGTAACTTTTCGGCCAGAGATCGTGGTCCATCCGATCAAACTCTAAGAGGTGCTTCATCGCCTTTGGACATTTTTTGAGATCGGCTTCTTCCCAGTTAGAGATCGCATTTAGCCAGATTGACATTTCATTTCGATTTCTCGGCAAATAGCTATCGGCCCACTTCGGAATTTCCCCATTATTGCGTTTTATTGTTACCATTCTCAACGTAGCACGGCAGTTGTCCCCAGATTCAGACACCCAGAAGCGGTCACAAATTGCGCCTTCTTTTTCCACCAAACCAATTGCAAATGCCCAACTTCAATCAGGTCCGCGAATGGCAACGTCATATACTACATCAACAAGATTGGGTGTGGGGCTTGTTGTGTTTAAATTCTCGCATAGATCACAATAAAAAATGTTGGTGTTAAAAGCCATTTCGGCGAACCAATTGTCAAACTGGTCGCCATATTTGTCATCCCATTTTTTGTCATCCCATTTATTGAAGGCTTCATCAGACTGTTCGGAGGATGGCTCGACTTCGATTGCAAAAATTGGACCGGCACTCACCCAATAAATCAAGGCGAAAAAAAGAAATACCGGATAAATACCGGATATAGTTTCATCAATCCCCGCTAATCCGCTCAATATCCGCGCCTACGGCCGCCAGCTTTTCCTCAAACCGTTCATAGCCGCGGTCTAGATGATAGATGCGCTGGAGCGTGGTTTCGCCTTCTGCGGCGAGGCCCGCAATCGCCAGGCTCATAGATGCGCGTAGGTCGGTGGCCATCACGGGAGCGCCGGTCAGTTTCTCGACACCGCGAACAACAGCAGTACGGCCTTTGGTTTCAATATCTGCACCCATTCGGTTGAGTTCGGGCACATGCATATAGCGGTTTTCAAAAATCGTCTCGGTGAGCACGCTCGCCCCGTCGGCCATACACAGCATAGCCATCAGCTGCGCTTGCATATCGGTGGCCAGACCCGGGTAGGGGGCTGTTTCCAGTGTCCGCGGTTGCAGTTTGCCGTTGGTTGCGACCTTTATGCCTTTTGCGTGTGGTTCGATATGGAGGCCGGCCTGCTTAAGCGCGTCCAGCGTTGCTTCCATCTCGTCCGCCTTCGCGGCAAGTAAATCAACTTCGCCGCCCGCGATTCCAACCGCACAGGCATAGCTGCCTGCTTCAATCCGGTCGGACATCACGCGGTAGGTACAGCCATGCAGCCGGTCGACGCCATTGATGGTGAGAGTGGATTCGCCAATGCCTTCGATTTCTGCACCCATCGCGACCAGCATGTTGCACAGGTCAACAATCTCCGGCTCGCGCGCCGCGTTCTTGAGCGTGCTGGTGCCATTGGCGAGCACCGCCGCCATCAGGGCGTTTTCGGTTGCGCCGACGGATACGACTGGGAAAGTAAATTCGCCGCCTTTCAGGCCGCCATCGGGCTGGCGTGCCGTGACATAGCCGCTTGTGGTTTCCAGTTGCGCTCCCAGTGCTTCGATTGCTTTCAGGTGGAGATCAATCGGCCGATTGCCAATTGCACAGCCACCGGGTAGCGACACCCGGCACTCGCCAGCGCGGGCCAGCAACGGTCCCAGCACCAGGATCGAGGCGCGCATTTTCCGAACAATGTCATAGGGCGCTTCGGTCGAAGTAATCTTGCCCGCTTTCAGCGTCATCACCCGGCCAAAATCTTCCGGACGTGCGCCCTCGATAGTGGTTGATACGCCAAGCTGGTTGAGCAAATGCCCGAAACTGTCGACATCAGCGAGCCGCGGCAGATTGCGCAAAGTCACGGGCTCGTCGGTCAGTAACGCGCAAGGCAACAGGGTAAGGGCGCTATTCTTGGCGCCCGAAATTGGTATGGTTCCGGACAGCTTGTTGCCGCCGCGTATCGAGATAATATCCATGGCCTAGCGTTTAGCGAAAATGGCGCGGGAGGCAAGCGGGCAGTGCTCCCCGGCCTTCGCCGGGGAACAAATTACTCGCTGGGAAAGGACCTAATAATCAAACCCTGGATTCGTCCGATTCAACTTGCGCATCAGGCCGGGCCAGATTAGATTGTCGCCAAGGCCCGGTGCAAAGGCCGGTGCCCCCTGTTGGTAAACCCGCGCCGCCATATCTTCACTTTCCTCGTGCAGCTTGTCTTCGCTGCCAACCGACTGTGCCAGAATCTGCGTCTTGCAGGCATTTTCGAGGAAATACATCCGCAAGAAAGCAACGCCGCAACTGGGGCCAAGCGTCAGCGTGCCGTGATTGCGCAGGATCAACAAGCTCTTCTCGCCCATATCGGCGATCAACCGCTCGCGCTCATCAAGGTCCAAAGCAATGCCTTCATAATCATGATAGGCGACGTCATCATGCACCTGCATCGCAAATTGGGTGTAGCGGCGTAGCCCATCTTTCTGGACCGACACGGCGATGCCATAGGGCGTGTGGACATGGATTACGCAGCCGGCATCTTCCCGGGCGCTGTGTACGGCGCTGTGGATGGTGAAACCGGCGGGATTGGTGAAATAGGGTGTGTCCTGCTTGATATTGCCATCGAGATCGATCTTGACCAATGCGCTGGCGCACATCTCGTCGAACATCACACCATAGGGATTGATCAGGAAGCGTTCCTCGCCATCTTCGTCTGGCAGGTGCGCAGAGATATGCGTGAACACCAGATCAGTCCAGGCATGCATCGCACAGAGCCGATAGGTCGCTGCCAGATCACAGCGGAGTTGCCACTCGGTGTCGGAGACTTTACCTTTCAACCGTTCGATAGATCCAGGATCCGGAATATCAAACCCTGCCGTCGCGCCAACGGCACTATCGGTAACTTCTTTTGCTGCGGTTGCCATGGCTCATGTCTCCTTTTGATTCGCACATTGAATAGCGCATCACGGTGACAATTGGCCAGAGCAAAGCAATTTTGTCATATACCCAGCAATGGTTTCAACATCCGCATGAATGGGTTGGAGAATTTTAGTTCCCCTTCGAGCGCGACCAAGGTGATGCAGGCTTCGCCATGATCATCGACAATGGGATTGTGCGTGCAGTTTTCATTTTCGCGGTGCAGATCGCCGGGGCCATAGCCGGTGTCGCGAACATGATAACCGCCTTGCAGAATCAGCGCCCATTTTTCGCCCTGATGCGTGTGATCGGGAATTTTGAGACCAGGCTTGGCTTTGAGCAGGTAAATTTCTTCGCCATTATCATTGGCAATCGTGGCACGTGATACGCCGAAACCGAGTTTTTTCCATCGAAGCGATATCATCGAAGCGATATATCGTTACGGGCTAGAAAGTCTTCCAGCGGAGTAGGGATCCAGTTTTCATTGGTTGCTGGTGTTGCTGCTACAGCGCCTTCCGTTTCGTCATTGGCGCGTGCTGGAAGATGATCAATTTCGCCGAGCAGTTTGTCCATAAAGCCATCGGAAACCGCTTCCCCCTGTGCCGATTCCAGTATCGCACCGCCCACGGTATCCATCGCCGACAGGCGCGATGCCAGTTCCGGTTTCATCGCCGCCTGACAGGAAATCAGCAGCCGTTTTGCCCGCGACAAGCTGCCTGCCGCATAAGAAGCGAGCCATTCTTCATCGACGCTGTGCAGGTCATTTTGTGGTTGCATGTTCATTGGTCTACCCCGTGAAAATTCTGTAATCTAGTTTTGAGTTTTTTGAGTGGCGCCCTGATCCGCCCTTTTACCGTGCCTAGCGCCAGCCCGGTCCGTTCAGCAATCTGGCTATGCGACAATCCTTCAAAGAATGCGAGATGCAGCATCTGTTTTTGGTCGAGCGGCAATTTCGCCAATTCGGCTTGCACTGCTTGTGCCGCCTCGGACTGGTCCATCACTGCTTCGACGGGCGTGTCCGCCATAGTCGCGACAACCTCCGGCTCTGTTGGCTGTAAGCGATCATGTTTGCGTTTATGATCGATCCAGCTGTTGCGCACCATCCGAAACACCCAAGACGAAAACGCGCCCTTGGCTGGATTAAATTGATGCGCCTTGGTCCAAACCAGGATGATGACATCCTGTACCACATCTTCGGCGGTCGATGATTGTGCGCCGCGATACATTAGCCATGATTTCAAACGAGGTGCATAGTGGGTTGCGATCTCTCGCAAAGCACCGCGATCAGAGCCCTGCACAATGCGTAGCATTAGTGCGGCATCTATCCCATCTCGTCCAGGCATGGCTTTTACAGTTGCCGAAACGCCGGCGGGTTTCGCTTGCGTCTCTTTTGCCATGTCCACCTGTATCCGGTCACGCATTTTTGTCTCCAATGCTTGGTATACGAACCGGCAATGCTTTTGGATCAAAAAAACTTGGCTTTATATATGTCCATTAGGGCCAAGGCTGCGTAGCGGCGATTTTCGATAAATAATCCAAAAAAACTTTGATCCAGTTTTCGAGGCCATTCGTAGTGGAAGTACAAGTTCCCCAATTGATCGAAAGGATCGAAAAATGAATATTGCAAAAGCCCTGACCAGCGCGACATCAGCAATGGTATTGTCCGTGGCCGTATTTTCATTGGCGGTAGTCCCCTCCAGTCCTATATTGGCAGGCAACCACGCGAAAATGGCAAAAGCCGATATCGTTGATACCGCCGTGTCCGCTGGTACTTTCAAAACATTGGTCGCTGCAGTTCAGGCTGCCGGACTGGAATCCACCCTTCGCAGTGATGGCCCGTTCACCGTTTTTGCCCCCAGCGATGAAGCTTTCGCAAAGCTTCCTGCCGGCACCGTTGAAACCTTGCTGAAGCCGGAAAACAAGGATCAGCTGGTTTCGATCCTCACCTATCATGTCGTTCCCGGAAAGGTCTATTCAAAGAGCCTTGCCGGAAAACAGATTGATGCGAAGACCGTGCAAGGCACCACCGTTGCGGTCAACGGCAAGCATGGCGTGAAAGTGGATAATGCCAATGTCGTTGCGGCGGACATCAAGACATCCAACGGTGTCATCCACGTCATTGACTCCGTGTTGATGCCTTAAATTCCTTCCCTTCGGATATCCCACTCCCCCTCCTCCCAGGGATATTCGACATAGCGCCGCTGCCGATATTTTGGCGGCGGCGTTCTTTGTTGGAGAATAGACATGTTTGGTGAAACGAAATGGCTGATGGTCGCCTATGTTGCCAATATACTGATCCTGGTGCCTGTGTGCTGGGCGATGATTTTTGGTGCGGGTGTCGAGACTGTTTTTGCGGGAACGGTTGAGGATTCATTGGGTTTAAGACTGTTGGTAGCTAGGCTCAGGACCTGATAAATGGCTTGCATTACGGTGAGAGGGCTGATTCAAAGGCGGCACTGAAGGAGGTGCTGTTGATGAGTGATCTGTTTATGTTAAGCGAAGCGCAGATGCGCCGGATAGAGCCGTATTTTCCGTTGTCGCACGGGGTTCCCGGGGTTGATGACCGCAAGGTTCCGAGCGGGATTGTTTTTGTGATCAGGAACGGTCTTCGCTGGCGTGATGCCCCTGCTGGTTACGGGCCGCATAAAACGATCTGTAATCGCTTCGTGCGCTGGAGCCGCCTGGGCGTGTTCAACAAGATATTTGCGCGCCTTGCAGCTACCAGTGATGCCGGTGATGTGCTGATGATCGATGCCACGCATCCAAAAGCCCGCCGTACCGCTGCCAGCCTTTTAAAAAAGGGTCTGTTTCCAGATATACCGGGCGAACTAAAGGCGGCCTGAACTCCCAGGTTGCATGCCGTGTGCGATGGCAACGGGAGACCCCTGATCTTGTGTCTGAGCGAAGGGCAGATGAGCGACCATATCGGGGCAAAGCTGACATACCCGGCACTTCCGGATCATGCCGCCTGCATGACCGGTGATAAAGGCTATGACAGCGATGAGTATCGAGCGGCATTAAAAGCAAAGCGCATCACGCCATGTATCCCGCCGCGCAAAGGGCGGCGGCTGCCAGCCAGCTTCGATAAAAGCCTCTGCCGCCAACGCCACAAAATCGAGAATATGTTCGGAAAACTCAAGGACTGGAGGCGCATCCATACCCGCTATGATCGCTGCGCTCACACCTTCTTGTCTGCCATCGCTATCGCAGCTACCGTCATCTTCTGGCTTAGTTAATGAGTCCTGAGCCTAGGCTTTGGAGCAATATTGCTCGCTTCCATTGGGGGGCTTCTCTGACCAGCATTTTTTGCCCCGGTGCTGGTCATTCAGGTGATTTACAAAGCAATGTGGCTGGGCATATTCATTCTTCCGCTGCTTTTGGCGGGAAACCCCACGCCCTCCGGAATCGCAACAGTTTTTGCCGCCATTGTCCTAAGTTATCCCGTGCTGTTTTTGTTGTCGCTTAGCCGCTAAGGTTTTTCATCCCTCGATTGTTTAGTTGTTCAGGCCGCTGAAATTTGTGAACTGCCAATAGACGTGTTCGATCAAGCGGCTTATTGCTTGACAAAATGACGTCGAGACCGTGTTTCGGTGCCAAGATTGAAAGTTGCGGGGGACAGGATCATCTGATTTCTGCAGAAGGTCAGAAGACAGGCGGTATTTTTGGATGGATTGAGCGGACCGGCAACAAGCTGCCCGATCCGGTGTTCCTGTTTTTCTATTTGATCCTGTTTGTCGTCGCGCTGTCGGTCGTCGCAGACCTTCTCGGCTGGTCAGCAATTCATCCAGTTGAAGTGGATGAGGGAACCGGAAAAAACCTTCTCATTCCGGCGCTCAGCCTACTCAGCGCGGATAATATCCAGAAACTCTGGGTGGAGATGCCCAAGACTTTCACCCACTTCCATCCGCTTGGCTATGTGCTGGTGGTGATGCTGGGTGCAGGCGTGGCGGAACGCTCCGGTCTTTTTGGCACCGCGATGCGCGCCGGTGTGCGCAATGCCCCCAAACTGCTGCTGACGCCAATTGTCGCATTGGTTGCGATGCTTGGAAATCTTGCGGCAGATGCGGCTTATGTTGTTCTGATTCCTCTGGCAGGTGTGATTTTTGCAGCCGCAGGGCGTCATCCAATTGCTGGTATTGCCGCCGCGTTCGCGGGCGTCTCGGGCGGCTTCTCAGCAAACCTGTTCCCCGGCCAGCTTGATGCTTTGCTCTTTGGGATTACCCAGGCTGCGGCTGAAACAGTGTTCACGGGATGGGAAGCCAATATCGCTGGCAACTGGTATTTTATCTTCGTGATGACCTTCCTGTTCCTGCCTGTCATCTGGTATGTCACCGATCGTATCATCGAACCGCGCCTCGGCCACTATTCCGGCCCGCTAAACCCTAGCGAAAATCAGTCAGGAGAAGCGATGCCGGTAGAAGAAGAGGTCCAGGACCGTGAGCTTTCCGAAGCTGAGAAAAAGGGTCTGCGCTATGCTGGCCTGGCACTGCTGGGCGTGATTGCGCTCTGGCTACTGATGCTCTTCGGGCCCGGTACGCCGCTCATCGATGAGAGCGCAGCGCCAGAAGCGCGTCTTTCACCCTTTCACCGCTCGCTGGTCGCTGGTTTTTTTCTGCTCTTCCTACTCACTGGCTGGGCCTATGGAAAAGGCTATGGCAACATAAAGAACCACCGCGATCTCGTGAAGATGATGAGCGACAGCATGGCGGACATGGCCTATTTCCTTGTACTTGCTTTCATGGTTGCACATTTTGTTGCTATGTTCGCCTGGTCCAATCTGGGCCTGATCACGGCAGTGCACGGCGCTGAATTGTTGCAGAGCCTCGATATGCCCGCACCAATACTGCTCGCGATGATTGTGCTGTTCGCGGCGGTGATGAACCTGTTTGTCGGTTCGGCCAGTGCCAAGTGGGCATTGCTTGCGCCGATCCTCGTGCCGATGCTGATGCTGATCGGTGTCAGTGCGGAGACAACGACGGCAGCCTACCGTGTCGGTGACAGTGCAACCAATATCATCACGCCATTGACGGTTTATTTTCCGCTGATCCTGATCTTCTGTCAGCGCTGGAACAAGGACTTTGGCATCGGCAACCTGATCGCGATGATGCTGCCTTACTCGCTCTGGCTGCTTGGCGCGGGCTTGGTTCTGATCATGGTTTGGGTCGGATTTGAGATCCCGCTTGGGCCATCCGCGCCAGTCTTCGCGCCGCCACCAAGCAGCTAGCCAGAGCTTCTTTGATGGACTTTGCTTACGCGCTCTGAAACAAGGCAGGCAAACGTTCATATAAAGGATAAAGCGAATGAAAAACCTGTTCGGCGTCAGTGGAAAAACTGCAGTAGTAACGGGAGGATCGAGCGGAATTGGTGCGATGATGGCGCGGGGTCTGCTCGAGAATAGCGCAAAGGTCTACATAACTGCACGCAAGGAAGAACGGCTCAACGCAATGGCCAAAGAGCTTTCCCAATATGGCGACGTCGTGGCCATCGCCGCAGATATGTCGAACCTAGAGGGCATTGAGGCATTCGTGGCAGCAGTCAGTGCAAAGGAAAACAAGCTCGATATCCTGATCAACAATGCCGGTGCCAACTGGGCCGCACCTATAGACCAGTTTCCCGAGGGCGGCTGGGACAAGGTGATGGACATCAACATCAAGTCGATCTTCTTCACGACGCAAAAATTCATTCCGTTGATGAAGGCGGCAGGAACGGACGAAAATCCGGCGCGCGTCATCAACATCGCCTCGATCAACGGCATCCGCAATTCAGCCATGCCGACCTATGCTTACTCGGCAAGCAAGTCTGCGGTCATTCACCTCACGACTCATCTGGCGACAGACATGGCACATTGGAACATTAACGTGAACGCGATCGCGCCGGGTTTCTTTCCGAGCAATATGACCAAGCAGATTGTCGAGAATGAAGAGATGACCAAAATGGCCATCGCCCAAATCCCGCGCGGTCGGGCAGGCAAGCCGGAAGACATTGCCGGCACCGCGCTTTATCTGTGTTCGGAAGCGTCTTTATGGTTGATTGGTCAGACGATACCGCTCGATGGCGGGATGATATCAAAGGCGTAAAACATGGAATTTCAGCTCGAAGGCAAAACTGTTCTGGTTACTGCTGGCAGCAAAGGCATTGGGCTTGCGACGGCACTGGGGTACCATAAATGCGGCGCGAAAGTTGCGATTTGCGGACGTTCGCAGGATAATCTTGACGCTGCCGCGACGCAAATGCAGGGCTGTATCGCTTTGCAGGCTGATGTTTCCGATGCGGCAGATATCGAACGGTTGGTGGCGCAAGTAAATGAAAAGCTTGGCGAGATAGACATACTCGTAAACAATGCCGGAGGCCCGCCACCGGGGCTTTTCGAGCAGCTTGGCGATGATGATTGGGAAAAGGCGGTGCAACTTACTCTGATGTCGGTGGTAAGGCTAACGCGGCTGGTTTTGCCGCATATGCGCGTGCAAAAATGGGGGCGTATTATCAATATCTCCTCGTCCGGAATACGTCAGCCGGTACCTAATCTCACACTGTCTAACAGCATCAGGATGGGTGTGCTTGGCTGGGCGAAGACGTTGGCCAACCAGGTTGCAGGCGACAATATTCTCGTCAATACCGTCTGTCCCGGCTTCACCGACACGGACCGGATCAAGGAAATCTTAGCCAACCAATCCGCAGCCACCGGCAAAAGCGTTGAAGATATTGCTGCGGGCATGGCCGCACAAATTCCAGTCGGGCGCATTGGCCAAGCGCGTGAGATTGGTGATGTGGCAGTGTTCCTAGGATCAGAAGCCGCGAGCTTCATCACCGGCCAGGCGATCACCGTCGATGGCGGGGCAGCCCAGCACTATTAGCGGAGCAATCCCAGCGCACCATAAGCGGCATCAACCGTTGGCTGGCCAAGGTCACGCGCACGCGCGCCACCATCGATCAAAATCGCATCAATCGCCGCTTCGTCTTTGCGCAGTTCTTCAAAGCGCTGCCGAATGGGAGACAGTTTGCTCACGGCCAGATCGGCCAATGCCGGTTTAAAATCGCCAAAGCCTTTGCCCGCAAATTCCGTGAGCACGGTTTGCTGCTCCATATCCGCGAGAGCGGCATAAATGCCTACTAGGTTCAGAGCTTCTGCTCGGCCTTCGAGCTCATCCAGATTGTCTGGCAATGGCTCCGGATCGGTTCTTGCCTTTTTGACCTTCTTGGCAATCGTATCATCGTCATCGGTCATGTTGATCCGCGACAGATTTGATGGATCGGACTTGCTCATTTTCGCATCGCCATCGCGCAGGCTCATGATCCGCGCAGCTGTTTTGCCGATAAATGGTTCTGGCAGGGTGAACACGTCCTCGCCGGTGTCATTATTGAATTTTGCAGCAATGTCGCGGGCCAGTTCCAAATGCTGTTTCTGGTCTTCGCCGACCGGTACATGGGTCGCTTGATAGATTAGCACGTCAGCTGCCTGCAGCACCGGATAGCCATAGAGGCCCAGCGAAGCGCGCTGTTTGTGCTTGCCGGATTTCTCCTTGAACTGGGTCATCCGGTCGAGCCAGCCCATCGGCGTATTGCAGATCAGCATCCAGGCAAGTTCGGCATGGCCGGGAACACGCGCCTGATTGAACAGGATGGACTTTGCCGGATCAACGCCGGAAGCAACCAAAGCTGCCGTCATCTCGCGGCAATTGGCGCTAAGTTCGGCCGGATCATTGTGGACGGTGATGGCGTGCAGATCGGCGAGAAAGAAGAGGCATTCCATCTCTTCCTGCATCTTCACCCAGTTCTTGATCGCGCCCAGATAATTGCCGAGATGGAGATTACCCGTGGGCTGGATGCCCGAAACCGTACGCATGAGCTATTGTCCTTCTTGCGCGGCTTCCTCTGCCGCTTTCTTCTTCGTGAGCATGGTGATTTTGTTGCGATCAATCGCGCCGGTCACCCAAGCAAGCACCGCATAAACCAGTCCGCCGACGCTGACCAGAGCGGTGATTGAACCGACTCGCTCCCAGATATTGCCGCCATAAAGTCCATAGCCAATCGGCGCAGCACAGCAGAGCGCTGCCGCCATCCCAATAGCTGACAAAGTGATCCGCCCCATCCTGAGCAGCAGCGAGAATTCTATATGAAAATGACCACGTCTGTGTAGCATCGTATAGAGCATCGCGCAGTTGCACCATGCAGCAATCGCTCCTGCCAGCGCGACGCCGATTATGCCGTAAAGCGGAATCAGCAGCAAGTTCAGCGCGATATTGACCAGTAGAGATATTCCGGCGGTATAAACGGGTGTCTTGGTATCCTTGCGCGCAAAAAATCCGGGGATCAGGACCTTAACCATCACATAAGCGGGCAAGCCAACAACCAAAGCAGCTACAACTGTGGATGTGGTGTGGCCGTCCTCGGCCGTGAAATTGCCGCCAACGTAAAAGGACGTGACCAGCGGGCCTGCCGCAACAAATAATGCGATCGCCGCCGGGATGGTGAGCAACATTCCAAGCTCAATTGCGTTGGATTGGATGCGCTGCGCTCCGCCTTGGTCATCCTTGGCGATGAAGCGGGAGAGGGCTGGCAGAATCGCAGTACCCAGAGCAATACCAATAATGCCAAGCGGAAGCTGATTCAATCGGTCCGCAAATGCCATGAAGGCAAAATTGCCTTCGGGAAGGCGGCCCAGAAAGAAGAGGTCAATGAAACGGCTGATCTGGTATATGCCTGCACCGAACACAGCAGGTAGGATCAGGATTCCAAGTTCTTTTACATCCGGCGTGAATTTGGGCTTGCGGATGGGAAAACGAAACCCCGTTTTGCGCGCCCAATAGTAAAGCCAGAGCATTTGCAAAAACCCAGCAGTTGCTGTTGCTATTGCGAGCAAATAGGCGGTTTGTCGGGGGTCTTCTCCACTATTGGTATACATCGCGATCAGCATCGCGCTGATCAGGCAAATATTGAGCAGGATCGGTGCTGCCGCTGCCGCTGCAAACCGGTTGAGGCTGTTCAGTATGGCTGCGAACAGGGTCGTTACACTGATTAGTGCCAGATAGGGAAATGCAATTCGCGCCAATGAAGTGGTGAAATCATTGGTGCGTCCACCGTCGCCAAAATCGTCGATCAACCAGATGATCGCGGGCATGGCAAGCATCATGACCGCAGAGAAAATCAGCAAGATCGGAACAAAGACTGACAGCACATCAATCGCAAAATTCTGGGCTGCTGTCCGCTGCTCGTCTTCCTCCATCTTGCGATTGAACAGGGGGACAAAGGCGGCTGAAAATGCGCCTTCAGCAAATAACCGCCGGAATATATTGGGCAGCTGAAACGCGAGTTGCCACGCATCTGCTGCTGCGCCCGCGCCCAAAACACGCGCCAGCATGATATCGCGAACAAAGCCAAAAATCCGGCTGACCATCGTCAGCCCGGCAATTGTGCCTGTGGATTTGAGCAGGTTCATACCCGCAGCCCTAGCAGGAAGGCTTAGGCGTTACCAACTGGCTGATCGCCTTCACCAGCACCTTCGGCCTGAGCCTGTGCTTCGCGTTGCTGCATGTAGAGTGCGGTGAAATCAATGGGTTCAAGCATCAACGGCTGGAAACCGGCATCACGAACGGCATCGGAAATAATCGCCCGCGCATAGGGGAAAAGCAAGCGGGGCGCTTCTGCGAACAGGAACGGATGTGCCTGTTCATCGGAAACATTGCGCAAACCGAATAAACCGCAGTAAAGCAGCTCCACACCAAAAGCGACGCCCTGGTCAGCTTTGGCGGTCACTTCAATTTTCAGCTCAACCTCATTCACTTCATCGGAAACTTTATAGGATCCGATGTTGAACTGCACATCAATCTGCGGCTGCCCTCCCCATTGATAGACGTCCGGCGCATTTGGGTTTTCAACCGACAGATCTTTTACATATTGCGACAAAACACCTATTTGTGGCTCGTTATCAGCTCCGTTTGCTGCTGCGCCGGGAGAAGTTATATTGCCATTTTCTTCATCTGCCATCTGGCTTGCCCTTTCGGAAAATCATTAATTACGTCATTTGGCGCATATTGCCGCGCCATTCGCAGCGCGCCTAGCAGGGGATATCCAACGGTGCAATGGCTGTTGAATATAGGGAATTCAGCCGTTTGCTAAGCATGGGTTCACATTTTGCTGGTTAGCGATCAGGACGAGCAACAATAATTTACTGACTGGAACAGTAAACCTATTTGAAACTGGCGCGTTTCCGTCCTATGTTGGAAGAAAGATAAGAGATTGGAATCATTGTGACGATCGAAATTATACTCTTGGCGATGGTAGCCGCTTTTCTGGGCCTGCGCCTATATTCCGTGCTCGGCAAGCGCACTGGCCATGAACAGGAGCATATGCCGCGCAAGATAGAGCCGCACGCTCGCGATATGCAGCAGCCAGAAGACCAGAAGCCACATGTGCCCGATATCAAACCGGCAACGCCTGCCAAACCGGTTTTGGTGTATGATGAGGCCGCCGAGCCGGGTATGCGGTCTATTTTGAGCGCAGACCGCAATTTTGATGTAGCGCGTTTCATTGAAGGATCGAAGGCAGCCTATGGCATGATCTTGGAAGCTTTCTGGAAAGGTGATCGTGAAGAGTTGAAATCACTTTGCGATGATGACGTTTATGAAAGTTTCGTCGCGGCGATTGATGATCGCGAAGAAAAAGGCGAAGTTCTGGAAAATCAGTTGGTACGGATCGAAGATGCGCGCATTTCGGGAGCTGAGCTCAATGGTCGTGTCGCCAGCATCACGGTTCAGTTTGATTCTGATATTGCTGCTGTTGTCCGGGACAAGGACGGCAATCTGATCGGTGGTTCTCTGTCAGACGCGTTGGAAACCCATGATATCTGGACGTTTAGCCGCGATCTATCCAGCGCCGATCCAAACTGGTTGCTCGACGAGACTGATGAGATAAGTCCTTTTCGGGGAACTGGGGCAAAATCATGAAATTCACGGGGCTTTCAGGAGCGTTGATTCTGCTCGGAGCTTGCTCGCTTACCCTGATTCCGGAAGGCGCGGCAAACGGCGCCTCTTCGCAACAGGAAAGTGAGTGGACCGCTGGTGCGCCTGGGCAGGCACCTGCGCCAGTATCTAACAATATTGAGAGCGAACAGCCTAGGTCGCAAACGCGCTTCAATGTGTCACTCACGCCGGTTGCATCCGATCAATTGGTTCGTGTGGCCGAAGATCAAACGCGTGCCAGCGGTGCTGGTATTGCCATTGGTCCAGAAATTTCCGGGCTTGGAATAAAGCCAGAAAAAGCGACCAGAGCGTTGCAATCCTTCCGCACCAGCTGCTCCTCGTTGGTCCGCCGGGTTGATCAGAGCGGTCTGACCCTAGGATCCGACTGGCAGCTGGCCTGCGATGCTTCCAAGGGCTGGCAGGAAAATGATGCGATCCGTTTTTTTGAGAATTATTTTGAAGCGGTACAGATTGCAGACGGTGCGGCCTTTGCTACTGGGTATTTTGAGCCACAAATTAACGGCTCCCGTGTTCGTAACGACAATTACCAGGTCCCGATTTACCGGCGGCCACCCAATCTGATCGATGTAAGTCTCGGGCAGTTTTCCGAAGAGCTGAAAGACAAACGAGTGCGAGGCAAGGTGGAAGGAACCAAACTTGTCCTATTTGAAGATCGCGGCCAAATTGATGATGGTGCACTTGTTGGACAGGGTCTCGAGATAGGTTGGGCGCAGGACTATATCGACTTTTTCTTCCTGCAGATTCAAGGCTCGGGTCGGATCGCACTAACAGATGGCGGCGTGATGCGGATTGGTTATGCCGGGCAAAATGGCCGCGACTATACCGGTATTGGCCGGGTGATGCGTGAACGCGGCCTGCTGGTCGATGGCAAGACCAATATGCAAGGTATTGTCGAGTGGCTGCGCGCCAATCCCGCCGAAGGCATGAAAATCATGCGCGAGAACAAGAGCTATATCTTCTTTCAGGAACTGACCGGGCCGGGGCCATTGGGTGCGATGGGGCATCCGGTTGTTCCCCGCACCTCGGTAGCGGCGGACCGGATGTTTGTGCCGCTTGGCGCGCCGGTTTTTCTGGATATGGAACATAATATCGCAGACGGTCTGTGGATCGCGCAGGATACTGGCGGTGCGATCAAAGGCTCCAACCGATTTGACACATTTTGGGGTGCTGGCGAAGAAGCGAAAGAGATTGCAGGCGGTATGGCATCGCGCGGGCAGGCCTTGATATTCCTTCCTAAAGGCACATTCGCCAAGCTAACGGCTCAGTAAAGGCCATGTCTGACCGGCCCCTTTCCGCCGGTGAAAAGGCGCTCTGGCAGAAATTTATCGAAACAGTGGAGCCGCTGGACCAGGCGCGGATGAAGCGTATCGACAGCTTGCCGGTGCAGAAAAGACTGCCGGAGGTAAAAGGACCGATTACCGCTGCGACTTTTGGTGGCGAGGCAAAGGCCGTCCCATTGCAGAAACAAAAACCGGTGCCGGACAAGGCTGGTCTTGATGGTCATTGGGATCGCCGTATAGCGAAAGGCGTGATCTACCCGGACGTGACGGTCGATCTGCATGGCCATAGCCTGTCGTCAGCACATGGGCGGCTTGACAGTGCATTGGAACTTAGCATTGCGGCGGGCCATCGGGCTATCCTTCTGATTACCGGTAAAGCGCGCAGCGATGATGAGCGGCGACGTGAGGGTGGGCGTGGAGCGATCCGTGCTGCTATTTCCGACTGGCTGGCCGCTTCCCGCCACGCTTCCCATATTGCTGCAATAAGACGCGCACATCCGCGTCATGGCGGGGCAGGAGCGCTTTACATAATTCTGCGGCGACGGCGTTAGGTCAGTGCATGTTCCAAAATCAACGCATAGATTTTGGTCAGTTGCTCCAGATCATCAACCGCAACGGCTTCGTCCAGTTTATGCATGGTCGCATTGCAAAGGCCAAATTCAACCACCGGCATGTTCTTTGAAAGAAACCGTGCATCGGATGTACCTCCGGTTGTTGATAATTCCGGATCAAGCCCGGTTACATCCCGGGCCGCCCTGGCGATTAGACCAGACAATTCTCCTGGCGGTGTCAGAAAGGGTTCACCGGAGATAATGGGATTCAACTCACCGCCATGTCGCTCGACAATTTCGCGGATCAAATCGGACAGCGAAGCTCCCGAGTGCTGATCATTAAACCGGATCGATAGCCGGGCATTAGCCTGGGCCGGAATCACGTTATGTGCCGGGTTGGGCGCATTGATTTCGGTAAACTCGATATTGCTGGGTTGGAACCAGTCGATGCCTTCATCAAGCACCAGCCCGTCAATCTCGCTCAATATCTTGCCCAATTTTGTGATTGGATTGTCGGCATTATGCGGGTAGGCGACATGGCCCTGTGTGCCGTTGACCGTGATCCACATATTGACCGAACCGCGCCGGCCAATTTTCATCATGTCGCCGAGCTTGTGCACCGATGTTGGTTCGCCCACCAGACACAGGTCAGGAACATCGCCGCGCTCCACCATCAGATCGATCAGCTTTACGGTGCCAAATCGCGCTGGGCCTTCTTCATCGCCGGTTATGATTAAGCTGATCGTGGCAAGGTTATTCGGAAGCCTGTGCAGAGCCGCCACAAAACAGGCGATACTACCCTTCATGTCGACGGCGCCGCGTCCGTAGAGCAGATCGCCGCGTTGTTCGGGAACAAACGGATCACTGGTCCAACCATCGCCCGGCGGAACTACATCCAGATGCCCGGCAAAAGCAAAATGACGTGCGTTGTTTTCGCGCTTTCGAATGGCGAACAGATTTTCGACCGGACCATCGGGGGCTTCGCCCGCAACAAATCGAGTCACTGCAAACCCCAGCGGTTCCAGCATCGCTTCAAGTTCATCGAACACGGTGCCTGTTGCTGGCGTAACGCTAGAATGCGAGATCAGGCGTTTGGCGATTTCAAGAGCAGACGTATCAGACATTGGCCGCCGATTAAGCTCCGGCCTCTTCCGGCTTATCAAATTGCTCGATCACCCAAGGCTCTTCTTCCGCTGCTTCCATCCATTGCACAGTCCATTCATGCTCAAGAATAGTCTGCATATAGGCCTGGGCAAAGCCGGGTAGTTGAAATCCATAAGTCTGGAAACGCGAAACAATTGGCGCGTACATGATGTCCGCCGCTCCATAGGTGCCGAAAAGATAAGGCCCGCTCTTGGCAAATCGCGCCCGTGCTTCAGCCCATAGGCGTAAAATCCGGTCGGCATCCTGTATTACTGCTTCATCAAATTGCAGACCAGTATAGCGTTTGCGTGTGTTCATTGGACAGGTTTTGCGCAGCGGCAGGAAACTGCTGTGCATTTCCGCTGCCATTGAGCGCGCCATACCGCGGGCGGTTTCGTCTTTTGGCCAGAAGCGGTCACGATGGGTTTTATCAGCGAGCCAGTCAATAATCGCCAGACTATCCCATATCACGCTATCACCATCCCATAGAATCGGAACCTTGCCGCCGGACGGCACGAAATTTTCACTCTGACGAACATCATCCCAGTCCTCACCATAAATAGGTACGGTCAGTTCCTCGAAAGAAAGCCCTGATTGCTTGCAGGCGAGCCAGCCGCGCATTGACCAGCTGGAATAGGCCTTGTTTCCAATTATCAGTTTCATGTGAGCATCTTAGACCCTCGTCATGAACGAAGTCGAGAAACAATTTGGTTAGATTTGGACAGCGTCCAAGGCCGCCAACCGCAATTCATCAATCCCAAGTTTCTTCTCCGAAGAAGTCAGGATCAACTCGGGGTGCGCTGCTGGGTGTTTTTTTGCCATTTCCGCAACTTTCGCGGTGGTCATTTCCAGTTCGGCGCTTTTCACCTTGTCGGTCTTAGTCATGACAATCCGGTAACCAACCGCCGCATTGTCGAGCATTTCCATGATTTCTTCATCAACCGGTTTGATCCCGTGACGCGAATCGATCAGCACAAAGGTACGTTTCAGAACCGCCCGTCCGCGCAGATAATCATTGATCAGAAACCGCCATTTCTTGACTGTTTTGGGCGGTGCCTTGGCATAGCCATAGCCTGGCATGTCGCAAATGCGGAAGATTAGCGGATCGCCAACGTCAAAGAAATTCAGTTCCTGTGTTCGACCCGGCGTATTCGATGTTCGCGCCAGCCCGTTGCGCCCGGTGAGCGCATTGATCAGTGATGACTTGCCGACATTTGAACGACCGGCAAAGGCAATTTCCGGCACCTTCGCGTCAGGCAAAAACTCAAGTTGCGGTGCCGATTTCAGGAACGTGATCGGTCCGGAGAATAGTTTTGGATGTAGTGGGTCCACTGGCTAGCTCTTGGCTTCCGCCTCAGCTTTTTTCGCTTTCTCTTCCGCCTCTTTCTGCATCGATTCCTTGAGCTGAGGGTGCCGGGAGTAGAGCCATTTTTGCTGGGCGATGGTCAGAATATTGGAAACCGTCCAGTAAAGTTGCAAGCCGGCAGCAAACGGCGCCATGATGAATACCAATATCCACGGCATGATGCTGAAAATCTGTTTCTGCATATCATCCATTGGTGCGGGATTTAACTCGAACTGCAGGTGCATCGTGACGCCCATCAGGATCGGCAAGATGCCAACCGCCAAAAATACGGGTGGATCAAACGGCAACAGTCCGAACAAGTTCACCGGTGTTAGCGGGTCTGGCGCGCTCAAATCCTTTATCCACAACGCGAAGGGTTGGTGGCGCATCTCGATAGAAAGCATCAGCACTTTGTAGAGCGCAAAGAAAATAGGGATTTGCAGGAAGATGGGCAGGCAACCGGCAAGCGGATTGACCTTCTCGTCCTTGTACAGCTTCATGATTTCCTGTTGCTGTTTCTGCTTGTCGTCCTTGAATTTCTCCTGGATTTTCTTCATTTTAGGCTGCACAGCGCGCATCTGTGCCATGGATGCAAATTGCTTCTGGGCAATCGGAAACATGATCCCGCGCACAACAAAGGTCATCAGGATAATCGCAAACCCAAAATTTCCGACCAGTTTGAACAACCAGTCGAGCATGTAGAATAGCGGTTTTTCAAACCAGTAGAACCAACCCCAATCTACTGCACGGTCAAGCAGCGGAATATTATATTGCTCTTTGTAGGTGTCGAGCAGCACGGTTTCCTTCGCACCGGCGAAAAGTCTTGTGGTAGTTTTCAACACTTTGCCGGGAGCGATGATTTTCGCGTTCTCACCAGCAACTTGTGCCTGAAAAATATTGCCGCTGCCAGCACGGAACTTGGCGTCAACTTTTGCAGAGTTCTCCGGAATCAAAGCGCCAAGCCAATAGCGATCGGTAAAACCAATCCAGCCCTTGTCTGCATCGACTGTAACGCCATTTGCACCGGCTTCGGCCACATCTTCATAGTCATAGTCGAAATTGGCGACTTCCTCGAACACACCCATTGGACCGATTCTGATAGTCCAGCTGCTTTGTTCTTCCGTAGGCAGGTTCTCAAGATCCCTGATCCGGCTCAGCAAGCCAAAGGGATTGAGCGCAACAGGCGCTTCGCTGCGATTGGTAACGCTTTGCTCGGCGGTAATCAGATAATTTTCGTCAATCGAATAAGTAATGGCGTAGGTTTGACCCGTTTCATTGTTCCAACTCAGTGTAACCGGAGTTGCCGGTGTCAGCTTGCTGCGATCGGCCGTCCAAACGGTATCATTGCCCGGCACGGCAACGCTATCGCCAGCCCAGCCAAACCGGCCGAAATAAGCGTCTTTGGTGCCTGATGGCGCTAACAGGCGAACTGGCGGACTGTCATTATCCTGACTGAGCCTGTGGTCGGTCAGGGTCAGATCATCCAGACGCGCGCCCGTCAGATTGATTGAACCGCTGACACGCGGCGTTTCAATAGCAACTCGGGGACTGGCTTTCAGAGCATCGGACAGGCTGCGAGCCGAGCCCGCCGCTTCGGTTGCAATTGTGCCAGTATCAGGTTCAGTCGAAACCGCCGGAGCATCGCCATTTGCAGACTGAGCTTGGACATCGCTATTCGTTGGGCTTTGCTCAGCGGCCTGTTCGGTCTGGGCCATTTCCGGGAAGAAATATTCGACGACATATTGCCAGCCAAACAGGATGATACCGGTGAGCAGCACCGCCATGATAATATTACGCTTATCGTCCACTAAACTGTCCCTGTATCCGCCATTTGTTCTAAGTAAGTTGGGTGATCATCTATTCAAGGCACCGGATCATATCCGGAGCCGCCCCAAGGATGGCAGCGCAATAGCCGTTTCGCGCCCAACCAGCTACCCCTAATCGCACCATGTTTTTCAATCGCTTTGATGGTATATGCAGAGCAGGTTGGCTGGAATCGGCAGGTCGGCGGCAGGATACGGGAAGGCCCCCACTGCCAGCAGCGCACGAAGAAGATGAAAACTGGCTTCAGCATAGCTCAGAATTTCTTCGCCAGGCGTTTTAGGCCTTTTTCCAGATCATGGTGCATTGATGCGAAATCCGGTTCCTTGTCCTGTTTGCGGCCGATCAGTATATGGTCTGCACCAGCAATACCATGATCCGGGAGACTATCTGCAATCAATGCGCGGAATCGGCGCTTCATCCGATTGCGGGTAACGGCATTGCCAATTTTCTTGGTGACGGTGATACCATAGCGGATCATCTGATCGCCCTCAACATTGTCCCCGCGGCGCTTATGAACCAGCAAGATAAATCCGGGCGTAACGAAACGCTTGCCGCGATTTGCCGCAACAAAGTCCGCTCTTTTGCGAATCACTTCGATAGATTTTTGGAGAACGCCAAACGCAGGTTTAGCGCCAGACGAACGGTTCGGTTCAGGCAGAGAGTGTCTTGCGACCACGGGCACGGCGAGCTGCCAGTACTTTGCGGCCTCCGACCGTGGCTTTGCGGGCGCGGAAACCATGGCGCCGTTTGCGAACGAGTCGGCTCGGTTGAAATGTGCGCTTCATCGCGAAAATCCTAAACTAAATTTCGATAAAAAAGGCCGCGCAAAAGCACGACCGCCTGTTGATCGGAGCGATTAAGCGGAGAATCGCAGAAAGTCAAGCGTCAGCGCGCGGGCTTTTCCTTTTTGTTGCCGGTCTTCACTTTACCAAAAATCGGCAATTCGAAATCATCTGGCAGCTTTTTGTGTCGGGGGCGGCGCATCGCCCAATCGGTCCATTGGGCATATTTTGGGAAGCGGCGCTTGAAATCGACATAGCGTTTTTTGGCAAAGCGCGAATTTTGCAAGACCAATGCAAGCCCCAGCGGGAAAAGAATGATGAACCCGGGCCCAGGAATTGCTCCAATAATGGGCGAAATCAGTATCAGGATAACGCCTATGATCGAGAGCGCAAATCGCGATCCCGACGTATATCGCCAGCGTTTTCGTCTCTGTTTCTCGTCCATCACTCTTTCAAACATGGTGGGTTTTCAGTTTACCCACAAGCCTTGTGGTCGACCGGCTAGTGCAATTGGTCGAATATCAGGCTTTGATGGCTGGAATGTGAACGCGTTATTGCAGCAGCGAATATTGGGCTAGATCGTTGCGGGAAAGTTTCAGCTGCCCTGAAAAAGGGACGCTGTTGGTTAGCGCATAGAAAGCACGCGCCTTGTCCGCAGGGACACCCATTTCCTTGTAGTAATCGAGATATTCTGCATGCACTGGATCATTTGCGGGATAGTCATTCGCTTCCATACCGTCTTCATCCATCCAGTTATGCACGATAAATTCTGCGCCGGGATCGGCGGTGTTGGTGACACCTGAGAGGAAAAGCTCAACTGCACCAGAGCGGATTGAACCGTTGGCCGGAACATGGGTGCTGATTCCCGCACGTCTGATCATCCGCGCGAGATTGAGATTGGCCTCTTCGTCCACAGAACCATCGCCATCGATCATTTCGATACGCTTGATTCCCGGAAAATGTTGCAGCATCTGGCGAAAAACCTGCGGGGTATAGCTATCAACAGTGCCATACATTTCGGCTTTGTACTGAGCGACAACGCGAAACGGCCCATATTCACCCAAAGCTGCGGATTGCACCGCATATGGTGTCGCATAGCCATCCGGATCAACAATCTCATACTCGATTGTTTCAACGGTTTCGGTAACAGTATAACTGCTGCCAGCATTGGCTGGAGCAAGGAACAGCGCGAGGAGCATGAACGCGCCGATGAACAGGCCGCCAAAGCTGCCATTCTCATCATCCTGCTTTCCAGCCAAAATTTGGTTTTCCCTCGACATGCATCGGGTTTTGCACTGGTAGCGGTTGGAAATTTGTAACTTTGACTGGTTGGCAAGGCATTAACCAGTAAAGTGCTTGTTTCTTCGTCAGTTTTTGACCCTTTCGGCCAAGGCAAGCTTGCCGCTCGACTCTGATTTATGTGCTCGCCACTGTCAAAAACATGAAATTTGGCGCGGTATCATGGTAGCATTGGTTCAGACCGTGGCTTATCTCGGGTTGGAGGCGCGAGGCGTCGAGGTGCAGTGTCAGGTGGCGCCGGGACTGCCAGCTTTCAATGTTGTCGGATTGCCTGACAAGGCGGTAGCCGAAAGCCGGGAACGTGTGCGGGCGGCCATATCCTCGATGGGATTGTCGCTGCCGCCAAAACGAATCACGATCAATCTGTCGCCCGCTGATCTGCCGAAGGAAGGTTCGCATTATGATTTGCCCATCGCGCTGGCATTGCTGGGTGCGATGGGCATTATCGATCCCGAGACGTTGGCAAGTTATATTGTTGTGGGAGAATTATCATTGGATGGACGGCTGGCGGAAACGCCAGGGGTTTTGCTGGCCGCACTTCATGCGTCGGGCGAGGAACTCGGCCTGATCTGTCCAGCCATGCAAGGACCGGAAGCAGCCTGGGCAGGGGATGTTGAAGTGTTGGCGCCGAAAGACCTGCTGTCACTGCTCAATCATTTCAAAGGACAGTCGATTCTCACACCGCCGGAAACGGGCGCGGCACCGGAGCCCGATTACGGCCCGGATCTGATAGATGTGAAGGGTCAGGAAACCGCAAAACGTGCTTTGGAAGTTGCAGCAGCAGGCGGACATAATTTGCTGATGAATGGTCCTCCCGGATCGGGAAAGTCATTGCTTGCTTCCTGTTTGCCGGGCATTTTGCCGCCGCTTTCGCCCGCCGAAGCTCTGGAAGTGTCTATGGTTGCAAGCGTAGCGGGGACATTGGAGGGCGGGCAGATGAGCCGGGAGCGTCCTTTCCGCGCGCCGCATCATAGCGCCTCCATGGCCGCGTTGGTCGGTGGCGGGCTCAAGGTAAAACCCGGTGAGGTCAGTCTTGCACATTTGGGCGTGCTATTCCTCGATGAACTGCCGGAATTTCAGCGATCTGTTCTGGATTCACTTCGCCAGCCGCTAGAATCCGGAGAAGTCAGTGTCGCCCGCGCCAATGCCCATGTCACCTTTCCAGCGCGGGTCCAGATGATCGCCGCGATGAATCCCTGCCGCTGCGGCCATTTGGAAGACGCCGCCTTGGCCTGTTCCCGTGCGCCAAAGTGCGCCGCCGATTATCAGGCCAAGGTGTCCGGCCCTTTGCTCGACCGGATTGACCTGCATATAGAGGTGGAAGCATTGTCCGCCAGCGACCTCACCATGCCGCCGCCAGCCGAAGATTCAGTCGTGGTCGCTGCTCGGGTTGCCAAAGCGCGCAATGTTCAGTACCGGCGCTTTGCCGATCTGGAAGCGCGCACCAACACTGAAATTGATGGTGATGCCTTGGAGAAATACGCGACGCCCGACGAACCGGGACGGACTTTACTAGCGCAGGCGGCTGAAGCGATGCGGTTATCTGCGCGCGGCTATACACGTGTACTAAGGGTTGCGCGGACGATTGCAGATTTGGCGGGTGTGAATGAAATAGGGCGCATCCATATCGCCGAAGCGCTCAGCTATCGCAGGCAAGCGCCAAGAAGTTAACGGGTGAATATTCCGGCCAAGATGAGCAGAATTATGGGAATAAAAGCCAACGCAAAGCCCCCGATTCTAACATTGCTTGAATAACCGGGTCGCAACAGGAACCAGACGAAAATGACCGGTAACGTCAGTATTCCTGTGATGAGCCAAAGACTCAGCTCTTGCGGTTCACCAGCTTTGGGCTGGCTCAAGCAGCCTTGTCACCTTCTGTCAGTTCGAGCGGCGGTGCTTTGTCGGTCATATTAACGGTCGACTTTGCCATGTTGGGCGACTTTGTGCTCTTGTGCTTGAACTTGCCATCAACATGACCGCCTTGCTCAATCGTAACGTTTTCGTATGTCACATCGCCGCCGATACGGGCGCTCGACGAAATGGCGAGGTCGCCAGCATCAATCGAACCTTCGACCGCGCCGGACAAGCTGGCATTTTGCGCTGTGATAGCACCTTTGATCTTGCTCGACGGACCCTGAACCAATGATAGGCAGCTAATGTCGCCGATCACTTCACCGTCAATATGCAGATCAACCTTCGATTCGATATTACCTGTGATGGTAATTCCGTCACCGATGATCGAAAAACTCGATCCACTGCTGCCATTTGACCTAGCCACGGCTGGCGCCTGACTTCTCTTCTGAGTTGGTGTTGGCGCGCTGTCGTACGTTGGCTTTGACTTTGAGAACATCTGAATTCGTCTCCAAAAAAGGCCGGGGGTTAATGGCTCTTCCATTCAGCCGCACTTCAAAATGAAGATGCGTTCCGGTTGAGCGCCCCGTGCTTCCCATTGCCCCCACTTGTAGTCCCTGTTCGACTTTTTGACCAGTGGTCACATTAATCCGCGAAAGATGCGCATAACGCGTCATCAATCCGTTACCATGTGTGATTTTCACAGTTTTACCATATCCGGACTGCCTGCCAGCATAGGTTACTTTTCCGGTCGCCGCAGCGAGAATCGGTTCTCCATATGGTCCTTTGAAATCAATCCCGCTGTGCATCGCACCGCCACCGGTAAAAGGGTCGCGACGATAGCCGAAGTTGCTCGACATATTGGCAATATTTGCCGGCATGGCCGACGGGATAGCGAGCAATGTCCGTTCCAGTGTGTCCATCCGTTGCAATGCAATACTAAGGCGTTCGAGGGTAGGATGGAGTTCATCGCCATCACCGAAAAACGGATCCAGTGGTCCACCCATTGCTGCCGCGTCATCGCCGCCGGTCAGCTTGTCCGGATTAAGCCCGAATTTGCGAATCGCGGATTCAGCCTGTTGGGTGCGTTTTTGCGCCGCGCGGGTTAGGCGCTTTGCAAAGATAATCTGGCGCGCTTCAAGTTCGGCAAGCTGCCTGGCTCCGGGGATCGCTGCGCTGATTTTCTTGGTGTCGTCTAGCAGTTTCTGCTCTTCATCGGTCAATTCTTCTACAGAAGCTGCTGTTGCGGCACCTTCTTCACCGATAAATTGCTTAGTGATCTGTTCCAGCGCGTTTTGGCGTTCATTGAGATCGCTGGCAACGCCATCAACCGATTCTTTGTACCTTGTAACGCGGTTTTCCGCACTATTCACTTCTGCCTCTTTGGCAGCCAGCGCCATCCGCTCGCTAGAAACGGTCAGTTGGTTTACCGTCATCGCGAGCGTGATGACAAGCCATATGCCCAAAACCACGGCGATTCCTCCCGCGATACGCTTTTGCAACTTGGCTGAAAATTTCAGAAACCGGACCTGTCCGTGCGATCGCATGAAAAACTCGCGATCTGTAAACATATGGTCCAACCGGGCCAAAAGCCCTAGTTTGGTATCGTTTTTGTGCATGACCCGCCGTTATTGTTTCACTAATCCCCTGAAATGCCGCTAGCAGAGCACCTCACGGGTGGCGAATCGCAACGCTTCGACTCGTGATGAATCGAATGAGTCATGCGATGAGTTGACAAATTTACAGTTGTTTAACTGCAATTCCCCGGTTTTTCGCGATTCGAATGTTACATTTGATACTAATCAAACTGCTAGGAACGGAGTGGATTGAGGGTTAAACTAGCAGAAGAGCCGTGCTAGCAGCGGCGCATGACCGATCATCAAGCCATAATTGCCGAAATGGGCACCAAAGCGCGGGAAGCCTTTCGCTCGATCGCCAATGCCAGCGACGGCGAAAAAGCTGAAGCTCTGCGCGCATCAGCCCAGTCATTGCGCGCCGAGCAGACCGGTATTTTGGCTGCCAACCGCAAAGATATGGAAATTGGCCAGGAAAGCGGTCTGAGCAATGCCATGCTTGACCGGTTGATGATCGATGATGAGCGGCTGGAAGGCATCGCGCAGGCTGTTGAAAATGTGGCCAGACTCTCTGACCCTGTTGGCGTGGTGATTGATCGCAGCGAACGCCCCAATGGCCTGATCATGGAGCGGGTACGTGTACCGCTTGGTGTTATCGGAATTATCTATGAAAGCCGCCCCAATGTCACCGCCGACGCTGCGGCGCTTGGTTTACGCAGCGGCAATGCAGTGATCTTACGCGGGGGCTCGGAGGCGATCGAAAGCAATCGTGCCATTCATCAGGCAATGGTGGCTGGATTGAAAGAAACCGGCCTGCCCGAAGATGCAATCCAGTTTGTCGATACGACTGATCGCGAAGCTGTAGGCGCGCTGCTCAAGGCGGAAGGCCTAATCGACATGGTGATTCCGCGTGGCGGCAAGTCGCTAGTTGAACGCGTGCAGAACGAAGCCCGCGTGCCGGTGCTCGCGCACCTTGATGGTATCTGTCACACCTATATCGGCAAGGATGCGGATCAGGACAAAGCGATTGCCATCGCAGTCAATGCCAAGATGCGGCGCACTGGCATTTGCGGCGCGATGGAAACGTTGCTGATTGATCAGGATTATCCCGCTCCCGGGCCTCTGCTCCGCGCATTGCTCGATGCAGGCTGCGAAATACGCGGTGATGATATGATAATGGAACTTGATCCCTGCGCCGTGGAAGCAACCGAGGAAGACTGGGACACTGAATATCTCGAACCGATTGCTTCGGTGCGAATGGTGCAAGGCGTCGATGAAGCACTGGCGCATATCGCTGAGCACGGCTCCAATCACACCGACGCTATTGTGACCGAGGACCAGAGTCAGGCCGACGAATTTATCCGACGCGCCGACAGTGCCATCGTGATGCACAATACCTCCAGTCAGTTTGCCGATGGCGGCGAATTCGGTCTGGGCGCAGAAATCGGCATTTCCACCGGCCGCCTCCACGCCCGCGGCCCCGTCGCACTCGAGGGGCTTACCACTTACAAATGGGTGGTACGCGGAACCGGTCAGGTGCGCCCTTGACGGACGCATCGATCGCTCTGGGCCAAAAACTTCTCATGGTCGGCGGTGTGCTCAGCCTTATCGCCAGCTTGCTGCATATCGGCGTCATCATCGGCGGTCCGGATTGGTACCGCTTCTTTGGTGCTGGAGAGGACATGGCCAAAATGGCGGAGAAAGGTCTCTGGCGACCAGCAATCATCACTACAAGCATTGCGCTGGTTCTCGCTGCATGGGCTTGGTTTGCTTTTGCCGGAGCTGGACTGGTCTGGCAGCCGCCCTTGTTGCGAACCGGCTTAGTTGCCATCAGCGCCGTCTATCTTTTGCGCGGTTTGGTGTTATTTCCGATGCTGGTTGCAGTGCCCGACAAGGTGAACGCCTTTGCCGTGTGGAGTTCGCTCATCGTCCTCGTCTATGGCCTGTTCTATGCCATCGGTACCTGGAAAGCTTTGCCAAGCCTTTCATGAAAACAACCGGACTTCTCGGCGGCTCATTTAATCCGGCGCACGGTGCACATCGGTCTATCAGTCTGTTCGCGATGCAGGAACTCGTTCTCGACGAGTTCTGGTGGCTGGTCTCGCCCGGCAATCCTCTGAAAGAGGGCGCGAAGGATATGGCTCCGCTTCACGCGCGGCTGGCATCGGCGCAAAAAATGACGCGGCGCAGCACTATTGAGCCCACCACAATTGAGCAGAGTCTGGGCACACGATATACCTATGACACGCTCTTGGCACTGGTTCGGAAATACCCGAAACGGCAATTTGTCTGGATCATGGGCGCCGACAACCTTGCGCAGTTTCATCGCTGGAAAAACTGGCGAAAAATCGCGCGACTTTTGCCAATTGCAGTAATTAGCAGGCCCGGCTATAATGATGATGCTCTTGCGGCTCCCGCAACGGCCTGGCTTCGGCGATTCGTCCGCCCCGCAAGCCAGCGTGGTAACTGGACAAACTGGAGTACGCCAGCGCTGACATTTTTGCGCTATCGTCCCGACCCGCGCTCGGCCACCGCTATCCGGATGGCCCGGCCCCAATGGCATCAGCAATATGACAATCGCTGCGTTCGCGATGCAGTGACCCGTCAGTTGCTTTGCCCAGATGACTAGGATTTGAATTGACCGAACCGAAAGTTAAAGACCTGAAATCTGCCGATTCCAAAGCTGGACAAGCCGAATCTGCAGCATTGCACGAGTTGGTTATGAAATCACTCGATGACGATCAGGCACAGGACATCATCTCCATTCCGCTCGACGGAAAAAACAATATTGCCGACCATATGGTGATCGCCGAAGGGCGTTCGACCCGTCAGGTCGCTGCGATTGCGCAGAAACTGGCTGAGCGGATCAAGAAAGCTGGCGGCACCGCGCGGGTTGAAGGACTCGCCAATGCCGACTGGGTGCTGATTGATGCTGGTGATGTAATCATTCACCTGTTCCGCCCCGAAGTGCGCAGTTTCTACAATCTGGAACGCATGTGGCAGGTGGATGAGGTTGGCGAAGATCAGGCAGTTGAGGCCGAACAAGCTTAGATCAGCTCCGCGATGAGATTGCATATTGTCGCGCGCGGAAAAATCGGCCGGAGTCCAGAAGCGGAGCTGGTTGATCGCTATCTGAATCGTATCCAATGGGACACGAAGATCAGCGAACTGCCGGATAAGGGTGGCAAGATCCCCAAACTTGATGGCGGCACCAAAATTATCGCCATGGATAAAACCGGCGACAACTGGACTTCGAAGAAATTTGCCGATCAACTCTCACGCTGGCGAGATGATGGCATCCGCGAAACGCGTTTTTTGATTGGCGCGGCCGATGGCCTGAGCAATGAAGAGCGCGCATCCGCCGATCACTTTTTCTCCTTTGGTAAAGCGACCTGGCCGCATATGATGGCCCGCGCAATGCTAGCTGAACAACTATTCCGCGCGACGTCGATCATCGCTGGCCATCCTTATCATCGGGAAGGCTGAGCGGTGTCACGGATAATCATTACTTCTCTTGCGCTGATCGCGACAGGCGCATTCCTGGTTGCTTCGCTATCCGCGCAAACCAGCGGTCCTTCCATGTCCGAGCAGCAACAGGCGCTGGTTTCCGCTCGCGAGCAATCAGAGCGCGCACGCCAACGCGGCGATGCGCTTAGACGCCAGGCTGAATCCGCGACCAATGAAGCCGACCGTATTGCCAGTCAGGCCGCCTCACTGGCGGCTCGTATTCAGGCGGCAGAGGCTGACATTTCCGCTGCGCGCACCGGATAGCCATTGTTCAGCGTCTTCAGCAACGGCAGCGTGCCCGCCTCGCCGAAAAGCAGGGACCGGTGGTACGATTGACCGCAGCGCTGCAAATGATGACCCGCAAACCAACGGCTCTCGCGCTGGTCGAACCCCGCTCGCTGGATGAAATTGTTTATGTCCGTTCGATCATGTCCGCCATCATGCCGGAAATCGAAGAACGAACCGCCAGCCTGCGGCAAGAAGTGAAGCAGGGCGAAAAATTGTGCAGACAGGCCAATCGTGCGGTCACATCGCTTAATGAAAGTCAGCAGCGGCTGGCAGAGCGTCGTCAACAACTTGCGAGCCTTGAGGCCAATGAACGGATAACCGCTTCCCAGTTCAGCGATGATGCCGGACTTGAAGAAGAACGCGCACTGGCGCTTGGCGAAGAGGCACGCGATATATTGGATCTGATGGATCAGATTCGCGAAAGCGGCACGGTCCGAGAATCGCTCGCTGCCCTTAACGGTCCGCTATTGCGTCCGGGTCAGGGAAAGGATCGGGCCGCTGCCAGTCCGCCTCGCAGTGCAGATGTTGCCGGCGCTTACCGCCTTCCCGTGATTGGCGACGTGGTTGCGGGTCTCGGGGAAATTTCCCAAAGTGGCTATCGATCGCGGGGGCTAACCATTGCCGTGCAGCCCAATGCCCAGATTGTTGCGCCGGCCGCGGGCCGTGTTGCCTATTCAGGTCTTTACCGCGGTTATGGCAATATCATCATCATTGAGCATGAACAGGGCTGGACCAGCCTGATAACCAATATGTCCATGGCCAGTGTCGAGGTTGGTGACAATGTTGTACAGGGTTCGCCGGTCGGCCGCTCAGAGGTCGATGATCCGACGGTAACGGTAGAATTGCGACGTAATGGCAGGCCAATTGACATTGCTGGTTTGATTGGCTGATTTTCGGCATAGATGTCGTTCGCAGACATATGTTGTCATTTTTGGTTAAGGTGCTTGGCTTTAGAGCCAAATCCAGCTTATATTTAACACATATTAGGATTCACAGGATCACACGCATGAAAAAGCCCGTTTTACAAGCCGCTGCGATTGTTTTGACCCTTTCCATGGTGCCTGCCACCACATCGGCTCTTTCGGCTGTTGATGCGCAGACATATCGTGAGATGGAACATTTCATGAGCGTGTTTGACCGGGTGCGGAACGACTATGTCGATGACGTAAGCGATGCCGATCTGATCAAGGGCGCTATTGATGGCATGCTGGCCAGTCTCGATCCGCATAGCAGTTTTCTGGATGCCCGCGATTTTGAAAATCTGCGGACCCAGACCGATGGTAACTATGGTGGTCTCGGCCTTTCGGTAACCATGGAAGATGGCGCTGTGAAAGTGATTGCACCATTCAAGGACACGCCGGCTGACAAAGCAGGCGTCAAGGCGGGAGATTACATCACCCATATTGATGGTCAGCTGATCTACGGCGGAACGCTGGATGAAGCCGTCGAAGAAATGCGCGGCACACCCGGTACATCTATTGGCCTGACCATAGTGCGACCCGGGCGTGACAAACCGTTTGATGTAAGCATGAAGCGTGCGATTATTGATCTCAAACCCGTCACCTGGGAAGTGAAAGACAACATTGGCGTCATCAGCCTGAACAGCTTCTCCGCCGACGTTGGCGCAGATGTAAAAGCGGCCATTGGCGGCATTGACAAATCGCTTGGCAAGAAGCCGCTGGGCTATATTCTCGACATGCGCTCCAATCCCGGCGGCCTGCTCGATGAAGCCGTTTCGGTTTCCGACGTATTCCTATCGCGCGGTGAAATTGTATCGCAGCGCGGTCGCGAAAAATCCGATATTGAACGCTATTTTGCGAAAAGCGGTGATGCGGCGCAGGGGCTGCCGGTGATTGTGTTGATTGACGCCGGTTCCGCTTCCGCATCTGAAATCGTTGCTGGCGCCTTGCAGGACCACCATCGCGGTCTGGTCATGGGTGAACGCAGTTTCGGCAAGGGTTCGGTGCAGACATTATTGCCGCTATCCAATACTTCGGCGCTGCGTCTGACCACGGCGCGCTATTATACGCCATCCGGAAAATCCGTGCAGGAGGGCGGCATTGAACCCGATATTATCGTGCCGCAACTTTCCGATCCGGATTACAAGACACGTCCGAAATTCCGGGAATCTGATTTGCGCCGTCACCTGATCAATGAAGTGAAGCTTGAAGATGATGTCCTTGAGGAAGATACGAAGGATGACCCGCGCTTCACCGAGACCGCAGAGGAATTGAAAGAGCAGGGCGTTGAAGATTTCCAGATGCACTATGCGCTCAAGACAATCAGCCGTCTTGGACCTGAAGGCCTGAAAATCGCTATGAATGAAGCGGCCAAGAAATCGGGTAAGAAGAAAGCGGTCGTTGCAAAAAACTAGGGCATCGATGATGGCCCGAATTTCCGCTCATCGGCTAGCATTATTGCTCCCTGCCGCTTTGCTGGGCGGCGCATTGATCAGCGAACATGTCTTCGGGCTCTACCCCTGTGAAATGTGCATGTGGCAGCGCTGGCCTCATATGGTGGCTATTGTCTTTGCGATTCTCGCCCTGATTTTTCGCAGTCAAAACTGGTCCTGGTTATTGGTCATTGGTGCCGCATTGGCGATAATTGTCAGCGGCCTGATTGGCGGATTCCATGCTGGCGTTGAATATGGCTGGTGGGAAGGAATCACTTCCTGCGCCACGAATCTGGCCGACAGCGGTGATCTGCTAGGCTCCATAATGAACGCGCCATTGGTGCGATGTGATGTTGCACCATGGTCGCTATTCGGTATTTCGCTGGCCGGTTACAATTTCCTATTGTCCGTTGGCGGCGGAATGCTCATCTTGTGGACAGCAATGACGGGCAGGAAAAGGAGCTGACATGGCGGACAATTCCCTCGGCGCGACAAGGCCCGATATCCATGCGATGATTCGGGTCAACCAGGCCGGCGAATATGGTGCGGCGCAAATCTACAAGGGCCAGCTCGCGGTCATGGGCGATGATGCACCCGACAGCAGCGCCATTCATCACATGGCCGAGCAGGAGCAGGTGCATCTGGATGCTTTTGACAAGATGATCGCTGAACGCGGCGTTCGGCCGACGGTTTTGCAACCCTTCTGGAAGGTTGCAGGCTATGCACTGGGCGCTACAACGGCTGCCATGGGGCCGAGAGCAGCAATGGCCTGCACCGCCGCGGTCGAGACTGAAATTGACGCCCATTATCAGGAACAGCTTGAAGAGTTCGAATCGGAAAACGAACCCGCGCTTTCCGGGATGATCGCAAAATTTCGCGAAGAGGAACTGGAGCACAAGGAAACTGCGATTGCCTCCGGTGCAGAAGAAGCGCCGGGTTATCCGATATTGAGCGCAGCCATCCGCTTGGGGTGCCGTGTTGCTATTGGTCTATCCAAGCGGATATAAGGGAAAAATGCTTCAGCGCGGGTTCAGCCGCCTGCATGCAAAGGAAACGCCATGAAAAAGATCACAATCCTATCGTCCGTTGCCCTAGTTGCGACCTGTTTTGCCAGCCTTCCGGCCATCGCACAGGATCAACCCGGAGACCGAGTGAATCAGTTGATTATCTATGGCGATGATGTCTGTCCGGAAAGCTCGGAGGGAGAGATTGTCGTCTGCGCGCGTAAAGATGAGGGCGAACGCTACCGCATACCCGAAAATTTGCGCGACGGCGGCCTTGGTCAGGCCAAGAATGAGGCGTGGTCACAGCGGGTTAAATCTTACGAATATGTCGGTGCATCCGGCACCAATAGCTGCTCACCGACGGGACCGGGTGGCTTTACTGGGTGTACACAAGAGTTACTGCGTCAAGCCTATGCCGAACGCGGTATTGATGACACCGTCAATTGGGGCAAGCTGATCGAGGAAGAGCGTCAAAAGCGTCTTGCCCGGATCGACGCGGAATCAGACGCTGTGGAAGAACGACTGCTGGAAATTGAAGCCCAGCGTGAAGCGCGCAAACGCGCTGCAGCGGAAGCACAGGAGCGCCTGGCGGATCAGGATGCTGATGCTAATCGAGCGACCAGTGATTTGGCTGTACCTCCAGGAGCAGATGAGACGCCAGAACCAGAATGACTGGAATCCAATAATTCCTGAACAGCTTGCAAGGAAGCCAGTTAAACGAAAAAGCCCGCCAATATCATTAGCGGGCTTTTGTGTTATTATTTGGGAATTATATACCTTAGTGCCGAAACGAGGTTGACATATGTGTAAAACATTTCAATTGACACACACCGCAAAGACCGGCACTATTATGGGTAATCGTACTTTACGGGAGAGAGTAGTGAGCAAGAAAGCGCCGGGGAGAGCAGATCGAAAAGGCATTACGCTGGCGGAACTGTTCAGGTTGTTTCCTGACGATGCTACTGCCGAAAAGTGGTTTGCAGAGAAGCGATGGGGTGACACCCCCGCTTGCCCGCATTGCGGGTCTGTCAATGTCCAGTCCGGGACGAAGCACAAGACTATGCCGTACCGATGCAGAGAGAAAGGTTGCGCTAAACGATTCAGTGTAAAAATCGGTACAGTGATGCATGGCTCTAACATTTCGTATCAGCAATGGGCTGTTGCGGTCTATCTGGCGACTATCGGTATCAAGGGTGTTTCGTCCATGAAACTGCATCGCGATCTTGGGATCACTCAGAAATCGGCCTGGCATCTGGCTCACAGAATCAGAGAGGGGTTTGCTCCCGCCTCAAAAACTCTAATGTCTGGCCCTGTTGAGGTCGATGAAACCTGCATCGGCGGCAAAGAGAAGAACAAGCACGGAAGTAAGAAACTGAAAGCTGGCCGTGGGCCGGTAGGTAAGACTGCCGTTGTTGGGGTTAAAGACCGGAGCACCAAGCGCGTCCACGCCAAAGTTGCTAACAGGACGGATGCAGAGACGTTACAGAGTTTTGTAACAGCGAATACAGAAAATCACGCCTTGGTTTATACGGACGAAGCCAGGGCCTACCAAGGACTTCCTCGGCAACACGAGACCGTTAATCACTCAGTCAGCGAATACGTCAACGGCATGGCGCATACGAACGGTATTGAGAGCTTTTGGGCTTTGCTAAAGCGCGGTTATCACGGTGCCTATCACAAGATGAGTGAAAAACATCTCGGCCGGTACGTGAATGAGTTTGCTGGTAGACATAATATCCGTGAGGCAGACACGATTGATCAAATGGCTGCGATGGCCAGAGGATTTGATCACAGACGGCTGAAATATGCTGATTTAGTTGCGAACAACGGACGGCCATCAGGTGCAAGGGTATGAGTGTTGTGGTGACATCCCCCAACGGCGCTCCAGTCAGGGAAAGGCAAACGTTGTCAAATCGTTTTGAATGTCGTCTATCCACAAGCGAGTCTTTGAGCCGCCAGATTGTTTCATATCAAGGTAATCGCAAGGTTCCAGGTTTTCGTTGGATGAAGTATAAGGAGGGCTTTTCCAGTCGGCTCGTTGCGGATTTGAGCGAGCAAGAAAATCCGCGAAGCGTTCTCGATCCTTTTGCAGGGATTTGTACGACGCCACTGATAGCCGCCAGCCAGGGGCGGCGGGCAACCGGAATGGAAATCATGCCGGTTGGCATTCTGGCGGGTTCGGCTATCGCTAATGCGGCGAATGGTTTGTCCCGGTGTGCCTTCAGCACATATGCATCCGCGATGGTGCGTGATATCAAAGCCGGAAGAAACAAACCCGACTCCAGGTTTCCGCATGTACGGATAACAAAGGGCGCTTTTCCAAAAAAACAGAGGGGGAAATCGCCAAGGCTAGGGGGTTTCTTTCAACTATCAAAGACAGTGGTTTACGTTCCTTGCTAAACTTGGCCTGCATGTCAGTCTTGGAAGAGGCAAGCTACACGCGCAAAGATGGCCAATATCTCCGGTGGGATGACAGGGCAGACCGCCCCTTAAGGTCATCGGTTGATCTGGGCGGTATATCGTCGTTTAGGGATGCTGTGGAAAGGCGACTTGCAGAGATCGATGCGGACATTGATACACTCAAAAATCAATTTAGCGCAGGTGGCTACCCAGCACTCGTCACTGGATCGTGTCTCGAATTGCTCAAAGACATGCCGGACAACGAATACGACATGGTGATTACGTCGCCACCCTATGCCAATCGATATGACTACACACGAACATATGCGCTTGAGTTGGCGTGGATGGGGTTTGATCAAGAGGCATTTTCAAAACTTCGCCAAGGCATGTTGTCGGCTACTGTCGAAAACAAGACAAAGAGAGATACGCTAAAAAAGTCGTATGGGGCGAGCCGGAAAGAGTTTGACCGGGCCGCTCAGATGTATGATGGGCAGGGTGCAATCCATGAAGTGTTGGGCATCCTCAAGGACAAAGAAGGCGAATTGAGCAACAAGAACGCCTTGCGACTCATCGAGCAATACTTTTTCGAGATGGCGATTGTCATAGCAGAACTCGGTCGCATTGTGCGCCCTGGCGGGGTTGTGATTATGGTGAATGACAACGTTCAATACCACGGGGAGGAGGTGCCGGTAGATTTTATACTGGCGGATTTTGCGGAAGCGGCTGGATTTCGTTGCGATAATATATGGAAGCTTGCCAAGGGGAAGGGGAACTCCAGCCAACAGATGGCTCGTTTCGGTCGCCGCGAACTACGCAAGTGCGTTTACAGGTGGGTTCGACGTAATGACTGATGACGTGCTTCGGTCCCGTTTGTTCTCCGGTATTCTCCGCAAGAGCGAGGACCGGGCGCAGCGCAGGATCATCGATCCGCGTGATCTAACAGAACGGGAGAGAAACAATGACAAACAAACGCATCGTTGAGCTATTACCAGCATCCTACGAACCCACCATGAAAGAGAAGGAAGAAGTCTTTGCGATGGATTGCAGCCCTGACGAATTGGCAAGCGCGTTGGTAGAATCTGTGACGATTAAAGAGAAAGACGTTGAGAAACACCGGAAAGAGAGGGATGCCTAATCTCTTCCTTTCGGCACTAAGGTATATAATTCCCCTTTATTTGGTTTGGTTTTTAGAAACCAACTTTTGCACCCAGGCGATAAACCCGACCCAGCGGATTTCCGGTAAACGGATTATATCCCAAAGGTACCCGTGCTGAAGGCGCGTCTTCATTGGTGAAATTCTCGATCGAGAATTGCAATTGCGCGTCAAATGCGCCGATCGGCAGATCATAAGCCAAATGGACATCATGTTGTTGATAGCTTGAGATGTTGCGGCCAAAATCTGTCGGGCCAAAGCTTGTCGTCGCACAAGGTGCTGGCTCTGCAGGACAACGCTCGTCGCGAACACCATCGACATATTTATAGCCGTATCGTGCATTGAATCCGCTTATGTTAAAGTTGACATAAGCGTTCCCGCGCCACGAAGCGATTGTCCTGGGATTGCGATCGAGGTTGGCCAGTCCCACTGCGCTGAATCCGGCGCGTAACAAATTGCCATTGAGGGTAAAATCACCAACGTCATATTTTAGAATATGGCTGGCATTGGCTCCAATTGTTAGCACACCCGTGCCAATATCCGTGGTGTAACTGGCTTGGAAATCCAGACCAGTTGTTTTGGTTTTCGGACTGTTGACCCACTGTGTGAACACACGCGAAATGTTGAGCCCGGTCGTGGTTCCTTGGACACAGGCCCCGCCATCAAACGTAATCAGACCGGCAAAGGGGCTTGCAAATTGGCTGGACCGCCCGGAACAGGGACAACCGCACTGGCAATTGCTTGACCATCGGTGGTTGTAACTTCGTCTTCAAAATCAAAACTCCAGTAGTCCACCGAGAAGTTAAAGCCGCCAAAGTTTACTATAGCACCAACATTAAAGGTGAACGCTGTTTCTGGTCCCAAGTCTATGGGGTTACCGGCAATATCGACTGCCTTGAAGTTGCCTGCAGCTGCAGTCAGACCGGCGAGCGACGTGACGGCATTTGTAGAAACCTGAGATGCCAGTGGCTCCCTGAAGGTTGTGCCAGCTGACCCTCGCAGAACCAACCAATCGGTCGGCTCCCAACGGATAGAGCCTTTTGGATTAAACGTTGAACCAATGGACCCACCATAAGCTTCAAACCGGGCGGCAGCGGATACTTCCAATGTGTCGGTGATCGGAACTTGCACCTCCGCAAAAACCGCTTTGACATCTTGTGTTAGTTTGACGTTGCGCTGACCACCAAGGAAGATGAACGAACCCGCTCCCTCAAGCGCACCACCTACACAGCTTTGGTCTCCCAGAATCGGACATGGATTTAGATCCAGATTGCCGAATTCATTGAGTGGCTGCGACCGGAATCGGGTCTTGCGATATTGCACGCCAGCCGCCCAACCGATTGGACCGCCACCCAGATCCAGTCCGAACTCACCTGAAAAAATCAAATCCGCAACAACGGTATCTTCATTTTGATCATTGCCATTTGGTTCTGTTAGCCAGTTTACCAGCTCTGGTGTGTTTTCTGCACCGGGAACATAGAATGGGTTATCCAGATTCAATGTTGGATTGCGAGGACCCGCATTGACAAATGGATTGAACCACAAACAGGAGCCAGTACCTGGAGCACCACCGTTACAATTTGGCCCACCTTGGCCATTTAACGCTGCTTGTAGTCTCGACCCAACGATACCTGGCGAACCGCCACGGCGATCATAGTTCATCATTGTGAGCGAGAATTGTCCCCGGAACGTGTCCGAAAAGTCTTTTTCAAAAGTACCTGAGAATCGATACGCTTTACTGTTCACAAATTGACGTCCCGATCCGCGCGGATCGGTTGGGTTGCCCAGCCAGCCAAATGGCCGCCAGAGGAAAATACCAATCGCAGCGGGGGTCCCCGTCAATCCGTTTTGCGCTACAAACGGTGCAACACCTGGATTTTGTGGAGATACAGTAAAACCGCCACCTAGACGCGCTCCTCCTGGACCTTGCAATGGTGGGTAGCCGGGAGATGTGCCGATAGAATCAAGATCGGTTTGCGCATATGTAAATTCACCGCGGAACCGAAAAGTATCGGACATATCCACATCGGCCTGAATATAACCCTGATAACGATCGGTCTCTTCAACGAGGTTATCAAACGGAATGAAGCTAAATCGGCAAAGTACGCCATCAGCAACACCGCCGAGATCATTACAACCTCTATCAGGCTGCAAAGCGACACTAGGGGCGATCGGAACTGCACTGCCCGCACCCACGACGGTAAACGTACCAGGTGTGGCCAAGGCCAACCAAGCAGCTGGGTTCACAGCATATGGCTGTGATGCATAGTCGCGTTCAGTGGTGGGTAACTCTGACCGGTGCTGCCAACCAAATCCGGCCATGATGTTGACGTCACCAAAATTTTTGCCGACCAAAATCGACGCTGTATAGTTATCATCCGAGCCATTGACGAATTCATAGTCACTCTTGATTTCAACGCCTTCAAAACCCTTTTTGGTGACAAAATTTGCCACGCCAGCAATTGCATCAGAGCCATAGGTTGCAGCCGCGCCATCTTTCAGGATTTCAATCCGGTCTAGCGCAAAAAGCGGAACAGCATTCGTATCACCAAAACCGCCGCCGACAGCACCCGGTGCCGTAAAGGTTCTGCGACCATTGAATAATACAAGAGTCCGCTGCGGACCAAGGCCGCGAAGGTTGATTGAACCCAGTCCCTGGTTGCCCTGGGCTGCGGTTGAAAATTGGTTGGTATCACCAAGCACACTACCGACTTGCGGCAAATCCTTGATAAATTCGAGCGGTGATGAAACGCCAGCGCTATCCAGATCATCAGAACTAAATGTATCCACAGGTACTGCCGCATCTTCGGGCGTGCCGCGAATGAAGGAGCCTGTAACGACGATGACGTTCTCATCGTCGGCGCTTTCATCTGCATTTTGAGCCAGAGTAACGCTAGGGGTCATCGCCATGCTTCAATTGCAAAGTGCAAACAATTATACCCTCTCGTCAAGGGCAGCTGTTAGATAATGACAAACTTTATTGACTATCTGTACAATAATTCTGATTTTGTTGCTATTTTGTCGCAATCCAGCGATTGACCTGATCCTCCAGCATATCAAGCGGTACGGCGCCTTGCCCAAGCACCACGTCATGAAATTCGCGCAGATCAAATTTGTCGCCAAGCTCAGATGTCGCCTTGCGGCGGAGTTCCCGAATTTTCAGTTCGCCAATTTTGTAGGCCAAAGCCTGGCCCGGCCAACTGATATAACGATTAACTTCCGCCTCGATATTGGCCGTGCTCAGCGCGGTATTGTCGGTCATGAAATCAATCGCCCGCTGCTTGCTCCAGCCTTTGCTGTGGATACCGGTATCGACCACCAACCGGGTTGCCCGCCACATTTCATAGGAGAGCCGCCCCATATTCTTGGCAGGCGTATCATATAGCTCCATCTCGATACCAAGACGTTCGGAATAAAGACCCCATCCCTCGACAAAGGCTGTGAAGAACGCACCATATTTGCGAAAGTCTGGCATATCGAGCTCCTGTTGCAGCGCGATTTGCATATGATGTCCGGGCACCGCTTCATGCACACTTAGCGCCGGAATTTCCCAGAATGGTCGTTGGTCGAGTTTCGACGTGTTGACATAATAAAATCCGGCAATGCCAACATCCGGTGATCCGGGATTATAATATGCAGTAGTTGTCCCTTCTGCTGTCTCCGCCGGAATTTCCTTGATACCATAAGGGAGGCGCGCCAGCTTGCCGATGATCGACGGCATTTTGCCGTCTATGATTTTTGTAACCCGCGCCACTTTTTCCATCAGCTCTTCCGGCGTCTTGGCATAATATTGGGGATCGGTGCGCAGATGCTCGATAAAGGCTTCGCGGGTATCATATCCCGCCTCCTTGGCCACCTCGACCATCTCGGCGCGGATGCGGGCGACCTCGGATAGGCCGATATTGTGAATTTCATCGGCAGACATTTCTGTCGTCGTCATCTGGCGGATGCGGAAGTCATAATATTTATCGCCACTAGGCTGAGCGGACACGCCTGGATTTTTCTGGCAATTGGGTGCGTATTTGCTGTTGTACCAATCGAGATGTTTGTTCAGTGCCGGGTTGATCAGCTCGCTGATGGTCATCATCGCGCTGCCAGCCAGATTTTCAAATTCCTCAGGATCCATGCCGTCGGGCACTTTGCGGGTAAAGGGTTTGAAGAAGCGCGATTCCTTGGGATCATCGGTGATCAGGCCGGATATGGTTTTTTCATAACCCACCATAGAAACACATGGCTGGACATAGCCTCCGGCAATAGCCTGATCGGCAACCGCAATCGACTGGTCGTTCACGATGGCATAGCGTTTCAGGCGATTGACATAGGTCTGGTAGTCCTGCTTGTTCCGGAATGGCAGGTTATTCTGCATGCTGGCAAAACTTTGATGCCATCCTCCGCGATTAGTGAAGTTTATTGCGCGCTGACCAAATCCGTTGGCTTCGACTTGTTCCGATAAGCTGCGATGTAAAATGCCGAAATTGGTTTTGTCATTTTCGGACAGACTATCTTGATCAATGGTATCAAGTTGTTTCAGCCATTTTTCGGCCTGCGCAACCCGCTTTTCTTCCGCTTCCAAACTGGCATCGGTAACCCGCCCGGCAGGATCGGCGACACCCAATGAGGATGCAAATTCGGGATATTGATCCAGACTGTAGGCCCAAAACTCGTTGATGACCATGTTCAACTCGACATTGTTCTGCGCCTGAACCGGGGCAGAGAATATCGAAGCCGTTATGATGAGTGACAAAAAATGAGTGCGCATCCCAAACCTCTCTAAAAATTGATTTCTCAGGATACTAGACGGTGGCAGGAGTATTGACCAGCCTGTCTGATACAAGGAGTGATTTGCGAATATTCAGTGCATCGGCGACCGGCACATCCTTGATCCGCAGCGGTGCGACAACAGAACCACCGGCCACACCAACAGTCACCGTCGCCAGTTTCAATGGATGATCGGTGAGAGATTGGCTGACATCAACAGTCTGCACCTTCCTGATCGGCAGGATTGTGAGTTTACGCCGCCACCAGCCCGCTTTGACAATGAGCTGTCTTGGTGTGAGCGCAAATTTGTGATGTCGCCAGTTTAGGATCATCCAGCCAACCAACGGGACCGATATCAACGGCAGGGCATAAAAGGCCGGGTGAACAAATATCCCGTTGCCAACACCAATCGCTGCCAAAAGCAATAACGCCAGAAGCGCATCGCGCCACCAATATGCCGAATGTACCGATCGAAACTCTACGCTCTCGGGCAGGTTTGCAATCTCTGTCTCGGCCAGGATCGGGTCAATTTCATGCATCTGCGCCAACGGTGCCGCGCTATGACCGCTCTGTCCGCTGGCATCGCTGGCGAGAGACTGGAATTTCAAATGCTGCCAGCCAAATCGTGATTTGATTGGGCCGGTGCGCAGGATCGCGGCTTGCACGCGGTGTAACGGCATCACCATATCGGTCAGAGTGAACAGCCCGCGGCGGCGGCGGAATCCGCCATCGACCCGGTCCAGCCGGAAGCCAAATTCTCTAACGAAAGTGCGAATGACCCCGCTGACGCTACCTACAATGATGAGAGAAAAGAGCGCGCCCGCGATGCCAGCAATCTGTGCGGCCATGCTGAGACCATCAACGATTTGCGCCTGCTCCCGGAACCGGTCGATCCAGTAACCGACTTCAAAATAAGGAACATCGAGAACAAATTCGAGTTGCTGTGCCAGCGCCGCAATGATGGCAAACAACACAAAGGAAAAATTGAACAGGCCGGCAATGAATATGCGTTTGGTATCCATTGCAAATAGTGGCTCGGCTTCTTCAGCCGGCTCCGCAATTTCATCGTCAGCCACATCCAGCTGGCCCGATTTCAGATCACGGATCGTGTCGCGCAATTGCTCTGCATCCAGAAGCGAAAGCGCTTCGAGCTTGTCATCCTCACCGCTGGATGCGCCAGTTTCCATTTTGACAGCGGCAAGACCAAGAATGCGGTGCAGCAATTTCTGTTCGAGAGAAACATCCTGAATGCGCTCCAGTGGCAGCGAACGATTGTTGCGGCTGATGATGCCGCTTTTTATCCGAATTTCCTCACGGCCAAGCTGGTAGCTGATCCGATTCCACTTCACCCAGGAAATGATCAACAGCAACAACGTCAAACCGGCAAACAGCCCGCCCGAATAGAGCCAGTTGCTGTCCAGCACACCAAAATGCAGCACAACAATCGCAATGATGTTCTGCCGCATCATCTTGAGCAAATCGAGTAGGACGGTCAGCGGATGCAGGCGCTGTATCGGCGCTTCTTCCGACTCCTTAGCCACCATATCGTCAACCGCGACCGCTTCGCTCATATCATGTCTTTGCGGATATGGACCTTGATCGTATCACGCATCGCCTCGGCATCTGCGGTTGCAAGGCCTGGCAGGGTGACGATGCTATTATGTGTTCCCGCCGTGTGCACCACCAAAGTCGAGAGCCCGAACATCCGCTGCAGCGGCCCCTGTGCGACATCAATATGCTGGATCCGATTGAACGGTACGATGGTATCGGTCCGCCATAGGAAACCGCGCAATATGCGCAGCTGCTCATCGCCCATTTCATATCCCCAGCGCCGGTAAATACGGTGCGGCAGGAAGGTAATGATAAAGGCAGCAATCACTGCGAGCGGCCCGATGATCGCGCCAAAAGGCAATGCAATTTCGCTTTGCAGAACAAAATCGAGCACACCACCACCAATGAGCAATGGTATCATCGTCAGGATCGCGCTGACCCGCAGCAGCGATTCATGCGGTGGGTGGAGCGGAGTCAAGCCTTGGTTATAGGCCCGCGCCTTGTCCGCTTCCATTTGCACAAATGGATCGATCTCAACCGTATCGGAAGCAATTTCTGTCATGATCCAGATATGGCTGTGCTGTATTGCTTATGCAAGACGGATTGCGACTCTGTGTTCCGCACTTGATGCGGAACCTTGGGAAGGAATAACTTCAGCCTACTTTTGGACGCCAGGGCTCCGCATCAAGTGCGGAGCACATTACCTCGCTAGTGCGGTTTCGGCCTCTTCGGTCAGCGTCCTGATAATGTCCGCAACGCTCTCTTCCTGCTTGACCATGCCAACAGATTGCCCGGCCATGACGCTGCCATATTCAACATCGCCATCGATCACTGCCTTGCGCAGTGCGCCGGCCCAGAAATGTTCGATCTGCAATTGTGCTTCGCCCATTTCGATCTCGCCGGAATCGAGCAGCTTTGCGACTTCGATCTGCTTTGCAGTAAATTCCTCGGTACCTTTGTTTTTCAAAGCCCGCACGGGAATGACCGGCAGGCGTGGATCGACTTGTACCGATGTAATTGCGTCGCGTGCATTGCCTCGCATGAAGGCTTTCTTGAAATCGGGATGGGCGATGGACTCATGCGCGCAGACAAAGCGCGTACCAAGCTGGACTCCACTGGCACCCATTTCCAGATAGGCGGCGATCATATCGCCCGTGCCAATACCACCTGCGACAAAGACAGGAAGTTGATCGGCAATGTCAGGAAGGATTTCCTGCGCCAGCACAGACGTTGCAACCGGACCGATATGGCCGCCTGCCTCCATGCCCTCGATGACAATCGCATCAACTCCCGAACGGATAAATTTTTTCGCCAGTGCCATCGCGGGAGCGAAACAGATTACCTTCGCCCCGGTTTCCTTGATTGCTTCCAGACTGCCCTTGGGTGGCAAGCCGCCCGCGAGCACAACATGACTGACTTCATGTTTCCCGCAGATGGAAATCAATTCCATCAGGTCGGGATGCATGGTGATCAGGTTGACGCCGAACGGCTTATCGGTCAGCTTCTTGGTCTCGGCAATTTCGGTATCAAGCAAATCCGGCGTCATCGCTCCGCAAGCAATCACGCCAAATCCGCCGGCATTGGAAATCGTACTCACCAGATTGCGCTCTGAGACCCACGACATCGCCCCGCACATGACGGCGGTTTCACAGCCTAGAAAATCGGTGCCGCGTTGCATTTGTTTTTCAAGAGTTGATGCCATCAGGCAGCATCCTCTGCATCCAGCCCATAAGCCGTATGCAAAACACGCAGCGCCAATTCGGTATAATCCTCTTCGATCAAAACGCTGACCTTAATCTCCGACGTGGTAATCGCCTGAATATTCACGCCGCGATCCGCCAAAGCCTTAAACATGATTGAGGCGATACCGGCATGGCTTTTCATACCGACGCCGACGACTGAAATTTTTGCAACATTACTATCGGAGATCAGGCGATTATAACCGATATCCGGCTGCGCAGCTTCCAGCACTTGCATCGTCCGGTCGAGGTCAACCGTCGGAGCGGTGAAGGTCACGTCTGTCTCGCCCTTGTCGCGGCCAACATTCTGGACGATCATGTCGACATTGATTGCAGCCTCAGCCAACGGTTCGAAAATATTGGCCACGGCACCCGGTTTATCGGGGACTCGCGTCAGCGTGATTTTCGATTCATTCTTGTCATGGGCGATGCCGGTAATCAGTTGGCGCTCCATTTCATCTGTCTCCATTTCATCTTCGCTGATGATCATTGTGCCGGGTAGCTCATCGGCGCTGGGTGCGCCCTCTTCGGTAAAGGACGACAGCACCTGAATGCGCACGCCCTCTTTCATCGCCAAGCCAACCGAACGCGTTTGCAGCACTTTCGCACCGACGCTGGCTAGTTCTAACATTTCCTCAAAGGTCACCGATTGCAGCTTGCGCGCCTTGGTCACGATACGCGGATCAGTGGTATATACGCCATCGACATCGGTATAGATATCGCAGCGATCTGCGTTCACCGCAGCCGCAATTGCGACCGCGCTCGTGTCCGAACCGCCGCGACCGAGGGTCGTTATGCGGCCATCATCGCTGATCCCCTGAAAGCCCGGAATGATCGCAATCTCGCCGCTGGCCATCGAAGCCGATAACTTGTCAGCATCAATCGTCTCAATCCGCGCCTTGCTATGTGCCTCAATCGTCTTGACCGGCATCTGCCAGCCGAGCCAGCTGCGCGCCTTTGCTCCTAGTGACTGAAGCGCAATGGCCAATAGTCCGGATGTCACTTGTTCGCCGGACGACACCACAACATCATATTCCGCCGGATCATAAAGTGAACTGGCTTCGCGGCAAAAATTTACGAGGCGATCTGTGTCACCCGCCATCGCAGAAACCACCACCGCGCCTTCATGCCCCGCATCTGATTGCTGTTTCACAATCTGCGCGACACGCCGGATGCGTTCAATGCCCGCCATCGAGGTGCCGCCAAATTTCATCACGATGCGTGCCATGAGCTGGGTAAGAATCTTTCGTAAAAAGGGCCTGAACAGGAACGAAAAGCCTGATAAAGAGGGCTTATGACAAAGGCAAGCACCGCAAAGAGCACGATCAACCCCGCTGAAGCAGCCCATTTTGGAGCGCTGGCCGGAGACTGGTGGGATCCCGATGGATCATCGGCCATGTTGCACAAACTGAACCCGGTGCGTCTGGGCTATATTCGTGAGCAGATCGACCTACATTTCAATGTTGATTCGACATCGCTGAAACCACTGATGGGCAAGCGTGTGTTGGACGTCGGGTGCGGAGCGGGCCTGCTTTGCGAACCCTTGGCACGATTGGGCGCAGAAGTAACAGGACTGGATGCAGCGCCCGAAAATATCGCCGCAGCCACAGCACATGCCGAGGCGCAAGGATTGCAAATCAGCTATCGCAATCACGATATTCAGCGATTCTCCGACGATGGATTTGACCTTGTAACTTCGCTGGAGGTCATTGAGCATGTCGACGATCCTGAAGCTTTTCTGGCTGGTCTGTCCCGTGCGATGGCCGATGATGGCCTGATGATCCTATCCACGCCCAATCGGACTTCCAAATCAAAGTTGCTGCTAGTCGAACTAGCAGAACTGGCTGGTCAAATCCCGCGCGGCACCCATGATCATGAAAAGTTTTGCACACCGCCTGAGCTGGAAAAGCTGCTGGCAGTCGAGGGACTGACAGTGATCGACACAACCGGCATCAACTTCAACCCGCTACAGGGATTTGAACTGTCCGATGATCTGTCGCTCAACTATTTGATGACCATCATTCGGTCATGACCGTTTCGATCCGGGCCTATGAGATCGGAGACAAGCAGGCCTGTTTGGCAATTTTCGATAGCAGCGTACCGGATTTTTTCGATGCCGGCGAAAGAGAGATGCTGAAAGAATTTCTGGATGATCCGATAGGCACCTATTTTGTCATTGAACAGGATGGTCAGGTTGTTGGCGGTGGCGGTTTCCGGAAAGAAGATCGCGGGCAGGCCCGATTCACCTGGGGCATGGTGCACCGCGACCATCATGGTGAAGGGTTCGGTCGATTGATGGCGGAACATCGGCTGCGAGAGATAGAAAGTGCCGGCAAATATTCCGAGATTGAAATTTTCACCACTCCGAAAGTCGCTTCCTTCTTTCGAAAGTTCGGATTTATCGATCAGCACCTAGAAAAAGATGGCTTTGCACCTGGTATGGATCAGGTGCAAATGTTGAAACGCTTAAGCTAGAAGTCGACTTTCTCATAGTGATCCGGTGGCGTGATCACTTCCATGCGTTCGGACAGCAGTGGCCGAAACGAAGGTCGCGATTTAAACATCTGGTACCAGGCTTTGGTTTGCTCATGCCCAGCCCAGTCAATACCGCCCAAATAATCCGCCACGGACAGCTGTGCAGCTGCTGCCAGATCGGCGAGGCTCATCGTTGCGCCAGCCAGCCAACTGCGATGATCGATCAGATAGTCGATATAATCCAGATGCACATTGGCCCGCCGCATCGCTTCACGAAGCACTTTGGCATCGGGCGGCTGACGATTTATCAGGCGTTTGTGCATGCGTTCATACAGCATCGGTGCAGTCACATCGCCATAAAATTGCTCGTCAAACCAAGAAACTAGCCGCCGGATTTCCGCCCGATTGGTTGCGGTGCCGTTGATCATCGGAGCCTTTTCGACGGTTTCCTCAATATATTCGCAAATCGCCATGCTGTCGGCGAGCGTTGTACCGCGCTGGGCATGCTTCATCACCGGTGTACGACCGGCCGGGTTCATATCCAGATATTCGTCCCGCTGTTCCCATGGTGATTCGCGCACCAGTTCATAGGCGACCGACTTTTCGCCCAGAAGCAACCGGACTTTGCGCGAAAATGGACAGAGAGGAAACTGGTAGAGTTGCCACATGGGCTTTGCTGATAGTCAGTAAATTGGCGTTGGGGAAGAGATTTAGTATTCTACTGTTGGAGTGTTCCCTCCGCGTCCATTGATGAAGGTTTCAAACATCCTTGTTTGCATGTGGCAACAAGGCTATTTTTCCACCGCCTCAGGGAATATCACCGATCAGATTCCGGCAAAGTCGGCAAATTTCCAACCGAGATTTTCGCCAGCCAAGAACGGAATAACCGGGCCACCAGAGGTTTCGATTTTGTCGGCGGCGAAATTGGGGGACTTTTCCAGCATAATTTTTCGGTCATTCAACGGCAGGCCATAGAAAAGCGGGCCGTTCTCCGATGCGAAAGCTTCCAGCTTGTCAAGCGCGCCTTCTTCTTCGAATGTCTTGGCATAGCTTTCAAGCGCATAGGGGGCGTTGAACAGGCCCGCACAACCACAGGACGATTCCTTGTCGCCCACCAGATGAGGTGCGCTATCGGTGCCGAGGAAGTATTTTGTTGAGCCGGATGTGGCTGCCTTGCGCAGCGCCAGCCTGTGCTCTTCCCGCTTAGCGACCGGAAGACAGTAATAGTGCGGTCTGATACCACCCTGAAAAATGGCGTTGCGGTTAAACGTCAAATGATGCGGGGTGATTGTAGCTGCGATATTCCCTTCGCAGGAACCCACAAAATTCACTGCCTCAGCGGTGGTGATATGTTCGAACACAATTTTCAGGTCCGGAAAATCGGCAATAACCTTGGACAAAATACGCTCGATAAACACAGCCTCGCGGTCGAAAATATCAATTTCCGGATCAGTAACTTCTCCATGAACCAAAAGCGGCATGCCAATTTTTTGCATCGCCTCCAGCGCTAGGTAGATATTGCGGATATCGGTAACGCCGTGGCTTGAATTGGTTGTGGCGTTGGCCGGATATAATTTGCAGGCTGTGAACACGCCCTCGGTAAAACCCCGCTCGATTTCCTCTGCTGCAATATCGTCGGTCAGATAACAGGTCATAAGCGGAGTGAAATCCGGTCCTGCCGCAGCGATAATCCGATCGCGATAGTCCTTGGCAGCTGCGACCGTCGTCACTGGCGGCGCCAGATTGGGCATCACGATCGCCCTCGCAAATTGATGGGCTGTATGGCTAGCAACAGCATCCAGCATCGCACCATCGCGCAAATGTACATGCCAGTCATCGGGCTGGCGGATGGTCAGGCGGATTGGCGCGGTGTTGTCAGTCATTGCGCTATCCCTAATCAAAGGGACGAGAAGCGCAAACAGAATTTACCTTCCTTATGTAACGCGTGCCATGCGGAAGGATCGCAGCAAAATATGCAGTTAGGTTGTAATATCCGTTCCGATCTCCGGGTGGTCGGTAAACGCCCTGACTACATCCCCATATAATCTCGCTTGCCGGCCGCTACACCCTGCGCGCGGGCAAGATTGTAGGCTGTCGTCACGTGGAAGAACAGATTGGGCAGATAGAAGCTTTGGACATAGGTTTTGCCGTCCAGTTCCATCGTCTGTTTGGGACCAATCGGCATCTTTGGCCACTGTGTCAGCACATTGCTCGACGCGTTCGATCAGTGCATCGAAAGTCTCGCCTTCCATCGGCATGTCCGGAAGTTCGTCGGTTGCTACGCCGCTCATCCGCGCTGCGCCGCGCACGGCAAATTCGGTGATCATCTGTACTTGCCATTTCATGTCATTCATGTCGGGGAACAGGCGAGCATCCAGATAATTGGCGTCATCGGTCTCGGTTGTCGTCGCTGCTTCTTTGGTTTTGGTCAGCACATTGGTCAGGCCGCGAAATGCCTGTGCAGTGGAGCCTTTGAAAATCTGGGAGAGGGGTAATGTCACGGTATTTCCTTTGAATGAATGGACATGAAACTAGAGAATTCCGACCAGCAAATAGCCGCCAAGTGCCAGAAAACAGCCGAACGTGCCAAATGCACCAATGGCACGTAAAGCGGGAAATATTTTCCCGGCCACGGTCCCCTGGGAACCGGCTTCGGTCGACAATGCTATGGCGTGAGAGATGCGGGCGATGATGAAGATGATCGCGATATTTTTCACGACGGCATTTGGCACAACGGTCATTTCTGCGAGAGCAAGTACCGCAACAAACAATGCCGCATTTTCGGCGAGGTTGCCGTGACGGCGGATTTTCCGCTCCATTGCCGGATCATCACCATCGCCAAGGTTTATTTTATTGCGGATGCGATGCATCCCCACGAGGATCATCAGCAATGCCTGCAATATGATCAGGATAGCGCCAGCGGCGGCGGCATAAATCGGGATGGTCATTCAGCAGGATACTCCATCTGGGATGATTGATTTAGTCGGTCTTCAGGCAGCTTCCAGAGCATGACAATCGGGATCAACGCAAGGCCCGGGCCCAAGCAATAGTTGTTCAATGCCATTACGCCAATAGCAATCGAGCTTGTTCAGATAAAAGGCAATATGCCCTTTTAGCAACGCAACCTCATCATAGGGAAGCTCGTAACTCCATGCGGCCATGTCGCAGATCTGACCATTGGCATCCAGCTTCCAGTAGCTTGCTTGCCCTTTGAAGGGGCAATAGCTGGACTGCCCCCTCTTCCGGGTCAGGGGGACAAGGATATCGTCGCGGGGGATATACAGGACGTCGCGCAGATTTTGTTCACGGACAATTAGGGCGCGACTGGATACGGCGATCATGGCTTCATTTAAAATCAGCTGATGGAGTGACCCTGATGCTATGATTTCCAATTCATACTTGCCATGTTCTTTGAAGCCTGGGGCCAGGTGTCCGGTTGATATTTGCGCCATTGTCTCTCTCCCGCATCGCTTTGATGCTCCAGAAATACTGGCTAATAATTACATTGTCGAATACAGATATTGCACCTTATAGTTGCAAAAATTAGCCATGCAATTGGATATCTGTTGGCATAGGATGCATTATATGGACTGGGAAGAAATCAAAACGTTCCGCGAGGTCATGGCTGCTGGCACCGTTCGCGCTGCGGCAAAGATGCTGAATGTGCACCATAGCACCGTGAGCCGCCGGATCGAGCAACTGGAACAGTCGCTTGGTGTGACATTGTTTGAACGCCGACCGGAGGGATATTTCCCCACTCAGGCGGGCGAGGAACTGGCGCTGGCAGCCGGACGGTTCAGTGACGATCTGGTGAGCGTCGAGCGTCATATCGCAGGGCGTGACAACGAGTTATCAGGGAGCCTGAAAGTGACCATGGCGGAACCGTTCGCCGTCCATATGTTCGCCGACCGGTTGCCTGAATTTTGTGAGGTCTATCCAGGTTTGGAGCTGGAAATTATCACAAGCTATGATTTGCTTGATGTGGCCCGGCGGGAAGCTGATGTGGCCATTCGCATGGATAACAATCCGCCTGACACATTGGTTGGAAAACGGCTATTTGCCTATACAACATCGGTTTATGCCCATCCTGATTATCTGGCTGAACATGATCTTGAAAATCACCCGGAAAAAGCGCTGGCTTGGCTGGGCTGAGAGGGAAGGGCGTTTCCCGGATTGGACGCAGGATACCGAATTTGCGAAAGTTCCGACATGGGGAAATTATTCCAGTATGTCTTTGCAGCTGGAACTGGCACGCAATAAAATGGGATTGATCGCCGTTCCTTGCATGGCCGGCGATTCAGCGCCCGAGCTGGTTCGCGCCACCAAAAGACCGCCCAAGCCAAGCCGTGACATCTGGATATTGACGCATGAGGACCTGCGCAGAACCGCCAGAGTCAGGGCCTTTATGGATTTTGCTGAAAAAGTTTTGCGCGACAATAAATCGATGTTGCTGGGAGAATTGCCGGATTAACGAAAATGCCGCAGTTAACTGCCGATTCCTTGTTGTTCTGGGGTCTTTTGTTAACCATGATGTTGAATAGCGATGCAATTAATTATTGCTAAACAGTCGCCATGACGGATTTTTTCGAAGATTTGCCAAGATGGCGTGAGGTCTGGATCATTACCGGTGTGGCCGTGTTGCTGTCCTTCATTGTCACGGGCTCATTATATCTGGCAATCTTTGGCTATGACCAGCGCTTCTGGGGTGCAATGATACTGGCCATTCTCGTGCCTTGGGGGGTCGGTGTACCGCTCAGCTGGTACATGTCCGAACAGCGCGCCAAATGGTCCAGTACCGCCAAGCGATTGACCAAGGCGGAAGAAAAGCTTCGCGAAGCCAATAGTTTACTTGCCCATAAAGCGAATTATGATGGCATGACAGGTTTGCCTAATCGGGCGCATTTTTTCGACCGGATTGAAAAAGCCCGAGCCGCAAGTGCGGATAGTGTATTGCTGATGATAGACGTCGACAATTTTAAACAGATTAACGACAATTTCGGTCATCCGGTGGGCGATGATGCGCTGACATTGCTGGCCAGAAGTTTTCGGAAAATCTTGCGCAAAGATGATCTGGTGGGCCGTATTGGCGGCGAGGAATTTGGGATTTTGCTTCCCGATACCAGCGAGGCTGAGGGTCAAATAATTGGTGAAATGGTCCGGCACGAGGTTGAGCATATCAAATTTGAACCTCGCGCCGGCGTTCGGCATGTCATGACGGTCAGCATCGGACTGACCAATGCTGCGCCTCATCAAGAGCGATCGCTCCCGATGCGCAATGTCGATGCGGCCCTTTTTGAGGCCAAGCGGCGGGGTCGCAATCAGGTGGTCATGTTCGAACCCGGTATGCGGGCAAAGCCGCGACCATCGCACGATATCGCGCATGATGATCTTGGGGCAGGTCTGGCATCAATTTCACGGTGACGCTTCGTTACATGGCTGCTAACACTGGCGGCCATGACAGACACTACAGATATCAAGCAAAACCATCTCTATCTGGTTGACGGATCAGCCTATATTTTTCGCGCCTATCATCGTCTGCCGCCGCTCACGAACCAGCATGGTGAACCAGTTGGCGCAGTTTATGGTTATACGACCATGCTGTGGAAGCTGGCAGATGAACTGCACAAGGCGGAGGGCCCAACGCACATGGCGGTGGTGCTCGACAAGGCGGGAACCAGTTTCCGCAACGATATCTATGACGAATACAAGGCGAACCGCCCCGAAGCGCCCGAAGATCTCAAACCGCAATTCCCGATGATCCGCGATGCCACGAGGGCCTTCTCTCTGCCGATGATTGAGGAAGAGAATGTCGAAGCAGATGACATGATCGCGAGCTATACCAAGGCGGCGCTCGAGCAGGACTGGAAGGTCACGATTGTGTCGTCGGACAAGGACCTGATGCAGCTGATCGAGCCCAGCGATGACAGCCGGGTCGACATGCTCGACACGATGAAAAATGCACGCATGAACCGGGCGACGGTCGAAGAGAAATTCGGGGTTGGTCCGGAAAAACTCGGCGATGTTCTGGGCCTGATGGGCGACAGCAGCGACAATATTCCGGGCGTTCCGGGCGTCGGCCCCAAGACCGCATCGAAGCTGACCAACGAATATGGCGATATCGAAAGCGTGCTTGAAGCGGCGCCGGAGATGAAGAAATCGAAAATGCAAGAGCGGCTGATTGAACATGCTGCGCTGGCGCGGCTGTCCCGGGTACTGGTGACCCTGAAAGACGATTGTCCGCTGCCCGATACGCTGGAAAGCTTCAAGCTGCAGGACATCCCCGTCCCGCCGCTGCAGGAATTTCTTGAACATCATGGGTTTAACTCACTGCTCAAGAAGCTTGGCGGTGATGCGATGACCGCGCCGCAGGATCCCGATGTGAGCGACAGCGCTCCTGCTGCGGCGAAAGCCCCCGAAGCGCCGCCAATTGATCGCAGCAAATATGAATGCGTCCAGTCGATGGAAGCACTGGAACAATGGATCGCGCGCGCAACGGAAAAAGGCGTCTGCGCGGTCGATTTGGAAACCGACAGCCTCGAAAGCGTAACCGCGCGAATTGTCGGCGTGTGTCTGGCGACCGGCCCGAATGAAGCTTGCTATATCCCACTCGGTCATGGCAGCGGCGATATGTTTGGCGAGACTCCGGACCAGATTCCGTTCGACGATGCATTGGCCGCGCTCAAACCGCTGCTCGAGGATGATGCGGTACTAAAAGTCGGCCAGAATCTGAAATATGACATGGGCGTGCTGGCGCAGCATGACATCCAGATCACGCCAATGGATGACACATTGGTGATGAGCTTCAATCTCGATGCGGGCCTGCATGGGCACGGGATGGACGAGCTGTCGAAGCTCCATCTGGGCCATGAATGCATCAGCTTCAAATCGCTGACCGGCACCGGCAAGAAGGCGATCAGCTTTGCCGAAGTGCCGCTCGACAAGGCGACCGAATATGGTGCGGAGGATGCCGATGTCACGCTGCGGCTATGGGAAATCCTACGGCTGCGCATGGGTCCTGAAGGTGCGACTCGAGTGTATCAGATGGTCGACCGTCCGCTGGTTCCAGTGATCGCGAAGATGGAAGAGGAAGGCGTGCTGGTCGACCGTGAAGAACTGGCGCGGCTCTCGCAGACCTTTGCCGAGAATATGGAAAGCCTCGAAAAGGAAATCCATGAGATTGCCGGCGAGACTTTTTCTATCGGGAGCCCCAAGCAATTGGGTGAAATTCTGTTCGGCAAGCTTGGCCTGAAGGGCGGCAAGAAGGGCAAGTCGGGGCAATATTCAACCGATGTGACCGTGCTTGAACGGCTGGCGAATGATGGCGAACCGATTGCGCAAAAAGTGGTCGACTGGCGGCAACTCTCAAAGCTCAAGAGCACCTATACCGATGCGCTGCAGGAACAGATAAATGCCAAGACGGGCCGCGTGCATACGTCATACTCTTTGTCTGGCGCGCAAACTGGACGGCTGTCATCGACCGAACCCAATCTGCAAAATATCCCGATCCGCACCGAGATTGGCCGCCAGATCCGGCAGGCCTTTGTCCCCGCGCCAGGCAATGTCATTCTCGCGGCGGATTATAGCCAGATTGAATTGCGTCTAGCCGCGCATATTGCCGATGTCGATACGCTGAAAGAGGCCTTCGATAACGGCGAGGATATCCACAATCGCACGGCACGCGAACTGTTCGGCGGCGAAGACCGCGATGCCCGCGCGCGGGCGAAGACGATCAACTTTGCTATTCTCTACGGTATCTCCCGCTGGGGTCTGGCCAAGCGGCTGGAGGTCGAACCGAACGAGGCGCAGGATATGATCGATGTCTATTTCCAGCGTTTTCCCGGCATCAATCAATATATCTCCACCACACTGCAGGCGGCGCGGGAAAATGGCTATACGGAAACACTGTTCGGCCGGAAAACCTGGTTCGAGCGACTGAAATCGCAAAATCAGGCCGAACGCCAGGGCAGCGAACGCGCCGCGATCAACGCGCCGATCCAGGGCACCAGCGCCGACATCATAAAACGCGCCATGGCCAGGATGCTCCCCGCGCTCAGCGATGCCGGCTTGGGCGATGTAAAAATGCTGATGCAGGTGCATGACGAACTGGTGTTTGAATTGCCCGAAGGCGATGTGGAGGCGGCGAGCGCGGTTATTCGGAGCGTGATGTCGGGTGCAGCGGAACCGGCTGTGAAGCTAAGTGTGCCGCTGGATGTGGATATCGGAACTGGAAAGAGTTGGGATGAGGCGCATTGATTTAGAGTCCGCTAAGAGCGCAATCTTTGCCATTCAACTAGGTCAAAGTCAGAATTCCCTTTTGGTATAAAGCGGAAATGCGTCGTCACGCTGTCACTCTTGAACAATTAGGAAAGCGACACCTTGGAGGATGAGCTGTCTCAGCTGTGTGCTTCATATTTTCACTCATTTGCAATCAGGGAGCATTCCAAAGTCATTTTGCGCGCCAGTAAAAATTCTGCGGCAAAGTTGAAATCTCTGTAATGCATTGACATAATTGGGAGAAACTGGCGCACCCGAGAGGCATCACATCAATTTTTCATAGCTGAACATAGATTTTCACCTTTTCACATGTCCAAAGATGGGCTGATACTGCCTGATTGGTTCGAGTCCCTATGCGATATAATGCCCTTACACAGCTTTCTGCCAAATCGTCTGACAAAGGCAAATATGCCGGTGGTCAAGGGCTTTGGCTGGTCAAGCGAGACAAGCAATTTGGCAAATGGATATTGCGGTTGGTGGTTAAAGGCAAGCGCCGCGAAATGGGCCTTGGCCGTTGGCCTGATGTGACGATAGCGGAGGCGCGAGAGCGAGCAGCTGGAGCACGAAAGCAAGTGCGCGATGGTGTTGACCCTATTGAAGAACGTGCCAAACAAAACCACGCACCGAAAGCGGTTTCAGTCGCTGACGCCGCACAAGGTTGTTTTGAGGCCAAGAAGGCCGAATTGAAGAATGAGGATAGCAAGGGACGTTGGCTTGCATTGCTCAATCGCAATATTCTCCCCAAACTAGGTAAAATGCCGATTGAGAGTTTGACCCAGCATCACATCAAAGAGGCGTTGGAGCCGATTTGGCACGAAAAACCTGAATCGGCTCGCAAGTCGCTCAATCGTCTCAACATGACGCTGAAATATGCCGCTGCGCTTGGCCTTGATGTCGATATGCAGGCGACGTTGAAAGCAAGAGCACTACTTGGCAAACAGCGCCATAAGGTGACGCATATTCCCTCGATGCCTTACCAAGACGCTCCAAAATTCTATCACTGGCTTACCACCCTACCGGGATCAGTTCCGCTGGCATTGCGTTTTCTCATCCTAACCGTTGCCCGAACCAGTGAAGTGCGATTGGCAACCGCCGCAGAGATTGAAGGCGATGTATGGACGCTACCGCCGGAGCGAACAAAGACTGCCCAAGAGCATCGCATTCCGCTTACTGATGAAGCCCAAAAGGTCGTTCAGGCGGCGAAAGATCAATCCCCGAACGAGTTTCTTTTCGTTGGTCTACGGGAAAAGCCTCTATCTGATATGTCGATGTCCAGTTTTATGAAACGTGAAGGCTATGAAGCACGCCCACATGGCTTTTGGGCGACGTTCCGAACATGGGTTGAGGAACAGACTGATACGCCTTTTGAGGTCAAAGAGACGGCTTTGGGGCATGTTGTCGATACAGGTGTAGTTGGTGCCTATCAGCGATCGGACAGGCTGGATAAGCGAAGATTGTTGATGGAGAAATGGGTGAATTTTCTTCGTAAGAATTCATAGCCATGCATGCTGAAATAGTTCGATTTATAGCCTGCATCTGCGCATCATTGATACAGCGAATATTCCAACTGTAATTTCTGGGGTTTACCACCCAATCCCATAACTGTTGAATAGCAGAATTGATGGGTAATGCATCAAATGACTTTGGACTTGCATAAGCTAATAGGCGAGCTTCAATGTCTCTAAGAGTGGCATACGGGAGATCAAAAATTCTCGCATCTGCAGTTGACCTCAACTGTCGGTAATCAACTTCAAAATGCAATTGCGAAATGCCTTTCACATTCTCCGCTGTCTCTAGACTGTCGGGTACTCCGAAATTTCTTTCGCGATATGCCGCTTTTTGCAATCGGAGGTGCTCAAGAGCCGTAACCTCATGCGAAGAAAGGCCTTTTATCTCACCGATCTTTGCAATGATTCTTGGATATTCAAATTCGTACACCCCTTGTGAAGCTAGCTCAAGAATCCCTGCGTTGCGAATGAATGTATATAGAACGTCACATTGAAACATTGCCGACCAAATTGAATCACAACGCCTTTCCAATGCTCGGGTTAGCAACTTGGACTCAGCCAACTCGGCCCGGTAGCTCTTTTTTGGTTGATAGTTCTCAAGCAACGACTTCAGATTGCCACTTCGATCTTTTACGTGTTGCCCATCCTGTTTCAAATGCTGGACAAATAAACTTCCTTTGGACGCCATTTGAGTAAGTCTGTTCCAAGTGTAGAAGGCAACCGACCAACCTCTCTTTTCCCATTGAGATATTGTTTTTCTTGAACTTAGTCGTGACCCTGAAACGACCAGAACATCTTTATCACTGTTCGAATCCTGAGTGCTTCGAGCTACCGATCCAAAAACACAAATTGATTCATCATTAATTATCATGGCGATATTTTCCGATAGAGCATGGAAGTCAGAAGTCCGAATAAACCAAAGCCCACTATTCCTTGGAATGACACCGCCACCCGACCAAAAGATGTAGTGGGAGTAATATCGCCATACCCGACCGTAGTGAGCGATATAATCGTGAAATAAAGTGCTTCCCAAAAGCTGTTCAAGGTTCTTGACCCTATCAACAAACCGAACTCTTTTGCGCATATGAGATTGATAATTGTCAAAATTATCACAATCAAAATTGTGGTCATCGCATAGTTTCTGAGCCGAACACCGTACCCAAAAAAGAGACCCCAAAAGAAATTGCCCATTATCTTGGCCACAAGTGCCATTGATTCCGGCAATCTAAGGGATTTGGGTTCCTTCCAACCGTCCTTCAACTCCTTAATTTCTTTGTATCTTTGCCACAGTTTGAACTGATATCGCGCCCTTGATTCCCTTTCTGGTTGATCCTCATCACGGGAATTTCGCATCAGGGTTTGAAAGAGGTGTATGCCAATGTTGGCATACTCGATTTTGTCAGGGATCGCTTCGAGAAAAGAGTCGGGTTCGATGTAAGAATTCTTGATGGAAATTTTGTGCATGTTTGTAGAAACGAACTTGCATTTGTGAAATTGGCAGCTTTCAAACTTGGCAAAATGAAAACGGCAATTTTTGAAAATACAATTTGAAAACACAAGTCCGGTCATTTTGACACGAGCAAAGCTTACGTTTTCAAATTCTATGCCCTCTGCTTTGGTTGCTATTGTTGAGGCCTCGATTACATCAAGTTTCACCAGATAATCAGAAAATTTCCTTTCGCCGCATTTGAGGAGCTGCGAGAATTCCTCTTGTGTCTTCACCTCTTGACGTTGATCAAACCGGTCTAAGGAAAAGTAGGGGTCACGGGGCGGCATGATTTTTTCATAAAGCAAAAATTGGAAAATCAAAGAACAACTAACCCCCACCACTTAGCAGTGGCCCCCACAGGTTTGGCGATGCGCCATGAACCGCCCCGGGATTGCCGGAGGCTATTTGGTTTAAGTTACGCTGCCATGGGTGTTTCGTCCAGCGTAGCATGATAGTTTTTCTCAGCTTGTGCTGGCGGGATGTTTCCGGCTGGTTCAAGCAGCCTTTTATTGTTGAACCAGCCGACCCATTCCAGCGTAGCATATTCAACGGCTTCAAACGAGCGCCAGGGACCGCGCCTGTGGATGACCCCGGCTTTGTAAAGGCCATTGATTGTCTCGGCCAAAGCGTTGTCATAGCTGTCACCAACGCTACCGGCCGATGGTTCTATCCCTGCCTCCGCCAAGCGTTCTGTATATTTGATTGATACATATTGGCTGCCACGGTTACTGTGGCGGACAAGGCCGCTACGATGCGCTGGCTTGCGATCATGCAATGCCTGTTCCAGGGCATCCGGAACGAAGCCTGCATGGGCTGTTCTGCTAACCCGCCAGCCAGCGATAGCGCGGGCATAAACATCAATGACGAAAGCCACATAGATAAAGCCCTTCCATGTGGCGACGCAGGTGAAGTCAGACACCCACAGCATATTGGGTGCCGGCGCATGGAACTGGCGGTTTACGTGATCGAGCGGACAAGGCCGAGCGGACAAGGCGCTGTCTTATCGCTGACTGTCGTGCGCACCGGTTTGCCGCGAATGACGCCTTGCAAACCCATATCGCGCATCAGCCGTTCCACAGTGCAGCGCGGGGCATCAAAGCCTTCGCGCTTCATCTGTCGCCACACCTTGCGGTATCCATAAACTCCGAAGTTCTCGGCAAATACACGCTTGATCCCTGGCTTCAAGACCAGGTCACGTTGTCCACGCACTGACAGTCGCGCCCGGTCTCTGCGCTTGGCAACGTGGTCATGATAAGTGGATGGGGCGATAGGCAGAACCCTGCACATCGGCTCGACCCCGTATGTTCCACGATGACCGTCAATAAAGGCGATCATCTCTTGAACGGGCGGTCGAACTCCGCCTGAGCAAAATATGCTGATGCTTTGCGCAATATCTCATTGGCTTGCCGAAGCTCCCGATTCTCACGTTCCAGTGCCTTCATACGCTCTGCTGTATCTGTTGGAATACCAGCGCACCTCCCGCTATCGACTTCTGCCTTCTTGACCCATTCATTGAGGGTCTGAGGCACACAGCCTGTCTTCCCGGATATCGAGACTGCCGTCGCCCAGCGGGATGAATAATCCCCTGAATGATCCAGCACCATCCGTACCGCGCGTTCCCGTACCTCAGGTGAAAATTTGTTCGTTGGCTTGTTCATAATGGCTCCTTCTACTCATGAGTTGGAGCCTCCGGCAATCCCGGGGCGGTTCAAAGGACCAAAGTTAACCGACAAACCTTGCCGAACCGTGCACTGCAATTTCTATAATCAAGGATTGATAAATCTTTCGACCGTCCTGTGCCGACCCCCTTGCATTGAGCACGTCAGTCCACTCTTCAACGCAATTGCGAAACCTAAAAGGCTAAGCAGAGCGAGCAACAATGTCTCGAATGGAGGCCTTCCACTGAGGCGCATCCTGATTGGCTGCCGCACGACATTCAATCAATAGATTGCGCAATTTGTCAGGCATTGCATCGAGCGTATTGCGCCCTGCAAGAAAAAACGATTGGAAGTCTTCAAGCATGAGCGGAACGATATTGAGAGAAATCTTCCGATCATCCTGAAGATACCACGCGCCGGCACTGAAAGTGTGGGCGGTGTTGCTGTCGATCTGAATAGCGATAAACAGACCGAACACCTGTTTGTCGGCTTCTTCGGCAAATTTGGCGACATGGCGGCGCACAGGTTCTCCTTCAGCCGCCTCCTGCCGAGATGATGATGTCAGTGTGACCTCAACCACCAAAATTGAGTCCTCAAACTCGAAAACCATGTCGGGTCTTCCCCCTAGTGCGCAATGCACGGGCAGGAAATCCTGATCGATTTTGAAGTTACGGGCTTCCCAAGGCGGAATCACAAGCGAGTCTATCGCCAGAAATGCGCGCCATACCGCCCATTCGAGATAGGCCGGAGCTTCACCTTTAGGAACATTCAAAACCGTTCCGTCTTCTAGGGTCGCTTTGTTCTTTGCCATCAAGGCGCTCATCCATCCGGCTATCTCATCGGTTTGCTGGGCCTGAGCATCGGCATATTCAATTTCATCCAGATCAAAGAGCTTTTCTTCGAAAACGTATCGAGCTTGTTGAATATCCGGCAAGTCAGCGCCATCGGGCGGCGGCGCAGTGGGAACGTTCCGAGCGGTTAGCTGCGCTGCTAGATCGTTCACCACAATGCGCGCGGTGGCCAAGTCATCTGTCGGCAGCTCTGCGCCTTGCCAAAGTGAAACCAGATAATCATTGTCGGCTTCTTGGGTGTCCAGAGTTTGACGCAACAATGTGATGAGCTGGGCGCGATTAGCTAGTGTGGTTATGCCCCTTCCTGCATTTTGGAAAAGGCCGGTTGCTTTCAAATACCGCAGATTGAGATCAACATAGTCTTTCAGTGTGCCTGGTTTAAGCGCAACGCTGTCGGCAATCTCCTCATAAATCGGCTTGTCGAAAGCTCTGACATTGCCTGCTGCCTGAACCCGCTTTGCGCGATAATCCAATAGGCGATCGACGATATTACCAATGCCGTCGTGAGGCGTTGCTGTTTGCACGAATAGCGCAAACTCATTGAAGGATAAGAGATGGTCCGCATTGCGGTTCTGAAGTTCGTGGAAAATCTCCAGAACCAGTTTCAATGGCGAGAAACGCTCACATTTGAAACGCGTTTCGAGCGGAGAGGGAATCTGATAATTGGCGATTGCCCGCAAGAAGCATTCTTGCTGCCCCATGATTGTCTCGGAGGTAGCAAACCGAAAGCCGTTGGGTGTGATTTCGAAAGGCCGTCCAGTGAGGCCGTCAAAACCCTCAACTAGAGGCACCAACTCCTCGTCCATAGAATTTGCATTGAGATTTTTGGAAAGCTGCGGCGTAATAAAGCCGAGCTGCGATAGGGCAACACGCCATTTTCTGCCCACATCGGAAGCATCTTCTCCTCTTTCGATGCGCGCAATCTCCGCGATTTCCTCATCGTGGATGAATTGAGCAAAAGCCTGTTCTTGATCTCGCCCTGAGAGGTTTCCATTCAGGGGAGAACCGACCAATGCCGCCAAAGCGTGCTGTAGCCGGTAAGGTGTGCGAACGGTGGTGTTTCCGATGTGCCAAAGCATGTTAGTAGCCCACAAACAGGTATTCTTTGACCTTGTTCTTGATATCGGATTTTGTGTTTTTCTGGTTCGCAAAGGAATAGCGATGGTCGATATCTACGACTTCAACATGCCGCTTATATTTGGCCATAAGATGCACGATCTCATCCTTCGTCGGCAGTGAGTTGGACGAGTATGAAACCACAATGATGCTGTCTTTGAGTTTCCTGAAAAGCTTATCGAACGCGTCAACTGCGCCGGTTCGGGAGCTAAAGGGCGTGGGGTAGCTTTTGAACTTCTGCGTTTTTGTGTGCCATTGCATCTCCACGCCGGTCCAATCTCGCGCCAGCCCTTCTACAAAATGATACCTGCGCACATATTCGTTGTCGGAAAGCGGGCTAAAATACGGCGGGTCAAGATAGTAAAGGTCGCTCTTGAAGCGGCAACCCATCGCATCACCCATGCGTGATTTGCACTCCATTCCATTGTCGAAAACGGCTCCATTTATCAACTCGGCCGCATTGCGGATTTGCTCTTCGATCGAAAGGCGCAAATCGGCGCGGCCGTCATCATATCGATGCCCTGTGTATGTGAAGATGCCCCTTGGCCTCTTTTTCAAACACGCTCTGATAAGCGCGCTCATTGCCAGAGCGCGCTTAGTCTTGGACCGTATCGATTTGATGTTGGCGCGCACCTGATCGATAACGGCGTTGTCATCATCATCGAAATACAGACCTTCAAACGTTTTCTGGACAAAGCCATCATTTGGATTGGCAGTATCGAAAAGCTTGTCGATATCCTTTTTTGAAAGCGTAACGCGATCATTTTCGATCATAGCTTTCGTGAAGGTGGAACTCATGGCCATGTAGTCGTTGGAATAGACGCTTTTGCCCATCGACTTGAACAGATAGCTCACAATGCCAGAGCCGGAGAATAAGTCGGTCACAGTCTCAAAATCAAAGCCTGAAACCACGCTTTGGATATAGGGGAGCAGCTTTTCCTTCGACCCCATAAAACGTGTTGGCGGATATTGATGCACCTGTTCCGGAACTGGGTCAGGGACCGAGCGAATGAATGCAACCGGCGATGGTTGCACAGTCACAATCACATCCTCGCCTTTGCGCGTCGACGATCGGGAAGAGATGTTGCGTTTGGTGCTGATGACTTCGACATCAAATGGTTCATATAGCTCATGGACAAGCGGATGATTAGAGTTGGTCAGAATGACATGGCAGCCCAAGGATTGAAGCCTTACAACCTCTTCCGCCAACTCCCTATGGTCCTCTTCGTAAAACTGTTCCTTGGTATAGCGTTTGAAGTCGGCATATTCCGAGATCGGAAGGTAGGGTGGATCAAGAAACACGAAATCGCTAGGCTGGGCGTGCTTTGCGAGAACAGATTTGTAATCACCGAGCAGAATCTCGGTATTTTGGAGAGCCAAAGAGACGTTTTCTAGGTTTCCATCCTGACAGAAGTTCGGGTTTTTATATCGCCCATAAGGCACATTAAAGTGGCCCGTTTTGTTGACCCGATATAGTCCGTTGTAGCATGTCCTATTCAGAAAAATCGTGCGCGCGGCGGCCTCATGGGGCTTCAGGCTGTCAAACGGCTTGGCCCTGAGTTCATAGAAAAAATCTTCGGTATTCTCATAAGTCCGCAGAACATCGAGAACCGCGCGATGATCATCACGCACCGTGCGATAGAGGTTGACGAGTTCCGGATTCGAGTCGGCGATGACGGCTTGTTCGGGGGCAAAATCAAAAAACAGTGCGCCGCCGCCAATGAAAGGTTCGATATACCGGTCAAAGTTTTGAGGCGCACGTCGTCGCAGTTCCTCAAGAAGCTGGGTTTTTCCACCTGCCCACTTGATGATCGGCTTGGCCTTGACTCGTTCTTCTATTCGTTCTTGTTCTAGCATTTTTCCGATATTCCCTGCCAAATGTTCCATTTATGTTCCATTCAGTCAAGAAAATACTGGCGGAGGCATGGCCCAAATGTTTTCCATTCACGATATATCAACATAAACCCATGTGACTAGGGTATAATCATATCCTCAATAACCCCTGCAAGCAGCGCATGCTATCGCTAGGCTACGGGCCAAAGCAAACCGATTAGTCTTGTCGAACCGTGCGCTGCTTTCAGCGATTATGAATTTTGATGAGAGTCAGCTTTATCTCGGAACTTTTAAAGCGTCAGTTTCTGATCGCTGGCTTTCCCTGTCCCAAGCCGACCGGCGGCGTCATATCTATGTTATCGGCCAGACCGGAAGCGGTAAGACCACCTTTTTGAATAACTGCATATTGCAGGACATATTATCCGGTCGCGGTTTTGCTTTCATCGACCCCCATGGTGACGCGGCAGAACTGATTATCGACAGTATTACAAAACACCGCATTCGTGATGTTGTGTATCTCAACCCATCCGATGTTGAGCATCCTCTTGGTTTCAACCCGTTGCGCGGGGTGCCTTTGGAGCTTCATGCCGCAGCTACAGCAAATCTGATTGCAGCCTTTCGTTCGGTCTGGCGTGATTTTTGGGGGCCGCGTATGGAACATGTGCTATCCAACACCATCGCGGCCCTCATCGCCTATCCCGATCATCTGGGTATTTCACTACTCGCTATCCCCAAAATGCTGACCGATGATCGGTTTAGGCGGCGTGTATTGAAGCATGTTGATGATCCTGTCGTATTGGCCTTCTGGCAGGACGAGTTTGATCGCTATGACAATCGCCAGCGCACCGAGATAATCTCGCCTATCTTGAATAAGATCGGTGCCTTTGCTCGCAATCCAGCGATGCGAAATATTCTGGGCCAAGCCCAGAACAGTTTCGACTTGGCGCACATCATGGACAGGCGCAAAATTTTGGTGGTCAACCTATCTAAGGGTGTCCTCGGTGAGGATATGACCAATCTGCTCGGATCATTACTTGTCTGTTCGATACAGCAACAGGCCATGCGGCGAGCGACCATGCCCGAAGACACCCGCGAGGACTTTCATCTCTATATCGACGAGTTTCAGAATTTCACCACAGACGCCTTTGACAGCATCGTGAGCGAAGCCCGAAAATACCGTCTCTCGCTTACCATCGCCCACCAATATCTCGATCAGCTTTCAGACAAGGTGAGAAAGGCCATTTTGGGTAATGTCGGAAATCTTGTGCTGTTCACCTGCGGTGGAGGTGATGCGGAAATGCTATGTGTCGAGACAAAACCATTCCCTGCCCAATTGCTCAGGGAGCAGGCCCGAGGCGACATGCTAGTGCGTTATGTCGAGAACGGTATCTCCAAAGAACCAGCGCGATTGTCCGGCTTGGTGTTTGAACATCGCCAAGGCAGCCGACAACCTGCCATCAACAATAGCCGTTCGCGTTTTGGTAGATCGCGCATCAAAGTCGAAGGACGCTTGGAACGCTGGATTAAATGAGCCCACACCCTAGTATTTTTTCAGCTGAGTTTTGGAGATGGTAAAACCATCCATACTGATAGAAGCGTTGGTCAGACGTTCTAACCTGAGGTTGCGCTTTGCTTTTCTCCATTATGGTGGCGTAGATTCTGAAATCGTGCTGCTGGATAATAGCAAACACCTCATCGCGAATTTCCTGTTTGTCCGGCGAACAATGGAAATAGTCGTGGACAGGCTTGCCTTCCCACGCAAGGCGCTTTCTCAATTCGAGTAGTTGTTTGCCAACCTCAATATTATCCATGGAAACGGTGCAAACAATGTAGTATTTACTCGCGCGACCATTGCTTTTGAAAACAAAGCAACCAGCTTCATCTGCGAAAAGGAATCTTTTAGTCATGCCTAATTCGACAGCTAATGACCTGTCGGCCGCAAAACCAGACATATCATCGCGACTGGCGACTGATTGGCAGAACTGGGCCAATCGCGTTGGCGTTCAGCCCATTTCGATGGAAGAGCTGATACAAAAGTTCTTCCCAAAAATGAGGCTGCCAAAGACCAGCTTGAACAGTAATCTGCCTGTAAATTTGAGCTGTTAAGCAGCGCGAAATAGCAGTGCGGGCAAACAGTTGGATATATTCGAATGTCCGCTTCGCGCCCAAAGCGGCCGGATATTCGGAGCAGGCAATCAAAGTGCTGGAACAGGAAGGCCATGTAGCATGGAGCATCTATGATGAAACGCGCCACCAGATCATGGAACAGTTTGATGATTACCAACAGGCAAAATCCGCCGGATGTCTTATGAAAGCCGACAGTTTGGTTGAGCTTGCAGACAAAACGGACATTGATGCGGCTGGACTGGTATCGAGCATCGCGGCAACGCACGCACTGGTCGACAGCCAGAAAAAGGACGAGTTTGGTCGCAGCTTTGCAGGCAAGAAAAAGCTGAATTCACCCTTTTATGCGGTCCGTGTAACTGGAGCATTGTTCTACATCCAAGGCGGTCTGGAAGTGGACGATAATGCGCGTGTTCGTAAAGGCGACGGATCAGTATTTCCGAACCTATACGCAGGCGGAGGGGCGGCGCGCGGTATTTCTGGTCCGGGCGCTGATGGCTATATTGCGGGCAATGGCCTAATGACCGCTACGACGCTCGGGCGTCTGGCTGGTAAACATGCAGCCAATCAACAAGGAAATTCCGATGACAGACGTTGAAGTGTCCTATGCCGCCGCCGGTTTTGGGAGGGATTTGGGATTTGGCAAGCGACCTGCGGTCATACTGATTGACGTTGCTAAGGCATATATCGAACCGGATGCACCGCTCTATGTCGGGTCGGAAGATGCGTTTCAGGCGATGATCACGCTCACTGAAATGGCGAGAAGTGTAGATGTTCCGGTGATCTTTACCCGCGTTGAATTTATGCGCGGTGGAGCGGATGGCGGGTTATTCTACCAAAAGGTTGGCGCACTTAGTCTTTTCCAAAAAGGAGAACCGTTGGGCAAGTTCGATGATCGGTTGAAACCGCGGCGCGGCGATGTGATAGTGACGAAACAATATGCCAGCGCGTTTTTCGGAACGACTTTGGCCTCGACTTTATCGGCCATGAATATTGATACTTGCCTGCTTGGCGGGTTTTCCACGTCCGGATGTGTCAGGGCTACCGGCTTGGATGCATTGCAAAATGGTTTTCGCCCGATTGTTGTGACCGAAGCATGCGGCGATCGCGACCCTCAGGTTCAAGAGGCAAACCTGTTTGACCTTGGTCAAAAATATGCGGATCTTAAAACGCTGGATGACATCAAGAACTATCTTGAGAGTCTGAAATCCAAATAGCGGTTTTATAATTGATCGAAATTCTTGGTGATCAGCGCAGCCGTTTTTTGCAGCGGTTTGATAAACTGGGTAACAGCCTCATCGGGTTTTAGAGCTGAAGCAAAATAGATCAGGCCCAGTGATCCGATCAACTCCCCGTCATTGCTGTTCATCGTCAGAACAGTTTGCCAGATAAGCCTTGCCGGTGGCGCAGTCGGCGATCGGCAAGGTGTAACCGGGATAGTAGTTTGTAAAGGTCAGTGACGTCATCTTGTGAGTCGAATCCCGCACCATTATTCGAGTACCGACCCGGGTGGCCAGTGATATTGGCCAGCTGACTTCTTTGCAAAGCTGTTCGAGAAATGGACGGGCCGCCGCAACCAACTGATCTTCCTGTTGAAACCCGGCTGCCAATGTTTGTACCAAAGAGGTCACCCGATATCGTTTCCGCGCCGGTTCCCGCTCGATCAGACCTTCGTGCAACAAGGTCTGCACAATCCGGCACGCGGCAGGATATGGCACCTCTGCTGCTTTGGAGATGTTCATCATCGTGATGGGGCCATCGCGATTGACTGCGGACAGGACGGCTATCGCGCGAGTGATCGCTCTAATGGGTACGCCGCGTTCCAATAACAATCTCTTCTATCCGTCAGGTGGATAGATAATCGTAAATTGACTTCCGCCGCAATAGTTTGATTCCATCGACCGTGAGCCAAGTTTGTGACCGCCGTCGACACCAGTGCTGGTTTCCTGAACCGCCTGCTGTGCCTGTCGGGCGATGGCGGCGTCTTCTTGAGAAACAGTCTTTTCCTGCCTGTCCAATCGTTTCGCCAGCATGTTGACTAATCCTTCGAGCCGGTCGAACCGAGCGTTGACTTCGTCATTTTGCGCGATGGCCGATGTTGCAGTCATGCAACTGGCTGTCAGCACGAGTGTTTTTGCCATTTTGTATTTTCGGTTGGCCATAGTGTCCTTCCCAGAACTTTCTTTCTTCGGGAGTGGCATAGGCGGTTGCTGTGCGAAATAAACCAATGGTCGATATGACCAATGTCGCAATGTTTGGACTTGCGCCTTGCTCTACTACTATGTGAGATGGAAGAATCGGTAGAGGAGATGGCAGGATGAATGATACAGAAGAGAAGACGCGCAAAGATGCCCCCATCTTGCCGCTGGCTTTTGGCGAAAACACCCATTGTTCTGCGGCTGACTATGACAGGCTCTATCAGGAAAGTCTCTCCGATCCCGACGGTTTCTGGGCGAAACAGGCGGAGCGGCTGGACTGGAACAAGGTACCTTCGACCATTGCCAACTGGTCCTATGATCCTGTTGAAATCAAATGGTTTGAAGATGGCGTCCTGAACATCTGTCACAACGCAGTGGACCGGCATGTGGCAGCTGGCAAAGGCGATGTTACAGCGCTGATATTCGAGCCCGATGATCCGGTAGGGGAAGGCCGGATCATCAGCTATTCCGAGTTACTCGCCGAAGTGATCAAAATGGCAAACAGCCTAAAAAAAATCGGCGTCCAGAAAGGCGACCGGGTTACCATTTACATGCCGATGATCCCGGAAGGGGCGATTGCTATGCTTGCCTGCGCCCGGATTGGTGCAATCCATTCGGTTGTCTTTGGAGGATTTTCTCCCGATGCGCTGGCGGGGCGGATCGAGGATTGCGAGAGCAAATTCGTCATCTGCGCCGATGCGGGCCTGCGGGGCGGTAAACCTGTCCCGCTGAAAGCCAATGTCGATGCGGCTTTGGACCGAGTTGGCGTAGATGCTGTGCTCGTGATCAACCATACCGATACGGCAGTCGATATGAAATCTGGTCGCGATCACTGGTATCATGAAGTTAAGTCGGGTGTAGATGCGGATTGCCCCTGTGAACCGATGAACGCAGAGGACCCGCTGTTCATCCTCTACACCTCTGGTTCCACCGGCAAGCCCAAGGGCGTGCTGCATACCACTGGCGGATATGCGGTATGGACCGCAACAACCTTTCAATATGTGTTCGACTATCAGCCCGGTGAAATATTCTGGTGCAGCGCCGATATCGGTTGGGTCACTGGACACAGTTATATTGTTTACGGCCCGCTCATGAACGGCGCGACCGAGATGATGTTTGAAGGGGTTCCTAACTATCCGGACCACAGCCGGTTCTGGCAAGTGGTTGAGAAATACAAGGTCAATATCTTCTATACCGCGCCTACCGCGATCAGAGCCTTGATGCGCGAAGGCGATGATCCGGTTAGGGCGCATGACCGCTCCTCTATCCGGTTACTCGGCACGGTTGGTGAACCCATCAATCCGGAAGCCTGGCGCTGGTATTATGATGTTGTGGGCGAAGGCAAATCACCGATTGTCGATACCTGGTGGCAGACCGAAACGGGCGGCGTAATGATTACGACACTCCCCGGCGCGCACGGGATGAAGCCGGGAAGCGCGGGCAAGCCTTTCTTTGGCATCCAGCCGCAACTCGTGACCAATGAGGGTGATGTTTTGGAAGGTGCGCCTGACGGCAATCTGTGTATCACCGCGAGCTGGCCCGGACAGGCGCGCAGTGTCTATGGCGATCACCAGCGCTTTATCGATACCTATTTCAGCACCTACAAAGGCAAATATTTTACCGGCGATGGCTGCAAGCGGGACGCGGATGACTATTACTGGATCACCGGGCGGGTTGATGATGTTATCAACGTCTCCGGCCACCGGATGGGTACAGCAGAAGTCGAAAGCGCCTTGGTCTCGCATGCCAAAGTCGCTGAGGCCGCGGTCGTCGGCTATCCGCACGATATCAAGGGGCAAGGTATATACTGCTACGTCACCCTGAACGCGGGTGAAGAGCATAGCGATGAGCTGACCGCCGAACTGTGCGGCCATGTCCGCACTGAAATTGGACCAATTGCAACGCCGGATCATCTTCATTTGACACCCGCACTCCCAAAAACCCGCTCGGGTAAAATCATGCGGCGGATATTGCGCAAGATCGCTGAGAATGATTACGGCGCGCTGGGCGATACGTCGACGCTGGCGGATCCGAGTGTGGTGGATGGCCTGATCGAGGGGCGACTTAACCGTTAAGGGGCGACGCCAAGCGCCGCCCCCAGAGTTTCCTGAGAAATTGGAAAGCTTAATGTGCTGCTGCATCTCCCGCACCGCGTGGTAGAGTTATAACCGGATCTGGTGTCTGGAAGAATTTGAAGTATGGGGCGTGCCTTGCTGAAATCGTTTTTGTCTGGAAATCGAAAGAAGCAAGAGGAGCCCGCCACACATGGCAAAAGATACTGTGATTGATCCGGGTAGACCGGAGGGAATTGAACCACTGACAGAACTACTCAGACCGGGTGCGAAGCAGTTAATCGCCGAAGCGGTCCAGGCAGAGCCGGATGAGTTGATGACAAAGTTTGATGGTCAAAAAACGGCTGACGGACGACAGCGCGTTGTCCGCAGTGGCCATCATCGCGAACGAGAGGTGATTACAGGGGTTGGCAAGGTCAGCGTCGAGGTGCCGAAGATCCGTAGCCGTGAAGGTACGCCGGAATGTTTTCAATCTCTGGTTGTACCGCCCTGCATCCGGCGAACGGCGACGCTGGACGCGGCGATCCCCTGGCTTTATTTGAAGGGTGTTTCGAGTGGCCAGATGCAGAGCGCACCGGAAGCTATTGCCGGCCCCGAGGCTAAAGGGCTGCCGGCCAATGTCGCGGGGCGTTTGAAGCGGCAATGGGAAGCTGAATACAAGCAATGGTGTACTCGAGCGGTGTCTGATGAATGGGTCCATATCCGGGCTGATGGCATCTACAGTGGTCTCAGAGGCGACGATGGCCGATTGTGCTGCCTGGTTATCATCGGCGTGAACAGCCGGGGTCACAAGCACTTCCTGGCAATCGAAGATGGTGTCAGGCAGTCAAAACAGAGCTGGCGTGAGGTGTTGCTGTCCCTGAAACAACGGGGTCTGGACCAACCCCCGAAGTTGGCAATTGGAGACGGCGCCCCGGGCTTCCGGGCCGCAGTGGAGGAAGTGTATCCGGAGACGGGCGTTCAACGTTGCTGGCAACGTTGCTGGCAACGTTGCTGGATGCACAAGACCGGCAATGTGCTGAACTATCTGCCGAAGTCTGTCCAGGAGAAAGCGAAGCAGGGTCTGCATGATATCCGGATGGCAGAAGATCGAGCTGATGCAGAAAAGGCGTTCGATAATTTTGAGGAACGTTTCGGTGCAAAGTACCCCGAGGCGGTGGAATGCTTATCGAAAGACCGTGACGCGTTGCTGGCATTTCATGACTTTCCAGCGGAACACTGGACCCGTATCAGGACAACCAATGTCATTGAGTCGAGTTTTGCGACGATCCGGCATGGAACACGCCAAGCCAAAGGTTGTGTCACGCGCAATACGATGTTGACGATGGTCTGCAAGATGGGATTATGCGCAGAAGATTCCTGGCGCAAATTGAGAGGCTTCAGACACCTCGCGAAGGTGATTGAAGGCGTGAAGTCTAAAGATGGAAGCGAGGTGAACAAGGACGACATCCCAGCCGCATGACTAACTTGCCAGACACTACTTTTGACAATAACTCAGAATGGAATAGACATGATGCCTAGTGTGAGTGCGGCTCCCGCATAAAGAAATCTGTGCTTGTTAAACCGCAATAATAGGATGGCGAGAACAACCATACTGAACCGCCCCGGGATTGCCGGAGGCTCCAACTCATGAGTAGAAGGAGCCATTATGAACAAGCCAACGAACAAATTTTCACCTGAGGTACGGGAACGCGCGGTACGGATGGTGCTGGATCATTCAGGGGATTATTCATCCCGCTGGGCGACGGCAGTCTCGATATCCGGGAAGACAGGCTGTGTGCCTCAGGCCCGCAATGAATGGGTCAAGAAGGCAGAAGTCGATAGCGGGAGGTGCGCTGGTATTCCAACAGATACAGCAGAGCGTATGAAGGCACTGGAACGTGAGAATCGGGAGCTTCGGCAAGCCAATGAGATATTGCGCAAAGCATCAGCATATTTTGCTCAGGCGGAGTTCGACCGCCCGTTCAAGAGATGATCGCCTTTATTGACGGTCATCGTGGAACATACGGGGTCGAGCCGATGTGCAGGGTTCTGCCTATCGCCCCATCCACTTATCATGACCACGTTGCCAAGCGCAGAGACCGGGCGCGACTGTCAGTGCGTGGACAACGTGACCTGGTCTTGAAGCCAGGGATCAAGCGTGTATTTGCCGAGAACTTCGGAGTTTATGGATACCGCAAGGTGTGGCGACAGATGAAGCGCGAAGGCTTTGATGCCCCGCGCTGCACTGTGGAACGGCTGATGCGCGATATGGGTTTGCAAGGCGTCATTCGCGGCAAACCGGTGCGCACGACAGTCAGCGATAAGACAGCGCCTTGTCCGCTCGGCCTTGTCCGCTCGATCACGTAAACCGCCAGTTCCATGCGCCGGCACCCAATATGCTGTGGGTGTCTGACTTCACCTGCGTCGCCACATGGAAGGGCTTTATCTATGTGGCTTTCGTCATTGATGTTTATGCCCGCGCTATCGCTGGCTGGCGGGTTAGCAGAACAGCCCATGCAGGCTTCGTTCCGGATGCCCTGGAACAGGCATTGCATGATCGCAAGCCAGCGCATCGTAGCGGCCTTGTCCGCCACAGTGACCGTGGCAGCCAATATGTATCAATCAAATATACAGAACGCTTGGCGGAGGCAGGGATAGAACCATCGGCCGGTAGCGTTGGTGACAGCTATGACAACGCTTTGGCCGAGACAATCAATGGCCTTTACAAAGCCGAGGTCATCCACAGGCGCGGTCCCTGGCGCTCGTTTGAAGCCGTTGAATATGCTACGCTGGAATGGGTCGGCTGGTTCAACAATAAAAGGCTGCTTGAACCAGCCGGAAACATCCCGCCAGCACAAGCTGAGAAAAACTATCATGCTACGCTGGACGAAACACCCGTGGCAGCGTAACTTAAACCAAATAGCCTCCGGCAATCCCGGGGCGGTTCAATACAGACCAAGCCGGTTCGAGCTCGTGTTCCAATAGGTATCAGCAAACAGGCAAAGACCAGGCACAAGGAGAAAATTTTAACCCGCCAATCGGGCGGAAAAACTGTGCCATATTTGGCTAGCCACAAGATTAGCGGGATGATGGCAATAGAAACCATCGAGATGATCGAGCCTTCGTAAAGGCCAGCATTGTCGTCGGTCAACAATACCAGCACACCGTATCCGCCACCGGAAACCGCGGTTTTTATGCCGCCTGTGATGATCAAGGTTGCTGCACATAGCACCATGAACAGCGCCAATGCCTCCAGCCGTAATTTTGTTCTAAGCGTAAGCGGAAGGAATATGGCGAAGATCATCGCTTTCCAGACCCAATCCCATTTCTCCCATGCGGCTTCCGGAGCTACCGCCTGCACGGTAGTATATCCGCAATAGGCTAGTAGCAGCACCATCAGACCCTGACGGATCGAAAACCGGCTGTCCTTTTTCTCATCGGAAACCATATATCCGAGAAAGGCGAGGGCGAAGACAATCAGAGACACCGGGACGCTGTTCAGCATGAAATAGCTTAGGCGCTGCGGTGCCACGATATCGATATAGGTGTAGACCAGAGTGGACAGGAACGGCCGCTTGAACGCGATAAACAGCAATGCGAGCAAGTAACCGACAAAAAAGAGGTCACGCATCCCAGCTGCCTCCGGAACCTTTTGCGCCGAAACCGGCAGGCTCTTTGTCCCTCTCGGGCGGGTCTTCCTTGTCGAGATCGGGGCGATGAATCAGGCGCCAGGCAGCAATCAGCAGCAGACCATGTGTCAGCAGGATTGAAAAATTGTCGACCATGAAGCCCGTTCACCCGTTTGCTCAGGCAGAAAAATGCCTTCTTATTATTCGCGCGATACAGGCTTTGGGTTGACGGGACGTTAATCCTTTTTTGGCAGAGGTTTAGGTCATGACGCGGATACTGCACATCTTGGATCACAGCTTGCCGTTGCACAGCGGATACACGTTCCGGACGCGGGCGATCATGAAGTCACAGATTGCCAGCGGCTTGACTGTTGCCGGGGTGACTGGCGTTCGCCAGAACCAGCATGGTTTTCTCGGCGAACGTCCGCAAGATAGCAGTGAAGGGCTAGATTTCTTTCGCACGATGGAAGAAGTGCAGGGACCGTCTCCAGTGAAAGAGTGGCGCGAAGTAGCGGTGCTGGCGGATCGAATTGAGCAAGTTGTGCGTGATTGGCAACCGGATGTTTTGCACGCGCACTCACCGGCCTTAAACGGACTGGCGGCGCTTCGCGCTTCGCAGCGAACGGGATTGCCGCTTCTTTATGAAATCCGGGCTTTCTGGGAAGATGCGGCGGTTGGCAATGGTACGGGCAAAGAGGGCAATCCGCGTTACTGGCTAACACGGCAATTGGAGAACCATGTAGTATCGGGCGCGGATGCCGTGGCCGTTATTTGCGAAGGTCTAAAAACCGACTTGATGTCGCGCGGTGTTATGCACGACAAAATCACAGTCTCTCCCAATGGCGTGGATCTGGAGCTGTTCGGAAATTCTCCCAGATATGACAGCGATTTGGCTAAACAGCTTGGAATAGATGGAGGCATCGTACTGGGTTTCATCGGCAGCTTCTATGATTATGAAGGGCTGGATGATCTGGTGGCGGCATTGCCAATTCTCCAACAGAAACAATCCAACATTCATCTCCTGCTGGTCGGGGGCGGACCGCGCGGGGATGCGTTAAAGGAACAGGCAAGGCAGCTTGGCGTTCAAAAACAGACCACCTTTACAGGACGAGTGCGGCATGAAGAAGTCGAGCGTTACTACAGTCTGATGGATGTGATGGTCTATCCGCGCAAATCCATGCGGCTGACTGGCCTGGTCACACCGCTTAAGCCACTGGAAGCTATGGCGCAGGGTCGGTTGGTCGCCGCATCCGACGTCGGTGGGCACAAAGAGCTGATAGAGGATGAAAAAACAGGCTATCTTTTTCCCGCCGGAAATCCGGAAAAAATCGCCAAAAAACTGTCCGATTTGATCAAAAAACAAGACGAATGGCCACAAGTACTTGAAACAGAACGAAAATTTGTTGAGGCAGATCGTAACTGGTCGTCAAACATTTTGCGTTACAATCCTGTTTACCAAAGGCTTATTGCCGGAAAAATCTCGAGCAGGCGGCCTGAACAGGCGGAGAATATCGTGGATCAACTGGATCAAGACCTGACGCGCTTCAAGAAACCGGCCATGGCTTTGGTTGGAGGGATTGCGGCTGCGCTTGTGGTGGCCACGTTGCCATCGGTTTATCTTGAGAAGATTATTGGCATGACCGGCGTGGCTGAGATTATTCCCGCCGCCGCACCGCCGCTAGGCAATACCGCGAAATCTTTGCTCGCCATCTTCGCCGGGCTCGTTTCGACTTCGGTCATTTTTTATTTTCTACATCGACAAGGGGGCTCCGATATGGGCTTGGCAATAAGAAAACTCGCAAATTGGGAAGAAGAAAAAGCGGAATGGGAAGAGAGAAAGTCGAAGCCCAAGAAAGGCAAATTCTCGCTCAAGAAACTTCTGCAGAAACCCAAGAAGAAAAAGGATGAAGTCAAGGACCTCTCCGATCTTCCGAATCTGCGCGAAAAAGACGTCCATCCCGACGCACCGGCTCGGCAGCCAATTTTTGCCGAAAAGGATCTGGGATCGCCACTCGAAACCAAAATCAAGCCATTTGATCAACAGGTGGCTGAACCGGAAGCTGTTGAGTCAGTAGAGGCAGAAGAGACCCCGGATGTCACACCGGCCCCGTTTGTGATGGATAAATCACTGCAACCTCCCGAACCTCAGCATATGCAACAGGAAGTGCCGCTTGATCTTTCCGGCCAGGTTTCGGTTCCACCGGATGCTGATGACCCGGAAGCCAATCCTACTCCAGCTGTGGAAGCGGCTCCGGTTATCGAGACAACTGCTGATGTTGATCCTGCACCAGTCGTAGAAGCAGCACCACAAGCACCACGGGCACCTTTTGCGGCTCCAGAAGCGGTCTCCGTTGCCCAACCGATTGAGCAGCTCAGAGAAGCATCGCACCGGTATCGCGTTTTGATTTCGAGCGGCGAGATTGTTTAGCCAGCATGATCTTCCCGCCATTCGTTCATAAAGTCTTCGACGCGCTGCGAAATAGATTTGCCGGGCTGACGGCCATTGCGCAGGTCTTCGACAAAGCGCGGATCGCTTACGGCGAGGCGGCCAAACTTGGTCCAGGGCATCTCGGTCTCGCGCAGGAATTTTTCAATTTTTCTGATAAGCGGCATCGGCATTCTCCTTTTGCTTGTCGCTTGCCTTGCGTCGGGGCAGCGACTCGATGAAATAGGGAAAATCCTATTTGAAAGGTTATTTCCTACATATCTAGGAAATATCCTATTGCCAATTGCGGCCAGATCGAATATTGAACGGATATGGAGACTAACGATCCCCGGGCTGAGCTGGAGCAATTGATCCGCAAGAATGGCGACGATTTTGCGTCGATCTCGGGGATGCTTGGTAAAAATCCTGCCTATATTCAGCAATATATCCGGCGTGGTTCGCCCAAGAAACTGGACGAAGATGATCGCCGGAAATTGGCGGAATTTTATCGTGTTGACGAGCAACTGCTCGGGGCTCCCGCCGCTCCGCCCTCATCGACAGCTGGTTCAAGCGCTGGGCTGGTTCAGGTGAAACAGCTTGATCTTGGTGCCTCTGCAGGCGCGGGTTCTCTGGCCGATGAGGAACCAGCTGGGGTGATGGCTTTTGGTCCGAAGTGGCTCAAACAATTGGGCGCGGACCCGTCAAAACTGTCCCTGATCCCGGTAGACGGTGATTCAATGGATCCGACCCTGTGCGATGGTGATGATATCATGGTCGATCACCGCGCCGCTGAGACCGCATTACGAGACGGTATTTATGTATTGCGCATGGATGACGTCTTGCTGGTTAAGCGGCTGGCGGTGGGGCCATCGGGCAAAATCTCAATCCGCAGCGACAATCCGCAATATCCCGACTGGGATGATGTCGATGTGAACGATGTGAATATCATTGGCCGCGTGGTGTGGACCGGGCGGCGGTTATAGTGCTTGCGTAGGCGGCCGAGCATCGCCAAATAGCCCTCCATGAGCAATGTCACTTCCAATATGAAGCCCGCCGCCGAACCGCCGCTGAAGGCGGTCATCATTCCAGTTACGCCGCTGCAGCAGAATTGCACGCTGCTTTGGTGCACGAAAACCAACAAGGCGGCGTTGAGCGATCCGGGCGGCGATCTGAACCGTCTCAAGGCTGCGGTTGAACAGCATGGCGTGAATCTCGAAAAGATTATCATCACCCATGGTCACCTGGACCATTGCGGGCAGGCGGGGATGCTGGCGGAGGAGCTGGGACTTCCCATTGAAGGCCCGCATAAGGATGACCTGTTCTGGATTGACCAGCTCGACAGTGACGGCGCCAAATATGGTATAGAAGCGAAAAGTTTTGAGCCGGATCGCTGGCTAGCCGACGGTGATCAGGTTACGGTGGGCGAACTTGTTCTGGATGTTATCCATTGCCCCGGGCACACACCGGGCCATGTAATTTTCTATCACGAGCCATCAAAGCTGGCGGTGGTCGGCGATGTGATATTCCAGGGTTCTATCGGCCGCACCGACTTTCCGCGTGGTAATCATCAGGACTTGATCGATGCCATCACGCAAAAGCTATGGCCATTGGGCAATGATGTAACCTTCATTCCGGGGCATGGTCCGACCAGTCAATTTGGCTTTGAGCGGAAGAATAATGCTTTTGTCGCGGATGATGTACTGGGTGCGCGATAAGACCGCAGGTTCCTGACGGCGGACACAAGAAAATAGTTAGGCTAGCTTGTTAAGACCCCAACAAGGAAAGAGAGCCTGGATTGCTCCAGACTCTCAAGACGCCAAGAATAGACCGGGGCGTTCGACAGTCGATATTGGGGCATGCTCGGTTTTGCCTCGGGGCTGTCTTTATTGTGAGGCTTTCCAGCGCCGATGGAGGCTCCGCTTGTAAGCCTGCACCTTTTTCCGTACCCTTGGTGGGCTGGCGCCATTTTTGACGGCGTTCTTTGCGCGTTTGTTTATTTTATGATTGATCCGCCGCCAGTTTGGTTTTTGGGCAGTGTCATCTGGCCTGGCGACTTGCGTCGGCCGCGTAGCTGCCGCATTGGCTTTTGCTGCGGTCACCGGTGAACGCAGGTTTTGTGCTTCATTGGCATTGGGAAGTTCAGGTGCGCTGGGCACTTCGGCAGCCGCCAATGGTGCGGAACTAGCGATCGTGACACTGACAATGATAGTGGATAATTTCATGTCTCTTCTCCTTCATTTCCGTGAGAGGAGGAATGGTAGTCCGGGAGGATTTTCGACTGCCATTCCAATCCTATCGCTGCTTAGTTACCGCGACGGTTCTTCCAGCGCCGACCTGGCTTTGGATTTTTCGGCTTGAGCGGCCGAATATTTCTTTTCGGACGAAAGCTCGGGTCGCGCGTCACCGTGCTATTGCGCACAACCTGTCCCGCATCATTACGGGTGACGGTATCAAACCGATCATAAACGACCGCTCCATTGCGGGTTACATTGCGCTGTCGTTCACGGCCATTTTCTCCGCGCTGACCATAAGCTGAATATCCGAATTCATCACCGCGACGATTATAAGCCGAACCAGAGGCTTCAAAGCCATTTTCTTTGCGATTGCGCTGATAATCAAAGCCCCGAGACCGTCCTTTGAAATCGGTTTGCTGTCCGCTGGCTGTCCAGCCATTTTCGGTGCGGGTCCGGTCATAATTATGTGTTGCAGTGGCGCCATCACGTTTACGGGTTAACGCGCCGTCTATGGTAACATTTCCTTGGCCATCACGCACAATCGTCTTGCTCCCGCTGACCTTCTCATTGTCAACACTGACGGTTTTGGAACGCTCCGCTGCAGCAGGTGATGCGAGCAGCAGTGCAGTTAGTGAAAGGGATATTAGTTTCATCATTGTAACTTCTCCGTTGCGTTTTTCGCCGGACTATTTTTCCGGTTGTGGCTATTCAACGGAGGAGGATGAAATTCCCTTCGAAAATTTATAAAAGAGATCAGAAATCCTAGTTTCTGCGGCGCCTTAACTTGGTCCGCCGGTCGCGTTGCCGCTGTTTTATTCTCAACTGGTTCCGGCGTTGCTGTATTTGCTCGCGCTTTTTTGCCCGCTGTTCGGGTGTTGCATCGCGGAACCGCTCTTTTAACTGATCGATCCGTTGTTGGCGAATGGCATTGGCTGGTGGCAGCGGCTCAGTTGATTCTGCGGTGCTTTCCGCCGGCTCGGTAACAGGTGCAACCTCCGTTGGGAGATTTTCATCAACCTCCACTATCTTGGGTTCGGGATCAACAGATATTTCTTCTAAACCCAGGCGTTCCTTGATGATTGCTTGCCGGTCTTCCGGTAAAGCATCGAGCCGTTCGCGCATTTTTGCTTTTTGCTCGGGCGTTGCATTGTTAATACGCTGCTTCAGTTTGGAGGCTCTGCCTCCATTCTCCGACAGATCTGCTTGACCAGCGGCCAATCTTTCTTTCCGGATATCACGCAAGGCCGATTTCACGTCGTCGCGGCTTGATAGGCCTGATCCGACCAGCCTTCTTGATGTGCGCCGCAAAACACGACGTTTTTGGCGTGGACTGAGCCTGTCGAAACGAGGGTGCTCAACGATTGCGCTCAAAGTTTTACTCGCTCTGGTGTCGCTCACGGCCGGACCCGCTTCACCGACCGGATCAGGTGTGATTTGCGCGGCCAATTCGGAATTGGGAAATATTTTTCCGGCTATTGGCGTGCTTTCTTCCACAAGATTTAAATCGCGAGCGACATCGGAAATTACCGGAATTTCCAACGGCTCACCAAATACGCCCATTGCCGCGGCAGTGGCAGACACGAAACCAACCGTACCGATAGAGCCGATGATCTGACCTATGCGTTTCCACGGGCTATTCGCTCTGTTCCGCGGAGTCACTTTGCGTTCTACTGCCGCTTCGGACGTGGCACGCGCCACCAAACGGTCGGCAAAGCCTTCTGGCAAGGCTGGAACGTCATAGCGATCCAACGCTGTCTGCATCACATTAGAAAAGGTTGTACTCATGGGCGTATCCTTTCCACATCTGCAGAAATTACGCCCTTGCCTTCAACGCAACCTTTCAGTGCACCGCGTGCCCGATAAAGCATCGATTCAAAGGCCTTGATATTCATCTCCAAATTTTCTGCCGCGCTGCTGTTCGACAGGCGCTCATAATAAGTTAGGATGACCGACGCGCGCTGACGGTCCGGTAGAGACTGGATACAATCTATGACGGCTTGCTTCACTTCATCACTTTCAATTGCGGCGTCTGCCAATGGCGCTTCATCAGCGGATTCCGGAATCTCTTCATCGCTGTGGCGCCTCGTTTTGCGTAACCGGTCGAGACAAAGGTTCGTTGCGACGCGGCTTAGCCATGCCGCAATTCCCGGACCGCCGTCCACCCAGCGGTCTGCATATCGCCATAGTCTCAGCAAAGCCTCTTGCGCGATGTCTTCGGCCTCGACCGGATCAGCAAGCATCCGGCAGCCAATACGAAAGGGAATATCACCATAGAATTCGGCGATTGTGTGCAATGCGTCAGATTCACGCGCGGAAATCCGACGCATAAATGCATCGTCATCCAGGCGATCATTAGACCTTGCCGTTTCCAAAATATCTTTCTCCGTATCGGACAGTTTCTATGCTGCAGGCGACAGAAAACAGGGGGAATTTATGATAAAGAAAATTGCAATTTTATGGGCTTTAGGCGCCATCACAACATCAGCTTTGGCATCTGAAAAAGAAACAGAAAGCAAATGGAGCATTGGGATTTCGAGTGGAGCAACTCTGGTTGGCAATGTTGATGATCAAACTTATGCGAGTATGTCCATCACCCGGGAAATCGGCGATGGATATGTCCAGCTATCTGGCACTTTGGTCGACGCCGGTGAAACACAAGGTTTGATTTTTGCGGTTCCGGCAAGCAGCCTCCATTTACGTTTATCCGGTGGGATCGGGCTGAATGATGTCAGCTTGAATGGTTATTTTACCGCTGGTCGCCGCAAGTTTGACGACGAGCTAATCGGCAATGATGGCAATCCGATAATCGTCAATAGCAACGGCAATGTATTTGGTGTTGGCGGTTCAGCAACCTATGATCTGGCTGTTGGAGAAAGCGGTTTTCTCTCTCCTTCGATCGCGGTTGATTTTAACAGCGTCGATATTGGACGGGCGGCAGCGCTGCCCAGTGGGCGTCAGGGACCATTGAAGAAAAAGAAGAGGGTATTTTAGCGGTACCATGTCACTAACAACCTACACGCATCTTTTCGGACAAGATGCACGCCATAGCTTTGCGCCAAATATCGCGTTTGTAGCCAGCTCCAATAGCACCGCGTTTTCTCCGGGAAGTAATGCCGGCAGCACGCGTATGGCCCAGTTTGTTGCAGTCAGAAATCAACCGGGTCAAGGAGATGTCTGGGCAGAATTTGGCGCATCTGCATCCTTCGGCATCGGAGACACTTTAAGGCTTAACTTGTTCGCAACACAAAGCGCGGGCTTTACCGGACCCGAAGCGACGTCGGCGGGCGGTGGGATAAGCATCGCTTTCTAATATCAGTTTTCCAAGTGAGCAATATTCTAACGCCTGCTTTTGCGCCCTTCGCGGAAATTCTGTTGTCCTGCTTTAGTTTGAAGTTGCGGTATTTCAACTTTGACCGCTCCCTAATTCGCGGTATCCGCTCCAACAAATTCTGACAAATCAACGGACATAACTTCATCCGCCAAATCCCGTTTCTCGAAATATTTCGCAGCCTTCCTCAAATCCTTGCCTAAATGTGATTTCAGATAGGGCGCAGCGGCAAGCGGATCGCGGCCCGCCAGCTTTTCCCAGATCGCCAATGCGGTCACCAGCATCGGTTCATTCAGATAACCCTGCCGCTCATATTGCCAGCCTTCGTTGCTGCCTTCAAAATTCCAAGCGCTCATCGCCATGAAGATGCCGAAGCCGAGATACACTGAACACAGGTCAGTAGTCAGCTCGTGGATATCCCAGCCGCCGGGAGGCGCCGTTTTCGCAGTGCTCATCAAATAGTGGGAAAGTTCGTGTGCGAAGGTAGCAATAAGCTTTGACGGGTCATCAAGATGTTTTGGATTGTAGCGGATCAGGGCAAAATATTCGCCATCATCACCCTGCATCAGCTGATAATCCCCGGCGGGAGCGTGACTCTCATGTTTGAGGGCATGGTTCGATCCAACCATCATCTCGCGTGATTTTTATCTCGCGTGATTTTTCACCCTCGGTCAGTTTGGTCGGCCAATCGCCCAATCCGGATAAATGTTTAACCCGATCGAATATTTCCTGTGCCTTCTGGGCAGGATTAGAGCTTGTTGGCGGGAAAAAGTCAGGCGCCGGCAATACCAGGCGGTTGTCAGGATTGTCTTCTATCCCGCCAATTTCGGTAATCAGCCATTTAAAGCTCGCAAGCTGCCACTCCCATTCTTTGTCAGAGAGCGGTCGTTTTGACCCGAATAATCCCACCTCAGTTCTTACCCGATGGATTCAACCGGTATTTGCTTAACATCCGGCTCCTGCAGTGCCAGATAGGGAATCAAGATCGCGTATATGCTGAGGCCGAGCAGCGTCAGCTTTGTTACTATTGTCCCGATCATCCTGCCTTTGCCAAATTTCCCGTCATCCATGCCGATGCCATGCGCCACGCGGCCCAGCAGGTAGATACCTGCGACAATCCAGAGCCAGGCAGGCGAAGTTCCGCTGGTTCCAGTCATTTCGATCAACCCGATCAATATGAGCACAAAAGGCGCGGTTTCGATATAGTTTGAATGTGCACGCATCCGGCGGAGGACTTTTTCATTGCCGCAATCGCCGACGCTGACTTTCTCCGATGTGCGGACCTGCCCGACGCGGATCATCAGCCATATGTTCACCAGCGCCGCTGCACCGGTTATGGTTAAGGTTATCGGTAATATCATGATGTTTGTTCCCCGGTTTTATCTCTATTCGCAATATCGGGGCGATATAGGACCAGAATGCTTGCAACGCACGGGAAAATCGTTATAGCCGCCCTTTCGCGTGCGACTTGGCAGTGGCCCTGCGGTGATTCTTCTTTGAAGCAGGAATCGACCGGAATTGGAAAGCCATTGAAAGTGTCGCACTGGTAACCGGAATTTTGAATATAAAGAACAGGCTGAGCAATGGCTGTACCTAAAAGAAAAACTACGCCCTCCAAGCGCGGAATGCGGCGGTCTCACGATGCTTTGAAAGTGGAAGTCTATCAGGAATGCCCGAATTGCGGCGAACTGAAACGCCCGCACCATATGTGTGGTGCCTGCGGCTTTTATAATGGTCGCGAGATATTGGCTCCTGACCTTTAATCAGCTAGACCAAGCTGTACTTCCAATATCCAAGGGGACAATCAGGTGGGAATGAGGCCGCGAATCGCAATTGACGCGATGGGCGGTGATGAAGGCGTGCGTGTTATGGTCGCAGGCGCTGCCTTGGCGCGCCACCGGCATGAGGGGTTCCAGTTCCTGTTCGTTGGCGATGAGACAAAGATTGGTCTCGCACTAAAAGAACATCCCAATCTGGAAGCGGCTTCCGAAATTCTCCATGCTGATGATGTGGTGTCAACTGATGAAAAGCCGAGCCAAGCACTGCGCAGTTCCAAGAAAACTTCCATGGGTCTGGCAGTAAATGCGGTAAAAGCGGGTGATGTCAGCGCTGCTGTGAGTGCCGGCAATACCGGCGCACTAATGGCAATTTCCAAATTGGCGCTGCGTACAATGCCCGGCATTCATCGTCCCGCGCTGGCCGCACTGCTGCCAACGATGAAGGAAAGCGATGTCGTGATGCTCGACCTTGGCGCCAATACCGAGTGTGATAGTCGCAATCTTGTACAGTTTGCGGTGATGGGTGCCGCGTATAGCCGGATCATGCATGGTTTTGATAAACCATCAGTTGGTCTTCTTAACATTGGCACCGAAGAGGCCAAGGGCACAGGCACTATTCAGGACGCTGCACAAATTTTACGTGAGGCGAAAGACCTGCCTTTGGATTTTGTGGGCTTCACGGAAGCCGACAAGGTCTCTACCGGCAATGTTGATGTGTTTGTGACTGACGGGTTTTCGGGAAATGTTGCGCTCAAGGCGCTGGAAGGTACGGCCCGCTTTGTTACCGATTTGCTTAAAAATGCCTTTCTCAGCAGCCTGCGTTCCAAACTCGGTTTCCTGATTTCACGTCCGGCAACAGAGATGCTACGCAATCATCTGAATCCTAATAATCACAATGGCGCGGTTTTTCTTGGCCTCAATGGTGTGGTCGTCAAGAGCCATGGAAGTGCGGATGAAAAAGGTGTTGCCAACGCCGTTGAAGTAGCGGCACGGCTTGTTGAGGACAGTATTTTGGAACGGATAGCGGAAGATTTGACAAAAATTGTTTCCGACGCACCCGCCGCGGCTATTGCCAAATGACCGAACCATTACCTTTGCGCGCGGTGATCAAGGGCACTGGGTCCGCTCTTCCTCGCAATAAGGTATCAAATGCAGAACTTGCCGCCAAAGTCGATACGTCGGACGAGTGGATTGTTGAAAGGACCGGCATTCATTTTCGCCATATTGCCGAGGATGATGAAACGACGTCCAGCCTAGCAACAGAAGCGGCCAGAAAAGCACTGGCATCGGCGTCTATGGAGGCGGCTGATATTGATCTTATCGTGCTGGCCACCGCGACGCCGGATCAAACTTTCCCTGCTACGGCCACGATCGTCCAGAATAACCTCGACTGCAACGGGTGTGTTGCTTTTGATGTTGCGGCGGTATGTTCCGGGTTCCTTTATGCCCTTTCCGTTGCCGAAAGCATGATCCGGGCCGGTAGCGCCCGAAATGCACTGGTCATTGGTGCAGAAACATTCAGCCGGATATTGGATTGGGAAGATCGGGCCACCTGCGTTTTGTTTGGAGACGGCGCTGGCGCAATTGTGTTGTCTGGAGAGATGGGCAACAAAGGGCTACTGTCGACGCGTCTGCATGCCGATGGAGCGCATAATCAGCTACTCTATGTTGATGGCGGGGCGGGTACAACTGGGACTGTGGGTAAACTTCGAATGAAGGGTCGTGAGGTCTTTCGGCATGCGGTGGTCAATCTTTCATCGGTGCTAAGAGAGGCGTTGTCCGAAGCATCTGTTGCGGTAGAGGATGTTGATTGGGTTGTTCCGCATCAGGCCAATGCACGCATATTGGATGCGACCGCCAAAAAACTTGGTTTGCCTATAGAAAAAGTGATCAAGACAGTGGATCAGCATGCCAATACCTCTGCAGCATCTGTTCCCCTCGCTCTCGACACGGCGGTTTCTGACGGCCGAATCAAGGAGGGCGATCTTCTCGTCCTAGAGGCTATGGGTGGCGGGTTTACTTGGGGTGCTTCAGTAGTAAGATTCTAGCCATATCGGCATTTTCAACCCAATATTGGCATATTCATAGGCGATTTTGCAGATTCGCAGAATCTGAGTTGAGTTCACAAAGGCGAATCCTAGCCTTTTGCAATGACCTTGGACCCTGCACTCGAACAAACATCAATTTCTGCTCTTTTCCTGCTAAGAGCTTATCGCGCTTGCCAGTTTCTCGGTGCAAGGCGGCCAGTGTTACTGAAGGCGCTCGAACTGGACGAATCGCAACTACGCGACCCGCTTAAATATTTTGATCCTTCCAAAATGTCGGTATTGATTGAAGCCACTCGCATAGAAATATCCACTCGCAACCTTGTTTCAAAAATAGCCGAGAAGATGGTTCCAATGGGTTTTTCAGATCCTGGGTTTTTAGCGATGTTCGAACCGAGTTTGGGGGCTGTCTTGGAAAAAGCGATACGTGCACAGAGGCTGGGAATGAATGAGCCGATATTCCGTTTACAATGCAACCGACTTGGTGACTATGTGATATGGGAAGATGCGGCCTGCCAATCCGAAAAAATCATCCGTTTGGGATTTGCCATCATTTTTGAATCCTTGCGCTCCCTGAGTGAGGACATCTTGCACCATGTGCGGAAATTTTCTTTCTCTCATGCAAAACCGAAACATTGGAACGACGAATTTCTGAAATTTGGAGATGATACCCAAATTGCTATTTCATTTGATCAGCCTCATAACCGGATAGAATTTCGGCGGGAATTTTTCGGTCTTCCAAACCCGAAACATGATTCACCGATTACAGAGGCGAGTCAGAAACAGCGCTCGGAGGCACGCTGGCAAAACAAACCTCATGCGCAATCATGTTACAACTACTTGATTTATCTGCTCGATAAGCCAGGACCAAATCTGGACTCGGCGGCGGAAACATTTTCCATGGCTGAACGTACACTTCGGCGCAGGCTTGTTGCAGAAGGTACATCTTTTCGCGAAATTCTGGAATTGGCGCGCCGCGACATTTGTCAGCTATATTTTCTAGAGGGAAAGCGGCAGTTATCCGATATTTCTACCCTGTTGGGATACAGCGAACTGAGTGCTTTTACGCGTGCATATACTGGTTGGTATGGGCATCCACCAAGCAAGGATGCGTCATCGTTTGCCAAACTGGCTGCTTAAGCAGGCAATTGGTAATATTGGGAAATGGTGGGCGTAGAGAGAGTTGAACTCCCGACCCCTTCGATGTCAACGAAGTGCTCTACCACTGAGCTATACGCCCACTTCGGAAGGCCGTCTAGCCACAGGGCATGAACGGCGCAACTGTTAATTGAGGCTGGTGAGGCTATCTGGTTCGAACATGCGCTGCACTTCCAGCACAAGGTCTCGCAAGTGGAATGGTTTGGACAGAATTTTTGCTTTCGGTACCGATTCACCTGCGCGCAATGTCACGCCTGAAAAGCCGGTAATGAACATCACTTGTGTTTTGGGAGAAATGCTGCTGCACCGTTGAGCAAGTTCGATACCATCCATTTCCGGCATTACGATATCAGTGAGAAGCAGGTCGAACTCTTCCGATTCGAGCAGCGGCATGGCGGCTGTTCCACGATCTACCGCAACAACTTCGTAATTGGCTTTCTGCAACGCGCGCATGAGGTGTTCACGCATCGCCTTTTCATCTTCCGCAAGGAGAATCTTGATCATATTTTGTGCCGCCTCGACTCGTCTTGATAGCGCTCTGCGCAGGGTTATGCCTGATACAAGCCATTGCCACAAATCGGTTAATATTTTTGCTATTTTGGCTCCAACCAAGAGAAATATTGGAAAAACTGTTGCATTTTTTGGTCGTTGACGGCTCTTGTTATCGCAATAGTTAAAAATGTCTGAAAATTCCTTCTCTTTCCACAATGGCGATGAAATTCGCTTTCCACTTTTAATTAGCGTGCCTCATGCCGGGCGGGATTACCCGACGGCTGTGCTCAGGAACTTGAATATTGCATCATCGCATTTACAGCGGTTGGAAGATCGTTATGCCGATTTACTTGCCCGAGATGCAATTGCTGCTGGATTTCCAGCAATCATAGCACATAAGCCTCGCGCCTGGATCGACTTGAATCGGAACAAGTTAGAAATTGATGCCGAGCTGATCAGTGGACTATCCAGATCGCATGTGACCATGCCATCGCGAAAGGTGAGGGGGGGATTGGGCCTGATACCGCGGCGACTATCAGGAGCAGGAGAACTGTGGCGACAAAAATGGTCCTGGACCGATATTGCCAATCGGATTGCTCAAGATTATGAACCATATCATGCAAAAATCGCCATGATTCTGGAAGCAATGAGACTGAAATTTGGATGTGCGATTCTGCTTGATCTGCATAGCATGCCGCCGCTCGAAACAATTGGCGATATGCAATCAAAAATCGTGATTGGTGATCGCTTTGGGCGCAGTGCTGGATTTCGCTTCTCCGAATTTGCCATGATGATATTCGACCGGTCGAATTTGTCAGCTCGACTCAATCACCCCTATTCCGGTGGATATATTTTGGAGCGCCATGGAAATGTTGATAGAAATATTCATGCGATCCAAATTGAGGTAGATCGCAGTTGCTATCTGGGCGCTTCTTTGAACGAACCGGGACAAGGGACAGGCTATATCGCCAAATACATCAAGCTATTGGCTATGGAGTTGGCCAACCATGCGAACGGACAGATGCTTTTGGAAGCAGCCGAATAAAAAACCACCTCGCCAAAATAACGAGGTGGCCAAGGTTCAGGGAGGTGGCGTTCCTTGGGAACGCCTGTGCCAAGTCAATCGGAGGAGATAACCTGACACATCATCAATGTGGGCTTTCTTGCATCGGGATGCAAGTGTGAATCAGTCAATTCTTGTCAATTGGTCAGATTGATAAGCCCCACCCCAAAATTTTCCGATGATTCGGAAATGGAACCCAGTTAAACGGTTGGGGCCTCAGTAACCTGCGGCATTTTGCCGTCTGCAACCTGTTTGGCGAATACATCGCGCATCAATTGCAGCGAGAAAAGATGTGCATAAATCATGGGCAACATGCCGTTCTGGTTAATTTTCCGCAGTTCATCGCCGCGCAAGTCGCGAACTTTCTCCTCGTTGACCATGCGAAAACCACGATAGACAAACGGTTGTTCGACGCCTTCTTGCTGGATTGAAACTTCGCCATCCATCAACAGTTTCATACTTTCCAGATTCTGCATGAACTGGCCTGTACGTTGTCCCGCCTGCTCGAATTGCTCGCAAAAATCGAGTATGGATTTGGTGCGTTCCGTCGGCTGATCCTTTTCAAAAAGGGTTTCGCCTTCTTTGAATTCACCAATCGCATTGGTGGTCGGATCGAAGCAAAGCGACAATTCTTCTGAATCGGGCTGCAATTTAGCCAACAGGAAGGGATAGCGACGCACATAGGCAGGGACATAGGCCACTTCCTTGAACCTTCCGTCATCACCCATGAATGTATTCACACCTTCATTCAGGCCCATCAGAATAAGAGGAACGCTATTCTCTCCCGCGGAAAAGACTATCGGATAATTGCGTCCGGCATTCGGGAATTCATCGACGGTCACCGGGATAGCATGCTGTTCTTGCATGAAAGAGGCATTGTCGAGCCCTTTAACCCGCCATTTGCTGTGCTCTTTGGAATTGAGCGGAACAAGGTCCTTGTAAAACATTGGAAGTTGTTGGGCTTCAGCCTGACTGGCCATGGAAAATCTCCGAATCTATTTGCTTCTTTATTGGGTAATTTCTGATGAGGGGCTTTAGGGGGCCGATTGCCGGGGCGCAAGAGGTACCAGCTTTCCCGGGTTCATAATATTTTTTGGATCAAGCGCCGCTTTTATCGACCGCAGTGCTAGTAACTGTGCATCACTGGATAGTCGGGCTAGTTCCTCTCGTTTGTTTTGCCCAATACCATGTTCTGCGGAGATAGATCCTCCATATTGCAAAACCAGATCATGAACCATCGGTGTGATTCTCAAAGCGTTTTCGCTCATCCATTTTTTGGGTTCGACATTAGCCGGGCCTTTGACGTGAAAATGGACATTACCGTCACCCATATGGCCAAAGGCCGCGACCTCTGTTCCAGCAAATGCTGATTCGATTTCAGGGCTGGCATTGGTTATAAAATCAGCCATTTTGGGAACTGGAACACTGATATCATGCTGGAGGGCTGGGCCATCGGCTCGTTCTGCTTCAGCAATGGCATCTCGCAATTTCCAGAAGGCCTCTGCCTGCGCTTCGCTGCTGGCAATTACTGCATCCAGCGCCAGTTCCTTTCCAAACGCATCTTCGAGCAAATTTTCCATCATTTCGCGCGGGTCTTGTGCGCTGGGCTTATCCCTCACAATTTCGATGAGGGCATTCCATGGTGCGGCTTTTTCAAGAGGTGACCGAGTATCCGGAATATGCCGTAATACAGCATCAAGACACGATGCCGGTACGATTTCAAATCCCTCCAGATAGCGACTTTGCGATGTATTCAAAAATTGAAACAGCCGATAGGCCGCTTGCGGCGAGTCGACGCCGACCCATCCTACGCAACGATCAACCAGCGCAGGACAAGTGCGCAATGTTGCGCCGGTCACAATGCCCAAAGTGCCTTCTCCGCCAATAAGCAGCTGTTTTAGATCATAGCCGCGATTATCCTTTTTCAGTGCCGCTAGACCGTCATAAATGGTGCCATCGGGCAGTACTGCTTCTATGCCAGCGACCAGTGCGCGCATTGTGCCATGTCGCAACACCTGCGTTCCTCCGGCATTGGTTGACACCAACCCGCCTATTGTAGCTGAACCTTTCCCCCCCAAGGTGAGGGCAAAGCGTTGGCCATGGGATTCCAGCGCTTCGTGAAAATTTTGAAGAATGACGCCAGCATCGCAAATTGCCAGCTGATTGCCAGCATCAATTTCACGAATCCGGTTCATGCGGCGCAGTGACAGCAATATTGAATTCCCGCTGTCATCTGGCGTCGCGCCGCCCACCATCCCGCTATTTCCGCCCTGCGGTACGATCGGCACATCATATTCGTTTGCGATTTTGATGATGCTCGCAACTTCTGCCGTCGAAGCCGGAGACAGTATAGCGGCTGCCTTTCCAGTATAGCGTCCTCGCCAATCGGTCAGCCAGGGGGACATGTCATCGATATCAACGCTGATACCCTTGGGCCCCACCGCACTGCACATTTTCTCGAGCCAGCTATTTTTTGATGGCATATCGTTTTCCAAAAAGCATATATAGTCCCGCTCAGTATAATGACCCGCGCATTTCAATCTCTTATTTAGGTGACTTGCCAAAAATTGCCACTGGCGATAATTCATCCAATGTTCAAACGGCACTGCTATAGGCGCGTTATTGATTACTAAGGGATATCGGTGAGTCTCACTCTCTCTGCAATATTGCTGTTTGCTACGCCAGCCGCTGAAATGCCGCCGAGCAAGCCAGTTCCATTTTCCAGCGCCAGTGGTGTGTTTGTGGAGCCGCGCCCGATTATTTATGCTCAGGTCAGGATTGAAAGACGGGTTATTATCCGCGTTCCGCGCCGCCGACCTTCACAGACGAGGCCAATGGCTGATATTCGATCCAGGTTGGTTCCGGAAAAATATCGCGAAAAGAAGATTGGCAAATGCTTGCCGATGAACAATATTTTGGGCGTTCAGATGTATCAGGGCCGTGAGCTCGATCTGATCACCCGGGATCGGAAGCGCATAAGAGCACGGCTGGAGAAAAAATGTCAGGCACGCAGTTTCTATTCCGGATTTTATATGGAAAAATCCAAAGATGGAAAAATCTGCGTGGACCGGGACATGCTCCATTCGCGTACGGGCTCGAAATGCGAGATTGATCGATTTCGGCAACTGGTCCCGGAATAGCTTGGTTTACCAATACCATCCCGCTTGACAAAATCGCTTTTTGGCACCATCGACCGCATCATATATTGAAGCGTGATAACGGCACAATTTTGTGCATTCGCAATTTCCGGAAAAGCTATGAAATTTGCCGATCTCGGCCTGTCTGAAGAGTTGTTAAAATCCATAGCCGATGCCGGTTATGAAGAGCCGACACCTATTCAGGCGCAGGCTATTCCGCCGGTTCTTATGATGAAGGACCTGATCGGTATTGCCCAGACCGGTACCGGTAAGACGGCGAGTTTTGTGTTACCAATGATTGACATTTTGGCACATGGCCGCTCCCGCGCCAGAATGCCAAGATCTCTCATACTTGAGCCGACGCGGGAACTGGCGGCGCAGGTCGCCGAGAATTTTGAAAAATATGGAAAGAATCACGGTCTTTCGATGGCGCTGTTAATTGGCGGCGTTTCGATGGGCGATCAGGTCAAAGATTTGGAAAAAGGCGTGGATGTCCTGATTGCCACTCCTGGGCGGCTAATGGATTTGTTCGAGCGCGGACGGATTTTAATGTCCGGCTGCGAATTGCTGGTCATTGATGAAGCCGATCGGATGCTTGATATGGGTTTCATTCCGGACATTGAGGAAATCTGCTCCAAACTACCTTCGACCCGGCAAACTATACTCTTTTCCGCGACCATGCCGCCGCCGATCAAGAAACTGTCCGATCAATTTTTGAACAATCCAAAATATATCGAAGTTTCGCGTCCGGCGACAGCTAACACGTCGATCGATCAATCGCTGATCAATGTGGCGCCACGCGGCAAGCGCAAGCTGCTGGTTGATATTCTAGATAATGAAGGTGTCGAGACGGCGATTATTTTTTGCAATCGCAAGACCGAAGTGCGCGACCTTTGCCAGAATCTGCGCAAGGAAGGTTTCGATGCGGGCCAGATTCATGGGGATATGGACCAGTCATCCCGTCTGGCGGAACTGGATCGTTTTAAGTCTGGTGAGCTCAATATTTTATGTGCTTCCGATGTTGCGGCGCGCGGACTGGATATTAAGGGCGTCAGTCATGTCGTGAATTATGACATTCCCTGGCATCCCGATGACTATATTCACCGGATTGGCCGGACTGGCCGGGCAGGGGCAACCGGTGTTGCGATCACATTTGTGACGAAAAGCGATTCCGAGCATGTCGAGAATATTGAAAAACTGACCGGCATGAAAATTCCGGTGCGCGGTAAAGCGGCTGGCAAGGCTCCGAAAACGGCTACAGCTGATACTGAACGCCGTCAGCCTGAAAAGCCAAAACACATGAAAAAGCCGCGCAAGGAAGCTGCTCCGCCGGCTGAAAACAAAAAAACGGTTGATCGAACTAATAGTGGACCGGAAGTATCTGATGACGGCTGGAACGGTCCCGTTCCCTCATTTCTGGATGCCAATTTTGACCGCTGATTGACGACAACTTATGTGTCTATCTTAGCGCCAGGCTATCGATAATTTGACCTGCAATAGTATCCATCTGCGCAGCCGATTCTACCGGATAGGACATACGCACTTGAACCATTGATTCATCAGGTTTGCGCAAAATTCGCAGCATGGTTTTTTGATCATCCTGGGTTCCCGATGCACGATACTCGTCATCGCTGACCTTGTCGCCTGTCATCGCATCGCCAACCGCATCAATGGCAGCAATAGCCGCGGTCATATCGGCATTTTCGCGATTTTCTGTCCAACCAACTGTAAGGGAACCGCCACCTTCCTCCGCATTGACGGTCTGGCCATTGTCATCGCTCGCGGCTTCGTCAACAGCCCAGCCTTCTGGCACCATGATCGTGTAGCCGCGCAACGTATTATTATAACTTGTCAGCACAATTTCTTGCGGCGCGACATCCGCCTCTTCGCCGGCTTTTGCGGCCTCAGCGGCTTCGTCGCGAATCGCAGCGCTGGCTTCATCAGCCTGTCTTGCCAGCTCTTCGCCAGAAGGCACATCGCCTACGGCCTCCTGTTTACCACATGAGGAAAGAAGCAGTGCGGCCGATAGGGCGGCGATTGCTGGAACGATTGGAAGCCTGATTGTCATAGGCCAGACTTAATGGCAGCAAGCGCCAACATCAATGGCGATTGTTGGAATTCATTCTACCGTGTCGGTGGCCGAAAATGTCAAATGGGCTCAGGCGGCGTTGTCGATGCCCAGATCGGCTAACTTCCGATAGAGCGTCGAGCGGCCAATACCAAGCCGCCGTGCGACTTCCGTCATGCGTCCACGATAATGACCAATGGCAAGGCGGATCACATCTGCCTCAATCTCTTCCAGTGGTCGCAAATTTCCATCTTCGGAATAGAGTGTAATGCAATGCCTTCGGAACTACCGCTATGCGCGGGATCACTTGCACCATTTTGCTCGACAAAAGTCGCAATTTGCGGAAATTCTTCAGCCGTTAATGCATCGCGATCACTCATGACGGCGGCGCGGAACAAAACGCTTTGCAACTGGCGAACATTGCCAGGCCAATTATAGCTTCGCAGCAAACCCAATGCTTCATCGGTGATGCCGAGGCAACGCAAACCAGGCTGATGAGCGAGCCGGGCAAGAAAATGGCGAGCCAGAGCGGGAATGTCCCCGGTTCTGTCGCGGAGCGGTGGAATGGTAAGCTAAACCACGTTCATCTGATAATATAGGTCTTCGCGGAACCGCTCCTTTTTGACTTCCCGTTCGAGCGTCCGGTTGGTTGCGGTAATGATGCGCACATCGAGTTGGAAGCTATTGGGACTGCCAAGCGGCTGAATTTCGGATGATTTCAGGAAGCGTAGCAGGCGAACCTGTGTTTCGGCCGGTATACGGTCTACTTCATCGAGAAAAATCGTGCCGCCTTCTGCCTGTTGCAGCAAACCAATTTTGCGGTCGAACGCCCCGGTAAACGCTCCCTTTTCGTGGCCGAACAATATTGAATCGAGCAGATTTCCAGTTATCGCGCCGCAATTCACCTTCAGCATCGGTAGCTTTGCACGCGGACTGGCGGCATGGATAGCGTCGGCGATAACTTCTTTTCCAACGCCGCCTTCGCCTTCGATTAGCACGGGTACGCGGGCGCGGGCTGCTTTGGCAGCGATAGCAAGGGCAGCGCGAAACGCCGGCGCAGCCCCGACAATTTCTTCAAATTCGAGCGGAGCAGAAATTTTTTCGGTTAGCGGCTGCAACTCGCCCGTATGCTGTGATTCTACTACCGAAGCGGTTAGCGCCTAGAGCAATTGCTCGGGTGCTACCGGTTTGATCAGATAGTCTGTGGCGCCAGCCCGCACGGCATCCACGGCCTCTTGAATGGAACCTACGGCAGTGAGCATCAATATTGGAAGTGCCGGGCGCCTTTCTTTAAGCTCGTCAATCAGGTCGGTCGCTTCGCTGCCTGGCACCCAGTGATCTAGGATGATTGCATCAAGCATCATATCGTCTTGCGTGCCCAGCGTGGCAATAGCGGTCTCCGCATCACGCGCGAATATCGTTCGGAAACCGGCGCGGGATGCGAGCGCTGAAATCAGGCGGCATTGCGCCGGCTCATCATCGATTAGCAGCAGTAATTTTGTGCCGTTTTGCGCCATTTTTGTCCCAGTTGTGCCAGAATGAGGCACTTTCTTACGCAAAAGGGGTAAAGACCCGATTAAGACCCTTACAAAAATTCTATACAATTGGGTCGCTGGAGTCCCTTGAGCCTAGCGATATATGTGGTTAGTAGGTGCGCAATATTTATAGGAAAGTGTGGGGAAATCATGACTTCAGATAACAATATGAAAGAAGCTGAGAGCAACTATGCCGGTTTTCTGTCATTCCTGAAAATCGGTACCATTTTGACGGCACTGGTAACAATATTGGTCGTCTTCCTGATCTCATAGCCGATTGGAAATTCTGTGAAAATTGCGGTCTTGAAAGAACTCGCCGATGGTGAGACACGAGTTAGCGCGACACCCGAAACGGTAAAGAAATTTTCCAAATTGGGCGCTTCAATGGCTGTAGAAAAAGGAGCGGGTGAATCCGCTTCGATATCCGATGCAGATTATGAGGAAGCGGGAGCAGCAATTGCAGCGCGCGATGCGGCTATCAAGGATGCTGATATCCTGCTCGGTGTACAAGGTCCTGATCCAAAGTCACTGAAAGGAATGAAGAAAGGCGCATGGCTTGCCGCCAGTCTCAATCCATTTGGCGAGCGCGAGCGAGTTGATGAATATGCCAAGCTGGGCATTGAGGCGCTGGCAATGGAATTCATGCCGCGGATTACCCGTGCGCAATCGATGGATATCCTGTCCTCGCAATCGAATCTGTCGGGTTACAAAGCGGTGGTTTTGGCGGCGGCGGAATATGGCCGCGCTTTACCGATGATGATGACCGCGGCTGGCACAGTGAACGCCGCCAAATGTTTTGTCATGGGTGTCGGCGTTGCGGGTCTTCAGGCTATTGCGACGGCGCGGCGCTTAGGGGCGCAGGTATCAGCGACCGATGTTAGGCCCGAGACGGCAGAGCAGATTGAATCGCTGGGCGCGAAACCGATTTTTGATGAAGAACTTTCGGCGGCGGGTGAGGGTGGTTATGCCGCCGAGTTGACCAACGAGCAGAAAGCCAAGCAGGCGGAACTGGTCTCTTCGCACATTACCAAGCAGGATATCGTGATTACCACCGCGCTGATCCCCGGACGCGCTGCACCGCGACTGGTTTCGGATGCGCAATTGGCAACGATGAAGCCCGGCAGTGTGATCGTCGACCTTGCGGCGGAGCAGGGCGGCAATGTCGAAGGCGCTGTCGCTGGCGAGACTGTCATAATGCATGGCGTCAAGATTATCGGCGCGAACAACATGCCTGCAACCATGGGTGCCGATGCTTCGGCTCTGTTCGCGCGCAATCACTATAATTTCCTCAGTGCCTTCTGGGACGAGGAAAGCGGCAAGCCGGTGCTGGATGAAGAAATTGGCGATGCGATCCGTTTAACGCGTGATGGCCAAGTGGTGAATAAGAGGTTGTTGGGGTGAGATATTATTTAACCTTGACCGCAATGGTTTCGCTAACAGCCTGTGAAGCACTTGGCGTCAAAGGACCCAGTGTTTGTGAGGATTGGGTTAAAACTCAAATCGACAATCCGGTTTCCTATTCTTGGTCGAAATCTAACTGGTCTTCCAATGGCCCCGATGTGTCGACCGAGTTTACATCTCTCATCGATGGGAAAACTGTTCAGCAAAGCGCTGATTGCAATTTTGTTGATCCCGATGCGGAGCAACTCGAAGTCAACGCAAACGATTCATCCATTCAAAGATGGGATTTTTGAAGGCAACATCATGGACTTTATATCAATATTCTCAATTTTCGTGATGGCATGTTTTGTCGGCTATTATGTGGTCTGGTCGGTGACGCCGGCTTTGCATACGCCGCTGATGGCGGTGACCAATGCGATTAGTTCAGTGATCATTGTTGGCGCTTTGATTGCCGCCGCTGCGTCTGGGGCACCTGCTGCGAAATGGCTGGGGCTGATTGGGGTTGTGCTCGCCAGCGTGAATATTTTCGGCGGCTTTGCCGTTACCGAGCGCATGCTCGCGATGTACAAGAAGAAGGAGCGCAAATGATGGGTGCTTCTTTAATCTTGTCGTCATTGCGAGGAGCGGAGCGACACGGCAATCCAGAGCGACGAAATGCGGCTCTGGATTGCTTCGCTGCGCTCGCAATGACGGCATTTCTCGCCAGTCCAGCTAACGCCGCATCTGGTGAAGCGGTAAATCCCTGGGTTGCGCTAGCTTACCTAGTGGCCGGCGTCCTCTTCATCCTCGCCTTGCGCGGGCTATCATCCCCTGAAACCAGCCGGGCGGGTAACCGTTATGGCATGGTCGGTATGCTGATCGCGGTTGTCACTACTTTGGTTACCCATGACGTTGCCAGCCTGCCGGAAATCGGGATTGCCATCGCCATCGGCGGCGGCTTTGGCTTCATCGTCGCGCGCAAGATTGCGATGACCGATATGCCGCAGCTTGTGGCCGGTTTTCACTCATTAGTCGGCATGGCCGCTGTGCTGGTGGGTATCGCTGCCTATCTCAATCCGGGAGCTTTCGGGATTGTGGATGCCGCTGGCGAAATCCTGACCGTCAGCCGTATTGAGCTTGGTCTTGGCGTCGCCATTGGTGCGATTACCTTCTCAGGCTCCGTAATCGCGTTCCTGAAACTCAATGGCAATATGTCCGGCGCGCCGATCCTGTTGCCGCTGCGCCATGTGATCAATCTGGGCACAATTGTAGCGATCCTGGGCCTGACCGGTTATTTCGCGGTCATGCCAACGGTTGATAGCGCGACGGTTTTCTGGACGATATTGGCGCTATCCTTCCTGATCGGTTTCCTTCTCATAATCCCGATTGGCGGCGCGGATATGCCGGTCGTGGTGTCGATGCTCAACAGCTATTCCGGCTGGGCAGCGGCGGCGATGGGCTTCACGCTGGGCAATACGGCGATGATTATCACTGGCGCGTTGGTGGGTTCTTCGGGCGCGATCCTGTCCTACATCATGTGCAAGGCGATGAATCGCAGCTTCATCAGCGTGATAGCTGGCGGCTTTGGCGCAGAAAGCGGGCCATCGGATGGTGCAGAGAAAATCGATCGCCCCTGGAAACGCGGTTCTGCCGAAGACGCAGCCTATATGATGAAACAGGCAGAAAGTGTGATCATCATTCCCGGCTACGGCATGGCAGTGGCACAGGCACAGCACGCGCTGCGCGAAATGACCGACTTGCTCGAAGAAGAGGGCGTTGACGTGAAGTTCGCGATCCACCCGGTTGCCGGACGGATGCCGGGTCATATGAACGTGCTTCTAGCCGAAGCCAGCGTGTCCTATGACAAGGTCTTCGAGCTGGAAGATATCAACAGCGAATTTGCACAGGCCGATGTGGCGTTCATTATTGGTGCGAACGACGTTGTGAATCCGGCGGCAAAGACGGACAAATCTTCACCGATTTACGGCATGCCTGTATTCGATGTTGAAAAAGCCAAACAGGTCTTTTTCATCAAGCGTTCAATGGACGGCGTCGGCTACGCTGGTGTTGACAATGAGGTCTTCTATATGGACCAGACGATGATGTTACTTTCCGATGCAAAGAAAATGTGCGAGGAGATTGTGAAGTCGCTATAATGCGACGAACCGTTCATCCTGAGCTTGTCGAAGGATGACATTACGCACATAGTCATGGTTCGACATGCTCACCATGAGCGGTGTTTCGAGTCTTGGACGGGGAGGTTCATGCGGAAAATTGGATTGATTGGCGGGATGAGCTGGGTCTCGACCGAAAGCTATTATCGCCGGATCAACAGCAAAGTGCAGCGCAAGATGGGCGGCTTTACCAGCGCGCACATGCTGATCGAAAGCGTCAATTTCAATGACTATGCGCGACTTCAGGATGAAGATGACTGGGATGCTGCGGCTGGCCTGATGCAACGCTCAGTAAAGCGGCTCCAGGTTTCCGGCGCAACTGCTATCTTCATCTGTTCAAATGCCATGCACAAAATCCACGAGCGGGTGGAGGAGGCGATTGATGTGCCGCTTCCGCATATTGCTGATTGCGTAGGCGACAAGATGGTTGAAGACGGGATCAAGACAGCGGCGCTGGTTGGCTCGCGCAACGTCATGACCGAAGGCTTCTATCGCAAGCGCCTGGTCGGTAAGGGCATTACACTCACGCCGCCCGATGAAGAGCGGGTCGAAGAGATTGATCGCATCATCTACGAGGAACTGATGTTCCATCAGGCCACGCGCGATTCCGAACGGACGATGAAAACCTTCTTCACCGATATTGCTAAGCAGGATGTTGAGGCGATTGTGCTGGGCTCAACCGAGCTCGATCTTGTTGTGAATACAAAGTCAAATATCCTGCCGATATATGACAGTACCGAGATTCATGCTGATGCCGCAGTCGATCGGATTTTGGCTGAAGCCTGATCACTTCGACCAGTCTGACACTGGTGTCAATGCCCTTGGCATACCGTTAAAATTCCGGCATTGTCGCCCTGAAAGAGGGAGAGAGAAATGATCCGCACATTATTGGTTGCAACCGCACTGTGTTTGAGCGCGCCGACACTTGCCAAAACCATCGCCGTTGAAGCGGGAGAGAATGCGCAGGAACGGCTGCAAGAAGCCCTGATTCTAGCTGAACCCGGCGATGTCGTGGAACTGGGCGCCGGACGCTTTGACTTGACTGACGGCCTGTCACTTGATGTCGACAATGTCACCGTCAAGGGCAAGGGCATGGATCACAGCGTGCTCGATTTTTCCGGCCAGCTGGGTGCTGGTGAAGGTTTGCTTGTGACATCCGACAATGTAGTTCTGCGCGATTTTGCGGTTGAGGACAGCAAAGGTGACGGGATCAAATCGAAAGGTGTCGATAACATCGTCTACTACCGCGTTCGCGTCGAATGGACTCGTGGCCCGCATCCGGAAAATGGCGCCTATGCAATCTATCCGGTCGAGAGCAGGAATGTGCTGGTCGATTCCACGGTCACCGTCACCTCGTCCGATGCCGGTGTCTATGTTGGTCAATCGGAAAACATTATCGTCCGGAACAATGTGGCGAAGTTCAATGTCGCCGGGATTGAAATTGAAAACAGCTATGGCGCGGACGTTTATAACAATGTCGCTGTGAACAACACGGGCGGGATTTTGGTATTCGATCTGCCCGATATTCCCAAACAGGGCGGCCGCGATGTGCGCGTGTTCCGCAATATCGTTGTCGAGAACAACACACCCAATTTCGCACCCAAAGGCAATATCGTCTCGGAAGTGCCAACCGGCATGGACGTGATGGTGATGAGCCATTACAATGTGGAAGTATTTGAAAACACACTGGCAGAAAACGCGACCGGTAATATCCTGATCGTCGGATATCCAAACGAAACAAAGGACAAGAACTACAATCCGCTACCGGTCAATGTACTGGTCACGAACAACATTCATGGCCGTGCAGGATGGAAGCCGGAGTTTGATGGAGGCAAAATGCTCGCAGCGGCCTTTGGCGGAACGGTCCCGCCGATTACCCATGATGGCAATGGTTCGGATATTGTCGTGCAGGACAAGGTGTCGGTGCTTTCGCTCGGCCTGACCCGCGCAGCGCAGCCCTTTGCCGAGGCGAAGCCGACGATGGTTGATCTGTCAGGTGATGGCAGCAAGAAGCCGTCGCTGCCCAAATCGTATTGCCGCAGGCGATGGAAGACGCGATTAAATAATGCGCTTTCTGGCTCCGGCGATTGCGGTTCTAGTGGTTGCGGTTGCCGCTCGCGCGACCGCGCCTACGCCGGTTGCCGATGATGTCATTCAGGGCGAGGGCCTGCCGCGCAGCCTGTCGGACTTTGCATTTTTCACCGATGCCGCTGGCTGGAAACCCAATAAGGGTGTCACGCTTTATGAACTAAACAGCCCGCTCTTCACCGACTATGCGGATAAATATCGCTATATCTATGTGCCGCCCGGCGAAACGCTCGCAGTTGATCCCGACAATCCGGAAGGCATGCTTCAATTTCCTGTAGGGTCAGCGATTATAAAGAGTTTCGGCTACGAAATGAATGGCAAGCAGCGCCTGCTGGAAACGCGTGTGCTATTGCATCGCACTGATGGTTGGCTGGCGCTGCCCTATGTCTGGAATGAAGAACAGACCGAGGCGAAACTCAAAGTTGCTGGCAAGCGTATCCCGATCTCCTTCACTGATCCTTCCGGTCAGGAACGGTCGATAAGTTATGCGGTTCCAAACAAGAACCAGTGCAAGGAATGTCACTCGCTATCCGATCCAGTTGTGCCTATTGGCCCTAAGCTTCGCAATATGGATAGCGACAGTCTCGCTGCCTTGGTTGATGCAAATATTCTGCCTGCGGAGAGGCATACGGCCGAACCAATGCCGGATTATGCCAATACCGATGTGCCGCTGGATCTGCGTGCCCGCGCCTATCTCGATGTTAATTGCGCGCATTGTCACAATGATCGCGGGTCAGCTTCCAATAGTGGACTATTCTTGACCTATGGGGAAAAACGCCCTGTTCGCTATGGCATCAACAAACGCCCCATTGCGGCGGGACGGGGCAGTGGTGGCCATGAATTTTCGATTCTGCCGGGACATCCCGATGAAAGCATCATGATTTACCGGCTGAAAAGCCTCGATCCCGGTGTTGCCATGCCGGAGGTGGGACGTTCAATGGTGCACGATGAAGGAGTGGCGCTGCTCAGTGAGTGGATCGCCAGTCTGGGCAAATAGCTATCTAGCCCGCGTCCAGTTCTGACCCTGACAGATAAAGGCGATACAACCCTTCACTTTCAGCTTGTTCGCGCCGTTCAAATAGACTTCTGATCGATAGCTCTTGCCTGATTTCGGATCATAGATACGTCCACGTCATTTTTTCCCGTCGGATTTGAACCCGGTCAGCACGGCAGAACCCAGCAACGTCCGGCTACGCAGTTTTTTGTTGGGATTGTTGACGTCTTTCTGGTTCGCGCCATTTGGCGGCGTCACCAGATATCTATGAATCCTGCCGCAGACGGTTGCGCCGCATTTGCTGATCTTGATAACGGCATCTTTTTCTTCGGTCACCCAGTTGCCATTAATCGAACCTGCCGCCAATGCCGGTGTCGAAAAGCCGACTGTCGCAATGGTTCCTGAAACCGCCAATGCCAATTTTTTCCATGATTGCATGCAAAATCCTTCCTATTCTACGGGCGGGTTCGTTCGTAATGGAGCATCGGTTACAACAGGCTGAACGCGGCGGAATAATTTACCTTTTTCCGCCCAGAATATGATCGTCAGCGATCCGATGCCGCAAATAAGGAACCCAGTTGCCAGTGGCAGGATCGAACCGTCAAATTGCAGTCCAATGACGGCCCCCAAAGATGCAGAAACCGAGGAGCGGGCAAAATTCTGGAATGAAGATGCAACGCCGGCAACCTTTTCGAACGGTTGCATCGCAATGGAACTGAAATTGGCCCCGGTAAAGCCGACCATGGCCATGGCGGGCATCAGCAGCAGGGTGAACGTGACGATGTTGATCCCGCCGGTCAGCACAAGGATGAGCTGAATGATCGAAATGAAAATAAAAAATATCAGCGCCGATTGGGATACACGCCGCGCACCAAAACGCATAACGATGCGTGAGTTGAGGAAATTGCCCAATGACATCGCAGCGGCGTTGAGCGCGAACATATAGACGAAAATGTCAGCTGCATCGAACACGTCGAAAAATATCTGTTGTGCGGTGGCGATATAGGAGAAGAGCGGAGCAAACATCAGGCCGCTGGCGATCACATGGCCAAAGGCGTTGCGATGGAAAACCACCTGCCGCCAGGCGCTGGTAACTGCCTGCGGATTGATGGGTGTGACATTGTCCGGGTGCAGCGTTTCGGGAAGCCGGGTTATCACCCAAAGGAACATTGCCAGCCCGCTGACCGACAGAACCAGGAAAATCGCGTGCCAGTCGCCAGTCACAAACAACACTGCCTGACCCAGCATCGGGGCGATGATCGGCACGATCATGAAGACCATCATAATTGTCGACATCATCCGTGCCATGCCGTCGCCTTCATAGCGGTCACGAATGATGCTGTTGACCAGCACGCCCATGGCGGATGCAGCCAGGCCCTGAATGAACCGCGCGATCAGCAGCAGGTCATAATCCCAGGCCAGCGCGCATAGCAGACCAAAGATGATATATATCGCAGTCGTGACCAGTAGAACCGGCTTGCGTCCGTATCGATCAGCCAGCGATCCATACAGGATCGAACCAATCGCCATGCCCAATATATAGGATGTCACAACCCACTGCCGATCATTGGAACCGGTCAGAGCAAAGTCATCAGAGATTAATCCCAGCGCGGGCAGCATGATGTCAATTGCTAGTGCGTTGAGTGACATCAGGCTTGCCATCAGAATGACAAGTTCGGTTTTACCGATGGGAAAGGGAAGCGCGGATTTTGTCATTTTGTCGTTCTTTGCCGCGCTATGGCAAGGAACATGAGGTGTGGCTATAGTAGAAGTGATGAGGCCGGTTTTGGAGGGCAGTTTCCGTGAAATACTTTTTGGTCATTGCGATTGTTTTCGGTTTGTTGAACGTCGATGCGCCCGCCGAAGCCGAGACGCTCACGGAGATGCCCAGTTGCTATGACGGCCTCGGCGATATCTGGGGAGAGAAAGAATCCCGGATCAGGATGCGCAAGTTGGATGGTGGGACCATAAATACAGCCCAGGACTTTGTGCGGATGACTGGCACACGCGATGTCAGCTTGAAGCTGATAGAGGGTGGTGATTTCGCGGGCTGGGATTTCAGAAAAATTCCACTGCATCAAGTCTGCTTCATGGAAAGCGATTTGAAAGGTGCGAATTTAGTTGGCGCTGAAGGAACTGGTGCAGGCTTTATTAAATCCGATCTGACGGGTGCCAATATGCAAAGCGCGGTGATGCCACAGGTGATGTTTCGCAATGCCAAGTTAAACGATGTGGAAGCGAAGGGAGCGAATTTTCACAGCGGCCATTTTGACGGTGGCTGGTTCGAAGGCGGCGTTGCGGGTTGGAATCTCGATGGCGCGACGATGATAGGATTTAAGTTTGAGTGCGGAATCATAGTGCCCGATGGTTGTCCGGTTTATCAAGGTGGTGAACCGATCAGCGCGAAAGATGCCAACTTTACACGAGCAAAACTGCATAGCTTTGGACTATCCAATGTCGAGTTGGCAGGCGCTATTCTGGATGAAACTATTGTTGGTCCGGGGCAGATATCAGAACTTCATGGGGTAAAGGTAGACGGCGGTGTTGTCCTGAGAGGCGGAAAGCAGGATGTTTCAATATCGGGCCCTGAACTCTCTCAACTCATTACCGCCAGCAAAGAATGGCAAAAGATTGCAGCGCAGCCAGCATTTGATTGTGACAAAGTATCCAATGAAGCCGAACATTATATCTGCGGCCAATATGGGCAATCGCTTCGTCAGGCAGACCGTGAGATGAAAGTGCTTTATGATCTTGTAAAACCATAGATTCATCGGTTCGCCGTTCCCAACTGACTTGGTTGAATTCTCGCAACGAGTGCGGGTTACAGGAACATCCATATGGTTGCCTCACGGAAAGCTATTCGCTCCGAAAAGGCGAGTTGTTGTCGATCCTTGGTGCACAGAATTGGTTGAAACCGGGTGAAGTGGCCCTGTTTGTTAATGAGGAATTGACAGTGCCGGAAGAGTTTGGGAAAACCGCGCTATACCAGCGCATTGTTCCAACGTTGGTCGGTGCATCCATGTCTGAAATATTGGTCAATCGCGATCAGGATGACCTCTATTCCATTCGGGGCTCTGCGGTCGGCGCTAATGCGCATATATGTAGTCTGGGTGCCTCGGATCTCTATTTCGAAAAAAAACCGGATGGTATGCTCCTGTTTCGGAAGGCATGGCGCAGCCCGTTTTCCGAATATTTGATGACCGTCTGGAAACCTTTGCCAATGGCCGGCCAGACTATGAGAAATTTCCGGACGCAGGAAACTTTATGTCATGCGGAATGCGGGCAAGTTTCGGCGAGGCGATCCGGATCGATGCTGATGAGGCGATCATATCCGGAATCCGCAAGTCGTTTGAAGAGATAATGTAAGTATTAGCAGGGACGATAAACCAGCAGTTCTTAACGCCTTAAACTCGCTCGAAACCGGGCCCAGCGTTTTGTCCAGTCATTGAAAATCAAACTGTCATAGGAGGCAAAGGCCGCCGCCTTACTGTGTTCCGAACGGTTTGGATAAGGCAGGATCAGGCTGGCCATACCAAAAGCCGATGACTTGCCTTGGATCGCCATCGCCCAGGGCAATAACAGATCACCTGCGCCGAGCCCGACAATGGTTGCGCCCAGCACCTTTCCGCCCTTCTTGACCACTTTAACAAAACCGGTCCGTTCTGCTTCGGTGACCGCGCGGTCATTATGCGAAAAATCCTCGCGCCAGACCGTGATCTTGCCACCATGCTTCTCACGCGCCTGCGCTTCGGTTATGCCGACCTGCGCCACTTCGGGATCGGTGTAGGTCACCCATGGCAGCGCCGAGAAATCAACTTTGCTGGGCAGCCCAAATCCGATTTCCAGCACCACATTGGAGCCTTCATAGCCAGATACGTGGGTAAATTGCGGGCCAGGACGGCAGTCGCCAATCGCATAGATATGCTTCTTGTTGGTCCGGCGGCGAGCATCGACGTCGATGCCTTGGCGATCATGTTTGATGTCGGCTGCATCCAATCCTAATCCGTCAAAATTGGTTGAGCGGCCAGTCGCGATGAGCAGATGACTCGCCGCGATTTGAGTAACGTCCTCGCCATTGGCCGAATAGGAGATTGCAATACCGCCGTCTTTTGAAGCCACATCGGCAATGTCTGCGCCGGAGACAATTTTCACGCCTTCACTTTCAATCTGTTCTATCGCAATCGCAGCCGCTTCGGGGTCGTCTTTGGCGAAAGGGGCATCGCGGCTGAGGACGGTGACTTGGGATCCCAGCCGCCGGAAAGCATGGGCCATCTCCATGCCGATGGGGCCTGCGCCGAGGACCACCAGATGATCGGGCAATTCCTGCAATTCCCATAGAGTTTCATTGGTTAGATATTGGACGCTATCCAACCCGTTGATGGGCGGCACAAAGGGTTTTGATCCAACTGCCAGTACAATGCGCGGTGCTGTCAAGGTACGCCCATTCACTTCAATATTGCGATCGCTGAGCATTTTTGCATCGCCGCGGATTACCTCCACGCCCATTTCCTCGAACCGTTCCTGGCTATCTTCGGGTGCGATGGTGGCAATGGCTTCATGGATATGTTTGTGCACTGCCGGGAAGTTGACCTTTGGCTCGGCGGATTGGATGCCGAATTTTTCTGCATCGCGAAAATCATGGGCGCGATGTGCCGCGGCTATGATCGCCTTTGAAGGTACACAGCCGCTGTTCAGACAATCGCCGCCCATCTCGCCGCGTTCGATCAATGCGGTTTTCAGGCCCAGCATCGCGCAACCACCGGTAGCTGTAAGCCCCCCGGCACCGCCGCCAATTACAATAACATCGTGCGTTTTTTTCATATTCATAAGTTGGAGCAATAGCGCCGATTGGTTACAATGCCATGGGAAAAAATAACGACGGAGCAACGGTCCTGTCTGAGTCCAACACAGTTGAGTTGCTGCAACGCAAGATCATCCATATCGATATGGATGCCTTTTTTGCGAGTGTGGAACAGCGCGATCATCCGGAATTGCGAGGCAAGCCGGTTGCCGTTGGTGGATCGTCCGGGCGGGGAGTGGTGGCGGCGGCTTCCTATGAAGCGCGCGAATATGGGGTGCGCTCTGCCATGCCTTCGGTGACTGCCAAGCGCCGCTGTCCCGATTTGATTTTCGTCAAGCACCGTTTTGACGTCTACCGTGATGTGTCGCGGCAAATCCGCGCGATATTCAAAATGCATAGCGATCTGGTCGAACCGCTCTCGCTCGATGAAGCCTATATCGATGTCACACAGGACAAGATGGGTGTCGGCAATGCGGCCCGGATTGCCGAGATGATCCGGGCCGAGATCAAGAAGCAAACGCAGCTGACGGCGAGCGCCGGGGTAAGCTACAACAAGTTCATCGCCAAAATTGCGTCGGACCAGAATAAGCCTGATGGCATGTGCGTGATCAAGCCGCATCAAGGCGCAGATTTTGTCGCGCAGTTACCGGTGCGCCGTTTTTTTGGCGTCGGTCCCAAGACGGCAGAACGCATGGCCAAGCTCGACTTGCACACTGGCGCTGATTTAAGAGCCCAAAGCGAAGACTTCTTGCGGCAGCATTTTGGTAAATCGGCGGGTTATCTCTATCGTGCCTCACGCGGGATAGATCACCGCGAAGTCAAGCCTAACCGCATCCGCAAATCGGTTGGCGGCGAACGCACTTATGGCAATGATCTGGTCACCGATGCTGATTTGCAGGAGGCGTTTGAAAATATCATCGATATCGTCTGGGAGCGGATCGAGAATAATGAAGCAAAGGGGCGAACGGTTATATTCAAAACCCGCTTCGCTGATTTCCGGACGATCACCCGGTCTCACTCGGTCGACCATTTTCTCGAGAACAAGGCGGAATTTTCAGAGATCAGCCATGACTTGCTGACGCAAATCATGCCAGTGGAAAACGGTGTGCGCCTGCTGGGCCTGACATTGTCATCGCTGGAAGGTGCAGAGGCGGCAGAGGCGAAATCCGCCGCCTCCGATGATGCTATTCAACAGGCTTTCGACTTCTAACTAGAATTTGAAGCCTGCTTCCACGCCCCAGATACGCGGTTTGTTGACAAAACCGGTGAGGTTGTTGAAATCAATCGCGCCCACTGCGGAGCGGTCGTTGGTGATGTTGCGGACAAAGCCGGCCAGATCAAAGCTGTCTGTGCGATATCCAATCCGTAAACCACCTTCGAGCTGCTTGCGATCCTGAAATTCAACCGCTTCATAAAGGAAGAAATTGATCCGCGAACGATAGGGCCAGTCGGTGAACAGATAGATGTCACCATCGCCAACCGGGATATTGTAACTGGCAGTCCAGTTTGTGATCCAGCGCGGACTTTGCGGCAGGCGGTTGCCATCAATGCTGACAATCGCTGAAGAGAATGGCGCCGCCGGAACGACAATTGGGTCAGTTGGTGTACACAGCGATACATTCGGGAATGTATCTAATCGTGTTGCACCGCAAGCCGCCGTCGTCAGATTGGTATCCTGAATTTCGGTATTGTTGTAGCTCAGGCTTGCGGTCAGCAGCAGCTGCGGGAATGGTTTGAGTTCGGCATCCATTTCAAATCCGTAACCCCGCACATTATCGGCATTGATCAAGCGGTTTGCATTCACGCCGCCGCCAACTGCTGTAAGCTGTGCATTGTCGAGATTGTACAGGAAGCCGTTAATATTAAACCGGCCGCGACCATCGAGAAAGGTGGTTTTGACACCCGCTTCATAGGACAGGATCGTTTCTGACCGGCCAATGGTTACGCCATCTTGCAGCGGCGTTGCTGTTGCAGGTGGAAACAGGATCCGTCCCTGAATGCTAGGCGCGCGGTAGCCTTTGGCAACACGGGCATAGAGATTGATATCATCACTTGCCGCATAGGTAATACTGGCATCCCAGGTAATGTTATCATCGGAAACCGTGCGTGCGACATTGCCGAGCGGATTTTGCAGGAAGCCGGGAGGGAAACTGGCTATCTTGCGTACGCGCCACAAAATAGTCGCGCTCGTCATTATTATAACGAATGCCGCCAGTAACGCTAAGTTGATCGGTCAGGTCATGTTAGCGATCCGAAGATGCCATAAGCTTCACTATCCTGACGCTGGCTAACCAATATATTTACGCCGCCCGGCGCGTTGAACGGGTCGCCGAGTGTGGAGTAATTTTCGCTGACAATCCGAAGCCGCTCGTCAAAATAGAAGAATCCGGCCTGATAGCTAAGCGGGCCATCACCGTTGCTTTCGAGGCGGACTTCCTGGGTGAACTGGCTGAGCTTGGGTACACTGTCCCGGGTTTCAGCGGTAAACGGGATATTGCCGGGTCCGAATGCGCCGGAGGAAGGAAGTTGGCACCAAAGCCGCCATCGACATCACCGACCGAAGTCGCATCGCCGGTCCAATAGCTGGTAACTGAAACCAGCGAAACCGGGCCAAAATCATGGGTAAGACGACCGGCCAGATTATAGGTTTTGACCTTTTGTTCGTTTTGCCCGTCCGTCGCAACCTGATCGCGGCGGAAATTGGCATTGAGACCCTGTTGACCGCGGGTAAATACATTGGCGCGGAATACGCGGGCGGTGCCGTCTAGATTGCGATACTGACCGGTCAGCAACAGCTCGGTATCCTCGGCCATCTTCAGCATTAATTGAAGCCGTGCAGCAAATTCGTCATAGCCTTCAAACGCATTGTTCTGAGGTGCCGATGGATTGACGTTGTCGACCCAACCATCCTGACGCTGGTATAGGCCGGACACGCGGGCAGAAACACCTTCGCCAAGCGGTACATTGACCGCCGCCTGTGCATTGACCGCGTTAAACTTGCCATAGCTGACCTTACCAAAGCCTTCGAGAATATCGGTGGGCTTGGCGGAATCAAACTTCACGATACCGGCGGGTGTGTTGCGTCCAAACAATGTGCCCTGCGGACCGCGAAGAACTTCGACCCGGTCGAGGTCAAAAATCGGAAAGCCTTTCAGGATTGGGTTTTCCAGAACAACATCATCATAGACTAGGCTAACCGGCTGTGAAGCATTGAAATCAAAGTCGGTATTGCCCAGACCACGAATATAGAAACGCGGGAAGGTCCGGCCAAAGGAGGATTCTACAACCAGACTTGGAACGCGTCCGGATAGTGCACGAACGTCCTGACCGCCGGCGCCAATCGCATCAAGTTTGTCATCGCTTAGCGTTGATATGGAAAGCGGCACATCCTGCAAATCTTCCTCGCGGCGCTGCGCGGTGACAACAATTACGCCAAGACCGTCCTGATTTTCTGCGGTGGTTTCATTCTGGGCATGGGCCGGTGAAGCGAAACCGCAAACCAGCAGAGCGCCCCCCAGGGCGACATGAGAAATAGATTGTTTGGATATGCGGCGCATGATGATGGTCTCTGGCAATATGCTTGAAATCTGGAATCGGAAGTTCCCCACTTCCGTGTAGCAGTTTCTTGAACGATGCGCGCGCAAAGGGTCAAGCTAACACTGGGTTAAGTGGCCGAGGGACGCGCGAATCGTTAACTACTGTTGCAATATTGTTACGAATGTAACGGTAAGTGGAATGGGTTAGAAACTCATCTCGTCATAAATATGGCTTACATCGCCGTTCCAGTCGCCGTGGAAACGATCCAGCAGCTGAGCGGCTGGAGATTTTCCTTTCGCAATAACGTCCCGAAGCGGATCCAGAAAACCGCTTTCATTGTCGCCGCTTGTATTGAGCCGACCGCGTGCTGTCAGGCCAGCCGAAGCAATATCGAGAATTTCTTCGCCCAATTCCTTTAAGGTCTGGCCATTGGGAATGGGTGTTCGAAGACCGTGCTTGGGAACTTCGTTCCTGAGCGCCTCCCGCTCTTCCATTGTCCAACCCTTGACCCTGTCCCAGGCGGCATCGAGAGCATTTTGGTCGTACAGCAAGCCAACCCAAAAGGCGGGCAGCGCGCAAATCCGGTTCCAAGGGCCACCATCAGCGCCGCGCATTTCGAGGAAGCTTTTCAGCCGCACTTCCGGAAAGGCTGTGGAAAGGTGATCATTCCAGTCGGCCATCGTTGGTTTCTCACCGGGAGCGACCGATAGCTCGCCGTTCATAAAATCCCGAAAACTGAGGCCGGCGCAATCGACATATTTGCCGTCGCGGACAATGAAGTACATCGGCACGCCGCGCATATATTGCGCGTATCGCTCGTAACCGAAATCATCGTCAAAAACGAAAGGCAGCATTCCAGTGCGATGCGGATCAGTGTCTGACCAGATATGGCTGCGATAGCTTTCATAGCCATTCGGTTTGTTGTCGGTGAATGGGGAATTGGCAAATAGCGCCGTCGCCAATGGCTGCAATGCAAGACCCACGCGGAACTTCTGCGCCATGTCGGCTTCGCTCGAATAATCCAGATTGACCTGAATCGTGCAAGTGCGGAACATCATATCGAGGCCCAGCTTGCCGACCTTCGGCATGTGGTTCATCATAATTTTATAGCGCCCTTTGGGCATGATCGAGAGATCATCACGGCTCTTGTCGGGCCACATGCCCATGCCTAGAAATGCCTTGCCGGTCTTTTTGCCGATGGCCTTCACCTGATCGAGATGACGTCCGGTTTCGTTGCAGGTCTGATGCAGGTTTTCGAGCGGTGCGCCGGATAATTCGAGCTGGCCAGTAGGTTCCAGGCTAACGGCACCGTCCTTACCCGACAGAGCGATGACATTGTCGCCTTCATAAATCGGTTCCCAGCCAAATTCGGTGAGTGCCATCAGGATATCGCGGATGCCACCGGTTTCTTCATAGCTGGGTGCGTGATGATCGTTTACACAATAGACGAATTTTTCGTGCTCAGTACCGATCCGCCAGTCTTCGTTTAGCTTTTCACCCTTGATCATCGGCTCGAGAAGTTGCTCGAAACTCTCGATCACAGGATCGTTGCCATTTGAAACCTGTCTGGTGCGCATGGGCTGGCTTTAGGAAATCCTGAACGGCTCCGCTACTTAAAAAAGCAATGGACGGGAAAAGGAAAACTGTTCGCTAGATCAGATATTTGACCGCAACAAAGCCGCCAACAAAAAATATCCCGCCGAGCGTTGTGGCCAGCGCGAAATTCTTGTCGATCCATTCTTTCATTGGCGGGCCGAAATGGCGCAGCAAGATGGCAACGAGGAAAAAGCGGGCAGAGCGGGCAATGATAGCCGCCATGATCAATATATAGAGAGGCATGGCGGTGCTACCCGCAGCAATGGTGATCACCTTGAACGGGAGCGGAGTAAAGCCCGCCAACCCGACCACAACACAGCCCTGTTCATTGAAATTTTGGGCAAAGACATCGAATTTGTCAGTAACGCCGTAAAATTCCAGGATTGGCATGCCGACAGTCTCAAACACAAAATACCCGATGGCATAGCCCAATAGCGCACCCAGAACAGACGAGACCGTGCAGATCAAGGCGTACCAGTAGGATCGCTCGGGTTTTGCCAGGCACATCGGTGCCAGCATGACATCTGGCGGGATCGGAAAGAAACTCGACTCCGCAAAGCTAATCCCGGACAACCATTTGGTTGCCTGCGGGTGTCCAGCTTTTTCCAGCATCCATTCGTAAAGGCGCTTGAGCATTTTTTTACCTCAGGCGCCGGGCGGGCGCATCCGCGCCCTTGGTTATCCTCGCATGAGCTCGATCGCGAGAGCAACGAGCGAAGCTCGGCAACGCCGTACGGCCGTCGCGCCATATGGCGCGGAAGCCAAGCAGGCGGATGCCTGCGCCCGGCGTTTGAGGTTTAAAATAAACCATCAATGCCCAGCCGCACCGCTTACTTCTTCACTTAATTCCGCAGGCGTCTCACGGCCGTGATCAATCCCGGCCGTCCTCTCACCACGCGCCAGTGCAAAGACGACACCAGACAATGCCAATAGTGCGATGATATTCGGGAAAGTCATGACAGAATTCGAAATATCCCCCAGTCGCCAGACTGTTTCGAGGTCAGCAAATGATCCGAAGTATATGACGATGCACCACAAGACACGCCACAAGAAATGAAGTCTCGCTTCACCTTTCAGGCTGGAGCCCGGGAATAGGTCATAGAGATAAGTGATCGCACGCTCGCCATAATAACTCCAAGTCAGCAATGTTGTAAACACGAACAAGATCAGAGCAATGGAGACAATTAGCGTACCAATTGGAATGCCGATAACTGGCCACGGGAAAGCAGCAGCATAGGCTCCCGATGTCATGGCGAAGCCGTTGAGATCGGATTGCCAGGCATGCTCAACCGCCTGTTTCACCCCATTGGCATCGGTGACGGTAAAATCCCCTGCGACAGTCAGCATGACCAGCGCAGTCATCGTGCAGATGACGATGGTATCGATAAACGTACCCATCATTGCAAATCGGCCTTGTGCGGCTGGATCGTTGGTCTGCGCAACTGCATGTGCAATAGGTGTTGAACCCTGACCAGCTTCATTCGAGAATAAGCCGCGAGCCACGCCAGCACGGATTGCAATCATGATCATCGCACCAAGAAAGCCGCCAGATGCTGCATCATATCCAAATGCTCCGGCAAAAATCCGCGAAAAGGTCTCGGGCAGATAGGGCAAGTTAATCATCAGCGCGATGAAAGCCATCACCAGATATAGCCCAGCCATCCAAGGAACGATGGTTTCAGCGACCTTGCCGATGGATTTGATACCACCAATAATGACTGCGAACACAGCTACTGCTGCTACGGCTCCACCGACCCATTCTTGAACACCGAATAGTTCATTGGCGCTGTCACCGAGGCTGTTGGCCTGAATACCATTACCAGTCACCAATGCGGAGAAGAGCGCCCCAAGACAGAATAATACAGCTAGCCAAGTCCATTTTGGACCAAGGCCGATGTGAATATATGTCATGGGACCTCCGCGATAATGTCCTTCCTCAGTCTTTTCGCGGAAACGGACTGCTAGCGAACCTTCTGCAAAGGCAAGCGCCATGCCAAACAGGGCGGTAACCCACATCCAGAATATCGCACCTGGTCCACCAAGGGTAATGGCCGTAGCAACACCAGCCAGGTTACCGGTGCCAACTTGTCCGGAAAGTGCGGTGGACAACGCTGCAAAGGGAGAAATCTCGCCTGCGCCTTTGCCGTCGGATTTCTTGAACAAGCCCGCTAATGCGGGGAACAGCCGGCGCAAAGGATAGCCCTTGAGACCGATCATGAAATACAGACCGGCACCGAGCAGAATGATTACCATTGGTGGAACAGGTTGGCCCATAATCGGAATGACCGGTTGATCATTCCAAGTGCCAAGCCAAATCAAATCCGAAACGGCTGTTGCACGATCTATCAATGTTGGTGCTACACTCATGCTTTTACTCCCCGATCACGCTTATTCCGCGCTGTCTGTTTGTTGCGAGTGGATTAGCAGTGATCGAAATTTTCGCAAATGCTTTTGCGAAATCAGCGTCAGCGCTTATGTGTCATCAGAGCATCAATGGAGCACCAGATATGAACAGCCTGTGGGTAAAGAAGGACGAACTGAACGACAGTAAATGGCAGGAAGCTGAAGCCCCGACACTGGCGGATGGGAAAGTTTTGCTGCAAATAGAGAAATACGCGCTCACCGCGAATAACATAACATATGCGGCTGTGGGCGATGGCTTTGGCTATTGGAACTTCTTCCCGACTGGCGATGCGCAATGGGGCATCGTTCCGGTTTGGGGTTTTGCCAAGGTCATTGCTTCTGAAAATACCGATGTAAAAGTCGGCGAACGGGTTTACGGTTATTTGCCAATGGCAACACATCTGGTTGTCAGTCCGGGCAATATGTCAGACACCGGCTTTGTCGATTTGGCGGAGCACCGGCAGGGGCTAGCGATAATCTATAATCAATATCATCGATTGGGCACAGGGAAAGGCGAGCACGAAGCAGAGCGAGCGATTTTCCAGCCATTATTTACAACAAGCTTCCTGATCGAAGATTTCATGCGTAGCTCCGATTGGTTCGGAGCCGAGGCAGTTGTGCTTAGTAGCGCCTCATCGAAAACCGCTTTGGGGCTGGCGCAGGTGGCCAAAAATCTTAGCCCTTCGATCAAGCCATATCACTGCGCAACTGAGTTACCGACTTGCCAGGCGCAGGTGGCCAAAAATCTTAGCCCTTCGATCAAGCGCATCGGTCTTACCTCGGCGGGCAATGTAGATTTCGTTCAGGGAACTGGCTTATATGATCAGGTTTTGACATATGATCAACTGCCAGAGGCCGATGCCGGCCTAGCCAATGTGTCTGTTGATTTTGCTGGCAATGGCAAGTTGCTGGCGGAAATCCATGCGCACTGGAATGACAATTTGAAATTCAGTTCACTGGTTGGCGCAACCCATGTGGAAGAGCGAGGCGGTGCCGACGAGCTTGCCGGTCCAAAGCCGGAGCTATTTTTTGCACCAACTGCAGCGGAGTCGTTGATGGAAAAAGTGGGGCCAACCGAGTTTCGCGCGCGTGTCGATGCAGAATTTGACAGTTTCGTGAAAAATGCTGCTGATTATTTGCAAGTCGAGAATCTAGAAGGGGCCGAAGCCCTGCAAAATGCCTATCTGGAAATGCTGGCCAACAAGATAGCCCCCAGTCGTGGTCTAATGTGTCACTTCTGACCTATGCCCAAGGGCTTGATTTGATCTAAATAAGGCTGAATAACTTGTCTATTGGGTCGCACCAGTGGGGATCATTCGATGAATGATGAGTTAAATACGCCCAGTCTTGCCCGTCATAGTCTTTTTGCTGACGTGGCGCCCGACGCGCTGCATGCGCTTGAGGCTATTGCCGAAATGCAGATGGTGTCTGGCGGCGAACCGCTGGTTTCGCAGGGTGATGACGCCGATGCGCTATATTTTGTCGAATCCGGACGCTTTCGGGTCGTAGTCAATAAGACCCGGATCGTGGCCTATATTGAAGCTGGCGAGGCAGTTGGCGAATTGGCCTTTTTCGCAGGAGGCAAACGCACTGCCGATGTTGTTGCGACGCGGGATTCTCACGTCCGCAAAGTGTCGCGTAGCGCGTTTGACGAGATTGCTTTGCAATATCCGGAGCTGAACGCTGCGATGTTGAAACTGGTTTCTGAACGTCTGGCGGTTGCAACCGCACGGACCTCGGCCATGTCGACCAATATGCCGCGTGTCATCGCTATTTTACCGGCGGGAACAACCCAGCTTCCTGATGGATTTCTGGCCCGGCTCGCCAGTGCCTTTGAAGCGATAGTTGGTGACGAAACGCCGGTCGTTCCAGTAGACCGCGGCACCAGCGAAGCATCCGACGGTTCAGCCTATCAGACTTGGCTCGCCGAACAGGAAAGCAAAGGCGCTTATGTCCTGGTCGATGGCAGCGGCGGTGATGACTGGGGCGAGATGATCTGCCGCAATGCCGATGCGCTGGTAATGGTTGGTCGGCCCGGGAAATTTGACGCCAAGCCCAATGTGATGGAGCAATCCGCGATGCGCTGGATCGCCGAACCGCAGCGGACATTATTGCTGCTGCGCTCAAAAGCAGACAAGACAATCAGCAAAAGCGGAGAATGGATTGATCCGCGAAATCCCAAACTACACCATCATGTAGCACTGGATGGAGAAGAGGGTTTTCAAAAAGTTGCCCGTTTTCTGACGGGACGTGCAGTCGGAGTGGTTCTAGCTGGCGGCGGCGCACTTGGTTGTGCTCATCTGGGCGTGATCAAGGCTTTGCAGCAGGCCGACATACCGATTGACTATATTGGCGGTGCCAGCGCGGGTGCGGCGATGGGCGGAGCCATTGCACGCGGGTTGACGGTTGATGAAACGCTGGATCAGATGGAAGCCATGTTCATCGATGCCAAGGCCATGCGGCGCGTTACCATTCCACTCTATTCGCTGCTCGATCCGACGGTATTCGACAAAAAACTTCGGACACGCTACGGCACAAAGGATATTGCCGATCAGCCGATCAACTTCTTTGGCGTATCGACCAATCTTTCAACCAATGGCCTTCATATTCACAGGCGCGGGCCGTTATGGGAATGTGTCCGGGCTTCGGGATCTCTTCCCACGATATTGCCACCCTTTATTGACAAGGAAGGTAATATCCTGGTCGATGGCGACGTGCTCGATAATGTCCCGGTCAAGGTCATGCATGATTTGAAAACCGGTCCCAATATTGTTGTGACCCTTGGCGATCCCAATGAGATTTGGCGCACTGAAGTCGAATATGATGCGGTGCGCGGGCGATGGACCTTGATGAAGGACGTGATCATGCGGCGAAAACGCGAAGAGGAATTCCCCTCAATTGTCGAGATCATGTCGCGGTCGATGGTTGTCGCCAGCCGGATGGCGTCAAAGGAAATGCTGGGCGAGCGGGACATATTGGTAAATCCGCCAATTATTCCCGACATGCAGATACTCGACTGGCAATTGGGCCGGGAACGGGCGGATATGGCGGCGGAATATATTACAGAAAAAGTGCTGATAAGCACCGATTTCAAGGAATAATTTACCAAATAGGTAAAAACTATCGACACCATCGCGGCAATTATATACTTTACAGACCTGTCAAAATAAGGTATAAACTCCTCAAGGAGTTAAGAAAATGTCTGTTTTATCTAAACCATATTTCCACAATGAAGCCGAAGCGTTCACCTATCTGGAACAAATCGTTTGGGCTAATGGTGTGGCATGCCCTCATTGCGGCGTGGTTGATGGACGCATATATGATCTTTCGGACGTTCGCGGCAAGCCAAGCAAGAAAAACCCCGAAGGTGCTATCCGGCATGGCCTCAAGAAGTGCGGTGAGTGCCGTAAGCAGTTCACCGTCAAGGTTGGCACTGTCTTTGAACACGCCCGTATTCCCCTACATAAGATGCTGCAAGCTGTTTATCTTATGACCAGCAGCAAAAAGGGTATTTCCAGCCACCAGCTACACCGTGTTCTTGAAATCACCTACAAGTCGGCATGGTTTCTAACTCACCGCATCCGTGAAGCAATGCGCGCTGGTGCATTAGACATGATGGGCGGCAACGGCGCAGAAGTGATGGCAGATGAAACCTACATCGGTAACAAGCCTGAAATGCGTTATAAGAAGCGTACACGCGGTTCTGGCCACAAGTGTATCGCTACTCGACAAAAGCACTGGCAAAACCCGTTCGTTTTATGCTCCCGGCGCTGCCAAAGACGAAGTTGCCCAGATTGTGCGTAAGAATATTGAGGCTGAAAGCCAGCTAGTGACCGGTGAAAGCCCTCTCTACAAAGCAGTGGGTAAGGAATATCTGTCTCACACCAGTGTTCTACACGGCGCTGGCCAGTACATGAAAGACGGTAAGACCACTAACAACATCGAAGGCTTTTTCAGCATATTCAAGCGCGGGATGCGCGGTGTCTATCAGCACTGCCAAGAGAAGCACTTGCATCGGTATCTTGCAGAGTTCGACTTCCGTTATTCTAACCGCGCTGCACTGGACATTGATGATAATATGCGGTCGCGTAACGCGTTGCGGGGCATCTCTGGCAAGCGACTAACTTATGGGTCAACTAACGGCAAATCCGTTGCCGCGTAGGCCGCGCAAACCGCACCATAAATATCATCGGATTAGGACGCGGTGGAAGACAAAGCCGCACCGTAACAATTAACTTTACCCCGATTCCCACTGTGTGTAGGATTTAATTATGGCAGATTTGGAGCATTTTGAGTTTAAGGTTCTTGGCTACACGCCAGATACCATGCCGCTCGACCGGCTGATTGAATACCTCAATCAGTTGATGGTAATTCTTGGCCAACCGTCTGACTTGCATCTGATCAACATTAAGAAATCCAGCACAATGCCGGTGCTGGCAATGAGGCATGATGTGGCTGTAAAAGCGCGTGAGAATGCTAAAAAGGTTTGGCAAGGTGGCGGTTCCGTTCGGAAAAAGGAAGCGTTCCAAAATATCAGGCGCATGGTTTCCGAAGATGGTGGAAAACCTGCGATCCTGAAGACCAAAGAAGGCAAGATAATTGAGTTTCCAAGAGTTGATCTTGGGTTAGACCAAGAAATCAGCGCTGTTAGACAACCAACCACGCTGACCGGAAAATTAGTTCGTATTGGTGGCATCGGGGAGTATGCCCAACTATTAATCCAAGAGCCATCTGGGGATGTAATCGCAGGATGTATGGCGTCCCGCGCTATCGCTCAAAACATGGGAAACCTGCTCTACAAATCTATCAGGGTTAGTGGTGATGGGTCTTGGCAGCGCACCGCTGATGGGAAATGGGAAATCAATCGCCTCAATATCCAATCTTTTGAGGAATTGAGCGAAGATGAATTAGAAGACGTGTTGGGCGAAATTTATAAACTAACAACTGATTGGACAGATGACGCAGCCGGCAAGCTACTTTCCATGAGGGAGGATGCGGCATGAAGCCAATTGGATTTGATAGCACCACGTTCAGCATTTTACTGAACCCTAAATCTCGTTCGACCATTGATGCAGAATAGCAACAAACAATCCGACAAATTCAAACAAGCCGCCCGCGATCTTGAAGCGGACGAAAACGAAAAGCGCTGGAATGAACGGCTAAAGAAGGTCGTGAAACCGAAACCGAGTGAGAATGGCAATGACTGATTTCTACGTGTCACACATGAAGCCAATTGGACGCGCTCGCATCCACAAAGGGAGTTGCTCTCATTGCAACAACGGGAAAGGTCAGTTGGGTCAAGATAAAAAACACAACGGCAACACCGGTTGGGACGGCCCCATGACAATGGACGCTGCTAAGGAAAAACTGGAGTATTGGAGAACAACCAGAAATTTCGCCGATTTGGATTTTTGCGGCACATGCCTACGCGGACACAATCTTTAATGGGTTTGTTAAATATATAAATGCCGAGGAATATCTAATCCGATGGGAAAGTCATTCTGCAGAGCTTCTGGGCGAAATTACAGTTGCGACACCCCATCTCACTATACCGGAATCCCAGATTTCTGAATATCACAGCCTAGGAATAAGCCAAATCGTTTTCTCCGTTCAGCAGCGCGGGCAATATGCTCTGGAGTTATAACCGGATCTGGTGTCTGGAAGAATTTGAAGTATGCGGCGTGCCTTGCTGAAATCGTTTTTGTCTGGAAATCGAAAGTAGCAAGAGGAGCCCGCCACACATGGCAAAAGATACTGTGATTGATCCGGGTAGACCGGAGGGAATTGAACCACTGACAGAACTACTCAGACCGGGTGCGAAGCAGTTAATCGCCGAAGCGGTCCAGGCAGAGCCGGATGAGTTGATGACAAAGTTTGATGGTCAAAAAACGGCTGACGGACGACAGCGCGTTGTCCGCAGTGGCCATCATCGCGAACGAGAGGTGATTACAGGGGTTGGCAAGGTCAGCGTCGAGGTGCCGAAGATCCGTAGCCGTGAAGGTACGCCGGAATGTTTTCAATCTCTGGTTGTACCGCCCTGCATCCGGCGAACGGCGACGCTGGACGCGGCGAACCCCTGGCTTTATTTGAAGGGTGTTTCGAGTGGCCAGATGCAGAGCGCACCGGAAGCTATTGCCGGCCCCGAGGCTAAAGGGCTGCCGGCCAATGTCGCGGGGCGTTTGAAGCGGCAATGGGAAGCTGAATACAAGCAATGGTGTACTCGAGCGGTGTCTGATGAATGGGTCCATATCCGGGCTGATGGCATCTACAGTGGTCTCAGAGGCGACGATGGCCGATTGTGCTGCCTGGTTATCATCGGCGTGAACAGCCGGGGTCACAAGCACTTCCTGGCAATCGAAGATGGTGTCAGGCAGTCAAAACAGAGCTGGCGTGAGGTGTTGCTGTCCCTGAAACAACGGGGTCTGGACCAACCCCCGAAGTTGGCAATTGGAGACGGCGCCCCGGGCTTCCGGGCCGCAGTGGAGGAAGTGTATCCGGAGACGGGCGTTCAACGTTGCTGGCAACGTTGCTGGCAACGTTGCTGGATGCACAAGACCGGCAATGTGCTGAACTATCTGCCGAAGTCTGTCCAGGAGAAAGCGAAGCAGGGTCTGCATGATATCCGGATGGCAGAAGATCGAGCTGATGCAGACAAGGCGTTCGATAATTTTGAGGAACGTTTCGGTGCAAAGTACCCCGAGGCGGTGGAATGCTTATCGAAAGACCGTGACGCGTTGCTGGCATTTCATGACTTTCCAGCGGAACACTGGACCCGTATCAGGACAACCAATGTCATTGAGTCGAGTTTTGCGACGTTCCGGCATGGAACACGCCAAGCCAAAGGTTGTGTCACGCGCAATACGATGTTGACGATGGTCTGCAAGATGGGATTATGCGCAGAAGATTCCTGGCGCAAATTGAGAGGCTTCAGACACCTGGCGAAGGTGATTGAAGGCGTGAAGTCTAAAGATGGAATCGAGGTGAACGAGGACGACATCCCAGCCGCATGACTAACTTGCCAGACACTACTTTTGACAATAACTCGCCGGACGCTCACTGGGCTACAAACCACCAACACCAACAACAACCTTGCCTTATCCATCTGAACTGCCCTACGCTCCGCTCCGGTCAGTCCAGATGGACGGCTTTAACCGCCGTGCTCCTTAATAACTGGATCACCAAATAGGGGCAGGTCACTTCATTCTCAGTCCGACCATAAAACTCGAACACACCAATCCGGTCGCCGCGCTTATAGTCTTTCTTCGGCATCATCTGATCGACTTCGGACGACTTGGGCGCGATCAAGCCAAAAGGCCGCATTAGCTTGTTGCGCAGCTTGAACAAGTTGCGAAACCAGCCTGGCATGGAAGACATGATGGCGTGGAAACTATCTTCGGGTGTCAGGTTGCTAGCTGGTACAACGACTTGATAAGCATCGCGAAAGTCAGAATCGGGAAGATATTCGTCAATAACAGTTTCGGAAGGAACAGGTACCTTCCGGACGATCATTTATCTTTTTCTTCCATCCAGTGTTTGAGCAAATCATGTGCAATCGCAAAGGGCGGCGGCGCAATGAAAGGCGCACTTTCATCACCAGCCATTGCAGCCTTGACTTCATCCAGTGTGAACCAGCCTGCCTCTTCGATTTCCTCCTCGTCAAGCGTCAAAGTCGGATCGTCGGTGTGGCTGGTACAGGCAATCATCAGCGATGACGGAAATGGCCAGGGCTGACTCGCAACATATTCGACGTCGCGTACATGAATCCCCGCTTCTTCAAACAGCTCCCGTTTGACGCAACCTTCAATGCTTTCACTAGGCTCCAGAAACCCGGCCAGCGCCGAAAGGCGCTTGACTGGGAATCTTGGCTGGCGGCCCAGCAAAACTTTTCCTTCACATTCCGCCAGCATGATCGCTACCGGGTCCGTACGTGGAAAATGCTCTGCGCCGCATCCACCGGCCTCGCGGTTGCAAAGTCGCGCCCAGCCACCTTTGCGGCATTGCGTAGGTTTGCCGCATTGCGCACAAAAACCGTGCCGTGCATGCCAGTCAACCAGACTGCGTGCAGTCGCGTAAATCGCAGCTTGTTCTGCCGGTAACGACCCAAGCATCTGCCATAGCGCAGGATTAGCCGCTGGTCCCGCATCGCCCGCACCATTTAGTTCGGCAAAGTGAGGCGTTTCTTCATCGATACCAAGCAATAGGAGATCATTATCTGGCGAGGCTTCATAGGCTGCTGCCCACTGCAAATCACCATAGTCATCAAAGACAGGGTTGAGACCGTCGAGCTTCAACAACTTGGCGCGCGGATTCATCATCGCCGCGCGCAGTTTGTCCGGATTCACTCTTGTCTGATCTGCTCGGTCCAATGTTCCTCCGGCAAAGGCCGGGACGATTTGATTCATGGGCTGGTTTTTCCTTCGCCAGCATTGGCCGCTCCCAATAGATCGGCATAAACATATTTCGGGAATTCCGACTGGAACGGATAGGTGTTGGAAGGTACATATTGGGTATAGCCGCCTGCGCGGAATCCGCGCACCGTATCAACGAATGCGGACGTTCCTGCTGCGCCGCCCCAACCAAATGTGCCAGCCGGACTAGCCGCCGTTCCCAGTCCAGCGCGGCCACCTGCGCCAAAGCCCTGCTTCGCAACCCAGGTACCGCTGGTGTCTGCACTTTCGGGGAGCAGGTTCGAAATGGCGAGTTTCACCGTCTCGGGCTTCATCACCTGCACATTCCCAACCTTGCCAAATCCGGCGATCATTTTGAGGAACTTGTCATAGTCACCAGCGGTGCCGACCAGGCCTGTGCTGCCAAAGGCAAAGGCAGGCTTGTCCAGATAAATACTTGTAGCACCGGGATCGATCGGGATCAGCGAACCAGCAAAGGGAGCATAGTTGTCAGCGAGATCGCCTGCACGTTCTTTGGGCACATGATAGAATATATCGTTCATGCCGAGCGGGCCAAACATCCGTTCCTGCAAAAATTGGTCAAGCGGTTTGCCCGAAACTTTTTCTATAATCGCGCTCAGCACATCGTGGCTTAGTGAATAGCTCCAATAAGTACCCGGTTGATAGACCAGTGGCAGGTCAGCAAGGCGTTTTATAAACGTCATCAAATCCGGAGTTGGTGCTCCTGCATCAACGCCCGGAATCGGGCTGCGGCTAATCCGACCCGGTGTGATACCTTTGGCCAGATACGCTTTCTGGATAGGACCCTTTGAAATGATCGAATAGCCAAGGCCGGCTGTATGCGTCTGCAGCTGACGGATGGTAATCGGATTTTTCGCCGCAACAGTTTTGTCCAGCTCTCCCTCGGGATCGACCAGAACCTGCATGTTAGCAAATTCCGGAAAAATGTCTGACAAGGGCTGATCCAGCGTCAGCAAGCCATCCTCAACCAGCATCATGGTCGCCATGCCGGTGACCGGCTTGGTCTGGGAATACATGCGCCACAAGGTGTCAGGGCCTACCGGCGTTTCGCCGCCCAGTTTCAGCGAACCGGCGGCAATATATTGCGGGTCCGCCTGTCCAAAACCAATTGCGGCCATCATGCCCGCGACTTTCTTTTCTGCGACATAATCATTGATAATCTTCGTCAGGCCGGGGAATGCTGGCGCGGTTTTGGCAAGCGTTCTTGCCAATGCGGAATAAGGGACGCCCGCGAGCAGAGCACTCGCACCCAAACTGCCCAATACAGTACGTCTGGAAAAAGCGGTGGTTAAGTTCTGTTGTTCGGTCATGTCCTGTCCTTTTGTTTCGCCATCCATTTTATGGCTTTGGCATATAATGTCGGAAGACCAGCCTCATCTATTGATTTCAGTGGCCACCAGATATTGTCATTGTTGTTAGTAACGATTTTTCCGCCGCGATAAACCGCCAAATCCACCTCAAGCGAAAAATGGGTGAAGCTATGCTGAATCACGTTGGGATGGACCATCCATTCGGCTTCGATTGGTGGGAGCGCATTACCATCTTGACGGGCCGCCCAATCATCATCGGGTAGTGAGCGCATTCCAGCCAGCATTCCTTTTTCCGGACGCTTTGACAGCATGATCTTCTGTTTCTGCTCAACCCAAAAAAATCGTGCCTTCCGGACGGGTTTTGCCTTTTTGGGTGGCTTAACTGGATATTTCTCGGGATTACCCAGGGCTTTGGCTTCACAGTTTTCCTGAACCGGGCAAATGTCGCATTTTGGATTTTTGGCAGAGCAAATGGCCGCGCCGATGTCCATGCAGGCTTGCGCAAAATCACCCGCACCTGCCTTTGGCGTAATGACATCCATCGCTTCACGGATTTCCGCTTTACCTGTGGGCAGCGGGGTATCAATGGCAAACAGACGTGCCACCAATCGTTCGATGTTGGCGTCGACAACCACTGCTCTCTCGCCAAAAGCAATCGCGGCAATCGCGGCTGCCGTATAAGCACCCACACCCGGCAATTTCAAAAGCTCAGACTCTTTCTGAGGAAAGGTTCCTTCCATATTATCAGATATATGGACGGCACATGTGTGAAGATTCCGCGCTCGCGCATAATATCCGAGCCCTGCCCAGGCCGCCAGAACATCTTCTTCTTTCGCCTTGGCGAGATCATGCACCGTTGGCCATCTTTGCGTAAATTTCTCGAAATATGCTTTTACTGCACCAACGGTCGTCTGCTGTAGCATGATTTCAGAGAGCCAGACATGGTAGGGGTCAGGCAAATCATTCCCCGGAAGCGCGCCTTTTTCCTTTTTTCCATCTTGCGGTGGCTGGCGCCAGGGTAAAATTCGTGCGTTATCCACATAGTGTGCACTGATATTGGCAGAAACTTTACGTGCATTTGCGGGTAAACTATCGACGGGCATTGGCTCGCTATGGCATGAACCGCTGCGATGACGAAGGATTTTGAAAGCGAAATTGGCAAGAAGGCCAAACGGCCCGCTTCAAAGCCGCGCGCAAAATCTGCCAAGCCACGGAAATTCCAGAAATATCAACGCGCTCGCGGTGGTCCTGCGAAAAGTATCTCAGACTTGATGCCCGAAATCGGTCGCGCCGCCTTTCGCCGCTATGGCTTCATCCAGAGTTCGGTCGTTAGCCGGTGGCCTGAAATTGTTGGCGAGCGGTATGCGGAGGTGTCGCTACCCGAATCGATCCGCTTTCCGCGTGGTGAGAAAGAAGGTGGTACGCTGCATCTCGCGGTTTCCGGCGCCTATGCGACACTGATGCAGCATATTACGCCTGAAATTATCGAGCGCGTAAATCGCTTCTTCGGTTATGGCGCAATCAGTCAGGTCAGATTCAGACAGGGAGAGATAACGCCGCCAAAAGAAACGGAAAAACGAGTAGCTCCACCGCCAAACCTCAAGCCCACGCCGATTGAACTGGGCGACAGCCTGCGTGATATTGGTGACCCGGAATTACACAGGGTTCTGAAATCGCTTGCTTCTGCAGTTGCTTCGAAGGAAAGCGCGTCTAAACAGGGCTCGGACATCGGCATTAAAGTCGTCGGGAAAATCGGTGGCGGCGAGAAGCCAAGTTCGGAACGGCAAAAGGACTGAGTATGAAATTCGGAAGCGTGTATCTTGCTTCAACCATGGCGGCGGCAACATTACTTGTCGCCCCGGCCAATGCACAACAGACCGACTGGACCCAGCGGATCACCATGTCAGCCCAAGGCGGGCATATTATGGGCAATCCGCTCGCGAAGCATAAAGTTACCGAATATATGAGTTATACGTGCAATCATTGTGCTAAGTTCGACAAAGACAGCTACATCCCGCTGAAAAATGGTTACATCAAAAAAGGCCATGTCAATTTCGAGGTTCGTAATCTGATCCTCAATCCCATCGATCTGACCGCAGCCATGCTAGCCCGTTGTGGTGGTCGCACGAAGTTTTTCGGCAATCATCGAGCCCTTTTATCACAACAGGCAACCTGGGTTGGCGAATTTCAAAAGACACCGGCTGACAAGATGAAAACCATGAATCAAGGAACCGTTCCGCAGCGGCTCAAGAAAATTGCCAAGGCGGCGGATCTATATGGCCTGATGGCAAAGCGTGGCTATTCTGCCGCTCAAGTCAATGCCTGCCTGAATAGCAAAGCAGAGCTAGACAAAATTCTGGCGATGACAGAGCACGCGACCAAGACGCTGAAATTATCGGGTACGCCGAGCTTCACCATCAACGGCAAGAACACCAAGGGTGTCCATAGCTGGACCAGCTTGAAACCAAAATTGGCAAGCCTGCCGCAATAGATTTACTCCCATCAGAAAACAGGAACAAACAATGCGCAAAATAACCTATCTCGCTCCGCTAGCACTGGCGATAGCGCTTACCGGATGCGGTGAGGCGACCGAAGGCGAAGCAGGTGCAACCGCCTCAGGCGAAGCACTTGAGACCGTTGAGGCACCAGCGGGGCAGAAATGGTCTGACACAGTGTCTGTCACCGAAGCTGGCGGATACGTAATGGGCAACCCCGACGCACCGATCAAGCTGGTTGAATATATGTCGATCACTTGCGGTGTCTGTGCGCAATTTGGTGAACAGTCATTCGATGCTATCCGCGATAACTACGTGAATAGTGGTCGAGTGAGCTTTGAAATCCGCACCTTTGTTCGCGATCCGCTTGATCTGACTTCGGCCATATTAACGCAATGCGGCGGAGAAGCGCCTTATTTCCCGCTGACTAAGCAAGCCTTGGGTAATCAGGGGCCGATGTTTGAACAAGCGCAGGCCATGGGTGATGCGAAATATAATGCAATATTGCAGCAAGATGCCAATACCCGTTTCGTTTCGCTCGCACAGGAACTTGGCTTGGTCGCCTTTTTCCAACAACGCGGTATATCCGAAGATCAAGCCAAGGCTTGTCTCGCAGATGAAGCGAAGGCCGAAACCCTGATAAACCAGACGAAAGTTGCGACCGAAGAGCAGAATGTTCAAGGCACGCCCACATTCCTTTTGAACGGGCATAGGCTGGACGGGACCAATTGGGCTTTTGTCGAAACAAAATTACAGGAAGCAGGCGCACGATAAGTGCCTGTTTCGTCTCGCTTGGGGGAGCGGTGATTTGATGACTTTGGAATTTCCATGCAAATAAAGAAGCTCAAACTATCGGGCTTCAAAAGCTTTGTCGATCCGACTGAATTGCGGATTGAAAAAGGCCTGACTGGCGTGATCGGCCCCAATGGCTGCGGCAAATCCAATCTGCTCGAAGCCATCCGCTGGGTGATGGGTGAGAGTTCCCCCAAATCCATGCGGGGTGGCGGCATGGAAGATGTTATCTTTGCGGGCACCGAAGATCGGCCGCAACGCCAATTTGCCGAGGTTGCTCTCCATGCGATGCGAGAAACCGGCGATGTTTCTTCTTTGCATGTCGGCGACAATGATAGCGAATTGGAAATTGTCCGCCGGATCGAGCGCGGTGCAGGATCTGCTTACCGGGCCAATGGAACCGATGTCCGGGCAAAGGATGTCGCGCTGATCTTCGCTGATGCAGCAACCGGGGCGCACAGTCCTGCCCTTGTCAGTCAAGGCAAAATTTCCAACGTTATTTCCTCCAAGCCCAAAGCCCGGCGCGAAATGCTTGAAGAAGCGGCGGGTATTTCCGGGCTTCATGTACGCCGCAAAGGTGCTGTACAGAAACTGCGTGCAGCGGAACGTAATCTGTCTCGGCTCGACGATATTCTCGGCGATATGGAAGAACGTGCCAAGGCGCTGAGGCGTCAGGCAAAACAGGCGGCGCGGTATCAAAAACTGAGTGATCAAATCACAGTTATTGAAGGCCGCTTAATCTTTGCACGCTGGAAAGAAGCCGCAGCTGCAGCAGATGCGGCAAAGGCGGAAGCAGAGGCTGCAGAAGCCAAGGTTAACGCAGCGCAAAACGAACAGCAAGCAGCCGTAGCTGCACAAAATGAAAGCGCAAAAGCACTCGGCCTGCTGCGAGGAGAAGTACAGCGAGCCCGCGAAGAAGCCTCCGAATCGAGCCACCGCCTGCTCTCGTTGACTAATGAACGCGACAATCTGAAATCGCGATTGCTCGACTTGCAGGGACAAGCCGAACGTATTCACAATGACAATGCCCGCGAAGACCAGCTGACCAAGGATGCAATGGAAGCATTGTCTGGTCTGGAAGCGGATGAAAAGCGTCTTACCAGCGAACTTGACAATCTGGAAAAAGAACGCCCCGATCTCGAGCGGGCGGCTGAGAAAGCCGAGCGTGCAGCCGGTGAAGCCGAGGTTGAACTGGCCAAAGCCGTGGCCGAAGAAGCGCGTATTCAAGCTGAGATCAAGGTTGCGAATGCTGCAGTAGAGGCAGCGGAAATACGCCATGATCGGCTGTCCAATGAGCTAGCCCGACTAACAATCGAACGGACTGAAATCGGTGATGAAGCCGAATTGAAAACGGCACGGGAAACTGCTGTGCAGCAACGGGACGCGGCGCAAAAGCAGGCAGCAGCCGGTGCGGAGCAAATTGCCGAACTGGAACAAAAACGCTCTTCAACCAGCGAAGCGCGAGACACCGCGGAATCCACTGTTGCATCGCTTAAAGCCGAACTTGCCGGGCTGACATCCGAACATGCCGCGCTTGAACGCGAACTGTCAAAAGCCGAAAGCGATCATAAGGCTATTGATCAAGTGCAGGCGGCACCGGGCTATGAACGTGCCCTTGCAGCGGCGCTGGGCGATGATTTGTTGGCGTCAATCGGTGAAGAGGGTGATCGTTTCTGGGGTGGCGGCGAGGCAACCGGCAGCAAAGCCCCTTCCAGAACACAAACCCTGCTCAATCATGTCGATGCACCGACTGCGCTACATAGCCGACTATCGCAAATATTCGTTGCCGACAGCGACGACGGCCAGTCATTGGCCGTTGGTCAGCGCCTGGTAACTAAAGCTGGCGCGCTGCGCCGCTGGGATGGTTTTGTCGCCCGCGATGATGGCAATGCCAGCGCCGAGCGTCTTGTTCGTATCAATCGATTAAAAGAATTAGGTGCACTTCTTGCCCCGGCTGCAACCAAAGTAGCCGCTGCGGAGAAGACGCTAACTGACCAGCAAGGGGCAATCACAACAATTGAAACCCAGCTGACCGAAGCACGCAATGCCCGCCGCGAAGCCGAGGATATGTTGCGTCAGACTTTGCGCAAAGCCGATCAGGCGGAAGAAGCGTTAAACTGGCTGCAAAAGCGCACTGCCAGTCTGTCCGAACGCGAAACGGCATTGAAAGACGAAGTTGCTGCAGCTCAGGCTGAACTGGAGACGGCACAAAAAGAACGCACCAGTCAGCCCGATGGTGAAGTGCAAGAAACCGCACGAACGGTTTTGCAAGAGCAACGCGATGCAGCGCGGCAGCAGGTCATGTCTTCGCAGGCGGCTCTCTCCGGTCTCGACCAGAAACTTTCACAGGTAAAAGAACAAAAGGCTGTTGCCAGCGCGCAGATCAAGTCATGGCAAGATCGTTCGGGTGAAGCAGAGGCGCGGATGGCCGAAATGGCGAAACGTGGTGCGGAGATTGAAGCGGAAGTTGAGAAGCTGGCCGACCGTCCTCGAGTAATCGAAGTCGAAGTCAGCAAATTGCAGGAAGCACAGGACGCTCTGAACGCTGTGGTTGCAGAGAAGGATTCCGCACTTCAAGTTGCCGAATTGGCGCAGCGCGATCATGAAGATCGGCTCAATCAGGCCAGTGAAATTCTAAGCCAAGCGCGTGAAGAACGTGCCGGCGCGAAGGCCCGCGCAGAAAATCAGGAACTGCGTCGCGTCGAAATGGGCCGGATTTCCGGCGAGAAATTTGAATGCCCACCACAAATGCTCTCCGAAAAACTCGAATTTGACGAGGAAAGTGTTGGTCATGCCGAACAGGAATCGGCTGAACTGGAGCGCCTGACGATCAGCCGCGAACGCATTGGCCCGTTCAACCTAGTTGCCGCCGACGAACTCGCCGAGCTGGAAACCGAGTGGGAATCATCGACCAAGGAGAGTGAAGAACTCAACGAAGCGATCAACCAGTTGCGTGGTTCGATTGGCAGCCTCAATCGCGAAGGACGGCAGCGGTTGCTAGCGGCGTTTGAAGAGGTCGATCAGCATTTCCAGCGACTTTTCACCACGCTTTTCGACGGTGGCAAGGCACATCTGGCACTGATCGACAGCGATGATCCGCTTGAAGCAGGTCTTGAGATCATGGCGCAACCCCCGGACAAGAAGTTGACATCGCTTACCCTGCTTTCGGGCGGCGAGCAGGCACTGACTGCTGTGGCGTTAATCTTCGGCCTGTTCCTAACCAACCCGGCTCCGATCTGCGTCCTCGATGAAGTCGATGCGCCGCTAGATGATGCCAATATCGAGCGATTCTGTGATTTGCTCGACAAGATGGTGGCGGAAACCAATACGCGTTATCTTATTGTGACCCACAATGCCGTGACGATGAGCCGGATGCACCGATTATTCGGTGTGACGATGATCGAGCGCGGGATTTCACAGCTGGTGTCGGTGGATCTGGATGCAGCGGAAGAATTATTGGCGGCGGAGTGATCTCGCATAACGTCTGCTTTGGGCGCAAAAGCGGACATTTGTTTTGGTACAAATTTCGGTGAAATCGGATTTCAAAAGCGTTTCTGAATCAACGCTTGGATATTTTTCGATTGATCTATCTGCGTTTTTTGGGCCTCAAGTTCGCGCTCGATCCGCATCAGTATTTGCTTCCCTTGCTCATTGTGAACAACAGTTTTAAGGAAGGGTGATGAGGTAACTGCTCCTATGTCCCGCCACCCCAAATCTACGGCCTGCGAAAGATATTTCAGCGCCATGCTGTTGTCGCTACTGGCTGCATAAAGCTCGGCCAGTCTGATGCGAAGTTCTGGCCAACTATCGCCGCGCAGCATCGCATCTTCGGATTCCGCAATCAAATTAGCTTCTCGTGCAGTTTTTCCATTCAACAAGTTAAGTGCAGCGAGATCAAAAGCTGCTTCTCTTCCAGCTTTTTTGAAGGCGTCCCGAGCAGCATCATTCTCGCCTTCCATTAGAAATGCCCGTCCCAATAATCGCAAAAGTCGCGGCGATGAATCAAGATCACCGCCATTGCTGGCAATATATTCCCGGGCATCGGATGGCTTGTTCTGCCGCAATAAGGTCTCGGCAGATTCCGCAACAACCACTGTTTCTTCTGGATTGAGCAACGCTGCGCGCTCTTTCCAGCGGGTTGGCAGGATCGTCGATCAGTTCCAAAATCCTGCCAATCTGTATCTCGATATAACGGGAAGGTTGTTTTGATTTGATACCGCGGGCTTCGAGCAGCAATGCTTCGTAAAGCTTCCCACGTACAGATTGCAGATAAGCAGCGCTCGACAAGGCAGAACTGTCCTTAGGATCAATGCTGTAAGCGCGTTGATATGCGGCCAACGCTTCTTCAACTCGACCCTGAGCATCCAATGCGTAACCCAAAGCGTGCCATCCGCTGCCGATATTGTCATTTTCATTTATAACCTGTTGTGCCAATTTTTCAGCTTCCGCAATGTCCGTAGCTTTTGGTTGAAATTTTGTCGCTCGCGTTGAAAGCGCAAAACTTAAACCAACTCGGGCATTTTTATTTTCCGGTTCCAGATTGATTGCTTCTCGGAACATTTTGATGGCTCGATCAGTTTCGACGGGTTGCTGTACCTTCATCTGGTCGCGTGCGCGCTGAATAAGTAAGCTGGCGTTCGAGGTTTCGCTTTCTTGGGTGACAGATTCCCCTTCGAACGAACCGGAATTGAGAAACATTGCTACCCCAATCGAAATGATCATCATCAAGGCTAGCGCAAAATAGCCGGTGCGTCGGAGAGTGGTCATGCGGTTGGCTTGCGGCTTCAATTCTTCGGATTCATTCTCCAACGGAACAGCAATCGCATATCCGGTGCCGCGAACGGTTCGGATATAGCGAGGCTCCTTTGGATCGTCGTCTAGCGCCTTGCGCAAGAGGGTTATGCGTTGGGCTATGGTTTCATCGCTAACATGTGCGGCCTGCCAAACCTCCCGGATCAGTATTTCGGAACTGACTGGAAAGGGCGCATTTTTTATCAGCAGTGCAAAAACATCAAAACTTAACTCGGGTAACCGCACGGTCTCGTCACCCCGCTTCACCGACCGCAAATTAAGGTCAATGCTAAGGTCATCAAGGCGGATACGGTTTGTCATTGAAACTGGATTATCGACCTTTGCCGGGACTTTGAAGGATGGCTTCAGAAAAGTTCATGTATCTTCAAATGACCTCAAACGGATTTGGTAGCAAGAACATTCCCACGCACAATCCACACGCCAAAAAAAGGAATGATCGATGAGAAAACAATGGGAATTATATACTTTACTAACCCGTGTTGCTGTTGTATTATGCACCAAAGAGTAAACAAAGAGAGAGGATAGCACATGGCACCCAAAGCACCCGGCAAGCATCATCGCGAAGGTATCAGCCTACTTGAATTGACAGAAATGTTTCCTGATGACATATCAGCAGAACAATGGTTCGAAAACGTCAGATGGCCGAGCCCTGGTGACAGGTCTTGTCCAAAATGCGGAAGTCAGAATACCACGCCAAAGGCAAACCGTAAACCCCTTCCTTACCGGTGCAGGGATTGCCGAAAGTTTTTTTCAGTTCGCCATGGTTCTGCCATGGAAAAATCGAAGATACCCCTCCGTAAATGGGCTTTCGCGATCTACTTGAACGCTACAAGCCTAAAAGGTGTATCTAGCATGAAACTGCACCGCGATTTGGATATCACCCAGAAGTCCGCCTGGTTCATGGCGCATAGGCTAAGAGAAGCTTTTGCTAGCAAGGAAGGGTTGTTTGCTGGGCCTGTTGAAGTCGATGAGACTTACTTCGGCGGCAAACGCAAGAACATGTCAAAAACCAAGCGGAGTGTCTTGGTAGGTCGCGGCCCTTCAGGGAAGACGGCGGTGGTTGGGGCTAAAGATCGCAGCACGAAGCTCGTCAAAGCCAAGGTGATTGAGACAACAGACAGTGAGACCTTGCAAGGGTTCACCGAAGGTACAACTGAATCCAAGGCCAAGGTCTGCACAGACGACGCGAGAGCCTATGTCGGGATGGCCCGTGATCATGAAACTGTCAATCACTCTACCGGTGAATACGTAAGAGGTATGGCCCACGCCAATGGCATTGAATCTTTTTTGGAGTATGCTGAAACGGGCACACAAAGGAACTTTCCACAAGATCAGCCCCAAGCACCTCCAACGTTATATAAATGAATTCTCTGGCCGACATAATATCAGGGACAGAAACACTATCGATCAAATGCGTAGCGTTGTAGAGGGAATGGTTGGCAAGCGGCTCATGTACTGTGACCTGACCGAGGGGGAACCTGCACGATGAGTAATGTTGCTGTAATTCCCCCCGTGGTCAGTGACCCAACGGCACTTGCCCGTTCACTTTTTCAAAAAACTCCACGCAGTACTAAGCAGAATGGTTATTGCGATCCTGTATTGGCCTGCATTGATAACATGGAATTCTTGCGCTCGGTTCCAGACGATCACTGCAAGCTAATTGTCACATCACCACCCTGCAACTTGGGAAAAGATTATGAAACACGATCTTCTTTGGATGACTATCTGAATGCTCAAGCGCGAGTCATTGAAGAATGTGTTCGAATTTTACACCCACAGGGGTCTATCTGCTGGCAGGTTGGGAACTGCGTTCAAAACGGCGAGATAATGCCCCTCGATATTCTTACCTATCCCCTGTTCCAAGGTTGTGGCTTGAAGCTGCGTAACCGCATTGTCTGGCACTTTGGCCATGGATTGCACTGCACTCGCAGACTGTCTGGCCGGTATGAAACAATCGTCTGGTGGACACTCGACAATGATTATACATGGAACCTGGACCCTATCCGCGTTCCTTCAAAATACCCGGGCAAGAAGCACTTCAAAGGCCCGAATGCCGGGAAGCTGTCTGGCAACCCCAAAGGGAAAAACCCCTCCGATGTCTGGGAGTTTCCTAACGTCAAGAATAACCATCCTGAAAAAACAATCCATCCCTGCCAGTTTCCCGTAGAACTGGTCGAGCGGCTTGTTCTTTCAATGACGGATGAAGGGGACGTTGTGCTTGATCCGTACATGGGAGTCGGGACAACCATTATTGCCGCTCTGATGCATAACCGTAGCGGATATGGATGTGATGTTGTCCCTGAGTACGTCGAACTAGCACATCAGCGCGTAACTGCTTGGCGTGACGGCTCTTTGCGCACCCGCCCGATGGGTAAGCCCGTCTATAACCCCGCACTGCCTAATGGCGGACACTAATGCACATAGGAGCAAGATACTCTCATCTGAACGGTGAAGAGTATCTTCTTGTTCACCATTACGAACTGTGGTGTGAACTGCTGTCTGTGGTTGAAAGCGTTGATGCAGAGGCTTGTCGCACCAAGGTATCGAAAGAACGTACCCGAAAAGGGAGGCAGCTCTATTCACCGATTGACATGAACGCTGCTTTCAAGCTCGGCCTGGAAGCCTTGGGTTGGGAGGAAAGGAGGCATACATTCCGGGTAACAGACGATGAAGACTTGCTACGTTCCATTCAAGGCAAAAGCGAAGCAGAACAAAAGGCTTCCATCATCGCGACCGGACGCAAACCCGTCATGTCCTGCAATCAGACGGATTTTGTCAAGGATCGTGTTGCCGTAGAAGTCCAGTTCGGGAAATACGCTTTCGTCGCGCACGATTTGTTTGTCAAACACTTGAGCTTTTATGTCTCTGATATAATCGACGCGGGTATAGAGATACTACCCATGAAGAGCCTCGAATCAGAAATGTCCAGTGGTGTACCCTGTTATGAGAGGGACTTGCTCAATGTTATTCGCCAAGGGCGTGGTGTTCCTTCTGTTCCACTGGTGCTATTGGGCGCAGAACCATAAGTGGGTTGATCTAGGGTTAAAGTTAACCTACACTATCCCCGTCTCATGGCGATCAGGGGTATCCCCGTCTCATGGCGATCAGGGGATAGTGTGATTCCCACCCTTACAACCCTTCCAGCATTACTGGACTAGTAGGTACCTTTAAGTTCACGTGGCGTCACCTCCTTTTCACCCTGAGATTTGCGCTTAGCGCAAGGGCTAGGCCGTACCAAGCGGCTTAGCCCTATTATATTCACGGTGACCTGTCCCCGGCAAGGTTAATTAACTATATAATCCCCTATCCATTGGACTGGGACCTCTGGCTCTGATCGGCTCATCGCTTATCCCGAGCGACCGACAGATTTCCAATGTACGACTGGAGATCACGTGCGCTTGGGGCGCAATGTGCAACCCCTGCCGACTTTCGACAACCGTGCATTTAACTCCTTGTTTTTCAAACATCAGCGCCATGATCAATCCAATCGGCCCCGCACCCACGATCAATACATCTGTTTGAAACGTCATCACATTTTTTGCTCTTCAACTGAGTTGACCAAGATACCGACGCCGGCGACCTCAACTTCAACAACATCCCCATCCTGCAAGAACACCTGAGGATCGCGGAGCGCTCCGGCTCCTTCGGCGGACCCGGTTACAAGCACATCGCCAGGCTCCAGCCAGGTGATCTCAGAAATATGGGAGATGAGCTCAGCGAAGGAGAATATGAGATCATCAATCTTCATATTTTGCCGCACTTCACCATTTACCCGCGTTTGCAGGACGAGATCATCGATCGCAACTTCATCTGCGGTAACCATCCAGGGACCAAACCCTGCACTGTGATAGGCATTTTTGCCGGTCGTGGCCTGGTGGCTTCTGATCTGATACTGTCTTGCTGACCCGTCGTTAAAACAGGCATATCCGGCGATATGCTTGGCCGCATCGTCGACCGAGACGTTGCGACAACGTTCGCCCATGATAACGGCTATCTCCCCTTCATAATCGAAATGGGGTTCCAGGGCGGGCTTCTCGATAGATTGTCCCGAACCAACCAGCGTGTTTCGCGATCGCAAGAAGAACATGGGAACAATGGGGACATCTTTTAATCCCATCCGCGCCTTTGCTTCATGAAAATGGCTATGTGTGTTGAGGCCCGTGCACCATATCGTACCCGGATCAGGAATGACCGGCGCCCATTCGACCGTGTCTAATGCAAAGTCCGCAGAAGCGGTGTCTGCGATCTCCTGCGCACCCTTATAATGATTGCGAATGAGCGCTTGCAGCGTCGGCGATTCATCGCCCAAACGTGAGGCAAGATCAATCACACCCTCGTCGGTGACGATACCGTAAGACGCTTTGTTGTCCCGAATATAGCTTGCAAATTTCATCAGCCATTCTCTTTCATTTTAGCCGAGGCATCCACCGTCAATAACTTGGCGATTGTATCGGCCTGTATGTCTATCATGCTGTCATCCAGTGCATTCTCACCCGTCAGCAATTCGCACTCGTTAGACATGGAAAAGATCGTGGCACTGCCGACCAGCAGATAATAAAAATTGGTGAGCGGGATGTCGGGTATCACTTTGAAATCGCGCCCGTCCTGGAACAATTGGCGCACGGCATTGAAGAAACCACGCGAACAATTGTCCACCAGCCACTGTAGCCGCCAGCTATTGCAACGCCCTTCGTCAAACATGATGCGGGCCATCTCAGGGAAGGTGGAGCTTGCCCTCACATAGCGGCGGATCAGAAACCGTATGCGTTCGTCCGGCTCGATGTCCCGTGATTGCGCAATCGCGGGGGCAAGTGTTGACCGCATCCGGTCGGCAAGCCGGAGCATCGCCTGCTTCCAGAATTCTTCTTTATTTCCAAAATGATATGTCATCAGATTGCGTCGGACGCCCGCATGGGTTTCAACTTGCCGGGTACTGGTCGCCGCATATCCTTGCTCGGAAAACAGGGCGATTCCGGCATCAAGCAACAAATCGCGAGTTTTCTCTGATTTGCCTCTAGTCTGGCGATCCGGGGCCACTGCGGCGCTCGCATTCATTGTCAATTGGCTTTCCCTTTTATTTGACAACTGACATAATCAAGAATATATATTTTGACAAGTGACAAATTAAGGAAAGGCACCGTACGAACATGAACCAAATGCCCAGCTCTCCGCCATGTGTCCCCAAAACCGCGAAGGAGAGGGGCAAGATTGCACCCGCAAAACTCGCTCATGTCGCTTTGCAAACTTCGAGATATGAGGAGATGTTACAGTGGTATAAGGTGTTTCTCGAAGCCGAGCTGGTATTGGGCACCCCTGGGGTTTCTTTTCTCGCCTATGATGAAGAGCATCACCGCATCGCAATCATCAACATGCCGGGTCTGGAAGACAAAACGCCCCAGATTGGCGGCGTCGCGCATGTGGCGTTTACCTATGAAACACTGGACGACTTGTTTGCCACTTATGAACGATTGGCGGCCGAGGGGATAAAACCCTTTTGGTGCATAAACCATGGTGCGACGTTATCGATGTACTACCGGGATCCAGACAACAATCAGATGGAACTGCAGATCGACACTTTTGACAGCAATGAAGCGACGACCGAGTGGTTAGCTGAAAGCGATTTCGAGACCAATCCAATCGGGGTCAAATTTGAACCAGAAGACCTAATTAGGCGGTACCGTGCCGGAGAGGAACGCAGCTCGCTACTCAAGCGTCCAGTTATCGGCCCTAGCGCAGTGCCAGCTCAACTTCCCACCGCCTGAGGCTCAGACAATCGTCGCATGTTAGTGATCCGCTTTCGGGAGAGGCTGTGTAAAAACGCATTGATTATCGCTATGGTCTGAGCGGCTTTGTTGGAGGCGGTTGCATGAAGCGTTTTGTGGTTGGATCGGATCGTGATCAGACGTTTTTATTGCCGCCATCGCTTGAGGATTATGTGGATGAAGATAATCCGGTCCGTGTGGTGGATGCGTTTACCGACGAACTGGATTTGCGGGAACTGGGATTTTCTGGTGTTGATCCGAAGGACACGGGTCGCCCGGCTTATCATCCAGCGGTGATGCTCAAAATCTATATTTACGGCTATCTCAATCAGGTACAGTCGAGCCGGAGACTGGAGCGCGAGGCGGGCCGCAATCTCGAGCTGATGTGGCTAACCGGCCATCTGGTCCCGGACTTCAAGACAATCGCCAACTTCAGGAAGGACAATGGCCCAGCGATCCAATCCGTTTGCAGTCAGTTTGTGGGGCTATGCCGGGAGCTCGGTCTGTTCGCCAAGGCTGTGGCTGCGATAGACGGGTCGAAGTTCAAGGCTGTGAACGCACGCGAACGCAATCATACACGAGGCAAGCTGAAACGCCGGATTGATCAGGTGGAAAAGAGCATAGCGCGCTATCTCCAGTCACTTGATGCAGCGGACATGCACGATAGCGACGTTGCTGAGGACCGGACGACACAGCTGCGCGAGAAGATCGTGTCCATGAAAGCCAAGCTCCACGAGCTTTGCGCCAAAGAAGCGGAGGTCATCGCTCATCCTGATAAGCAGATATCGCAGACTGATAGCGATGCCAGAGCCATGTCCACGAGCATGAAAGCCTCCGGCATGGTGGGATATAACGTACAAGCTGCTGTGGACACCGGGTACCATCTCATTGTGTCACATGAAGTGACCAATGCACCGCATGACCGGGCCTTCCTCGCTCCTATGACGGAGAAAGCCAAAGTGGCCATGGATGCGGAAGAGATAGAGGTGCTGGCTGATCGCGGTTACTTCAGCGGACCGCAGATCAAGGCATGTGAAGAACAGGGTGCGACGCCGCTTGTGCCAAAGCCCAATACATCAGGCTCTAGGGCAGCAGGCCGGTTCGATAGAAGTGATTTTATCTATGAAGCAGAGACAGACACTCTGCGCTGTCCTGCAGGTGAAGAACTCATCCACCGCTTCACGACAGAAGAAAAGGGGCTGACGCTGAACGCCTATTGGTCGAGCAAATGCCCAGACTGCAAAATCCGATCACAATGCACCACAGCCAAATACCGGCGCATCAAGCGCTGGGAGCACGAAGCCGTGGTCGATGATATGCTCGTACGCCTCAACAATCGCCCCGATGCCATGACCATCCGCAGACAAACGGCTGAACATGTCTTTGGAACACTCAAAAGCTGGATGGGACCGTGCCACTTCCTCACCAAAGGCATCAAAAACGTCGCCACAGAGATGAGCCTCTCGGTTCTCGCCTATAATATCAAACGCCTCATCACCATCATGGGCGTCAAACCGCTCATCAAAGCGATCCGGGCATGATGGTTCTGCGCGCCTGCTGAAATTATCGGCAAAAATCTGACCTAAACGAAAAAATACCCCACGACAGCGCATGACAAACGCGTTTTTACACAGCCTCGGGATTTCGCAGCCATTCACATCGCTATTGCTCACGTCCGTTCCCACCCCCAATGTCGGTCGTTTCACAGAGGCTCGAAGTGAGCCGTTTTCGGACTGTCTGCTTTCGGCTGCTTCGGCCGCAAAAAGAGACACTCTGTTTCAATCCATATATCAGCACAAGCTTGCTGCCTCATCCATTTCGATCAAATATGCCCGAGATAGTCAATATATAGCTGCCTATGAGGAGCTGAACAGGGGCAGACTGTTTTGTCGAATTCCTAATTCTAGTAACAACTCGCGGCCTTGAAATTGAGTGTTAATCCGGTGGATGAAATGAAATAGCGTCGGGTGGATTGGCGGCAACTAACAAGACTGGCTCCGTTTCAAAAACAGTTATCATTATACAATTCGAATTACACTCCCCTCGGATTTGAGGGGGGCATGTTTTGTGAGCTAGGTTATAAGGTCGACAAATTTGGATTAGTCTTCGAGGAAAAACAGTTTTCCTGTCCGAGACGGTTGATGAGGATGAGCTTCAAAAAAAGGTATAGCCGAGTGGCGGCCCCATTGTTGAATGATCGCGATCTAGAATTTGTTCTTTATGAGTGTCTGGATGCCGCGACAGTGTTTCAACGTTCCCGCTATGCGGATTTTCAATCGCGAAACTTTCAACGCACCTACAACTTCGCCATCGCCACTGCGAAACAGTTGCTCAAATCATCCAAGCAACTTTGCCACAAACATGACTCAGTCACCTGCTGGTCTACTCGAAACTAGGAAGTCGAACCATGAATATCGATTTTGCAATTCCCATCGCAGTTTATCCAGGTGACGATAGGTCTCGTACCGCTGCTGATAGACCTCTTTAAAATCGAACCTTTCATCTGAACTCAATACTATCCTGCCACGCGGATTCAACCCGCCAGTGCAACGTCTGGCCTGACTTCGAAGACTACCTGATTTGGCGTACTGAAGCCAGGACATTTTCCGGGTTCGGTGTTGAGCCTGTCCATGATGCCCCGGATTTCCTGCTCTGTCAGGGGGTCGAGGCTTGCCCCTTTCGCAAGGTACCGGCGGATCACCCCGTTGGTGTTCCTGTTCATCCCCGCGTTCCCATGAGGGACAGGGGTGAGCAAAGAAGCCCCGGGCCTCCGGTCCTTCTCGATCCTCTATCCTCTGGTCAACACTCTGCCGGGTCGCTGCTGAAATACGGCTACGATACGTCTGCTTCGGGCGGTATCCCCGCAAGCCGGTGTTTCTCTTCACCTCCCGGCTGATCGTCGAAGGGTGAACGTCAGGCTGCGCTGAAATGTCCTTTTGCCCAGTCTAAAGGAAAAGGCGAGGCCGTAGCCTCGCCCTTATTTGGTGCAGTCAAACTGCTTGTTAACAGCTGGCCTGCGATTTCTGAACGGGTAGTATTTCGATCAAATCGCAGTTAAAGTCAATTGATTTAATAACTACCTCCTGCAAATATGGGAAAAGGAGAATAAGCATGAGAAGACTTGGCCTTGATATTGGCACCAACAGTATTGGCTGGTGTCTGGTCGAGGATGGCGGCGGGATCATCGATCTGGGATCGCGGATTTTTTCTGGAGAGTCACTAGCGGTGAGGCGGCGGATTGCGCGGGGGATGCGGCGGCGGCGAGATCGCTATCTCGGACGGCGCTCGGCGTTTCTTAAAGCGCTGGTTGCACATGGCCTGATGCCTGGTAACAACGATGAGGCGAAGTTGGTCGCCGAACTTGATCCCTATCCGCTGCGCGCCCGTGCGCTCGATGAAAAGCTGGAACCCCATGAAATTGGCCGCGCGCTGTTTCACCTCAACCAGCGACGCGGCTTCAAGTCGAACCGCAAAGCAGAGCGCAAGGAGGGCGAGACCGACGGTAAAATATATAGCGGTGCCAAGGCGCTTGATGCTGCAATGAAGGAATGCGGCGCACGAACGCTCGGCGGGTTTCTGAACGGCCTGAACACCAAACGTGTTCGCATGGGCGGTGAGAACAAGGATTATGATTTTTATCCGCAGCGCCATCATATCGAGAAAGAGTTTGGAGAAATCTGGAAGAAGCAAGCGGAGTATCATCCAAATTTGCTGAACGAGACAGCGTACGACGCATTGTATCGGATTCTGTTTTTCCAACGCCCTCTCAAAAAGCAGGAGGTGGGCGTATGCACATTTCTGACCGATGAAAAGCGCCTGCCAAAGGCCCATCCGCTGTTTCAGGAACGCCGTCTTTACGAGGAGGTCAACCACCTCGAAATAACAACGCCGGGAGAAAAATCGCGTAAACTGACTTTGGATGAGCGCGATTTACTCATCCTCCATCTCCGCAACAAGAAATCGAGTTCTTTTTCATCGCTCGCAAAGAAACTCAGCCTCGGCCCCGGCCAGAGCTTTAATAAGGCAAGCGAGACCCGCACCAAACTTGCGGGCAATGAAATCTATGCGACAATGAGCAACAAAAAGCTGTTTGACAATCGCTGGGCGCATTTTGATATAGAACAGCGCTGGTTGATTATCGACCGGCTGCTCAATGAGGAGAATCCGGATGAGCTACGCAGATTCTTGTCGGATAAGTACGATCTGGATGAAGATCAAATCAAGATAGCAGAGAAAGCCGCCTATAGTCTGCCCGAGGGCCATGGACGGTTGGGACTAACCGCGACGAAGCTTATTCTCCAGGAGCTTGAGGAAGGCGTCGATCCAGACGGCAATGTTATCACATATGATGAAGCCGTCAGCAGGGTCGCGGAAAAGGACCCGCGGTTCAAACATCATTCGGATTTTCGCACTGGCGAAGTCGTGCCCGCACTTCCCTATTATGGTGAACTGCTAACCAGGGAAATACCGCCCGGGACACAAGACCCGGCAGACCCTCCCGAAAAACGCTGGGGCAAGATCACCAATCCCACCATCCATATCGGGCTGCGCCAAATCGAAAAGCCGGTGAACGCCATCATCAAGGTGCACGGTCGCCCGGACGAGATCGTCGTCGAACTGGCGCGCGAGCTGAAGCTCAACGAAAAGCAGAAGGACGAACAGAATAAGCGCATTCGTGAAAATACGCGTGCCGCCGAATTGCGTTCTGTCAAGCTGCGTGAGGAAAACATTCCCGATACCGGCGCAAACCGGATGCTGCTGCGTGTCTGGGAGGAACTGAACCCCAAAAACCCGCTCGACCGGCGCTGCCCTTATTGCGGCGAACCAATCGGGATGCACATGCTGTTCTCCAGCGAAGCGGATATCGATCATATCCTGCCCTATTCACGCACGCTCGATGACAGCGTCTCGAACAAGGTCGTGGCGCATCGCCATTGTAACAGACAGAAAGGCAACAAGACTCCGTGGGAAGCCTGGGGCAACACGGACCGCTGGGACAAAATTACCGAGCAGGTCGCACGATTGCACAAGGGCAAGCAATGGCGTTTTCAGTCCGATGCGATGAAACGCTTTGACGAGAAAGGGGGTTTTATCCAGCGGCAATTGACCGATACGCAATATCTCTCGCGCATGGCCGGACGCTATTTGTCCAGCCTCTATGCGAGTAAGGAAGAAGGCAGTGTCTATGTCATTCCGGGCCGGATGACGGCGATGTTGCGGCGGCTATGGGGTCTGAACAGCCTGCTGCCCGACCATAATTTTGTCGAAAACGAGCACAGCAACGCGCCGAAAAACCGGCTTGATCATCGGCATCATGCGATTGATGCAGCGGTGGTGGCAGTGACAACGCGCGCGCTGTTAAATGAGATTGCTAGGGCGGCAGGCCGGGCCGAGAACGATAATCTCGACCGGAAGTTCAAGGACTTGCCGCAACCCTGGGAAGGTTTTCGCGAGGAGCTTGGCGATAAAGTTCTGAAAGTCACCGTCAGCCATAAGGCCGATCACGGGCGCAAGGGTAGGCCCTCGAAGCATCATGATGTGACGGCGGCGCAACTGCATAACGAAACCGCCTATGGCTTAACTGGCGAATATGCAGCAGACGGAAAAACGCCGATTGTAGTGCATCGTGTGCCGCTCAGCAGCCTCGAGCCGAAACCGAAACATCTGGGACAAGGGCGGATTCCCGATGAAACGCTTCGCAACGCGCTCTGTCGCGCCACAGAAGGACTGACCGGTAAAGAATTTGAAAAGGCACTGGCCGAGTTTTCGGAAAAAGGCTGGAGGCCGGATAAAAATGGCGCGCCGGTTTTCAAGGGGCTGCGCCGCGTCCGGGTAAGGGAACCGGCCAATGTCATTCCAATCAGGGACAAGCAGGGGAAAACTTACAAGGGCTACAAAGGCGATTCGAATGATAGCTTCGTCATTTGGAGATTGCCTGACGGGAAATGGGATTCGAACACGATTTCGACATTTGACGCTCATCAGCCGGGTTTCCAGCCCAAAAGGCCTCATCCCGCAGCCAAGATTGTTATGAAACTGCGTCAAAATGACATGTTGGCGATTGAGCATGAAGGAAATCCGGGCTTGATCGTTCGCGTTGTGAAATTTTCCGGCAGACAAATCACACTCGCTCCGGACAATGAAGCTGGGGCATTGAAAGCTCGCGACTCGGCTTCAAATGAAGAGGATCCCTTCAAATACATAAATTCTTCAGGCACAGGTCTCAAAAAAAGCAAGGCACGTCAGGTGCGCGTCGATCCGCTGGGCCGGGTGTTTGATCCGGGACCAAGAGAATAGGTTTTTGGGAATAAGGATGGAAATATGGACCGGATAGTCGATATTGCAACCGACGGCCTGCGCCTTTTCACCTATCGGGGTTTCCTGATGGTCAAAAATGAAGATGCCCAGGAAATCGGACGGGTAGCGCTCGACGATATCCATGCCGTCATCGTTCATGCCCATGGCGTGACCTGGACCGGGAATATTGTTGCCGCAATGGCCGAACGCGGCGCACCAATCGTCTTCTGTGCCGCTAATCATAACCCGGTCGCGGTCATGCTGCCGCTTGAGGGGCATCACGCCCAGGGCGGCAGGATGCAGGCGCAGTGGGAAGCCTCTCGCCCTCTGTGCAAGCAACTCTGGCGGCGGGTCGTACAGGCCAAGATCAGGATGCAGGGGTCGCTGCTTGCTGCCGGGGACATTGAAGGAGCGGCAGCCTTTCCGCACATCGCAGGACGCGTAAAGTCCGGCGATCCGGAGAACCAGGAAGCGCAAGCGGCGCGGCGATATTGGCCATTGCTGATGGGTAAGGATTTCCGGCGGGATCGGTCTTTGGAGGGTGCAAATTCGTTGCTCAACTACGGTTATGCGGTAATGCGCGCGACCGTAGCACGTGCCGTAATTGCCGCCGGATTGCATCCAACCATCGGTATTCATCACGCCAATCGGGGCAATGCCTTCGCGCTGGCTGATGATCTGGTGGAACCATTTCGCCCGCTTGTTGATGCCATAGTGGTAGCAATGGTGGAAGAAGGCATACAAGAGCTCGATCCACCCGTGAAGCGGCGGTTCGCCCGGCTGATTGCTTTCGATGTTCGTATTGATGGCGAAGTCTCGCCAGTTTCGGTTGCCGCCCAGCGCATCGCTCAATCTCTGGCACAGGCTTTCGAAACCGGGCGACCTGAACTTGCCCTGTTTGATCCGCCAACACCGATGGAATGGTCCTCGGTGGCCCGGCTCGATGAAGAGGAAACAGAGTGAACGATGCCGGTGCAACCCATCTTAGCGGTTACCGCCTGATGTGGATATTTGTCATGTTCGACTTGCCCGTCGGCACCAAGAAACAATCGCGAGAGGCAACGCAATTTCGAGAGTTTCTGCTCGACCAGGGCTTTGAAATGAGCCAGTTTTCGGTTTATGCTCGCTTTTGTAACGGCAAGGACAGCTACGAGTCGCACTTGAAACGGATCGAGAGGAACCTGCCAGAAAAGGGCGATATCCATGTTCTTACGTTTACTGACCGGCAGTATGAAAATATCGTCCGATTCTACAGCCAGCGACGCCAGAAACGGCGTAAAAACCCTGATCAGTTGGCAATGTTCTAATTATGTCCAGAATTTTATGCTAGCCAGATACACCGATTCTTCCAATTTCTACAGGAAGTTATCGGCATATCTGTCATAGCAGATCAGAAATCGCAGGCCAACCGCAACGATGCAGACAAAATCCAGTTATTACTGGACGTCATAGCAGATCAGAAATCGCAGGCCAACCGCAACCCACCTATCCCGCAGGGCAATTGACTGAATAAGCAGCTGACATGGAGTAATTTTTCTGAATCAAGGGAGTGGAATGCTCACTTTTTTGGAGATTTTGCATGTCACAAGCCCCACCGGACCCTGCCACCCCCCGTTTTCTGACGCATTTCGGCGGCGTCAAAGACCCGCGCCAGCAAGCGAAGGTCACCTGCCCACTGAACGAGATTTTTCTTCTGGTCCTATGCGCCGTAATTGCGCCGTAATTTCAGGCGCCGGGGGCTGGACGTCAATCGCACTCTACGGTGAAAAGCAGCTGGAATTCCTGCGTCGCTTTTTGCCGTTCAAGGACGGAACGCCAGGCCATGATCAGTCGGGGATCTTGTTTTCCCGTCTGGATATGGAAGCCTTCCAACGCTGCTTCATAACCTGGGTGGCGAGTTTGCATGAAACGCCTGAAGGTGTCGTCGCCATCGATGGTAAAACCCTTCGGCGGTCATTTGATACCAGGTCCCCTGAAGCACCCATTCATATGATTTCGGCCTGGCCGTGTGATCACCAACTCGTTCCCGGGCAACGCAAGATTGACGACAGGTCCAATGAGATAACAGCGATCCCCGAGCTACTGGCCCTGTTGGCACTCAAGGGCGCTATCGTGACTATTGACGCGATAGGATGTCGAATTGTTTTTCGATGAACATCCGGAGCGTGATACAGGCGCGAAATTCATTGAAAAAAGCGAAGCCGCTGATGCAGGTCATGGGCGCATTGAAACGCGGTGCTGCACAGTTTGTTCAAATACAGAACCGAACGCCACAAATGGCCGGGCCTGAAGGCCGTGATCATGACAGGGTACACTCGTGAAATCAGAGGCCAGGCCAAAACGGTCAGGCAATTTTACATCTCATCCGTCCTTGATGTGCCCGAGAAAATGGCGCGTCACATCCGCAATCACTGGCAGGTGGAAAACTGTTTGCATCGGGTGCTCGATGTTACCTGCCGCCAGGATGACTGCCGCATCAGAACCGGAAATGCCGCAGCCAATTTTGCCACAATCAATCACGCAGCAATGAACCTGCTACGTCGCGCACCAGGCAAAATCAGCCTGCCGCAAAAACGACGTTCCGCTGCATGCGATGACGCCTGCATGAAAGCCGCAATCCGACAGTGAACATTCAGTCGATTGCCCTGAGTCGGCAGGCAGAAGGTGAGTGATCAGGAATCCCGATGCAGACAATATATAGGCAATGCCAAAGCCCAGCACGTAACGCTTTAACCGCCCTACACGCCAAAGCACCGCGAATGTCGCGGCGAAAAATAGCGCCATGAGCGGCGCCAACAGTCCAAGAATTTGCGTTTGCATATAGCAGTAGCGCTCCCGTCTCTGCGGGTTAGGCCAATATGGTTAAGGACATGTTTAGAAATAGCGCTTCGTCGATGGATTTTCGGTTGTCTCACTCAGCTAGCAGTCTTAACGAACACTCCTTGCCTCGCGCCACTTAACGCTCTGCGCGGAACAAAGCAGATATTAAATCATTCGCAATTGGCACGCACAATTCTGCATCTTGGGATTCGCGCAGATTTCTTTGATCACTTATGGTTATAAATGGTTATTAAGCATTTGACATTGTATGATATATTGAAAAGCTGACCATCCTCCGAAGATTGTGCTTGGTTTGCCCTAACTAAACGAAATGCGGTTTCCACCTTGCGCTCCTACCGAAACCATCGGGAGGAAAAAGCAAAAGTATGAACTTGCAGATTCTTGAGCACTAAGTCTTCTCTATTCACCTTCAATTTTGCACTGCAATTCACTCCTTTTTCCGCAATGCAGCATAGCTGTTGACTTGGCAGTAATGCTTTCCTAAACGGGCCGCGCCTTGGCGGGTCGGCCTGCTGTTGTTTATGGCGCTTTTTCGCGGTCTTCGGGGTGCAAAAAGGGTTGCAGATGATGGCAAACGAATCTGATCATGATCCACTTGAAGAAGATGTGCGGGTTTCGTCGCTGGAAGAGCGGCTAGAAAAGGCACAGAACAGAGAGCGGAACAAAGCTAAACATCGCGATCGCAGCCCTGATGAAAATCAGCAGCTCGGCATGCGGGTGCTAAGCTATTTGATCGGGGGCGTGGTCGTCGGTTTCGGAATTGGTTGGCTATTGGACAACCTGTTCGGAACAACGCCATTGTTCCTCTTGTCGTTCTTTTTCCTAGGGATTGGGACGGCGTTCTGGAGGATTTATCAGATTTCGAGCCAGCCGGTAAAAGACATCGGTACGGCAGTAACCGACGAAGACGACTGAAGATCAGGGGTTATATCAGTGGCTGAAGAAGGCAAAATTGATCCAATGAGCCAATTCGAGATCGAGCCGATTATCGGCGGTTTCGAATTATTCGGGCAACAGATCAGTTTCACCAATAGCGCGCTTTGGATGTTTGTTGTCCTGGGCCTTATCTATGTATTTATGATGGGCGGAATGAAGCGGGAACTGGTTCCTGGCCGCTGGCAACTCATGGTTGAGGGCGTGATCGGTTTCGTGGATAACATCATCGCCACCAGCATCGGTCCCGCAGGCAAGAAATATACGCCGTGGGTCTTCACAATCTTCATGTTCATCTTGTTTGCGAACCTGCTTGGTATGATGCCGCTGGGGATTATTCCTAGCATTCATCCTTTCACAGTGACCAGCCAGTTCACGGTAACCGGTCTTTTGGCGGCAATCAGCTTTTCAATCGTTTTGATTGTTGGTTTCTGGAAGCATAAGCTGAAGTTCTTTAGTCTATTCATACCGCACGGCACCCCGCTGCCAATGATTCCGCTGATTTTCTGCGTGGAATTGTTGTCATTCTTAGTGCGCCCATTCAGCCTCGCTCTGCGTCTGTTTGTTGCGATGATCGCTGGGCATATTCTTATCAAGGTGTTCGCTAACTTCGTCATTCAGTCGATTGACGCAGGCGGTGCCAGCCTTCTGGTTGCCGTTCTCAGCATCGTATTCATCGCCTTTGTCAGCGCTCTGGAATTGCTGGTTTGCGCGATCCAGGCCTATGTTTTCGCTCTTCTCACATCATTATACATAAATGATGCGGAAAACCTTCACTGACCTATTCAACAAGTCACTTTCAATAACCATATCTAGATTAGAAAAACGGAGTACAAAAATGGATCTCTCTTCTGCACAAGTTATCGGCGCTGGCCTTGCGGCAATCGGCGTGGGCGCGGCGGCTACCGGTGTTGGTAACGTCTTCGGTTCCTTCCTTGAAGGCGCTTTGCGTAACCCATCTGCGGCTGATGGCCAGCAGGGACGTCTGTTCATCGGCTTCGCGGCTGCTGAATTGCTCGGCCTGATCGCCTTTGCTGTTGCGATGATCATTCTCTACGCACCACCAGCTGCCTAACTACGATTTCGTTTTTTGGGGTGTCGGCAAATGTCACCCCGACAAACAGCCGGTTTCGCGTTTTGAACTAACGGGTGAATAATGCCTCAAATTGCTCAACTTATGGAAGTCTATGGTAGTCAGTTTTTCTGGCTGCTGGTCGTTATCGGAATCATCTATTTCGTCATTGCGAAGAATATGGTGCCTAAGATCAGCAAGACCGTGGACGATCGCCAGAAGCGCATTGATGATGATCTGGCTGCTGCCCAGGCGGCGCAAGATCGTGCCGAGCAGGTTGAGGAAGATTATCGCACGCTGATCAATGATGCAAAATCGGACGCCGCCGGCAAGGTTGGCGAAGCCAAGGCTGAAGCGGCCAAGAAAAACGAAGCGGCGATCAAACGCGCAGATACTTCAATTGCCAAGAAGGCGGATGAAGCGGATGCGGCGCTGAAAGCAGCAACGGCAACCGCTTTGACAGAAATCGAAAGCGTTGCAGTTGATGCGGCAAAAGACATTGTTGCGACGGTGTCTGGTACCAAAGTCACCGTGGACCAGGCGAAGAAGGCGGTAAAGGCGGCTTTCTAAGCCCCTGTTGAAGGAGATAGACCACATGCTATTGACGGTTTTGGCAGACGGCGCATACCCCACCGCCCTGGGAATGAATGCAACCCAATGGGTTGCAGTTGGAATGTTGATTGTCTTTGGCATTATGCTTTGGGTAAAAGTGCCATCTCTGATTGGTGGCATGCTCGACAAGCAGATTGCAGAAATCAAGAAAATGCTCGATGAAGCGGCGAACCTGCGCAAGGAAGCCGAAGACCTGAAAGCGGAATATGAAGTCAAGACTGCCGGTGCACAGGCAGAAGCCGAAGCGCTGATGGATGCGGCGGAAAAAGAAGCTACCGCTCTGGTTGAGCAGGCTCAGGCCGATACCAAAGCGCTGGTTGCCCGTCGCAAGAAGATGGCGGAAGAAAAGATCGGCGCTGCCGAGCGCAGTGCAATCGCGGAAGTTCGTGCGAAAGCGGCAAGCGCAGCGACGGCCGCGGCTCAGGCATTGATTGCCGATCAGCATGACGCAGCAGCGGACAAAGGCTTGGTCGACAAAGCGATAGGCGATATCGGGAAAACCGTAAATTAATCTATCCTCGCCCCTTTAGGGGAGAGGACAACGGAGACTTGGCAGCTTGTCTGCTTAGTCGGAGTCGGAGAGGGGGCTCTTGCTGCCTTCCCCTCTTCAAGATTCTCTAGGCAATAAATTGCCAAGCAAATCTTTCCTCTCCCCTAAAGGGGCGAGGATTAGATCGCTCTGGCAAACTCTCTTCGTCTCACCTAAAACCTCAGCATGTCCAAAGCTGGCCGCCCCGATCAACCCAATGCTGCTGATCGCTTCAATGAAGAGAAAGCGACCTACGCGGTGCGCGGGGAGGGCGATACGCCGGACCTCGAAACGGGCATGGCGGCGATCAATGAAACGCTGAAAACACTCCCCAATCGCCCCGGCGTCTATCGGATGCAGGACAAGCGCGGCGATGTGCTTTATGTTGGCAAGGCGAAGTCGCTTAAAAATCGTGTAGCATCCTATGTGCAGATGGCGCGTCTGCCGCAGCGATTGCTCAGGATGGTGGCGCAAACGCGGTCGATGACGATTGTCACGACAGGGAGCGAGGCCGAGGCATTGTTGCTAGAAGCGCAACTCATCAAGAAGTTCCGGCCAGCCTACAACGTGCTGCTCCGCGACGACAAAAGCTTTCCCTTCATCCTCCTGCGCGAAGATCATGACTTTCCTCGCATCATGAAGCATCGCGGTGCACAGAAGGCGAAAGGCAAATATTTCGGCCCCTTTGCCAGCGCCGGATCGGTCAATCAGACGCTAAATGCGCTGCAAAAACTCTTCCTGCTCCGCTCGTGCACAGATAGCTTTTTTAACAATCGCTCGCGGCCATGCTTGCTCTATCAAATCAAGCGCTGCTCGGCGCCCTGTGTCGACCGGGTCAGCAAGGAAGATTATGCCGAGTTGGTCGAGGACAGTCGTAATTTTCTGTCTGGTAAATCGACCGAGGTGCAGGGCAAGCTCGGCGAGCAGATGCAAAAGGCTTCCGATGCAATGGATTTTGAAATGGCGGCGGTTTACCGGGATCGGCTGAAGGCACTCACCTTCATTCAGGGTAATCAAGCGGTGAACGCTGCGGGACTGCCCGATGCCGATATTTTTGCGTTGGCTTCAAAAGGTTCAACCGTCTGCATCCAGGCATTCTTCATTCGCGGCGGTCAAAATTGGGGGCACCGCAGCTTCTTCCCGGCGCATACTAGCAATGTCGAAATCGAGGAGGTTTTCTCCAGTTTCCTGATGCAGTTTTACGACCGCATGCCGCCGCCGAAATTGGTGCTGCTTGATCGCGAATTGCTGGACGAGAAATTGCTGGCCGAAGCGCTGAGCAACAAGGCGGAGTACAAAGTCAGCGTCTCCAAACCCCAGCGCGGGGATCGCCGGAAATTGCTCGAACAGGCCAGCCGCAATGCGAACGAGGCGCTGGAAAGGCGACTGGCCGAGAGTTCCACCCAGGCCAAGATAATGCGCGAGATGGTCGAGTTGCTGGAGCTGGACGCGGTGCCGGATCGCATCGAAATATACGACAATAGCCACACGCAAGGGACCAATATGGTCGGCGGCATGGTCGTCGCTGGGCCGGAAGGTTTTCGTAAAAACGCCTACCGCAAGTTCAATATCAAGAACCCCGACATTGAACCCGGTGATGATTTCGCGATGATGCGCGAAGTGCTCGAACGCCGCTTCGCCCATGCGCAGAAGGAGGATCCGGATCGCGAGAAAGGCGAATGGCCCGACCTGGTGCTGATCGACGGCGGCAAGGGGCAAATGAGTGCGGCAAAGGATGCGCTGGCCGAAATAGGCGTCGAGGATGTCGTGATGATCGGGGTCTCCAAAGGCCCCGATCGCAATGCCGGGCGGGAGACTTTCCACCTACCCGATGGCCGCGAGATCAATCTGCCACAAAACAGTCCGGTGCTGTTCTACCTCCAACGCCTCCGCGATGAAGCACATAGATTTGCGATCGGCGCGCACCGCGCGAAACGGTCGAAGGCGGCGGGACATAGCTCGCTGGACGATGTGCCGGGAATTGGACCGGCGCGGAAGCGGGCGCTTTTACTGCATTTCGGTACGGCGACTGCAGTCAAGAATGCTTCACTGTATGATTTGCAGGCTGCACCCGGTGTGTTAGCGACAGTAGCGCAAAAAGTGTATGATTTTTTTCACGGATAGGAACAGTATATGCTGCCTCTTAATACTCTCTGGAAAAAGGAAAAATTTGGCGGATTCGTTAAAGTTGCCAAGCTTCCACCAGGAGCCATCTCCAGCTTGCTACTTTCTACTTCCAACCGCGAGCTTGATACTGACGATGTCTACAGCAACGTAAAAGATCTAAATAAATTCAGACCGGGCTCGATCAAACTATCTTTGGTGGTATCTGCACTGGGCTTGGCTTCCTATTTTGGTGTGATTACAAAATTTTCCAGTTCTGGATTTGAAGTTGGAACCGAATACCTGCAGCATATTTCGTTAATTTTAGTCAGCATAGCAAATTTGGTGTACGCTTCAGTTGAACCAAAACTGTCGTATCTTAAGGCTTGGTTTGATTGGAAATTCGAGAAATCTCAACCGTCTGACCGAGTGGCTCTGCTGCTAAAGTTTCCGGAAGCGTATGATACTGTCAAATTTGCTCTTACCACTATTGGATTTCCTAAAGACATATATCCCAAGCGTATGCCCCAATTTATGCCGTTTGCCTTGGTCGCGCTTTTGGCAATCTTGCTGTTTGTGGTTGGTTCTATAGTACTATTTACGGTTATTTCGATTGAGGTTTGGAATTCAAGCAGTCAGCCCCTTGCATCCAAGCTAGTGGTGGGACTTGCAATTGTATGTTCATTGATAGCTCTTTTCTCTCCAAAGCATCTTATTTTTAAACGCAAATATTATCATTATGGATTGAGTAGCTTGTTAGTCAGATGAGGGATTCTAACCCCGAGAGACACAAGAAACATTCTCGCGATATTGCCCGACTGAGAATTCGTCATGGATTGGTTGACCTGACTGAACTTGATGAAAAATTAGATGCCTAGCCTCCGCACACAGGCCATCATCTGCTCCGTCCGTCCCCATGGTGAACATGGCGCAGTGGTGCGATCCTTGACCCCGGAAAACGGCCTTATGGCCGGCTATGTGCGCGGCGCACGGTCGCGAACCATGCGGCCTGTGCTGATTCCATCCAATATCGTGCAGGCAGATTATCGCGCGCGGACGGAAGATCAACTGGCTTCGATGACCGCAGAACTCCAGCAAAGTCGTGGCCCCTATCTCAATGAACCGCTAGCCAGCGCGGCATTGGATTGGGTGACTGCGCTGACTGCCGCTATATTGCCGGAAGAACATAGCTATCCCCGTCTTCACAGCGCGCTTTCGGCTTTGCTGGATGCGATTTGTAGTGCACCTTCTGCAAAAGGTTGGGCGGTGGCACTCGTGCGTTATGAGCTTCTGTTGCTCTCGGAACTGGGCTTTGGTCTGGCGCTGGACAAATGCGCAGTGACGGGATCGGACGATGATCTAATCTATATTAGTCCCAAAAGTGCTACGGCGGTCAGCCAAGCCGCTGCCGGTCAATATAAGAACAAGCTCCTTCCGCTTCCCGCCTTCCTCAAAGAACCCGTCACTTCCGAATGGGACGAGATATTTGACGGCCTGCGTGTCACAGGTTTCTTCCTCAAACGCCATTTCTTCGAAGATCGACGTAATGACGTGATGGCCGCGCGGTCGGTATTGGTCGATCGCCTGAAAAGGGTGGTTGCATAGTCCGGCAATGCACGGCAGGAGTTTTGCCGGAATTTATAGGAAATACCCATGCATATTGCAGTGCTTGCCGGGGACGGCATAGGTCAGGAAATCATGGTCGAGGCTGTGCGTGTATTGGAAACGCTGGACCTCAATGATCTGACGCTGGACCATGCCGATGTTGGTGGTGTTGCCTATCGCGCGCATGGCCATCCGTTGCCGCCAGAAACATTGGGATTAGCTAAATCCGCCGATGCGGTGCTGTTTGGCGCGGTTGGCGATCCGGAACTGGACAGTTTGCGTCGCGAGCTGCGTGTGGAAAGCGCGGTATTGGGGCTGCGCAAGGAATTGCAGCTTTTCGCCAATCTTCGGCCAGCCAAGGCATTTGCCGGGCTGGAGAGATTGTCGGGTCTAAAACCGGAAATTGCCGGCGCTATAGACCTTCTGATCTTGCGAGAATTAACCGGCGATATCTATTTTGGTGAAAAAGGTCAGCGCGAAACCGTTGATGGTTTGCGCGAAGGCTATGACATCATGTCCTATGATGAGAGTGAGATCGCACGGATTACGCATGTCGCGTTCAAGGCAGCGCAAGGACGGCGGAAGAAACTATGTTCGGTGGACAAGGCCAATGTCCTGCAAACATCTGCTTTATGGCGCAAGATCGTCGACGAAATTGCACCGGAATATCCCGATGTCGAGCCGGACCATATGTATGTCGATAATGCCGCGATGCAGATGGTGCGTGATCCGGGACAGTTTGATGTTGTTTTAACGGGCAATCTGTTCGGCGATATTCTCTCGGATCAGGCGAGCATGTGCGTGGGTTCCATAGGTTTGCTTGCTTCCGCATCTTTGGGCGAAGGTACCAAGGGCCTTTATGAACCAATTCACGGCAGCGCGCCGGATATTGCGTGGCAGGGGATTGCCAACCCGATGGCGATGATCCTCTCCACCGCTATGATGTTGCGACATAGCTTTGGTGACGAGAACAATGCCCAGCGCATTGAAAAGGCCGTTGCCGATGCGCTCGCCGATGGCGTGCTTGGGCACGATCTGGGCGGATCGGCGTCGACAAACGAAATTGGCGATGCGGTTGTCGCCAAGCTTGCTGCCGGTTAGGGTGCCTGTATGAAACGCGATACCGGCAAGAACCGAGAAGTTACCAAGAATTGGCGTCCCGCAACTCAAGCTGTCCGGAGCGGCACGCAGCGTACGGAATTTGGCGAAACATCGGAGGCATTGTTCCTTACGTCCGGTTACACCTATGACTGTGCCGAAGACGCCGCCGCCCGCTTTGCTGGCGAGCAGGATGGCATGACCTACAGCCGCCTGCAAAATCCCACGGTGCAAATGCTTGAAGAACGGATTGCGATCATGGAAGGTGCGGAGGCATGCCGAGCAACTGCGACGGGTATGGCCGCAATGACCGCCGCGCTGCTGTGCCAGTTAGAGACCGGAGATCACATTGTAGCGAGTCGCGCACTATTTGGCTCCTGCCGATGGCTTGCGGACAGTTTATTGCCAAAATTCGGGATCGAAACGACGGTGGTCGACGGGCGGGATATTGAAGCTTGGGAACAGGCAATCCGACCCAATACAAAAGTGTTCTTCTTTGAAACTCCAGCAAATCCAACAATGGATGTAATTGATCTGCGCGCAGTTTGTGATTTGGCGAAGTCCAAAGGTATCACCACTGTCGTTGACAATGCATTTGCTACAAATATTCTCCAGCGTCCGATGGAGTTTGGTGCCGATATTGTCGCCTATAGCGCGACCAAAATGATGGATGGGCAAGGGCGCGTTCTCGCCGGAGCTGTTTGCGGTAGCGAAGAGTTTATTGAGGAAACACTGCTTGCCTTTACCCGCAATACCGGCCCGACGATCAGTCCTTTCAATGCTTGGGTTGTTCATAAGGGACTCGAAACCCTCAGCCTCCGCATCCACAAACAATCTGCAAATGCGCTAGAAGTAGGCAAGTTTTTGGAGCAGCGGGTACAGAAAATCTTGTATCCGGGTCTACCCAGTCACCCGCAACATAATCTAGGGATTAGCCAGATGGAGGCGGCTGGTCCGATATTCTCGTTCTATGTTGGCGGTGGTCGCAGCCAAGCGCATGGACTACTCAACGCATTGAAATTGATAGATATATCCAACAATATTGGCGACAGTCGATCGCTGATGTGTCACCCGGCATCGACTACACATTACGGCCTGGCCGAGGAATCGCGGCTCGAAGTTGGTATCACCGAGGATATGTTACGCATCAATGTCGGGCTAGAAGATCCGATCGATTTGATCGAAGACCTTGATCAGGCCCTTTCGTCCATCGAACTTTGATTATATACCATGCAAATGGAATCGTTTTTTCCCTTTTCTGAGACCACCGATGGTGTCACCATACGCGTGTCTGTAACCTTTTTACCTGAACAATCTGATGTTGATGGCAATCGCTGGTTCTGGGCCTATCACATCCGGATTGAGAATCATCGTGACACGGCTGTGCAACTTTTAACACGGCATTGGCGGATTAATGATGCGAGAGGCGGGCTGCATGTTGTCGATGGAGAGGGTGTAATTGGCGAGCAGCCAATCATTCAACCCGGCAAGGCTCACGACTATGTATCGGGCTGTCCGCTCAACACGCCAAGTGGCGCGATGGAGGGACATTTCACTATGGTCGGCGAAGCACCTTCCACATTTGAAGTGCGCATCCCGCAATTTCCGCTTGTTGAACCGACCGTAGAACAATGAAGCGCACGCATTTACCGCTCAACGGGCTCCGGGTGCTCGACGCTGCTGCGCGGCATCTCAGCTTTACCAAAGCGGCCGACGAACTGGCGGTGACACCAGCGGCTGTAGGACAGCAAATCCGGGCGCTCGAAGACATGATGGGCGTGGTGATGTTTCGCCGAACGCCCAAGGGATTGGAACTGACCGATGAGGCAGCGGCAGGCCTTGACTCGTTACGATCGGGTTTCCTGCAGTTTGAAGAAGCAGTTCGGGCCATGCAATCTGGCCAATCGTCGCACAAGCTGACAATTGCGGCGCCTCGTGATTTTACTCAGAAATGGCTGAATGAACGTCTGACGGGCTTTTCCAGCGAAAATCCCGAAACGAGTTTTGCTCTGGTGGCCGCCGACGATGAGATAGATTTCACTGAAGCAAATCTTGATGTCGCAATCTGGCTCGGTGATGGGCCGGGAGAACATGATGGCGTATTGCTCGGTGATACCGTTTTCGTAAAAGTAACCGGTCCTGGCAATGGGAAAGGCATGAAAATTGATTGGCCAGGATGTCCTATTTCGGAGGGAGAAGAAACCCTGATGCGAGTGGCCGATGGCGGATTAGCGATAGAGGCTGCTGCGAACGGTTTTGGTCATGCCTGGGTTCCCAAAATACTGGTACAGCGAGATCTGGCTGCAGACAGGGTGGAAGTGATTGGCGAGGATAGCGTATCATCGCGCGGTTATTGGTTGATGGCGCCAACCCCTCAATGGCGGCAAAAAAAGGTCAAGGCCTTGGTTGAAGCGCTAACCAACGCCCAATGACATTTTCATCGCTCAAAACCGAGCGATTACTGCTTCGTCCTATCAGACCGGAAGATGCGGATGCCCTGCATCCGGTGCTGTCGAACGAAGAACTGATGACTTGGTGGTCCAGCGCTCCGCACACTACGCTCAAGGAAACACAAGAATATGTTGCGGCCAATTGCAAAGAACCGCATTCACCGGCCTGGGCAATCACTTTGCAAGGTGATGACACCGCGCAGGGCTGGGTGGTGTTACTCCCGCGCCGCGAAGGCCTCCGTGAAATTGGATATATACTTAACCCAGACCATTGGGGCAGCGGCGTTGCCAATGAAGCTGTCAGCCGTGTTATCGAGCATGGCTTTGATGATTTGAAGCTGCGCAAAATTTTTGCCGATGTTGATCCCGATAACGAAGCATCTGTTGGATTGCTCCAAAAACTGGGTTTCCAGCAAGAGGCGCATCTGAGAGAGGAATGGGAAACCCATATCGGAGTAAGAGACAGTTTGATCTTTGGTTTGCTGCGATCAGAATGGACAGAAAACCGCCCTAACCCTATACTTGACTTTCATTTCGGAATTTAGCAAAATACCGAAATGAAAGATGATAACCCCGATGCCTATGCTGCGCTTTCAAGCCCAATAAGGCGGCAGGTGCTTAGCCTGCTTAGAGAGCGTGCCATGTCTGCTGGTGAATTGGCGGAGCAGGTCGATGTGTCCAAACCAACGCTTTCCGGACATCTGAAGGTACTCAAAGCCGCCGATCTGGTGTCGGTGGATCGGAAAGGCTCGACATTGCTTTACCGCATTAATCTATCTGTGGTGGAAGAAGCGCTTGCTGGATTAATTGAACTTTTTCAGTTCGGATCGGAAAATGGGAAGCGCCTTTTGGAAGCTGTTGGTGTTACGCCGAGGACAAGGTCGTGATTCGCACCGGACTAATCTGGAGTGCGGTTCTGCTGATCATCATGTTCGGCGCATCAATTTATGCATGGAATATTCTTCCAGATGGCGCGCAAGTGCCAGTACACTGGAATGCGGCAGGTGAAGTCGATCGCTATGGCGGGAAGTTCGAGGCGCTGATGGTAATGCCGCTGGTTTCGATTTTTCTTGTTTTGCTGATGACATATTTGCCGAAAGTAGATCCTCTTTGCCGAAAGTAGATCCTCGAAAAATGAATCTTGAAAAGAGCAAACTTGCGTATTTGGCGGGTTGGATCGGTACGTTAACTTTGCTGACGGTGGTGCATTTGCTCACTATTTATACTGCTCTGGGTGGAGATGCGCCGGTCGCCAATATTATATTCGGGATGATAGGAATATTGTTCGCTGTGCTGGGTAATTACGTTGCGAAGTCGCGTTCCAATTGGGCGGTTGGTCTCAGAACAAGATGGACATTGTCCAGCGAGCATGCCTGGATCATTGGCAATCGCTACTTGGGAAGAGGTATGCTGATCACAGGGATATTGATGATGTTTGCCGCTATGATCACCAATATGCCAGTCTTGATCATATTGTCGTTGGCTGGTGTGTCCGGTAGCGCAATCGTTGCTACCATAGCGTCATACTATGCTTGGAAAAACGATCCCGAAGCGAAGCCTAGAGGCTAGGCTTGAACTTGCTCAGCGAGCAGATTCAACAATCGATTCATCAGCGCCTGAAATTTGTTTCGATCTACCGGCGCGTTAGGATTGTTCCAGCTTCCAGAGACTGCATAGCTATGACCCGCCTTGGAAGTGACCAAAAAGGCAAAGGAAACAACACCTGGTTCCGAACCACCCTTGCTTCCCACATAATCCCAGCGCTTTTTGTCGCCCGGTGCAACACCTGGACTTATCGACATGATGTCCTTGGCGATTGGATCCGTTTCTTTGGCAATATGTGCAAGAAGCTTGTTCGTATCAGACGGTGAAGCAAACCATTCAATCTCTTCTATATGCTGTGGTTTGTTGGCGAGATTTTCTATTGCGACCGATTCCAAGTTTAGTCTGGACGAATGCTGCTTCAATAATCTCTTTTGAGCTGCATTATCCATGGCGCGATATTGTTGCCTCAAGTCGCTATTTTTTGGCATTTTTAGGGCGAAAAACTCGAGCGTATTGAGAACAGGCAAGGTTTTGTCGGGATCACTATGGCCGGCCTTCTGGATCATCGCTCCAACATTTTCGCGACCCAATTCTGCAGGACACCGGACGGGAGTGATTTCTGGTCAAGTACAGCAACGTCCCGCCATCGCCGTTCACCGGCTTTTACGCTTCGGCTCAGTTCTGCGAGTACATAGAGTTTGAAAGTGGAACCAATACCATATTGTCGGTCGCTGTTATGACCACTGAGCGTTTCAGTATCGCCATTGTTGATGCGCGCAATCTCGAAACCAGCCGATCCGGGCAGCCCCTGAAACTCCCCGATGATCTTGGACATGCCATCGTCACGAACTTTTGCACCGGTGACGAGCAATCCGATAACCGGATGCGGTTCGGCCTGATCAATAACCATGCGAAAGGCGAGGGTCGCTTTCTCGAAGGCTATTTCAATCGTACCGTCCTTGTCACTTGCTGGAATGATACGCGTGACAGCAATCGGTTCGCCATATTGCGCTTTTAGTTGAGCTGTCAGTGCCCGAAATTGCGGTATCGGAACAGCATCAAGAAACGATGTGGCGAAGAATTTTTCTTCCGAATCAGCGCCTTTAAGTAGTTCGAGCAATTCTCCAGTGCGAACCTGGTAAGGTGTAGAGACAATATGGTCCGGCATTGCTTGAGCTGCGGATTGGGGGATGATCGGGGCGGCAACTGCCAATGCAAGTACGGCAGCAAACGGTGCTCTTTTGACTTTCATTTTGGTATTTTGCTAAATTCCGAAATAAAAGTCAATATCAAGCGTCGATAGCCTCTTCGTCCAAGGATGCGGCATTGGCCTGTATGAAGTTGAACCGATGTTCTGGCTGCTTACCCATGAGTCGGTTGACCAGATCTTTGACGCCTGCCCGGTCCTCATATTCATGAGGCAATGTGACGCGAAAGAGGGAGCGGGTTTCCGAATCCATGGTGGTTTCCTTGAGCTGGCTAGGGTTCATCTCACCCAGACCTTTGAAACGCCCGATATCAACGTTCTTACCCTTGAAAACACCATTTTCAATTTCGGTGCGCTCTTTTTCGTCTTGCGCGTAAACGCTCTTGCCGCCAGCGGTCAGGCGATAAAGGGGTGGACGGGCTAGGTAGAGATGCCCCTGTCGCACCATCTCGGGCATTTCCTGAAAGAAGAGGGTCATTAACAGCGTGGCGATATGTGCCCCGTCGACATCGGCATCGGTCATGATGATCACGCGTTCGTAACGGAGGTTATCCGGATCGCAGTCTTTGCGTGTCCCACAACCCAAGGCCAGAGTCAGATCGGCAATCTCGGCATTTGCGAGAATTTTGGCGCTTGCGGCCGAAGCCACGTTCAGAATTTTACCGCGAATGGGAAGGATGGCCTGTGTCTTGCGATCCCGCGCCTGCTTGGCTGAACCGCCAGCACTGTCGCCCTCCACAATGAACAATTCAGTACCTTCGGGATCATTGTTGGAGCAATCGGTAAGTTTGCCCGGCAGGCGGACCTTGCGGCCTGAGGTAGCGGTCTTACGATTAATTTCGCGCTCAGCTTTGCGTTTCAGCCGTTCTTCCATCCGTTCCATGACAAAACCGAGTAGAGCCTTGCCGCGGTCCATATTGTCTGCAAGGAAATGGTCAAAATGATCGCGGATGGCATTCTCAACCAGCTTGGCCGCTTCGGGGGAAGTCAGCCGGTCTTTAGTCTGGCTTTGAAACTGCGGATCGCGGATGAAAACCGAGAGCATCATTTCACCACCAGACATGATGTCGTCGGCGGTTAGTTGTGCCGCCTTTTTGTTTTGCACTAGTTCGCCAAACGCTCGTAATCCCTTGACTAACGCGGATCGCAGGCCGGTCTCGTGGGTACCGCCATTGGGCGTTGGGATGGTGTTACAATAGTAGCTGTAGCTGCCGTCAGTCCAGAGCGGCCAAGCTACCGCCCATTCAACCCGGCCTTGCTCGTTGGCGAAATCCTGATTGCCTGCGAAAAATTCCGCTGTGACACATTCGCGGCCGTGGAGTTGTTCTTTGAGGTGATCGGAAAGGCCGCCAGGAAACTGGAATACGGCTTCGGCAGGGACATCGTCGCTCGATTGGGTCTCATCGCATTTCCAGCGGATTTCGACACCCGCATAGAGATAGGCTTTGGAACGGGCGAGCTTGAACAGGCGGGAGGGTTTGAACTTGTTGCCCTCGCCAAAAATCTCGGTGTCGGGAATGAAGCTGATTGTCGTGCCACGCCGATTGGGAGTACTGCCCACCTTCTTGAGTTTCGTTGTCGCGTTACCCTGGGAGAACATTTGCCGATAAACGGTCTTGTCGCGGGCAACTTCGACCATGGTTTCGGATGACAGTGCGTTGACCACCGATACACCAACACCGTGCAGGCCGCCGGATGTCGCATAGGCTTTGTCCGAAAATTTGCCGCCTGAGTGGAGCGTCGTCATAGTCACTTCAAGCGCAGATTTTTTTGGGAATTTCGGATGCGGATCAACCGGAATACCGCGCCCATTGTCGGTTACGGTAAGGCGATTGTCGGCATCCAGTGTGATCTCGATGCGGCTGGCGTGGCCAGCTACCGCTTCATCCATGCTGTTGTCGATAACCTCAGCTGCGAGATGATGCAGTGCGCGTTCGTCAATCCCGCCAATATACATGCCGGGACGTTTGCGAACTGGTTCAAGGCCTTCCAGAACCTCAATTGCCGAAGCATCATAGTCACCAGATTTCGACTGTTTGGGAGGCTCATCGCCAAAAAGATCATCGCTCATGGTGACCCTATAAGAGCGCAGGAGTCAGGCTGGCAAGAGGCTATTCCAGCCTCAAGCCAATCATTTGAAATTTCTGGTAACTTAGCTGACTCGCTACCTGACTCTTGGACCACCAAATGGCAGTGGCGGAGGAGGGCGTCTTGTGCCGCGTGGCAATTGCGCCTGGAACGCGCGGCCGCAATGTTCGACGCAATATGGGAAGCCGGGGTTCACTTCTTCACCGCAGAAATGGAAGTCTGGTTCGCCGGGATGGTTGATCGGCCAGCGACAGACTTTGTCGTTGAGACCGAGCAGTCCGGTCTTGTCGGCAATTTCCTCGCTCGGCTTGGCCGGAACCAGACGCCGCGGTGGTGCTGGTGGAATCGGAGCCTGTTGATCGCCGGGCCCCTGACGCAGGAAGCCACCGGGGCCGACAGAAACAATCTTTGGGCCATCATGCTTGGGCTGGCGCGCCTGCTGTGCTGCATGGGTGCGCGCTGCTGGTGTTGGTGGCGGCATGGCACGGCGGGCGACATGCTCTTCCTTCGGCTTTTTCTTCTTCGCCGGCTTTGCCACCGGTTTTTTAGCCTTGGCAGCGGGTTTCTTTTTCGCTGTCTTGGATTTTGCTTTAACCGGAGATGGGCGCGATTTCAGGCCCAGACGGTGGGCTTTGCCGATTACTGCGTTACGGCTGACACCGCCCAGTTCTTCGGCAATCTGACTGGCCGTTATGCCTTTGTCCCACATTCCTTTTAGTGCGTCGATCCGTTCGTCGGTCCAGGCCATGCAAATCCCTATCTATTCAAACTCTTGAACCCATATAAGCCGCATGCTCGGCGAATCAATGCCGCGCGTAGTTGCGATTTATGGGGGTTGTGATTGCTGGAGAGAGCCGATAGGCGAAAATGCAATGTTAGACCAGCCTAAAAATGAATCTGTATCCAGAGATGATTTTTCCATTCCCGCTTTCGCTGAGCCCGGGATTCCAAGTATTAGAGGTGTCAATTGGGGCGGGTTTTTGGCGCTTTACTGGAAAGAAGTCCGCCGCTTTTTCAAAGTGCAGTTACAAACCATTTGGGCGCCGTCGATAACCACACTGCTATTTTTGGTGATTTTCACTATTGCATTGGGTCGCGGCGATCGCACCGTTATGGGCGCACCTTTTGCAGATTTCATCGCGCCTGGTCTGATCTGTATGGGTATGATCCAGAATGCCTTTGCAAACAGCAGTTTTTCGCTGCTCGTGGGGAAAATCCAAGGCACGATCGTCGACTATTTGATGCCACCGCTATCGGTCGGTGAATTACTGGCAGGATTGTTAGGAGCAGCAGTAACAAGAGCGGTTCTTGTCGGTTTTGCGGTTTGGCTGGCGATGTTCCTTTGGCCCGGTGTCAGTGTTTCGGTTACCCATTGGTGGGCGGTTATATGGTTTGGCTTGATGGGTTCGGCAATGCTGGCTTTGCTAGGTGTACTGACTTCAATATGGGCGGAAAAATTTGATCACGCGGCTGCCGTTACCAACTTCATTGTGGCACCACTCGCGCTTTTGTCCGGGACATTCTACTCAATCGAGCGTCTGTCATCCGCATTTCAGGCGTTTAGTCACGCGAACCCGTTTTTCTATGCCATATCCGGCTTCCGGTACGGTTTTTTAGGAGAAACGGACTCATCTGTTGTCACAGGATCGATTGTTTTGTTGGTTGTCAATACGACACTGACGGCGATCTGTTACGTGCTGCTAAAACGCGGCTGGAAAATTAAAACCTAGGCTCAGGATTCATTAATTGATCCAGAAGGCGCAGATAGCAGCGATGGTTATGGCGGCCATGAAGGTATCTGCCCTTCGATCATAGCGGGTGTGTATACGCCGCCAGTCTTTGAGTTTTCCAAACATGTTCTCGACCTTGTGGCGTTGCCGGTAGAGCTGTTTGTCGAAGTGCGCGGGCATTGTGCGCCCGATACATCTGGGTAGAGCCCCTTTTTGAACAGGCTGGAAGCTGTCCTGTGCGCCTTGAGGTGCGTCGCGTCGATCATCAGCACATCGGATTCACCAGCCTGTTTTACCAGCGCTGCAAATATCTGACTGAAGACCCCCAGCTTACTCCACCGGACAAACCGGCTATAGAGCGTCTTGTGAGGACCATAACCCGCTGGAGCATCACACCAGCGAAGGCCGTTCTTGATGACATAGATTATCCCGGAGAGCACCCGTCGGTCATCAACTCTGGGGACACCGTGAGACAGCGGGAAATATGGCTTGATACGGCGTATCTGTGCCTCGCTCAACATCGGTAAATCATTCATGCAAACATCTCCTTTGTGTGAAGCATGTTGAATCAACAACTTTAACGATATGCAAGCAATTTAATGCATCCTGAGCCTAGTGCCGATGGATGGTATGAAGCGTATATTTGCCGTCATCGGTTGATTTGAACATTTTCCCGATTTCCGGATGCATAATCGGCTCTCCGCTGTCGTCATGTAGAAGATTCTGCTGGCTTACATAGGCGACATAGCTGCTATCCGAATTCTCTGCGAACAGATGATAGAACGGCTGATCCTTGTGCGGACGCAGGTCCTGCGGAATAGACTCATACCATTCTTCGCTATTCGCAAAGACTGGATCAATATCGTAAATCACCCCTCGAAACTCAAATATCCGGTGACGAACAACGTCTCCAATCGCGAATTTTGCATCCAGAACCGGCGAGGTTCCAGCGGGCAGGGGGTTGGTAGAAGCAGAGTGTTTCGTTGTGTTCATGTCGCCAATTTAAAGACTTGAAGCGCTTATGCAAGGAGCTTGGGATGAATGTCTTGGCAAAATGCCATTCTTCGTCTAATCGCGCCAGCCATTGATCCGACGACATTTGCCGTCATAGGTCTCTCGCGCGGGGAGGTGGCAGAGTGGTTGAATGCGCTGCTCTCGAAAAGCAGTAAGGTGCAAGCCCTTCGAGGGTTCGAATCCCTCTCTCCCCGCCATTTTAACAAGGTCAGATGATTTTCAGATAACAATGATCTGGAAAGCATCTTCAAACGGGTGCATTCTGGATAATCGACTGATCTTTGAATTTTTGAACAAAGACCTGGGCCAGGGACGAGAATCAGTACTGGTTACGGTGATTTCCGTTGCGGGATCATCCATGCGGAATCCGGGCGCGCATATGGCGGTAAGTCGAGATGGCGATTATGTCGGGTCGCTTTCCGGTGGGTGCATTGAAAGAGCGGTTGTTTCTGAAGCTCTTGATGTTTTGAAAGCAGGTGGGCCGAGAATTGTTCGCTTTGGCAAAGGATCACCCTATCTCGATATCAAATTGCCATGTGGAGGTGGATTGGACGTTCATTTCATGCCGCTCAATGAGGCGGAGTTCACGAAAACCTGTATAGAAAATATCGACAAAAGGATTCCGTTTGGCTTTTCTCTCCCGATAGACAAAGGGGAGGTGGAAATTTCACGTACGGGGATAAAAACGGGTATTCAGATACAGGACAATATTATTGTTGTTGGTCATGAACCCAACCCGAAAGTCCTAATAATTGGACATGGCGCAGCTACAACCAGCATGGCGCGGCTATCAAGAGAAATGCGGTTTGATGCGCAGGTCCTGACATCCGATCAACCATTGGCTGAAAAGCTATATGGTGAGGGATTTGACACCAGTTTCTTGAAGACACCGGTCGAAACGGATCGAATTGTCAGTGATCCATGGACCGCCATTGTTTTCCTGTTTCATGATCACGATTGGGAGGGGGCACTAATGCAGCATGCTTTGAACCAATCGCATTTCTATTTTGGTGCGATGGGTGGCAGGCGTGCGCATGAGGCACGGCGGCTCGAACTCCAGTCGAAAGGACTATCAGCAGACAAAATTGAAACTATTTATGCGCCAATAGGATTATTCCATTCGTCGCGTGATCCGGATAGTTTAGCGTTGTCAGCATTGGCTCAGATTACACAGGTTTTTCACAACAGGCCAAAATAAGCACCTAGTTGGGCATTCCCGCCATTCTGACAGCTAAAGCTGGATTCGTTGGATCTTTCCAGTCATGTCTTTTTGCCCATTCCAGAAGGGATGTTGGTTTGAAATGAAAAATACTGTTGATAGATTCATTGTCCGCTATGAGAGGCAAGTCGCCTGAACATTATAAAAGCGATAAAAGCTTGCCATACCATGATAAACGCTGTGCGGTTCCAATGTCGCTGATCCAGTTACAAGCAGACTCATGTTGGACGCAAACTCGTCGGGCGTCAGGCTTTGGAAAGCGATTGATTTTCCAGAGACTTCGCTCAGCCGGTGCGCAACTTCATCACCCACTAGTGCTTCAGGACCACCAATTTCATAGCGGCCATTTGGCAGGTCATCTCGCTCTAGCGCTTCGACCATATAGGCGGCAACGTCATCCAGGCATATCCACGAAATTTTTAGGTCAGGTTTCGCCGGATAGGCAAAAATACCTTTGGCAACAATTGAAGGCTTGCTCCAGCTGCGGATCATATTGTCCATGAAGACTTTTGGTTCGAAAATTGCGTAGTCGATTCCGCTATCGATGATTGCATTCTCGATAGCGCGGCGACCGTCATGGGCTGGATTGCCATTATCTTCGTGGTGGACATAACAGCTCGTGTTGAAGATTATTTTCTTGAGGTCGTTTGCCTTTGCTGCAGCGGCGATATTGTCCCCAAGCTCGGTTGCTTTTTCGAGATTAAATACAAAGGGCAGATGGATTGCCATCGCATCCATACCTCTAGCCGCTGCGATCATGGAATCCTGATCGTATAAATCTGCCTGAACCGTTTCGACACCGGCAAATTCGGTGGACTTCAACGCATCGGGGTTGCGAAGCGCAGCCACTGGATGCATTTCCGCTTCATTTAAGCGCGTGAGCAAGGGGTGTCCCTGATCACCAGTTGCGCCGATCACCAAAATTCTGTTCATCAACGATTCTCCAGTCGAGCGGCTGATTTGCCGGCAATATATCCAAAGGTGAGGGCGGGACCGAGCGTGCCGCCAGCGCCGGCATAGACGCTACCAGTCGGGCAAGAGATCACGTTGCCAGCTCCGAACAGACCGGGAATTGGTTGGCCGTCCACGTCTAATATTTGCGCTTGTCCATTGGTCTTTGGACCGCCATTGGTGCCCAATGCGCCCATGTTGATTTCAATCGCATAAAAGGGTGCTGTTGCTATTGATCCGAGCGTTGCGGCGGCACCGGGGCGAGAACGATCGCCATAGAAACGATCATATTCGCTGATGCCACGACCAAATTTCGGGTCTTTGGCATCTTGGGCATATTCGTTAAATTTGCTCACAGTTGCAGATAGTTGCGGTCCGTCGATGCCAATGACGTCGGCCAGCTTTTCGAGACTATCAGCTTGCATGATCCATTCCGGTAGATCGTCTCCCGGCATCACAGAAGCAATCGGATAACGGCTGCGGTAATGATCATCCATGATCAGGTAGGCGGGCAGATTGGGATAGTTATATGTCGCCGGATCGAACGTCTGGAACGCGCCAGCGAGAGATGAATAATTGTTCGCTTCGTTGCAAAAACGCTTGCCTAGTCGATTGACCATGATGCTGTGCGGCATTGTACGTTCGATCAAGACAGGAAGCGAGCGCTGCACATCTTCTCCATTGGCGCCATTGGCTGGCCAGACGGCACCTGTGATCGAAAGAGTCGGCATCCACCAAGCACTGGTCATATTGCCGAGACCTGCGCCGGCGGACATTGCCATTCTTAGGCCATCACCCGTGTTCATTTGTGGTGAGGCAGGGGCATTTAGTGGTCCTCGCAGGAATGAGGCTTTCAAATCCTCATCCCATTCAAATCCGCCGGTGGCAAGAATGACGCCGCGAGAAGCATTGATGGTCTCACCGTTGTCGAGTGCCACACCCGTGATCACATCATTCTCGACCAAGAGTTTTTTTGCTGCAGTTCCCAGTAGTGGCTCAATGCCGTTATCTAGACAGGCTTTGAGCAGCCGCCCAACCAGCGCCTGTCCCCAGCCGCGTAAGTCACCATCGACGCGACGCTGCATCTCCTCCGGTTCGATCACCCCGGTACCGCCACCTAGTGGCGTCTCACGCAGCATCATCCGCTGGACATCACCGCCATTGTAGATTTTGTCAGCCCATTCGCCGAGCGTTCTATAGTCAAAAAGCTCGTTGTCTAGCGCACGCCCACCGCCGGTTTTAGCGCCCGGTCGATCCAGATAATAATCCGGATAGCCATTGAGCACGCTTAGATCGGCAGCACCCTGTGATCCCAGAAAAGCGAGTGCTTGTGTGCCTTCGTCGACAAAGGCCTCCAGCGTATCATTATTCATCTCGCCGTGGTCGAGGGACCTGAAATAGGCGAGGGCGTCTTCGCGATTGTCTTCGATTCCAGCCGCCTGCATGGCTGGATTATTGGGCACCCAGACTATTCCACCGGAAATTGCCGCTGTTCCGCCGAGCTTGTCGCCTTTCTCAATTATCGTGACTTTCGCAACGCTGTCATGCGCGGCGAGAGCGGCGGTTAGTCCGGCGGCTCCGGCACCAATGATCAGAACATCTGTGTCCATCTATCGGCCTCCGGTCACAAACAGGCATTGGCCGGTTACCCAGCTCGAAGCGGGCGAGGCCATATAGGTGACGGCGGCGGCGATGTCCTCTTCGCGGCCAAAACGTTGTAGCGGCACGCCTATTTGCTTCAGCAAAGCCTGCCGTTTTTCCTCGGTATCCGTTCCCATCGAATCATTGAAATTCTCGGTGGGTATCGGGCCGGGCGCGACTGCATTGACGCGGATTTTCGGAGCAAGCTCGACTGAAAGCGTTGAAGTGAGGTTGTTCACCGCCGCCTTGGACGCCCCATAGGGACCGTTCTTTAGTTGCGGCCCAAAGGATGCACGAGAGGAAATGTTTATGATCGAGCCGCCGTCTTCCTGCATGTGCTTGGCGGCAACAACAGCACCCATCCAGACGGCTTTCAGGTTGAGTTCGATCTGCGCATCGAAATTCTTTTCCGGTGTACGAGTAAGATAACGCGGTGTGCCGGCGGGGAGACCACCCGCATTACTGACCCAGATTGAGAGCTTACCGAGCTCATCTACCGTTCCTTGCGCCAGCTTTTCCAAAGCATCCATGCTGGTACAGTCCGTTGCTATGGGGAAAGCCTTTCGGCCCAGATTCCTTATCTCGTCTGCGACTGCATTCAGTTCGCCTTGCGTCCGAGAAGTGAGCGCAACATCAGCGCCTGCTTCTGCCAGTCCGATGGCAATGGCACGGCCAATACTTTTGCCAGCACCTGTGACGACCGCGACTTCACCGTCTAGTTTGAATTGGTCCAATATGCTCATCTTACGTTGCTATCCTCTTCAATATGTCGCGCTGCGCAAACCAGTAATGCAGGCCAGCCCAAATGTTGAACAGCGCCAGATACATGAGTGCTTTTTGAAGAGCTGGGCCTCCCGATCCTTCGATGCCGTCCATGAAAATGTCAGATAAGACCCCGACAAATACCGGGCCAAAACCCAGTCCAATGATGCCCGCGATCAATAGATAGATTGCGACCGCCAAAGCTCTGGTCTGGTCGCTAGCTAGAGTCTGGATCGCCGAGAAGCTGGGGCCGTAATAGAATGTTGCGGCGAACGTTGGGAACGCAAGGAGAGCAATTCCCAAATCAGCATTGCCCGCATAGACCGCCCAGATCATACCAGGTGCAGAAACCACCAAGACCAATCCGCTAACAAGAAGTGAAAGGGCAGGCTTTTTTCTGTCCAGATAATTTCCGATCTGGCCGCCAAGATAGGCTCCAAAGCCACCCGAAATTCCGACCATTAACCCAAGTTTCCAGCCAAGTTCGCCATATCCTATGCCGTGCACCCGGACGAATAGCCCGCCGTAAAAACTGGCCAGGCTATAGGAAACAAACTGTACGAGCACGCCAGCGGCAACCAAATGCCAATAGGCCGGTTTCTTAGACAATTCTTTCACTGCTTCTTTGAGGGTGGGCTTGCTAGGATCGCGCTTGAAGGAATCCAGAAATTTTGGTTTGCCGCGTGGGTCTCTCACGGTGATCCACATGGTCAAAGCAACCAAAATTCCGGGCAAACCGGCCATGAAAAAGGCCGTTCGCCAGTCAAAATTTTCGACAATCCACCCGCCACCGGCATAGGCGATAAAGGCGCCAATCGGGACGGCAGAGCCCAATATGCCCAAGGCTCCTGCCCGTTTTTCTGGTGGAAAAATATCGGCGATAAGGGAATGGGATGCTGGGCCAGAACCGGCCTCACCAATGCCAACGCCGACGCGGGCAAGAAAAAGCTGAATGAAGCTGTTAGCCAGTCCGCATAGCACCGTCATCAGAGACCAGACTGCGATCGCAATCGAAATGATCCAGCTGCGATTCCATCGATCCGCAAGGGCGGCAACTGGAATGGCAAGTGTGGTATAGAACAGAGCAAATGATAGCCCGGTCATCAAGCCAAGCTGCGTATCGCTCAATCCCAGATCCTGCTTGATCGGTTCAGCAAGGATCGAAATGACTTGCCGGTCCAGGAAATTGAGCATCAGTACAATGAACAAAACGCCCAATATGTAGTTGGCATATTTGTCGCTGACCCGGCCTTCGCCTTCGTTGGTCGATAGAGGGTCGGTCTTTTCGATTATTCGGCTGCTTCCAATTGTTCCATCTGCTCTACACGTGGGTCATTTGGATAGACCCACTCATCACCAATGACCTGATCAACGGCTAGATCGGAAGGAACATTATTTAGTCCGATCATCTTGTCACAATTTTGATGGAAGGAATAAATCCGCGCTTCCTGATAGGATAGCGGAACGCTCTTGAAGCCATCACTCTCCATCGATTTCTGAATCATCTCACCAAATTGCGTATCTTCCAGAATGATGGGAGACATATCGCGGCCATTGGGTTTGGTTTCGTCAGGCACCGTCCAGAGGTCAGGCGCTTCGCCATCGCCCCAATCCAGCGCCATGGTAACCAGTTCCAGTCGCGTTGTGTTGAGGCTGGTCGGCCAGAAAATCAGCGGCGGTACAAAATAATTACTCAGCGGCGACACCCAGTTTGGGAACATTGTATAGCTTTGGGTGCAAGTACGGCCCAGCTCGCCGACCGTATCGATTTCCTGCCATTCGGGTGGAGATTCCACCGCCCGGACATGCTCGCGGTCGGTTTCTTTCGGAGCAGGGGCCAGCATCCGGGCATGGCCATTGGGATATATGGTGTTCACATTGCGTTTGCTGTCGACCAGTGGTGCTACGGTATCGGGGTGAATGAAGGGTACATGGTATACCTCCATGTTGGCCTCCATCGCGACCTTCCAGTTGCATTGCAGGTCGAACGAATAGCGCGCAGCGAGTTTCACTTTGTCGAACTGAAACTCTTCCCATTCATCCCAAACAGGACCAAGCCATTCGGTCAGCGGCATCGCATCGTCATCGAAGTTGATGAAAATCAGGTTTCCCAGCATTTCGCAGCGCACCGGGATTAACCCGCGGCAGCTCATATCGAAATCAAGGCCAAAATCGTGTTTTTCCGGCATACCAACAAGTGATCCGTCGGTCTTGTAAGTCCAGTTGTGATACCCACACATCAGGCGTGACGCTTTACCCTTTTCTTCGGTGACAACGGGCGCGCCGCGATGACGGCAGGTGTTGTAGAATGCCCGGACCTCGCCATCCATTCCGTGCACGATGATGAGCGGCGTACCGGTATTCTCCCATTTCATGAAGCATCCGGATTCGGGTACTTCGTCTATATGAGCAGCGAATAGCCAGCTTTTCTTCCAGATATGCTGCTGTTCCAGGTCATAATATTCCTGCGATGTATACCGTCCGGCGGGAATATCGGGCAGATGCGGGAACCCTACAGGAGGTGCTGTGCGCGCAGCCTCCCATTCCATCAGGCGCTTGACCTGTTCTACATAAGCCGGGTCCATGGCCATGACTTCATCCTTTCCCTTGGATGAGGGATGCCATTTGTGCTCCACTCCGTCGATTGGTAATTCTGCTAAACCACGCCTTCGACCACAGACTTGGCATTGTCGACTCGGATCGCCGCACCATTGATGAATTTGCTTTCATCCGATGCAAGGAACAGTACCGTGTTCGCAATATCATCCGGCTCCCCCAGCTGGCTGGGAGCAGGGCCTTCGCTATTGGGTCGCAAATCGTTTCGGCCTTCCAGATCAGCGCCAATATTTTCAACCATCGGAGTCAAAATACCAGCCGGGTGCACGCTATTGCAGCGTATATTGTAACCATTGTTAGCGCTGTGTACCGCCACGCTGCGGGTCAAGCTTTCCACCGCACCCTTTGCCGCAGCATAAGCGGCTACGATCGGCTCTCCTTGTACAGATGCGATTGAAGCCATATTCACTATCGACCCCCCACCCGTTTCCTTCATCGCGCAGACCGCATGCTTGCAACCAAAAAAGGTTGCGTCTGCGCTAACCGCCATAACAAAGCGATATTCATCTTCAGTCTGTGTTTCGATCGTGCCGGGTTTAACGACGCCGGCGTTGTTCACAAGAATATCGAGCTTGCCATGTTTGGCGACAACAGTATCGATCAATTTCTCCCAACCTGCTTCTTCGCGAACATCCTGTACATGGAATTCCGCAGCATCACCTATTTCGGAAGCGATGCGCTCGCCATTTTCCTGATCGACATCGGTAAGGATGACGGTTGCGCCCTCTTTCGCGAACATACGTGCATCGGCTTCTCCCAAGCCTTTTGCCGCTCCAGTGATGATCGCCACTTTACCTTCCAGCCTACCCATGTTTCCACTCCTGTCATTTTTGTCATCTTCCCACGAAATGCCGCATCATGCTAGCTATCGCACACTAGTAAAAAGGTGGAGGGACTAAGATGGACAAATTGGAGGCGCTTTGGGCACGCGAGCAAATTCGGGATCTGCTTCATCGATATTGCAAAGGCATTGACCGGCGCGATTGGACTATGGTGCGCTCCTGTTTTGCTGATGATCATGAACACCATCACGGCGATATAGAAGGTTCAGCCGATGATTTTGTTGCAGCTGCCAACGGGTTACTGGAGGCTATTCCAGCAACCCATCATAGCATTTCGAATGTCCATTTCGATTTTGCGGCAGACGGCAGCAGCGTTGAAACCGAAGCCAATTTTGTTGCCTATCACTTGATTGAAGCCGGCCACCCAGAAGGAATGCCTGTCGAGACAAATGGCGAGGCGACCGACTGGATTGTTGCCGGTCGCTATTGCGATCGCTTTGAAAAACGCGATGGCGAATGGATCATCGTGAAGCGTCAGGCTTATCACGATTGGGAACGCCACGATCCTGCTCGGGTTTAACTTTGGTTGTCGCTTAGATGCGCAACCCGCAATTCGATCTTTTTCATCTCAGCGAGCAGCGACAAAAGGTTCATTCTGTCGAACATCCACATTTTGAGTAGTCCCACGGCTTGAAAAGACAACAAGAACCCAGCGGACCACAAGATTGTCTCACGGATTTCTTCCGCCTGTATCGCCTGCCAGCCGCAATAGATGGCGCCGATAGACCAGAGAAATGTGACAACTGTGATGAGATAAGACCAGAAACGCATTGGCCCGTGTAGCGTCGCGCCAAGTTGATCAAACAGTCCGCGACCATTTTCCAGATCATCCAGAAACGCCTTGTCATCGGCGTTTAGAGCCGCACCCAGGTCTTGTTCAAATTCACCTATATTCATTCTCCTTCAAATTCTGGTTGATCGGTTAGTGCTGCCTGCAATTGTTTGCGGGCGTGAAAAATTCTGGATTTCGCCGTTCCCAATGGCACCGCCGTCACTTCGGCGATTTCGGCCAGAGTCAGTCCTTCGCTGAAATACAGCGTAGCCGCGATACGGTGACCCTTGCCCAACTTATCAAACGCCTGATCAACAGAGACTTTGTCCTCTCCGTGTGGCGGCGTGGTTGGTTCAACATCGACTTCAATATGTGCGCGATCGGCTGATTGCCGCGAATATGATCGGCACATTTATTGTGCAAAATCCGGTAAGCCCATGCCGGAAATCGTGACGGATTTTTTAGACCACGCCAGCCTTTGCAAATGCCGGTCCACGCCTCCTGCACCGCAATTTTCGCCTGCTCCTGATCGCGTAGTAATCGATATGCCGTTCGCATCAATCGGGGATGCCACCGCGCGGCCAATCGTTCACCAGCGCGGCGAGCACCGGCCTTTATGCGGGTGAGCAGCAACTCGTCATAAATCCTGTCCGTGTCACTGTAGCGCATGCAAACCCCTTGGCCCTCTATACCGATAGTCGCAGTGAGGGTCCAAAAGGTTCAAATGCTGAAAAGAATTTTATCCAGCCGAGGGGCGGTGCGCTTCGTCGGACCAATCCTGACGTTTACCCCATTCTTCCATAGTTTCGAACTGAACTTCGGGAAGTCGTTCTTGTTGATGTTCGAAATTCACACAAAACGGCTTGGTCGGAGAATCATTATTGTAGTGGTAAAAGGCGGCGATACCGGCAGAAAATTCTGCTCGCGCCTCTTCCGGCATGGAATCACCTAAAGCATCGACCAGCAAGTCACCAAATTCTTCAGGTGTACAGGGATCATATTTGATATCCTTGCCAAAAACTCGCGAAAGAGCAGCGGCAGTGTCGGCGGGTTTGAATCGTTCCGGCCCACCAATGTTCATCCATGTGCCTTCCATATCCGGGCGTTCCAGCGCGGCGGTCATGCATTTGCCGACATCATCCAGGCTGATCCAGTTTGCTTCGAGATGCGGTTGGTGCGCGTAGACGTAGCGATCTTCATGCACCAGAAATGGTCGCGCCCAATTGGTGAGCAGGTTGTCCATGAACAGCACAGAACCAAATATCGTAGCTGGGATACCAGTTCGGAAGATGCTGTTAATCGCTATCGTATTGTTGCCATAGGTGAAGGGTTCGCCGGGCTTGTCCGGGATCCAGCTCGATGTGTTCCAGACAAATCGTTCCGCGCCAGCTTCCTTGGCCGCAGCGGCCACGCGTCCTGTCAGCGTTGCGCGATCTTCGCGGGCTTGCAGAGGATGTGTGTAGAAAACAGCATCGGAGCCTTCAAATGCGGGCACCCAAGTCGACTCGTCATAGAGATCGAACACCCGTGCTTCATCGGGCACGTTGCTGCCACCTAGATCGGGAGTTTCGCTTCTGGAAAGCGCGCGCACTTTGTGCCCTGTTGCTCCCAATTGCCTGATTTGAGCCAATCCTTGACGGCCGGTTGCCCCGACCACTGATACCAGTGTCATTTTGCCTCTCCTTTTTCTTTGTCCGCAATGTGCAGCAGCGATGGAAAAATCCCAACGCTCAAATTTGTCAGGATGGGCTCGCTACATACTTACGCACGCTATTGATTGTGCTAGGCTGAACTCTGATTGCCGCACACTATGTATGACTGAAAAGATTCACCACGAAGTGAACCAGAAAGTTTGGGCAAAGAGGACTGGATGACAGAAGAAGATATTATTTCCATTGGCGATGTGGTACGTTTTCAGGCGCAGGAGCAGCCGGATCAGGTGGTTTTTACCTTTGACGACGACGATATGACCTATGGCCGCCTGCATGAAAATAGCAGCCGAGCAGCTCAGGCTCTCGCGTCTAAGGGTGTCGGCAAGGGTGACCGAATTTCATATATGGGCAAGAACAGTCACCTCTATTTTGAAATTCTCGTCGGTGCGGCGAAGCTGGGTGCAGTGATGGTGCCTGTTAATTGGCGGTTGGCTCCGCCGGAAGTGAGTTATGTCCTGAATGATTGCGAAGCCAAGATACTGTTCGCTGGCCCTGGATTTGATGATCTGCTGCGCAAGATCAAACCCAATCTGGAACACGTGGAACTGATACTCGGATCGGAAGAACCGGAAGGTGATTTTCCCGGATATCCTGCGTGGCGGGATAAATTTGATCCGGTTGATCCAATGGTCGCTGCCAGCGATGATGACGATGCGTTGCAGCTCTATACGTCTGGGACCACCGGGCATCCCAAGGGCGCGATTATGACTAACGGGTCGATCTTTTCCTCCCGCGCTGTGGATGTGCCTGAGGATGAAATAATGGATTGGCAAAAGCCAATTCCGGGAGAGATTACACTTCTAGCCATGCCATGTTTCCACATAAGTGGTTCCGGGACTGGGCTTGCCGTAATGTTTGCCGGGGGCAGTGCGATTGTCCTCCCCGAGTATGATCCGACTCAAGCGTTGGAACTGATTGAAAATTATACAATTTCGAAAATCTTTATGGTCCCGGCAGCGATCCAGATACTACTCAATCATCCGCGTGCCAAAGAAGTCGATTTTTCCGATCTGAAGTATATTACCTATGGTGCGTCACCAATTCCATTGGAGTTGATGAAGCAGGCAATGGATGTGCTCGGCTGCGGCTTTGTACAGATGTATGGGATGACCGAAACTTCGGGAACAATTGTTACGCTCAACCCGGAGGATCATGATCCCAAAGGTAATAAAAAAATGCGCTCGGTGGGGACGCCGTTGCCCGGTGTCGAGATCAAGATTATCGATCCGGAGAGCCTCGAGCCGGAGAGCCTCGAGGCGGTTTCCACCAATACCATTGGCGAAATCGCAACCCGCTCCGCGAAAAATATGAAGGGCTACTGGAAACGACCCGAAGCGACGGCGGAAACAATTGAAGCTAATGGTTGGTTGCGCACCGGGGATGCCGGTTATCTTGATGAGGACGGCTATCTCTATATTCAGGATCGACTGAAGGACATGATCATCTCTGGCGGCGAGAATGTTTATCCGGCGGAGGTGGAGAATGCGATCTATGCCAATGATAAAGTCGCTGATGTAGCCGTCATAGGCATTCCTGATGAAAAGTGGGGCGAAGCAGTAAAGGCCTGTGTCGTAGTCCAGAATGGACAAGAACTCAGCGAGGCCGATGTGATTGCTCATGCTCGCGAACATATTGCTGGTTATAAATGTCCAAAGTCAGTGGATTTTATCGATGCCTTACCGCGAAATCCATCTGGCAAGATTTTACGTAAAGATTTGAGGGAACCTTATTGGGAAGGTAAAGACCGGGCCGTAAACTAAGCTATTGGGAGAAATATCGTGAGCCAATTGGTTTTGCGCGAAGACCGCGATGGATGGGCACTGCTAACGCTCAATCGGCCAGAAAAGTTAAATTCTCTAACGGTTTCCATGTTCCGCGAACTACGAAATCATGTTGCCGATCTGCGCAAAGATGATTCAATTCATTGTGTCGTTTTGCGGGGTGCAGGAAAATGTTTTTCCGCTGGACATGACCTGGGAGATATTGCCGAAGGAGAAGAAGTACCATCGCGCGGTTGGCATTCGGAAACTTTGCGATTGATGGAAAAACTTCCGAAGCCGGTTATCGCAGCTGTTCATGGGCATTGTTACACCGGTGCGCTGGAAGTTGCTTTGGCAGCTGACTTCATAATCGCTGCCGATAGCGCTCGCTTTGGTGATACGCATGCCAAATGGGCGTTGACCCCAATATGGGGGATGAGCCAACGTCTGCCGCGGCGTGTCGGCATTGCAACTGCGAAACGATTGATGTTCACGGCTGATATGTTCGATGCGAAAGAAGCTGTTCGGATAGGCCTAGCTGAATATGTAGTGCCATTAGCGAATTTTGATCAGGAAATTGAATCGCTGGCCGAGCGCATTGTGGCCAATTCTGCATTTTCCCATGCCGCAAACAAACGGTTACTCGAAGCGACCGACAACGATGCTTTGGACGCCGGATTACAATGGGAGGTTCTGGAGAATGAAGGTCATGGTCCAGATATGAATGAGCGGATTGCTGCGTTCATGGGCAAAGGAAAATAATAGCAAAAGGAACAAAGCTGACATTTTTGCTGATTACCTGCACACTAGAAATAGGTTAGCTAAAACAACATCAAAACAATGAGAGGAATCGACCAATGGATCTCGGACTGAAGGGCAAAAAAGTAATCATGAATGGCGGATCGCACGGGCTTGGCTTGGCATCGCTGAAAACCTTTGCGGCTGAAGGAGCAGATGTTGCGTTTTTCTCAAGCGATGAAGGCCGGGTGAAGGCGGCCGCAGCAGAAATTGATGCGGCAGGTGATGGCAAAGTTTTTGCCGAGCAACTGGACATGACCGACAATCCTGATGGCTATAAAGCATGGCTCGAAAAGGCTGTCAGTGAATTGGGGGGCTGTGACATTTTTGTCCACACCGCCAGTGGTTCGGGGCAGGGTGCCACCGGTGATTGGGAACGTTGTCTCGATTTAGATATCAAAGGTGCGACCAATGCCGTTGAAGTTTTGACGCCGTCTCTTGATGAGTCTGACAGCGGTTCGATCGTAATGATGTCCTCCACCGCTGCGGTTGAAACATTCTTTGGCCCCAACGCGTTCAACGCGATCAAGGCCGCTATGATGACTTACAGTGGGCAGCTATCTCAGGCTTTGGCTCCACAAGGTATCCGCGTAAACTGCGTGACACCGGGGGCTTGCGAATATCCGGGTGGCAACTGGGAAATGATCAAGGAAAATATGAAGGAAGCCTATGATGGGACGTTGGCACAAATGCCGATGGGTCGATTTGGCGAGCCGCAGGAAGTCGCAAATGCGGTGGTGCTCGTGGCTAGCCCGGCATGTCCCTATATGACCGGTGCTAATGTCGTGGTCGATGGTGGTTTCACCAAGCGCGTTCAATTCTAAGGCCGTACTCAACTGATATAGAATTTCAAAACGAAAGCTTGAAAATATGACGGATCAATCCATCGATCGGGACAAGTTGCTCGACATTTACATACGCACGATGAAGGTCAATCGCACCGACGAACGGTTTCGCGAGCTGCTGATGCAGGGCAAAATCGCGGTGATGTATTATTGCGTTCGCGGTCAGGAAGTGGTGTCGGCTTCGGCGATGGCGGCGCTCAATGACGATGATTATGTCGTTTGCACCTATCGCGGGCAGGGCGAACAAACCGCCAAGGGTGTCCCGATGGAGGCCTATTGGGCGGAATGTCTTGGAAAGGCTACCGGCACCTGCAAAGGGAAGGGCGGCACCATGCATATCACCCATCCGGAAACGGGTGTTATGGTGACCACCGGTGTTGTTGGTTCGGGTATTCCGATTGCCAATGGTCTCGCGATGGCGTCTCAGAATAGTGGCGATGGCAAGGTCACGATTGTGACCTTTGGTGACGGTGCTGCCAATATCGGCGGCTTTCATGAGGCCATGAATATGGCACAGCTCTACAAGCTTCCTGTAGTCTTCGTGTGTATTAATAACCACTATGGCGAGCACACTGCCTATGCCGATCACACCGACAGTGAGAATATTGCATCTCGTGCGGCGGGATATGGCATGCGCAGCGCTCATGTTGACGGTACCTACGTCGAGCAGGTTTATCCGGCCATTCAGGAAGCAGTAGATCGCGCTCGCGCCGGCGAGGGCCCCACATTAGTCGAAGCCATGTGCTACCGGATGCAGGGACACTTTTTTGGTTCTGATTTCTCTTACATGCCACCTGAGCATATTGAGGAAATGAACGCCGAAGACTGCATGCCAAAACTGCGCAACTATATGCTGGAAGCACAGTTTACCGAAGCCGAATTGGATGCGATCACCGCGGACATTGATAGTCAATTAGACGTAGCAGTACAGGCTGCACTGGACGCACCTTTCCCGGATGCGAGCGAACTCCGCAAAGATGTCTTTGAAGAGGAGATTGCAGCATGAGCGGGACGATCACTCTCACTGAAGGCCTGAATCAGGCAATTGACGAAGCGATGGCAGCGGACGACACCGTCTTTTGCCTGGGTGAAGATGTCGCAGCGAAACAAGGCGGCGGTGTTTTCAAAATCACATCGGGTCTTACTGAGAAATATGGTGAGAGCCGTATTCGAGCCACGCCGATATCGGAGACGGCCATTGTTGGTGCTGCGGTTGGTGCAGCGCTGGCCGGTCATCGTCCAATCTGCGAAATCATGCTGATGAACTTTGTCGGCGTATGCATGGACCAGATTGTCAATCACGCAGCCAAGCTGCGCTTCATGTCGGGTGGTCAAACCAATGTGCCAATGGTGCTGCGAACAACGACCGGCGTTGGTGTAGGTTTTGGTGGTCAACATAGTGATATGCTTGAAGCATGGTTTGCCCATGTTGCTGGATTGAAGATTGTCACGGCTTCGAATGCTGCAGATGCCAAAGGTTTGATGCGGGCATCCATCGAATGCAATGATCCTGTGATCTTCATTGAGAATGTGATCAGCTATGGACTGACGTCAGATGACCCGGGCAAGGATTACCGTGTGCCATTAGGCAAGGCCGCAATCGCGAAGGAAGGCACGGACTGCTCAATTATCACCTATGGCCGAACCGTGCTGGATGCTCTGGAAGTGGCTGGGAATCTTGAGGAAGAGGGTATTTCAGTAGAGGTCGTCGATCTCCGCACCATCGCTCCTTATGACGAAGAAACCGTTCTGAATTCGGTGCGCAAGACTGGTCGTTCAGTTACTCTCCATGAAGCCGTGAAACCATATGGAACCGGTGCCGAAATGTCTGCCAAAATCCATGAAGAACTGTTCAACGAACTCAAGGCACCTGTGCAGCGGGTTGGGGGTAATTTTTCTGCAGTACCGTTTGTCGCTCTTGAGCAGGACTGGATTCCTAGCAAAGATGAACTGGCCAATGCAGTCAAAACAACTATGAACTGGAAGAAGTAATCCATGGCTGAAGAAATTCGCATCCCAAAATTAGGGATGAGTGCTGTTGAAGTCACATTGGAAGAATGGATGTTTGAAACCGGTGATGCGGTGGAGAAGGGTGAGATTATCTACACCGTGGAAACCGACAAAAGCACAGTCGAAATTGAGGCGCAGGTGGCTGGTAAGATCACTACTACCGGCGTTGAGGGTGAAACCTATAAGGTTGGTGATCTCGTCGGGGCGATTGAATGAGTTCCGATAACAGCCTAGGTGCCCTTTTAGCGGAAGTCTACCGGCTTGCTGGCGAACGCGACTGGGATGCTGTGGAAGCGCGGATCCATCCGGACTTCGTACTCTATGAGGCAGAAAGCCTGCCATTTGGTGGAGAATGGAAAGGCAAAGATGCCCTGCAACGCTGTGCAGCCGCTATGTATGCGACATGGGAAGAGGCTTCCGTCGATATTCATGACATCACCGGAGGTAAAGAGTGGGCCGTTGTTGTGCTCACCCTGACCATGAAATCCAAGAAGACAGGACGCACTTTCACGCAAACGGTGAACGAAGCAGGTCGCTTTGAAGGTGGTCTGTTAAAAGAGCTCCGCATCCACTATTTTGACGCCGCAAAAGTTACTGCTGAAGCCGGTGCAACTGCCTAGTCGCTGGCACCCAAATAGCCGAGTTGACCAGCCTTGAATATCGTTTGTGCCCGATTGACAGAGTCTAGTTTTTCTCCAGCGCGGTGTATATGATATCGCACTGTGGCATGGCTGAGATTGATAATCATGCCGACCTCTTTGTCAGTTTTACCAATCGCTGCCCAACGCAGACATTCCACCTCGCGCTTGGATAATTCGCAGTCGGATGGAATACGGCGTGTAGTGCGCATTGAGGCCACGTATCCTGCGATGAAACGGCGTGTGAGGAGACCGAACAGGACACCATGCTCCTCAAATTCCTCTGTCAGATCGTCTTTTTCGCGATCCAGAGGCGAGAAGCTATTGGCAGATATCTGCGCAAAGGGCAGGTGCATCGGCACAACGATAAACGATTTGTGGGTTGCCGATTCCTCAAAATATTTCCTGGGATCAATATCTTCAAGGTAGTGATTGTGCCAGTGACCGTAGAAGCCATTGGCGTTGCACCAGAATATCTCACTCTTGTAACGACAGGCTCGTGGCAGCGGTGAGTGCAGTGCTAAACGATGGTCTTCCCACCACCGCTCTCCATCTTCTACCCAGCCAAAGACCTCGGCATTCAAAATACCACCTTCGGCATCGACCATCGGCTCGTTGGATGAAATATCCTCGCTAAGAGCAACGCGGAATCCGCGTTCACGGGCGATATCGTTTAACGCGACAGCATCATCATTGATGTCATCGACGGATCGGATCGTGACCTGTTCGAGCATTTGCCCGATCTGGCTAAGTTCCGGTGGATTCTTATTCTCATCGGCTGGGGTCATGATTGGGGTATTTCACAAAAGCCGTCAGGCAGCAATAGCATAGATTGCATTTTGAGACGGTTTTTTCTGTAAAATCAAAGACCTAATACGGTTTTTGCGATAATATTCTTTTGCACCTCGTTAGAGCCGCCGTAAATGGTTGAAGCGCGGCTGTTGAGATATTTACCCATTGCCGTTTGCGCCTCTGCTATGCCCACTGGTTCAGGGGCATCGTTGCCGTAGAGCGGCCGATCCATGGGCAATTGCAGCGCGTCATATCCGAGCAGTTCGGTTCGAAACTCATCGATGTCTTGCCCCAAATTGGAAGCTAGCAATTTGACGAGCGAGGTCTGTGGCCCGGGTTGGCGCCCCTTAGCTAGCTCGGCCAATATGCGAAGCTCCGTCACCTCCAGTGCTTCTGCGCGAAGTTTCAGTTTGGCGAGGCGGTTTGAATATTCCGGACTGTGGCTAAGAGCACCATTTATGCCGGACGGCACGTCGTTGCTCAGTAATTTTAACTTTTCAATTTGTGCAAGAAGTCGCGGGGCTGCGCACGATCCACCGCGCTCGTTTTCCAGTAGATATTTTGCGATTGTCCAGCCTTGGCCCTCTTCGCCAACAAGGTATTTTGCATCGGTTTCGGCGCTGTCAAAAAATACTTGATTAACCTCATGGTCGCCAGACATGGAAATGATGGGAGAAACCGAGATGCCAGGCTGATCGAGAGGCACCAGAAGGAAACTGATACCAGCCTGCTTCTTCACATCGGGGTTGGTTCGGACCAGACAGAAAATCCAGTTCGAATGATGCGCGTGGGTGGTCCAGATTTTCGAACCGTTGATGACATATTTTTCACCATCACGTCGTGCGGTCGTTTTCAGGGATGCCAGATCAGAACCACTTCCGGGTTCAGAGTAACCCTGTGCCCAATAATCTTCACCGGACCGGATTCGCGGCAGGAAATATTCTTTCTGCTCGTCAGAACCAAATTCGCAAAGCACAGGTCCCAGAAGCCGCAAAGCAATTGCGGATAAGCCTGGTGCTCCGGCCAACGCACATTCTTTCTCGAAAATATAGCGTTGTGTGTGGGACCAGTTTGTCCCGCCATATTCTTCGGGCCAATGATAGGCGATCCAGCCCTTGTCATTCAGTATGCGATGCCATTCCAGACCAATATCCGGTTCAGCAAATACACCGGGCGTTTTTTTCGTACCATCCCGAAGACGTTCGGTCAGGTTTTTGTCCAAAAAGGTACGAACTTCATCGCGAAATGCCAATTCGTCGAGGGTGAATTCCATATCCATCGATTATTCTCCCTCGCGCATGGCCCAGCCGATACCGCGCCTTAGCAGATCATAGTAGACATCATAATCCCAGGCACACCGTTCGGGATGCGGATAGAAATCCTGCATGCCGGGCAGGTCATAGTGGCCCCGACAATGACCCAGCGCATTGTAAACGATACGCCCCTTGCCCATATCGCGTGTGTAGAGGATGGGAACCACGGTTTCGTCCCATTTACTTGCGACAAATCCCTCCGCTTCTCCTTCAAACCGGGCCTGAAGGAGCGTTTCTATATCCGCCGTGGTATTGGACAGATAGAGTTCATCGACAACTTCAAAACCTTCAAAACCTTTGGTAAACTCGTGATCCTTTTTCGCGACCTCAACAGTGAATGCTTCAATCGGGGGATGGGCTTTGAATTGTGTGCCCAGCATTTCCATTACATCTGGTCGATCATCGGGTGCATCGACGCCGTCGTCCGTAAATTTGAGGATCGAATTGGTGCCGTGAAGCGCTAGCCATTTACCGCCATTTTCAACCCATTGCCGGATGGCCGTGGCCTCGTCCTCGCTGGGCATAAAGTTGCAAGTATAGCTGATCAGAAAACGACATTCGTTCAGCCGCTCAATATCGGAATAATTACAGGCTACGGTGGTCCGGATTTGTGGATGTTCGGCAAGTAGCTTCAACAATTCCAGCCGCGCATAGTCGATATCGTGATAGTCACCAACCGCGACAAAATGGGCATCAATTCGTTCCGGCATAGTCTATTCCCTGATCGTGCTGGCGCCATCGACGGTCAAGTCTGCACCACTGGTAAAACTGGACTCATCTGATGACAGGAAGAGAATTGCTTTTGCCACTTCTTCTGGTTCACCAACGCGTCCTACGGGATGAGCAGAAGCCATCGCGACTTCAATTTCTTCTGGTGTTGCACCGCCCGCATGGACATAGCGTTCATACATTGGTGTGCGAATAGCACCCGGATGGACGGTGTTGGCGCGAACAGGAATTTCTCTGGCGGCACAGTCGAGAGCTACGGAGCGCGTCAGATGCGTTACGCCCGCCTTTGAAGCACAATAGGCGGCCATATTGGCACCAGCACGGTGCGCTAGCATTGAGCCGACATTGACAATCGTTCCCGGCTCTCCCGCTTTTTCGAGCGCAGGAAGCGCAGCGCGGCATCCATAAAAAGTACCATTCAAATTAATATCGATATGTCGGTTCCAGCTGTCGAGATCGACATCGACAGTATTGCCGGGTTCAGAAATGCCGGCAACGTTACAAAGGCTGGTCAGTTTGCCAAATTTCTCGATTGTTGCATCAACGGCTCCAATCCAGGCATCAAGATCGCGTACATCCAATGATACTGCAGCGGCATTGTCGCCTAACTCATCGGCTAGTGCTTGGGCTTTATCGAGCTGGATATCGCCTAGCATAGCGCTGCCGCCTTCATTCACAATCATCCGTGCGGTGGTGGCGCCAATGCCTTCCGCGCCTCCGGAAATCAGCGCCACTTTTCCTGACATGCGTCCCATCTATCTCTCCAATATTGCAACACCGGACAGGCCGGGCGCACCGTACACATGGCTATAGGCGACTTTCGGATCGTTCGACACTTGCCGCTCTCCGCCGCGTCCTCGAAGTTGCACAGTATTTTCGTAAACCTGTCGCAGGCCTGACGCTCCGATAGGCTCTCCGCAGGCAAGGCATCCGCCGTCCGTATTCACAGGCAGAGTCCCGTTCAATTCGGTCCGGCCTTCGGCAAACCATTGTTCCTGTTCGCCGTCTTCACAAAAACCATTCTCGGCCATGTGCATGATCTCAGCACCTGACTCGGTGTCTTGCAATTGTGCCACGTCGACATCTTCCGGGCCAATTCCCGCTGCCTCAAATGCAGCTTTGGAGGCGAGTATTGTTGGCTTGCCACCTTCTTCCACATCAATTGAGGGTGAGAATACTTCAAACGATCCCGGTGGCCGTGTTCGCACTGCGATGCTCGAAATCTTGACCGCGTCGCTGACGCCAAGTTCCTTGACCTTCTTCTCGCTGGCCAGGATTAGGGCCACTCCGCCTTCCGCAGGGGAGCAGAACATATATTTGGTCAGCGGATCGTTCACCATTGGTGCATTCATGATCGTCTCCAGATCAATCTGCGACTGTCGCCAGGCATGATCGGTTTTCTCGCCATTGCGAAAAGCCTTTTCGGCAACCTTGCCGAGCGTCTCTCGGCTGATGCCGTGCAGTTGCATGTAGCGCTGAATTTTAAGCGCAAAGAATTGCGTCGTTAGCATCATACCGGTTTCGCCATACCATTCTGGCAGGCCATAGCTTTTGGGATCGGCGTTAAACGCGCCGCGCGGATGCTTGTCGAATCCTACTGCTAGTGCAACGTCATATTCTCCAGCAGCCACCGCAAAGCGAGCAGAGGCGAGGGCGCTACCGCCGGTTGCACAACCATTGCTCACGTTGATAAATGGTAACCCTGTCAGGCCAAGCTCATTGACCATGATGTCAGCGCTACCCGCCGCAGCTGAGCCGCCGTAGGCACAGCCAACATCTTCCCATGCAATACCTGCATCTTCCATAGCCTGGCGCACTGCGAAAATACCCTGATCGCGGCCAGAGCGACCTTCTGTGCGTCCGAACGGATGGATCCCTGCGCCAATAATATAGACGTCATTCATGATGTTTTCTCCGGCCTGAAGGCATAGGTGGATTGCTTCTCGTTAAATGGTGCAATCACAAATTCCATCGGCATTCCAAGTTTCAAATCTTCCAGCGCGGCTTCGACAATGCGTGTCTCGACAATTGTTTCGCCGGGTAGCTCGACATAGCCAATCAGATAAGGTTCGAACGGCTCTGGTCCGGTATAGGGTTCCTTTGGTTGGAAACCCTGCCGGGTCCAGGACCAAAGCTTTCCTTTTCGGGAGAGTGCATAGGGAGTCACTTCTTCAGCTGCATCGCCTTCTGGAAAGGGGAATACAATTTTCCCGTCCGGTAGTTGGCCGCCGACCAGTGTTGGCTCAGCCTCGTTTGTCCACAGATTCTCTGCAATCGGTTCCAGCGTTTCGCTCATGCCGCCTCCGCATATTCTGAAAGATTAGTTGCCGCGTCACCGAACAGTCGGTCGAGTAGGATGATCCGCTTCATGGCATGGCCGATGGCGAGTTCATCTGTGATGCCCATTCCGCCATGAAACTGGACAGAGCGCTTAGCAATGAAGTGTGCGTTTTCGCCGATGAAGGCCTTTGCACCAGCATATTGCAACTGCCAGGAATTGCTATCATCACGCGGTGCCAAAACTGTCCGCCATAGCATCGAACGCATTTGTTCTAATTGTGAATAGCAGTCGACCAATCCATGCTGGATGACCTGGAAGCTTCCGATGGCAACGCCAAATTGTTCGCGCTGTTTTACATAATCGATTGTATCATCAAACAGCCGTTGTGAAAGCCCGATCATTTCCGCGCATGCCAGAAGGCGCGTTTCCGAGACGATTTCTTCAAATTTTGCACCATCAACAGCCAGTTTTGTACTGGCTGCGACATTCACCTGCCGAAGTTGGATTTCTGCAGCCATACTGCCGTCGGTCAAACGGTAGCCGCGCCTATGCAATCCTTTCGCATCTGCGGGAACGATAAAAATACAGCTTTCACCATCACTGTCAGCCGTTACCAATAACTGGTCAGCGATCATTCCGTTTAAGATAAACCGTTTCTCTCCGGACAGAATATAACCATCGCCAGATTTCTTGGCGGTTGTTGATCGAGGAGTCAGGTTGAACCGGCCATTGGGTTCTGCAAACGCTGTCGTGATGATCTCGCTTCCATCCAGGACAGCTTCCAGCCTGTCTCCTACTCCGGCGGCGGATAGTATCTTTGCAGATAGAAAACCGTTTTCCAGCCATGGATCGACGGCATTGCCTTGTCCCAATGCTTCAGCGATCACGGCCAAGTCGGTGAGCGAACCACCAATTCCGCCACAATCTTCTGTTGCTGCCAGCGCTAAAAACCCAAGCTCAGCCAGTTGCTGCCAGCGCGCTTTGTCATAGCCGCCATCCATCTCTCGGAATCTTCTCCGCATCTCAACGTCGACAGGCGCGACAAAGCGCTCGGTGGTTGCCTTAAACATTTTCTGATCTTCGGAGAGATCGAAATTCATGTAATTTTCTCATACGTGATCGGAAGTTTAGTCACACCGCGCAGCAATATGTTCGGAAGTACGGTGATCGCATCCTCATCGGCCAGTTTGAAATTGGTGAGGCGAGATAACAATTCATCAAACGCGACAGCGATCTCTTTGCGGCTGAGCATATTGCCAACGCACATGTGGATGCCTTTGCCAAAGGCGAGATGCTGCCGGACATTTTTACGTTCAATGTCAAACTTGTCCGGGTTGTCAAATTTCTTCGGATCGCGATTGGCGGCGGCATAACGAATTTGCAGCGTCGCGCCTTTTGGGATTTTTACGCCGCCCAGTTCGGCATCTTTCATCACAATCCGCCACATTCCGGCGGAAGGGGTTTCATAGCGCAGAGATTCTTCCACCATATTCTGAATAAGCTTCGGATCGTTCCCGCCCGAAGCTGCTGCTGCTTTTTCCATCTGATCGGGATTGCGAATTAACTGCAACATCAGACCGGCGATAGTTGAGGTAGTGGTCTCGTTCCCAGCCACCATAAATTGCTGCATGATTGACATGATTTCAGGATCGGTCAGTGGTTCCTCACCATCAATGCGAGCTTCAACCAGATCGGTCAGAAGGTCATCACCGCCATTGGCGCGGCGATCATCAATCTTGCTTTTCATGTAGTGCTGATACTCGACAAATGATCGCGCGCATTCCAGTTCGCGTTCGCGATCTACCAGCTGGCTGAAACGATCAACTGCAGCGTCAGACCAATATTTGACCTGTTTGGGATCATTATCGAGGCCGATCTGCTGGGCAATCATCGCAACAGGAAGAGGGACGGCAAATTCCTCGACAAACTCACATTCATTCTTGCCAGAGAGATTGTCGATCAACTCGATTGCTTTCTTACGCATATCGTCTTCGATTGCGTTGACGCGCGGCATGGAGAAGGCAAGGTTGACTAGCTTCCGAAAACGTGTGTGCACTGGGGGATCGGCTGTTAATAGCGTTGCTTCGTTGGGATAGCCTTCCGCAAGAATTGTGTCGATTTCAGGATCATCTGCACCCATCAAAGAGCCGAAATCGTTGGAGAATTCTTCGACACGTCCGGTGGCTTCGGCGACCAATTCATAATCATAGACGATATAGGTATTCTGTTCCGGCACATGCTGTATCTTCATATCTGCTGCATGGGCTTCGCGATAAAAATCAAATGGGTCGGTCAGCACTTCCGGTGCAAAGAAGTTTTGCTGATCAATCGGTTTGTTCACTTGGTCGACTCCCTATACTTTAGCATACCATAGCGGGTACTTTCGGAATCTGGCGATGCGTCAAATTGTTAGTCACTGATGCGCAAAGCCGATGTCTCAGGCAAGAAACTCACGCTGAAACTCTGCACCATCAAAATAATCGCGCCACTGTGCAATCTTGCCATCACCATTCAGTTCGAATGTTCCCATGACCCGGATACTGGCTTTTTTGCCACCTTCCAGGGTGAAATTGTCGGTACGTTCGGTGAGGACCGTATTGCCATTGGCGGCGATGGCATGCGTTTCCCAGTTGCACCCTTCCATTGCAGGAAAACCTTCCATCATGGCTTGTACGCCTGCTTTCCCATTTGCCGGTTCCATAGGAATGTTGTGCCAAACGATGTCCTCCGCCATAAGATCAAAGGCGGCTTCTATATCCAGATTGTTCCAAGCGGCGATAAAGGCCTCGACGGTTTCTTGTGGTGTCATCATCATTCCCTTCAAGCGAGCTTCAGGATCATTTTACCCTGGTTGGAACCAGCGAACAGACGCATGAAAGCATCATAGGCATTGTCGATCCCCTCATCGATATGCTCATCAATATTGATTTTGCCTTCCGATGCCCAGATACCGACTTGCTGCGCGCCTTCGCCAAATCGTTCAACATAGTCCGCGACCAGCAGACCACGAATTGAAGCGCGGTGGACGATAAGTTTCCACAAATTGCGCGCACCAACCGGATCGGAATTATACTCACTGATGAGTCCGCATAGACCGATACGCGCGCCGTTGTTCAAATTCTCAAGTCCGGCATCGAGAATATCGCCGCCAACATTTTCGAAGATCACATCGACACCGTCTGGCGCTGCTTCCGCTATGGCCGAGGTCAGGGCAGCAAGATCCTTGCCGCGATAGTCAAGGGCGGCATCAAAGCCGTAACGTTCGGTGAGGCGTGCACATTTCTCCGGCCCACCAGCAATCCCAACGGCGCGGCACCCTTTGATCTTGGCAAGTTGTCCGACAATGGAACCGACGGCCCCCGCTGCGCCGCTGACTAGAACCGTATCGCCTTCTTTCGGCTCGCAAACTTCCAGAAATCCAAAATAAGCGGTCATGCCGACAGCGCCGAATAGTGACAGATAGTTGGTCACTGATGGCACAGCGTTCTCGTCGATGGGCTGCGTAAATCCGCCAACCATTCCGACGGAATATTCCTCAATCCCGTTAAGACCCATCACCCACTGGCCTTTTTCAAATCCGTCGGCCTTACTGTCTTCAACGATACCAATGGTTGAGGCTCGCACCACTTCACCGAGGGGAATTGGGGGCATGTAACTCTCCGCATCATCCATCCACCCGCGCATCGCCGGATCAAGCGAGGCATATTGGTTGCGGATCAGAAACTGGCCATCAGCAAGCTCTGGCAGTGGTTCTTCGCGCAATTCGAAATCTTCCGGAACAGGATCACCATCGGGACGGCGTTGCAGGATGAAGCGTTTGTTCATGGTCATGAAGATTGTTCTTTTCATCATTTGACTAGCAGATTTAACCATATCACTGGCCAGCAAATCTGCACTACTGTCAGTAACGATAAGGCCCTTTGGCCATAGTGCAAATTCATTTCACGAAGGACTCAACACCATGACAAAGACCCGGCAATGGCTTCTCAACGATCACCCACGTGGACGCGGTATCGAAGATGGCGATTTCAAACTGGTTGATGCAGAATTGCCTGCGCCCGGGGAAGGTGAGATGTTGCTCAAAACTTTGTTTCTGGGATTTGACCCGGCTCAGAAAGGCTGGATGGAAAATATCGCCGACTATGTCGCACCCATGGCGATTGGCGAAGTGATGCGTGGAAGTGCGATCAGTGAAGTGGTCGAGAGCAACGGCGGAAAATTCGCAGTCGGCGATGTCGTGATGGGCTTAACCGGATGGAGTGAGTTTAACATCCACGACGGCAAAGAATTGACCAAGATCGAAACCGATCTTTCCCCCACTACTATGTTATCTGTCATGGGAACGACTGGCGTTACGGCCTATTGCGGCTTGTTCAAGATAGGCAAACCGATTGCGGGCGATACTGTTGTTGTGTCCGGTGCTGCCGGTGCGACTGGGTCTATCGTTGGACAGCTCGCCAAAATTGCTGGTTGCCGGACGATCGGGATCGCAGGCGGACCTGAAAAATGCAAATGGCTGGTTGAGGAAGCTGGTTATGATGCTGCGATTGACTACAAGGCGGGCGGAGTGAAGGCGCAGCTGAAAGAGTATTGTCCAAAAGGCATCGACGTGATTTTCGACAATGTGGGCGGCACAATCTTGAACGACATGCTGAGCCGGATTGCGACGGCTGCACGGGTTGTGATTTGCGGCGGCATCAGCCGCTATGAGACCGGAAACCTTCCCGCTGGCCCGGAGAACTATTTCAACCTGGTTTTCCGCCGTGCGAAAATGGAAGGCTTCATTGTGATCGATTGGGCCGATGAATTTCCTGGAATTCGTAACCGGCTTGAAGGTTTCATAAAATCAGGCGACCTGAAATATCAGGAAGATATTCAGGAAGGTTTTGAAAACGCACCCGCCACGCTCAAGCGCCTGTTTGTAGGCGCCAATCGCGGCAAGCAGCTTTTGAAACTATAGCAATTGGCGGGAAGGCCTAGTCGTCGAACGCTTCGGTGGCTTGGCCTTCTGCATTGTAAACCGGCCCTTCCTTCGAGACTAAATATTTCTTGCTCTCGGCACTGGTCAGTCCGAACGTGCCAATATGATCGCGCATGCCGGCATAGGCCGGCCCGGCGAAATGAGCGGCTAGGGCTTCCTCGCTTTCCCATTCTTCAAAAACATTGACGCGGGCTGGATCATTGCCGTCCGCGCTCCATTCATAATGGTTGCAACCGTCCTGAGCGAGGGCGTCATCAGTCCATTTTTTAGCTGATGTTAGGGCCTCCGCGCGCTGGGCCGGATCCAGATCAATCTGTGCTGCGATTACAACTTTCATAACAATCTCCTCTTCTTTGAAAGTCGCTATGATCGGATCAGGACAATCATCCAATCCTCTTTTTTGACGAGGGCGCAATTCGTTGGATGTCTATACAAGTAAATCAGCCAGAAAAAGGAGAATGGATATGGCAGGCCGTTTGGAAGGAAAGTCCGCACTGATTTTGGGTGCAGCATCACAGGGCAATATGGGGCAAGTAACCGCAAAGCTTTTCGCGGATGAAGGCGCAAAAGTGATGGTCGCGGGGCGAAAGGAAGAAGAGCTTAAACGGTTCGCCTCCGAAATTGGCGGCGAGTATGCGCTTTGCGATATTACGTCCCATGATGAAGTTACCGCGATGGTTGGAGCGGCTGTCGACAAATTTGGGCGGCTGGATGCGGCAATTAATGCAACAGGTTGGGGACTCGTAAAGCCGACCATAGAGCTGACCGACGAAGAATTGGACGACATGGTCGCGTTGCAATTCAAGGGCGTGCACTATTTTCTCGCCGAATGTGTGAAAGCGATGATGGCGCAAGAACCATCTGGCGGTTCGATAATGCAATTCTCATCCGCGACGACCAAGGCGCTTATCAACAACCATGCCGCCTATATAGGTACCAAGCGCGGCTCCGAGGCCCTGATTGAAACGGTTGCCAATGATTATGGCCAATATGGGATCAAGGCGAACACGGTCTCGCCCGCCTTCACCGAATCGCCCATGACGTCGGATAGTTTTCAAGTGCCGGGACTAGTTGATGCGTTTATGCCCAAATATCCGCTCGGCCGATTGAACACTTCGGAGGATGTAGCGCGGGCGGCTCTATGGCTAGCCAGTGACGAGGCTTTTGTGACTGGTCAGAATATTCAACCCAATGGCGGTCTCACGCTGCGTGGCAATCCACAGGCGGTTGATATTGAAGCGTCAGTTGGCGCGGCAATGGCAGCTGCTCAGGCGGACGGGTGATCAATATTGGGCAGTTCCGCCATCGACGCTGAGCATTGCGCCAGTAATGCCGGCGCCTTCGTCAGATGCCAGTAGCAAGGCCATGGCCGCGATTTCTTCAACCGTGTTGGGTCGTTTGATGGCGCTTTCCTGAGAGAACATTGTGATCATCTCGTCGAAAGTCATTCCCATGGCTTCAGCGGTAGCGGGTCCGCTATTCTTGATGATGTCTGTAATAACGAGGCCGGGACAGATGCAGTTTGCAGTGATACCGACTTCGCCGACTTCGCGGGCCAGCGATTTGGTCATTCCGTTAATCGCATGTTTGGCCGCCGTGTAGGCAGTGAATACTGGCTTCCCGTGCTTGCCCTCCATCGAAGAGATATTGATCACCCGTCCCCATTTGCGATCAATCATCCCGCGAAGCGCGCGCCGGGTTGCAAAAAATGTTCCGTAGACATTCCATTTCATCGCGTCGTCAAAGGCTTCGTCAGAGAGGTCCACCATCGGTTGGAGATCACCAGCACCACCAGCATTATTGACCAGAATATCTACCTGTCCGAAATGATCCGCCGACTTGTCGATAAATCCCTCTACATCCGCCTGCACCATCGCGTCACCAGCGATAAAGGTCCCCCGATCGCCGGCGCCTATTTCTTCGAGCGCCTTGGTGCCTTTGTCCGCATTGCGGGCCATCAGGGCAACAGACGCACCCTCTGCCAGAAAAGCTTCCGCAATAGCGCGGCCTATGCCGGCGGTTCCGCCCGTGATCGCAGCGATTTTACCTTCGAGGCGCATGTCCTACTCTCCATAATGCCAATGTTCGTTTGATCGTTCCTATAGGATGATGCAGGATAAAAGTGATACTAATGATATTCCTAGCGAAGGGGAGCCGACAGAATGGCAGGACGGATAGAAGGTAAGATTGCATTGGTAACCGGAGGGGCTGCGGGCCTCGGCAAGGCGGATAGCGAAATGCTGGCGCGTGAGGGGGCAACGGTAGTTGTGACTGACATTGACGAAGCAGGCGCAGCCGCTGTTGCGGAAAGCATTGGTGGGGAATCATTGCGCCATGATGCTGCCAGCGAGGAAGACTGGAAAGCCGTCTACACGATGATCGAGAGCGAATTGGGCGGATTGGATATACTAGTCAACAATGCCGGTATCGTGATCCCCGAAAATGTGGAAGACTGCCAGCCCACCAATTTCCGCAAAACAATGGCGATCCATGCCGAGGGGACCTATTTCGGCTGCCATTATGGCATCCCGATCATGGCGAAGAGCGGAGGTGGTTCGATCATAAACATGGGCTCAGCGGCGGCATTGCAAGGCTATTCGCCGTTCTTCGCTTATGCCGGAGCCAAGGGCGCTATCCGGGGTATGAGCAAATCCATAGCCATGCATTGTCAGGAGCAGGAAAATGGAATCCGCTGCAATGCGATATTCCCAAGCGGAATCGCGACACCAATGGTGCAATCCATTCAGGAAGATCCTTCTGCGGAAATTCCAGTGCCTGAAGGAGTTTTACCAGCAGGTTCGATTGGCGCGCCGAAAGATATCGCCAATACTGTCCTGTTCCTCGCGTCAGATGAATCGCGATTCATTACGGGGGCCGAGTTTGTCATCGACAATGGCGGTATGCAAAAACCGCATCTCTGATGAGATCAGAAGCCCGGATGGACTGCGAGCGCTCCGCCGTCCACCATTAGTTCGGATAGTTCGGAGCCAGTCATGAATTGGCATTCATCCGAAGCGACAAAGGCAATGGCCGCTGCAGTCTCCGAGGGATCTGCAACCCACTATTCCAACTTTCCAGATCAATATCTTCAATCGATTGTCCAACAGTCAACCCGGCGTTGTTGACCAAAATGTCGAGACGCCCATGTTCTTGTTTCACTTGATCGACAATTTCTGTCCATCGCTCGGCACTCCCCACATCCTGTTCGAGGAATTGCGCGCCCACCTCACCAGCCAACGATTGACCCAGTCCCGTTTGCACATCGGTTGCAATTACCTGTGCTCCATCATCTACCAGTCGTTTGGTGGTTGCCGCACCTATTCCAGATGCCGCCCCCGTTACGATAGCTACTTTTCCCGATAAGTCGGTCATGGCATTGCTCCAAAGATGTGCATTTTATCTAGCGGAAGTCGGCAAATGCTGAAGCTGACATTTCTATGCATTGGTGCAAGTGCATTGATGATGCATCAGAGTATTAAAATATACGCTGGAGGCCCAATTGACCCATGAAGACCTGATCGACCGCGCTGAAATTCATGATGCATTGATGAAATATGCAATCGGAATCGATAGCCGGGATTGGACGCTTTATCGCTCACTTTTTACGGATGAGATCGAGATTGATTTTTCAAGCTGGTCCGGTGATCCAGGTGGAAAGATGAACGCCGACGACTGGGTCGCTGGCGTCCAATCCGTCTTGAACGGGTTTGATGGAACGCAGCATTTGCTCGCCAACGAGGTGATCACGCTAAACGGCGATGAGGCGGAAGTTGTGCCATATATGCAGGCGCATCACTATTTGAACATCGACGGCGAACATCACCTGCAATCATTAGGCGGTCACTATCGTCACATCATGGTACGCACCGATGACGGATGGAAAAGCCGTTCTTGCACATTGACGATAACCTGGGAAAAAGGTGATCGCGGGATTTTCGAAATCGCGGCCAAAAGAGCCGCTGCCCAAATAGCCTGATCTCTCAATCCCTGCCAATAACCGGGTTGGTTTTGCCATCCCAAGCCAAGTGAGCCTGTCGCATAGCTTCAAATCCATCAAGGCCTGCCTGCGGAATTTGCAGATATTCGATAATCGTGCCGGGCCCACCGCCGTAATCAGCGTAAAATGCACCACCGACACCGCCGGGCAGGCTGACTTCCTGTATGACTTCGCCGCCAGCTTCTGCCGTTAGCTCTCGCGCTTCGGCCAGATCATCGACAATCACGCAGATATGCTGAACACCCTGCAGGTCATTTTCGCGCCAGTCTCTGAACATGGATGGCGCATCATTATCCGGGCGGATCAGTTCGACTTGCACATCGCCCCAATAGCCGATTGCCATGGAAAATTTGATATCGGACGGCTCTCCGCGATATTTGACGTTCTCGACTTCAACGCCTTCGGTGTGGAAGAAAGGGCCGGCACCCATTTTCTGAGTCCAATAGTCAAGCGCCGCGTCATAATCATCGGGAACATAGCTGATCTGCATGATACTCCCGAGGCTAGCAAGAGTGTTGCTGCTCATTCTTGCTGCCTCCAGATGTCTGCCGATGGCCGTTCGTTCATCTGTTCAACAAAACGTGCGAGATTATCGGTTCCTTCCGGCAAAGCCCAGCCAACAGTGAACCCAAAATTGATAAAACAAAACGCCACCAGATCAGCAAGGGTTAGCTTGTCATTGCAAATATGGTCTTTGCTGCCGAGTTGCTCATCCAGCCAAATCCAGTGCTTGTCCGACATGGCGGACAGTTCTGCTGCCGCTTCAGTGCTGACCACATTCATCCGTGGTTCGAACATCGGACGACCGGGACCACCGCGAAAACCCATGGTCATCGGGACAGCGATTTCCTGATCAATCCGGCGCGCCCAACGGCGTGTTTCTGCGCGCTCTGCTGGTGTTGATCCGATCAGAACCGGATCGGGATGGGTCTCTTCCAGATATTCGCAAATCACTGTAGATTCCGATAGCAATGTTCCGTCATCCAGTTCCAGTGTCGGGGTTGTGCCCATAATATTCTTTTTCGCATACTCTGCGTCCGCTCGATTTTCACCCGCGACAATGTCGAAATGGATTCGTTCCACTTCGATGCCCTTTTCGACCAGGAACATCCGAACCAGTCGGGGGTTCGGTCCAAGGCTGGAATATAGTTTCATATTGTCTATCCTTTGCAATTCCTATGAATGTTACGAGACAGAGTTTCAATGGCGGTCGGTGCGCAACGCCCTCTCAAATTCAATAGCGCTGCTCGCAGATTCACTAGTGGAATTTGTGGCATCTTGCCCTAGTCTTATGATCAAATAACATTGTTCGGAGAGCAGGAAAAATGGTCGAGACGTTAACGGGTCACAATCGGTCTAACGGCATCAGTTACAACGAGATATTGGAAGGCGACACGGTTCCACCCCCGGCCGTTTACCTTGAGGATTCTCCAATGGAGCCCGGCGTCACCACGGTTGAGGTCAGCCGTTACTGGACCAAGGAAGAGCATGACCGGGAAGTCGAGAAGCTCTGGAAGCGGGTGTGGCAAATGGCTTGTCACAAGGATGACATTCCCAATGTCGGCGACACACATGTATATGACATTGCTGGTCTTTCGTTCATTGTAGTGCGTGTCAGCGAAGATGAAATCAAAGCGTATCCTAATGCCTGTCTTCATCGCGGACGCTCTATTTGCGATGCTGACAAAAAAGGTTTGAAGGCGCTGCGCTGTCCATTCCATGGCTGGTCATGGGAATTGAACGGTAAACTCAAAGAAGTGCCTTGTCAGTGGGATTTTCCAACAGTGAGCGAAGAAACACACAGCCTAACTGAATGTAAAGTCGGTGAATGGGGCGGATTTGTTTTCATCAATCCGGATCCGAATTGCGAGCCATTGGAAGATTTTCTTGGCGATATTGATCGCCATTTTCAGATTCCGTTTGAGCGTCGCTACAAGGCAGCGCATCTCATTAAACGCCTGCCGTGTAACTGGAAGGTGGCTCAGGAAGCATTCATGGAAAGCTATCATGTGGTGGGAACCCATCCGGTATTGATGCCGACCTTCTCTGATGCCAATTCCAAATATGATGTCTGGCATAATATGTCGCGGGCCATGTCGGCATCGGGTCCGCCAAGCCCGCATACTGATCTGGAAAACCCCGATCCAACCGCTTTCCCGGACGCCAAGCTATTCAAAAGCTTCACTCATCCGATCAGTAAACATGTCTATCGCCGGCTTGAAGAAAACCGTGTCGAGTTGGAACTACCCAACGGTAAAAAGGGCATCTTTGATATGGAAGGCAACTATATCGAAGGTGAAGCACAGAATGCTGACACCCATATGTGCAACTGGATTGGCGGCAAGATTGCACCCGAAGAAGAAGACATGGACGCGCCATTTCCTCCGGGAACACCGCGCGAATATCGCGATGCGATTGCTTCAGCACGCCGTGAAGAAATGCGGGAAGTCTGGGGCGATTATGTCGATGAAGTCGCAGATGCCGATCTAAACGATTCCATCTTTTACAGCGTATTTCCCAACATCAGTCCATGGGCAGATTTCAATCCGATCTTCTATCGCTTTCGCCCCGATGGCGACAATCCGGAGCAATCTTTACATGAAGTGATGTACATGCTGCCGCTGCCAGAAGGGTCAGAACGCCCCGAACCGGCTGAGTGCACGTTCTTGGATTTGCATGATGACTATACCGAAGCACCAAATTTCGGAAGCTACCTGCTGAAGATATTCAATCAGGATTATCTGAATCATAGGGCGGTCCAAAAGGGTGTCAAAAACCATCCGCACGGCAAAACTATGTTCGCGCAATATCAGGAATCGAAAATCCGACATTTCCATGAAACACTGAACGAATGGCTGGAATCGGACGAGCCGCCCAAGTCACCCAAGAAACAAGCGGCTTAAGCGCTCAATTCTCGAATCGGATTGTTGCCGTCAAAATTCTTGGCGGCATCGGCGACCATTGTGTAAAACCCAACTAATGTATCACTGGGCTCATATAGCTCCAGCATATGGCTCGTCGTTCGGCTTATATCCATCATCGCAAACGCTGTGCCAGTTTTGGTCTCGGCATACAGCGCTGTTTCAATGCCCTGTTCGTTATAGTTTTTGATTTCCTGCTTCAGATCATCCACAAATATTGCCAGGTGATGGAGCCCTTGAAGGCCGCTGTCCTCAGCATAAATATCATGAAAGGGCGACGGGCCTAGATTGTTCTGTTGAACAAATTCAATCATTACCTCTCCCCATTGCCCGTAGGCGGAACTGTGATCGAGCGGGCGTTCAAGGCCGCGATGGAGAGATTTTCTTAAGGCGATGTGCCTCGCCGCAAAAAAGAGTTATAACCGGATCTGGTGTCTGGAAGAATTTGAAGTATGGGGCGTGCCTTGCTGAAATCGTTTTTGTCTGGAAATCGAAAGTAGCAAGAGGAGCCCGCCACACATGGCAAAAGATACTGTGATTGATCCGGGTAGACCGGAGGGAATTGAACCACTGACAGAACTACTCAGACCGGGTGCGAAGCAGTTAATCGCCGAAGCGGTCCCGGCAGAGCCGGATGAGTTGATGACAAAGTTTGATGGTCACAAAACGGCTGACGGACGACAGCGCGTTGTCCGCAGTGGCCATCATCGCGAACGAGAGGTGATTACAGGGGTTGGCAAGGTCAGCGTCGAGGTGCCGAAGATCCGTAGCCGTGAAGGTACGCCGGAATGTTTTCAATCTCTGGTTGTACCGCCCTGCATCCGGCGAACGGCGACGCTGGACGCGGCGAACCCCTGGCTTTATTTGAAGGGTGTTTCGAGTGGCCAGATGCAGAGCGCACCGGAAGCTATTGCCGGCCCCGAGGCTAAAGGGCTGCCGGCCAATGTCGCGGGGCGTTTGAAGCGGCAATGGGAAGCTGAATACAAGCAATGGTGTACTCGAGCGGTGTCTGATGAATGGGTCCATATCCGGGCTGATGGCATCTACAGTGGTCTCAGAGGCGACGATGGCCGATTGTGCTGCCTGGTTATCATCGGCGTGAACAGCCGGGGTCACAAGCACTTCCTGGCAATCGAAGATGGTGTCAGGCAGTCAAAACAGAGCTGGCGTGAGGTGTTGCTGTCCCTGAAACAACGGGGTCTGGACCAACCCCCGAAGTTGGCAATTGGAGACGGCGCCCCGGGCTTCCGGGCCGCAGTGGAGGAAGTGTATCCGGAGACGGGCGTTCAACGTTGCTGGATGCACAAGACCGGCAATGTGCTGAACTATCTGCCGAAGTCTGTCCAGGAGAAAGCGAAGCAGGGTCTGCATGATATCCGGATGGCAGAAGATCGAGCTGATGCAGCAAAGGCGTTCGATAATTTTGAGGAACGTTTCGGTGCAAAGTACCCCGAGGCGGTGGAATGCTTATCGAAAGACCGTGACGCGTTGCTGGCATTTCATGACTTTCCAGCGGAACACTGGACCCGTATCAGGACAACCAATGTCATTGAGTCGAGTTTTGCGACGTTCCGGCATGGAACACGCCAAGCCAAAGGTTGTGTCACGCGCAATACGATGTTGACGATGGTCTGCAAGATGGGATTATGCGCAGAAGATTCCTGGCGCAAATTGAGAGGCTTCAGACACCTGGCGAAGGTGATTGAAGGCGTGAAGTCTAAAGATGGAAGCGAGGTGAACGAGGACGACATCCCAGCCGCATGACTAACTTGCCAGACACTACTTTTGACAATAACTCAATTTTCTGCCTGACATATAGGTTTGTTCAGATTAGTCTCATCCGTAAACAATCATATTGGGGATGATGATGAACAGATTTACCAAGCTGGCCTTGGCCGCTGCCGCTTCTTTACTTTCACTTTCACCGGCTCATGCTGATGGATTGAATGAAGCAATAGCAGCGAATCTACCTTCGTTGATGAAAATTTATCGCGATCTTCATGCCAATCCGGAATTGAGCGGAGAAGAAGTAAAGACTGCAGCCAAGCTCGCAGCTGAGGCAAGGCGACTAGGTTTCGCGGTTACTGAAAAAGTCGGCGGTACAGGCGTCGTTGGTCATGGAAAATGGCGAAGGGCCAACGGTGATGCTCCGCGCTGATATGGATGGCTTGCCACTGGAAGAAAAAACTGAACTTCCATTCGCATCAAAAACCAGGGCACGGACCCGCGAAGGGAAAGAAACCTACGTCATGCATGCTTGCGGCCATGACACCCATATGACTGGCTGGGTAGGAGCAGCGCGGCAAATGGTAGCGCGCAAGAATGAATGGTCCGGAACGCTGGTCATGATCCTCCAGCCTGCTGAAGAAACAGGCGAGGGCGCAAAGGCGATGCTGGAAGATGGGCTTTATAGTCGCTTCCCCAAACCGGATCATGTGCTAGCATTTCACGATGCGGCTGGAGCTCCGGCTGGTTATATTGGATATTCACCTGGCTATGCGTTGGCTAATGTTGATAGTGTCGATATCACCGTCAAAGGCGTTGGCGGCCACGGTGCTTATCCGAATACAACCAAGGACCCTATCGTACTGGCATCCCGTATTGTCGGTGCTCTGCAAACATTGGTGAGCCGTGAGCTTGATCCGCAGGATCCCGCAGTCGTAACGGTTGGCAGTTTTCAGGCTGGTTTCAAACACAACATCATACCTGACGAGGCCAATTTGCTGCTGACTGTCCGAAGCTACTCCGACGAGACTCGAAAAATGTTGCTCGATGGTATCAAACGGATTGCAAAAGGTGAGGCTATAACTGCCGGTATTCCGGAAGATCGTATGCCGGTTGTGACCACACGGGACGATGAATTCACACCGTCAACCTATAACTCGCCGGAATTTACTCGAGAAATGGCAAAGCTGTTTGAAGCCCGCTTTGGCAGGGACCGGGTTCGGGAGGCGAAGCCTGTCATGGGAGGAGAGGATTTCAGCCGCTATCGCCGCGCGGATGAATCAATCAATAGCATGATTTTCTGGGTCGGCGGTGTACCGATGGACCAATATCAAGCCGCCAAGAAGAACGGAACAAAATTACCATCGCTGCACAGCCCGCTGTGGGCGCCGGATGCGGAGAAAGTCATTGCGACTGGCGCTGAAGCATTGGCCGCTGCTGCTCTCAATCTGATGAAAAAAGGCAGCTAGATGATAAGTCTGCCCGGGCAGTTCTTGTTGATCTTGGCTGGGGCCCTATTGTCCGCTGATCCTGCATCGAATTCCTCTCCGGCTGGGGATGTTGAGGCAGGTTTTTTTAACGGTCGCTGGGCTTTTGTGGAAGATAGTTGTGATTTGCCTGCCAACTGGACACTTATTTCAGGCGGTATTTTCGTATCGGAGGATTTAACGGGAAACTGGGAATGGCGGGAGGGAAGGCTTGTTTTGAGTCTCACCGATTTGGCGATTGACGAGGAAACCGGAGAGGCGGGCGGTCGCTTTCAAATGGAAGGGCCGGTTGAGATTGTCGGTCAAAATGCCTTCAAGATGACGGTCGTGCCGGCTGTTTATGAAATGAAGCGTTGTCCGAATCTGCTATCGAACTGATACCGGTAGTTATTGCCTTCGATCTCTGGAAAGATACAAGAAATACGGCTTAGTCGTCAACTGAATCTACCGGATTGTTGGTTTCGAAAACGACCGGGTTGTCTTTGCTCCCGCGCTCGCTGCCCTTAGGGCTATCTGGGTGTACTCCTCGCGACTTCGTGTTTTGCGTAACCTCGATACCATTTGATTGACCGCTAGACGAATCCTCGTCCCAACCGTCTTCGTCGGAATCTTTGCCACCCTCTTCATCTTCACCATATTTTTCATCGCCGTCTGCTACCATTGGCTCACCAAAGACAAATGCCTCTTCCGCGACATCATCCTCGTCATCATAGCCCCATCCATCATTTTCGGATTTCACCGGACGTGGAGCAGCTTCCACGTTCTCAACTTTCTCCGGTGCAACCTTCTTTTCCTCGGAAACTGGAGAAATGAAATAGATCAGAATACCGGTTGATACTGTAAACAGCGCCGCTTCTTTAAGCATGATAACGTCACCCACATATTTGAAGTTGTTGGAGGCTTTTTAAGCTTTTGGGGTTAACAAAGACTTACGCTTATTGGGGGATAGTGTGGATAAAACCCTCGCAAAATAGTATCTTGGCCCTCGGGATTGTCTGATATTTTTACAATGATTGTTCGTTTCGAGAGGAACAGGCTTGTGGAATAGTAAATATCTTTACATAAAGACCCATCATGGCTGATCAAAAACTTTTCGCAGGGGCCGCTATCAAGCGATTGCGACGGGGTGCTGCGATGACTCAGGTCGCGCTGGCTGAAGCGCTGGATATTTCCGCTAGTTACCTCAATTTAATTGAGCGCAATCAAAGGCCGCTGAGCGCTCGGTTGATGTTGCTGTTAGTGGAACGGTTTGATTTCGACCCAAGACAGTTGATGGCAGATGAGTCGGGAGGCGGTGTCGAGGGATTGTCTCGCCGCCTTGCTGATCCGGTGTTTGAAGATATTAGTGTCGACAGATCCGACCTTGAAGAGTGGTTGATGGCAGCCCCGGGTACCGTAGAAGCTTTTGTCCGGTTATTTGACAACAGGGTATCGGGCGACAGTGTTGACAGCACGGAAAAAATTGATCCGATTCAGTCGGTTCGGCGCGAAATCGAAAGGTGGCGCAATCACTTCGCCGATTTAGATGCCATGGCTGAAGAGTTAGCCGACGAACTGCGCTTGGGGGCAGGAGATTTTTATGGCGCGATAGCAGAACGATTACGCGTCAAGCACCAGATTACCCTGAGAATCCTTCCAGAAACCGTTATGCCCGACAAGCTTCGCCGCCTCGACCTTCATGCCAGACAGTTGCAACTCTCTGAGATGCTCGACTCAGCTTCCCGGACCTTTCAGGCTGCGTTGCTTTTAGGACAGATTGAAGCCCGCGATGAAATTGACGGGTTAGTCTCAGGCGGGACTTTTGTCGATCGCTCAGCAGAGCGTCTATTCCGGCGTCATCTAAACAGCTATTTTGCCGCCGCTATCATGATGCCCTATGCCCGTTTTTTGCGTGCTTGCCAACAGACTGGTTACCGGATTCAGGTCTTGCAACGACGCTTTGGTGCCGGCTTTGAACAAGTAGCTCACCGGTTGACGACGTTACAACGCGTAGGTGCCAGAGGCCTACCTTTCTTCATGCTACGTATTGACCGTTCGGGCCTGATTTCAAAGCGCTTTGCCGGTGCCAGTAATGCGCCCTTGGTAGAGAGTGCGCACCGATGCCCGCTATGGAATATCCACCGCGCCTTTGAACGGCGTTCGGAGGTGCAACCGCAGTTGCTGATCCTGGAGGACGATTCGACCTGGTTTACACTGTCTCGTTCTGTGCAGGGCATTGGATCTGGGGCTGGAGGATATGCCCCCGAATTTGTTATTGCTCTGGGAGTCTCTGCGGATCTGGCTAGTTCGCTTTTTCATGCGCGCGGCATAGATTTATCCCCCGAGCATGCCATGCCAATTGGTTTGGGATGCCCTGCCTGCACCAGGCCGCAATGTTCACAGCGCTCGGCACCGCCCAAAGCGCGGACTTTGAAATTTGATGAAAGAGAACGCGGATTAACGCCTTACAGCTTTGTCAGTGATTGATCTATTTTCAATCAGAATTTGCCCCCGCTAGAGTGTCGGTAGACTATACAATCGTACAGAAAACAAAGCGCTTGTTCGCAATTGCAGTGTAAAATTAACCGACAGCTTACCATTTGTTGCTATCGCGCGTTTGGTAACAAGGAAATACACGCGCGAAATGATCCGGTTGTTCAAACATTATGCTCCGTATCCAGTACTTTTCCTGGGTTTTCTGGATTTTATCTTGCTGATGCTAGCGGCTGAGTTGGGGTGGATTTTGCGTGCGAGCCAGATTGGCATGGATTGGGGCACGGTTTATGATCGACCAGCCCCAATTTTGAGCTTCGCTTTGGCCCTGCAGCTAGCCCTGATATCCGTTGGCGTTTACGGTAATGAATCGCTCCAATCGATGCGTTTTGCCGCAGCTAGAATACTGGTGGCCATTTCTCTAGGTGTGATTTTCCTTTCATTGATGGCCTTTGCGATGCCGGGAAGTACTCTCTGGCGATCAAATTCGCTATATGCGATGATTTTGGCAGTGTTCTTCCTGATGGCCATTCGCGTCATGCTGGGCACTGTTCTCGACAATGATGTTTTCAAAGGGGATTATATAGTTAATTAACCTTGCCGGGGACAGGTCACCGTGAATATAATAGGGCTAAGCCGCTTGGTACGGCCTAGCCCTTGCGCTAAGCGCAAATCTCAGGGTGAAAAGGAGGTGACGCCACGTGAACTTAAAGGTACCTACTAGTCCAGTAATGCTGGAAGGGTTGTAAGGGTGGGAATCACACTATCCCCTGATCGCCATGAGACGGCCCCTGATCGCCATGAGACGGCCCCTGATCGCCATGAGACGGGCCCCTGATCGCCATGAGACGGGGATAGTGTAGGTTAACTTTAACCCTAGATCAACCCACTTATGGTTCTGCGCCCAATAGCACCAGTGGAACAGAAGGAACACCACGCCCTTGGCGAATAACATTGAGCAAGTCCCTCTCATAACAGGGTACACCACTGGACATTTCTGATTCGAGGCTCTTCATGGGTAGTATCTCTATACCCGCGTCGATTATATCAGAGACATAAAAGCTCAAGTGTTTGACAAACAAATCGTGCGCGACGAAAGCGTATTTCCCGAACTGGACTTCTACGGCAACACGATCCTTGACAAAATCCGTCTGATTGCAGGACATGACGGGTTTGCGTCCGGTCGCGATGATGGAAGCCTTTTGTTCTGCTTCGCTTTTGCCTTGAATGGAACGTAGCAAGTCTTCATCGTCTGTTACCCGGAATGTATGCCTCCTTTCCTCCCAACCCAAGGCTTCCAGGCCGAGCTTGAAAGCAGCGTTCATGTCAATCGGTGAATAGAGCTGCCTCCCTTTTCGGGTACGTTCTTTCGATACCTTGGTGCGACAAGCCTCTGCATCAACGCTTTCAACCACAGACAGCAGTTCACACCACAGTTCGTAATGGTGAACAAGAAGATACTCTTCACCGTTCAGATGAGAGTATCTTGCTCCTATGTGCATTAGTGTCCGCCATTAGGCAGTGCGGGGTTATAGACGGGCTTACCCATCGGGCGGGTGCGCAAAGAGCCGTCACGCCAAGCAGTTACGCGCTGATGTGCTAGTTCGACGTACTCAGGGACAACATCACATCCATATCCGCTACGGTTATGCATCAGAGCGGCAATAATGGTTGTCCCGACTCCCATGTACGGATCAAGCACAACGTCCCCTTCATCCGTCATTGAAAGAACAAGCCGCTCGACCAGTTCTACGGGAAACTGGCAGGGATGGATTGTTTTTTCAGGATGGTTATTCTTGACGTTAGGAAACTCCCAGACATCGGAGGGGTTTTTCCCTTTGGGGTTGCCAGACAGCTTCCCGGCATTCGGGCCTTTGAAGTGCTTCTTGCCCGGGTATTTTGAAGGAACGCGGATAGGGTCCAGGTTCCATGTATAATCATTGTCGAGTGTCCACCAGACGATTGTTTCATACCGGCCAGACAGTCTGCGAGTGCAGTGCAATCCATGGCCAAAGTGCCAGACAATGCGGTTACGCAGCTTCAAGCCACAACCTTGGAACAGGGGATAGGTAAGAATATCGAGGGGCATTATCTCGCCGTTTTGAACGCAGTTCCCAACCTGCCAGCAGATAGACCCCTGTGGGTGTAAAATTCGAACACATTCTTCAATGACTCGCGCTTGAGCATTCAGATAGTCATCCAAAGAAGATCGTGTTTCATAATCTTTTCCCAAGTTGCAGGGTGGTGATGTGACAATTAGCTTGCAGTGATCGTCTGGAACCGAGCGCAAGAATTCCATGTTATCAATGCAGGCCAATACAGGATCGCAATAACCATTCTGCTTAGTACTGCGTGGAGTTTTTTGAAAAAGTGAACGGGCAAGTGCCGTTGGGTCACTGACCACGGGGGGAATTACAGCAACATTACTCATCGTGCAGGTTCCCCCTCGGTCAGGTCACAGTACATGAGCCGCTTGCCAACCATTCCCTCTACAACGCTACGCATTTGATCGATAGTGTTTCTGTCCCTGATATTATGTCGGCCAGAGAATTCATTTATATAACGTTGGAGGTGCTTGGGGCTGATCTTGTGGAAAGTTCCTTTGTGTGCCCGTTTCAGCATACTCCAAAAAAGATTCAATGCCATTGGCGTGGGCCATACCTCTTACGTATTCACCGGTAGAGTGATTGACAGTTTCATGATCACGGGCCATCCCGACATAGGCTCTCGCGTCGTCTGTGCAGACCTTGGCCTTGGATTCAGTTGTACCTTCGGTGAACCCTTGCAAGGTCTCACTGTCTGTTGTCTCAATCACCTTGGCTTTGACGAGCTTCGTGCTGCGATCTTTAGCCCCAACCACCGCCGTCTTCCCTGAAGGGCCGCGACCTACCAAGACACTCCGCTTGGTTTTTGACATGTTCTTGCGTTTGCCGCCGAAGTAAGTCTCATCGACTTCAACAGGCCCAGCAAACAACCCTTCCTTGCTAGCAAAAGCTTCTCTTAGCCTATGCGCCATGAACCAGGCGGACTTCTGGGTGATATCCAAATCGCGGTGCAGTTTCATGCTAGATACACCTTTTAGGCTTGTAGCGTTCAAGTAGATCGCGAAAGCCCATTTACGGAGGGGTATCTTCGATTTTTCCATGGCAGAACCATGGCGAACTGAAAAAAACTTTCGGCAATCCCTGCACCGGTAAGGAAGGGGTTTACGGTTTGCCTTTGGCGTGGTATTCTGACTTCCGCATTTTGGACAAGACCTGTCACCAGGGCTCGGCCATCTGACGTTTTCGAACCATTGTTCTGCTGATATGTCATCAGGAAACATTTCTGTCAATTCAAGTAGGCTGATACCTTCGCGATGATGCTTGCCGGGTGCTTTGGGTGCCATGTGCTATCCTCTCTCTTTGTTTACTCTTTGGTGCATAATACAACAGCAACACGGGTTAGTAAAGTATATAATTCCCTTAAGAATAGGGGTGCAATTCGAACCAGATATGCATTCGAAAATTTTGGTTTGAACGTACAGAAAAATAACGAATTTTCGCTCCCCGAGAGCGGGGTTGCCTTGGCCTTGGTGGCTTTTTCCGGGTTTCCGATTGGTGATGCCTTAGTCAAATCGATGGCTGGGGACTGGCCAGTGCCTGCTGTGGCAGCTTTCCGATTTTCGATAAGTGCCATTGCTCTGTTCCTACTTCTGTGGTTGAAAGAGGGGAGAGCAGGGTTCAGGATCGATCGTCCATGGCTTCATGTTGCGCGGGGACTTGCTCTAACTGTCGGAACTTTAAGCTTTTTCTCAGCGATCTATGTGATGCCGCTAGCGGATGCGGTCGCTATCTCCTTTATCAATCCGATGCTCACGGCCCTGTTCTCCAGCTGGTTTCTCAATGAGAAGATGAAGCCGGTGACATGGCTGGCGACCATCATCGCATTTTGCGGCGTTCTGATCATGCTGCGTCCAAACATCGCCGCTTTTGGTTGGGTGGCGGTGTTACCGCTGCTTGCTGCAGTAGCGATGTCGTCAATGATCATCTTAAACCGGATGGTTTCGCGACAACGATCCATTTTCGCCGCGCAATTCTATATCGCATTCTGGGCAGCGTTATTCCTTACAATTGCGGAGATAACTGTCCATTTCAGCGTATCTGTCATGGCTGTTCCCGGTCCACCAGGACTGGAGTGTCGTGATGAAGTGCGCAATTATCGCCTTAACAGCTACCGGCTGCCATTTCCTGCTCTATATGGCGACAATGCGAACGACTGCGGCGGTGATTGCGCCGCTTGTCTATATTCAGCTGATCATTGCGACGATCATCAGTGTGTACATATTTGGCGACCCGATAGATGAAATCACGCTGGTCGGCGGGGCGTTAATCCTGCTCAGTGGGGTCTTTCTGTGGCGCAACGAGCGCAAGGCAACAACCGTGCTAGAAGCCGAGCTAACAATTCGACGGCCGCGTTGACCGGCATGAATAGGTTCCGCAGTAACGGTCGTGAGCGGCTAGGAAACCGCTTCTGCCAATACGGTCAAACCGCTTTCATTGACTTCGGCAAAGCCGCCTTCAACTGTGATGGTTTCTGGTGTTCCGCCTTCAGTGGCGTAGACTGATAGCTCCGCACCGCTGCGGATGGTCGACATGACTGGTGCGTGATTTGCAAGCACGCCGAAATCGCCTTCGGTACCGGGAACAACGACCATGAAGACATCGTCCGAACGGACAAGTTTTTCAGGGGTTACGAGTTCAAAATGCGGGTTTGCCATGTTTTTCAGTCCTGTATCGCCGCATCAAACATCGATGTGGCTTTCTCAAATTTATCCCGGCAACCGGTGTTGCAGAAACCGACGACTTTACCTTGATATTCCGTCAATGAATCTGCTGAAACCGGTTCTCCCGACCAAGGGCAAATGTCATTGACACAATCTTCAAGGCGCAGGTCGGCCATTTAAGCCGCTTCCGCTGCCAGTTCTTTTCCTTTTTCAATCGCTTCTTCGATGCCGCCGACCATGTAGAAGGCGTTTTCTGGAAGGTGATCATATTCGCCGTCGACAACTGCCTTGAACGATTTGATCGTGTCTTCCAGATCAACGAATTTTCCAGGGATGCCGGTAAAGACCTCAGCAACGTGGAAAGGCTGTGAAAGGAATTTCTGAATTTTCCGCGCACGAGCAACGACCAGTTTATCTTCTTCCGAAAGCTCATCCATGCCGAGAATGGCGATAATGTCTTGCAGCGATTTGTACTTTTGCAGTGTTTCCTGAACAGCGCGGGCGGTATCACAATGCTCTTGGCCAACAACGCGCGGTTCCAGAACACGTGAGGTTGAATCGAGCGGGTCAACAGCGGGGTAGATGCCCAGCTCCGAAATCGCACGGTTCAAAACGGTGGTCGCGTCCAGGTGGGCAAACGAAGTTGCCGGGGCAGGGTCGGTCAAGTCATCGGCAGGAACATAAATTGCCTGAACCGATGTAATCGAGCCCTTATTGGTTGAGGTAATACGCTCTTGCAACGCACCCATGTCGGTGGAGAGCGTTGGCTGATAACCCACGGCGGAGGGAATACGGCCAAGCAGTGCGGACACTTCCGAACCGGCCTGCGTGAAGCGGAAAATATTGTCGACGAAGAACAGAACGTCCTGACCTTCTTCATCACGGAAATATTCCGCCTGGGTCAGGCCGGAGAGAGCCACACGAGCACGCGCTCCGGGAGGTTCGTTCATCTGACCGAAGACCAGAGCCACTTTAGAGCCTTCGGACTTTGGATTGCCATCGTCGTCTTTGGCGATAACGCCTGCGTCGAGAAATTCGTGATAAAGATCGTTACCTTCGCGGGTACGCTCACCAACACCAGCGAACACGGAGGTACCGCCGTGGCCTTTTGCGATGTTGTTGATGAGTTCTTGGATCAACACGGTTTTGCCCACGCCGGCGCCGCCGAACAGGCCAATTTTACCGCCTTTTGCATAGGGTGCGAGCAGGTCGACCACTTTAATACCGGTCACCAGAATTTCGTTATCGGTGGATTGGTCAACAAAAGCAGGAGCTTCTGCGTGAATGGGAGCAGTCGCTTTGTGGCCGATAGGACCGCGTTCGTCGATTGGCTCGCCAACCACGTTCATGATCCGGCCAAGTGTTTCAGGGCCAACAGGCATCTGAATCTGTGAACCGCTGTCGGTGACTTCCTGACCGCGGGTCAGACCTTCGGTAGAGTCCATCGCGATGGTACGAACGGTGTTTTCGCCCAAATGCTGCGCCACTTCAAGCACCAGCCGGTTGCCGCCATTGTCGGTTTCCAGAGCGGAGAGAATGGATGGGATGTCGCTATCAAAAGATACGTCGACGACAGCGCCGATAACCTGTGAAATGCGGCCTACATTGTTGGTTTTTGCCATTTTGCTTCTTCCTTGCGTGCTTGCTTATAGCGCTTCTGCGCCAGCGATAATTTCAATCAATTCGGTGGTAATCGCGGCCTGACGGCTGCGGTTGTAAACGATGGTGAGGTTGTCGATCAGATCGCCGGCATTGCGGGTTGCATTGTCCATTGCGGTCATCGACGCGCCTTGTTCCGATGCCATGTTTTCGAGCAGTGCACCGAAAAGCTGCGTTGTCAGATTGCGCGGGAGTAGTTCGGCGAGAATTTCTTCTTCGTCGGGCTCATAGTCAACCGCGCCTTCTGCGCCAGCCGCTGCTGCGTCTTCGCCAAGCGCAACCGGAATGATCCGCTGAACCGTTGGCTCCTGCACCAGTGCCGATTTAAACTTGCCGTAAAACAGATGCGCAACGTCAAATTTGCCGTCTTCGATCAATGCAGTCAGATCCTCGGCGATAGCTTTTGCTTCTTCAAAACCGGGTGCCTTTACATCGGTCGTGTCAAAATGCTTGAGCATTTGATCGGGATAGGCGCGTTTCAGGATTGGAACGCCCTTGCGGCCTATGGTATAGAAACGGACGGTCTTACCTTCGGCGATTAGCGCTTCCGCCTTGACCTTGGCTTCCTTGACGATATTCGCGTTGAAAGCACCGCAAAGGCCGCGATCGGAAGTTGCGACGACCAAGAGATGCGTGTCGTTCTTTCCTGTGCCAGCGAGCAGTTTCGATGAATTCTCGTCCACCGTCACTTTGGAGACTAGGTTGCCCATCACCTTTTCCATCTGCTCGGCATAGGGACGCGCGGCTTCCGCAGCCTGTTGCGCCCGACGCAGTTTCGCCGCCGCGACCATCTTCTTGGCCTTGGTGATCTTCTGGGTCGATTTAACCGACTCAATCCGATCTTTCAGTTCTTTAAGACTGGCCATGTTTTCCTGTCTTCTCCAATTCCGTCATGCTGAACTTGTTTCAGCATCTCCTGAGATCCCGAAACAAGTTTGGGATGACGAGAAACTAACTAAACGTCTTCCCAAATGCCGCCAAAGCGTTTTCCAGCGATTCCTTGGTGTCGTCGGCTAGATCACCGCTTTCACGGATTGCTTTCAGCACGTCGGCGTGATCGCTACGCATGTGAGAAAGCATTGCTTCCTCGTAACGCACAACATCATCGACCGCGACATCATCAAGGTGACCGTTGGTACCGGCGTAGATAGAAGCGGTCTGCTCTTCGAATGGAAGTGGCGAGAATTGCGCCTGCTTCAGCAGCTGAGTCAAACGCTCACCGCGAGCCAGAAGTTTCTGCGTAGAAGCGTCCAAATCCGAACCGAACTGTGCGAACGCCGCCATCTCACGATATTGCGCCAGATCGAGCTTAATCGAACCGGACACTTTCTTCATCGCCTTGGTCTGCGCCGCAGAACCCACACGGGACACCGATAGGCCCACGTTAATCGCCGGACGGATACCCTGGTTGAACAGATCGGTCTCAAGGAAGATCTGACCGTCGGTAATCGAAATCACGTTGGTCGGGATATACGCAGAAACGTCTCCAGCCTGTGTTTCAATGATCGGCAGAGCGGTCAAAGAGCCGGAACCATTGTCTTCATTCATCTTCGCGGCGCGCTCAAGCAGGCGGCTATGAAGATAGAAAACGTCACCCGGATAAGCTTCACGTCCTGGAGGACGACGAAGCAGCAGGGACATCTGACGATAGGCCACAGCCTGCTTGGAGAGATCGTCATACACGATACAGGCGTGCATGCCGTTATCGCGGAAATATTCACCCATCGTCACACCGGTATAGGGTGCGAGATACTGGAGCGGTGCAGGCTCGGAAGCCGATGCGGCCACAACGATAGAATATTCCATCGCGCCGTTTTCTTCTAGCTGACGCACAATCTGTGCAACTGTGGATCGCTTCTGGCCGACTGCGACATAAATACAATAGAGCTTCTTGCTCTCATCATCGCTGTCATTGACCGTTTTCTGGTTGATGAAGGCGTCAATCGCAACGGCGGTTTTACCGGTTTGACGGTCACCAATGATCAATTCGCGCTGGCCGCGTCCAACGGGAACCAGCGCATCAAGAGCTTTCAGACCGGTTTGCACAGGCTCGTGAACAGATTTACGCGGGATAATGCCCGGCGCTTTGACTTCCACACGGCTACGCTCTTTGGTTTTGATCGGGCCTTTGCCGTCAATCGGATTACCGAGACCGTCAACAACGCGGCCGAGTAGTTCTTTACCAATAGGAACGTCCACAATCGTGCCGGTCCGCTTAACAACGTCGCCTTCTTTAATCTCAGCGTCAGAGCCAAAGATCACGACACCGACATTGTCGGCTTCGAGGTTCAGCGCCATGCCCTGAATACCGTTTGAGAATTCAACCATCTCACCGGCTTGCACCTGATCGAGACCGTGAATACGGGCGATACCGTCGCCAACGGCGAGCACGGTTCCGACTTCCGAAACCTGCGCTTCGTTGCCGAAGTTGGCTATCTGGTCCTTGATGACCTTTGAAATTTCTGCTGCGCGAATGTCCATGTGCTTTGTCCTTTAGCCCTTCATGGCTTGAGAGAGAGTGTTCAAACGTGTTTTGATGGAATTGTCGATCATCTGGCTGCCGATTTTCACAACCAACCCGCCGAGAATGGAAGGATCAACTGCGGTGGAAACGGAAACATCGCTTCCTACGCGTTTCTTGAGCTGCGCCTTGAGCGCATCAATCTGTGCATCATCGAGCGGATGAGCGGAGGTTACTTCAGCGGTAATTTCACCGCGATGACCCGAAGCCAATGTGGTAAAGCCGCGAACGAGAGTCGAAATCTGATCGAGGCGGCGGTTCGCGGCAAGAACGCCTAGAGTGTTGGTTGTTAGATCATCGAGGCCGAGCGATTTCGCGGCAGCGGCGATGGCCTTGCCGGCATCATCGCGGGAAACAACCGGGCTGCTAGTCAGCGCCTTCAGGTCATCCGATTCGGTAACCGCCGCGCGCAGTGTGTCGAGGCTGGCCTGCACCGTGTCGATGCTCTTGTTTTCTTGTGCGAGCGCAAACAAAGCGGTCGCGTAACGCCCTGCTAAGCTTGCTCTAATGCCGCTGGAATGATCCACGCGCCTAGTACTCCTTGGTGCTACTCCCTGACCGGAAAATGGGTCTGAAAATCGCGATTGAAATGGTCCGTATTACGGCTGAAAATCCTGCGATTCTGCCAACGGTTGCGGGGCCTCTAGCAACCATTTTGTTGCGATGCAAGATGGGTTTCTGAATCATTTTCTTCATAGGCGAAATGGGGAGTTTTTTGCGGCTTTCAATTACCTCCGAGATAATATTTTACCTTGATCGCAAGAACCGGGAAGCGGGTCTGTTTGTGTGCCGGTAAAAAGGCTACATCAGACACAGCGAATCCGGGAATTGTAACGATGATTGACGACAAGACAGCATGGCAGGCGATGGCCAACCGCGATCGCTCGTTCGATGGCAAGTTTGTGACCGGCGTTTTGAGCACCGGCATCTATTGTCGGCCATCCTGCGCTGCGCGCCATCCGAAGCGGGAGAATGTACGCTTCTTCGCCAAAGCAGAGCAGGCGGAAGCAATTGGCTTGCGCGCCTGTTTGCGCTGTCGCCCCAATGATGTGGCGCGAGACGAAGCGGCGGTAAAGGTGGTGATCGACGCAATCCGGATGGCGGAAACGGCACCCAAGCTTGATGAGTTGGCAGATCTGGCTGGCTATTCACCAACGCATTTGCAGCGGATTTTCAAACGCGAGACCGGCCTGTCTCCAGCGGCTTATGCCCGTGCCTTGCGGTCGGGGCGGGTCAAGGATGCACTCGAAGGCGGCGCGTCCGTTACGGAAGCGATTTATGATGCGGGCTATGGTTCGGCATCGCGATTTTACGAGGAACAGAAAATGGGTCAGAAAATGGGAATGCAGCCAAGTGCCTGGAAAAATGGTGGGGCAGGGGCGAAGCTTCACTGGGCTAATGTTGAGACTTCACTCGGCACGATGATGGTTGCTGCGACGGACAAAGGTGTCTGCTGTCTGTCCTTCAATGAAGGCGAGGAAGAATTACGGGGGCGTTTTCCTAAAGCCGAACTGCATGAAGGCGGTGCGGAGTTTCGAAAGCTGCTCAATGACGTTGTCGCCCAAGTCGAAACGCCCGGACGTCCCCACAACATCCCGCTCGATGTGCAAGGCACTGCGTTCCAGGAAGCCGTCTGGCAGGAGCTCCGCAAAATTCCCGAAGGCGAAACCCGCAGCTACGCCGACATCGCCGCCGCTATCGGCAAACCCAAGGCCGTCCGCGCCGTCGGCAGCGCCAATGGCGCGAACAATGTTGCGGTGTTGATCCCCTGCCACCGCGTGGTGCGGAGTGACGGAAGCATGGGCGGTTATGCTTATGGGTTGGAGATTAAGGAAAAACTGCTCGACAAGGAATCAAGCTGATGGACAAAATATCGCAATTCAAATCGCTTCATGTTCCCGGCGATCCGCTTATCCTGGTCAATATCTGGGATGCAGGCAGCGCAAAGGCCGTTGAAACCGCGGGAGCAAAAGCGCTGGCGACCGGCAGCTACGGCGTCGCCGGCGCGCAGGGCATGGACGATGGTGAACAATTTCCGCTTGATCTCGCGCTTGCCAATCTGGAAAAAATCGTTGCGGAAACAGACTTGCCGGTGTCCATCGATATGGAAGCAGGATATGGTGATACACCAGCCGAGGTCGGTGCATCAGTAGCCCGCGCCAGAGATTTGGGCGCCTGCGGTATCAATATGGAAGATCGGATGCCCGGTGAAACGGAGCTGTTGTCGGTCAAAGATTATTGCGATCGACTGGAAGCTGCCGCTGCCAGCGGCTTGTTCATCAACGCACGATGCGATGTTTTTCGTGGGCAGTCGGCAGAGAAGGACGGGAAGCGCCTTGTCGAAGACGTGTTGGAACGGGCCAAAGCCTACGCCAATTCTGGCGCAAGCAGTTTGTTCGTTCCGTTCCTAGCGGAAGCAAATTTCATAACCGAGATTTGCGAAAAATCTCCGTTGCCTGTGAATATACTGCGATCATCCAACAGCCATTCGCACAAGGAACTGGCTGAGATGGGCGTAGCGCGCATAAGCCATGGACACCAACCCTGGGCAGCTACAATGACATGGCTAGAAGAACAAGCAAAGCAGGTTCTGGAAGGTGGAGAGCCTGACTATTGATACGGTTCAATCCCCCGGATGCTTCACCGCACGCCCATACAAATGCCACGTTGCATGCCCCAGCACCGGCAACACAATAAACAACCCCATAAATGCTGGGATCATCGCAACAAATAGCGCCACCGCAATAAACGCGGCCCACCCGAGCAGGATGACTTTATTCGACCGCACGGCGGCCAGGCTAACGATAATTGCGGTCATGAAATCGACTTCGCGGTCGACCAGCATGGGGAAGCTCATCACCGTAATCGCGTAAAAGGCCAGCGCCATCAACCCGCCGATTGTACTGCCCACCATCAGCATCGCGAGGCCCGCGCTGGTGCTGAAAAATTCGATATGGGTGGTTCCCGCACCGGCCTCTGACATGAAGACAGCCAGCACGCCATGCGCGACCAATAGCCAGAAGCCAAAGGCGACGAACAGGATGACGCCCATGCTCATAATCTGCTCATCCCCGCGTCCCCGCAGCGCCCCGAGAATACCGGACCAGTTCATGGGGATGTCTTCTTCCCGGCGGCGGCTGACTTCATAGAGGCCGACAGCGGTGAAAGGTGCAAGCAAAGGAAACCCGGCTGCCGCCAGCACCAGCCAGAAAAACTCACCCCATTCCATCACTGCGTAGGTCAGGAACAATCCGGCCAGCACATAGATCGCTGCGAAAAACAGGCCATAGACTGGATGTGCGACAAAATCCCGCAAGCCAGCCGCCAACGCATTGCGCAGGTCGCCGACTTTCATGTTCTTGGCCACAGTCGCCTTAGCGACAGGGGCCTGGGTAGCCGCGCTCATGACATTCCCTCCTGATCTCGCCATTTTTAATGGTCTGGAGCGAGACTTAGCAGCAACCGGCGTAATGAAAATTGTTCCAGATCAAGGGCGATATTTTTATTCAACCCACAATACGCTTGCACTCATATACCAACCGCTCATTTGCCTGAGACGGTAGCTCCGCCCGGATTGCCTTCACCATATCTTCAATATCCGCCAGTGCCTTATCATCGGTCGTACAGGCTTTGTTGCCATATTTCTGTCGGATTGACCGCGCCTTGGTCATCGCGTCCAGGCCCAGCAGAAACCGCTCGGTGGTAAATTCTTTACGGTCGGGCTGGAAGCTGCTGATGGTAACAGTCTGCTCCTGGTTGGGCACAAAGATACGCGACCATTTCGCGCCGTCGCGCCCGTATTGGGTGCGGCCATTAACGCAGCCGCCTTCTTGCCATTCCAGTGGTAGTTCATTGTCCTGCGACACGGTAATCCGGCTGCTTTCGATTGAGGCTGTGTAAAAACGCATTGATTATCGCTATGGTCTGAGCGGCTTTGTTGGAGGCGGTTGCATGAAGCGTTTTGTGGTTGGATCGGATCGTGATCAGACGTTTTTATTGCCGCCATCGCTTGAGGATTATGTGGATGAAGATAATCCGGTCCGTGTGGTGGATGCGTTTACCGACGAACTGGATTTGCGGGAACTGGGATTTTCTGGTGTTGATCCGAAGGACACGGGTCGCCCGGCTTATCATCCAGCGGTGATGCTCAAAATCTATATTTACGGCTATCTCAATCAGGTACAGTCGAGCCGGAGACTGGAGCGCGAGGCGGGCCGCAATCTCGAGCTGATGTGGCTAACCGGCCATCTGGTCCCGGACTTCAAGACAATCGCCAACTTCAGGAAGGACAATGGCCCAGCGATCCAATCCGTTTGCAGTCAGTTTGTGGGGCTATGCCGGGAGCTCGGTCTGTTCGCCAAGGCTGTGGCTGCGATAGACGGGTCGAAGTTCAAGGCTGTGAACGCACGCGAACGCAATCATACACGAGGCAAGCTGAAACGCCGGATTGATCAGGTGGAAAAGAGCATAGCGCGCTATCTCCAGTCACTTGATGCAGCGGACATGCACGATAGCGACGTTGCTGAGGACCGGACGACACAGCTGCGCGAGAAGATCGTGTCCATGAAAGCCAAGCTCCACGAGCTTTGCGCCAAAGAAGCGGAGGTCATCGCTCATCCTGATAAGCAGATATCGCAGACTGATAGCGATGCCAGAGCCATGTCCACGAGCATGAAAGCCTCCGGCATGGTGGGATATAACGTACAAGCTGCTGTGGACACCGGGTACCATCTCATTGTGTCACATGAAGTGACCAATGCACCGCATGACCGGGCCTTCCTCGCTCCTATGACGGAGAAAGCCAAAGTGGCCATGGATGCGGAAGAGATAGAGGTGCTGGCTGATCGCGGTTACTTCAGCGGACCGCAGATCAAGGCATGTGAAGAACAGGGTGCGATGCCGCTTGTGCCAAAGCCCAATACATCAGGCTCTAGGGCAGCAGGCCGGTTCGATAGAAGTGATTTTATCTATGAAGCAGAGACAGACACTCTGCGCTGTCCTGCAGGTGAAGAACTCATCCACCGCTTCACGACAGAAGAAAAGGGGCTGACGCTGAACGCCTATTGGTCGAGCAAATGCCCAGACTGCAAAATCCGGTCACAATGCACCACAGCCAAATACCGGCGCATCAAGCGCTGGGAGCACGAAGCCGTGGTCGATGATATGCTCGTACGCCTCAACAATCGCCCCGATGCCATGACCATCCGCAGACAAACGGCTGAACATGTCTTTGGAACACTCAAAAGCTGGATGGGACCGTGCCACTTCCTCACCAAAGGCATCAAAAACGTCGCCACAGAGATGAGCCTCTCGGTTCTCGCCTATAATATCAAACGCCTCATCACCATCATGGGCGTCAAACCGCTCATCAAAGCGATCCGGGCATGATGGTTCTGCGCGCCTGCTGAAATTATCGGCAAAAATCTGACCTGAACGAAAAAATACCCCACGACAGCGCATGACAAACGCGTTTTTACACAGCCTCGGGATCGTGCGGACAAGGCCGAGCGGACAAGGCGCTGTCTTATCGCTGACTGTCGTGCGCACCGGTTTGCCGCGAATGACGCCTTGCAAACCCATATCGCGCATCAGCCGTTCCACAGTGCAGCGCGGGGCATCAAAGCCTTCGCGCTTCATCTGTCGCCACACCTTGCGGTATCCATAAACTCCGAAGTTCTCGGCAAATACACGCTTGATCCCTGGCTTCAAGACCAGGTCACGTTGTCCACGCACTGACAGTCGCGCCCGGTCTCTGCGCTTGGCAACGTGGTCATGATAAGTGGATGGGGCGATAGGCAGAACCCTGCACATCGGCTCGACCCCGTATGTTCCACGATGACCGTCAATAAAGGCGATCATCTCTTGAACGGGCGGTCGAACTCCGCCTGAGCAAAATATGCTGATGCTTTGCGCAATATCTCATTGGCTTGCCGAAGCTCCCGATTCTCACGTTCCAGTGCCTTCATACGCTCTGCTGTATCTGTTGGAATACCAGCGCACCTCCCGCTATCGACTTCTGCCTTCTTGACCCATTCATTGAGGGTCTGAGGCACACAGCCTGTCTTCCCGGATATCGAGACTGCCGTCGCCCAGCGGGATGAATAATCCCCTGAATGATCCAGCACCATCCGTACCGCGCGTTCCCGTACCTCAGGTGAAAATTTGTTCGTTGGCTTGTTCATAATGGCTCCTTCTACTCATGAGTTGGAGCCTCCGGCAATCCCGGGGCGGTTCACGGTTTCAGCGGCAGCAGGATTTGACCATACCACTATTGTAAACAGCAAGATCAGGGGGAAGAAAATCCGCAACCTACTTCTCCATTGATAAACCAGTCATATGCCCCAAGAACGCATATATATCAGAATATTCCTCAATCAACTTGTCGGTTGGCTTACCACTGCCGTGACCAGCTCTGGATTCGATCCGGATTAAGTGCGGCGCGTCTCCTGTATCGCGTGCTTGCATCCGCGCAATATATTTAAAGCTATGTCCTGGTACAACGCGATCATCAGTATCTGCTGTCGTCATCATGAGCGGCGGATATTCAACACCGCTGACAATATTATGGTAGGGAGAATAGGCAAGCAGGTTCTTAAAATCCGCTTCCTTGTTTGGATACCCGTAGTCGTCCACCCAGTAACGCCCGGCCGTAAACCGGTCGAAGCGCAGCATGTCCATTACGCCAACCGCTGCATGCCCGGCGGCAAACAAATCTGGCCGCTGATTGACAACCGCTCCGACGAGCAAGCCGCCATTGGAGCGCCCTTCAACGGCTAATCCATCTCTTGGCGTAATTTCCGTTGCAATCAGATACTCACCAGCCGCAATAAAATCGTCAAAGACGTTCTGTTTGTTGTTCAGCCGTCCGGCATCATGCCACATCTTGCCATATTCACCACCGCCACGAATATTAGCTGAAGCAAAAACGCCGCCTGCCTTGATCCATGCCATCCAGGCCGGTTTATATTGTGGCATGACTGAAATATTGAAACCACCATAGCCATAGAGCAAAGTCGATGTTCCTTTGGATAGATCAAGATCGTTCTTGTGAACGATAAACATTGGAATTTTGGTACCATCCTTGCTCTGGTAAAACTGCTGTGTCACCTTGATCAGATCAGGGTCGAAAGGAAGTTCCGGTTTCGCCCAGACAATTGGTTCACCAGCAGATGAAAAGGAATAGATCGTTCGCGGCCGGTTGAAACTGTCAAACGCGAAATACCCTGAATCGCCTATGGCCGAACCGCCCAAATCATCCACACGCCCTAAACCCGGAAGGCTCACCAGCCCCTCAGGTTCACCGTCCAGCGAAAACAGCTCCAAGCGACTTTTTGCATCATCAATGTAGCTTACCGCGATTTTTTCACCAACCAGTTTGGCTTTCTCAACCGTCGCGCTATGTTCCGGAACAATTTCGACCCAGTCGGCTCCGTCTGCACCCAGATCAATACTAACGATACGGCCTCGCGGTGCATCCTTATCGGTTTTGAAATATAGTGTGTCGCCAACCCCGTCGACAAGCGCCCAGTCATTATCGAAATTATCCACCAACCGCCGAGTTTGAAGGGTTGGGGCATCAACTTCTATCAGCGTAATGGCGTATCTTTCATCAGTTCCGGACGAAGATCGAATGACGATCCACTCACGATCCGAAGAAATACTTACTTCATGGCTTAGTTCTGGTTGACCGGTTGTTTCAAATATTTTGAAGTCTTTATCCTGCCCCGAATTCAGCCGGTGCATATGGACGGTATGGTTTTTCGTAAGAGACTGAAATTCTTTACCTTCCTTTGGTTCTGGGAAACGGGAGTAAAGAAAACCGGTATTGCCTGGCATCCATGCCAATGTGGAATATTTTACCCACTTGATTTCATCAGGTAGCAATTTGCCGGTCTCGACGTTCAGAACCCTGAGCGTCCGCCAGTCAGAACCACCATCCTGAATGGCGTATAGAAGCAGACTACCATCCGGAGCCGGCTTCCATTCTGCTAGTGCTATCGCCCCATCCGCAGACCATTCGGATGGGTCGATGAGAATACGCTCCTCACCACCTTCTGCGTCTCACACATAAAGAACAGACTGATTTTGCCCGCCGCTTTTGCGTTTGTAGAAATATTTGCCACCCGCCTTAACCGGTACATCCAGTTCATCATAGTCGAACAGCTCTGCCATTGAAGCAGCGAATGCATCACGCTCTTGCTGGATGCCTCCCAGATAAGCATCCGTGACCTGGTTTTGCGCATCGACCCAGGCCGCGACATCCTGATCCACCCGCACGTCATTTTCGAGCCAGCGATAAGGATCGGAAATATATTCGCCAAATTGTTCTTCGACCACGTCAACAGTCCGGGTTTCGGGATAATTCAAATTGGCACCCATATTTATGTGATCATCAGCCAGAGCTGGTGCTGAAACGACTAGGCTCAGGACATATTAATTGAGCCAGAAGATCACTGTAGCGGCTATAGCGATAGCTGACATGAAGGTGTGGGCGCACCTGCCATAGCGTGTGTGTACACGCCTCCAGTCTTTGAGTTTGCCGAACATATTCTCGATTTTGTGCCGCTGTCGGTAGAGGTTTTTATCGAAGCTGGCGGGTAATATTCTTCCCTTTCGGGGCGGGATGCACGGGGCGATACCTTTGACTTTGAGGGCCGCGCGATACTCATCACTGTCATATCCTTTGTCCCCGATCATGTGGGCAGCATGGTCAGGAAGCGCCGGATATGTGAGTTTTGCGCCGATATGGTCGCTCATCTGGCCCTCGCTCAGGCACAAGATCAACGGTCTGCCATTACCATCGCACACCGCGTGGAGCTTTGCGTTCAAGCCGCCTTTGGTACGACCAATACGTCTGGGTAAAGCCCCTTTTTTAAGGCGATTGTATATTTGACAAACCCGTCTGGTTTGAGGTTATTGACCGCCGGAGCGTAGCTTAATCGGATAGAGCGCTAGGAAGCGGAAAGCCGTCTAGGCCGGAAGCGTCAGGAGACCCCTAGAGGTGCGAGGTCGATACTTGGAGTTATTGTCAAAAGTAGTGTCTGGCAAGTTAGTCATGCGGCTGGCATGTCGTCCTTGTTCACCTCGCTTCCATCTTTAGACTTCACGCCTTCAATCACCTTCGCCAGGTGTCTGAAGCCTCTCAATTTGCGCCAGGAATCTTCTGCGCATAATCCCATCTTGCAGACCATCGTCAACATCGTATTGCGCGTGACACAACCTTTGGCTTGGCGTGTTCCATGCCGGAACGTCGCAAAACTCGACTCAATGACATTGGTTGTCCTGATACGGGTCCAGTGTTCCGCTGGAAAGTCATGAAATGCCGGCAACGCGTCACGGTCTTTCGATAAGCATTCCACCGCCTCGGGGTACTTTGCACCGAAACGTTCCTCAAAATTATCGAACGCCTTTTCTGCATCAGCTCGATCTTCTGCCATCCGGATATCATGCAGACCCTGCTTCGCTTTCTCCTGGACAGACTTCGGCAGATAGTTCAGCACATTGCCGGTCTTGTGCATCCAGCAACGTTGCCAGCAACGTTGCCAGCAACGTTGAACGCCCGTCTCCGGATACACTTCCTCCACTGCGGCCCGGAAGCCCGGGGCGCCGTCTCCAATTGCCAACTTCGGGGGTTGGTCCAGACCCCGTTGTTTCAGAGACAGCAACACCTCACGCCAGCTCTGTTTTGACTGCCTGACACCATCTTCGATTGCCAGGAAGTGCTTGTGACCCCGGCTGTTCACGCCGATGATAACCAGGCAGCACAATCGGCCATCGTCGCCTCTGAGACCACTGTAGATGCCATCAGCCCGGATACGGACCCATTCATCAGACACCGCTCGAGTACACCATTGCTTGTATTCAGCTTCCCATTGCCGCTTCAAACGCCCCGCGACATTGGCCGGCAGCCCTTTAGCCTCGGGGCCGGCAATAGCTTCCGGTGCGCTCTGCATCTGGCCACTCGAAACACCCTTCAAATAAAGCCAGGGGTTCGCCGCGTCCAGCGTCGCCGTTCGCCGGATGCAGGGCGGTACAACCAGAGATTGAAAACATTCCGGCGTACCTTCACGGCTACGGATCTTCGGCACCTCGACGCTGACCTTGCCAACCCCTGTAATCACCTCTCGTTCGCGATGATGGCCACTGCGGACAACGCGCTGTCGTCCGTCAGCCGTTTTGTGACCATCAAACTTTGTCATCAACTCATCCGGCTCTGCCGGGACCGCTTCGGCGATTAACTGCTTCGCACCCGGTCTGAGTAGTTCTGTCAGTGGTTCAATTCCCTCCGGTCTACCCGGATCAATCACAGTATCTTTTGCCATGTGTGGCGGGCTCCTCTTGCTACTTTCGATTTCCAGACAAAAACGATTTCAGCAAGGCACGCCCCATACTTCAAATTCTTCCAGACACCAGATCCGGTTATAACTCGACATTTGGAAAGCAATTGGATAATATCCGCATACAATAATTGATATTAAGGGAGATATCGTGGCTAAATTTTTTGGAAATCTGAATGCCGTTTTGATCGTCAGTTTGATTTTGACGGTGGCAGTAATGTTGGGGTTGCATCCGGGAGAGGTGACAGCAAACTCGGTCATGCGCTGGGCCCACTTGTTCTTTGGTGTGCTGTGGATTGGCTTGCTCTACTATTTCAACTTCGTGCAAGTGCCGCAAATGCCGAACATTCCGGACGATCAGAAACCGGCTGTGTCGAAACATATAGCGCCTTCTGCGTTATTCTATTTCCGTTGGGCAGCTTTGCTAACAGTCATAACCGGCCTGTTCGTGGCGATGTTTTCAAAATATCTCGTTCCAGCACTGACCCTGCAGGCACCTTACACAATGATCGGTGTCGGAATGTGGATAGCCATCATCATGGCAGCCAATGTCTGGTTCATCATTTGGCCGAACCAGAAAAAGGTACTCGGCATAGTTGACGCTGATGCAGATGCAAAGGCCGCTGCTGCGAAGATGGCGATGATGGCATCACGCACCAATACACTGCTGTCGCTGCCAATGTTCTATACGATGGTAAGCTTCAACGGCGGATAATTTTCTGTCCGGATAGAAATCTAGAAAAGGGTCCTTTGGGACCCTTTTTTACAGACCAATTTTTTTCAAAACCCGGTGCACCGGCCCAAAGCCGGTCAACGCTGCTCCCACAAAAGGTAGTGCAACAACCCAGAGCCTGACCCCGGTTACACCCTCCGGACTGGCAATGCTGATGGCTGCCGTCGCCGCCAAACCAAAGCATATCAACAACAATCCGATGACCAGACGCCAATGCGGCATCCTATCGATTGTTTTTGGGCTGGCCTGTTCCAACCGAGCGAACAGCATGATGAACGGCAAGAGCGCCGCCATGTAAAGTGCGAACCAGACCGGCCTCGCAAGCCACCAAGAGGCACTGCCTGGCGCAACCTCTAGGCCAATTCCACCCAGAAGCCAGGCGACAAGCATGACTAGCACGAAGGCAGTTAGGTGCCAGAGATAGACAGATATAATCATGCCGTTGATCAAAACGACGCCGGTCCAGGTCTTGAGGCCTTCGAGCCACTTTCTCATCATGGGCTGCAATGCCAGCGCAAAACCGGTTTGCATTACGCCAAGGGCCAACAGCGCGATAGTTGGCGGCATGGAGTTGCTGATATCCTCGCCCGGAACACCGATCATGGCGACTGGATACGGCCCAAATCCAACCAGAATGGCGAGCGTCGTTAGTCCACCAATACCCCAGAAAAGTGCGCGCTGTTGAATGTCGAAATATCCTTCATTCCATGCGTAACCGAGCTGATGTACGGCAAGCCAGACAAAGGCAAAGTTGATGAAATGGATGTACGGAATGCTCATTTGATATGTGAGGATATCGACGATAACAGCAGCGGTGACCAAGGCCCAAAAGGACAGTAACCCGTATTTTTTCCATACTGTGTGAGTGAATGGTACCAGCGCAGCTACAATTAGGTAGACCGCGAGAAACCAGACTGGGATCAGCGCCAATTGTGCAGCCATTTTCACAATGTCCCGATCAACACCCAGCGTAGTGCCGAATAACGCAAATAAGGTCCACACGAGAAACAACGGGAGGACCGGATTGATCAGGCGCTGCAAGCGACCAGTGAACCAGTTGGCATAGATGCCCTTCTCCCGCCGGTTCGCGGACCATGACACGCCGTTAGAGAAACCGCCGACGAGGAAGAATAGCGGCATTACTTGAAATCCCCAGGTTAGCCATTGGGTCCAGGGTAAGATGCCGAGCAAATGACCGCCTTTGACGGCGCCATCCTCAATATAGGGCGCGGCAACCAGCCAGTGACCAATCACAACAGCGAGAATAGAAAAAGCCCTCAGAAAATCTACATAGCGATTACGCTCGGGCGGCGCTTTTGCGGCCATTTCTTGCGCACGAGACCAGAGAGAAAGGCCTTTTCGCTTCGTCGCCGCTCCACTCATCCAAATAGCCTCTCACACCCAATCTATTTTAGATGGGCAAAAAATGAATTCGTTCAAGCCAAATCTGGAATAGATGGAGACCCAATCTAGCTGCCAAGTAACTCGTGTCTTTTTAGGGAATGACGTAATTGATCATAAGTCAGGTTGAGCGATTTGGCGGTTTGCCGTTGATTGTAGCGATTTTTCGCAAGTGCCGATTCCAATATGCGCTTTTCATAGGCTTCAACGGCATCCTTCATGTCGTCGACTTGAACAAAACCGGATTCTGGCTGCTTTTCCTCTTCGATAGGCTCCGGCTCCGATTTGAGGGTATCGGGCTTGTGATCTTTGGTTGGCATTTCCTGCGGCTTCCAGGGCGATTCAAACGGATCAAAGATGATATGATCAATTGGCCGCGAATAATCCTCCCATTGATATACAGCGCGCTCTATTACATTTCTGAGTTCCCGAACATTTCCCGGCCATTCGTGCCGTTCCAGCGCTTCTGAGGCCAGCTTACCAATTCCGGGCCATTGTGACCATTCCAGTTCGGCCGCCATCCTACGGCCAAAATGGTCGGCAAGAACGGGAATATCGCCTTCCCTGAACCGCAATGGTGGCAATGTAACGACTTCGAACGATAGTCGATCCAGCAAGTCTGCCCGGAAACTACCTTTTTCGGCCATTTTTGGCAGGTTGGCGTTGGTCGCGGCCACAATCCTGACGTCCACTCTTACCGGGCGCGAAGAACCAATACGGGTTATTTCCCCATATTCGACCGCCCGAAGCAGCCGTTCTTGTGCACCGCCCGACAAAGTGCCCAGTTCGTCAAGAAATAATGTGCCGCCATCGGCTTCCTCAAAACGTCCTGCCCGATCTTTGGTCGCGCCAGTAAACGCCCCCGCTTCATGGCCGAATAGTTCCGCCTCAATCAAAGTCTCCGGCATGGCTGCGCAATTAAGTGTCACCAGAGGGCCATCCCAGCGCCCTGATAGCCGGTGGAGGCGTTCTGCAATCAGTTCTTTACCCGTACCGCGCTCTCCGACTACAAGGACCGGGCGATCCAGTGCGGCTGCACGACTGGCTTTTTCGACGGCATCCAGAAATGCGCCAGACTCACCGATAAACTGACTTTGGCGTTCCATACCCAATATATAGTGCAAAATCCCACTAAATAGCAATTAATACCATATTCATTTTCCGAAATATTATTAATATCTCTATTTATCAGTATGTTACAAAACTGGCACGCCTCCTGCAAAGTTGATGGCAACTTAACAAACCATCGGATTTATGGAGGATCATATGCCAAACTTTTCGAAACTGAGCAGAACAGACCTTTCTGCCATGCTCTCTGTCGCAATGTTCGGAATGACGATTTTGATTAGCGCGGTTGGCCCGGCAGAAGCGGGCAGCGCAATCATTACCACCGATGGCAAGCCTTCCCCAACTGTCAGCTACAAGGCATGACAGGCGAAATGGCCGGGTCTCCTTCCTTCCCCCTTGCCGAAGTGCAGACCCGGCCACCTTTTCAAATTGAAGAAGTAGATTTTATTGAAAGTGACTTTTACAAAGATGACAAACAGCCTGACCGTTCGAACCATTCCAAGCGGTTTGTCAGCAACACCCGGAGTTTGCCCATGAGTATTTTTTCTAGAACACGCGATATTATCGCTGCGAATGTCACCGACATGCTGGACAAGGCGGAGGACCCGTCAAAACTGATCCGCATGATCATTCTGGAAATGGAAGAAACGCTCGTCGAAGTTCGCGCATCTGCGGCCCGAACGATTGCTGATCAAAAGGAAATGCGCCGACATATTGATAAACTGGAACATCTGACCGAAGACTGGAATGAAAAAGCCCAATTGGCGCTATCCAAGGATCGCGAAGATCTGGCCAAGGCTGCATTGCTGGAAAAACGTAAAGCTTCCGATATGGCCGATCAGTTGAAAGCTGAGGTCAAGGTGCTGGAAGATACGCTCCGGGCCAATGAAGGTGACATCGCCAAGCTGCAGAAGAAGCTGCAGGAAGCGCGATCCCGCCAAAGCAGCTTGGTCAACCGCCTCGAAAGTGCGGAAAACCGGTATAAAATCCGCGAAATGTATAATAGCGAAAAGGTCCATGATGCCTTCTCGAAATTTGAATATCTCGAACGGCAGGTAGATTTCTCCGAAGGCCGTGCCGAAGCGATTGGCATGGGCGAAGGACAACCGCAGACACTCGAAAATCAAATTAAGGCGCTGGAATCGAGCGACCAGGTCGATGAAGAACTGGAAGCCATGAAAGCGGCGATGAACAAGAAAGGTGACAAGTAATGCAGGAAGAACTGATCATTATCCCCATCGTGATGGGGACACTGTTTATCGGTCTGCCATGGCTTATTTTTCACTACGTTACCAAGTGGAAGACGGCTGCAACCATTACCAACGAAGATGAAAACCTGCTCGAGGAATTGCATCATATGGCACGCCGCCTAGATGACAGAATGGATACAATTGAACGTATCATGGCTGCCGACAATCCAGACTTTAAACAATCGGCTTTACCGAGCCACACCGAAGTGCCGTCTCCATCTTTGGAACGGCTTGACGAACTCCAGAAAGAAAGGCGCTGAACATGCCCACGAGCCGTACAAAATTTTATCTTGATAAACAGCGCGCCAAATGGAGCGGAGTTTGCGCAGGTATTGCGGACTATACCGGCATAAATGTTATGTGGATTCGGTTAGCAGCAATTGTCGCAACAGTGACATTCGCCTTTCCATGGACTTTACTAGCCTACTGGATCACCGCGAAGGGTGCAGAACCAAAGCCAATCGAACTTTATAGCCGCGATCCAGAAGAATTGAAGTTCTGGCAAGGTGTGCGTCAGTCGCCGCGCCGGACCACCCGGGACATCAAATCGCGTTTTCGTGAAATTGATCGCAAACTCGCGGACATGGAACTGTACTACACGACCAAAAACACGTCGCTGTCGAACGAAATAGAAAACCTGCGCTAAGCGAACGAAGAAGGGAGATTTGAAATGGATTGGGGTGGACCAGGTTTCGTACTTGCCATCATCACCATCAGCACCGGCGGTTGGATTATAAACAACTGGATCAGGGCCAAGCATGGCTATGAACTGGAAGATGAATGGGGTGGGAAAACCAGCAAAAACAGCCCCGATGCGGATCGTAAAATTGAATTGTTGACGAATGAGAATAGCGAGCTTGTAGGAAAGATCGACCGGTTGCAGGAACGGCTTCAGGTGCTGGAAAGGATTGCAACTGATCCCGCCAAGCGCACCGCCGATGAAATTGAGAAGCTGCGCTAGAGCACATTGAAGGGAGAATTTGAATGAGCTGGGGAAGTCCCGAATTTGTAATTGCCATCATCGCGATCTGTGTCGCTGGCGGCATTTTGAATAATTGGATCAGAACGAAGCACGGCTATCCGATTGAGGATGATGAAGGAAACCTAATCCAGCGCAGCAATCCCGAAGATGGCCGCAAAATTGAACTTCTTTCCAGTGAGAATGAGCAACTGGTTGGCAAAATCGATCAGCTTCAAGAACGCCTGCAAGTTTTGGAACGGATTGCAACTGACCCAGCCAAGCGTACGGCGGAAGAAATTGAAGCCCTAAGGGAGAAAAACTGATGGAAGCCATCCTCGCAAACCCAGGTATTTTATGGCCAATTGGCTTTGGCGTGGCCGCCATTACGGCGGGCTGGGTCGTCACCACATGGATGCGGATCAAGAATGGGTATCCAGCGGATCAAGAATGGGTATCCACTGGAGAATCAATGGGGAAAAGCGGTTTACCCAAAAACCAATTCCCAAGACCAGGAACGCATTCGGTTGCTGACTCAAGAAAACGCAGAGTTACGGGCAGAAATCGGATCGATGAAAGATCGTCTGGTTAATGTCGAACGCATCGTCACAGACGACAGCCACAGACTGACGCAAGAAATCGAGGCGCTGCAGGACAAACAGACGAACTGAGGAAAAGAAGATGGGCCCGAACGAAATCATATTGTTTTTCATAGTTGTTGTCGGATTGCCGGTGACGTTGGGTGTGGGCAGCCATATTTGCAAGGAAAGGCTCAAGTTCAAGACTAAGCAACTGGACGCGATAAGCCATGAAACAGCCGAAAAAGCGGCGCAATATGCCGCTCACACCGAGCATCTGGAGCAACGCGTACGGGTTCTAGAGCGGATAGTTACAGACAAAGGCTTTGATGTGTCTCAGCAAATTGAAGACCTAAGGGATGAACCAAAAACGAAGGAATTGAACTGATGGAAGGCATACTCGCTTTACTAATCCCATTCGGAGCTTTTGCTGTCGCAGGATTTGCAATCTGGACAAGGCATCAACGCAAAATACTCGAAATGCGAGGTAATATGCCCGCGGTCAGCGATGCGGACTCGGAGCGCATGCGAGAGGAAATGAAATATTTGAAAGATTGCGTCGCTGTGCTCGAACAAATTACAACGGATGGTCACAGCACCAAACAATTGGAAAACGAAATTGAGAAGCTGAAAGATCGCTAGAGCGATATTTACCAAAGAGGAATGAGAAGATGGGTTGGGCAGAAGCTGTATTGGCAATCGTCATTGTAGTGACAATCGGCAGAGTTATGCGGTCCAAATATCGTGCTCAACACGGGATATTGGAAGACAAAGAAGGCAATGAAATTCTGAAGGACCCCGGTTCAGATAAACTCCGTGATGAAGTAAAATATTTGAAGGAACGTGTTCAGGTGCTCGAGAAAATTGCGACGGAAGACCGCAGCGCACGCGACCTGGAAAGCGAGATTGAGAAGTTGAGAGACCGCTAAGCGGCCGCTTGAAACAAAGGATTGGTATGATGCAAGAACCAACAATTTTTCTGATAACAGCAGGCTTCACCCTGATTGGATTGACAGTGATTTCGCTAATTGCGCTGCGTGGATGGCGGGACTGGATCGCGCTCAAATCCCGCGAACTCGAACAGGAGCGTGAAAATCATCCGCCTAGCGCGACTTCGCGTATTGAGGTTGCTGATTTGAAAGAGCGTATCCGCAAGTTGGAAGCCATCGCGGCCGGTGTTGAGCTTTAAAAGCCCACTCGCAAAAAGGGATGACGCGAATCCCCTGCCCTGCTAGCGGGCGCGCATGAGCAAGCTAGACGACCTGATCGAAGAATATGAATTTCTGGAAGCCGATGATCGGTACCGGCTCCTGATTGATCTTGGCAAAGAACTGGAAGAAATGCCCGATGCGTTGAAGACCGACGCCACATTGGTGCGTGGTTGTTCGGCGTCAGTATGGGTTTATCCGACGCAACTGGATGATGGTCGATTGCATTTTCTGGCAGACAGCAACGCCGCAATTACCAAAGGTATCATCGCACTGGTGCTGGAAACCGTGCAGGATCAGTCAGCGGGTGATATTCTGGAAACAGATATCAGCGACAAGCTGGAACCGTTCGACTTGAAGAACCAACTGAGCTCCAATCGAACCCAGGGTATTCCAAATATGATTGCGCTTATCCGAGAAACGGCTGAACGGTTTAACGCCGCCTAAACCGGTTTCCAAACCCGCCGCTCTTCGGCAATTTTCAGAACATCATAAGCTGCCTTCGCCGCCTGAAACTTCTTCGCCGCTTCTTCATCGCCGGGATTGGTATCGGGATGATATTCCTTCGCCATCGCGCGCCAGGCCTTTTTTACCGCATCAAAGTCGCAATCCGAAGTCAGATCGAACACGTCCAGCGCCAGCATCTCATCCTGCGACCGACTGCCATCGCCACTGCCCATCCAGCTATAGTGTTTGGCTTCCTGATAGGCATTGGCATCGCGCTGCTCATCATGTTCGCGCTTCTTGCGCTCTTCCTTGTCGAGGCCTTCGAAATAGTCATAGCCGCGATTATATTCACCGGCATGCTTTTCGCAGAAGTACCAGCGTTCCGGACTATTGGGCGATTTAGGTGCAGGACAGTTCCCGGGTTCATTACAGCCATGACGATCGCAGATTCGCACCTTTTGCGTTTCACGAGAGCTTTCATAACTCCCCCAGCGTGGGAAGCCCCAGCTATCTGATCGTTTCGCTCTTGGCATATCTAGGCTCAGGACCTGTTAAATTGCTTGCATGATGATGGAATGACTGATTCAACGGCGACACACAAGGAGGTGTTGACAAGGAGGTGTTGACGATGAGTGATCTATATATGTTGAGCAAGACGCAGATGCGCCGGATAGAGCCATATTTTCCGTTATCACACGGCGTTCCAGGGGTTGATGACCGGCGTGTACTCTCGGGGATTATCTTTGTGATCCGTAATGGCTTGCGCTGGCGCGATGCGTCTGCTGCTTACGGGCCGCACAAGACGATCTACAATCGCTTTATCCGCTGGAGCAAGCTGGGGGTGTTCAACAAGATATTCGCTGCCCTTGCAGCCACCAGTGACGCCGATGAATGCTTGATGATCGACGCTACCCATCTCAAAGCACACCGGACTTCTGCCAGCCTTTTAAAAAAGGGGCTTTACCCAGACGTATTGGTCGTACCAAAGGCGGCTTGAACGCAAAGCTCCACGCGGTGTGCGATGGTAATGGCAGACCGTTGATCTTGTGCCTGAGCGAGGGCCAGATGAGCGACCATATCGGCGCAAAACTCACATATCCGGCGCTTCCTGACCATGCTGCCCACATGATCGGGGACAAAGGATATGACAGTGATGAGTATCGCGCGGCCCTCAAAGTCAAAGGTATCGCCCCGTGCATCCCGCCCCGAAAGGGAAGAATATTACCCGCCAGCTTCGATAAAAACCTCTACCGACAGCGGCACAAAATCGAGAATATGTTCGGCAAACTCAAAGAATGGAGGCGTGTACACACACGCTATGACAGGTGCGCCCACACCTTCATGTCAGCTATCGCTATAGCCGCTACAGTGATCTTCTGGCTCAATTAATATGTCCTGAGCCTAGTCCTTACCAAAGCTTTTCAGCAACTGCCACTGTAAAGAACGAATACCAGAGGGTCTGTAAGCCGGGTTCTGTCCACCCGTCGCAGCCCGTTAAGGCCGAAGCGGGATAGCCAGCCATTCATCTGGGCGGTGCATCGCTGCATCGCTCTAGCAACCAACCCGGGCAGCGGACCGATTTCTCCGTTCTGCCGCCCCTATTTGGTCTTGCTCCAGGTGGGGTTTACCGTGCCAGACTTGTTGCCAAGCCCGCGGTGCGCTCTTACCGCACCCTTTCAATATCGCGTAGTCGAAACCACCGCGACCTGCTTTCTGTTGCACTGTCCCTCAGGTTGCCCTGGCCAGCAGTTAGCTGGCACCTTTAAATCGTGGAGCCCGGACTTTCCTCGACATAAATGCCGCGACTGGCCGACCCTCTGGTCAGTCCTATTTAGCTTCTCCGCGCTCCCTGTCGAGCAATAATGACAGCAATATCGCGCGTGTCTCACCATCGATCAAGCCATCGATATTTTCTTGCCGAAACCTGCGTTGGAAAGCGACGACTGCATCCCTGCTATCCGTGATATCATAGCCGAACCGCTCCAGAGCCAGCATGAAGCCGCCATCTGTCCACAGGGGATCGGTCAGGTTTTTCTTTGGACGCTCCAGTGCAATGCCATGCGTCGCGAGCCGTTCCCAGTCAAAAAGCTCGCCGGGATCCTGCTTCCGCCTCGGTGCCAGATCGCTGTGACCAATAACATTTGCCGGGATAATTTTATGCCGTTCGACGATCTCTTTTGCCAATCGCGTCACGCTAGCCATCTGCTCTTCGGGGAACGGTACATAGCCATGTTCATGACCTGGATTAACGATCTCAATGCCAATACTGGCGCTGTTCACGTTGTCTATACCCCGCCAATATCCGCGCCCGGCATGCCATGCTCGGTCTTCTTCCTTGACCATATGGACAACCTGACCGTCTTCGCTAACCACATAATGTGCAGAAACTTTAGCCTCGGGATTGGCAAGCTGGCGGATCGCAAGGTCGGCACTTTTCATGCCGGTATAGTGCATCACGAGGATGCTGATCGGCAATATACGCTCATCAAAGTTGGGAGAAGGCGTCCAGATCATGTTATCCATCGCTCTGCCCCCTCGCCTTTGACTATCCGTTTACGATAGCGCCCAATAGCAGTTCTGTTCCAGATTCAGGAGAAATTCTTAGATCGCCGCCATTTTGCAACGTTAACTCTCGAGACATCCATGCCGCAGCCGTCCGTGCCGTCAAGTCATCCTCTGCCAACCCGCCTTCCAGCGCAGATCGAATACCATCATCAAGAACCACTTTGTCTCCCGCAGCACGAATAACGACTTCGATACCCGTGTCGCCTTGTTCTGCGCCTACATCAAGTTGGCCTCCACGAACCAGCGCTTCCTTGGCAATCAGGGCAAGGTTCAGGAGAATTTTGACTGCCTTTTTGAGAAGCGTTGGTGCCTGAACCGCCCAACCCAACGTAATCTTCCCATCATCACCAAGAAGCGCCTCGATAAGCTGCTTCGCTTCATTCGGATCAACTTCCTCGCCAAAGCCACCAGCAGCGCCAAAAGCCAAGCGGAAATATTTCAGTTTATCGGCAGAAACGCGGGCGCTATCCGCCAACAAATCCAGACAACGATCACGCATTTCCGGATCGGTTTCGTCTTCGAGCAATTCCAAACCATTGTTGATCGCACCAACCAGGCTGAGCAGGTCATGGCAAAGCTTTGAACAAAGTAACGCCGCGAGATCGAGATTGGATTGAGCCATTGGGAAAAGCCTTTAATTCGACAATATGGGTTTGATGCGCTGTTACTCGCTAAGCATCGATGCGTTCAAGCGATATTGGATTAAATCGTCCAAATATTTGCCCTTCCGGACCTGTATGCCAAGCCATTGCATCACTTCCGTTCAGGATTAGCCAAATTCGGCCATCTGGTGCCGCACTTTCCGCGTCTGTAATTGAAGGGGATACTTCACCCGCAGGATGAGAATGGAAGTAGCCCAGGATCGCTGGCTCCCCATCCCTTACAGCTCGCTCCGCAGCGATCAAAGCCGATGGATCAATTTCGAAGTGCATTTCTGGATTTTCCGCCACATTTACGGCCAATTCATATCCCGAAACACAGCCATCGTCTCCAAACAACAACCCACAGCATTCCTTCGGCATAGCTTCCACCGCCGCCAGCTGCAATTCGCGCAACATCTCACTTGCTATGACCAGCTTCATCGGCCAAATCTAGGCGATGAACGCGGAGCATTCCACCAAATCCGGAAAAATCCCTGAAACAGGCAAAAAACAGCGGCTTGATGCTGCTCTGTCCGGTTTGCTGGATGAATTGTCGCGGGAGCGGATCAAGTCGCTCGTTGCCGCTGGAAATCTAACCGTTGACGGCGACACGGTCACCGATCCTGCGGCTAAGAAATATGCCGGTAAGCCATTCGAACTGATCGTCCCCGCACCCATCGAAGGCCCTGCCCAACCTCAGGATATCCCGCTCGACGTGGTTTTCGAGGATCATGATCTAATCGTCATCAACAAACCCGCTGGCCTCGTTGTCCACCCTGCTGCCGGTCATCCCGATGGAACGCTTGTCAACGCCCTGCTCCACCACTGCAAAGGCCAATTATCTGGAATTGGCGGCGTTATGCGGCCTGGAATTGTCCATCGAATCGACAAGGATACTTCCGGCCTGATGGTCGCATCGAAATCCAATGAGGCACATCAGGGTCTCAGCGCGCTTTTTAAAGAACATGATATCGAGCGTCGCTATCTTGCCATCGTCAACGGCCGCCCAAATCCGCCTTCCGCTACAATCGAAGGCAATATCGGCCGCAGCAACGTCAATCGAAAGAAAATGGCGGTTGTCGGCGATGGCAAAGGCAAGCCCGCAATGACCCATTATACGGTCAAGGAAGTGCTTGATGGTTCGGCTTTGGTCGAATGCCAGCTGGAGACCGGACGGACGCATCAGGTACGCGTGCATATGTCCCATATCGGGTATAGTCTTATTGGTGATCCGTTATATGGTGTTCGCAGAAAATCTTTGCTTTCCCGGCGAAAAGATATTCAATTTGGACGCCAGGCCCTGCATGCGGCTACCTTAGGATTTATTCACCCCATATCGGAGGAGAAATTGATGTTTTCTATCGATTTACCCGATGATATGCAGACTCTGTTCATGAAGTTGCGTATATAAGTAACACACCTTATATAGGTAAATGACCAACGGGTGCTTGATGAGGCCCGGCGGCACAACATAAGAAGGAACTATAATGGCTAATGGTAGCAATGTTCCGGCAAAAATCCCTGCCTTAGGGGGGGACGCGAGCCTGAACCGATATTTGTCAGAAGTACGTAAATTCCCGATTCTGACTCCCGAAAAAGAATATATGCTGGCGAAACGCTATTCTGAGCATAAAGATCAGGAAGCAGCAGCACAGCTGGTAACGTCCCACCTGCGGCTTGTGGCGAAAATCGCCATGGGCTTTCGCGGCTATGGTCTGCCGGTCTCGGACCTGATTTCCGAAGGCAATGTCGGCCTGATGCAGGGCGTGAAGAAATTTGAACCCGACAGAGGTTTCCGCCTGGCGACCTACGCCATGTGGTGGATTCGCGCGTCGATACAGGAATATGTATTGCGCAGCTGGAGCCTCGTAAAAATGGGCACTACGGCCGCACAGAAGAAGCTATTCTTCAATCTGCGCCGGATGAAAAATCAGCTTGATGCGTTCGAGGACGGCGATCTGACGCCCGAAGACGTGGATAAAATTTCAACCGATCTGGGCGTTCCAGAGCATGAAGTGGTCAATATGAACCGCCGCATGTCGATGGGCGGCGATGCCTCTCTCAATGCATCTCTCTCCGACGATGGTGAGAGCATGCAGTGGCAAGACACGCTTGAAGATGACACACCGCTGCACGACAAGCAGATTGCCGATGCCCAGGAAGCCGATGTCCGGCACGATATGCTTAATGAAGCGATGGAAGCTCTGAACGACCGCGAACAGTATATCCTGCGCGAACGCCGTCTGGCGGAAGATCCAAAGACTTTGGAGGACCTGAGCAAGGTCTACGAAGTCAGCCGCGAGCGTATTCGCCAGATTGAAGTGCGGGCGTTTGAGAAACTGCAGAAGGCGATGCTCCGCATTGCTGGTGAGAAGCAGTTGCTGGCTGCGGGTTAAGAACATCTGTCGTTCCCGCGGAGTTATAACCGGATCTGGTGTCTGGAAGAATTTGAAGTATGGGGCGTGCCTTGCTGAAATCGTTTTTGTCTGGAAATCGAAAGTAGCAAGAGGAGCCCGCCACACATGGCAAAAGATACTGTGATTGATCCGGGTAGACCGGAGGGAATTGAACCACTGACAGAACTACTCAGACCGGGTGCGAAGCAGTTAATCGCCGAAGCGGTCCAGGCAGAGCCGGATGAGTTGATGACAAAGTTTGATGGTCACAAAACGGCTGACGGACGACAGCGCGTTGTCCGCAGTGGCCATCATCGCGAACGAGAGGTGATTACAGGGGTTGGCAAGGTCAGCGTCGAGGTGGCGAAGATCCGTAGCCGTGAAGGTACGCCGGAATGTTTTCAATCTCTGGTTGTACCGCCCTGCATCCGGCGAACGGCGACGCTGGACGCGGCGAACCCCTGGCTTTATTTGAAGGGTGTTTCGAGTGGCCAGATGCAGAGCGCACCGGAAGCTATTGCCGGCCCCGAGGCTAAAGGGCTGCCGGCCAGTGTCGCGGGGCGTTTGAAGCGGCAATGGGAAGCTGAATACAAGCAATGGTGTACTCGAGCGGTGTCTGATGAATGGGTCCGTATCCGGGCTGATGGCATCTACAGTGGTCTCAGAGGCGACGATGGCCGATTGTGCTGCCTGGTTATCATCGGCGTGAACAGCCGGGGTCACAAGCACTTCCTGGCAATCGAAGATGGTGTCAGGCAGTCAAAACAGAGCTGGCGTGAGGTGTTGCTGTCCCTGAAACAACGGGGTCTGGACCAACCCCCGAAGTTGGCAATTGGAGACGGCGCCCCGGGCTTCCGGGCCGCAGTGGAGGAAGTGTATCCGGAGACGGGCGTTCAACGTTGCTGGCAACGTTGCTGGCAACGTTGCTGGATGCACAAGACCGGCAATGTGCTGAACTATCTGCCGAAGTCTGTCCGGGAGAAAGCGAAGCAGGGTCTGCATGATATCCGGATGGCAGAAGATCGAGCTGATGCAGCAAAGGCGTTCGATAATTTTGAGGAACGTTTCGGTGCAAAGTACCCCGAGGCGGTGGAATGCTTATCGAAAGACCGTGACGCGTTGCTGGCATTTCATGACTTTCCAGCGGAACACTGGACCCGTATCAGGACAACCAATGTCATTGAGTCGAGTTTTGCGACGATCCGGCATGGAACACGCCAAGCCAAAGGTTGTGTCACGCGCAATACGATGTTGACGATGGTCTGCAAGATGGGATTATGCGCAGAAGATTCCTGGCGCAAATTGAGAGGCTTCGGACACCTGGCGAAGGTGGTTGAAGGCGTGAAGTCTAAAGATGGAAGCGAGGTGAACAAGGACGACATGCCAGCCGCATGACTAACTTGCCAGACACTACTTTTGACAATAACTCTAATATTGCCGGATGAGTTCCATTAAAACTGACTTTCCTTTGAAGACAACCGCTGTTAATCAACGTTAACGGCGCCGCACAATCAAAAAATATCGAGTAAGATTACACAATGATCGTCGTTATCGTTTCCATCCTCGAAAAAATTGCGGGCATTTCCCGCTGGCAAAAGCAGGCTATTGTCTTTTTGCTGGACGTCATTCTGTGTTTTCAGTCAATATGGATTGCCTACTCCTTGCGCATTGGTGTCTGGGTCTATTGGGACATCGCAATTCAAAAAGTGGTGCTTGCCGCGCTGCTGATCATGATCCCGACATTCTATTTCGCCGGAGTCTACAAAGCTATTTTCCGCTATGCCGGATCGGGAATGATGAAGACGCTCGTGCGGGCTTTTGTCTTCTATTCCGTTCCGCTTGCAATAATATTCGCTGCTATCGGGATTGCCGGAGTTCCCCGAACAATTGGTATCATCCAGCCTCTGATTTTCTTCATATTGGTGGGATTTTCGAGGATCACCGCCAGATATCTGATGCTCGATATACTCAGTCGCAATAGATTTGGCGGAGAGGTTAAGGAAGTTCTGATTTACGGTGCCGGTAATGCGGGACAACAGCTTGCTGCATCTATGCAATCGGAACCTGCAATGCGACTGCACGGGTTTGTTGATGATGACAAACGACTTAATGGCCAGAAGCTTGATGGTAACAAGGTCTTTTGGAGTGGCAAACTACCCATGCTTATCGAAAAGCATGGGATCACTGATATCCTTCTGGCTCTTCCCAATATTTCGCGAAAAAAACGCAGGATGATTGTCCAGGAGATTCAGAAATTCAAGGTTCATGTCAAAACGTTACCGAACATGAAAGAGATTATGGACGGCCGTGTATCATTCAACGATATTCGCGAAATCGACATCGAGGATCTTCTAGGAAGAGAGCCGGTCGCTCCCAATGAACTTTTGCTCGGGCGAACCATTGTTGGTAAAACGGTGCTGGTCACTGGAGCCGGCGGCTCAATTGGTAGCGAGTTATGTAGACAAATTGTCAAGATCGGTGCTCGGCGGCTGGTCCTCTATGAAATTTCAGAATTCTCACTTTATGGTATCGACAAGGAGTTGCAAACCTATGCCGCGGAGCACGGTCATAGTAAGATAGATATTGTGCCATTGCTCGGTTCAGTGACCGATGCCCAACGGCTGGCTTTTGTTTTTGAGCGTTGGCAGCCTGATACTGTTTTCCACGCAGCGGCATATAAGCATGTTCCGTTGGTCGAAGCCAATTCGGTCGAAGGCATAAGAAACAACATATTGGGCACATACGAAGTTGTGAATGCAGCACATATGGCGAAAATTGGCGATTTTATTCTGGTTAGCACCGACAAGGCAGTGCGCCCAACCAACATAATGGGAGCAACCAAGCGCGCGGCCGAACAAATTTTGCAAGCTTATGGAGCAAAGCCAGGGAAAACGAAATATTCCATGGTCCGGTTTGGCAATGTGCTGGGGTCAAGCGGCTCTGTCGTACCCTTATTCCGTCAACAAATTGAAGTCGGGGGACCAATCACGCTGACACATCGGGATGTTACACGCTATTTTATGACCATCCCCGAAGCGGCGCTATTGGTTATTCAAGCCAGTGGTTTGGCAAAAGGGGGCGAGGTTTTTGTTCTCGACATGGGCAAATCCGTGAGAATCATGGATCTGGCAACCACGATGGTCCAGCTGTCCGGATTATCTGTGCGCGATGAGAATAATCCGGATGGCGATATCGAAATTGAAGAGGTTGGTCTTCGGCCGGGCGAAAAACTGTACGAAGAATTGATTATTGGGAATAATCCGGAATCCACTAAACATGAGCGCATCATGATGGCACAAGAGAATTTTACACCTTGGCCAGAACTGATCAAATTGCTTCACGCGCTGAAAAAATGCCGGGACCGCGAGGAAACGATACGTCTATTGGGGAAAATCGTCCCCGAGTTCGAGCATAATCGCGACAATATCGGGCATGTGGTGGCATCTTAGCGCGCAGTTTCGGAAATTACGTTCTATATTGATTCTCGCGCTTCTTTCGAGGCGAATGAAAAGATAAAGCAGTTAGGGTACTCGAATTGGTACATCTGTGTCTTTGCTCATTTCAGGTAGAAAGGTATCGGTTGGACGCTCTCGCTTCAATTTCGCGATAAATCGCATCATACGTTGCTGTTTTTCAGAAATTCTGTCCAGCGTTAGTCTGCTTCGGCCTTGTTTGCGATGCTAGGGTAAGCGCAGTTGTAACAACTTCAGCTGGTTAGCTCCGCCAACCAAACGCGAACTGACGACCTAGAAAATTGAAAGTTTCATGTTGAACACAAACTGCGGCTCCAGATCAGCCAGCCAGAGGCTTTATGAAAAAGGCGCGTTCAAAGTCCTTAAAGGATACCGCGCTTGATCACTCGTGCAGATGGGTTAAAAACTCTTTTGGCACTAGCGGCAACACGGAAATCCTGACACTCAGCAAGTCTGCTGCGATGTCAGATTTGGAGGGAAGGAACCAACAATCGAGCTTGCCATGCTTCCACCACCTCACTTATAGTACCGCTATGGCTAACAAAGTACCGTTCCCCTAGTTATTATGATAGACGAACAAAAATGAAGCGGCTTTTCGACGTCACCTGTGCTTTTGCAGCAATCGTTTTATTTGCGCCGTTGTTCGTATGCTTAGCCCTGTTAGTTCGGTTGAATTTGGGCTCACCAGTTCTGTTTCGACAAATACGACCGGGGAAAGACGCTCAACCATTTCAGTTAATTAAGTTTCGTACCATGAACGATCTCCGCGGAACCGATGGCGAGTTGCTTCCCGACAAACAACGGCAGACTTCTCTGGGCCGGTTTCTGCGATCGAGTAGCCTAGATGAGCTGCCCGAAGTTTATAATGTGTTGAAAGGCGACATGAGCTTTGTCGGCCCACGTCCGCTGTTAATGGAATATCTGCCCTATTATAGTGCTGTTCAGGCAAGACGGCATGAGGTTCGACCAGGAATAACCGGGTACGCACAGGTGATGGGACGCAATGCTATCATCTGGGAAGAAAAATTCGAGCATGACGTGTGGTACGTCGACAATCACTCCCTTTGGTTAGATATTACTATCCTCTTCACAACTATTCTAAAAGTGGTTCGTCGCGATGACATTAACGCATCTTCGGAATTGACAATGCCTAAATTTAAAGGGTCGGAAGACACAGTCTGATGGCGTTAACTGGTATCTTTGGCGCTGGCGGCTGCGGGCGCGGTGTGCTGCCCATTGCACGTACACAGATTCCGGAGGGCGACCGGCTAGTCTTTGTCGATGACGGCAGGGCAGAAAAAGCTATTAATGGTCATGAATGCCTTACATTTGGGTCATTTTGTGAGCAGCCGGAAAGTGAAAAGTCCATCACCTTGGCAATTGCGAATGGCAAAATAAGGAAAACTCTGGCAGAACGATGCAGATTAGCCGGTATCGGTTTTCAAACCCTAATCGCACATAACGCCATTTTCATGGACAATGTCACGTTGGGTGAAGGTGCTGTTCTCTCACCGTTCACAACCGTTACTTGCAACGTAACTATCGGATGCCATTTTCATTGCAACCTTTACAGCTATGTCGAGCACGACTGTGTGGTTGGCGATTTCGTTACTTTTGCACCCGCAGTGCACTGCAACGGTAACGTTCAGATCGGGGATGGCGCTTATATCGGATCGAACGCCGTTATTAAACAAGGCTTGTCGATCGGCACGGACGCGAGGGTTGGCATGGGCGCGGTCGTGCTGAAAGATGTGCCAGGCGGCGCGACAGTGGTGGGCAATCCAGCGCGCCCGATTTAGCAACGGTCAGAATAAGTCTAGCTGCAACCTCTGACCAGGGATCACGCATCACGCGACAATCCGCGTCGGTGACGGTCGGATGAGTGAGGAACCTTTCGCGCCATTGCGTCAGCGGCGATACGGTCGCAATTCCATTCGATGCGGAGCCCTTCTTCTTCCAGGCAGGGATGTTGTCGATAATAGGCGTGGGCCTAGCCATCACTCACCGCAATCGTTGCTGTAATTATCGAACCAAATTGGCCTTCCTCCATAGAAGTGGTCCGGCTTGAGAGTGAGTTATAACCGGATCTGGTGTCTGGAAGAATTTGAAGTATGGGGCGTGCCTTGCTGAAATCGTTTTTGTCTGGAAATCGAAAGTAGCAAGAGGAGCCCGCCACACATGGCAAAAGATACTGTGATTGATCCGGGTAGACCGGAGGGAATTGAACCACTGACAGAACTACTCGGACCGGGTGCGAAGCAGTTAATCGCCGAAGCGGTCCCGGCAGAGCCGGATGAGTTGATGACAAAGTTTGATGGTCACAAAACGGCTGACGGACGACAGCGCGTTGTCCGCAGTGGCCATCATCGCGAACGAGAGGTGATTACAGGGGTTGGCAAGGTCAGCGTCGAGGTGCCGAAGATCCGTAGCCGTGAAGGTACGCCGGAATGTTTTCAATCTCTGGTTGTACCGCCCTGCATCCGGCGAACGGCGACGCTGGACGCGGCGATCCCCTGGCTTTATTTGAAGGGTGTTTCGAGTGGCCAGATGCAGAGCGCACCGGAAGCTATTGCCGGCCCCGAGGCTAAAGGGCTGCCGGCCAATGTCGCGGGGCGTTTGAAGCGGCAATGGGAAGCTGAATACAAGCAATGGTGTACTCGAGCGGTGTCTGATGAATGGGTCCGTATCCGGGCTGATGGCATCTACAGTGGTCTCAGAGGCGACGATGGCCGATTGTGCTGCCTGGTTATCATCGGCGTGAACAGCCGGGGTCACAAGCACTTCCTGGCAATCGAAGATGGTGTCAGGCAGTCAAAACAGAGCTGGCGTGAGGTGTTGCTGTCTCTGAAACAACGGGGTCTGGACCAACCCCCGAAGTTGGCAATTGGAGACGGCGCCCCGGGCTTCCGGGCCGCAGTGGAGGAAGTGTATCCGGAGACGGGCGTTCAACGTTGCTGGATGCACAAGACCGGCAATGTGCTGAACTATCTGCCGAAGTCTGTCCGGGAGAAAGCGAAGCAGGGTCTGCATGATATCCGGATGGCAGAAGATCGAGCTGATGCAGAAAAGGCGTTCGATAATTTTGAGGAACGTTTCGGTGCAAAGTACCCCGAGGCGGTGGAATGCTTATCGAAAGACCGTGACGCGTTGCTGGCATTTCATGACTTTCCAGCGGAACACTGGACCCGTATCAGGACAACCAATGTCATTGAGTCGAGTTTTGCGACGATCCGGCATGGAACACGCCAAGCCAAAGGTTGTGTCACGCGCAATACGATGTTGACGATGGTCTGCAAGATGGGATTATGCGCAGAAGATTCCTGGCGCAAATTGAGAGGCTTCAGACACCTCGCGAAGGTGATTGAAGGCGTGAAGTCTAAAGATGGAAGCGAGGTGAACAAGGACGACATGCCAGCCGCATGACTAACTTGCCAGACACTACTTTTGACAATAACTCATAGGAATGACAGGCCACTTCTTGTGCTTTTTTAGCATCTGCTTGTGTATGGTTCGGCGGCGATCTACCATCGTGTAAACCGGCAGCGTGGGCGCATGCTTGCGGCTCTGTGTGTCCAGAAATTGTTGTACGTCTTTCAGCGCGCGTTCTGAGAGCGGTGATGGGATGATCGGTACAATAACGAGATTGGCATTGCGCAAAACCTGTTCACTAGTTTCCGTCAAACCCGGCGGACAATCCAATATGATACGATCATAATCCTTGCTCAATTGCTTCAGAATTTTACCAATATGTTTGCGCTTGCCAAGATCGAAGAAGAAACGGTCCAAACCGCGTAACGAAATATCGGCCGCCAGTAGATCAATATTCTCAAATTCAGTCTTCTTGATCAGTTTTAAAGGCTTGATATTGCCTTCGATCATCGCCCGGGCACGATCCTTTTTGCGTTTGTCGCCATCGAGGATAAACGTGGCAGCGCCCTGCGGATCAAGATCCCAGACCAGAGTTTTGCGGGACGAGCTGACGGCACTGTTCCAGGCAAGGTTAACTGCCGTGCAGCTTTTGCCGACACCCCCTTTCATGCTATAAACCGCTATTGTCGCCATGTGCGTATTGGCATCCCTTTTACCGTTCAGCCAAAGTGCGTGCGACCCTAGAGGATTTCGTGAACCTTGTCCTGGGGACGACAGAGCCGAACACCCTTGTCCGTTTCAACCATGGGCCGGTTGATCAGGATCGGTTCCCTCGCCATCGCATCCAGAATTTCGTCTGCAGTGGCGCTATCTTTGGTCAACCCGAGTTCTTCGGCGGGTGATCCGCGTACGCGTAACCCCTCTTGCGGGGTCATTCCACCATCCTTGTAAAGCTGTTCCAGCTTGGCACGGGTTGGCGGGTTTTTTAAATATTCGACGACGGTCAGATCAACACCTTCGCTTTCCTCCAGAATCGCCTTTGTTTTGCGTGAAGTGCCGCATTTCGGGTTATGCCAGATGGTTGCTTTCATGATTTGCTCCGGTTTTTGGGTGATCATTCTGTGCCCCATAAACATCAGATTGATCACAGTTTCAAACTAAATTGCATTTTTACATATTAGCATTTGCATATGATAACCATTCTCATTAGTGACCGAATCAATATTGAGAATGATTTGCAATTGAGGGATTGCGTTATATGAAACTATCTTCGCACCGGGCCATACGTCTGGCTGGATTTTCAAGCCTGAGTGCATTGGCAATGACGGCGCAACCGGCCGTGGCGGCGGAAGATGCTGCTGGTGATGCAGCGTTCGAAGATAACGAAATCATCGTGACGGGTGAAAAGCTTGGCTATGTCGCGATCAGCAGCGCCGGGCTAAAGACTGACACACCACTGATCGATACGCCGCAGAGCGTGTCTGTCCTAACCCGCGAACAGATTGAAGATCAGGCATTGCAGGATATTGGTGATATCTTGCGTTACACACCTGGCGCTTCGATTGGGCAAGGTGAAGGCAATCGTGACCAGATCACAATCCGGGGGCAAAATACGACTGCAGATTTCTTCGTCGATGGCGTTCGCGACGATGTTCAGCATTTTCGGCCGCTTTATAATATTGAGCGGGTGGAAATTCACAAAGGCCCCAACGCGATGATCTTTGGCCGTGGCGGCGGTGGTGGGATTGTCAATCGCGTAACCAAATCTCCGATTGCCGGAGACCAGTTCGGTTCCGTGACCAGTAGTGTCGATACTTTTGGCGCCTTCTTTTTCAGCGGCGATTTAAACGCGCCCATAGGTGATAATGCGGCTTTTCGGATCAATGGCCTTTACGAAGAGTTTAACAATCACCGCGATTTCTTCGATGGTCGCCGCTTTGCCGTGAACCCGACCGTAGCCGGTCAATTGGGCGATAAAACCAAAATATTGCTCTCCTACGAATATGTCGATGATGATCGCGCTGTTGATCGGGGTAATCCCGCTGAGTTGCGCGCTGCCGACAATGCCTGTGCCTTTGGTAATCCTTGCGGACCATTGCGGGGTTTCAATGACACATTATTTGGGCAGCCTGGCACCAATCGCACGACGCTGCAGGCGCATGTGATCAAGCTGCGAGTTGAGCATGAATTCACAGATAATCTGCGCTACCACAGCTCCACGCAGTACGGGAATTACGACAAGCTTTACCGAAATATCTATCCGGTGGATGCACGGCTCAGTGATGCACGCCTCAACCCGGCGGTGAATGCGGTCACGCTGGATGGCTATGTCGACACCACGGACCGCGAAAATTTCATCACCCAGGGTAATCTGATCTGGGAAGGCAATACCGATGAAATCGGTCATACGCTGCTCGTTGGTTATGAGTTTGGCCGTCAGGAATCGGATAACGTACGGCGGGATGTTTTTTTTGCTGCATCCATGGATGACCAGATTACGGTTCCTCTGGACCGCACGATCAACGTCCCGGCATTCGGTTTCCCGGCATTTACCCGCAACCGGCAATCCGAACTCGATTTCCTGTCTTTCTATATTCAGGACCAGGTCAAGATTGGCGAGATGTTTGAAATAGTCAGCGGCGTTCGGTTTGACCGTTTTGACATCGAAGTAGATGACATTCAAAATGGTCTGATGCTGCAACGGACCGATGAGAAATTCTCTCCGCGCCTTGGCCTGATATTCAAACCGCAGGAAAATATCTCGCTTTACGCCAGCTACTCCAAAAGCTTCCTCCCGCGTTCGGGTGATCAGTTCCTGACCCTCACACCAACGACTGCCAATCTCGCTCCAGAAACTTTTGAAAATTACGAACTTGGCTTCAAATGGGATATCAGCCCTGCACAAAGCCTGACTTCAGCTGTTTTCCAGCTTGACCGCGATGACCAATCCATCCTGATCAACAATCAGGGCGACACGACCTTGTCCGGTTCGCGGACGCGCAGCTGGGAAATTCAGCTCGCTGGTCAGGTTACGGATAAACTGCAAATCAATGCTGGTTATAGCAATCTCGATGGGAAACAGCGCAATGCCGCAACACTGGCCGGACAGGACCTGCGTCAGTTTCAGGTTCCTGAACATATGGCATCGCTCTGGACCAAATATGATTTTACGGGTCGTTTTGCTGCCGGCTTAGGTATTACGCACCAATCGAGCCAGTTTGCCAGGAATGACAATAGTGTCCGCATTCCGTCGTTCACGCGCGTCGATGCTGCGCTTTACTATATCGTGAACGAGCAGTTTAAAATTCAACTCAATATCGAAAACCTGTTCGACAGCACCTATTTCCCGTCGGTGCATAATAATGACAATATCACGATTGGAGAGCCGGTAAACGGACGTCTAACGGCGGTGTTTAGTTTCTAACGCCGCTGTTCCTCCGCCTGCATTGCTTGAGCATTGGCTTTTCAATGTCGTTCACTTCGACTTCAGCGCTGGTCGGCTGACTTCCGGAATCGGGCAAGAATTAGTTCGGTGCTTTGGGACGGCTAGCGGTCAAGGCAATCCGCGAATAATGCATATAACCGATTGTGCCATCGTCCGTCCGAATCTTCCACCATTGCCCCTTTTGTCGATGGGTATAGAATACCACTCCTGTTTCAATCCGACCGATTATCGAAGATGATCGCGATGGTCCGGCACGGAAATTGGTCCAGCCGTCAGTGTCCTCAATCATCGCCGATTCGTTAAATTCGTTTGGATTTTGTTGGGCTGGTGCGGGATCTACTGTTGTTGTCGTTTGAGCGATTTTTGGTTCAGTGGGCTTGCTTGGTTCGGTTGCTTCTACCACCGGAGCACTTTCGGTAGGCAGGTCTTTCAATTCCTTGTCATCGCCGAGGATAACCCAGGCAACTAGGCCGACTACAGCAACTAATGAAACAAGCGATATTGCCAAAGGCAGCGGGCTGTTTTTTCCGTTCGGCTCGGGCAGTGGGGCGGCTTCGGGTGTCGATTCCATTTTTGAAGTGGGAGTTGGTGCAGGAACAGGAGCAGCCACTGGTTCCGCTCCCGTTAGATCACTCAAGCTAAGCAGAACTTTGCGCCAGGCTGGATGATCACTCTCCCCATTCCAGTCGGAAAGTAAGGCATATTGGATTTGGTTGAAGGGGAGGGGCGGCATCGCATCATCTATCGATGTCTGAACCAACTTGTTTTGGTTGCGGGCCATATCGGCCTCTGCACGGACCCATTCCGATTTGGAGGCTTCCTCCGACCACACCACGATCACCGCTTTGGCGCCGCCAATTTTTTCCTGGATCACTTCGGTGTAAGAAAGATGCGGTGGTAAATCCTTGTCCCACCAAAGATCATAGCCGGCGTCTTTTACGGCAGCAGCGATTTTGCTGACTGTTTCCAGATCATCGCGTGAATAGGAAATGAAAACTTCGGCCAAATCAAAACTCCCCCATTTGCGACCGTATCAATTCATATCGCGGACCAAGCCGAATGTCACAATCATTCTTTAGGAGAAAGGGCCGGAACAGCTTTTGCTGCATCTTCGGGATCGATACCGGGTGGCGGTGCGGCGCTGAGAGTGGCTTCGCCGCGGGCGACACGGCCCGCGCGCTGGATCGCCTCGCGAATACGCGGATAAGTACCGCAGCGGCAAATATTGGTGATCGCCTCGTCAATATCATCATTGGATGGATTGGGGTTTTTATTGAGCAAAACCGCCACCGCCATGATCATGCCCGACTGGCAAAACCCGCATTGCGGCACATTTTCCGCCGCCCATGCCTGTTGCACCGGATGGCTGCGATCACGTGACAGCGCCTCGATGGTGGTCACGAACCTTCCTTCGAGCTCGCCAATAGTGACGAGGCAGGATCTTATCGCTTCCCCATCAATAGCAACCATACAGGCACCACAGTCGCCGGTCCCGCAGCCATATTTGGTGCCGGTGAGGTTGGATGCGTCCCTTAACGCCCAGAGCAGCGGCGTATCCTCGTCCATGCGATATTCGACCGGGCGGTCATTGACGGTGAATTTGGTCATTTCTCCCCTCCCGCTTGCGAGAGGGATCGGGGGTGGGTCTGAATGCGTGGATGAGAAACTAATTTGGACATTTTGGCTCTATGCCCACCCCTACGTCCTCCCGCAAGCGGGAGGGGAATAGAAATTACTCTCGCCAGCTAGGGCCTGTTGACAATCCGCGCCTAGCAATGAGCGTTGCGGTGAGATACCAGTTGGCGGCATAGCTGGTGTCGGTCTTGTCGTATCGGGTTGCTATACCTCTGAATTCCTTGATCTTTGCGAAGTAGTTTTCGATGAGATGACGCCACTTGTACATGTGCGCATCGTAGTCTCGCTGCACGTTTCGGTTTGCTTTGGGCGGGATGACAGCAGCAGCGCCTCGCGTGTCGAGGTCCTGCAGGAGCCAGTCAGCGTCGAAAGCCTTGTCGGCCAGAAGCGCTCCAAATGAGACCTCATGGATCAACGGAGCCACCCCCTTCATATCGTGCGGCTGTCCGGGCAGAAGCAGGAACCGCAGCATATTCCCGAGCGCATCCACCAGTGCGACGATTTTGGTTGTCAGCCCGTCACGAGACCGCCCGATGGCCTGATGCTGAGCCCCCTTTTGCGCCCGAAGCCTTCTGATGGGCCTGGACAATCGTTCCGTCGATGAGAACATATTCGAGGTCTGGCTCACCATTCATGCCATTGAAAAGACTCTCGAAAATGCCTGCTTCCGCCCACCGGCGAAACCGCTTGAACACCGTATTCCACTTCCCGAATTCACCGGGCAGGTCACGCCAGGGTGCCCCTGTCCGGACCCGCCATAGTATCGCCTCCATGAAACGCCGGTTATCGCGACCCGTCGCGCCCGGGTCCCCGGCCTTGCCTGGCAGGAGCGGCGCAATCTTTTTCCAAAGCTCATCCGAAATAACAAAACGCTCTTCGTTCATTCAAACCTCCATTTGGGAAGCTTGAATCAGAGTTCAGCAAGTTTGGGAACCCCGAATGTCAACAGGCCCTAGTATCCCGTTGATCAATCAACCGCACCATCGCATCAAACTCTGGCACGCCGACATTGGTGGGATCAATTTGCGCTTCATGCAGATGCGCCATGTGCCGATCAACAACTTCGTCGGAGATCAACACCGGATCGCCCATCGACAATGTCTTAATCTGGATTTCACAGGCGCGTTGCAGGGCCCAGTGGTCCTGGAAACATTGTTCGATGGTTTTGGCCATCACTACCGGACCGTGGTTTTTGAGCATCATAATCCGTTTCTTGCCCAGGCTTTTCAGGAAATCGGGGCCTTCATCGGCGCGGACGGTGATCCCTTGGAATTCATGATAGGCTAGCCTGCGGGTCAGCATGGCTACGTAAAAATTGATCGGAAGTAACCCGCCGTCATAGGAGCAGACCGCCATGGTCGCAGTCGTATGCGTGTGTGCGATAGCATGGATTTCTGGCTTTTCGCGATGGAACAGACTGTGCTGGACAAAGCCCGCCTTGTTGATCGGGAATTTCGAACCATCCAATATGTTGCCGTCAATATCGATTTTCACCAAAGTAGAGGCGGAAACTTCGCTGAAATGAAGGCCATATGGGTTGATCAAAAACGCTTCTTCGTCGGGAACCTTCAGCGTGATATGATTGTAAATCAGCTCGTCCCAGCCGAAATGCGCGAAAATCCTGTAGCAGGCGGCAAGCCGCTGGCGAGTTGCCCATTCCGCTTCGCTGCAGCTGGATTGTACATTAATTGCGGTAGCCATCTCGTCTCTCCTCGAATCATTCTGCGCTGGTTTCAAGAACATCTATAGCACCCCGGCCGTTTTTACGAATGCAAAGCGGCTTGCATTGGTTCAATTCCACCCCTTTTCGACCTTTGCAACCGTACCAAAATGCTTGAAATCCTCGAATAACGCTGTTAGGCGCGCCTCAGATTGCGGTGATTGAGTCTCTCGCAAACCCTTTTTTATGGCTTTTTAGATATTTAGCCGGTCGATTGATTGCCGGTACAAACAGAATTTGAATGGAGTGTTTCAGTAATATGCAAATCATGGTTCGCGACAATAATGTTGATCAGGCCCTTCGTGCGCTGAAGAAAAAATTGCAACGTGAAGGCGTTTATCGCGAAATGAAGCTCCGTCGTCATTACGAAAAGCCATCCGAAAAGCGTGCACGTGAAAAAGCCGCTGCTGTTCGCCGCGCCCGCAAGATGGAGCGCAAGCGGATGGAACGTGACGACCTTATCTAAGACAAGACTACTTCCTCATTCAGGATACAATATATGTCCGTAACCACAGTGCCGATCCAACCCATTAAAAAGGGTTCGCTGACAAAATTGTGGATCGGAGTGGCTTTTGTTGTGGCCATTTCTGCGGTGCTGGCTTGGGTTGGCACCAGCAATGCTGTGGTCAATGGTGCAACTAACGATCAGTTTTTAGCTGCCAATGCTAACCAAGATGGCGTCGAAACAACCAAATCCGGCTTGCAATATAAAGTGATCAAGCTAGGTGAAGGGCCTTCACCGACAGCGACCGACACGGCTTTGGTTAAATATGAAGGTCGCCTGCGTGACGGCACTATTTTCGATGCGAACGAGCAAACACCAATGCCTGTTGGCGGTGTTGTACCGGGCTTTTCCGAAGCGCTACAATTGATGCAAAAGGGCGGCGAATACCGCATCTGGATTCCATCAGACTTGGCCTATGGCGAAGTATCACCGGGACCTGAAATTCCCGCCAGTTCATTGTTGATCTTTGATGTCACGCTGATGGATTTCATTTCGCAAGAGCAAATGCAGCAATTGCAACAGCAAGGCGCGGGCCCCGGTGGTCCGCCTCCAGGACAATAAGCACAACCATTGTCCAACACTGGTCCTTCCCAATCTGACAATGGCAGAGGTGGTAGCACCGGTTCGTCTGCCAAGCCGTTTTTTCTGGGATTGCTGATCGGAATCGCGGCGACTTGCTCGCTTGTCTACATGTTGCCGGAGGGCACCAGCCCGCGTGAATATGCCGCACAGGCGTGGGAGTCAGTATTCCCGCCTCCGGGCAATGAAGAGTTTCTCACCGAAAATGCCAAAGTAGATGGCGTAGAAACAACCAAGTCCGGTTTGCAATATCAGGTACTGAAGCCGGGTGAAGGACCGTCTCCTGAAGCGACTTCCACAGCGCTGGTAAGATATGAAGGAAAGCTACGCGACGGCACGGTCTTTGATGCCAATGAGCAGACGCCAATGCCGGTTGGCGGTGTAGTTCCCGGTTTCTCAGAAGCCCTGCAACTGATGCAGAAGGGCGGTGAATATCGCATCTGGATTCCATCGGAACTGGCCTATGGCGAGACATCTCCCGGACCAGAACTCCCGCCAAACTCGCTGCTAATTTTCGATGTGATCCTGCTCGATTTTATTTCGCAGGAGCAAATGGAAGAGTTGCAGAAACAGATGCAGCAACAGGGCGCAGTGCCGCCCGGACCGCAGCCGAGCTCCTAAAGCCGCTCCGCCTGTGCGATTGCATCGGAGGCTCTGAGCGCCGATAATATCCGCATCAGATGGTGCACATTATGCACTTCCAGATCGACTTCAAATGTGTGGAATGGAGCGTTGCGATTGGTCATGCGCAGCCGCAAGATATTGGCATTGTGAAAACCGAAAATCCCGGCCATCTCCGCTAAAGTGCCCGGCTTGTCGTGGAGCACAACAGCCAGTCGTGCCGCAGCCCCGTCGCTATCTTGTCCCCAGCTTAAATCTACCCAGTCGGCATCCACGCCATCGGCCAGTTTGAGGCAATCAATTGCATGTACCTCGACATTGGCACCGCTTCGGCGCAGGCCGACTATCCGGTCTCCCGGCACGGGGTGACAGCATTCAGCGAGATCAAAGGCAACGCCGGGTGTCAGACCCTTGATCGAGATGGCGCTACCCTGTTCCGGCCAAGACCAGTCCTCTTCATTGTCGTTGACGCTACCCGGCATCAGCGCGTCCATCACATCACGATCGCTGATGTCCCGTGTGCCGATCGCCATCATCAGATCGTCAACGTCTTTCATGTCGAGACGTTTTAGCGCGGCTTTTTGCGCTTTCTTGCCAATTTTCCCAGGCAGACGGTCAATAATCTCGTCATAGAGTTTGGTGCCGATCTCGATAATCTCATCCTGTTCTTTGTGGCGAACGAAACGGCGGATGGCCGCACGCGCTTTTCCCGTGATGACAAAAGACAGCCAGCCAGGCTGCGGCTCCTGACCATCCGATTTCAGAACTTCGACGACGTCGCCATTGGTGAGCTGTGTCCGCAACGGGACATGGCGGCCATTGACCTTTGCGCCGACCGCCTGATTGCCGAGATCAGTATGCACTGCATAGGCAAAATCCACTGTAGTCGCGCCCTTGGGAAGTTGCAGCAACGTGCCCTTTGGCGTGAAGGCAAAAATCCGATCCTGATACATGGCGAGCTTTGTGTGCTCGAGCAATTCCTCGGCATCATGGGCATGGTCGAGGATTTCAATCAAATCCCGGATCCAGCCCGCCTGACCATCGGGTTGATTGCCCTGTTTATACGCCCAGTGCGCGGCGAGCCCGAATTCGTTGTCATCGTGCATACGCAGTGAACGGATCTGGATTTCCACCCGCATGTTATTGTCATGCATGATCGTTGTGTGAATTGAGCGATAGCCGTTGCGTTTTGGCGTTGAGATATAATCTTTGAATCGCCCTGGCACCATTTTCCATTTTTCGTGCAGGATGCCGAGCGCACGATAACATTCCGTACGATTATCAGTGACAACGCGAAATGCGATAATGTCGGTCAGCGCTTCAAAGCTGACATGCCGCTCCTGCATTTTTTTCCAGATCGAATAAGGGTGTTTTTCACGGCCTGTCACTTCAGCGACAAGGCCCGCATTAGCCAATGCCTTTTTGAGCGATTTTTCAACTTTGCCGAGCTGACCGCCATCGCCTTCCTTGATCTGTTGCAGGCGACCGGTGATCGTCTTATAGGCTTCTGGTTCGAGACGGCGGAATGCGAGCAGCTGCATTTCGCGCATATATTCATACATGCCGATCCGCTCGGCAAGCGGTGCGTAAATATCAAGCGTCTCACCGGCAATCCGACGACGTTTATCTTCATTCTTGATGAAGTGCAGCGTGCGCATATTGTGCAAACGGTCTGCCAGTTTTACTAGAAGCACGCGGATGTCATCAGATAGAGCTAGCAGAAATTTGCGCAAATTTTCGGCAGCGCGCTCATCTTCGGTTTGCGCTTCTATTTTTGAAAGCTTGGTAACCCCATCGACCAGCCGCGCAATCTCCTTGCCGAATAATTTCTCGATCTCTTCAATCGTCGTGAGGGTATCTTCCACCGTGTCATGGAGCAATGCTGTGACAATGGTCTGCTGATCCAGCTTCAGATCGGTCATCAGCCCGGCGACCTCGATCGGATGACTGAAATAGGGATCGCCACTTGCCCGTTTCTGGCTGCCATGCATTTTTACCGAATAGACATAAGCGCGGTTGATCAGATCTTCATCTGCGTCGGGATCATAGTCCCGGACCTTCTCCACCAGTTCATATTGCCTCAGCATATTGGCAGGTTGTCGCGCTTTATGAGCAGGTGCAACAAAAAAATAGCGCCGATACCAACTCTATCGCCTTAGGAGCGATCCCGCAAAGGGAAGGATAGAGTGGCACCGGCGCCCCGAGAGCTTCGGGGGAGGTCTGGCCGGATCGTGCCTTCAAGGCACTTTCGGGATTGAGAGACCGGCCAGTAAAGGGGCTAGTTGAGGCATCTTAGTCGTTGCATTTCGCCAGCGCGGCTTCGTTAACGGCTTCGCCTTTGTAGGAGAAAGACGCAAGTTCGCCGACTTCATCAGCAAGATTGGCGCAGACAGAACGGATTGAAGAACTGCTCTTGCGTCCTTTGCATTCGGTGCCAGCGCAGCGGATAACCGTGCCTTTGATGATATGGTTTGCAGCTTCCACCGGCGCTACGAGTTCAGCGGTATAAACGATGGGATTGCTTCGCGCTTGACCAGCGGAGGCTGTGAACATCAGAGCCGATGCCATTAAGGCGGTTGCAAGCGTGGCGGTAGCGCGAAGGGGAGATTGGGAGAGAGTCATTTTTCGTCCTTTCAAATTTGAGCCCTGGGAGAGGGGAATTTTTCGTTTGCAATTTAGGTTGCGAATCAATACTTATATAAAAAGGTTTTAAGTTGTAACTAAAAACTTATATTTTTTTCGCGCTTGCTGGAAAACTGGTTTAGAAAGGCTGTCATGGAAAAACTTAGAGAAGATCTTTCGAGTCTAAATGACGATGGATGCAGCCTTCCAGCATCACTGGAAGTCATTGGTGAACGCTGGTGTTTCATGATTTTGCGAGCCGCTCTGAACGGCGTCGGTCATTTTGAAGATTTTCTGAACGAGATCGGTATTGCCCGTAATATTCTCGCCAATCGCCTGACCCGGATGGTTGATGCAGGGATTATGTCACGGAAGCCGTGCGAGCATGACAAACGCAAAGTCGAATATCGCCTGACCGAAAAAGGCCAAGACCTGCTGCCCACTATGATCGCCATGCGGCAATGGGGCGAGCGGTGGGAAACCGGCGTGCCTTCCAACCCCGTTCTATGCGATTCGCGTGACCGGCAGCCGATCAAAGATATTACCCTGAGAGCTAACGATGATCGCGTGTTGGCTATGGAAGATTTGTGCTGGATCGATGAAGCCGAACTGCGCGATCATGCGTCTGACGATACGCGCAATCGAGACGATATCAATGTCCGCCACCTAAAAGGAATCGGAGAAACGACCGCAGCCTAGCAGGTGATGACGGATTAGCGACGCTATTTAGTCAAGCACATACACGCTGTTTTTGGGCCGCTCCATGACGCGACGAACCATCGGCTCGAAAAACTCCAATGGCGCGGTGTCATAATTGGCATCAAATGCTGCCTGATCATATTTTTCACAAAATTCGGCACAATCCTCAAAATGTTCGTGACCACGAAACTCTTCGCGCATGTCTCGATCCTGCCCGAGATAGTGAAAGAAATAATAGCCCTGGAAAATCCCGTGTTTCTCGGTAATCCAATGCAGTTTTTGATCCACAAATGGCCTTACAATAGCGGCTGCGATGTCGGGATGGTTGAAGGTACCAAGCGTGTCACCAATGTCATGCAAGAGTGCCATGACGACATAGTCTTCGTCGCGGCCATCACGGTGCGCACGGGTAGCAGTTTGCAGGCTGTGTTGCAGACGATCAATTGGAAAACCGCCAAAATCACCGTCGAGTAGCTTTAAGTGATCCAGTACGCGACCGGCAACCTTGCTGGCGAAAGGCATAAAGTGTCCAGAGATGATCTCCCAGTCTTCCTTGGTGCCCTTGTCATCGAAGGAAATTCTGCTCTTACTTCATTGGGTCCGCCCATCCCATTCTCTCCTTTATCCGCTCTCGGTATTGTTGGTGCCGACAGTTAGCACCGATTTCCTCGCATCAATGCCAATAGTAACATTTTCTTGCGGCTTCGTGGCAATTTATAGGCCATTCTTCCCCAATCGACAATGGCTCGCTATATAGTGGCTTATGGCCGTCATGGAAATTCGTCCCCAGCCGTTTTTTGGTAACAAGAATCGGGCCTTTTGGAACCTGCAATCAGCTGGCTGGGCGGGTGCGTTGGTGCTTCGCGGCCTGTCGGGGATCGCCAATGGTCAACCGCTAAGCTTCCTGTTGCCGAGCATCATTTCGACTATCACCGGCTATTGTATCACGCTCTTGCTGTCAGTGTTGTACCGCAACCTGATAGACAAGCGTCCGCTGGTAACCTGGGGCGCAACCGCGATTGTGCTGTCCATTGCAGTGGCGTTGTTTGCTTTTATCGATGCTTGGGTATTTCTGATCCAGAATCCCGCCGTGGAAAGCAGCTTTGGCAGTCTTTTTGTCGGCTATGTATTTGTTGATCTGACCCTGCTCGGAGCATGGTCGGCGTTATATTATGCGATCAATTTTTTTCTCCGCGTTGAAGAACAAAATGACCAGCTGGTTCAGCTGGAAAGTCAGGCAACACGCGCTCAACTTGCGATGCTGCGTTATCAGCTCAATCCACATTTTTTGTTCAACACACTGAACAGCATTTCGACGCTGGTGCTGCTCAAGCAGACGGAGCCGGCTAATGCCATGCTTTCCCGGTTATCATCTTTTCTCCGCCATACTTTGGTCAATGAAGTGCACAGCCGGGTATCATTGGCGCAGGAGGTTGAAACACTGCACCTTTATCTCGACATAGAAAAGATGCGGTTCGAGGAACGGTTGCGATCCCATTTCAATATCGAACCCGCCGTCCGCGAGGCTCTATTGCCATCCTTGCTTTTGCAACCACTGGTGGAAAACGCGATCAAATATGCTGTCACGCCAAAGGAAGAGGGTGCGGATATTTCCGTCTCGGCACAGCTGGTCGATGGCAATGTCAGGATCGAGGTGTCGGATACAGGGCCAGGTGCGAATGATATCACCGACAAGAAAAGCGGATCCACCGGTGTCGGTCTGGGCAATATTCAGGAGCGATTAAACCAGGCTTATGGAGATACGCATAGTTTCGAGATTGTTTCGTCATCCGGAAACGGATTTGCGGTTATTATCACCTTGCCATTTGAAACAAGGGAACAATTGGAACGGGAAGCGGAGCGCAAACAGGCTATTGACGATCAGGCGGCAGATGCGGAGCCTGTGAAAATAAATTCCGGGGGCGGAACCTTAGAGGGGCAGACGAACGCACCAGCAATGGCTACATTGCAGCACAAGGAAGTGAGTCCATGATCATAAAAACCATAATAGTTGATGACGAGAAACTGGCCATCCAGGGCTTGGAAATTCGACTCGAAAAATTCGATGATATCGAAATAGTAGATATCTGCAATAACGGGCGAGAGGCGATCCGCAAGATCAAGACATTGAAGCCCGATCTGGTATTTCTCGACATTCAAATGCCAGGGTTTGACGGATTTTCAGTGGTTCAGGGGGTGATGGAGATTGAGCCGCCGCTGTTCATCTTTGTCACTGCCTATGCCGATCATGCGGTGCGCGCATTTGAGGCTTCCGCCATCGATTATCTGGTTAAACCGGTAGAGGAAGACCGGCTTGCCGATGCGATCGACAGGGTCCGCAAGCGCCTGTCTGAGAAACGAGGTGCCGAAGAAATTGAAAAGCTAAAAAATGTCCTTAGCGAAGTTGCCCCTGACGCGATGGCGGATATGGAAAGTGAGGAGGAGCCGGCTGCGTCCAATCGTTATGAAAAACTGATCAACGTCAAGGACCGCGGCCAGATTTTCCGCGTTGATGTCGATACGATCGAGCGGATTGATGCGGCTGGCGATTATATGTGCATCTACACGGCAGATAACAGTCTGATCCTGCGCGAAACGATGAAAGATCTCGAAAAACGCCTGGATCCGCGTCATTTTCAGCGGGTGCATCGCTCGACTATCGTGAATCTCAGTCAGGTGCGTGAGGTGAAGCCGCATACCAATGGTGAATGTTTTCTTGTCCTGGGGTCTGGTACACAGGTCAAGGTCAGCCGCAGTTACCGCGATGTAGTGGCCCGGTTTGTTCACTAGAGATTTAGCCTCTGCGCGTTTCAAAAAAATCCTTTAGCAGGGCTGACGCATTGGTTTCTTCTATCCCGGAATACACCTCTGGCGCATGGTGGCAGGTCGCTGCCTCAAAAAACCGCACACCATTTTCCACAGCGCCGCCCTTTGGATCGGCTGCGCCAAAATATAATCTCTCGATTCGGGCATGGGCGATAGCTCCGGCGCACATGGTGCACGGTTCCAGCGTAACCCATAAATCGCAGCCTTCGAGGCGGTCTGACTGCAGTTTCTGGCAGGCATCGCGGATCGCGATAATTTCTGCGTGGGCGCTGGCATCGTGAGTGGAGCGAGGTTGATTATGGCCTTTGCCAATGATCCTTCCGTCCTTCACAATCACAGCCCCAACCGGTACTTCACCGAATTCTTGTGCTTTTTTGGCCAACGCCAGTGCATCGGTCATGAATGAGGTAAAAAAGCTGGTCGGCATATAGGCACAATTAGCCCGATTTCTGTCTGCTGACCAGAAATCTGACGTTAACGATAATCCAGCCTGCTAGGTTGACGAGGCCGTCAAATACCGCTAACTGCCGCTTCTTTCCCGCTTGAGGGAATCACTGACAACTAGAAATTGGAATATACGATGTCGCGAATTTGCGAACTGACAGGTAAAACTCGGCTGGTGGGCAATAATGTGTCTCACGCCAAAAACCGGACCAAGAAAACTTTTTTGCCCAACCTGCAAAATGTGACTTTGATTTCTGATACGCTGGAAAAAGGCGTGAAATTACGTGTCTCAACCCACGGTATCCGTTCGGTCGAGCATGTTGGCGGTCTCGACAACTGGCTGTTGAAAACATCCGACGAAAAGCTCAGCCTCAAAGCACGTCGTCTAAAAAGAGAAATTTCGAAGAAACAGGCCGCTGCCGCTTAAGGCCGTTTGCTAATCTTCAAGTGATGAGAAGCCGGGCTGGTTCCCGGCTTTTTCTTTTTCGGCAGCACTATTGAGTTCATCAGCCACTTTACCGCGCTTTTCCTTGCCTTTTAGCAGACGGAATTTCATCAGCAATGTTTCCTGAATCGGGCTGAAATTATCATCCGATGCAATCCAGATGATGGTATCCTCGCCTTCGCGCGTAACCGCCAGCGCCTCCATATTGTCAACCTTGATAGGAGAAGCCAGGGTGGCAATACGTTTCGATTTCCAGACTTTGCCAACAGCAATGTTGGACAAATCAGCGATTGAGACAATTGCAGATACCCCGTTGAGAGGTGTGAAGCGGCGATGGAGCAAAAGCGCCTTGCCATCTGGCAAGATCGCAGCATCGGTAATCTTGTAGCCCTTGGGCGGTTGATGGGAAAAAGACTGGTTTTCGGTTCCCGGTTCCGCGGGGTCGCCATTGAATATTAGCGCCTGATAGCCTCCCGGTTTGGCCTGTGCTGATTCGGAAAAAACCAGGAATCGGTCATCGTCCAACTTGAGCATCGCTTCGGCCCCGCCATTGCCCGGCCAATTCTGCATTTTGCCGATTTTCTGTGCAGCTTCCTTGCGAGCTAGGGATGGGCCATAGCGCCAAACGCTGTGATGGCGTTCATAACCAACCCAGAACTGTCCAGTCTCCCGATCATGAAGCAGCGATTCTGCATCCCAATTTTTCTTGGCGAACTCATTTGGCCTGGCCGGACCATCGGGCAATGGAGAAATAAACGGGCGTTCCGCCCGATTGGTTGCTTCATTCAAGGTAAAGCCGGTCAGGACACCAGCATCGCTGAGGAAAAAGAACCGATTTTCCGGCATTGCCAGCATCGCGGAGAAGCCGCCAAAATCGCTATTTTCACTTTCCATCTTCCAGCCTGCCATAAACTCAAGCCTTCCAACCGTTGTGCGTTTTAGGTTTTCGGTATCGAACTGTATTGGTTTCAGCGTGATATACTGACTTTCGTTTTTCTCGGCTTTCGGAACCGGCCCGTGAACATAAGTCACGGGCACCAGGAAAAACAACAGCGAAAGACAGGCAAGCACTCGGATCACGCAGACGCGCATAACCTAATTTTTACCGCAAATATATTCTATTCTGGACGCTTTGACGATAGTTGCGCTAGATGCTGCCAAAGCAGCAAAAAAGGCGCAAAAATGAAGAAAATTTACCCCGATGCAGCGAGCGCGCTGGATGGTCTTTTGTTCGACGGCATGCATCTTTGTGTGGGCGGATTTGGCCTGTGCGGAATACCGGGGCGTCTGATCGATGCGCTTCAGGAAAGCGGTGTGAAGGATCTGACGATCGCTTCCAACAATGCCGGGATCGACAATGAAGGCCTTGGTAAATTGCTCCGTTCTCGGCAGGTAAAGAAAATGATCTCATCCTATGCCGGTGAAAATAAAGAATTTGAGCGGCAATATCTGTCCGGCGAACTGGAAGTGGAGTTTTGCCCGCAAGGCACGCTGGCCGAACGTTGCCGTGCTGGCGGTGCAGGCATTCCAGGATTTTATACAAAGGCAGGTGTAGGCACGCAGGTGGCCGAAGGTAAAGAAGTCAAACAGTTCAATAGCGAAGACTATATCCTGGAACGCGGGATATTTGCCGATCTGTGTCTAATAAAAGGCTGGAAAGCCAATAAGGCTGGCAACTTGGTATTCCGCAAAACCGCACGCAATTTTAATGCTCCCATGGCAACAGCAGGAAAAATCTGCGTTGCTGAAGTCGAAGAAATTGTCGAGGTTGGTGAATTGGACCTCGATGCGATCCATTTGCCGAGCATCTATGTGAAGCGCCTGATTGACGGTTCACCCTATGACAAGAAAATCGAGTTTCGGATGACAAGAGAGCGGGAGGCGGTGTGATGTTGAGACGGAAGAAAAAAGCGGGCCGCTTTACCAATGCGATTATGGTTGATGATTATGATTTTCTCGACAAGCCACACGAAGTCGCGCGGCTCTGGGTAGAAGATCAGGGTCCGGCGACCTGCTTGATTCAGCCGGACAAGCTCGAACAACCAGAAATGTTTGGTATGTTGATGGTTGACGCAATTCGTCATGGCGCGCGGGCTTTTGCACAGGCGCATGGTATTGCCGAAAACGAAGCACTGGAAAAAATTTGGGCAGGGGTGGATGCCGAGCGAGATCATAGCACTACCGATCTGGATACCGTCCAAAATTACGAAAAACCGAATTAATGCGCTTGCCCGTAACGCTATTTGCTAGCCTCGCAGCTACAAGCCTGCTTTCCGGATGCGTTGCTGTCCTATTGCCGCTTGCCGCAGCCGGGGCAATTGGCAAGGGTCAAATTGACCGGGCCAAAGCGAAACGTGAAATTGTTGCGGCTGGCGCTGTTGATCTGGCCCAGCCCAAGGTGACCGTTGGTGATCCAAGCGAAATTAATACAGATGACGAAATAGCAAAATATCTGGCCAAATCTGAAGCCGATCAATCCCGTTTTTCAGGGCAAGGTGAAGGTTCTGAAATTGTTGAAATGGACTTAAACGATGACGCAAAGTCGTATTTGTCGCGCTTTTTCAGGCCCATCGGGCCAGAAGCTTCACCTTTTGCCGGATTTGCAGCGCACGCACTGGAACAGTCTGAGCGACTGGAAGCGGGTGAGGGGGTGCAATCGGTTGTCCTCGTTCAGAAGGTCGATATTTTCAAACCCAAGACGATTGGATGCTCCGGCAAGCCGCTGGCGGTGGTGATTGATCTGGATGATGAACATAATAGCGATTGGACAAGCGCTTCGGCACTTTACAGGCAAAATGGATTGATTGAAGCGCTGACAAGTCTCCGTGCAGCGGAAATCAGTGTAATTTGGCTATCCGACAAACCGGTTGCTGCTGCCGACACGATATCGGCGATCTTGAAAGAGGGTGGCCTTTCCGAAGGCGAGTCGGATGATTTTCTGTTTCTCGACCGCGGCAGTGAAGACCGCAAACAGGTGCGCCGCTGGGACGCTGCACGAAATTATTGTATCGTCGCGATAGCCGGTGATGAACGCGCGGACTTTGATGAGCTTTACGACTATCTCCGCGACCCCGATGGTGCGGTTACGCTGGAGCACATGTTCGGAAACGGCTGGTTCCTAACTCCGCCGCCGCTAGTTGTTGCGAAGAAAGAAGAAGAAAAATCCGCCAGTCTTGATGAAGAGGGATAAAAATGACGTCTGCAAAAGTTGCCGACAAAATCGGTTGGGATCGCAACCAAATGGCTGCCCGTGCGGCACAGGAACTGGAAGATGGCTATTATGTCAATCTGGGTATCGGCATTCCGACCCTAGTTGCCAATCATATCCCGGATGGCGTCGAAGTGACCTTGCAGAGCGAAAACGGCATGCTTGGCATTGGCCCCTTTCCTTATGAGGACGAAATAGACGCCGACCTGATTAATGCTGGCAAGCAGACGATAAGTGAATTGCCATCGTCCAGCTATTTCTCCAGCTCCGACAGCTTCGCGATGATCCGCGGCGGGCATATTGACCTTACCGTTCTGGGTGCGATGGAAGTGGCGGAGAATGGCGATATCGCCAACTGGATGATCCCCGGCAAGATGATCAAGGGCATGGGCGGCGCGATGGACTTGGTAGCGGGCGTGAAGAAGATCATCGTCGTGATGGATCACTGTGCCAAGGACGGCAGCTCCAAGTTCATACCGGAATGCACGCTACCGCTGACTGGCACCAATGTTGTCGACATGATTATCACTGATCTGTGCGTATTCCACCGGGTGGATCATAACAGCCCATTCCGGTTGATCGAATTGGCGCCCGGTGTGACGGCGGAGGATGTGACGGCTAAAACAACTGCGACTTACGAAGTCGCGTTGTAGGACTCGAGAGGAAATTGCCTTGGCTGATGCATTATTGAAACTGTCCGAAATCTGGCGTTTTCCAGTCAAATCCATGGCAGGCGAAAAACTGGCGGAGGCGCAGGTTAGTGAACGCGGCATATTGGGTGACAGGGTCTATGCGCTGATCGACAAGGAAAGCGGAAAAGTAGGCAGTGCCAAGGACACGAAACGATTTGCCAACATACTGGATTGCAAGGCGAAGTTTTTAGAGCAACCCGTCATTGGATCACCTGTTCCGCCTGTCGAGATTACCTTGCCGGATGGGCAAAGCGCAACAAGCGATTCGAGTGAGATCAACACTATGCTGTCCAGGTATTTCGGCCGCGAAGTGACCCTGGAACAGACCCCGCCAGAGGAATTTGTCATCGATTCCGATATTGTTGACATCGAAAATGCCGATCCTGCGGGTGACCCAGGTACCACGAAGGAACAGAAGCTTGGCGCCTCGTTGTTTCGCGAGTTGGGAATGGAGGCGGCTGCGGCGGAAGGCCTGTTCTTTGATGTGTTTCCGTTAACTGTTATCACCCAAGCAACAATGGCTGAACTGGAGCGCCTTGCACCCCGGACAAAGGCTGATCCACGGCGTTTCAGAATGAACCTGATCATCGAAACCGATGAAACCGGTTTTGTCGAGAATGATTGGGTCGGCAAAGGACTGGATGTCGAAGGCGGCCTTGCCATGGCTATCACCATGCCGGACCCCCGCTGTGTGATCACTACACTGCCGCAGGATGGCTTGCCTAGGGATCTGAACGTAATCCGTCAACTGGTTGCTAGTAACCGGCTGGATATTGGTGGATCAAAATTTCCGTGCGCCGGTGTTTATGCGATGCCTTTGTCCAGAGGAATAATTTCCGTCAACGCCCAATGTTCGTTATCCTGAACCTGTTGGCCGTAAGCAGGATGTGAATTACCATTTCTAACAAGCGTTTCTCTCGAACAATCACTGCGCTATTTGCACTAGCGGCGCTTTTGCTGGTGGGCTGGTACGGATATCGCGCATTGTTTCAGCAACGACCGGTCTTGCCAGAGGCGGAAGCTTCTGCCGCACCGGTTGCCGAAGAATTTGAAGATTTGCCGATTGAACCGACCGACTGGCGAGGCAGAATCGATTATCGCGGCCTTGATCAGCAATTTGCTGCCATCGCCCGCCGTCCCGAAATGGCGGGTTTGGCGATTGCTATTGTAGAGGATGGCGATCTTCGTTTCGTCCAGACCTATGGTGTGACCGACAAACGCAGTGGTGAATGGATAATGCCCGATACCGTGTTTCGATGGGCATCTGTTTCCAAGGGTGTAGCCGGGACGTTGGCTGTAAAACTGTCGCAATCGGGCATGCTTAACCTGGATGCACCGATCGCTAGTTGGCAGACCTCGCTCAGGCTCCCCGGTGGTGCCAATTCGACCGTCACATTGAAGCAACTCTTGTCTCATCAGACGGGTCTGGTGAAGAATTCCTATGACAAGAAATTGGAAGATGGAGAAAGTCCCGGCAGACTTCGCGCCAGCCTAGCGGGTGCGCGGCTTAAATGCTCGCCCGGTACCTATCACAGTTACCAGAATATCGCCTTTGACGCTTCTGCAGAAATATTGGCGCAGGCGGCGGGAACGCTTTATTCCGCATCGACTGAGGATTTGTTTTTCGAGCCGCTTGGTATGGACAGCGTAGGCTTTGGTTTGAATGGGCTCACCCAGAATGAAAGCTGGGCAAGACCGCATTGGGGTGATGAGGTTCGGACCTTGCAGGACACCTATTTTCGATTGCCCGCTGCCGCAGGGATCAACGGCAATATTGTCGATATGGCGCGCTGGATGCAAGCGCAAATGGGTGGTTTTCCGGAGGTGATAAGCGCCAAAACGCTGATGCTGGCACACGCACCGATTGTCAAAACGCCTCGTGTCTATGGCGGGCAATTGAAGCGTTCGCTCACGGAACCAGTCTATGGTCTGGGTTGGCGGAGTTTTACCTATTCCGGGCGGCGGTTGGTTGGCCATAGCGGTGCTGTGGAAGGCTATCGTTCAACCATGATTTTTGATCCCGAAACGCGGACTGGAGTCGCCGCGATGTGGAACAATGCTTGGGGCAAGCCTTTCAGCATCCCCTTTGCCGTACTCGACAGCTATTATGGCGGCGGAGAACATGACTGGCTCGATATTTCCGACTTACCTTTGCCGCAATGGAAGATCGAGCAGAATATGGCCGCAATGAGTGACGCGCCATGAGCAGGTTGCTATGAACTGGCGGATGTGGATTGGAATTACCCTTGCGTTCGTCGTCGGCATTGGCGGTTATCTGGCAACGACTTCTCCACCCTTATTGCTGAGCCGCCTCGACGCGGTGATGGGCGGTACTGGTGGTTTCCAACATGTTGGAAAAAATGTTGGATTTGGTGAACATGGCCTGAAACTGGATATCTGGCGCCCTGATGAGGCCTCCAATGATTCCAGCCTGCCGGTGCTGATCTTCTGGCATGGCGGTGGCTGGGTGAAAGGATCGCGGGAGGATTATGCCTTCGCCGCCAAGGCCTTCGCCAGAGCAGGCTTTCTCGTCGTCATCCCCGATTATCGCAAAGTTCCGGATGTGCATTTCCCGGACTATATTGAGGACGGCGCGCAAGCGGTGAATTGGGTGCAAAACAATATCACGCAATATGGCGGCGATCCGGAGCGCATCGCCCTATCGGGTCATAGCGCCGGTGCCCATACAGCTGTGCTGATTGGGCTCGACTCCAGATGGGTTGAGGCTGCTGGCGGTGATATGGGTTCGATCAAGGCGGTCATCGGGATGAGCGGACCCTATGATTTCTATCCATTCGACAAAAAACGTTCGATTGATGCGATGGCGCAATATCACAGGCCAGAACACACTCAGCCGGTCAACTATGCCCGTGCCGATGCGCCGGCGATGCTTCTCCTGACCAGCACCGCGGACACATTGGTCAGGCCGCGCAATGCGATCCGGTTAACCGCGAAACTCGAAGAAGTTGGCGCTGACGTGGCGATGATCAACTATAAGGGGCTGAGTCATGAAAATGTGGTGATGGCCATCTCCGTTCCCTTTCGTGGCAAGGCAGATGTACTGACAGACAGCGTGGAATTTCTGAACGCGAAACTGGGTTCTGAATAACCTATGGCTTGACCACCAAATTACCGTGATGGCCGCCATTGAAAAGCATGAACAGAGCCTCCGGAAATCGGTCAATGCCTTCCACTACATGTTCCGGTAGCAACAGTTTTCCGGCGCGCATAAGGTCCGAAATTTCGGCAATCGCTTCGGGGAAGCGTGTGTCATAATGACTGACGACAAAGCCTTTCATCATTGCATTTCTCTCGGCCAGGCGAAGATATAGTTTCGGTCCGCGGACATCGTCCAGATGCTGATACTGGGAGATTGCTCCGCAAATCGCGACCCTCGCATTGGCGGGTGCCAGATTGTCGAAAACCGTGTCGAGCAATTCGCCGCCAACATTGTCGAAAAAGACATCGACACCATTGGGAGCAGCCTCTGCAATTTGCTCCGTGATATTTCCCGCCTTGTAGTCAACAGCGGCATCAGCCCCTAGTGTATCTCTTAGATAAGCACATTTTTGAGGACCTCCAGCGATACCGATAACATGTGCACCGCGAGCCTTGGCCAGCTGCACGACAACCGATCCCACCGCTCCGGCAGCACCCGACACAATCACCACGTCACCTGCCTGAACCTCTGCAACAGCAATCAGGCCAACCCAAGCGGTCAGGCCGGTTGTAATACCCAGCGGACCGACAAAAGCGCCTGGTTCGATTCCTTCTTCGGGGGTGACTTTCCGGACGGTAGTATCGGAAACCAGCGCGTGGGTTTGTGCAGACAAAATACCATAGACCCAGTCGTCAACCGCCAGCTTGTCACTATTGCTTTCGACAACTTGCCCGACACCAAAAGCCGCGGATGGTTGTACCGATGTCGCCAGTCTTGTGCATTCCCGCATCGTTCAGAGTCGTGCGTATCCAGGCATCCATGGAAAGTGTATCGACTTTGGCGACGACATGGGCATCGGGCACGTCTTCAATAGACACATCTTCAACACCGAAATCGTCGATGGTTGGCATTCCGTCGGGGCGCTGCTTGATAAAAACCCTGCGGTTTTGAAGTGCGATGATTGGCCCCTGCTGCGGCTGATCGGGAGCGTCAGGGATATGATTTTGCAATCAACCCGCAAGTAGCATTTTGACTAGCGACCCGCTATCCGCGCCAAGAGGCTTTTCTTCCGTGCTGCTTGTCCCGACTTCATCACGTTGCGTTTGAATAACATGACGCTGAACCGAATAATGATCAGGGTAAAGATCGCCTGCCAAGCTATCGCGATACCATGCTGCCAGAGATTATCCATCTGGGCTGCCCGGGCGATCATCGCAAAGGGCGAGCTAAATGGAAAGATGACTGCAAACCATTCGATGGATTCCCCAAGTTTGGTGATTGAGGAGAAAGCCAGAAAAAACACCAACAATTGTCCCATTGTCACTGGCATTGATATTGTTTGGACTTCTCGAACTGTCGTGGCCATTGCGCCGATACCAAGAAATAGTGACCCCAACAACAAATATGCCATTGAAAAATAGACTACCAACAGAAGCCCATAAATTGGCCAACCAATGGCCGGAGTTGGCAACTTGGAAAAATCAGCACCTGCCAAAGCAAGTCCGAATACTCCAACGGTGGACCAAACAGCGATCCCAACTAGCGCCATGGCCAGCATTGCAAACAACTTGCCGAGAAAAATTGATTCCATAGGAAGCGCAGCGGCAAGAATTTCTATGACCTTGTTGGTTTTTTCCTCAACTAGATTGGACAGGACCATGCCCGCCAGCACCATTGTCAATAGAATTAGAATTGCTTGCCCACCCTGAGCAGTAACCAATTGATCTCTCTTCTTTGAGCTTCCGCTTGATTTGATAGGATTGTTTATGACAACAATTGGATTGGGATCAGACAATGCCGTTTCGGCGAGTAACGAAACTCGACCTGACCATTTTTTTACGTCGACTTCAGCACCAGTCAATTCTGGTTTGTTGAGCGATCCGGACAGGATAGCGGTGAGTGGCCGTTTTGCTTTGTCGAGATGTCGTCGAATATCCGGATCGTCTGGTACTACTTCCGGAAGAACGATCAATTCTGGAATTCCACGATTTCCGAGATTTTTGGCTAGTATAGCTCTAGCTGAAACAATTTTTTTTACCTCACTTTCTTCAAGCGCTACACCAATTACAGGCCGGTCAATATCCTGATTAACCTGCTTGCCAAGGCCGCCTGCAGCTAGGCCAACGATCAACGGGAACAAAGGCCCCAACAAAAAGAAAAAGAACGACTTGGAAAAGATGATCGCTGTGAAATCACGGCGTGCAATCACAAAAGCGGCCCGCACGATCTCCCTGAAATTCTCGATCATGCCGCCTCTCCCAGCGTGTCGGCCACGGTGTCTTCGTCCATCTTCTTGGCTACGGCTTCACCGGCAATGTGGACAAATGCATCATGCAGACCAGGGCGTTCAATTGATAGCGACTGAATACCGGCTTTCCCGTCTATCAACGCTTCCAGAAGCGGTTCCACGCCAGTCTCCGGCAAGGTGAAATGCCAGTTATGTCCCAGAGGCTCGCAGTCAGAAGGGATGGCAGAGCGCCACGGCCCATCCAGCTCGCGGGTTTCGAGATGCACTTGCGGACGAAGCCGGTCGCGTGCCGTTGATACCTTGCCCTTGAATGGGACTTTGCCATCGGCAACGATAGCGATTTCTTCGCAGAGCCGTTCGGCGTGAGCAATGACGTGGGTGGAGAATATCACCGTTACGCCTCGATCTGCTTGCCCGCGGATCAAACGTTCCAGCTTGCCCTGATTAAGTGCATCCAGTCCCGAGAATGGTTCATCGAGAATGATCAGGTCCGGCTCGTGAACGATTGTACCCAGCAACTGCACTGTCTGCGCCATGCCTTTGGACAGCGCGCGGATTTGCTTGTCAACGGCATCGCCAAGCCCATGGTTTTCCATCATTTCGCGCCCGCGCTTACGTCCTTCGGCCAGCGGCAGGCCCCGCAATGCGCCCATGAAGGCAATCGCATCAAAGGCCTTCATCGACTGGTACAGCCCGCGTTCTTCCGGGAGATAACCAACTTTATGTGCTTTGCTAATCGGATCGGAACTACCCAGTAAATAGCGTTCGCCTTCATCGGGGTCGATAATACCCAGCAGCATTCTCAGCGTCGTGGTTTTGCCCGCGCCATTTGGTCCCAATATGCCGAAAATACTGCCCTTTTTGATGGTGAGATTAATACCATCCACCGCAGTTTCGCCATCAAATCGCTTGACGATCTGACGCGCTTCAATCGCATTGTACGGGGAAATCGAAGTCATTTACGGCTTTCAATAGTGGCTGCTCTGTTTGATAGTGGGCTCCTATGGCCGATGACAAGTTAAGATTGACCAAAAATCTGGAAAAGATGGCGCAGGACGAAGGCTTTGTGGCATTCGGCATCGCGCTTGGATCACTGGCCCCGGAAACCGCCAAAAGACTGAAATCCTGGCTGGCTGATGGCGCGCATGGCGACATGATCTGGATGGAAAGTCGCGCCGAAGAACGCGCTGATCCTCGGGTGCTCTGGCCGGATGTGCACTCGGTGATCATGCTCGGCATGAGTTATGCACCGGCGACCGATCCGTTCGCACTGGAAAAAGAGAAAGATCTAGGGCGCATCTCTGTTTACGCACAAGGAAAGGACTATCACGATATTGTCAAGAAGGCGCTGAAACGGATCGCCCGTTCCCTAGTGGAGCAAGTCGATTGTGCAGTAAAAGTATTTGTCGACACCGCGCCGGTGATGGAAAAGCCGTTGGCTGAGGCGGCCGGCCTTGGCTGGCAGGGCAAGCATACCAATCTGGTGAGCCGGGACCATGGAAGTTGGCTGTTCCTTGGGGCCATATACACCACACTGGAATTGAAGCCTTCTCAGCCCGGAAACGATAGCTGCGGTAGTTGTTCTGCCTGTCAAGATATCTGTCCGACCAATGCTTTTCCTGCGCCTTATCGGCTCGATGCTAATGCCTGTATTTCCTATCTGACTATCGAACATAAAGGCTTCATTCCGACCAAATATCGCAAGGCGATCGGCAATCATATTTATGGTTGCGATGATTGCCTGGCGGTTTGCCCGTGGAACAAATTTGCCGAGACAGCAGCGAAGCACAAGGCGTTTTTGCCAAGAGCAGAATTGGCCGCACCGGCTTTGGGTGACTTGCTGGTGATGGATGACTCCGCTTTTCGCCAGATATTCTCAGGTTCACCGATCAAGCGAACGGGTCGTGATCGAATGGTGCGTAATGCGCTGATTGCTGCGGGGAATAGCGATAATCAGGCTTTGGTAGCACCCATTAAAGCTCTGTTGGAAGATGAAAACGAAGTGGTGCGTGAAACAGCGCTTTGGGCACTGAAGGAACTGGCCTCATCGCAGGCGTAAAGCATTGACGCAACTAACCCGGTCCACCTCAGCACCATCACTCCGGCGTGTGTCTATATGGGTAACGCGCATCTCACCGCCGCCCTGCGGAGGATAGAGATAGGCATCCAATATGCAGGCTCCGCTGGCAAATTGCAGCTTGCGCGCTGGTGGTTCGGATACATCCTGTTGCGGTTTTCCGAACAAACGCTGAAGATGGCCAGCCGTTTTACCCATCACACTGTCGAGGCCGGCGAGATTGTTAAGTGGTGATGGCGGGCTGGGCGGCAAGGATGATGTCGTCGCTCCAGTAGAAGCACAAGCGGCCAAGGCAGGAATTGCAAGCAAGATCAGAAATTTACGGATCATGACAGGACCTCATCTTCCCTTTGGCGGTGCACAAGATGGGTAGCCATAGCGGCTCCAACAATGGGTGCAAGAAAATTGACGAAAGGAACCGCTAGCAGCAGTGCGATGATCAACCCCAGCATGAATCGCTGGACTTTGGGAAGCCGCCAGCCGCTTTCGATATCTCGAAATTCCTGCACATGACGTGACGCCACCATATCCTGCAAATCGCGTCCGATGAGGATGGCGTTGACCGCAAAAAAAGCAAGCGCAGTTCCAACGCCGGTTATCAGAAAACCGATATAGACAGGCGATGCGAGCAAATTGTAGCCGATCACTCTTCCGGTTGATGCTAGCCCCATTCTTAGTCCCAGAGCATAGCTTGGCGGCCGCGCCTTTTCTGCCCGTGTGGGATAATATTTGACCTCGACGGCGTCGACTATATCATCGGAAAATATATTGATTGCAAAGATCGCAACTACACGGAACAGAAATACTGCGGCAAGTATGCTTAGAAAAGCGGCGGTTGCAGCCGCTGCGAATCCCCCATCCTGTGTCAGAAATCGTGCGAACAGCCAGGTTAGAAGATAGAACAATCCGGCTCCAAAAATGGCCAGCAATCCCAATGATGTGAGCAGAACCTTGCCGAACAAATTGATGATCTTTCGGTCGGATAGCTGAGCGATGGCTAGTTGGAGGGCTTCGAACATGATACTCCCATGTCATGAAATCTCGCCCGCCGTCAATTCCGCTTGAAGCATCGCGATGTTCGCTCTAACGCGGCGATAACTCAAATTGCCAACAGAGAATCCTTTATGTCTACCGAAGCTCGCTATGATATTGTCGCGATTGGAAACGCCATTGTCGATGTGATTGCGCAGGCCAGTGATGATTTTCTGGAGGAAGAGCAGCTGGTCAAAGGCAGCATGGCCCTGATTGATGCGGATCGCGCCAAAGAGCTTTATCGAGATATGGGACAGGCGCGCGAGATCAGCGGTGGTTCAGGCGCAAATACGCTCGCCGGAGCATCGACATTGGGCCGTCAATGCGCACTTATTGCGCAAGTGGCGGATGACCAGTTGGGTGAAGTATTCCGACATGATATCCGCGCGGTTGGCATTGATTTTGACATCCCGCCATTGGGCAAGGAACCGCCAACAGCACGCTGCCTGATTTTGGTCACACCTGATGCGCAGCGAACCATGAATACATTTCTGGGCGCTTCTCAATATTTGCCACCAACAGCTGTAAATGCCGATCTGATTGCTAGCGGCGCAATTCTTTATCTCGAAGGTTATCTGTGGGATGCGGAAGAACCCAAGACCGCCATGGCCCTTGGCATCGACATTGCGCGAGAAAATGATCGTAAAGTGGCATTCACTTTGTCTGACGGATTCTGTGTGGATCGTCACCGGGATGATTTTGCGGGCATGCTAAAGCAGGGAAGAATCGATATTCTCTTTTCTAACGAGGATGAGATTAAATCACTCTGTGAAACCGATGATTTCGATGCTGCGGTCGCACAAACTTCCACGCAAGTGGAAACTCTCGTTGTAACCCGCAGCGAAAAAGGTGCGATTGCGGTGCGAGATGGCCAGATATATGCTGTTGCAGCCGAGCCAATCGACAAGATTGTCGATACTACAGGTGCAGGGGACTTATTCGCTGCCGGATTTCTCAGCGGGTATGTCGAAAAACGAGTCATTGAGGATTGCCTAACCATGGGTGCAGTTGCCGCAGCAGAGGTGATCTCTCACTACGGCGCGCGTCCTGAAGCGGATTTGCAGGAACTGGTCAAGCAGCGGTTAGGTTAGAAACTAACCCTTCATTTTGAACAGCTTGCGATCCTCGGAACCAAAGCCCCATTTCCAGATGATCAGCGCATAACTGAACAGGATCGCTGGTATGCCGAATACAAGTTCTGCCCATTCCGGGAGATAGGTCGCCAAAACGCCGACCAACGTGCCTGCCGCTGAGGCATAAGCCAACGCAACCATCAAAGCAGCAGCCACAGATGCCGCTTGAAACAACGGTGGCCAACCAAGCCGCATGCAAATCTGGATGAACGCAACGCTGAGGCCAGCCTGTAGCAGCAGCATGGAAAGAGAGATGAGCAGGTTCCGATGGCGAGCGACGTAAACCAGCACAGATTCGCTGACCACAGCAGTTGCTGCAACAGCTTCCGCCGCTAGCAGGAACGCTAGCGCGCCTGTACCGCCAACGAAATTCGGTCCAACTAGACCCATTACCGCCTCTCCCGGAATAGCAAGCGCTAACGCGATGCCTACCTGGGCGGCGATGATCCAGAAACCGACTTGGCTCACCTGACCCGCAATGGCTTTTAGATTGCCCTCTTCCAGGTTTCGGGTGATCACCGGTCCCAAAATCGGATCAAAGCTGGTCTTGAGTTTTTGTGGTAGGCTCGCAACCTGCTGAGCGATATAATAAATCCCAACAATGGCGGGAGATGCGAAAAGCCCCAGTATCGCCAAGTCCAGTCTGCGCGAACCCCATTCGGCGGCATCGGCGGCGGCCAGCGGCATGTTACGGCGGGCAAGCGCCGCAATTTTTAGCTGCTTTGGCCGCCATCCCCATGGAAGACCGTAGCTGCGGAAAAGCGGCCAAAGCGATGCTACCAATGCTGCTAGCATTGAGACGGCATATGACAGAATCAAACCGTCGCGCAGAGAATAAAAAGGCATGAAGGGGAGTGCAAACCACAGTGCGGCGAGGCTGATTGTCCAGGGTTCAACAATAGCGCGGGCGCGGACTGTTGACGCAATATCATAGCGATAGGCTAGCGCGGCCAGAGCAATTTTCGTTCCGGCAATCATAAAAATTACCAAAGGCAAAAACCGGTCGAGACCGTTAATATCGCTGTTGGGAAACATGATTTGAGGAAATGTGATCAGAAACACCGCGGCAACGGCAGAAGCAAAGAACGAAACCAGCAAACCATCCCAAACGACATGAACATGTGGCCTTTTGACCTTCCCCCATAGAAGTGTTCCGGCTTGAGAGCTAGAGATACGGCTATTTATCTTGAGAAAGGAAAGATAGATGGCACGTAAAAGATATACGCCAGAACAGATAATCGGGATGCTCCGGGAGGCTGAGGTTCGGCTTGCTGGGGAGAGAAGACAGGTGCGATATGCCGGGAGCCAGGCATATCGCACCTGTCTTCTCTCCCCAGCAAGCCGAACCTCAGCCTCCCGGAGCATCCCGATTATCTGTTCTGGCGTATATCTTTTACGTGCCATCTATCTTTCCTTTCTCAAGATAAATAGCCGTATCTCTAACTCTCAAGCCGGAACACTTCTATGGGGGAAGGCCAGGCAGCTCTGGACCAGACCGCGCTTGGTATCTTCATTGTTGAAATCCTTATGAAACTGGTCGTCTACCGCCTTAGTTTCTTCAAGAATGGCTGGAATGTTTTCGATTTTGTCATTGTTGGTGCTGCTCTGCTACCGACCGGCGGGAATCTCTCGATCCTCCGCGCGCTCAGGCGCATTTCGGCCATGCCGAAAATGCGCAAGGTGGTGCAGGGCCTCTTTGCAGCTATTCCATCTATGGGAACGGTAATTCTGCTGCTTGGGTTGGTATTCTACATCGCAGCGGTCATGGCGACCAAATTATTCGGTGGTGAGTTTCCCGAGTGGTTCGGTTCGATCGGCGCATCGCTCTATTCCCTATTCCAGATCATGACGCTGGAAAGCTGGTCGATGGGGATCGTTCGCCCGATCATGGAAGTCTATCCCTGGGCCTGGACGTTTTTTGTGCCGTTTGTGCTGGTCACGAGTTTCGTGGTCCTCAATCTGTTCATCGCTATCATCGTTAATGCCATGCATGAGGAAGCCGACGAGGTACAAACCGCACAGCGCGACGAGATACTCGATGGAATCCGAGCATTGAGAAAAGATGTTGCTGAGTTAAAGGGCAAAGATTGACTGGTTTGTATCGAAGACAGCAACAGGTTCAATCTTTTCGAAATACAAAATGCGACCAAGTAACACCGTTCTGCCGGTTGCGCTGGAGAATGGATTTACCTTGCACCTGATGGATCGCGGTCAATCCCGCCTCATTTGCGGTCCTCAACATTTCGTAATCCGGAATTTCAAACATCCGGCGGCCTGACGGGACCGGACCATGCCGGACATTCATGATCAGCGTTCCGCTCTTCTTGAGCAGTGCCGCCACTATCGGCATAGCGCGTTCACGTTCCTCGCGATCCAGATGCATCCAGACTGCAGCCATCAGGATCAAATCAAACGACCGCGTGCGCGTTGTGATTTGCGCCAGATTGGGAAGGCCGTCATCAACCCACTCGATATGCGGCGATCGATGTAGTTTCTTCGCTCCATCTCGCAAGGCATCGGTTGGCTCAACTGCAACAACCTTATGGCCCTGTTCCGCCAAGTAAGCGGCATCTCGTCCCGTCCCAGAACCGATATCCAAAATGGTGGCCGGGAATTTTGGAAAATGATCCAGCACATGTTGGTGTACCTGTTCAAAAGACAGCTGCTCATATTCAACCAAAAGACGCTCAGCCTCTTCTTCATAACCTTGATTGCTGGCGGTTTTCAAAAGACCTTCATGACATTTTGTCGCGGCAAATTTCTGTGCCAGGTCATATATGGCAATTGCAGCCTGCGCCGCTTCGCCGCCCTTATTTTTGCGCGTCTTGTCAGCACGGGCCAAGGCCTGCTCTTCGTCTTCGGTAGTAATAATACCATTACCAATCGGAACGCCATCCATCGTCAGCGCCATTATCCCGCGCGCGCTTTCACCAGCGACGATCTCAAAATGATAGGTTTCGCCGCGGATCACTACGCCAATGGCGACAAAGCCATCATATTGTCCGTCATCAACAGCCAACGAGATCGCACCGGGAATCTCTAGCGCACCAGGCACAGTGATGACTTCATGCTCATGGCCCGCCGCTTTCAAAGCATCGACCGCACCATCAATCAGCATGTCATTCAGATGGTCATAAAATCGTGCTTCGACGATCAGGAATTTTGCCATTATGCAGTTTCCAGTATTTTATCTGTTTCAGATTGCTCGCCAGTTGGGATTTCCCGCTGACCAACAATCCGGAGGCCATAGGCATCCAATCCAACCAGATCATGGCTGGTATTGGAGAGCAGTTCCATATCGCTGACACCAAGTTCTGTCAGGATCTGCGCGCCTACACCATAGTCGCGCAATTGATCCATTCCTGGACCTTTTTCACCGGCGAGTTTTCGGACTTGATTGGACAGAAATTGTGGGCTCGACTGAGTGATAAATACGATCAGCCCGGCCCCTTCTTCGCCAATGATTTTCATACACTCCGACAACGTTTTACCGCTGGGACCAGTTTGACCGAAAATATCGTTGAAGATCGTCATCGCATGCATCCGTACCAAAGTCGGTTTATCCGGATCAATATGGCCTTTTTGTAGGACGATCTGCTCGGTCTCTGTGGCCTTGTTATAATAGGTGATTGCCTTCCACTCTCCGCCCCAAGCACTGGTGAAACTCGCCTCTGCCCGGCGTGCTGCCAGGTGGTCATTGCGCAGGCGATAGGCGATGAGGTCGCGGATTGTGCCTATCTTCATCCCGTGATGCTGGGCAAACTCGATCAGGTCATCAAGCCGTGCCATCTCACCATCATCTTTCATGATCTCGCAGATCACACCGGAGGGGTTAAGCCCAGCGAGACGCGACACATCAACCGCCGCCTCAGTATGACCAGCCCGCACCAGCACACCGCCATTGCGGGCCTGCAAGGGGAACACATGGCCCGGTGTTACGATCTCTTCCTTACTCTTGGTCCGGTCAATCGCCACTGCAACCGTCCGAGCCCGATCAGCTGCACTGATACCGGTGGTCACACCATCTCGCGCTTCGATAGAGATAGTAAAGGCTGTCTCAAAACCACCGCGGTTATTCTGGCTCATCATGTCGAGGCCAAGCTCTTCGACACGGCTCTTGTCGAGCGCTAGGCAGATTAGACCGCGACCATATTTGGCCATGAAGTTAATCGCATCGGGCGTCGCCATCTGTGCCGGAATGATCAGATCACCTTCATTCTCGCGGTCCTCATCATCGACCAGGATATACATCCGGCCATTGCGCGCTTCATTGATGATTTCTTCTGCCGTTGCCATCACATTGGCTCCGCCGCGCGCCAAATAGGATTCAAGCTTGCCGAGTGTTTCCGCCGTCGGATTCCAGTCATCATCGCCGAGGCTGCGTAAGCTATTGGCATGCAGACCGGCTGCACGGGCTAAACCCGCTCGCGTTTCTTTGCCGGAATCGATCAGTTCGATCAGTTGTTCAATAAGGATTTTGCTCATGGAATTGCCTTCTCAATGTGATGCTCAATATTTGATATCACATCGCAATGTGATACGCCTAGTGGAAAATCACATTCATTTCACATCGGCGAGAAATTTTGTTTCAAAGTTTACAATGTGCACAGGGTTATAGGAACGAAAACCGTCTTGCTGAAAAGGCGCGCCATTTGCAATCATTACGCTTGAGTTTGATTGAACCGTCTGCATGCGATCAGCTTACCATATTAGAAAGTTTGTAGGACAGAAGCTTCCTTTCAGTATCTCTGAGTTTCTGAATATATCGCGGCTTTAAATGCTCAAACCACCATCTAGAGTGAAGGGTGCTCACGTACCATATTTTACCCTCGATTTTCGCGCACTTTGGTATCGTCAGAGGAACGCCCGCAATGTCGATACGAACGCATCAAACTGATCATGATGGAGCCAGTGACCGGCGTCGGCAAATTCCTTCACTGACACATTATCACCAAAATATTGCATCCGGCCATCTTTCTCAGGATTGCTGGCCCAGCTATCTGCACCATAGTGCAGTTGTGTCGGACAGGTAATGTTGCCCCACAGTTCGTGGATCGCTTCCTGGGTTAGATCAATACTATCCCAGTGCTGGACATAAGGATCAAACTTCCAGGAATAACTGCCATCTTCGTTTCGGATCACCGCATGGGTGGTCAGGTGGCGGGCTTGCTCGTCGGACAGATGCTGGTTGGCATCCTGCATGCGCTTCAGCGCATCTTCAAAGGTTGGATAGCGTTTGACTTGCCGTCCAGCCGCGTTACGCTTTTCTTCGATGGAATTGCGGACGCGCTGCAACTGGCCGATTTTCTCACGTTCTTTGAGCATTTCGGGAGATAGACCCAGTCCTTCAATCGCAACCAGTTTGCGAACCGTATCCGGATATAATCCAGTGTATCGCAGTGCAATATTGCCACCCATGCTGTGCGCGACAATGGTGACTGGCGACAGGTCAAGCTGATGAATGAGTTGCGCAAGATCGGTGACCATTGCCATCGATGTGTAATTGCCATCGGTGCTCCACTGACTATCGCCGTGACCGCGCACATCGGGGCAGATAATATGCCATTCATCGCGCATTTCCTGTGCAACCCAATCCAGTTGCGGCAATGATCCTTGCCGCCGTGGAGCAAGATCAATGGCGGTTTATCCTCATTGCCCCAATCGGCATAATGCAGCCGAAGGCGCTGGGAAAAATAGCTGTGAGAGGCGGGGCCTACTAAAGTCATTCTTTCTATTCCTCCCACCAATAGGCTTTGCGTTGCCTGTTACCGGTCGCTACTTCGTTCATCGTCAACGGATCGTACAACCGACCGTTTAGCATGACTCGGTGCACTTTTTCGCTGTTGTGAATATCCAGTGTAGGATCAGCATCCAAAACGACCAGATCGGCGAGCTTGCCAGCTTCCAGCGAGCCGATATCCTTTTCCATCCCCAGTGATTTGGCTGAATCAATCGTACCTGTCCGCAGCGCCTGTACCGGTGACATGCCCCCGCGCACAAAAGACCATAGCTCCCAGTGTGAAGCGATTCCGGCCTGTTGACCATGGGCGCCAATAGAAACCAATACACCCTTATCCATCAGTTTCTTGGCTTCGCGAGCATTGTCATCGTCGACAAAGTCACCTTCCGGCGCCTTGGTGCGGCGCTTGGAATTGGCCGCCAGTCGTTTTGGTGGTGTGTGGACCAATAACGGATGCTCAAATATGTCCGTCGCCTGACGCCAATAAGGATCGCCGGCCATTCCGCCATAACTAACCACAACCGTTGGCGTGTAGTTGGTCTGCGACTGGCTGAAAAACTGGACGACATCGTCATAGAAGATTTCCAGTGGGACATTGTGCTCCAACGTGGAATTGCCATCAGCGATCAGCGCCATATCCATACCGTAAAGCGAGCCACCTTCGGCCACCACCAGCATGCCTTCCTGACGAGCCGCTTCAACCACCTGCTGACGCTGCTCCCGGCGCGGTTGATTGTAGTTTTTTACGCTGTGCGCTCCCTGCGCTTTCAGCCGACGAACATGAGCCAGTGCATCATCGAGGTTGTTGATTTCGGCATAGACCGATGCTGCCTTCGCACCATAAATAATCTCGCCGGTGGAAAAGATGCGCGGGCCAAGCAACATACCGGCACGTTGCATTTCGGCAGCCACAAATATCTCGCTAGCTCGGCTCGATGGGTCATGGATCGTAGTCGTCCCCAGCGCCAGATTTTGCAGAAGCGACCAGTTCTGTTCGGGAACCAGTTCGTCCACACCCTGCGGCCCGTGCGCATGCGCATCGACCAGACCGGGAATAATGGTCTTTCCGGTCATATCGATTGTTTGCACTCCGGCAGGCAGAGATACGTCGCTTCTTGCACCCACAGCTGCGATCCGGTTTCCCCGAATCAGGATTGCACCTTCGTCGACAATGCCGCCCTGTTCATCCGACATAGTGACGATACGCGCACCAACCAGTGCGATTGAACCGGCTGGCTTGATCACAGCCAAAGTGCGCTCCAGCGACACCCCGGTTTTGGGTGGTTCAAAATTTGTCGAACCCTTATCCATTGGCCGGTCTGGAAAAGCTGATTCGTATAGGCGCTGTAAACCGTCGGCCCGATGCTCCAGTGCAATTGCTGTCCGCCACCGGACCAATGGATATAATCTGCACCATATTTGCTTACCCTGGAAACCGGTAGTGCTTTGCTTTTTGGGCCCAGTTCAACGGCTTGTGCACTAGGCAGTAGCGGCATCGCAAAAGCCTCGTAATTTTGCCGAAATGCAAGGTGATAGCCATCGGCGAAACAATAAAGTCGTTTGTCAGCGCACCTTTGGCATGAATGCGTTTGGCTTCCCCATTCAGGTCCGTACTAACCAGAAGCTGTTTATCATCCTTCGAACCGATCATGAAAACCCGGTCGCTGGTGGCACCAAATTGTGGTCTGGCCATGCCGCGAGAAACCAGGGTCGGTGTGCCGCCGGTTGCGGACACCCGGTATACACCGTTTTCTAATGACCATTTTGGCGATGCCAGCCTGCCGCCTGCACCCATTTCGAACGCTATGGTTTTACCATCTGGCGAAAATTGTGGCCGGGCATAATGGCCGGGCCGATTGGTGATTTTACGCGGTGATCCACCGGAAGCGCCCACAGTTCTAATTTGGCCAAGACCCTCGTCGGTCCAGGACACAAAGACGATCAAGCGGCCATCGCGCGACCAAGATGGAAACAGCTCGCGATCCTCGCGGCTGTTAGTCAGCCGTCTGGCGCTGCCACCAGACATTGGCTTGATGTAAAGCTTGCCTAGGCTTTCAAACACGACCTGTCTGCCATTGGGCGAGACGGCGGCGAAACGCGGCATTTTCGTCGTGAAACTGTCAGGGGCGACATCAATATCGGGATGCGGTGCATCGGCAACGCCCCGGGTGCCGTTAACCTGAAACGGAATGATCGATCCACCACTGCCATCGGCTGCAACTTTGCGGATTTTGCCGCCTGCCCAGAAGACTATGTTGCGGCTGTCTGGGGTCCAGTCCATATTGGGATAGACGCCCGTAACGGCCCAAGTTTCCTGCACATCCTGATCCAGATCGTCATAGATTTTGCGTTCGTTGCCAGAGGCCAGATCCTTTACGTAGAGCTTTGATTTTGTCATCTCCCGGCGGACGAAGGCGATCTTCTTTCCGTCAGGAGAGGGTGTTGGTCGTACAGAGCCGCCAAGGCCGGAAACAGCCGTGGTGATCTCACCGGTTTCCATGTCATATTTTTTGATGTTGAACAGGTCCCTGTTGGAATCCTGCGCGTAAATGAAGGTGCTTCCCGGCGTGATATTCTGGGTATAGTAAACTGACTTTCCGTCCGGTGCATATATCGGCTCGCCCAGTTCCTTCTGGTGCTTCTTGCTCGGTCTCTTGACCAGAACTACACCGCCGCCGCCCGAAACATGATAAAGCCATACTTCGCCTGTCCCGAGCGGTCGAGCGGTGGTGAAGTGCTTTTTCGCAATCACATAGCGACCATCGGGGCTCCAGCTTGGCTGGTTGAGCAGGCGGAATTTTTCCTCCGTCACTTGCCGCTTGTCACTGCCGTCGCGGTTCATGATCCAGATATTGTCACCGCCGCCACGATCGGAGGCAAAGGCAATACGCTTTCCATCGGGGGAGAAGCGCGGCTGGACTTCCCAGGCCAGACCTTCCGCAATCCGTGTCGGCGTACCCCCAGACATCGGCATGGTATAGATATCACCAAGCAGGGAAAACGTAATGCTGCCACCATCGGGGCTCACATCGACATCGATCCAGCTACCTTCATCCGTGTTGATCGGCACCTGTTTTATCGTCGCGCCTTTTGGGGCATTTACATCCCACTTTTCCTCGTTCTTTTACCTTCCGTTGTCTGGGCCAGAGCAGGTGCGGAGAGTAAAATGGTGGCGACTGCAGATGCAAATACAAGTTTCATCGATTTCCCCGGGATAGTTTCTGGCAAAACCCTATCGCATCTTTGCAAAATACCAAACAGGATTAGTTGTTGATTTTGGTGTATTATACAGATAGCACACATTGAGATAAGACAAATAGCGAGATTGACCATGCTGGAACTGAAAAACGTTACTCATATTTATCCCAATGGCACTAAGGCGCTGGATGATGTAACGCTCTCTATTCCAAAGGGTATGTTTGGATTGCTTGGTCCCAATGGTGCCGGGAAATCCACACTGATGCGGACCGTTGCAACATTGTAAACACCAACCCAGGGTGCGATCCAATTTGGCGACATCGACCTTTTGCAAGACCCCGAAACACTGCGCGAGCGGCTGGGCTATTTGCCGCAGGATTTTGGTGTTTATCCCCGTGTTTCTGCCTACGACATGCTCGACCATATGGCGGTTCTCAAAGGTATTGCCTCCAAAGCAGACCGCAAGGCGACGGTCGAAACCCTGCTCAATCAGACAAATTTATGGGACGTTCGCAAGAAGGCCATTGCAGGATTTTCCGGCGGCATGCGACAGCGATTTGGTATCGCGCAGGCGCTGATTGGCAATCCTGAATTGATCATTGTTGATGAACCGACGGCTGGACTTGACCCCCGAAGAGCGCAATCGGTTTCTCAATCTCCTCGCTGAGATTGGGGAGAATGTCGTGGTCATTCTCTCCACCCATATTGTCGAAGATGTTGCTGATCTTTGCCCCAAAATGGCGGTGATTGCACAAGGCCGCATTGAACTGGAAGGTGCACCGCTGGATTTAATCGATAAGACCAAAGGAACGATCTGGTCAAAAACCATAGAGCGCGGAGAACTGGATGAAAATCGCGCGAAATATGAAGTCATTTCTACCCGGCTATTCGCGGGATCAACAATTATCCACATTTTGTCAGCTAGTGACCCCAAAAATGGATTCGCCGCAGTCGATGGCGGGCTTGAGGATGTATATTTCTCGACGCTAGCCGGAACCCGTCGCCCCAATGCTGAAGCAGCGTAAGCTGGAGACTTTTGATGTTTGCAAAAATTGCGGCTTTTGAGCTTCGCTATCAATTTAAGAACCCGGTCTTCTGGGTTGTCGCCATATTATTCTTTCTGCTGACTTTCGGCGCGATGACGGTCGATGGTATCTCGATTGGCAGTGGCGGCAATGTGAACGCCAACAGCCCGGTAGCCATTGTGCAAATTTGCCTGTCGCTCACTTTATTCTTCATGTTCGTGACCACGGCTTTTGTTGCCAATGTCATTGTGCGCGATGATGAAAGCGGTTTTGGTTCGATGGTACGGTCAACCCGGGTGAAGAAATTTGATTATCTTATCGGCCGGTTCACGGGCGCATTTATTGCCGCCGCTATCGCTTTTATGGTGGTGCCTTTTGCGATATGGTTTGGTTCGCTAATGCCTTGGCTTGATCAGGAGACATTGGGCCCCAATCGGTTTCGCGACTATGCCTTTGCTTATGGTGTCATGGCCCTGCCGGGAATTTTCCTGACCTCCTGTATTTTCTTTGCCGTGGCGACACTGACTCGTTCGATGATGTACAGCTATCTGGGCGTCGTTGTATTTCTGGTCATGTATATCGTCTTTACCGCGGTAGTGGGATCGCAGCCCGAATTGCGTGATTTTGCCAGCTATGCCGAGCCTTTTGGTTTGGGCGCATTCGCCAATGAAACGCGCTATTGGACCGCCGCTGAAAATAACAGCATGCTACCTGCGATTAGCGGCACGATATTGATCAACAAGCTAATCTGGATCGGCGTGGCGCTCATCGCGCTGGCGCTCGCCTATCACTGGTTTTCATTTGCTGATCGCGGTGTATCTGCACACGCAAAGCAAAGAAACAGGCGAAGAAGGCTGCGAAGCTTTCCGCTATTGATCCTGAGCTTGTCGAGAAACTTCCGGCGGGAAACCCTGTTTCGGCAGCCTGGGTACAGCTGGTCCAGCGCACCAAATTTGAAATGGTTCAGGTTTTCAAAAGCCCGGCCTTCATCGTGCTGCTGGTCATTGGATTGTTTAATGCGACCGGTGGTTTGTACTTTACTATCACCAGTGGGATTTTTGGAACGCCTGCTGTGCCGGTGACGTTCTCTTTGCTGGTCATATTAATGGGAACATTCGGGATTTTCCCTATGATTATCGCAATATATTATGCCGGAGAACTGGTCTGGCGTGATCGTGATCGCAAGATGCACGAGATTATCGATTCCACACCATTACCCAACTGGGCCTATATGGTTCCCAAGACAATAGCGGTAAGCGGCGTATTGTTCGCTTCGCTGTTGATTTCGATTTTGGCCGCGATTTTGATTCAGCTATCACTGGGTTTCACCGCGATCAATTTGCCGCAATATATACTCTGGTATGCACTGCCACTCGCCGTCGATATGATGATCCTTGCAATTCTCGCTGTGTTTGTACAGGCGCTCAGCCCCAACAAATACATTGGTTGGGGGATCATGGTGCTTTACGTGGTCGCGACAATCACGCTGTCATCAATAGGCTTTGAGCATCCGCTATATCTATATGGTGATACACCGAACGCCCTATATTCTGACCTGAACGGGAATGAGGTGAACGGCGCGGCCGGTTGGTGGATGCGGCTCTATTGGGGTTGTATCGCACTGGTTCTGGCGGTGATCGCGCATTTCCTCTGGCGGCGGGGAACCGAAGTCAGCCTGATGCCGCGCCTGCGGCAAATGCCCCGGCGAATGCTTAGTTCTGCCGGTGGTGTTATGGCGGTTGCGCTATTGGCTGCGATTAGCAGCGGTGCCTTTGTTTACTACAACACCAATATCCTGAACGAATATACGACGCAGGATCAGCAGGAAAAATTGCTGGCTGATTATGAGAAAAAATATCTGAAATATGAGACGCTGAAGCAGCCCTCCTTCACTGACTTCAAGATGAAAATTGATATCTATCCTGAGACGCTAAGAATGAAGGCATCGGGCACTGCCGGAATTGTCAACGATACCGGTGCGCCCGTTAAAGAGCTGCATGTCCGGTTTCAGGATTCCAATGTTCAAATTGACGAGGTCGACATTCCTGATGCGAAACTGACGATGAATGACGAACTGTTGAAATACCGCATCTATCAGTTGAATAAACCGATGGCAGAAGGAGAGAGACGGACAATCTCTTTCAAAACTTCGCGCGAACAAAAAGGCTTTAAGGCTAGTTCAAACGATACCCGACTCGTAAAAAATGGAACATTCCTCAACAATCAGGAATTTGCCCCCCAACTGGGTATGAACCGCAACGGCCTGCTGTCCGACCGTCAAAAGCGGCGGGAGCATGATCTGCCCGCTGAATTGCGAATGGCAAAACTGGAAGATCAGTCGGCCCGGGAACGCAATTATGTCGGCGATGTCGATTGGGTGACTTCCGATATTACTGTCAGCACCAGCAAGGATCAGATGCCGATAGCGCCGGGCGATAAATATCTGACAAAGTGACGGGTGATCGCAGGGTAGCGAGATTCGTTGCGGCAGAACCGATTCTCGCGTTTTTCTCAGTGCAATCCGCCAACTATGCGGTGGCGAAACGCGCCGCCAAATGGCATCGATATGGCGGTCTATTATTACCCGACACACAAATATAACGTGAAGGCTATGCTGGATGCGACCGAAGCTTCTCTGGCCTATTATCAGAAGAATTTCGGGCCGTATCAGTTTGACTATGCGCGGATCATCGAATTTCCTGGCTATGCAACATTTGCACAGGCCTTTGCCGGAACCGTGCCATTTTCGGAAAGTATCGGCTTCATCGCCGACAATAGCGATCCGGACGAGATTGACTATGCCACCTATGTAACGGCACATGAATTTGGCCATCAATATTGGGCGCATCAACTGGTCAGCGCAGATCAACAGGGCGGAACAGTCCTGGTCGAGACCATGGCTCAATATTCCGCTCTGATGGTGATGAAACAGATTTTTGGAGAGGATAAAATTCGCCGGTTCCTGAAATATGAGCTCGATAATTATCTCAATTCTCGTGGTAGCGAGGCGATTGAAGAGCTCCCGCTCAACCGCGTCGAAAATCAGGGCTATATCCACTATCGCAAAGGCGCGGTCGTCATGTATCTTTTGCAGGATCGGCTAGGCGAAGACCGAGTCAATGCGATGCTTGCCAAACTACTAGAGCGCTATAAATTCAAGAGCCAGCCCTATGCCAGTTCAACCGATCTGGTTGACGGTTTCAAGTCGCTGGCGCGCAATGACGAAGAACGTCAGCTGGTTGTTGATCTGCTCGAGAAAATCACCGTCTATGATTTGAAAGTCGAAGAGGCTGCGGTCAAAAAGCTTGCCAATGGTCAGTTTGAAACCACGCTCAAAATCAAGGCCGACAAATTTTATGCCGATGGACAGGGCAAGGAGAGCAAAGCCAGGCTTTCCGACAATCTGGAGATTGGTCTGTTTACCGCAAGGCCGGGCATCGGTGCTTTCGGTCAGGAAAATGTGATCAGCATGGAGCGCAAACCGGTCAAATCGGGCGAGCAGGTGATCTCTGCCAAGAGGCCTGAGTTTGTCGGTGTCGATCCGTATAACAAATATATCGACCGCAACAGCGATGACAATGTGATTGAGGTTACCAGCTAGGCAGATTGTTTCACTTGCCGATAGTAACAGTCTGCGCGACGATTTGCTGCGCATCGGCGTCCATCAGCCGCATGGTCACGTTCTTCTCACGCCAGTCAATATCGACCAGTCCGAAATTCTCCTGTGTGATCATGCCGGTTGTACGTTTGGGATCGGGCTCTCGTTCGCTCGCATCATCACGCACAAATGCCAGATTGAGCGACGATGACGTGAATTCCCATACCGGTTCGCCAATTGCTGCGGGGGTTTCATTGTAGATGGCACCGCTGTGGCGGTCGCCCGATAGCATCAGAAAGTTACCGCCGTTGCGAGCCTTTAAGGCCGCAAAAAGGCGCTCTCGCTCAATCGGCATATTGCCCCATTTTTCGAAACCATGAGCATCGGTCAGCACTTGAATAGAGGTGACGACCAATCGGAGTTCGGCAGGTTTCGCCAACTGCTCGCCCAGCCATATCCACTGTTCTTTCCCTAAGACAGTGGCGGCCGGATCATCATTGGCGATGTAGCGGCCGAGCGGCGGTCGTGGATCCTGATAGGGCAGCGCCTTGAGCGGTGACCGGAAGAAGCGCGTGTCGAGCATGATGATCTGCACGCGTTTGCCTTCCGGTCCCGCGATCATTGAATCGTAGATACCGGGCCGCGATTTTACTTCTGCTCCGGACCGCCAGAAGCTTTCGAAAATCTGCTCCGACCATTCCTTGAAAGCGAACGCACCGCCGCTGTCATTTGGGCCAAAATCATGATCGTCCCAGGTCGCGAGCATCGGGACCTGCGATCGCAGCGCCTGAAATTCGGGATAGGCAGCTTGCTGCTTATAGGCGCTGATAAAGCTCCCCAAGTCCGCTTCGCCCTGATAACCGACATCGCCATAGACATTGTCGCCAATGGCCAGAAAAATATCAGGATTTTGCGCACCGATTTTTGACCACATATGCTGTGAGCGGCCCTGATGGTTGCAACTACCAAAGGCAATTCGTGTCAGTGTTTTCGACAGATCAAGCTCTGGTCCCGCATTTGCCTTTGGCAATTCTGTGCCAATATTTTCATAATAGGGACGCAGCAGAACGCTGGGACTGTAAGCGGACTCCGCCTGTTGGGGGGCAGCTTCCCCAGCCTCCGCCTTGGACATATGAACGACCGTTTGCGCGGATGCAGAAACACAACCGGCGACACTGAACAGTGCCGCCGGAATGAGTGCCTTCAAGGCTTTATTTGATGTAATATGCATTAGAATTCGTATCGCACACCTAGCTGAATTCGCCAAACCGAATTCGAGAAACGAAGAGTTTCCTGATTATCCGGGGTTTGACCATTAAGGCTGTCCAGGATGTAGAGCCCATTTGCATCGACACCGGATGTTCCGATCAGATTGACCAGTCCATCTTCGTCTTCGCGATTGCGGAAAACGTTCCAGTCGGCGTCGATGAAGTTCAGGAAGTTATCAAAATCAGCGAATAGCTCGATCCTGTCTTCCAGACCGAACAAGCGGCCGGGGCTAGGAATTTCCTGACTAAAGCGGAGATCCATGTCGAAGACCCAGTCATTGCTGCAGGTGTTGCGGCGAATGGTCTGGCCGGGTGTGAAATTACAATTGAGCCCTGATATGACATTCAATAGACTGTCCACGTCGGCGGCTGTCGCTGTCGATAGAGGCGACAGATTTGGATCGTTTATCCCGGTTGGAATGTACAGCAACGCATTATTGTCGCCAGATGTTGAATCCTGGAAGCCGTCGCCGCTGAAGGTCAGGCTGTAAGGACGACCTGATTGTGCCGAGAAAAACACACCCAACTGGGTTGAGAAATCATCAAAGAATTCCTCACGGAAGTTGGCCGCAACTGTGAACCGGTGGCGGGTCTCAAAGTTCGATGTCGAGATTGCCGGATCCTGAAAATCAAATGCCGCCGTATCTTCAAAGTTACCATTGGCTGTTGCGCCAAAGACATTCCTCGTGTTTTCGGAATCCGTGAACGCGTAACCGAAGCTCAAATTGACATTGCCACCATCGGTGAAGATGCCACGTTCAAACCGCTTCGCCAAAGCAATTGAGAAGACGTGACTTTCATAGGAAGGGCCGTTCGTCAGCTGGTTGAAGTCGTCTAACCTAGTTCCGAAACAAGCCGCAGTAACGTTGGTATAGGTGGGCGGAGTGCCACCTGTGCCCACCAACTGGGCGTTACAGCCAGCATTAAGCGGGTCGATAGCTGCAATAACCGGGCGGCCATCAATCGCAAAGCCATTCAATCCTTGACGAATATCAGGAATCTGGACCAAGTCGTTGATGTTGATCGGGTCAATGAAGCGAGAATAGATGTAGTCAAGCTTCAGGTTCCAGTTTGAGAAAAAACCGTCTTGGGCCCCGACCATGGTATCGATGCCGAGATTTGCTCGGAGCACCGTCGGAACATCAAAATCCGGATCGGTAGATTTCACATCGGCACCGCCGCGAGCTGCATTGTTGATAGCTGCCTGCACTGCGCATTGTGGGAAACCGGTAAACTGTCCGCCGGCCAGCACATTAAAATCGCCACCTGCGTTCACGAAACCGGCACATTCGCCGTCGCCAGTATCTCCATTCGCTGACGCAAAACCATCATTGGAAAAGGCGTTGGAATAGAAAACAACGGGATCGCCGCCAGAGAACAAGCCAACACCACCGGTAATTGTTGTGTCGCTTAAGAAGCCTTCGTTGAACAGGTCATAGGTGGCTGAGAAGCGCGGCAGGATGACAGTTTCCAGACTGCTGAACGGGACGCTATTTGAGAAGCCAAAGCGTTGCAGGAACGATGGATTGTGACGCGGAACGCCTTCGCCGTCATAGAACTGTACGCGAACACCTGCGGTCAGGCTCAACTGATCAGTGGCTTGCCATTCATCCTGAGCAAAGAAGGAATAGATTTGTCGACTGAAAGTGGCACTGGCGTCGTTGATGTCACCGGTGGCAGATGTGGCGATTGTTGCGCCACCCAAGGCACCGCCCGCCAAGTCGTCGGCGCTGCCGAACACACTGGAAAAGAACCCGCCGTTTACAAACCCATTCTGGAAATCAGTCAGATTCTGAAAGAAGATTGTGCCGTGGCATTGATAGCAAACAGGTTGAATACTTCGAGGTCGTTCAGTTCTGCGCCAAGTTTAATTTTGTGATCATCTGCGTCAATGTTCATCACGAACCGAGCTTGATCGATCTTGGTATCGAGCTGGTTCGCAGACCGGAAAACTCCAGGGCCGGTCGAAAGAATACCGTTCTCGGTTGGGCCTTGCACGCCCACTGCGAGCCTGACGATCGGAGTGGTATCTTGCGCCTCACCGCCGCCAACTGGTCCTTGTTTGTCCCCGACTTCTGCACGGGACACGCGAAGCTCAGTGGAAATACGGTCTGTCCAGTCAGAATAGAGGCGAAGCGAGTAATAATCAGAAACCGTGCCTTCATCTTCAAAACTGTTCAGGCCAGTAAGCTGGTTAGTGCCAACATCAGACTCAACGTTGGTTTCTTCCAGCCGCTGATAGGTTGCTTCAAGACGATGATCATCGGTAAGGTAAGCATCCAACCGGCCGAAATAGCGGACACTGGTTTCCGGTAGATTCTGCGGATAACCTCCTGTCGCAACACCGTATACTGTATTTGCAATAATCGAGAACTGGTCAAATTGTGCCTGCGTAACGAAATCGGCTTCATTGGGAAAACCACCACCGGCCGGACCAAACTCATTGGCATTGCCGAGGTCGGTTTCTTCATAGCCCGCAAAGAAAAAGAGGCGATCGGGAATGATTGGGCCCGACAATGTCGCACCCCAGCGTTTCTCCGAAAACGGCGCAACGACTGATCCAGAACCACCAGCTTCGTCGCCGCGTAAGTTCTCATTGGTGAACGTGTAGAATGCCGACCCATGAAACTTGTTCTCACCGGATTTTGTAACAACGTTGATCGCACAACCGGTAAAGTCGGAATATTCCACATCGAACGGAGCGAATTCGACCGAAGTCTGGCGAATAGCGTCGAACGGAATTGGGAAGGTGTTGCGCGATGCAGACGGTGTGCCGTTAAGGCCGAATACGTCGGATTGAACGATACCATCAACCGTAAAAGTGTTAGAACGGTCATTGCCGCCCAGACAGCTGATTCGGTCCACTTCATTATTCCGGTCAAGGCTGACACGGGGGTCGATACGAATGATGTCGCTGACGTTACGCGTGATTGAAGGGAAACCTTCCAGTGATTCCAGGTCAAATCCTTGACCGGGACCAACCGCCAATTGAACCGCCGCCACGCGGGCGCCGCTGACGACAATGATATTTTCATCTGAACTGACGGTCAGTCCAAAGCTGAGGCGCAGATTACCGCTGACATTGAGTGACCGGTTTTCGATAGTCTGGCCTTCGAAACCGGGCGCTGTTGCGGTTATGGTGTACGGCCCGCCTGCAACCAGCCCCTGTGCGCTAAAGTTACCGCCGCTACCGGTGGTCAGTGTGCGAGTTGATCCAGTCCGTGTATCGGTTATCGTAACAGTCGCGCCTGAAATCGCGTTACCATCGGCATCGCTGACCGACCCTTCAACACCTGAAGTAATTTGCTGTGCTGCAGCTGGTGTGGCCATCATTGTGGCGGCGGAAAGGCTGACAACGCTGGCTGCCAATAGATATTTCATCTTCATTGTTCTGATCCCCGTAAAAATGCATCAATTGAAAAACGATAGCCCAGGCAATGCAATGCGCAGTCCCGAGCGAGCTCAGCTTTAAAAACAGCCTCTCCGTAAGCTTTAAAAATGACAGTTTTGTCTCAATCGCAACGACTTTATTTTGCGGTGCAGCAATTAGTTTTTATCCACAGATTATCAAGTATCGTGTTTTTTTGTCCGCTTCAGGACTGGCAATCCACCCGCTATGTCCCGCGTTCAGCGGCTTAAGGATTTCACGCGGTCAAGAATATTGCTGAAACCAATGTCCAGACCATCGCCAGACTGTTGCGAATTTGCCACGACATCGGCATGACGTTTCGAGGGTTCGACAAATTTCTCATGCATCGGATTTACCTGATCGGCGAATACCGTGTTCACCGAGTCGGCAGTACGACCGCGCTCTTTTACATCCCGCTCCAGTCGCCGGGCGAGCCGGGTCGGCGCGTCACACTCGACGAAAATTTTTAGATCCAGAAGCCTGCGTATCGGCTCGTGATGCAGAATCAATATGCCACCGACAAGGATGACTGGTCTTGGCTCTGTGCGCTCGGTTTCCTCCTTCGGCAAATGAGTCGGAAAATCATAGAGCGGGCGCTCAATGACCTGACCTGCTTTGAGCGCCAATAGCTGCCTGCACATCTTCTCGAAATCCACCGCATCGGGATGATCGAAATTGGGTCCGCCTTTTCCTGGCGGCGCATCGCTCAGGCCAAAAAAATAATCATCCTGTGGCAGGATGACCGACTTTTCCGGGCCCAGCGCTTCGAACAATTTTTGTATTAGCGTGGATTTACCCGAACAACTCCCGCCCGAAATACCGACTACTACCGGATTCACGCGAGGCCAATTTCGTGCAGGCGCTGCTGCAGATATTCATGTGCCGTGATCGGTTCCGGATAGAGATTGGGATGCTGTTGATCGACGCAGCCCGGCAGTGTCTCGATCAGATAGTCAGGCCGGAAGTGCAGGAAGAACGGCATGGAATAACGGGAATGACCGCGCCGCTCAGGTGGTGGATTGACGACGCGGTGGGTAGTGGAAGGCAGCCGGTTATTGGCCAGCCTTTGTAACATGTCGCCAATATTGACAGCCAGTTCGCCTGGCTTCGGTGTGACGGGTCGCCAATTGCCTTGCTTGTCGAGCAGCTCCAGCCCGGCTTCTTCTGCTCCGATGAGCAATGTGATGGTGTTGATGTCTTCATGCGCCGCCGCACGCACGGCTGGCGAGTCTTCCGGCACCGGCGGGTAGTGGATCAAGCGCATGACCGAATTGCCATCGCGCACCGTGTCTTCAAAAAAATCGGGGGATAGGTTCAGGAAACGCGCAATAGCCGACAATATTCGGCTGCCAGCATAGTCAAAGGCAGCGAACATCTCGCTGAAGGTCTGCTGAAACCCATCCAGTTCCGTGGGCCAGATATTGGGCGGCATATATTGCTCGAAATCATGGCCGGGTGGCAATTCGCGTCCGATATGCCAGAATTCTTTTAAATCGTGGATGGTCTGATCTTTCGCGACTTCGGTACCGAATGGCGTGTAGCCGCGTGCGCCGCCGCCACCGGCGATATGATAGCTGCGCTTCACCTCCTCGGGCAGTGCGAAGAAGGCGCGGGACATTTGTTCGGCGCGGGCGATCAGGTCATCTGAAATCCCATGGTCCGCCACGACGGCGAAACCCGATTCGGAAAAGGACTTTCCGATCTGCTTTGAAAATAGCTCAGGCTCCTTGTCGGACAAGGCGAGGGAGACAGAGGAAAGTGGTTGGTTGGTCATGCCAATAAGATGCTCTGCTTTTCGATTTTGTCAATGACAGTCGATCAGCCAATGGACAGCATCAGGCCTGCTAGCGCCGCACTCATCAGATTGGCCAGCGATCCCGCTGCCAATGCTCCGATCCCCAGTCGCGCGATATTTGGACGCTGAGTAGGTGCCAATCCACCGGTCACCGCCAATTGAATCGCGATGCTGCTGAAATTGGCAAAGCCACACAAGGCAAAAATCACGATGGCATTGGTCAGCGGTGATATGCCGTCCTGCACCTTGCCCAGCTCGATAAAGGCCACAAATTCATTGAGCACAACTTTGGTTCCGAAAAGGCCGCCAGCGCGCATTGCTTCATCCCAGGGTACGCCGAGTAGGAACATGATCGGTGCGAAAACATAACCGATGACTTGCTGAAAACTGAGATCCGGATAACCAAACCAGCCGCCTACACCGCCTAGCAATCCATTAGCCAACGCGACAAGCGCCACAAAAGCCAGTACCATGGCACCCACAGCAACGGCCAGCTTTACACCCGTTTGTGCGCCCATGCCGGCCGCCATGATGATGTTTGCAGGTTTCTCTTCTTCATATTCAACGTCGATGAGCAAATCTTCCGGCGCCTTGTCTTCCGGATTGTCTGGCATAATGATCTTCGCCATCAATATTCCGCCCGGAGCCGACATGAATGCAGCGGCCAGCAGATAGTCGATGCGAATACCCATGGCTGCGTAGGCGGCGAGGATTGTCCCGGCGACACCCGCCATGCCAACGCTCATCACGGTAAAGAGTTGCGATTGGGTGAGGCTCGCGAGATAAGGGCGGATGACCAAAGGCGATTCCGACTGGTCGACAAATATATTGGCTGCGGCGCACAGCGATTCCACTTTGGAAATACCGGTAATTTTCTGGATCGCACCACCCACCCATTTGATGATGAACTGCATGATGCCGAGATAGTAGAGGATCGAAATCAGCGCCGAGAAAAAGATGATGACGGGCAGGGTTGAAATTGCGAAGCTGGTTCCACCCATATCAGGCGAAGCAAGAGGGCCAAAAATAAAATCTGTACCCGCCTTGGCATATCCCAACAGATTGGAAACGCCATCCGACATCGCTTCAATCACCCTCTTGCCCGCCGGTACATAGAGGACGAGCAAGGCAATTCCAGCCTGCAGGGCAAAGGCTGCTCCAACCACACGCAACCGGATATTCTTACGGGCTGAAGATAGCAGAACTGCGATCGCAAGGATCAGCGCCATGCCGGCAAGGCCGTAAACAATATTCATAATCGCATCATCCTCACCAAGTGAAACTGCCTGTCTTGTCGGTGCAGGCAGCCGCCAACTGGTTGAGGCAATCTTCGATTTGATCGGATATGATCAACTGCCTGCGCCGCTCCGATGAGACAAAGCCCTGCGCGGTCATGGTATCGAGAAAATCGATCATTGAATCCCAATAGCCCGCAATGTTGAGGATGGCGAACGGCTTGTTGTGATATCCGAGCGCGTTCCAGCTCCAGGCTTCAAACAGCTCGTCCATCGTGCCCACGCCACCCGGTAGCGCGACAAATGCATCGGTAAGTTCGGTCATCTTGGCTTTGCGCTCATGCATGGTCTGAACGATATGGAGCTCAGTCGCACCGGTATGCGCAACTTCCAGATCCTTTAGCATTTCGGGAATAACACCGTGCACCTCGCCGCCGCCTTCAAGTACGGCATCGGCGATTATGCCCATCAAGCCTAGCTTGCCGCCACCGTACACAAGGTCAATGCCTTTGCCAGTCATAGCCTTGCCAAGCGCTTTGGTTGCTTCGGCAAATTCAGGCTTCTGGCCCATGTTGGCACCGCAATAAACCGCTAGTCGTTTCAAATTTACCCCCGACATCTCGATCGCTAGACTTCCCTATAGGAAATTCATCCGCAGGGACTAACGCTTTTTTGACGCTTTTTTTGGTAGCGGTTCGCGCTAGGCACTTGCGATGACAGAATCATCAAATTCCCTGAACCTGCCGCGCGGCCAATTCGTCCTGACCGTTCTTTATGGCGGGATGACCGTTTTAGCCGGCGTCTTGGGCTTCAAACAGGTGGCGCTTGGCCCACACTGGCTGTAGAGGCCGGTATTTTCGCATTTCTCATGCTGGTGGTTATCTCGAGCTCGATGGCACAGCTTTATGGCCGGGAGCAGGCCAATCGTCTGGTCATATGGGGGTTCCTGCCGCTGGCGATATCGATATTGCTGATTTTCATCGTACTTAGTCTGCCTACATCGGACAAGATGTCACCGGAAAATATTGCCGCGTTTGAACGGGTACTCAGCCAGACCCCGCGGATCATGGCGGCGGGGCCGGTTGCTTACGGGGTTTCGCTATTTTTGAATGTCTATATATTCGATCGTCTGCGTGGTCGCGGGGGCGATGGCAGTGTCTGGATGATGGTGAGGGGCGCGATAGCTTCTGCGATTTCTCAGGCGATTGATTCGGTCATTTTCATTACGCTTGCCTTCTATGGCGAGTTTCCGATTGGTCCGCTACTGGCAGGCCAGATACTGGCCAAGGTTGTATTGTCGATCATACTCGTCCCGCCGCTGGTTTATGCCATGGTCAAACTGGCTCGGAAACTGGATGCGCCATAGTATCTTCGTAGCGCTTTGGGGAATACTGCTGGCGCTAGTCGGATGTCAGGAGACTGCCGAAAATACTCCCCCGGCTGGCACCAATACCGTCACGGTCATCGGCGCGATTCATGGTCAGCATAAGAGAAGTCAGCGATATTCCCTGGATGTTTTACGCGATGCAATCCGCGAATTTGATCCCGACATTGTGATGGTCGAACTGCCGCCCGATCGCTTTCTAACCGCTTCCGAAAATTTTGCGGAATATGGCGAAGTGCGCGAAAGCCGTGCTGATGATTTTCCGGAACTGACTCAGGTTGTTTTTCCTCTGCGGGAAGAAATGGACTTCACGATGACGCCAGTGGCTGCCTGGTCGAAGCAATTGGCGGATGAGCGTCGAGCGACATTGCGGCAACTGGAAAATGATCCAGAGCACACCCAGGACTGGGCCGAATATCAGGCTGCAATTGCAAAATATAATGAAGCCGTTTCCGGAAGATCCGATGATCCGGAGTTTATTCATAGCGATGAATATGATGAAGCCATCAAGGCCAGACAGGAAATCTATGAGCGCTTGTTCGGCGGTGATCTTGGGGCTGGTGGTTGGGCGAAAATCAACGAAGCGCATCTGGCGTTGATGAACGCGGCCTTGGATGATCTGAGGGGGCAGGAAAAGCGGGTGCTGATCCTTTTTGGCGCATGGCATAAATATAAGATACTGGAAGAGATGGAGGCCAGAACGGATATCCTGATTGTCGATGCTTCCAAGCTATTTTGAGATATAAGTTATTGATTTAAAATATTTAAACATTCAGCAGCCACAAGATCATCAAGGGTATCGATATCCACCATGCTGGATTTATCACCGGTGACAGTGATTGCACCGGGCAGCAATGATCGGGCGCCTTTGTCGCCATCCAGATGGATCAAATCTTCGAAACGACTGGGAGGGAAAATGGCGGGCGGCATCGCCTGCTTCCCGTTGGATGATGCTACGATATGAGTGCCATCATGTGCGGCATAACTCGCCATCAAACTCTCAATATGCGCGGTGGAAACAAAGGGCATGTCGGCCAGACAAATGCACAGCGCTTCTGCGCCAGCCAATTTCGCCTGTTTTGCGGCTAGGCTGACCGAAGTCGATTGCCCTTCGCGTGCATTTTCATTGGCGAAAACTTCATAACCGGTTTTGCGCCAAAGTTCAGCACAGGGGTGGTCCTCAATTGGCGCTATGATTGTTGAGCGAAAAAACGGCAAAGCCTGCAAGTTATCTGATACGTGTAGGCCCAGCATTTTCCCGCCTAGCTCGGCGATCAATTTATCGCGATCACCAAATCTGTTCGATTGCCCGGCCGCCAATATGGCGAGCATGACCGAAGTTTGGTCCGGCGCGCTCAACTGGTCGAGAGACTTTTCAGATAGGCGACAATTGCCTTGCGCCGTTCGTCATCTTGTACCGCGCCTGCGACCATGGTCGTACCGGGCACTTTGCCTGCGGGATCTGCGAGGTAAGCATCTAGCTCGGCTTCGGTCCATGAAATATCCGATGATTTGAGCGCATCAGAATAGGCGAAATCATCCAGTGCGCCGGCTGCGCGCCCAAAAACAGCGTGGAGGTTGGGTCCGGCAGTCGATGCGGCTCCCGCTTCAACGACATGGCATCCACTGCAAACTGCATAGGCAGATTGTCCTGCAGCTATCAGGACCGCTTCGCCATCGACTTCCGAAGCTTCCGATGTTGTTGCGGCCGGTTCAACAGGCGCTGCACCAGGTTCCCGGACGACAATCTGTTCGACAGGTTCGGGGGCAGGATCACTGCCACAAGCGGTTAGAATAAGCACAGGCATCAAGGCCGCAGCGGCGGATAATCTCTTCATCAATTCCCTCCCACAGGTGATCAGGCGAAGCTGTTTTTGCTCAGCGGCAATTCCCGCACACGTTTGCCGGTAGCGGCAAAAATCGCGTTGGTCACTGCTGGAGCCAATGGTGGTAGACTTGGCTCACCACCGCCGCCTAGTCGCTTGTGATCGCCGTTAATAATCGCGACTTCGATTTCGGGCATCTCATTTATGCGCAGCATTTGGTAGTCGTGGAAATTGCTCTGCTGAACTGCGCCATCTTTCAGCGAAATCTCGCCGTAGAGAGTCGCCGTCAGGCCATAGACGATCGCACTCTCCATCTGCGCGGTAAAACCATCTGGATTGACCACAAAGCCAGCGTCGGCGGCGACATAGACCTTGTCCACTTTGGGCTTCTTACCGGTCATATCGACTTCGGCAACCTGTGCGATAATTGATCCAAAGGAAGGCACAAAAGCAATCCCGCGACCATGACCTTCGGGAAGTGGTTTGTCCCATCCGGACATTTTTGCCACCTTGTCGAGGATAGCCAAATGGCGCTTTGACCCAGCAAGCAATTCGCGGCGGAATTCATAGCCGTCCTTGCCTGCCGCTTCTGCCATCTCATCAACGAACGATTCGATGAAAAATCCGTGCTGACTGTGATCCACCGAACGCCAAGGGCCAAAACGCAAATGCGTCGGCACATCGATTTTGCGGATCTTGTGGTTGGCGATGTTATAGTAGGGAACGGTCGGTGCATCGGCTGGGTCAAATAGGTGGGTATGGATGTTGCTCCAGCTTACCGCCTTGCCGTTCTTGTCGAGACCACCCTGGAAACGACTGGTGGCGGAGGGGCGATAATGATCCTGCATCGTATCTTCTTCGCGAGACCAGATCATCTTGACCGGATAGCCGGCCGCCTTTGCAATACGCACCGCCATTTCAATATTATCATTTTCCGAACGCCGGCCAAAGCCGCCACCCAAATAGGTATTGTGATAGGTCACATCGTCAAAATCGAGACCAGCCGCTTCTGCCGCCGCCTTGCGCGCACCCAATGGGGACTGGTGTCCCGACCAGACATCACATTTTCCATCACGAACCCAGGCGGTGCAATTCATAGGTTCCATCGTCGCATGTGCGAGGAAAGGAACCTTATATTCGGCTTCAACCTTGGTTGCAGCATTGGCAAATGCTTCCCCAACGTCGCCTTCCTCGGTTTCGGTATCACCGCCATCGGCGCCTGCTTCGTTCAGATGTTTATCATAGCGTTTGAACAAACTGGCTTGGTCCAGCTTGTCACCTTCGGTTTTGGAATAGGTGGTTTTGACGCTATTGAGCGCTTGTTGCGCCTGCCAATAACCATCAGCCACCACGGCAACAAAATCACCCATGTTCAATATCTGCAAGACACCCGGCATCGATTTTGCCGCAGTAGCATCCATAGATTCGACGGTAGCGCCAACTACCGGCGCTGCCTTTACCGCCGCATATTTCATACCCGGAACTTTAGCATCAATGCCGAACAAAGCGCTGCCATCGACTTTTTCAGGAATATCAGTTCGGGCAATCGGCTTGCCCATTAATTTATAATTGTCCGGCGATTTCAGCTTCGGTTTGGCAGGCAAGCTCTGTTCCTCCGCCGCTGCTGCAAATTTTGCAAAAGTTTCCGATTTTCCGCTCTTTGCATGGCTAATCATGCTATCTGCGGTGGTGATTTCGCTAGCCGGAACATCCCATTCACTGGCCGCCGCTGCGACCAGCATTTCGCGTGCAGCAGCGCCCGCGGTCCGCATGGCCCGCTGACCGGTACCGCGCACCGAGAAGCTGCCACCGGTAATTTGCAATCCCATCGCCTGGACCAATTCCAGGAAACCACCGGCAACGGTCGGTTCCAGTATTTCAGGTACTTCCAGATTTGGGGCAATAAATTCGCGGCCGATCGAATCAGAAACATACTGATCTATTGCGGGCGATTCCAGAATGCGGACTTTCGACCAGTCGGCATCCATTTCATCGGCCAGCATTTGGGCCAGAGCGGTAAATACGCCTTGTCCCATTTCCACATGGGGAATGATCGCGGTAACTATATTATCAGCGCCAACCTTGACCCAGGCATTGAGCAATTGCTCATCTTTGCCATTGGTCAGCATTGGACTCAGCCGGTCGGTCGGATTGCCGGGCCGTACTGCCACACCGACCACCAAAGCACCGCCTGCGACGACGCCGGCTCCGATAAAAGCGCGGCGAGTCCATTTGCCCTTTTTCTTGGGCGTGTCAGTCATTGTCTCTGCATCGCTCATGCTACGGTCTCCTTGGCAGCAGGCTGCTCGATACCAGCCGCAGCCTTGATTGCTGATCTGATCCGGCCATACATACCGCAGCGACAGACATTACCCGCCATTGCGGTATCAATCTGTTCATCGGTCGGCTGCGGGTTTCTCTCCAGTAGCGCTGTCGCCGCCATGATCTGTCCCGACTGGCAATAGCCGCATTGCGGCACCTGCGCTTCAATCCAGGCTTGCTGTACTTTGTTCAATGTGCCGTCTTCAGTGGCCAGCCCTTCAATCGTGGTAATCGCCTTGCCTTCAGCATCGGAAATTGGCGTCGAGCAGCTGCGGATCGGTTTGCCATCGAGATGCACGGTGCAGGCGCCGCACTGGGCGATGCCGCAGCCAAATTTGGTTCCGGTCATTTCCAGATTTTCACGCACCACCCACAATATCGGGGTGGCCGGGTCGACGTCGACCTCTTTGTCCTGGCCATTGACGTTCAGCTTGATCATGAAATTTCACCCGATTTTTGGATTGCGAAACGCAACCTATACCGGATGGCCGTGATCAAGCCAAGTGAACAATCGGACGTAGTTGGCGCGGTATGATTGATTGTTCAGATCGGAACTGTTCGATTCAGGCGAATACTTCTGCCAGTGAACCGGTATCCGCGCCTTCTTTCATGGTACGAAGATCGACATAGACAGAAGCGATTGCAGCGCCCTCGATGGCACGTGTAATCGTATTTACCAGCAAGGCCACTATAGCTGCTCCAGATGCACTAAAAATACTCAATGCTCCACCTATGCCGCCGATAATCGCAGCGAGAACAACGTAAATAACCATCAGCAAGAACAGCAACAACTTTGACCCAGAGGTCAGTTCCGCGCTGCGTTTCATTGAATCAATCACGCCTTTATTCTCTGTCATTAGCACCGGTGTCGACACCATCCACATCAACGCCAGAATTACACCGGGTACGATGAGTAAAATCAACCCTGCCGCAATTCCGAGACTCATCAAAATGCCCAAGCCAATGAGTGGTAGAAATTTTGAAAGCGCTTTGTTGATACAGTCTCCCAGATTGATCTGCTCGCCGCCCAGATCCTTGACTGTTGCGACGATCAACGTCGCCTGCAGGACGACCGAAAAGAAGATCAGAACAAAAAATCCGACAATACTGGAAATGATAACTGCGGGAGACGCAAAAGCACCAACTACTGCGGCGGGATCACCCTGGATGAACTGCAAAATTGCGTTGGGTACGCCGAGGATCAGAAATGGCAATCCGAGAAAAACCACAGGATTGCGACTAATGACGCCAAATGTATTGTTGAGTACGCGACTTATATCAACCTTTGCGTCTGCATCTGCCATAAAAACCTCCCCGAATTGAGCCGATATAGATGGCATAGTTGAACTCGGACGTAAAGTATAGGTAGGGCAACGGACGTATCTTCTGGCTTGCCGTAAGAGTTTGTTTCTGCAAGATCATCCTAGTGGCGCAAACAGGTCAGGCATCCGCGATAGATAGCGACGCTTCTTTTGATGAAGCCTATGCGGATGTGCGCGCCGATGATGAAATCCAGTTTGCGCCTGAAGAATTCAAACCACCAGAAACACCACAATGGTGGCGTGATCTGATTGAATGGCTGGGCAACCTGTTTGCGCCGGTTGCCGAGTTCTTCGTCTATATATGGCCAGTCCTGCAATATGTGCTTCTGGGCCTTTTGATTGCCGGTGTGTTGGTGCTGCTCTGGGTCATCTTGGCGCCCTATGTTGAGGAGTGGCGAGGGCGGAAGCCCAAACCGATCGAAGAGGAGTGGCGGCCAGAAGAAGGCATTGCACGCCGCTGGCTGGACGAGGCCGATACACTGGCAGGCAATGGACAATTTGAAGAGGCAGTCCACCTGCTGCTCTATCGCAGTATCGAGGATATTGAGCGCCGCCGCCCAGACCTGCTTCGTCCTTCCAACACGTCCCGGGAAATTGAGCGTTTCGAGAACCTGCCAGACCGGGCGCGTAACATGTTTGCCGTGATTGCCGGACATGTGGAACGCGGGATTTTTGGCGCTAAACCGATTGGCGAAGATGACTGGAAAGACTCGCGCGACGCCTATGGCGAATTTGCGCTGGCCGATAGCTGGAAGGCGGCGATCCAGAAATGAGCAACCGATGAGCCAGCAAGCCAATCCGTTTAGTCGTCTGACCATCATCATCATGGTGGTGATCGGCTTTGCCGCCTTTGTTGCCTTGCTCGCCGGAATGGGGCTTGGTGAGAAACTGGCTCCTACCAACAATGGTCAGGCCTCGAATAGTATCGTTGGCTATAAGGCGCTGGCCAATCTGATGGAAAAAACCGGAGCGACGGTCCAATATTCGCGCAACAAGGCGGGGCATGACAATCCGGGTCTGCTGATCCTGACGCCCCATCCCTATTCGGACGCACAGGAGCTGGCTGATGTCGTTCACAACCGCTCCTATGTCGGGCCGACGCTGGTCATATTGCCCAAATGGGCGGCAGTTCCGATGCCGACTTTGAAACAGGGCTGGGTCGCGCGGGCCGGGACATTGCCGCCCGATGCCAGCCAGGCGCTGATCAAGGAAATCGCCGATGTCGAGATTGAAGTGCCCGAACAGGCCAAGGCGAATTCTACATCGAAGGCGGTGACGGTGGTTGCCGGTTCACCAAAAATACCGCCTCAGCCTGTGACGATCAGCGGCGACTATATACGAACCGTCGTCCGTGAACCTAAATCCGGAAGGGCACTGGCCGCCTATCTGGACGATGGCGGGACCTATGCGCAGCTTGACGGCCTTGATCCGTCGCAGATTACCAATGAAGAAGAAATTGATCCCAATTATTATCCGATCCTGTTCGTTGCTGATGCCGACCTGCTCAACAATGCCGGCATGGCGGACAAGGAAACGGCGAAACATGCGCTGGCGCTCATCAATGCGATGTCGGCTGGTGACAATCAGACGGTGACGTTCGACCTGACTTTCAATGGCTTGGGCGCAGCTGATAATTTGCTGACGCTGGCTTTCGAACCACCGTTTTTGCCCGCCACGCTCTGCTTGATAGCAGCAGCCATCGCCGCTGCCTGGATGGCGTTTTTCAGATTTGGACCGCCGCTCCGGCAACAGCGCAGCATCGACTATGGCAAGACGGCATTGGTCAATAACAGCGCCGGTTTTATCAACCGGATACAGCGGCAATATCTGGTGGCAGAGCCCTATGCCGATATGGTGCGGGATGAGGCGCTCACCGAAATTGGGATTTCATCAGCACTGAAAGACAGCGAGAAAAACCGGAAACTGGACGCTTTGGGAGAGGTAAATGGCAACCGCTTTTCCGCCCTCTATCATGCGTTGAAACAGGCACAAAATTCTCAGGATGTCGCTGATGCTGCGGCAGCTCTATTCGAATGGAAGAAGGAAAAAATCGGATGAAAATCGAGAAACTCAAAACGCTGGCGGATAATATTCGCACGCAGGTAGCGAAAGCGATTATCGGCCAGGAGGAGACGGTCGATCATTTGCTGATCGCACTCTTTTCGTCCGGCCACGTGTTGCTCGAAGGCCCGCCCGGAACTGCAAAGACCTTCCTCGCGCAATGTTTTTCTGCAACGCTTAATCTGGACTTTGGCCGAATACAGTTCACGCCGGATCTGATGCCTGGTGATATTGTCGGTTCAAGCCTTTTCAATTTCCAGACCAGCAAGTTTACGCTCACCCGCGGGCCAATTTTCTGTGACCTGTTGCTCGCGGATGAGATCAACCGGACCCCACCGAAGACGCAGGCGGCTATGCTGGAGGCGATGCAGGAGCGTAATGTTACCATTGATGGCGAGACCCATGACCTGTCCTCTCAGTTCATGGTCGTCGCGACTCAAAACCCGATCGAACAGCAGGGTGTCTACCCGCTTCCCGAGGCGCAGCTTGACCGCTTCCTGTTCAAATTGCTGATCGGCTATCCCGATGTCGAGGAAGAGAAGAAGATCGTTACCCAATATGGCGAGCGTACCGGAGCGCCGGATCCCAAGGCTCTCGGTATTGAAGCGCAGGCAGATGAAAAGATATTGATGGCTGCGGCAGAAGCGGTCAAATCGGTCAAGCTGGTCGACGATGTCACCGACTATATTGTGCGGCTTGTTCGCGCCACGCGTGAAACTTCTGACCTCGAGAACGGCGCCAGTCCACGTGCAGCAATCATGCTGGCCACCGCGTCGCGTGCCCGCGCGGCGATTTCGGGCCGGGATTATGTGATTCCCGACGATGTGAAAGCGCTCGCGCCATCAGTATTGCGCCACCGCACCTTGCTCTCACCCGCGGCCGAGATTGAAGGCCGTCAGGTTGATGCCATCATAACGGGTCTGGTTGAGCGAACGGAAGCACCACGTTGATCTATCCCACTGGCCGTGCTGTATTCCTGATCGCGCTGGGTGCGCCGATGGCGGCTGTGCTGGCCGCGGTAATTCCGTCGCTTTGGGCGATTGGTTTGGCATGGGCGGTCATGTTGCTGATCCTGCTGGCGCTCGACGGAATGGTTGCCGCGAAGGTTGGCGAGGTTGAACTGGCTAGTCCTGCCCAGATCGAAATTGGCGAACCTTTACAATTCAACGTAAAGGCGAAATTTGCGGGAATGATGCTGCCGCGAACGGTGCAGGGAAATCTGGGCGTAGATGGGCGTTTGTCCGAAACAGGCAAGATCGAATTACAACTGGCACGCGATATGGGGGTGAATGACCAGCTTTCCGACAATGCCGAAACCACGCCCACCCGTCGCGGCCTGGGAGAAATCGGCAAACTCTGGTTGCGCTGGACAGGCCCACTGGGGCTGGCCTGGCGTCAGGCAGAGAAAACTAGCGATAAGAGCATAACGATACTCCCCAATATATCCGCTGTACGAAGCCCGACGGTGCAAATGTTCCTGCGCGATTCCGTCTTTGGATTGCTCGCCCGCAAATTTCGCGGTGAAGGCAGCGAGTTTGAGGCGCTGGCCGAATATCAGCCCGGCATGGACCGGCGCAGTATAGATTGGAAAGGCTCCGCGCGGCATAGCAAGTTGCTCGCAAAGGAATATGACACCGAGCGTAACAATCAGATTGTCTTTGCGCTCGATTGCGGCTCGGCAATGTGTGAGCCAATAGACGGGTTGCCGCGGATTGACCGCGCTGTTTCGGCAGCTCTGCTGACAGCCTATATCACGCTTAAATCGGGCGATCAGACCAGCCTGTTCAGTTTCGCCGCCAAACCAGAATTGTCGACGCCGTTCTTGTCGAACAGCCGCAATTTCTATCGCCTGCAGCAGGACGCCGCGACCATCGATTATCGGCATCAGGAAAGCAATTACACGCTCGCCCTGTCGGCGCTGCAAAATCGGCTCAAACGGCGCTCGCTGATTATTGTGTTTACTGATTTCACCGATCCGACGGCAGCGGATCTGATGCTTGAGGCAGCTGCGCGACTGATCGACAAGCATCTTGTTCTGTTTGTTGTTCTGGAGGACAAGGAGCTGGCCTCCATTATTGACACACCGCCCGATACGGCTGCGGACGTAACGCGAGCCGTCACCGCGCAAAGCCTGCTGGATCAGAAAAAACTGGTGGTCACCCGGCTTCAGCATATGGGCATTGATGTGATCGAAGGTTCGCATGATGTCATCGGGACGCGGCTGATCAACAGCTATCTCAAAATCAAGCGGCGGGGTGCGCTATGAGCGAAGGCATTGTGATCGACCCTGATCTCACGGCTGTTGCTCTACGTAGCGACCGGTTCCGACTGGAACGAGAGGCCGACTGGACGCGGCTTGAACAAATTGTCAGCCAGATGGAAAAGGGAAGAGCCAAGCGACTATCCGATGAAGACGTGCTGGCATTGCCCACATTATATCGCACCTTGTTGTCCAGTCTGTCCATCGCCCGTGAAAATTCGCTCGATGCTGGATTGATTGACTATCTCGAAGGCCTGTCGCTGCGGGCCTATTTCCTCGTCTATGGCACTCAGACCAGTTTTGGCCGCTGGCTGAAGGAGTTTTTCAGTGGCGGATGGAGCCGTGCGGTGCGTGCGATCCAACTGGAAATCTGGATCGCACTATTCGTAATGGTGGCAGGTGCCTTGGTCGGCTATGCCTTTGTCGCCGGTGACAGCGACTGGTTCTATGCGCTGGTGCCTAGGCAATTTGCCGATGTTCGCGTTCCGGGTGCGTCCGAAGAGGCGTTGCGCGGTACATTGTTCGGCTCGGAAGATCAGGAAGGCCTTGGTGTTTTTGCGGCCTATTTGTTTAGCAATAATGCGCAGGTGGCAATTCTGGCATTCGCACTGGGATTTGCGTTTGCGATACCCAGCATATTGCTACTCATTCACAATCTCGCACTGTTAGGCGCGATGCTCTGGGTCTTTGCCCAGCGCGGGCTGACCGTTGAATTTGTCGGTTGGCTCTCAATCCACGGAACGACGGAATTATTCGCCATCCTGCTGGCCGGAGCGGCAGGCATACATGTCGGACGCGCTATAGCTTTTCCCGGTGAACAATCACATCTCGCGGCCGCCAGCGCTGCAGGCAAGCGCGCGGCACTCGTCATGGCGGGGGTTATCATCATGTTGATTTGCGCCGGCTTGCTGGAGGGGTTCGCGCGGCAGCTCGTCGACAATACCGTTGGCCGATATGCCGTTGGTTATGGGATATTACTGTTCTGGCTAATTTATTTCATTGGTGCGGGCCGGAAAAAACGGGAGAGCGGCCCATGACCGACAGCACCGCCGCAGAACCGTGGGTCCGCCGGACCGCCAATCCCAAGCTCGACCGGATCATGGTGTCACCAGAAGGCGTGCCGCTCAATGTGACGGTCGCCGCTGCCGGGGCGAGAGCGGGTGCACTGGCTTTAGACATCGTGATTATATTGAGCATGATTTTTGCGGTGACCGTAGTGTGTCTGCTGATATTGTGGGGTTTTGGTGTCGCTTTTGCAGGCAATGAGGGAGAATTTTCCGGACCATTGGGCGTACTCGCGGTCATCTGGATTATTGCCGTGTTCCTGTTTCGTAACGCTTATTTTCTCTATTTCGAACTGGGTGATCGTGCCGCGACCTGGGGTAAACGGGCGGTGGGCATCAGAGTGGCCTCTCGCGATGGCGGGCGGCTAACCGCAGAGGCGGTGATTGCTCGTAACATCGTACGCGACGTCGAACTTTTCTTGCCGCTGGTTTTTTTAAGCTCAACCAGTGCGCAGGAAACAGCGACGAGCTTTACCTCATGGGCTGGATTTATCTGGGTACTGATGTTCCTGCTCTTTCCCCTGTTCAACAAGGACCGATTGCGCGGCGGAGATTTGATTGCCGGCACATGGGTGATCCAGAATGTGAAGAAGGGTCTTGGCGATATTGTAGCGCCAACGGCCGCGACACAGAGTGAAGGCGAAACCAACCCGGCCAACCGCTATCAATTTACTGAGGAAGACCTGTCGGTCTACGGTGAATATGAACTGCAGACTCTGGAAAATGTATTGCGCACCGGCAATGATGAAGCAATGGAAACAGTCGCTGCCTCGATCTGCCAGAAAATCGGATGGGAGCCCGGCAGCGGCGATGAACGCATTTTCCTGGAGGCCTATTATACCGCACTACGCGCTCGCTTGGAACGCGGCATGAGGTTCGGGAAACGGCGCAAGGACAAATATTCCGAGACTCAATAAGCGGCCCAATCGGCCAAATCCAGCATGCCGTAGCGTCACCTTAATTGCTCAGTTAATCGCTTGTTTTCTGCGGTTTTCAGCCTATAGTCCGGCCAAATTCTGACGAAGGAGTCTCTCCCATGAACCTCGAATTCACCGAAGAAGAAAATGCGTTCCGCGCCGAAGTGCATGAATTTATTGAGAATAATGCGCCCGAAGGCATGACCCGCGACATGGCCAGCGAAGGTGATGTTGATCCCGCCGAGATGCGCGAGAAGATGCTCGCATGGCACAAGACGCTTGGCAAAAAAGGATGGTCCGTTCCCGCTTGGCCACAAGAATATGGTGGCACCGGATGGACTCCAACCCAGCGCTATATCTGGGGTGAGGAAAATGCGCGTGCCAATACGGTGATGCCGCTTCCCTTTGGTGTTTCGATGGTCGGGCCGGTTATCTATACTTTTGGCAACGAAGAGCAGAAGCGTGAGCATCTGCCCGGCATTACTTCAGGTGATGTCTGGTGGTGTCAGGGATATTCCGAACCGGGCGCTGGTTCCGATCTCGCCTCGCTGAAAACCACAGCGGTTCGTGATGGCGATGAATATGTTCTCAACGGCCAGAAAACCTGGACCACGCTGGCGCAATATGCCGATTGGGGTTTCTTCCTATGCCGTACCGATCCTGATGCGGAAAAACCGCAAATGGGGATCAGCTTCATTCTGGTCGATATGAACACACCGGGTATCGAAGTGCGTCCGATCAAGCTGATTGATGGCGGCTATGAGGTCAACGAAGTCTGGCTCACCGATGTGCGTGTGCCAGCGACCAACCTGATTGGCGAAGAAAACCATGGTTGGACCTATGCAAAGTTCCTGCTCGCTCATGAACGATCCGGCATTGCTGGTGTGGCACGTTCGAAGCGCGGCGTGGAGCAGCTGAAAGAAATTGCTGGCTCGGAAATGCTGGATGGGAAGCCATTGCTTGAAGATATGGGCTTTGCTCGCAAGATCAGCCAGCTGGAAATTGATTTGTCTGCTCTGGAAATCACCGAACTGCGAACGCTGGCCGGGGAACAAGCTGGCAAAGGACCGGGACCGGAAAGCTCGCTGTTAAAAGTCAAAGGCACGGAAATCCAGCAGCGTCTAACCGAACTGACGCTCGAAGCAGTTGGCTATTACGGCGCGCCCGATGTGCGCAGTTTCCCGGACGAAGGGTCGAACGACTTCCCGATCGGTCCGGACTATGCCCATCATGCGGCTCCGACCTATTTCAATATGCGCAAGACGTCGATTTACGGCGGGTCCAACGAGATTCAGCGCAACATTATCACAAAAATGATACTTGGCCTTTAAAATTTTGGGCCTCTAAACCGGCCCACACAGGGGAACCAGAACAATGGATTTCGAATTTACCGACGAACAAAATATGGTGCGCGACGGAATTTCGCGTCTGATCCGCGAAGAATATGATTTCGACACACGCCGCGAAGTGGTGGCGAGCGAAAGCGGCTGGCGTCCGGAGCTATGGGCACAGCTCGCCGAGCTTGGCATGCTGGCGGCACCGTTTAGCGAAGCCGATGGCGGCTTTGGCGGGGCGACCGAAGCAATGATCATCATGGAAGAATTTGGCAAAGGCCTTGCGGTCGAGCCGTTCATTCCATCCGTGGTCTGCGCTGGCGGCTTCCTGAAACATGGCGGCAATGATGCGCAGCGCGAAGAGTATATTGGCGGGATTATCTCCGGCGAGAAAATCTTTGCGTTCGCCTATGCCGAACCACGCGGGCGCTATGACCTCGCCAATCTTGAGACCACTGCGAAGGCTGATGGCGGTGATTATGTCATCAACGGCCACAAGGCGGTTGTCATGGGCGCGCCCTGGGCAACGCATCTGGTGGTCACCGCACGAACATCCGGAGGGCAAACCGATGCCAATGGTATTTCGGTGTTCATTGTGGCCAAGGATGCCGATGGTGTCTCCACTCGCGACTATGGCACTGTCGATGGCCGCCGCGCGTCCGAAGTCTATTTCGAGAATGTCAAAGTCTCCGATGACGCTCTGATCGGCGAAGCGGACAATGGCCTGCCACTTATCGAAAAGGTCGTCGATGAAGCCACTGCCGCAGTCTGCGCAGAAGCTACGGGCGCGATGAAGGTGACCAACGAGACAACACTCGACTATTCCCGCCAGCGCAAGCAGTTTGGCGTCGCGATCGGTTCGTTTCAGGTGTTGCAGCACCGCATGGCCGACATGCTGATGGAATATGAACAGGCCGTCTCGATGATGTATCTCGCGACGATCAAGCTTGATGAAGACGACTCCGAGCGGAAGAAGAATGTTTCCTCCGCCAAAGTGAAAATCGGGCAGGCAGCGCGCTTCATTGGGCAGGCGGCAATCCAGACCCATGGTGGCATGGGCATGACCGATGAATTAGCCGTAGGCAGCTATTTCAAGCGGCTTTCCATTTTTGAGAGCGAGTTTGGCAGCGTCGATCATCATATGCGGCGGCATATCAAATTGACCGCTGGCTGACGGGCCGAACCGTCCTATCATTTAAGGGGGGATAGCCTAGCTGGCTCTCCCCTTTCTTTGTGGCTAGACACAAGGCATCCTTTGGAGAGGGTGAAAATGAGTAATACCAGTGGCGCTACATCAGGCGGCGTCTATCGCTACTATGTACTGTTCACACTGATGCTGAGCCTGACGTTCAATATCACCGACCGGCTCGCGATGTCGATTGTGATAGAGGATGTGAAAGCAGAGTTTTTCCTCAGTGACACACAGGTCGGCCTGTTGGCCGGCTTTGCATTCACTATTTTCTATGTGCTGCTCGGCATCCCGGCAGGGCGTCTTGCTGATCGCACCAACCGTAAAAATATGGCCGCCGCCGCTGTCAGCCTGTGGAGCTTGATGGCGGCCTTGTGCGGGCTGGCCGTTGGGTTCTGGTCTTTGTTTTTGGCCCGGCTTGGCGTCGGTGTTGGAGAAGCGGGTGGCGGTCCGCCCTCGGTATCTATGCTGTCTGACTATTTCGAACCGCATGAGCTTTCCAAAGCCATGGGTATTTTCATGCTGGGCGCAGTCTTTGGCCCGATGGTAGGATTCGCCGTAGGTGGGATGCTGGCCGAGGCCTATGGCTGGCGCTGGATGTTCATTCTGCTAGGCCTTCCAGGAGTGCTGCTCGGAATCATCATGTATTCCACCATCCGCGAGCCTGAACGCGGTCGCTTTGTCGAAAAGAAAGACAATGCCGATCAGCAACCGTTCTTCCCAACCATGGCATCGCTCTGGAAGAACAGGATATTTGTGCGAGTTATCACTGCAAACGCACTAACGATTATCACCGGCTATGCCTTTTCGATCTGGCTTGCACCGATACTAATCCGAACCTTTGACATCCCCGTTGCCCAAGTTGGCATATAGCTGGGTATCGTCTGGGTGGCGGGCGGTGTCCCCGGCACGGTTCTGGGCGGCATGATCAGCGACCGGATGGCCGTGCTGGATCGGCGATGGCGCGCCTGGGTTTGCATGATCACAGTGGGACTATCCTTGCCATTCATGGCCGCGTGCCTTTTGGTTGATCAGGTTTTCTGGGCATTGACACTCTACGCAATTGGCTACGGTCTGATGGTCGCCGCGCAAGGCCCTTCGGTTTCGATGATTCAAACCGCCGTCAAACCGGCCGAGCGCGCCACAGCGACGGCTTTCTCTTCACTTTCAGCAACCTTTCTGGGCTATGCGATTGGCCCAGTAATCGTTGGCATAATCGGTGACATGCTGGCTCCAACTTATGGCGCATTGTCATTCAATTATTCGGTACTGCTGATGATCACATTCAGCCTGATATTCGGTTCTATCGGCTATTTGTGGGTGGCAAAAGCGTTCGGAAAACCGCAATGCACTGCTCCTGCCTAGAGCAGCAGGCCGCCATCTGCGATGATCGTTTGACCGACTATGTAGCTGGCCAGGGGTGATGCGAGAAAAAGCGATAACCCTGCCATATCATCGGGATCGCCAATCCGCCCAACCGGGATATTTCGAATGGTCGCCTCTCGCCGCTTGGGATGTTCCGTGGTCACCTTGGTCATTTTGGTTGCAATCAAACCGGGCGCGATCCCATTGACCCTGATGCCATCCGGCGCCCATGCTTTGCCCAACGTGCCGGTCAATCCCATCGCCCCTGTTTTGGAAGCATTATAGGCTGGATTGCCAACCGTCGCATGAAAGGCGGCGGTAGAGCTGACGATGATCATCGAACCCTTGGCTTCTTTCAGCAGATCATAAAATTCTCCGCCACAGGTCATGATGCTGTTTAAATTCACCTGAATAACCTTGGCAAAGTTATCCGGCTCAAACTCTGCGCGCTTGTACATCACCATGCCTTGTGAACAGATCAGTACATCCAGCTTGTCGAATTTCTGCCGCAACGATTTGATCGCTGCATCATCGGCAGCATCGAGTTGGTGATAGGTTAGTCCTTCAAAATCGGATCCATCTTCCTTTTTATACTCGCTTTGATCAGCCCGGGTTCCGGTAACATGCACTTCCGCACCGCATTGCCGAAACGCCTGCGCGGTTGCATTGCCAATGCCGGCCGAACCGCCAATGATGCACACAGTCTTGCCGTTATAGTCGAGTGAAATATCCATCGGTTAACTCTCCTGTTCAATCTGATATTGGGCGAAGACCGGGCTATGGTCTATAGCCAATTCAAACAGTGACTTAAGGACCCAACGCCATAATATTCCCTTCTCCCTCGAAGGCCGAACCGCTCTGATCGCCGGAGCTTCTTCGGGTTTTGGAGCGCATTTTTCTGAATTGTTCGCACAGGCGGGAGCCAATGTTGTGCTAGGCGCAAGACGGACTGACCGGATCAAGGAGCTGGCGGACAAGATAAACAAGTCCGGCGGCAACGCCATGCCTGTTTCGCTGGATGTCACCGACGAGAAATCTGTCATCGCAGCCTACAACGCTGCGGAGGCAGCATTTGATACCGTCGATACGATCATAGCCAACGCAGGCACATCGGCCACCGGTCGCTCGACGGATTTGCCGATTGAAGAGGTCCAGCGTGTCATGGATACCAATTTCATGGGTGTCTATCTCACTGTGCGCGAAGGGGCGAAGCGGCTGATCGCATCGGGCAGTCGCGAAAAAGAAAACGGGCGCATTACCAGCATCGGTTCCATCACCCATCGGATGACGGGGGAAGGCGACGGAGCCTATGCCGCATCAAAAGCGGGAGTGACCCATCTCGGCCGCTATTTCGCGCGCGAATGGGTGCGGCAGGGGATGAATGTCAATGTCATTCATCCTGGCTACATACCCACCGAAATTCAGGGTGACTGGTATTCAACACCCGGAGGTGAAGCCCAGATTGCGGGATTCCACCGGCGTCGTATTCAGGAAATCGAATCTCTCAATGACATGATATTATATTTCTCATCCGATGCTTCTCGCATGGTCACCGGCGCTGATATATTGGTTGATGACGGGCAGTCGCTTTAAGCTGTCAGGCTTCGGCCCGGGCAACCAGTGATGGCAGTTGGCGATCCATGATTCCGGCAAACCACTGATTGGTTGCAATCGCTTTGCCGAGATCAAGCCCATGATCAACGCACGAACGATTGAGCAGATTGATTAAGTCTTCGGTGGCTATATTTCCAGTTGCATTGGGCGCGAAAGGACAGCCGCCCAGTCCGCCGAGACTACTATCCAAAGTTGTCACGCCTGATTTCACTGCCGCCCAGGCATTTCCGATGCCGGTATTACGCGTGTCGTGAAAATGGGCGCGCATCCCGATATGGCCGGGTAGTAGTTCGCGCAAGCGGCTAAACAAATCTTCCACTTGCGCGGGAACACCAACGCCGATTGTGTCGGCCAATGCGATCTCCAGCGGCTTTTCCTCGGCCATTTCCTCGGCGATATTCAGCACCGTTTCCGGTTTTACTTCTCCTTCAAAAGGGCAGCCGAAGGCCGCTGAAATCGTCACCTGTGCCTTCAGGCCTTCCGCTTTGGCAAAACGGATCATCTCGCGATTTTCCTTGATGCCCTCTTCGATGGTCTGGCCTTGGTTCTTCTGGCCAAATGTATCGCTGGCTACGACGACGCAGCCAGCTTCATCAATACCGCGCTTATTGCCTTCTCTTGTCGCCAGTCCGCGCAGGACGCCGCGTTTGTTGAGGCATAATCCAATATAGGACACATCGGCGTGATCTGTGAGACCCGCGATCACTTCCTCGGCATCCGCCATTTGTGGCACGCGTTTTGGGTGCACAAAACTCGCCACTTCCAGTCGCCGGGAACCTGCATCAATCATACGATTTATCAGGCCGAGTTTATGCTCGGTTGAGATGATATCTGGTTCGTTCTGCAGGCCGTCTCGTGGGCCTACTTCTAAAATCTCGATGGATGGACTGGCTACGGTCATAGACATCCTTTAGCGCGCCTGCCGCAAAAATGAAAATTCAATAGCTAGCTTTTCTCCACCAGCTGATAGATCGGATAATTTTCATACCCTTTTGCGAACTCGATTTTCCCGGCATAGCGGCAGCGATATTCGTCCGGTGCTTCCAATGCCAAAATAGCTGCAAATGGCTCCGTGACGAAAACCGCGCCCGGAGGTGTAACGGGTTCAATGCGAGCGGCCCGAGATACTTCTGTACCGTAAAGCGTTATTTTTCCGGTGATAGGATCCATAGTCTCATAGGCGGGGCCATAGTGGACACCGATGCGCATCCCGCTGCTTTCGGTCATGCCCAAAAGAGCATAGTCAAAGTCGCGCAACGAGCTTTGCAGTTCGAGTGCCAGACTAGCTGCACAGGGTGCATCAGGTGTAACGGCAAGCAGAGCGTCACCCCAGCTGTTTTGCGCCATTATCTGTCCCGGATAATTTTCCAGGACTTTAGCCATATTTCCCATCACGCCTTTCCAGAAGGCGGGTAAGGCGGATTCCGACAGTTTGGAAAAGCCGGGAAAGTCGGTAAACAAAATTGCTGCCAGAGTACGTTTGTGGAGATCGTCATCCGGACTTTTCGAAGCGCCTAAATCGCGTTCAATACTGCCCGCATCAATCGTATGTGAGATGCCTTGATAGGAATTCCAGACAGCAACATCCGCGCCCGTCCCCGCCGATCCGGACGAAGGTGCTCCGTCCCAAATCGCGAGTTGCTTTGCTTCATTCCCCAGATATTGGGCGCGGAGTTTGGCCATACCCATGGCGACTTTGCTGGCATAGCCAAACTGCTCTGAATCTCCGACATAGTGCATCTCAGTGGCGAAATTTATGCTGTTTGCCTTGGCCAGACAGGTCTCAAATCTGCCTAGCCAGTTTCCTCCTGCCGGCGCGATGGACTGGGCGACAAAATCGTCCTGTGAAAACGGAAACACTATGTTGAGTTCGCCGTCCCTTTCTAGAATTTGTTCAGCGATCAATATGTCAGAACCGGCTGCCAACGCGCCATAAGCATAGCCGACATCATGTTTGTTCAGAAAGTCGGCCACTGTGGACTTCAGCTTTGTTTCTGTCGCCTCATTTTCAAGGAACATGTGGCCGCAAAAATGAATCACCGACGGCGGTGATATTGGCCCAAGTAATGCGTCAATCGCGGCTTCATCAAGACCGGCCGTTCTGGCAACGATTTTCAGCTGTTTATAGCTGCTCGCCCGCGCACCAGCATTGGAATCGGGCATCGCGCCAGCCTTGACCAGGCTTTGCGCCACTCCATCGAATCGCTCAGTGACAAGAAGTGCTTCAGCCGCGGTTGCGGCATCATAGTAAGTTTGCGGCTGTGCTATGGCGGGCAATGACAGGAGCTTGTCCGCAATCGGGCTGCTTCTTCTGTCTACCCGCCCAGATAGGCCAGCGTAGCGGCGTTTATCCCCGGATAAGCATCGCCACTTTCCTCGAAAATCGCTTTGTAGGACTCGAAAGCTGCAAGCAGGGCAGTCTGCCGTTCCTTCGCATCGGTTATCGCCAAAGCTGCATCTTTCATGATGCGCGCCGCGATGCTGCGATGATGGGCGTCTGGTGATTTATCCAGGCCAAATTCCTGGAAAAGCTCCAGTGCCTGTCCACCGTTACCCATCCGGGCGAGCGCCAGGACCATCAGGTGCCGGAGTTCATCGGATGTGTCGCCTTCTGCAATCGCCGAAACAGCGAGGTCATAGGCGCTCAACAGGTTTCCGTTGTCGATGGCGGCTTTGGTTTCTGCTGTTGCCGTATCGGACATGGTCAATCGACGGCTGCTTCTGTCATTCCTTCTGCTTCTCGCTGCATCGCCTTGCGCTGACGCAATATCTTGATGGTGATGAGCGCTGCTGGCACAGCAAGCGCGATGATCCCGAACACAATCCAGAACACATCACCAGGTGCGCCATAGCCTTTGATCAGCTGATTCAAAGGTTCCCAGACAAAGCGTATCGCAACTACCCACAATAAAAGCGCCAGATAGATGGCAATCTTGTCATTGAGGACGATGCCGAGACCCGACAGACTATCGGACTTATTCTTGCCGCCCGCAGCCTCGCGATATCGCGTGAGTTCTGTTTCGGCCTGCTGCTGACCGGATTGTGCCTGGTCCAGTTCACGTTTCAGGCGGACCAGTTCGCGGGCATTGGTTGCTACTTCGCCGGATTGCGCTTTCGAAGCGGCTGACAGCTCAGCCAATTCCGCTTTCAGCGCTGACCGTTTTGCTTTTTCGCTCGCCAACTGTCCGCTCATATCCGGATTGGCGCTCTCGACAATATTGTCGATAACATCAGGAACGAGCGGATCGGCAGGATAGCGTGCCAGCCAGTTTTTCCAGTCGGTCACGTTCGAGTTGGCTTTGAGACGGGCATAGTCGACCAGTCCGGGGCGCTCGAGCAATTCACCTATCCGTTCCAAAATGCCGAGCCAAACCGTATTGTCGGTGCCCTCAGCCCCTTCAGGCAAAACTTCTGCCTGCACAGATCGAAACTCCAATGGCAATGTACAGGGACGCAATTGAACCGCAATCAGTCCGCTTTTCTCTTTGCCAGTGCGTGCTTCATTGCGGACCCAGTCCGACTCGACTGACTCTTCGCTCCACAGAACAAGCAGCGCCTTGGCTGCATCAAGTTCGCGTTCTATTTCCCGGTCAAAGGATGAACCGGCACCGATGCCCGCGTCAAACCAGACGCTGACTTTCAGCGATTCCAATATGTCGCGAATGGCTGTACAGCGATCCCGATCAGTGCGCGAATAGCTGATAAAAATGTTCGCCATGATCTGCCTAGCCCTCCACAAATAGGATCAACGCTATAATCCGCTCCATGACTAAGGACAAGGTTAGCAAGCCGCTTTACATTTTTCGGTATAACGGGTGGCTCGCATCGGCTCCATCGAGCATATTCAGTGTGAGGCCGCGATCCAGCATTGTCTGACAACCATCTTCGAACGTTGTGCTCCATTCCAGCAAATAAGTGCGCTTGGAAATCCGCCACTCGCCATCTCGCTTCTCGAACTCATCCAGATACCGGCCGCCAATCAGGTTGCCCTTTGGTCCTTCTCCATCCCGATCAGCAATGCTTGCGGTCAAACCATAGGTTTCGGCGCTGGCTTGTGTTTCCGAATGGATGGTGATTTGTGTGCCTACGCTGCCGTGCCAACGCCGCTGGGTATCGCGCTCAACCTCAATCACAACATCGACAAAATCTTCCGCTTTTCCCTGGAAAAAACCATAATCAATATCGGCGTCGGGCCAATAGACGGTCCGATGGGTTTCGACATCAATCCAGTCCAGACTGCGTGCATATCTTAGCAGCACTTCTTCAATCGCACTTTTGTCGAGCAGTTCCTGTATTGCCTTTTCCATCGCCTAATTCCTTTTGGCCCACCAATCTGGCGATCTCGAGCGGAAAGCGTTCTTGCGCGGTTTTCATTTCCTGATCGGCATTATCGGGTAGCACCGGATCAGTGGTAGGCATCAGCCCGCCGCCAGCGCCGTCGACTGGATCTACATATTCCAGACGAATATCGGATATTCCAGACGAATATCGGCGAGCACATCGGCGAAATCATGTCCTTCGTGATGATCAGAAATCTGATGCCGGTAAAAGGCCCATTTGTCTTCAAAAGACAGCAGGCAATAATAGAAATTTTCTTCCTGACCCTTCCAATATTCATAGCGCCTGACACCGGTTTCGGTTTCGAAAGTCTGTTTCACCATGTTCGCAATAATGGCTTCCCATTTTTCTTCTTTGCCGGGCTTGATTTTTATATGCGCAAGCAATCTGGTCATGAAAGTCTCCTATGCCTTGGTGAAGGTCAGATTGAGATTGAGCGTGCCGAGCATGATGCCGGGCTGATGGAGGAAATCGTTCCCCTCGTCATAAGAAATATCATCCAGCTGATTGAGCAAGCGGTTCCAGGCTATGGTCTGTTCGAGCCTTGATAGCCCTGCGCCAGGGCAAACGTGCGGGCCGGCTGAAAAAGCGAGGTGCCGGGTTACCGCCTTGCGATCGAGTTTGAGCTGCTTGGCATCTTCAAACTCATCGGGATCAACATTGGCTGCACCCCACCGCAGGTGGAGTGAAGAATCGGCGGGTACATCAACACCCTGAAAAACTTATCCTGCGATGTGATCCGCGTCGAAAGCCCCTGTGTCGGCGAACGCAGCCGCATGCCCTCCTCGACAAAGGTGCGGATCAGGCTACGATCCTGTTTCAGTTTCTGGAACAGTCCGGGCCGTTCGCAAATCAACTGCGCCTGTTCGGCAATGGCATATTGCGTGGTATCCAGTCCGCCGATCAGCATGGCGTAGACCACGCCGTTAATCTCGTCGTCAGTAAGCTTGCGATCAAGGGCGTTGTAACGAACCTGTGTCAGAAAGGAGATCATGTCATCCTGCGGATCGGCGCGCTTCTCTTTGGTTTTCTGACGGACATATTCTCCGAAGCCGTCAAGCAGAGCGAATTTCTCGCGAGTCTGCTCTTCTGTAAGTTTGTTGTTATGACCGCATCCATGGACATAGGACATGACCTGCGCATTGCCCCAGCTTTCCAGTTTTCCAATATCCTCCAACGGGAAACCAAGCACAGAGGCCATCGTGCGCTGCGGCAATGGCCGTGCAAATTGTTTCACGAAATCCAGTCCGTCATCGTGGACCCATTGGTTGATAAGGTGATCGACATGACCCGTTACCATATCCTCATGCCGACCAGCCCCCGGCCCAACCCAGGGATCGGTGAGTTCCTGCCGATGCGCACGCCACAATTCCGGTGTTGGTCTGAGCGAACAAATTGAGATGATCATCGCGTCGAGATCTGGCATTTCCTGAGGAAGCGTTCCCGCCTCTTCGATCTGTTTCACCAGCAGGGAAAGCGTTGGTGGGAATCGCTCCCAGTTTTTGACCACCCGAGAAATATCTTCATGCTTGGTGAGGATGAAAGCGTCCTTGTCCGAGGTTAGTCCTTCACCGGGCAAGCGCAAAACTGGCGCCTGTTCATGCAGAACGTCATATGCGGTATACCATTGCTCCGGCGCGCCGGGGCCGAACAAATCAACCTCTGCCGGCCTTTGCGGACGCTGCAATGGTGCTGTGCCTTGGTTGGTCACGCGCTCCTCCTAAACTGGCGAGCGTTTTAATTTCTGTTTATTTCGCCAGTTGTTTCGATCTTATAAAAGAGCATTCTCGTCATTCACTCCATTGGTAAATTGGAGAGGATAGGGAGAGGCACTGATGAGCCGCATCGAAAAATTACCCACGAAAAAATGGGACCCGCGAATTGTCGCAGCGGTCAAACCCGAAGAAGCAACCGATCTGGAGCAGGGACTGACGCGCTATTTCGCTCATTGCCCTGAACAGGCATTGGGCCTGATGGGTTTTGGCGGTGCATTGAAAATGAACCGGTCCCTGCCCGACCGATTGGTTGAGCTGGTCCGTCTTCGGGTAGCGTTCTTCAACCAATGCCGCTCCTGCATGGCTATCCGCTACAGCGATGCCCTTGCCGATGGATTGAACGAGGATCTGGTTTGTTCGCTGGAGAAGCCAGTTGAGGCAGAAAACCTGACCGATGCCGAGAAAACTGCCATCCGTTATGGGGAACTGTTCGCAACCGATCATCTGGCCATTGATGATGCGATCCATGATGAATTGCGCAAGCATTTTTCCGAAGCGCAGATTGTCGAGCTAGGCATGACAGTAGCTTTTTTCGTGGGGTTCGGACGACTGGCTGCGACTTGGAAAATGGTTGAGGAATTGCCCGAGGCCTTTCAGGATATCGACAAACCCATCGCGCCCTGGGGCGAAGAAGCGGTCCACGTCCGCTAGCTGAAGGGAGTAAGAAAATGGCGACCAAAGCCGATCCACAAATCAACCTGTTTGATTCGGATACCCAGCAATGTCCCTATGAAGCGTACAAAATGCTGCGCGAGGAGGCACCGGTCTATAAGCAGCCCGGGACAGATATTTATGTGGTCTCTCGCTATGAGGATGTTCGCGCAATCCTGATGGACCCGCAGACATTTCGCAGCGGGGCGGCAGGCACGGCATACCGCATGAAAACCGACAATATTGAAAGGCAGAAGAAGATCGCCGCCCGCTTTGCTGAGAAAGGATGGGTTCCCGAACCAACATTGGGTAGCCGTGATGATCCCGGCCACAAACAAATGCGAGCGATGTTCAATGAGGCTTTCCGCCCCGCAAGGATCAAGGCGATGGATCCGTTTGTCGAAAAACTGGCTTATGAACTGATCGATGATTTTATCGAGGATGGTTATTGCAATTGGGTGAAGCAATTTGCGGTGCCACTGCCGCTTTATATTATCGGTCAGCAGATGGGCGCGAAGCGCGAGGATATGTGGCAAATCAAGCGCTGGACCGATGCGTTCTTTCATCGCATATCGATGATGCTCGACGAAGAAACGGAGCTTGAAATGGTCGATCGCGAAATCGAAGGCCAGCATTATTTCCAGCCGATTTTCGAGGAGCTTCGCGAACAACCAAATGATGGACTACTCAGTGCGCTGGTTAATACCGAGATTGAGGGGTGGGGCCGCACGCTGACCGACAACGAACTGCATGCCGAAATGATGGCGGATACATTTGTCGGAGGGAGCGAGACCACAACCAATGCCCTTTCCGCCGGGATGAAGCTGCTGATCGAAAACAAGCAAGTCTGGCAGCAGCTGAAAAGCGATCCCGGCAAATATATGAAGGTGTTTATTGAGGAAGTCTTGCGGCTCGAATCGCCGGTCCAGAGCCTGATGCGGTTTGCTGCTGAAGATACCGAGATACAAGGAACCCAAATTCCGGCAGGATTCTTGGTCAATATCCGCTTCGCCGCCGCTAATCACGATGATGGGCAGTTTGAATGTCCGGAAAAACTGGATCTGGATCGAACAAAGCCGGGTTCGCATGTCGCTTTTGGCTCTGGTGTCCATCATTGTCTTGGCGCACCACTAGCCCGCCGCGAACTTATCTGGGGGTTTATGGCGGTGGTCGACCGGTTTGAGGATATGTGCTTTGCGGAGGGTAAAGATGATTTTGCGGTCCACCCGCATTTTCTGCTGCGATCGTTGAAGGAGCTTCACATCGAATTTGCACCAAAAACCGGATCATGATTGGCGAGACAGTAAACCCAAGCTTAGCGCTTTTCTTTTTCAGCAGTGACAATGCAATATTGCAGAATGGAATTTGTATAAGCCCATTGCAGAAAAGTCCCAGTGATTCGATATTTCCATCGTGACATCATCGGCAAATCGCGCCCGTTTCTGTTTTTCACCCAGTTGGCAAAGCCGTTCATTACCGCCTGACTGATATCGCGGATTCCGACATTGCCAAATCCGCTTTTTTGCATTTGTTATTGGTAGGAAGTCTTGTCCATCATGTTTGAGCGGGGAATTCGTGACAAACTAAACATGATGCATAGCAGCAATTTGTGAGCAATGTTGTGATCCTTGCGATCCGATAGAATGAAATCGGTCAGCGCAATCTTGCCGCCCGCTTCAAGATGCGAATGGGCATGGTCAAAAAAACGAGATCGGTTGGGGAAATGATAGGCACAGTCCAAAGCTATAATATGCGAAACAGGACGATCATCTATTACGGTAGCCCATGCCTTCTTATCATCAATATCAGCCGCCATGATTGACTCGGACTGGTCCCGATATCCGGATTTTGTCAGAAGCGATTTGGCCAGTGCGTCTGGACCCTTGATATATTGACGCCGCAAATGCCGGAAACCCGGGAATGATTTAACCATAGGAACAACTGATCACCGATCCAAAACCGGCATCAAATATAATAGAATTGTTATTAAGTTCAGCCGCTTCTCCCAAACATAAAGCCAGCTTTCGGCAAGCATTGGAATAATCTTCCTCGCCATCTATCTTTCCTTTCTCAAGATAAATAGCCGTATCTCTAACTCTCAAGCCGGACCACTTCTATGGGGGAAGGTCACATTGCCGATACCATGCTGCAGCCAACCAAAACTGCATTGGCTTACGGCATAGGCACTATAGCAACCTACTGGTTTATCGAGCGGATGATTACGTGAGATATTGGTGAAGCCGGAGTCTGTATAACCACCGTTCATGGTTATTCAACGGTAGTCGTATATAAACTTTATCTTGTTGTTATTTCAGTATTAATATTTGTCACAGGTCATAACCGTTCATACTTGCACTCCGTTAGTCACCTCTTATGTGGTAACGAGTGAGGTAACAATTGGCTTTAACGGTTGCATATATCAAGAGTGCCAACCCAGGTCGGCATAGTGATGGTAGAGGGCTATCTCTACTGGTGAAACCATCGGGATCAAAATCCTGGACATTGCGAGTGCAGCGCGAGGGTAGGCGGAGGGATTATGGCCTGGGTTCTTTTCCCAATCTTTCTCTTGCAAAAGCCAGGGAGAAGGCCGGAGAATGGCGTCAGCGAATTCAAAAAGGAATCGATCCCAGAGCTGCAAGAAAATCGCCCGAGGCTGGTTCTGAGGTGGAAACCGATTGGTCGCTTTTTCCAATGTTACCTGCCAAGCTCAAGACCGCGCGCGGGGCGCGTCTGGCTTTACTCTTCGGCTTGACCTGCCTTCGCGAGAATTGATCGCGCAATAATTGCTGATTGTCATCGCGCATAAGACGATAATTTGCAGATTGTTTAGTGGGCCGGCAGATTGTCGAGCATTGGGTCAACCCTGAAGAGATTGGACCGCGAGAAACATGGAGCAACTCCGGTAAGTTTGGAAGGTGTGGCCTGCGCTAAAGAAGGCGCTGGGTTAGTTCATCTCCATGCCTATAGTGACAAAGGTGTATCGGTTGAAGATGAGGACATTTATTCCCGCCTGATTGAAGGAATTCGCGCAAAATGCGATCAAGACTAGGTCTGCTTTTCTAGGGCCTGTTGACAATCCGCGCCTAGCAATGAGCGTTGCGGTGAGATACCAGTTGGCGGCATAGCTGGTGTCGGTCTTGTCGTATCGGGTTGCTATACCTCTGAATTTCTTGATCTTTGCGAAGTAGTTTTCGATGAGATGACGCCACTTGTACATGTGCGCATCGTAGTCTCGCTGCACGTTTCGGTTTGCTTTGGGCGGGATGACAGCAGCAGCGCCTCGCGTGTCGAGGTCCTGCAGGAGCCAGTCAGCGTCGAAAGCCTTGTCGGCCAGAAGCGCTCCAAATGAGACCTCATGGATCAACGGAGCCACCCCCTTCATATCGTGCGGCTGTCCGGGCAGAAGCAGGAACCGCAGCATATTCCCGAGCGCATCCACCAGTGCGACGATTTTGGTTGTCAGCCCGTCACGAGACCGCCCGATGGCCTGATGCTGAGCCCCCTTTTGCGCCCGAAGCCTTCTGATGGGCCTGGACAATCGTTCCGTCGATGAGAACATATTCGAGGTCTGGCTCACCATTCATGCCATTGAAAAGACTCTCGAAAATGCCTGCTTCCGCCCACCGGCGAAACCGCTTGAACACCGTATTCCACTTCCCGAATTCACCGGGCAGGTCACGCCAGGGTGCCCCTGTCCGGACCCGCCATAGTATCGCCTCCATGAAACGCCGGTTATCGCGACCCGTCGCGCCCGGGTCCCCGGCCTTGCCTGGCAGGAGCGGCGCAATCTTTTTCCAAAGCTCATCCGAAATAACAAAACGCTCTTCATTCATTCAAACCTCCATTTGGGAAGCTTGAAGCAGAGTTCAGCAAGTTTGGAAACCCCGAATGTCAACAGGCCCTAATTATGCCCAGAATTTTATGCTAGCCAGATACACCGATTCTTCCAATTTCTACAGGAAGTTATCGGCATATCTGTCATAGCAGATCAGAAATCGCAGGCCATCCGCAACATGGTGATGCCCCAGGGCAATCGACTGAATGTTCACTGTCGGATTGCGGCTTTCATGCAGGCGTCATCGCATGCAGCGGAACGTCGTTTTTGCGGCAGGCTGATTTTGCCTGGTGCGCGACGTAGCAGGTTCATTGCTGCGTGATTGATTGTGGCAAAATTGGCTGCGGCATTTCCGGTTCTGATGCGGCAGTCATCCTGGCGGCAGGTAACATCGAGCACCCGATGCAAACAGTTTTCCACCTGCCAGTGATTGCGGATGTGACGCGCCATTTTCTCGGGCACATCAAGGACGGATGAGATGTAAAATTGCCTGACCGTTTTGGCCTGGCCTCTGATTTCACGAGTGTACCCTGTCATGATCACGGCCTTCAGGCCCGGCCATTTGTGGCGTTCGGTTCTGTATTTGAACAAACTGTGCAGCACCGCGTTTCAATGCGCCCATGACCTGCATCAGCGGCTTCGCTTTTTTCAATGAATTTCGCGCCTGTATCACGCTCCGGATGTTCATCGAAAAACAATTCGACATCCTCGCGCAAGCTTCCCTGGTTGCCCTTCAGGCCGATCACATAACCGGCCTCTTGGTCCATGATTTGTTGGCAAATCTTGCGCTGACATCCTATCGCGTCAATAGTCACGATAGCGCCCTTGAGTGCCAACAGGGCCAGTAGCTCGGGGATCGCTGTTATCTCATTGGACCTGTCGTCAATCTTGCGTTGCCCGGGAACGAGTTGGTGATCACACGGCCAGGCCGAAATCATATGAATGGGTGCTTCAGGGGACCTGGTATCAAATGACCGCCGAAGGGTTTTACCATCGATGGCGACGACACCTTCAGGCGTTTCATGCAAACTCGCCACCCAGGTTATGAAGCAGCGTTGGAAGGCTTCCATATCCAGACGGGAAAACAAGATCCCCGACTGATCATGGCCTGGCGTTCCGTCCTTGAACGGCAAAAAGCGACGCAGGAATTCCAGCTGCTTTTCACCGTAGAGTGCGATTGACGTCCAGCCCCCGGCGCCTGAAATTACGGCGCAATTACGGCGCATAGGACCAGAAGAAAAATCTCGTTCGGTGGGCAGGTGACCTTCGCTTGCTGGCGCGGGTCTTTGACGCCGCCGAAATGCGTCAGAAAACGGGGGGTGGCAGGGTCCGGTGGGGCTTGTGACATGCAAAATCTCCAAAAAAGTGAGCATTCCACTCCCTTGATTCAGAAAAATTACTCCATGTCAGCTGCTTATTCAGTCAATTGCCCTGGTCGCTCAATAGAGTCGCAAATACGGCGAACCGAATATACGTCATACATTCCCGCTTTCACCTTTGAAAACAGCGGCCTAATGTTAGATATATGCAGTTACCATCGGAAATCAGCCCTCATGATGGCCGTTTCATCGACGGCAAGCACTATTTCGCTTGCCGGGTCTATTTCGAAGACACAGACTTCTCTGGAATTGTCTATCACGCCAACTATCTACGCTATATGGAACGGGCCCGGTCGGACATGCTGCGGCAGCTCGATATGAACCAGCATGAGGCCTATGAAAACGGCAAAGGCGTTTATGCGGTTGCTGATATGAATATCAAATATGTGCTGCCGGCCAAGCTAGACGACGATCTAGTGGTCGTGAGTACCGTGGAAAAACTGCGTGCTGCCAGCGTGATTATCGACCAGATAATCTATCGGGGTCCAGACAAAATTGCGTCAGCCAGCGTTCAGGCAGCATTTCTTAGCCCCTCCGGACGGCCTCGCCGCCAACCGAAAGCGTGGACAAAAGCCTTTGCCAGCGTCATGACGCAATCTGATTAGAAGAAGGAAGCTATCCCTTGCTAGAACAACTTTCCCTTGAAGCAGCAACCGGCGGATTTTCTCCGCTCGCCCTGTTTCTGGAAGCCGATATTGTCGTCAAAGCTGTGATGATCGGCCTTTTGGTCGCCAGCATCTGGACTTGGACCATTATCGTCAGTTTCGGGATCAAGATTGGCAAGGTCCAGCGCCGCTCAGAGAAATTTGAACGCGCCTTTTCCTCCGCCGACAATGTTGATAAATTTTATGATGAGCATGGAAAATCGCCGCTACCGATAGCGAAAGTACTCGCTGCAGGCGTAAAGGAATGGCGACGTTCTACTGCACGACCGCCAATTGATCGGGATGGAACGCGCCAGCGATTGGCAACCGCGATGAATGCTACCATCGCCCATGAGGTTGACCGGCTTTCCGAACGACTGAATTTTCTCGCCACAGTCGGCAGCGTTGCTCCCTTTGTAGGACTTTTCGGCACAGTTTGGGGCATTATGCGTAGCTTTTCTGCGATTGCGAGTGAAGGAAACAGCTCGCTGGCAGTGGTTGCTCCCGGCATTGCCGAGGCGCTATTTGCCACGGCTATCGGCCTGTTCGCCGCCATTCCAGCTGTGATTGCCTATAACCGTTTCTCCCACCGCCTGAACAAACTCGAAGCGCGGATGGGGCGCTTTGCCGATGGTTTTCACGCCACGCTCAGCCGCGAACTCGAGCTTGGGGAATAGACGATGGGCATGAGTATTGATCCCGGCAGTGGCAGGCGAATGCGCGGACGAGCGCCGATGTCCGAAATCAACGTCACACCTTTTGTCGACGTTATGCTGGTGCTCCTGATCATTTTCATGGTCACCGCACCATTGCTGGTTGCTGGCGTGCCCATCAATCTGCCCGAGAGCAGCGCCAATGCGCTCGAACAGGATGAAGAACCGGTGCAAATTTCGATCGACGAAGAGGGCCTTGTGTACGTTGATGATGAACAGCTGGGTGGATCAGCCCTAGTGGCCCGCTTACAGGATATTGCGGCCAGCCAAGACCCCGCCAATCCGCGTCAGATCATGCTGCGCGGCGACACGACGCTGGATTACGGTTTTGTGATGGAAGTGATGGGCGAGCTTAACCGCGTCGGGCTCAATAAAGTCTCGATGGTTACAAAATCCAGGCCGCAGCCAGTCACAACAGGTTCATCTGAGACTGAATAGTGATGACCCGCTGATATGGAACGTGCTGAGAAAATTGGCTTGGGGGTAGCAGCAGCAGGACATCTCGTCCTGTTTGGCTTGCTTTCGCTCAGCCTAATCTGGCGCGATGATAGTCCGAAACTTGGCGACCCTACAGTTGAAGTGACCATTGCCGGTGATCCAGAATCTTCGGAATTGCTAAGCGATAGTCCGCTTCCGATTTCAGAGCCCGAACCGATTGAAGAATTTGTCGCCGAAGACCTTCCAGAATTGGAACCGGAAGAATTTTTTCCGCCCGACACACCATCAGTTCAGCAAGAACTGCCGGATCGCAGCGCTGAAATCAAACGTCGGCAGGAAGCAGAGCAGCGGCGTCAGCGCGAAACAGACGCCCGTAAAAAAAGAGAAAGAGACGCGAAAACCAAACGCGAACGCGATGCAAAACGCAAACGTGATGCGGAGGAAAGACGGCGCAAAATGGCCGAAACACAGCGCCAGATCGCCAATGCAGCTAACGCTGCGAATAGCGGACCACCAGCGAAATCAGCTGGTCAGGTAAAGGGGGAAGTGAACGTTAAGGTTGGACAGCAAATTGCTCCGTTCTTGAGAGGCTGTCTCCCAAGCGGCGTAGATGTCGATAAAATTTTTACCTACGTAACGCTCAATTTAAGGAAAGATGGATCTCTTTCAAATCTGTCGGGAATCCGTCAGATTGGCGTTAACGATAACAATCGGCCGCAAGCTAAGACAGTTCAAAATTGTATCACCAGTTCAATCAATCGTGCAGCGCCGTTTTCTGGGCTGGACAATGAGTATTTCAGCGTTTGGAAGTCTCATAGAATGAAAATTAGAGGACGCTAAAATGACAGATTTTACAGCTGTTAGGCAATTCGCTTGGCTAAAGACATTCATAGCAACATTTGCAATTTTTGGTCTTATTTCTCCAAGCTTAGCTCAAGAGATTCCTGAAGACGAAGACGACATTGAAGTACTTGAAGTCGATATTTCGAAAGCACGCTCTATCGCCATTCCCGGCTTTCCAACACCGCAAACTTCTCAAACAGCTGCGGGTGATACCCAAGCACTTGGTCAAAAAATTGCAGAAGTCATTACCTCTGATTTGCGTTCATCCGGAATCTTTGAGCCGCGCGGTCCGCGCGGTCTTCGTGCCGTTGGCATGCCCGAAGTTACCGCACCGCAGTTTCCAAGCTGGCAGCCCTATGACCAGTTGGTACATGGCTTTGTCCGCGCCGCTGATGGCGGCCGGATTACCGTAGGCTGCTATCTCTATGATGTTCGCCAGCAATCCGAAGTTACACGCAATGGCTTCGTCGTTGAACCACGTGATTGGCGGCGGGCAGCACATAAATGTGCCGACAGCATCTATTCCCGCCTCTCCGGAGAGTCCCCGTTCTTTGACAGCCGCATCGCCTATATCGCGGAGACGGGTCCCAAAGATAACCGTCGCAAGCGGCTGGCGATTATGGACAGCGACGGTGCCAACCACAGATTCATTACCAATGGTCAGGCAACCGCCCTCACCCCACGTTTTTCGCCGGATTATAAAAGCATTGTCTATCTTAGCTTTCTCGACGGCAACCCGCGCATCTATGTCTATGAAATCGGCACCGGTCGGCAGCGCCTGATCTCGCAGAGCACAAACCCCACCTTTGCCCCGCGCTGGTCGCCCGATGGCCGCTGGATTCTCTATTCGATGGCTGTTGCCGGTAATACCGACATCTACAAGATTTCTGCGAGCGGCAGTCGTCCCCAGCGATTAACCTTCTCTCCCGGTATCGACGTCGGTGGCAGCTTCTCACCAGATGGCAACCGGATCGTATTTGAAAGCGACCGTAGCGGTAGCCAGCAACTCTACGTGATGAGCGCCAATGGCGGCAATGCCAACCGCATCAGCTTTGGCGGAGGGCGCTATGCGACACCCGAATGGAGCCCGCGCGGCGACTTGATCGCCTTTACCAAAATTGCTGGGAATTTCCGCATCGGTGTCATGTCTCCCGGTGGCGGTGGAGAGCGGTTGCTTACCAATAGCTGGCAGGACGAGGCGCCAACCTGGGCACCCAATGGACGAATCGTACAGTATTTCAGGACCCGTCGTGGCAGCGGCAAGAGCAGTATCTGGCAGGTTGATCTGACAGGACAGAATGAGCGCCGGTTACCAACGCCGGTTGATGGCTCTGATCCGGCATGGGGACCTTTGTTACCATAGCCGCAATATACCCGCGACAAGTCACTGAAAACAGGTTATAACTATTACAAAGGGCAGCAAAGTTTAGGAGCAGATACATGATGAAGTACGCAACCCCCCTGCTAATTACCTCTAGCCTGGTTCTCGCCGGCTGTGCGCAAAAGGCGCCTGATGACTTGCCGCCGCCGCCTGTTGGTACCGAACAACCAACCGCACCAACTGGCCCTTCTGGACCTGGATACGCGCCCGGGTCACAGGGCGATTTCCTCGCCAACACCATGTCTGACCGGATCCTGTTTGATACCGACCGCTATAATGTCGATTCACAGGACCAGGTGATATTGCAGAGCCAGGCACAGTGGCTCGCACAGCATCCTAACGCTCGCGTAACGATTGAAGGTCATGCCGACGAACGTGGCACCCGCGATTACAACCTTGCCCTAGGTGAACGCCGGGCCAATGCAGCGAAAAACTATCTGGCGTCACTTGGGGTCAGCCCAACGCGAATTACAACTGTCAGTTACGGAAAAGAGCGGCCAGAGGCACTGGGTTCCAACCAGTCCGCTTGGGCGCAAAACAGGCGCGCGGTAACAGTGGTTATTCGCTGACGCGCTTGACTAGGCAAAGGCAAACAGAACCAAAAAAGGCCGCAAACCAAGACAGTTTCGCGGCCTTTTGAATATCGAAAGAGCCTTTAGCTTTGACGTGTACCAGTCATCGCCATTTCACCAAATGCACCCGCTTTTACGGTGCCGGAAAGGTCATCGCCGTCCACTGTCACATTGGCTTCGAGCTTCATCGGCATCGGAACGGTCATATTCATTGTCCATGACGCGCTGTTGCCATCAGCTTTACCTTCCTCGAGTTCCAGTGAACCCTGTGCACCAACATTACTTCCGGTAACCGTGTCACCGTCGACTTCCAGCGTCAAAACTGACTTCTGGTCGCCCATAGGGGATTTGGTTACGCAATCATATACACCTGCAACAGACATTTGTTTCTCCTTTTCATGTCTAAGCCAAGATGCGGTTTCGCTCGCGTTTATTCGCTAGCTGAAGCCGAATCATCTGAACCGTCCGCTTTACTAACATCAGTGTCACCAGCTTCATAGCCACGATATTCAACTGGCATATCAAGCGCTTCGAGTTGCGCCTTGATCTTGTCGGTATCACCTACAATTACCCAGGTGAATTTTCCGGGATCGACGGCTTGCGCCATCGCGGAATTCAGGTCCTCTGCCGACAGAGCTTTATATTTGCCGGCAACCGTCTCAGCATAGTTGGAAGGCCGATTGAAGATCACATCCCCCTGCATCTGGCCGAGAACTCTCGTGGAGCGCTCAAACTGTCCCGGCAGTTGGCGAACATTGCCATTTACCGTCCGCTCAAGCTCTGCCTCGGTCACACCGTTATTCCCAAGGAAGCCTTCCACTTGTTCCATGATCGCGGCAACGGCAGGACCTGTTTGATTGGTCTGAACCGATGCTCTCATCGTGTAAGCGATACGGTCTTTCCCCCGCAAAACTGAGTTTCTTGTGCCGTAGGACCAGCCTTTAGTTTCGCGCAGATCCATGTTGATCCGCGAGAGAAAACTTCCGCCCAACACTTCATTGGCTGCGTTGAGTTTCAAAAGATCGTCCGTGCCCTTCATATCCAAAACCTGACCAGCCAGAATAAGCGATTGCGGCGCATTTGGACGGTGGAAGACAACGATCTTGCCTTCGCCAGCCGGAATGATGGCATCATAATTTTTGGCAGGAGCCGATGCTCCTGTGCCGTTCCAGGCTCCAAAACGCATTTCCAGTTTGTCTACTAATGTTTTCTTATCAATCCTGCCGACCGCATAGATTGTCGCATTTTTCGGTCGTATCCAGCCGCTGTGAAACTGCACCAAATCATCTCGCGTGATAGCGGACACGGATTCCTTCGTTCCATCTCCGGTAAGTCCCCGGCCGTAGGGATGATTTTCTCCGAAAATAAGCGGTGGCAATTCGCGACTAGCGATGGCGCACGGATTGTTATTCGCAGCATCAATAGAAGTCAGCTGCAACGTCCGGATGCGCTCGATATCATCGGTCTTGAAGGCAGGATTTTTGACGATATCCGCCATTAGGTCAAGGGAAGCATCAAGGTTGGGGTTTACAGCGCTGAGGCTTACCGTAGTTGTGTCTCGCCCGCCACCAATGCTGATATTCGCGCCGAGTCGCTCTTGCTGCTCCGCAATCTGTACCGAGTTGAGACTGGCTGTCCCCTCTTCCATCACCGCAGTTGCAAAATTCTGCAAGCCAAATTTCCCCTTCGGATCCGCTGTAGAACCGGCATCAAAAGAAAGGGTAACCCGCGTCATGGGCACGGCATTCCGTTCGGCAAAATAGACTTTGATGCCATTGGAAAGAGTCGCCGTCTCCACATCAGGAAAATCAACATTGGGTATGTCACCTACGGGCGGTAGAGTTGAACGATCAGGCGATGTTGATGGCGCTGGCAGTCGGTCTTCCTGCATGTAGAAGGCCGGAGCAGTCAGGGTACCCGTTCTTGCACCCTCTCCCGAGACCACTTCCTCATATGCTTCCCGTTCACCTGGAACAACACGAATGCCGACGACCGGACGGGTCAGCCATTTTTTCATTGCTGCTGTCACCTGCTGCGGTGTGGTCGAAGCAAGCCGATTCAATTCGTCCTTATAGTGGCTGGGATTATCGGAATAGAGTTCACCCTGCGCAAGCGCAACCGCTTTGCCGCCAAAACCGCCGACTTGTTCCAAACCGGCAATTCTTGACGACGCATTGCGCGTTGCCACCCGTTGAACCTCGTCAGTCGTCGGGCCATTTTGTATAAAGTCGGCGACAATCTCATCAAGCCGCTTCGCAACGATATCGGCATCTTCGCCAGGTTTAACATCGGCCTGAATATTCACCAGACTGCCATGAACAAATGGCAGCACCCAAGCCTGAACGGCGACGGCATTTTTCTCTTCTCGCACCATGATGTTGTCGAGACGTGAACTTGCCAGGCCGCCTAGGACAGTCATCCCAACATCCAGCGGCGTATAGTCAGGATCGTTTAGGCCAGGCACAATCCAGTTGCGATAGATGCGTGTCGTCGCGACCTTGTCTTTCATTACTTCATAGACGGGCGCATCAAGCGTGGGCAGTTCCGGGTTAAGCGTCGGTATCGGCTTGCCACGCGGGATGGCTCCAAACCATTTATTGACCAAGCGCTTGACCGCAGCGGCATCAATATCGCCGGCCAGCACCAATATGGAATTGTTCGGACCATAGTGATCAATAAACCATTGCTTCATGTCGTCGAGCGAAGCTGCTGCAAGGTCTTCAAGCGAACCAATTGTATCGTGACCATAAGGATGATCTTCAGGAAACAACAATTTGGTCTGTTTATAGCCAACCAAGCCATAGGGCCGGTTATCACCCTGCCGCTTTTCATTCGAAACAACGCCGATTTGGTTGTCGAGCTTTTCCTGTGTCACTGCCTCCAACAAATGCCCCATCCGGTCGCTTTCCAGGAACAAGGCAACTTCCAGCGCTGACGTTGGAACAGTCTGAAAATAGTTGGTGCGATCCAGCCAAGTCGTGCCGTTCAGATCGGTCGCGCCTATTTGGCGCAACGGTTCAAAAAAATCGCCAGGCGCATTTTCCGAACCATTGAACATGATATGCTCAAACAAGTGGGCATATCCAGTTTTCCCCTCGGGCTCATGTTTTGAACCGACGCCGTACCAGATGGAAACTGCCACAACTGGAGCCTTGCGGTCCGTATGCACAAGCACTTTCAGCCCATTATCCAGCGTGAATTCTTCATAAGGAATATTCACCGCATCAACGAGCTCGCTAACCGGTGCGGGTTTAGCAGCGGCGTGATTGTCGGCCGCAGCAGGAGCGGCAATTGTCAGTGAAGTGGTTGCCAAGGCAACAAGAAGAGAATGTGAAAAACGTGGCATGAAAAATCCTCTCAGAAAAAATCTTTTCTTGCTTTGGAGTATGCAGAAAAATGGCGCAAGTGTAGCTTACCGCTTCGACAAAAAGCCGATCTGCATCGACAAACGGCTATTTGGATTTCCATCCCCAGAAAAGATGGCACGGCAATATGTTCCAGAACGAATATCCGTTGTCGATATGATCAAAGTGTGCCGCCATGAAATCGCGTGCGCGCTTGACGAATTGGTAGACCAAAAATGCGCCACCGGGCCTCATCGCATCGTAAGTTTCTTTTGCAATTTTGGGCCCTAGATTGTCAGGAAGTGTTGAGAACGGGAGCCCCGACAAGACATAATCCGCTTTGTCATGGCCGAGTTCTCTGATGATTTCCTGAACATCTGCGGCGGAACCATGAATAGGATAAAAGCGGCTATCATGGATCGTCTTGTCGAGATATTCGATGAAGTCCGGATTGAGATCAATGACTATCAAGGTGGCATTCGGCTTCATGCGTTCGAGCACGGATCGGCAAAATGTACCGACTCCGGGACCATATTCCACGAATAGGTTGCATTCGTCCCATTTTACGGGCTCGAGCATTTTTTTTACGGTCGCATCCGATGATGAAATTATCGACCCCACCATCACGGGATGCTTCACAAAGCCTTTGAAAAAGACACCCCAGGCACCAAAAAAACGCTCAAGACGCGACTTTATCCGGCCAATTATGGGCATTTTCGCGATGCTGTTGCTCAATTCATTTCTCCGGACGACAAAGCAAGTGTCCTACTAGAGCGTTACAGCACCCAAGACAATGATATTACCGGTTGCTCATTGCAACGGACGGCGTAAATAGCCCGGTATGTTGTTGCAGCCTCCCGAAACCATTGCAGTTATCTTCGTCGCGATGCGAACGGGGGAAGACGAAACCGGCTATCAGGCTGCGGCCAGTAAAATGAGTATTCTCGCAAAATCCCAACAAGGTTATTGCGGTGAAGACCATGCACGCTCCGAAAATGGTCTGGGCATTACCGTCAGCTATTGGGCCGATGATAACGCCGCCAAGGCTTGGCGCGACAATCCGGAACACACAGCCATTCGCGATCAGGGTCGCGGGATCTGGTATCAATATTATACTCTGCATGTCGCGCGTGTTGAACGCAGCTATGATTGGCAAAAATCGGGCGTGGCTGAATAGTAATGGCTGACGATGTTCCCGCAACCAAAAGCAGCTTGGACAGCACGCGAATGGCGGTGCTATTCTCGGTTATGCTGGTCACGGCATCGGGCAATACCGCAATGCAGTCGATCCTGCCAACCATAGGCACGCAATTGAATATCCCTGATTTCTGGGTCAGTGCAGCGTTTAGCTGGTCCGCATTGTTATGGGTATATACTGCTCCCAAATGGGCCCGTCAGTCAGATCATCGGGGACGCAAAGCGCTAATGCGACTGGGCATGATCGGTTTTATTAGCTCATTCGCTTTGGCGGGTTTGGCGCTATTTTTCGGAATATTGGGCTATTATGGGGCGCTAACCACCTTCTTGCTATTTGCCTTGTTTAGAAGCCTGTATGGCGGCCTAGGTTCCGCCGCACCACCGGCAGTGCAAGCATATGTCGCCGCCCGGACACCGCGGGCGGACCGAACCAAGGCGTTGTCGCTAATCGCATCCTCGTTCGGCCTTGGCACTGTCATCGGTCCGGCGATCGCACCGCTTTTGATATTGCCGGTGCTGGGTCTGTCGAGCCCGATGTTCGCATTTGCGACTATCGGTATTGTTGTGATGATCGCCCTAGCGTTCAAGCTTCCAAACGATGATCCAGGATTTTCAGCAAAAGGCGTGGTCACATCCGAACCTTATTCTGCGGCATCTTCTTCCAGTGGATTGAAAGATTCGAATGATGATGACGATGAGGATGAAAATCCGAACAAAATTCTGAAAACATGCTCCCGCGGCAGTTGCGCTGGAAAGATGAACGCATCAAACCGTGGTTGGTGACCGGTATATTGGGAGGCAATGCACACGCGTTCATATTGGGCGTAATCGGATTTCTGATTCTGGATCGACTTGGACTTCGCGGTGATCCGGCCGCCGGTATCGAAATGACCGGGATCGTCCTGATGTCTGGCGCGGCAGCCACCTTACTGGCCCAATGGGGGCTGATCCCGTTGTTACAAATGGGGCCGCGATCATCTGTATTATGGGGTATGGCCATGGCAGCTCTGGGTTGCACCATGCTGGGCCTTTCTGACGGCCTTTACGGCATTATTATAGGGTTTGCGGTGGCTTCTTTGGCTTCCGTCCCGGTTTTACCGCGGGCGCTTCTCTGGCGGTAAAACGCTCAGAACAGAATGGCGTCGCTGGCATCGTCGCATCTGTCAACGGAATAGCCTTTATTGCCTCACCGGCACTGGGAGTATTGCTCTACACCTATGCTGGACCACTGCCTTTCTGGCTCGCCGTTATAGCGTGCATATTTCTGCTCGGCTGGGGCTACAAAACGCTCAAACTCGACGAGGCCAATTTGCAGAATCGTTAATCATGCTTCTGGTCATTGACTGGTGTAAGCATTCCTGGCGCGACAAACCCGATCGGTTCGACGCGCATGGCATTGTTTTTCAAGGTAGCTTCCATCTTGGAATATTCTTCTTCCATTTCCGGCGTCACAGAAGCGCGGCTGTCTTCCAGTGCCTTCTCAAAATGCTTCATCTGCACCGTTTCAACCAAGCCGCCATGCTCGCGCAAAGCATAGAGGCCAGCACGACGAACAAGATCCTCTAGATCAGCGCCCGAGTAGCGTTCCGCGCGTTCGGCAATATCATCCAGATCAACATCCTTGCCCAGCGGCATTTTGGATGTGTGGATCGCCAATATGCGGCGGCGGCCATCTTTCCCGGGGACGGGTACATAAACCAATTCGTCAAAGCGACCGGGCCTTAACAGCGCAGGATCAACCAATGCCGGACGATTGGTCGCGCCAATCAGAATAACCGATTGCATCTCTTCCAATCCGTCCATCTCAGCCAGAATGGTATTCACCACCCGTTCGGTGACCTGTGGCTCACCCATTCCTCCACCACGAGCCGGAACCAGACTGTCAATTTCGTCTATGAACAGGATTGTTGGTGCCACCTGCCGAGCGCGGGCAAAAAGCCGGGCAATTTGTTGTTCGCTCTCGCCATACCATTTGGAAAGAAGATCGCTCGATTTAGTCGCGATGAAATTGGCTTCCGCTTCCCGCGCGACTGCCTTGGCGAGTAAGGTTTTTCCAGTACCAGGAGGACCATAAAGCAGAAACCCCTTGGCCGGACGGATACCCAATCTGATAAAGGCCTCAGGATTTTTCATCGGCAATTCAATGCCCTCCTTCAGCCGCATCTGTGCGTCATCAAGACCGCCAATATCTTCCCAGCGGACAATCCGGCGCCTGCACCATGACTTCGCGCATCGCTGATGGTTGCACGCGTTTCAGCGCCTCAACAAAATCATGCCGCTGCACGACCAGTTCCTCAAGCACGTCTGGCGGAACAGTCTCTGATTCCAGATCAAGCTTGGGCATGATCCGCCGCACTGCCTCAATTGCCGCTTCGCGTGTCAACGCGGCCAAATCAGCACCGACAAAACCATAAGTTGTTCGCGCCAATTCTCCCAAATCGACAGTCTTCTCCAAGGGCATCCCGCGTGTATGGATTCCGAGAATTTCCTTGCGGCCTTTCACATCGGGAACACCAACAATAATTTCACGGTCAAACCGGCCTGGGCGCCGAAGCGCCTCATCAATCGCTTCCGGGCGATTGGTTGCGGCAATCACCACAAGGTTCAATCGTGATTCGAGTCCGTCCATCAGCGTAAGCAACTGCGCGACCAGACGTTTTTCGGTCTCGCCTTGGACCTGCCCCCGTTTTGGCGCGATCGAATCGATTTCATCAATGAACAGGGTCGATGGTGCGGCCTTGGTAGCTTCTTCAAAAACCTCGCGGAGTTTCTTTTCGGATTCACCATATGCCGATCCCATAATCTCCGGCCCGTTGATCAGGAAAAATTCAGCGTCGCTCTCATTTGCCACCGCACGTGCTAGGCGCGTCTTGCCAGTGCCGGGAGGGCCATGCAACAATACGCCACGCGGAGGATCAACGCCTAGACGCGTGAATAATTGCGGATAACGCAACGGTAATTCAACCATTTCGCGCAACTGATCAATAGTCTCGTGTAGTCCGCCTATGTCATCATATGTGACATCAGCCCTGCGATGTTCAGTCGATTCTTCATATTCTGCGCGCAGCTCAACTTCGGTCTCCTGATCAATATGTACCACACCTTTTGGTGAGGTGGACACAACTGTCAGGCGAATCTGTTGCAAAGAAAAGGCTGGCGCATTCAGCATCTGGCGAAGCTGCGGCGGCATATCTCCCTGATCAACCTGTTGCTGGCCATGGGTCGCGACAAAATCACCTGCGGTTAGCGGACGTCCCATGAAGCTGCGTTTCAGACCATTGCCATTGCCGTGCAGACGCAGGTCTTTTTGCGCCGATGCAAACACCACTTTCTTAGCCGGTTTCGTTTCGATCTTGCGAATTTCAACGAAGTCGCCAGAGCCAATCCCGCTATTGGCCCGCTGCAATCCGTCAAGACGCACAAATTCTAGGCCTTCATCTTCAGGATACGGAAGAACCGCACGCGCAGGTGTCGGACGCTTTCCCAGTATCTCGACAACATCACCTTCGATCAGGCCCAGCTTGCCAAGATTTTCTCGCGATATCCTTGCTAGGCCTCGCCCGCTGTCCTCGGGACGGGCGTTGGCAACTTGCAACTTCAGGGAATTGGCATCGTCAGCGGGTTCATCTTTAGTGGGTGCTGGATCGGACAAGGGTGATTCTCCTTGGAATTCTTATTATGCTTTCCAACAAGATAGGAAGGAGAAGGCCAATATGCGACTCCGAATTGCACTTTTTAGGATAGTACAACTCACTAAACTTCAAAAAGTGTGCATAAAAAAAGGGCCTGTTTCCAGATATACCGGGCGAACTAAAGGCGGCCTGAACTTCCAGGTTGCATGCCGTGTGCGATGGCAACGGGAGACCCCTGATCTTGTGTCTGAGCGAAGGGCAGATGAGCGACCATATCGGGGCAAAGCTGACATACCCGGCACTTCCGGATCATGCCGCCTGCATGACCGGTGATAAAGGCTATGACAGCGATGAGTATCGAGCGGCATTAAAAGCAAAGCGCATCACGCCATGTATCCCGCCGCGCAAAGGGCGGCGGCTGCCAGCCAGCTTCGATAAAAGCCTCTGCCGCCAACGCCACAAAATCGAGAATATGTTCGGAAAACTCAAGGACTGGAGGCGCATCCATACCCGCTATGATCGCTGCGCTCACACCTTCTTGTCTGCCATCGCTATCGCAGCTACCGTCATCTTCTGGCTTAGTTAATGAGTCCTGAGCCTAGGTAAAACCAACAATCGAAGTCAATATGGAGCCCAGCGTGATGATGGCAGCGCCATAATATTCAGGTTTTCCGCCACGCCTGATGGCATAGGCACAGACCAGTACCAGAAGGGTATAATAGAAAATGACTATGTGCATCAGAATTTCACCGGTTAACCATTGATTGCGGAATTATCTCCAAGGAACATACATGAGCTGCGGGTGTTCGTTATGCAGCATTTCCAGCCATAGTTAAAACAGTGGCGGATTCGCGAGCCATTGGCGGTTTGATATTGCCGTCGCCCATGGCCATTTCACGCAAACCGATACTGTCCCTTGCTTCTGCTAGACGATGATGGGTTTCAACAATCTTCCCCCTTGCGTCGATCAGGGCCGATAAAGTGGTCACGGCTTGGGCAATAGCATCCTGACCGACAATAGCGGACAGATTAGCTGTCTCTCTTGCGATCGGCATATAGCCAGTTAAATCGGCCATTTTACTGATAGCATCATCAATTGCTGTCTCTGTTTCGAGCAACCGTCTTTTAAGTTCAATTGCTGCGGCTTTGCGTTGTTTTAGCATGAGTCGTTCCTCCACGAAACGCTACTGTTTCGCGATCCTTAGTGTTTCAAAATTGGGACAGCGCTAGGCTAGCTCGGTATTATCCTCGCAGCCGGGACAGCGCTTCAAGCCCCGCTAAAATGCCACCAAACGAAACCGCTGATCCGATTGCGATTACGATAATCCATCCAAGTCTTTCGAACGTGGTTAGTTCGTTTTTTTCACCGCGGTATTGCGGAAACGGAAATCGTCTTCGCTTAGTATCCGAGTGTTGAATTGCCAGAGCGGCAGAACCGCCTTCAACAGTTGATACATCTTCAATCAGGTCGTTTTCGAAATTCCTTTCCTGTTTGGCCGACGAACCCAAGCTGGCGGATTGCTGGGAAATCGCAATGTCCGATGATTGATATATCAATGGTTGATATGGGTTGATGCCTTCCTGTTCGGCAAATTTTCGGGCTGCCTCAAACCGGCTATTTGCACCCATGATACGCATGGCTTGGCGCAACCGCTGATCTACAGTGTGCGGGGAGATATTAAGTTCGCGGCCGATTTCCTTGGAATTCAAATGAGCGCAAACAAGACGCAAGCAATCGCGCTGTCCGTTATTTAGTTTGGTGATTTCTGGATCATTCATCCTCACATTCACCGCAAATACAAGTAAATGGAGATAGGTTGCTTGAGTTGCGATCAGTAAAACCAATGCAAAAACTCAACAATTTTATGGCCAGCAACTTCCTGCCCTCAGCCATGTCGCCCCTTGAAACCAATTACTACCCTTTTATTGATGAAATGATCATAGCAGATATATGTAAAATCATGAAACTTTATTCTACCGCCATAAACCCAAGCAACAGGCCAGAAAAATATGTCTTGCACGCAATTGCCTGCTGGACTCGGCGCTACGTTGACGCCATCACATAAAAAATACAGGAGAGAGTATGAGTGCATCACAGGCAGCGGCTTTGACGAATACCGGGCAGGCTTATCGTTCCAGTGGATATCGCAATTATGTAATCATCTCTTTGATGCTGCTTTACACGCTCAATTTCATTGACCGTATCCTGATTGGAGTGGTGGCACAGCCGATTATCGAGGAATTCAAACTCCAGGATTGGCAATTTGGTTTGCTATCGGGTTTTGGCTTTGCACTAATGTATACCGTGATGGGCATCCCCATTGCGAGGATAGCCGAACGTATGAATCGCGTTCGAATCATTGCGGCCAGCGTTGTGCTCTGGTCCCTGATGACAGCGCTTTGCGGCATTGCAGGCAGCTTCATTGCATTGCTCGTATTTCGAGTTGGAGTTGGTATTGGCGAAGCCGGGCTGACACCTGCCGCTAACTCGATAATCTCTGACTATTTTCCACCCAGAAGCCGCGCGCGCGCCATCGCCATCTATACGATGGGTATCACGCTTGGCGGCGTGCTGGCCAACGCCTTTGGTGGCCCGATCACCGAGTGGTTTTCATGGCGTGAAGCTTTTCTTGCCCTCGGTATTCCAGGTATCCTGTTCGGCTTGATATTCCTGTTCACCGTTGAAGAACCCCCGCGTGGCTACGCAGATCCGCCAACTGCGAAAAAATCCGAGCAAATTAGCATGGGTGAAACAGTTAAGGAATTATCGGCCAAACCGACTTTCTGGATAAACATGTTTGCGGCCTCTCTGGTTGCTTTTGTCGGTTATGGGGTCAGCAATTTTCAAGTCGCATTTTTCCAGCGGGTGCATGAAATGTCGATTTCCGAAGTGGCTCTCCAGATCGCTGTACCGCTTGGTCTAGCCGCTTCCTTTGGTGCTTTCATAACCGGCTATTTGACTGAGAAATTGAGTAGCCGTTATCCCAATGCAGTTGCTTGGTTACCCGGGATCATGCTGATTGCCTGTGTGCCGTTTTACTGGATTGGATTCACCACTGAAAGCGTGCCCTTTGCTCTGGCTGTTTTACTCGTGGGGGCGGTGCTTCACTATGGCTATCTTGGCGCTCAATACACAATTTGTCAGGGTGTGGCGAGCGTGCGATCCCGAGCAACGGCCGTGGCGCTGTTCCTTTTTGTCGTGAATTTGATTGGCTATGGCTGCGGGCCGCTGGTCATGGGTATTGTGAGCGATCTTCTGATGAGTGCCGATCTGGCCGCCTCGCAATTTGCCGCCGAACTGACGCCGCAATCCTGCAAGGGCAAGTCGGATGAATTGATCGCTGCATTGGGCGCCGACAAAGCTAGTGCATGTTTGACGGCAAGCGCCGAAGGTCTTCGCTGGTCGATGATATATATCGTCAGCATATTCCTGATTGCTGGCGCCATGTATGTCTTCGCTTGCAAAACGCTGCAGCAAGATCTTGTCGCAAAAATGAGTTAGGTGCAGATGGCCCGCCCAGAAGCATGGCAGCTTGATCCGGCCAGTTATCCGATATCGCAGGTCTGCCAGACCCGCTTTCAGGATGTCGATCCGAACAGGCATTTGAACAATGTCGCCTTCGCCAGCCTGTTTGAACATGCCCGGGTGCGTCTGAACCGGGAGCTCAGACCGTGGGCGGAACGGCCCAAGAATGAGCGCTCGATGGTGGCGGCAGTCACGATCAACTATCTGCGCAAAGGTTCTTATCCCGATGATGTGACGGTTTGTTCAGGAGTGAGCACAATCGGCAAATCCAGCTATTCATATCACAGGCGATGTTCCAGCATGAAAAGTGCATCGCGACCTGTGACAGCGTTATCGTCTGCCGCACTGATGGCGAAGGCCAACCGTTGCGGCTGGAGGTGGTTGATGCGCTGGAAAAGATGCGTACCAGCAACTAGGGCCTGTTGACAATCCGCGCCTAGCAATGAGCGTTGCGGTGAGATACCAGTTGGCGGCATAGCTGGTGTCGGTCTTGTCGTATCGGGTTGCTATACCTCTGAATTTCTTGATCTTTGCGAAGTAGTTTTCGATGAGATGACGCCACTTGTACATGTGCGCATCGTAGTCTCGCTGCACGTTTCGGTTTGCTTTGGGCGGGATGACAGCAGCAGCGCCTCGCGTGTCGAGGTCCTGCAGGAGCCAGTCAGCGTCGAAAGCCTTGTCGGCCAGAAGCGCTCCAAATGAGACCTCATGGATCAACGGAGCCACCCCCTTCATATCGTGCGGCTGTCCGGGCAGAAGCAGGAACCGCAGCATATTCCCGAGCGCATCCACCAGTGCGACGATTTTGGTTGTCAGCCCGTCACGAGACCGCCCGATGGCCTGATGCTGAGCCCCCTTTTGCGCCCGAAGCCTTCTGATGGGCCTGGACAATCGTTCCGTCGATGAGAACATATTCGAGGTCTGGCTCACCATTCATGCCATTGAAAAGACTCTCGAAAATGCCTGCTTCCGCCCACCGGCGAAACCGCTTGAACACCGTATTCCACTTCCCGAATTCACCGGGCAGGTCACGCCAGGGTGCCCCTGTCCGGACCCGCCATAGTATCGCCTCCATGAAACGCCGGTTATCGCGACCCGTCGCGCCCGGGTCCCCGGCCTTGCCTGGCAGGAGCGGCGCAATCTTTTTCCAAAGCTCATCCGAAATAACAAAACGCTCTTCGTTCATTCAAACCTCCATTTGGGAAGCTTGAAGCAGAGTTCAGCAAGTTTGGAAACCCCGAATGTCAACAGGCCCTAGTAGGGCAAACTCGGCCAATCTAATCGATCTTGGGCCGCTACGCCTCGTTCAGCGCCCGTGAAAGCCGATTGCGGATAGTCTTGAGCTCTTCCACAATCAAACTGGTGTCTTCGGATTGATCACTAGCCAGCGGCAATGCAGATTGCATATTCGAAGCCATGGCCGGTGCCTCGGATATAGCTTCGGGTTTGTTTTTTCGCGACGTCAGATATTTGCGTGCACCCTTGATCGTATAGCCTTCTTCATTGAGCAGGCGATTGATCGTCTGGACCATCTCTACATCTTCGGGGCGATAATGGCGACGCGCACCAGCACGTTTCAGCGGCTGGAGCATGGCGAACTGCTCTTCCCAATAGCGCAAAATATGTGGTTTGATTTTCAGTTCCTTGGACAGTTCACCAATTGTCCGAAAGGCTCCGCGATCTTTCATTACTCAACTCCCCCGCAGCTGCGCTTCAGCCCGCTGCGATAATCCGGTCCCGCATCGTCTGGCTGGCCCGAAAGGTCAGCACCCGGCGCGGCGCGATCGGTACTTCGACACCGGTTTTCGGATTGCGACCAGTGCGCTCACCTTTGTCACGCAGAACAAACGTTCCAAATCCGGAAATTTTGACATTCTCACCGTCCACCAGGGCCTCGATCATATGATCCAATATGGATTCGACCATCACAGCGCTATCCGCGCGCGAAAGGCCCACTTGCCGGTTCATCGTATCGGCCAAATCGGCGCGGGTCAGGGTGCTTGAATAGCTCATCGCAACATCTCCATCTAAGAGATTGAAATAATGGCAAAGGCATAAGCGATATGTGCCCATTTGTAAACGTTGACGTACAACTTACCTGTGGATTTCAGGCGATTAGCAGGTTAACCGAATGGGATGACCGATAAAGACTTTCAACCTGTCGCCCTTTCCGCTCTTCTGGATCAAATAGGTGCAGGTGGCCCGAATAACATAGTTTCTCTGCCGCAAAGCTGGACACAGGGGCGCACGTCCTTTGGCGGATTATCGGCTGCCTTGGCCTATCATGCCGCCAGCCATATCGAGGATGAACTGCCTGGCCTCCGCTCTGCCCAAATTGCCTTTACCGGCCCGCTTTTTGGCCAATTGACTGCCGAAACGAAAATGCTCCGTCGCGGGAAAAGCACTGTTTTTGTCCAATCAGATCTCTTCTGCGAGAAAGGGCTTGGCCTGCACTGCAACTTCATTTTTGCGAAGCAGCGCGAAACCGAAGTGCAGACATTCGACATGGAAAAACCGGAATTCCCACCCCTGCCCGATGGTGAAGAGTTGCACAGCGGGCCGCCACAATATTTTACCTCCAACATGGAGTATGTTGGCAAGCGGATTGATACAAGTATCCAGACCAACCGCCTGACCCGCTGGATGCGGTTGAAACAGCGCGCCGGTCTTGATCCCGTAGCGGAAATAATCGCTATGTGTGATAGCTTGCCCCCTTCGGTCATGGGGCTACTCGACAAGAATGCAATGGTCAGTTCAATGAACTGGCAGATGAATATCATTGCTGAAGACATAGAGACTGAAGGTGGCTGGTGGTTGATCGATTCGCACACCCATCATGCCGATCATGGTGCAAGCAGCCAGTTTATGGGCATCTGGAACAGCAGACAGGAGCTAATTGCAACAGCAATGCAGAGCGTGGCCTATTACGCCTGATGAAAGCTGGCACCGACAACAATAAGCCCAAATTGGCCGTAATCGGCACTGGCATTGCGGGCTTGACCTCTGCCTATCTCGCCAAATCAAAATTTAACGTCACCGTCTATGAAAGCCAGTCAAGGGCGGGTATGGGTGCTCATGTTGTCGACTATGTCAGCAACGGCATCGAAAGTCGAATCGATATCCCGCTCAGGATATTTACACCCGGCTATTATCAAAATCTGACCGCGCTTTATGATCATATCGGCGTTGAAATGCTGACCAGCGATCATGCGGGCGCTTTTGCCGATGAAAATGGTAAGATGGTCCTGCACTATGGCAATGCCGATTGGGGGTTTTTGCAATTTTCCTATCTAAAGGGTCGTAGCAACTTCAGCAGACATGCCTGGAAAATCGCATTGCAAAGCCGCCGTTTTTTTGCTCGTGCAGAGCTGGATTTAGAAAATCTGAACAAATATTCGGATATCGACTTTGGGCAATATTTGGAGCAAACCAAAGCCGGTCAGGAATTTATCGACATGGTTTTGCTACCCATGCTTTCAGTAACCTGCACCTGCGACTATAAGACTGTCAGAGCCTATCCGGCTGATATTGTGCTGGAATATCTGACATGCGGTGTACACAAATTGGGTATTACGAGCGCGGCCAAAGGCGTCGATGATATCGTTCCCCGGCTGTTGCAAAATATCGACCTGCGGACCAATGCATCGGTCGAAAAAGTATTCAGGACAGATGAACTGCTAGAAGTGACAACGCAGGATGGGGATCGTGAAAGGTTCGACCATGTCATCATCGCAACACAGGCGCAGCAAGCCGCCCCCTTGCTGTCAGGCTTCGATCAGCAAAAACAGATGCTGGAAAGAATTCCGTTCGAGAATTCCTTGATGAGCGTGCATACTGATAGTGATCTGCTGCCCGAATCGGACACCGCACCGTCGCCGGTGACCTATCATGTGCCGGCTGGGGGCAGTCGTGCAGAAGTTTCGGTTGATCTGACCAAGGCGATAGATCGCTTGAAGGGTCAGCAAAATATTTTCCAGACTTGGAACCCGATACGGAATATTGCCGCCAATCGCGAACTTGCCCGCGTCGCGTTCACTCGCCCTGCTGTCACTTTGGAAAGCAGGAAAGCAGTCAATTTCCTGCAATCCATCCATGCAGAAGCAGGCAACAGGCTCTGGCTATGCGGATCCTATATGACGGACAAAATTCCATTGTTGGAAGCAGCGGTTGATTCCGCGATCAGTGTCGCTGATTGTCTGGGCGCTGATATTCCGTGGCTTTCCGGGTTCCAACCCAGTCATGCGTGATGAACAGGAATTTCACGATCTGTCAGAACTAGCCCTCAACAGTAACGATCAATCATGGGGCAATTTGGGATATTGTGACCTGCCCCTGGTTGTTGGTCCAGTTATTAAGTTAGAGCACGGCGGTTAAAGCCGTCCATCTGGACTGACCGGAGCGTAGCGCAGGGCAGTTCAGATGGATAAGGCAAGGCTGTTGTTGGTGCCGGTGGTTTGTAGCCCAGTGAGCTGTGCGGTCTGACAGTGTTATAGTGCCGCCTCCAGCGTTCGATCAGTATAGTTGCCTCCTTCATGCTGTAAAATATTTCTCCATTGAGTAGCTCATCGCGGAGTTTACCGTTGAAGCTCTCGTTATAGCCATTCTCCCATGGACTACCCGGTTCTATATAGAGCGTCTTCACACCGATACGTGACAGCCAGTCGCGTACCGCATGGGCTGTAAACTCAGCTCCATTGTCACTGCGGATATGGGCTGGCGGGCCATGTCTGGCAAATAGGCCGGTCAATACCACCAGTACATCATCGCTGTTCAGTTTACGTTGGACATGGAGCGCCAGGCACTCCCGGCTATGCTCATCAATGACGGTGAGCATCCTGAACGCCTTGCCATCATGGGTGCGCCATCATGGGTGCGCCATCACGGGTGCGATCCATAACCAAATCATAGCTCCAGACATAGCTCCAGACATAGCTCCGGACATGGCCGCGATATTGCGGTCTGAGCCTGACGCATGATCCATCGTTAAACCAGAGCCTTCCCCGCTTTGGCTGCTTCTTTGGTATCTTGAGCCCTTCACGCCTCCAGATACGCTCCACTCGCTTGGCATTCACATGCCAGCCGCTGTTACGCAGTAAGCTAGGCTCAGGATGCATTAAATTGCTTGCATATCGTTAAAGTTGTTGATTCAACATGCTTCACACAAAGGAGATGTTTGCATGAATGATTTACCGATGTTGAGCGAGGCACAGATACGCCGTATCAAGCCATATTTCCCGCTGTCTCACGGTGTCCCCGGAGTTGATGACCGACGGGTGCTCTCCGGGATAATCTATGTCATCAAGAACGGCCTTCGCTGGTGTGATGCTCCAGCGGGTTATGGTCCTCACAAGACGCTCTATAGCCGGTTTGTCCGGTGGAGTAAGCTGGGGGTCTTCAGTCAGATATTTGCAGCGCTGGTAAAACAGGCTGGTGAATCCGATGTGCTGATGATCGACGCGACGCACCTCAAGGCGCACAGGACAGCTTCCAGCCTGTTCAAAAAGGGGCTCTACCCGGATGTATCGGGCGCACCAAAGGCGGCCTGAACTCCAGACTACACGCCGTTTGTGATGGCGAAGGCAGGCCTGTTGCGCTGTGTCTGACCGAAGGCCAGATGAGCGACCACAAGGGCGCAAAGCTGCTCTGTCCGGCGCTGCCTGAACGCGCCTGCGTGATGACCGGTGACAAAGGCTATGACAGCGATGAATACCGCGCCGCCCTCAAGGCCAAGGGCATCACACCGTGCATCCCGCCGCGAAAGGGGCGCACAATGCCCGCGCACTTCGACAAACAGCTCTACCGGCAACGCCACAAGGTCGAGAACATGTTTGGAAAACTCAAAGACTGGCGGCGTATACACACCCGCTATGATCGAAGGGCAGATACCTTCATGGCCGCCATAACCATCGCTGCTATCTGCGCCTTCTGGATCAATTAATGAATCCTGAGCCTAGTGATCCGCCGATAGCCATATCTGCCATATATCTGTGCCAGCCGGATGATCTCAGCCGTTAGCGGCTGCTCATCCGGCTTGGTAATGGCTTGTCTGCGCTGAGTGGAACGATGCTGACCAATCACCCTGCAAGCGCGGCGTTCGGAACAACCCAGCGCCGCCTGCACATGATCGACCGCATCTTTGCGGCGCGAAGGGCTCAGTACTTTCCCTCAACGGCCTCCTTCAGGATCAATGCATCCAGTGTCGGATTGGATACTGCCTTGCGAAGCCGCTGATTCTCTTTCTCCAACGCCTTCAAGCGGCGTGCCTGACTTACCTTCAAACCGCCATACTCGCGGCGCCAGCGATAGTAACTCTGCTCTGATATGCCTGGCTCCCGGCATATCGCACCTGTCTTCTCTCCCCAGCAAGCCGAACCTCAGCCTCCCGGAGCATCCCGATTATCTGTTCTGGCGTATATCTTTTACGTGCCATCTATCTTTCCTTTCTCAAGATAAATAGCCGTATCTCTAACTCTCAAGCCGGAACACTTCTATGGGAGAAGGTCAATTGGACACCGACGCAGGAACGAGCATAACCAACAACGTGTCGGTTGCCTACAATGTAGGTGGCACGGCGCAGACTGCTGAAACGGACAGCGATACATTCGTCGTTGACCGCGAAGTAAACCTCGTGATTGCCGAAAGCGGCAACGGAAACACCACAGTTGCACGAGTTATAACCGGATCTGGTGTCTGGAAGAATTTGAAGTATGGGGCGTGCCTTGCTGAAATCGTTTTTGTCTGGAAATCGAAAGTAGCAAGAGGAGCCCGCCACACATGGCAAAAGATACTGTGATTGATCCGGGTAGACCGGAGGGAATTGAACCACTGACAGAACTACTCAGACCGGGTGCGAAGCAGTTAATCGCCGAAGCGGTCCAGGCAGAGCCGGATGAGTTGATGACAAAGTTTGATGGTCACAAAACGGCTGACGGACGACAGCGCGTTGTCCGCAGTGGCCATCATCGCGAACGAGAGGTGATTACAGGGGTTGGCAAGGTCAGCGTCGAGGTGCCGAAGATCCGTAGCCGTGAAGGTACGCCGGAATGTTTTCAATCTCTGGTTGTACCGCCCTGCATCCGGCGAACGGCGACGCTGGACGCGGCGATCCCCTGGCTTTATTTGAAGGGTGTTTCGAGTGGCCAGATGCAGAGCGCACCGGAAGCTATTGCCGGCCCCGAGGCCAAAGGGCTGCCGGCCAATGTCGCGGGGCGTTTGAAGCGGCAATGGGAAGCTGAATACAAGCAATGGTGTACTCGAGCGGTGTCTGATGAATGGGTCCATATCCGGGCTGATGGCATCTACAGTGGTCTCAGAGGCGACGATGGCCGATTGTGCTGCCTGGTTATCATCGGCGTGAACAGCCGGGGTCACAAGCACTTCCTGGCAATCGAAGATGGTGTCAGGCAGTCAAAACAGAGCTGGCGTGAGGTGTTGCTGTCTCTGAAACAACGGGGTCTGGACCAACCCCCGAAGTTGGCAATTGGAGACGGCGCCCCGGGCTTCCGGGCCGCAGTGGAGGAAGTGTATCCGGAGACGGGCGTTCAACGTTGCTGGATGCACAAGACCGGCAATGTGCTGAACTATCTGCCGAAGTCTGTCCAGGAGAAAGCGAAGCAGGGTCTGCATGATATCCGGATGGCAGAAGATCGAGCTGATGCAGCAAAGGCGTTCGATAATTTTGAGGAACGTTTCGGTGCAAAGTACCCCGAGGCGGTGGAATGCTTATCGAAAGACCGTGACGCGTTGCTGGCATTTCATGACTTTCCAGCGGAACACTGGACCCGTATCAGGACAACCAATGTCATTGAGTCGAGTTTTGCGACGATCCGGCATGGAACACGCCAAGCCAAAGGTTGTGTCACGCGCAATACGATGTTGACGATGGTCTGCAAGATGGGATTATGCGCAGAAGATTCCTGGCGCAAATTGAGAGGCTTCAGACACCTGGCGAAGGTGATTGAAGGCGTGAAGTCTAAAGATGGAAGCGAGGTGAACAAGGACGACATGCCAGCCGCATGACTAACTTGCCAGACACTACTTTTGACAATAACTCATGGAAAACACGATCGGGAAGACGATTGCTGTAGAAATCATTGTCAGCGGAAAATCTGCTGCAATTCCGGCCTTCAGACTAGTGAAAGTCGACAGCATCGCCAACAAGACAATGAGCAAGCTTTTCCAGTTCAGGATCAAACCCAGTTGCGAAATGCGTTCCATAACTGCCCCCAATTAAAGAGACTGGTTTAGAGGCGAAGGTTTGAGAATATGTTAACCATGATACACAAAAAAAGCCGCAGCGATTTCGCGCTACGGCCTTGAATATTTTGAATTTTCAATCGCTTACGCGTCTTCGAATTCTTCCATCTCGTTCTGGTCTAGACCGCTGTCCTGACCTTTTGCGTCTTCGTCACGATCGACCAGTTCGATCACCGCCATCGCCGCGGCGTCACTGTCACGGAAACCAGCCTTGATGATGCGGGTATAGCCGCCATTGCGGTCGCTGTAACGCCCGGCAAGAACGTCAAAAAGCTTCTTTTCCTGAATTTCATCCATCAAACGGCCATGAACCAAGCGACGATTGGACAAGCCACCTTTTTTCGCTAGCGTGATCAATTTTTCCACATAAGAGCGCAATTCTTTTGCCTTGGGCAATGTGGTTTTGATCTGCTCGTGCTTAATCAGCGCAGCCGACAGGTTTTTGAGCAAAGCCTGACGGTGTGAGCCGGTTCGCTGCATCCGGCGGCCCTTCATTCTATGACGCATATTCTACACTCCTGTTTGTATAGGGGCCGTATCAGGTACCCCAATCCGGGCGGTGAAATTCAGGCCACCGCCAAAAACCTGTTTAGCCAAGCAGTTCTTGTTCCAGCTTCTTGGCCATTTCTTCAATATTTTCAGGCGGCCATCCGGGGATGTCCATACCTAGGCGCAAACCCATTGAGGACAGCACTTCCTTGATTTCATTCAGGGACTTGCGACCAAAGTTCGGGGTGCGCAGCATTTCTGCTTCGGTCTTCTGCACTAGATCGCCAATATAGATGATATTGTCGTTCTTGAGGCAGTTTGCCGAACGAACGGAAAGTTCCAACTCGTCGACCTTCTTGAGAAGGTAACGGTTGAGCTGATTCGCATCGCTCTCGGCCTGGCTCTGTTGAGCAGCAACACCAATTGGCGAAGATACCGCGTCGAGCGCTTCTTCGAAATGTACGAACAGCTGTAGCTGATCCTGCAAGATGCGCGCTGCATAGGCAATCGCATCTTCCGGGGTCACAGTGCCATCGGTTTCGATGGTGAGGTTCAACTTATCAAAATCCAGCTCCTGACCAACTCGTGCGTTGTCGATCTTGTAAGACACCTGACGGATTGGTGAGTAGAGCGAATCTACCGGGATCAAACCGATTGGCGCATCTGCGGGGCGGTTGGCAACTGCGGGAACATAGCCTTTACCAACATTGACGGTCAGCTCCATGTTCAGCGAAGCACCTTCGTCGAGATGACAGATTACCAGATCCGGGTTCATGATTTCGAGATCGCCCGTAACAGCAATATCGCCAGCTTTGACTTCGGCAGGACCGGTCGCGGAAAGCTGCAAACGCTTGGCTTCTTCGCTTTCCATTTTGAGAGCGATCTGTTTGACGTTGAGGACTATGTCGGTAACATCTTCACGAACGCCGGGCAGCGATGAAAATTCGTGCAATGCGTTTTCGATCTTGATCGAGGTAACCGCAGCACCCTGAAGCGAAGACAGAAGCACACGGCGTAGCGCGTTACCCATCGTCAGTCCAAAACCGCGTTCCAGAGGTTCTGCAACAAATGTGGCCTTGCGCTTTGGATCACCGCCGGGCTTGATATCGAGGACGTTGGGCTTCTTCAGTTCTTGCCAGTTCTTCATATTGACAGTCATGGACTTCCCCTAGTGTGTTCAAGAGAGTGGATTGGACCGGAACCACTCTGAATTTAAAAAACTTGAAAGCCGCCAGCCGCAGCTACCGTAAAACTCAAAATGGTTAGACGCGCCGACGCTTTGACGGGCGAACACCATTATGCGGGATCGGCGTGACATCACGGATTGATGTTATCGTGAAACCGACTGCCTGAAGCGCACGAAGCGCAGACTCACGACCAGAGCCGGGACCTTTCACTTCCACTTCCAAAGTGCGAACACCATGGTCAGCCGCTTTCTTGCCAGCATCTTCCGCTGCAACCTGCGCCGCGTAAGGCGTCGATTTACGGGAGCCTTTAAAGCCCATCATGCCGGCAGAAGACCAGCTGATCGCATTGCCCTGCGCATCGGTGATAGTGACCATTGTGTTGTTAAAAGTGGCGTTGACGTGCGCTACGCCTGCCGAAATATTTTTTCGCGCGCTCTTTTTTACGCGTTGTGGTTCGCGAGCCATTTAAAATTCCTACCTAATATCCTGAAAAGAGGGTCTAGAGCCCAGTCTTACATTTTCTTACCGGCGATTGCCTTTGGCTTGCCTTTGCGGGTGCGTGCGTTGGTATGCGTACGCTGACCGCGAACCGGAAGGCCTTTACGATGGCGAAGACCGCGATAGCAGGCCAGATCCATCAAACGCTTGATGTTCATTGCGGTTTCACGCCGCAAGTCACCTTCAACCGTGTGATCCGCATCAATGGTTTCGCGAATTTGCAAAACTTCCTGATCAGTCAGGTCCTGTACCCGAGTAGCCGGATCGAGTTTCAGTTTTTCAACGATTTCGACCGCTTTTGTACGCCCGATACCGTGAATATAGGTAAGTGCTATGATAACGCGCTTGTTTGTTGGGATATTTACCCCGGCAATACGTGCCAATATATTTCTCCATGCTCCACAGAGGGCGATTCGCTCGACCTCTATCTCATCGCTAAGTCGTTAAAAACAAACCCGAAACGCACAAAACCAGCGCGCACCACAATTGGTGTTGCCGGTTTAAATCGGTTTCGAATGGTGGCTATTTAGGGAGAGTCTGTTGGACTGTCAATAGTCGGTTAGCGCAGAAATATGCGGGTTCGACGCTGTTCTTCTCGTACAAGATTTTACATGAATAGAAGCGAACGTCAAAATTTCGTTAACCTTGCTCCGATATGGCGGAATTATGTGGGAATTGCGCCGTCTTGGGACCAGCCGCGCGCTAGTCTGTCTGATATTGCTGCTTGGCGGCACGTTCCTGCTCGCCATTTCTCCGGCCAATGCCGGCCGGTTGGAAGCTGGAAGCTTCACCGCACATGACACATTTGCCAATGCAAGTCCGGTGCGTGTCAATTTCCAACAAACCTTTGACACTGTGCCTGTTGTGGTCGCTCTTGCTGATGTAAACGGTAATAATTCCGCTTCGATACGGATTACCAACGTAACCACAACCGGTTTTGATGAACTCATCTTGGAACCAGACAACTGGGATGGCAGACACATAGTTCAAAATGTCCACTATATAGCGATTGAACCGGGCCGACATGTTCTACCAGATGGAAGAGTAATCGAAGCAGGTCGGCTCAATACCTCCGCTGTTCAGTTCGGCACTGGATTCACCGGAGGAACGGCAAGCTGGGCGACTGTCAATTTCTCCGCCCTTCTGCCATCAACTCCCTCGGTTATTTCCCAGATTCAAACAGCAAATAGCGAAACACGTACTGTGGCCAGTCAGTCATCTCGATCACATATAACCGCGATTACACAAAATGCCGGACTCGCGAGTTTTCAGGTGGCCCTGGATCGAAGCCAGGCAAATAGTGGCCCTTTTCCATCCGCCGAAACCGTAGGATGGATCGCTTTTCCAGCAGGGTTGTCAGGCACTTTTCCCGATACCGCGAGCAATACGATTACCTGGAGCGCGGTAAACACGGCCGCAAATATTCGCGGTTGGGACAACGGATGTTTTTCTCATGGTATTGGCCAGACAAGCGGAAGTCGCATCGTTGTTGCAAAGAAGAGAACACGGAACAATTCTGATGGCGGTTGGTTTCGTCGCTGTAGCCTAAGCAGTTCAAATATCGGGCTGCGTGTAGATGAAGATCGCGATCAAGACAACGAACGTGGCTTGACGACGGCGCAAGCTGAGTCCGCCGCAATTATAGCCTTCTCGAGCAGCTTTCATGCGCTGTTGGAGCCCAATCTGTCCGTAACCAAAACCAGCGTTTCATTCGCCGATACGTTTGGGAGTGGCTTTGCTCTACCAGATGCCACCGTCGATTATCTGATCACGGTAAAATAGCGGTAACGCACCTCCTAACTATGACAGTGTGATTATTACTGAGCAGTTGCCCACTGAGCTAGGATTGGTCGTCACCGACTTCGGCGGTCCGGGAAGCGGACCGTTCCAATATCAGGATGGGTCACCCGGGTCCGGTCTGACATGCAATTTTGTGAGCTTTGTCAGCACCACTGATTGCTATTCCTTTTCCACTGACGGGACAAACTTCAATCGCACGGCATCGGATAGCGGTGATGGCACTGACCCCGCTGTCACCCATGTCCGCATATCTCCGACGGGCTTTATGGCGCCGGATACAGGCAGCGGTGCCACCTCTTTCACGCTTCGTTTCAAAGGGAAGATAGACTGAATTTTCGCTTTGCCCGCACAAGCCTTTTCCGGTTCAGTACTAATCGCCCGCGCCGACAATTGATCTAGGCTCAGGATGCATTAAATTGCTTGCATATCGTTAAAGTTGTTGATTCAACATGCTTCACACAAAGGAGATGTTTGCATGAATGATTTACCGATGTTGAGCGAGGCACAGATACGCCGTATCAAGCCATATTTCCCGCTGTCTCACGGTGTCCCCGGAGTTGATGACCGACGGGTGCTCTCCGGGATAATCTATGTCATCAAGAACGGCCTTCGCTGGTGTGATGCTCCAGCGGGTTATGGTCCTCACAAGACGCTCTATAGCCGGTTTGTCCGGTGGAGTAAGCTGGGGGTCTTCAGTCAGATATTTGCAGCGCTGGTAAAACAGGCTGGTGAATCCGATGTGCTGATGATCGACGCGACGCACCTCAAGGCGCACAGGACAGCTTCCAGCCTGTTCAAAAAGGGGCTCTACCCAGATGTATCGGGCGCACCAAAGGCGGCCTGAACTCCAAACTACACGCCGTTTGTGATGGCGAAGGCAGGCCTCTGTTGCGCTGTGTCTGACCGAAGGCCAGATGAGCGACCACAAGGGCGCAAAGCTGCTCTATCCGGCGCTGCCTGAACGCGCCTGCGTGATGACCGGTGACAAAGGCTATGACAGCGATGAATACCGCGCCGCCCTCAAGGCCAAGGGCATCACACCGTGCATCCCGCCGCGAAAGGGGCGCACAATGCCCGCGCACTTCGACAAACAGCTCTACCGGCAACGCCACAAGGTCGAGAACATGTTTGGAAAACTCAAAGACTGGCGGCGTATACACACGCGCTATGATCGAAGGGCAGATACCTTCATGGCCGCCATAACCATCGCTGCTATCTGCGCCTTCTGGATCAATTAATGAATCCTGAGCCTAGAAGCTTTGGACCAAGCCTCTGATTGCTCATAGCAGGGGCTTGGTTCTGTTCGATTTCTCGGAGAGCTGCCCGGCCCAAATCCGGCAAAGGCAGCGTGATATTTTTTCATGTGTGGAATGAGGGGAAGCCGGCCGAGGGATGTGTGGCGATTGCGCGGGAGGAGAAGGATGGGGTTTTAGGGGAACTTTATGACAATGATCTGTTGGACATCCGACAACGTACAAATACTCACAGGTACGTTCTGGAGGTATCTTCGGACAGCATTCCGAAAAATGAAATCGGTGATACAACTATTGCTCGGTAGCAAAAAGCTCCAGAAATTTCGCGGCAAGCGGGGATTTTTCGATCTCGGCAATATGCAACCGGTTGCCCCAGTGCAATCCATCCGTATTGCCGATAGCAACCAGCGTCAATCCATCCTCGGGAACCTTGAGCAGCATGCCTGCATAGGCATCCGGCCACCAACCGCCATGCCAGACAAGCTGCTTGCCCTGCCAACGCTGGGTCCACCAGCCATAAGCATAATTTGCTTCGCTTCCATCAGTGTTACGAGGCGGCGTCCACATTTTAGTGCGCAGAGAAGATCCCAGAATACGCCCATCATCCAGGGCAATCGAATATGCGGCCAAGGCGCGCGCGCTCGCGATAATCCCGCTAGAGCCATTCATCTCGGGATTGGGCAGTGCCGATGGATCGAGATTATCGTTCTGCTCTGGTGCATGGCGAAATGGCGGTGCCAACAAGCGCAAGGCATCGCCGCCATGTGGATCACGCCAACCCGCTGCAATATTTTTCAGTCCGGCTTTGTCGATAACATAACGGCGCACCCAGATATCGAACGGCTCGCCGGTCCGCTCTTCGACCCAGTTCGATAGCCGACCATATACAATTGAGTTATTGTCAAAAGTAGTGTCTGGCAAGTTAGTCATGCGGCTGGCATGTCGTCCTTGTTCACCTCGCTTCCATCTTTAGACTTCACGCCTTCAATCACCTTCGCCAGGTGTCTGAAGCCTCTCAATTTGCGCCAGGAATCTTCTGCGCATAATCCCATCTTGCAGACCATCGTCAACATCGTATTGCGCGTGACACAACCTTTGGCTTGGCGTGTTCCATGCCGGATCGTCGCAAAACTCGACTCAATGACATTGGTTGTCCTGATACGGGTCCAGTGTTCCGCTGGAAAGTCATGAAATGCCAGCAACGCGTCACGGTCTTTCGATAAGCATTCCACCGCCTCGGGGTACTTTGCACCGAAACGTTCCTCAAAATTATCGAACGCCTTTTCTGCATCAGCTCGATCTTCTGCCATCCGGATATCATGCAGACCCTGCTTCGCTTTCTCCTGGACAGACTTCGGCAGATAGTTCAGCACATTGCCGGTCTTGTGCATCCAGCAACGTTGAACGCCCGTCTCCGGATACACTTCCTCCACTGCGGCCCGGAAGCCCGGGGCGCCGTCTCCAATTGCCAACTTCGGGGGTTGGTCCGGACCCCGTTGTTTCAGGGACAGCAACACCTCACGCCAGCTCTGTTTTGACTGCCTGACACCATCTTCGATTGCCAGGAAGTACTTGTGACCCCGGCTGTTCACGCCGATGATAACCAGGCAGCACAATCGGCCATCGTCGCCTCTGAGACCACTGTAGATGCCATCAGCCCGGATACGGACCCATTCATCAGACACCGCTCGAGTACACCATTGCTTGTATTCAGCTTCCCATTGCCGCTTCAAACGCCCCGCGACATTGGCCGGCAGCCCTTTAGCCTCGGGGCCGGCAATAGCTTCCGGTGCGCTCTGCATCTGGCCACTCGAAACACCCTTCAAATAAAGCCAGGGGTTCGCCGCGTCCAGCGTCGCCGTTCGCCGGATGCAGGGCGGTACAACCAGAGATTGAAAACATTCCGGCGTACCTTCACGGCTACGGATCTTCGGCACCTCGACGCTGACCTTGCCAACCCCTGTAATCACCTCTCGTTCGCGATGATGGCCACTGCGGACAACGCGCTGTCGTCCGTCAGCCGTTTTGTGACCATCAAACTTTGTCATCAACTCATCCGGCTCTGCCTGGACCGCTTCGGCGATTAACTGCTTCGCACCCGGTCTGAGTAGTTCTGTCAGTGGTTCAATTCCCTCCGGTCTACCCGGATCAATCACAGTATCTTTTGCCATGTGTGGCGGGCTCCTCTTGCTACTTTCGATTTCCAGACAAAAACGATTTCAGCAAGGCACGCCCCATACTTCAAATTCTTCCAGACACCAGATCCGGTTATAACTCAGCACGCTGGAACATCCGTGTTTGCGCTTGCCCGGAAAGATGCATGGTGATCATGCAATTGGGCGCAGTCCAGAGCGGATGGTTTTTGGGTAGTGGTTCGGGATCAGTGACGTCCAAAGCTGCACCGCCAATGGATTTGCTTTCCAACGCTTCAAGCAATGCATCTTGATCGACGAGCGTTCCGCGCGGGATGTTTATAAGCCAGGCAGATTCTTTCATCGCTGAAAATTCATCCGCACCGAACATTTTTTGCGTTTCATCAGTGGCAGGAGCGCAAAGAAACACCCAGTCGAATTCGCCTAATCTATCTCGCCAATCGTCCAGCCCAATAACATTGGGATTCTCAGTAGCGGTTCGACGAACGGCGGTGATGTCGATGTCAAAGCCAGCCAATTGTTTAGAAATCTGCTGCCCGATCCCGCCGTAGCCGATGATTAGTGCATTGCTATTAGCAGTTTCGGTGGTGCCGGGAGGAATCTCCAACCATTCCAGCTTACGCTGATGATCCATGATTATGTCCATCCGCTTTGCCGCTGAGAGCATCATCATGATCGCAAATTCCGCAATTGGCGCGCTGTTCAATCCTGCACCATTAGTCAGCTTTGTTCCTTGTGCTTTCAACTGTTCCAAAGGAAAGTGTTCGACACCGGCGTAAATGCTGTTGAGCCATTTCAGATTGGTTGCAGCTGCAATTGTCTTTGCCATCTGTTCTTTGTCATACATATCGAACCAGCCGATTTTTGCGTTGGGCGCTGCCTCCATGGCTTCCTCAGCGCTGGTGAACCATGTCACGTCCAAATCACTGCAATGCGGTTCGACCAGAGGACGAACTAACGAGGCCATGGCAGCTCTTGTTTTGGTCATATCGAAATTCTCCATTCCCAGCGCAGGGGATCGCCATCCATTAGTTCAACACCTAGATCCGTCAGGTCATCCCGGATCGTGTCGGCAGCGGCAAAATCCTTGTCTGCTTTGGCCTTTTGCCGCTGGTCCAGTTTGATCTCAATGTCATCGGAAGAAATGGGTGCGCCCACTGGTTGCACTCTCAATTCATCTCTCGACAGGTTGAGCAAGTTCAGTCCCAGTATAAAATCGAACTCTGTTACCAGTGCCATCCGTTGATTGGCAGGCAATTTTTTCTGGTTAAGCAGATCTTCGAGTAGGGGCAGGCATTTGGCGCTGTTAAGATCGTCGCTGATTGCAGCATCAAATTTGTCCCGATATTCAAGCAGTCTTGGATGCTCGATTTTGGCAGTCTGGCCATCTGCTTTCAGACGCAACTTGTCGATACCCATCACAATACGTTTCAAACGGGTCAGCGCTGCAATCACATTCTCCCAGGTAAATTCCAGTTCGTTGCGATAATGCGCCTGTAGACACATCAACCGATAGGCGAGGGGATGAATGCCCTTGTCGATCAGGACCTGCAACCTCAGAAAATCGCCCGTTGATTTGGACATTTTGCCCTGACGATCAATCAAGAAGTTATTGTGCATCCAGATGTTCGCGCCACTATGCTCGGAGCAATTATGTGCCTGATTCTGGGCGATTTCATTGGGATGATGAATTTCGCGGTGGTCAATTCCACCGGTATGAATGTCAAAGCGATCACCGAGGTATTTCATGCTCATTTGCGAGCATTCCAGATGCCAGCCGGGAGCGCCTTTGCCCCAGGGGCTGTCCCATTCCATTTGCCGCGCTTCGCCTTCTGGTGTGTTGCGCCAGATCGCAAAATCATTCTGGTTGCGCTTGCCCTCCACGGTATCAATCCGACCTTCGCCTTCGTCGGTATTGGCGCGTGCCAACGCACCGTAATTGGGTACGGTCGTGGTATCAAAATAAAGCCCGGTTTCGCATTCATAACAGTGCTTTTCGGCAATGCTCTTGGCAAACTCGATCATCTCTTCGACATGATCTGTTGCAATTGACCATTTCGCTGGCTGACGGATGTTGAGCCGGTCAATATCCTGCCAATAGGTGTCGGTATAATATTTTGCGATATCCCAAGCGGATTTGCCGGTTTTCGCCGCTGCTTTTTCCATCTTGTCGTCGCCTTCGTCGGCGTCGGATGTCAGGTGTCCAACATCGGTAATATTGATGACATGAGTAAGCTTGTAACCCTTCCAGCTTAGCGTTCGCCCGAGCAGATCGGCAAAAACATAGGCGCGCATATTTCCAATATGCTGATAATTATAAACGGTCGGTCCGCAGGTATAAACGCGCGCTTCACCCGAATGGACTGGTTTGAAATCTTCAGTTTCGCGGGACAGGCTGTTGAACAGCTTCAATGGATGTACATCAGTATCGCGCATCCGCATCGCCTAAGAGTTTCTGGCGGCAAAGGTCAACCGATCAATTGCAGATGATCGGCACAGCCCATCTATTCGGCTGGCTCAAGCTCCTCTTCGACTGGACCACCTACGCTGCAACTATCGCCACCTTCATCCAATTCGCAATCTACCGCAGACTCCCATAGATCATCATTGCCAGCGCCGGTTACCGGTTCGTCGATGAGTGGATCGTCGGCGAATGTTTCGGTGTCTTTGAGTTCAATGAGGTTGGTTTCGAACGGATCTGCAATGGCCGTTTCTGGGTCAACAGTCACTTCCTCTTCGATCACGTCCTGAATGGGATCGTCAATCACCGGATCAGGAGTTGGTGTGGGCGTCCGCTCAGGGCAATTGACTGAATAAGCAGCTGACATGGAGTAATTTTTCTGAATCAAGGGAGTGGAATGCTCACTTTTTTGGAGATTTTGCATGTCACAAGCCCCACCGGACCCTGCCACCCCCCGTTTTCTGACGCATTTCGGCGGCGTCAAAGACCCGCGCCAGCAAGCGAAGGTCACCTGCCCACCGAACGAGATTTTTCTTCTGGTCCTATGCGCCGTAATTGCGCCGTAATTTCAGGCGCCGGGGGCTGGACGTCAATCGCACTCTACGGTGAAAAGCAGCTGGAATTCCTGCGTCGCTTTTTGCCGTTCAAGGACGGAACGCCAGGCCATGATCAGTCGGGGATCTTGTTTTCCCGTCTGGATATGGAAGCCTTCCAACGCTGCTTCATAGCCTGGGTGGCGAGTTTGCATGAAACGCCTGAAGGTGTCGTCGCCATCGATGGTAAAACCCTTCGGCGGTCATTTGATACCAGGTCCCCTGAAGCACCCATTCATATGATTTCGGCCTGGCCGTGTGATCACCAACTCGTTCCCGGGCAACGCAAGATTGACGACAGGTCCAATGAGATAACAGCGATCCCCGAGCTACTGGCCCTGTTGGCACTCAAGGGCGCTATCGTGACTATTGACGCGATAGGATGTCAGCGCAAGATTTGCCAACAAATCATGGACCAAGAGGCCGGTTATGTGATCGGCCTGAAGGGCAACCAGGGAAGCTTGCGCGAGGATGTCGAATTGTTTTTCGATGAACATCCGGAGCGTGATACAGGCGCGAAATTCATTGAAAAAAGCGAAGCCGCTGATGCAGGTCATGGGCGCATTGAAACGCGGTGCTGCACAGTTTGTTCAAATACAGAACCGAACGCCACAAATGGCCGGGCCTGAAGGCCGTGATCATGACAGGGTACACTCGTGAAATCAGAGGCCAGGCCAAAACGGTCAGGCAATTTTACATCTCATCCGTCCTTGATGTGCCCGAGAAAATGGCGCGTCACATCCGCAATCACTGGCAGGTGGAAAACTGTTTGCATCGGGTGCTCGATGTTACCTGCCGCCAGGATGACTGCCGCATCAGAACCGGAAATGCCGCAGCCAATTTTGCCACAATCAATCACGCAGCAATGAACCTGCTACGTCGCGCACCAGGCAAAATCAGCCTGCCGCAAAAACGACGTTCCGCTGCATGCGATGACGCCTGCATGAAAGCCGCAATCCGACAGTGAACATTCAGTCGATTGCCCTGACGAGATCTCGCTGTCTACGATGCACTGCTAATTAGGATAACGTAAATTATCTTTCGCACATTTTGAAGGAAGTGGCCCCGGGTTAAAACTGTGATCGCCAAACCACAGTAACGAACCAAAAAAGGACCACACAGATGAACGATACCGCAAAGCCGGATAGCCTGCTATCTCTATACCCCTGCGCCTGGCCCAAAACAATTTGACCAAGCCAGCAGCGGGTGAGGGTCAATGTTCGCTCGCAAGCACACGGTCAGGGTGTGTGATCCGCGACTCGTTTCTTCACAGTTAATGTTGCCGGGCAGGGTTCTGGTAAAATTGCAGAAGTTCAGCCATCATGCTGGCTTTCTTTCGTCAACGCCTGGAGTTCATTCAACATAATTTTGGCTCTTGCGTTTGCACTGAAACGGTTCTCAATTTTCTCATGGATCAATTTGGCCTGTTCCTGCAAGGCTTCAGCGGATTTGGGCAGGCGTCTTTTTATCGTCATAATTGCTTCACTCAACGCATCGCTATCGTCAACCGGTACCAAGACCCCCAGATCATCATCGGTTACGATACTTTCCGGCCCACCGGAAAATGTGCTTGCAACCGGCGTTCCTGTCGCTAGCGCCTCAATCAGAACCACACCGAATGTTTCATAGCGACTAGGCAGCACGAATATGTCCGCCCAACGCATTAGCTCACGAACCTCTGGTTGTCTTTTATGACCCAGAAATGTGACCGAATTCTCTAATCCTTTGCTATTCACCATAGTGCGATAGGCGTTCTCCTTGCTGCCTTCACCAATCAAGCGAAGGTCTATTCTTTCCCCTTGCCTGATCAGTTGATCAACAGCATTTAGAAGAACATCAATGCCCTTCTTAGAATCAAGGGTACCGACAAAAGCCAGGCGCAGTGGCCTTGAATCAGCTATCGGTGTACCGTCTTGGTTGCTCTGAGGAGTGAAATAAGCCGTGTCGATAGCATTAGGTGCATAGGCTATTTCGCGACTGAAACGCTGCGACAACAATTTGCAAAATGGTTCGCTTACCGCAAAGACCTTCTGCGCTTTATCGAAGGCTATCTGAGCTCTGGCAAGTGCAGATGGATCATAAAGATCGCGAGAAAAATGCGTCGAATGTTCAACAACAACAAAAGGCAAGTTTTGGTCTTCAGCAATTTTAGATGCAGCCCAACCAGCATTCACAGCAGTATGGGCAAGTATTATATCCGGCTCGCCGTGAGCCTTGACATAGTGTTTGTATAGCCTCTTCGCAGCAAATTCGAAAATAATTGCGGATACCTTATGGAGCTTTGGCAGCCGCCACCCGGACCAACGCAAAACGGGATAACCGTCATCCCATTCACTGGAAATTGTAAATCGATTTTCCAGAGCCGAGGCAAGGGAGTTAATATCTGAATATTCCCTTAGTTCAGGGAATATTACACCAACCTTCGCCCCCACTCTTTGCAAAGCCCTGGTCTGCACACGAAAGTACACCGCATAGTCGGGGCGCCTGCTATTCGGATACCAGGTAGGCAACACCAAGACGTGAAGCGGCTCGGGCGGCTGTTGTTCATTGGTCACCATTATTCCGACCCCTCTTGCCTCTTGACACTTCATCATAAAGACCAAGTAGATTTTCGGCCTGCGACTCCCAATTATATATTTTTTCAGCTGCATTCCGGCCATTTTTGCCTAACCTGCTACTTAGCTTGGGATCCAATAAGAGCCTGTTTAATTCCGCCGATAATGTTTGCGGTTGCTCGTCCTGAAGCACAATACCGCATTCCTGATCTTGGACAATTTTTGCCATGGCTGGAATATTATTACACACAAACGGCCGGCCAGCCATCATCGCTTCGAAGAGCTTATTTGGCAGGGAGTTATAAGCTTCAGAAATATAGCGATTAGGGATGATTGTGGCAGTTGCGCCCATCAACGTTTCTGGAACCTCTTCCAGCGCAACAAAATCACCAAGGTAAACACGGTCGCCTGTTTCAATCGATGCAATTTGTGCTGCTAGCGCCTCACGGATTTCGGGATGACCCGGACCCAAAATTACTACCGCAATGCTGGACTCAAGTTGATCAATAACCTCCATCAAATATGACAATCCTCTATCGGGATTTATACTTCCTAAATAGAGCAGAACCGGGCAATCGCTTGCAATTTCAAACCTTTTTCTTAATCTGTCACTGTTGAAAATTGAGTGGGTTCGCGGACAATTCAAAACCGGGACAACCTCTTTTTCATCAATGCCACTAGCCTCCGCCATGCGTTTTGCAAAGGGCTGGGCCGCAGCGATCAAACCGTGCGCTGTCGGCGGCAGCAGCCTCTCCATCATGCGAAAAACAGGGCGCAGACGAGCAAGAACAGACCCTCTGATCTGTATCTCACTCATAATGTCATGGCAATCGAAAATTACCCTGCCGCGATGAAAAAGGGCCGGCAACCGTGCAAGGGCCAGAGCATCAATATCATGACAATGATAAATATCCGCTCGCACAGAAAAAATTGTCGCCAAAATCTTTAAATAGAAAAATACCACCCAAAAAAATACTGCAACGGCACTGAAAACAGGTATATTTACCCGTCTTGTCCGACCATTTAGATAAACCCGCTTTAGGCTGAATGGATATCCATCAAATTCATCGTCAGCCAGCTGTGCGGACTGATACACCTCATCCTCTGGGCGCCGAGTAGCTACAACGGTTAAACGAAAACCCGATTCTAAGACAGACAGAGCTTCCTTTCGTACACGGCGATCATGATAGAAATCAGTTGTGACAACCATACAAATATGCGCAGTATGGCTTTGGGCAGGTTGGTTCATCAACTGGACAGACAATGGAACGGTTGTGTCGCGAAAGGGGTGGAAATTATCCCATGGTGCCTCCGGGCGGTTTGATATTCGGGGCGCTTATGCGGCGCGCTCAATGATCCCGGGCGGGCGGGGCCAGTCCCACCCGCGATAATCATTTCCACCGCGCGTCATGCAGACGCCAGTAGGCATCCGTCCCGATCAGCCGGGAGTCTTTGCCGATCAGGTCGAACGGAAGACGGCCCGCCTTGCTTCGCGCGCCAGGGTTGGCGCCAGCGTCAAGCAGCGCCTGCACCCCCTCCGGTGATCCGGACACTGCCACATGCAGCGGCGTCAATCCATACTCGTCGTCCCGTGCCTCCAGGTTCGCCCCGGCCTGCACAAGTGCCTGCACCTTCTCCGGTGATCCGGACGCTGCTACCACATGCAGCGGCGTCCATCCATACTTGCCGCCCCGCGCCTCCAGGTTCGCCCCGGCCTGCACAAGTGCCTGCACCAGATCCGGTGATCCGTACCGTGCCGCCCCATGCAGCGGCGTCAATCCATAGTTGTCCCGCACCTCCAGGTTCGCCCCGGCCTGGACAAGTGCCTGCACCAGATCCGGTGATCCGGACACTGCTGCCATATGCAGCGGCGTCAATCCATCCTTGCCGCCCCGCGCCTCCAGGTTCGCCCCGGCCTCCAGGCAGCGGGCCATATCGGCCGGCGTCGCCACGGCAAAGAATTGGCGGGTATTCCAGGTGGCACAATCCGCCTCTGCAAGGGCGGCAGAGGGCCCGGCCCAGAGCGCCAGCACAAAGACACAGGTAATTTTCGACAATTTATCCAGGCGCATCAATATTCTCCTTCATTACCCGCCTTCATTACCTGCACGTCACCGCCGCATTTGAACAGGTCATTCACAGCCGGAGGCAGCTTTGTCAACACCCCCGGCCGCACCCTTCCTGTCGCGCATCAATCAGGCTGGGACTCCCTGGCCGCGACCTTTGTGATGATGGCACTTTGTGACGATGGCGGCCTTTTACGGCTGGATCAAGGATTTTGCTGGATCAGGGATTTTGCTGGATCAGGGATTTTGCGGTTTTTGATTCTTGCCCTCTTCAATATATCCATATCTCCCAAAGTTCCGGGGTTTTGGCGGAGCCCGCGAGAGATATTCGTGGAGCACGAAGGCCTGTTTTGAAGAGGGAATACAGGGAGCGTCGGGTTGTGTCGCGAAAGCGGTGGAAATTATCAGGGCAATCGCGCTTCAGAAGCCTTGCATGAGCGTTTTGAGGAAGTCATTGCTCCAGTCTGCCTTTTTGAACTTGCCCCGGTTTGAACCTTTTGCCGGATTGGCCCTGATGATGTTCAGGGCGATCCGCCTCAACGCAGCAAAATTGGCTGGTGTGTGATCTTTCCGCGCTCGGTGCTGGCCTTCGTTCATCGCCACATCGAGAGACCAATGCAAACTGTTCTCGATCTGCCAGTGGTCACGGATCACCGGAGGCAGCGGCCTGAGCCGTGTGACATTTGGAAAGCAGATAGAGCCGCCCGGACTGGCTGGTTTTGTCGCCCACCGTTCGACCTGATCGGCGAAGACTCCCGGCTGATCGGGACGGATGCCTGCGGGCGTCTGCATGACGCGCGGTGGAAATGATTATCGCGGATGGGACTGGACCCGCCCGGGATCCTTGAGCGAGATTCTTGAGCGAGATCATTGAGCCGTCTTCCTGATTGACGGTTTTGCGTCGCTCAGCCGCTGCGGGAGCCTGTCGATGGCCCGGATCAGGTTTCGGCCCGCGCACTTTTGTGCTGCAATGTTAACCAAGGATCACGGGAAACGGAACCAGAAGTGGAAACTGATGATGCCAGTGTTCGGCCAAATATGTAATGCCCTTCGCATTCGTCCGCTCCCCCCAAATCAACTTATTGCAAGCATGCTAATGCAATGAGGAGGTGCCGGAAACCACAATTTTCAATCTGTGGTCGAAACTTCTGGCTGGTCTGTATTTTCAGGTAAATCCGTTTGACCGGTCTCCTCGCCATAAAGCTCCGGCAGGAAGTCACTCAAATAACCCATTTCCTGAATGGCATGGGTCATCAGATTCGTTGCAAATTGTTCGTCCAGCATGATCTGTCGTGCCAGCTATGTATTTCCAATGATGCCCTCGGGTGAGGTTATAGTATCATTGCCGCCGCGCTTCGCCACATGGCCGAGCCAGAATACCGAGCGCATTTCCGCGCCCCATTCGGTGTCGCGGACGATATGACACATGGTAGTGACGTTGATCGGCTCCTCCAGGAACCCGGCGCGGGCGCAGATGATGAAACGGTCAGCGCGATCTTCCACTGGGCCCAGAAATTCGGAAGGCTTGACAAACTGGATGCGTAATTTATGCACTTCGGGACTATCCCCCAAAGTTTCATGCACCAAATGGCTGGCACCGATAATCTTGCCGGGTGTCTTATTCTCCCAATCCATCCAGATATGGGCGGCCGGGTGCCAGCGTTTATAGTGCGCCGTGGTCTGCATGTAGTCAGCAAACCACCATCGCACCATTTTCGCCTTCACATCTGGCATACGGGTCAGTGCGCGGACGCGGTAGACGCCATTGGGCTGGCGATCGATACCGTTTTCAAAACCGGAATAGCCGTCGTCGAGGATGCCGCTGGTATTACGGTGGACCGAAAACGGGTTCCAGCCAAAGATGGCGATAGTGATGGCCAAAAGAACTGTAATCCAGATGATGTGCTTTTTCAGGAAAACCCTTCAACCCTTTCCCGTTAGTCCTGAGCCTGTCGAAGGACGCCTATCGTCTATCAGTGCGACCTTTCGACAATAGTGATAACAACTCCCAATCACCATCAATAAGCGCTTGCTTCTTAGCCTTTGACCAGCCTTTAATCTGCTTTTCGGCTTCCAAAGCCTCAAGCCGTGTCGGAAAGTTTTCCGACCAAACCAGTGTCAATGGCCGACGCTTGTATGTGTAGCCCTTAAATACTCCACTTTGGTGCTGAGAAACCCGAACTTCCAGATTTTCTGTATGTCCGGTGTAGAATTTTCCATCGGAACAACGCAAGATATAGACGTAAAAGGCCATAGAACATGTTTAGCCGAAACAGGCAATTATATACGTTACTTAGCAGGTGAAAAATACGGATCGGGAATGGGCAGTCCGGTACAACTACTGATGGAAACCAGTCATTCGTTCTTTGCGAAGAGGCGTTTGATGATGCCCTGGAAGTCCTTTGCGATTTTGATTTTGATTCGGGATTCAGCCCTGGAGAGTTGCTCGCTGCTATCTTTCTCGCTGCCGGGGCCAAACTTCCAGGTTCCGTAGTCATCGAAGATGCTGGAAGCCTCTTGCGCCAAGTCACTTAGCCGATTGGCTAGATTAGCAATATCGGAAACTGATATGTCTTGTGTTCGCTTTGGTTCGCCCCAGCGGACCATTGTCAAGCTAACAGATTCTGGTTTGTCCGATGCTTTGTGAACGCCGTGGATTAGTTGATTGCGTTTTGCTTGCAGCCCGTTTTGTCGCTTTCCCTGAACTTCTTTTCGGATTTTCTCGATACGAGATGAAAGTTTTGGAGGCCATTTTTCGTGTCTTGCAAGTTTGAGTGCCATATTTATTCGAGGCAACATATCCAGGGTGCCAAACATCATATACGTTTTTTCTAGAGAGGTATTTTCAGCACATGAAATTAAACCCAACATCATGTGTTCGAGAAGCGCCCACTCGACACACACAACACCAATTCCGGCATATATCTTGATTTCATCGCTAATTTCCGTAGGTTGAGGCATGACTAACACCGATCAAAAGGATGACAGCTACTCCGAAGCGGAGACAGAGGCACGGCGCGAAGCTACGTTAAAAACACTACTTTCGACTCCACCCCAGCTCCGCAAGTCTAGCAAGGCAAAGGGCAAAGAGTCTCAACGAAAATAGCGTTTTCGGGATTTTCCGATCTGGACAGGAATGACCGCCCATTTAGGCGGCGAGTTTGTCAATCCGCCGATAGGTCAGGCGCTTGCCTTCGATGCCCTTTAGAGCAACGGCGGCACGCTCACCGTCATTAAGTTCGCGGGTATTGTAACGAAAATCAAATTCGCGGGTGTAGCGACCTAGATGCGCTTCACTCATGTGGTGGTAGGTTCCGATCACGCCACGCTTAAAGATGGAGAAGAAATTTTCAGCCGTGTTGCTATGTTTGAAACCAGCCATGCCGACATATTCCTTGGCGCTATGGTTGACGACACTGTGACCGGCAAATTCGCGGCCAACCTTTGTGTAAACATGGGCCTCGTCAGTCATTAGGTGGCTGTCACGGTGTACGTTGGTAACAATCAGGCCGCGAAGGTGTTTAGCATTGACGTTGGCAACGTGGAAGCTGCGGACGTGGCCTTCGCGGTCAACGAGTGCGACAACGGGCTTCTTAGGGGCAGGCTTGCGATGTGCGCGGTTTTTGGCTTTACCGCCAACGAATGTTTCATCGGCTTCGACAACCTTGTTTTTGCCACCTAGAGGGTCGTTACCAGTTGCACCGTCCATTGCTTCGCGGATGCGGTGGCAAAGGAACCATGCAGTCTTATAGGTCACTCCGATATTGCGAGCGGTCTGGCTGGCCGAAATGCCCTTCTTGCTTGATGCGAGAAGGTGCATGGCCAGCAACCATTTATGAAGCGGAGCATGGGAGCGTTCCATAACCGTACCAGTGCGAACCGTGAACTTGTCACGGCAATCATTGCACTGGAACATTCCTCGCTGTGTTTTGCCCTTCATACGGGTAACATTCAGCGCACCACAATGAGGGCAAGAAGGCTCACCGTTCCAGCGGGAAACTTCGATATGCTTTTCGGCTGCTTTTTCGTCATGAAAAATGGGGTCCATCATTTGGCTGTTTTCCTTGTGATACAGCCTTATAATAAGAGTGGTCTGCTAAGTAAGGTATATAATTGCCCCGAAACACGTCCTTCGACAAGCTCAGGACTAACGGAAAAATCCAGCCGCTGGGAAAACCGTTTGTGCTGAGCTTGTTAAAGCGCAGCCCTTCAGGCCAGGTAACAGCGCTGTTAAACATCTTCCAACACAACAATAGCCCTGCTGCGATCACTGCACAAAAAGCTAGTCTTTCAATGATTCGAAAACCAAATCGTGAAAGGAGGAAAAATCGCGGATCGTCGGCTACCGTAGTAAAAACGCTGTTGCAAGCAGGGTGTTGATAATGCCGATCACTTCGGCCTAATTCACTCCACAGCTTTTACCCGCTCAGATTGCGCCGCCTCCAAATGCTCCTCGCGACCAGTTTCCGCGAGACGCTGCACGCCCATCATTCCCTCGCCTATTGCTGCCTGTAATTCCCCCAACACCGCCAGTTTAGGGCTGCCTTCTGCCATCAATTTGGCGATGGTTGGTCCAATCGGGTCAAGGCGGGACTTGGCAAGCCAGGCCGAAATTTTGGGATTTTGCGACCACGCACCGCGGTTCATCATATTGCTCAGAAAAGCCAGCGGGAAGGTATTAGGTGTGTCCGTCAGTGGACCTGGATTGGCAAGCGCATTTTTCTCTTCATCGCTATCGAAATTTACCTCGATAAAGGCGGCGATGGCAGCACAAAAAGAGACCAGGGGTACGTGCAGCGCCTGCAGCGTAATCCGCTTCTCGTCAAAGATCGGTATCAAGCTGTTATAGGATTGAAAGTCGACCGCTGTAGCGGTGCAATCGATGAACAGGCTGTTTTGTGGCACGGAAACTTCCGTATCCGAAAAAGTTATTTTTCCCGGCGCAATAGAATCAACGCGCCCATGACGAATGATATTGCTGATTGACCGGAGCAGATCGACTTCACCTTCCGAAATGGTGGCATAGTGAAACATCTCCGGCCGGGTGTTCGGATCGATACGAAGCATGTACCCTTGGTCGCCAAGCTCTTCGAAAAAATCATGCCCGGTTTCTGCGGTTACAGCTGCCTTGAGCTGCGCAGTTTGTACGCTGACCGCATCTTCAAAAAAATCCGGGCCAGGCTGGGTATATCGGCGATTAATCAGCCAGGATTCTCGCGGGCATACCCAGCTGATGGCGCTGGGATCAACGCCGGCCTGTAACAACCAGACGCCAACATCCATTGCTGTCTTACCCCCACCTAGGATGACATAATGTTCGGGCAGGTTCTCGGCATGCTTCCATAATTCCGGAAGTTCTCCAGGGATTGCTATTTGTACGCCATCCTCGACCGCAAATTTCCGCTTGTGCGTCGCGGGCACGGAGGTTTTATAGTAAGTTGCATCGACCGTTTTACGGCGGACTTTTATGGTGCTTTCTTCGCCAGAAAGGATAGCACGAAAGCGTCCTTCTTCGGAATTGCTGGACTCCAGATACTCACTAAGCGGGAAATAGGCCACTCTACCGCTGCTGGGTAGGAAACGGCGATTCATCAATTGCTCAAAATAGGCCAAAACCTCACCGCCGCTGGCCAGTGGATAGAAACCAGAATTGGGGCCATGATCATCAAGACGATCTTCACCCAGTTCCATAGAGTTGACGCCGTAAAAAGCGGAAGGCTGGTGCAGCGCCACGAAGCTATAGGCGTCATTCCAGTGGCCGCCCGGTTTGGCGTGTTTATCAACAAAAGTGATATGCGCGTCCGGATCTTCGTCGAGCAATGTGTCGGCAAAAGCGAGACCGACTGCGCCGGTGCCTATGATCAGATAATCTGTTTCCAAAGGAGCGCCGTTCACTCCGCCGCCTCAACCTGCTCCTCGGCGCCGTCAATTTCCGCTGCCTTGGCCTCGACCAGCTTCACGATATGATCGACCATGTCGCCGTCCTCGACATGATGGTCGGTGACGCCGGAGAGGTAGACCATGTGCTTGCCCTTGCCGCCGCCGGTGATGCCGATATCAGTTTCGCGGGCCTCGCCGGGACCGTTGACGACACAGCCGAGGACCGAGAGCGACAATGGTGTACGGATATGCTGGAGGCGCTCTTCGAGGGTTTGCACGGTGCGGATCACGTCAAAACCCTGCCGCGCACATGACGGGCAGGACACAACGCGGACGCCGCAGGTACGCAGACCCAGCGCCTTGAGCATTTCATAGCCGACGCGAACTTCTTCTTCGGGTTCGGCGGACAGGCTAACGCGAATCGTGTCGCCAATCCCGGCCCAGAGCAGATTGCCCATACCGATGGAGCTTTTCACTGTCCCGCCGATCAGGCCGCCTGCCTCGGTAATGCCGAGATGCAACGGGCAGTCCACTGTATCAGCGAGCTGCGAGTAAGCTGCGACCGCGAGGAAAACATCGCTCGCCTTCACCGCGACCTTGAATTCGTGGAAATCATGGTCCTGCAGAATCTTGATATGATCGAGCGCGCTTTCGACCAAAGCCTCGGGACAGGGCTCGCCATATTTTTCGAGCAGATTTTTTTCGAGGCTCCCCGCATTGACGCCGATCCGGATCGCGCAGCCATTGGCTTTCGCCGCATCGACCACTTCCTTCACCCGCTCCGAAGAACCGATATTCCCCGGATTGATGCGCAGACAGGCCGCGCCCGCTTCCGCTGCCTCAATCCCGCGTTTGTAGTGGAAGTGAATGTCCGCGACGATCGGCACCCGGCTCGCCCGAACAATCTGTTTCAGCGCGGTCGTGCTCTCGACATCGGGACAGGACACACGGATAATGTCGACACCGGCGTCTTCGCAGCGCCGGATCTGATCGATGGTCGCTTTCGGATCGCTGGTCAGCGTATTGGTCATCGTCTGCACAGTGATCGGCGCATCACCGCCCACCGGCACGCCGCCCACCATGATCTGGCGACTCTTGCGACGTTCAATATCGCGCCACGGACGAAGCGAAGGATTGTCAGCGGTCATATTTTGCACTTGCTCCTGAAGGCAACATGTCTGACATATAGGCGGTTCAGCGCAAAAAGATAAGTGCGAAATGGGAGACAGTACCAATGATCCGGATTTTGATGCAAATCGCGGCGGGAGCGATTTTGTTCGCAGGCCTCATCAATCAGGCCCGAGCGCAGGACCCGCATGACCCGGACAGCTGGTCCATTGCAATTCACGGCGGTGCTGGGACGATCAAGCGCGAGAACCTGACGGCAGAGAAAGATGCAGAAATCCGGGCGACGCTGAACAAAGCGCTTGAAGCTGGCTCCAAAATCCTGCGTGAAGGCGGTCCAGCCGTCGATGCAATCACTACGGCGATCATGATTCTCGAAGACGATCCTAATTTCAATGCGGGTAAGGGTGCGGTCTATACTTGGAACAAAACCAATGAACTCGACGCCAGCATCATGGAGGGCAGCGACCTAGCCGCCGGTGCGGTGGCCGGGATTAATGGTACCAAAAACCCGATCCTGCTGGCACGCACGGTGAAAGAGAAAAGCCCGCATGTAATGCTCTCGAGCGAAGGTGCAAACCAGTTCAGCCGTGAGCAGGAGCTGGAACAGGTACCGCCCGAATATTATGCCACAACGCGGCGGCTCAATCAGATTGAACGCGTATTGGCCAAGGAAGTCAGCGCAAAAGATGTCGACTACAAATTCGGCACGGTTGGTGCGGTGGCAATGGATAGCAATCGCAACATGGCGGCAGGAACATCAACCGGCGGGATGACCGGCAAACGCTGGGGCCGGATTGGTGACAGCCCGATTATCGGCGCAGGCACCTATGCCGATGATCGCAGCTGCGCAGTTAGTGCCACTGGTTCGGGTGAATATTTCATCCGCATCGGCGTGGCACACGAAATTTGCACACGCATCAGGATGCGCTGGCCTATCGCGATTGAAGAAGCACAGAAGTCGGTACCGAAAGATGCCGATGGAAACTACACCTACGCCATCCACGCCAGCGAATTCATGCTGTCCGATGAGGAAGTGCAGAAGATCGCCGATGATGTGATCGCCGACATGGGCAATCTCGGCGGCACCGGCGGCATCATACTCGCGACGCCGTGGGGCCAGACGATCTACAGCTTCAATACTCCCGGCATGTATCGCGGACGGGCGGATAGTGAGGGTTTGAAGTCCGTCGGAATTTATGGGGATGAGTGAGTGAAAGCGTCTGCAACTATCCTCCCAAAAACGAAGTTTTGGGGAGGTGGCGCGCCGAAGGCGTGACGGAGGGGTAAAGGAGGTGAGCAAAAGCAAACCCGCCAAAACCGTCAGAATGGCACGCAGGCTCCGCCGGGAAATGTCAGAGGCAGAGGTCTCCCTGTGGCAACATCTGCGACAAAAACCGATGAAACTCAGGTTTCGTCGGGATCACCCTTTTTATGGCTACGCGATTGACTTCTATTGCCCCAAGGCAAAACTTGCTGTCGAGGTTGACGGGATTGTTCATGACATGGGTGATCGTCCCGAGCGTGACCTTCGACGCGATGCCTTCCTCGCTGAACGCGGGATCGAAACTATCAGAATTCCCGCAAAAGATGTGTTGGAAAATAGTGGCGAAGTGGCTGATTCACTTGTTCGGTTGGCATTGGCTCGCATCGCTGGGAAGTAGCCCCTCCGTCATCCGCCTTCGCTAAAGCTACGGCGGATGCCACCTCCCCGTTGCTTCGCAACAGGGAGGATAAGGAAGTCACATCGTCCCCAATTCACACCCTCTCGCCTCCAGTATCGGCCGCATCTCGCGATAGGCGGCTGGCGTCCGGTCGAGCGGGATATAGGGGTGCAAATGGTGCACGATATGGAATTGCATCCCCATTGATCCGATATTACCGACGGCCGACTTCCAGCTGCGTGTATTGCCGTAGCGGTTCTGATTGTCGGCTGGATGATGCGGGGCCCAGCTGAGAAAGAAAACCAGATAGGTGATGGCGATATGATAGGGCAGCCACCACAGGAAGAACGCCTCCAGCGCATAACCGCTCCACGCCAGCGCAAACAGAATCGCAAGGAAACCAAGTTTATAGGCCAGGGAAAGCAGCAGCAAACCTTGCCGTCCGTTTCGTTCGAGCGACGCCAGATAATCATCCTGCTTTCTGCCATCGGGTTGCCGTTCGCGAACCGTGCGCCAAAGCGCATGCCATGGGCCCGTAGCCGTCGAACTATAGTCGGGATCCAGATTCGGATCATTGGCATGGCGATGATGATCAAGATGGGTCACACGCAGCACGTTGAATGGAAAAATAATCATCCATGAGGTTGCGTGGCCGACGAGCTCGTTGAGCCAGCGCAGCTTCTGGCCGGGACGGGCGATAATATCATGCTGCGCAGCATGGGTCGGCAAATAAACCAGCGACATATTGATCGTCGCGATAATGAAGCCCAGCCACAATGGTATGATATCCAGCAAGACCATCGGCCAGAGTGCCAGCCAGCAAATCAGATTGCCAAAGGCCCACATTACCATCAGCCAGGGAAACATGCCGCTATGTTTGCGTGCAATCTGTCGCTCCAGCTTCATCAATTGCGCATCGGAAAGATCAGAGAGATCGGCGGGAAGGATATCAGGGCTATGCGCGTTCATAGCCACCGTCCCGTGACCTGTGCGAACAGACCCCATGCGCCGCCAATGATAAGTGCAAAGGTGAGTGCCGACAACCCAAAGGGCGGTGCCCAACAGGGCAATTGACTGAATAAGCAGCTGACATGGAGTAATTTTTCTGAATCAAGGGAGTGGAATGCTCACTTTTTTGGAGATTTTGCATGTCACAAGCCCCACCGGACCCTGCCACCCCCCGTTTTCTGACGCATTTCGGCGGCGTCAAAGACCCGCGCCAGCAAGCGAAGGTCACCTGCCCACCGAACGAGATTTTTCTTCTGGTCCTATGCGCCGTAATTGCGCCGTAATTTCAGGCGCCGGGGGCTGGACGTCAATCGCACTCTACGGTGAAAAGCAGCTGGAATTCCTGCGTCGCTTTTTGCCGTTCAAGGACGGAACGCCAGGCCATGATCAGTCGGGGATCTTGTTTTCCCGTCTGGATATGGAAGCCTTCCAACGCTGCTTCATAACCTGGGTGGCGAGTTTGCATGAAACGCCTGAAGGTGTCGTCGCCATCGATGGTAAAACCCTTCGGCGGTCATTTGATACCAGGTCCCCTGAAGCACCCATTCATATGATTTCGGCCTGGCCGTGTGATCACCAACTCGTTCCCGGGCAACGCAAGATTGACGACAGGTCCAATGAGATAACAGCGATCCCCGAGCTACTGGCCCTGTTGGCACTCAAGGGCGCTATCGTGACTATTGACGCGATAGGATGTCAGCGCAAGATTTGCCAACAAATCATGGACCAAGAGGCCGGTTATGTGATCGGCCTGAAGGGCAACCAGGGAAGCTTGCGCGAGGATGTCGAATTGTTTTTCGATGAACATCCGGAGCGTGATACAGGCGCGAAATTCATTGAAAAAAGCGAAGCCGCTGATGCAGGTCATGGGCGCATTGAAACGCGGTGCTGCACAGTTTGTTCAAATACAGAACCGAACGCCACAAATGGCCGGGCCTGAAGGCCGTGATCATGACAGGGTACACTCGTGAAATCAGAGGCCAGGCCAAAACGGTCAGGCAATTTTACATCTCATCCGTCCTTGATGTGCCCGAGAAAATGGCGCGTCACATCCGCAATCACTGGCAGGTGGAAAACTGTTTGCATCGGGTGCTCGATGTTACCTGCCGCCAGGATGACTGCCGCATCAGAACCGGAAATGCCGCAGCCAATTTTGCCACAATCAATCACGCAGCAATGAACCTGCTACGTCGCGCACCAGGCAAAATCAGCCTGCCGCAAAAACGACGTTCCGCTGCATGCGATGACGCCTGCATGAAAGCCGCAATCCGACAGTGAACATTCAGTCGATTGCCCTGGATGGCATTGCGACTCGTCATCTTGGCAGGTCGTGGAACAAGTTGTCCTGATCGCCTGAAACACTTTTTCACGAATGGGTTCATCCAGTTTTGTGATGCCCAAAGAGAAAGATATACTTCCATTATCATCATCTTCAATCTCATCAAGTCCGACACTTAGTCGTAGTGATGCATTGAGAAAATTCACGAGATGAATGTTCTCTTTCTCCGATGAAGAAGGCGCGCTCATTGCGCACCTTCCACTTCGTTGACGAACAAAACGCCTTGGTGAGTTGTTAGCTCAATCGGCACATGGTCCAGGCGAAGGATTGAACCTTTGCCGTTTTCACGAGGCCAAACAGCGCCGATTTCACGGGCTGATCCGAGTTTGTCTTTGCCGTTCTCATCGGTTCCGATGATGCGGGAAAATGACACGCGGTGGGATGGTTTATTGTTGCTCATAATAAGCTCCTTTTGTTGTGGCGGGATTGATTTCCGCGCCTTGCAAAAAGCGCGGCAGACGTTCCGAACTGCCTGTCAAAACACGCAACCACGTCCGTGTTGATAGGCTGGGCGGCGTATGCGAGATTAAGCAAGGTTGACGCGGAAAGCCCCGCCCTCAACGCATGGAGGAAAGCTTAGGCGGCAATGAGAGCGGTCACCCGTCGCGAAGCCTCGCTCACCGATTGCCTGAACGGCAATCACCTCGCTCGGCTTTGGCTATCAGGTTTGGTTATGAAAAATATGGGTGTGTACTATGCGCATGTTTGACGCACATAATCTACAGTGATATACTGAATCAAACGACAACAAGTGTGAGGTCAATCATTGTGCAGACAACAAACGAAAATGAAGGCTCAAAACGCCGCCCGATTAATCTGACAATCCGAGAAGATATTCTAGCGGAAGCCAAATCATTGAAGCTTAATGCGTCGAAAGCTGCAGAAAGTGGGATAGCGGAGGCCGTCAGACAGGCTCGTGAAGAGGCTTGGCGAGATGAAAATATGATGGCTATCGCTGCACACAACAAACGTATTGAAAAAGATGGGACGCTGCTTACGCCATCATGGAGCGATCAATAGATGGCGCGATTTGACGTTTTCCAATACGCCAGTAAGCAAGTCCCTTTTCTGGTCGAAGTTCAAGCAGATTTACTGGGTGATCTCAAAAGCACAGTTGTCGTGCCATTGGTACCAGGAGAGGCCGTTGGCGACAAACGACTGACAAAGCTGCATCCCGAAATATCAATTGATGGAAAACCATATATCTTCATGACTACTGACATAGGTACAATCCCGCGCAATACCCTGGGCGAGTTTCAAAAGAATCTAGAAGACGATTACCGCGAAACCATTGTTGATGCGTTGGACTTCCTTTTCCAAGGCTATTAATCCTATATCCTCTAGCGGGACAGGCCTTTGGCTGCTCTGTTGAAACTAGTTTTGGCGTTGCCTCTTTTGCCAGCACTTATGAAATGTTGTTTTGCAGTTCCGGGTTTTTTGAGCTGTTTTTGAACTTGGGCGCGCCGTGCTTCGGGATGAAGGGTAACGCCGTGTTTGCGAGCAACAGTGTTTTGACGATCTTTACGGGTATTCTCAAGCGAAGCCATCTGCCCTTCGTTTCGCTTACTGACAGCAGCTCTGGCCTTCGCCATTGAAAGTGCATGGCTATCTTTCATCCCACGGGGTGATGGTGAGAGTGCATGTCCGTCTGTCTTTTGCTGCTTTGAAATGTGTCTAGCGACTTCTGTATTAAATCGGCGGCCTTGCCGTGCCTGCCATTTTTGTTTCACCTTTATGGCGTGACGGTCAATATTTTCGCATTTATCACGCGCTTGCTGCGGCAAGTGCTGCAATTTCGAGTTGGCCTTTTCGCGGAAAGCCTGCTTTGCGTTAACATTGGATTTTATGTTTCCGTTCAACAGCTTGCCAATCAAAATTGCATAGAGTGATTGGAGCTATGTATCTTCGGAATATGACAAAAGATCAATATGAAATTTCTGAACTCGAACAAAAGCAGCTTGATAAAATCAGCAACAAATATGTTGATGAAATTCGAACGCATGAAGGCGCAATCGATAGTCTTAAGCTCGATCTCAAAAAAGTGATTGAGAAAGCAAGGCTTTGCGACGTGCCGGACGAGCATGTCCAAGCTGCCATCATAAAGGCGTTCTTAAAACACGCATTGTCAGCCAATCCATATGTACCGGGCGATAGCTACGAGACAGTGATGAAAGATTATGATGGAATATATTCTGCGATAGGTGAACTGAACGGCCGACAAATTCAAAATGTGAAACGGCTAGATATTATCAACGAAACTGAGGAAGCCCCTGCCCCGGTCAATCTCCATCCTGCACGTGATAAGGCGACGGATCACTCCGAGACTTAAACGGCTCCTGCTCATAATATTCTATGCGGTGCGCCCATACGGGCTGTTCACCGCCTAATCCAACATAAAGATTTCCAGAGTTTCGGCCAAATATCTGCGAAAATTCATCCGGCTGCAGCAATGGTGACAATACCGTTTTTGGGTTCATTGTCTGGCTGTCACTGGCTCCGCCACCGCCTCCCTTTGCCCCGCTCGAATAATTAGTGCCTTCGACGTAGCTCGTTTCAAAACGCATGACTTCGGCCTTGCTCAATCTTTTCGACAAGTAATCGAGCGTCGTTTGGTCAATGTTCCCAAATGCAGTGAGAATGCCGGAATTGCCGAGAAAAGTTTCCCAACGTTTGGAATAGATATCTTTCAACTGCGATAGGTCTTGGAGTACTGACCATAGTTTGACTCCGAAACCAGCAATGTAGCCGGCAGCGCGTTCAACAACAGACATGTGGCCGAGGGCTGCAAATTCGTCTAGGACGAAAAGAACCGATGGATCGCTGCTATTACGCTTGGGGATTTGCTGAAGGTTCTGCAATACGATGGTGAGCATCAAGCGAAGCCACCTGCTATGACCCGCCAACCGCCACTCCGGCATGATAAGATAAATCGTCATTCCGTCCCGCAATTTGGTGAGGTCGAAAGTCGATTTATCAACCGTTCGCTGCACCGGGGGACTGTCCAGAAATTCGGTATTACGCTGCACCGTGGACATAACGGAACCGCGTTCTTCATCTGACATTTCCTGAATCCGGTTTGCCATGCCAATTAGAAAATCATCCTCGATCTGCGTCATCGAAAACAGCAGATTTTCAAATGTTGCGCCGTCTTCGTCGCCAATGTCGAGTCCTTTGAGAATGTAAGTTCTCAATAGGCTCAAATGGCGTTCACCTGCTGGCTGTGTGCGCAAAATGAAAAGTATAATTGCTTTGATGACGGCGCGCGCACTGTCATCCCAATGGGCATCTTTGGCCGCACCGCGTACAATTAACGCTTCTGATAGATCGGTTATATCATCTATCAGTTCGTCACTTTCCGTATCGAGCATTTCAAGCGGGTTGAAGGCGTCCGGATTATCCGTGATGATTTTGAACGGATCCAAACGGACAACTGTTTGACCCAAGACCTCTTCACGGTATCGGCTTGTGACCGCGCAATTCTCGCCCTTCAAGTCTACACAGACAACCGACCCTTTGTAGGATAGCAGATTGGGAATAATGAGGCTGACGCCTTTCCCTGCTCTGCTACCTGCAATTGTGACCATATGGCTATCATCATCATGGGAAATATATTGCGGCTCTCCATTGTCGCCCGGAAGCCAGCCCAATAAAACAGGGCTGGGTCCGCCCTGTGAACCAAGAGCCTTAAGGACTTTATCGGGTGCAACCCACTCGGCGCTACCAAGTGTCTGATGTCCTGATAAGTCCCCTGCCCCGCGTGGAAAAGGCGGCGGCGATGGACTCATATAGTGCTTCCGCACCGCGCATTAGCCAAATCCATTCGCTGTGAAACACGAGGGGCAGCGTTCACTCGCGCTTTTGCATTCGCAACAGCACGTTGATAGCTGGGATATCTCGACCGAATAGAATTCAATTGGCGTTGGTTGGCTCTGCACGAGTTATAGAGCTTCGTAGGTTCTAACTTGATGGCAGAAACCTTAGAATACCAATTGTTTTGAGCTGCGCCGCATGAGGAACGGATATTGCGGACGCATTTCTTGAATTGGTTTGCAATATGAGTTCGTTGCCAAGTCAAAATCATGCCTGCAGGTGTAAACTCTGTGGATCGATTAATGGTTCTATTGGCGGCATTCCGCGCGTATGAAGGCGATCTAGCCCCTTGCCTGTTCCATTTGCTGTGATCGCTCAACGCATCTCTTCTGCCTTCGGAATTTAGGCCATCTGCCACTTCCGAATATTTCCAATGTCGGAATAGATTTTCAACGCATTGAGCTGGTGCTGCCAATGTTGTGTTTGGGGAAGGCGGCGGTTTTCTTGGCAATGCACGTTGCTGTGGGCGGAAACACTGTTTGCTAGAGTGACCTGCCCCTGGTTGTTGGTCCAGTTATTAAGTTAGAGCACGGCGGTTAAAGCCGTCCATCTGGACTGACCGGAGCGTAGCGCAGGGCAGTTCAGATGGATAAGGCAAGGCTGTTGTTGGTGCCGGTGGTTTGTAGCCCAGTGAGCTGTGCGGTCTGACAGTGTTATAGTGCCGCCTCCAGCGTTCGATCAGTATAGTTGCCTCCTTCATGCTGTAAAATATTTCTCCATTGAGTAGCTCATCGCGGAGTTTACCGTTGAAGCTCTCGTTATAGCCATTCTCCCATGGACTACCCGGTTCTATATAGAGCGTCTTCACACCGATACGTGACAGCCAGTCGCGTACCGCATGGGCTGTAAACTCAGCTCCATTGTCACTGCGGATATGGGCTGGCGGGCCATGTCTGGCAAATAGGCCGGTCAATACCACCAGTACATCATCGCTGTTCAGTTTACGTTGGACATGGAGCGCCAGGCACTCCCGGCTATGCTCATCAATGACGGTGAGCATCCTGAACGCCTTGCCATCATGGGTGCGCCATCATGGGTGCGCCATCACGGGTGCGATCCATAACCAAATCATAGCTCCAGACATGGCTCCAGACATGGCTCCGGACATGGCCGCGATATTGCGGTCTGAGCCTGACGCATGATCCATCGTTAAACCAGAGCCTTCCCCGCTTTGGCTGCTTCTTTGGTATCTTGAGCCCTTCACGCCTCCAGATACGCTCCACTCGCTTGGCATTCACATGCCAGCCGCTGTTACGCAGTAAGCTAGTGATCCGCCGATAGCCATATCTGCCATATATCTGTGCCAGCCGGATGATCTCAGCCGTTAGCGGCTGCTCATCCGGCTTGGTAATGGCTTGTCTGCGCTGAGTGGAACGATGCTGACCAATCACCCTGCAAGCGCGGCGTTCGGAACAACCCAGCGCCGCCTGCACATGATCGACCGCATCTTTGCGGCGCGAAGGGCTCAGTACTTTCCCTCAACGGCCTCCTTCAGGATCAATGCATCCAGTGTCAGATTGGATACTGCCTTGCGAAGCCGCTGATTCTCTTTCTCCAACGCCTTCAAGCGGCGTGCCTGACTTACCTTCAAACCGCCATACTCGCGGCGCCAGCGATAGTAACTCTGCTCTGATATGCCTGGCTCCCGGCATATCGCACCTGTCTTCTCTCCCCAGCAAGCCGAACCTCAGCCTCCCGGAGCATCCCGATTATCTGTTCTGGCGTATATCTTTTACGTGCCATCTATCTTTCCTTTCTCAAGATAAATAGCCGTATCTCTAACTCTCAAGCCGGAACACTTCTATGGGGGAAGGTCAATTGGACACCGACGCAGGAACGAGCATAACCAACAACGTGTCGGTTGCCTACAATGTAGGTGGCACGGCCTTACCACCCTTCAATTTATCCAAACCTGCCAGAGTTTGGGGATTTTTGCGTAACCGGCGATGGCTCTTCTGATGGCGCGCAGACCTGCTTTGAAGAGTGAACACAGGGATCGTCGGGCTTTTCGGATCCCCTTTTTTCGCCGCGTTGCGCGACGTGGTATTCTTCGTTTGCTCCGGTAGAAACAGCCCAGTACATGGCGATTGCCAGAACCAGGATGAGGCGCGCCAGTCGATCTGGTCTTCTGATCTGACTTTGGGTGATGCCGAAGCCTCGGGTTTTGAAGTCGGAGAACATGGCCTCAATACTCCATCGCATGCCGTAATCGAGTATCTTGTACTCGGATGGGGTCACGCTCATTGCGATGATCCACGGCTCTTTGTGTCCGTCTTCGTGGAGCACACCGATGTTGGTGAGGACGCCTGTTTCATTAAGCTCTGCCTTTACAATGCCTTCGGGCATCAATTCTGCGATCTCACGGGTTACCACCTCACCTCCCTGATGCTGCAGGGTAAGGTTGCTTTTCAAGCGGAGCCGATAGTCCCAGCCCGCCTTCTGGCACCATTCGATCAAGCGGGCGGTCCCATAGAACCGGTCTCCGGCCAGCAATACGCGCGCGTTTTCTGGAAGCCAGGGCCGCACAGCTCCCAGAAGCTCGTGTTGCACGTGCCATCCAATCGGCCCCTTGGTCTGGCGCACACGCCAGGCGACCGGAAGGGCTCGATCCCTCATCCGCACCGACAGCATCAAGACCTCGTTACCCTCGTTGAGCTTGCTTTGATCAAGGGCCAGTACAGTCGTTTCTCCGGCCTCAATCTGGCGGCGGAAAATCTCCCCTACATAGGCCTGCATGACCTCGTCAGTATCGATATGGGAATTGCCCAAAAGGCGCGAAATGTACTGATACCGGTGGTCCACCGACCCAATCTCACGCGGCAAAGCTGCTGCATTTTCCATCAGATTGACACTCCGCGTGTTCAAAACCACGCTTGCCAGCACCGACAGGCCCTCCCGCCGAGACTTGTGATACCCGGGAAGACGATCCCGAAAATCAGCCTCTATCCTCGAATAAAGCTCTGAAAAACAATCACTTCCCGCCAAAACAACCTCCAATATCAATAGTGGAGACTCCTTGAATCACACAGATCAGCGAGATGTCAAATCAGACGTGGAATTTTGAAGGGTGGTAAGGTGGCACGGCGCAGACTGCTGAAACGGACAGCGATACATTCGTCGTTGACCGCGAAGTAAACCTCGTGATTGCCGAAAGCGGCAACGGAAACACCACAGTTGCACGAGTTATAACCGGATCTGGTGTCTGGAAGAATTTGAAGTATGGGGCGTGCCTTGCTGAAATCGTTTTTGTCTGGAAATCGAAAGTAGCAAGAGGAGCCCGCCACACATGGCAAAAGATACTGTGATTGATCCGGGTAGACCGGAGGGAATTGAACCACTGACAGAACTACTCAGACCGGGTGCGAAGCAGTTAATCGCCGAAGCGGTCCAGGCAGAGCCGGATGAGTTGATGACAAAGTTTGATGGTCACAAAACGGCTGACGGACGACAGCGCGTTGTCCGCAGTGGCCATCATCGCGAACGAGAGGTGATTACAGGGGTTGGCAAGGTCAGCGTCGAGGTGGCGAAGATCCGTAGCCGTGAAGGTACGCCGGAATGTTTTCAATCTCTGGTTGTACCGCCCTGCATCCGGCGAACGGCGACGCTGGACGCGGCGAACCCCTGGCTTTATTTGAAGGGTGTTTCGAGTGGCCAGATGCAGAGCGCACCGGAAGCTATTGCCGGCCCCGAGGCTAAAGGGCTGCCGGCCAATGTCGCGGGGCGTTTGAAGCGGCAATGGGAAGCTGAATACAAGCAATGGTGTACTCGAGCGGTGTCTGATGAATGGGTCCGTATCCGGGCTGATGGCATCTACAGTGGTCTCAGAGGCGACGATGGCCGATTGTGCTGCCTGGTTATCATCGGCGTGAACAGCCGGGGTCACAAGCACTTCCTGGCAATCGAAGATGGTGTCAGGCAGTCAAAACAGAGCTGGCGTGAGGTGTTGCTGTCTCTGAAACAACGGGGTCTGGACCAACCCCCGAAGTTGGCAATTGGAGACGGCGCCCCGGGCTTCCGGGCCGCAGTGGAGGAAGTGTATCCGGAGACGGGCGTTCAACGTTGCTGGATGCACAAGACCGGCAATGTGCTGAACTATCTGCCGAAGTCTGTCCAGGAGAAAGCGAAGCAGGGCCTGCATGATATCCGGATGGCAGAAGATCGAGCTGATGCAGAAAAGGCGTTCGATAATTTTGAGGAACGTTTCGGTGCAAAGTACCCCGAGGCGGTGGAATGCTTATCGAAAGACCGTGACGCGTTGCCGGCATTTCATGACTTTCCAGCGGAACACTGGACCCGTATCAGGACAACCAATGTCATTGAGTCGAGTTTTGCGACGTTCCGGCATGGAACACGCCAAGCCAAAGGTTGTGTCACGCGCAATACGATGTTGACGATGGTCTGCAGGATGGGATTATGCGCAGAAGATTCCTGGCGCAAATTGAGAGGCTTCGGACACCTGGCGAAGGTGGTTGAAGGCGTGAAGTCTAAAGATGGAAGCGAGGTGAACGAGGACGACATGCCAGCCGCATGACTAACTTGCCAGACACTACTTTTGACAATAACTCAGTGCGCGGCCAGTAGCTGCCGTAGAGATGCTGATAGAGATCATAGGCAACATTCTTGTGTTCGGTCTCCTCAACCATATGCCATAGAATGAGCGATGTGACAGACGGATCAGCATCTTTGAACAAGTCGCGCCGGTCCTCAATCAGCCATTCGGTCATGCCCATCGTCATGGTTTCAAAACCGGCCGTATAAGCCAGCCGCCAGCGCAGACTTTTCTTCTGAAATCTCCTATATTCCTCCGCCATCTCGTCTTCGACCTCGGCTAGTTCAGGATAGTGACGTTTTAATATTTCATTATAGCACCGGTGGTTTTGAAAATGATTGCCCTCCTGCGCCATGAAGCCGTGGACGTCATCCTTCAACTGCTTGTTGCTGGCGTTCTTGAGCGCTTCGCGGACCGTCTTAATAAGAAACGGCTCCAGATAAGGCATGGTAAGCGATGCGCCATTGCCATATGGCTCCATTCGGGGCGACCTGGAAACCAGACGGGGTCAATGTCCTCATCAAAAGAAAAAGGAATGGCACGCACGACAATCCCACCTGCTTCCGGGTGGGAAATTTTTGAGGGTGCGTTCATGCTTCTTCTCCCAGTGATTTGTACTTCTGCCAAGCGCCCCAAGCGAACAGGCCAAAGCCGACGTGGACCGCGATGATCGGCGGCCAGCCGAACAGGTAGATGATGTTGTTGATCGTGACATCACCCGAGAACGGTCCGCCACCAAACTCCAAACCACGCGTGCTGAATATGGCATTGGCAATGGCAGGCAAGGTAAACAGCCACGCGTAAATGAGCGACGACCAGAACAGCCATGTCTGACCCTTGGGACCAAGTTTTACGAAAGGCGCGGCAGCCGCCAAAGCAATCAAAATAAGCCCATTGGTGATCCCTTCCAGATGCGCCATATTCCATGCACGTCGATCACCACCAATCTCGACAGGAATATCTGTAAACAGCGGCCAGAGATCAAGCGCACCGAGCAGGAAAAAGAAATAGAGCCAGCCACTTAGTGCAGCCGATATCAATAGACCTACACCGTTAAGCACCAGCAAGGCGCGCCTTTTATTGCTCAGCATGTTTTGTCTTCCCCTGTTTGAACGGCACAACATTGGTCATCTTTGCGACTGCTTCAGGTAACAGCCGCTCCAGCGCCTTTGTGCACCAGTCGACCCATTCCCATTCCCAGCGCATTCCGACTTCCAGCGCCAATTGTTTGCCAACATCCGACAGCGAGTTGCTGTCTTCGAGCAATTTATGCTTCATCACATATTCTGCATGGCGGTCCTGATGGCGCTCAATACGCCGGAGCAGGTTTTGACGGACGCCTTCCAGATCAACCGACTCAATCCCGTACAGCTGGACCAGAAAATGATCCTTCATTTCAGGCGGCTCGGATGGCTCGCGCGACCATTGCAGCAAGGCTTCGCGTCCTTCGTCGGTTATGGTGAAGACGATGCGATTGGGTTTGCCCGACTGCGGCACTTCTTCAGCGACGGCAAAACCGCTTTCCTTCAGCTTGCCCATCTCCCGATAGATTTGGGAGTGCCGTGCTCGCCAAAAGAAACCGATGCTTTCGTCGAACTGCTTGGCCACGTCATAGCCCGATTTCGGCCCTTCAGACAGAGCTACCAATATTGCGTAGCGTAAAGCCATCACATCCACTCCTATATTCCATTAGTGGAATATATATGATAAAAGTTGAATATGAGTCAACAACGCATATTGAATGCCCGCTTTTAAGCGGCTGCGATTTCCCGGAAAGCATGCGTAATTGGTGGAACTGATTATGGGTCGAGTTCCCGTTAGATTGCTGGTTTTAGCCAGCAACTGAAGGGATGAGATGATGGGATATTATGTAGGACTAGATGTAGCGTTACGTTCTGTGGCACTTTGTGTGATTGATGGTGAAGGCGAGATTGTTCTGGAACGGGCGGTGGCCTGTGAGGTCGATGAGATTGTCGAATGCCTGCATAATCTGGATCATTCGATAGACCGTATTGGCTTTGAAGCCGGGACGATGAGCCAGACGCTGTTCCATGGATTAAAGGCGGTCGGATATGATGTCGTGTGCATGGAGGCCCGGCACGTCAGTGCAGCTTTATCGGCGATGCGCAACAAGACGGATCGGAATGATGCACGCGGCATCGCGCAAGTGGTGCGTTCAGGCTGGTATCGCGCGGTACATATGAAGAGCGCAGAAAGTCATCATATCCGTACGCTGCTGGCGAGCCGCAAGACATTGCTGAGCCGCTGCATCGATCTGGAGAATGAGATACGCGGTTTGCTCAAGGTCTTTGGTATCCGTCTGCCATCCACGTTAGCACACCACCGCTTTGCGGAAACAGTGAAGCCCATCATCGAAGCGGATGAAGCTTTGACATATGCACTTCTACCGATGTTGGATGCGCAGCAGGTGCTGCTTACCAGTTATCAGGAGATGGATCGGCGCGTGAAGCTGGTTGCTGGAACCGATCCGGTCTGCATGCTGCTGATGACAGCACCAGGTGCAGGAGCGGTGACAGCCTTGCACTTCAAGGCAGCCATTGATGATCCGGCGCGGTTTAAATCATCACGGCTTGTTGGCGCCCACTTCGGTCTAACACCCCGGCGCTTCCAGTCAGGCGAGAGTGATAGCCAAGGCCGGATATCCAAAGCTGGTGATGCAGATGTCCGCTCGGCGCTCTACTCAGCCGCCCACTCACTGCTCACCAGAACACGCACGATGTCACCGCTTAAAGCATGGGGCCTGCATCTGGTTCGAACAAAAGGGCGTAGACGCGCTACCGTTGCAGTTGCTCGCAAACTTGCCGTCATCCTTCACCGGATGTGGATCGATGGTACCCAGTTCCAATGGAATGAGCAGAAGGTAACAGCATGACGCAAACCTGATCAAACCAAAGGAAGAAGCGTCCTCATCTGGACGTTGCTATGGGAATGACGCCGCAAGTGTCCGATGCGCCATAAAAGCGCGCCCGAAAGCAAGGCACTCCCTGACCGATCTTATACATGCATGCAGCTACAAACATAGACTGCGGAGAGAAGCGTGACCCAGATGATAGACAACAATTAAACCAACGAACTTGACATCAGCCAATTAGAGAAGCGGACATAAGGATTGATCGCTAGATAGAAATCCAAAGTCGTCGAGAATTTCTCCTCGACGACTTTGGTTATTGGGTATCAGAGTGAGTGTTAGACAACCCCGTAAGCCAGCATAGCATCGGCCACCTTCTTGAAGCCTGCGATATTCGCGCCTTTGACATAATCGACATAGCCACCACCCTGGTCGCCATATTCAACGCATTTGCCGTGAATCCCTTCCATCAACTCGGTCAACATTTCACCTAACCGCTCATGGTTCCAGCTGATCCGCTCTGCGTTCTGGCTCATTTCAAGGCCGGATACAGCAACACCGCCAGCATTGGCCGCCTTTCCCGGGCCATACATAATCTTGGCATCATGGAAGACATGGACGCCTTCCAATGTGGTCGGCATATTAGCTCCTTCAGAAACCGCGATCACACCGTTTTTAACCAGTGACTTGGCATCATCTTCGTGCAGTTCATTTTGGGTCGCGCAAGGAAGCGCCAAATCGCATTCCACTTTCCAGGGACGCGCGCCTTCGTGGAAGCTGGCATTGGTATAGTGATCCGCATATTCGCTTATCCGGCCACGCTTGTTATTTTTTAGATCCTTGATCCAGTCGATCTTCTCCTGATCAATACCATCAGGATCGTGAATAAAGCCGCCGCTGTCAGAAAGCGTAAGCACCTTGCCACCCTGCTTCGTGATTTGTTCCGCAGCATGAGTGGCGACATTGCCTGAACCGGAAATGACAGCGGTCTTGCCATCAATCGCATCATTCTTGTGCTTGAGCATATTTTCCATGAAGTAAACCGCGCCATAGCCGGTTGCCTCGGGCCGCATTTGCGAGCCACCATATTCCATGCCCTTGCCGGTGAGGACGCCTTCCATGAATGTTGGAAAATCTACATGATCGGAAACGGCCATCGCCCTACCCCCTCGAGTGAATAATTGCGCGGCCCGGAATTTGCTAACGACCTCCTCGAGTCGCTATCAATTATTAGTATTCATAGAGGGAATAGGGGGTTTGGGTAAAGCCTTGATATTCAGGCGAATATCAGTTCTCGCTTTCCGCTTCTGCGGGCACCTCTTCGGCGGGCTCTTCTTCACTATCTTCTATCGCAAAAAGCGCAGCGAGCCTTGTAAGCTGCTCACCGATCACGCCATCCACGGCAGGCGCAATTTCATCGACCGGAAATTCCATGTAGCCGCCAACTTTGTAGGTGAAACGGACGGCGGTTTTGCCATCCTGCGATTGCATCTGCATGGTAAGCGTACCTATAACAGCTTCTCCCTGAAGCGGGCCAAGGCCGCCGGACATGCGTAGCATTTTGTTATTGTGCGCATAGATGACCCGCATATACTGCACGCTACCATCCGATGACTTGATATTATCATCACCAGTGGTCCGGATCAGCTCGCAAAAGCAGCCGCCAGCCTGCGGCACTAGGTAGAAATTCTCACCATTACCAGTCCAGCTGTGATCGGGATTCCAGTAACGCGATGGCGCAATCATCGCCTTCCATACATCCTCGACAGAAGCATCGATGGCCGTTTGGTGCCGAACCGTAAACCCGTTTTCGGCGGTGTTAGTGACTTCGGCATGGGCTGGCGACATGGCAAAAATTACTAGTGCGCAAAGGGTCAAAAATTGCTTCATCAGTCAGTATCCACTCCCCAAAACCAATTCTTTCTGCCATAGCCGCTATCAAGAACATAGCAAGACTGCGAGTGTTAAATGTCTAGATTCTGGTTTGTATTGGGGATGTTACTGGCATTGCTAAGCGCAGTGGCGGGAGTTGCCAAGTTAATGGGAATGCCCCAGGAAGCCGCATTTTTTCAACAGCTTGATATTCCGCTCAGTCTAATGATTGTCTTTGGCATATTACAGATTGGCGGCGGCGTGATGGTTGCAATTTCCAAAATTCGAAAGTGGGGATTGATACTCGTTGCGCTGTTGTTTCTGCTTTCCAGCATTCAAATCTCGGCGACAGGGAACTTCATGTTTGCCTGATTTCTTTGATTCCAGCTGCACTGGCATTGTTCCTAGCGCGAAAACTATCGGATCAAACCTAGCCAATTCGCAATACGGCTTCGATGGCATCGTTAACTTCCGCCATAGACCCCATGCCATCGACTTTTTTCACAATTCCACGCGCTTCATAGATCGGCAGAATGGGTTCGGTCTTTGCACGATATTCCTGCATGCGCGTGCGGACAGTTTCTTCATTGTCGTCCGGGCGGCGTTTAAATTCACGGCTGCCACAGGCATCACATGTGTCTTCCTTGGTGGGCAGCTTGAATTTGTCATGATAGCCTTCACCGCAATTGCCGCAGGTGAAACGGCCAACTATGCGTTCAACTAGTGCGTCTTCGTCAACATCCAGTTCTATCACATGGTCCAGCGCGCGATTGCGGGCTGCAAGAATTTCGTCAAGTGCGACCGCCTGTGCTGCCGTTCGCGGATAGCCATCAAAAATTACGCTGGAACCAGAACCTAGTTCGTCAAGCTTGTCACCAATTATCCCCGACACCACGTCATCAGGTACCAGTTCCCCGGCATCCATCAACGCTTTAGCTTTCAGCCCAACCTCTGTGCCCGCCTTGACAGCGGCACGAAGCATATCGCCTGTCGATAGCTGGACCATCTCGTGTTCGTCTTCCAGACGGGAAGCCTGGGTGCCCTTGCCTGCGCCCGGAGGCCCCAACAAAATTATGTCCATTTAGATGCCCTTACGCCTGATTCGATACTTGAGTTCGATTCTCTTTATGAGATTAGCGTGTTCGGACTTTACCGTCTACGGCGACCACCTTTTAGCTTCGCTTTTTTCAGCAAGTCGCCATATTGCAGCGCCAGCAAATGGCTCTGGACTTGGGTGATCGTATCCACGGTAACATTGACAATAATCAACAGGCTGGTGCCGCCAAGAAAGAAGAGTGGTAGGTTAGTCTGAGCCATCACATATTCGGGCAATACACACACAAAAGCTAGATAGGCCGCACCGACGACTGTAATTCGTGTCAGCACATAATCCAGATAGTCGGCGGTATTCTTGCCGGGTCGGATACCGGGAACGAAGCCACCATTTTTCTTGAGATTATCGGCTGTTTCCTCGGGGTTGAAGACAACTGCAGTGTAGAAGAAGCAGAAAAAGATAATACCTGCGGCATAGAGGCCCATATAGAGCGGCTGTCCATGTGCCAGGTACTGATTAAGGGAAATGACAAAATCGCCCCAAGCGCTTTCGCCTGCCACGGTATTGCCTGCAAATTGACTGACCGTCAGCGGCATAAGCAGCAGCGAGGATGCAAAAATCGGTGGGATCACACCAGCAGTGTTTACCTTAAGCGGCAAGTGGCTGCGATCCGCCTGCATGACACCATTTTGGGTAGCACGTTTCGGATATTGGATCAGCACCCTTCGTTGCGCCCGTTCCATGAAACTGATGAAAAGAACCAGACCCGCAACCATCGCAATCAGGCCAACAATCGTTAGTGCGCCAATAGAACCGGTACGGCTGCCTTTCATCAGGTTGGCGACAAATGTCGGCATTTGCGCAACGATACCTGCCATGATGATCAGCGAAATACCGTTGCCGATGCCACGACTGGTAATCTGCTCGCCAAGCCACATCAGAAATAACGTACCACCGACAAGGCTGATCACAGCGCCAATGCGGAACCCATAACCAGGGTTTACAACTGCAGCCAGCCCGGATTGGGAGGCGAAACTTTCCAAACCAACGGCAATGAAATAGCCCTGTACGGCCGTCAGTCCAACCGTGCCGTATCGGGTATACTGATTGAGTTTCTTGCGCCCAGCTTCGCCTTCTTTCTTGAGGGCGCCCAGTGTCGGCGACAGGGCCGCCGCCAACTGCACCACAATCGATGCAGTAATATAGGGCATCACGCCCAGCGCGATGAGGCTCATCCGCTCGAGCGAACCGCCGGAAAATGTGTTGAAAATGTCGAGAACACCGCCGCGCGTCTGGTCATAAAGATCAGCCAGTACCACCGGGTCAACGCCGGGCAGCGGAACAAAGCTGAGCAGACGGAAGATCACCAAAGCGCCAAGCGTGAACCAGATGCGCTGACGCAGCTCGGTCGCCTCGCCAAATTTGGCCAGACTTAGATTTGCTGCAACCTGATCGGCTCTTGATGCCATATTCGACTTCCTTGCCCCACTAATACTTGATCGCTTGCCGCATAGTCTGGCGTCTCGCGATTAGCCCCATATCGGATGTTCGATAGCGAATGACAAGGGGCCCAATGAAAACAGAAAAACAAAAGAGGCCTCGTTCTCACGAAGCCCCTAATGAAAGATCAAGCTTTCTTTTTCGCCCGGTTAGCCGCCTTTTTCTCTTTGGCAGGCTTGGAAGGCGTCTTTTTCTTTTCGCCCTTGGCGCGATACTCTACATCTGCCTTCAGGATTTCAACCTTGCCGCCAGCTTTCTCAACCGCTGCAACAGCCGATTTCGAAGCTCCGGCAACCGCGATAGTGATCTTCGCCTTGATTTCGCCTTTGGCGAGCAGACGAACACCATCCTTGCCACCGCGTGCCAGACCGGCAGCATTCAAAGCCGCAAGATCGAGCGTACCTTTGTTGGCGAGTTTTTTCTCGTCGATGAATTTCTGAATCATGCCCAGGTTCACAACCGCATAGTCCTTGCCGAACGGGTTGTTGAATCCGCGCTTTGGCAGGCGCATGTGGAGCGGCATCTGGCCGCCTTCGAAGCCGTTGATCGACACACCGGAACGGGACTTCTGGCCTTTCATGCCGCGTCCACCAGTTTTGCCTTTGCCCGAGCCTATGCCACGGCCAACACGCGTGCGGAGTTTCCGCGCACCGTCATTATCTTTGATTTCGTTGAGTTTCATATGTTGTACTCGCTTTCGCTTTTGTTCGCACGGATGTTGAGAATGTTATTCTCCAACAACCTCCACCAGATGGTGTATTTTATTGATCATGCCTCGAATGGCCGGGGTATCTTCCAGTTCCACTTCACGGTGCATCTTGTTCAGGCCCAAGCCGATCAGCGTCTTGCGCTGAATTTCGGGACGACGGATGGGTGAACCCACCTGCTTGACCTTGATTGTCTTTTTCGCAGCCATTGTCGATTACTCCGTCACTGCCGCAGCATCTGCAGCCACTTCGGCAGCAGAACCGCCGCTACGGCCCAGAAGATCAGCCACTTTCTTGCCGCGACGCTGGGACACAGCTTTCGGGCTCGACTGATCTTTCAGCGCGGCAAAGGTTGCGCGGATCATGTTATAAGGGTTTGCAGTGCCATTGGACTTGGTCACAACGTCAGAAACGCCAAGGCTTTCAAACACGGCACGCATTGGACCACCAGCAATAATACCGGTTCCCGGAGGCGCCGAACGCACGGTCACGTTACCCGCACCGAAACGGCCCTTGCCATCATGATGAAGCGTACGGCCTTCACGTAGCGGCACACGGACCATTGCCTTTTTCGCAGCAGCCGTTGCCTTGGTAATAGCCTCAGGAACCTCGCGGGCTTTGCCCTTACCGAAGCCTGCACGGCCCTTGCCATCGCCAACCACGACGAGTGCCGCAAAACCGAAGCGTTTACCGCCTTTTACGGTCTTGGAAACGCGATTGATGTGCACCAGTTTTTCGACCAGCTCTTCGCCGCCGTCGTCGTTACGACCACCGCGACCACGGCCACGACCGCGTCCACCACCACGATTATCACGTCCGCCGCCACGGTTATTACCGCCGCGACCTTTTCGTTCCTGTGGTTTGTTGTCGGCCGCCGGAGCAGCTTCCGCCGGTTTTGCTTCCGCAGGGGCAGCTTCAGCTGCTGGCGCGGCTTCTGCCGGTGCCGGCGTAGCTTCTGCTTCTGCGCCTTCTGCTGGTTTCTTTTCGTCGGCCATCATTAAAACTCCAATCCGCCTTCACGTGCTGCGTCGGCCAGAGCCTTCACACGCCCGTGAAACAGGAAACCGCCACGGTCAAAAATAACTTCTTTTACGCCAGCCTTCTTGGCTGCTTCGGCAACGCGCTTGCCAACATCGGCTGCGGCCTTGCTGTCCGCACCGGTTTTGACTTTCGACGCCTTGTCGATGGTTGAAGCGGAAGCCAGCGTTTTGCCCTCAGCGTCATCAATAACCTGCGCGTACATGTGACGGCTGGTGCGATGCACGGACAAACGAGGCTTTGTGAGCCCGCGCTTCCGCAATTTACTGCGAACGCGTTGCTGGCGCCGTTTGAATTGAGAAATATTAGCCATGGCTTATTTCTTCTTCCCTTCTTTGCGGAAAATATATTCGCCGCGATATTTGATGCCCTTGCCCTTATACGGCTCTGGCTTACGCCATTGCCGGTTTTCAGCGGCAAATTGGCCGACTTTTTGCTTGTCGATACCAGAAATTTCCACGGTGGTCTGATCAGGCGTTTTCACCTCGATACCTTCGGGAATATCCACATCGACATCATGACTGAAACCGAGTTGCAGGTTCAGGATTTTGCCCTTGACCGCTGCACGATAACCAACGCCATTGATTTCGAGTACTTTGGAAAAGCCTTCAGTCACACCGTCAATCAGGTTTTGAACAAGCGTCCGCTGCATGCCCCAATAGGCGCGTGCCTGCTTCGACTTGTTCGCTGGCGTAACCATCAGGCCGCCGTCACCCAGTTCGTAGGAGAGATCATCAACCATCGGGGTTGAAAGCTCGCCCTTCGGACCTTTCACTTTCACTAGGCCATCTTCCATCGACGCTGTAACGCCGTCAGGAATGGCCACTGCTTTTTTACCAATACGTGACATTAGAACACCTCTGCCAGTACTTCGCCGCCAACATTCTGCTCACGCGCTTCCGCATCGGACAGAACACCTTTTGGCGTCGAAACGATGGTGATACCCAAACCATTGCGAACCCGTGGCAGTTCCTGTGAACCGCTGTAGATTCGGCGACCTAGCTTGGATATGCGAGCGATCTTGCGGATCGCAGGCTCACCTTCAAAATATTTCAGTTCAATCCGTAGACCGGGGTGCTTGTCCAGTATTTCCTGGCTGTAGCCGCGAATATAACCTTCACGCTGCAACACTTCGAGGACGGCACCACGCAATTTGGATGCAGGGGTCATCACGCTGTCTTTGCGTGCCTGTTGCCCATTGCGGATACGGGTGAGCATGTCACCCAAGGGATCGGTAAAAGCCATATTATCTTCCCTTTACCAGCTTGATTTCGTTACGCCGGGGATCAGGCCCTTATTGGCCATGTCACGCAGCTCGATACGGCACAGACGGAACTTGCGATAATAACCACGGGGACGACCAGTGGTTTCGCAGCGGTTACGCACGCGCGTTGGATTGCCATTGCGGGGAATTTCCGCCATTTTCAGGCGCGCCATCAAACGCTCGGTCTCATCAAGAGACTGATCGTTGGCCATCGCCTTCAACTTTGCATAGCGACCGGCATATTTCTTCACCATCCGCTTACGCTTGTTGTTCCTGTTTATGGAACTCAGTTTCGCCATGACTTAAGTTCTCGTCCTTCCGTGTTGCGAAGCAGCTTAAGCCGCTTCTTTTTCTTCTTCATTGGCTTCCTGTGGGAACGGGAAACCGAACAGGCTCAAAAGCGCGCGCGCTTCGTCATCTGTCTTTGCTGTTGTTGTCACGATAATGTCCATGCCGCGCACCACATCGATGTCGTCATAGGCAATCTCGGGAAAAATGATCTGCTCTTTAAGACCCATTGCAAAGTTGCCGCGACCATCGAAGCTTTTCGGGTTCAGACCCCGGAAATCTCGGATACGTGGCATCGCAACAGTGACCAACCGGTCGACAAATTCGTACATCCGCTCACGGCGCAATGTGACTTTGCAACCAATCGGCATACCTTCACGCAGCTTGAACGTTGCGATCGAGTTTTTTGCCTTGGTAATCACCGGCTTCTGGCCAGCGATCAATTCCATTTCAGCGGCAGCAATCGTCGCTTTTTTCTTGTCCTGACTGCCTTCGCCAACACCCATGTTGATCGTTACTTTTTCGATCTTTGGAACTTCCATGGGATTGGAATAGTTGAATTTTTCCTGCATCGCCTTGACGATTTCCTCGTCATATTTGGTGCGCATGCGCGGGGTATATTTTTTGTCAGCCATCGACCTTCTCCCCGGATTTTACAGCTACACGCTGCATCTTGCCGTCTTTTGCTTTCTCAAAGCGAACACGCGTTGGCTTGCCGTCTTTCGGATCGGCCAGAGCCACTTTGCTGATGTGCATTGGCGCTTCGCTGCGTTCCAGACCACCCTGAGGGTTAGCCTGCGTTGGTTTACGGTGACGAACAGCGACGTTCACGCCAGCGACGAGCACCTTGCTGTCTTTCGGCATGACCTTGGTCACTTCACCGGATTTGCCCTTGTCCTTGCCGGACAGGACAACAACCGTGTCGCCTTTTTTTATCTTTGCGTTAGCCATGGTTAGATTACCTCCGGAGCCAGGCTGATGATTTTCATATGTTTTTTGGCACGCAATTCGCGAACGACGGGGCCAAAAATACGCGTACCGATTGGCTCCTGCGCATTATTCACAAGCACGGCAGCGTTGCTATCGAAACGGATGACCGAACCGTCCTTGCGGCGGATGTCCTTCTTGGTACGCACGATCACCGCACGGTGCACGTCGCCCTTTTTGACCTTGCCGCGGGGAGCCGCTTCCTTGATTGACACAACAATGATGTCACCAACGCCGGCGAAGCGGCGTTTTGAACCGCCCAACACCTTAATGCACTGCACGCGCTTGGCTCCGCTATTGTCAGCGACCTCCAGGTTCGATTGCATCTGGATCATTGATCCAATTCCTTCTTCATTCCGCTCCCATCACAGGAGCATCTGTTTAACTCTCGGCTTTTTCTTCGGCCGCTACTTCTTCAGCTGGCTTTTCGTCAGCTTTTACTTCGTTGTGCGTCTGATCGGCTTCTGGCGCCTGGATTTTCTCATCCTTCGGATCATTCGCGGTAATTTCTTCAACGGTTGGCGTGACAGATTTGATCTCCGCACCAACACGACCCAGCACTTTCCAGGTCTTCAACTTGGAAATCGGCTTGGTTTCCTCGATGCGTACGGTTTCACCCATGTGCATCTCATTTTTCTCGTCATGCGCGTGGTATTTCTTCGAACGACGGATGATTTTTCCGTAGAGCGGGTGCTTAACCTTGCGCTCGACATTGACGACAACAGTCTTATCGCCCTTGTCTGACACTACCGTGCCGGTGAGAACTCGTTTTGGCATATTCTTTCCTTACGCCTTTTCAGCAGTGGCGGCTTTCGCACGCTCGTTCTGCAAAGTTTTAATCTGTGCGATGGTCCGGCGGACTTCGCGCATCCGGCTCGGTTTTTCGAGCTGGTTAGTCGCGGCCTGAAAACGGAGGTTGAACGCCTCTTTCTTCAGATCGCCGAGATCAGCTTCGAGCTGATCATCGGTTTTGGTGCGCATGTCTTCCATCTTGGCACTGCTTGAATTTTTCTTGTCAGCCATTGCCCTTATCCTTCCAGATGTGACGTATCGCCAAGGCGAGCCACAACTTTCGTCTTGATCGGAAGCTTCATCGCTGCGCGCTCAAAGGCAACCGCAGCAATTGATCCAGGAACACCGTCGAGTTCGAACATGATCCGGCCTGGTTTTACCCGGCAAGCCCAATATTCAACCGAACCTTTACCTTTACCCTGACGGACTTCAGCAGGCTTCTTGGAAACCGGCACGTCGGGGAAGATACGAATCCACAAACGACCTTGCCGTTTGATGTGACGGGTAATCGCACGACGCGCCGCTTCGATCTGACGCGCAGTGATACGCTCAGGTTCCATGGCTTTGAGACCATAAGAACCGAAGTTCAGCGACGTGCCGCCTGGTGCTTTCCCTTTAATCCGGCCCTTATGAGCCTTTCGGAATTTTGTTTTCTTTGGTTGCAGCATGATGCTTACCCTAATTCCTCAAATATCAACGTTGGTGCGGACGGACGCCGGAAGTTTGCGCTTCCACCATCAACCGATCCTGAGCCATCGGGTCGTGCCCCATGATCTCGCCTTTGAAAATCCAGACCTTGATACCAATAATGCCGTAAGCGGTCAGCGCTTCATGCTCGGCATAGTCGATATTGGCGCGCAGCGTATGAAGCGGCACGCGGCCTTCACGGTACCATTCGACGCGGGCAATTTCTGCTCCGCCCAAACGGCCACCACATACAATTTTAATTCCCTCAGCACCGAGACGCAAAGCAGACTGAACAGCGCGTTTCATCGCGCGGCGGAATGCAATCCGGCGGATCAGCTGTTCGCCAATGCCCTGTGCAACTAGTTTCGCGTCAACTTCCGGTTTGCGGATTTCGACGATGTTCAAGGACACATCGCTCGACGACATTTCGCTGAGCTTGCGGCGCAGCTTTTCAATGTCTGCTCCCTTTTTACCGATGATCACACCGGGGCGTGCAGCATATATAGATACGCGGCAGGTTTTGGAAGGACGCTCGATCACAACCTTCGAAATCGCAGCCTGTGGCAGCTTATCGATGATGTACTGACGCATCTTGATGTCTTCCATCAAGAGGTTGCCGTAATCAGCACCTTCCGCATACCAGCGGCTATCCCAAGTCCGGTTAATCTGCAGGCGAAGCCCGATAGGATTACTCTTTTGACCCATGGTTTACGCCTCTTCTTCTTCATGTTCGCGGACAACGATGCGAACGCGGCTGAATGGTTTCAAGATCTTGGCTGAACGACCACGTGCGCGGGCTCTCCAGCGCTTCATGGTGATGCCTTTGCCAACACTGGCTTCGTGAACAACCAATGCGTCCACATCCAGGTTATGGTTGTTTTCCGCATTCGCGATTGCCGATGCCAATACCTTGCTAACATCCTTGGCCATGCTCTTTTTGGAGAAGGAAAGGATGTTCAAAGCTTCTTCCGCTTTCTTGCCGCGAATGAGTTGCGCAACAAGGTTCAGCTTTTGGGCAGAACCACGAATGGAATTGCCAACAGCCAAAGCTTCATTGTCGCCAACGCGGCGGGGTGATGATGCCTTACCCATTATTTCTTGCCTTTTTTGTCAGCGCCGTGGCCATAATAGTTGCGCGTAGGAGCGAACTCACCAAGCTTGTGACCGACCATGTCTTCATTCACGGAAACGGGAATGAATTTCTGGCCGTTATAAACATTAAACGTCAGGCCGACGAAATCAGGAAGCACAGTGGAACGACGCGACCAAGTCTTGATCGGCGAATGATCATTCGCTTCCTGCGCCGTCTGCGCCTTGTTCAGCAGGTGGAGGTCAACAAATGGACCTTTTTTGATGGAACGAGCCATGCTTACCTCTTCTTCTTCGAATGACGCGACCGGATGATCATCTTGTCGGTCGTTTTATTCTTGCGGGTACGAGCACCCTTGGTTGGTTTACCCCAAGGCGTAACCGGATGACGGCCACCTGAGGTACGGCCTTCACCGCCACCATGCGGGTGATCGACAGGGTTTTTCGCAACACCGCGGGTAAGAGGACGACGTCCTTTCCAGCGGGTACGGCCTGCCTTGCCGAAATTCTGGTTTGAATTGTCCGGATTGGAAACGGCACCAACAGTCGCCATGCAATCAGAGCGCAGGTAACGCTGCTCACCTGACTTCAAGCGGACGATGACCATACCGCGATCACGGCCAACGATCTGGACATATGCACCGGCTGAGCGAGCGATCTGACCGCCCTTGCCTGGCTTCATTTCCACATTGTGAATGATCGTACCAACCGGCATTTCGGACATCAGCATGGCATTGCCAGGCTTCACATCGGTTTTCTTGCCTGCGACAACCGTGTCACCAACATCAAGACGCTGCGGCGCTAAGATATAAGCAAGCTCTCCGTCTTCATATTTGATCAAGGCGATGAAAGCCGTGCGGTTTGGATCATATTCCATCCGCTCGACGGTCGCGTTCATATCCCATTTGCGGCGCTTGAAGTCGACCTTGCGATATTTCTGCTTGTGACCACCAGCAATTCCGCGCGAAGTCACATGACCTTTGTTATTCCGGCCACCGGTCTTGCGCTTGCCTTCAACAAGCTTCTTGACCGGACCACCTTTCCAAAGGCCGCTCTTGTCCACCAGGACAAGGCCACGCTGCGACGGGGTCATTGGTCTATAGGTTTTTAATGCCATTGCCCTTAAACTCCAGTGGTGATGTCGATGGTTTGGCCTTCAGCCAAGGTCACGACAGCCTTTTTGATGTCATTGCGCGTATAGGGACGACCCTTCCAGCGCTTCGTCTTGCCCTTTTGCACCATCGTGTTGACGCCTTTGACTTTGACATCAAACAGCGCCTCGATAGCGGCCTTGATCTGCGGCTTGGTTGCGCTGTTCGCAACTTTGAAAACCACAGCGTTATTTTCGCTTAGCAAGGTTGATTTCTCGGTGATGTGCGGGCCGACAATTACGTCATAGTGACGAATATCGATATCGTCTTTTTTAGCCATTGAAGCGCGCCTCCAATTTTTCAACTGCAGCGCGGGTCAGCACCAAAGTCTCATGGTTCAGAATGTCATAAACATTGGCACCAGCGGCAGGCATAACGTTGACGCACGGAATGTTGTTTGATGCCTTGCGGAAATCATCATTCACTGCCTCGCCATCCATGACCAGAGCCGACTTGCCAAATCCGAGCTTTTCGATATTCGCCAGAAGTGCCTTGGTTTTGGTATCTTTCAGTTCAATATTTTCCAGCACGATCAGATTGTCGTTTTTCGCTTTATCGCTCAGCGCCATTTTCAGACCTAGTGCGCGAACCTTCTTGTTTAGTGAAGGATTGAAATCGCGCTTGCGCGGGCCGTGGGCTTTACCACCGCCAACGAAGATCGGAGCTCGGCGTGAACCATGACGAGCGGTACCGCCGCCCTTTTGGTTGCCAAACTTCTTACCAGTGCGATTAACGTCACCGCGTTCACGAACCGCGCGAGCGGTGCCGCGAGCATTGGTACGCTGCCAGTTGACGACGCGGTGCAGGATGTCTGCACGCGGATCAACGCCGAACACGTCATCATTCAAATCGATGTCGCCCTTGGCTTTCGCGTCGAGGGTTTTCACTTTGAGTTTCATTGCTTAGCCCTCCTTCCCGCTATCATCTTTGGCATCGTCTGCCTTTGGCGCTTCTTCTGCTGGCTTGTCTTCAGCCGGTGTTTCTGCAGCTGCGGCCGCAACCTCTGCATCAGTTGGACCAACCGGACGCTCAATCTCTGCATCCGCTTCGATCATGCCAGCTGGTGCATCTTCTGTTGCCGTTTCGTCAGCATTGCGGCGCATGGCACCTGGAAAAGGTACGCCTTCCGGAGCCGCTACTTTCACAGCATCCTTGACCAGCAACCAACCACCCTTGGAGCCTGGCACCGAACCACGGACAAAAATTAAGCCGCGAGCAGCATCTGTGCGCACGACTTCCAAATTTTGCTGGGTGCGATTGCGCGCGCCCATGTGGCCAGCCATTTTCTTGCCTTTGAACACTTTGCCCGGGTCCTGATTCTGACCGGTCGAACCATGCGAACGGTGAGAGATCGAAACGCCGTGTGTAGCGCGCAGGCCGCCGAAGCCCCATCGCTTCATGGCACCAGCAAAACCCTTACCTTGGGTTACGCCTTGAATATCTACCATCTGGCCAGCAATGAAGTGGTCAGCGGTTACGGTTGCACCAACGGGGAGAAGGCCTTCTTCGCTCTCAACCCGGAATTCGGCAACACGTGCCTTCGGCTCGACTTCTGCTTTGGCAAAAGCTTCGCGTTGCGGCTTGTTTACATTTTTCGCTTTACGGGCACCTGCACCAAGCTGAACAGCAAAATAACCGTCCGGATCCTGCTTGCGGGCTCCTACAACCTGACACCCTTCCAGCGAAAGTACGGTAACCGGCACATGCCGACCATCTTCCTGGAACAAGCGGGTCATACCCATTTTTTTCGCGATCACGCCTGTACGCACGATCAGTCTCCTTTACAGAGGCCCACGTGCGTCATTGCCAGCGGGCGTGCCTAAAAATAACTCAGCCCAAATTTCGAATATCGCCCCGTCCGGGCTAAACCGTTCGACCAATCCTTAGATCAACCAAACTAGACGGGGGACACATGACCCAGCAATTGCTGGCGGTTTCCCATGTCATCGTTTCCAGTTGGAAACGCCGTTAACTCACTTACGCGAGTTTAATCTCAACATTCACACCGGCAGCAAGATCAAGCTTCATCAAAGCGTCGACCGTTTGCGGTGTAGGCTGCACGATATCGAGCAACCTTTTGTAAGTCCGTACTTCGAACTGCTCGCGCGACTTTTTGTCTACGTGCGGTCCGCGGTTTACGGTGAATTTCTCGATGCGCGTTGGCATTGGAATCGGTCCACGGATCAGCGCGCCAGTGCGTCGTGCGGTTTCAGCGATATCACCAGTTGCCTGATCAAGAACCCGATGATCGAATGCTTTCAGACGAATGCGAATATTCTGCGTTTTCATGTACCTGCTACCAATGTCAAAGAGCCAAAAATAAACCGCCCCGATTTCTCCACAGAAAAGCCGGAACGGCGAAAATACTCGCTGCCCGAATCAGTGATCCGAGCAGCGAGATGTGCCTATATTACTTAGTTACGGTGCTGACAACCCCTGATCCAACAGTTCGGCCACCTTCGCGGATTGCGAAGCGCAGACCGGAGTCCATTGCGATTGGAGCGATCAACTTCACGTTAATCGTTACGTTGTCACCAGGCATAACCATTTCTGTGCCTTCGGGAAGGATCACTTCGCCGGTTACGTCGGTGGTACGGAAGTAGAACTGTGGACGATAGTTCGCGAAGAACGGTGTATGACGACCACCTTCGTCTTTCGACAACACATAAACTTCTGCACTAAACTCGGTGTGCGGTGTGATCGAACCAGGCTTACAAAGAACCTGACCACGCTCAACTGCATCACGCTCAACACCGCGGATCAATGCGCCGATGTTATCGCCAGCTTCACCGCTGTCGAGCAACTTACGGAACATTTCAACACCGGTAACCGTTGTCTTGGTGGTGTCTTTGATACCAACGATTTCAACTTCGTCGCCAACATTCACGATGCCGGTTTCAACACGGCCGGTCACAACCGTACCACGACCGGAAATTGAGAACACGTCCTCAATCGGCATCAGGAATGGCTGGTCGACTGGACGATCCGGCTGTGGGATGTGCTCATCTACAGCGGCCATCAGCTCGAGAATTTTCTCTTTACCGATATTGTCATCGCGGCCTTCGAGTGCTGCCAACGCAGAACCGGCAATGATAGGAATATTGTCACCATCGAAGTCATAGGAAGAAAGAAGCTCACGAACTTCCATTTCAACCAACTCAAGAAGTTCTTCGTCGTCAACCTGATCAACCTTGTTCATGAAAACAACGAGAGCAGGAACACCGACCTGACGGGCAAGCAGGATGTGCTCACGGGTCTGTGGCATTGGACCGTCAGCTGCGTTCACAACCAGGATAGCGCCGTCCATTTGAGCAGCACCGGTGATCATGTTCTTCACATAGTCAGCGTGACCTGGGCAGTCGACGTGCGCATAGTGACGGGCGTCGGTTTCATATTCAACGTGTGCCGTTGAAATGGTGATGCCGCGCTCACGCTCTTCAGGCGCCTTGTCAATGTTCGCGAAGTCAACAGCTTCACCGCCGCCAGCTTCTGCCAAAACTTTTGTGATGGCCGCAGTCAACGTCGTTTTACCGTGGTCAACATGACCGATGGTGCCGATGTTGCAGTGCGGCTTGTTACGTTCAAACTTCTCTTTAGCCATTTTATCTTACCTCTGATTTTCTATCGTCTTGATAGTCTGCGCCGCGCTTTGGCGAGACTCTCTTATTCTGTCAACACCCTTTTGATCCTCTGGCTTTTTTGGCCAGCCGCACAAAAGGTAGCGCTGTTATTATGGTGAAGGAAAAGCCCTAGGCCATTTTCTCCTTCAACTCTTCTGCGACATTGTTCGGTACCTGCTCATAGTGCGAGAACTGCATTGTATATTGAGCGCGGCCTTGCGTGAACGAACGTAGCTCATTCACATAACTGAACATATTTGCCAGCGGAACCTCTGCATCAACCGCCTGCGCATTACCGCGGGTATCGGTGCCCTGTATCTGACCACGGCGAGAATTAAGATCGCCGATCACATCACCCAGATAATCTTCCGGTGTAATCACTTCAACCTTCATGATTGGTTCCAGCAATTTGATACCTGACTTCTGCGCCGCTTCACGCATGGCAGCCCGAGCCGCGATCTCAAAGGCCAGTGCCGAGGAGTCAACGTCATGATATGCGCCATCATATACACGGATATGGAAATCGATGATCGGGAAGCCGATGAGCGATCCGGTCTCAGCCGTCTCACGCATGCCTTTTTCAACCGACGGTATATATTCTTTTGGAATGTTACCGCCCTTGATTTCGTCTTCAAAGGTGATGCCGGCACCGCGCTCGCCCGGCGTCGCTTCGAACTTGATCCGCGCAAATTGACCGGAACCGCCGGACTGCTTCTTATGCGTATAGTCAATATCGACTTCCTTGCCGAGCGCTTCGCGATAAGCAACCTGCGGCGCACCAACATTGGCCTCGACCTTGAACTCGCGCTTCATGCGGTCAACCAGAATGTCGAGGTGAAGCTCGCCCATGCCCTTGATGATCGTCTGACCGCTTTCATGGTCAGTCGTCACGCGGAATGATGGATCTTCAGCCGCCAGACGGTTGAGCGCCACACCCATTTTCTCCTGGTCAGCCTTGGTCTTTGGTTCCACCGAAAGCTCGATAACCGGATCAGGGAATTCCATCCGTTCCAAAATGATCGGAGCTGAAGCATCACACAGCGTATCACCAGTGGTGGTTTCCTTCATACCTGCCAATGCAACAATGTCGCCTGCGAATGCCTCGTCAATGTCCTGACGGTCATTGGAGTGCATTTCCAGGATACGGCCGACTTTCTCTTTCTTGTCCTTGATCGAATTGAGCAGCGTGCCTTTTTCGAGCTTGCCAGAGTAGATACGGCAGAAGGTCAGCGAGCCAACGAACGGATCGTTCATGACTTTAAACGCAAGCGCGGAGAAAGGCTCGTCATCGCTGGATGGACGCTCATCTTCTTCATCGCTGTCAGGCTTCACGCCTTTAATCGCAGCCACATCGAGTGGGCTAGGCATGAAGTCGACAACCGCGTCGAGCAGAGGCTGAACGCCTTTATTTTTAAAAGCGCTGCCACAAAGAACCGGAACAAAGCTCTGGTTCAGCGTGCCTTTACGGATCAGCGCCTTCAACGTCGCTGCATCCGGCATGTTGCCTTCAAAATAGGCTTCCATCGCGTCATCGTCCTGCTCGATGGCAAGTTCGATTAGCTTCTCGCGATATTCAGCGGCTTCTTCCTTCATGTCATCGGGAATTTCGCCATAGCTATATTCAGCGCCCAAATCTTCGTTCTTCCAGGTGATCGAGCGCTCGTTGATCAGATCCACGAGGCCAACCAGATCGGCTTCGATACCGATGGGAAGATAAAGCACAGCCGGCGTTGCACCCAGACGGTCGATGATCGACTGTACGCAATATTTGAAGTCAGCACCGGTACGGTCGAGCTTGTTGATGAAGCACATCCGCGGTACTTTATATTTATCAGCCTGACGCCACACAGTCTCTGACTGCGGCTCAACCCCGGCAACACCGTCGAAACAGGCTACCGCACCGTCGAGCACACGCAGCGAACGTTCAACTTCAATCGTGAAGTCAACGTGGCCCGGTGTATCAATGATGTTGATCCGGTGCTCGGGACCTTCGCGGTCGTCGGCATTCCAGAAACAGGTCGTTGCAGCAGAGGTAATCGTGATCCCACGCTCCTGCTCCTGCTCCATCCAGTCCATCGTCGCCGCGCCATCATGCACTTCGCCGATCTTGTAGGACTTGCCCGTGTAATACAGGATGCGTTCCGTGGTCGTTGTTTTACCGGCATCAATATGCGCCATAATCCCAATATTGCGATATCGTTCGAGCGGATGGCGGCGTGCCATAGTCTTTACTCCAAATTTAAGCGGGAATTTCTGGCCGCCCTATAGTTAATATGGCCAGCGAAAGCCAGCCCCTGTGTTTGGTTGTTTCCCTCGCCCCTTCAGGGGAGAGGGATGATGAGACTTGCGAACTTGTTCGCTAGTCGAAGCTGGGAGAGGGGGCGTGCGCTCGGGTCGCTGACTGCCCCTCTCCAAGTCCGGCTAACAGCAAGCTGTAAGCCTTCCTATCCTCTCCCCTGAAGGGGTGAGGATTAAGTCTTACCAGCGATAATGCGCAAATGCCCGGTTTGCTTCAGCCATTTTATGCGCATCTTCGCGCTTCTTCACCGCATTGCCGCGATTGTTGGAAGCATCGAGAATTTCACCCGACAGACGCGCTGCCATGGTGGTTTCACTCCGACCGCGCGCTGCACCGATCATCCAGCGGATGGCCAGAGCCTGTGCACGCTCGGGGCGAACCTCGACCGGCACCTGATAGGTCGCACCACCAACACGGCGGCTGCGAACCTCGATGCCCGGCTTGATATTGTTCAGCGCATCATGGAACAGTTGCACCGGATCTTTCTTCGCCTTGGCTTCGACGCTATCCAGCGCGCCATAGACGATGCGTTCTGCGGTGGATTTCTTACCATCCAGCATCAGGTTGTTCATGAATTTCGAAAGCACCAGATCCTTGAACTTTGGATCAGGCAGGATAACCCGTTTCTCGGGACGACGACGACGTGCCATTTTGTTGTAACTCCTTAAATCCTTAACTCGTCATCCCAGCGAAGGCTGGGATCTCCGATGGGCCAGGCGCCCTGACGAGACAAGATCCCAGCCTTCGCTGGGATGACGGTGTAAATTATTTTGGTCTCTTCGCTCCGTACTTCGAACGAGACTGCTTGCGGTCTTTCACGCCCTGCGTGTCAAGAACGCCGCGCAGCACATGGTAACGCACACCGGGAAGGTCGCGCACACGGCCGCCGCGAATGAGGACCACACTATGCTCCTGAAGGTTGTGACCTTCACCGGGAATATAGCTGATCACCTCACGCTGGTTGGTCAGGCGAACCTTGGCAACCTTGCGCAGAGCGGAGTTTGGTTTCTTCGGAGTCGTGGTATAAACCCGGGTACAAACGCCGCGCTTCTGCGGGTTTGCTTCCATCGCTGGAACCTTGGATTTCACCTTCTGAGGCACCCGCCCTTTACGGACGAGCTGATTAATCGTTGGCATAAAGTCTTCACCTTATTGAATCTAGATAAACTAGGGTTACTCTCGCGACCAAAATGTCGTGAGTGTTTTGCCTATGTAAGTTTTCTGCGGCATTGAGCGCTTTTACAAAGAGCCCGTTACTGCGGAAGCGCGGCCCTTAGCGGGGATTCGCCACTAGGTCAATAGAGTGGGTCAAGGGTTGCAGGGCAATCGACTGAATGTTCACTGTCGGATTGCGGCTTTCATGCAGGCGTCATCGCATGCAGCGGAACGTCGTTTTTGCGGCAGGCTGATTTTGCCTGGTGCGCGACGTAGCAGGTTCATTGCTGCGTGATTGATTGTGGCAAAATTGGCTGCGGCATTTCCGGTTCTGATGCGGCAGTCATCCTGGCGGCAGGTAACATCGAGCACCCGATGCAAACAGTTTTCCACCTGCCAGTGATTGCGGATGTGACGCGCCATTTTCTCGGGCACATCAAGGACGGATGAGATGTAAAATTGCCTGACCGTTTTGGCCTGGCCTCTGATTTCACGAGTGTACCCTGTCATGATCACGGCCTTCAGGCCCGGCCATTTGTGGCGTTCGGTTCTGTATTTGAACAAACTGTGCAGCACCGCGTTTCAATGCGCCCATGACCTGCATCAGCGGCTTCGCTTTTTTCAATGAATTTCGCGCCTGTATCACGCTCCGGATGTTCATCGAAAAACAATTCGACATCCTCGCGCAAGCTTCCCTGGTTGCCCTTCAGGCCGATCACATAACCGGCCTCTTGGTCCATGATTTGTTGGCAAATCTTGCGCTGACATCCTATCGCGTCAATAGTCACGATAGCGCCCTTGAGTGCCAACAGGGCCAGTAGCTCGGGGATCGCTGTTATCTCATTGGACCTGTCGTCAATCTTGCGTTGCCCGGGAACGAGTTGGTGATCACACGGCCAGGCCGAAATCATATGAATGGGTGCTTCAGGGGACCTGGTATCAAATGACCGCCGAAGGGTTTTACCATCGATGGCGACGACACCTTCAGGCGTTTCATGCAAACTCGCCACCCAGGCTATGAAGCAGCGTTGGAAGGCTTCCATATCCAGACGGGAAAACAAGATCCCCGACTGATCATGGCCTGGCGTTCCGTCCTTGAACGGCAAAAAGCGACGCAGGAATTCCAGCTGCTTTTCACCGTAGAGTGCGATTGACGTCCAGCCCCCGGCGCCTGAAATTACGGCGCAATTACGGCGCATAGGACCAGAAGAAAAATCTCGTTCGGTGGGCAGGTGACCTTCGCTTGCTGGCGCGGGTCTTTGACGCCGCCGAAATGCGTCAGAAAACGGGGGGTGGTGGGGTCCGGTGGGGCTTGTGACATGCAAAATCTCCAAAAAAGTGAGCATTCCACTCCCTTGATTCAGAAAAATTACTCCATGTCAGCTACTTATTCAGTCAATTGCCCTGGAGATCTCGTTGCAAAGGATTGAAACTGGCCGGCGATTACCGTATGTTGCACTTTTCGAGTTAGAAGGAGCCCTCCTATGCCGCAACCAGACTGGATCAGTCCTCTGGCCATTGACCTTGGTGCCGCTAACACCGGCGTTTATTCCACTCACTACCCTGCTGGTGCAACGCTAGGCCAGATTGACAAGGCGGGCACCAAGGCAGGCACGGTGTATCAGCTTGAGAAAGACAAATACACCCTGCTGATGCAGGACAGAACCGGCAAGCGTCATCAGCGGCGCGGGTTCGACCGGCGGCAGATGGTGAAGCGGCTGTTCAAGCTGATCTGGGAAAGGCATTTCCGTCTCGGCTGGGACAAAGATGTCCAGCAAACCATCAGCTTTCTGCTCAACCGGCGCGGTTTCAGTTTTTTGGATGGAGAATACGATGCTGATATCCTGCGCGAATTTCCGCAGGCGGCGTTTGACAAGTTGCCAAAATCAGTGAAAGAAAAATTGCCTGATTTTAAAAACGAAGACGACAACGAAGACGACAGTTACGACCTTGCCAGTGCGCTTACTGCATGGTCAAAGCAAAATGACCAGATAGCAGCGATGTTTAACGAGGTTAACAAAGAGCCAAGTAGCATCAGCAGGAGGCAAGTTATCATCAAGCGCACTACCAGGTTACGCGAATATTGCGGTACGAGAGCACAAGGACAAACTGTTTCGGAGTCAGATAAAGCACCGGTTAAACTGGCCAGATTACCAAAGTGGATAGTAGATGAGTGGATAAAACAAGGCGCTAAAGGTTTGGACGAGGTTACAGCCGAAAATAACAACATTAATATGGTTGATTATCTTAACAAACAAAGTCCAGAGTAGGCAAAAACCATTTTGAATGGCATTCCCGATTACAGCACCGAAGAAAAGCAGCTAAAAGACTCACCTTGGAATTTTAATGTTAGCAAACTTGAAGATATAGAAAAGAAAAAAGATGGTAACTTTTTCTATAAAGGCGAAGACCCAGATATAAAAAACCATCTCCGCCACCTTGGCTTTGCATTACACAAAATCCATACCGAAGTAGAAAGCGGCGCTCGCCATCGCAGCAAATATTTTGAGGAAGTCAAGCAGGTTCTGAACAATACAAACCATACTCACGGCTACCTGAAAGCATTCTGCCAGCAACTGCAATCTCCTTGCGGGTTTAAGGGACTGGATACAGCAAAACTGACTTGCCTGATCGGCCATCTGAGCAATCTGGAACTCAAACCGCTACGCAAATACTTCAATGACAAGCGGCACAAAAAGAGTGACTTCTGGGAAGAAAAACGGCTGGAGAAGGTTTTTGAGCGCTGGATATTGCGCGAATGGCGCGTCGGGGAAAAGGACAAGGATAAAACTTCCGGTAAAGAGTATTCCTACAAAAATCTAAAGGAAAAATGGGAAAGTCATCAGGGCGGTGTGGTCGATTTCTGGCTGGAAACCGATCCTCGATTCACCATCCCGCCCTATCAGGACAACAATAACCGCCGCCCGCCACGCTGCCAGAGCCTGATTCTGAACCCCGTCTATCTGGACAGTAAATATCCGCAGTGGCGTGATTGGCTGACACAACTCAAAGGTGTTGATGTGGTAACCGCGTATCTGGATGATTTTGAGTCCCAGCTAGAAGAACTGAAAAGCGGCAAGGACAAAAACTACTTTGACGATTGTGGCAAGGACGATTTCAAAAAAGACTCACAACGTAGAGGCCTGGCCGCGCTGGATTCCCGGCTGTTGCAGTTTATCTTTGACCGAGTCAAGGCCACAGACTCATTGAAGCTGAATGAAATCTATTCCCAGGCCAAGGGGTACAAACAAAACAACAGGCAAAACAACAGGGATGACAAAAACCCGGAAGCATTTAAGGAAGGTCTTGAAACCGCCATCAGGGAAAGTGCTTTGCCGGATGGACTGAAAACGCAAAGAAACTACGCCAATGACGCCATCTTCGCACAAGGCACCTTTTTGCATCTGATCTGCCAGTATTACAAACAGCGCCAAAGGGCCAGGGACGGGCGCTTGTTTATCCATCCCGAATATCGCTTTCGCAAAGGGCGCGGTTATGAAAACACCGGTCGCTTTGACGACAAACATTGCCTGCTGAGCTACTGCAACCACAAACCAAGGCAGAAAAAATATCAGAGCCTTGCCGACCTTGCCGGGGTGTTGCAGGTATCTCCTGAAAAGTTACGGGGCGTGATTGATTCGCAAAAGGGGCAAACAGAAGACGAAAAACTGACTGGCTGGTTGCTGGAAATCAAGGGACTAAAAACCAATTGCAAACGCGCTGCCAAGGAACAAAAAGACCGCCGGGGTCGTTTGAAGCTGGATATCCAGGCTGTCTATGATTTGATTGATCACAAGAGGAAAAACGAATCACCCAAAAAGGCAAAGATCAAAAAAATTCTGAAGGCATCCGGGGTAAGCGACGCGGCCAAACTGCACCCTTTTTGTGAGCTGGCCAAGAAGCTGTGCCTTGATCTGACAAAAGCCCTGTATGACGAGAACCTGTATGACGAGAAGGCGCAAGAAAGATGGGGAAAAGATCTGAAGCGCAACCCGGCAACGGCTGTCTATCTGCTGGCCCAGATTCACAACATCGCCTTTACCGAAAGAAGTGGCAATGCCAAAACCTGCGCCGTTTGCAGTGCAGACAACGCCCAGCGTATGCAGATGGTGCAAACCGGAGACGGCAAAGACACCACAGCCAAAGCGCAACGCCTGCCGGCCATTGCCACGCGGTTGATAGATGGTGCGGTCATGCGCATGGCGCGTATTGTTGGCGGCGCCATCGCCGATGACAAATGGGCATCTATTGAATGTGAATTGAAGAAAGGCCAATTCGTGCATGTGCCAATTATCACCGAATCCAACCGCTTTGAGTTTGAGCCCGATTTGAAAAAACTAAAAGGGAAAACGTCAAGCGATAAAGACAAACAGGGCGCAAGCGGGTTTGCCGCAAAAGAAGACCGTATTAAATCTGCTGCCCTGGGTATATCAGCCTATAGCGGCAGCAATTTATCTGAAGGAAAATTCGATGAATCAAAAGAAGAACTGGATCACATTATCCCGCGCTCAGGCGACCGAGGTGTCCTGAATGACGAGGCTAACCTGATTTGTGTCAGTAAGAAGGATAACCAAATCAAAGGCAATCAGATATATAGTTTGGCCAATCTTGATGGACAGTACAAAAAAGCACTGTTCGGCGATAAAACAGATGAGCAAATACAAAACTGGATTGTCGAGCAGATTGGTGATGAAAATGGAGAGCATTTCAGGTTCGGCCCATACCGCAGCTTTATTAATCTGAACCCGGATCAACGGACAGCCTTCCGCCATGCGCTGTTCCTGGATGATGGCCATCCATTGCGCGATAAAGTGATTCATGCCATTGACAATCGCAACCGTGCCCTGGTGAACGGCACCCAGCGTTATTTTGCCGAAGTGCTGGCAAACCAGCTCTACAAAAAGGCCAAGCGCTTTGGCAGGGAGAACCAGTTGTCGTTTGACTATTTTGGTGTTGAAGCACAGAGCGGTACACGGGGTAACGGCATATATGATCTACGCAAGGATTACGAAAAAGTGGCAGACAGCGATATTGCAAGCTCTGCGAAAGAAAGTGGCAAAGCGCAAGACGCTTATTCTCATCTGATTGATGCCCAACTGGCCTTTGCTGTAGCAGCAGATGCGCACCGCGATGAGGGCAGCCTGAAACTTGACCTTGCCAATGCCAGACTGTGGCCGGTGGATAAGGAGACCGGCGAACTCACCGATGACAACACTATTTTCAAGGCGATTTGTGTTGCGCGGGATGACATGAAGGAAAAAACACTGGAGCGGCGCAAGCCCCGCGAAAAGTTTTCCGCACATCGTTCCTTTACCCGCGACACCTTTTACGCTGACCATTACCTGCCCGTTTTGTTGAAGGAAGAAAACAATCAGGTTTCTGTCAGGATAGGTTTTGATTGGAAAAACAGCGTTGAGTTGCCTGAAAACAAAAATTCCCTGCAAAACCTGAATGGCTTGCTGAAGGAGGGACTATGCCGTGGTATGGAAGATCAGGAGATTGTCTGTATCAGCAGCTTCTGTGACTTGTACGAAAAGCTGACAGCACAGAACCGGTTTATGCAGCAGGTGCAAAAAAGTGGATATTGCTATCTGAGCATCAACAAGAAAAAGCTGCACGAGTACTTGTTGCGGGATCACAATACGAGAAACGGCCAGTCATCAGGTGAACTCTTTGATTTCTGCTATAAAACCCTGGGCTACCGAACAGAAAAGAAAAATATCAGTAAGCCAGAAGACCTTGATGAAGCAATAAAGGCTGATAAAAATTTTAAAATAAACAAAACGATCTTATTCCCTGCCAAAAAAGAGTGGATAGATTGCCAGAAGAAATGGCAAGCGGCTGAGAAAAAAGGGAAACCCTTTAATGGCTTCTTGCGAAGTTATTTTCAGTGTCAACAACAGCATGATGGCCATCAAAAGGCCAGGAAAAATTTTTCATTGCCTGTTGTTGTGACTGGGCAGGGAAAATTGCTGGTCAGCAGGCAGTCCTGGGATGGAAGGCGTACAGCCCAGATACTTAACGACTCGGATTCGCGAAGCCCTGGTAACAAGCCTGCTATTCCAGTCAGGCTGGAGGACGGATCGTTGGGTGAAAAACTGGCCGACTGGGCACAATCTGAAAATGTGGTCAAATTGTCGTCAAGGGATAAATATCAGGACGGCGAGATCATTGATCCCTCCGGCTGGTATCTTGTTGATGGCGAGGAAATATCGCTCCCGGAAGCCATTGATAGGCTCTGGTACCGGATTGATGATATAACCGCGCCGAGTATCAAAATCCGCCTGGCACAGGATGGCGAGGAACTGATACCAGATTTTCTGCAAACGCCTGTCTGCCAACATGGATTCAGAGAACAAAAGGCCAAAAAGAAAACGAGCAAGTTCAAGTATGTGCCGAAAAAATCCGTTAATGATGTTTGCAAGGAGGTATACGATAAGAAAGTCAGACCGGCAAAGAAGGGGGCCGTTTTTGTTTATAAGGGTGCTTCATACAAGACTGGAATGAAAAAAGCCTTTAAAACTGCCCAACTTGACCCGCAATCACCCGCAGGAAAACGGCTCGTCTATCAGGCACCACCGCGAGAGCCTATCCGGAATGACGAAAACTGACAGTTCCCATGAAACACCTGGTCATCAGTGACTATGGTGCCTTTCTTGGTCTGGATGCCAACCGGCTGGCCATCAAACAGGATGGGCAGGTGCGGCACTATCCGCTGAACCGCCTCTGCACTGTTGCTATCGCCAAACGCGGGGTCAGCTTTTCCAGTGACTTGATTGAGGCATTCAGCCTGCGCGGCATCAAACTGTTTTTTCTGGATTTCCGCGGTGTGGCGCATTCGGCCTTGCTCGGTCAGTCGCAACATGGCGTGGTGGCGGTGCGAGCCGCGCAAATAGCCTTCAGCCAGCGGGGTACGCTGCCGCTGGCCAGACAAATAGTCAATGGCAAGCTCAAGAACCAGCGGGCGGTGTTAAATCATCTGAATAAATACCACCTACATCCGGCGCTGCAAAGTGCCGCCGAGGCATTGCTGCTGCATGCCAATCAGTCAAGACAAGCCAGCACTGTTGAAACGCTGCTGGGTTTTGAAGGTGCCGGCGCCAGTGCCTACTTTCAGGCGCTACGCGAGGCGCAACTGTTTTCTTCCACTTTTCAAACCCGCGAAGGACGCGGCAGTGCAGAAATCAACAACGCCATGCTGAACCTCGGTTATGCGGTATTAAGCAGTTACTTGCTGAACGCGATTGTCAACGCCGGACTGGAACCTTATCTTGGTGTTATGCACAGCCAGCGTTCGGGCAAGATGGCGCTGGTATTGGATCTCATGGAAGAATACCGCGCCTGGGTAGTTGACCGTGCGGTTATCAAACTGCGTCAGCGTAGCGAAGGCAAGGCCACACTGGATGCCGCGCTCAAAAAAGTCCTGATTGGTGAAATTCAGACCACCTGCGCCAAGACATATCAATACCGTGGCAAGCGGCTTAAGCTGGAGCACATTATGCAGCGTCAGGTTTATCGGCTGTGCGGTCATTTTTATGGCGAAAAACGCTATAAGCCTTATTTATTCAAGTGGTAACGCGATGGACAAACTACGCCAGGAATATTTGCTCAGCTACGATGTAGAAAATAACAAAATTCGCACCGGTATTTTTAGGGAACTGGGCAAGTACGGATTGCGAGCTGTGCAGAAATCCGTCTTCTGGGGTTATCTGACGCAGGCAGAGCTGGCAGCTATCAAGCGCTATCTGACGGCCAGCCTGGAATCGAGCGATAAAGTGTTTATCACCCAGAGCAATTTCAACCGGCGCGGGCAAAGCTATTTTCTGGGGCACGGCACCGGTGAATTCACTGACTGGCCGGAAAGCGATGTTATCTAGCGTACCGGCCAACCTGATTCGGCAATGGTGTTATTGTCCGCGAGTTGTCTATTATCAGGAATTGGTAGAACTGCCAATACAACGTCCCGCGTGGGTAGCGCAGGGCGAGCGCTTCCATCAGATGGAAGCCAGACTCTGGCAACGGCGCAACCTGGCGTGCTTTCAGCTTGAGGACGGCAAACAGCATCATAATCTGCCCATGCGCAGCGCAACCCTGGGCCTGCACGGCATCGCCGACATGGTGGTCGAAACAGATGAAGCAGTATATGCAGTGGAATTCAAACTGGCCGCCAGCAATAAAAAGCGCGGTGATGTGTTGCAGCTGGCCGCTTACGCCATGCTCGCCGAGGATCATTTCCAGAAACCGGGTACGGTGGGCTTTCTGGCCGGTAGCGGCAAGACATTGCACACGATCAACATTGATACAGAAAAGCGTCAGCAGGTGGCCACGGTAGCGCAGGCGATTCGCACCATGCTCGCCAAGGGCCGCAAACCCGAATCCAGCGCATCGCTGGCCCAGTGTGGCGCCTGCGAATATGTTAATTTCTGCAATGATCGCCTATAAAAATGACCGCCTGTAAATTTGTGCCCTCCGCCCATGGCCCCGCAAGCCAAAAACACGGCCAACAAAAAACCGCCCGGAGGCGGTTTTTGTCCTTTACAAGAAAGGCAGACGTGTAAAACAGAGGTCCGTTCAAAATACTTTTTGATGATTACAGTGCATCAATGAAAGGCTATACCAATTGCAGCTAAATCCCACCAGAAACAATGAGTTTCGCAAATTGTCTGTTTTTTCGTGCAACCTCCTGATTTGCGAAAAAAACAATCACTTTTCAAAACCCATCCTCTTGAAAATCAAGAGTTTTTCAGGGGCTGCATCAGTATAGCCTTTCACCTAGCAACTGAAACGGCGGCATCAATCAAGTTGCACATGTGTTGGACAGCTGCATCAGTATAGCCTTTCACCTAGCAACTGAAACTTATGTAGTTTTAGATTATCCATTTTGGTTTCCTGCTGCATCAGTATAGCCTTTCACCTAGCAACTGAAACTTCAGTTTGTGCCCCACCGCGTGAGGGGCCAGCCTAGCTGCATCAGTATAGCCTTTCACCTAGCAACTGAAACTTATATGCAATGTTAAGGTTCTCATTTTCTTTCCTGCTGCATCAGTATAGCCTTTCACCTAGCAACTGAAACATATTAACAAACTGAACACTCCGCAAGACATTGAGCTGCATCAGTATAGCCTTTCACCTAGCAACTGAAACTTCCTCGATGCTGTTCGTGCTAATCCTGACAGGCAGCTGCATCAGTATAGCCTTTCACCTAGGCTCAGGACCTGTTAGATAGCTTGCATTACGGTGAGAAGGCTGATTCAAAGGCGGCACTGAAGGAGGTGCTGTTGATGAGTGATCTGTTTATGTTAAGCGAAGCGCAGATGCGCCGGATAGAGCCGTATTTTCCGTTGTCGCACGGGGTTCCCGGGGTTGATGACCGCAAGGTTCCGAGCGGGATTGTTTTTGTGATCAGGAACGGTCTTCGCTGGCGTGATGCCCCTGCTGGTTACGGGCCGCATAAAACGATCTGTAATCGCTTCGTGCGCTGGAGCCGCCTGGGCGTGTTCAACAAGATATTTGCGCGCCTTGCAGCTACCAGTGATGCCGATGATGTGCTGATGATCGATGCCACGCATCCAAAAGCCCGCCGTACCGCTGCCAGCCTTTTAAAAAGGGTCTGTTTCCAGATATACCGGGCGAACTAAAGGCGGCCTGAACTCCCAGGTTGCATGCCGTGTGCGATGGCAACGGGAGACCCCTGATCTTGTGTCTGAGCGAAGGGCAGATGAGCGACCATATCGGGGCAAAGCTGACATACCCGGCACTTCCGGATCATGCCGCCTGCATGACCGGTGATAAAGGCTATGACAGCGATGAGTATCGAGCGGCATTAAAAGCAAAGCGCATCACGCCATGTATCCCGCCGCGCAAAGGGCGGCGGCTGCCAGCCAGCTTCGATAAAAGCCTCTGCCGCCAACGCCACAAAATCGAGAATATGTTCGGAAAACTCAAGGACTGGAGGCGCATCCATACCCGCTATGATCGCTGCGCTCACACCTTCTTGTCTGCCATCGCTATCGCAGCTACCGTCATCTTCTGGCTTAGTTAATGAGTCCTGAGCCTAGGTAGATTCCATCGCATTGAATCAATCGATAGTAATCCAAAACCTCCAAACAAAGAAAACAACAGGACTAAACAACCGGGTCGTTTTAGCATACTCTTGCTCACCGCGCCTTCTTCTTTGCGTTCATATGACCGAACCTATTCATTTCAATTCAATTCCCGCTAATTATATCACCAAGCGTCCCGAGCGCCGATCCCTCGCCTCTATTCTCACCGTTGCGTGGCTTCGCAGCGGCCAGCATTCTTCCGGCAAGCCTTGAGAATGGCAGCGACTGGATCCAAACCTTTCCCGGACCACGCAACCTTGCAAAAAACACACCTTCGCCGCCGAACAGCATGGATTTGACGCTGCCCACGGTCTGCAAATCAAAATCCACGCTGGAGGTCATCGCCGCGACGCAGCCGGTATCGACGTGCAGTTCCTCGCCCGCCTTCAGTTCGCGTTCGATCACCATACCGCCCATCTGGACGAAAACCCAGCCATCGCCTGAAAGCTTCTGCATGATAAAGCCCTCGCCGCCAAACAGCCCAGTTAGAACACGCTGTTGAAAAGCAATGCCAATTTCCACACCCTTGGCCGCGGCAAGAAAGCTGTCCTTCTGACAGATTAGCGTTCCGCCAACGCTATCCAATTTTATTGGTAATATAATCCCCGGCACCGGCGCACCAAAGGCAACCCGTGCCTTGCCGCTTCCCTGATGCGTAAAAACGGTTGTGAACAGGCTTTCGCCGGTCACCAGCCTTTTTTTTGCCCGCTCCCAGCATCTTGTCCATGAAACCACCTTCTTTGGCGCTACCATCGCCAAAAACAGTGGTCATCTCAACGCTGGCATCTTTCCAGACCATCGCGCCCGCCTCTGCCACCGCGCTTTCACCAGGATCGAGCTCAATCTCACAAAATTGCAGTTCTTGCCCTTTGATCTCAAAATCAACATCATCGCTCACACCAGACTGGCGGCTATGGCTCCACGGACTATTCTGCATTTTGGGGTTCCTCTGCTTGGTTGAATTGCACCAAATATGACGCACAAACGCCTGAGAGGATAGGAAATTTATGCCAGAGACGGCTATTTACCTTTGGCGGCCTTTTTCTTGGCACTCACGGCGTTAAATCGATCCGCCCAGCCTTTTTTCGCGGTCTGCTCCGCCCGGACCAATGCCAAGTCACCATCGGCTACATCTTTCGTCAATGATGCCCCTGCCGCGACAATCGCGCCATCACCGATGGTCACGGGCGCGACCAGTGCGCTGTTACTGCCAATAAACGCACCTTTGCCAATCACGGTTTTATACTTGAAATAGCCATCATAATTGCAGGTAATCGTCCCCGCACCAATATTCGCGCCCTCGCCGACGTCGGCATCGCCTAGATAGGTCAGGTGCTTGGCCTTGGCGCCCTTTCCGAGCACCGCCTTTTTCATCTCGACAAAATTGCCGATTTTGGAGCCTTCTTCCAGCACTGCACCGGGCCGCAGGCGAGCGAATGGGCCTACTTTTGCACCCTCGCCAATGGTTGCACCTTCAATATGGCTGTGCCCGTAAATGGTCGCTCCAGATGCAATCGAAACATCGGTTCCAAAAATCACATTGGGCTCTATTACAACATCTGAAGAAATCTGCGTATCATGCGAAAACCAAACAGTTTCTGGTGCTATCAGGGTTACGCCATCTGCCATCGCGCTCGAACGGCGGCGTTGCTGCCATTCGCCTTCCATATGCGCCAGTTCTGCACGACTGTTTATGCCCGCCACATCAAATGGATCGGTAAGCACAACCGCACAATGACGGCCGTCTTCATTTGCGATATTGACGATATCGACCAGATAATATTCTTCCGCCGCATTATCGTTATCAACACGGTTCAGCAGCGCAAACAGATCGATCACTTTCGCAGCCATCAGGCCGGAATTGCAAGTCCGGCAAGTGCGTTCAGCCTCGGTAGCATCCTTGTGCTCTACTATTTTCATGACACGATCACCCTCGGTGATAACCCGTCCATAGGCCTGTGTATCTTCCGGTTCAAACGCAAGCACGACGACGGCAGGTGCATCATCAGCATTGAGGCGATCGATCATCGCCTGCATCGTTTCGGTTGGCACAAACGGCACGTCGCCATAGAGGATCAGCACATCGCCATCAAAACCGCTCAGTGCACTCTCAGCCATCTGCACAGCATGGCCAGTGCCAAGTTGTGGCTCCTGCACTGCTAGGTCGCTCCCCGTGCCTTTCAGCGCGGTTTCCATCTGTTCCTTGCCGCTGCCGACAATCACAACCTTCTTGGCAGGGTTTAAATTGTCAACCGAGTCCATCAAATGATGCAGCATCGGTTTTCCGGCAATCGGGTGCAGCACCTTGTGCTTTTCCGATTTCATCCGCGTGCCTTGTCCGGCGGCTAAAATAATCGCTGCCAAAGATCGATCAGTCATTGCAATATTCCCGCAAATTGTTTTGCGCGCCCATGCCATGAGCGGCGGCGATATGCCAGTAAGTTTGTTTGATCAAAGCACGACACGAATATCTGGTTTACAGTTCACATACTATGTGTATTACACCATCAATACACTATGAAAGTCAGCAATGAGCAATCAGTAAATTTCTCCAGGTAATGAAACGATATCCACGGGACTGGATCGAGGTCCGTTGGTTGATCTCCTGCTGGTGGTGGCAGTACTGGTAATCGTCAAGCAATCCGTTCTGTCATTTTCCCTTGTCTATGCCGGACCGGCTTCGACTTTCTCGGCAATGGTATTGGCTACCTTTCTGCTTTTCCGCAGAGGATTATCCTAGCGCGACCTCGGCCTGAATTGGCCTGATAACTGGCTAAAAACAGCGGGATTGACGATATTCGTCGTTTTCGTAATTCTGGCCATCGCCGCCACAAGCCGCGCCATTTTGATCAATTATTTTCCAGATGTGGGAACCGGTGGCCGGTTCGATCATGTCGAAGGAAATCCAATTGCCTATGCAACGATGATGATCCTAGTCTGGACCCATAGTTCTTTTTTTGAGGAGCTATTATTCCGCGCCTTTATCATCAACCGAACCAGCAATTTTCTGGGAGTAGGACTAAAAAGCGACCTGATAGCGATTGCCATTTCAGCGATATTTTTTGGCTATCGCCACTTTTATTATCAAGGCATGTTGGGGGCGATTATCACCGGATTGATCGGTTTAGCTCTAGGCCTTTTGTACATTTTGTTCGGACGTAAAAACTTGTGTCCATCCATCTTTGCACACGGGATCATTAACAGCATCCTCCAGACATCAAGGTTTTCGGGTGTAAAAGACTAGGAAGGCCCTGACCCGCCTTTTCGCCATTTTGTCCAAAGATGTTTAGTGAGCATCAAAGGCGGCATGCGGAGCCAATGAGAACGAATGTAGAATGCCTGCCGGGCAAATTTTGCGTTTCCCGGCCATAACCGTCGCGAGCCAATAGCCGTTTGCGAAATGCGCCGCTCCATGGTTCACTACGTTGCCAGAATGGCGGGATATCGGTTCCATATAGATTATGTGCATGCCAGACAGACCGTCGGACTACCTGCTTCAGCCCGTGCGTTTCTGACCGCTTTTGCAATTTGGTCCATATCTCTGGATCGCCACTCGCAAATTGACCAAGCAAACAGTGCATATCCCAAAGATTACGCAGCCCACCAGCCAGATCTCCATCCGCCATCAAATGCGCAGCGCAATGACAGAACATGTCTTCCGGTGACATGATGTAGAGGCCGCTTTCCAGCTTCATCGCATCATCCAGCATCGCTTGTGCATCCGGCGAAGGGCGCGCGGTCAGCGGCAAAGTCGTATGGTGGACATCGATCATCTTGTCGCGTTCGCGGTGAATAAGCGGTGGCAGTTCGTGCATATGCTCGCGATAATATTGATCGTCATAGGGATCTGGCTTCACCCATTCCCATCCAGCATCGAGGAGCATATCTTCGACCCGCTTCAGGTCTTCGCGAGCAACCATAATATCAAGATCGCCAATGCTGCGCCCAATACCCGGATCAAGACCAGCCGCGACATATGCTGTTCCTTTCATCAATATGACTTTGCCATCATAGTTCGCCAAAGCACGTCGCGCGCAATCTGCTTCCCAGAGTGCTCGCTGTTTGGCCAGGTCATGAGCGCTGATGGCATCTACTAACACAGGTCTAATTTGTTCTGGAATATCAGTATCTTGCAAACGATGCGCCAGTGTTCCAATAAGAGATTCAGCACGCGCCAGGCTGATCAAATCGGTCCAACCATTACCATCCAATGATAGCGTGGATTCTGGCTCACAAAGGGCACGAACAAGAGCCGTCGCATCTTTCATCATGCGAATTCGTTCCAAAGCTGGTCGATCAGCTCCTGAGCTTCTTCGCCGGATTGATAATCAATTGCTCGGGCAGGAACCTTGTCCACGAAATTTGTTAGCGTGTTAAACCCCGCTTCCCCCAGCGCGACATAGTTGGTTGACGCCTGGGTTAGCCGGACGAATATCTCCGATTTTCCCATTTCGCGGATGGCCTTATCATAGCCAAAGCGGGGAAAAAGGAGCAGCGCTGGCTTAGCAGGTTTATCCATTGCATCGATGGCTTCCTTGGCAGGAACAATATGCTGGATATCCCCTTTTGGCGTGCCTTCCAGCAATGGACCAAAACGTCCAGATGGTACCACATCCTGCATCGCCTTTATGGTCTGATTCTTCAGGCTAATCAGGCGGGGAAAACTATGTATCTGACCAGTTTCCGGACTGAGCAACGCAAACTCATCACCCATGAACCGCCAGCCCTTTTCCCCGAGCATCGCGGAAAGCGTTGACTTTCCAGAGCCTGACAGGCCCGTCATGAGCAGAGCCTTGCCATCCCTCTCAACCGTACTGGCATGGAGCAAAAGATGCCTGCGCCATCCCAGCGCCATTTGCAGGTTCATACCCATCTCTGCTGCTAGTAATCCCTGATCCAGCGACAATGGTGCAGCATCTGGTAACCAGAAATCACCGCCGATATGTACAGCAGGACGAAAATATTTTCTCCAGATTTTTTCCGGTTCCAAACGTACCGTGAAATCGACAAAATCACCATCCGGTTGTGGATAGTCGCGATAGAGAAATTGCAATTGTTCGAATGGCTGCGACCAGGCCGACGCGACGCGAAATCGCGCTGGCCCAACCTGTAATCTGGTTTCTAACATGCCGCTCATCAGCCTGCTTCCAACTCAACCAGGCCCAATGAACACATCTCATCCAAGCGCGCCAAAACGAAATTTTCGATATCCAAGGCGTCTTCGAGTTCGAAGTTTTTGGCTAGCTTGTCAACCACCTTTGCCGCGGTCATCGATGTGGCCTCCATCACTTCCAATATTGCCGGAATGGGATCCGCCACAACATGCGTTATTCCTGATGTTTTGTGGAAAATGAGCGACATTTCATCCAGCTCGCGCAGGATGAGGTCTTTGGCATTGGCGGCTTTATAACGCTGACTCATGAACGCTCGATAACTTGTTGTTTGAAACTAGCTAGCTGCGTAGCAGAACAACGTTAATTTTGGTTGGCTTATCCGCCTATTATCGCGGCATTTGCAGTGAAGCGTAGCAGGTGAAGCCACTTTGGCCATGCTGCAAGCGCCGTACATAATTCACATATGCTTTGGATTCATCATAGGACGTACCCGGCAAAGAGCCACCGCTCATCGCACGTTTCACTTCCTCTCCGGTGTAAGTCCGACCCTGGGGAGCAAAAGCACCAGGGGTATCGGGCGGAACGATCTTCCCATCAGGTGCAATATATCCACCGCCAACATGGTTCCCGGTAATCGGTATTTCACAGTTCAGGACAGACCCGGCGGTTTGGGCGAGAGCTGGTTTTATACTGACGACGGCCGATGCACCAACGGCACCGATCATCAACGCTCTTCGCCGGTTAACAATCTCGGCGTTCTTCTGGCTATTAGCATTATTCGGTGGCTGATCAGTCATCTGTCGATAATCCTTTGCAATAGCCCTATAAATCTGATTTGAGTTAATTGCGATGACCAACAAGGCCATTGCCCGCCTAGCCACATCGTCGTTAAGAGGCTCAATGAAATTTAATTTGCCACGGCGCAGCTGAAAGAAAACATGGAATTTCGCCAGATCATCGCTTTTCTTTTGATTGTCGCAGGTGCTATTTTTTCCGGTCAATTGTCTGGAACGATAGTACCGATAATTGTCATGTCTGCATTTGGGTTGTTGGGACTACTTTTCGTCACAATCAATGATCGGAAGGGTCCAGCATCTCAATCATTGATGCTACGAACGAGAGAGGAAGACTTGCTTCAAAACGCTCGCATGACAGCATATGAAGAGATGATCGCACCGCTTTGGAATCCGGTCTTGCTGGTGAGTTCTGCACGCGTGATTATCGCGAATCCGGCCGCACAATCACTATTAGGTGATCACATCATTAATGAAGATGTGCGAGTGGCAATTCGGCATCCCAGCGCGGCAGAAAGACTTGCCAATCCCGATGCTCAGCATAGCGGGGATTCTATCCTGCTGATCGGCGTGGGTAGCCCAGACCAGCGCTGGGAACTGAGAATTACGCAAATGGCTGCAGGTATGAAGCTGGTGATTTTGACAGATCAAAATAGCCGATACGCCGCAGAAAAGATGCGGACTGACTTTGTTGCCAATGCTAGTCATGAATTGCGAACACCCTTAGCTGCTATCAAAGGGTTTATCGAAACTCTGGAAAATCCAGAAGCTGGAGCCGATGGAGAGACGCGCGCGCGTTTCCTGAAAATCATGTATGACGAGGCAGATCGCATGCAGCGTTTGGTGAGCGACCTTATGTCTCTGTCGAGAATTGAAGCGGAAAGATACCAATTGCCGGAAGATGCTGTGGATATCGGAACTCTGATCAAGGAAGCACAAGATTTTTTTGTTACCAGTCGCAACAAAAGGCACAGTGATTTTCAAATTTCTGTGCCAGAGCAGACCCCGATTGTTCAAGGTGATCGGGCGCAGTTGGCTCAGCTTCTTCACAATTTGATCAGTAACGCATTCAAATACGGAGCATCTCAGAAGCCAATTGAGATAAAGATCGCACCCAACCGCTCAAGTTCAATGATACGATTGTCGATTATCGATCAAGGAGAAGGCATTGACCCCAAACATTTACCAAGGCTTACAGAACGATTTTATCGAGTCGACAAAGGACGCAGCAAAGCCATTGGAGGAACAGGATTAGGACTATCCATCGTCAAACACATTGCGGAACGACATGGTGGACGATTGGACATATCTAGCGAAATTGGTGTGGGTACAAGTGTTTCGGTATCATTGCCGGTTTTGAAAAAAGTCGTTTCAGAATCCACTCCTGTCACATAACAGTAACATATTTGTCATCTACGGGACGTCACTTTGGCATAGATAAACGCTAACTCGAACGAGGGGGTTTATGATTCTTGGTTCGAGACTAATTTCATCATCAAGTTTGAGGACATAATAATGTTTAAAAAAGTCGCAATTTTAGCGGTCTCTACTCTTGCTTTGGTTGCTTGTCAGGATCAGGCATCCGGAGGCCAGGGTGGCAATCGCGGCGAGATTCGGATCGTTGGATCATCAACTGTATTTCCTTTCGCCAAAGCCGTTGCTGAAAAATTTGCTGCTGATGGCAACGCAGCACCTATCTTGGAATCAACCGGAACCGGTGGCGGCATGAAACTGTTCTGCGCCGGGGTGGGTGCTGATACGCCTGATATTGCAAATGCTTCCCGCCGAATGAAGGCTACAGAACTGGAAATGTGCAGCGAAAACGGCGTTACCAATGTTGTTGAAGTTAAAGTAGGAATCGATGGTATCGCGGTTGCACAAGCCAACGGTGGCCCATCTTTTCAACTGACGCCAAAACAAATTTACGAAGCAATTGCCGAACGGCCATATGGCAAGAAAAACGAAGCCCAAAATTGGTCTGATATCGACACTTCGCTACCAGATATTGCCATCAGCGTTTATGGTCCGCCATCAACGTCCGGTACTCGCGATGCCTTGACCGAATTGATTATGGAAGTTGGCTGTAAAACCGACGAAGCAACCAAAGCCCTCAAAGATACTGATGGAGACGAATTTGATTCGGTTTGTCACGATGTACGTGCCGATGGACCATATATCGACACCGGTGAAAATGACAATCTAATCGTCCAGAAATTGGATGCCAATCCCAATAGTGTTGGCATATTCGGATATAGTTTTCTTGAAGAAAATGGTGACAAGGTTCGCGGAATTTCTGTTTCCGGTGTAGCTCCGGAATATGATGCCATCGCTTCCGGGGAATATCCCGGCGCCCGGCCACTCTACATCTACATCAAAAAGCAGCATGTTGACTTTATTCCAGGTCTCAAAGAATATGTGACCGAATTTCTAAATGCTGGAACTAGGGATGGATATCTGGTCGATGCCGGTTTAATTGCGTCACCGGATGATATTCGCTCAAAAATGTCTGAAGTTGTAGCGAACTGGACAACAGTTGCTGCTGAAGACCTATAAATAGTAGCAATTTCAAATATGGGCCATCAAATCTTTTGATGGCCCACTAATACCGGGGATAAAAACCAACTGTGACAACCACTGCACTCCTCGTTTTGGTTATTGGTTTGGGTGGTGTTGCGTGGCTATTTGGTCGCATCAAAGCTTCTGGTTTTGTGGCAAGCAGCGCTGAGCGAAAGCAAGTGCACTCGCTCCCTAATTATCACGGATGGTACGTAGCCCTTTGGGCTGTGGTCCCCGCTACCGTTTTTCTATTAGTCTGGAATATTGTCAGCCCCGGGTTAATTACCGACGCTGCATTAACCAGCCCTGCTGCACAGCAACTGCCAGCCGATCCATTCGCTCGTGGATCAGTACTAGCTGAAGCAAGGTCAATCGCTAGCGGTGACCAGGAAAAGGCTTTCAATCCACTCTCTGAATCAATGGTAGAACCATATCAGACCGCAATCTCCTCCTACAGAACTTTGGGCATGATCGCTTCAATTCTGCTCGTTTTTGCGTGCGGAGTTTTTGCCTGGTTGAAAATAAAGCCGGATCTCAGAGCACGCACCAAGGTTGAACGTGTCACAATGATTACGTTGCTACTGGCGTCCCTGATTGCGATCATTACGACGATCGGAATATTCGTATCGTTGATATTTGAATCAGCGCGATTCTTTTCGATGGTGTCACCTCTTGACTTTCTCTTTGAAACGGAATGGAATCCCAAAGCGGTAGCGGGGCCACGCGGAGAAACTGGGTTCGGCGCCATTCCGCTTTTTTGGGGCACCGTTTTCATTGGTGCAATAATTGCGATGCTTGTCGCCATCCCATTGGGTTTGATGAGCGCAATTTATTTGACCCAATATGCTCCCGGTCAATTCCGCGCCTGGATGAAACCGATATTAGAGGTGCTCGCTGGTGTCCCAACCGTCGTATATGGCTATTTCGCCGCCCTCACCGTGGCCCCTGCCCTGCGAGATTTTGCTGTTTCGATCGGCATTTCTGGTGCATCTTCGGAGTCAGCGCTGGCGGCCGGCGTCGTCATGGGAATTATGATCATTCCCTTTGTATCCTCAATGGCGGATGATAGCATCGCTGCAGTACCTAGCGCGATGCGCGATGGCTCACTGGCGATGGGGGCTACCAAAAGTGAAACGATCAAAAAGGTGCTTATCCCTGCTGCCTTACCGGGAGTAGTTGGAGGCGTATTGCTCGCAGTCAGCCGTGCAATTGGAGAAACAATGATTGTGGTCATGGCTGCCGGACTTGCCGCGAATATGACCGCCAATCCGTTTTCGAGCGTAACTACCGTGACAACACAAATCGTAAAATTGCTTACTGGGGATCAGGAGTTCGACAGCCCAAAAACACTCGCAGCATTTGCTCTTGGATTGGTGCTATTCATAGTGACTTTGTTGCTCAACTTGATCGCCCTAAGGGTGGTTAAGAAATATCGAGAAGCTTATGAATAGCGAAACCGCCTCGACCATTGACCCTACTCCAACAGACTGGAGTAGTGCAGCGATGCAACAGCGTATCAAGAAACGCTATGCCGCAGAACGCCGATTCAAGGCGATCGGACTGGGTGCGATTCTGCTGTCGGCAAGTTTCCTTCTGTTTCTGCTTGTTGTGATGCTTGGCAATGGCTTTCGCGGATTTACGCAGACAGAATTGCCAGTCGAAATTGATTTTCCGGCGCTAACCAATGGTGCACAGGCCTCTCAGTTTGAAGGTCCAAATGCTGAAAGCAGAATTCGTTCGCTAGGCGTACGAGATATAGTCAATGGTAGCATTGAAGTCGAATATGGAAATAGTGGTACAGATTTATTTTCCCCCAACGCATGGACAACGGTACAAACTGCCATATTGGGCAATCCTGCCATAGTTGGTGAGAAAACCGTTTTTTACCTGCCGGTCGAAGCTGAACTGGATGTGGCCTATAAGGGATCTGGAAATCCTGAAGCCGAGAAGAAAGTCGATAAACTGGACGATCGGCTTTCTACTGGTTTTAACTTCAATTTTATGAGCAATTCGGATGCAACGGACCCAATGCAAGTTGGGATATGGGGGGCCTTAAAGGGATCACTCATCACGATGATTATAACGCTCGCGCTTGCATTTCCTGTAGGAGTATTAGCAGCGCTATATTTGGAAGAATATGCTCCCAAAAACCGCTACACAGATTTGATAGAAGTTTCGATTAACAACCTCGCGGCCGTTCCTTCGATTATTTTCGGCCTGCTCGGGCTGGCGGTATTCTTGAATTTGTTTGGGCTCCCTCGATCTGCAGCCTTGGTTGGAGGCCTGACTTTGGCGTTAATGACCATGCCAGTGATTGTCATATCGGGTAGAAATGCCGTCAAGTCGGTACCGCCGTCCATACGAGAAGCGGCTCTCGGAATCGGAGCAAGCCCGATTCAGGTGGTGTTTCATCACGTATTACCGCTCGCTCTTCCCGGTATCTTGACCGGGACAATTATCGGCATGGCCCGCGCATTGGGCGAAACCGCACCTTTGCTGATGATTGGTATGCGTGCCTTTATTGCGAAGCCGCCCGATGGTATTACGGACCCATCAACGGTCCTTCCCGTGCAGATTTTTCTGTGGTCAGATGAGGTGAACCGCGGATTTGTTGAAAAAACTTCTGCAGCAATCATCGTACTCTTGGTGTTTCTGCTAACCATGAACGCGGTAGCGATCTATCTTCGCAATCGATTTGAAACCCGCTGGTAGGTGATGAAATGAACGATATGGTTTCTGCTGACATAAAGGGAAATGAGAAATTGGTGAGTCCAGATGACCCACATCAGGTCGTGGCAGGCGATGGTCCGCCGAAAATGACCACTCGCAATGTTGATGTCTATTATGGTGAGAAACAGGCAATTGACAATGTGTCCATTGATGTCAATTTGGACAATGTAACAGCCTTTATTGGTCCATCGGGCTGCGGAAAATCTACCTTTCTTCGTTGCCTCAACCGGATGAATGACACAATTCCAATCGCGAAGGTTTCCGGTGATATCAAGCTGGAAGGAGAAGATATTTACGCCCCGCAAATGGATGTAGTTCAACTGCGCGCACGGGTCGGCATGGTTTTTCAGAAACCCAATCCCTTTCCGAAATCAATCTACGACAATATTGCCTATGGCCCCCGGATTCATGGCCTAGCTTCAAACAAAGATGAATTAGAGCATATCGTGGAGACTTCGCTACAGCGCGCCGGGCTATGGAACGAAGTAAAAGATCGTCTGCAGGATAGTGGGACTGCTCTGTCAGGCGGTCAGCAGCAAAGGCTATGCATAGCGCGTGCTATTGCTGTTGATCCGGAAGTCATTCTGATGGACGAACCCTGCTCCGCTCTCGATCCAATTGCAACGGCCAAAATCGAAGAACTCATTCACGAAATTCGTGGAAAATATGCTATAGTCATTGTCACTCACAATATGCAGCAAGCGGCTCGCGTATCGCAACGTACGGCATTTTTCCATTTGGGAACGCTGGTTGAATATGGGGTAACAACCGACATCTTCACCAATCCAACCGAAGAACGCACGCGGGACTATATTACCGGTCGATATGGCTGATTGCAGCAGAAGGGATCATGAATATGCCCAATAGTGGTACACAGCATACAGTAAAGGCCTTTGATACGGACATAAACGAACTACGCGGCATGGTTGCGGAAATCGGTGGGCGTAGTGAACAGGCCATTGCCAAAGCTATGCGGGCGCTACAGAAAGCCGATCTGAAACTTGCAGAAGAAGTCGTCAAAGAAGATAAACTTATTGACGATCTTGAACGACGGATTGATGAGCTCACTTTTCAAACAATTGCATTGCGGGCGCCAATGGCGGACGACCTTCGCGAGTTAATAGCCACGTTCAAGATTTCTGGCGTTGTGGAGCGGATCGGTGACTATGCCAAAAACATAGCGAAACGTGTCCCGGTGTTGGCTGAGGGAAAGAAACTTGGCCCGGTATCTCTTCTCCCGTCCATGTCGCAAGTAGCATCTGAACTCGTTCATGACTCCCTGGAAGCGTTTGCGCGAAGAGATGCGGCGCTGGCTGAGGACGTCAGCGAACGTGACCAGGTTGTGGACGATTTCTACACCAGTATCTTTCGTGCCACGATCACTCATATGATTGAGAATCCGAAGGATATTGGTCAGGCTGCGCATGTTCTGTTTATTGCCAAAAACCTGGAAAGGATTGGTGATCACGCGACCAATGTTGCTGAAATGGTCTATTTTGCATCGACGGGAGAGCAAATGCCAGAGCGGGATAGAGGTGAGAATCCGGCCGATATTTTAGCAGATCCCAAACAGGACGGCAGTGAGTAAAAAATGCATAATCCAAAGCTTTTACTTGTCGAGGATGACGACGCACTCGCAGAGCTATTGTCATGGAATTTCAAAAAAGCTGATTATGAAGTCATCCATACTCCCGATGGTGAAGAGGCATTGTTACTCGTAACAGAACACCGACCAGATGTTATTCTGCTTGACTGGATGATTGAAAATCTCTCGGGAATCGAAGTGTGCCGCCAATTGCGCCGCTCGTCAGATACCGCCAATATTCCAATCATCATGTTAACGGCACGCGGTGAAGAAGAGGATAAAATCCGCGGACTGGAAATAGGTGCAGATGACTATGTTACCAAGCCGTTTAGTCCAAGAGAGTTAATTGCGCGGGTAAAAGCGGTACTTCGCCGGGTGAGACCAGCTCTTGCAGGAGAAAAACTGGAATTTGGGGATCTGGAAATGGATACGGTGGCCCATCGCGTGAAGCGGGATGGTCAAGCTATACCCCTAGGACCAACAGAATTCCGGTTGCTCAGACATTTTTTGGAACATCCCAATTGGGTATTCTCCCGGGAGCGCTTGCTTGATAGCGTCTGGGGACAGGATAGTGACATCGAACTCAGAACAGTTGACGTTCATATAAGGCGGCTTCGAAAAGCGCTCAATGCAAACGGACACCCCGACATAATCCGTACGGTAAGATCCGCCGGTTATGCGCTCGATAGCGAATCTCTAAATTGAATATACCAGCACCGCGAAGAACGGTGCTCTAGCTATCCTATCAAAAAGACACTTGCGCCCTTGCGCCAAAAACATCCACAGAATAGTCATTGGGTGCGCCTGCAACAATCCCAAATGCATCGCTGTACGATAGATGCCCATAGTTGATCAGGAAGCGGATATGATTAATCGGTGTCCAGATCAGAGACGCCATATAGCCGTCCTGCTGTCCGCCGATAATGCCGGCATCAACCAGGTCAAGGTGATCGTATCGGATGTTGAACTGCAAGGCGCCAATGCCGCCCTCGCCAACCGGATTGCTCACCTTTGTGCTCTTGAAGACACCACCTTTATAGACACGGCTGTCATCGGTCAGGAATACGCCTGCTTCAATTGATCCGCCAAAAAATGTCGGGTTTGGCATACCGGTGCGACTGACTTTTGCCCAGTGCGTTTCGCCTGCCGCGTGAAAACGACCGGACACAATGGCAGCTTCCAAACCATAGCTGGTTTCATCGGTTGCCCCCATGATCCGTCCAGTGTTGATAAACCGTGTATCAACGGTGTGAATAAGAGGCCGCTGCCGATAACGGACTGAGGTGATGTTATTGCCAAGATCGCGCCAGTGAACCGAACCCCCAAAATGAAGCTGTGTGTTACCAACTTTAGGCGCAAACACAACGCGCCCATCCAGGCCAATGCTGTCATTTGATCCATTTAGGTCATCAATGTTATCGGTGAAGACACCGCCTTGGAACAGTGCGTCACCAGCTTTGAATTCGGCAGAAACACCGACTTTGCGTTGGAACCCAAACGCATCTGTAAACGCTGAACGTTCGATAAAGCTGGTATCATTGGAACTTGACAGTTCTTCTAGTGATTGAAAATTATTATGCTGACCAATTTTAATTTTCAAATCGCCGTCTTTGTAATCCAGATAAGCATCCGTCAATTCCGCTCCACCGGCAAAATCAGCTTCAATCCTGTAGCCAAATCCGCCCGGTATAGAGCCTTGGACACCCAATCGGACACGACGCGCTTCATTTGAGAAACCCCGGTCGTTAGTGGCTATTGCAGCCGGAACCGAACCCAGGCTTCCTACATCAATAAGCGCTCGACCACGCGGCTTGAAGCTCCAGCCATTATCGCTTTTCAACTCTGGTGCGCCTTTCCAGTTGATCGACGTGGCTGATTTTGCCTCAGTTGCTTTTTCGACGGTAGCGACCTGCTCAGCCTGTTTTGCCTGGACAGTCTCAATGTTCCCAAGCTTGGCACGCAAGGTCCGCACCTCCTGCTCCAGTTCGTTAAGCCGATTGAGAAGGGCTGAGGCCTCTTCAGAGGAAACCGGTGCTGCATAAGCCTGCCCTGGTGTCAAAGCGACAGCTGCTGCGCTGGCGAAAAAAACTGATTTGAATTTCATGAAAACTATGTCCTCGATCACAACGAAACTATTTGATGACGGACTTATCATTTTTCTATTGCGGAAGCATGCCACTTTTATTTCAAAAATGTGAACTGCAGACTTTGTTGAACGGAGATCGTTGGGTTCAGTCGCTCACTAGCTTCATCAATTGGCGCTCGATTGGCGCTAGTACGCCGGAAAGTTCATGGCCACGCTTGAGGATCTGACCATGTTCACCGTGCAATGACCACATTCCTTGCCGTTTCCGATCATCGGGGCGCTTTTCGATCCGCATTTGCGGTCTTTCGGAAGTCCGGCGAAAGGCTGCAAAAATTGCGACGTCGCTCCGCATATCCATTGCATAGTCACGCCAGTTCCCGGCCGCGACCATCCGGCCATAAACGTTCAATATTTGCTCGAGTTCTCTACGTTCAAACCCCACCTGAGACGGTTTTGAACCGCGCCTTGTAAAGTTCGCGACATTGGATATGTCCGCTGACATCAGGCGCTATCACGTCCTTTTTCCGATTTTGCTTCTTCATCACCAGTATCGCGCTCTTGAACCAGTGCCGCTATTCGTTTCTGCAATTGCTCCATTTCGCATTGCAATAACTCCAGTTTTTGCGAGCTGGGATCAAACTGTTCGCTGCAGGGCGTGCCATAGGGGATGAAGTCCCGTTGGTATTGTTCTGCTTCAACCAGCGTCTGTCGTGCCCTGACCCCAACCATCGTTGCGCCTTCTGGCACATCCTGAGTTACGACTGCATTGGCTCCCACCCGCGCCCGTTTTCCAACCGTCACGGGCCCTAGAACCTGAGCTCCGGACCCCAGAATAGCACCGTCTTCAATTGTGGGGTGACGTTTTCCCCCGATTCCATTGGTTGGATTCGTTCCGCCTAATGTCACACACTGGTATATCGTAACATTGTCGCCAATTTCGGCGGTTTCCCCAATGACTGAAAAGCCATGATCGATGAACAAATGTCGACCAATTTTGGCACCGGGATGGATATCTATGCCGGTAAACAAACGGCCAAAGTGATTAACGAACCGAGCCAGAAAATAGAGCTCACCTCTGAATAGCCAATGAGCAAATCTGTGTAGCCCGAGTGCCAACACTCCAGGATAGAGCAGCACCTCCCAGCGGGAGCGCGGTGCCGGGTCTCTGGCTTTTATGGAATCGAGATATTCGCCCAATGCCCGCAGCATTTTTTTCTCCGGTCTGTTTGAATAGTAAAATTAGGCTTCCCAGTCGGGGATTTCCAGTCTTTTTTTGAAACTTAATTTTCTATTCTATGAAAGTGATCGTATTTATCCAAAAATGTGATTAAAAAGTCCATGTTGATCGAAGGAAGCGTTTATGTCCAGTTACCTGCCAACCTTGAAACAATTGCAATATCTTGTGGCATTACAGGAACATGGTCATTTCGGCCGGGCTGCTGAGGCCTGTTTCGTAACCCAATCAACCTTGTCCGCAGGGATCAAAGAACTTGAAACGCTGTTAGATATTATTTTGGTGGAACGCACGCGGCGGGTGGTCCGTTTTACCGAGCTTGGCAATGCGATCGTTGAAAAAGCGCACCGGATTTTAAGGGAAACCGAAGAATTGTCGGAAATGGCTCGCTCAGCTGGCAAACCTTTGGCTGGAGACATCCGCATGAGCGTGATCCCAACAATTGCGCCTTTTCTATTACCGCGTTTGCTACCTAAATTACGTCGGGATCGCCCGGAGCTGAAGCTGTATTTGAAGGAAGAGCCCAGCCAAGCGGCCTGTGATTCGCTGCACCACTGCCAGGTGGATTGTGTTTTGCTGGCCCAACCTTTTCCGTGCGGAGATGTGGAATCGGCTCCACTGTTTTCTGACGAAATTCTGGTCGCCTTTCCAAAAAATGACCCACGTGACCCGCCAAAAACATTTGATCCAGCGCTTATTGACGAAAATCGGTTGTTGTTGTTGGAAGATGGTCACTGCCTGAAGGATCATGCTCTTGCTGCCTGCAACCGTCCGGAGTTAAGGGCTTCTGCACGCATGATGGGCACTTCGCTCCACACATTGGTGCAGATGGTCGACAACGGGCTTGGCCTTACACTTCTTCCAAAAATGGCAATCGAAAGCGGGATTTTGGAACGGACTGAAATTGTTGCACGGTGCCTCAAATCTGACCATGCCATTCGCGATATCTCTTTAATCTGGCGCAAAAACAGTCCTCGTCGCGAAGAATTCAAATTGCTGGCAAAAATCATGAGCGAAGAGAAAGACAAGAAATCTGAATGAAACAGAAATTCCAAACTTAGCTGGATTGCCACTTATCCTTGGCAGCCAGATCGGAGTTACGCTCCTCTACCCACTCACTACTACCATCTCTGCGCCATTGTTTCTTCCAGAATGGTGCGTCAGTTTTCAGCCGGTCCATGATATAAGAACAGGCCTCCAACGCTGCGTGGCGATGATCAGAACAAGTACATACCAGGACAATCTGCTCGCATTGTTCCAACTTGCCAACTCTGTGAATAATGGTGATTCCATGCAGCGGCCAACGATTATCAGCAGTTGTTGCAATATCGCGCAATGCTTTTTCAGTCATTGCAGGGTAGTGTTCTAGTTCCAACGCAACCACGTCATCATCACCCCGAACCTGACCAACAAAACTGGCAACAGCACCGCCGCCTAATGTGGAAAGCTCACAAATTTCGGTGCCAGCGTCAAAATTCTTAGCGCTAATATCGATTTTTATCATCCTCCGGTAACTGGCGGAAATATCGCCAGTTCCTCGGCATTCATTAACGGCGCATCGATAGAAACGAAATCCTGATCAAGCGCAAATCTCAATTTGGCCAGATCGGAAAACACATCATTATAAGCCGATTCTTTCCGAATGAGATAGTTGATTAGGGCTGAGATATCATCAACACCCTCAGGTATCTCGATCCTCTCTTCCCCTCGTCCAAGGCGTTCCTTGACCCAAGCAAAATAAACTATGTTTAACTCGTTTGTCATCAATCCATATGTTTCAAACCGACCCGGAGATAATCCCAGCCAGTTACAAGGGTCAATATCGCTGCAGCCCATAAGGCGCCAATACCTATCGCTTTAATCCATTCTTGATCAGGAAAACCACCTGCCAGGATTAGAGCACCGAGCGCTATTAACTGAAGGGTGGTTTTCCATTTGGCCATTTGACTGACCGGCACACTCACTTGCAGACCGGCGAGAAATTCACGAAGCCCAGATACGGCAATTTCTCTCAATAGAATGACCAGGGCGGCAATGACATGATAGCCCTCAATATCTCCTGTTGCACATAATATCAGAATCACTGATGCAACCATGATTTTATCTGCAATCGGATCGAGGAAAATACCCAGCTTTGATACCGTCCCCTGTGTCCTTGCCAAGTATCCGTCAAAATAGTCTGTTACAGCCATTAAAGCGTAGAGTCCGGTCGCAAGCAAATATCCCAGTTTCCAGCCTGGGAACCAGAGCAACCAAACCAAAAGCGGAACAGTGAAAATTCTCGAAAGGGTCAATATGTTTGGCAGATTGAGCATCTTAATGAGCCGCATAACGAGTTTTGTGAGAAAATTGAAACACTAAGCGCACAAATTGTCGTTCGCTCTGCCCATTGCATCTATTCTATCTGTTTGACCGATGAAGGGAATAGACTAAACGGGTTTTCTTTCAGAGACATATGAAACCGGCATCAGCCGGAGAAGAGATCATTTTTCATGCAAAATACCATGCATTTGCTGAGAACCCAAAAGTTCTTGCCGCTTTTTGTTACACAGCTGCTTGGTGCGTTTAACGACAATCTTTTCAAGTTCGCGATGGTAATCCTGGTTATCTATCAAATCTACAATGACCCGGCACTGGAGTTTCAATTTAGCGCTTTGGCATCCGGATTGTTCATTCTGCCTTTTTTCATATTTTCCGCCGTTGCTGGCCAACTTGCCGACAATTTTGACAAGGCGACAATTAGCCGATTTGTGAAGACGCTGGAAATTATCATCGCTCTGACCGGGGGCGCGGGACTTATTCTGCACAATATCCCGCTCATGCTTACCGCGCTTACTTTGCTCGGTGTACAGTCTACTTTTTTCGGCCCAATCAAATACGCAATTCTGCCGCAACACTTGGAGAAGGAAGAAGTTCTGGGTGGTACCGGACTGGTAGAAGCGGGAACATATATTGCAATTTTGGCAGGCACGATATCAGGAGGAATAATCATCGATCTGGTGAATGAGGAGGCCGCTGCGGCCTTTGTTCTGATGGTTGCCATTATTGGCTGGATTAGTGCACGCTTCATTCCCTCTGCACCACCGCAAAAAAGCTTTGAAAAAATCGACTATAATTTTGTTCGGTCATCCTATCGGCTCGTTCAGGAAACCATGCATGTAAGGCGGCTGTTTCTGGCTATTGTGGCAATAAGCTTTTTCTGGACGATAGGGGCAGTGTTGATGATCCAGTTCCCGCCATTGGTCAAAAATGTACTCACGGCCGATCCAACTGTCGCCAGTCTGTTCCTCGGCATATTTTCAATCGGGATCGCCATTGGTTCGATAATCGTGAACCGATTACTCAAAAATCAGGTTTCGGCTCGATTTGCACCGATCAGCGTGATCATAATGGGCGTGTTTGTTGTCATATTATTCTTTGTTTCGGCTAGTTGGCAAGGCCTGCCTGACGGGCAATTATATGATTTCATGACGTTCATGAGTTACAAAGGCAGCTGGGGTCTGCTGCTCACTTTGCTAGGAGTTGCCGTGGCCGGAGGAAGTTTTGTCGTCCCTCTCTACGCGTTCCTGACAACAACCGTGGATATCAGTCAAACCGCTCGAACAATCGCAGCCAATAACATCGTAAATAGTGGCGGGATGGTGCTTGGCTCTCTAGCCGCTCTCGGCCTCAGCATGGCTGGCGTAACAACCGTTCAACAACTGTTGCTCATAGCTGTCATGTGCCTGGTTGCCGCCTGGCTTGGCCAGCAACTTCACCTTGCCTTATCCATCTGAACTGCCCTGCGCTCCGCCCCGGTCAGTCCAGATGGACGGCTTTAACCGCCGTGCTCTAACTTAATAACTGGACCAACAACTAGGGGCAGGTCAGACACGCAAACGCTAATCTATTTATTCGTCGGCCTCTCCTTTGCGATGTATATCGGCATCGCGATCTGGAGCCGGGCTGGTTCGACCAAGGAATTTTATGTTGCTGGCGGAGGGGTCAATCCTGTGGTCAACGGCATGGCAACGAGTTATTGTCAAAAGTAGTGTCTGGCAAGTTAGTCATGCGGCTGGCATGTCGTCCTTGTTCACCTCGCTTCCATCTTTAGACTTCACGCCTTCAATCACCTTCGCGAGGTGTCTGAAGCCTCTCAATTTGCGCCAGGAATCTTCTGCGCATAATCCCATCTTGCAGACCATCGTCAACATCGCATTGCGCGTGACACAACCTTTGGCTTGGCGTGTTCCATGCCGGATCGTCGCAAAACTCGACTCAATGACATTGGTTGTCCTGATACGGGTCCAGTGTTCCGCTGGAAAGTCATGAAATGCCGGCAACGCGTCACGGTCTTTCGATAAGCATTCCACCGCCTCGGGGTACTTTGCACCGAAACGTTCCTCAAAATTATCGAACGCCTTTTCTGCATCAGCTCGATCTTCTGCCATCCGGATATCATGCAGACCCTGCTTCGCTTTCTCCCGGACAGACTTCGGCAGATAGTTCAGCACATTGCCGGTCTTGTGCATCCAGCAACGTTGCCAGCAACGTTGCCAGCAACGTTGAACGCCCGTCTCCGGATACACTTCCTCCACTGCGGCCCGGAAGCCCGGGGCGCCGTCTCCAATTGCCAACTTCGGGGGTTGGTCCAGACCCCGTTGTTTCAGAGACAGCAACACCTCACGCCAGCTCTGTTTTGACTGCCTGACACCATCTTCGATTGCCAGGAAGTGCTTGTGACCCCGGCTGTTCACGCCGATGATAACCAGGCAGCACAATCGGCCATCGTCGCCTCTGAGACCACTGTAGATGCCATCAGCCCGGATACAGACCCATTCATCAGACACCGCTCGAGTACACCATTGCTTGTATTCAGCTTCCCATTGCCGCTTCAAACGCCCCGCGACACTGGCCGGCAGCCCTTTAGCCTCGGGGCCGGCAATAGCTTCCGGTGCGCTCTGCATCTGGCCACTCGAAACACCCTTCAAATAAAGCCAGGGGTTCGCCGCGTCCAGCGTCGCCGTTCGCCGGATGCAGGGCGGTACAACCAGAGATTGAAAACATTCCGGCGTACCTTCACGGCTACGGATCTTCGGCACCTCGACGCTGACCTTGCCAACCCCTGTAATCACCTCTCGTTCGCGATGATGGCCACTGCGGACAACGCGCTGTCGTCCGTCAGCCGTTTTTTGACCATCAAACTTTGTCATCAACTCATCCGGCTCTGCCTGGACCGCTTCGGCGATTAACTGCTTCGCACCCGGTCTGAGTAGTTCTGTCAGTGGTTCAATTCCCTCCGGTCTACCCGGATCAATCACAGTATCTTTTGCCATGTGTGGCGGGCTCCTCTTGCTACTTTCGATTTCCAGACAAAAACGATTTCAGCAAGGCACGCCCCATACTTCAAATTCTTCCAGACACCAGATCCGGTTATAACTCTAGTGGCCCTGTGACATCCTCTGTTTGCCCCAATGTCAGTGCCAGAATTGGGGTGGTGGCACGATCTAAAGCTGCAATATCGGGGGATTACGCCGCCTGAAGATCGTTCGCAAGCGGCCTTCGATCCCGGAGCGAAATATCATATTCCGGGTAACACGCCCTATTCCCGCTATTTCCTGGCGCGCATCCTGCAGTTCCAATTTTACAAAGCCGCCTGTGATCAGGCTGGATGGAAAGGCCCGCTTCACCGTTGTTCTTTCTACGGTAACAAGGAAGTTGGCGCGAATTTGAATGCGATGCTGGAAATGGGTGCCTCCAAGCCTTGGCCGGACGCGCTGGAAGCCTTTACCGGTAAACGTGAAATGGATGGTACCGCAATGATCAGCTATTTCGCCCCGCTTATGGATTGGCTGAAGGAAGAGAATAAGGGCAAATCATGCGGTTGGTGAAAATGTTGCTTCGGTTGTCTATTCACCCATGTTTTGGGGAGCCGGTTCCGCCGCTCCCCAAAAATTGAAAACAAACTATAGTTGCTCCAGCATATAGTCCGCAGCACTGACCTTAAAGTCACCGGGTGCTTCCACATTCACTTCTTCAACGGTGCCATCATTGACGATCAGTGAGAACCGTTGACCGCGCTGGCCCATGCCGAAACCCGAGCCATCCATGGTCAAGCCGAGGGCGTCGGCGAATTCGCCGTTTCCATCGGCCAGCATTGTGATGTCTTCCGAACCAGCATGCTCGTTCCAGGCACTCATTACAAATGCATCGTTCACCGCTGTACAGGCAATTTCATCCACGCCTTTGTCTTTTAATTCGGCGGCCTTCTCAACATAGTCGGGGAGGTGTTTTGCGGAACAGGTTGGTGTGAAGGCACCAGGAACCGAAAAAAGCGCAACTTTCTTGCCAGCAAAATATTCGCTGGAACTGACTTGTTGAGGACCTTCAGCGGTTGCTTTCACAAGGTTTACCTCTGGAATTTTGTCGCCTTTGTTGATCATGTTCTGCTCCTGTTTGTACTTTTGCGGATGACTTAAAGAACCATCTATGTTGGTTTTCTCAGCGGGAAAAGCAAGCCTATTAATTAGATAATTCGGCCTGTCCTAATCATGCCGTTCCCTCTACATTGGTGACATGGATGAACCTCGATATTTTTCAGGACAGTTTTTATTGGCAACACCCGGAATGGGCGATCCTCGATTTGCTCGCTCAGTCATTGCGATATGCTCGCATGATGATCAGGGTGCCTTAGGCATTAATATAGGCGACACTTCTGATGAAATTACTTTTCACGGAATACTGAAGCAGTTTGATATCAAGACCGATGGAGTTGAGGATCAATTGGTCTATGCGGGTGGTCCGGTGGAAACACAGCGCGGTTTCATACTGCATAGCCTCGATCTGAACCTATCCGATACTCTGCAAGTTGGTGATCGTTGGGGTTTGAGCAGTTCGGTTGACCTTCTTCACGCCATTGCCAAGGGGCGTGGTCCTGAAAAATGGCTGGCGGCTTTGGGTTATTCCGGTTGGGGTGGAGGCCAGTTGGAGGGTGAATTGACCGAGAATGGATGGTCGGTAGTCGCTGGCGAAACAGACTGGATGTTTGATAGAAAAATAGAAGATAAATGGCAGCATGCCTGGCAATCCGAAGGGATAGACATCGCCAATCTATCTGGCCAATTCGGCAGTGCATAAAGATTGTAATCTTTTTTAATTTGAAATTATATTACAAATATAAAGAAATCTTTATATTTGCTTTCAATTCTCGGAAAAGTTATAGCGCTGCCATTGATGCCGCGCCTGCGATGGAGCGGTTTTGGATTTTCAAGGAGAATGACGTGGCTACCGTGCTCGAACCGAAGACCGAAGATTATGTGATCAAGGATATTTCCCTGGCCGATTTTGGCCGCAAGGAAATTGAGATTGCCGAGACTGAAATGCCGGGTCTGATGGCATTGCGCGATGAATTTGGTGCGGAAAAGCCGTTGAAGGGTGCTCGGATTACCGGTTCGCTACATATGACCATTCAGACGGCGGCGTTGATCGAGACATTGCTTGATCTGGGCGCTGAAGTACGTTGGGCATCTTGCAATATCTTCTCTACGCAAGATCACGCTGCAGCGGCCATTGCCGCTGGTGGCACACCTGTTTTCGCGATCAAGGGCGAAACCCTGGAAGAATATTGGGCTTATGTAGAACGCATTTTTGATTGGGAAAATAACGGCGACGGCCAAACATGTAACCTCATTCTTGACGATGGTGGTGATGCCACCATGTTCGCTCTTTGGGGCGCACGTGTCGAAGCTGGCGAAGAACTATTTACACCGGAAAATGAAGAAGAAGAGGTATTTGTTGCAACCTTGACCCGTTTTCTTGCCGAACGCCCGGGCTATTTGACCGAGACGGTTAAGAACATCAAAGGCGTTTCGGAAGAAACCACAACCGGTGTTCACCGTCTTTATGAGTTGGCAAAGAAAGGCAAGCTGCCGTTCCCCGCGATCAACGTTAATGACAGCGTGACCAAATCAAAATTTGACAATCTCTATGGTTGTAAAGAATCTCTGGTCGATGCGGTTCGTCGTGCAACAGACGTTATGCTGGCTGGTAAAGTTGCCTGTGTCGCTGGCTTCGGCGATGTGGGCAAAGGCTCAGCGCAATCGCTTCGCAACGGCGGCGCGCGTGTTCTTGTAACCGAAATTGATCCAATCTGTGCGCTTCAGGCGTCCATGGAAGGCTTTGAAGTCGTAACGATGGAAGAAGCAACCAAGCGTGCTGATATCTTCGTAACCACGACCGGTAACAAGGATGTCATCACGGTTGATCATATGCGCGAAATGAAGGATCGCGCAATCGTTTGTAATATCGGTCACTTTGATAGTGAGATCCAGATTGGCGCTCTCAAAAACATGAAATGGACCGAGATCAAGCCGCAGGTGGATGAAGTTGAATTCCCCGATGGCAAAAAACTGATCATTCTGGCGCAGGGACGTTTGGTCAATTTGGGCTGTGCCACTGGCCACCCTAGTTTTGTAATGTCCGCCAGCTTTACCAATCAGGTTTTGGCTCAAATCGAATTGTGGCTACGCCCAGAACAATATAAAAACGATGTTTACGTTCTGCCTAAGCATCTTGATGAGAAGGTTGCAGAATTGCATCTGGCCAAGCTAGGTGTAAAACTGACTAAATTGTCGCAAGAACAAGCAGACTACATTGGTGTAGAAGCAGAAGGACCGTTCAAACCGGATCACTACCGCTACTAAAACCAAGAAATAGCACGATAATTTGAAACCGGATGAAGCAAAGCTTGTTTCATCCGGTTTTTTTTGGTCGATCAACGCAAGGTAAATTGAGTTTTGCGTTTATCGGGCTTGTCAGGAAATCGTGGCCATTTATTCTGTGCCAGAATATTGGCACTTACGGATTTTATACCTGCCTTGTTGCTCATACATCCAGTAATTGCGCAGGATGATCGAAACATATCCACGCGTTTCGACATAGGAAATGCTCTCCATGAAAAGTAGCGGGTCATCATTGTCCCGTACTTCACTATTCCATCGCTGAACAGCTCCTGGACCGGCATTGTAGGCTGCAGCTATTTTAGGGAGTTTTCCGCCTGTTACCGATGAACGACCTAAATATTCAAGATAGGATTGGCCATATTCCAAATTTGTCGAAGGTCTAGGCTCAGGACCTGTTAGATAGCTTGCATTACGGTGAGAAGGCTGATTCAAAGGCGGCACTGAAGGAGGTGCTGTTGATGAGTGATCTGTTTATGTTAAGCGAAGCGCAGATGCGCCGGATAGAGCCGTATTTTCCGTTGTCGCACGGGGTTCCCGGGGTTGATGACCGCAAGGTTCCGAGCGGGATTGTTTTTGTGATCAGGAACGGTCTTCGCTGGCGTGATGCCCCTGCTGGTTACGGGCCGCATAAAACGATCTGTAATCGCTTCGTGCGCTGGAGCCGCCTGGGCGTGTTCAACAAGATATTTGCGCGCCTTGCAGCTACCAGTGATGCCGATGATGTGCTGATGATCGATGCCACGCATCCAAAAGCCCGCCGTACCGCTGCCAGCCTTTTAAAAAAGGGTCTGTTTCCAGATATACCGGGCGCACCAAAGGCGGCCTGAACTCCCAGGTTGCATGCCGTGTGCGATGGCAACGGGAGACCCCTGATCTTGTGTCTGAGCGAAGGGCAGATGAGCGACCATATCGGGGCAAAGCTGACATACCCGGCACTTCCGGATCATGCCGCCTGCATGACCGGTGATAAAGGCTATGACAGCGATGAGTATCGAGCGGCATTAAAAGCAAAGCGCATCACGCCATGTATCCCGCCGCGCAAAGGGCGGCGGCTGCCAGCCAGCTTCGATAAAAGCCTCTGCCGCCAACGCCACAAAATCGAGAATATGTTCGGAAAACTCAAGGACTGGAGGCGCATCCATACCCGCTATGATCGCTGCGCTCACACCTTCTTGTCTGCCATCGCTATCGCAGCTACCGTCATCTTCTGGCTTAGTTAATGAGTCCTGAGCCTAGTGGCCAACCGATCAAAATATCTTCAACAAAATGCAACCAATTATCGGCCTTGATGTACCAACGAGTATAATAGCCAGAACCAATACTGATCGAACAATTTTGTTTTCTGTTCGAAAGAACAAATATCCGTAGAATGCTGCCGCTGCCATAGCGTGACCCGAAGGCGTTGAATATTCAGCTGCCAACTCAGCCGCGTTCTTTGCAGAAACTGCCCAGTCGTCAAAATGTGTGCCGTCGGAAACAAAAGGACGCGGATTTTTAACAAATATCTTGATCAAGTGGTTTGCGGTCATCGCAACAAGCACAACGATGGATGATTGAATTGCAAGACGCTTGCTAAACGCGACGAAAACCAACGTAACCAAAAGCAAATAGCCTTCTATCTCTCCCATGAAGGAAAAGAATTGGAATACCTCAGTCACTACATCACTCCGATTTTCGGCGAGATATGTGATGAGCTCCTGATTGAACGACAATCCGATCATTGTTCAAGAAGTTGAACCGATGCAAACCTGAATACAAGTCCAATGTCCACTTAGGCACCCAAAAAGGGCTTGGCTAATACCCTACTCCCGCTTCAAACTAGCATAAACCCTACCCAGAAACGCTGTCGTCGTCACTTTCTGCCCATAAAATTCCTTATCAAATTCCGCCGTCGGTTTCGCCGCGACAATCGCGTCCAGATTCTTGCCGTCATCGATCATCGCCTGCACGCGGTTCTGGGTGGTGGTTAGCACTTCAATATAGCGCGCCAGTTTCGCGCGCGTGGTGACCGGGCCATGGCCGGGAATGACCCTTGTATCGTCATTGATCGTATCATGCACCGCCTGACAAAAGGCGATCATGCCCGCAATATCACCGCCATTATCGGCATCGATAAACGGATAGCCGGAATTGTTGAATACATCGCCGAGATGCACCGCGTTCTTGCCGCGAAAGATGATCGCGGTGTCGCCGGTTGTGTGTGCCGGGCCGAAGTGCAGCAGATCAATTTTCTCGCCGTTAATGTGAAACTGCATCGTTTTGTCAAATGTGATGTCCGATACCGCATGGGCCGGATAAGCTTTCTGCTCATAAGCAACAAAGCCAAGATTTATCAGTTGGTCGGACAGCATTTTCTGGCGTGAATTTGCCTGACTGACGATCCACGTGCCGTCTTTGCCCAGCGCCATATTCCCATCGGCATGGTCAAAATGCCAATGGGTGTTGATCACAAAATCGACTTTTTCGCTGCCAACTTCTTTGAGTGCCGCCTTGATCTTTGGCATTAATTGCGGGAATTGATCGTCCACAATTAGCGTGCCATCCTCGCCCACCGAAACCGCGATATTGCCGCCAGCACCGAACAGCACATAGAGGCCGTCGGTAACTTTCTCGATCCTGATTTCGGTGTTTTCAAAATCCCAGCCAAAAGCCTTTTCAATCTGATCGAGCGTCATGATCGGTCCATGCGCTGGCTTTGCTTTTGTATCATGAGCAGCAGCTGGATTACCCATTGCAAGGCCCAAGGTTGCGCCAATAATCGTCAACGCACGTTTCATATAGCGATCTCCCGAAAAGTCTATTTCTTCAAAATCCCGTTCATGATCAGGTCAACGGTCTGCTCGCGATAGGCGTCGCGCATGCGTTCGTCGAAATCATCGCGGCCATAGCAATATTTCCAGACCAGCTTGCCAGTAAAGAAGCGGTCGGCGGCTCCGGTGACAGCGGAATAGAACAAGTCCGGGTTCACATCGCGGAATACACCGGACTTTATCCCTTCACCGACGAAAATATTATAGGCTTCGGACAGCGGCTTCAGATATTTGTCAGCAATATTGCGCGCACCTTCTGGTGTAACATCCCGAATCAGACGCATGGTCAGCCGGTTAAGATAGGGAAATTCATAATAGGTATCGATCACTGCGCCGATATGGTGACGTAGCTTGTCTTCGGGTGGCCAGTCCTTGTCGATCAGCAGTCCGATTTGCACAAGAATATTGTTCATATCCCGCTCGAGAATGGCCTCCATCAGACCATCCTTATTGCCAAAATAATATTTGACCAGAGCGCTATTCAGGCCCGACCGCACCGATAATTCGCTGAATGATATATCGATGATATCGCCTTCGCGCATGATCTGGCTGGCTGTTTCAATCAGCTTGTCGCGAGCACCCGCTTCATTTTCTTTTACCGCCAGTTTTTCGACGCTCATACTAATCCCCTATGTGCATCCCCGTCACATAACTGTCACTTATAAACAGGTTCCTCCCACCAAGGAAAGGTGTCTGGCAGGTCTTTGGAAACTTTGTCTGGATAGTCGGGGGATCGTTTTTCGAGAAAGCTGGCAACGCCCTCCTTTGCATCGGCAGACTTGGCACGGTTATAGATGATCCGGCTGTCCACCTTATGCGCTTCCATCGGGTGATCGGCGGCAGGTAGTTGCCAAAGCATCTGGCGAGTGACGGCCACCGACACAGGCGCGGTGTTGTCGACAATTTCGCGAGCTAACGCATAAGCGGTGTCGAGCAGGTCCTCAGGCTTGTGCAGCGAGCGCACCATACCGCCGTTGAGGGCTTCTTCTGCATCGAAGACGCGGCCTGTCATGCACCATTCCAGCGCCTGCGCGCGACCAACGACATTGGGCAGGAACCAGCTGGCCGCGCCGTCCGGAGCGATCCCGCGACGCGCAAATACAAAACCAAACCGTGCCGTTTCGCTGGCCAGACGCATATCCATTGGCAGGAGCATGGTTGAACCAACACCAACCGCCACACCGTTGATCGCGCCGGTCACGGGCTTGAGGCATTGATAAATGCGCAAGATGAGCAGTCCACCGCCATCGCGAACGCGTGGATCGGAATAGTCCTCCACCGGACCGTTGCTGGCAAAGGGCTGTTTTCCGTCTTGTGGTGTCAGGTCAGCCCCGGCACAAAAGGCACGGTCGCCAGATCCCGTTACCACCACCGCACGCACTTCGTCATCGGCATCAATCTGATCAAAGGCGTCGATCATTTCTTTCATCATCGTAACCGTAAAAGCGTTCATCTTTTCCGGGCGATTGAGAGTGATGGTCGCGATATTGTCGGAGACTTCGTAAAGGATTTGGGTGTAAGTCATGGGCTGGCTCCTGTTCTTATCCTCACCCCTTTAGGGGAGAGGATTATCACTACCGCGGTGCCATCCGGATAGCGCCGTCGAGGCGGACATCCTCGCCGTTGAAATATCCCGTCTCAATCATGCACAGCGCAAGATTGGCATATTCTTCCGGATCACCCAGGCGCGGCGGATAGGGAACCTGTGCGCCCAGTGCGTCACGCACATTTTGCGGTGCACCAGCGAGCAGCGGTGTATCGAAAATACCGGGCAGGATGGTGTTGACACGGATCGCTTCACGCGAAAGATCGCGCGCGATAGGGAGTGTCATACCAACAACGCCTCCTTTGGAAGCGGAATAAGCTGCCTGGCCGATCTGACCATCTTCGGCAGCAACCGAAGCAGTATTGACCATTGCGCCACGCTCGCCGTCTTCCATCGGATCGAGAGATAACATGCCAGCTGCCGATTTGGCGATACAACGGAATGTACCGACCAGGTTTACCTGAATCACAAAGTTGAATGCGTCCAGTGGGAAATGCTTGATCGAACCGTCTTCCTTGGAGCGGCTGGCGGTCTTGATTGCGTTACCGATACCGGCGCAGTTCACCAAAATGCGCTCCTGCCCAATGGCTTCGCGGGATTTTGCAAACGCCGCATCGACGCTGTCTTCCTCGGTCACATTGGTTTTGCAGAATACACCGCCAAGCTCGCTGGCCAGAGCTTCGCCTTTTTCTTCGTTAAGGTCGAACAGTGCGACCTTCACGCCTTTGCCGGCAAGCCGTTTCGCGGTTGCTGCGCCAAGGCCCGATGCGCCGCCGGTGATGACTACTGTTACATTTTCGTTGAGTTCCATTTTGTTTCTTTCTCTTAATTCAAACGTTCGATAATCGTGACATTAGCTTGCCCGCCGCCTTCACACATGGTCTGCAGGCCGTATTTCGCGCCCTTGCTTTCCATTGCGTTGACCAGCGTTGCCATCAGCTTGGTGCCCGAAGCACCGAGCGGATGGCCCAGCGCAATTGCACCGCCATTGACATTGATCTTGCTGCGATCGGCACCGGTATGCTTAAGCCAAGCAAGCGGAACAGGAGCAAATGCTTCGTTCACCTCATATAGGTCGATATCATCAATCTTCAGACCAGCACGTTCCAGCGCGCGATCAGTAGCGAATAGCGGCTCTTCGAGCATAATGACCGGATCGCCCGCCGTCACCGTCAGATTCACGATCTTGGCGCGCGGGGTCAGGCCGTGGTCTTTCAAAGCCTGCTCCGAGCAAACCAGAACCGCGGATGAGCCATCACAAATCTGGCTGGCATTGGCGGCTGAAATCGCGCCGCCTTCCTGCAACGGGTCAAGGGCCTTCATACCGTCCAGCGATGCATCGAAGCGGATACCTTCATCCACCGTGTGCATTTCCTTGCCCTCGGGCGTTTCAACCTCGAGTGCGACGACCTCATTATCGAACGCGCCGGCTTCTGTAGCCTTTTGTGCCTTCTGATGGCTTTCATAGGAATATTCATCCAGATCGTCTTTGGTGAAACCATGCTTCTTGACGATCATTTCCGCGCCCATAAACTGGCTGAACTGTACGTCAGGGTAGGCCTCTTTGAGCCGAACAGACATGGTTGTACCAAGCCCGGCATCCTTGAACAGCTTGTAGGTCGAGCCCATCGGCACGCGCGTCATGCTCTCAATACCATGCGCGAGAACCATATCCTGTGTGCCGGACAAAACGCCCTGTGCCGCGAACTGGATCGCTTGCTGCGAAGACCCGCATTGACGATCGATCGAAACAGATGGGATGCTGTCCGGCAGTTTGGATGCCAGCACGGCATTGCGGCCCACGTCGCCAGCCTGTTCTCCCGCCTGACTGACACAGCCAGTGATCACGTCTTCAATAGCTGCTGCGTCAAAATCATTGCGATCAGCAATGGCGTCCAGTGTCGCTGCACCCAGATCAACTGGGTGATATCCGGCCAAACGGCCACCACGGCGGCCTCCAGCGGTACGAACCGCATCTACAATATAGGCTTCTGCCATATTCCTACTCCTTCAAATTGATGAGAATCGAAAATTTAACTGACCGATTAAACTGCGCATGCCCTAGGGTCAAATAAAAAGGCCGATCATCACAATCGCGACAATCGGCCTTCTTGTTTCATGCCATGCTGCGACTAAGCAGGCACATTGTCCTTCTTTACGGTGATTACCTGCGGATAAGTAAATTCCAACAAGCCTTCCTTGCCATATTCTGCGCCAAAGCCGGACTGCTTGTGCCCTGCAAAAGGTGCAAATGGCGACAGGTGCAGAAATTCATTGACCCACACGGTACCGGTTTCAAGTTGCTCGGCAATCTCGACACCCTTGTCCGGATCAGCGGTCCAGACTGCACCGGCCAGACCATAGTCGCTGTTATTAGCGCGTTCGATGACTTCATCTTCTGACGAGAATTTCATCAACGGCATGACTGGGCCGAACTGTTCTTCGGCAACTATGCGAGAATCTTCGGGTGGGTTGTCGACGATCGAGATCGGCACATAGTAACCAGAGCCCGATGGATCGACATCACCGCCAACCAGGAATTTGTAGCCATTGTCCTTGGCGTCCTTGATCAGTTCACAAACACGATCATATTGTTTTTTGTTCTGGATCGGACCTACTGCCGTGCCCTGCTGTGACCCGTCTCCGACTTTCACATGCTTGGCATATTCAGCGATAGCAGCGCTGAGTTCGTCATAGATATCCTCGTGGATATAGACGCGCTTCGAAGCGATACAGATCTGCCCGGCATTGCCAAAACTTGACCAGAATAATTGCTCAGCCACCTTCTCGACATTCGCATCTGGCAGGACGATCGAGGCGTCATTGCCGCCCAACTCAAGCGTAATCCGTTTGAGATCCTTCGAAGCGCCTTCCATGATCTTCTTGCCGGTCGCGGTGGAGCCGGTGAAGGTGATCTTGTCGATATCCGGATGTTCGGTAATGAGTGGTCCGAGTGAATCCTCGCCAGTAATGATGTTCACCACGCCTGCTGGCACAACATCCTTGATCAGTTCTGCAATCCGCAATGTTGTCAGCGGTGTGAACGGAGAAGGCTTGAGCACAATCGTGCAACCCGACAGCATCGCCGGAGCAATTTTTTGCATCGCCATCATGACGGGGAAATTCCAAGGCACGATACCGCCAACGACACCGACCGGAACCCGGCGGGTACGGCTAAGACGCTGCTCGCTATCCTCATTGATCTCTTCCTCGATCTCGAGTGAGGCCTGACTGCTTGCCATGAAGGCAGCGCCACCAATTTCCTGCTGCGCCTGCTCGTGCGGTTTGCCTTGCTCGCTTGTCAGCAGGCGGAATAGCTCATCAGCATTTTCGTTGATCGCACCAGCGATTCCCATGATCGCCTGGCGGCGTTCCTCAATCGGCGTTTTCGACCAGGTCTTGAAGGCAGCACGGGCGGCGGAAACGGCCTGACCCAGTTCATCTGAACCACAGGCCGGGACCTGCCCGATCACTTCCTCATTTGCCGGATTGACGACATCCAGCATTTTGTCTGTGCCGACCATCTCGCCGTTGATCAAATTCTTATATTGGGTAACCATATTCGCTCTCCTTTAGAGGGGTTTGCCTGTTGTTTCGTTTCTATTTGAGTCGCTTATACATGAATTCAAGATGCCATGGGTCATTCATTTTAACAGTTAGCCCGATAGCGTAAATTTGATTGGCAATGTTTTCAATCCGCCGACAAATGTCGATTTCGCCCGTTTCGGTTCACCTGCCAGTTCCAATGTTTCAATCCGGTCAAGCAATTCATCGAACAATATTCGCATATTCAATCTTGCCAGATGGAGGCCCAGACATTGATGTGCCCCCGCTCCGAAAGCCGCATGCCGATTGGGTGAACGGGTTGCATCAAATTGACGAGGATTTTCAAATTGCGCCGGATCATGGTTGGCCGAAACATAGTTGAGCATCAACCAGTCGTCCTTCTTGATCTGCTGGCCGCCGATTTCTGTATCCTCTGCGGCAGTGCGCATAAAATGCTGCACCGGCGTGGTCCAGCGTATCGCTTCCTCGACAATGCCCGGAAGCAAATCGCGATCCGCTTTCACGCGGGCAAATTGATCCGGATCCTGTGCCAATGCCTGCATTGCACCGGCAATTGAGGCCGAGGTGGTGTCATGCCCCGCACTCGCGACAATGATATAGTAGCCCGCCATGTCGCGGTCGCTCAGCGGTTCACCGTCAACTTTACCATTGGCAATCACGCTCGCAATATCGTCTGTCGGATTGGCCCGTCGATCTGCAGCCAAAGCACCAAAATAGCGCTCGAATTCAGACACGGCACCAGCAACAATCTGGGTGATCTGCTCGGGCGTCATGTCCTTCATGCCGGAACCTGACAGGTCTTCATCCTGACCGCCGAACATCTGCTGGGTGAGGAACAGCATCTTCTGTTCATCCTCCTCCGGTACACCCAATATCTGCATTACCACATGTAGCGGGTAGGGGGCGGAAACCAATGGTACGAAATCAGCCTCTGGCCCTGCATCAATCAGCCGATCTACGGTCGTTTTCGCCAGCGCCTCTATTTCTGCTTCCAGCAGCTTGAGGTTTTTCGGCATGAACCAGTCCTGGGTCAGCCGCCGGTATTTCGGATGGATCGGCGCATCAAATACCACCAGCGAGTCTACCAGCATCTTGCTGCCTGTCACTTGCTCCGAAAAAGCAATCGCATCCTTGGTCGAGAGTACTACCGGGCGCGGATTGTTGAGGAAGGTCTTGTTGTCCTTCGAAATCCGCATCACGTCTTCGTAGCGAGTGATGAGCCAGAAAGGATCGAAACTGTCATCCTCAGCGACCACCTTCGCGACTGGCTTGTTTTCGCGCAGCCAATCAAATGTATCTAGCAATCCATTCCACTCAGCATAGCTTTCTGGATCAATGACCGCGATGCCCATTTCTGGGGATAAAGTCGGTTCTGCCTTTGTAGCCATTATACGATCCCGCTTCCTTCCTTGTCCGACCAATATTCGTCTCTAAGAAGACGCTTGTAGAGTTTGCCTGTAGGGTGACGCGGCAGTTCCTCGCGGAAATCGATCTGCCGCGGGACTTTGACGCCGGAAAGGCTTTGCCGCAAAAAGGATTCGAGTTCCTGCGCGAGATCGTCGCCGGCATCATCCAGGCTGGCCGGCTGTACGACCGCCACAACCTTTTCTCCCATATCAGGGTCGGGCGCACCAATCACGGCGGCATCAGCGACCTTGTCATGGGTGATCAGCGCATTCTCAATTTCCTGCGGGTAGATATTCACGCCGCCGGAAATGATCATGAAGCTCTTGCGATCGGTCAGATATAGGAATCCGTCTTCATCAACCTTCCCGACATCGCCCAGCGAGGTCCAGCCTTTTTCATGGGTCGCCTCTTTGGTCTTTTCAGGGTCGTTATGATATTCAAACTTGTTGTCACTTTCGAAAAAGATCTGCCCTTCTTCGCCAACCGGAACTTCTTCGCCCGCTTCATCGCATATATGTACTTGGCAATTGACCGTTTGCCCGACCGTACCTTTGTGGCTCATCCAGCTGTCACTATTGCACATGACGAAGCCATTGCCCTCGGTTCCGGCATAATATTCGTAAAGCACCGGCCCCCACCAGTCGATCATAGCTTCCTTGATCGGGACCGGAATCGGCGCGGCGGCATGCACGGCACTTTTGACCGATGACACATCATATTTGTTTCTTATTTCTGCAGGCAGTTTCAGCATCCGAACAAAATGGGTTGGCACCCATTGGCCGACATCGCATTTATACTTTTCGATCAATTGCAGTGCATGTTCTGGATCGAACTTCTCCATGATGACGCTAGTCCCGCCCAGACTTTGCACGCCCATGTTCCAGCGCAAGGGCGCGGCGTGATAGAGCGGCGCCGGGGAGAGATAAATGCAATCGGAATGAAAGCCAAAAGCCATCTGCGCAATCGCACCCAGCCCGTATAGCGCGTCAAATTCCCGTTCCGGCAGGGCCATCTTTATGCCCTTGGGCCGCCCTGTTGTACCGGAAGAATATAGCATGTCGGAGCCAGCCGACTGATCGGCAATCGGGGTTTCGGGCATCGCGTCCAGTTCGGTTTCAATGTTGCGATCATCGTTCGCGCCAAAGATCAGTTGCGGAACATCTGGATTGGAAGCTTTCAATTGATCGGCAATAGGCAGCAGTTTCTCCGTGCTGATCAGCAGCTTTGCACCTGAATCCTTCAAAATATAGCTGATTTCATCAGGCGTGAGTCGGTTTGAAATCGCCACCTGGATCATGCCGGATCGCTGCGAACCCCAGGTGATAGGGAAATATTGCGGATGGTTTTCCATACAGATCGCGACGACATCGCCTTTTTGTAGACCGCGCGAACGATAGAGCTGAGCCACCTGGTTGGAGCGCTTGTCGAGATTACTATAGGTGACCGTTTCTCCCGTACTCGCCATGATAATGGCCGGTTTGTCAGGATTGGCCTGTGCATGCACACTCGGGTGGGTCAATATTTTCTCTCCATGGCATCGACACGTTTTTGCTGCGCGATTCGCTTTGACCGCATCATGGTTTAATCACGCGATTAAATCAATTATTTGTGCTGTGCCTGTTTAGGTCAAGGCGTTTTCAGAGCATCGTAGACCATCTTTCCGGATATACCCCGAAAATCGACCTGCGGACCATTTTGTCCAAAACGCTGGATCATCCCGATGAAATAGAGATTGTTGACCGAATCTACCCAGAACCATGTGCCCGCCGCACCGCCCCAGAAATAGGTGCCATCACCATAGGGGTTTGCGCCTGACCCGTCATTCCTGATGATGCCAAAATCCAGTCCGAAACCCAAATAGTCGACAGTGACTTGCGTCAATGTCCCCGCAATATTGACTTCCTGACCTTCTTTGAGGACATCAGTGCGCATCAGTTTCAACGTTTCGAGTTTGATGATCCGGTTGCCATCAAGCTCACCATCATTGGCCAGCATCTGAGCAAAGCGCGCATAGTCATCCAAGGTGGAAACCAGCCCTCCGCCAACGGATTCCATCCCGACAGTTTCTTTCTTGAACATGACATTGGGAAAGGGAACTTGCATCATCTGTTTTGTCGCAGGATGAAATCCAAACACATCAGAAAAGCGATCATAGTCTTCTGCGGGCACGAAAAAACCTGTGTCATCCATACCCAATGGATCAAATATGCGCTGTTGAAAATATTCGCCGAGCGACATGCCGGACAGCCGTTCGATGACCGCACCCTGAATATCGACCGAGGCAGAATAGAACCAGCGCTCGCCCGGTTGGAACATCAATGGTACTTTCGCGACTTTATCGATGAAAGTGTCGAGGTCTGGCGATTGCAGGATCTTTTCCGCCTGAAACATCTTGTTCGAGGGATCATCACCATAAAGGCCATAGGCAAAACCCGCCGTATGGCTCATCACTTCGCGCATGGTCGGTTGACGGTTTAGCGGCTCCAAAACCACGTCATCGCCATCAAAACTTTTCACAACCTTCTGGTCGGAGAATTCGGGAATATATTTCGCAACCGGATCGTCGAGTGAAAATTTGCCATCTTCATGCAGCTGCATCAACGCGACACCCGTGATCGGTTTGGTCATCGAATAGATGCGATAGATCGTGTCTTCGGCAATCGGCGCATTATCCGCGACACGCCGGATGCCGGTCTGCATATGACTGATAATCTTGCGGTCCTTTACGAGGAGTGTCGCGATACCCTTCGCGTCTCCATCAGATACGAATTTTGCCATGCGTGCTTCGAGTGCCGCAATCCTGGCGGGATCGAAATGCTGGCCTACCGTTTCTAAGGAATAGTCCGGAAAAGCTGTTTGCGCTGTGGGAGCTGGTTCGGAAGCCGCGCTGTTTATCGCAGCATCGTCATAGGAACAGGCAGATAGGATAACAATGCTACCACAGTAGCCAGTCGCCGCGCTGTCTTAAAACCAATCATCCGCTATCCCCTTAGTTGCGATAAAAACTTCTATCCCTTATTTTTCCACGTAAATGTCCACAGGCACAGACAGATCGGCAAAGACCCGGCCAATCGGTGCCATGCTGGTCGCACCCTGTTCGATTTCCATTTCGAGCATTGACCGGCTTGCAGCACCTTTGAGCAGGACGATCACAGTCCGCGCTTCGCAGATCGCGGATTTGGTAACGGTGACCAGCGGCGTATCGCCGTCATCAGGCATCAACCCGACTGCACGTTTTTCGCCTGCGCCATCAAGCGCTTCTTCCATATCGCCGCTTTCCATAATGCCGGCGGTGCTGCCATCCGCGCCCATGCCGAGCCAGACCAGATCAGGCGGCCATTTCATATCCTGTAATCGGGCATCAGCGGCAGAACCTGCCATCTGATAGTCTTCGTGATCAGGTGCCAGCGGCAATACCCGGGCGCCGCGTGTTAGGAAAAGAGTAGCCAGTTTCTTTACCGCGCTCCGTGGATCATCGACCGACACCAGATAGTCATGCGTCGGAATGATCGTGACATGCTTCCATTTGATCTGCTTTTTAGCCAACGCTTCGAGCACCGGCATCGCCTCATCACTGGCGGGCAGTGCGAGCAGGGCATCACCGCGCGCATCCAATGCGCTTTCGATGATAAACTGAATATCACCGGCAATGGCGTCTACCATTTCGGCGGGATCATCAAAATCCCACCATTCGAGCGAGGATTCGTCCAGATCGCCGAATTCGTCCTCGTCAAAATTCTCTAGTGCATCTTCTAATTTGCTCATGCCTATGTCCAACTTTGAATGTTTGCGACGGCTTCTAATCCATGCAGAAATCCGCACAAGGGGAAATCCGGCTTTTCAAGAGCGCCGAACTGAGCCAATAGCAGATCAAATTCAAAAAAGGCTGCTATGAACAACAACTACATTCTTACATTGACGGCTCAGGACAAGATCGGGATTGTTGCTGCAGTTACTAGGCTCAGGATGCATTAAATTGCTTGCATATCGTTAAAGTTGTTGATTCAACATGCTTCACACAAAGGAGATGTTTGCATGAATGATTTACCGATGTTGAGCGAGGCACAGATACGCCGTATCAAGCCATATTTCCCGCTGTCTCACGGTGTCCCCGGAGTTGATGACCGACGGGTGCTCTCCGGGATAATCTATGTCATCAAGAACGGCCTTCGCTGGTGTGATGCTCCAGCGGGTTATGGTCCTCACAAGACGCTCTATAGCCGGTTTGTCCGGTGGAGTAAGCTGGGGGTCTTCAGTCAGATATTTGCAGCGCTGGTAAAACAGGCTGGTGAATCCGATGTGCTGATGATCGACGCGACGCACCTCAAGGCGCACAGGACAGCTTCCAGCCTGTTCAAAAAGGGGCTCTACCCAGATGTATCGGGCGCACCAAAGGCGGCCTGAACTCCAAACTACACGCCGTTTGTGATGGCGAAGGCAGGCCTGTTGCGCTGTGTCTGACCGAAGGCCAGATGAGCGACCACAAGGGCGCAAAGCTGCTCTGTCCGGCGCTGCCTGAACGCGCCTGCGTGATGACCGGTGACAAAGGCTATGACAGCGATGAATACCGCGCCGCCCTCAAGGCCAAGGGCATCACACCGTGCATCCCGCCGCGAAAGGGGCGCACAATGCCCGCGCACTTCGACAAACAGCTCTACCGGCAACGCCACAAGGTCGAGAACATGTTTGGAAAACTCAAAGACTGGCGGCGTATACACACGCGCTATGATCGAAGGGCAGATACCTTCATGGCCGCCATAACCATCGCTGCTATCTGCGCCTTCTGGATCAATTAATGAATCCTGAGCCTAGCTTTCTCGCCGATCATGATGGATTCATTCTGGACAGCCAGCAATATGCCGCCCTTGATCAGAACCGGTTTTTCATGCGCGTAGAATTCAAAGGAGCGGGAGACAAGTTTCCGGTCGAACTAAGCGACTTGAGCAATAGTTTTGCGGAAACGGCGGACCGTTTTGCGATGGACTGGACCTTGGTCAGTAATGCCGAAAAGCCCAATATAATTGTCGCAGTCTCAAAGGGCAGCCACTGCCTGAACGACCTGCTTTATCGCTGGAAAAGCGGTGCTCTGCCGGTCGATATCGTGGCAGTGGTAAGCAATCACGAAAATCTAGGGTGTGAGCCCAAATTAAGGTATTGATTTATTGTACCTTGGCTGATTCAAGTTTCCTGAAGGAGATTGGATGATGCGTTTTGACTTACCGGATGAAGAATGGGCCACCATTGCGCCTTTGCTGCCAGCAGCAAAGCAGGGGCCCAAGCGGATAGATGACCGGCTCATATTGAACGGAATATTCTACATATTGCGCACTGGTGCGCCGTGGCGGGATTTGCCGGAACGATATGGCCCTCGTACGACGGTGTATAATCGTTACATCCGATGGGCGCAGCGCGGGATATGGAAAGGCATATTCGATGCTTTGGCGCAGGAGTGTGAAGACGCGCTGGTGTTCGTAGATGCCAGTATTGTTAAAGCGCACCGGGCCGCCAGTGGCTCAAAAAGGGGGAACTTCAAGAAGCTATTGGCCGCTCACGAGGAGGCCGCACGTGCAAAGTTCACGCTGCTGTAGACGAGTATGGTCGGCCTCTACGTTTGGCAATCTCTGGCGGACAAGTACATGACAGCCAGATGATGGATGCTTTTCTCGATTGGAAAACGCCGCCCCTCGCTATCGTTGCTGACAAAGCCTATGGCAGTGCCCAAATCAGACAGCAGGTCACTGATGAGGGTGCGCTATGCGTGGTTCCTTCAAAAAGTAACGCACGAGAACCGATCCCGCACGATACCAACCTCTATGCCATGCGCAATATCGTCGAACGCTTCTTCTGCAAAATGAAAGATATGCGAAAATTATCAACCCGCTTCGAGAAACACGCACAAAACTTCCTCGCAATGCTACATCTCCTCGCTATCAAATGCTGGATTAAATGAGCCCACACCCTAAGAGAATTGACCGAGTGGCATGATGTGCCGTTCCACTATTTGTCCGTGAATAAAGAAAATCGTGCTCAACAGGAAAAAGTGATATTGGACTTATTCAGGGACTTGGATGCGAGCTATCTTGTGCTTGCTCGTTACATGCAGATATTGTCAGCCGATCTAAGCACAAAGCTCGCCGGCCGCTGTATAAACATTCATCACAGCTTTCTGCCTGGCTTCAAGGGCGCCAAACCTTATCACCGAGCCCATGAGCGGGGTGTAAAAATCATCGGTGCCACAGCACATTTTGTAAATGCCGATCTGGACGAGGGACCGATCATCGAGCAAGCCGTGGAGCGGGTTGATCATCGCACCAGCGTGGAAGATTTGATTCGTCTGGGCAAGGATATCGAAGCCCAGGTTCTGGCCAGAGCGGTAAAATGGGCAGGCGAGCACCGGATCTTGCTCAATGGAGACAGGACTGTCGTTTTCCGCTAGTTTTGAACAGGCATAATCTGCTGTTGATCGAGCAACAGTCCGGCGGGCCGCAATATTGTTAGCGACGCTATTGTTAGCGACGCTGGTGCGCCGGAAACGCTCTCGCTTGCGGTAATATCCACCTGCACAAAACGCTGATCTTCGGTCAATTCCGCGTCCGGGGGCCAGTTCCAGGTCATTCCGCCATTCTCAACCTGACCGCTTGTTCGTCCCAATGCTGGTGGGCGCGGATCGGTTAGGATTTCGACAGAGCGATTGCGGACCACCGATTGCGCGATGACACGCGTTTCCAACTCGGCTGCGTTGCGTGTTGTGTAAGCCTGCAACCGGATTAGCGCCAGTGCCGCGAGGCTGAAAACAGATAGTGCCACCAACATCTCGATCAGCGTGAAGCCGCGTTCGCCTCTCCGGATCATTGCGTGGCCCCAGTCAGTTTTACATCACCCATGGGTGCGATTGCAATCCGCCGCTGCTGCTCCTCAAACCGCAAATCCACATTGACCGACTCGCTCGGCAGGCCCGTGCTTTCAAAACTGATCAACAGTGGCCCGTCTTCACGGGTGGCGGTGGTGACGCCGGCCGACCAGTTGGTGGAACTGAACGGTTTATCCTCGAGTACATCCCAGCTGCCATCGCGGCGTTGCAGGAAACTGTAACCCGATGCCGTCACCTGCACCGCCATCGGACGCGATTGCAGGATTGCATTGTCCCTGAGGGCGGCAGTTTTTGCGGCAAAGCGCTGTGCATCCGTTTCCAGCGCACCGCTTCCGCCAGGTATCGACAGAACGACCAATGATGTCAGCAAGCCCAAAATTCCAATCACAATCAGCAATTCCACCAATGTGAAACCAGATTGAGTCCGCGCGGGCGTCTTGAATGTCTGCGATTGTCTCATGGCAGTTTGCTAGTTTCACCTTTGCAGTGCTTGCAGAATCCAAAAGCCCCTGCAATGAAGTCACCATAAACAAAGCAGCAGGGCAAAGGAACGAATATGAGTGACCCTAATACGGATGTCGTACTGTACGAACAAAATGACCGGATCGTGACGATCACGCTCAACAAGCCGGAAACCCGGAACGCGCTCTCGAAAGATCTTTGCGAGGGCTTGGTCGATGCGATCAATAAAGCCGATGCTGACGGTGATGTTAGCTGTGTGGTGCTGGCGGCAAACGGCAAGAGTTTTTCGGCGGGCGGTAACTTGCATGAAATCAAGGCGATGACCGAAGAGCAGGGAATGGGCCCGCTCGAAATCGAAAACTGGTACAAGACCGGAATTCAGCGCATCCCGCTGGCATTCTCACAGATTTCTGTTCCTGTCATCGCTGCTGTTAACGGCCATGCGATTGGTGCAGGCAATGACCTGACCACCATGTGTGACATAAGGATTGCGGGCGAGGAAGCGATTTTTGCGGAGAGTTTTTTGCGGGTTGGCATCATTCCCGGCGATGGCGGAGCGTGGTTATTACCGCGCATCATCGGACAGGCCCGCGCCAACCAGATGCTGTATACTGGCGAGTTCATCGATGCTGCAAAGGCGCTGGACTATGGGTTGGTGTCGGAAGTGGTTACCAATGAGAAGCTACTGGAGCGCGCCTATGAACTGGCTGAAATGGTGATTGGTTTTCCACCGCTGGCAATTCGCAAGACCAAGGAATTGGTCCGCACGGCTCAGAGCGTCACGCTCAAGGAAAATCTCGATCAGGCGGCATTGTTTCAAGGCGTGTTACAACAGATGGACGATCACCGAGAGGCAATTGATGCGATACTCGAAAAACGGAAACCAGAATTCAAGGGGGCTTGAGATGAAGAAACTGGCTCTATCTGTAGGTGTACTAGCACTTGCTTCAACTGCCTATGCCACTCCGCCTGAAGGTATCGCCACCGAAGCCACAAAAAAGGCCAATTCTGCTGTTGCTGCGAGTCTCCCGATTGCTGCTCAGACCGATTTTGAAAATGCGCAGAAAGGTTTTCTCGCGAAAATTGAAGAAGAGCAAATCCTTAATCCCGATGGTTCGGTGTCATGGCAGGTTGGCAAATTTGATTTTATCAAGGGCGCAGCGCCCGACACCGTGAACCCTTCGCTATGGCGGCAAAGCAAGCTGAACAGCATTCACGGCCTGTTCGAGGTTGTTCCCGGCATCTACCAAATACGCGGCTATGATCTGGCGCAGATGACACTGATCGCTGGCAAGACCGGCTGGATTGTCGTCGACCCGCTAACCTCTCCGGCACCCGCGAAAGCTGGGTTGGAGCTGGCCAACAAAACGCTGGGAGAACGCCCTGTCAAGGCAGTGTTGTTCACGCACAGCCATGGCGATCATTTTGGCGGTGTCAGCGGTGTAACTTCGATGGCGGATATTCAGGCTGGCAAGGTGCAAATCATTGCGCCACATGGTTTCCTCGCTGAAAGCATTGGCGAGAATGTGCTTGCCGGGACGGCAATGAACCGGCGGGTTCAATTCCAGTTTGGTGCCAATCTGCCTGCAGGCAAAGCCGGCCATGTCGGCACCGGATTGGGGCAATTTCTATCTAATGGCGGAATAGAGTTGCTTCCCCCGACAAAGAGTATCGGCAAACAGGGCGAAACGCTCACAGTCGATGGCATCACGCTCGAATTTATGGATGCCAGCGAAACCGAAGCACCGGCGGAATTCGTGTTCTACATGCCTCAATTCAAGGCTTTGCACAGCGCCGAAGTAGCAACGCGAAATTTCCACAATGCCCTGACCCCGCGTGGGGCGCTGGTGCGCGACACCCTCAAATGGAGTAAGGTCATCGACGCGATGTACGCCAAATATGGTGACAAGTCGGATGTTCTGGTTGCTTCGCATCATTGGCCGACCTGGGGTAGTGAAAATGTGAAAACCGCACTGCGCAACCAGCGCAATCTCTATCGCTATGTCCATGACCAGACGCTGCGGCAGGCGAATCAGGGGGCAACCATGCATGAGATTGCCGAAAATATTGGCGAGCCGCATTTTGCCAAAACCGACTTTGGCGTGCGGGACTATTACGGCACCATGAATCACAATTCGAAGGCCGTGTACCAGCGATATTTCGGCTGGTGGGACGGCGTTGCCGCCAGTTATCATCAGCTACCACCCGCACAAGCATCGGCCAAATATGTCGAAGCGATGGGTGGAGCAGACAAGGCGTTGGCAACTGGCAAACAGGCTTTTAACGAAGGCGATTATCGCTGGGCCGCTACTGTTTTCAACCATGTAGTCTTTGCAGACCCTGCCAATGAGGTAGGCAAAAATTGGTTGGCCTCAACCTATGAGCAACTCGGGTTTCAGGCAGAGGCGGGGACTTGGCGCAACATCTATCTAACCGGTGCAAAGGAATTGCGCGACGGCAATGTGAAAGGCGAGAATGTCGAGACTGCAAATGCGCGGGTGCTCAACAGCATCCCCGCAGTGGGCCTGTTCGATGCTCTGGCAGCGCGCTTCAATCCAGCGAAGATGGAGGGCGAAGGCGGGCTTGTGCAATTCTCCTTCCCCGACCGGAAGGAAGAAGTGATCATCGATCTAGGTAAGAGCGTAATGTTTCCAAGAGCGGGAAAGGTCGAAAATCCGTCCGCTTCGGTGTCTTTGACTCGCGCCAATTTTACCCGCCTGTTGCAACAGGAAGTGGGTCCTCAGGCTCTGATGGAATCGGGAGACATGACAATCGCGGGCAATGCGCTGTTGCTACTCGCTATGTTTAGTGCGCTCGATCCAGTGGATCCGCAGTTTAATATCGTTACTCCTTAGAAGGACTTTTGATGCAGCGATTTAATTTCCCGGTTGTTGAACCTGATCCAGTGCTCGAAGAACTGCGCACTGAATTACAGATGTTCCTGAAAGAAGAACTGGAGGCGGGCAATTATCGGCGCGAACCAGAATGCTGGATGGCTTCCGCTGATCCCGAATTTTCGAAAAAGATGGGTAAACGCGGCTGGATTGGTTTGACCTGGTCGAGCAAATATGGCGGTCACGACAAGACAGCGCTCGAGCGCTACATCGTGACCGAGGAGACCTTGAGAGCAGGCGCACCTGTTGGTGCACATTGGATAGCTGATCGCCAGCATGCGCCGATGCTGCTCGAACATGGCACGGAAGAACAAAAGCTCGATATCCTGCCGCGGATTGCCGCCGGGGAATGCTATTTTGCCATTGGTCTCAGCGAGCCGGGCGCTGGTTCGGACCTTGCCAATGTCAAAACCAAGGCGGAAAAAGTCGCCAAAAAAGATGGGGGCGGCTGGAAAATCAATGGCCAGAAAATCTGGTCCTCGGGCGCGCATATTTCGCACTACATGGTGGCGTTGTTGCGCACCTCGCCGGCCGATGGCCGCAATCGTCATGTCGGTCTATCGCAGATCATGATTGACCTTTCACTACCCGGTGTAACGATCAAGCCAATTGTCGACCTGTCAGGCGATGCGCATTTCAATGAGGTCTATTTTGAGGATGTCGTAGTGCCCGATGACCGCTTGCTCGGAGAAGAGGGCGGCGGCTGGAAACAAGTGACCGGAGAGCTGGCGATGGAACGCTCTGGCCCGGAACGGTTCTTGTCGAGCTATGTCACTCTGGAAACCGCACTTTGGCAACTGAGCGGAAAAATGGGTTCGGACAGCAAGGCTCGGCTGGGTAAGCTGATTGCGAACCTACGGACGCTGAAAAGTATGTCCTGGGCGATTGCCAACCTGCTTCATAAGGGCGTTTCGCCAGAAACCGAAGCGGCACTGGTCAAGGATTTAGGCAACCGTCTGGAAAATGATCTTACGCAACAGGTGCGCGCAATGTTGATCGATCTGCCGAGAGAAGAATGGAGTCCGGAGATGCGGCGCATACTAAACATAGGCGTGCTGCGATCTCCGCCCAACACCCTGCGCGGCGGTACGACCGAAGTAATGCGGGGCATTACCGCGCGCCAATTGGGGCTTCGCTGATGATCAACACCGAAGGCATGGTCGCCGAAACGGCCACTAAGATTTTCACCGACCTGTGCCCGCGCGAAGTACCGCACGCCGCGGAGGCTGGCGAATATCCACAGGCGCTGTGGGATGCGCTCACTGAAAACGGCTTGCATCTGGCGTGGGTCAGTGAGGACAATGGCGGTTTTGGCGCAGACTATGACGAGGCGTTTGGAGCGATCTGGGCTTCTGCACAAGCGGCTTCTCCGATTCCCTTCGCAGAGACGTTAATTGCCAACTGGATGCTTGACCAGGTTGGTCTCGCCCCTGCTGATGGCAGTGCTAGTTTTGCCCTTAGCGGCCATACACCAAGCGCCGACATTCCCTTTGGTCTGCATGCGGACAAGATTGTTCTGTTCGATGAAGCGCATCAGGAAATTGCACTTTTCGACAATCGCGAGGCGGTGCGTTCTGCAGAAGAAGCGCTTTCGCCCGACGGTATGACCCAGTTTGTCTTTTCGGGTCACGTCGCTGAACATTCAGCCAATACCAACCTCTCGCGACGAGCCATTGAGGCAATGATACTCACGGTCCGCGCAGTGCAAATGGCAGCGAGTATGGAAGTGGCACTTGATTTATCAATTGGATATGTTTCCGAGCGTGAGCAGTTCGGTCGCCCGCTTTCAAAATTTCAAGCCATCCAGCATCAGTTGTCCGTCGCGGCATCGGAAAGCGCGGCAGCAACAATGGCGGCAACGCAGGCTGCCAGTGCGATATCCAAATATAAACACAATCCGGAAAAGGCTTGGTACGAAGCTGCAATCGCAAAGGTTCAGATAGGCCATAGTGTCGAAGCGATGACGGTTCCCTTTCATCAGGTACACGGCGCGATGGGTTATACGCAGGAATATGACCTGCACCATTATACCCGCCGCCTTTGGGCGTGGCGTGATGCTTTGGGCAGTGAACATCATTGGTCGAAACTGCTTGGCGACGAGCTTGCCACCACGTCTCCCGATCAAATCTGGAAGGGCGTGACAACAGGTGATTGGCAGGCTAGTTAACTGACCGATTAACTGATTCTGACGAACAAAGGAAAGCACCCATGAAAACGCGCATTACTGAACTATTCGGCATCGAGCATCCCATCATTCAGGGCGGAATGCACTATGTGGGTTTTGCCGAATTGGCAGCAGCCGTTTCCAATGCGGGCGGTCTGGGTATTATCACCGCGCTTACACAGCCATCGGCGGAAGCGCTGGCTGACGAGATCGCCAAATGTAACGATATGACCGACAAGCCATTCGGTGTGAATCTGACCTTCCTGCCGGTGGTCAATGCGCCTGATTACGAAGGCATGGTCAAGGCGATTATCGATGGCGGGGTGAAGGTGGTCGAGACGGCCGGTAACAACCCGCAGCAAGTGCTTCCCGCTTTGCAGGGCGCCGGTATCAAGGTAATCCACAAATGCACCGCTGTTCGGCACGCCTTGAAAGCTCAGCGAATCGGCTGTGATGCGGTATCTGTTGATGGCTTTGAATGCGGCGGCCATCCGGGCGAAGATGATATTCCGAACATGATTTTGCTGCCGCGTGCTGCGGATGAACTAGATATTCCATTTGTCAGCTCTGGCGGTCAGGCCGATGCACGTAGCCTTGTTGCGTCGCTTGCTATGGGCGCAGAGGGTATGAATATGGGAACGCGCTTTATCGCGACGAAAGAAGCGCCTGTGCATCAAAATGTGAAAGACGCGATTGTCGCGGCGAGCGAACTGGATACACGCTTGGTCATGCGTCCTCTGCGCAATACCGAACGGGTGCTGACCAATTCGGCGGTCGAAAAGCTGCTTGAAATTGAGAAAGAAAAAGGCGCGGATCTGCAGTTTACCGATGTCATTGAGCAAGTCGCAGGCGTCTATCCCAAAATCATGCTGGAAGGCACAATGGATGCCGGTGCGTGGAGCTGCGGCATGGTTGCGGGCCTGATCAACGATATCCCGACCTGTAAAGAGCTGATTGACGGCATCATGGCCGAGGCGGATCAGATCATCAATGAACGCCTCACGGGTTTGCAGGCGGCTTGATCGTTGGAGCCCTATCAACCGCTTAGCCGTTCGATTGCGGGCAAAGTCGCCATCGTCACGGGCGCGGCGAGCGGCATGAGGCGGGCGACCGCGCATCTCTTCGCCTCCGAAGGCGCACATGTTGCTGTCACCGATCTCGATCAGAGCAAATGCGATGCTGTGGTGCAGGAGATCGAGGCGGCTGGTTACAGCGGCTCGGCCAAGGCATGGGCTTTGGACGTCAGCGATCAGGCGGCGATTAAGACGGTGGTCGGCGCAATAGCTGAAGCCTTTGGCGGCATCGATATTCTTGTGAACAATGCCGGTTTCGCCATCTCTGCTGATGTCGCGGAGGAAAGCTATGAGGATAGCTGGAACCCGACGCTCGAAGTCATGCTCGTCGCGCATCAACGGATGATCCGAGCCGCGATGCCGCACCTTCGCGAGGCCGATCATCCGCGGATCGTTAATGTAGCCTCCACCGAAGGCATGGGCGCGACGCCGGGTAACAGCCCGTATGTTGCCGCCAAGCACGGCGTTATTGGCTTGACCCGTGGGCTTGCGGTCGATCTGGGCCGCGAGGGCATCACTGTCAATTGCATCTGCCCCGGCCCGGTCCGCACCGGCATTACCGATGCGATCTCGGAAGAGCACAAGACCATCTACGCCAAACGCCGTGTCCCGCTCCGCCGTTATGCCATTCCCGAGGAAGTCGCACATATGACGCTGTTCTGCGTGCTTCCATCGGCGAGCTTTCTGACCGGCGCCGTGATACCGGTCGATGGCGGATTGACCATCAAAAAGGCCTGAGGAGGCCCGAACATGATTACCCTGCACCATCTGGAATATTCGCAGAGCTTCCGCATCCTTTGGCTGCTTGAGGAAATTGGCGAGCCTTATGAGCTGAAGCTCTATAACCGCGATCCGCAATCCAATCTGGCACCGCCGGAGTATAAGGCGCTGTCTCCGCTCGGCACCGCACCCGTCATTACCGACGAGAACGGCCTGGTTCTGACCGAGAGCAATGCGGTCATCGACTATATTCTCGACCAGCATCCGGACAGCCCGCTACAACCTAAGGCCGACGATGCCAACCGGGCGGACTATCTGTTCTGGTTCCATGCCGGCGTGGGCAGCATGATGCCGATGCAGTTCATGGACGGGATTTTTACCTTGCTGCAAAAGCGTAGCCCCTTCTTCATCCGACCGATCATTTCCGGCGTGCTGGGGCAGGCGCAAAACCTGCTCGTAAAACCTCGGATGAAGACGATTCTCGATCGTCTGGAGCATGACCTCGCGAAGCACAAATGGCTGGCGGGAGAAGATCTGACCGCCGCTGATATCTCGATGAGTTACTGCATGGCATCGGCGAAGCAGAAAGGCTTTATCGACGAGAGACGCCCCTGCTGCCTGCGCTGGATAGAACAGATGGAAGCGACGCCAAGCTATCGGAGCGCAATGGAAAAAGATGGTCGCGAGACGATGGTCTTTTCCTTTTAAGGAAATTTTCCTTCCAATATCATCGTTATTGCGAGGAGCGGAGCGACGCGGCAATCCAGGGCGGCACGCAATGACGCTTAGCCCAAAGTTGACTAAATTGCCACCAAGGGATGGCTAGATTCCGCTATTCCTCTTTTTCAGCATCACCGGCCGATTTGACATTATCGGCCACACCATTCTCGTCTGCATCTTCGGCATCCTCCACCTCCGCCAAAAATCCCTCCGGATCATCGGGCTGGACGGGGAGCAGCTTGTCTATCGCCTCCGCCACCGGTTCACCCTGTTCATCGACAGACACGATCCGCTCGTCACCAAGCCCGTAAATCTGCGGCTGGTGCGCGCGGAGCAGGAACATTAGCAGGCGGTCATTGGTCTTCATATGGGTATAGATATGCCGCCCCTCCTTATCGATCACATGCTGCTCGGTGCTATTGAGCGCGCGGTCAAAGGCGACATCGGCGAGCAGCCGCGAAGCTTGCCCAATCGCCGCGTCCCAGGCGGCGGCAAAGCCCCCTCCGCCCCCTTTGATCGGCGCAGCGCATAGGCGCTCTGCTTGCTCAGCCCGACAGCGCGCGCAGCCCCTGCCACCGACCCTGTGTCGGCCAGCGTCTCGATAAACTCCCGCTGCTTCTCCGGCGACCACCCGTCATGCCGCCGCTTTCTGGGCACGGGTATCCAGACATATTCATCCGGGTCATGGCCATGGGCGTCGAGCGCGTTGCCGGTGCTGGTAATCGCGGGGGACTGCGGGTTTTTGGGCGAGTGAGTGGGGGCGGTGGGGTGATGGGAGGTGTGTTTATGGTTTTTCATGCTTCCCGACATAACCGATATGGTTATCTGTAGGGAAGTGGCTTTTCATTCTTTGCAGCACCAACTCAGCAAGCCGCGCGATTTCGACACCAAGTGCGACCGGTTCGATGACGTCGATCTCAGGCCCAATTCCCAACAAGGCCGGAGCAGCGGATTCGATTGTCTCAAGCGGTAGTTTGAGGATGTGCCAACCGTCATCGCCGTCAGGTTCAGCTTTCGCCACCGCTTCACCGGCAAAACTACCCAGCAAGCGCAGTCGCTGCAATCCTATGGGAGAGGCACGCAAAATTGCTGTGCCGGGGCGGAGTTGCTCTTCAGACGACTGCATCGATTCTGCCCACCATGTGGCAAGGTCAAACTCCGCCGGAGGGTTAAACCGGTCGGGCAACACATCGAAAGCAAGGATATCGGCGACATTGAAACTGCGTAGCTTCCCGTGCCCTTTCGCAACAAGATACCAGTGCCCGGCTTTCAGCACGAGGCCATAAGGTTCAACTGTCCAGTCACGCGTGGCTGTCCAGCTTTGATAGGTCATGGCAAGCAACTGCCTATCCAGCACAGCGCGCGCAACCCGGGTCAGGAAAGGCGTCGGGCGAGCCGCACGGTACCAGTCGGCAGTGTCGAAATGGAACCGCCCGGCAATCCGGCCTGCTTAATCCCGGCTTGTGCCGGGCAGGGCAACGAGTAGCTTGTTGCGCGCCCGGTCTGCAGCATCGCCAAGCCCCATGGCCTGCGCCGCTCCTGGTAAACCGATAAGCAGCATGGCTTCGGCTTCTTCCGGGCCGAGTCCGGTCAGCTTCGTCCGATATCCATCGAGCAGCTGAAAGCCGCCACCGGGACCGGAGTCTCCATAGACAGGAACTCCCGCCGCACTCAGGGCGTCAATGTCACGGTAGATCGTGCGAGCAGAAACCTCGAATTCTTCCGCAAGATACTCGGCCGTCAATCGTCCCCGCAACTGGAGCAAGATGAGAATCGAAAGGAGGCGGCTCGCACGCATTTTTTTCACTTAGCACAAAATCACTGACATGAATTGTCAGTGATTCACTCATACTGCAGCATTTAGGTTCATTACACAAAGGATGTTCGATGACGGAACTGCTCAAACGCAGACAAATGCTACAGGGAGCAACAGCTCTCCTCGCGACTGTGTCGGTCAGCGGCATGCCAGCCCGAGCAAGAAAGCCCAAAGCGGCAACAGGAGAAGCTATGATGGATACAAACTACGCACCCCCCGGAAAAGGTATCGTAACAGGAAAAGGCGTCGGCGACTTCGATTTTCTCGCTGGCGAATGGAAGATTCGGCACAAAAGGCTGAAAAGCGGCACCAAAGATGAATGGCTGCATTTCGATAGCGGGGCGACCGTTCACCGTGTCCTCAATGGCATGGGCAGCATCGAAGAACTGCGCAAAGCCGATGGCAGTGACATGGGAATGGGCGTCCGGATATGGCTGCCCGAAAAGAAAAAGTGGGCTGACCATTGGACCAGCGCTGGCAACGGCGTGGTCAACGCTCCCCAGTTGGGAGAATTTATCGATGACGAAGGCGTGTTCATTTCAGAAGCGGAAGTGGATGGAGTCAAATGGCAATATCGCGGAGTGTGGGACCGGATCACACCGGAAAGTTGCCGCTGGCACCAATCGGCTTCGAACGACGGCGGCAAAAGCTGGGAATGGAACTGGTGGATGGAATGGACGCGGGTTGGGTAGTCCCAAACATTCAAAAATAAGGATCAATCTGAAATGGCAAATGCAGAGCAATTGCGATCAAAATTGACAGGCTACTCCGCTACCAGACATGACTTCGACTTCCTTGCGGGCAGTTGGCATATCAAAAACCGGCGATTGAAACACCGGAATGTGGGCACGGACGAATGGGACGAGTTTGACTGTCCTGCTCGCGAGTTCAAAGGCATGAGTATGCGAACGCTTGACCTAGAGACATACCAATGGTCAATTTACTGGATCAACTCCCAATTCGGTAAATTGCTCAATCCGGTAATCGGCGGGTTCAATGGCACCCATGGCCTGTTCTACGGGGATGACGAGGATGCTGGCGTCTCCGTGATCTGTCAGTTTGAGTGGTTGGTACATCCCTCAACACCGACTTGGAAACAGTCTTTTTCCTGGGATGGCGGTGCGACCTGGGAGGTGAATTGGGTCATGGAATTTACCAAGATCAATAGCGCAATGGAGCAGCAATAGAATGAACAATAAACTTGAAGTCGTACAAGTCAGCCCGGCCTATCGTCATTACGAGAAGACGGTCCACTGCCACGGTGCCATTCAGCCAAACAGCCGTTTGAAATGGTATGAGATCGCCCGCGGTAAGCAGCCTATTGAACAAGCGGTTCGCGATCTAGCACTAGATTTCGTTGCCCGCCAGACGACATCGGCTGGAACCCTATCGGCGCAAGAGTTGGGATTCGTTTTCTTGCATCGATGCGGTGAGGGTTTCTATTTTCTGGGGCTCTGTACGTGGCGTAACAACAATGAACTTTGGAAAACTATCTTCTACTTCGATGCCGGGAAGACGGAAGATTTTGCGCTTCACCCACAGGACGAATGACACAAAGACACATTCTGTGTGTGGAAACTGGAAGTTGTGTCCCATGAAACGCTGACATGGAAGAGCTACTTGCTATCGGATCGGACTAGCCAGGATGCAGAGAAATATTTGACGACCATCATTTAGGAATTAACATTCCTCTGCACCCCAATATTCGCCCTCAATTCAAACACATCGGGTCGCGCATAATGGCCCGCCACATCGAGGTCGAACTTCCCTCTGGTCCGGTCGTTCAAATCAACCTCAACCGTCAGGATTGTTTCCTTGCCGAATACTGGCTCGGCCAGCACATCGCCCGACGGTGCGATGATGCAGCTGCCTCCGTTGATCAGGACGGTGTCGGCGCTGTTCCCCTGCACCGCGTCAAACTTGTCATCGCCCGGTCCGATCATCCCGCGTTCCAGATACTGGCAGGCGGAGAGGACAAAGGCGCGGCTTTCTAGGGCTATGGTCTGCATCGTGGGGAGCCAGACCGGGCGGTCGTCGACGGTGGAGACGCAGTAGAAATCGGGATTGGCGTTGTAATAAAAACTACGTAGCAACGGCATGTAATTTTCCCAGCAGATCGCGCTGACCAGCCGCCCGGCGCTGCTGTCCATCACCGGCAAATCGCTGCCATCGCCCTGTCCCCAGATCAGGCGTTCCATCGCGGTTGGCACCAATTTCCGATGTACGCCGAGCAGCGACCCATCGCGTTCAAAACTGAAGGTTGAGCAGTATAGCGTGGCGCCCTTGCGTTCGATGACGCCGACGACGGTTGCGACGTCGTTGGCCGTGACAGCCTCGCTCAGAGATTCATACTCAGGAGAACCCAGTTCAATCGCATTGTCCGAATAGAACCGGAACAACTCGCGCCCCGCATCGTCGCGTGAACCGAAATCAACGCCTTTGGGATAACCACCGACAAAGGCCTCTGGAAAGACAACAAGGTCGCTCTTTGCCGCCTTGGCATCGGACAACAGATCGGAAAATTTCGATAAAGTTGATGCTATATCAAACGGGTCGGAACCCGCCTGCACCACTGAAACGCGTCTCGTTCTATTGCTCATCATCAACCCCGGTTTTCGCTGCGCCAAAAACAATCTGTAACCGGAACTGCATCATCGGCGAATGTCTGACAACACCATTGAAAGGAATGAACAATGAATACAGGTTCTGAAATCTACGCCCAGACTTTTGCAACGACCGATTCCGGTCAGACTGTTGATGCCGTAGTGGCGCTAGCCGGGACTGGCACCGCTTACGCAGTGATGGCGTTGCTGATGCTGGTTCTGGCTCCCGCCGCCATGATGGCGATGTAGGGAGTTAGAGGGGTCTTTGCGGCTTGTGCTCCGGGCGAAGACCCGGAGCCCTGGAGACTGGGCTCTGAAGACGGCAGGGCTCCGGTTCGTGGACCGGAGCACACTAGGCTCAGGACCTGTTAGATAGCTTGCATTACGGTGAGAAGGTTGATTCAAAGGCGGCACTGAAGGAGGTGCTGTTGATGAGTGATCTGTTTATGTTAAGCGAAGCGCAGATGCGCCGGATAGAGCCGTATTTTCCGTTGTCGCACGGGGTTCCCGGGGTTGATGACCGCAAGGTTCCGAGCGGGATTGTTTTTGTGATCAGGAACGGTCTTCGCTGGCGTGATGCCCCTGCTGGTTACGGGCCGCATAAAACGATCTGTAATCGCTTCGTGCGCTGGAGCCGCCTGGGCGTGTTCAACAAGATATTTGCGCGCCTTGCAGCTACCAGTGATGCCGATGATGTGCTGATGATCGATGCCACGCATCCAAAAGCCCGCCGTACCGCTGCCAGCCTTTTAAAAAAGGGTCTGTTTCCAGATATACCGGGCGAACTAAAGGCGGCCTGAACTCCCAGGTTGCATGCCGTGTGCGATGGCAACGGGAGACCCCTGATCTTGTGTCTGAGCGAAGGGCAGATGAGCGACCATATCGGGGCAAAGCTGACATACCCGGCACTTCCGGATCATGCCGCCTGCATGACCGGTGATAAAGGCTATGACAGCGATGAGTATCGAGCGGCATTAAAAGCAAAGCGCATCACGCCATGTATCCCGCCGCGCAAAGGGCGGCGGCTGCCAGCCAGCTTCGATAAAAGCCTCTGCCGCCAACGCCACAAAATCGAGAATATGTTCGGAAAACTCAAGGACTGGAGGCGCATCCATACCCGCTATGATCGCTGCGCTCACACCTTCTTGTCTGCCATCGCTATCGCAGCTACCGTCATCTTCTGGCTTAGTTAATGAGTCCTGAGCCTAGTCTGCAACCATCCTCAGCTTACAGAATCCCACATGGCCAGCGTTGATCGCAAGGCGGCAACGAAAGCCAGCGGTTGGTCAAGCATCAAATGGTGCTCGGCCCTTGGCACCGCGATCATGGGGATACTTTCCCCGCCCAGCTCGCGCAGATAAGCAGCGCTGTCAGCGTCAAAGAGTTTGCTTTTCTCGCCATAGATAATCGCCAGCTGATGCGGTAATTCGACAATGCGCTTTGGCGCGTTACGCCATTGTTCCTGATCTTTTGTACTGCGGTGGAATACCTTCGGATTGAATTTCCAGCTCCATCCACCCTCTACTTCACGCATCGAGTGAAAGGCCATATATTCGAGCAGGAAAGGCGCCTGTGCGTCCTGTGGCGGTGACAGCACGAAGCGGCCACGCGCGGTTTCATAGTCAGGATAAATATTATTCGGCTTGTCCGACCGCCCCGATTGAAATGTTCAGCCAGTTTTTCGGGCCGCATGACCATCAGATCGCAGATTATGAGCCTGCCAAAACGGTCGCCAGCCATCTCCATCGCAGAGAGGGCAACGCCGCTGCCAAAACTATGCGTGATTAGTCGCGGTTTGACCGGGCCTGAAAATAAATCAAGCGCCTCGGCCACACCAATCATGTCCTCGGCGCGCTTCTGACCATCGCAATCTTCGGGTAATTCGCTCTCGCCCATCCCGGCCAAATCATAGGCGATAACTTCATATTCCTGAGCCAGAAACGGCGCGATAAAAGCCCAGCATCGCGCATGCGCCAGAAAGCCATGCGTCAGAAGCAGTGGCGGACTGCCCTGTTTACCCCAGCGGAAATAGTGGACCTTATGGCCGTCTACGTCGGCGAATGCCTCTTCGCGCGGCACATCCATCGCCGCAACAAACCAGTCGGGCAGGTCAATGTCCTTCGCCCAGATATCTACAATGTCAGAATTTGGCATGGAGTTAAGTTACTTACCCTGCCAATTCGGTTTACGCTTCTCGGCAAAGGCGGTTGCGCCTTCGCGCGCGTCTTCCGAAGTAAAGACCGAACCGGAAATTTCATATTGCTTCTTCCACATCTCTTCGCTGTTCCAGTCGGGGCGTTCGTTGATGATCTTCTTTGTCGCCTTGAGCGCGAGTGGACCGTTGGCAGCAACAGAGGCCGCCAGTTCCATTGCAGCATCCATCGCCGCGCCATCAGTGACGCGATTGACAAAACCAACTTCATAAGCGCGCTGTGCATCGATAAAGCCGCCTGTCAGTGCCAGTTCCATAGCCATGCTCCGGCCAACAATGCTTTCCAGATGGAGTAAACCACCAGCTGCGGCGACCAATGACCGCTTCACTTCGGGAATGCCGAATTTGGCTTTGTCATTCGCCACCCGCAAATCGCAGGCAATTGCAAGTTCCATCCCGCCGGCAAGCGCATAGCCTTCAATCGCCGCGATCAAAGGTTTCTCCGGACCTTTTTCAGTGATGCCGCCAAAGCCATAGCCAGGTACCATCGGGGATTCGCCTTTCAGGAAGCCCTTTAAGTCCATGCCCGAGCAAAATGTGCCCCCAGCACCGGTGATGATACCAGCGTTTAGGCTGTTGTCGTCATCCAGCTGCTGCATCGCCGCGCGGATACCTTCCGCCGCCGCCTTGTTCATAGCGTTTTTGGCTTCTGGGCGGTTGAGGGTGACGACGATAACACCGTCCTGAATTTCCGTGAGTACTTCTGACATTTGGTTTTCTCCTGGATTTAATCGAACAATAGATCGGACAATTTCGCACGGTGCCATGCGGCATCACCGTTCAGAGCGCCCTTGAAGATCGCCTGGCGTCTATACAATTGCGCATCGCAATCGTGCGTGAAACCAAAAGCGCCATGGAACTGGATCGCGCGATCGGCTGCATGCGAATAGGTGCCGTGGGCCTGGGACGCAGCCATACGCACCGCTACTTCGCCGCGCCCCTGATCATTGAAGCAATGGGCTGCGCTGTATAAATGCGTGCGCGATTTTTCATATTCGACATAATTTTCAACCGTCGGGTGTTTCAGCGCCTGAAAGCTGCCGATGATTTTATCAAACTGCTTGCGCGTGTTCAGATATTCGATGGTGTAGTCAATCACCGCCTGTGTTCCGCCGGTCATTTCAGCGGAATGGATCAGGCTGCCAGCCAACTCGATGGCTTCCAGTGTTTCGCGGGTGCGCGACGCATCGAGCAGCGCATCAGCCGAGACCGAAACCCCATCGAGCGTCAATTCAAAACTGCGCGATGTTTCATCAATGACCGCTTCTCGGCGAAAGGCGCCATTGGGAAGCGTGCTGGTTTCGATACAAGCGAAACGAAGTTCTCCATCGATCTTGACCGATGCGATGATCAGTTCGGCACTGTTGGCCCAAAGCACAAACTGCTTTTTCCCGGATAGCGTAACGTTGTCGCCATCCACCTTGCCGCTGGCTTCGATGTTGGATAGGTCCCAGTCGCCATTATCCTCCTGAAGCGCCAGTGTTCCAGCCGTTCCCGCCGCAATTTTGGGAAGCCATTCCAATTTCTGCGCATCAGTCCCACCGGCTAGCAACACCTGCGCCGCCAGCGTGCTCGATCCAAATGGCGTATTGAGAAGATTCCGCCCCATCTGCTCGGCAATAGGCACAACCTCTGCCATCGATAGTCCGACACCATCATGCTCTTCGGGAATGGCGATGGCCAGCCAGCCCAACTCGCCAATCTCGTGCCAGACATCGGGATCATAGCCCAGATCATCGTCAATCAAAGCGCGGACTTTTTCGATTGGGCTTTTGTCGCGGCAAAAATTGGTTGCCACATCGAGCAGTTCAATTTGCTCTTCGGTCGTGCCGATGGTTCCTAGATTATCCATGTTGCGTCTTTCCAATCAGCGCGTTTTTGGCAAGCCAAGCGCATGCTCGCCGATAATATTCTTCTGAATTTGCGAAGTCCCGCCACCAATGGTGGAGGAGAAACTGTTGAGATAACTCCGGTGCCAATAGCCATCGTCGACCGCGTTTTCGTCGCCGACATAGTAGCCGGCCTTTGATCCCTGAAATTCCAGCGAAAACTCGGTCAGCCGTTGGATCAAGTCCGTCCGTGCCAGCTTGTTCATTAGCGGCAATCCCATAGGCCTATCCTGCATCAATTGCGGCATCCGGCGGCGGGTATTGTTTAGATTCAATGCCTGAATATCGATCATGAACTGTGTCATCTTGTCGCGCATCACGGGATCATCGAGCAGGGGCTTGCCGCCGCGCATCGAATTTTTCGCCAGCTCGACAATGTCCATCACATCAAGTTCTTTCACGAAATAGCCGCCTACCGGTTTCACTTTTGCGCCGCGCTCATATTCAAGTGTCTTCATCGCCATCGACCAGCCATTGCCTTCGCCCCCGAAAAGGCAGTCGGCAGGCACACGCGCATCGGTAAAGAAGCATTGGACAAAACCATATTCGCCAGTGAGCTTCTTGATCTTGGTCGTGGTGATACCATCGACATCCATCGGATTGAGGAAGAAGCTGAGCCCGGCATATTTATTCGGCGCATCGAAATCAGTGCGCGCCAGCAGGATCATATATTTTGCGCGATCCCCCAACGAAGTCCAGATTTTCGAACCATTGAGCACATAATCATCGCCGTCTTTTACGGCTTTGAGCTGCGCATTGCCGAGATCAGAACCGTTTTCTGGTTCAGAGAAACCCTGGCACCAGATATCCTCGGCGCTGAGCATGGGTTTGATAAATTTCTGCTTCTGCTCCTCGGTGCCGAGGTCGAGGATGAGTGGCCCGGCCCAGCCATTGCCGATCGCATTGATCATGATCGGCGCGTCGTGATTTTTCATCGCGCGGGTTGCCGCACGCTGAAAATCCTGATGCAGTCCGCCGCCACCATATTCCTTCGGCCAGGTCGCTCCCAGATAACCGGCCTCGTAAACCTTGCGTTGCCATTCGCGCAGGAAATCAAACTGTTCGTCGGTCGAGACTTCCATGAAGGTTAGCGGCAGCATGAAGCCCGGATCGCGAACGGTATTTTCCTTGAACCATGCATCTGCCTCTTCGGCATATTCCTTCAGTTCGGCCTTGCTTGGTTTATCTGCCATGGTGCGTTTCCCTCAATCTTCTTATCAATAGGGCCAGTGGCGATGCGCCGGTCCCTCCGATATTCCTTGGAATCAATTGGCAGTTAATTGAACGATTAAAAACCAAAATGCAATGGCTGCAAATGACAGTTGGAGAGAGAAATGACGTCCGCCCAAGTCGATCCGAATTTTACCGGCCAGAAACATGTGATGTGCCGTGCTTGTCACGCCCATTGCGGGTTAATCGTCGACTTTGAAAATGGCACTCCAGTCAAGACTCATGGCGACAAGGATAACCCGGAATTTGAAGGCTATAGCTGTATCAAGGGACGGCGACTGGCGAGTTATCATGAACTCGATACGCGTCTGCTAACCAGCTATAAAGGCATGAAGCACGGTCAGAAGGAAGCCATCCACTGGCGCGATGCGGCGAGCGAGATCGCGGAGCGGCTGGAAAGAATCGTCAATGAACATGGTCTCGATGCCGTGGCCAGCTATGTCGGTACGTTTGGATACAACAACGTCAACGCCCATGCCTTCCAACTCGCGTTAATGGAAGCCATTGGAACCACCTCTGTCTATGACAGCGTGACCATCGACCAACCGGGCAAGGGTATTGCACGGGCTTTGATCGGTCCCTGGCTCGCCGGTGCACCGCGTGTTGGCGACTGGGATGGGTTGATGCTGGTTGGTACCAATCCGGTGGTATCGATGAACGGCGGTCTCGGAATGAACCCGGCGAAGAAACTGCACGATGCAAAGAAGCGCGGCATGGAATTGATCGTGATCGATCCGCGTGTCACAGATAGTGCCCGTCAGGCCGATATCCATATTCAATGCCGTCCGGGGCAGGATCCAATCATCCTCGGCGCGATTGCCAAAGTGGTGATCAATGAGGAACTCTACGACAAGGAATTTGTTGCAGGGGATGTGAACGGATTGGAGGCGCTCAAGAAAGCGGTGCAACCGTTCGATCCCGGTCCTGCAGCGGACCGTGCTGGCGTCACGGCAGATGAAATCGTCAAAGCCGCGCGGATGTACGGCAACTGGAAAAAAGCCAGCATCAGCGGCGGCACCGGCACCAATATGTCAGGGGGCGGAAATATCACCGAATATCTCAATCTCGCGCTGACCTCGATCATGGGGCATTGGCTTCGTGAAGGTGATTTGAACCGGCGCACGGGCGTATTCACCAAGCCAGCCCCTCCTATCGCGGCAACGCCGGGTCCAATTCCGGCTTGGGGATTTGGCCGAAAGCTACACAGCCGTGATCTGGAGCAGAGTATTTCGGGCATGCCGACCTCTGCCTTGCCTGATGAAATCCTGACGCCGGGTGACAAACAAGTGAAGGCACTGATCGTGCTCGGCGGTAATCCGATGCTAGCATGGCCGGACCAAATCAAGACATTCGAGGCGATGAAAGCGCTCGACCTGCTGGTTTGCATCGACCCGCGCATGTCGAAAACAGCTGAATTGGCGGACTATGTGATCGCGCCGAAACTGCACTATGAAGTGCACGGCAATACCGCTGCGCCGGAAATCTATGGCGGCTTTGGTGCGGGTTGGGGTTTTGAACACAACTATGCACAGGCCAGTCCGCCGATCATGGATGTACCTGAAGGCAGCGACCTGTGCGAAGAATATCAGTTCATTCATGCGGTTGCGAGCGATCTCGGCAAGACGCTGAATGTGAAATCATGGGCCTTGCTTGCGCATCCGGACGAGCGTGAAGAAAAGGCGACACCCATTCCGCCCGGAGAAACACCCGATACGCTGACCGCATGGAGTGCATCACTCAATGGATGCCCAACCGACATAAAGGAATTTTACAAAGATCCCGACGCCACCAAAGGCAAGGTTGTCGATACACAGGCCCTGCTGGTCCAACCCAAGCCCGCTGATTGGGAAGGCAAACTGTCCGTTGGCAATGCCGCGATGATGCAGGAACTAGCCGGTTATGCCGCCAAGCTGGGTGAGCCGGTGGAGGACACCGAATTTCCTTTCCGAATGATTGGACGGCGGATGACCGAGATGCACAATTCAAACTGGCATGAGGATCCGGTCCAGCGCAACCGTGTGCCGCATCACCCGGCTTTCATCAATCCTGCCGATATGGATGCACTGGGACTGAAAGAGGATCAGCCCGTTGAAGTGGAATCAGCTAGGGCCTATATCAGCTGCGTCGCGAAAGCGGACAAAACAGTGCGACCCGGATGTGTGTCGCTACCACATAGCTGGGGTACGAACCCTGACGAAAAGGAAGACCCGCTGGGCGCTGGCGGCAATACCGGGCGGCTTACAGATAGCAGCGCCCGAATATGACAAACGCACCGGTATCCCGCTGATGAGCAGTATTCCGATCCGCGTACGAGCAAAAGAATCCCTATTGGAGGCAGCAGAATGACCAACCCCCTATTCGATCTAACCGGCAAAGTCGCCGTGGTAACTGGTGCCGGTCGCGGCATTGGCGAAGGTATGGCAAAGGTGCTCGCTGATGCGGGTGCCAATGTGGTTTGCGCTTCGCGTAGCACCGATCAGATTGACCGCGTGGCGGAGGAGATCAACGCCAGCAACACCGGCGGCCGCGCTATTGCCCAGGCAACCGATGTCACCAAAGAGGAAGACATGGAGGCCCTTGCCCAGCGCGCAGTCGATGAATTCGGCCAATTGGATATCTGGTTGAACAACGCCGGCGGCTCACTTGTGTCTGCGCCGCTGATAGAACTCGATGAAGCCGAATGGGACAAGACACTGGCCACTAATTTGACGTCTGTATTCTACGGCGTCCGGGCGGCTTGCAAACATCTTGGCGAAGGCAGCTCTATCATCAATACCTCATCAATGGCCGGGCAAGACCCTTTTCCTGGCAGCGGCCATTATAGTGCAGCAAAGGCCGGCGTGCTGATGCTAACCAAGACTTTGGCTCATGAGCTTGGACCCAAAACCCGCGTCAATGCAATCCTGCCCGGCTTCGTACCAACCGAGACAGTGAAGGAAGCGCTCAGCATGACCGACGAGGATTTTATCGGTTTTGAGGATCAGTTGGGATTACCGGCGGGAAGACTGGGAACACCGACAGATATCGGCGCGCTCACGCTCTATTTGGCGGCACCGGCTTCGGAGTGGGTGACCGGTCAGTGCCTGCGTATCGGCGGTACGCCTTAGAGGAGTTTTCCCTCCCAACCGCCTGGCGACAGGGAGGGGAGATATTTTAACCAACCACAATCATCACCAGCGAAGTGGCGATAAGCGCAGGCGTTTCAATGCCGTCAATCTCGACCGTCACGTCATAGGTAAGCAACCAGCGGCCCGTCTGTTTTTCCTGTGCATTTTTCAGCACATGACGTGCCCGGACCTTTGATCCCGCACGAACCGGGTTGAGGAAGCGCACTTTGTCGAAACCATAGTTGATTCCCATGACTGTGCCTTCGAGGCCCAGTGTGGTGCCATAAGACAATTTGGGTAGCAGAGAGAGCGTTAGCAGGCCGTGCGCGATGGTCCCACCAAAGGGTGTTTTGGCGGCCGCTTCTTCATCGATATGAATGAACTGATGGTCTTCGGTGCAATCGGCGAAATTGTTGATCCGCTCCTGCGGGACATCGACCCAGTCGGACACGCCGACTTCCTTGCCGACCCAGCTTTCCAGTTCTTCTGCTTTAATCATTGGCATAATATTTCTCCTTTATCGCTGGTTTAACCCTTCATTACTTCCTGCATGCGGCGGAAGAATTTTCCGCCCTGTCCGCCGCCATTGGCATATTCCTGCATGCCGGCTTCATCGAGGATTTGGTCGATATTGTCAGCAATGGCCTCTGCGTTGCGGTCGGCTTCGGGAAGCCAAATACCTTCTGTTTCCAGAATTTTCGCAGCGGCAAATCCGCCGGCTCCTGCTGTCAGGATGGTTTTGAATGGAGCGCCATCACTGCAAAGGTAAACCACTGCAGGGGTGACTGCTTCGGGCACCAACGCTTTGAGCGCTTCTTCTGGCATGATGTCTTCGGTCATGCGGGTTGCAGCAACCGGAGAAATACAGTTGGTATGTATGCCTTTGCCAGCGCCTTCCTGATGCAGGCTGTTCATCATGCCAACCAGTGCCAGTTTTGCCGCGCCATAATTGACCTGACCAAAATTCCCGTAGAGGCCTGTCGAGGACGTGGTCATCACGATCCGGCCATATTGCCGCTCGCGCATATGGTCCCAGACCGCCTTGGTGCAAATGGCTGAGCCGCGAAGGTGGACATCCATCACGAAATCAAAATCTTCTTGGCTCATTTTGTGGAAGCTTTTGTCACGCAACACGCCAGCATTATTGACGAGGATGTCGACATGGCCCCAGGCATCGATCGCATCGGCAACCATTTTTTGCACTGCGTCGACGTCGGTCACACTGCAAGCTGCGGCCATCGCTTCGCCGCCTTCAGCCTTGATCTCGTTGACGACTTCTTCGGCAGGACCAGCGGAGCCGCCGCTGCCATCACGCGCACCGCCAAAATCGTTGACGACCACCTTTACACCGCGCCGTGCCAGTTCCTTGGCATGTTCGCGGCCCAGACCTGCGCCTGCGCCGGTGACAATCGCAACGCGGTCGTTAAATTCTACTGAGCTCATCGGAGATTCCTCTTGTTAATCGGGTGATTAAAAAGAGGGATGCGCAATCCGGACCGACGAGTCAAGCCGCTAGCATGGGATAATTACCGGAATGCAGACAGCTATTTCTTTGCCGTCTTTTTCCGTGCCCTGCTTGCCGTAGCGGCGGAGGCTACGACACGCTTCCTTGGCTTCTTCACTGACTTTTTCTTGGTCGTTTTCTTTTTCGCCGGCGCTTTCTTGGCTTTCGCCTTCTTGGTCGGTGCGGCCTTCATCAAATCGGCAAAGCTTTGCTCGATACAGGTCGCATATAGCTCCGGATCGGGAATAATCTCCCGATCACCCAGGAAGGTCAACATTACATTGCCATGATAGCTGGTGACAACATGGAAAATCCCCTGACCTTCAGCCAGAATCCCCATCCCGAAAGACTTAACCAATTTGGCGCCAGCGAAATACATCGATTCCATTGGGCCAGGCACGTTGGTAACCACTGTATTTACCGGCGGGTTGAAGTTTTCGGCCAGTCCCATGCGAACCATCAGCTTAGTACTCGCCGCAGTCAGTCCAGCAGGCATGGCACCGCTCAGCTCCATCAGCGTTTTTGCGCCAAGCGCTTCTGTCATTGCCTTGGAGCGCCGGGTTTCGCCCATCACAAATTCGAGGCGCTCAGCTGAATCATCAATATGCGTCCCCGCACCCACCATCATCATGGTCACCTGATTGCCGGCACTGGCCTTGTCGTCATCCGAGCGCACAGAGACAGGTGCACCAATTTTTAGAGTCTTGGCGGGCAAGTCCTTCTTCGCCTTCAGATAGCCGCGCAGTGAACCGCCCACGACAGCAATCATCACATCGTTGACGGTCGCGCCGGGGAACTTGGTGCGGATCTTCTTGATATCCGCCAGCGAAATTTCGCGGCCGTCAAATACCCGGTGCGGAGAGATTTTCTTGTTGAAACGGGTCTTTGGCGCTCGTCCCTTCGCGCTTTCGTCCTGCTTAAATTGCTTGTTCAAATCCAATATCCGCTTCGGTACCGACAGCATATTCTGCAGATTCCGCAATCCGCGTACCGGATTGACCATATTGTTTACCTGCGCTTTTGCCAATAGCGAGATCGCTGTCGGACCGGATTCAGGATGATAAATATCATCAAATTTTCGCGGCTTCATCTTGGCATCAAAATCATGCAGCGCCAGCGACATGGCCAGACCCGATTTGCCATCCATTGCTGCATGGTGAAATTTCTGAAGCACCGCAAAGCTGCCCTTTGGCACACCTTCGACATTGTCGATGCCTTCGATCACGGTAAACTCCCAAAGGGGCCGCTTCATATCAAGAGGTCGGGCATATATTCGTGCTGCTTGAATGCACAATTGCCGCCAGTCGCCCGGATGCGGCAAAGCAATATGGCGGACATGATATTCCAGATCGAAATTCTCGCAGTCGACCCAGTAGGGATGATCCAGATTCAGCGGGACATGGACCAGCTTCTGCCGGAACAGTCGGGCTCCATCCAGCCGGCCCTCAATATAATGCAATATGTCCTTGAAACCGACATGTTTGCCCGGTGCGGTAGACGGATCATAAATCAGCATCTGCCCGATATGCATCGGAGTACTGGGTGTCTCCATGTAAGCAAAACTGGCATCCAGTGCGCTGAGTTGTTCCATAATCAATCCCTCACTCACGGAGTCGCCAAGAGACTCGCCCTAGGCTGATCCTAATAGAGATAAGGTTAATATGCGAATCGGTTAACTATGAGCGACAAAATATTGCAGTTTGAGGAAGACTAACCCGGCGTATTCGCCACACTGTAAAACAGTGCCTCTTCGGTTGTCAGGCAGCGCCGCGTTGACCGATCAATGGAATCCTCTGTCGCAACAGCTTTTTGTTTGTACATGATATCGGTCAGCAATTTCATCGATACACCCATACGGACCAGAAAGAAGCTGTCTTCGGCAGCAAGCTGGGCACTTTCCTGTTCGACTTCGCTTATCAAACCTACTGTGGATTCTGTTCCCATTTCGATACTGTAATTGATCGCGTTGCGATCCCCGGTCATGGTGAACATGTGCACCATGAAATGACCACCCTCTTCAATGATCCTGATCTGGCCGCCCATGAATACAAAATTGCACGCACTGAAGCAGGTCCACCCCTGGGGAACGCGGGTAATCATGCCCCGGCCTTCCTTGCGAATGATCCGGCCGGTCTCATTGCCCGCACGGGCATCACCTCCGGGAGATCTGAGCCAGATTTCTGCTGCATCGGGATTGTCGAGCAGTGCTTTTTTCATGCGCTCTGGCAACCCTGCATCAACCGCCCCTTCAGCAAGCAGAACTTTTGTTCCGTCAATCTCGAGCGGCGTAATTTCCATTTCCGTGTTCGCTGTCCAGTTAGGCTCCAACGGACATGTCGGATTGACGGGATCCATCGGAGCTTGAGGCAACGCAGGCGTTGATATTAGCGCACCGAGCAATATCCATGATTTGAAGATTTTACGCATATGTACTGTTCCGCTTTGTGTTGATCGTCCATAGAATAATATGACTTCCCGGACAAGCTGTGCGCTATTTCACAGACTGCTTGTCTCGATTTGAATATTCATGTCATCAATTAACGGAATCGCTCGGCTTGCAGAATTTCAACTTTGCGGGTAGCGATTTCATGATGCGTTTACGCGCTGGAGGGGCCTTAATGTTAAAAAACTGGCTGGCATTGTGCATAGTCACACTTTTCCTTTGGTCGGCAGCTGTCGATGCGAAGCGCGTTGCGCTGGTAGTTGGAAACGCCAACTATGAGAAAACCGGATCGCTCTCCAATCCATCGAGCGATGCCTTGTCTGTAGCTCAATCGGCTCAGAAAGCAGGTTTCGACGAAGTTATCGTCGCGCGCGCTCTCAATATGCAAGCCTTTCATGGCAAACTCAGGGAATTCCGAGAGAAAGCAACGGGTGCCGATCTGGCGATGGTATATTATGCCGGCCATGGAGTAGAAAGCCGCGGTAAGAACTGGCTAATTCCGGTTGATGCAAAACTCCAAACCAGTCTGGATCTCCCCTACGAAGCGATCAACCTCGATCGTATCCTGGAAGCATTGGAAGGCTCTGAGATAGGCATGGTGGTACTGGATGCCTGCCGCAACAATCCCTTTGGCGATACCTAGCGATCGGGCACCAGGGCAGTGAACCAAGGACTGATTGGTGTCGATGCCGATGACATAGTGGTCATTTATGCCGCGGCTCCTGGACAAACCGCGGTGGATGGCAGCGGGCAAAATTCTCCTTTCGCTGCCTCACTTGCCAAACGTCTAGTGCAGCCCGACCTGCCAATACAGATGCTCGGCGGCACTATTCGCGATGATGTGCTGGATGCAACCGGCGGCAAGCAGCGCCCCTATGTCAGTGCCAATATTACCGGAACGCCGGTTTACATCGTAAAAAGTCCGCCCAAGCCGGTTACAACTTCAGTCGCATCGGTTGGTAGTGCGGCCACCACATCCAGTAACCGGTCAAGACTGGACGCTTTGTCCTGGCGCGGTGCGTTGTCAGCGAATAGCACCAGTGCCTATAGTGCCTATCTTACCGAGTTTCCCGATGGCTTGTTCGCAGATTTGGCAAAGGATAAAATAAATGCGCTGCGTCAACCTGTCACTGCAGGCCGGACAACCAGAGTTGCAACGGCACCGCCGGTACAGACCTTTCAGGCCGCTCCCGCTCCTCCCCCCGTCTCGCCCGCGCCGATCGTCAACCCACCTCCGGCAGCCACAACGAGTTTGGCGGCCAAGCCAGAACCGGCTCCTCCCATTCAGGAACAACCGGTTCAACAGCAAGTTGAAGCTGCGACGTTGGCAGCTCCACCACTGCCCGAGAGCAATGAGATGAAAATGGAGCGATCCACCGCTGATCTAGCCTATGTACCGCCCACAGTGGAAGAACCACCGCTGCCTTCTCTGCCGCCAACACCAGTCCTGCTTCAAAAAGACTATCCGGATTGCAAGGAAAGTCACCAACATCTGGTAGACCCTCTCGACAAGGCGAATGACATCAACACCTGTACGGTGAAACTTGATCAATATTACGAGAATGTCCTCAACAAATTTCGCGAAGACATGAACGCCCACCAGGATAGAATCTCCGCCATTTACACCGAAAAAGTCGCCGGCCGGATGGAATATTCCGCAGCAAACCGGGATCGGTTTTACAATGAAATGATGCAGGAACATGCCGATTCCAATCCGGACGGGGAAAATCTGGCAGTTTACCGGGGGGCGGTTCAATTGTATAAATCGGATCGCAATTATTTGCGCGATCGTTTCTGCTTCAACACAGGATGTGCCGGTTATCCGATGCCAGAAGATTTCGGGCGAAATCTTGGTCAAACGATCAACGATTCGAATGATGGTGAGGCCGTGGATACTGCCTCCAATTCGAATGATTCAAAAAAGAAAAAGAAGAAGAAAAGTGGCCAGAAGTGTAAGAAATCACGCGGTCGCGGCGCTTTGCTGGGGAGTATTTTCCGGGGACTTGCCGGGAAAGCGGTTGGGCTCAACAAGGCCGGAACGCTGCTGGCTAGCGGTTTGGGTGCATTGGTCGTCGGAGAAATTGCCTGTCAGCTGGATGAAAAAGAACAGAAAGAGGCCGCTGAGGCAACAGAAACTGTCACCAAGGTAGAAAAGGTTGGCGCCACCGCTACCTGGAAAAGCCCGACCCGCGCTGGTGTTTCAGGGTCGTCTACCGTAACGGCGCTGAATACGCAGCCCAATGGCCGCAAATGCCTGACTATCACTGACGTGGCCATTATCGATGGCGAGGAAACCCGAATCTCCAAACAGATGTGCCGGGGCAGCAATGGCGGTCGTTACGCAATAATGGCCTGAACTCGGTTGGTAAAAAGGCAAAGGCAAAACAATTCTGATGTTGCGCGACAGCATCTCGCGGGTCTAAAGCGATCCCGATTACAAGTCTTCATATCGGATAGCCCATGACACTGGACAGAAAACTGGTTTGCATTTTCGGCGGTGGCGGATTTCTCGGTCGCTATATTTCACAGCAACTGCTGTCACGCGGCGCCCGAGTCCGTATAGCCGAGCGCAGCGTGAAAAATGCCATGCACATCAAGCCGCTTGGCGATCTGGGTCAGACGCAATTTGCCAGCGCAGATGTGACGAAAAAAGATGGCGTTGAACGGGCGGTTCACGGCGCGGATGCCGTTATTAATCTGGTCGGTGTTTTTGGCAGCGACATGGAGAAGGTCAATGTTGCTGGCGCGCGCAATGTTGCCGAGGCGGCCTCTGCCGCCGGTTGTCAGACACTGATCCAGATGTCGGCAATTGGTGCCAATCCGAATTCACCTTCGCTTTATGGGCGTAGCAAAGCTGATGGCGAAAAAGCTGCACAACAAGCCTTTCCCGGCGCAATCATCTTGCGTCCCTCGATTGTGTTTGGCCGCGAGGATGAGTTTATCAACCGTTTCGCCAGCATGATCCAGATGCTGCCGATTGTGCCGATCATTGGCAGCGACACCGAATTTCAGCCGGTATTTGTTGGCGATGTGGCCGATGCGGTTGCCAATGTACTGCAAGAATCAGATGATCATGCAGGCAAGATATTTGAGCTTGGCGGACCGCAAATCCTTTCGATGGGTGAGCTTAATCGCCGGATCGCAAAATTGGCCAGCCGTGACCGCCCATTTGTCGATGTCCCCAATTTTGCGGCGAAACTGCTGGCAATGCTTCCCGGTTCACCAATTTCGACCGATCAATATAAGATGCTCGCTGTCGATAATGTGGTGGCAAAGAATGCACTGGGGCTGGCGGATCTTGACGTTACGCTAACGCCGCTAGCTGCTGTGGCACCGGGATGGTTGGAGCAATATGCCGAGCATGGTCGGTTCGGAGCCCGCGCCAAAGCTGCCTGACTACTAAAACCAAATGAGTAACGCTGCACCCATAGCCACGCGGTAGACCACGAATACCATCATCGAAGCCTTGCGCAGAAATTGCATAAGGAAAGCCATGGTTGCCAGGGCAGCCAGAAAAGTCAGTGCACCGGTTATCAGCGCTTCTTTGAGGAGCGCACTATTAGCGTCCATCAGATCGGGGATGATCAGAACCCCCGCACCAGCAACAGCTGGGATTGACAACAGAAACGAGAAGCGCGCGGATTCGACGCGGCTATAGCCGAGAAAACGTGCGGCAGTCATTGTGACGCCGGAGCGACTGGTTCCGGGAATCAGCGCCAGCGCCTGGGCAAGGCCGACGATAATCCCGTCCTTTAGCGTCATGTCTTCAAAGCTTTTAATCTGCTTGCCAACCCGGTCGGCAATACCAAGCAATATGCCGTAAATGATTAGATTGATACCAACCAGAGTGGTGCTGCGAAATCCTTCCAGATAGCCGCCGGTTTTCAGGAACAGCCCGACGATCACAGCCGGAATGGTGCCGATAATGATCCACCAGAACAGGCGGCGCTCTGCTGGCGCCTCGCCAACGCCTATGGAAGCCAAGCCGCCGCGACCCAAGCTCCAGACATCCTTGAAAAAATAAGTGATGATCGCGAGCAACGACCCGACATGAACTGCAATATCGATCATCGGCCCCTGATCTGCATAGCCGGTAAATACCGGCAGCAAGATCAAATGTCCGGATGAGGAAATCGGTAAAAACTCTGTTACGCCTTGTACGACGGCGAGCAGCAGCATTTGTAGAAAGGTCATAAAAGGCTCTGTGCAATGTTTCCCGCCCATTAGCCTGTTGGTGATTCGCTGTCGCCTCTAAATATAGGTCCGATACGAGCCTTATATACGATTTTATTCGTGACTTCACTCGCAAATTCTAATAGTTCAGTGGCTATGCCCGCGCAGGAGGGTCGACTTACAAAATTCTAAATAACTAAAACGAGCAATCGGCATGGCAAAAACCCAGCAAAAACTGGATATGTTGAAATTTGTCGACAACGGGCAACTATATCCTGAAAAGCGCGAACCGGCCTTAAGAACCGAGGATTTTCAGGAAATATCGGATCGATATCCGCCGGAAAAGGCGGCTGAACAGTCGGCGCGCTGCTCCCAATGCGGCGTTCCCTATTGTTCAGTCCATTGCCCGCTCCACAATCATATTCCTGACTGGCTCAAACTGGCCGCAGAAGGCCGGCTTCGCGAAGCTTTTGAAATGTCGAATCTGACGTCGGCCATGCCCGAAATATGTGGCCGCATCTGTCCGCAGGACCGATTGTGTGAAGGCAATTGCGTGATCGAGTTTTCTGGCCATGGCGCCGTGACCATTGGTAGTGTCGAAAAATATATTACGGATACCGCATGGGAAGAAGGCTGGGTGGCACCACTGGAACCTGGTCGCCCGCGTGGGCAATCTGTTGGCATTATCGGCGCTGGCCCGGCCGGATTGACCGCAGCGGAATATCTGCGCGTCGCCGGCTATGAAGTGCATGTTTATGACCGGCATGACCGGGCCGGCGGGCTGTTGACCTATGGTATTCCCGGCTTCAAACTTGAAAAACCCGTCATCATGCGCCGGGTCCAGCGCCTCAAAGATGGCGGAATAGAATTTCATGAAAATTTCGAAGTCGGCAAAGACGCGTCGCTCGGCGACTTGCGCGGCGAACATGATGCGATCCTGATCGCCACTGGCGTGTACCGCGCGCGCGAAATTAAAATGCCAGGTGTGGGGGCGCTCCCGGTGTTGAGGAAGCGCTGGATTTCCTGATCGCGTCCAATCGCAAGAGCTTTGGCGATGAAGTGCCCGATTTTGACAATGGTCGCTTTGACGCCAAGGGCAAGGATGTGGTGGTTATCGGCGGGGGCGATACCGCGATGGATTGTGTCCGCACATCTGTCCGACAAGGCGCCAAGTCTGTCAAATGCCTCTATCGGCGGGACCGCGCCAATATGCCCGGTTCGCAAAATGAAGTGCGCAATGCCGAAGAAGAAGGTGTCAAATTTGTCTGGCTGTCTGCACCCAAAGCGGTTGACGGCATCGAACAGGTGACCGGCCTAAAGGCGGTTGAAATGCGGCTGGGTGTCCCTGATGCCAGCGGTCGCCGGTCGCCGGAAGAGAAACCGGATAGCGATTTCTCCCTGAAGGCCGATCTGGTGATCAAGGTATTGGGATTTGATGCTGAAGACCTGCCCAACCTGTTTGACTGCCCGGACCTCAGCGTAACCCGGTGGGGTACATTGCGGGTCGACCATAAGAGCATGATGACCAATCTGGATGGCGTGTTCGCTGCCGGTGATATCGTACGCGGTGCCAGTCTGGTCGTTTGGGGTATCCGCGATGGCCGGGACGTAACCGAACATATGCATAAGTTTTTACGCGCCAAGAAATTGGCCGAAAAGGAAGCGGCGTGATTGTGGCTCGTCGCAAATGAGAATTGAGATGAGAAAATTCCTGTTGGCAGGCACTGCAGCGCTTGGCCTTACCCTTTCCGTTCCGGCATTTGCTCAGGAGGATAACGGCGCACCAATTGCTACCGATGCCGAAAAGGGCGCAAAGGAACTTGAGACATTTACAAAAATGTTTGAGAATATATTCGTGAAAGACGAGACACCGATCGAACCGGCGCTATTGTCTAAAGGCGAGCGTATCGCTGCGGCTGTCGTACCCAAGGGCAGCTATCGCAAAATCATGGCGGAGACGTTCAAGAAGGTCGTTGAACCAATGATGGAGGGAATTGACGAAATCCCAATGTCGGTCATCGCGGGCTTTGCTGGCGTGAGCGAAGAGGAAATCAAGCTTAAGGACGGTGCAAAACTTTCCGACCTGATGATCATCATCGACCCCTATTACAAGCAGCACAATCGCGTCATGATGAGTAAGATTTCCGACATCATGATCGACTTGTCGGACGATATCGAACCGTCGATCCGCAACGGTATGGCCCGTGCCTATGCAAGGCGTTTTTCAGCAGATGATCTGGAAACGGTTGCGCAATTTTATGAGACCGAGGCAGGCGCAAAATTCGCCGGCGAGAGCTTGTCGATCTATGCCAGTCCGGAAGTCATGTCGGCATCGATGGAAATGATGCCGCAATTCATGGAGCGTTTCTTCGGCGCGATGGAAGAAATTACGGAGGGCGAAGGCGATATCCCACCACCGCGTAAATTTGGTGACCTGAGCGAAGAAGAACGGAACAAGCTGAGCGAATTAATGGGCATTGAGCGCGAGGATATGTCCGGTTCGGATACCGAAGAGCTGGGTGAATTGGCGGAAGAATTAGCCGAAGACTTGGATGAAGAATCCGCCTGGAACCAACCGGAAAACTGGACAGCGGCTGACCGGGAGAAGGTTGAGAAACTGGAAGCCGAATATGATGCTGCTTTTGATGTCTATTATGATGCCCTCGAAAAGGCCCGGGAAAACGCCAAAACAAAGTTGAAAAAATGACCTGAAACATCCTACACCCGAGCATAGGCGGCTTGCCGAATCCGGCATGTATCGACCGGAGTTTGAATCCGATGCCTGTGGTGTAGGGCTTGTCGCAGCAACCGATGGCAAGCCTTCACGGCGTGTCGTTTCTTCGGCGATTGATGCGCTAAAAGCGGTCTGGCACCGGGGGGCGGTTGATGCGGATGGCATGACCGGTGATGGTGCAGGGCTCCATGTCGATCTGCCTGCGCGGTTTTTTGACGATGCGATTGCCAATTCGGGACATAAAGTAAGACAGAACCGGCTGGCGGTCGGTATGATCTTCTTGCCGCGTACTGACCTCAATGCCCAGGAAACATGCCGAACTATTGTCGAGGCGGAGATCATCGAATCCGGTTACACAATTTATGGCTGGCGACAGGTACCGGTGAACGTCTCGGTGATTGGTCAAAAAGCGCAGAACACGCGGCCGGAGATCGAACAGATCATGATCGCCGGCCCCCTGCCCGCCAATCAAAGCGCGGACGAATTTGAGAAAAACCTCTATCTTATCCGCCGCCGGATTGAGAAGAAAGTTATCGCGGCGCAAATCCAGGATTTCTATATCTGCAGCCTGTCCTGCCGGTCGATCATCTACAAAGGCCTGTTCCTGGCCGAATCGCTGTCGGTTTTTTACCCCGACCTGACAGATGACCGGTTTGAAAGCCGGGTAGCGATTTTCCATCAACGCTATTCGACAAATACCTTTCCGCAATGGTGGTTGGCCCAGCCATTCCGAACGCTCGCTCACAATGGTGAGGTCAACACGATCCGCGGTAATAAGAATTGGATGAAGAGCCACGAAATCAAGATGGCGAGCCTCGCCTTTGGTGATCATTCAGAAGATATCAAACCTGTGATACCTGAGGGATCATCAGATACGCCGGCACTTGATGCGGTGTTCGAGACTATTTGTCGATCAGGCCGCGACGCACCAACGGCCAAAATCATGCTGGTACCACGAGCCTGGCAGAATGACCCCGATATCGATCCGGCACATAAGGCGATGTACGAATATATGGCCAGTGTAATGGAGCCATGGGATGGCCCTGCCGCCCTAGCAACGACTGATGGCCGCTGGGCGGTGGCCGGGGTCGATCGCAATGCATTGCGCCCGCTACGCTATTCAAAAACTTCGGATAATCTGCTGATCATAGGTTCCGAATCAGGCATGGTCGTAGTCCCCGAAAGTCAGGTGATCGAGAAAGGCCGACTTGGCCCTGGGCAAATGGTCGCGGTTGATCTGGAGAATGGCGAACTATTCAAGGATCGCGAGATCAAAGACCGGATCGCGAGGGAAGAGCCCTATGCCGATCTGGTCAATGGTTTCCTTACCGACAAGGATTTACCGCCAGCGCCAGACAATGCCGGGATGGGTTTCTCAAAGGAAGAACTGGTTCGGCGACAGACAGCCGCCGGCCTTACGCTCGAAGATATGGAAATGATCCTCGCACCAATGGTCGAGGATGCGAAGGAAGCCATCGGCTCGATGGGTGATGATACCCCGCTGGCGGTAATCAGCCAGAAACCCAGACAAGTCAGTCATTTTTTCCGGCAGAATTTCTCTCAGGTTACCAATCCGCCGATTGATAGTTTGCGCGAACGCCATGTGATGAGTCTCAGAACCCGTTTTTCCAATCTGGCCAATATCCTTGAACGGGACAGTCAGAATGAAAACGTGCTGGTACTCGATAGCCCGGTTCTTAGTTGTGCCGGATGGGAGCGTCTAAAGGCGGGCTTTGGTGAAAATGTTGCCGAGATTGACTGCACCATGGCGATCACCGGCGGCGCTATTGAACTGCGCGATGCCTTGGCCCGAATTCGCCGCGAGGCGGAAGAACCGTACGGGCAAGACTGAAATTTTCCTGACCGACGAATATATCGACGAAGACCGGATGGCGATCAGCATGGTTATAGCCACGGCTGCCGTGCACACGCATCTGGTGCGAAAGGGTCTGCGCGCCTATGCCTCGGTCAATGTCCGGGCGGCGGAATGCCTCGATACCCATTGCTATGCAGTGATCATCGGCGTTGGGGGAACGACTGTGAACGCCTATCTCGCCGAAGCAGCCATTTATGATCGGCACAAACGCGGGCTGTTCGGTGACCTAACGCTCGATGAATGCCTGGAACGCCATAAAAAGGCCGTCGATGAAGGCTTGCTCAAGATCATGTCGAAGATGGGGATCGCAGTGATTTCCAGTTATCGTGGCGGCTATAATTTTGAAGCAGTGGGTCTGTCCCGCGCGCTTTGCAACGATCTCTTCCCGGGCATGCCAACAAAGATTTCCGGCGAAGGCTATGCATCGCTCTTCCTCAATTCGCAGGAGAAACATGAGGCGGCGTTTGAGCCCGCTATTGCCCGGCTACCGGTAGGCGGCTTCTACAAGCAACGCGATGGCGGTGATGCGCACGCCTACAGCGCGCACCTGCTGCAAACGGCGGTCGCGCATGACAGCTATTCGTCCTACCTGCAATTTTCGCAGGGAGTCAGGGACCTCGAACCGATTTATCTCCGCGATTTGATGGAGCTTAACTACGCTCCGGAACCGATCCCAATCGATGAAGTCGAGGCAATTACCGAAATCCGCAAGCGCTTTAGCACGCCGGGCATGTCGCTCGGCGCGCTGTCACCAGAAGCACATGAGACGCTCGCCATCGCCATGAACCGGATCGGCGCAAAGTCCGTTTCGGGAGAGGGTGGCGAAGAAAAACGTCGCTATGAACCCTTCGAGAATGGTGACAATGCTTCAAGTCCGATTAAGCAGGTCGCTTCGGTGTGACTTCGGAATATCTTGGCGCTTGTGAGGAAATTGAGATCAAAGTCGCGCAAGGTGCCAAGCCAGTTGAAGGCGGGCAACTGCCCGGCTTCAAGGTAACAGAATTTATTGCGAAGCTGCGACATTCGACGCCCGGTGTCACACTCATCTCACCACCGCCGCATCATGATATCTATTCGATCGAGGATTTGGCACAGCTTATTTATGACCTGAAGCAGATCAATCCGAAAGCGCAGGTCAGTGTGAAGCTGGTCAGTTCGGCGGGTATTGGAACAATTGTAGCTGGTGTCGCTAAAGCCCATGCCGACGTTATCCTGATCTCAGGTAATACCGGTGGCACCGGTGCGTCGCCGCAGACGTCGATCAAGTTCGCTGGCACCCCGTGGGAGATGGGTCTTAGTGAAGCCAATCAGGTGTTGACGCTCAACAACCTGCGCCACCGGGTGAAACTGCGTACTGATGGCGGGCTCAAAACCGGCCGTGATATTGTGATTGCTGCGATCCTCGGTGCGGAGGAATTTGGTCTGGGCACGCTTAGCCTAGTTGCGATGGGCTGTATCATGGTGCGACAATGCCACTCGAATACGTGCCCGGTTGGGGTCTGTGTACAGGATGAGAAGCTGCGTCAGAAATTCACCGGCACACCGGAAAAAGTCATCAACCTGATGACCTATATGGCGGAGGAAATGCGCGAGATTTTGGCGCGGCTTGGCTTTCGTTCACTTGATGAAATTATCGGCCGTACTGACTTGTTGCAGCAGGTCAGCCGCGGCGCGGAACATCTGGATGATCTCGATCTCAACCCGATTTTGGCAAAAGTCGATGCCACAGATGCCGAGCGGCGGTTCAATCTGGACACGCATCGCAACGAAGTGCCTGACAGTCTTGACGCGCAGATGATTGACGATGCCAAACCGGTATTCGAACGGCGAGAGAAAATGCAGCTCACCTATACCGTGCGCAACACACACCGGGCGGTTGGCACACGGTTTTCGGCAGAAGTGACCGCAAAATATGGCATGAAGGATTTGCCGGAAGACCATGTCCATGTTCGCCTGCGGGGCAGTGCGGGACAATCCTTGGGAGCATTCCTGTGTCAGGGTATCACGCTGGAGGTATTCGGCGATGCCAATGACTATGTCGGCAAAGGCCTGTGCGGCGGCAAGATCATCGTCAGGCCGATGGTCAGCTCACCGCTCGATAGCAAGGCCAATACAATTGTCGGCAATACCGTGCTCTACGGCGCAACATCGGGGCAGCTTTTTGCTGCGGGTCAGGCTGGCGAACGATTTGCCGTACGCAATTCCGGCGCGGATGTAGTGGTTGAAGGCTGCGGCGCCAATGGCTGTGAATATATGACCGGTGGTAATGCCGTTATTCTCGGCTCCGTTGGCAGCAATTTTGGTGCCGGCATGACCGGCGGCATGGCCTTTATACTCGATGCCGACGGCAATTTTGACAAACAGGCCAACCCGGAATCGATTGTTTGGCAGAGGCTGGATAGCGGCTATTGGGAAGGCCGCCTGCTCTCGCTCATTCAGGCGCACCAAAAGACCACCGACAGCAAATGGTCCGAAGCGATCTTGCGTGACTGGGATCGTTGGCGATCACGTTTCTGGCAGGCCTGCCCGAAAGAGATGGTGGACCGGATCGAACAGCCCTTGTCCGATAAGGAAGAAATAGAAGCGGCGGAGTGAAAACCTTTGGATCATGAAGTGGCAATACCGAAGATATTTGATACTACGAGAATGGAAACTTGGTTTGTTAATTATCGGGCTCGCTGCCTTCTTCTTCGGAATTTATTCGATTCTGTCGCAAGGGATATGGAATGCTCGAACAAATGAAGATCGCATAGTGGCTGGGAGGGTATTGGAGTTATGGAAAGAAGCCGGATACTATAGCCAACTCACTCAGTATGGGTATGCAAGGGTAGCTTTACCCGATGGTTCTAAAACTACAATTCGATCGACCTATGCTGCACTTGCTGCGTGTAGACCAAATGAAGGAATTCAAATCAGAGTCTATACCAGTAACACTGGACGCAAATTTTATCGGCTTGGTCAACAAGCCTGTAAACGTTCCTAGTAGCAATGTCGAAATTGTGTTCTTATTTTGATCTTCCCGCACGTCTAGTCTGTCAGGCATGACTAAACGCAGAAACCCAGCTTGAAATAAGGAAAAGCCATGGCCAAAATAACGCCCAATTATCTCGAAATGAAAGCGGCTGACTTGCCTGCAAGCAAAGCCTTTTATGAGAAAGCATTTGGCTTTGCCTTTACCGATTATGGCCCCGAATATGCGGCAGTCGAGGGTGGTCCGGTGCAAATCGGGATTGCAGCCGGTGATAATCCGCCTGCGCCGATGCCAACTTTTGAGACCGATGATCTGGACGCGACTTATGTGCAGGTGAAATCAACTGGTGCCGAAATTGTTGCGGAAATTTTTGCCTATCCCGGCGGCAAAAGATTTGAATGTCTGGATCCATCAAGCAATCGGTTGGCGGTCTATCAGCCCGATTAATCACGAAAATCTGCGATACATGGATTTACATGGTGGTTCAGGATCGGCTCATTGGATTTCTGTTAGATAGCAGTCATAAATCTTATCGACCGGAGGAAAACTATGCGACGCACTCTATCTCTTCCCATCATTGCAGCATCGATGGTGCTCGCCAATCCGGTTTTGGCCACCGAACGCGCGCCTGAAAGCGAGATGATCGAAAAGCTCAATGATCCTGAATTTCAGGATGGTCTGGCAACGATGATGAGCGGCTTCATGGGCGCAATGATGAAACTCCCGATCGGCCAGTTTGCTGCGTCGATGGAAAAAGTCATTCCGGAAGATATGCACGATGGTGAGCGCATATCACGTATTGATCCTGACGCTACAATTGGTGATCTCGCCCGCCGTGATGATCCCGACTTTGATCGCAACATGGAAAGCAAGATGCGCCAAGGGACGGCGATGATGGGATCATGGCATCGGAATTTGGCGCACTGCTCCCCGAATTGCGGGCCATGGGTGAGCGGATGAAAGAGCATATGGAGCGGTTCGACTAAACAGCCAAAACACTCTTTCCCATCGAAGCCGGAGCACTCCAAAGATCGGACTCAGGGGGTCATACGGATTTGATATTCCCAATTCGCCGTTTATGCCTCTATAGACTGCGCCATGAGCAATGATCGTATCTATACCGCCGCGCTGATCGTAATCGGTGATGAAATCCTCTCTGGCCGGACGCAGGACAAGAACATCGGGCAGATTGCCAGCTGGCTGAATGTGCAAGGCATCCGACTGGGCGAAGTGCGCGTTGTGGCCGATGATATGGATGCGATTGTCGAGGCGGTAAACATCCTGCGCGCACGTAATGATTATATGTTCACCACCGGCGGTATTGGCCCTACCCATGATGACATAACGGTAGATGCGATAGCGCAGGCTTTGGGTGTCGATGTGGTGATTCACCCTACAGCGCGCGCTGTTCTGGAAAATTACTATAAGGATAAAGGCGGCATCAACGAAGGCCGCCTGCGCATGGCCCGTGTGCCCGATGGCGCGGATCTGATCGAGAATAGGCGATCCGGTGCACCAGGCATCAAGGTAGAGAACATCTTCACCATGGCCGGCGTCCCCGCGATTACCGCCGGGATGCTCGATGCGCTAACTGGGACACTAGAAGGTGGCGCGCCGCTTTTGTCGGCGACGCTTGGTGCATGGGCGCCCGAAAGTGAAATTGCCGATGTGCTGCGCGAGGCAGAGAAGGCGCATGAGAATTGTGCAATTGGCAGTTACCCTTTTTTCCGCAATGGTACGGTCGGAGGGAATTTTGTGATCCGTTCAACCGATGCAGAATTACTAGAGACCTGTAGGGTTGCGTTAAAAGGTGGACTGGAAGAAGCTGGTTATGAAGTAACCGAAGGCGGCATTTAGTCTATTCGTTGGTTACGAAATCTTGGCCAATCAGCGCTTGGGTGATCTCATCTCCCTCAAAATCCCAACAACGTACCACCACCGCTCCATAGTTATCCATGTCAACCTTTTTGCAAGAAATAGGTCTTCCTTCGATCGACGAAGCTAAAGATTGACGCGCAGCTAATTCAGACTTCCGATCCGAGAAATTGCGACTGAATTTTGCCAATCGAAAATGCGATCCATATCCGTCAACAGATATTGTATCGCTACTATATACAGTGGATACAGTGCCTTTGAACAATTCTTCTGAGGGCGCATTGGTCGTTGTCGAAAACCCAGACGCAGCCACAGATATTCCACAAAGCCCCAATGATGCAAAGATAATTAGACGCATAACCTTCCCCCTGAGGAGTTGTTAGCTCTAAAGCCGGCCATATCAACGATCATGTAACGTATGTGACAAGCTTTTACTCTCGGGCAGCCTTTAACGCGGCTCCTGCTGCAAAAGGTGTAATTGCCACCAGCAGTAAAGAGACTGCTCCAAGAAACAGCAATGCGTTGCCGGTAACGTCAGAGAGGCTGCCAGCGCCAAAGATCAGCAACGGTATTGCCAGAGGGATAAGTAACAAGCCGCCCAGAGCGCTCGCGCCCGTCAGGCCTGCGGTGATCGCAGCTATCATAACAGCCAATCCCGCCAGTGCCGGTGTCGCGATGGCTAGGCTGGCAAGCAGCGTCCACAGCGGCACGCCCTCCAATCCTATCAACCCGCTGGCCAGAAATGCCGCGAACAGCAGTGGCGGGCCAAAGGATAGCCAGTGCGAGATCAGTCGCGCAAAGGCAATCAGTTCGTCGGTCAGGCCGCGAGTGATCAGCTGGTCGTAAATGCCATTATCCAGATCCGGCTGGATCAGGCGATCGACAGGAAGCAGCGTTGCAAGTAGCGCCGCAATCCACAATATCCCTCCGCCAGTCTGGAGGAGCAAATCGCGATCCGGTCCCACGACGAAAGGGAAAAGCGTCGCAGCGGAAAGATAAAACACCACAGGCAACCATGTCCCGCCGCTGGCATAGCTTTGCCGCACATCTCGCCAGATCAGAGTGGTGAGCGTGCCGATCATGTGGCTTCGACCATCGGTTCGAGCACGAGGTTAAGATCGAAATTGATTGGCAGCGGGATATGACTCGCCGCCAATATTATCCCGCCGTCCTTCAGGTGCGCTTGCAGAACGGAGCCAAGTCGATCGACCGATGCTGTATCCAATCCATTGGCTGGCTCATCGAGTAACCATAGCTTGGCGCCGCTTAGATAGGTCCTTGCGAGACGTACTCGCTGTCGTTGACCGGTTGAGAAATAGCGAACCGGTACTTCGGCCAGATGATCCAGCCCCGCATGTTCCATCGCGTTTAGCATATCCGCATCGCTGCGCTGATCGAGTTTCACCCAGAATTGTAGCGCATTTTCAAGCGACAGGTGTTCATCCAGAGGCAGCTTATCATCGCACAGTGCCTTGCTGGCCGGTGCTGACACAGTTCCCGCAAATGGATCAAGCAAACCGGCAATCAATCTGAGCAGGCTGGATTTGCCCACGCCATTGGGCCCGGTCAGCAATCCCGCCATTCCAGTCTCCAGCCTGAAATCCAGATCCTTGAATAGCATCCGGTCACCGCGCACACAGCATAGCTTGTCGGCAACAAGCGCCTTTTCACTTTCGGTTGACTGTCCCCCGTTCATGACTAGGTCTTAAGGCACGAATTGACGCGAAAGCCAAGTGGAGAGCGAACAATGGTGGCGCAACTGACCGATGATGAACGCAAAACGGTGCTGGCGGAGTTTTCCGACTGGGAATATGATTCCAAGCGCGATGCGATCAGCCGCAAGTTTAAATTCGCAGACTTTTCCGAAGCCTATGCCTTCATGACCCGCATAGCGATCCAGGCGGAAAAAGCCGACCACCATCCCGAATGGTTCAATGTTTATAACCAGGTCGACATTACGCTCACCACACATGACGCAGGCGAAAATGGCGGATTGTCCAAGCGCGATGTGGATTTTGCACGAAAGATAGAGAGCTTTCTCTAGCTCTTTGTTTCATCCGCGCCGGCCAGGACATCGCCGATTTCCGCCAGTGCCACCTGCTGATTGCGCAAACGTCCAGGCATCCAGCGCGCTGCGAACGCAAGCTGCTTGGCCATCTTGTTGACCGGCGTATGAACTTTGTCGCGGTGAACGGCGTCCCATGCTGCGGGACCGATAATCGATACCGGGCTGACCTCGACGCCCGCCTCTTCCAGTCTTTCCTTGCCGGTCTGGTTGGTGCCTTCGACCACATCTGAAATAATATTGGTATCTACAAAACCGGGCATAAGTGAGCGTGCCTTGATGCCATGTTTACGAAACTCGATATCATGCGATTCGGCAAGCCCACGCACGGCGAACTTGGTCGCGCTGTAGACGCTAAGATCGGCAACACCGTAAATGCCAGCCGCCGAAGCCGTATAGAGCACACAGCTATCGGGCGTGTTTTTCAGCATCTCGAAACAAGCGCGGGTGCCGCTGATACAGCCGGTGAAGTTGATCGCAATCATCAGATCAATCTCCTCGTCTGTCATTTCCTCAACCGGCCCGCCTTCACCGATGCCTGCGTTGTTGAACAATACATTCATCACACCCCCGGTGACTTTACCGAAGTCTGCCACGGCTTTTTTCCAATTGGCCCGATCAGTCACATCCAGCTTGTGAATTGAACTTTGGCCTTCGGCAATCATCGAAGCGGTCTCAGCCATACCCTCTTCATTGATATCGGCAATGCCGATGAACCAGCCACGGCCAGCGAAATACCGGCCGACCTCACGGCCCAGCCCCGACGCCGCGCCGGTGATAAAAATGCTCTTCTGTCCGTCCTGATAAGCCATGGTTCGATCCTGCCTTTGTTATCGCGCTTATTTACATCAATGTTCATTCGAGAGGTTTTTGGGAGATTCGTCAAGTCAGGTTGGACATGACCGGTAAAGGTCGTCAATATGCTCGCCAATGTCTGTCGGTCCTTCCATTAACCTGAAAAATGTCAGTCGCCATTATGGCGCGGTCAAGGCTGTGGACGAATTGTCGCTCGAGATCGCAGCGGGAAGCCTGGTGGCATTGGTTGGCTTGTCCGGATCCGGCAAGTCGACTTTGCTCAAAATGATCAATCGGTTGGTCGAACCGAGCGGTGGTTCTATTCTGGTCGGCGACGAGCATGTTGAGGAAATCGCTCCCCACATACTGCGCCGCCGGATTGGGTATGTGTTTCAGAATATCGGTCTGTTCCCGCATATGACGATTGCCAGGAATATCGCAATTGGACTGGAACTTGCCGGTGAAACTGAAGGACGCGACCAGCGCGTTGAAGAACTGCTCGATCTGGTCGAACTCCCACAGGATATGGCGCAGCGTATGCCCGATCAACTAAGCGGCGGACAACAGCAACGGGTAGGAGTAGCGCGCGCATTGGCAACGCGGCCCGGGCTGATGCTGATGGACGAACCCTTCGGTGCGCTTGATCCTGTAACGCGCGATAATTTGACTGAACAATATAAACAACTGCACGAAAAATTGGGCCTGACTACGATCATTGTAACCCACGATATGGCGGAAGCGCTGTATCTGGCGGATCGTATCCTGGTGATGCAGGATGGCCAGATCAAGGCAGATGCCACGCCCGCAGAGTTGCTTTCCGGCAAAGTCGGTGAAGAGGCAGAGGCACTGGTCGCCATACCCCGCGCACAGGCTGAGCATTTTCACCAACTGGGTAAGCAGGCATGAACGAAGCCTGGCACAATGCTTTTTCGCGGGTTCCGGAATTGCTTGCTGCCCATGTTCAGTTGAGTTTTTCAGCACTGCTGTTGGCAATGCTGATTTGCTTGCCGCTGGCGATTTGGGCGGCACGGACACCGAAAGTGGCCGCGGTCATTCTCGGTTTTGCCAGCCTCATCCAGACGATTCCTGCGCTCGCGTTGCTGGCGCTATTTTATCCAGTGCTACTCGGTCTTTCGACATTGGTGGGCGGAGGGATCACTGCTTTGGGATTCCTTCCAGCCCTTTTGGCACTGACTCTCTATGCGCTACTTCCAATCCTGCGAAATGCTGTCACCGGCTTGACCGGCGGCGATCCAGCCGTGAAGGAAGCAGCAGACGGTCTCGGCATGACCACCGGACAAAAATTGCGACTGGTGGAGGCCCCGCTCGCTGCCCCCACCATCATGGCAGGGATAAGAACGGCCGCCGTCTGGACCATCGGCGCAGCAACACTCTCCACCACAGTGGGACAAGCGAGCCTCGGCGATATGATCTTTGCCGGCTTGCAAACTCAGAACTGGACCCTTGTTCTTGCCGGTTGCCTCGCCTCCGCAGCACTGGCAATCATAGTCGATTTCCTGCTCGGCATCATCGAAAAATCCATCGCCCAGCGCAAGAAAGTGCGAGCATGGATTGCGGCGACGCTATTGGGCGTGGGTCTGGTGATAGCGCTCCTGCCAACCTTTCAGTCGCGCGAAGACGTAATCGTCATCGGTGCAAAGGGGTTCTCCGAGCAATTTATTCTGGCGCGCCTGATTGGCTCTCGATTGGAGGAACAGGGCTATACCATCGAATATCGTGACGGCCTTGGCTCTGCCGTCGTGTTCCGCGCCGTCATGGAAGGCGACATCGATATTTCGATCGATTATTCCGGCACCATCTGGACCAATCAGATGAAACGTACCGATTCAGTGCCAGACGATCAGATGCTGTCCGAGATTGCTGACTGGGTGGATGGGGAATTTGGCGCAACCATGCTCGGGACGCTAGGATTCGAGAATACCTACGCTTTTGCGGTACGCCCTGAAGATGCAATCAGTCAGAATTTGAAAACACTCGGCGATCTGGCTGGTGTTTCTTCCAGTTTTGCCGTCGGAACCGATTTGGAATTTCTCGAACGCCCCGAATGGCAGATGGTGCAAGACGCCTATCCGCTGCGTTTCAAAGAAGCGAGTAGCTTTAATCCCACCTTCATGTACCCGGCGTTAGCAAGCGGCGAAGTCGATGTAATCTCTGCCTTTTCTTCGGACGGCCGGATCGCTGCAAACAATTTTGTGGTGCTGGAGGATGAGAAAGGCGCGGTACCTTCCTACGAAACGATGCTGATGATCGCACCCGGCCGAGAAGAGGATGCAAGATTTGTTGAAGCCATCAAGCCGCTGATTGGCGCAATCACGGTGGAAAATATGCGTGAGGCCAATTATATGGTCGACCGCGAAGATGACAAGAAAACACCCGACCAGGCGGCACGCTGGTTGGATGCGCAGATAAGGAATTGATGTAGTGAAGGCGTTCTTACTGAAGAAATTTGCAATCTTGGTGGCAGTTCTGACCATGGTGCTGATGCCGGGCGTCGCGCGCTCTGATGTTGCCGTGACCTTTTACAGCCATGAATTTGGCAGCAGTTTTCCGCATGCCTTTTTCACCATGAAGGGAGAGTTGAATAACGGCAAAGAAGTGAATGGTGCGCACGGCTTTACAGCGGTGAACGTCTCGCCCGGAATTTTGTGGGGTTCAGTCAAGGGCATCGTCAAAGCACCGTCCGCCAAATATATATCCAAAAGCGATGCGCAGTTCACCGTTACGATCAACGATACCCAATATCGAAAACTGATGGCGCACGTGACGAAATGGAAAAGTATTCCCCAGAAAAGCTATAACCTCAACAAACGCAACTGTGTGCATTTTGTTGAAGAAGCCATCGCTTTGCTAGGCTTTAAGACCAATCCGAAAACCAAATATCGCAAGAAGCCCAAATCTTTCATGAAGGAAATCAAAGCGCTCAATCCCGCTTTGAAATAGGAGAGAAAAATGCCTGATGTCTGTTTTGTCATAGGAGCCGGTGCAGGCATTGGCGGCCATGTCGCCAAGCGCTTTGCCCGTGAAGGCTATCACGCCGCTTTGTGCCGCCGCAGCGATCAGGAAGGCCTCGAAAAAATGGCCGCCGAGATTGAGGAAGCAGGCGGCGGCGCGTCCGGGCATCTGCTCAACGCGGTTGATGAAGGTGCGATTGAAAAGCTGATCGATGATATTGAAGCGAATATCGGGCCGATCAATGTGGTGGTTTATAATCTGGGCGCGCAGATTGGCAATCGTCCTCTGGCGGATACGCCTATCAAAACTTTTGAGCTGGGTTGGCGCATGGGGACACTTGGCGTGTTCCGCATTGCCCAGAAGCTATTCCCCAAAATGGCCGATCGGGGCGGCGGAGCGTTGCTCGTTACTTCCGCAACTGCGGCCATGCGAGGTAACTTTGGGCAGGCCAGCCATGCCGCCGCCATGGGCGGACGCCGGATGCTCTGTCAGTCACTCAACGCCGAATTTGCCTCCCAGAATATTCATGTCGCGCACATATTGATCGACAGTGCGGTGAACGCGCCGGACACGCTGGGTAAGTTGCTAGGCAAAGAACGGTTTGAAAAGCTTCTTGAGTCCAAGGCGCAAGGCAAGGATGAAATTATGGAGCCGGCAGCGATCGCTGACACCTATTATCATATTGCCCACCAGCATCGTTCGGCTTGGACGTTTGAACTCGATATGCGGACGTTCACCGATACTGCCTGGTGGAACCACCCGCTCGATTTATAGCGCTGTCGTGTTGTACATATGCCAGGTGAAGATCGCCACGGCCCCGCGATGCGGCGACCATGGCTTCGCAATTTCGCGCAAGTCTTGTTCTGATGGCCGCTCCTCATGACCCATAATCCTGCCCACTCCAATTTGAACCGCCAGATCACCAGCCGGCCAGATATCGGGGCGTCCGAGCGCGAACAGCAAGTAAATTTCGGCAGACCAGCGGCCAATTCCCTTGACCTGAGTAAGAAGTGCGATGGCTTCCTCATCATCCTTCGGTAGATTGTCGAGATCAAGCCCACCGGACAATATCAGCTCAGCCAAACTGCGCGCATAGCCCTGTTTCTGTCGCGACATACCGCAGGCGCGCAGTTCGTCAAACTCGCGTTTGATCAGTTGCTCGGCCGGACATCCCTCGCCAAGAAGCGCTTCGAGCTTGTTCCAGACCGACGCCGCCGAAGCAACGCTAACCTGCTGCCCCAGGATTGTCCTCAGCAGGGTCTGATAGCCTTCCGGGCGGATGCGTGGCTCGGGATACCCGGCCAGCTTAATTGCCCGTGCCATTTGTGGTTCGTCGCTGGCCACAACATCAAGGCCTTCAATGATTCTCTCTTTTGATAGGCCCATCGTTTGATCCTGCCCTTTTGGCCTCTTGATATTTTCCAGAGCAGCGGACATAGCGTGCGGGATTTTGAAATAACAGTCCAAGGGGTAAAAATGCCAACCATTCACGTTACCGGCCGCGAAGGCGAAGAAAAAGCGATCACCGTCGACAATGGCGGCACCGTTATGGAAGCGATCCGCGACAACGGATTTGACGAATTGCTGGCGCTGTGTGGCGGCTGCTGCTCTTGTGCGACCTGCCACGTCCATATCGATCCGGACTGGAAGGCAAAATTGCCCGAAATGAGCGAAGATGAAGATGATCTTTTGGAAAGCAGCGATCACCGCGACGAGCATAGCCGGCTTAGCTGCCAGATCGACTTGAATGATGATCTGGACGGATTGAAAGTGAAGATTGCCGACGAAGACTAGGCATCAACCAAAAGATATTGGAAAGGGGAGCGCAGGTTCGCTCCCCTTTCTCGTATCAGTTGACCTTGATCAGTGCGCGCGGGCTTTCCGAGAGGTTTTTTACATCCCAGCGCATGACCTTCATGTTGTCTTCCGTTGCGTAACCATCCGGGCTGTTATTGCCCAGAACCTCACCATTGGTCTCAATTGTGAAACTGCCTTCAATTGGCTTGATCGGCATGTCCTTGCTCGCACGGGCGCCGGGCATGCCACCGAGCATAGCCATTCCCATCAGGCCGCCCTGTCCACCCAGAGCCGGAGCCTGCACTTCCAGTTCACCGGTTTTGCGCGGAACAATCTGGAAGAACGGAAATTGGGTGCCGCATCATTGATAATCGGAAAGGCAAAATAACGGTCAAAGGTACCACTGGCCCGATATTCGATGTTGAACGTATTTTCGCCGATATACTCAACCTTTTCCCAGCCATCATATTTGCTGAGTGTCCCGGCGAATTTCTTGAGCGCTTCGTCATTGCCCGGTACCGCGCCACCAAAAGCAGATGCCATCATGGTTGAGCGCTGATCATAGTCTTTTTTGCGGCGTTCATATTGATCGATTTCCCGCTGCTTTAGCTCAGCCAGTTCCTCATCGGTACAATCCCGATTAACCCGTCGCGGTAGTCTTTCTGCCATCGCATCAGCCGCGGATTCAACTGCCTGACTGCTTTGGCATCACTGGCAAAGCGATCATAGTAAGTGCTAGGCCGCTTTGATCCATCTTTCTCCAGCCAGTCGCTGCACTGAGCATTCTTGGGATCAAAAGGTTCCAGTTTCGGCGGCCGCATGTCTTTTTCATCACCGGCAAAAACTTGCATCTCACCAACATAGGAGAACTCATACTGACCGCCCTGCAGCAGTTTCAGATTGGCGTCGAATTTGCCAGGCAGGAACAGGCAACCGGTTAGAACCAGCGGCGCAACCAGTGCTGCCAGCAATTTGAACATCTGTTTCATCAGTTAATTCTCCTTGTCGCGGGTATATTCGGCATAGAGTGCAATGGCAGCAGCGTTGGACACATTCAGGCTTTCCATTTGCGGATGCATCGGAAGTTTTGCCAATACGTCACAATGGGCGGCTACATTCTGGCGCAGCCCTTCACCCTCCGCACCCATCGCCATGGCAAGCTTGCCAGAGCCCATCGCGGCCCCCAGCATATCATCCGCTTCGCCCGCCAGTCCGATCCGCCAATAGCCAGCATCGGCAATATCGTCGAGTGCACGCGAAAGATTAACCACCCGTATCCACGGAACCAGCTCCAGTGCTCCAGACGCTGACTTCGCCAGCACTCCCGATTCTGGCGGCGCATGACGATCCTGCGTGATGATCGCGGCTGCATCAAAAGCGGCTGCTGAACGCAGTATCGCGCCTACATTGTGCGGATCGGTTACCTGATCAAGCAGCAACAGAGGGCGGTCCGAATCCTGATCCAGCAAATCTGCAAGCAGGATATCAGGAAGCGGATCAACATCCGCGACAATCCCCTGATGCGGCGCATCGCGCGCCACCATCCGGCCCAGGTCCGCGACATCGCAAAAAACCACCGGGATATCGGATGGCGGGCTTACCGAAGCCACAGCATCGCGAGTGCCCGAGATCTTCTTCACATGGCGCTGCGGATTATCAAGAGCCGCCTCAACCGCATGCCGGCCCCAGAATTTCAAACCACCGCCGGTTTTCCTGATCGATCTGTTCTTGCGCGCCATGATATCTCCCTAGCGCGTCAGCCTCTTGGAAACAGCCCTTTTTTCCATCATTTTGCACCGCAGGGCATTGACAGCACCGCCTCCCTTCGTCATTGAGCCGCGATTGCCGGAAACGGCAGTTCAAACTGGACATCCGGACAGGTGGCCGAGTGGTTAAAGGCAGCAGACTGTAAATCTGCCCGCGCAAGCGTACATAGGTTCGAATCCTATCCTGTCCACCATTTGTTCTTCCCGCAAAATCTCACATTGTGCCACAAAGCCCAGTAATTCCGGGCTTTACACGCATTTTGCGTTCTGTTATGTTCTCTATATGTTTCATGCCATCCCGCTCTATGTGTGGGTAATAATGTGGGTAAAGAGCGATGTATAGGTTAACTGCAGCGGGTATTAAGGCGATAAAATCTCCCGGACGGTATGGAGATGGTTTTGGGTTGTATCTTTGCGTTGGAAAACGTCAAAGTAGGAGCTGGATCGTTAGGGTTCAAAAGTCTGGTCGCCGCCGTGATATTGGACTGGGCAGCGCTACCAAAGTATCCCTTGCAGAAGCGAGGAAGCGCGCCGCACAAGTTAGAAGTGATATTGAGGCCGGAATTGACCCTGTTGCCGAACGCCGTAAGGCTCAAGGTATTCCAACTTTTCGTGAGGCTGCAGTCCGGGTTTTCGAACAAAATCGAAAAACATGGCGAAACGGTCATCATCAGTGGCAGTGGATGAGAACATTGGAGATGTTTGTTTTTCCAGCAATTGGTGATTTGTCAGTATCAGAAATCACCGCTCCCATGATCAGAGACTTGCTCGCAAAAATTTGGCTGGAGAAGCCGGAAACTGCACGCCGGGTCCGGCAGCGAATTGGCGTTGTTCTCGATTGGGCATATTCAAATGGATGGCGTGAAACGGAAGCGCCGATGCGGTCAATAACCAGGGGCCTTCCAGCGCAGCCAAGAAAGAAACGGCACCATGCGGCCCTGCCATACGCAGACGTCCCGCGATTTCTTGAAAAACTGGCGGCGCAAGACATCACAGTAAGCCGGCTCGCTTTGAGGATGCTCATTTTGACAGCTTGTCGTTCTGGAGAAATACGCGGTGCGGAATGGAAAGAAATTGATGTCAAAAGAAGGCTCTGGACTATTCCAGCTGAAAGAATGAAGGCTGGGACAGAACATGTCGTTCCGTTAGACAATGGAAGTTGGAAGTTATCGAAACTGCAAGAAGATATGGAGATCAGGGCCGCGGCCTTGTTTTTCCGGGGCAAAGGCTGAACAAACCACTATCAGATATGGCGATGGTCAAGATCATGCGCGACATGAAAGTGCCAGCAACACCGCACGGGTTCCGATCATCATTTCGAGATTGGGCAGCAGAGAAGACCAGTTTTGCTGGAGAAGTGGCTGAAGCTGCACTAGCTCATGCGGTTACCAATAAGGTCGAAGCAGCATATCGCCGCACTGACTATCTTGAAATGCGGCGTATTCTTATGAGCGATTGGGAGCGGTATTGTTTGAAACAATACTGATTTTGGAATGCCTTTCGCTTGGCTCACCGCTCCTGGCCCTGCAGTGTATGCCGCCAAGGCCAAAGGAATTTTGTCAAACTTTACTAGCATCTGCCGCAGGTGGCGCGCACCGCTATCTATGTTTGGGCTTGGGCGTAGATGCCCCCGCAATTGCGGAAGAAACTGACAATGGCCTTCCAGAAGCCGCATAGCGAGTGGATATTCAGAATATCGAAAACACTTGAAATTGTTCAAATGAATGGATATATATATGAAGATATTCAAATGAAAGGATTGGTCATGGCAAGCAGATTGCCAAAAACCAGATCGGATGACGATAGAATCCTGACGGCTGCGGTCGCCAGAATTGCAGAATATTGGGGTTTGAGCAATGCCAAGCTGGGTGCGATACTGGGTTTGTCCGGTGCTACCATATCCCGCTTGCGCTCCGACCAGACCAAACTCGATCCTGCCTCCAAATCCTTTGAAGCCGGGCAGTTTCTGCTGCGTCTGTTCCGTAGCCTTGATGCATTGCTGGGCAGCGATGACAAGGCGGCCAAATCCTGGCTTACATCCTATAATCTTGATCTCGACGCAAAACCGATTGATCTGATCGACAGTTTCAAAGGCCTGATGACCGTATGTGATTATGTGGACGCCCACCGCGCTCGCGTCTGAGTTCCGGCGCTATCGCCGGACAGTCTGGCGGGTGGTCGAAGCGCAGCACCGTATCTCTACCAATCGCCTTGCTGATAATCTCGACGATCAATCCCGCCTTGAAGAATTGGCCGAGGATGCAAAGCCCGATCTACCAAAGGCAGCACAAGGACTGCATTATCTCCTCGGTTCACCCTTTCGCTATGGCCACCGCATTGCCAGCCGGTTTCGCAAGGCTGATGAGCGCCCCGGCATTTTCTATGCCAGTGAACAGGAGGCCACGGCAATTGCTGAGACTGCCTATTGGCGACTGCGTTTCTTTGCCCGCTCACCTGATTTTGTGCCCGGAAACACCACGAGCGAGCATTTGAGCTTTTCTGTTGCAATTTCCTCATCCCGCGCTCTGGATCTGTCCAAGGCTCCGTTTGACAAGCAGGCGGATGACTGGATGCAAAGCGATGACTACTCTGCCTGCCAGGATCTTGCGAGCATTGCCCGCGAAGCTAACACGCAGCTCATACGTTCCATCTCTGTGCGTGATCCCGATGGCAGGTGCAATGTCGCGCTGCTTGACCCTGCCGCATTTTCAGCGCGCGAGCCGACGCTGGGTCAGACATGGCACCTGAGGCTGGAACGCGGCCAGCTACATGCCATCGCCGCCTTTCCCGGCGGCGGCAAATTTGTATTTGAACCTGAAAGTTTCGGCCTTCCGAAGCTTGGCCAAGAGCACAACCATAAACTCTCCTGACTTTTAGGCGCAACGCCCGCTTTCCTTATCCGGGAGGTGCCCTGGACCAGCAGGTCCGCCAAGCGCAACCCGCGCGGGCTGCGGCCCGTGTGGCCCGCGCCAGCCTTGCCCCGCAGGTTTCCCGCCTTTCGGCGGTGCGCTTGGCATCCCGCCGGTCCTGCCGGGCTCCTCGCGGAAAGCGGATCGTCGCTTGTTTGCCGCCTATCAGGAGAAACATCATGGACAATAATTTCACGAGGTCCCTTTCCGGGCTCGATCTTTCCGAGATGACGATTAAACAATCACCTTTTGAACCGTCTGATTTTCCGGAGCACGAAGCGATCTCGCAAACCATAGCTGCGGTCTGGTCTGACCTGTTTGCGCTGTTCACCGATACAGCCCTTGAAGCCGATGCTGAAAGTCTCGCGTGGGGCTTTGTCAATCTCTTCCACCGCTCTGCCATGCAAAAGGCGAAGCAACTCGATCGTGCATCTGATGAAGTTCGCGCGCTGGTTGCATCTGCCGATGGTTCCGAAGTACATACTTCTAATCTCGAAGAGCAGATCGAACGCGCACAGGCTGCAGAAGCCTCGATGATTGCCTTTGAAGAAATGCGCGAGGTTGCTGCATCGCTCTACCTGCAGGAAACTCGCTCCTCGTGGAAGCCTGTCTCGAGTTCACGCGCCAATCACGGCGCAATGCTGACATCAGCGGTCATTCATGGCCGCGATTTCTTGCGTGCGCGCAGTGAAAGCAAACGCAAGGCCCTGATCCCCGAAGGCACGCCCATTGTCTTTGCAGGCGGCCGCACCAAGCAGGCGGATACCGAAGATGCCAAGACGTTTGCCAATAATGTCTGGGCCACGCTTGATAAGGTCTTTGATGCTGTTCCGGACATGGTGATGGTTCACGGCGGTGACGGCAAAGGCGCCGACGGTCTGGCCGCATCCTGGGCAGAGCGGCGCGGCGTAGCGCAGCTTACCTTTTCGCTCAATCGCAAACTGGGCGCACGCGCTGGCTTCAAACGCAACGAGCAGATGTTAAACCTCCGTCCGCGCTACGTTATCGCATTTCCGGGAAACGGCGTTCTGGAACGTTTGGTGATCGAAGCCAAATCACGCCGGATCACGGTTGTGGATCGGCGCGGACCGCTTGGAGCTTTTCCAAAGGCAACATCTTCCACCGGCTGAGCTTCACAGGAGCAATCATGGATGTATTTGAACACCGAAGGGGCGCTTTAAGTTTGTACAAACCCGTAAGGGAATGACTTCCAAACGGCAAAACTAGACGGGTAGAAGATATTTGTGATTGCTATATCGAACGGTAGTTACGCCTTTGAGGGCAATGGCATGTTTGGTTCAATTCTATCCTACCAACTTATACTTACTCACAACCGATGCCGTCATTATCTCTATCCAAATGCGAACCGTACCCGCGTTGTCCTCGACGGACCGGAGCAGCACCTGCTGCCCTTGCCGCTGCACAGTTCGGATAGTAATCAGCTTTTGGCTGAGAACGAACCGCCGATGGTTTTGCAGAGCCGCCGCCGTGACAATGTCTACCGCCATTCTTTCTGTCGTTATGACAACCATCGGCTGCTGTTCTGCCGCCATGAGCATTTACAGCCTGCGTAGGGATCTAGAATGTCATAACAAATGCCGATATTGTGCCAATTATCAACGTACGACTAATTCTGATTGTACATTGGAATGTCATTCCGCCTCAGAGCAACTTCGCTGTTTCTACCAAAGCATGGAAGGCATCCAGCCCCTTGGCAAAGTAGTGTAATCGTGGAGCGTCAAACGTGACCATATACAACTCACCTTCAACGATAGCCGCGCGCGCTTCCCCTAATCTGGTCAGATTGTAGGCATCGACATATTCGTATGTGAACTTCACGCCGTTCAATCCGAGAAATTGAGTTGGCTCAGTCGACGCAAGCTTAAAAATGCCGATCCGTTTGTAAGCACGGTAGGTGCCTTCGAGCAGTTCTGGAACATCAATGAGTAGCGCATCCTTCTTCATTTTGGGCGGCTCTCGCTTCTTGTTGCGTTTCTTAACGAGAGGCTTTCCTGGTGCAATTCCGCCGTAAAATGTAACGTCATTCAGCTGCTCGCCATCAAGCGTCCATGTTTCGGCATTTTTCCCAGGTCTGCGACCCAATTTGTTCCAGTCTTGGGGCGGAGTTACGTGAAGGTTGGACTTTGCAACTTTTACGGTTTTACCTTGTTCTCGGTAACCATTCGCCGCCGCTGGGGATGTCATCAGCAATGCAGATAGCATCAGCATGCCAGAAAAGACCGATAACGCCTTTTTTACAGTACTCACTCTGTTTTCTCCTTCGGTAGAAGCATGCTAATCATTGGAGCATCAGAAGCATCTGGTTCTAGCGCTAGGTATTGCGCCAATGCAGCCTGCCCATCAGTTCGTTGTCCAGTTTTCAATTGGGACAACCCTAAGCCCCGATAGGCATCGGCCATTTCGGGATTTAGAACAATTGCTTCCCGATAAAAATTAACGGCATTCACCAAGTCACGCTGATTGCCGCGCAACCTAAAAAGCTCGCCGCGCGCGAACCAAAGGTCGGCTGTCCATCCCTTTTCGGCAAGGGAGTTTATAATATACTCACTTCCGCCAAAGTCATTCAAACCTATTTGATCATTCAAAAATTTAGGAATCCAGTCGGCCAGCACTTCGCGATATCGGTCAGCCCCGTCATCCCGCTCTGCACCTTCAGGGTCAGCTAAGTCTGACAAATATTCGGCGCGTTCGGCTTGTGGTGGATGCAATGCAGTGAAAGCAATTCTATTGAAACGAGGTTTTTTCAAACCCCTCACTCTTGCGGATGCTTCATATTCTCCCATCAAGTTAAGCCAAACCTCCGAAGCGGCTTGAGGGCGAAAATTACTGCTATTCAGATAGCTCAATCCCAATAGATCGGCTTCTCTCTCTTGATCCCGATTGAAGCGATAGAAGTTGCCGTAAACCGAAAACTCCAAATTCTGAAAAGACGAACGGGTTTGATAGCTGGGTGACATACTTGCTAACAAACTCGCCCAACTTAGGAGATCTGAACCGGATCGAGCAGATTTGAATCGCTCCAAGCTATGCCTTTTTTCAAAATGCCCAAACTCATGCCCTAAAACAGATGCAAGCTCGGCCTCGCTGCGTACACGCAAAAGGAGCCCGCTAAACACTCGCATGGTACCGTTGGGCGACATCGACGCATTGAAAATTGGCTTTCTAAGAACATAGATGCGAGTGCTTCCACAACGATCCGGACCAACAGCTTCACACAACACTTGCTTCAGATAGGTGTTCAGTTTTTCATCTCTAATGACTATTGGCGAATTGTTAAGGGCGCGCTCCTTACCACCCTTCAAAATTCCACGTCTGATTTGACATCTCGCTGATCTGTGTGATTCAAGGAGTCTCCACTATTGATATTGGAGGTTGTTTTGGCGGGAAGTGATTGTTTTTCAGAGCTTTATTCGAGGATAGAGGCTGATTTTCGGGATCGTCTTCCCGGGTATCACAAGTCTCGGCGGGAGGGCCTGTCGGTGCTGGCAAGCGTGGTTTTGAACACGCGGAGTGTCAATCTGATGGAAAATGCAGCAGCTTTGCCGCGTGAGATTGGGTCGGTGGACCACCGGTATCAGTACATTTCGCGCCTTTTGGGCAATTCCCATATCGATACTGACGAGGTCATGCAGGCCTATGTAGGGGAGATTTTCCGCCGCCAGATTGAGGCCGGAGAAACGACTGTACTGGCCCTTGATCAAAGCAAGCTCAACGAGGGTAACGAGGTCTTGATGCTGTCGGTGCGGATGAGGGATCGAGCCCTTCCGGTCGCCTGGCGTGTGCGTCAGACCAAGGGGCCGATTGGATGGCACGTGCAACACGAGCTTCTGGAAGCTGTGCGGCCCTGGCTTCCAGAAAACGCGCGCGTATTGCTGGCCGGAGACCGGTTCTATGGGACCGCCCGCTTGATCGAATGGTGCCAGAAGGCGGGCTGGGACTATCGGCTCCGCTTGAAAAGCAACCTTACCCTGCAGCATCAGGGAGGTGAGGTGGTAACCCGTGAGATCGCAGAATTGATGCCCGAAGGCATTGTAAAGGCAGAGCTTAATGAAACAGGCGTCCTCACCAACATCGGTGTGCTCCACGAAGACGGACACAAAGAGCCGTGGATCATCGCAATGAGCGTGACCCCATCCGAGTACAAGATACTCGATTACGGCATGCGATGGAGTATTGAGGCCATGTTCTCCGACTTCAAAACCCGAGGCTTCGGCATCACCCAAAGTCAGATCAGAAGACCAGATCGACTGGCGCGCCTCATCCTGGTTCTGGCAATCGCCATGTACTGGGCTGTTTCTACCGGAGCAAACGAAGAATACCACGTCGCGCAACGCGGCGAAAAAAGGGGATCCGAAAAGCCCGACGATCCCTGTGTTCACTCTTCAAAGCAGGTCTGCGCGCCATCAGAAGAGCCATCGCCGGTTACGCAAAAATCCCCAAACTCTGGCAGGTTTGGATAAATTGAAGGGTGGTAAGGGGCGCGCTCACTTTCATCATCCCTCTGCCAAAAACCAACCTCATCTACCCCCTGCGGCTGATAGACCCCTTCATAGGGTGGAGGCAATGGAGGCGCGTCTGCCAAAATGATCGATGGAGTTAGTGCGAAAAATAGAACACTAAAGCGCATTGCAATGCTGTACATTATTTTTCTTCTGCTACTACTTCGCTACCGGGAAACTCTTCGAGTAGCTGTTTGACACGCTTTTGTGCTCCTTCAGGCTTACGAACATCACCGCCCATCGCAAAATCGGCATTGAGCCAGAGCAAATCGCCTGTTTTCAAATCGACTAAACCCGCAAAGCCGTGATGTTCGCCAGAAGTAACCCCCGCACCAACGGTAAGCATAGCCGCTATCTGAAACAACTTGCGCCCGGTGGATCCGTATGCATCCTTGTTATAGATAAACAGACCGTAGTCTGCCTCAGACGCGCCAGGAAGCTCAGAAACTCCGTCTCCCAATGACCATTCAAAGATATCGGCTTTATTGTCCCGTTTCTTTGTAGGCAGCCTATTTCCAACAAAAAACTGATAGTTGATCACAGATTGTGAAACCGCGGAAAACAGGGCCATATGTTCCTGAAGGTTTCGTGCGTCTTCTTCGTACGCCTCAGGCGCCTCAATGACTTCATTCCCTAGGCCAGCTTGTAACTCAGCCAAAGCAATCGCGATGTTTTTCTTCGCTTCTTCCGTCCATTCTGCATTGGGTTCAAAAAGACCGCCTGTTGATTGTGCACCAACGCTCACGGAAGGTCTGAAGATGAGTATTTTTTTGCCGCTGTTTGCGGCCAGCTCAAAGCCTTGTTTGATGGCCGTACGTTCTTGCGCCATTGCTTGAGAAGAGAAAAGCGAAATTGCTAGACACGCTGCCAACAAACGCGAAATAATGCGCTGCATAATACCCCCAATAGAATGTCAAAGTGCCATCCCGTTAAACAACTATGACAGATTTAAAGTATAGTTTCAATTACTTTCGATGGTTTTCCAAAAACGATCGTTAGTCAAAAAACCGGGGTGAACACAAGTTTGATCGAACCCCTGTCGATTGGATTTCAATCAGCTCTGCTCTTTTTCGGCTCTGACTGTTTCATTTGACTGGAGATAAACATGTCATGGAGATTTGGGTACCATTTCCTCCTTTGCAGACTGGGCGCGGCTGATCGAACCAAAGGCCTGGATGATATGCGGGCAACCCAAACTTGTTTCGATTGAGCAAGATATCGCGGCGTGATACCGATTGCGCTGCCGCATATTTATCCTCAGTTCTTACCGATGTTACGGGAGTGTTTGGCGGTTATGGTTTTGTGACCTGCGGTCAGATGTTTGCGGCTTGACTTACAAATAACATCTCCAAAACACGAACGCGTCAGTTCTCCTGAAATGGCAATCAACCGAGAGCCAATTCGGCTTTTTCGATTGCGGACCTTTCCCGGTCAAATAAACTGGTATGACGGCTATGCCCTGACCACCCAGCTACCTCCGACACAAAGCACATAGTCGAGGGCCAGCCAGTCTTGCGCGGTTTTTTCGGTTATTCCCCCCGTGGGGCAAAACTTGCATTGGCCGAATGGCCCGGCGAGTGATTTGAGCGCGGGGATACCACCATTGGCGACCGCAGGAAAAAACTTGAAGTGGTTGAGGCCCAAATCAAGCCCGCGCATGATGTCACCCGCCGTCGCAATGCCGGGCAGGAACGGGATATCGGCACTGATCGCTGCGCCGCCAAGATCATTGGACAGGCCGGGCGATACGATAAATTCTGCGCCTGCGTTTATCGAAGCATGGAGTTCATCTGCATTGGTAACGGTCCCGGCACCAACAATCGCACCTTTGACCTTTTTCATTTCTTGGATAACTTCAAGCGCGCACGGTGTCCGCAAGGTCACCTCCAGGACCGGATAGCCATCATTAACCAGAGCTTTAGCCATGAGCTGCGCCTTGGCGACATCATCAACGACCAGAACAGGAATGACCGAGGCAGTGTGCATGATCTTCTCGATGGGTTTCATGTCTTCACTCACGCCCCATGTTCCTTCACGAACGCCGCTGCAGCGCCATAAAGCCCCGGCTCTTCATGGAGCAATTGCTTGACCGGGACATGTTCCATCATCGACTGGAACCGACCCTTTGCGACAAAGCGTTCGCGGAAGCCGGAGGACGGGAGACGTTCGGCGATGCGGCGTCCCAGGCCGCCTGCGATCACCAGTGATTTTGCACCCTGTGCCAGTGCAAGATCGCCAGCTACCGCACCGAGACACAGACAGAAGCGATCAAAAGCAGCATTGGCGATGCTGTTCTCGCCCGATAGCGCCAGCGTCCACAACGCCTTGTCGTCAAGTTCCCTGGGTTGCTGATGTTCCATGGCAGCGAGCACATGATAGATCACATTGAGGCCGGGACCTGATACGAGCCGTTCAGCAGAGACCCTCCGATGCTGTTTTCGCAGATGTTCAAGAAGCAAGTCATCGACGTGATCGAGCGGGGCAAAGTCGATATGGCCACCTTCGGTTTCGGTGACATGATAGTCATGGCTTGCGCGCAATATGTGCGTTACGCCTAATCCTGTACCGGGACCAACGACGGATATTGTGCCTTGTCCCGTCAACCCTTCTTCGGGCCCGCAAACCGGGCTAAAACAGTCCTCGCCCAGCGATGCAACCGCATGCCCGACCGCGCCAAAATCATTGACCAGCGTATAGCGTTCCAGCCCCAGCTTGTCGGTGATCTGAGCCCGCCGCACCATCCAGCTGCTATTTGTGAAGTAAATGACCTCTCCATCAACAGGACCGGCAACCGCGATGGCACCTTCATTTGGTAAATCGCGGCCCAGTTGCTGCGCATAAGTCTGCCACGCGATTTGCAGGCTGGCATGGTCGGCACTTTTCATGGTGATGATATCAGAAAGCCCGGTGACTTTGCCTTCCGTTTTTGTGGCGATTGCGAAGCGGGCATGGGTGCCGCCAACATCGGCTACAACGATTTCAGACATGCGCTAAAGCCCGGCCTCAGCGAGCATGGCAGAGCCGCCTTTTTCCGTCGGATCACTATGCGCGCGCAGCATCGCAAACAGTTCGCGGCCTGTTCCAAATTTTGGTGTCGGCGGTTCAGCCTGTTCGCGCGCTTCCCATTCTTGCGGATCGACGAGCGCGGAGAGTTCGCCGGTTTCGGCGCATACACGGACGATGTCACCATCCCGCAATTTGCCGAGCGGACCGCCTTTGAGCGCCTCGGGCGAGCAATGAATGGCCGAGGGTATCTTGCCGCTGGCCCCCGACATCCGTCCATCGGTGACAAAGGCGATCTTGAAGCCGCGATCCTGGAGCACGCCCAATGGCGACGTCAGCTTGTGCAGTTCCGGCATCCCGTTGGCTGCTGGTCCCTGAAAGCGGACGACGACTACAACATCTTTCTCAAGTTCGCCTGCCTTGAAGGCGGCAACGACATCATTCTGATCGTGAAAGACGCGGCACGACGCTTCGATGGTCCAGCGGCTTTTGTCGACAGCGCTTACTTTCATCGTGGCACGCCCGAGATTGCCCTCGAGCAGCTTCACACCGCCGTCCGGCTGGAATGGATTGTTTACCGGTCGCAGCATGGTTTCGTCGCGCGATTGTTGGCGGGCGTCTTCAAAGACAAGCTTATCGTCGTTCATCGCTGGTTGTTTGGCGCCGTCGGATAGAGACTGGCCATAAACCGTTTTGATATCGTCATGAGCGAGACCTGCGCCGACAAGCTCGCGAATGACATAAGGCATTCCGCCTGCTGCCTGGAAGTGATTCACATCACCCGAGCCATTGGGATAGATGCTGGCGATCAATGGCACGGCTGAAGACAGTTCGTCCATATCATTCCAGTCGATCGAAATTCCTGCCGCGCGAGCAATGGCTGGCAAGTGGATCACATGATTGGTCGAGCCGCCAGTGGCGAGCAGGCCGACGATTGCGTTCACGATGGCTTTTTCATCGATGCAATGGCCGAGCGGACGGTAGTCATCTTTATCCCAACCATTTTCTGTGACCTGATGCACGGCAGCACGCGTCAGCTCCTGACGTAATTTGGTGCCCGGATTGACGAAGCTGGAGCCGGGCATATGCAATCCCATCATCTCCATCATCATTTGGTTGGAATTGGCGGTGCCAAAGAAAGTGCAGGTTCCTGCGCCGTGATAGCTGGCCGATTCCGCTTCCAGCAATTCTTCCTCGCCTACTTTGCCTTCGGCATAGAGCTGGCGCACACGGATTTTTTCCTTGTTGGCGAGGCCCGATGGCATGGGACCGGCGGGAATCAGGACGGTTGGAAGATGCCCAAACCGCAATGCACCGATCAGCAGCCCCGGCACGATTTTGTCGCAGATACCGAGCAGTAACGCCGCCTCGAACATGCCGTGCGATAGCGCAACCGATGTACTCATCGCAATCACATCGCGGCTGAACAGGGATAGCTCCATGCTGTCCTGCCCCTGTGTGACCCCGTCACACATTGCCGGAACACCGCCAGCCACCTGCGCCGTCGCACCTTTCTCACGCGCGAATATCTTAATTTGCTCGGGATACCGACCAAAGGGTTGGTGTGCGGAGAGCATGTCATTGTACGCCGTTACAATGCCGATATTCATCGCCTTGCCGGATTTGATGGTGGCTTTGTCATCTCCACTGGCGGCAAAACCATGGGCCAGATTGCCGCATGACATGCTGGGACGGTGCACGCCCTCGTCGCGCTGACGGTCAATCAGGCCCAGATAGGCGCTGCGGCTGTCTTTTGATCGTTTAACAATGCGCTGCGTGACCTTGGCGACAACGGGATGCAAAGTCATGACCGGCTCCAGAATATGGTGATCGGGCATTGCGCTGCCTTGATAAGCTGCGCAATCGGCAGACTGTTGTCGCCAGCAATCGCTTCGTCAAGCACCGCCTTCTTGTCGCACCCGCGCACGACCAGCATGAATTCTTTGGTGTTCGTTAGCGCCGCCATATTGAGACTAAGCCGTTCGAACGGCGCTTCAATAGGCAGCGGGTCGGGTACAGTTTTCACAATCGCCGGACCATCGGCCTCGTCGTACTGCATTTTGGGAAATAAAGAGGCGATATGCCCATCCGCTCCCATGCCGAGCCAGACCAGATCAAAGGGTTTGACCGCCGCGCCCTGCTCCAACCGCAATATCTCTGCTGGCGTTGCATCAAAGGCTGCGGCAAGTTTGCCATGATTGCTGGCGGCATGATTTTCTGGAACAATCCGGTCATCGGTGAGCATCAGCGAGACTGTACCCCAAGGCAGGCTGCGTTTTGACAATATATCGAACACAGGCAATGGCGTACGCCCACCGGGCACCGCTAGCCGATGGTTGCCTGGCTTTGCGACGATAGCAGCAATATGATCAGCAATGGACATCGGACCGGCTTTGGCCGCCCATGTTACCGCTGCGATATCAGTTTTGGCCGACTCACTCATGCCAGCTTACTCCATCTCGTTCAGTAAGAGCGATCCCGGCCGATGGGCCCCAGCTACCCGCTCCATAGGCTTTTGGCACCATTTCATTTTCTTTCCAAACCGCCCGGATAGCGTCCACCCAGCGCCACTGTGCTTCTACTTCATCACGCCGGACGAACAGCGTTGGATCACCGTCGATCAGATCGAGCAGCAGTCGCTCGTAAGCAATTCGCTTTCGGGTTTTGGAGAACGCACGGCTGAGCGAGAGATCAAGCGGCACATCGCGCAGCACAACACCGTCACGATCCAGCCCTGGTTCCTTAGCCATTACCTGGAGTCGCACATATTCTTCCGGCTGCAAGCGGATCATCAACCGGTTGGCGTTCGGCTTTCCGCCGCGCTCGGCGAAAATGTTATGCGGTACAGATTTGAACTGAATGATAATTTCGCTGTGCCGCTCGGACAGTCGTTTGCCCGTGCGTAGGTAGAATGGCACGCCCTGCCAACGCCAATTATCGACATGCGCTTTTATTGCCACAAATGTCTCGGTGTCCGATGTACTGCCAAAATCATGCGTATAGCTGCTGACCGCCTCGCCGCCGACTGCCCCAGTGCCATATTGGCCGCGCACCATTTCACTAGCCTCCACCGCCCGCAAACTGCGTAGCACCTTGACCTTTTCATCGCGGATCGATGTTGCATCAAGATTGGCAGGCGGTTCCATCGCAGTTAGTGCCAGTAATTGCAGCATATGGTTCTGCACCATATCGCGGAGCGCCCCTGTATCATCGTAAAAACCATGCCGACCTTCCAGACCGACTGTTTCCGACACCGTAATTTCCACATGATCGATGCCGTTCGAGTTCCACAGCGGTTCAAACATCATATTGGCGAACCTGAGCGCCATGAGATTTTGCACAGTCTCCTTGCCGAGATAGTGGTCGATCCTAAAAATTTGGTGCTCATCAAAGGCCGCCGCTACGGCGTCATTAATGGCCGTAGACGACGCAAAATCGTTGCCGAGCGGTTTTTCAAGCCCGATACGGACATTTTTTCCCGTTAGTCCAGTTGATTTGAGGCCGTTGATGGTTGCTTCAAACAGCGAAGGTGCGGTCGAAAGAAAGATTGATAGCCCGCTCGAAACATCGCCCAGTACTGCAGCAAGTGCATCAAATGGGAATTATATACTTTACTAACCCGTGTTGCTGTTGTATTATGCACCAAAGAGTAAACAAAGAGAGAGGATAGCACATGGCACCCAAAGCACCCGGCAAGCATCATCGCGAAGGTATCAGCCTACTTGAATTGACAGAAATGTTTCCTGATGACATATCAGCAGAACAATGGTTCGAAAACGTCAGATGGCCGAGCCCTGGTGACAGGTCTTGTCCAAAATGCGGAAGTCAGAATACCACGCCAAAGGCAAACCGTAAACCCCTTCCTTACCGGTGCAGGGATTGCCGAAAGTTTTTTTCAGTTCGCCATGGTTCTGCCATGGAAAAATCGAAGATACCCCTCCGTAAATGGGCTTTCGCGATCTACTTGAACGCTACAAGCCTAAAAGGTGTATCTAGCATGAAACTGCACCGCGATTTGGATATCACCCAGAAGTCCGCCTGGTTCATGGCGCATAGGCTAAGAGAAGCTTTTGCTAGCAAGGAAGGGTTGTTTGCTGGGCCTGTTGAAGTCGATGAGACTTACTTCGGCGGCAAACGCAAGAACATGTCAAAAACCAAGCGGAGTGTCTTGGTAGGTCGCGGCCCTTCAGGGAAGACGGCGGTGGTTGGGGCTAAAGATCGCAGCACGAAGCTCGTCAAAGCCAAGGTGATTGAGACAACAGACAGTGAGACCTTGCAAGGGTTCACCGAAGGTACAACTGAATCCAAGGCCAAGGTCTGCACAGACGACGCGAGAGCCTATGTCGGGATGGCCCGTGATCATGAAACTCCACGCAGTACTAAGCAGAATGGTTATTGCGATCCTGTATTGGCCTGCATTGATAACATGGAATTCTTGCGCTCGGTTCCAGACGATCACTGCAAGCTAATTGTCACATCACCACCCTGCAACTTGGGAAAAGATTATGAAACACGATCTTCTTTGGATGACTATCTGAATGCTCAAGCGCGAGTCATTGAAGAATGTGTTCGAATTTTACACCCACAGGGGTCTATCTGCTGGCAGGTTGGGAACTGCGTTCAAAACGGCGAGATAATGCCCCTCGATATTCTTACCTATCCCCTGTTCCAAGGTTGTGGCTTGAAGCTGCGTAACCGCATTGTCTGGCACTTTGGCCATGGATTGCACTGCACTCGCAGACTGTCTGGCCGGTATGAAACAATCGTCTGGTGGACACTCGACAATGATTATACATGGAACCTGGACCCTATCCGCGTTCCTTCAAAATACCCGGGCAAGAAGCACTTCAAAGGCCCGAATGCCGGGAAGCTGTCTGGCAACCCCAAAGGGAAAAACCCCTCCGATGTCTGGGAGTTTCCTAACGTCAAGAATAACCATCCTGAAAAAACAATCCATCCCTGCCAGTTTCCCGTAGAACTGGTCGAGCGGCTTGTTCTTTCAATGACGGATGAAGGGGACGTTGTGCTTGATCCGTACATGGGAGTCGGGACAACCATTATTGCCGCTCTGATGCATAACCGTAGCGGATATGGATGTGATGTTGTCCCTGAGTACGTCGAACTAGCACATCAGCGCGTAACTGCTTGGCGTGACGGCTCTTTGCGCACCCGCCCGATGGGTAAGCCCGTCTATAACCCCGCACTGCCTAATGGCGGACACTAATGCACATAGGAGCAAGATACTCTCATCTGAACGGTGAAGAGTATCTTCTTGTTCACCATTACGAACTGTGGTGTGAACTGCTGTCTGTGGTTGAAAGCGTTGATGCAGAGGCTTGTCGCACCAAGGTATCGAAAGAACGTACCCGAAAAGGGAGGCAGCTCTATTCACCGATTGACATGAACGCTGCTTTCAAGCTCGGCCTGGAAGCCTTGGGTTGGGAGGAAAGGAGGCATACATTCCGGGTAACAGACGATGAAGACTTGCTACGTTCCATTCAAGGCAAAAGCGAAGCAGAACAAAAGGCTTCCATCATCGCGACCGGACGCAAACCCGTCATGTCCTGCAATCAGACGGATTTTGTCAAGGATCGTGTTGCCGTAGAAGTCCAGTTCGGGAAATACGCTTTCGTCGCGCACGATTTGTTTGTCAAACACTTGAGCTTTTATGTCTCTGATATAATCGACGCGGGTATAGAGATACTACCCATGAAGAGCCTCGAATCAGAAATGTCCAGTGGTGTACCCTGTTATGAGAGGGACTTGCTCAATGTTATTCGCCAAGGGCGTGGTGTTCCTTCTGTTCCACTGGTGCTATTGGGCGCAGAACCATAAGTGGGTTGATCTAGGGTTAAAGTTAACCTACACTATCCCCGTCTCATGGCGATCAGGGGCCGTCTCATGGCGATCAGGGGCATGGCGATCAGGGGCATGGCGATCAGGGGCATGGCGATCAGGGGCATGGCGATCAGGGGCATGGCGATCAGGGGCATGGCGATCAGGGGCATGGCGATCAGGGGCATGGCGATCAGGGGCATGGCGATCAGGGGCATGGCGATCAGGGGCATGGCGATCAGGGGCATGGCGATCAGGGGCATGGCGATCAGGGGCATGGCGATCAGGGGATAGTGTGATTCCCACCCTTACAACCCTTCCAGCATTACTGGACTAGTAGGTACCTTTAAGTTCACGTGGCGTCACCTCCTTTTCACCCTGAGATTTGCGCTTAGCGCAAGGGCTAGGCCGTACCAAGCGGCTTAGCCCTATTATATTCACGGTGACCTGTCCCCGGCAAGGTTAATTAACTATATAATCCCCTATTAAAATATCGTTTCGATTTGCGTCATTTGATCAAAAATCGCATCCATATTCGTCCATTTTGCTCTTTTTGCCGTCCGGAAAGTGAAAAAAGTCAATTTTTTTTCGATGAGTCTGAGACTCCTGAAACGACTCATTTCTGGGGGTTACGGACTCATTTGACTCTTCGCGACTCGTGCTGAATCCTGCCTTAGGGAAAAATTAACCTTTTCAGTTCATTAATTTCATGGTTAATAAATCATCCATCGGGTCGGTCGTACTACCGGTTCGGGGGGAGTAAATTGGAAAAAGGGGTTACCCGATGCGTGTGCTGTTGATTGAAGATGAGCCAACAACCGCAAAAGCTATTGAGCTTATGCTGACGACTGAAGGCTTTAATGTTTATACAACTGATCTGGGTGAAGAAGGCCTCGATCTGGGTAAGCTCTATGATTATGACATTATCTGTCTCGATCTAAACCTTCCTGACATGCACGGCTATGATGTGCTGAAGAAACAGCGTGTCGCCAAGGTGCAGACGCCCGTTCTCATTCTTTCCGGCATCAGCGAAATGGACAGCAAAGTGCGTTCATTCGGTTTTGGAGCCGACGACTATGTGACCAAGCCTTTCCACCGCGAAGAGCTGGTTGCTCGTATTCACGCTGTTGTGCGCCGTTCAAAAGGCCACTCGCAATCGGTTATTCGCACTGGCAAGCTTGCCGTGAACCTCGATGCAAAAACCGTCGAGGTTGATGGCAATCGTGTGCATCTAACTGGTAAAGAGTACGCGATGCTTGAGCTGCTTTCGCTGCGCAAAGGCACGACGCTAACCAAGGAAATGTTCCTCAACCATCTCTATGGCGGGATGGACGAGCCGGAATTGAAAATTATCGACGTATTTATCTGTAAACTTCGCAAGAAACTGGCTCTGGCCTGTGGTGGAGAAAATTATATCGAGACTGTCTGGGGCCGCGGATATGTTCTTCGTGACATCGAGGAAGAAATCGGACCAGAAGCACAGGTTGCGTAGTTTGTCTAGTATTTAGTTCACTACCCAAAATGAACTGGCAGAATGCGACAGCAGTCTGCCGGTTTTTATTCTGCTGTATCCAGATACCAGTGATCACTGCCTTCGAGACCAATGGCAGTCAATTTTTCCGTATAGTAGGCGCCGGTATCAATGCCAATGCGATTGGCTTTTTCGATCACATCATTGTCAATCGTATGACCATAAATAATCACCTTCTCATGTGGTTCTTTCGATGACAGGAATTCCTCCCGGATCCAGCGCATGTCGTTCGGCGTCTGTTCTTCGAGTGGAACGCCGGGCCTGATCCCCGCATGCACAAAAGCATAGTCTCCAACAATGATCATATCCTCGAAGCCTTTAATGAAATCAACATGCTTCTGTGGAAACAACTGCGGTATTCTCTCGGCCAACTCGGCATTGTCCATCCCGAGATATTCTTTCATGGTAATCTCGTAGCTAAGGATGGTTTCCTTGCCGCCGATACGGTTAAAGAATTTCGCTGCCTTTTCATTGCCTTCCGCTGCTTTCAGATATACTTCTTCATGATTACCCATCAGGAAACGGACATCGCCGAGTTCCTGTTTCAGACGCATAGCGGTTTCGATAACACCGCTGCTATCCGGTCCGCGATCAACCAGGTCACCTAAAAAGATTATCTCGCTTTTGGCATCTCCGCGATCTCCATCGTCGGAGATAATTTTTTCGATCAGTTTGTTGAGCAGATCGTTGCGGCCATGAATATCACCAATGGCGTACACCCGACGTCCATCTGGGATACGTGCACTGTCTAGCGGTCGGCTGGATGACTTGCCAAAGAGACGTTTCAACATGATGTTACTGACATTGCCCTGATCTAAATCGATTCAATGAAGTCATATCTATTCTTGCTGAACCTTAGATGAGCATCTCAGCTTTCAACAGTGAAGCTCAAACCAGCCTTGGCCTCTAGTCGTTTGACCAATTTCTTGCCCATCAGCGCGCCGGGTGTCCAGATGCCGCCACCATGTTTGATCTTGTCCTGTGCCAGACAAAGTGCGGCTTCAGCGATCATTTTGGAGGTTGAACCGTAGCCCGGATCCTTGTCTCCCTTGACACAAAAAGAGGCTTCGTCTCCGTCTTCCGTTTTGCCGAGGAACAGGACATCGTAATGTCCATTGTCGCGCTGTTCCTTGGTGGGGCCTTCGCCTGGCTTTGGCGCATCATCTCCGCCCAACGGATTGGCTTTGGCGAGCATTTCAGCCGCCTGTTTGCCAATATCACCCGGGCTGGTCACAACCATCTCGTCATAGCGGAAGTCTTCTCCATAAGGGAAATCAGCGAGGAAGTTGGTGCGGTGAACATTCTTGGTATTGATCGGCGCCATGATGAACGGAGCTACCCAGCTGTCTATGGTGCTGTCATGCTTCGGTATCATCATGTTCGGTTGATCTGGACCTTCAAATCCGGGTGTCAGGCCAAAGCTACTGGCGAGAACTTTTACAAACGATGGATTTTTGGCGATGGCCTTCATCGTCTCTTTGAGACTTGCCGCGGTACCGCCAGAAAAGGTGCCTTCCATAGCACAAACCCGGCCTTTGACGCGATTGGCCGGTTTGCCGAAGCGCTTTGTCATGTCTTTCTGGAGCATCAGCACGCCTAGATCGAACGGGATCGAGTCAAAGCCGCAGGAGAAGCAAATCTGAGCACCCGATTTTTCGGCCGCATCTTGATGCTCGTCGATTTTCTCTCGCATCCATCCGGGTTCACCGCATAGGTCAACATAGTGCGTACCGTTTGCAACACAGGCTGCAACAACATCATTTCCATAAAGCTGATACGGTCCGACCGTCGTGCATATAACCGTTGCGCACTTTGTCATCGCATCCAGGCTATCGGGATCATTTGCGTCAGCAACAACTAGGGGCGTGTCCTTTGGCGCGCCAATCAAGTCGCGGACCTCTTCAAGTTTTTCCTGTGAACGACCAGCCATGGCCCATTTGGGAGCATCGCCGCCAACGCCGTATTCCTGAGCCATATATTCAGCGACCAGACGGCCTGTGTAGCCGGTAGCACCATAGATGATGACATCAAATTCGCGTGCATTGGATGTGTTGGCCATTAGGGGGTAGCTCCTTCAGATCAGTGTGCCATGCTGAACTTATTTCAGCATCTCGACCGGACATATGTGCCTTAGAAGACCTTGAAACAAGTTCAAGATGACAAGATATTGTTGTGAAGTGCTTATGGCTTACAGCTTGGGCAGAGTCACACCCTTTTGGCCCATATATTTACCAGCGCGGTCCGCGTAACTTGTTTCACAGGGTTCGTTGCCCTTCAGAAACAAGAACTGACAGGCGCCTTCATTGGCGTAGATTTTGGCGGGAAGGGGTGTGGTGTTAGAAAATTCCAACGTGACATGGCCTTCCCATCCGGGTTCGAGCGGAGTGACATTCACGATGATCCCGCAACGCGCATAAGTGGACTTGCCCAAACAGATCACCAGCACATCGTTGGGTATGCGAAAATATTCGACAGTGCGGGCAAGAGCAAAACTGTTTGGAGGAATAACACAGCAATCGGTTTTGCGATCGATCAAGTTGTCAGCATCAAAATGTTTGGGATCAACCACTGTGCTGTTCAAGTTAGTGAAAATCTTGAATTCGTCGGAGACACGGGCATCATAGCCATAGGAAGACAGTCCATAGCTGATGCAGCCATCGCGTTTCTGGGCTTCTACAAACGGCTCAATCATACCGGTTGACTGGGCCTGCTCGCGAATCCACTTATCGGAAAGTATGCTCATTCATTTGCCTTTTCTCCTCCCGCCCGCAGTGGGAGCTAGGGAAGGGACTTAATCGAAGAATCACTTTGCGCCATATGCCCTCCCTCGACCCCTCCCGCAAGCGGGAGGGAAGAAGAGTTTAAGGCCGCACCACATTCCAGTTTATCGGACCATCAACACCGCTGATCCGCCGCATATCCGACGCACGCCACATCACCCAGGGTTTGGTCGCATAATCGGGAGGGAAGAAATTATCTTCCAGCCAGAATGTCCTGTTAATCCCGCTGCTCAAATTATAGTCCGCTTCCAGTTCCGGAGAGACTGCAATAATTGCAGCTTTTCCGCTATGCGCTTCGATCTGGTTGAGAAATGTATTGAGTTCGCTGAGCACCAATGCGCGCCCGGGCCGTTCACCGCAACTTTCGTGATAGGCTAGACGCACTGCAGGCGGCAGCATATTGTCATTGCGGGGAACAGTGGTGACAACCATTGTCGCCTGATCGCTGGCCAGCTTGCAGAGCGAATATTCGTGCAGCGCACCATACCGGATGCCGGCCTCCCTTGCACCCTTCATGTTGGCAGCGAAATTTGCATCGCGTTTTTCAGCGCCATTCGTTGCTGTCAGATATGCAAAGTCTACCCCGGTTGCTCCGGCCACATGCCAAACAACCTTGCCATGACTTTCGTCCACCGAGATGCCTTGCACAGGATATTGATCACGCGGCGGAGCCCAGCCAACCGCAATATTGCGAAGCACTAGCGCGATAGCCAGCAAAGCAGCGACGATCAATCCAATCTGGATCGCCAGTTTTTTGTAATTTCGATCTGTCACGCTGTATCCCTGCTACTCTCAAACTCTGGGAGCTAATTCTTGATATGCAATACACAGATCAATGTGAAGAGCCTCCGTGCGGTTTTGAAATCCACTTCGATTTTCCCTTCGAGCCGTTCCTGCAAAAGTTCTGCGCCGCGGTCATGCACCCCGCGCCTTGCCATGTCGATAGTTTCAATTTCTGCCGCCGTCGTCTTGCGGATCGCCTGGTAGTAACTGTCACATATCGCAAAATAGTCGCGAACCGGACGGCGAAAGCGGCCTAGCGCCAGTATCAATATTTCGAGTGGTTCATCATTTTCACGCGCGATGGACAATACCAAGCGACCTTCTTGTACGCTTAGATTCAGTTTATATGGCCCCGCATAGCCATCTTCATGCTCTTTCAACGGCTTGAAAAAATTTTCTTCGATCAAGTCGAATATCGCGATCCGTCGTTCTTGCTCGATATCGGCGTTGCGCCAAATTATGGTCGCCTCGTCGAGCTGGACATCAATGATACGCGGGTCACTCATCGTGCCCTGTTGCCGTAGCGAGGGCCTTTGGACAAGCGTTTTTGCAGTGCAGCATTAGGCTTTACAAATTATCCACAGCCATTGTCGGATATGTCACCGTTTGTTTTGGTAAATTCTTCGTAACCATCTTGCCAGAATCCTATCGAACGTGGATGAAGGGGCATGGCTGAATTGATGCGCTTCGACAATGATGAGAGTAATGAGCAACGCCTTCCACGTAATGTGGAGGCAGAAGCGACCTTTCTGGGCGCGCTGCTGATCGACAATCGCGTTGCCGAAGATGTGCAGATTAAATTGCGTCCTGAACATTTCTATGAGCCGCTTCATGGACGCATATATGAGCAAGCATTGAAGCTCCTCGACAAGAATATGGTGGTCACGCCGGTTACCCTCAAACCATATTTCGAATCAGACGAAGCTATGAAGGAGCTGGGCGGGCCTTCCTATCTCGCCAAGCTGACGGGCGACGGCGCTGGCCTGATCGGTGCGCGCGATTTTGCCAACCAGATTTATGATCTGGCGCTACTTCGCGAATTGGTAAGTGTCGGGCGGACTTTGGTCGATAGTGCGCTCGATACGAGCGAGAGTGTCGATCCTAAGGAGCAGATTGAAGAAGCGGAAACGGCGCTATATCGGGTTTCTGAAGGCGAGGCGCAGGAAGGCGGCGTAAAGTCTTTTCTCGCTGCATCGACCGAAGCGATCACCAATGTTGAACGGGCATTTAACAGCGGCGGCAAGGTTTCGGGAATTACGACCGGGCTTACTGATTTGAATGCGAAAATGGGCGGCCTCCATAATTCCGACCTACTCATTCTCGCGGGACGTCCCGGCATGGGCAAGACCTCGCTCGCCACCAATATTGCGTTTAATGCGGCCCAGCGTTGGATGCGTGACAAAGAGGATGGGATTGAAGATTCATTAGGAGCGCGGACTGCATTTTTCAGTCTGGAAATGTCAGCGGCCCAGCTTGCGACTAGAATCCTCTCCGAGCAGGCAGAGATCAGTTCCGAGCTGCTCCGCAAAGGCCAAATCAGCCGCGATGATATGCACCGCTTGGCGATGGCATCTAGAGAATTGCAGGACTTACCGCTCTATATCGACGATACGCCAGCGCTGACTATTGCGGCGTTACGAACGCGCGCACGGCGGTTACAGCGGCGCAATGATATTGGCCTGATTGTGGTCGACTATCTGCAGCTTCTGCACGGGTCAGGCCGTGCTAATGACAATCGTGTCAACGAAATTTCCGAAATCAGCCGTGGACTAAAAACGCTAGCCAAGGAGCTCAATTGCCCAGTGGTTGCGCTATCACAGCTAAGCCGTGCTGTGGAAAACCGTGAGGATAAACGTCCCCAGTTATCTGATTTGCGGGAGTCTGGTTCAATCGAGCAGGATGCCGATATCGTGATGTTCATTTACCGCGACGAATATTATCATCTCGCGGTCAAGCCGGACGATCCGGACGAAACCAGTACCGAGGAGCAGCGCGCCAAATATATCGCATGGGAAACCGATCATCAGAGCAAGGTCAACAAGGCGACTGTAATCGTGGCGAAAAACCGACAGGGTTCGACGGGCAATGTCCCGCTAAGCTTTATTGCCGAGTTCACCAAATTCGGCGACCTAGCTTATGGCGATGCGCCTCAGGATTACTAGGCTCAGGACCTGTTAAATTGCTTGCATGATGATGGAATGACTGATTCAACGGCGACACACAAGGAGGTGTTGACGATGAGTGATCTATATATGTTGAGCAAGACGCAGATGCGCCGGATAGAGCCATATTTTCCGTTATCACACGGCGTTCCAGGGGTTGATGACCGGCGTGTACTCTCGGGGATTATCTTTGTGATCCGTAATGGCTTGCGCTGGCGCGATGCGTCTGCTGCTTACGGGCCGCACAAGACGATCTACAATCGCTTTACCCGCTGGAGCAAGCTGGGGGTGTTCAACAAGATATTCGCTGCCCTTGCAGCCACCAGTGACGCCGATGAATGCTTGATGATCGACGCTACCCATCTCAAAGCACACCGGACTTCTGCCAGCCTTTTAAAAAAGGGGCTTTACCCAGACGTATTGGTCGTACCAAAGGCGGCTTGAACGCAAAGCTCCACGCGGTGTGCGATGGTAATGGCAGACCGTTGATCTTGTGCCTGAGCGAGGGCCAGATGAGCGACCATATCGGCGCAAAACTCACATATCCGGCGCTTCCTGACCATGCTGCCCACATGATCGGGGACAAAGGATATGACAGTGATGAGTATCGCGCGGCCCTCAAAGTCAAAGGTATCGCCCCGTGCATCCCGCCCCGAAAGGGAAGAATATTACCCGCCAGCTTCGATAAAAACCTCTACCGACAGCGGCACAAAATCGAGAATATGTTCGGCAAACTCAAAGACTGGAGGCGTGTACACACACGCTATGACAGGTGCGCCCACACCTTCATGTCAGCTATCGCTATAGCCGCTACAGTGATCTTCTGGCTCAATTAATATGTCCTGAGCCTAGATACCCATCGGGTTTGTTGCGCCTCGATATTGAGGGCGATGTTCGTGTCCGGGTTTTGGTCGGCACCAATGGTCGCGCAAAGGATATAGAATTGCTAAGCTCGCCCCACGACGATTTTTGGATCGCGACACGTAAGCATGCGCTGAGAAAATGGCGCTTTAGGCCGGCGACAGAAGATGGAAAACCGGTAGAAAGCTGGGTCAGTTTGAAAGTCCAATTCGAAATCAACTCCTGAAATTTCCGATCAGGCCAGCCTCAAAATGTTACAGGGGCTGGCCATTCAAGCCTTGCCATACTATTTACCCCAGATGCGATTGTTAAAAGATGTATCGGTGTCTGGCGGCTTTGGCGATTTGATCGCTGTGATAAAGCAAGGCGAAAAGGGTGAACGTTGGCTGCCAGCTCTTCTCGCCTTTGGCTGCACCGGGTTTATTTTATTCCTTTTCATTCTCGACCCAAAGGTCAACACCTATACCTATGTTCCGCAAGAAGTGATCTATGTGGAAAACTGGACCGAAAAGCGCACTGACGAGGAGATTTTGAAAGACCGCTGGGAAGTGCAGTGTCTAAAGGAAAAGCAAGCTAACAAAAGGCGTGAAGCTATGAAAAGGCTTGGAGAATTGTCAGGAATGGATGTGGAAGAAATCGAGCGCGAGGCCGAACAAAAGCGCATTGCTCGCGGCGAACAAATTGTGGAGCTTCCACCCGGTACTACATGCTAGTAGATCACAGTGATTCCGCATTCATGGCCGTAGCCATAGCGCTGTCTCAGCGTGGTCGCGGCAGAACGGCCGGCAATCCCAATGTAGGCTGTGTCATTGTCAAAGATGGAAAGATAGTGGGACGCGGATGGACCCAGCCGGGTGGCAGACCACACGCCGAAGCCATGGCGTTGGCAGAAGCCGGCAGTCAGGCAAATCACGCCGATATATATGTTACGTTGGAGCCCTGCGCGCATGAAAGCGAGCGCGGACCGGCCTGCGCTGTTTTGGTGTTGGAGGCCAATCCAGCTCGTGTCATCATAGCTTCGCTCGACCCCGATTCACGCACTCATCGCAAAGGAATTGATCATTTGGGGCAAGCTGGCATTCCGGTATCCGTCGGTCTGATGGAGTATGAAGCTCAGCAGGCGATGGCCGGGTTTTTTAAGCGCATGGAAAATGGGCGCCCCCATATCACTTTGAAACTCGCCATGTCGCTGGATGGCAATATCGCAATGCCAGATGGCGAAAGCCAATGGATTACAGGGCAGCGGGCCAGAGCGCATGCTCATCTCGAACGAGCGCGTTCTGATGCAATTTTGGTGGGTTCCGGGACAGTTAAAGCAGACCAGCCGGGGCTTAATGTTCGCCTGAAAGGCCTTGAAGATCGCTCACCATTGCCGTTTATATTGGGTAAGGCAGATACTCCCGATCATTGGCAGAGAATATCAGTGCCGGGTGCGGTTGCTGATCTGGATGATGTCAACTGGCTTTTCGTCGAAGGCGGGGCAACAACGGCGGCGTCCTTCCTGCAGATAGATATGGTGGATCGCCTGTTGATTTACCGCGCACCTATAATGATTGGCGGCGGCATGCCATCTGTTCGTGATTTCGGGCTGGACAATCTTGAGAACGCACATGGGATATGGAAACTTGTAGAGCGGCGAATATTGGGCAAGGATAGCCTTGAGATATATGATCGCGCGGCTTAGGCTCGCTGCAAAGGATTAGAAAACCATGTTTACAGGCATTGTTACCGATATTGGCATAATCAAGGCGCTCGAACAGCGCGGCGATTTGCGTGCGACCATTCAATGCAGCTATGATATGGACGGCGTTGAATTAGGCGCTTCTATTTCCTGTGCAGGCGTTTGTTTGACGGTTGTCGACAAGGGGCCGGACTGGTTCGCAGTCGATGTCTCCGCCGAAACGCTATCTTGTACGGCGCAAGACCAGTTTGCCGAAGGCCGCCGGATCAATCTTGAGCGCGCGCTAAAAGTCGGCGATGAGCTGGGGGGGCATATTGTCACTGGTCATATTGACGGTGTCGGTGAGGTGGTATCTGTTGAGGAAACCGGCGATTCTCATACGGTTCATATCAAGGCACCAGTTGAACTGGCACCCTATATTGCTGCCAAAGGTTCGATCACAGTTGATGGGGTGTCACTCACGGTAAATGAGGTGAGGGATGTAAACGGAACTATTTTTATGCTCAATATTATTCCGCACACGGCCACGGTCACAAGCTTGGGCGAACTGGCCCCCGGACGCGCCGTAAATCTCGAAATTGATATATTGGCGCGCTATTTGTCGCGGATGGAAAAGGTCCGATCGGCAGCCTGACCCGTAAAATTTGAACTGCCGACCGGTAACTTTAAATTCTGTATCCTAGGGCCTGTTGACATTCGGGGTTTCCAAACTTGCTGAACTCTGCTTCAAGCTTCCCAAATGGAGGTTTGAATGAACGAAGAGCGTTTTGTTATTTCGGATGAGCTTTGGAAAAAGATTGCGCCGCTCCTGCCAGGCAAGGCCGGGGACCCGGGCGCGACGGGTCGCGATAACCGGCGTTTCATGGAGGCGATACTATGGCGGGTCCGGACAGGGGCACCCTGGCGTGACCTGCCCGGTGAATTCGGGAAGTGGAATACGGTGTTCAAGCGGTTTCGCCGGTGGGCGGAAGCAGGCATTTTCGAGAGTCTTTTCAATGGCATGAATGGTGAGCCAGACCTCGAATATGTTCTCATCGACGGAACGATTGTCCAGGCCCATCAGAAGGCTTCGGGCGCAAAAGGGGGCTCAGCATCAGGCCATCGGGCGGTCTCGTGACGGGCTGACAACCAAAATCGTCGCACTGGTGGATGCGCTCGGGAATATGCTGCGGTTCCTGCTTCTGCCCGGACAGCCGCACGATATGAAGGGGGTGGCTCCGTTGATCCATGAGGTCTCATTTGGAGCGCTTCTGGCCGACAAGGCTTTCGACGCTGACTGGCTCCTGCAGGACCTCGACACGCGAGGCGCTGCTGCTGTCATCCCGCCCAAAGCAAACCGAAACGTGCAGCGAGACTACGATGCGCACATGTACAAGTGGCGTCATCTCATCGAAAACTACTTCGCAAAGATCAAGGAATTCAGAGGTATAGCAACCCGATACGACAAGACCGACACCAGCTATGCCGCCAACTGGTATCTCACCGCAACGCTCATTGCTAGGCGCGGATTGTCAACAGACCCTAGTAATCGGTTCGCCATCTTCCATGTTGCCGCTCCAGCTCATACCGCCAACCTCGCGAGCAATAGAACCATCGCAAGCCGCCAATATCAGAAAGGGCAATGCACATATCAGTTTGTTCATTCCGGGGGTCTCCTATACTGTATTGGTGTATTAATACAGTTTGTATCAAAGAAGATCAAGCCCTGAATTCCGGTCCAAGTTTGAGGGTGCCGGGTCGGTCATCGTGCAACAGCACTGTAGCCCTTTGTCCAGAAAAGAATTTCATAAGGCGATTCGACAATATGTGATTATCGCAACGGCTATTCAATTCATGAAAAAAGGGCCACTACGTTTCCGCAGCGGCCCTTTCCAATTCGGCTAAAAATCGAATCGCTTCGACTATTCTTCTGTTTCGTAATATTGCGGCGCCGCGATGTTCAGGATCTCAAGAATTTTCTCGAGTGCGGTCGGCTCATCGGTATCTTCCATAGCCGCCAGTTCGCGAGCCAGACGGCTCGACGCTGCTTCAAATATCTGCCGCTCGGAATAACTCTGCTCGGGCTGGTCATCAGCACGGAACAGATCGCGGGTCACTTCGGCAATCGATACCAGATCGCCTGAATTGATCTTCGCTTCATATTCCTGTGCGCGACGCGACCACATCGAGCGTTTCACTTTTGGCTTGGCTTTTAAAGTCGCAATCGCTTCTTTCAGCGTCTTGTCCGAAGACAATTTGCGCATACCAACGCCTTCGGCCTTATTCGTAGGAACACGGAGCGTCATCCGCTCCTTTTCGAAACGCAGCACATAAAGTTCGAGTTCCATTCCTGCAATTTCTTCATTTTGCAGTTCAATTACCCGGCCCACACCATGTTTCGGGTACACAACATAATCGCCCACATCAAAGAGCAGCACATTCGCAGCCATAAAAAGCCTTTCTGATTCTTGATTACAGAAGGATATTTTCGTTCAAAATATTGAAAACCCCGACGAAATTGTCCTTTCAACTTAAACAAAAGCGGCCAAAACATCCCCCGTTTTGCCGCCTGTTGACATCTCTGTTAGCAGATTCGTAACAAAATTACAATTTTTGGTTGTTTTCGTTTAACCCTAAGCGGCTCTCTTTTTAAACCTTAGGCGCCGGGCGGTCGCATCCGCTCCCTTGGCTACGCACCCGAGCTTATAAGAGGATAGCCAAATAGGCGGATGCCCGTGCCCGGCGCCTGAGGTAAAAAAAGAATCCGGCTTGAGTTTAGACTAAAACCCTAATCACCCTCACCCGGCTTCTCAGAGAACAGCTCCATCTTGCCTTCCTTGCCTTTATAGTCATCGGCGTCGGTGGGTGGGTCACGACTGACTGTGATATTCGGCCATTCCTCAGAATATTTGGTGTTAATCTCGAGCATTTTTTCCAGACCGTCTTCGGTGTCCGGCAAAATCGCTTCAGCAGGGCATTCGGGTTCGCAGACGCCGCAGTCAATGCACTCGCTGGGACTAATGACCAGCATATTTTCACCTTCGTAGAAACAGTCGACCGGACAAACTTCGACACAGTCCATATATTTGCATTTGATGCAGGCTTCGGTCACTACATAGGTCATCTGGTCTTCTACTCCCCTTTGCCCAAATTAGGCGACATTAAGATTCCTAGCTATTGTGCAAATTTGACTTGGTCAACCGCCCAATTGCCTGTTCAATTCAATAGCCCTGTTTCAATATTTCGTAACAAGATTGCGCCGCAGGCGCACCACCGCGCCGTTCAGGCAAGGAAATGATGCGAATGACCTGGATATCTCTACCAACGGGAAGCGTCAGTATGTCATTGGCGCGAACCAGAAGGTGCGCCCGTTCAACCCGCCGCCCATTCAGCCTGACATGCCCTTGTTCAGCTAGTTTTTTCGCCATTGTACGATTGCGGCAAAAACGCAGAAACCATAGTAGTTTATCAATGCGGATGCTGTTTCCGGAAGAAACTGACACCATCGCATGATTATTGCTCAAATCTGCATCCTATTTTTTCATCGCTTTCTTGAGCGCCGCCAGTTCGTCAAAGGCTCCGCCACCAGTTGCCAATACTGGTTCGGCTTTCTTGCCATGCGGTTTTTGACCGCCTGTTTGGGCATTACGGTTTTTAGGCGGTTTCTTGCGATGCGACTTGTTGCGACCGCCACCTTTTGCTTTGCCCATGCCGATCCAGCGCCAATATTGGGTAGGTGCAGTTTCTTTGACGGGTGATTTATCGACGTCATCGGGTGATTGGGAAGCGCGGTCATCTTCCGTTGACACTGTTTCTGTCGATACAATCTCTTCTACTTCTTTTTTGACCTCTTGATCCGCCTCGTCTTGGGACGGCTCGTTTTTAGCGTCTGGTATATCCTCAGTCTTCGTTTCGACTGGCGCGTCATCGGTTTTCGAAAACCCTGCCATCTCCAGCAGCCCATGATGAACCGCATCGTCATACCAAGGGGAATTATATACCTTAGTGCCGAAAGGAAGAGATTAGGCATCCCTCTCTTTCCGGTGTTTCTCAACGTCTTTCTCTTTAATCGTCACAGATTCTACCAACGCGCTTGCCAATTCGTCAGGGCTGCAATCCATCGCAAAGACTTCTTCCTTCTCTTTCATGGTGGGTTCGTAGGATGCTGGTAATAGCTCAACGATGCGTTTGTTTGTCATTGTTTCTCTCCCGTTCTGTTAGATCACGCGGATCGATGATCCTGCGCTGCGCCCGGTCCTCGCTCTTGCGGAGAATACCGGAGAACAAACGGGACCGAAGCACGTCATCAGTCATTACGTCGAACCCACCTGTAAACGCACTTGCGTAGTTCGCGGCGACCGAAACGAGCCATCTGTTGGCTGGAGTTCCCCTTCCCCTTGGCAAGCTTCCATATATTATCGCAACGAAATCCAGCCGCTTCCGCAAAATCCGCCAGTATAAAATCTACCGGCACCTCCTCCCCGTGGTATTGAACGTTGTCATTCACCATAATCACAACCCCGCCAGGGCGCACAATGCGACCGAGTTCTGCTATGACAATCGCCATCTCGAAAAAGTATTGCTCGATGAGTCGCAAGGCGTTCTTGTTGCTCAATTCGCCTTCTTTGTCCTTGAGGATGCCCAACACTTCATGGATTGCACCCTGCCCATCATACATCTGAGCGGCCCGGTCAAACTCTTTCCGGCTCGCCCCATACGACTTTTTTAGCGTATCTCTCTTTGTCTTGTTTTCGACAGTAGCCGACAACATGCCTTGGCGAAGTTTTGAAAATGCCTCTTGATCAAACCCCATCCACGCCAACTCAAGCGCATATGTTCGTGTGTAGTCATATCGATTGGCATAGGGTGGCGACGTAATCACCATGTCGTATTCGTTGTCCGGCATGTCTTTGAGCAATTCGAGACACGATCCAGTGACGAGTGCTGGGTAGCCACCCCCGCTAAATTGATTTTTGAGTGTATCAATGTCCGCATCGATCTCTGCAAGTCGCCTTTCCACAGCATCCCTAAACGACGATATACCGCCCAGATCAACCGATGACCTTAAGGGGCGGTCTGCCCTGTCATCCCACCGGAGATATTGGCCATCTTTGCGCGTGTAGCTTGCCTCTTCCAAGACTGACATGCAGGCCAAGTTTAGCAAGGAACGTAAACCACTGTCTTTGATAGTTGAAAGAAACCCCCTAGCCTTGGCGATTTCCCCCTCTGTTTTTTTGGAAAAGCGCCCTTTGTTATCCGTACATGCGGAAACCTGGAGTCGGGTTTGTTTCTTCCGGCTTTGATATCACGCACCATCGCGGATGCATATGTGCTGAAGGCACACCGGGACAAACCATTCGCCGCATTAGCGATAGCCGAACCCGCCAGAATGCCAACCGGCATGATTTCCATTCCGGTTGCCCGCCGCCCCTGGCTGGCGGCTATCAGTGGCGTCGTACAAATCCCTGCAAAAGGATCGAGAACGCTTCGCGGATTTTCTTGCTCGCTCAAATCCGCAACGAGCCGACTGGAAAAGCCCTCCTTATACTTCATCCAACGAAAACCTGGAACCTTGCGATTACCTTGATATGAAACAATCTGGCGGCTCAAAGACTCGCTTGTGGATAGACGACATTCAAAACGATTTGACAACGTTTGCCTTTCCCTGACTGGAGCGCCGTTGGGGGATGTCACCACAACACTCATACCCTTGCACCTGATGGCCGTCCGTTGTTCGCAACTAAATCAGCATATTTCAGCCGTCTGTGATCAAATCCTCTGGCCATCGCAGCCATTTGATCAATCGTGTCTGCCTCACGGATATTATGTCTACCAGCAAACTCATTCACGTACCGGCCGAGATGTTTTTCACTCATCTTGTGATAGGCACCGTGATAACCGCGCTTTAGCAAAGCCCAAAAGCTCTCAATACCGTTCGTATGCGCCATGCCGTTGACGTATTCGCTGACTGAGTGATTAACGGTCTCGTGTTGCCGAGGAAGTCCTTGGTAGGCCCTGGCTTCGTCCGTATAAACCAAGGCGTGATTTTCTGTATTCGCTGTTACAAAACTCTGTAACGTCTCTGCATCCGTCCTGTTAGCAACTTTGGCGTGGACGCGCTTGGTGCTCCGGTCTTTAACCCCAACAACGGCAGTCTTGCCTACCGGCCCACGGCCAGCTTTCAGTTTCTTACTTCCGTGCTTGTTCTTCTCTTTGCCGCCGATGCAGGTTTCATCGACCTCAACAGGGCCAGACATTAGAGTTTTTGAGGCGGGAGCAAACCCCTCTCTGATTCTGTGAGCCAGATGCCATGCCGATTTCTGAGTGATCCCAAGATCGCGATGCAGTTTCATGGACGAAACACCCTTGATACCGATAGTCGCCAGATAGACCGCAACAGCCCATTGCTGATACGAAATGTTAGAGCCATGCATCACTGTACCGATTTTTACACTGAATCGTTTAGCGCAACCTTTCTCTCTGCATCGGTACGGCATAGTCTTGTGCTTCGTCCCGGACTGGACATTGACAGACCCGCAATGCGGGCAAGCGGGGGTGTCACCCCATCGCTTCTCTGCAAACCACTTTTCGGCAGTAGCATCGTCAGGAAACAACCTGAACAGTTCCGCCAGCGTAATGCCTTTTCGATCTGCTCTCCCCGGCGCTTTCTTGCTCACTACTCTCTCCCGTAAAGTACGATTACCCATAATAGTGCCGGTCTTTGCGGTGTGTGTCAATTGAAATGTTTTACACATATGTCAACCTCGTTTCGGCACTAAGGTATATAATTCCCTTATATTAAGTCTGAAATTGCGTCGTGAGCGGAGTGACTGATTTGTATGATTTTGCTTCCAAAAGCAGACATTCAGCAACTGATGCTGTGGACGGCTCTCCACCAACCTGCGGTATATACCGCATGATTGAGCTGGAAGGAGAACTATGATGGAAAGTAACGATTGGTCTGGATATCGCAAAGTCAGTGTTTCAGGTGCACGGAGTCAACAGGGCGGGAGATGCTGTGCTGCGTCGTAAACTGAAACGTACTAGAATGCTGCCGTTCTTTGCCAAGCTGCCGCGATGCCTGATCGGGATCGAAGCCTGCAATAACTCACACTACTGGGCGCGTGAGCTGACCGCACTGGGTCATGATGTGAAGCTCATGCCAGCGCAATATGTGAAACCCTATGTCAAACGCGGGAAGAATGATGCTGCCGATGCCGAGGCGATCTGCGAGGCCGTTACCAGGCCCACCATGCGCTTCGTTGCGGTAAAGTCGCCAGAACAACAGAGCTTGATGATGCTTCACCGAGTGAGGCTCATGCTGAACCGCCAACGTACACAGATCTCGAATGCGATCAGAGCGCATATGTCAGAGTTTGGAGTTGTGGCACCGGTCGGCAGGCTCGGTGTAGAGCGCTTGCTTAAGATCGTCGAAGATGAGGATGATGATCGCATTCCTGAAGATGCTCGGTTGTGCCTCAAGATGCTGATGGCACAACTGGTGGTTGTAAAGCAGCAGGTACTCGAGAATGATCGGCGTGTGCTGGTAAGTGCAAGGCGAACGGAGCTTGGCCGCAGGTTGATGGAGATACCGGGTGTAGGTCCTCTACTTGCCAGCGCGTTCATAGCAAGTGTTGCTGACCCAACTGTGTTTAAGACTGGCAGAGATCTCGCTGCCTGGATCGGGCTTGTGCCGAAGCAGAACTCGTCAGGCGGCAAAGAGCGGCTCGGCGGTATAACGCGAGCTGGCAATCGTTACTTGAGACAGATGCTGGTCGTGGGTGCGATGGCAGTGATCCGTTATGCACAAAGGCATGGCACCACGCGCCCGTGGCTGGTCGAGCTACTCGCCCGCAGGCCTGCCAAAGTCGCGGCTGTGGCACTTGCGAACAAGAACGCACGTATAGTCTGGGCACTGATGACTAGCGGCGAGCGGTACCGCGAACCGCAGCTGATCGCCGCGTAGAGTGAGGCGCAGTTCTTCTGCGCCTGCAAAGTTGGAAAGGGTAAAGAGGAGTTGATGCACCAAGCAGGTTGAAACTGCCGGATCGGGAAAACCCATTTTGGGCCGTGGCGCTTCGAGCGCGTGCAATAGGTCGGGACCCGGTTCGCGCGAAAGGCATCATGGCCAGCGGCGCATGACAAGGCCGCAACGAAAGGCCGGACACATGGCCGCCCAACCAGTAGAAAGCTCAACACCAAAAAAACCCTTGCCAAAGGAGTGCCGTCCACACACGGTACAATCGTGCCTTCAATTGGGAAATCCAGGCCCAGATCTTTGCCGATCGCAACCTCGTCACCGCTATAATCAAGGCCATTGGTGTAAAGCGGCCATCCGTAATTTTTGCCGCGCATTATATGATTGATCTCGTCTCCTCCGCGCGGTCCCATTTCAGTGTTCCAGATTTCACCATTATCGGGATGTCCATCGAGTCCCTGCCCCGTGCGATGGCCATAGCTCCAGACGGTGTGTCTTGTGGATGCTTCAGATCGATCGTCTGGTGCAATGTAAAAGGGATTGTCTTCCGGAACACTTCCATCGTCACGAACACGGTGAATCTTGCCGAAGGGCGTGTTGAGATCGTGCAATATGCCATAGACATTCTTTCCGCCGATCGAAATGAACAGGTGGCCGGTTCCATCAAACGCCAAACGACCAACTGCTACAGCGTCAGGCACCGGCGTGTAAAGATCCTTGTGAACTGCGCCTTACCACCCTTCAAAATTCCACGTCTGATTTGACATCTCGCTGATCTGTGTGATTCAAGGAGTCTCCACTATTGATATTGGAGGTTGTTTTGGCGGGAAGTGATTGTTTTTCAGAGCTTTATTCGAGGATAGAGGCTGATTTTCGGGATCGTCTTCCCGGGTATCACAAGTCTCGGCGGGAGGGCCTGTCGGTGCTGGCAAGCGTGGTTTTGAACACGCGGAGTGTCAATCTGATGGAAAATGCAGCAGCTTTGCCGCGTGAGATTGGGTCGGTGGACCACCGATATCAGTACATTTCGCGCCTTTTGGGCAATTCCCATATCGATACTGACGAGGTCATGCAGGCCTATGTAGGGGAGATTTTCCGCCGCCAGATTGAGGCCGGAGAAACGACTGTACTGGCCCTTGATCAAAGCAAGCTCAACGAGGGTAACGAGGTCTTGATGCTGTCGGTGCGGATGAGGGATCGAGCCCTTCCGGTCGCCTGGCGTGTGCGCCAGACCAAGGGGCCGATTGGATGGCACGTGCAACACGAGCTTCTGGAAGCTGTGCGGCCCTGGCTTCCAGAAAACGCGCGCGTATTGCTGGCCGGAGACCGGTTCTATGGGACCGCCCGCTTGATCGAATGGTGCCAGAAGGCGGGCTGGGACTATCGGCTCCGCTTGAAAAGCAACCTTACCCTGCAGCATCAGGGAGGTGAGGTGGTAACCCGTGAGATCGCAGAATTGATGCCCGAAGGCATTGTAAAGGCAGAGCTTAATGAAACAGGCGTCCTCACCAACATCGGTGTGCTCCACGAAGACGGACACAAAGAGCCGTGGATCATCGCAATGAGCGTGACCCCATCCGAGTACAAGATACTCGATTACGGCATGCGATGGAGTATTGAGGCCATGTTCTCCGACTTCAAAACCCGAGGCTTCGGCATCACCCAAAGTCAGATCAGAAGACCAGATCGACTGGCGCGCCTCATCCTGGTTCTGGCAATCGCCATGTACTGGGCTGTTTCTACCGGAGCAAACGAAGAATACCACGTCGCGCAACGCGGCGAAAAAAGGGGATCCGAAAAGCCCGACGATCCCTGTGTTCACTCTTCAAAGCAGGTCTGCGCGCCATCAGAAGAGCCATCGCCGGTTACGCAAAAATCCCCAAACTCTGGCAGGTTTGGATAAATTGAAGGGTGGTAAGGGTTCTGCGCCCAATAGCACCAGTGGAACAGAAGGAACACCACGCCCTTGGCGAATAACATTGAGCAAGTCCCTCTCATAACAGGGTACACCACTGGACATTTCTGATTCGAGGCTCTTCATGGGTAGTATCTCTATACCCGCGTCGATTATATCAGAGACATAAAAGCTCAAGTGTTTGACAAACAAATCGTGCGCGACGAAAGCGTATTTCCCGAACTGGACTTCTACGGCAACACGATCCTTGACAAAATCCGTCTGATTGCAGGACATGACGGGTTTGCGTCCGGTCGCGATGATGGAAGCCTTTTGTTCTGCTTCGCTTTTGCCTTGAATGGAACGTAGCAAGTCTTCATCGTCTGTTACCCGGAATGTATGCCTCCTTTCCTCCCAACCCAAGGCTTCCAGGCCGAGCTTGAAAGCAGCGTTCATGTCAATCGGTGAATAGAGCTGCCTCCCTTTTCGGGTACGTTCTTTCGATACCTTGGTGCGACAAGCCTCTGCATCAACGCTTTCAACCACAGACAGCAGTTCACACCACAGTTCGTAATGGTGAACAAGAAGATACTCTTCACCGTTCAGATGAGAGTATCTTGCTCCTATGTGCATTAGTGTCCGCCATTAGGCAGTGCGGGGTTATAGACGGGCTTACCCATCGGGCGGGTGCGCAAAGAGCCGTCACGCCAAGCAGTTACGCGCTGATGTGCTAGTTCGACGTACTCAGGGACAACATCACATCCATATCCGCTACGGTTATGCATCAGAGCGGCAATAATGGTTGTCCCGACTCCCATGTACGGATCAAGCACAACGTCCCCTTCATCCGTCATTGAAAGAACAAGCCGCTCGACCAGTTCTACGGGAAACTGGCAGGGATGGATTGTTTTTTCAGGATGGTTATTCTTGACGTTAGGAAACTCCCAGACATCGGAGGGGTTTTTCCCTTTGGGGTTGCCAGACAGCTTCCCGGCATTCGGGCCTTTGAAGTGCTTCTTGCCCGGGTATTTTGAAGGAACGCGGATAGGGTCCAGGTTCCATGTATAATCATTGTCGAGTGTCCACCAGACGATTGTTTCATACCGGCCAGACAGTCTGCGAGTGCAGTGCAATCCATGGCCAAAGTGCCAGACAATGCGGTTACGCAGCTTCAAGCCACAACCTTGGAACAGGGGATAGGTAAGAATATCGAGGGGCATTATCTCGCCGTTTTGAACGCAGTTCCCAACCTGCCAGCAGATAGACCCCTGTGGGTGTAAAATTCGAACACATTCTTCAATGACTCGCGCTTGAGCATTCAGATAGTCATCCAAAGAAGATCGTGTTTCATAATCTTTTCCCAAGTTGCAGGGTGGTGATGTGACAATTAGCTTGCAGTGATCGTCTGGAACCGAGCGCAAGAATTCCATGTTATCAATGCAGGCCAATACAGGATCGCAATAACCATTCTGCTTAGTACTGCGTGGAGTTTTTTGAAAAAGTGAACGGGCAAGTGCCGTTGGGTCACTGACCACGGGGGGAATTACAGCAACATTACTCATCGTGCAGGTTCCCCCTCGGTCAGGTCACAGTACATGAGCCGCTTGCCAACCATTCCCTCTACAACGCTACGCATTTGATCGATAGTGTTTCTGTCCCTGATATTATGTCGGCCAGAGAATTCATTTATATAACGTTGGAGGTGCTTGGGGCTGATCTTGTGGAAAGTTCCTTTGTGTGCCCGTTTCAGCATACTCCAAAAAAGATTCAATGCCATTGGCGTGGGCCATACCTCTTACGTATTCACCGGTAGAGTGATTGACAGTTTCATGATCACGGGCCATCCCGACATAGGCTCTCGCGTCGTCTGTGCAGACCTTGGCCTTGGATTCAGTTGTACCTTCGGTGAACCCTTGCAAGGTCTCACTGTCTGTTGTCTCAATCACCTTGGCTTTGACGAGCTTCGTGCTGCGATCTTTAGCCCCAACCACCGCCGTCTTCCCTGAAGGGCCGCGACCTACCAAGACACTCCGCTTGGTTTTTGACATGTTCTTGCGTTTGCCGCCGAAGTAAGTCTCATCGACTTCAACAGGCCCAGCAAACAACCCTTCCTTGCTAGCAAAAGCTTCTCTTAGCCTATGCGCCATGAACCAGGCGGACTTCTGGGTGATATCCAAATCGCGGTGCAGTTTCATGCTAGATACACCTTTTAGGCTTGTAGCGTTCAAGTAGATCGCGAAAGCCCATTTACGGAGGGGTATCTTCGATTTTTCCATGGCAGAACCATGGCGAACTGAAAAAAACTTTCGGCAATCCCTGCACCGGTAAGGAAGGGGTTTACGGTTTGCCTTTGGCGTGGTATTCTGACTTCCGCATTTTGGACAAGACCTGTCACCAGGGCTCGGCCATCTGACGTTTTCGAACCATTGTTCTGCTGATATGTCATCAGGAAACATTTCTGTCAATTCAAGTAGGCTGATACCTTCGCGATGATGCTTGCCGGGTGCTTTGGGTGCCATGTGCTATCCTCTCTCTTTGTTTACTCTTTGGTGCATAATACAACAGCAACACGGGTTAGTAAAGTATATAATTCCCATTGCAAAACAGAATTCAGACGCTTGGCCAGTTTGCGATCGGTATCCAATCCTGCAGCAGCGCTGTCATATTCATCAATTAGTATGCGTTCCGGAGGGAGCAGCATATTTTGCGGCGGTCCGCTGACTTGGCCATCTATCAGTATCGTTTGATAGCCCGCTTTTTGCGCATAACTCCAGATAGAGGGTGTGGCCCGAAGATCTGTATCATGATCAACCGTCAGCACAGGGACTCCTGATCGGAGAGCAAAATTGGCAGGCGTGCTACAATTCCCAAGTGCTTTGGCGTTCCCAAAATCCGTATTAGGTAGGAATGCCAAATCTGGCTTGATCACCTTTTCGAAAATATCATAGGAAATGCCTTCATCAATCAACCAGATGATTTTATCGATCTGGCCGCCTGGTTCGGGATCTACGGTCACTTCCGCACGGGCTGGTGGCGGGCCGGCTATCGCAACCTAGGCCGCATAGACAAAGGCGTTGCGTTCATTCGCAACGGCCCCGGATAAGGAAAACGGGATAAAAGCGTATCCAAGCAATGCGGCAACTGAAATCAACATTGCTGCGGCGTTGTTCAGTTGTACTCTCACCAGATAGGGTTGGATAGACGGGCGCAGAAAATGACGTGCGGCTGTCAACAGAATTAGAACCAATACCGTTTTCATCGCTGCGATTGCAAAAGAGCTCGCAAATTGTTCGGCGGCGTTGGTCGACTGCCGCGCTTCGGCCATCATCCATGCGATTTTGGAACGGTCCACAACTTCACCCAGTATGCCGGAATAGGTCATATTAATTGCCGCCGACACGCCTACAACAGCTAACAATAGCAGAAAAAACGCTTGGGCAGGAAGATCACTAGCGAAAGTGTGATTAACGACTGCAAAATAATCGAAATTGTGGCGACAATGGCACTATCACTATCGTTGGCGGCAACTCGATACAGGATCGACTGGATCAGCAGTTCAGAATTGACCAGCGCATAGGCAATGGCAAACAGGCCGAGCCCCCCAAAAAAATTCGAATTATGTCACCCTGTTTCATGGCTACACCATTATCGCCTCTGCTCAATCACCAAGACGCCCGGAAACTCGGGCGCAATGATGCAAGATGATGCTAGCCGTTTTTAATTAATATTCGTTTATTGTGGCTGACGGTACGATTTTCAGGCCGCAGATTTAAGAACCGACCAATCGATTGGTTTGTGCCGATCCAGCGCCGCTTCAGCCGGCGGCATGGGATATTTTAGGCCATTGCCGCAGTTAAAAAGGACTGCACGATCCGATTTGTCGATCAGACCCTTATCAAGTGCTTTCAGATAGGCTGCAGCGGTTGCGGCGCCCTCAGGACAAAGCAGTAACCCGTCCTCCTGCCCGATCCGGACTTGGACATCGATAATTAATTCATCTTCCACTGCAATCGCAAATCCGCCGGAATCGCGAATCGCGCGCAGAATCAAGAAATCGCCAATGGCCACTGGGACTCGGATGCCTGCCGCCACTGTATGCGCATCCTCCCAAAGCGTTGCCTGTTCTTTGCCGTCTTCCCATGCCTTCACGATCGGCGCGCAGCCAGTCGCCTGCACCGCAACCATTTTGGGGCGTTTCGAACCGATAAAACCAATCTTTTCGAGCTCATGAAAAGCCTTCCACATGCCGATTAGGCCAGTCCCACCACCGGTCGGGTAGAATATCACATCAGGGACATCCCAGCCCAATTGCTCCGCCAGCTCGAGTCCCATCGTCTTCTTGCCTTCAATCCGGTATGGCTCTTTCAACGTCGACAGGTTGAACCAGCCCATGGGCTCTTCGCCATCGGCAACGATCTTGCCGCAGTCGTTTATCAAACCATTGACCCGCCAGACTTTACCGCCTTGCAGAGCGATTTCCCGGACATTCACCTCGGGCGTGTCACTAGGACAGAAAACATAAGCCTCCATGCCCGCTCGCCTTGCATAGGCAGCCATTGCCGCACCGGCATTGCCGTTGGTTGGCATGGCGAGGCGTTTCAGACCTAGCTCCTTTGCCATGGTTACCGCCATCACCAGACCACGTGCCTTAAAAGAACCAGTCGGCAGGCGGCCCTCATCTTTCACAATCACATTGGCACCGAGTGAATTATTGAGTGGAATAAGCGGCGTCATCTCTTCACCGAGCGAAACGATATTTGCCGCGTTTTTAATGGGCAGCAATTCTCGGTAACGCCAAAGATCTGCAAGACGCCCAGCAAGCTTCTTTTTGGTTAAATCCTGTTTCACACCATCCAGATCATAGCGCACCAGAATCGGCGCCCCTGCTGGCGACAAATTCTGCACCTCGCCGACTGGCAAATGTTCTCCGGTTTTGGAGCACTCATGATGGGTAACAAAATTGGGGATAGCGACGGTTCGGTTATCTTGAGTCATGACCTGCGGCTATCAGTTTGGGAATAAAACCCCAAATAAAAAGGGCGACTGAAAAGCCGCCCTTTGAAATTTTTTTGAAGCAAATTAACGCTTGGAAAACTGGAAGCTCTTACGCGCTTTTGCCCGACCGTATTTCTTACGTTCAACCTTACGGCTGTCGCGGGTCAGGAAACCTGCTGCTTTTACCGTTGAGCGTAGTTTTGGCTCATATTTGGTCAGCGCCTGTGAAATTCCGTGCTTCACAGCACCTGCCTGACCGGAGAGCCCGCCACCTTTGACAGTGACGTCCACGTCATATTGGCCTTCACGCTCGGTAATCGCGAACACCTGGTTCAGAACCAAACGTAACGTTGGGCGGGCAAAATAGGTTTCCTGATCGCGGCCATTGACCGTGATCTTGCCTTTGCCAAGTTTTAACCAAACCCGCGCAACCGCGTCTTTACGGCGACCCGTCGCATAAGCGCGGCCATATTGGTCGAGCTCTTGCTCACGCAGCGGCATAGTTTCGACAGGAGGCTCCACAGCAGCGGCTTCACCGCTTTCTGCAACAGGAGCGTCAGCGACGATATCGCCAGCGACTTCTTTCAAATCGGAGAGATCTTTTGTGTCAGCCATTATGCGCCCACCTTATTCTTGCGGTTCATCGAACCGATATCGAGTTTTTCCGGTTTATTGCCATCGTAGGGATGCTCGGTGCCAGCAAAGACGTGCAGGTTGCGCATCTGTGCAAAACCCAGTGGGCCTTTCGGGATCATCCGCTCGACGGCTTTTTCGATCACGCGCTCTGGGAAACGGCCTTCGAGGACCTTTTCCGCTGTCGTGCCGCTGATGCCGCCGGGATAGCCGGAGTGCTTGTAATAGACTTTTTTCGCAGCCTTGCCGCCGGTGAATTTCACCTTGTCGGCATTGATGATCACGACATGATCACCGCAATCAACGTGCGGCGTGAAGCTTGGCTTATGCTTGCCGCGCAGGACGTTGGCCACAATGGAGGCCATCCGGCCAACGACCAGATCGGTAGCATCAATGATATGCCATTTCTTTTCGACGTCAGCGGGTTTGACCGCCTGTGTCTGTTTACTAATACCCTTCATGGGTTTGCTCCTTCATAATCTCTATGCAGAGATGATATAAAAATGAGAAAAGCCGAGCTGAAGCCCGGCGTTCTGGAGGCGCTATTGGCGATGTTTTTCGCGTAAGTCAAGCAATAGTGCGGGTTATAAAACGGGTATTACTATACCGTCTGTTGATCACAGACTTGACCCCAAACCCATTTTGCATAGTCAGCATCAGCATTTTCAGCATTCCAACTCAGGATCGCGGGCGTATCAAAACTGTGCAGTTCGCGGAGGCGGATCATGGCCGCTTCAGCCTTCGCTGCGCTGGTCTTCAGCAACGCAAGGAATTCCTGCTCCTCGTGAAACTCATCCTGCCATTCATATTGAGAAACGATTGGCGCAAGGTGATTGGCGCAGGCAATCAACCTTTCCTGCAGCAAGGTCATCGCCACCCGCCGCGCTTCTTCGGATGAACCGAAAGTGGTGTAGATCAAAGAAATCCCGCTCATGCCTGTCGACGCCCAAGCAGATGCAGACCCCAAGTGGTCGAGACCACAACCAATGCACCAACGGCTTGATGCAGGACGGCCATCGTGATGTTCATATTCATCATAACGGTGCCAATGCCCAATATGATCTGTGTGCCGAAAGCGCAATGGATCGCGATGGATGCCTTGTGGTCTATGTGCCGAACTTTGCGTGACAAGACCACCAGAAAGCCGACTACGATCCAGGCCCACCAGCGATGAATGAAGTGAATGAGATAGGGATCATTGTTCAACGCAGCCCATGCGCCAAAGGTCCAGTCTATCCCGCCAGGGACAAAGTAGTCGTTCATCAGCGGCCAGGTGTTGGAGATATAGCCAGCATTGAGACCAGCCGTGTAGGCTCCGAACAGCAACTGGATCAATAAAACAAACAGTGTGACCGCTGCGAAACTGGTTAGCTTTGCGGGCTCGGCATTACCTCTTGCCAGCTGTCTGAGATCCAGCGCAGTCCAAATCAACCCGCCCAATATGAAAAGCGCTGTCAGCAGGTGCACGGCCAATCGGAAATGACTGACATCAGTACGCTCACTCAGTCCGCTGCTGACCATCCACCAGCCGATCGTGCCCTGCAATCCGCCCAGCGCCAGCAACGCCACCAGCCGCCAGCCATAGCCGCTCGGTATGGCCCGCTTCACCGCAAACCAGAGCAGCGGCAGCGCAAAGGCCAGTCCAATCAACCGTCCCAGTTGTCGGTGAATCCATTCCCAGAAATAGATGAACTTGAAATCCGCTAGCGACATACCCGCTGGGCCGTTAATCTCAAGATATTCGGGAATCTGCTTGTACTTCTCGAACTCTGCAATCCAGTCCGCTTCATTGAGCGGCGGGATTGCACCGGTTACCGGCTTCCATTCAGTGATCGAAAGACCAGATTCGGTGAGGCGCGTGATCCCGCCCACAACAACCATGATAAACACCAATATCGCGACTCCAAAAAGCCATTTGGCAATGGCAATCGGCCGCGTTTCGTGCGGCGATTCTGCGGTTTCGAGAGTAGTGCCATCGGTCATATGGCGGCTATGTGATATGAAAAGCACATTTCGGCAAGGGAAAAGCCGGAAAATAGGCGTTTATCGAAAATGTAATGTTGTATCTTAACACACTTTGGCCTATATCTTTTGTAAGCAATCAACAAGTGAGACAGCGAGTCGTGTATACGACAACCAATCTTTTGAGCAGAGATGGCCTATTGGACAGGGACGGCCTGTGGGACCGTGTGGCCGTGCTCATTTCTGGCCTCTGCCTCGTTCACTGTATTTCAACGGTTGCTTTTGTTGCCATCTTGTCTTCGGCAGGCGGCATGTTCTTTGATCCGCTCGTCCATGAAAGCGGTCTCGGCATTGCCATCGCGCTGGGTATGTTCACACTGGGGCGAGGTGTGCTCGATCATGGTTTTGTAATGCCAGCGGCTATAGGCGGTCTCGGGCTGGGTATTATGATGGGTGCGATCAATGTCGGTCATGAAAGCGGTCATGGCGGTGCCGAAATTGTCTTCACTATGCTGGGTGTTGGCGTGTTGGCATTGGCGCATGACTTAAATTACCGGGCGACGCATTAAACCCTCAGCCTTGCCCTTCCGAGCTAAAATCCCTAAATCTCCCGTATGGGAAAACATGATCATCACGAACATCACGGTGAATCGCTGGCTGATGCAGCGCGTGCCAATCTGGAAAAGTCCGGTGAAAAATGGACCGATACGCGAGCGGCGATATTTGAATCCTTGTCTGGATTCTCTCGCCCTGCCTCCGCCTATGACATAGCCGAACTGGTATCCACAGCGCGCGGAAAACGCGTAGCGCCGAACAGCGTCTACCGTATTCTCTACCTGTTTGTGGCGAAAAACCTCGCGATGCGCGTAGAAAGCGCTAATGCCTATATCGCCAACAGCCACCCCGGCTGCGAACATGACTGCATCTTCCTAGTCTGTGACACATGCGGAGAAGCCACGCATGTCGACGATGATCCAGTGTCGCAAAAGGTACGCGATGTTGCACAATCACAAGGATTCAATTCGATCCGACCCGTCATCGAAGTGCGCGGCATATGCCAGAAATGCAGCTAAAAAACCCGCTGGTAAGCAAATATTCAGCCTCGCACTGCTCAATGATCGACAGCAGGCCGCAGTCCGGCTAGGATACCGGTGAATCAGGGAGTATATATGGCGGGTCCGAATACACCGCTTCTGGATCAAGTAAAATATCCGGAAGATTTGCGAAAGCTCAAACCCGAGCAACTTCGTCAATTTGCCGATGAGCTCCGTGAAGAAGTTATCGATACGGTTTCCAGTACTGGCGGCCATCTGGGTGCTGGCCTTGGCGTGGTCGAACTGACCGCCGCCATTCATTATGTTTTTAATACACCCGATGACCGGCTGGTCTGGGATGTCGGCCATCAGTGCTATCCGCATAAAATCCTGACCGGTCGTCGGGATCGCATTCGCACTTTACGCCAAGGTGGCGGCCTTTCTGGTTTCACCAAACGCGCCGAGAGTGAATATGATCCGTTCGGAGCCGCGCACAGTTCTACGTCGATAAGCGCAGCGCTCGGTTTTGCCATTGCCGACAAGCTGAACGACAAACCCGGCCGCGGGATTGCCGTTATCGGCGATGGTGCGATGAGTGCCGGTATGGCCTATGAGGCAATGAACAATGCCGAGGCTGCGGGAAACCGGCTGGTCGTTATCCTCAACGACAACGATATGTCGATTGCGCCGCCCGTTGGTGGTCTTTCCGCCTATCTCGCACGCATTGTATCGTCGCGCGAATTTTTGGGCGTACGCGAACTGGCGAGACGCTTTGCCCGTAAGCTGCCCAAGCCGCTCCACGATGCGGCGCGCAAGACCGACGAATATGCTCGCGGCATGACGATGGGCGGGACGCTGTTCGAAGAGCTCGGCTTCTATTATGTCGGCCCGATTGACGGTCATAATATGGAACATCTGGTTCCAGTTCTCGAAAACGTTCGCGATGCTGCGGAAGGGCCCTGCCTGGTCCACGTCGTCACCGAGAAAGGCAAGGGCTATAAATATGCCGAAGAAGCCTCAGACAAATATCACGGTGTTGCGAAATTTGATGTCGTTTCCGGCAAACAGGACAAGGGGCCTGGCGGCGGACCGCCTGCATATCAGAATGTCTTCGGCGAAACGCTCGCCAAGCTAGCTGATGCCGACCCTCGTATCTGTGCGATTACAGCAGCCATGCCTTCCGGCACGGGCGTTGATAAATTTGCCAAGGCCCATCCCGACAAGAGTTTCGATGTTGGCATTGCCGAACAGCATGGCGTCACATTCGCCGCAGGTCTAGCCGCGCAAGGCATGCGTCCGTTCGCTGCGATCTATTCTACCTTCCTGCAACGGGCCTATGATCAGGTCGTGCATGATGTTGCGATCCAGAACCTGCCGGTGCGCTTCGCGATTGACCGCGCCGGACTGGTCGGCGCTGATGGTTGCACCCATGCCGGTAGCTTCGACATCACTTATCTGGCGACACTACCTAATATGGTGGTGATGGCCGCAGCCGATGAAGCCGAACTGGCGCACATGACTTATACTGCAGCGGAGTATGACAAAGGCCCAATCGCCTTTCGCTATCCTCGTGGCAGCGGCACCGGTGTTCCCATTCCCGAGAAGCTGGAAAAACTAGAGATTGGCAAGGGACGAATAGTCAAGGAAGGCAGCAAGGTCGCGATCCTGTCACTAGGCGCGCGTCTGGAAGAAGCAAAGAAAGCCGCGGAACAGCTTGAAGCAAAAGGCCTTAGCACAACCGTTGCTGATTTGCGCTTCGCCAAACCGCTTGACGAAGACCTGATCCGCAAATTGCTTACAACGCATGAAGTGGCAGTGACAGTCGAAGAAGCAGCTGTCGGTGGATTAGGCGCACATGTCCTGACCTTCGCTTCCGACAGCGGACTAACCGACGCCGGCCTGAAAATCCGCACTCTGCGATTGCCCGATCAATTTCAGGATCAGGACAAACCCGACTTGCAGTATAAGGAAGCCGGTCTGGATGCGGATGGGATTGTCGATACCGTACTCAAAGCCCTGCGCCATAACAGCGCCAGCGTAAAGGATGCCGGGGCGCGGGCTTAGGTACCATTGCTGCTTGTGATTGTGTAAAGCCGTCTTTAGTCGGTGAAGCCATGCCACCTAACCTCTCCCATATCGACCATTGGATCTTCGATCTCGACAACGTCCTCTACCCGGCTGAATGTGATCTGTTTGCGCTGATCGATATCAAGATGGGTGAATATATCGCGAAGGAACTGGACTGCAACTATGCCGAGGCGCGCAAGGTGCAAAAGGCGTTTTTCCATGATCATGGAACGACGCTGGCCGGGCTGATGCATCATCACGGCACTGACCCACGTGATTTTCTGGAGTATGTCCATGATATCGACATGAGCCGCCTGTCGCCAGCGCCGCAGGTGCGGGATGCGATTGCGGCGCTGCCCGGGGAAAAACTGGTCTTCACCAATGCTGATCGACCCTATGCGGAGCGCGTGCTCGAAAAACGCGGGCTGGCGGGGCTATTTGACCAAATGCATGACATAATCGGCACCAATCTGATCCCCAAACCGCAGCCTGCTGCCTATCAGTCTATGGTGACTACAACCGGCGTCGATCCAACCCGCTCGCTGTTTGTGGAAGACATGGCGCGCAATCTGACGCCGGCGAAAGCGATGGGCATGACTACGGTGTGGATCAATACCGGTGCGGAATGGGCTGGACGCGAACATGATCCTGCCGCTATCGATATTGAAATAACGGATTTGGAGAGTTGGGTCACCGGCCTCCACAACGCTGAGGAAAAAGAGACGATATGACCGCTGCACTGCAAACCACCATCGACGACGCCTGGGAAAAACGGGAATCTTTGAGCATCACTTCGCAGGGACCTGAGCGCGATGCGGTAAACGCCGCGCTGGAAATGCTCGACAATGGCACCGCGCGTGTCGCCGAGAAAAAGGATGGTGAATGGGTGGTCAATCAATGGCTGAAGAAAGCCGTGCTGCTCTCGTTCCGGCTGAACGACAATGAAGTGATGGAAGGCCCCGGCGGTGCCAATTGGTTCGACAAGGTGCCGAGCAAGTTTGAAGGCTGGGGCGAGGAAGAATTTCGCGCTGCCGGCCTGCGTGCGGTTCCCGGATCATTCGTCCGTCGCGGATCGCATATCGGCCGCGACGTCGTGCTGATGCCCAGCTTTGTCAATATCGGTGCCAATGTTGGTGACGGCACAATGATCGATACATGGGCATCGGTTGGGAGCTGTGTACAAGTTGGTAAAAACTGTCATATCTCGGCCGGAACAGGTATTGGCGGCGTACTTGAACCATTGCAGGCGAACCCCACGATCATCGAGGATAACTGTTTTATCGGCGCGCGCAGCGAAATCGTAGAAGGCGTGGTAGTCGGCGAAGGATCAGTAATCGCGATGGGCGTGTTCATTACCGCATCGACCAAAATTATTGACCGCCTCACCGGCAAAATCTGGATGGGCGAAGTGCCACCTTATTCGGTCATCGTACCCGGCACCATGCCACCCCGATCCAATGTTGACGGAGTGCCCGGACCCGCACTGGCTTGCGCGGTGATTGTTAAAATCGTGGATGCACAGACGCGGTCCAAGACGGGCATTAACGATTTGCTGCGCGACTGATGGCAACGCGGGCGAGAGATTACACTGTCACACTAGGCGACAATGATCACCCCTATCGGAACGGCACCTGGACGCCCAATTTCGATGAGATCACTGCCGATGACATGGAAATAATCGGCGAAATTCCATCTGACATTGACGGCATTTATGTTCGCAATACCGAAAACCCGCTGCATGACAGCATAGGCCGCTATCATCCCTTCGACGGTGACGGGATGATCCACACGATACGGATCAAAAACGGCAAAGCCATCTACCGCAACCGTTTTGTCCGCACCGAGGGGTTTGCGGCGGAACAGGAAGAAGCTGGTCCGATTTGGGCCGGGATCATGGGTAAGCCGGGTGCTTCCAAACGCGATGGCTGGGGCGCACATGGTGCAGTGAAGGATAGCAGCTCGACCGATGTTGTTGTCCATGCAGGGAAAATCCTCTCGACATTCTATCAATGCGGAGAGGGCTATCAGCTTGATCCTGAAACGCTGGAAACGCTTGGTACGGCGGACTGGGTACCGGAGGACGGCATTTCTGCCCACCCCAAGGTCGATGAGAAAACTGGCGAATTGCTGTTCTTCAACTATTCCACCAAAGCACCGTTTCTGCATTATGGCGTTGTCGGAGCAGACGACAAACTGAAGCATCTGGTCCCCATCGACATACCCGGACCGCGCCTGCCGCATGATATGGCGTACTCAAAAAATTACGCGATATTCAATGACTGCCCAATGTTTTGGCGGGAAGAACTGCTCGATCATGGCCTGCGTATTCCGGCCTATCATGACGAACTGCCAACGCGATTCGGCATTATTCCGCGCATGGGTCAGCCTGAGGATATCAAGTGGTTTGATGCCAAGCCCACGTACGTTCTTCATTGGGCCAATGCCTTTGAGGATGGTGATGAGTTGGTGCTCGATGGTTATTTCCAGAATGATCCTGTGCCGCCGCCGCTGACCGATTTTCCCGCAGGTTATGAAAGCATGGGCGCGAGCATTGACTTGCATAGTTTCAAGTCGGAACTGCACCGCTGGCGTTTCAACATGAAAACCGGCGAGACAACAGAAGAAACACTATTCGACGAATATCCGGTCGAGTTCGGCATGTTCAACCAGCACGTCGCGGGCGAGCCCTATCGCTATGTCTATAGCGTGACCGGCCATCCCGGATGGTTCCTGTTCAATGGTCTGGTCAAACACGATCTGGAGACCGGCAAGGCGGAGCGCTATTATTTCGGTGATGATCGCTTTGGTTCAGAAGCTCCCTTCATCCCGCGCAAGAATGCGCAAACCGAAGATGACGGCTATCTGATCAGTTTCATCACCGACATGGCGCAGGACCGCAGCGAATGTGTGATCATCGATGCAAAGGATTTGGAGGCAGGCCCTGTCTGCACCATCATCCTGCCGCACCGGATTTGCAGCGGAACACATGCGACCTGGGCGGGTGCGGAGCAGATTGGCGGTGACAGTGCTCCGCACTTGATGCGGAGCTCTGGGAGACATTGCGGATAGACGGCAGAGCTCCGGCTCGTGGGCCGGAGCACGGACTTCCTAAACCTTCGGCTGCTGCTGGGTCGCGCAGTGAATACCGCCGCCGCATTCACCGATAGGATCGACATTGAGCATTACGATTTCGCGCACCGGGTAAAGTTCTCCCAGTGTTTCTTTTGCCTCGGCATCAGCTTCAGGGTCTCCAAATTGCGCAGCGATCACGGCACCGTTACAGACATAGTAGTTGACGTAAGATGCGACAAAATCTTCCGCCTTCACACGGATATCATAGGGTTGCAGTAGCACCACAATTTTGAACTTCTCGCCATCCGCATTGGTTGCCGCCGCTAATATATCATGCGTTTCATAGGCCGCTGCGGCGAACGGATCGGCCTCAATATCGACTTCATCGGGCAACTGGATCAGGATCGTTCCCGGCGCGGTAAAACGCGCCAGCGCATCGATATGATAGTCGGTAATATCCTGCTCCTTGAGTCCCGGTGCCCAGATCATTTTCTGGCCGCCAACCGCTTCCAGAATTTTCGCCTGGATTTCATCGCGCGAGCCAGAATTGCGATTGTCGATCACCCAGCTCGATTCATGCGCGATCACCGTGCCCTCGCCATCTGATTCGAGACCACCCGGTTCGCCGACCAGACCATTATCCAGCAGTGGCAATCCCATACGCTGCGCCACCGCGGCAGCGACCCGGCCGTCATTGCCATGCACTTGCTTGTTGCCCCAGCCGTTGAAGTTGAAATGGCGGACGGTGAGTTCATCCGCCTCATTGCGGACGAAACAGGGGCCTGCATCGCGGCACCATAAATCGTCAGTCGGGATGTTCCAGACATCCACACCATCTGACAGCTTCTTGCGGGCAGCGCTCTCAAAACGCGCATCCATCAGCATCACCACTGGTTCAAATTCGGCGATCGCATTGGCGATATCGGCGATGCTTTGTTGCAGCATTTTGAGGAAGACTGGATCGGGGTGCACTTCCTTTGAAACCGGCCACTGCATGAAGGTCCGCTCATGCGGATCACGTTCTTCGGGCATCCAGAAATTTGGCTTACGCTTTTCAGAGGGTGCGGCACAGGCAGTTAGCGGTGCAAACACGGCTGACGCAGTCAATAATCCGGCACGATTGTTGAATTGTCTCCGGGAGATCAATCAAACAGCTCCCCTTCGGAACCGGCGGGCGGATTTAAGCCCAGATGCTTCCAACCGCGATCATTGAGGGCGCGGCCTCTGACAGTGCGCGCGATCAGGCCGAGCTGAATCAGATATGGCTCAATAACTTCCTCAATCGTATCGCGTGGCTCGCTGAGACCGGCGGCGAGCGTTTCCACGCCGACCGGGCCGCCCTTGTATATATCCGCGATCATATGGAGATAACGCCGGTCCATGGCGTCGAGGCCGATGCTGTCGACCTCCAGCCGGGTGAGTGAAGCATCTGCTATTTTAGCATTCACTGTACTGGCGCCCTCAACTCCTGCGAAATCACGTACTCGGCGGAGCAGGCGTCCGGCGATGCGCGGCGTACCCCGGGCGCGACGGGCGACTTCGGTGGCGCCGTCCGGGGCGATGGCGAGGTCGAGCAGTTTTGCGGCACGGTGGACGACTTTTTCGAGTTCTTCGGTGGAATAGAAATTGAGCCGCACCGGGATGCCGAAGCGGTCACGTAGCGGTGTGGTGAGCAGGCCCTGCCGCGTGGTCGCACCGATCAAGGTGAATTGCGGCAAGTCGATGCGAACGCTCCTCGCCGATGGTCCTTCGCCGATAATCAGATCGAGCGCACGGTCCTCCATCGCCGGATAGAGCACTTCCTCGACTACCGGATTGAGACGGTGGATTTCGTCGATGAACAGGACATCGCCCTCCTCAAGGTTCGTGAGCAGCGCCGCAAGGTCACCCGACTTGGCAATCACCGGACCGGAGGTGGCGCGAAAGCCGACGCCCAGCTCGCGCGCAATGATTTGTGCCAGCGTGGTTTTCCCCAGACCCGGTGGACCAAAGAATAATACGTGGTCTAACGCTTCGGATCGTTTCCTTGCCGCATCGATAAACACGCGCAGATTCGACCGCGCCGCTTCCTGCCCGATAAATTCGTCGAGCGTTTTCGGACGCAGGGCGGCGTCGATGTCTTCCGGTTGCCGTTGGGGCGTCAGATGCGGATTATCAGTATCGGCCATTCGTCCCCCAACCGTCACCCTGAACTTGTTTCAGGGTCCATCGACCGTCCATACACCGCCTGTGCGACCAGTGGAACAACCGTGCGTCTATATACTCGCGAGCAAAGCCCATGGAACGCTGTACATCGGCGTGACGTCGAATCTGTTTCAGCGGCTTTATCAGCACCGAAACAATCTGATTCCCGGACATACGTCGAAATGTGCGGTCTATCGCCTGGTTCGATTTGAGATGTTTGATGATATGACGAATGCAATTGCGCGGGAAAAGCAATTGAAGAACTGGCATCGTCCGTGGAAGATCAACCTGATTGAATCGGAGAATCCGCAATGGGTTGATCTGGCGGTCAATCTGGGATTGCAGCCTGTCAGAAGCTGATCGAACCCAACCACCGTCATGCTGAACTCGTTTCAGCATCCACCGCGCCCCAATCACAGCATGCGACAACGGAGAAATAGACCCTGAACTCGATTGATATTTATCCCCTTGCGCCAAGTGTTGTTTTCTACTATATAATGGGCATGACAAAGCAAAAATCTCCTACTCTCCGTCAGTTTCAAGACCGTTTTCCAACCGAAGAATCCTGTTTGGAACATCTTATGCAGACGCGCTATGGCATTGTCCATGATTGCGATAAGTGTGGGGAGAAAGCAAAGTTTCATGCGGTCACGAAACGGCGCTCTTATGCTTGCCAGAATTGCGGCCACCAAGTTTTTCCAACGGCTGATACGCCCTTCCATCGAACGCGGACGCCGTTGCGTGATTGGTTCTATGTGATCTTTCTGTTCTGCGCCACGCGGAACGGGGTTGCTGCCAAGGAGGTCGAGCGCCAGCTTGGGGTTACTTACAAAACGGCGTGGCGTATGTGCCATGAAATCCGCAAATATATGACGGTGCTGGACAGTGACGATCCGCTGGGCGGCATTGGAAAAACGGTTGAAGTTGATGAAACCCTGATTGGCGGCTCGGTATTGGGCAAGGGCAGCGGTTACAAGGGCAGCAAGACGGCTGTTGTGGGAATGTTGGAGCGTGGTGGCGAATTGGTCACGCGGGTTGTGAGGCGGCGGCGCAAACAAGATATGCAAGCCCTTATCCTTGACCAAATATTGCCGGGAAGCACTATCAACACTGATGAATTTGGCGGATACAAAGATATTGGTCACTACGGCTATCGCCATGTCAAAGTGAACCATAAAGCGGGTGAGTATGCCAAGCCTTGCGGTGCGGGGGTCAACGCCATCGAAGGCTTCTGGGCGCAATTGAAACGCGGAATTAATGGAACGCACATCCATGTCAGCGAGAAGCATCTTTGGAAGTATCTGGGCGAGTTTGAGTATCGCTACAACATGCGTCACGCTCCCCACCTGATGCTTGACCGGATGATAACCTCTTTCTCGCGGTAACGGGCGGGGCCATTGCCGAAAATACTTTATCGAAGCGTTTATTGATTTCGCGTTTCTTCATGCAGCCCTGCATACACCACCAACTTCGGTTCTAACAAGACTTGACTATCTAGCTGTTTGGTTCCGGCATTTGATGGTGCGGATTTCTGATAAATCGTTCGGGTTCATTTTGGAAGCATTTACAGATAAATTCATAGGGCGTGAGGCCGCGTAGTGTTTTGAGCCTGCGTCCATAGTTGTATGCGTCGATAAAGTTGGACAGGTGCGTTTCGAACTGCTTGCTGTCATCGTAATGATAACGTTTGACAGTCGCTTCTTTGATGGTCCGGTTCATGCGTTCCACTTGCCCGTTGGTCCAAGGGTGTTTGCCTTTGGTCAGACGGTGCTCAATGCCGTTTTCCTGACACCGCATATCGAACATATGGGTCATATAGGTGGCTGTTGGACCATCCTTATAGCGCGGCGGGCCTTATAGCGCGGCGGGAAAGTGAACTGGACACCATTGCCGGTGAGCACAGTGTGGATTTTGCAGGGCACCGCTTCAATCAAGGCTTCCAGGAAGTTTGATGCTGTCACCCTGCCGGTTTTCTGTGTCACCTGGACAAAGACGAACTTACTGGTTCGGTCTATGGCAACGGTGAGACAGAGTTTTCCCTGCGCAGTGCGCACTTCAGCAATGTCGATGTAGCCGATCGGATATGTATTGGAACTTCTTCTTGGGTTCCTTGTCTCCTTTGAGTCTCCTTTGACATCCGGCAGACGGGATATTCCGTGGCGCTGCAAACAGCGATGCACAGATGAGCGCGTGAGATGCGGGATCGTTGCTTGCAGGGCGTAGAGGCAGTCATCAAGCGGCAGCAATATATGCTTGCGAAAGGTCACGATGATCGCCTCCTCTTCGATGCTCAGCGATGTTGACCGGGCATTACGAGGACCGGTGGGCAGCTCGTCGACTGTCTTGCGCTTCTTCCATTTGGCAACCGTCTTCGGGTTGATGTTGTAGCGCTTTGCAAGCGCCCTCAAGCTCTCTTGACTATGTTGTATCGCTCGACGGGTCGTCTCAGTCGTTGTGGCGCTGCCGTGCAATATTTGTCCCATAGTGCATCCTTCCATTCAGGACTGAATAATGCACCATCAAATGCCGGAACCAAACAGCTAGGGCATCCATCGAAACTGTGAATAACTATCGTGTAATCGGTGGCAGTTAAGGGTAAAGAACCTGCCCTGCGTCGCTACGCTCCTTGCCCCGATGCTGCGCATCGGCCTGAAAATGTCGCAGCTTCGCTGCTTCTCTCAAAGGAATGATTGAAAAGTGCAGCAGTTTGATGCACGATGCTCAGGTTTTATTTGATTCGGAGAGGATGCTTTGAAGGCGACAAAAGCAACAAGAGTGACTGTAAATCTGCGTGAAGATGAACACGCCGAATTGGTCCGCCTTGCCCAGCAACACGATGTGTCGATTTCTCGGATAACTCGCCAGGCCGTCACCGAATTTCTTGAACGATACGGGAAGGGCAAATCACAGCTTGCGCTGAGTTTTACCGAAACCCCGCGCAGCGCGAACGGATAGGAAGGCTTTAGATGCAAACCGCCGTCGCCGAAACAACCGAATTCTACCGGGTTGACGCATCGCTAAAACTCGACCCGGAAAAGAGGACGGTTCTAGGTCAATACATGACTCCCGCGCCGATTGGTCATTTCATGGCGAGCTTGTTTTCTGATGCAAGCGGGGAGGTGCGGTTACTGGATGCAGGTGCGGGCGTTGGCTCATTGACAGCGGCCTTTGTCGAAATGCTCTGCAAACGGTCGGAAAAGCCACAATCAGCTTCGCTAGTCTGTTATGAGATTGAGCCGATGTTGCTCGATTACCTTTCAAGCACATTAGGCGAGGCCGATGCGCAATGCGCAGGCGCAGAGATAGCGGCGAGCAGCGACATACGAACGGACGATTTCATCTTAAGCCATTCAGACGATTATCAGGCTGATATCTTTCGCGGGCAAAAAGCGTCGAAAGACGAGTTCACCCACGTCATCATGAATCCGCCGTACAAAAAGATAAACGCGGGATCGGGGCATAGAGCGGCCCTGCGGAAAGCAGGAATTGAAACATCGAATCTGTACACAGGGTTCATGTTTCTAGCCGCAGAGCGTTTGCGAGATGGTGGAGAGATGGTGGCAATCGTGCCGCGCTCTTTCTGCAATGGGCCGTATTTTAAACCGTTTAGAGAGCAGTTTTTCTCGATGATGGGACTGCAGCACATTCATATTTTCGAAAAGAGAAATCACGCCTTTAAAGGCGATGAGGTGTTGCAGGAAAATATAATTATTCATGCCGTGAAGGGCGCGAAACCTTCAAAAGTGCGAATCACGGCTAGCAGAGGCGGGGATTTTCACTTTGATTCAGGTTCGCAGGAATGCACAGCACCGGACATGACCCAACGAGTCGTTGATTACGCAGCAGTGCTGAATCCCAATGACCCCGATATGTTCTTGCACATCGCCGCCAATGATCTTGAACAAGGCATTGTTGATCGTATGGCGAGTTTCACCACAACGCTTGCCGATCTTGGATTGCAGCTATCGACAGGGCCAGTAGTGGATTTTCGGCTTAAGGATGATTTACGCGCTCAACCCGATGAGTCAACAGCCCCACTGTTGTATGCGGCGCATTTCAAAGGTGGAACGCTCGAATGGCCTAAAGCCATGAAGAGGCCCAATGCGATTGAGATAAACGAAAACACGCGCAAATGGCTGTGGGACAACAAGGGCCATTTCGTTGTTACAAAACGCTTTACGTCGAAAGAAGAAGTACGGCGGGTTGTTGCTGCGCTCTACCCATCGAGCTTGGACGGCGATCTTGTCGGCTTCGAGAATCATTTGAATGTGTATCACGTCAGCCAGAAAGGGTTTTCTAAATCACTTGCGGCGGGCTTGTGCGTATATCTGAACAGCAGTCTTGTTGATCGGTTCTTTCGCCAGTTCAACGGGCATACGCAGGTGAACGCTACCGATTTACGATCACTAAATTATCCAGATAGGGAAACGCTTGAGCGCATAGGAACACTGACCCGTGGCGCAATACTCTCCCAACAGGAGACCGACAACCTGATTGAGGGGGAATTAGCACACATGGCAGATGATGAAAATCCACTGCTGGCGCAACGCAAAATAGATGAGGCGTTAGAAATTGTGCGTGCTCTCGGTATGCCGAGGGGGCAGCAGAATGAAAGATCAGCCCTGACGTTACTGGCTATTCTCGATCTTAAGCCGTCTGGTACTTGGGACAGTTTGCAAAAGCCGTTGATGGGCATCACGCCAATCATGGATTACTGCCGGGCGCATTACGGACGCGAATATGCGCCAAACACCCGCGAAACTTTCCGCCGTCAAACCATGCACCAATTCGTTGAGGCCGGAATCGCGCTCTACAATCCCGACGAACCAACTCGCCCCGTCAACAGCCCGAAAGCCTGCTATCAGATAAGCCAAGAGGCCTTCGAAGTTATCCAGACTTTCGGCACTGATTCGTGGGCTGCGACGCTAGCCGAGTATTTGGAGGGCCAGGAAACACTTGCCGCGAAGTGGGCGAAACATCGCGAAATGCAGATGATTCCGGTTCAGGTTGCCGAAGGTAAGGACATCAACTTAACGCCCGGAGCGCACAGCGAGCTAATCAAGCAAATCATTACGGAATTCGCGCCAAGGTTCGCCCCGAATTCGGAAGTGATTTACGTCGGGGATACGGGGTCAAAGATTGGCTACTTTGAAGAACAGAAACTTGCATCGCTTGGGGTTACGGTAGATCAGCACGGAAAAATGCCGGATGTGGTTTTGTATTTTGTCGAGAAAGATTGGCTTTTGCTCATTGAGACTGTCACCAGTCACGGCCCTGTCGATTCGAAGCGACACAACGAACTAGCAGAGCTGTTTACAGGGTCAAAAACCGGACTCGTTTATGTAACAGCGTTTCCAGATCGCGCGATCATGGGCCGATATCTAAGCGAAATATCATGGGAAACGGAAGTCTGGTGCGCGGATGCTCAGACCCATCTAATTCACTTTAACGGTGTTCGGTTCTTAGGGCCGTATGAAAGAGAATAGCGATGGCAGATGAACGGAAGCACAAACACCTAGAGCTGATACAAGGAGTTATAAATCGCCTATCTACAAACTCGTTCTTGTTGAAAGGGTGGAGCGTTGTTCTCGTTTCTGCTCTGTTTGCGCTTTCAGCAACGGATAGCCGACCCGCTTTTGTTTTTCTAGCCTACATTCCCGCGATTGTATTTTGGGGTTTGGATGGCTTTTTCTTATGGCAGGAGCAACTCTACCGAAAGCTCTATGACCATGTTCGAGTTTTGAAAGACGATGATATCGATTTTTCCATGGATACCACGCCTTTCAAATCAGGTGATGCGCCCACGTGGATCGGTGCAACATTATCAAAAACACTAATTCCATTTCATGGCGTGCTTATTTTTGCGGTTGTCGTTGTTATGGTCTTGACACTCAATGCGGGGTAAACGCCATGCCTAAACACAGAGCCTTTTATAGTTTTCATTACGCACCGGACAACTGGCGAGCGGGAATCGTGCGCAGCATCGGAGCGATTGAAGGCAATCAGCCTGTGCCGGATAACGATTGGGAAACCGTTAAGAAAAGCGGGGATGCAGCGATCAAGAAATGGATTGCTGCGCAAATGAAGGGCCGTTCTTGCACGGTGGTTTTGGTGGGTACAAACACCGCCGGACGTAAATGGATTAAGCACGAAATCATCAAATCTTGGGGCGACGGCATGGGCGTGGTTGGCATCCACATTCACGGTTTGAAGAATTCAGACGGGCACGTGTCTACAAAAGGCAGCAACCCATTTGCGGATATTGGCTACGGCAATACAGGTCAAAAGCTATCCTCGATTGTGAAGTGTTACGACCCAAAAGGATCAAATAGCCAAAAGCGTTACGATTGGATAAAGCAGCATTTGGCTAACGCAGTCGCCGAGGCCAACAAAATCCGCAATACCCTCTAGCTTTGGCGTTGCAGATATGATTCAATCAGTTTTACGGTATTTCTCTTGATCAATCCGAAAATTAACCGCCCGAAGGCGGCTGATAAAGGGAGGAAAAGTCGTAAAGAGTGGTAAGACCGGATATCTGTTCTGCGCCAAAATAGGCGCTCCTAGCCATTCATGATAGAAAAACTGGCAGTGTCTCACTTTGAATTATTTTTCTTTTTGTAAGGCCCGTGCTTTTTTGGAGCCGGTGCCATTTCATCAATCTTAGCAACAACATCCTCTAGTGACCATAGCGTGCCGACAATGCTAGCGGCCATTGCAGGGGAAACTTTCAGCGATTTGTGGATGCGGCAAAAATTGTCAAACACAAAGTAGAGTGCGAGGGCGTGAATGTGATTGTCCAGCTTTTTGCTGAAAGCATTGTCAGGCGGGTAAACCGACGCATGGACATTCGCATTGTCAGGTTTTGGCGCTCGACATAGCTGGTCGATACGTCTTTGATTTTAGGATTGCCTTCCACGCGGCGCTTTTTGATGCCAGTGCATTCTGCGGGTGAGTGACGCCCCTTTGCGCTTTCCGGTGAAGCACCATACAGCTTGACCAGTTGCGCATAGTCCACGTCAGCACCGAACGCACCCTCAACAGCTTCCAGATAGGCTTTGTGGCCGTCTGTGGTTAGCTGGACGCGGTTGCTTAACCGGCTGCGCAGTTCATCCATAAGTTTCATTGCATATTCACTGTCACGGCCACCGACCAGAAATGAAACGATCAGCTTGGTATCAGCATCAATTGCGGTCCACGTCCATACATCGCCAGCGCCTTCCGGTGCATCTTTTGCGGTCGCAACGTTCTTTTTCTTAGCATAGCAGAACGACCAGATTTCATCGCACTGGACGCGGCTTGCTATGACGCCCCGCACATTGTCATTGTGGATTGCAATACAGGCTTCGCCAGCTTGAACTAGCAGCTTTGAAACCGTGTTGATTGATACGTCCGCAACGCGGCTAATCGACCGCATGGACGAGCCTTCGCAGAGCATTGCGAGAATTTGGGTGCGGTTTTCAATGGGCAATATATTCATAATATTGCAGGATTCGCCTTTTGGGAGTTATTGTCAAAAGTAGTGTCTGGCAAGTTAGTCATGCGGCTGGCATGTCGTCCTTGTTCACCTCGCTTCCATCTTTAGACTTCACGCCTTCAATCACCTTCGCCAGGTGTCTGAAGCCTCTCAATTTGCGCCAGGAATCTTCTGCGCATAATCCCATCTTGCAGACCATCGTCAACATCGCATTGCGCGTGACACAACCTTTGGCTTGGCGTGTTCCATGCCGGATCGTCGCAAAACTCGACTCAATGACATTGGTTGTCCTGATACGGGTCCAGTGTTCCGCTGGAAAGTCATGAAATGCCGGCAACGCGTCACGGTCTTTCGATAAGCATTCCACCGCCTCGGGGTACTTTGCACCGAAACGTTCCTCAAAATTATCGAACGCCTTTGCTGCATCAGCTCGATCTTCTGCCATCCGGATATCATGCAGACCCTGCTTCGCTTTCTCCTGGACAGACTTCGGCAGATAGTTCAGCACATTGCCGGTCTTGTGCATCCAGCAACGTTGCCAGCAACGTTGAACGCCCGTCTCCGGATACACTTCCTCCACTGCGGCCCGGAAGCCCGGGGCGCCGTCTCCAATTGCCAACTTCGGGGGTTGGTCCAGACCCCGTTGTTTCAGAGACAGCAACACCTCACGCCAGCTCTGTTTTGACTGCCTGACACCATCTTCGATTGCCAGGAAGTGCTTGTGACCCCGGCTGTTCACGCCGATGATAACCAGGCAGCACAATCGGCCATCGTCGCCTCTGAGACCACTGTAGATGCCATCAGCCCGGATACAGACCCATTCATCAGACACCGCTCGAGTACACCATTGCTTGTATTCAGCTTCCCATTGCCGCTTCAAACGCCCCGCGACACTGGCCGGCAGCCCTTTAGCCTCGGGGCCGGCAATAGCTTCCGGTGCGCTCTGCATCTGGCCACTCGAAACACCCTTCAAATAAAGCCAGGGGTTCGCCGCGTCCAGCGTCGCCGTTCGCCGGATGCAGGGCGGTACAACCAGAGATTGAAAACATTCCGGCGTACCTTCACGGCTACGGATCTTCGGCACCTCGACGCTGACCTTGCCAACCCCTGTAATCACCTCTCGTTCGCGATGATGGCCACTGCGGACAACGCGCTGTCGTCCGTCAGCCGTTTTGTGACCATCAAACTTTGTCATCAACTCATCCGGCTCTGCCTGGACCGCTTCGGCGATTAACTGCTTCGCACCCGGTCTGAGTAGTTCTGTCAGTGGTTCAATTCCCTCCGGTCTACCCGGATCAATCACAGTATCTTTTGCCATGTGTGGCGGGCTCCTCTTGCTACTTTCGATTTCCAGACAAAAACGATTTCAGCAAGGCACGCCCCATACTTCAAATTCTTCCAGACACCAGATCCGGTTATAACTCTATACAATTGGGTTGTACATGAAATTGCTACCTAGTTCGCCAAGCACTCGCATTTGCAAGACGTTACGAAGGCTTAGTGTGGCGGAACAATCGATTACCGGCGGCACGTAGCCGTCGTCGAGCTTCTTACCGCCACCAAAGATACTCACTCCGCTCGAAAGCCATTTACACCGCCGGTCCCAATCGCTCAGGTTAGTGAATTCGTCGTCAAGATTGATAATCCCGTCGGCCTCCATTCCCAGCAATGTCGCCGCGGTAAATGTCTTTGTGATCGAGGCCACAAGATAGCTTGTATCGGCTGTTGTTTTCTCTTCCGCATCATGGTCCTGCCAGCCAATTCCTTCGGCGGCGACGACCTTACCGTCTTTCACGATGGCATAAGACATACTGAGCACGCTGTTTTCGATCCTGTACTCCCGCGCAAAGGTATCGAACTCAGCAAGCTTTTCTGTCAGCGACTGTTCCGATCCAGCCTTGGAGTGAGCTACACCGGTGATCAAGGGCAAGACAGCGATAGTGAACAAGAGAAAGCTGATTAAGCGCATTGGCGATCGTCCTCTTGGAAAGGTAGGAGTATCCTAACGAAGAACGCGTCAGCCGTCCAATCAAGCTCGACAATCTTTTAGCAGCGACATATTCTAGAACGGAATTTCATCATCAAGATCGGCATCAAAGGCACCACCGCCCTGGCCACCGCCTGAACCACCGCCGTCGTTAGAGCCGCCGCCACCCGAACCACCTGATGTTCCGCCGCCGGTTCTGGCTGTATCACCGCCACTCTCGCCGCGACTGTCCAGCATTTCCATTTTCGCCTCAAAGCCTTGCAGCACAACATCGGTCGAATAGCGATCATTGCCGGACTTGTCCTGCCACTTGCGGGTTTGCAGCTTGCCTTCGAGATAGACCTTGCTGCCCTTGCGCAAATATCTTTCGGCGACCCCGGCAAGGCCTTCATTATAGATCGAGATATTGTGCCACTCGGTCTTTTCCTTGCGCTCTCCGGTTTGCTTGTCCTTCCAGCTTTCCGACGTCGCGACGCTGAAATTGCAGACTTTGCCCCCCTTGTCAAAGGTACGCACTTCCGGGTCCCTGCCCAGATTGCCGATTAAAATTACTTTGTTGATGCCGCCAGCCATTTTTAAAATTCCTGTCCTAGTGAGTCGTTTGACGCTGTCCTACAGCCCCAATGCGAGTGCCGTCCAGTATGTAATACCGGCCGCGACATAGGCGAGCGCAAAAAGATAGCCGAGCATGAACATCGGCCATTTCCAACCGTTGGTTTCACGGCGTGTGACGGCGATGGTCGAGATACATTGCGGCGCAAATACAAACCAAGCGAGGAAAGCCAGCGCGGTTGGCAAAGACCAGCGGCTTTGCAGGCGTTCCGTGAGCGACTTAGCTTCCGCCTCTTCATCCGGCGCATCAATCGCATAAGTTGTGGCCAATGCAGCCACGGCCACTTCGCGCGCTGCCATTGCTGGGATCAGCGCCAAAGATATATCGCGGTCAAATCCGATGGGCTTCATAATCGGCGCAATCACATTAGTGATCCTTCCAGCCGCGCTATAATCAACCTGGCTCATGGCGCTGTCTTCAGGCACCTTAGGGAAAGTTAGCAGCAACCAGAGCACAACTGTTGCAGCAAAGATGATCGTCCCTGCACGGCGTAGGAAAATCCATGCGCGTTGCCACAATCCGATCAAGATATCCTTGATCCGCGGCAACTGATATTTCGGCATTTCCATCAGGAAACCGGCATTGGGACCGGCCGTTACCGTGCGCCGCAATATGAGCGCCGCCAGCATCGCGCCGACAATACCAAAAACGTATAGCCCAAAGAGGATCAGCCCCTGCAGACCCACTCCGCCGCCGACATCGCGGGCCGGAATGAACGCACCTATGATAATCGCATAGACCGGCAAACGTGCGGCGCAAGTCATGAGCGGCGCTATCAAGATCGTGGTTAACCGGTCATTGGCATCGCTGATACTGCGCGTCGCCATGATACCCGGAATGGCGCAGGCGAAGGAGGACAGGAGCGGAATGAAGCTGCGTCCCGAAAGGCCCACACCTGCCATCAACCGATCCATGATATAGGCGGCTCGGGTCATATAGCCGGTGGCTTCAAGCAACAGAATAAAAAGGAATAATATCAGAATTTGCGGCAGGAAGACGACCACCGATCCGACACCGGCTATCGCGCCCTCGATAAGGAAATCACGGATAAAGCCTTCGGCCGTGTTCGCTTCGACACCCGCAGCGATCCATTCAGTTGCGTCTTCAATCCAGCCAATCGGGGCTTCGGACCAGGCGAAAACCGCCTGAAACATTACGAACAAGATTGCGAGTAAAATGAATGGTCCGATAATCGGGTGCAGGAACACAGCATCGGCCCGTTCGGACCAGCGTTTTCCGGCCGTTTCCGAAACAATGGTCTGAACCGCGATATTCTGCGCCTGTTTGCGCAGATCATGATCGTGCTCCTTTGAAACGACAACAACCTCGACTTCGGTTTTGCTGGAAAGTTGACAGTCGAGAGCGACCTTCAGTTCTTCAAGGCCCTTACGCCGCACCGCAGCCGTCGACACCACCGGTACACCCAGCGCTTCTTCGAGTTTTGCTGGATCAAGTGTGAGCCCGTCTCGCTCGGCGAGATCCATCATGTTCAACGCTACCACCACAGTTCGCCCGAGCGCGATAACCTCAAGCGCAAAGCGCAGGTGATTGTCGAGATTTGCTGCATCGAGCACAATCACTATCGCATCAGGATTGCGTTCTGCATCAAAACGTCCGGTGATGACGTTGCTGGTGATTTCTTCATCCGGACTGGTCGGATCGAGGCTATAGCTACCCGGCAAGTCAATCAGTTCAGCAGGCTGTCCATCGGCAAGCGTAAAATGTCCCGACTTTCGTTCGACGGTAACGCCCGGATAGTTGGCAATTTTTTGCCGCGCACCGGTCAGCGTATTGAACAATGCGCTTTTACCTGCATTCGGATTACCAACGAGGGCGATCAGGGGAGCCGTCTTGGTCATGTTTTAAGCGGTGACCGTCACCGATTGTACTGTGATCGCCATCGCGTGGGATTGGCGCACCGCGATCTTCATCCGGCCAACTTTCAGCGCGATCGGGTCGCTCGAACCAAACATCCCGCGATGCAGTTTCTTGACCGACACCCCTTCGTCCAAGCCCAAGGCGCGGAGGCGCGCACCTTCGGCATCAGACATCAACGTCCAGTCAATTGCCGTCACTTCCGCACTATGGTTCAAAATCAATTGGTCTAGGGTGATTGCTATCATTTATCGCAATTCGAATGATTTTTAATTGCGACTGATTATCAATAATGGTTTGGAATGGCGAGTCTTTTGTTACGTGTCCCGATAGCGAAGCCGCCCAATAAAACGCGCCATGCTGAACCGTTCACCACCGCGATTGGTGACCTTTGCTTTCATTTTCTCGAACTGCATCACATTTTCGATCCGGCGTGCAAGAAAGGCGCGCGTCTTTTCGAAATTCTCGCTTTCATCATCCATGAACACGCTTAGCGTGCTGCCATAAACCGCTGACAGCAACGTCCGTTTTGTATAGTGGTTATAGTCGGTTGCCGTATCACCAGCCAACCGCCACATCCGATCCGCTGCTCGCCAACCCAGCTTGGCCGCTTTGCGCAAATTGGGTGGTGCTGCCAGTATCGCCTGTGCACGGCGCAAACCTTCCCGATCCGGATCCAGCACCTCCAACCTTGCTTCCACCAGCGCTGTAATCCTCTCACGGACTTTCATCGCATCCAGTTTTTCCTGCGGCAGCTTCTCAGCCATCGCGATATCAATGGATTGGAACCAGGCATCGATCATATCGACTGGGCCGTCGTTAAAAGCCAGCCTAGCCAAATCGACATCAACGTCTTCCAATTCCGCCGCCGCCAGTACTGCCTTTTCGTTCCAGCCGTCAAAAGCGGCCTGTGCCGCGATCTTCGGTGCCAGAAATGCGCGCACTTCGTCCAGCGTTGGTTCTTCGGGAAGGGGATTTGCCATGGGTGGAGTCCTTGGTGGTTGTGCTATCAATATAGACAGATTTTCAATGCGTTCAAACCATTGCATTGCACGCGCCCTGCTCTTAACTGTTCGATTAACTCACAGCCATACAGATCAAGGGGCATTCCATGACAACTTTATTCGATCCCATCACCATCGGCGCGATCGAAGCGCCCAACCGGATTTTTATGGCGCCCCTCACCCGCTGCCGTTCGACCATGCAGCATGTGCCCGTTCCGATGATGGGCGAATATTATTCCCAGCGTGCCGGTGCTGGTTTGATCATTTCCGAAGCGACCGGAATTAGTCAGGAAGGATTGGGCACTCCCTTCGCGCCCGGCATTTGGAGCGACGAACAGACCGAAGCGTGGAAGCCGATTGTCGAACAGGTTCATGAAGCGGGAGGGCGGATCATTTGCCAGCTCTGGCATATGGGGCGTTTGGTTCACTCCGATTTCAACAACGGCGAGCAACCGGTTTCGGCATCGCCGATCCAGGCACCGGGTCAGATCCGCACCTATCAGGGTAAGAAAGAATATGAGACGCCGCGCCCGCTGGAGCTCTCCGAAATACCGCGCCTGCTCGAAGACTATGCCAATGCTGCTGAGAATGCGAAAAAGGCTGGCTTTGATGGCGTGCAATTGCACAGTGCCAACGGCTACCTGATCGACCAGTTTATCCGCTCTGGCACCAATCAGCGCGTGGATGAATATGGCGGCCCGGTAGACAACCGCATCCGCCTGCTGGGTGAAGTCACGCAGCGCCTCGTTGATGTCTGGGACAATGATCGCGTTGCAGTCCGCCTGTCTCCCAATGGCGACTCGCAGGGTGCGGACGACGCGACGCCAGTCGAAACATTCACCGCTGCCGCGAAATTGCTAGGCGACATCGGCATCGCGTTCCTCGAACTGCGCGAACCTCCGAACTTCGGCACTTATGGTTCAACCGAAGTGCCACCAGTCAGCCCCGATATCCGCCCGGTCTTCGACGCACCGCTGGTGCTCAACAGCGACTATAACAATGATCGCGCAAAAGAAGCGCTAGAAGCCGGAAATTGCGATGCAATCAGCTTTGGGCGACCGTTCATAACCACACCAGACCTCCCCGCACGACTAGCCAGCGGTGCACCGCTTAACGTCGTGACAGAAGGCAAGACCGCATGGGACTTCATGCCGACATGGTATAGTCAGGGACCGGAAGGTTATGTTGATTATCCGGCGATGGATACGGTTGGGGAGAAGGTGGCTTAGATTCTAAACGAATTTAGAAGCTGTTCTGCAGCCGTGCGATCAGATCGTGGACGGCTGGTTGTTCCTCAACCTGTCGTTCCAATCTTGCGGACATACGCTGCAGGCGATGGAAAAGGTCTTCGCTTGCGATGATAATGCGCTGCGCATCTTCGGGAAATAAATCGACCATAGGGCCATCGCTGGCCGCTGCATAACCCAAAGATCGATCGTGATTCCACGCCTCCCCTTCGGAGAGATCACCGCCATGCAATGCCTTCTGGTTGAGCAGCCACGCAATACAATGCATCAACCGTGTTGTGACTTTTAGAGATTCACAAGAAAAGGAAACCGACAAATTTGCATCAGGCTGACATTCTTCATCAAAGCGACCCAACTCAAAATAGGAACGCGCTTCATCCGCAAGAATCATTGCTTCGGTATAAAGTGCATCCAGCAATTTGGGTGTAATCAAAGACTCGACTTCGGCCATCCAGACTAACTAGCAAATTCCATTCTGATTTGGACAGCGATTTTTTGACACCAAAAAAGGTTAACCTTGCCACTGTTTCAATGTGATACGTCGCAACGGGTTAACCTGAAACCGATAGATTGAGGATCAGGCGATAATATCCGGTACCAATGCGTTCTCAATCTGAATGATCCGGTCACGCAATTTCAATTTTCTCTTCTTCAGGCGGGCGACACGAAGTTGACCGGTACTACTGGATTCGACAAGCGCAGCAATCGCATCATCCAAATCACGATGTTCGATCTTCAGCAATTCAAGCCGTTCACGTAACTCTTCATCGCTCATCACCATTTCGGACCGATTTCACCCCTTGCGCCAATGCAACAAATTTGTAATCTTGACCTTATTCGTCGTTGATGTCGAAACCAAGGCATATTAGATTCGAACGAATTCTGGAACCATCTGAGTTCCAGCACGATATTGTGAAAGGAGCAGAGCAACCCAATTCATCCCAATTTTCTGAAAACATATTAGGAGTAGGTAATTGATCAAAATCATGTCGCAGCATTGCGCGCTAAACACGAAACCCTCGATCGTCAAATCAGTGAAGAAGAGGGTCGGCCGTTTCCCGACACGATAAAACTCCATAATCTTAAGAAACAGAAATTGCGTTTGAAGGAAGAACTGCTCGCCGAAGCATAAGAGTTGCCCACGCACCTTGGCTTAAATTAACAATTGGTAGGCTTTTTCGGCAGTTGCCGGAATTACATATCGCGCATGTGGTCGCTTTCTGCTAGACCGTCTGCATGGCAACAAATCTGGTATCCAGCCCCGCAACCGCCCGCGATATCCTGTCCAGATTGCGCGCTGTGATGGCGTCTTCCGACGATGTACAGGCGAAACTGAATCAGGTTGTCAACAGGATTGGCGACACTGTTAGTAGCGAGGTCTGCTCGATCTACCTGCTGCGCGAAGGTGTGCTCGAACTATTCGCAACACTTGGCCTCAATCAGGAAGCGGTTCACGTCACTAAACTGGCTTTTGGCGAAGGCCTGACCGGATATATCGCCAAAAATGTCGAAACGTTGAACCTTGACGAAGCTGCCAGCCATCCGGATTTTCAGTACCGGCCAGAAACAGGCGAAGAAAAATTCCATAGTTTCGCAGGTGTCCCGATTATTCGCAACCGACGGGCCGTTGGAGTTCTCTGCACACAACATATTGATCCGCGCAAATATTCGGATGAAGAAATCGAGGCGTTTGAGACCGCCGCGATGGTGCTGGCGGAACTGATTGCCAATGCGGGTTTGATTGATGATCATTCCATAGAAGAACCGATTGTCCAAGATGACAGCGCCAACCGCCTGTCTGGTCTGCAGCTGGCTAAAGGAAAAGCTAGCGGTCACGCCGTTTTCCATCAACCACGGGTCAAGATAGAGCATACCATTGCGGAAGATACCGAAGCAGAACGGCACCGGGTCTATTCCGCTTTCGACAAGATGCGCGATCAAATTGACCAGATGGCTAATCTCGCAGAATTTGGCGCTGGCGGTGAGCATGACGAGGTCCTCGAAACCTATAAAATGTTTGCTTATGATGAAGGTTGGAGTCGCCGTATCAATGAAGCTATTGATAGCGGACTGACCGCAGAAGCCGCCATTGAACGCGTACAACAGCATACCCGCATGCGGATGCGACAAATTCATGACCCGCTACTGGCGGAACGGATGCATGATCTCGAGGATCTGGCCAACCGCCTGCTCCGGGTCGTATCGGGGCAAATGGGTACCGCCGCATCGATGGGAATCAAGAAGGACACGATTTTAGTCGCACGCAATCTGGGTCCGGCGGAATTACTCGAATATGATAAGCGCCGATTGAAGGGTGTTGTGCTCGAAGAAGGTTCGCTCACGGCTCATGTCACAATCATCGCACGTGCTATGGGAATTCCGATACTCGGACAGGTTAAAAATATCCGGCAGATCGTTCGGGAAGATGATCTGTTACTACTCAATGTAGATGAAAATGCAGTTTTTGTTCGCCCAACGCTGCCGACACAGCAGGCGTTTGATACACAGATAGAATTGAGTGCAAAAAAGCGTGCGGCCTATGCGGAACTGCGTGACAAGGAACCCGTTACAAAAGACGGACAACGCATAACCATCAACATCAACGCGGGTTTGCGCGACGATGTCAGTTTGCTCAACCTGACTGGCGCGGACGGAGTTGGGTTGTTCAGAACAGAGTTTCAGTTTCTGGTGGCCGCGACAATGCCAACAAGAGATGCGCAACAACGCTTTTACCGAGATGTTTTGGAACATGCCGGAGACAAACCAATTATTTTTCGAACCGTGGATATTGGTGGTGACAAGCCCCTGCCCTATTTCAAGGCTAGCGAAATAAAGGAAGAAAACCCTGCCATGGGCTGGCGCGCGACCAGGATTGGTCTCGAACGCGATGGACTGATGAAGGTTCAGGCGCGCGCATTGGTCGAAGCTGCCGCCGGTAAAAAGCTGAACATCATGTTCCCGCTAATTGCGGAACCCTGGGAGTTTGATGAGGCTAAAGCCGTTTTCGACAAGCAGATTGAATATCAAAAATCCCGAAACAAGCAGCTGCCGATTTCTATTCGCTACGGTGCTATGTTGGAAGTACCAGCGTTGGCCGAATGCCTGGACATGCTTGCTGACCGGCTCGATTTTCTGTCCATTGGTACAAATGACCTGACCCAATTTCTGTTCGCTGCGGATCGAAGCAATCCGAAATTGGCTGAACGGTTTGATTGGCTGAGTCCCGCAATATTGCGTTTCCTTCAGAGGATATCGTCGAAAGCAAAAGAGCTCGACATTGATTTTTCTGTTTGTGGAGAAATGGGTGGGAGGCCCCTTGAAGCCTTGGCATTGCTTAGCCTTGGTATTGAGAACCTCTCGATCACGCCTGCTTCCGTTGGACCTATTAAAGCCATGGTTCGATCAACAGATTTGAAGGAGGTAAATCGGTTCATGGCAGAGGCGCTGGTAAACCCTGATCCGGATATTAAGGAAAGGCTTGCCAAATGGGCCGAACAACAAAATATTGATCTCGCCTGATCTGATGAAGGTATCGCTACCGCCGCCTCATCTTGTAAACTGTTGTAACATAATTGCTAAAGATGCAGATTAAGTGCATCATGCTGCGATAATTATTGACTTTTGCGAGCCTTGATGGCTTTCCTCATTCGACAGGGGAACAATGGCGTTGTCTGGCCAAACGGCCTAGGAGAGAGTTTTGGCCGCCGAACAAGAAATCGAAGAAGAGTTTGAGCCTAAAAGTGAGCTCGACCTGCACAGCGCTGGCGACATGCTGCGGCATGCCCGTGAGCAAAAACAGCTGTCTGTTGAAGATATCGCCAAGGAAACTCGAATACCGCAACGGCACCTGTCTTCAATTGAAGCGGGCGATTTTGATGCCCTTCCTGGGCGCACCTATGCCATTGGTTTTGCAAAATCTTACGCCAGAGCCGTAGGGCTGAGCGATGCCAAAATCGGTGGCCTTTTACGAGAAGAAATGGAAGAACAGGGACACGGCGCTTATCAACCGGAAACCAGTGGCTATTCTCCGGCAAACCCGTCAAGCATTCCCCCTAAAGCGTTGGCGTTTACAGCCGCTGGTATTGGCCTTCTTATGCTGGTTGGCTATCTGATTTGGCGTACATTATTGCTCGAACCCTCAGCCATCGATTTGGTTGATGATGACACAATTGCTTCGAATATTGCGGCAACCGAACAAAGCACGACGAGCGGAGAGGCCAATGCGGATGCGACACCGCCCCCGCAGACAACTGGCACCGTGGTTCTGACTGCGACCCAACCCGTATGGATGAAAATCTATGATCAAGAGGGCGAGCGATTATATGAAAATGAGATGGCGCCAGGGGATAGCTTTACCGTCCCTGGTGATGCCAACAATCCGCAAATCCTAACCGGAAGACCAGATGCACTTGAAGTGACAATTGATGGTCAAGTGGTGGCCCCGTTGGGTTCCGGAGAACGAACCATAGCTGACGTTGAAGTCAGCGCAGCAGCTCTTCTCGCACGGAACGATGAGCCAGCAGCAGAGCCTGATCAGTAAAAATCCCTCTTGGGCCAATCATTGGCCGCAAATCTATTTACTTTTCAGCGCATTATATGGTTAATATGATGTGATCTTCAGGAGGATATGCATGAAACGCGCAATCATCACCATCGTGGCAGCCAGTCTTGTAAGTGCCATGCCAGCGGCAGCGCAGGAAAATGTGGGCAAAAGAGTAGAGCGGCTGGAAAAAGAAATGCGGGCCGTTCAGCGCAAGGTATTTCCAGGCGGGTCCACGTTTTTTGAACCTGAAATCAAACCGGAAGAGGAAAAACTCGGTACACCTTCAACCACATCTACTCCGGTCTCCGATTTGATCGCTCGTGTAGATGCACTTGAGCGGAGTTTGGCAAATATTACCGGTCAGGTTGAACAAAATAGTTTCCGGCTGAAGCAGCTCGAAGACAAAATGGACAGCGGAACATCGACCGAAACCACCGCCGCATCTACAGGATCCTCATCACAAAGCGAAGTTGGTAACACTGAAACAACCAACGAGCCAGACCAAGCTCCTGACCCTGAGCGGGTTACTGCCGTTGCCGCTATCGTAATGCCGGAAACCGGTGATGCGGCAGAAGATTCCTATATTTATGGCTGCCGGCTTTGGGATGCCAAATTTTATCCTGAAGCGCAGACTCAGTTGAAGAAAACGTTTGAGACCTATCCCAACCATCGCCGCGCCAGCTTTGCTCAAAATCTGCTGGGGCGCGCTTATCTGGATGATGGGAAGCCAGCTCTTGCATCGGTGGCGCTCTATGAAAATTACCAGAAGCGTCCGCGTGGAGAGCGGGCGGCAGACAGCCTGTATTTCCTGAGTACCGCGCTTGTGCAATTGGATAAGAAAGATGATGCATGCCGGGTTTTGGCGGAACTGGCAGATGTCTATCCACAGGTAGCGGCCGGACGACTGAGCAACCGCGTGTCGCGAGGAAAATCAGCCGCTAATTGCAAATAATATTCCGGAGACAAGAGTTATGGGTGGCATCCTCGATCATTTTCAGGAAGCCCTCGGAAAGCTGATCCCGGACTTTGGTAGTAGCGACGACATACTGGGACTGGCCATATCCGGTGGACCGGACAGTTTGGCACTGCTTCTATTGGCTCATGAGAGCTTCCCCAATCAGATTGCTGCTGCCACAGTGGATCACGGATTGCGTCCAGAAGCGCGGGAAGAATCAGAACTGGTCGCCCAAATCTGCTCTGAAAGAGATATCCCGCACCGGACGTTAAACTCCTCGATTCCCATTCGTGGCAATATTCAATCGGAAGCCCGCAAAGTGCGTTACAACCTTCTTCGTGGATGGATGGAGAGTGAAAACATCAATTGGCTCGCCACCGCACATCATGCCGATGATCAGCTGGAAACCTTAGTCATGCGCATTCTCCGGGGTAGCGGAATTGATGGTATGTCTGCCATTCGGGCCAAGCGCGGATATATTATCCGGCCTTTGCTTCGCCTATCCAAAGTCAATTTGGTCGAATATCTTCAATCTCGTGGAGTTCCCGCGGTCGATGATCCGTCCAACCATGACCAGAGATTCGATCGTGTACGAGTACGCAAAGCCCTTGCTCAACTGGAAGGCTTTGATGTCGGATTAGCCAGTCAGAGCGCGGCGGCGCTTGATGATGCACGAGAGGCAATTGGCTGGATGACTGATCAATTGGCCGTTGAGCATATCAACTCAAAGCAAGGCAGTTGTATGCTTGACCAGTTCGATTTTCCGCATGAAATTTTACGCCGGCTAATACTCAAATGTCTCCATATTTGCGATCCGGCTCTTTCACCGCGTGGTGAACAACTGGAACGGACGATTTCAGCATTGCAGAACGGTGAAACCGTCACTTTGGGTGATACGCTTTGCAAGGGCGGAGAAATCTGGACTTTTGAGCCTGCTCCCAAGCGCCGAAATTAGGGCCATTGCGCTCAGTTTTGGAGGAGATTCGAGCATACGGGATTATTCGAGCGCAAAATCTTTTCAATCGATATTGTCATCCAACAGAAAAGTCTTATCTTTAGCAAAAGGCGATATTGCGCGATTTTCAGGAAACATGGCTTCTCTGAGCATAGGATAGAATTTTCATGAATAATGACGAACAGGATCCAAAAGAAAATCCGTGGATGAAATCCATGCTCATTTGGGCGGGTGTTATCGTTGCATTGCTTTTAACGGTTTCTATGTTTGGTGCAGGCAACAGTGCTGATGCCGACTCGGCTATAAGTTATTCGTCTTTCCGTGATAAAGTGGAAGAAGGTAGCGTGAAAAGCGTTTCTATTGCGCCTGACAAGATCACTGGTGAAATGACCAATGGCGATAAGTTTTCAACCACACCCATTGGCAATGATCCGTCACTCGTCAAAATGCTCGATGAAAAAGGTGTTGAATATAGCGGCAAGGCAGAAGAGCAGCCGAGTATCTGGCAGTATCTGCTGATCCAGTCCCTACCATTCCTCTTGATCCTGGGTATCGCATTTTTTGTCTTGCGCCAGATGCAAAAGGGCAGCGGGTCCGGCGCGATGAGTTTTGGCAAATCCAAAGCAAAAATGCTGACCGAGAAGCAAGGCAAAGTTACCTTTCAAGACGTAGCTGGCATTGATGAAGCCCGCGAGGAATTGGAAGAAATTGTCGACTTTTTAAAGGATCCAACCCGGTTTGCGCGGCTTGGCGGACAGATTCCCAAAGGTGCATTGCTGGTCGGTTCTCCCGGTACCGGTAAAACCCTTCTCGCACGCGCAATTGCAGGCGAAGCGGGAGTGCCGTTCTTCACAATTTCCGGTTCGGACTTTGTTGAAATGTTCGTGGGGGTTGGCGCCAGCCGAGTTCGCGACATGTTTGAACAGGCAAAAAAAAATGCGCCGTGTATTGTCTTTATCGACGAGATTGATGCTGTCGGTCGCCACCGCGGTGCAGGCCTTGGCAACGGTAATGACGAGCGTGAGCAGACGCTAAACCAGCTTCTGGTCGAGATGGATGGTTTTGAGGCCAATGAAGGCATTATTATCATCGCCGCCACTAACCGGCCTGACGTGCTTGATCCTGCGCTCTTGCGCCCAGGACGGTTTGATCGTCAGGTTGTGGTGCCGCGTCCTGATATTGAAGGTCGCGAGAAAATTCTTGAGGTACACATGAAAAAAGTGCCTTTGGCACCCGATGTAAATGCTCGCACAATTGCACGCGGTACCCCTGGGTTCTCCGGTGCTGATCTGGCCAATCTTGTAAACGAAGCTGCGCTAACAGCTGCTCGGCGCGGCAAACGCCTGGTTGCGATGAGCGAGTTTGAAGAGGCCAAAGACAAGGTTATGATGGGCACCGAACGCAAGTCCATGGTGATGACAGAGGATGAGAAGAAAATGACCGCCTACCACGAGGCTGGCCATGCAATCGTCTCTGTCCACGAGGAAGCTTCCGATCCAATTCACAAGGCAACGATCATTCCGCGCGGTCGCGCACTCGGCATGGTAATGCGCCTGCCAGAACGCGATAACTACAGCTATCACCGTGACAAAATGCACGCCAATCTTGCTGTCTCTATGGGCGGCCGGGTCGCTGAAGAAATTATCTTTGGCCATGACAAAGTCTCCTCCGGTGCATCTGGCGACATTCAATATGCAACCAAACTAGCCCGCGATATGGTCACCCAATGGGGAATGTCGGAGGAAATGGGGCCGCTGCAATATGAAGAGGAACAGGGTGAGACTTTCCTCGGTTATTCGCAATCCCAGCGCGTCCATATGTCTGACGAAACTGCGAAGAAAATCGACAGTGAAATCCGGCAGTTGATTGATAATAGCTATGATCGCGCCAAGCAGGTCCTGACCGACCATGAAGATCAACTTCATTCTCTGGCCAATGCCTTACTTGAATATGAGACGTTGTCGGGCGAGGAAATTGACGAATTGATCGAGACTGGCAAATTTGAACGCGATGATGGCGAGGTCGTGAAACCAGCCAAGACTCAGACTGTGGGCACTTCCGTTCCAAAGGCAGGCAAAAAACGCCGCGGTCCATTTAACGACCCAAAACCGCAGGGTGCGTGATAACTGGTTTCAGGGAACGAAATGAGATGCTCGTTCACTGACAGTTCAAGAGAATAACGGAAAAAGGCTTTCTTCAGTGTCTGAAGAAAGCCTTTTTTATGGTACCCATTGCAAAAACCATCCTCGCTTGCACATTGATTTTTGTCGCAACCCCCGCATCTGCTATGACGGTCAACGAATTTCTACCAAAGGCAGAAAAACTGATGAACGCTGGCGTCGGTGCGATGTTCTCCAAACACCGTAAACCAGTCATGGCTGAAATGAAGAACGTCACTACGGGCTATCGCGCCGACATAAAGGCAGCGCCAAAAGCGGGAAGGAAGACGTCGAGCTGTCCTCCCAAAAAGGGAAGTCTGAACGGGAAGGAATTTCTGACTTTTCTAGGCTCAGGACTCATTAACTAAGCCAGAAGATGACGGTAGCTGCGATAGCGATGGCAGACAAGAAGGTGTGAGCGCAGCGATCATAGCGGGTATGGATGCGCCTCCAGTCCTTGAGTTTTCCGAACATATTCTCGATTTTGTGGCGTTGGCGGCAGAGGCTTTTATCGAAGCTGGCTGGCAGCCGCCGCCCTTTGCGCGGCGGGATACATGGCGTGATGCGCTTTGCTTTTAATGCCGCTCGATACCCATCGCTGTCATAGCCTTTATCACCGGTCATGCAGGCGGCATGATCCGGAAGTGCCGGGTATGTCAGCTTTGCCCCGATATGGTCGCTCATCTGCCCTTCGCCTGGACACAAGATCAGGGGTCTCCCGTTGCCATCGCACACGGCATGCAACCTGGGAGTTCAGGCCGCCTTTAGTTCGCCCGGTATATCTGGAAACAGACCCTTTTTTAAAAGGCTGGCAGCGGTACGGCGGGCTTTTGGATGCGTGGCATCGATCATCAGCACATCACCGGCATCACTGGTAGCTGCAAGGCGCGCAAATATCTTGTTGAACACGCCCAGGCGGCTCCAGCGCACGAAGCGATTACAGATCGTTTTATGCGGCCCGTAACCAGCAGGGGCATCACGCCAGCGAAGACCGTTCCTGATCACAAAAACAATCCCGCTCGGAACCTTGCGGTCATCAACCCCGGGAACCCCGTGCGACAACGGAAAATACGGCTCTATCCGGCGCATCTGCGCTTCGCTTAACATAAACAGATCACTCATCAACAGCACCTCCTTCAGTGCCGCCTTTGAATCAGCCCTTTCACCGTAATGCAAGCTATCTAACAGGTCCTGAGCCTAAAGGCAATCCCGACTGCGAAACGAAACATGCAAGTCAAATCCGCTTTTCACGGGTTTATGGCAAAGAAATACCCTTGCTGAAAACTTGTTTCAACATCAGACTCTTCAAATTACTTGAAAATTCAGCGGCGACCATATTCCGTCGCAACACCAGCGCTGCGCGGCGGCGCTGCTGCCGTCAGACGAAGTGCTTCTGCAGACTGACTTAGGGAACCAATTTCATCTGGTGTATCGTCATCGTCAATCAGAACCTTCTGAAGCGATTCGACAAGATTTTCATTAAGTTCGGTTGGCTTGACCGTTTCGTCAGCAATTTCGCGAAGAGCGACGACCGGATTTTTGTCGTTATCACGATCTACGGTTATTTCGGCGCCGCCGGAAATCTGGCGTGCGCGCTGTGCGGCAAAAAGGACCAAATCAAAGCGATTGGTAACTTTATCAACGCAATCTTCAACCGTAACGCGAGCCATAAGGCGCTCCTGATTCTCATATCTGTTGGAAACGAACGCCGCTGTTAGTGATATTCCCTCTGATTGTCAATAATTCCGAGCTATGTAAGCAGGGCAATTGACTGAATAAGCAGCTGACATGGAGTAATTTTTCTGAATCAAGGGAGTGGAATGCTCACTTTTTTGGAGATTTTGCATGTCACAAGCCCCACCGGACCCTGCCACCCCCCGTTTTCTGACGCATTTCGGCGGCGTCAAAGACCCGCGCCAGCAAGCGAAGGTCACCTGCCCACCGAACGAGATTTTTCTTCTGGTCCTATGCGCCGTAATTGCGCCGTAATTTCAGGCGCCGGGGGCTGGACGTCAATCGCACTCTACGGTGAAAAGCAGCTGGAATTCCTGCGTCGCTTTTTGCCGTTCAAGGACGGAACGCCAGGCCATGATCAGTCGGGGATCTTGTTTTCCCGTCTGGATATGGAAGCCTTCCAACGCTGCTTCATAGCCTGGGTGGCGAGTTTGCATGAAACGCCTGAAGGTGTCGTCGCCATCGATGGTAAAACCCTTCGGCGGTCATTTGATACCAGGTCCCCTGAAGCACCCATTCATATGATTTCGGCCTGGGCGTGTGATCACCAACTCGTTCCCGGGCAACGCAAGATTGACGACAGGTCCAATGAGATAACAGCGATCCCCGAGCTACTGGCCCTGTTGGCACTCAAGGGCGCTATCGTGACTATTGACGCGATAGGATGTCAGCGCAAGATTTGCCAACAAATCATGGACCAAGAGGCCGGTTATGTGATCGGCCTGAAGGGCAACCAGGGAAGCTTGCGCGAGGATGTCGAATTGTTTTTCGATGAACATCCGGAGCGTGATACAGGCGCGAAATTCATTGAAAAAAGCGAAGCCGCTGATGCAGGTCATGGGCGCATTGAAACGCGGTGCTGCACAGTTTGTTCAAATACAGAACCGAACGCCACAAATGGCCGGGCCTGAAGGCCGTGATCATGACAGGGTACACTCGTGAAATCAGAGGCCAGGCCAAAACGGTCAGGCAATTTTACATCTCATCCGTCCTTGATGTGCCCGAGAAAATGGCGCGTCACATCCGCAATCACTGGCAGGTGGAAAACTGTTTGCATCGGGTGCTCGATGTTACCTGCCGCCAGGATGACTGCCGCATCAGAACCGGAAATGCCGCAGCCAATTTTGCCACAATCAATCACGCAGCAATGAACCTGCTACGTCGCGCACCAGGCAAAATCAGCCTGCCGCAAAAACGACGTTCCGCTGCATGCGATGACGCCTGCATGAAAGCCGCAATCCGACAGTGAACATTCAGTCGATTGCCCTGACTGCCCTCCCCTTGCCAATTGATCAAATCGGTGCCCAGTGCAAAGCTGGCACTGTCGGCCTGTTGAAACAGTTCAATGCCAATATCAAGAGCCGCTAGCAATGGATCGTCGAGGCGTACCGCAATCCCCGAATGCTGAGCTTCACTGCCATCATCGATCAGGAATATCTCAACATCGGGCGGAAGGCTCTTTTTCATCAAAGCAGCAAGAAGCCAAAGGTCAGTGGCCGCGCCAAAAACTCCAATACGCTTGATGGAAACCGTCGCTTCAATCATCAAACCGACACTCCATTTTCAAACATACCGCCTGAAGTTTGGATGAAATCCAAATGCCGGGACATTTGGCTTACCGTAGAAGAAACTGCGGATTGGATCTCGCTGAGTTGCTTTATCAACTGATCTTCTGAAATTTGATCCACCCGGATATCGTAGTTGTCCGGGATAATATTCTGACCAATGAAAACCGAAAGCCAGCTGGCGGGTTGAAATAGGCCATGATCATATTTGGGAACCAGACCGCGGCGCTGGAAGGCTTCGATTTTCTCACGCAAACTGTCAGGCTAGGTCATTTCACGCCGGTCGCGCCAGAACGGTTCCTCTCGCTCAGTCGCAACATAGTGGAGCATCAGAAAATCCCGGACCCTCTCATATTCAAGGTTCATCAGCCGGTTATATTCTTCAATATCCAGAGCCGCGCACTGCTTTTCTGGAAAAAGTGTCAACAGATTCAAAATACCACTTTGAATCAGATCAATGCTGGTCGATTCCAACGGCTCCAAAAACCCGCCTGAAAGCCCGATCGCCACACAATTTTTATTCCACAGTTTTTTGCGCTTTCCGATCTGGAAAAAGAGTTGCTTGGGCTCAGCCATTGCCTCGCCTTCCACATTTTGCATGAGCAAATCCACTGCATCCTGATCGGAAATATAGTCATTGCAATAGACATGTCCGTTACCGATGCGGTGTTGCAGCGGAATGCGCCACTGCCACCCGGCGGATCGCGCTGTCGAGCGCGTATAGGGACTGACTGCACCGTTAATTTCGCACGGCACCGCATGGGCACGATTACACGGCAGATAATGGCTCCAGTCTTCAAAACCCGTTTCCAGTTGCTGTTCAATCAACAACCCGCGAAAACCGGAGCAATCGACGAATAGTTCGCCCTCAATCGTGGTCCCGGATTCTAATTGAACCGATTGAACAAACCCGCTTTCTGGATCAGTATCGACAGCGACAACTTTGCCTTCGACGCGTGTCACGCCTCTGGAAAGTGCGTAATCCGCCAGGAAAGCTGCATAGAGGCTGGCATCAAATTGGAACGCGTAGCTGTAAGCCAGATGCGAAGACTCGACATTTTTCGGCGGCATGGCAAACCGATCATTGCGCGCCGCTTCGGTGGGTAGGCAGTAGCTGCCAAAATCACCCGCTTTGCCCAGTATTTCAGCGCGCGCCCAATAGTGATGAAAATCGGCGGGACCAATGCTGTCGCCATGAACACCAAAAGGGTGGATATACTGATCACCCTCCTTGCCCCAGTCGCAAAACTCTATGCCGAGCTTGATGGTTGCCGCTGTGTGGGATATCAATTCCTCGTCGCTGATGCCTAGCATCGCGTTAAAATCTCGAATCTGCGGGAGGGTTGCTTCGCCAACACCTACCGTCCCGATCTCGGCTGACTCGATCAGCGTAATAGACAGATCCGTTTTGCCAAATTTCTTCGACAGTGCGGCCGCTGTCATCCAACCCGCCGTACCGCCGCCGATAATGACAATTTCGCGGATTGCCTGATCAGGTGTGCTGGTCAAAAGGGCATCCTCGGTTTTGCTTCATCAGACAGTCGCCGTCAGCCCGGCATCGCGCATCCCGCGCCAAACCTGGACTGCTTGTACGGTTTCCGGCACATCGTGAACGCGGACAATCTGTGCGCCCTGCTGCACGGCATAATGTGCAAAGGCGATAGAACCACCAAGGCGCTGGTTAACCGGCGCTTCTTTCGACAGCGCACCGATCATTCGTTTTCGGCTGGCTCCGATGAGAAGCGGCTGGCCGAGGGCGTGGAACAAAGCAATATTGTTCATGAGAGCGAGGTTGTCGGCAAGCGACTTGCCAAAACCAAGACCGGGATCGATAATGATCTTTTCGCGTTCAAATCCGGCTTCGACAACATCGACAATTCGATGCTCCAGCCAGTCAAAAGTATCTGTGATAACATCGCCATAACCTTCGCTTTTATGGGGATTTTTTCCCGCAGACGGTGCGTGCATCAAGATAACGGGTCGGCCAGAAACACCAGCCACTTCAAGCGAACGCTTGTCGTGCAAAAGCGCCGATACATCATTGATAATATGGGCGCCTGCTGCCAGTGCCGCCTCCATGACGGCGGCTTTGCGCGTATCGACCGAGATGGCAGCGCCGCAATGGCCCAATTTCTCGATTACCGGTACAACGCGTTTGATTTCGTCACCTTCCCAGACCGTTTCTGCTCCAGGCCGCGTACTTTCCCCGCCCACATCGATGATCGAAGCACCGGCCGCAGCCATATCAACCGCTGCTTCAGTTGCGGCTTGCGGGTCATCGACATGCTGGCCGCCATCGGAGAAGCTGTCCGGTGTGATGTTCAAAATACCCATCACATGGGGCTGGTCAAAGCGAATCGTTCGCTGGCCACATTCGAGTGATTCGTGTTGGCGGGTGAGATTGGCAAACTGGGCTGCAGCGCGATGTTGTAAGGGTTCGGCTGCACTGGTCGGTGATATTGGACACTTCGTTGAAGGCGGCTACGTCAATGACGATTTGATTAAGCAGCTAGTGCCAGAAAAATCTGAACATTGGGAATTGAGAAGCCGAAAGCCGAAGCCCTCTATTCGGGTGCTCGGACGGTTTGCACTGCCGGACGTTTTCGTTGGAACCCGCACTCAACCAAGAACGTTATTGGGTGGCATGTGGTCACCAGAGTTTGAGCACGAAAAACTGGTATGCGAACAACACTGGAAGGCTGCTGGGCTTCCAGAAGGCATGTGTTTTACCGACAATTTGAATTTTGAATATGAAAAGTATATCACACAAAACGCAAGTAGAAAGGTGAAGTTGCCAAAATGAGCTATCCATTTGAAGCGGCAGTATTTGCAGAACGTAACCGCAACAGAGTTTATGAGATTGTTGTAAAAATGATCGAAGAGGCTGCGCGGAAAAACGGTGTCAAGAGAAAGGACATCGCTGCGAAAATTGGCCGCAGTGAGCCGCAAGTATCTGGTTGGCTGAAAGGTCCATCAAACTGGACGCTGGACACTGTTAGTGATCTTCTGTGGTCCATTGATGCAGAAATGGATTATGAGGGCGTTTTTCACTCCGACCGTGCAATTCAAAACACCTACAATGAAAGCAAAGTTCCGAAGGAGCGCGCTCGTGGTGCCATGATTCAGGAAATTAGTGGGGACTATGAAGTCCAAGTAGCTGTTCACGGTTAGTATGATGAAAAAGCTAAAGGTAAAAAACGCGATATTTTGCGAGGATATCCGGGAAGAAAAAAGCAATAAACACATCTTGATAGGAGTTTTCAGTGGGGGTGTGAATGTTGTAAAAATACCAGCGACTATTAAGGTCGCCGTTTATGCGCAGATAGAAATAAAGGGGGATGTTCCCAAGGAAATATTTATAAAGTTTTCAGGCCCTGGTAAGGGTCAGGCCATCCTTAAGGTAGAGGTGGTAGTCGATGAAACTGAAAGTCAAAAATATGTAACCATAGCCACCTCATCGTTTGGCGTTAACATTGAAAAAGAAGGTATTTTGCGTGTTGAAATGGGAGAGGCAGAAGACAAACTCCAATTAGTTCTGGAAAAATCTGTCAACCTCAATCCCGACTCCCCGACCAGCGCTTCTTAGCTGCCTTCCTGGCAATCTCTGACCGCCGCGCCGCCCTCATTTTCTTCGCACGAGCCTTGCCGCCCTTGCTGCCAAGTTCAGCTGCCGCGCTAGAAACCTTCTTTTCTTTGGTTTCTTCTTCTTCGCCGGTCGCGGTCTTGGCTACAGCAATTGCAGCGCCAATCACGTCAGCAGGTCGTTTCTGTCCTTGGGGGCCTTTAGGCATTAATCACATTCAATCTCTTTTGCGCTGGTCCAAATGTATGGCATATAACAAATTTCTTCACCACCTTTGGTTACCGTCCATCCAATTAGGTATCCAGTGCCGCCAACCATTTGTGCAGCCAATAAGGGCGCATATGCAGTGACCGCCAATCCAACTGCAAAACCCATTGCGAACTTTTTCATTCTCTTTGCTCTTTCATTCTCTTTGCTCTAAGCATATAGCAAAGAGATAGAGATTGCACCGTCAGATTTCAAACTGATACACTACCGCGCAGGGCAATTGACTGAATAAGCAGCTGACATGGAGTAATTTTTCTGAATCAAGGGAGTGGAATGCTCACTTTTTTGGAGATTTTGCATGTCACAAGCCCCACCGGACCCTGCCACCCCCCGTTTTCTGACGCATTTCGGCGGCGTCAAAGACCCGCGCCAGCAAGCGAAGGTCACCTGCCCACCGAACGAGATTTTTCTTCTGGTCCTATGCGCCGTAATTGCGCCGTAATTTCAGGCGCCGGGGGCTGGACGTCAATCGCACTCTACGGTGAAAAGCAGCTGGAATTCCTGCGTCGCTTTTTGCCGTTCAAGGACGGAACGCCAGGCCATGATCAGTCGGGGATCTTGTTTTCCCGTCTGGATATGGAAGCCTTCCAACGCTGCTTCATAGCCTGGGTGGCGAGTTTGCATGAAACGCCTGAAGGTGTCGTCGCCATCGATGGTAAAACCCTTCGGCGGTCATTTGATACCAGGTCCCCTGAAGCACCCATTCATATGATTTCGGCCTGGGCGTGTGATCACCAACTCGTTCCCGGGCAACGCAAGATTGACGACAGGTCCAATGAGATAACAGCGATCCCCGAGCTACTGGCCCTGTTGGCACTCAAGGGCGCTATCGTGACTATTGACGCGATAGGATGTCAGCGCAAGATTTGCCAACAAATCATGGACCAAGAGGCCGGTTATGTGATCGGCCTGAAGGGCAACCAGGGAAGCTTGCGCGAGGATGTCGAATTGTTTTTCGATGAACATCCGGAGCGTGATACAGGCGCGAAATTCATTGAAAAAAGCGAAGCCGCTGATGCAGGTCATGGGCGCATTGAAACGCGGTGCTGCACAGTTTGTTCAAATACAGAACCGAACGCCACAAATGGCCGGGCCTGAAGGCCGTGATCATGACAGGGTACACTCGTGAAATCAGAGGCCAGGCCAAAACGGTCAGGCAATTTTACATCTCATCCGTCCTTGATGTGCCCGAGAAAATGGCGCGTCACATCCGCAATCACTGGCAGGTGGAAAACTGTTTGCATCGGGTGCTCGATGTTACCTGCCGCCAGGATGACTGCCGCATCAGAACCGGAAATGCCGCAGCCAATTTTGCCACAATCAATCACGCAGCAATGAACCTGCTACGTCGCGCACCAGGCAAAATCAGCCTGCCGCAAAAACGACGTTCCGCTGCATGCGATGACGCCTGCATGAAAGCCGCAATCCGACAGTGAACATTCAGTCGATTGCCCTGGCCAGCATCCACGACAATCGGATGCGCACTATCGTTTCCAGCAAAGACAACCAGCACTTCCTCGCCCACATCTGGCAGCGCGTGCATTCCATATTGGTCACCCGCAAAAGCGGTCGCCACCCGCGCCCAGATCGGCGCTTCGCCATCGGGATCAGCCGACAGCATTTGTACCTGCACCCGGCCTTGTGATTCCGGGTCGGCAACGTTCTGAACAATCGCAAGATGATCTCCCGAAAGCCAGTTTGCCGGAGAATGCAGTTGAGCGGAAGAAATCGAATGTAAACCCCTCATTGAGGCTCATGTAGTCCGGGTAAAGATAAATAGCTTGGCCCCATATATCGTAAGTTTTATTTATGTACTTATCGATTACTAATTCCATAAAAGTCCCTCTCTCGAACCGTTTGCCTACGGGGACTGCTTTTAAATCCCTTATAAACGGTTGACGTTCCTTATACGTGGGCTTGCGCGGCGGCGGGGGCGGCTTGCCTTCCCTGCGTTCGCGCAATAATCGTTTTATATCGTCCCCGTAAGGATCGCTTATCCGTTTCATAATTGGCATAGCGGGAACTCCTATTCGTTTTGTTCTTCCTCTTTATATCGTATCTCGAACCATCGCTGTGCTACCGCCCTTAAAACAATGATTACGGATAATAGCACCGCATGTATTTCAGTGGGAGCAAACGCTACCTCTTCGTTATCCTTTGCAAAACGCGAACGTAACCTGACTTCATAGTTGCAATGCGCTAAGTCGTCGTCGCTTTCAATGTCGTACCTGTCCGCCCTCCGCAGGTGGCATATACCGAAAGTTGTGGTTAACCATCCGACCGCTACGTGGCGGTCGGAATAGATTTCATCCGGTACCGGTACCGGGCCGATCAGCATTTCGCAGTACATTTTGAAATTCGTTTTAAACCTTTCCGTTAATTCCCGTCCGTGGAAGCAATCCTCGAACATACCCTCAATAAGCCTATCCCGCACGTTGCCATCCCCATCTATAAAAAGGTGGTCGTATTCCGTGGACGTACTATTCATTATTTTATCGACGAGTGCAGAAGTCATAAATATTTCCTTTCTTTGGAACACTCAAAAGCTGGATGGGACCGTGCCACTTCCTCACCAAAGGCATCAAAAACGTCGCCACAGAGATGAGCCTCTCGGTTCTCGCCTATAATATCAAACGCCTCATCACCATCATGGGCGTCAAACCGCTCATCAAAGCGATCCGGGCATGATGGTTCTGCGCGCCTGCTGAAATTATCGGCAAAAATCTGACCTGAACGAAAAAATACCCCACGACAGCGCATGACAAACGCGTTTTTACACAGCCTCCGGATATTGAAGCCTTTAACGGGTCACCCCAACCGCGCCTCAATCGCATCCCAGATCATTCCTGCCGGATCGCTGCCATCATATTCCCCAATCGACACAATCCCCGTCGGCGATGTCACATTGATCTCGGTCAGCCATTTGCCGCCGATTACGTCGATCCCGACAAAGACCAACCCCAACCGTTTCAAATCCGGTCCCATCGCCGCGCAGATTTCTTTTTCGCGTGTCGTGAGTCCCGATTGCTCTGCATTGCCGCCCTGCGCCAGGTTGGTGCGAAACTCTCCCTCGGCGGGCAGACGGTTGATTGCGCCAGCCATTTCACCGTCAATCAAAACAATACGCTTATCACCTTCATGCACTTCGGGAAGAAACGCTTGTACCATATGGGGTTCTGGCCAGGTTTGATCAAATACCTCCAGTAAAGCACTCAAATTACTGCCATCTTCGGGGATCAGAAAAACCGCTTTGCCGCCGTTTCCATGCAATGGCTTGATCACTATCGCGCCGTGCTCTGCCTGAAACGCGCGCACTTCATCTAAGTTGCGAGTGATGAGTGTCGGCGGCATAAACTCGGCATAATCGAGCACCATCACCTTTTCCGGCGCGTTGCGGACGGATACTGGATCGTTGACCACGAGCGTCTCATCCTTGATCCGCTCGAGCAAGTGGCAGGCGGTAATATAACCGACGTCAAAAGGCGGATCCTGCCGCATCAATACAACATCAACATCGCTTCCGAGGTCAAGCTTCACTTCATCGCCAAATGTGAAATGATCGCCATCAACCTTCTTCACCGAAATCGGTCGCGCCGGCGTGGTTAGGCGGCCACCGGCGGTATAGGTCAGGCCCTTCACATCATAATGGTACAGCGTATAGCCGCGATCCTGCGCAGACAGCATCAACGCAAAACTGCTGTCACCTGCGATTTTCACGCTTTCCATCGGGTCCATTTGTACAGCGATTTTCAGGGTCATTTTTGGGCCTTCACTTGGAGCACGGAATCAGAATCCATGCCAGACATTGGTTAGATGGATAGGCAAGCGGCGCGGTGCAACCAAAATCACGTCGATCCGCATATCTTCGCCTTTGGTGCAATAATCCGAATAAAGTATTTCCGCCGCATCGGCGACACGTTTCAGGCGGCGTTGATCGATGGATTGTTCGAGGTCGGCCATTTTTGTCCGCGCCTTTACCTCGACGAAAGCAACCAGCGCGCCGCGTTTGGCGATCAGGTCCACCTCACCGCGCGGTGTTTTCACTCGCTCGCCCAATATCCGCCAACCTTTTAACCGCAAAAACCGCGCTGCTGTCTTCTCGGCATGCCGCCCGCGCCTCTCGGCAGCCTCGCGTTTCAAGCCGCGCCTTCGGCTTTCCAGCGATTGGCAAGATCATAGAGTGCTTTGCGGTCCGCGCCATATTGTTTCGACACCTCACCGGCAGCTTGGGATGCTGAAAGCCTCTTCAACGCCTCTTTTAAAGCTTCCTCGACGGCTACTTGATCGGCAGGTCCTTCCTCATCTGGTTGTCCTACAACTACGACAATCTCACCCTTCGGTTTTTCATCGGCATAGCGCTTTGCCAACTTCGACGCGCTTCCCCGAACGGTCTCTTCAAATTTCTTGGTAATTTCCCGGATCACCGCGACTTCCCGATCACCCAGTACGTCGGTAGCATCGGCCAGCATTTTGCCTAACCGCGAACCGTTTTCATAAAATATCAAGGTCGCACGGACCTTCTTGATCTCACCAAGCACTTCCCGCCGCGCCTTCACCTTGGTTGGCAGAAACCCCTCAAATAGAAAACGGTCACAGGGCAATCCGGAGAGCGTCAGCGCTGCAATAACCGCGCTGGGTCCAGGAATCGTTGTTACCGGCAAATCCTGTTCACGCACGTCGCGGACCAGCTTGTAACCGGGGTCAGAGATAAGCGGCGTCCCGGCGTCGCTGACCAGTGCGACAATTTTACATCGGATAGAGTCTAAAATTTCGTTACGGTCCCGTTCGCCTTTATGGTCATTATAAACCCACATCTTTCCCTTTTTACCGATATGATTCAAAAGCTTGGCCGTCACTCTTGTGTCTTCTACCAAAATGAGATCGGCCGCTTTCAGCACTTGTTCAGCGCGAACGGTCATATCTCCAAGGTTGCCGATTGGCGTAGGACGATATAGAGACCGGGTTGCAAGGGAGCGGACATATGCGGGTCATGGCAGAGAAGGTGCGTAAAGGACAAGATGAAAGAGGGTTGCCGAAAGACAGGCGGCACTTTTTGCGTTGGGCAGGAATAGCATCGGTCGTATTTCTGGCTGGGTGTGAAACCATCGTACCGCGCGGGTCAGAACCGCCGCCGCCGACCCCTGCCCCCACACCTCCACCGGTGACTAGCGGCCTGCCCGATGATCAAAAACATCACCGGATTGCATTACTGGTTCCTCTATCCGGCAAAAATGCAGGCATCGGCCAATCGATCGCCAACGCAACAACCATGGCGTTGCTGGATACCAAGGCCGCTAATATCCGCATGACAAGCTATGACACTGCAAAAGGCGCTACCACCGCTGCACGGAACGCGATCCGTGATGGTAACAAACTGATTCTTGGCCCAGTGCTCAGCGACAATGTTGTCGCGACTGCCAATGTGGCGCGGCCAGCTAGCGTGCCCATTTTAAGTTTCTCCAACGATGCCGGAGTTGCGGGCAATAACGTTTACATCCTTGGCCATATTCCATCGCAGTCGATCAATCGAGTTGTGGATTACGCCAAATCGAAAGGTATGACGCGCTTCGCCGGTCTGGTACCCAACGGCGTCTATGGCCAGCGGGCTTCTTCGACGCTGCTGCGTAAGGTCAAGGATATTGGTGGGACAGTGGTTTCGATACAGACATTTAACCGCGATTCCAAATCGGTTGAGGCGGCGACGAAAAAGCTGTCGCAAAATGGTCCGTTTGATGCTGTGTTGCTCGCCGACAATGGTAACATGGCGATGCGCGCTGCCCCCTATATACGCAATAATGCCAGTGGCAGTGCAAAGATATTGGGCACCGACCTTTGGAATACCAGCAGCAAGTTGGCTGGATCGAGGCCGATGCGGGGTGCCTGGTTTGCTAGTGTCTCCGATGGTCTTTACGGACAATATGCCAAGAAATATCGCGGACGCTATGGCAGGGCTCCATTCCGGCTATCGAGCTTAGGCTATGATTCGGTACTTTTGACCGTCAAAGTTGCGCGCAATTGGAAAGTTGGTACCCCGTTCCCGATCAATCAGTTGACTGATTCGGGCGGGTTTATCGGCCTTGACGGCGTATTCCGGTTCAATCGTAGTGGAATTTCCGAGCGCGCTCTTGAAGTTCAGGAAATTCGTGCCGGAAGCTTTACCGTGATTGACCCTGCGCCGAAGGGCTTTTGAGAATAACCTCATGCTGAACTCGTTTCAGCATCCCCAACGGTTTTGTGTTGTGCGGTAGTGGATATCCTGAAGCAAGTTCAGGATGACTATGCTCAACTATCCAATATTCTGACCGGTAGCTTCCCAATCCTTCAGAAACCCTTCGATTCCCTTGTCGGTCAGTAAATGCTTGAACAGGCCGCGAATGACGTTCGGTGGCATCGTGGCGACATCTGCTCCAATACGCGCTGATTCCAGCACATGGATAGGGTGCCGGATAGACGCGACCAAAATTTCGGTTTCATAGGCATAATTATCATAGATTAACCGGATGTCATCGATCAGCTTCATGCCATCAAAGCCATTGTCATCATGGCGACCAACAAAGGGAGAGATAAAGGTTGCACCGGCCTTGGCGGCAAGCAGCGCCTGATTGGCTGAGAAACATAGCGTGACATTGACCATCGTGCCGTCGTCCGTCAGAGCCTTGCAGGTTTTGAGGCCATCGACAGTCAATGGCACCTTTATCGCGATATTGTCTGCGATATTGCGGAGGACTTCTGCCTCTTTCATCATCGTTTCGTGGTCGAGCGCCACGACCTCTGCGGACACTGGACCATCAGTTAGTCCACAAATTTCCTTAGTCACTTCCATGATGTCACGGCCAGATTTCTTGATCAGCGACGGATTGGTCGTCACGCCGTCCACCATTCCAGTGGCGGCCAGATCGGCAATTTCGGCGGTATCGGCAGTATCGACAAAAAATTTCATGGCTTGCGGCTCCGGAACAGATGTTTGCGGGTATCGCCACCTGACTAAGGACTTTCATTCGGACGGGGAACCGTACCGATGATTAATCTGTGCAGAAATCTGTGGATAGCTTGTGGGGAGCGACTTAAGTCAAACCAAACACCGCAATCAATAGTGGGTCATTGGTCGCCTGTGGATTGGCGCGAATGACCGCCTCCTGAGCGCCAATGGAATTGTAGATCGCTCTGCTGGCCTTGTCCGAAATATCGCTTCTTATGCCCGCGAAATCGATATTGGTAACTCTGCTAAGAACCAGATTGATGATTTCATTGTCAAACAGCTTCAAACCCTTGTCGATGCCGGGAATCATATTGTTGACAAGTGTGTTCCCCATTTGACTTTGTAGCAATGTCGTGGCCGCGCGATCACCGCCATTAATGATTGCAGCGTCGTCGGCAATGCTCATACCCGCGAATGGCGTCAGCAACCAGGGGAGCAGCTAGTTCCGCGCCACTTTCCGCAGCCCGATTCACCTGTCTAAGCAACCGATCTTGAATAGGTTTTGTTCGGAACAGCGCGGTTGCGATACTGGTGACGCTTGATCCACCGAGACGATCTGGAACAGAAATCTGGGCAACCTGACTGTCAAAAAATCCGTTTGGTTGGAGCAATTCGGTAAAGGCATTTTGCGAGGACAGAGTCAAAAGCCGCTGGATAGCTTCTGTCAAACTGAGACCCGGCAAGCTGGAACAGCCCGGAAGTGCCAGTAAACTTGCGGCTGATCCAAAGGCTAAAATTTCGCGGCGATTATAGTTCATATTCCCTCTCCCACTTTCATGAATGGTTGCATGACGAGCGCCATTTCACAACCTATAAGATTTGCATGAATCGGGTCCGCGTTCTTCTTCTCAATGCTGCTCTGGGGCCTCTCGACTATCGCGTGCCCGATGCTATGCATGTCGAGCCGGGTTCGATCGTCATGGCACCGCTGGGACCGCGCAAAGTCCCCGGAGTGGTTTGGGAAGCCGAAAGTTTTCCGGTCGACGAAATCGATGCCAAGATACTCCGGCCGTTGCTGGAGGTACGCGATGTCCCTCCGCTTGCAGCTCCTTTGCGCCGATTGATTGAATGGACAGCGCAATATTATTTTGCTGCCCCCGCATCGGTTTTGCGGATGGTACTGTCTAGCGGCGCCGCCTTTACCGATAGCCGTCCGATCGTCGAATACCGGATGAACGGAACTATTCCTGACCGGATGACGCCGCAGCGGGAACAGGCCATGGAAAAACTGGTCGATGCACAAGGTACAATTAGCGAACTCGCGTTCAAGTCGGGCGTATCGGTTGCAGTCATTCGCGGAATGGAAAAACTGGGTGTATTTGATCGGTTTGAAGTGTCGCCTTTTGGCGAAACGACCCCGCCGGACCCCGATCATGGTCCGCCAGATCTGAGCGATGATCAACAATCCGTGGCCAGCTTCATGAAACAGGCTGTAACCGGATCCGATTTCAAGACCTTTCTGCTTGATGGTGTGACTGGTTCAGGCAAGACAGAGGTGTATTTCGAGGCGGTTGCAGAGGCGTTGCGGCAAGACAAACAAGTTCTGGCGCTGCTGCCGGAAATCGCATTGACCGAACCATTTCTAGAACGGTTTGTCAGCCGCTTCGGAACTGAACCTGTAACTTGGCACAGTTCACTCAAACAGTCCGATCGAAAGAAAAACTGGAGGGCATTGGCATCCGGCGATGCAAAAGTCGTTGTCGGAGCGCGCTCGGCTCTGTTCCTGCCTTATAAAAATCTCGGCCTGATCATCGTCGATGAGGCACATGAAGTCAGTTTCAAGCAAGAAGACGGCGTTCGCTATCACGCCCGCGACGTAGCAGTGATGCGCGGCCTCAATGAAAAAATTCCAGTCATTCTGGCATCCGCCACGCCGGCCATTGAGAGTCGCGCTCAAGTCGAGCAGGGCAATTACGAGTTGCTCGAACTTCCGGCCCGTTTTGGCGGCGCGACCATGCCTGAGATTCAGGCCTTGGATCTGACTCAGGATATCCCACCGCGTGGCAACTGGCTGGCACCAACATTAGTGAATGCGCTTGAGGAAAATCTGGAGAAGAAGGAGCAGTCGCTGCTCTTTCTCAACCGCCGTGGGTTTGCTCCTTTGACGTTGTGCCGGACCTGCGGCCATAGGATCGAATGCCCCAATTGCACCGCCTGGATGGTCGAACACCGCCTGACTCGCCGCCTCGCCTGTCATCATTGCGGTCATGTGATGCCGCAACCGGAGAAATGTCCAGAATGCGAGGATGAAGATAGTCTCGTTGCCTGTGGTCCCGGCGTCGAGCGCATTTGTGATGAAGTAAATATGCTGTTCCCGAAAGCGCGAACGGCCATCGTTACATCAGACACGATCTGGTCTCCAGCAAAGGCCGCCGATTTTGTTGCGCAAATGGAAGCAGGCGCGATTGATATTGTAGTTGGTACGCAGTTGGTCACCAAAGGCTACCATTTCCCCAACCTGACGCTGGTTGGCGTGGTCGATGCAGACATTGGTCTGGAAGGGGGAGATTTGAGAGCAGCAGAGCGCAGTTTCCAGCAGATCGCACAGGTCGCCGGACGCGCTGGGCGCGCTGAAAAACCGGGCCATGTTTATGTGCAAACCCGCATGCCCAATGCGCCGGTGATACAAGCCTTGGTGAAGGGCGACCGCGATGGATTTTATGCCGCCGAAACCGAAGCCCGGCGGTTGGCAGGTGCGCCGCCCTTTGCCCGGTTGGCTGCAATTATTGTATCATCAGAGGATAATAGCGAAGCGATGGAAACCGCGCGCCTGATCGGACAGACCGCGCCCAAAATAGACGGGTTTAGTGTGTACGGGCCGGCGCCAGCCCCTCTTTCCATGCTGCGCGGCAGACATAGGCACCGGTTGCTCGTCCACGCACAACGTTCGGTCGATTTGCAACAAATAATGCGTGAATGGCTAGAGACGCTCGAATGGACCCGTGCAGTGCGGGTGGGTGTCGATGTTGATCCCTATAGTTTTGTCTGAACAATAACGGCTCCCCCCAGACAAGGCTTTCCTACACGACCTTGTCTCCCTTATGTTGCCATTAATATGTTCCTGTTCAAGGCGACCATATCTGCGTGCAGGATATCATCGTTTGAAAGGTCACACTCTCAGTGCATTCTAAGCAATTATATCGGCGGTTTTTGGAAGCTTTGCGCGAAAGATCACATAAAATAGAAAGTGCTTTTGGTGTAAACCAAGTTCCCGCACACGCCCTCTGGATTTTCGCACCGGAGCCGGTAAAAGCGCGCTTATGATAAAAAAGTTCCTGCTCGTTCTCGTGATTGCTGCAACGACTTTCCTCACCGGTCCAGCCCAAGCCGATCCCGCAGACATCGCCGCCGCCAGCCGCTCGGTTGTTCGGGTTGTACTGGCAGCAAAAGATGGCAATAAAGTAGCCTTTGTTGGGCATGGTAGCGGCTTTGTGATCGCACCTGACAAGATTGTGACCAACGCACATGTCGTTGAGATTGCTCGGCAGGAGCCTTCTGTCGTTATCGGGATTATTCCCTCGCAAGGCAGTAAAAGCTATGGCGGACGCATCCTGGCTTATTCGCCGTCCAATGACTTGGCCCTGCTTCAGATTCAGGATGGAGGTCGTCTGCCGGCAATGACCGTCTTTGGCGGAGCGGTTGCTGATGGCGCGGATGTTGTGGCTATTGGCTATCCCGGTTCTGTCGACCGAGCGCAGGGTCTTAATCTGGATGACATGATCACTCCGATGTCGCCTGTGAAAACACGCGGTACGGTCTCTGGTGGTCGTTCGACCAAGCAATTTGACACCTTGCTTCACACCGCTCCTATCGCCAGCGGCAATAGCGGAGGACCTTTGATAGACAATTGCGGACGGATATTGGGTGCCAATAGCTTTGGTTCGCTTTCCGATGGCAATGATGCAGAATTTGGCTTTGCTGTTTCTGCGCGCGAAATCCTGACTTTCCTGCGTAAGGCGGGTGTCAAAGTTGGGGCAACCGCAACGCCCTGCCGCTCAGCCGCCGAAATCAGTCGCGAAGAGCAGGAGCGAGAAAATGCCGAACGTGCCAAGATAGAGGCAGCGAAACTAGCCGAAGCCGCCGAGCGCGAAGCCAAACAGGTAAAACTCCGCACAACCATCACGCAAGACATTATCACCGAACGCGAAAACCAGATGGCGATTGCCGCATTGATGCTGGCGCTGTCTCTGGTTGCCTTTGGCGGCGCCGGTTTTCTGATAACCAAGGGGCAGCGCGGTCCGGGCATTGGAACAGCCGGTCTGGGCGCGACTTTGTTGATTGGCGCTGTCATTGTCTTCCTGTCACGACCATCATTTACCGAAATTGAGGATCGGGTCGCTGCCGCACTAAAAGACGGCGATGAGGACAACCAGCAAGCGCTGACAATCGCATCATCGGGCAAATATCAATGCACGCACGATCCCGAGGCTGTGTAAAAACGCGTTTGTCATGCGCTGTCGTGGGGTATTTTTTCGTTCAGGTCAGATTTTTGCCGATAATTTCAGCAGGCGCGCAGAACCATCATGCCCGGATCGCTTTGATGAGCGGTTTGACGCCCATGATGGTGATGAGGCGTTTGATATTATAGGCGAGAACCGAGAGGCTCATCTCTGTGGCGACGTTTTTGATGCCTTTGGTGAGGAAGTGGCACGGTCCCATCCAGCTTTTGAGTGTTCCAAAGACATGTTCAGCCGTTTGTCTGCGGATGGTCATGGCATCGGGGCGATTGTTGAGGCGTACGAGCATATCATCGACCACGGCTTCGTGCTCCCAGCGCTTGATGCGCCGGTATTTGGCTGTGGTGCATTGTGATCGGATTTTGCAGTCTGGGCATTTGCTCGACCAATAGGCGTTCAGCGTCAGCCCCTTTTCTTCTGTCGTGAAGCGGTGGATGAGTTCTTCACCTGCAGGACAGCGCAGAGTGTCTGTCTCTGCTTCATAGATAAAATCACTTCTATCGAACCGGCCTGCTGCCCTAGAGCCTGATGTATTGGGCTTTGGCACAAGCGGCGTCGCACCCTGTTCTTCACATGCCTTGATCTGCGGTCCGCTGAAGTAACCGCGATCAGCCAGCACCTCTATCTCTTCCGCATCCATGGCCACTTTGGCTTTCTCCGTCATAGGAGCGAGGAAGGCCCGGTCATGCGGTGCATTGGTCACTTCATGTGACACAATGAGATGGTACCCGGTGTCCACAGCAGCTTGTACGTTATATCCCACCATGCCGGAGGCTTTCATGCTCGTGGACATGGCTCTGGCATCGCTATCAGTCTGCGATATCTGCTTATCAGGATGAGCGATGACCTCCGCTTCTTTGGCGCAAAGCTCGTGGAGCTTGGCTTTCATGGACACGATCTTCTCGCGCAGCTGTGTCGTCCGGTCCTCAGCAACGTCGCTATCGTGCATGTCCGCTGCATCAAGTGACTGGAGATAGCGCGCTATGCTCTTTTCCACCTGATCAATCCGGCGTTTCAGCTTGCCTCGTGTATGATTGCGTTCGCGTGCGTTCACAGCCTTGAACTTCGACCCGTCTATCGCAGCCACAGCCTTGGCGAACAGACCGAGCTCCCGGCATAGCCCCACAAACTGACTGCAAACGGATTGGATCGCTGGGCCATTGTCCTTCCTGAAGTTGGCGATTGTCTTGAAGTCCGGGACCAGATGGCCGGTTAGCCACATCAGCTCGAGATTGCGGCCCGCCTCGCGCTCCAGTCTCCGGCTCGACTGTACCTGATTGAGATAGCCGTAAATATAGATTTTGAGCATCACCGCTGGATGATAAGCCGGGCGACCCGTGTCCTTCGGATCAACACCAGAAAATCCCAGTTCCCGCAAATCCAGTTCGTCGGTAAACGCATCCACCACACGGACCGGATTATCTTCATCCACATAATCCTCAAGCGATGGCGGCAATAAAAACGTCTGATCACGATCCGATCCAACCGCAAAACGCTTCATGCAACCGCCTCCAGCAAAGCCGCTCAGACCATAGCGATAATCAATGCGTTTTTACACAGCCTCTCACGTAAACCGCCAGTTCCATGCGCCGGCACCCAATATGCTGTGGGTGTCTGACTTCACCTGCGTCGCCACATGGAAGGGCTTTATCTATGTGGCTTTCGTCATTGATGTTTATGCCCGCGCTATCGCTGGCTGGCGGGTTAGCAGAACAGCCCATGCAGGCTTCGTTCCGGATGCCCTGGAACAAGCATTGCATGATCGCAAGCCAGCGCATCGTAGCGGCCTTGTCCGCCACAGTAACCGTGGCAGCCAATATGTATCAATCAAATATACAGAACGCTTGGCGGAGGCAGGGATAGAACCATCGGCCGGTAGCGTTGGTGACAGCTATGACAACGCTTTGGCCGAGACAATCAATGGCCTTTACAAAGCCGGGGTCATCCACAGGCGCGGTCCCTGGCGCTCGTTTGAAGCCGTTGAATATGCTACGCTGGAATGGGTCGGCTGGTTCAACAATAAAAGGCTGCTTGAACCAGTCGGAAACATCCCGCCAGCACAAGCTGAGAAAAACTATCATGCTACGCTGGACGAAACACCCATGGCAGCGTAACTTAAACCAAATAGCCTCCGGCAATCCCGGGGCGGTTCAGTGTGCTGATCGAGAATAAACGTGGTGAGAAGGTCAAGTTCTGTATCTATCGGAGTGATGACAAGAGTCTGGTCCGCGTTCGCAAATGCTGGATGCTGCGCAAGGGCCAAAGCGTAAGCTGGCGGCGCGGTCAGGACGAACATGCCTATGACGTAAGGTTGTTTGAGCCAGGAGTGTTTGAACTGCCGATTTGCTTCCGGCCGGGTATCAAAGATAGTTACCGCGTTGAAATTGTACCACGAGCGAGGCGATCCTGCATCTCGGCGTACCAGAGAACTACAGTACCACCACAAAGCTGGCCCGCCGGCGCACGGGTGCTGGTAAATAGGGAGGATGATAATTCCTAGTATCCCGGAACCATCGTACAGAAACAGGGCAATTCCTATCGGATTCGGTTCGATGATATGCGATTAGAAACGATTGAGGGGAATATGATCGCTGATCTTGTTCTGGAAGGAACGAGCGGGTTGCAGGTTAATTGGAAACGACAAGGCCGCTGGTATCCGGTAGATTTAGTATCGGTTGATAGAGATAAAGTCAGAGTGATATTTGACGATGGATCGGAAGAAGAAACATCATTGGCACTTGTAAGATTGGATTTGACTACCCAATAGCCGTATTCGATTTCACTCAGGAAGTGCAAAGGCGACGATGTTATCTCCTAACTTAGAGCCCAAATTCGAGGCTCCACCAGCAGCGATGACGACATATTGCCGGCCTTTCCAGACATAACTCATTGGTGTTGCCTGCCCTCCAGCGGGAAGGCGGCCTTTCCAAAGTTCTGCTCCACTTGTGACGTCGAATGCTCTCAGATAATCGTCAGCGGTACCACCAATGAAAATCAGACCGCCCGCAGTGACAATCGGGCCGCCCATTGCCGGGGTTCCAAATTTTAGCGCAAGTCCTCCAAGCGCTAAATCTTCTGTCGTTCCTAAGACCTGTCGCCAGACAATTTTGCCGCTGTCTAAATCGATTCCGGCCAACACCCCCCATGGTGGAGGTGTACAAGGCAATCCCAGCGGAGACATAAGCATCGCTCTGGACATGCCATAGGGCGCTCCTTCCATTGGTGCGAATTCATCATTGTCGCTGATCATATCGGCTTTGGAACTGTCCTCGGTATTGGGCTGGAGGCGCATATATTGCCCAATATTGTTCATATTGATGACTAGTAAATTTCGCTTAGGATCAAAGGCGGCACTGCCCCAATTAGCTCCCCCTCCGGTAAACGGCAGGGACAATGAGCCTTGAATGGTTGGCGGTGTGAACAATCCTTCTGCTCGCAAGCTTTCCAGTTGGGTCTTGCAGGCCATCTTGTCCCAAAGGGTGATCCCAAAAGCGTCAGAGGGGTCCAGCCGATCAGGCACCACTGCGGGTGTGTTGACAGGAAAAGGTTGTGTTGGTGACAAAACTTCCCCTTCTGCGCCTTGCTGCGGAACGGCACGCTCCTCGACCGGCAAAAATGACTTTCCGGTATCCCGGTCCAACACAAATACAAATCCTGTTTTGGTCACTTGCGCCACAACATCATGTGCCTTTCCATCGCGCCAGACTTGATAAAGTCCAGGTTGAGCCGGAAGGTCATAGTCCCAGACATCGTGATGCACTGTTTGAAAGTGCCATGCGACTGTTCCCGTTTCGCCATTCAGTGCAACAACGCTGTTGGCATAGCGATTGTCCCCAGGCCGATTGCCTCCATAATAATCCGGGCTGGGACTGGAGGTCGGAAGGATAACCAGCTGGCGTTCCTCATCGACCGCGATGGTCGACCACACGTTGCTGTGGCCGCCGCGAGCTTCGGGTGATCTGGATAGTGGATCAAAGGTCCATTTTGTTTCGCCTGTCCGCGCATCAAAGGCAAATACGGTGCCTTTGGGTGCATCGGTGCGCAGATTATCGCCAATCGATGTTCCTGTCACAACCGTATCCCCAATGATGGCGGGAGCAGATGTTATTTGAAACTCACCGGGCCAGCGCAGCGATATCGAGGGTCGGATTCGCTTTGTTCCGGCGTCGCCAAAGTCAGTGCAAGGTTCACCGGTTTTGGCATCCAGCGAAATGATCCGCGCATCCACAGTGCCGGTAAATAAACGCGATGAACATACAGCATCCAATTCTGCTGTTTTATCTTGCCAATAAGATACACCGCGGCAGGTATATTGGTTGGCCGGGTTGCTACCGGTCGGAACTTTGGGATCAAAGCGCCATTTTTCTTCGCCTGTTCCGGGATCAACTGCGATCACTTCGTTGAACTGGGTACAGAACACCAGTGAGCTTTCGACCAGTATCGGTGTGGTTTGCAAAGCAGTTTTGGACAGATCCTCACTGCTCTTTCCTTTCAGAGCGCCACTTTGATGAGTCCAAACAATTGAAAGTTGGTCTACGTTATCCGCGTTGATCTGTGATGCGGATGTGTACCGGTTGCCGCCTTTGTCTCCACCATATGCAGCCCAACCGTTCCCCAGATCGCCTATTTCTGGGCGAACAATCGGGCTTTCGCCTTCTATGGACAGATCATCAGCAAGTCCCAAAACGGCCCAAACAGCCGATCCACCGAGAAATGTGATGCCGAAAAAGAGAATGATAGCCAAAAGTGACAGGCGAATTTTCGTGATTTTCATGACGATAGCCTAGGCTCAGGATGCATTAAATTGCTTGCATATCGTTAAAGTTGTTGATTCAACATGCTTCACACAAAGGAGATGTTTGCATGAATGATTTACCGATGTTGAGCGAGGCACAGATACGCCGTATCAAGCCATATTTCCCGCTGTCTCACGGTGTCCCCGGAGTTGATGACCGACGGGTGCTCTCCGGGATAATCTATGTCATCAAGAACGGCCTTCGCTGGTGTGATGCTCCAGCGGGTTATGGTCCTCACAAGACGCTCTATAGCCGGTTTGTCCGGTGGAGTAAGCTGGGGGTCTTCAGTCAGATATTTGCAGCGCTGGTAAAACAGGCTGGTGAATCCGATGTGCTGATGATCGACGCGACGCACCTCAAGGCGCACAGGACAGCTTCCAGCCTGTTCAAAAAGGGGCTCTACCCAGATGTATCGGGCGCACCAAAGGCGGCCTGAACTCCAAACTACACGCCGTTTGTGATGGCGAAGGCAGGCCTGTTGCGCTGTGTCTGACCGAAGGCCAGATGAGCGACCACAAGGGCGCAAAGCTGCTCTGTCCGGCGCTGCCTGAACGCGCCTGCGTGATGACCGGTGACAAAGGCTATGACAGCGATGAATACCGCGCCGCCCTCAAGGCCAAGGGCATCACACCGTGCATCCCGCCGCGAAAGGGGCGCACAATGCCCGCGCACTTCGACAAACAGCTCTACCGGCAACGCCACAAGGTCGAGAACATGTTTGGAAAACTCAAAGACTGGCGGCGTATACACACGCGCTATGATCGAAGGGCAGATACCTTCATGGCCGCCATAACCATCGCTGCTATCTGCGCCTTCTGGATCAATTAATGAATCCTGAGCCTAGCATTATCTACCAGAAATTGAAGGAGCCGCTCAAGATAGGTTATAGATGATGGAAAAGGCGATCTTACTCGTCGTTCAATTTTAAGCTGGATTGACGGTTGTTGATCGAAAAGTGATTTTCATTTGCAGCTTCAGATTTGTCTTTTCAGTTCTACACCGTCAGGTAATGATCATAAATTTTGTCTTGGGGAGGGCTTTTATGAGATATCTGACTTTGACTATTGCCGGAGCGGCCTTGTTAGCCAGTTCCTCACAGGCTGAAAAAGCACCGAAAGAAAATGCAAACCCAGAACTAGCAGCCGTCGGTATGGACCAAATCGAAGGCTGCCTGACCGGCCCCATGGCACAATTCGGTCGCTATATTGGCGACTGGAACATGACCGACTGGACGCTTTCGCAGGATGGCCAAAACTGAACACAGGGCAAAGGGGCACGCTGGAATTTCACCTGTGTCGGCAATGGCATTGCAGTGCAGGATTTCTGGATGCCGGCGGGCGGTGGGCAGGGAACCAATCTGCGCATATATGATCCCAAAAAAGAAAGCTGGGACATCGCCTGGACAGCGACCGCTTCACCGGGCTTGTCGCATATCAGTGCCAAGCAGGATGTGGCGGGCAATATCCTCATGCATTATGTTTCGCCCAAACCAACGCTCGCGCGGCGGATCACTTTTTTCACGCCCGATGAGACCGGCCGTTGGGACTGGCATCTGGATATTTCGACCGATGGCGAAAAAACATGGCGGACCGTGTTCAAAATGAAGGCGGAACGGCGGTAGACTACTTGGACGGCCAAAACCGCTTGTTAAGATCGATTTCTACATGGTGTCCCACCGGGTCCTCAAACCCGCTCGTATCAAATTATCCCAAAATGAAGCGTTTTCAGCAAATCCTTCCCTTTTGGTAAAAACATCGTTATTGCGCGCTGCAACACGGGAATCACCCGCAAAAAAAGGATTTAACGCCGCCATATGGCAAAAGAAGAACTGTTAGAAATGAAGGGACTGGTTCGCGAACTGCTCCCTAATGCGATGTTCCGGGTTGAACTGGAAAATGGCCACGAGATTTTGGGCCATACCGCTGGAAAAATGCGCAAAAACCGCATTCGTGTGCTGGTTGGCGATGAAGTGCTTGTCGAGCTAACACCCTATGACCTGACGAAGGGTCGTATTACCTATCGTTTCAAGTGACATGCCGGGGCTTGTCCTCGCTTCATCTAGCCCGCGCAGGCTGGAACTGCTCGGACGGTTGGGGATCAAACCCGACCGGATAATTTCTCCCGATATTGATGAGACGCCGCACAATGGCGAATTGCCACGCGACTATGTCCTGCGAATGGCCAAGGGAAAGGCCGCGGCAATAGAGCGCGCAACCGATGAAATCCTGATCGCTGGTGATACAACCGTTGCAGTTGGCAAACGCATTTTGGGGCAGGCGGCTGATGCGGAAGAACAGCGCAAGTTTCTGGAACTGGTCAGCGGCAGGCGGCATCATGTGATGTCGTCGGTTTGTGTAATCGCGCCAGATGGAAAGGCACGGACTAAGCTGTCCGACAGTATCGTCAAATTCAAGCGGTTCGAACGTCGGGAAATCGATGCTTATATTGCGTCCGGCGAAGGCGAAGGCAAAGCCGGAGGCTATGCAATCCAAGGCATGGCGGAGGCCTTTGTGACGTGGATGTCCGGCAGCTATTCGGGGATCATGGGATTGCCGCTCTATGAAACACGCAATTTGCTAGTTACATCGGGTTGGAAATTTGACTGAGGCTTTTTCCGGTTGGCTTTATGAGGCCGGTATCGGTGAAAACTGTGCTGCGCTGATTGAAAATGGTGAACTCATAAAAATACGAATTGAGCGGGAAAGTGGCTCTTTACGGGTCGGCGCAATCGCGGACGCCAAATTTGCAAAACAATGGGTCGCTGGTCGATCCGGGCTTGTGGAACTTCCGGACGGCAGGGAGGCTTTACTGCAACCGCTTCCAGCTGGCTTAACTGAAGGCGCAACGGTTAGGATCGAGATTACACGTCAGGCCATTCAGGAACGGCGCGGACAATATAAGCGGGCCAAAGCGAGACCTGCGGTTGGCGATATTGAGCTCGCAGATGGCATGTCCCTCTTGGAAGAGATGGAGGCTTCCGGATTGCCGATGATGCAAGTCCATTCCCATGATGAAGACCGATTGGGTGCATATGGATGGCATGAGTTGCTTGAACAGGCCGCGACCGGGCGGGTGGATTTTGAAGGTGGCAGTCTATTGATTGCGATTACGCCCGCGATGACGGTGATTGATGTGGATGGTCTGCTAGTCCCGGTCGAATTGGCCAAGCGAGCTGCCAAGGAAATTGCACTCACTCTGGGGCGCCTCGACATTACCGGCAATATTGGTGTTGATTTTCCAACATTGGAAGCAAAGGTGGATCGCAACATCGTTGCTGCAATATTCGATGAGCATATGGTTGGCGACTGCGAGCGTACGGCGATAAACGGCTTTGGCTTCATGCAGATTATCCGTCGCAAGTTGCGGCCATCGGTGCCCGAAATCATGCAGGCCAATCGCGCTACTAGGGTCTGTTGACAATCACCTCATAGCAATGAGCGTTGCGGTGAGATACCAGTTGGCGGCATAGCTGGTGTCGGTCTTGTCGTATCGGGTTGCTATACCTCTGAATTTCTTGATCTTTGCGAAGTAGTTTTCGATGAGATGACGCCACTTGTACATGTGCGCATCGTAGTCTCGCTGCACGTTTCGGTTTGCTTTGGGCGGGATGACAGCAGCAGCGCCTCGCGTGTCGAGGTCCTGCAGGAGCCAGTCAGCGTCGAAAGCCTTGTCGGCCAGAAGCGCTCCAAATGAGACCTCATGGATCAACGGAGCCACCCCCTTCATATCGTGCGGCTGTCCGGGCAGAAGCAGGAACCGCAGCATATTCCCGAGCGCATCCACCAGTGCGACGATTTTGGTTGTCAGCCCGTCACGAGACCGCCCGATGGCCTGATGCTGAGCCCCCTTTTGCGCCCGAAGCCTTCTGATGGGCCTGGACAATCGTTCCGTCGATGAGAACATATTCGAGGTCTGGCTCACCATTCATGCCATTGAAAAGACTCTCGAAAATGCCTGCTTCCGCCCACCGGCGAAACCGCTTGAACACCGTATTCCACTTCCCGAATTCACCGGGCAGGTCACGCCAGGGTGCCCCTGTCCGGACCCGCCATAGTATCGCCTCCATGAAACGCCGGTTATCGCGACCCGTCGCGCCCGGGTCCCCGGCCTTGCCTGGCAGGAGCGGCGCAATCTTTTTCCAAAGCTCATCCGAAATAACAAAACGCTCTTCGTTCATTCAAACCTCCATTTGGGAAGCTTGAAGCAGAGTTCAGCAAGTTTGGGAACCCCGAATGTCAACAGACCCTAACATCGCTTTGCAATTTCTCCGGCAAGCGGAACGGGATCGGGGCACTGGGCCAATGCAGCTTACTGTTCATCCGGCCATTGCCAGCAAGTTGAAATCGGAATGGCTGAACGAGCTGACAAAACGAACCGGAAGGTCGGTTTCGGTCGAGGAAAAGGGAAATCTGTCGATTGGTGCCGGACAAATCGGCGCGGGTTAGCGTGTCCAACTTGCAATTCTTGCATACTCTCGCCAAAGCCCGTGCATGAGCAAAATCATCCTCTATGGCTATTGGCGCAGCACCGCCAGTTACCGGGTACGATTGGCATTAAACCTGAAAGGTGTGCCGTTTGAATTGCGTTCGGTGAACTTGCTTGATGGAGAGCATAAGCGGGAGCCTTATATTTCACAAAATCCAACAGGACTGGTGCCGACGCTGACGGTCGATGGTACTGACCTCAATCAGTCGCTGGCGATCATTGATTTTCTGGATGCGACTTACCCTGAACCAAAAATGGTATCTGATGACCCACTCGAACGGTCCCGCACACTGGCGCAGGCTTTGATTATTACGGCGGATATTCACCCCATAAACAATATGGCGATTGGCAATTATCTGAAGGAACATTTTGGCGCGAATCAGGATGGGGTAGTCAAATGGATGCACCACTGGATGAAACGCGGGTTTGATGCGCTGGAAGTGCAAGCGCCGAACAGCGGGCTATTTGGCGGCGATACGCCCAATCTGGCCGATATCTGTTTGATACCTCAACTGTATAATGCACGGCGTTTCGAAATGGATTTGAGAGATTATCCGAAGTTGGTGCGTATTGACGCGGAATGTGCGGAACTAGAACCGTTTCAGAAATCCACCCCCGACAAGGCAAAGGAAGCAGCATGAAAATAATAGGCGGATGTTACTGCGGCGCGGTACGCTATGCGGCGGAAGGCGAACCGATGATGAAAGCGGAATGTTTCTGCCGTGAATGCCAATATATTACCGGCGGCGGAAATCTGCTGGCGATGGCGATGCCGACCGAGGGTTTCGCGCTGACCAAGGGCGCTGTCAAAGGCTTTGCCCGTAATGATATAGAGCATCCGGTTACCCGAGAATTCTGCGAAAATTGCGGAACGCATCTGTTCACGCGCGCACCGGGATTTGAGGCAGGTGTGATCATCAAGGTCGGTTCTATGGATGACAGGTCTCAATTCGGTAAGGCCGACAGCGCCAATTTCGTCAGCGACGCGCAGCCCTATCACCGCCTGCCGGATGATATGCCGTGCCACCAGAAATGGATGCATGACTAGATAATGAAAAAAGCTTTGATTTTTGCGCTGCCGCTGCTGGCGATGAGTGTGCCTGCATGGGGGCAAGAGGAATATCCATGCGATATTACAATTGAAACTTGCGGCGCCCGAATTCCTGTCGATAGTTCAGTTCTGAACCCGGTTCCAGTTTCGGTTATCGACGTTGTCGGCTATCCTCTAAATACTCCGCTAGGCAATCTTGCCTACTCTAGAACGTCCATTCCTATTGAAAACAATGAACGTCTGGAAAACACTTTACGAAAAATTCCTGGGTTGCAGCAATTTCGGCGCTCCGATGCACGTTCAGCCAATCCTACCAGTCAAGGTGTTACGTTAAGGGGGTTGGGAGGCAACGCTTCGTCACGAGCAATCTTATCATTGGACGGAGTTCCTCAGGCAGACCCTTTCGGAGGGTGGGTGAGTTGGCCCGGATATAACGCATTGGCTCTTGGCTATGCCGAGATACGTCGAGGGGGAGGAAGTGGTAGCAAAGGCGCTGGTGCAGTTGCAGGAACAATTGACCTTTTCAGCAAAAACGTGGGCAATCGAATTGAAATCAACACAGCCTATGGCAGTCGCAACAGCCTCGATGGCAAACTGCTTTTCGGTCGTGAACTGGGGCAGGGGCAGCTGACCATTTCCGCCAGCCATGCCAGAGGCGATGGGTTTATTCCGATCATCGAAAGCCAGCGCGGTTTGGTTGATCGGCAATCCGCCTATGACCAATCCGGCATAGCGGTTCGCTATGTGGCCCCGCTCTCCGGAAAAACCGAGCTGCAAGCCAATGTCCGCGCCTTCACCGACGATCGCGAGCGTGGTTTCGAATTTAGCGACATCCATAACGACGGCGCTGATGCCAGCATCCGGCTAGTCGACCGCACCAGTGACTGGCAATGGTCCGCGCTGGGCTATGTCCAAATCCGCAATTTCAATTTCAGTGTCGGTAGCGTTGCTGCGGATCGCAATTCAGTAAACCGTGTGTTTGAACAATTTAGCGTGCCATCGAACGGTCTGGGCGCACGCTTCGAACTACGACCGCCGGTTGGTGATGACATCGAACTGCGGATCGGTGGTGACTGGCGGCGTACCGAAGGCACAACAAACGAGAACTTCTTCTTCCTCGACAATGACACTCCCCGACGCCAGCGCAGGGCAGGGGGCAGCACCGCAACTTATGGCGGGTTTGTCGAAGCCAGTGCACAGGCTTCCGATGCTCTGATCCTGACGGCAGGTGGCCGGATTGATTTCTGGTCAATCGACAATGGCTTCCGCCGTGAAATTGAGCTGATCAACCCTTTTCCCGGCTCAGTCCGCACCGATGTTCAATTTGCCAATCGCAACGGCACGGAATTTACCGGACGCGGCGGATTTGCCTTTGATGCCACCGGGGAACTCACTTTCAGAGGTGCAGCCTATCTCGGCTGGCGCTTGCCAACTTTGAACGAACTGTTCCGACCTTTTCGCGTCGGCGCTGATGCAACGGCGGCTAACGAACAGCTCGAACCTGAGCGCGTCAAAGGGGCAGAATTGGGGTTGGATTGGTACAATGACAATGTCTCCATAGGTGTGACGGCTTTCTACAACCAACTCGACAATGCCGTTGCCAATGTCACGCTAGCCAATGGTCCCGGTCTTTTCCCCGGTGTTGGTTTTGTCTCAGGAGCCGGAGTGTTCCGTCAGCGGCAAAATCTCGACAGCGTAGAATCCAAAGGTATTGAATTTGATGCAGAGTTTGATCTGGGTGCGATCATCGATGGATTGTCCTTCCGTGCAGCTTATTCCTATGTCGATGCTGAAGTGAATAGCTCTGGTGCAGCAGCTACGGTCAATGGTCTTCGTCCTGCCCAAATCCCGAAACATAACGCGTCGTCATCATTGCGTTGGGAACAGGAAAACGGCACCGGTGCTTCTGTTTCGGTCCGCTATGTAGGCAGTCAGTTTGAGGATGATCAGAACTCTCGTCGTCTTGATGATGCACTTACGGTCGATGGACGAATTGACTTTGCAATCAACGAAAGTCTTCTTGTGGAAGGGCGGGTTGAAAACCTGTTCAATGCTAGGGTTGAGACCGCGATTAGCAGCAATGAAATTATCGAACGAGCCTTTCCACAGACATTTTGGATTGGACTTCGCGCCAAATTTGAATAAAAGTTTCGTATGACTACAAAGCTAGACGATTTCATCCCCTATCAACTTTCTACCGCATCCAACGCGGTGAGTGCCTTGATTGCGCAGGAATATAAGAGCCGTTTTGGCCTGAAAATCCCGGAATGGCGGGTGATGGCGGTGCTGGGAAATCGCGGTGCGTCAACACAGCGTCATCTGGTGGAAGCAACTTTGATGGACAAGGTCACGGTCAACCGCGCGGTCAAGGCGCTGGCGGATCGTCATTTGCTCGACCGGATGCCCAATGACGCCGATGGACGGTCCCACCATCTTGTACTCAGTGATACCGGTACGGAATTATATGAACAGATCATGCCGGCTGCAGAGGCCATGGAAAAGAAAATCATGGCTGTTCTCAGCGATGAAGAGATTGAGCAACTTTCAGGATATCTGACAAAAATACGCCAATCCGCTGATCTGATCTCATCAGACTAGAATTATTCGGACTGCCAAAAAAGGGCGGCCATTAATGCCGCCCTTCTTCTTTAGTCCTTTTCGCCAGCCTCGCTAAATCAGCGCGTCGGAAATCGAACAGGCCGCAGGTCCAAGGATCACGATGAACAGCACCGGCAGAATGAACAGGATCAACGGGATCGTCATAATCGCTGGCAGACGCGCCGCTTTTTCTTCGGCGCGCATCATCCGGTCATTCCGGAATTCAGCCGACAGTACGCGAAGGGCTGATGCCAGTGGCGTACCATATTTCTCGGTCTGGATCATGGTGGTCACCACGCCTTTGACATGTTCGAGAGCGACACGATAGGCCAGGTTTTCAAACGCCTGTCGACGTTCCGTAAGTAAGCCGAGCTCGATCGAGGTTAGTGAGAATTCGTCGGCCAATTCGGGATAGGCGTCGCCCAATTCCTTGGAAACACGTGCAAAAGCTGCGTCAACCGTCAGACCGGCCTCGGCGCAAATAACGAGAAGATCGATCGCATCGGGAAGACCTTTGCGAACCAAATCAGTTCGTTTGGAAATCAGGTTATTGATATAAACATCAGCGCCCTTGTAGCCAGCAATGGTCGCACCGGCGAACACACCAAATTTCTTGAGCGAAGTCCAGTCCGCCAGATAGCCAAAACCATATATTGCAAGCGCAGCACCGCCGCCCAGGAGGATTGGCAGAACCAGACGACTGAAAATAACAACAATGGCTAAATCTTTCGAACGAATTCCAGCCTGCGCAAGCTTTTGCTGTGCTTCCTTCAGTTGCTCATCTTGTAAAACCTGGAGCGATGACAGGAAGTTACGCATCCGGTCGGTCGTGTCATTTTGCTTGACTAGCTTTGCACGTTTCTTGGTTGCGGATGTGGTAATACCGGCTTTTAGCTGCTCGCGGCGTTCATTGAGTGATTTGACGCGCTTGGCCATCGGATCGCGTACGGTGTGCTGTCAAGTTCCCAGCTCGGCAGGACTGATCCAGCGTCCTTTCTCGACCTTTAAATAAATGAATTTACACAACTTTCCTTCAAGTGTACGATTTGGTTGTTTCTGGGATCATGAGAGAAAAAGTCCAAAAAGGCCATTTGGCAACCAAATAGCATGCAAAAACCAAATATCGTCGCGCTTTCTTTGTCTGTTTTCGCCTAGATAGAAACGCATAGAAGCGGCAGCAGATAGTTGATTTTCAGGTTGTGGACTCACTGTCAAAGATCGGGATGGCAAATGCAGTTTGTGCAGTAAAGTCCGTCCATAGGATCGAAAAGTTGGACTGAAATTTTGAGAAGAAAATGACAATATAGGAGCGCTTACCCGAATGAATGGATTGCGAAAAATAGCAATAGGTTTAGGTCTGGTACCATCAATCCCATGAGGGTTACTAAACCGCATCACTACCAATGCGTAATTAGATGACTTGGAGAGTTAATGGCTACGTCTGAAATTATTTTTAATGAGTATCTCAGCGCTGAGTTACGAAAGAAATATACCGCTTGGGCTATCACAGGGATGGTCCATTGCGAGAATACTGGCGTGTTTAAAGCTAAAGGCCAAAGGCCTGATATTGTGGTCCGAGACAACCCGGCTGCACCAATCTGCGTGGAAACAGAATATCAACCTGCGGTTACTGTAGAGCAAGATGGATTATCACGGCTCGGACAAACTTATGTCCCAACAGGTGGCAAAGTTGGCTGCGCGATGGCGGTTCGCATTCCCGACCATTACAAAAATAAAAACGGGCCAGAAATCGCCGCCGCCCTTATTGACGAGAACAAGCTAGGCTCAGGATTCATTAATTGATCCAGAAGGCGCAGATAGCAGCGATGGTTATGGCGGCCATGAAGGTATCTGCCCTTCGATCATAGCGCGTGTGTATACGCCGCCAGTCTTTGAGTTTTCCAAACATGTTCTCGACCTTGTGGCGTTGCCGGTAGAGCTGTTTGTCGAAGTGCGCGGGCATTGTGCGCCCCTTTCGCGGCGGGATGCACGGTGTGATGCCCTTGGCCTTGAGGGCGGCGCGGTATTCATCGCTGTCATAGCCTTTGTCACCGGTCATCACGCAGGCGCGTTCAGGCAGCGCCGGATAGAGCAGCTTTGCGCCCTTGTGGTCGCTCATCTGGCCTTCGGTCAGACACAGCGCAACAGGCCTGCCTTCGCCATCACAAACGGCGTGTAGTTTGGAGTTCAGGCCGCCTTTGGTGCGCCCGATACATCTGGGTAGAGCCCCTTTTTGAACAGGCTGGAAGCTGTCCTGTGCGCCTTGAGGTGCGTCGCGTCGATCATCAGCACATCGGATTCACCAGCCTGTTTTACCAGCGCTGCAAATATCTGACTGAAGACCCCCAGCTTACTCCACCGGACAAACCGGCTATAGAGCGTCTTGTGAGGACCATAACCCGCTGGAGCATCACACCAGCGAAGGCCGTTCTTGATGACATAGATTATCCCGGAGAGCACCCGTCGGTCATCAACTCCGGGGACACCGTGAGACAGCGGGAAATATGGCTTGATACGGCGTATCTGTGCCTCGCTCAACATCGGTAAATCATTCATGCAAACATCTCCTTTGTGTGAAGCATGTTGAATCAACAACTTTAACGATATGCAAGCAATTTAATGCATCCTGAGCCTAGAATATTGTGTTTTGAGCGGCGAAGATTCTTCAGAATATACAAGATGGCCCATTCAAGGATATTTGACGGGATCGGTTCGTGACCTTGCCAATATCGTTGCTAATTCGACGGTGTCCACTAGTTTGGTTGAAGAGGGTGCCGATGTACTGGAAAATGGCGCTAGAGTAATCGCAGCTATATTTGATTCTGCTACAACCGGAAAGGCCGCTTTCGCCAAGGGTCTTTCAGAATTTCTCCGTCAGGAAACTAGCAACCAAACTTATCGGATGGCTGCTACCATCATTGTCAATGCGCTTGTCTTTCAAGATACCATCGCAGGGAACGAAGGTCCTCTTAAAAACATAAACGGCATTTACAAATTCAAGGAGAAGGAGGGCGGGCCAAGCAAGAATGATATTTTGGATGAATGGGCGGAGATTCTGAAGGTAAATTATTGGCCAATTTTTGGAATTGCCCGCAAAATTGTATCTGCACTACCGACTGCAATTTGGACAAGCGTTTTTGAAGAAGCGTTTGCTACTGCGGATAGATTGCTATCGCTCAATCTTGGAAAAAACCCCGACTTGATTGGCATCATCTTCCAGCGACTTATTTCAGATCGGCGTTTCTTAGCGACCTTTTACACCGCCCCGTCTTCAGCAGCGCTTTTGAATGGCCTAGTTGTAAATGATAAGGTGCTGGGCGAGAAAAGTTGGGCCGATCCTGACGCGTTATCAAGCCTCAAAATTGCTGATTTTGCATGCGGGACTGGTTCATTGTTGTGTGCTGCCTACGCAGAGGTTCGAAGGCGTATCGAAAATCACGGGTTGGATAGCTCCACAGTTCACAAACAAATGATCGAAGAAGTTTTGGTCGGTTGCGACGTTCTGCCTTCAGCAACTCACATAACTGCGTCCCAATTGTCTTCCACCTTCCCAACCGTAAGCTACGAGAAAACAAAAATGCTCACTCTGCCTTTCGGCAAGTTAGCAGATGGCGGAGTTGCTCTGGGAGCACTCGACATTCTGGAAACACAGGCAGTTATGTCTACAATTTCAACAAGCTCTACAAAAGTTGGTGCAAACGAAGATGAATCGGTTGACGCTTGGCTTGCGTTAGGAGGGGAGTCAGTCGAGGATAAAAGTTTTGACATCGTAGTTATGAATCCTCCGTTCACCAGACTGACTGGCGGAGGTGGAAAAACCAACGAAGTATCACGCCCTCTATTCGCTGCCTTCAAGACAACCGAAATCGATCAAAAAGCGATGAGTAAAAAGTTTAGCAAGCTATATTCGGGAAGCGTTTACAACGGCAATGCTGGGGCAGCTTCTGCTTTTGTAGAAATTGGTCATCAAAAACTAAAGGTTGGTGGCTCAACTGGTCTAATTTTACCGTTAAGCGCTTTGTCAGGGTCATCTTGGGAAGCGTGCCGAATACTATGGGCCCACAATTATGCCGACCTAATGGTACTATCAATCGCAGGAAGGTCTGGAAGTGAAATGGCCTTTTCTGCTGATACTGGCGTCGGCGAAGCAGTCGTAGTTGGGACACGAAGTGACCAGCCATCAAAGCGCTACACTAGCATTAGTCTTTATCGTCGGCCATCATCAGTCATCGAAGGCACAGAAATTGCCCGACAGATTCGCGAGTTAATTGCAGGAGGGGCAGTTTCCAATTTGGAGAGCGGACCATTTGGCGGCTCGGAATTGAATATTGGTACCGAAAAAGTAGGGGAAATTATAACTGCGCCCATTCCTGCCAACGGGCCTTGGCGGTTGTTTCGCGTTTCCGACCATACAATCGCCCAACTAGCATTTCAGCTCAGTGACAAAGGCCGAGTTTGGCTTCCAGGGGTTCCCGAAAAGGATGCGAGATCCCTAGCATTCTGTAAATTGGGTGAATTGGGTTTGGTTGGGCCTTATCACCTCGACGTAAGTGGTAGCGGTAAAAGTGGAGGTGTTCCGAGGGGACCATTCAAATTGAAGGCCACTAGTTCCCCAGCAAGCGTGACCTACCCGGTCTTGAAGGCTCACAATGAAGCGCGTGAGCGCTATCTCGAAATCACGTCAGACGCTGAAGGTCTACAGAAAACTGATAACGATCCAGTCATTCAAGCTAAGATAGATTCAAAACGAGACGCGGTTTGGGCAACAAGATCGCGCCTCCATTTTGCTACCGACCTACAGTTCAACGCTAATGCACTCGTGAGCGTTCTAACGGATCGAGCTTCGATCGGAGGACGGGCTTGGCCCTCATTTAAGATTGCTCCAGAATACGAAAAGTTTGCAAATCTATGGTTCAACTCGACCCTAGGAATAATCTGCTATTGGTGGATTGCTAACAAAGCGCTGAACCGCCCCGGGATTGCCGGAGGCTCCAACTCATGAGTAGAAGGAGCCATTATGAACAAGCCAACGAACAAATTTTCACCTGAGGTACGGGAACGCGCGGTACGGATGGTGCTGGATCATTCAGGGGATTATTCATCCCGCTGGGCGACGGCAGTCTCGATATCCGGGAAGACAGGCTGTGTGCCTCAGACCCTCAATGAATGGGTCAAGAAGGCAGAAGTCGATAGCGGGAGGCGCGCTGGTATTCCAACAGATACAGCAGAGCGTATGAAGGCACTGGAACGTGAGAATCGGGAGCTTCGGCAAGCCAATGAGATATTGCGCAAAGCATCAGCATATTTTGCTCAGGCGGAGTTCGACCGCCCGTTCAAGAGATGATCGCCTTTATTGACGGTCATCGTGGAACATACGGGGTCGAGCCGATGTGCAGGGTTCTGCCTATCGCCCCATCCACTTATCATGACCACGTTGCCAAGCGCAGAGACCGGGCGCGACTGTCAGTGCGTGGACAACGTGACCTGGTCTTGAAGCCAGGGATCAAGCGTGTATTTGCCGAGAACTTCGGAGTTTATGGATACCGCAAGGTGTGGCGACAGATGAAGCGCGAAGGCTTTGATGCCCCGCGCTGCACTGTGGAACGGCTGATGCGCGATATGGGTTTGCAAGGCGTCATTCGCGGCAAACCGGTGCGCACGACAGTCAGCGATAAGACAGCGCCTTGTCCGCTCGGCCTTGTCCGCTCGATCACGTAAACCGCCAGTTCCATGCGCCGGCACCCAATATGCTGTGGGTGTCTGACTTCACCTGCGTCGCCACATGGAAGGGCTTTATCTATGTGGCTTTCGTCATTGATGTTTATGCCCGCGCTATCGCTGGCTGGCGGGTTAGCAGAACAGCCCATGCAGGCTTCGTTCCGGATGCCCTGGAACAAGCATTGCATGATCGCAAGCCAGCGCATCGTAGCGGCCTTGTCCGCCACAGTGACCGTGGCAGCCAATATGTATCAATCAAATATACAGAACGCTTGGCGGAGGCAGGGATAGAACCATCGGCCGGTAGCGTTGGTGACAGCTATGACAACGCTTTGGCCGAGACAATCAATGGCCTTTACAAAGCCGAGGTCATCCACAGGCGCGGTCCTTGGCGCTCGTTTGAAGCCGTTGAATATGCTACGCTGGAATGGGTCGGCTGGTTCAACAATAAAAGGCTGCTTGAACCAGCCGGAAACATCCCGCCAGCACAAGCTGAGAAAAACTATCATGCTACGCTGGACGAAACACCCGTGGCAGCGTAACTTAAACCAAATAGCCTCCGGCAATCCCGGGGCGGTTCAACTATCCGAACAGGCTCTTGCTATAAGTCTGTCTCCATTTACCTTCTATCAATGTCCGCTATCCAGCTTGGATTCGATCCATTGTTCTATTTCACTCTCCAACCACCGCACCGAATAACCGCTTATTGGGTGCGGTTTTGGAAATTTCCCTTCATCCATCCAGCGATAGATGGTTGATCGCCCAAGTCCAACACGGTGTTGGACCTCTTTGAGGCGAAGAAAACGTGCGGCGGGCTTATCTAAAACGTCATGCAATTCACGATCAAACATGCGTGCCTCCGTTCGTGCCCTCAATGACATCACCGAGCAATACGTCCCGCCGCGCAAGCTCTTTCATATGTTCGGCGAGCAATCGCCCTACCCGCTTAGCGGTGCCGTTTGCCCAGCGCGGTTTGATATCATGAAGATGATCTCCAAGCTGCGCTTCCAGCGCGCCGGGGAGATGACGAACAAATTCTTCGAAGAATAGCGCGAGGTCTGCCTGCATCTACAGAGACGCCTTGTCTTCATCTGCCGCGAGATACAAAAGCAGGTGCGCATGGGGCGATGCGCCCGTACCACATAATATACGCAATGCTTGGCTAATAGTGGCTTCACGTTTCCCAGCCAGGATGCGCCGCATCGTACCGCGATCAATTTCGCCCTCGCGCGCAATTCTTGATTGCGACCGGCCTGATGTTGCGGCCGCTTCTGCAAGCAGCTTTGAAACACCGGCTCTTATGTGGGCCTCGGAAATTACTTTCATATCGGTCATGTCATTCATCCTGTCTTTAAGAGAACGAATCACCTGATATCTGGGATGGGCATCTGTAGGAAAATGAAAAGAACATAAAAAGAACAGATAGGAAATTGCGAATCACTTGATTCGGTTTCCCTGGTGAGATCAGAACAGCATCTGTTCGCTTAAACCCAGCCTCTGTTCACCCTTGAACAGTTCTGGATCAAAATCGCGCATCAGCTGCGCAGACTTGCCCCGCCACCCCCGAAATTGTCGTTTTTTGCTTGGAAGCAACCCGGATCAGGCATTTCCTGTTTTCCTACAGGCGGATCACTTAGCCACAAAGAACATACAGCGAACAAAAGCTGTTCCATGTTTCTCAAGCGAAAGTGATCTTCCATGACCAATACCAAAAGCCAATCGCGCTCACCGCTCTCTGACTATATAGTTCCAGCAGCCATAGCGCTGCTTTGTGCGAGCGCGGTCTATGCCGGCTCTGACAATACATTTGATCCAGCCCTTCAAAAATTTACCGATTTTCTGGAAGGTTCGGGCGGTAAAATCATAACCGTTCTCAGTCTGGCTGCAGGCCTTATCGGCCTCGCATCCGGGCGCTTTTCGCTGGGACAAATTGCGGTCCCGGTCGGCCTTGGCATCGGTGTTGGAACCGGCGTTCCCATCGTCACCTCTGTTGTCACCGCAGTTATCTAAGCTGCGCACGGCAAGGAGGGCGGCAACCATGGCTGACAGATATCTTTTGCCCCGGCGGCTCGATGATCCTGAACTGATAGGGTTTTGGACGATCGACGAATTTCTCGGAATGGTCATACCATTTGCCTGGGGTATTTTAGCGCAGCATGTCTTTTTAGGCATTATGCTCGGCGCAGGAGCCTGGTTTGCTCTGCGAAAGGCAAAAAGCAGGACGCGCAAGCTCCCGTTTGCTCCACGCTGCCTATTGGTATCTGCCTGGATCATTTTTGGGCCTTAAAGCCACGCCGCCCTCCCACTGCCGTCTGCTTGCTGGTTGAAGGGAGGATTTCATGGACGCACGAATTGCCCATAAACACGCCCAGCGATTATTGCGCCAGCGCAACTGGCTGACGGCTATTGCTGCGCTCCTTGGCGGAACGTCACTCCTTGCCATGGCAGGGGCAGCAAGTCGCGACCGCGAAATAGTACTCGTTCCCGTAAGTACGCAGCCGCTCTCAATTTCCAGTGCCGGTGTGTCGGCAGAATATTTGGAATTTGTCACCCGCGATACCGCCTTGATGCTGCTCAATCGTAGCCCTGAAGGATTGGACTACTGGATGGAGCAGATCCTTGCCCTTGCCGATCCAGCCTCGCACAGAAAACTCAAATCCGATCTCCTAAAAATCGTTGATGAACAGCGCGGATCTGATGTCGCGCAAGCCTTTGTCATCCGCTCGCTCACGGTGGATCCCAAAAAACTTACATCAACCGTCTCCGGTACGCTCAAAACCTTTGTGGGCGCGCAGGTGATCGCAAGCGAGGAGCGCAGCTTCTCGTTCCACTGGAAATATCGGGGCCTCGCCCTCTCGCTCACCGGATTTGCACAGCTCGCCGACCCAAAAACCCAAAAGGACAAAGCCCCATGACAATATTGTCAACCATTACGCTTGCTTGGCTGTTTAGCGCCGGACTGGCGAGCCTTAGTCTTGGCGCGGCACGCAGGCCCGATACCGGTCTTAAAACCGCCGGCAGCGCTCTTATCGTTCTTGCCGCCTGCCTTTCCGCCTCCCCTGCTCATGCAGACCAATTTGTCGAAGCGGGAGATGGCGCGCAGATTGATTGCAAACTCTCCCGTGATGAATTGACGCGCATTTCGCTCATTGGCGATGGTTTTGCCAATGTTTCAAAAATCGCGACCGGCTATCCCTATAATGATTTTGGCGTGACCCACGAACCGCTGCGCGGCGATATCTATATCTCTGTCCCGCCAAGTTTTGCGGCAAATTCTCTAAGCTTCTTTGCCACCAGCAAGGAAGGGTTTGTCTATAAATTTGCCTGCCAGACCGCAGCTATTGAAGCCCAGCAGCTTTTTATAACCAATCCGGCGCTCGCTGGCGATAGCGACGAAACTCAAAACAACCATGCCAACAAAGATGATGCCATCATCGACCTTGTAAAGGCGATGGCCAGCGATGCGGTGCTGCCCAGTTACCGCATCAGACAGATGATGGCGCGGCCCGTCAAGATAGGCGTGGTGGAGGTTCAGCTTATCGCTGAATATCGTGGCGGCCAATTTACAGGCCAACAGCTTGTGTTGCGCAATCGCGGCAAAAAGACACTGCATATCAATGGAAAAGACCTTGCGCCCAAATCCGCGCGCGCCATCTCGCTGGCAAGAGACACTCTCGCGCCCGGCGAAAAGACAGCCGCTTTCCTCGTCAAATCTAACCGGGGAGCGGGTCAATGAGCGAAGAAAAGACGGTCTCACAAGCACTTGGCGGAGACGCGGAAGCTTCACGCAGCGCCCAGCGCGGCGATCTTAACCAGCAAATTCAAAAACGCCAGAAACTGGTTTTAATCGGTATCGGGAGTTTGCTCCTTGCTGGCGGCGGCGCTTTTATTTTTTCAGGCGGCGATGACAGCGCCAGCGCAGACGGTGATGGCCCGATTACCTTCGATGCAGGAAGTCTCGTCAACCGCAATTTAAGCCAGCGCGAATTTGTGTCGGCTTATGACAACCGCCTCAAAGCGGTCGTTAAGGGTCAAAAGGAATTGAAAGAGCAGCTGATCCCGCAAAGCGAGATTAGAGAAGAACTTGAATCCCTGCGCGCCCAAAACACCCAGATGCGCGCCGATGGCCAGGTCGCCATTGATGCCATTTCGGCAGAAAATGCCGCACTTAAAGACCAGCTGGCAAAAAACGCAGCCGCACCTGCACTGCCCGTACCGGTTCCAGCCTATGGCCCGCAGGCGGGCGATTATGACCGGCAAGCGGCCTCGCTTGGGAACCCGAACGGGCAAAACCAGGAAGCCGGACCGCCATCCGGCGAAGTCAAGATTCTCAATTTTGACAAAGCTAATAAGACACCCAAGAAGGCAGGCGCATCGAAATCTGAAAATTCGCCGCTGCTGATCGAAGACAGCCCGGATTACCTACCACCCAACAGCTATGCGCCGGCAAAAGTCATTGTTGGGGTCGATGCTTCGGTTGGGGTTGCCAGCCAAAGCGACCCGCTTCCCGTAGTTTTGCGTATCATTGGCCCGGCACGCTCCGTCGTCAAAAACGGCAAGCTGCTTACCACCAATATCACCGGCTGTATCGTCAATGGCGCGGCGCGCGGCGATCTTTCACCAGAAAAAGTTTATGTGAAACTCGCTCGCATGACCTGCGATCAACCCGGCGGGCGCGTGGCGGTCAGCGAGGTCAAAGGGTTTTTAAGCTTTGCCGGAAAATCGGGCGTACGCGGCCGGGTTGTTAGCCGCGAAGGTAATCTCGTCAGCCAGGCCCTGCTTGCAGGGATTGTTGGCGGGTTCGGGCGCGGTTTTTCAGCGAATGCCAACGGAATCTTTAGCGGAAATATTGGCGATGGCGGCCAGCGAACCAGCCTTTCGGGCGGAGACATCCTGACCGGCGGCCTTGGCCAAGGGGCCGGAGATGCCGCTGACACAGTTTCCAAATATCTCATCGAACGCGCTGAACAATATCAACCCGTCGTCGAGATGTCGACCGGCATCGATGTCGAAATCGTCTTTCTCGATGGCGTTCACATACGAAGGAGCAAAAAATGAATTTTTCCAATACATCTGCGACCGCCAAAGCGAAGCTTGCAACATTTGCGCTCGCCGTTCTGGGCGCGGGCGCGATAACCGGCCTTGCTGTAGCAAGTGTCACGTCGGTTCCGGCAAATGCAAAATCCATGCTGGCCGATGTGCGCACCGCCATTGAACTACGGCTTCCAAAAACGCCGGTGAGCAATCTTGATTGTGACGGTTTTGGCGGTCTGTGCGAAGTGGTCTCGGGCAAAACGCTTTTCTATATTGATGAACGCGCGCGCTATCTTTTCGTTGGCCGGCTTTACGATATGGAAAGCCGCGCGGACCTGACCGCCCCAGGCTTCTCGAACTCAATCCGGACTTGTTGGTAGCAAATGCCAAACGCGGTGAACCTAAAAACACCGGCGCGCGTAAAATATCACCTACCAATGTACCCGTTTCCGAGCTTTCACCTGAAGGCGCTATTCACTGGGGGCCAAAATCCGGGGCCAGGCTTATTGTCTTTTCCGATTTTGGTTGCGGCTATTGCAAGCGGCTTGCCCGCGAACTGCAAGAAGCAGGCGTCCGGGTTGAAGAACGTCCGATTTCGATATTTGGGGCAAAAAGCCGCAAACTTGCCGAGCAGGTTTTATGCGCGAGCGACCCTGCCGCTGCCCTGCATAAGGCCTATTTGGGAGAAAGTTTCCAATCTTCCATAACCTGCGACACTCGGGGTCTCGATGCCAATGAGGCCTTTGCCCAAAAATATGGGTTTTCCGGAACGCCGGTGATTGTCCGCGCCCGTGATGGCGCCGTAATCGAGGGATATCGAAGTGCGACGCAAATCCGCGCCTTTGCCAATCACAAATCCAAAGGAGCGCGGTGATCATGAGCGTGCTTCGAAATCTAACCACCCTTGGCTCGGCGCTCGCATTATCGGCCTGCGCAAGTTTGGGCACCAATGTCAGCGGCAGCTTTGATTGCAAGGCGCCCGGCGGTAGCTGTGCGCCAACCGCTGTGATCGATCAACAGGCGAGCAATGCGCTGCTCGATGTCAAACCAAACAGCGGAAGCCGCCGTTCGATTTCGGGCAACGGGACCGCGCGAACCCGAGAAACATTGCTCAAAATTATATTCCCCGGTTTTATCGATGGAAATGGCAATTTGCATGAAGCGCGCACCGTACATGTGCCCGCGCAAAAACCCGACTGGACCGCAGCAATGACGGGCGATGATAGCGTTAAAGCCATCGCTCGGCGCATTGCGCGCGAAACGAAAAAGCCTTCGCATCCAAACAGATATATCGATCTCAAATCGATCGAAGACCCCAGTGAAGGTGCAATACCACTCCATCCCAAGTCTGATCATGAAGCATTTGATCTTCAATCTTTTTCTTTGCCAAGTCGCGCCGTTAATCCCCTGACGGTGCGCGAGGCTATTGCCGGTTTGAACGAGCCGGCAATCGAGGGGTTCGACATGTTTCCTCCCTGGCATGAGCGAACCCCTCACAGCTTTAAGCCGCCTAAAAATCTGCCAACCATCGAGGCAATTGAGGCGGCGAAAAAACGCGCGAGCATGGAGAAATCCCGATGAATTTTTCTTTTACCGCAGCGCGTGACCAGTTTCTCTCCGGGATATTTGGCGATGCCAGCGCGCCCGATCATGAAAGACCATCGCTTGGGCTTGATATGCTTTCAGATTGGCTGCCCTACCGGATCTTCGATACAGGGCCCCGGCTTTATAAAAATTCACAGTCCAAGGGTTTCATCCTGTCTGCGGCCCCGCTGATCGGGGATGATGAGCGCACCGGAGAAATTTTGGGGCAATTTTTTTCAGAAGGTATGCCGGAGAGCGCGTGCCTGCAGATTTTGCATTTCGCCAGCCCGCGTATCGGCCGGGTCGTCGCGCCTTGGTTTGCCGCACGTTACAAACAGGGCGTGATATATGAGGCGATAGCGCGCAGCCGCGCCGAGCGCCTTTACGATCTGGTCTGGGAAAGCGGATCGGCTCATGCGCCATTTCATGCGCGCTGCCATAATCTCGTTCTTTCAATCGGCGTTCCCGCCACTGCAAATATCGATGATGACGAACTAACCCAGTGCCGGGACGGGCTTATTGGCATGCTCGGATCACTCGGCATTGAGGCAGAAGAAATGGAGCCCGAGCAGCTTATCGCGCTGCTCGATGATCTAACCTCACCAACAACGGCAAGCCAGGAAGACAGGATCGCATATAATAGTCTCGATGATATCGCGTCCCAGGCGATCCGGCGCGATATTGAACTTGAAGTTGAAGATGACCGGATGATCCTGCGCACCGAGCGCTTTCGGGAAATTGGACGAAGCGCGGATGGCATGCCGGAGATTGGCGCAATCTATCCTGATGCCTTCGATATCCGCCATTTTGGAATTCGCCAAATGCCTGAGCGCTGGGCGTCGTGGGAATGCGCGCGGCTGATTGGTGATATGTTTACCGACAAGCTGCGCTTCCCCTGCCCTGCTGCAACCATGCTTTGCCTCGTTTATCCAGACCGGGAAAGTGCATCTGCAAAGGCGGGGTATAAATTTATGCGTTCCACCAGCCTCAGCCAATCAAAAAGCGCGCGTTTTCTTCCCAAGCTCGCTGAACAATCTGCAGAATGGAACCATGTCCAGGCAGAGCTGCAGGCTGGCAAACGACTGGTGCAGCTCTTCTACGGTGTCACCAGCTATTCACCATTGGGGCTTGGCGATGCGCATGAGCGCTCGATCAAAGCCATATACAAGGCCGCAGGCTGGGATTTAGCTGACGAGCGTTTTTTGCAGCTCCACGGACTTATTGCAGCAATGCCGCTGACACTTGCGAACGGCCTTGCTCATGATCTGAAACGGCTGAAACGCATGAAGACCATGCTGTCAGCGAGCGCGGCCCATATCGCGCCGATGCAAGGCGAGTTTCTGGGCGGGCCGCTGCCGCATCTGCTGCTCGTTGGGCGGCGCGGCCAACCTTTCTACTGGTCGCCATTTGAGAATGATGCGGGCAATCACAATGTTGCCATTTGCGGAAAATCGGGGTCGGGCAAGTCGGTATTATTGCAGGAAATGTGCGCGAGCCTGCGCGGTGCCGGCGCAAAAGTAGTGGTTATCGACGACGGCCGCTCGTTCGAGCATTCGGTTAAATTGCAGGGCGGGCGGTTTGTCGAGTTTACACTGAAATCCGGTTTTTCGCTCAATCCCTTTTCGATGATCGATGACGCGCGCGCGGCCGTGGATGATTATTACAAACTTGATTGCATTGCGATGATCAAGGCGATTGTCGGACAAATGGCGCGCTATAGCGACCGGCTCACCGATACCGAGCGCGGTTTGATTGATCAGGCCGTTACCAGCGTATGGGAAGGTCTCGGCAGCGCCGGCACGGTCGGCGATGTCGCTGCTGCTTTTTCAAAAACTTCCAATCCCGTTGCCGATGACCTCGCTATTGCCATCGCGCCTTATATGAAGGGCGGAAGCTATGGCCGCTTTTTTGAAGGCCAGGCCAGCATTTCGCTTGATGATGATTTTACCGTTTTTGAGATGTCTGATCTTGCGACGCGCGAAGAGCTGAGATCGGTCATTTTATCTGCGATCATGTTCATGACCAGCCAGGCCATGACGCGGACACCGCGCAGCACCAAAAAACTGCTTTTGATCGATGAAGCCTGGTCGATGCTGAGGGGCGGATCAATGGGCGAGTTTGTTGAAACCTATGCGCGCACCGCGCGCAAATATGGCGGCGCGCTCGCGACCGCCACGCAGTCGCTCAATGATTATTACAAGTCCGATGGTGCAACTGCGGCGCTCGAAAATAGTGACTGGATGCTGGTTCTCCAGCAAAAACCGGAAACCATTGCCGATTTTAAGAAAAACGACCGTCTTGATATGGACGACAAGACCGAGACGTTGATCCGCAGTTTGAAGCGCTCGGGTGAAGAATATAGCGAGATATTTATCAAAGGCCCGGATAGCGAAGCCATCGGACGGCTTGTTCTCGATCCCTATTCAGCTTCCATTTATTCATCTTCACCGGAAGTCTACGCAGCGATTGAAGATGAGCAGAAAGCCGGTGCCAGTCTGGCAGAAGCAATTGCGCGTGTCTTAGGCGTTCAAAAAAATGATCGCGGAGATCTGCGCGATGCCTGATAAATCTGATACTCTCGCCGACCAATGCCTAGCGCATCCGGAAGGGAGCAAGCGGCAACGTAGCCGGTCTAGATTTTCATTCGCGCAGTACTTCCAAACCACCTGCCATATCATGCTGGAAACGTCCCTGTTTGCAGCAAGCTCGGTGTTGATGGCGCTCGGACTGCCGCTATTCTTCTTTCTTGCCATTTCCGGTTGGGACTTGCTGGGACTGTTCACCCACCTCGATAATTTGAGCGCGCGGTATATCGAAGCAACCGCCGTTCGCAGATTATCATTTTCCAGCGATTTAAAAATCATGTTCTTTGCTGCCACCGCGCTCATTGCCCTGCTTCGCATGCCAGGGTTTATCACGCGGATTTGGGGCGGCTTCCCGGAAAGGGCGGACCCATGAAAATATCCGCAATTTCAAGAGATCATTTTCCAACAGGGCGATCCATAGCCAGGGTATTTTTGATTGCAGCTGTGATTTTATGGGCAGCCTGGGTCAGCATCCGTCTGACCCAGCCAAGCGAACAAAAAATTGTACAGGTCCGCATGTCGGAGATCATGCGCGATTTCGTCGACGCAAATGCAAAGGGTGATGCTGATCCGGAAATCACCAAAGAAGCAATTACCCGCTATCTCAAAGCGACCGATGCGGCGGTAACCGATTTAAGCCGAAGCGGTCATGTGATCCTGGTGGCTGAAGCGGTGCTCTCTAAAAATACGCCCGATGCCACGATGCTGCTTAAAAACAGGATTGCCGACAAATTGGAAGCGGGTCGCGCGGAGACGCCGCAATGAAAGCTCTTGCATCCCGCCTTAAACGCCCGCTGCTGCTGGCTGCGCTTTTTTCTTTACCGCTTTTATATGCACCCATATCCAAGTTCAGCGATGACCATGCATTTCTGATCAATGCCTCTCCCAGCCTTCCCCATTGGGCGTTCTGGCTCGACAAGAATTTTAGGCCCGCGCGCGGCACATTGATTTTCTTTGAGCCGCCGGAATCACAGCTACTCATCCGTCATTTTGGGGAAAGCCCGCAAATCTTTGGCAAACGGATATTGGGCCTGCCCGGCGATGAGGTTCGTCATATCGGGCGAGATGTTTTTATCGGCGGCCAGTTTGCTGCGCGAACAAAAGCCAAAACGCGCAAAGGCATCGCGTTAACACCAGGCCCCGAAGGCATAATCCCGGAAAATTGCTATTATGTCGGCACATCGCACCGCCACGGTTTTGATAGCCGCTACGCAGAAATCGGTTTCATTTGCTCTACCAAAATCATCGGCACCGGAAGGGCGATATTATGAGATTTTTTTATGCACTCTCTCTTTGCGCGATGCTGCTACCCTCAACATTGCAAGCGCGCGATTATGGCCAGCAAGGAAAGCATTTTTCGATTATCGAGCCGGATTTGCTCCGGCAAATCCAGTCCCGCCTTCAGGCAATGGACAAGAACGGTGATATTGACCGGCTTAACCAGAAACTCAAAACGCGCACCATCGCGCGGGTAAACAGGCCAAAGCCCGTTGCTGGACTGATAAGCGCTACAAAAACAACAACCCGCTTGCTGGATCCGACGATCACTTTGCAGGCGGATATATTTGATCACAATAAACGCAAAATCTGGGCAAAAGGAACAAGGGTCAATCCCCTCGATACCGTGCCGCTGCGCGCAGCCTTAATATTTCTCGATGGCGATGATCCGGCGCAGCTTAGTTGGGCATTTGCGCAAAAGTCAGCGGTGAAAGCGAAGCTGATCCTGACAAACGGCGCCCCGCTCAAGCTCATGAAAGCGCGGCAAAGGCGGTTCTACTTTGATCAGCAGGGGAAAATGCTGCGCATCCGCGAATTTGCGCTGCCCATCAAACGGAGCGCAAGACAATGACAAAAATCCTTTCAAATCTATTTGGCCTTCGAAGCGCACTGTTGATGGCCTTGCTTGCGATTTGCCTGCTCGCATCCGCGCCGGCGCGCGCGGATGCAGGGCCAGGACAATGCACCGGGAAATTTGTCAATCCGATCACCGATATATGCTGGTCCTGTCTGTTTCCGCTTTCCATTGGCGGCCTTGATATCTGGCCCTCGAGCCGGCCTGATCCTAAAAACCCTGCGCTGCCAGTTTGTTTATGCGGTCTGCGCCCCGGTATCGCCATGGGCTTTTGGGAACCGGTACGGCTTGCCGACGTCAGTATGAAACCATGGTGTTTTGTCAATCTAGGCGGTCTCAAGATCGATCCCGGCTTTGACATTGGCTACCGCTCAATCTCGGGCCCCTCGGCCATCGGCGGCGCGAGCCAATATTACTCAAGCTGGCATGTCCACTGGTATGCCTATCCGCTGATCTACTGGATGGAGATTGTCGCTGATTTCCTGTGCTTGGAAGCAGGCTCGGTTGATATTCTCTATATTTCCGAGATCGATCCGCTTTGGCAGGATTCTGAGCTCACCGCGATCATCAACCCTGAAGCCGTGCTTTTCGCTAATCCGCTGGCTCTGGCGGCCTGCGCAGCGGACTGCATTTCAGCCACCGTCAACCTGCCGCGCGATGAACTTTTCTGGTGTGCCGGCTGCCAGGGTTCGATGTATCCGATGAACGGTAATGTTTCAGCAAGCATTGGCCATGTCCAGGCCTCGCGGCTCGTATTGTCGCGTTTTGCTTTCAAGCTGCACCGCCAGCTGGTCTCCTGGGGCACCATGGGCAAAAAAGGCCTGTGCGGTAAATATCTGATGCCGGTGATGCGCAAGCAGCAATACCGCTTGCAGGCCACCAACCCAAATACGGCAACCAAAGGCCGCTATGCCTGCCCGCCCATTGGAGCCTCCACCACATTTCAATCTGCCGGACAGGTCATCCCTGCGATTGGCGAGGACATGGGTTATCTTGTCTGGCGCAAACGAAATTGCTGCGCGCTATGAGAAATTTCATTTCCTTTTTCTTTTTGTTCGGGATTGCCAGCAGCGCCTGCTTTGCCGCAGCGCAAATTCAATCTCAAACGCTCGATGTTGAAGCTATCCGCGCTGCCAGCCAGAACCATATGGAAGAGGCAGAAGCGCTCGCAAAAGATATCCATGCCCGCAGCCAGGCGCTTCAAAAAGATGCGCGCGAGACACGGGTCAAAGCAAACGCCAATCATAGGCGTTACACACACACCGTTCGTCAAAATCGCGCAAAAGACAAAAAAGAAGTTTTTGATTTCGACCGGATGATTACCGATCATGCGAAAATGGCGGAAGCGAACTTGGGAAACGCACCGCGTTTCATCGCCTTTGCAAGCCTGTCGATGCCGCAAAAATCCTTGAAAGCGCTCGCTCGCAATATGAAAGCGGCAGGCGGCGTGACGGTTTTGCGCGGATTTCCGGGCGGTAGCGCGAAAACGCTTACACAGATGCTGTCAAAAATGGCCTCGGGCGGCGAGGAGCTATCTACGCTTGGCATTGATCCGCGCTTGTTCCGAACCTTTGATATCAAGGTAGCGCCCAGTTTTGTAATGGCTTCTTCTGATTTTAGCCTTTGCGACGGTTTTGAATGCAAAGGCGCCCTTCCGCCCCATGACCGGATGACCGGCAATGTCAGCGTAGAATATGTTCTCGAAACCTTTGCAAGCGGCGGCCCCGGTTCCCATCTCGCGGCACTCCATTTGGCGCGGCTTGAGAGGAGTGCAAACCGATGAAAAATTTCAAGAAAATCCTGCACCTCGTCATGGCCGCAAGTTTCGTTTGTCTTACCGTGAGTTCACATCTTGCTGCACAAAACCGAGATGCTGCCAAAGCGGAAGGCAAGGCCTTTGCAAAGGAACAAATCAAACGTGCACAAAGTGAGGCCAAAACCTCGCCTGACGCATCGCGTGTTCCAAATTTTCAAAGCGCGCCGCCGCAAAGCGCATATGCCGATAATCCGCAAGGCATCGAAGGCGATGCCCGCGCGGCTGCAAGATCGCATGATGGCTATAATGCGGTAAAGGAATCGCAGGCCCGGCGCGCCCGATTTGATCCAGATGATATCAAAACGCAACAAAACGCGCGGCGGACATCAACGAAGATCCGCTTAGCTTTACCTCCGGCATGGAAATCAGTGGCAAGAGAGGTCGCTGCGTGCCCTCCCGCCCTCACCCAGATCGCCGGGGCGATATATTGCAACCTGTAATCGCGGCGTGGCGCTCGACCAATCCAATGAGACTTGCAGCGTCCATTTGGATGTGGCCGTAGAACAGCGCCAGATTCACAAATATCACTGCAGCCCTCTCAGCGATTATGGTTTTAGAGGCGTACCCAGCTGCCAGCGCTTTTATGATGCAGGATGCAGCGTTACCGGCACGCGCCCTGGTCCATGCCTGCAATGGGGCGGCGGCAACGAGATAAATCGCTACTGCGTAGAACCAGGCGATCCATATCTGGAAATGAGCTGCGCCGCGCCGGTTCCAGGCGAAACGCCTTATGCTATAGAAAATGACAATATCGTGCACGCTAGCCGTAATGATACGGTATGCTAGGCGTTTGCCGGCAATCCGGACTGTGAGCAATTATCTGAAAATTGTACGGATAATGATCCGGTCACGCGCGTCATTGACGGCGTTTCGGTAACGCAGCCCTGCTGGGCCTGGCGCCAAGAATATGCCTGCAATGCCCGGCGGCCAGCCAATGATTGTGACGAGCTCGATGGTAACCCAGCATGCCATCTGATTCGCGAAGATTGTCTCAGCGAAGACAATCCCTGCTCGACCATTGAGCGCGTCTATGACTGCCCGCTTCCAGATGCCCCAGGATCGGACGATCAGTTCATATGCGATGGCGATATCTACTGCATCGACGGGTCGTGTGAAACGATCGAACGCACTCCCAATGACGAGTTTAAGGATGCCGCGGTAGCCCTGCATGCAATGGATGATGCCCGCGGGCAATTTGATCCAGAAACACTGACCCTGTTCAAGGGCGAGCGGCAAACCTGCGGGAAGAAAGTCTTTGGCGTGCTTAATTGCTGCAAGGGCAAGGGGTTTCCGCTTATTCCGGGTATCAGCCTGCTCGTGGCGCTGGGCTGCAAGGCAGAAGAAATTCTCCTCCACCAGCGCGATGCAAATGGGCTCTGCGCTTATGTGGATAGTTATTGCTCGAAAAAAATCCTCGGCGTCTGCCTCACCAAGCGCAAGGCCTATTGTTGTTTCGAGTCCAAACTCTCGCGCATCTTGCAGGAACAGGGCCGCGCGCAGCTTCCCAAACCCTGGGAGAAACCCAAGCATGAACAATGCCTTGGTTTTACAGTCCAGGAATTCGCGCAGCTTGATCTATCAAAAATGGATTTTTCAGAAATTTATTCTGAGTTTACCGAAGCAGCCCGCCTGCCCGATGAACTGGAGGCAGCAAGAGACATACAGCAGAAAATTCAGGCCTTTTACGAAAGATCGGGCTCATGAGACATATATGCTCCCCAAGCCTTCTCGTGCCTGTGACATTGAGCGGCCTGGCGGCAGTTGTCCTTGCGATAGTATTTCTAGTTGAAGCTAGCCTTAGTCCTGTCCATGCGCGGCCGCTACCCGCGAAACAGCCCGGCACACAAAATGCTGGCGCGCAAAATAATGCACCAGAAAGCATCGCCGACCAGCTCTACTGCGAGAAGCGCAAACTTGGATATTGGTTCTACTGCACCAAAACGCGGCCGCCAGAAAGTTCTGATGCAAAAACACTGCCGGTAAAGCCCGAACTGAGTGCGGCCGAACAGCTGGATGCCGTCACAAAAGAACTACGGGAACTCAAAACCAGGGCGATCCTCGAGCCGACCCGCGAAAATGTCACTGCCTATATCCGCTTCCAGCGTAAACAGCTCGATCGCGCGTCGCTATTTTCCGATGTCTGGCAGCGCGCAATCTGGCAGCAGCCAGATCTCGATTATACGCTCGAACGCCCGGTATCGACATTGGCCAAACGTCAGTGGCAGGACGCGCGTACAAATGCGCGCGATGCGATCATGTCAAACCTAGGAAAACGCTACGGGCTCTTCTATTTCTTCGCCCAGAGCTGCGGTGCCTGCGAGGTCATGAGCCCAATCGTTAAATCGGTATCTCACCGTTGGAAACTGACGATACGCGCGATTTCAACAGATGGCGGGCCTTCCCGGCATTTCCAAAATTACACCGTGGAAATGGGCCAACGAGCGCGCATGGGGCTCAAGCCTAAAATCACGCCGGCACTGGTATTGTGGGACAGCGCTGAAAAACGCGCCATTCCCATTGGTTACGGGATATTTTCTGCCGATGAACTGCAGGACCGCATCTATCTCCTCACATCAAAGGAAGCCGGACATGATTATTAAAAAAACCATTGCGGCGCTGACGGCAGCCAGTCTGATCGCAACACCTGTTTCTGGGCCCGTTTCAGCCAATGTCGGTGACAGCATGGACCGGTTTATGGATGATATGGGCGGCACTGCCAATGTTACCGGGCCGACCGCTTTTGAAGGCCAGTCGGCAGGCTATTATAGTCTTGGCAATGTCTGGACGCGTTTTCCGCAAAAAACGACCAACATCGCCAATCTGCAACTGCCGTCTGCAAAAGCGGGCTGCGGCGGCATTGATATTTTTGCAGGCTCATTTTCCTTCATCAATGCGAGCGAGATCGTCGCGATGCTAAAAGCCGTTGCAAATAATGCCGTGGGTTTTGCCTTTTCGCTGGCGATCGACACCGTGTGTCCGGAATGCTCAAAGATCATGCAGGAATTTTCGCAAAAAGCGCAGCTCATGAATAATTTGAACATAAACAGCTGCGAGATGGCGCAGGGTCTGGTGGGCGGAATTTGGCCCAAAGGCGATCTGGCTGACAAGGCCATTTGCGAAGCGATCGGAAATTCAGAAGGCATTTTTACCGACTATGCGGCGGCCAAACATGGCTGCGGCACCAAAGGCCAGCGTGATGCCACTAATGGAAATGCCGGCACGGATTATGCCGATGTCCATCCAGGCATCGCCCGCAACTACACATGGCATGTCTTAAAAAAATCCGCCTTTTTCAATGCCGGTGGTAATTTCGATCAAGACCTGGCTGAATATGCGATGACGCTCATTGGCACGGTCATTTACGAGCCGCCGGGGGATAACGCGCCCGGAAAACTGATACCGTTTGCCGGTGATGCATCCTCAACATTGGTGACCGCACTGCTTGACGGCACCTCGGGTCAAATAATCAAGGTGTTTGATTGTGATGAGGCGGATGCGTGCCTGAACCCGACGTTCCGCAATATGAGCCTTGCCACATCCAAGGCCATACGCCCGCGCGTTGCTGCGCTCATCACCAGCATGGTCGACGCCATCCGCACGGACACGGCGATTGGCAATGCAGAAAAAGAATTGCTGCAGGTGGCCTCGGTGCCGCTTTACAAGATTCTCACCGTTCAGGCCGCTTATGGCCGGTCCATGTCCACCTTCATTGGGGCCGATGAAGCTAAACTTGCCCTATGGCAGGGTCAAATGAGCGAAGTGCGCCGCGCGCTCGCGGACCGGCAATCAAACAGCCAGGTCAAGGTTAGCGCGATCATGCAAATCATCGAAAAAACCGCGATGATCGAAAACATGCTGTCCGCCTCCATGTCACCTTCCATGGCCGCAGCGCTCGACTGGTCGCGAGCGGTGGGTAACCGCTCGCTCACACCCTGATCAGACGCGGCAGACAAGATGGTAGAAATATTCACAATTGGCGGCGGCGAATATATCGTCAATGTCCTAAACGCGGTTGCGGCCTGGACCGGTGCGGGCGGCTATAAAAGCCTGATCCAGGTCGCCCTTGTCATGGGATTGGCGCTCGCCGTCATCATCCTTGCCTTCAACTAGGACTGGCGCGCTTGGCTTAACTGGTTTTTGGGCGCAACGCTCATTTACATGTGCCAGTCCTCAGGGCAATTGACTGAATAAGCAGCTGACATGGAGTAATTTTTCTGAATCAAGGGAGTGGAATGCTCACTTTTTTGGAGATTTTGCATGTCACAAGCCCCACCGGACCCTGCCACCCCCCGTTTTCTGACGCATTTCGGCGGCGTCAAAGACCCGCGCCAGCAAGCGAAGGTCACCTGCCCACCGAACGAGATTTTTCTTCTGGTCCTATGCGCCGTAATTGCGCCGTAATTTCAGGCGCCGGGGGCTGGACGTCAATCGCACTCTACGGTGAAAAGCAGCTGGAATTCCTGCGTCGCTTTTTGCCGTTCAAGGACGGAACGCCAGGCCATGATCAGTCGGGGATCTTGTTTTCCCGTCTGGATATGGAAGCCTTCCAACGCTGCTTCATAGCCTGGGTGGCGAGTTTGCATGAAACGCCTGAAGGTGTCGTCGCCATCGATGGTAAAACCCTTCGGCGGTCATTTGATACCAGGTCCCCTGAAGCACCCATTCATATGATTTCGGCCTGGCCGTGTGATCACCAACTCGTTCCCGGGCAACGCAAGATTGACGACAGGTCCAATGAGATAACAGCGATCCCCGAGCTACTGGCCCTGTTGGCACTCAAGGGCGCTATCGTGACTATTGACGCGATAGGATGTCAGCGCAAGATTTGCCAACAAATCATGGACCAAGAGGCCGGTTATGTGATCGGCCTGAAGGGCAACCAGGGAAGCTTGCGCGAGGATGTCGAATTGTTTTTCGATGAACATCCGGAGCGTGATACAGGCGCGAAATTCATTGAAAAAAGCGAAGCCGCTGATGCAGGTCATGGGCGCATTGAAACGCGGTGCTGCACAGTTTGTTCAAATACAGAACCGAACGCCACAAATGGCCGGGCCTGAAGGCCGTGATCATGACAGGGTACACTCGTGAAATCAGAGGCCAGGCCAAAACGGTCAGGCAATTTTACATCTCATCCGTCCTTGATGTGCCCGAGAAAATGGCGCGTCACATCCGCAATCACTGGCAGGTGGAAAACTGTTTGCATCGGGTGCTCGATGTTACCTGCCGCCAGGATGACTGCCGCATCAGAACCGGAAATGCCGCAGCCAATTTTGCCACAATCAATCACGCAGCAATGAACCTGCTACGTCGCGCACCAGGCAAAATCAGCCTGCCGCAAAAACGACGTTCCGCTGCATGCGATGACGCCTGCATGAAAGCCGCAATCCGACAGTGAACATTCAGTCGATTGCCCTGCCTTCCAAATGCTGAGAGAGGCAAAATAATTTAGCTCAGTCGGTCGCGAAAGGTGTTCCATTCAAACTCTTTCACGCAGCGCAATTCGTCCGTATCGCTGTTCCAAAGCCAGATTGAGGGTAGGGGAACGCCGTTGAACGTATTGGTCTTTACCATCGAATAATGGCCTGATCCAGAAATGCGATCCTTTGGCCAATCTGTGGACCATCGGGCAGCCTGTAATCGCCGATGATATCTCCCGCCAGGCAGCTTGGACCACCCAACCGAACCAACGGTCTTTCATCATTCTCTCCCAGCATTGCAGGTCGATAGGGGGCCTCAATAACATCGGGCATATGGCAAGTTGCCGAGACATCAGTGATTGCGACCGGCATTCCGTTGTCGAAGATATCGAGAACCTCACCAACCAATATGCCAGCATCCAGTGCAATCGCTTCACCCGGTTCCAGATAGGTTTGGCAACCGGTTGTTTCCTGCACATCAAAGAGAAATTCAACCAGTTCTTCGCGCTGATAATCTGTCCGCGTAATATTGTGCCCACCACCAAAATTGATCCATTTCAGGTCTTCAGCATAGTGCTCGATATACGGAACAATCGCTTCCCATGTTCGGTACAGCGGCTCGAAATCCTGTTCGCAAAGCGCATGGAAGTGGAGGCCTTCAATGACCTCAAAGTGCGCATCGGTGAGCTGATCCACGGGAAAGCCCAAACGGCTATGCGGTTGGCAAGGATCATACTTTCCGACTTCGCCCTGTGCGAGGAGTGGATTTATCCTCAGGCCGATTTCAAATTGCTCTCCGGCATCACGGAGGCCGATGATTGAGGGTGAATGGCGCGCAATCTGATCGGGTGAATTGAAGATGATATGATCGGACAAGGCCGCAATCTTGTGCAGATCATCCGATTTATAGGCCGGCGAATAGGTCGATATCTCGCCTTCATATTCGACGGGCTCGATTGAAGTCATTCCGCCATTCTGCAGCACTTCCAGATGCGTCAGATAGGCATCGCCAAAAGTCATCCAGAAACGGATCCGCTGAATTTCGGATAAATGGGTTTTGAGCGATTCAATTTCCTCATGATACATAAGATACATGTTCTTTTCGCCGACGGCTTCGAAATTAAAAGCCTGTTTGTGGGACAGGGCCGGGGTTTCCAGCCATTCCCCATTTTCCCAATGCCGGGCCGGAGCAGTCACTTCGCGGATGTTGATCTCGGGATTGAAATTGGTCGCAAAATGCTGGCCATGATCGCCGCCATTGCAATCGGCCAGGTGGCTTGCGGCCCGGAGACCCCCGCCCACCGACGGATTTGCCAAAGGGGGGCGGGGCGGGTCGCCCGTGCATATATCCAGGCGCGCGTGCCCGGATTGCGGTTATGAATTTCCGCCGCCAAAGGAAAAAGCGCCACACGAGAAAAAAGGGCGTTTATATACTTTGCAAACACACCCTGAATATGCTATAAAATGGACAGAAAAGGAGCCCATGCCTGTCCGTTTTATCCCGCTCTCATTTCCATGACGAAGAGAAGGCTTTTGAGTATTTGGAAAGCCTGATCCGGGCTAATGGCCAGTTCTGCCCACATTGCGGCGGGATGGGTCGGATTACGAAGGTGAAGGCCAATCATCCGTTAGTATTTTCCGAAAATACCGGAAAAAATTGACGGCTCCGTCGCGAGTCACTATATGTTCCAATCCATATCGGTATTGTTGGGAGAAATATAATGCCAGGGCCTTTTACCCCGCTGGCCTTTGCAAACGAATTTATTGCGCGGTCTGCGCCACATGGTGTTGTCCATATGAAGCTGCAGAAACTTGTTTACATGTGCTATGGATGGTGGCTCGTTACGCATAACGATCCCATAATTGGTGAACAATCAGAAGTCTGGCGACATGGCCCTGTTTTTTGCTCGTTATATGATACGTTAAAGGGGCACGGCCATAAACCAATAACCAAGGCTCAAACGAAATTTTTCACGCGAGAGCCGGATCGAGTTGATGATAAGGTTGATAAGGTTGATGAGGTTTTCCGGCTGATTGACTGGGTGTCACAGCGCTATGGTCAATATGACCAGTTCTACCTTTCTGAATTGACCCACCGGCCCGGTTCTCCATGGTACCAGACGGCTGCGGAGTATGATTTTCGTGTGCCGAGACACACTAGGATTCCTGTTGCGACCATTCAGCAACATTTCCGCAAGATAGCGGAGGATCGGGGGTTTTCCGGGGCTCCATGACCGATGAAACAAATGAGGTCGTCGAGGCCACCGACATCATTGAGGTCGATAAATACCCAACGCCAGAGGAAGAAGCGCGCGACTTTGACGCGAAGCGTGAGCATGATCAGCTTGATGTTCGGGACCGCAAAAAAGACATTGAGTTCAAAGAAAAATATTTTGGTCTCACCAAATGGATTACCGGATTCTGGGCAGGCTTCATTATGATAGCCGTTGCGACACAAATAGTTCTAAACGCTATGGGAGCAGGTCTAAGCGATCCAGCATTCATAGCTCTGATAACCACGACCACCGGTACCCTTTTAGGTTTCTGGTATTTGATCGGGCGCTCTCTTTTCCCCAATGGAAAAACCTGATTAATCGTCAGATTTTAACCAGACGGGATGATTCCGCTACCTTGTTTGCAAACTATATAATTGCCGAAAAAAGCGGTCAGATCAGCCTTTGTACGCCCGGAATCCCGTCAACACGTCAGCAAACGACTTCGGCGCGTACTTCCCGAAACCTTCCTGATCGACATACACAAAATCGTATGTCACATCTGACTGCGTGGCGTTGATGTCCTCACACCACTGGCGCAGCCGCCGTGTTTTCTGCGGTACATCCAGGTCTTTCTGTCCCTTGGTCTCGACCACCACAATCCGGCCATCGGACAGCTTCACAAAGAAATCAGGATAATAGTTGGAGATGTCGCCATCCGCATTAACATAGTCCAGCCTGAAATGCACCGCCAGATAGTTCTTGGCATAGGAAACCACATCACTGCAATCCTCCAGAAAACTGGCAAATTGCAGCTCGAAATGACTGTCGCCGATCACGCGATTGAACACGCTCTTTTTCGGCATCAGATAGTCCTGGTCTTTTACCACAAAGGGCCGGGTCTGACGCAGCTTGATGGTATCCCGGATTTCCGCATCACCCTTGTCGCGCACGGTCAGGTCGTTGATCGCTTTCCTGAAGGTCTCGATCACCGTCCTGGTAGCCGCCAGTTCCGAAAGATTCCGCAACGTGTTCGGCGATTCCAGATCAACCGCCTGGCTGAACAGCGCATCCTGAATGAACGCCTTGATCTTGCCGTACAGCACATCGTAGCCACTCACCAGCCGCAGCTCTTTCATCAGGGCTTTAGCAAAATATCCAATCACGCTGCGATAGTCCGCTACTCCGGCGGTATCCAGGATCGTGGTATGCGTCACCTCGCCGGTGGTAATGTCCTTGAACACAATCTCGCGTTGTTCCTCCTCGCTGAAGGTCTGATAGGTCACTGGCCGGAATGTCATTGCCCCGGCATCCAGTTCGCCCAGGTTCCTGTATTCCCGATAGACACGCGGGGTCAGCACCGGGATTTCAATATCCAGCGCCTCAATATCTTTCTTCCCGTTGCTGTTATCGACTTCCACCACCAGCGGCGTTTTGGGCCTGGTGCCTTCGCCCATGGCCTTGCGTTCAAGCTCGACACCTTCAGCCTGGATGGATTCAACAAAGTCCATGAAGGCATCCGTACCCACCACGCTGACATATTCCTCCACGCCGCCGGGGTACATCTTGCGCAAGCCGCGCCCCAGGGTTTGTTCCGGCAGGATATTGCTCTTGGCGGAATAGGCGCGCAGCCCGACAATCGTGGTCACATTACGCACGTCCCAGCCTTCCTTGAGCATCAGTACGGACACAATCGCCTTGTAGGGGCTTGCCGGTGAGTCGATCTCGTTCGATTGCTGACGCAGCTTCTCCAGTTCCTCCCTGGCCTTGCCCGTCGCGGCTTCGGATATCTCGCCGGTGTTTTTGGTATGAATCACCAGCACCGCATCTTTAAGATCGGGGTATTGCCCTTCCAGGTATTCCGCCACGTCATCGCAGTTTCTGGTATCGTCGGTCATCACGAACAGGATGGCCTTCTTGTCCAGCTTTTGGTGTTCCTCATACGCCTTGCGCCATTCGATGACGCCCAGGTCGATATAGTCCGCATACTTTTCCGTGTACTTCGCGCTTTGGCGTTCCGACAGCTTGGCACGGCTGGCGGCATCGGGCAGCACCGGATGCTTGACCACGTTCTGCGAGATCGCCTCCACCAGCGGATAGTCCGCCACGGTCTGCACAAAGAGCGCGCCATTATTGTGCTTTGGCGTGGCGGTTACATCCAGCTGCAGGCTTAGGGCGCTGCCCTTTTGCAGCAAGCGGTTGTGAATATCCTGAATCGACTGGAACCAGGCCAGTTTCGCGTCGTGGATATGGTGCGCCTCATCGTTGAGCACCATCAGTTCGTCGATGTCGCGCACGATCATGCCCAGATCGATTTTGGAATCCGTGGTCGCGCCCGTGGGACGCTTGCCCAGAAAATAGTCCATGGTGTTGTCATCATCCTTTGATGCCGGAATATCCTCGCCCGCATAGACGCGGTGGATATTGGTCAGAAAGATGTTGCCGACGGGATGGGTGACATTCACCTCATCCTGTTTGTGCAGGGTCAGTTGAAAATCATCCCGCCAGTTGCGGCCATCGAAACCGTTATCGGGCAGCACCGGGTCTTCAAAGAAGATGCGCAGGCCCTGAAAATCCTTGTAGATACGATCCAGCACGATGATGTTGGGCGCGATCACCAGAAAGTTGCGCGACAATTCCGAATCCGGCTCATAAAGCTTGTGATAAAAGCTCCAGGCCAGCGCCAGGCTCATCACCTTGGTTTTGCCGCTGCCAGTGGCCATCTTGATCACATAGCGCCGCCAGCTCTCATCGAACATCTGCGCCGACACCGCGCCACTGCTGTCAAAGCGCATCAGGTCAAACTTGTCCTTTGCACCCACCACGTCATACAGGAAGGCGACGGTCTCCAGCGCCTCGCGCTGGGCGAAGAAGTACTGGAAAGTCGTCATGTTGCCATCCGCCTGCGGCTGCAAATGCGGCTCCTTGAACCACCAGTTCAACAGGCTTTTGCTGGTATCACTCGCACCGACATAGCCGCTGTCGCGAAACTCCTGCACCTTGCGGCGCAGTTGATGCACCAGCGGTGGCATTAACTTGTCCATGCTGGTTTCCCGCAGCGCCTCGGCCGCCGGGAACCAGCGAATCTCCGGGTTGAGAATGGCGTGAGGGGAGTCGGGGAAGTCGGGATGCAGGGCCATATCTTTACGCCACCAACCCTTGGTTTGCCGTTACAACGGGAATACCCTGGCCGCGGAAATCACCATCATCCGTAACCAGCTTCAAGTCCTTTCGCTGGCACAGCGCCGCAATAACCTGATCGTTGAAATCCGAATCACCCCCCGCATATTCCGCAATCAGACCATCAATATCCAATGTCTCAAATCCGTTCTCAACACGACTGCAATGATTCAGCACGAGCTTAATGTCGCTGGCGATGTTCTGGGCAATCGGCTTGAAATCCTGGCTCTTGCGAAATCGCTTAAAATCACGGTGAGGCTTACCCATGACATTCCACTTCAACCTGGCATAGGCATTGATAAATTCTGAAACAATCAGCACGTCGATATAGATGCGGCTGTTGGCGGCAAGAATATTGGCAAGCGCTCGCGAATAAGTCGCCACTTTCTTATTCCCCGGCTTTTGCGGGCCGTAGACAAACAGCCAGATATTGGTGTCCAGCAATAGCTCGTCTTCCGGTGTGAAGTTATAGTTTTTGACTGAAATTGCCTTATTCGCCATCGCCTTCATCCCCTAATTCATCACGTACCGCCTGGTCAAACTTCTGAGGATCTTTGAAGTATTTCTTGGCTGTCTCAACGACACGCTTCAGTAGCGCCAGGTCCTCCGGCTGCATATCCTCCACTTTGAGCAAGGCGCGAATCTGATCCTCACTGAATGCACCATATAGTTGCCCAATGGCTGCATTCAGAAACGCCGATGTCAGAGTAGAGATATTGTGAAAGGAGATCGTCACGCGCCGGCCTTCCCTGATGGCGGCGGCAAGGCGCTCATGCACCTTTTGCCCATCGTCGGAGGCAACGCACAAAGGGCTGCCGACCACCTCGAATATGGATATCTTTATTGTATTTTGCATGTTTGCCACCTCAAAAAATGTCCACCGCGCTCAATTCTGACACAAGCTTGCATGAACTCGTATCGGCCGTGTTGATTTCCACCGTCACGACAGTGCCAGGAAACGGATGATCCAGGGGCGAGGTCGTGGTTGTTCTTTGTTCGCGTCGCCAATAAGCGGCATCCGAAACGATCCGAATACAACCATCGTTCAAATCGATAAACTCGCCCAGCAGTTTGAGACCCAACCCACCAGGCACCGGGCCCTGTTTGGTCGTATTCCTGCCCTCGGTCGCCCACTGAATCGCCGCTTCCGCCGAGAGGTCCAACCCGGTATTGTCTCCGATGTTCTGCCGCATTCCGACACCCAAATCGGCCACCGAAAAATCAAGCCGATTTCTCGCCGGGAAAAACTGCCCGCAGCTGAATATGCCCATCTCGGTGCGTGAATGGAGCACCGCATTGCTGAAGATTTCAAAAATGCTCTCGCGGAACTTCTTCAAAAGTCCCGGCGACATGGCAGGCATCTCGCCCCGGTGAATCAGCTCGTTTTCGATGTAGTCGGCAAAGTAGCGGTCGTCTTTGACATCGAAACGCTGATAGGGAATGGTCGTTCCCCAGCGATCCGGAATCTTCTCCCGGCCATAGTGACTTAGAAAGCCGTTTTTCGACAGAATGCTTTCAACCTCGGTTCTGACATGGGTCAGTCTGACCGTACTCAGGTTCTCGCCCAGCCGATATAGCACCGCGCCGAATGCCGCGCACATATCGGCATCGAACCACGATGCCATATCCATATCGATCTCAACGTCATCAAACAGGCAATCCCTGGTTTCCGACGCCAGACGCACCAAGGCCGCAAAACCGGCCTTGTCATGCTGAATCTTGGACAGAGCGATCTTCACACCGCCACCTCCACAATCGTCATGGTGTCATTGCCGAAAATGTCCACCACCTTCACTGCCAGCTTGCGCCGTCCCGGCGGGCATTCATGGGCGACGCTGGTCAGTTCCAGCGAGCGGTCTTTTTTGGTGCGGAAGCTCTGCCATTCGTTCTCGAACACATAGTCGCCGGTCCACCGTTCCCCGGTTTCCCCGCTCTGCGGGTTCTGCACGCGGATGATCTCGCGCTTGTTCTCAAAATCGAAATCCACGCTCCAGTAGTCGATCCAGTCGGTCCAGTGCCGGGTCAGCCGTTCGCGGGTGATCACACCGTCCCTGTCCGCGCTTACCTTCACGACCTGACCGTGCTCCACCACGATCTTGCTGCGCTTCTTCTTCAGGCTCGCCTCGGCGCCGGCGATGGAGTCCTGCGAATAGAACACCGAAAAGTCGGTCAGTTCCACCGCCACGGTGTTCTTCTTGATGTGCGGCCTGACCTCGATGAAGGAAACATCGTGGAACACCACCTGGTTCTTTTCCACCGCCCGCTTGTCGAACACATCGGCGGGGATGTACTTGGGCGCGATGTCGATGCCCTTGCCCCGCGCCTCGTTCAGCACATTGGGAAACAGCCCCATCTCGAACTCGAAACCGAGGATGTCCACCCTGGTGATGTGCTGCTTGCGGCACTCCAGGATGATTTCCTCCACGAACAGCCGGGTGACCGGCAGGTTCACCGGCCCCACCGCCACCAGCCGCCCGGCCCGTTTGCCATGGAAACTGGTGAAGCCCTCGGTTTTCTCTGCCCGGTAGGCGCGCAGGATCAGGTCGAGGAAGGCCGCCTCCTTCTCTTCCAGTTGCTTGCGCTGCTGCTCTTCGCGCAGATTGGGATTGATGCCGACAAAGTGCTGGCGTTCATACTTGCCCAGGTTGAGGATTTCAAAGGCGCGGTAGTCCTTGCCGTCGTCTTTCAATTGACGCTGCACGCCGATCATGCGCTTGCGGGTGGTGTGGATGGCGAACTTGCCCAGGTCGGTGGCGATCCACTTGCGGCCCAGTTTTTCCGCCACGGCGGCGGTGGTGCCGGAGCCGCAGAAGAAATCGGCAACCAGATCGCCTTCGCTGGAGGAGGCTTTGATGATGCGTTCGAGCAGGGCTTCGGGTTTTTGGGTAGGGTATTTGAGAGCTTCTTTTGATCTTCCCATTAACAAGGAGATGTCATCCCATAGGTCTTGTACAGGTACACCCTTTGCTTCGTCTAAATACATTTTATACCGTGCTAGCCCCGAAGAAGAATAGACGAGTAGCCCTCTGTCGTGCATATCTTGCATTCGCCGTTTTGTGTGTTTCCATGTCCTCGTATGACCATTCCACTCATAACGAAGGTTGGGGCGATCAGGGTTTGGGTTGAGGCAGGATATGGTCTGATAACGACGACCTGTGTTTTCTTCTACATATCGGAAACTCTTTTCAATACTTTCAGATGAATAATCTCCATATTGGGGATTCCAAACAAATTGCTCATTCTTCCGATAATAAAGTAATGAATCAACGATTTGTCCGAATCGATTATATGTGTTTCCGTGTGGAAGTGAACGTTTCCAAGAAATAGCGTTACCGAAATTATTTGTACCAAACACTTCATCCATTACCAAACACTTCATCCATTACCAAACGAATATGACTATTCACCCGCCAATCACAATGCACATAAATGCTGCCGTCCTCCGCCAGCAGATCCCGCATCAGCACCAGCCGCTCATGGATCATGGCAATGAAAGAGTCCGCGCCTTTGCCCCAGGTGTCACGGTAGGCGATTTCTTCGAGGATGTTGGGCCTTTTGGTGAAGGTATCGCCGCCGACCTCGATGTTCATGGAAAAATCGGCACCCACATCGAACGGCGGATCGATATAGATCAGCTTCAGGCCGCCCTGTTTTTCGATCTCCTCGCGCAGCGGGCCGTTCTTGAGGGATGACAGGATCAGCTCGTTGTCGCCCCAGATCAGCTTGTTGGTCCAGCCCTTGAGCTGACGGCCCCGGCTGTCCATGGCGAACAGGTCGGACTGGATGGCGGAATCCTCTGGCTTCTCGGCGCGTGGCTCATCCACCTGTTCAATGGTCTGAAACGGCAGCACGATGTTGCAGACCCCGTTGCTCTTGCCGTTCCACACCAGTTCTACCTCGCGCTTGTCGTCGAACAGCAGAAAGCGGTATTTGTCCGGCAACGGTCTGTCCGCCTCCAGCAGTTTGATGATGTCGCGCTTTTCGTTGTCGGTGAGCTTCAACGCGCCACGCCCGGCATGGCTGTCACCCTTTGCCTTCCCTGATTTCCCGTTACCCGCCATATCCGGCTCCATCGTGCTTGTCGTTCCTGGCTGATTGGTTCATTTCCCTGCCCCCTTGCGCCGGTCAGCCGGGGCCGGTTCGATGCGAAAGGTCAGCGTGGTGGTCCCGGCGGTGGCCATTGTCTCCCCTTGATTCTGGCAAGCTACTGCAAATGTGCTGTGAATGTACTGCAACATCCCATATAATCCAAGGGATTCAGAACAATATGGTTCAGGAGGGGACACATGGCCCGGCACTGCCCCACCGGGAATTTCTTCCGGCAGATACCCCATGCCCTGCCGGTCCGCTGTTTCCATGAGCGGGCGCTGTTCACCGACCTGGACTTCGCAGCCATGAAGGAGGCCAGGCCGGATGCACTGTTTGACGCCTGGCTGGAACTGCCAGAGGAACAACGCAAGCCGATGGACGCCGCGTTTCAGGACATTTTCGAGCCGGGTTGCGAGAAGGGTTTCCGGGCCATCATCGACGAGGCCCGCTGGCAGATGCAGGCGAACCCCGAGGGCCTGACAGCGTTCATCGAAACCCTGTCGGCTCTGCCCGATCACTATCCCCGGGCGATGGTTGCCTATCTGGATCATGGCGCGTGCTGGAAAGGGGCCACCCGCTTCTGTCACGCCGATACGCTTCCCTACTGGCGCAAGCGCAAGAACATGGGCCACCAACCCGCAGCGGTGGACGATGCCAGCCTCCGGAAACTGGCAGGCCAGATTCGCAACTATTTCCACCACACCGAGGGCCGGGGTAACAACTGCGTGGCGGAACCCTTCCGCCGGGGCGAGCTGGATTACTTCTTCGCCTATCCCGAAGACTATTCCCAGCAGGAAACCGAATGGGTCGATGGTGAATTTGAACGCCGTCCGCATAATCCTGCCTTCGGGGTGATCTTCGTCTATTCGCAGCAGGCAGGCACGCTGGACCTGAACTTTCGCGGCGCAAGGAAGGCCGTGGAGCCACTGCAAGAGATGTTCGCCACCACCATTTTGAAGCTGGATGAACTGCCGCCTGACCCCAAGGACGAGCGTATCTATGACCTGGGTCTGCTCGGCAAGCGGGGCTTTGATTTTGTCTATAATGTCGGCAGCGGTATCAAGAATGTCGCCGTGCGCAAGCTGCGGCTCTCCTCGCGCTCCAACAAGGGGGAACGGATCACCCTGGAGGCGGACACCAGCGACGATTCCGAGGCGATCTATGACCTGCTGGACAAGATCGGCAGGGCAACACCGTGCACCTGTATAACGTGACACAGGTGGAGATCGCTGCTTTCGTAGTGGTCGATGCCGACAGGCCCCCCAGGATTATCCCGATCCGCATTACCTGGCCCAACCCCTGCTCGCTCAAATATGACGAGTTGGGCATGAAGTTGCGCGATATGCTGGAAGCTTCGGGTATTGAGCTCAGGGAACCGGAAGAAGCCGCAGAAGCGCCGGAGCCCGCTGACGCATGACACCGGAAGACGCCCTGATCGAACTGCTCGACCGGGTGGCTGCATTGCAGGGTGCCTCGGCCCGGATCAGCGCGGATGAACTGGCTCAGTGGCCCGGTGAAGCCGTTACGGCGATGAAGGCGCAGAAGCTCATCACCGGGGCGCGGCCTGCCGCCAGCGCGGTATGTCCCGGCTGCGAGGAGGAATGCGTGATGCCGGTTCACACGATCCCGCAGCCGTCCGGCGACGCGGCGCTGTTCATCGTTTGCGACAAGCGCGACGACATCGGCCGCGTGCCGGTGCCGGGTGCCAGCCTCGAACAGTGGCAGGCATCCGGTGATTCCATCGCCGATCTGCTTGCGGGCTTGCTTGGTCTGCATCGTTCACCCATGGGCAGTTCATCGGCGGGCCGCTGGGAAGTCGGGGTGTATCGAGGTAAAAAGCACGCCAGCCATCTTGTTCTCATGGCCGGGGAACAACTCACCCTCACTTTAGGCGGCCACTCGATTGCGTTGACCGAAGTGCTGGCACTGGAGGGCAGCCGTTTCAAGGTGGATAAACGGCGATTGATCCGCCTGGCCGATCAGCCCGTTGCCGCTGCCGGTGATGTTGAATCCGCTGGACAACGGCGGGAGCGCATCAGGAAGCGGGTCGATGAATTGAAGGCCAAAGGCGTGAAGGCATTCCTGAAAACCGTTGCCGAAGAAGAAGGGCTGTCCATTTCCCGAATCAAACAGCTTCTCCAGGACGAAAAACCCGTCCCGAAATCAAAAAACGCGTACTGATTGCCAGACAGGGGCTATCCCGCAGCACCATCTATCTGCGTATTTCCGAGGGTCGCTTCCCAAAACCTGTTTCCCTTGGCGGCCGTGCCGGTCGGGCGGGTCGAAGCGGAAATCACCGACTGGCTGAACCAGCAGATCGAGGCCAGCCGCAAGGCTGTGCGCTGAGGGGAGGCCAGGACCATGACCATGACCAGAAACACAAAGGGCCGCCCTGGCTGCAACCATGCGACCCTCAAGACTTCTAAACGCACCCGTGATTTTACCGGCCTTGCCGCCCGTATCAAAGCGGTCATCGCCGCCCTGGTGCTGTGGGGACTGCTCCCCGTAACCGTGGCGGGCTGGCTGATCAACCGGGGAGGGCTGCGCGATGACTGACGCCTTCTCCAACTTCCGCGATGCGATCCGCGCCACCGGGCTGGAGCCGCCCGACGTGATCGAGCCGGCAAGCTGCACCGTTTCCCCGGCGTCGGCAAACGCAACGGCAATACCGCTGGCTGGTGCAAGCTGTTTGATGATGGCCGGGGCGCGAAAGACACCACCGTCGATTACCGCTCCATCGACGTGCGCACTGAAACAAACCGGGTGATTCTCACCTATCGACAGCGGAGCGACGACGATTGGAAGGACGAAAGCTATCCCGTCTATCTCGACTGGACCGTCTGCCACCTTGGCGGTGAACGCCCCTGGCTCCTCTGTCCCGCCCATGGCTGCGGTCGGCGTGTGGCGATCCTCTATGGCGGCGGCATCTTCGCCTGTCGTTACTGTTACCAGTTGGCCTACTCCGGCCAGCGGGAAATCGGCTACGACAGGATGGCACGGCGAGCAGACCGCATCCGCGACAAGTTGGGATGGGAGCCGGGCATTCTCAACGGCAGCGGCCGGAAGCCCAGGGGGATGCACTGGAACACCTTCGAGAAACTGATCGTGCAGCATGATGCCTTCGTGCACGGTTCATTGGTCGGGATGGCCGCAAAGCTGAACCTGCCGGGGGGATCGCTGGGTGATTGGAATTAAGCCTTACGGGGGCCAATTGGGGGACTTGTTGCAAAATTTCAAACACATAAACCAATATAATCAACCATTTAGTGAATTTAATTGGCGGACAGACAGACATCCATAATCGGTAGGTCCTGATAAGGTAAGGCAAGGTTGACGACCAAAGCAGGCAACTCGCGTTCGATCAAGGAAGTCATCGCCGAAACATCGTCGGCATCAATGGAATCGGTTTTGATATCGACTCCGGTGCGCTGCTTCACAGATGCGGCAATTGCATCACATTTCGAAACCGTCCGGCTTGTCAGTACAATTTTGGAAAATGGACCATCTCCCGCCGCAATTTGCTGCGCCATCTTGTGTACAGCAGCCGAACTGACACCGCCTGCGCCAACAATCAGAACTTTGCTCATGACCTTAACTCAATTTGCTGGAGAATTTTCTAGCCCGCATATAGATAGGCGCTATGACAGATCAAAGCCTTTTACACCCAAATCGTTCCCCTAGCGCCGCCGGTGTAGAACGCGCTGCAGAAAAAATTCGGGCAATATTGCCACCAACACCTCTTTTGCCGTTTGAAGTGGATGGCAAAACTATCTGGTGTAAAGCGGAAAACCTGCAACCGATAGGCGCGTTCAAGATTCGCGGCGGTTGGCATCGCCTAACTGATCTTGATGACGAGCAACGCGCAAATGGTGTGGTTGCCTTTTCTAGTGGTAACCATGCACAGGGCGTTGCATGGGCCGCCCAAAAGCTTGGCGTGTCTGCAGTTATCATCATGCCTGAAGATGCTCCCAAAGCGAAATTGGAAGGCACCAAAGCGCTTGGCGCCAAAGTGATAACCTATCACAGGATGTCCGGATCGCGCGAGGAAATGGCGGACGATATTGCAAAGGAAACCGGAGCTGTTGTCGTGCCCAGTTTCGATGATCCCTGGATTGTTGAAGGGCAGGGCAGTTGCGGTTTTGAAATGCGTGAGCAGATGCTTGTCCAAACAGGATCGGAACCTGATCAGATCATCGCCTGTTGCGGCGGTGGCGGACTAGCGACAGGTTCGGCTTTGATCAATCCCGATGCCCAAATAGTCGTTGTCGAACCCGAGGGCTGGGATGACATGAAAAAGTCTCTGGAATGTGGAGACATCGTTCCTGTCGGCGATAACCCGCCACCAACAGAATGCGATGCACTACAGACGCTAAAAGTATCGCCAATCACGTTCGATATCCTGAAAAAACGCGGCGCAACAGGTCTGGCGGTAACGCCGGACGAAGTGCATCACGCCATGCGGGTGGCCTTTGATAAATTGCAGTTGGTACTCGAACCAGGTGGTGCCGTTGCATTGGCGGCGGTTCTCGCGGGGAAAGTCCAACTGACTGACCACACAGCAGTCACTCTATCCGGCGGTAACGTAGATCGGACACGGTTCGCGAATATTATCGCCTAGGTAATCATCGCCTTTAGCGTTGCGACCATATCCGCCTCCTCGGCGGGTTTGTCTGTCCGTATCCGAGAAATGCGAGGAAATCTCATCGCGAGCCCCGATTTATGCCGTTTGCTTTCATGGATCGAGTCAAAGGCAACTTCTAGCACCAACTTCTTTTCCACCTCACGCACGGGGCCGAAGCGATTGATCGTATTCTGCCGGACAAACCGGTCGAGCATTTTCAGTTCCTCACCGGAAAAGCCGGAATATGCTTTTCCAACCGGATAGAGTTCTCCCTCTTCGGTCCAGCAACCAAAAGTGTAATCCGAGTAAAAGGACGACCGCTTACCCGAACCGCGTTGCGCGTACATCATCACACAGTCGGCAACCAGCGGATCCCGCTTCCATTTATACCAAAGCCCGGTTTTACGGCCTGCGATATAAGGGCTGTCTTTGCGTTTGAGCATTACACCTTCAATTGCTGCGTTGCGGGCACCTTCCCGAATTTGGGCAAGATGCTCGAAATTCTCGGCTTCAAATATTGTCGAGATATCGAAAAACTGGTCATTGAGTTTTGGAACATAGGATTCGAGGGCACTCCGGCGATCCAGCCAAGAAAGTTCTCGCTGATCCTTCTGACCATCAAATAGTATGTCATAAAACCGAACAAAGGCCGGGTATTCCGCGATCATTTTGGCCGATACCTTCTTCCGGCCAAGGCGCTGTTGCAACGCGTTGAAACTGGCCGCTTCGCCGCCCTGAAATTCACCGCGTACCAATAATTCGCCGTCGACCACACCGGATCGATCGAAGCCTTCCGCAACCTCGGGAAAGGCGGATGTGATGTCATCGCCGCCACGGCTATATATCCGCGTCTCTCCGCCTGTATGGGCGAGCTGAACTCTGATACCGTCCCATTTCCACTCTGCAGCATAGTCATTTAGATCGACCGTCCGTTGTTCCAGCGGATGAGCGAGCATGAACGGCCTGAAAAAAGGAATACCCGACAAATCGGGCTTGCCTGACTTGCCTTCTGCCCAGTCGAAAAGTTCTCGATAAGGCGGTTTTAGCGCATGCCAGATTTCCTCGACATCATCGACTGGCTTGTCGAAAGCTTGAGCAAAGGCAGTCTTGGCGAGTCGCGCGGAAATGCCAATTCGCATCGCGCCGGTTGCAAATTTGAGAAGCGCAAATCGGCCATCGTTATCCAGTCTGTCCATCAATTCGGTTAGAACCGATGGTGCCCGCGCACGGGAAGTTTCGGATAATATCGATACTACCTCATCGACAGATGGAGCGATTTGGTCAGCGGCAGGATCTTGTTCAGGCCAGATCAGCGCAACGGTCTCCGCCGTATCGCCAACAAAATCTCGGCTTAGTTTGAAGAGTTTTTCGTCCACCCGTTCCACAATCATTTTGCGAACGGCGGAGATTTTTACAGTTGGGAAGTCCAGTTCGCCGGTCAGCGCCGCCAATACCCAACCACGATGCGGATCAGGCACAGCTTGCAAATACCGGCTGATCAAAGCCAATTTACCATTTCGTGAACGGGTGTAAATCAACCGATCCAACAACTCGGAGAAGGCCTCCACTAGTCGTTTTCCTCTTCGCGGCCGACAAGTGAAAGCGCTTTGGCTTTCACTTGGTTGAGTTCGCACCAGCGCACCAATGCATCTTCACGTCCATGGGTTACCCATGTTTCGGAAGGAGCGACATCCTTGATGGTTTGGATCAGTTCATCCCAGTCAGCGTGATCCGACATGATAATCGGCAATTCGACATTGCGTTGTCGCGCTCGCTGCCTGACTCGCATCCACCCCGAAGCCATTGCGGTGATTGGATCGGGCAGGCGTCGACTCCAGCGATCATTCAGAGCGGAAGGAGGGGCAAGAACGATCTGACCAAGTAATTCCTCTTTTGATGTTTCCTGAACAGGCCGGATATCGCCGAGGTTTACCCCCAATTCTCGATACAAATCGCACATCTTCTGAAGCGCCCCGTGGATATATATTGGTTCATTATATCCAGCCTCTCGAAGCTCTCCAATCACCCTCTGCGCTTTACCCAGTGCATAGGCGCCCAACAGAACGCAGCGATCCGGATTGCCATTTTTGACATCAAGCAATTTGGTGATTTCGTCGCTAGTGGGAGGATGTCGAAACACCGGAAGGCCGAATGTGGCTTCGGTAATGAATATATCGCAAGAAATAACCTCAAAAGGCACACAAGTGGGATCATAGCGCCGTTTGTAGTCACCTGTCGCAACCACTTTTTCGCCCTGATATTCCATCAATATTTGCGCCGAGCCCAGCACGTGTCCGGCAGAGTGATAACTGATTTTCACACCGCCCAGTTCGAAGCCGTCACCATAGGGAACTGAATGTCCCACATCCGTCCCATAGCGCAAGTTCATGATCGCCAGTGTTTCCGGTGTAGCCCAGACATTCTCATGTCCGCCGCGCGCATGATCAGCATGGCCATGCGTCACCAGCGCATTTTCAACTGGTCGCATGGGATCAATCCAGGCCTTGGCCGGCTTTATGAAAATACCGTGCGGGTGCGGTTCAATCCAATGGGCGCTATCGGGCATGTTCAATATATGCAGGCTGCGAACAAAAGTTCAAACATGTCTCTAGTGCTAGGTCGAAATAGCATCCCGGGAATCGATGGCTAGAGCGCCTCAAACCGATTGATGCCATATTTTTGGAGAGAAGGCTTGAATGGCTCGGTCATTTTCAGATCGCCAGTGGTCACGAATACACTGCTGCTCTTCTTATCCGGCCAAGTGACATGCTCAGTCAAATGGGCAATACGCCTTGCAATACCTTGCGCACCGTCAATAAACTGGATCGGTTGATTGATAACGGACTGCAGTTCATCCTTCACCAGTGGAAAGTGGGTACACGCCAATATTATTGTATCGATCTGGTCACCGTCATCCTGAGAAATGAGACCATCCGCTGCCGCCCTGATAACATCCATGTCGGGTTGTTCATTCTTGAGCTTAGCCTCGGCTGCATAGACCAGATCAGGGGCACCAAACCGGATCAGTTTCTTGAAGGCAGCAAATTCGTCCGCTAACCGATCGACATAGGGTTGGCGAATAGTCGCTTTGGTTCCGAGCAGGCCAATTGTTCCGGTTTTTGTGATCTGACTGGCTGGTTTGATTGCGGGTACCGTTCCTACAACAGGTAAATCGAGCGCTGAACGGACATGCTCCAGAGCGATGGTGGAAGCCGTGTTGCACGCTATTACTACCAACTCGGGATGATATCGTTCCACCAAACGACCCAATATGGCGGGAATCCTGGCGGCTAATTCCGTTTCCGTTTTCATGCCATAGGGCATGCCCGCATAGTCAGCGGCATAGACAATCGGTCCTGCCGGGATTAATTTTTGACTTTCCTCAAGAACCGACAAGCCTCCCATTCCGGTATCAAAAAAGAGAAGCGGTTTTACTTCGAACTGTTCGTTAGACGACATACTGCATCTTTGCCGATGGTTAGAATATTCTGCAACCGTTCAATTCGTCGCGTAAGATATTGAGCTTACCGGTTTTTACAACTTTCGATACTTGCTCATTGGCTCCGCAACCGATAGCGCCGGTCCAAAGGGAATTTAAAAATGCAATCCATGTGGATTGAACCAGTATTGACGACCTTGTTCGGCTATTTGCTTGGGTCAATTCCCTTTGGGCTTTTGCTGACACAGCTAACCGGCGGCGGTGATCTTCGTGCTCAGGGTTCTGGCAATATTGGCGCGACTAATGTTCTGCGCACTGGCAAAAAGGCAATCGCCGCACTAACTTTGCTGCTCGATATCGGCAAAGGTTTTGCAGCCGTTTATGTCGCAAGCCATTTTTCCGAAGGCCTCGGCATTTTGGCGGGAATGGGCGCGTTTCTGGGCCATTTATATCCCATCTGGCTGCGATTTGTAGGTGGTAAGGGCGTAGCGACCTTACTTGGCGTGGTGCTGGCACTAAGCTGGCAAGCCGGTTTGATATTCGCGGTCATCTGGATCGCTACGCTTGCTATCTGGCGATATTCTTCACTAGGTGGAATGATTGCATCGCTTTCTGTTCCAGTTAGCGGTGTTGTTCTGGAACAATATCCCTGGGTGCCTATGTATATCGGATTTGCCGTATTGGTCTTGTGGAAACATCGATCCAATATCGAACGGCTGATGGCTGGAGAGGAACCCAAAGTCGGCGCTTCTTGAACGACGTTAGCGCCAATTCTCCAGCGAACGAGCAGCTATTTGACCAGCTGAGACTTATTAGATCGGCCAATATCGGTCCGGTTACATACTCCCATCTTATAAAACGGTTTGGCAATGCTGAACACGCTTTGGCGGCGATACCCGATTTGGCTCGTCGAGGTGGGGGCAGAGCTCCTCGAATTGCGGACGCCAGCGCAATCCACACTGAAATTGAAAATATCGATAGGTTGGGAGCAAGTCTGGTTTTCATAGGAGACAAGTTATATCCTCGATTACTCACCGAGCTTTCCAATGCACCACCCGTCTTGATCTATCGAGGTTCATTATCTCATCTTGATAATCCGATAGTTTCTATCGTCGGTGCCAGGAATGCATCGGCAGCCGCTTGCCGGTTTGCACGAGACCTTGCACACAGTCTCAATCTTAGTGGGGCAACGATTGCATCGGGATTGGCACGTGGCATTGATACAGCCGCGCATCAGGGCTCGCTTATGAAAGCCACTATTGGTGTGATTGCAGGCGGAATCGATGTTTATTTTCCGCCAGAGAATCAGGAATTGCAGGAAAAAATTGCTGATCAAGGACTTCTTTTATCCGAACAACCACCGGGAACGGAACCTCGGGCTCGTCATTTTCCCTATCGCAACCGGATTATAGCAGGATTGGCAGAAGGAACGATCGTCATGGAAGCGGCACCGAGATCCGGCTCATTGATAACCGCACGATTGGCGGCAGAAGCTGGAAGGCATGTCATGGCTATTCCAGGCTCGCCGCTTGATCCCCGGTCACGCGGTTGTAATAATCTAATCCGGGAAGGGGCCACTCTGGTTCAGTCGGCCGACGATGTGATGGAACTCATTCAGCATTTTGATGAATGCGCTGCTGTTGCTAATCACAAATATGATCATGGCGATGATAGTCTCAACGATTCCAATGTAAGGGAATGGAATAATGACGAGGCCACGGATCGTGATCGGCACTTAGTCTCGAACCTCCTGAGCATCACTGCAGTTACAATCGACGAGCTAATCCGGCAGTCTAGGTTAGGCCCATCCAGCGTCCACCTAATTCTGCTTGAATTGGAGCTCGCGGGCAAAATCGTTCGACACGCTGGGGACAAAGTCAGCCTTAAAAATTGACAGTCCGCAAATTCTATCTATTTACGCGCATCACAAAAGGCCCTTGACCGGCGCCCAATCCCAATACAGCCTCGCGCGTATACGTGAGAGAAATGAAAAGCGGAAACATGCAGTTAGTAATTGTCGAGTCCCCGGCCAAAGCCAAAACCATCGAAAAATATCTGGGCAAGGATTTCAAAGTCCTGGCATCGGTTGGCCACGTCCGCGACCTGCCGCCAAAAGATGGCTCAGTTGATCCCGATAATGATTTTGAAATGGTCTGGCAGCCTTATGCTAACAAGACCAAAGAACTAAAAGCGATTGCGGACAATGCCAAAAAAGCGGATCGATTGATACTTGCTACTGACCCTGACCGTGAAGGGGAGGCGATTAGCTGGCATGTTCAAGAAGTTTTGAAAAAACGCAAGGCTCTGCCCGAAAAGGTCGACCGGGTTACATTCAACGCGATTACCAAAGCTGCGGTTACCGAAGCTATGGGACAGCCTCGTGAACTGGATACTGATTTGATCGATGCCTATCGTGCGCGCCGGGCTTTGGACTATCTGGTGGGTTTCACTTTGTCTCCTGTGCTCTGGCGGAAGTTGCCAGGTGCAAAATCAGCAGGCCGTGTACAATCTGTTGCACTGCGCCTGATTGTTGAGCGGGAACGTGAAATTGAGGCTTTCGATCCGATCGAATATTGGTCGGTGACGGCACAGATGGAGCAGGCCGGACAGGCGTTTGAAGCGAGGCTGACGGTTCATCAGGGCAAGAAGCTCGGAAAGCATGATCTGTCCAATGAACAGCAGGCAACGGCAGCGAAGCAGGCTGTCGAGAATGGTTTGTTCACAGTTGAAACGGTCGAAACCAAACCGCTGACACGTAACCCGCCACCGCCGTTTACAACATCGACAATGCAACAGGATGCGGCGCGTAAATTGGGCTTCTCAGCAAGTCACACAATGCGGATTGCGCAACAACTGTACGAAGATGGTGCGATCACTTATATGCGAACCGACGGCGTCCAGATGGATGGCAGTGCCATTTCAGATGCGCGCAAAGCAATTTCTGACCGCTATGACGCCAGCTATGTGCCGGATAAACCCCGTATCTATAAGTCGAAGGCAAAGAACGCACAGGAAGCGCACGAAGCTATTCGTCCGACAAACTTCACCAAGGACACGGCAGGTGGTGGTGACCACCAAAAACTGTACAGCCTGATCCTGAAACGCGCGATGGCCAGTCAAATGGCGGCGGCACGTTTGGAGCGAACAACCGTCGATATGCTGGATGGAACAGGACAAACTGGCCTGCGAACTACGGGGCAGGTTGTGAAATTCCCAGGGTTTCTGGCGCTTTATCAAGAAGGCCGGGAAGGCAGCGGCGACGAAGATAGCGGCCTACTCCCACCGATGAACAAAGGTGACAGCCCTGCCAAGAAACAGGTAGAAGCCAATCAGCATTTCACACAGCCTCCACCTCGATTTAGTGAAGCGAGTTTGGTGAAAAGAATGGAAGAACTTGGCATCGGCCGCCCTTCTACCTACGCCTCAATCATCAAGACGTTAAAGGATCGCGCTTATGTGCGCACCGAAAGTAACCGGTTTTTTGCCGAAGATAGCGGTCGTTTGCTCACTAGCTTCCTTGAACGTTTTTTCGATCGCTATGTCGCCTATGAGTACACTGCGGAACTGGAAGAAGATCTCGATGACGTCAGTGGCGGTCGGGCCCAGTGGCAGAAGATTCTCGAGGCTTTCTGGCACGATTTCAAACCGAAAACAGCAGAAGTTATGGAAAAACTGCCGTCTGATGTAACGGCTGAACTCGACAAGTTTCTTGAACCCTATTTGTTTCCTGAGAAGGAAGATGGAACCGACGCAAGGCTCTGCCCACGCTGTGAAGAAGGAAAACTGGCTCTTCGTGGTGGTCGTTTCGGAGCGTTTATCGCATGTTCCAACTATCCGGAATGCAAATATACGCGTCGCTTTGGGCAGGGTGGTGGATCTGCTGAAGATGAAGGGCCGGAAGAACTGGGGATTGACCCGGATACTGAAGAGAAAATCGAGAAGAAAGTCGGCCGCTTCGGTCCTTATGTCCAGAAAGGCGAGGGCAAGGAAGCCAAACGCTCTTCGATCCCAAAAGATATTCCAGCGGAAGAATTTGGTTTGGAATGGGCAGTTAAATTGCTGTCCTTGCCGCGCGAAGTGGGAATTCACCCAGAAAGCGGTGAGCCAGTATTGGCGCAGCTTGGCCGCTATGGACCGTATCTGACACATAATGGCAAGTCAGCCAGTTTGGAGAATACTGTCGAGATATTTGAAATTGGTATGAACGCTGCAGTTGCCAAACTTGCCGATGCAGCAAAAAATCCGAAGGGTAGGGGCCGCGGCAAGATGGAGCCGCTCAAAATACTGGGTAAGCATTCCCGTACCGATGAAGAAATTAAATTGATGGATGGCCGTTACGGACCTTACGTGACAGATGGCAAAACCAATGCTTCGCTTCCAAAAAGCGTTGAGAAAGATGAATTGACGCTGGAAGAAGCTGAGCAACTCATCGATGCGCGTGCAGCCAAGGGACCGGCGAAGAAGAGAAAGAAGAAAGCCGCTGCAAAGAAAAAGGCGTCAGTCAAAGCAAAGTGATTACTTCACCCAATCGAGGCCTAAATCCTCGTAAAGGGAACGGTCTTCGTCCCAATTTTCGCTAACCTTTACGTGAAGGTACAGATGGACTTTGCGTCCCAGGATGTTTCCGAGCTCTTCGCGTGCCTTTGCGCCTATTTCTTTAATCTGATGTCCGCCTTTACCAAGCACGATCGCCTTCTGACTGGCTTTCTCTACCAGTATCTGCTGATGCACCTCGAGTGAACCGTCATCGCGTTCCTTATATTGTTCCATTGCAATCGCGATTGAATAAGGCAGTTCCGCATGAAGCTGACGGAACACTTGCTCTCGCGTGATTTCTGCAGCCAACAATCGCTCGCTGGCATCTGAAACCTGATCTTCCGGAAAATGCCATGGGCCGTCTGGCATGTTTGAAACCAGATGGGCTTTAAGTTCATCTAGTCCATCGCCGGTTTTTGCACTTACAAAATAGGTTTCGTCAAAACGACAAATGTTATGAAGTTTTTCGACGTGGGCTAACATCTTGTCTTTCGCCGCGATGTCGACCTTGTTCATCACGAGGATCGTCTTTTCTTGCCGGTGCTTCATCCGCTCAGCAATCGCCATCACTTTGGGACCGGTCCCTCCTCTGGCATCAACCAGAAAAACCAGGATATCGGCATCTTCTGCACCTTCCCAGGCAGCGGAAACCATTGCCCGATCAAGTCTGCGGCGCGGTTCAAATATTCCAGGCGTATCAACCAGCAGCATCTGGGTATCTGACTCAACCGCAATCCCGAGCAGACGTGTACGCGTTGTTTGCGGTTTGGAACTGGTAATAGCGACCTTCTGCCCAATCAGCGCGTTTATCAACGTTGACTTGCCTGCATTGGGTGCGCCAATAAGCGCGACGACACCACATGTCTTGCTCATGCGAATTTTTCCAGAAACTGTTTTGCAGCATCGGTTTGTGCGGCCTGAATTGATGATGCCGTTGCTTCGGCTTCGCCAACTTTGCTCACACTTACGCGAACGCGAAACTGTAGGTCATGATGCGGTCCCGATTTTTCGATTAGATCATATTCGGGGATTTGGCGATTATTCGCCGCCGCCCATTCCTGCAACGCAGATTTGGGATGCTGTGCATCTTCGGAAGTGCCAGCAATATGCTCATCCCAATGGGTCAATATAAACTGCTGCGCTATTGCAAAGCCATGATCAAGATATGTCGCTCCGATCAAAGATTCCATTACATCGCCCAGAACCTTCGCACTTTGCCGGGCACCATCATCTCTTGCCTGCTTGCCCAATCGAAGATGGCTGGAAACGCCTATTGCACCAGCGATTTTACTACAAAATTTTCCCGAGACCAAACCGTTGAGGCGTTGTGACAAAATGCCTTCCGGTTCCTCCGGGTATTGTTCGTACAATTTTGCAGCGATAGTTAGACCCAAAACCCGGTCACCCAGAAATTCCAAACGCTGGTAATCCTCTTCTCCAAAACTACCATGGGTCACGGCGCGCCAATATAGTTCGATCTCGTTGGGCTGTACGCCAACGATGTCAGCGATCCACGCGGGAAAATCCTCACTGCTCAAAAGTCTTCTCCAATACGGTTCCAGCGCGCCGCAGAAAACCAGGTCCATGGCTTGATCCATTCCGCAGAACCGTCCGTCGAGAAAACCATTACCAGCGCACGTCCCACCAGGTTTTCCTGGGGAACCATGCCAATTGCTTCCCCTTCCATCGCGGGAAAGCGACTGTCCGCGCTCCGGTCCCGATTATCACCCATAAGAAACATATACCCCTCGGGTATAACAAACGATTTCGTCGTGTCGCCATCCGAGCCCTCATAAATATCTAGAATATCATAGCTAACACCATTTGGCAGTGTTTCGCGATATTGCGGATACCGGCAGATCTTTTTCTGATCACCATTCACGGCTTCAAATTCCTCTCGAAAACACGGACTATTTGGTGACATTAAATGAACAAAGCTCTCAATCGACTCGCGTTTAACCTCTTCGCCGTTGATGGAAATTACACCGTTGGTGACCTTGATTATATCGCCAGAAAGCCCGATCACGCGCTTGATATAATCATCCTGGGCTGATGGCGGTGCTTTGAAAACGACAACTTCACCGGGCTCCGGATTATTGGCCAAAACCCTACCGGGTATCAGTGGCACATTAAATGGCAGGCTATATTTGGAAAAGCCGTAAGGCCATTTTGCTACAAGCAAATAGTCGCCCACCATTAACCGTGGTTGCATCGATTCCGACGGAATATTGAATGGCGAAATGATGAAGCTCCGCAAAATGATCATAAAAATGGCGAGTTTGATTAGAAACGATATAAAATCCCTTGTTTCCGATGGTTTTGCGGTGTGTTTAGCCATAGCGACCCTTTGCTGACATTGATGCGATTGGTCAAGCCATCGAAGGGATTGACTGGAATGGGAAATAACCTTGTTCAGCAGAGCTCCAATAGCTAGTGCACAAAAATCTCGAAGTTTGGAAGGACAAGAAAATTGACACTCTGGCAGGCAATTTTATCTCATCCAGTGACATCGATTTCGGAACTTTTTGAGAATGTTGACGACCGAGCCACCCAATATAGCTTCGATCAGTCAAATATTTTCTTCGATTTCTCCAAAACCCATATTTCAGGGGGTATGCTGAGCAAGTTTGCCGACCTAGCGGCCGAGACAAAGCTGGCATCTAAAATAGGCGCACTGCTCTCCGGTGAAAAGATTAATATCAGTGAAGGACGGGCAGCGGAGCATAGCGCGGAGCGAGGCGTTGGTGCAGAAACCAGTGTGGAAAACGCACGGATGCTGCACAATCGCATGAAGGGTTTGATTGCAGCAATCAATGCCGGCGCATTGGGAGACATCAAACATGTCATCCATCTTGGCATTGGTGGTTCCGCACTTGGTCCCCAACTTCTCATCGATGCCCTGAAAATCGGTGATGAAATATATGAGACAGCAGTTGTTTCGAATATCGACGGAGCCTCGCTGGAACCGGTGCTGGAAAGATTTGATCCCCACAAAACCCTGCTGGTTATCGCATCGAAAAGCTTCACCACAGCTGAGACATTTTTGAACGCAGAATCAGTTCTTAGCTGGATGAAACAGGAAGGTGTTGATGATCCTTTTGGAAAAATTGTCGCACTGACCGCCGCTCCGGAAAGTGCGGTGGAATGGGGCGTCGATGAAAGCCGAATCTTGCCTTTTTCGGAAACCGTGGGTGGGCGCTATTCGATATGGTCATCCATTGGCTTTAGCGTTGCACTGACCCTGGGAATTGAGACGTTTGACGAATTGCTCGGTGGAGCGGCGGAAATGGACAAACATTTTCGTGACACGCCGTTTGAACAGAATCTTCCGGTAATCGCAGCTTTCTGTGATCAATATTATTTACAGGCGCACAACTTGTCGACACGTGCAGTTTTTGCATATGACGAGCGGTTGAAACTGCTTCCAGATTATCTGCAGCAACTGGAGATGGAGAGCAATGGTAAGTCGGTTCGAGCTGATGGCGAAGCCTTAACTCTGCAATCCGCGCCAGTGACATGGGGCGGAGTGGGAACCGATGCCCAGCATGCGGTTTTCCAGTTATTGCATCAGGGAACACAAGTTGCCCCGGTTGAGTTTCTCGCGGTGACCGAACCTGGCCATTCTCTTGATCCTGAACATCATGAAGGCCTGCTGATGAACTGCTTTGCGCAGGGAGCAGCGTTAATGGCTGGAAAATCATCGGATGATCCGCATCGCAACTATCCCGGCGATCGGCCTTCCGTGACAATTCTGCTGGAAGCATTGGAGGCCAGATCGCTAGGTGCTCTGTTAGCCTTTTATGAGCATCGCACTTTTGTAAATGCTTGTTTATTAGGGATAAATCCGTTCGATCAGTTTGGCGTTGAACTCGGCAAGGAGATGGCGCGTAAATTGTCGGATACAGATGGTAACCAACTCGATCCTTCGACCGAACAATTGAAAAAGCGGGCATTTGGCGCTTAAACAACAGGGAACTTTGAAATGTCAGACTATGACTATGACTTATTTGTCATTGGCGGTGGATCCGGCGGTGTCAGAGCTGCGCGTATTTCTGCAACTCATGGCGCGAAAGTTGCGATTGCAGAAGAATATCGTATGGGCGGCACCTGCGTCATTCGGGGCTGTGTACCCAAGAAGATGCTGGTCTACGGATCCCATTTTGCCGAAGACCTGCACGAAGCGGAACGCTTTGGCTGGGATATCGAAGGAGCGAGCTTCGACTGGCCGCGTCTGCGCGATATAGTGCAGACCGATATTGATCGTCTTGAGGGGCTTTATGGCGACAATCTCGGCAATGTAGGTGTCGAGATTATCAGACAGCGTGCTGTTCTTGCAGGTCCCAATGAGGTGAAACTGGCCAACGGAAAGACTGTCACGGCCAAATACATCCTCGTTGCAACTGGGGGATGGCCCGCCAAAGCCCGCTGTGAGGGCGAAGAGCATGCTTTGACCTCAAATGAAATCTTCCACCTCGAAGAAAAACCGGGAAGCATCATCATTGTTGGTGGCGGCTATATTGCCAATGAATTTGCGGGGATATTCCACGCTTTTGGCAGCGATGTTACCGTAGCCAACCGTTCGGACAAGATCCTGCGCCCCTATGATCAGGAGATTGTGGGCAAGCTTCAGGAAATGGGAGAGGCGAAGGGCATCAAATATCGCCTTGATGCGCCGCTTGAGAAGATCGTCAAGAATGACGATGGCACAGTTACAGTCCACTTCAAGGATGGCGGCGAACCGCAAACAGCTGACGTCATCATGGTGGCAACGGGCCGCGTTCCCAAAAGTGGTGATATGGGGTTGGAAGAAGTCGGGGTAGAACTCGACAAATCTGGAGCCATTGCGGTTGGTGATGACAATAAGTCCAACATAGACAGCATTTACGCAGTCGGTGATGTGACCAACCGTGTGCAGCTTACTCCCGTAGCCATCCGCGAAGGTCATGCTTTTGCCGACACGGTATTCGGCGGCAATCCGCGCACCATTTCATACGATAATATCCCGTCTGCAGTCTTCTCAAGTCCGCCAATCGCAGCCGTTGGCTTGACCGAAGATGCTGCGCGCGCAAAATATGGCGACGATATCAAGGTTTACAGAAGTGACTTCAGGCCAATGAAGAACGTTGTCTCAGGTCGCGAAGAGCGGGGCTTGTACAAAATGATCACCCATGGTCCCGATGAAACTGTTGTTGGCCTCCATATGATTGGTCCGGAAAGTTCGGAGATTCTGCAAGGAGCTGCGGTTGCGGTCGTTGGCGGGATGCCGAAGAAGGTGCTTGACGATGTGGTTGCGATCCACCCCAGTATGGCCGAAGAGCTGGTGCTCTTCAAATAGTCCGCACTGGACAGTTTCATTCTGAAATGTAAACTGCCTCTCAACTAGGGAGGGTTTGCAATGACTGGCACAGCAATGGTTTCAGGCGGAACCGGATATATCGCGACCTATATAATCAGGCAGCTCCTGGAGTCTGGCTGGACCGTGCATACGACGGTTCGCAATCTCAATCGCGAAGTCGATGTGCGCAAACGATTTCCCGATGCGAATGATAATCTGAAATTCTTTCAGGCGGATTTAATGCATGATGAAGGCTGGGCGGCGGCGATGGCCGATTGCACCCATGTCGTGCATGTCGCATCACCCATCGTTGCAGCGACGCCAAAGCATGAAGATGATCTCATTGTGCCAGCCCGTGAAGGTACCCTCCGTGCACTAAAATTCGCCAAAGAAGCTGGAGTGAAACGTTTTGTCCAGACATCATCGATGGCGGCAGTGGCCTATGGCGTGGATCAAGGTGCGCATGATTTTGACGAGAATGACTGGACTGATATCGATCATCCAGATGCTTATGCCTATGAGAAATCAAAGACCATTGCGGAACGTGCGGCGCGCGATTGGGCGAAAAATCATGCCGAGGATATGAAATATTGCTCGGTTAATCCCGGCATGGTTCTGGGGCCGGTTGAAGAGACTCTCGTGGATACAGCAGAAAGCCTGGTCGAACATGGTGTCGTTACGGTATAGGCGGTTACAAAAGAAATTTAATTGGTTGATTAAACCCACTTGACCATTGCATGGCCTTGGCGATAAGCCGCTTTCAACTTTCCCCGGGGGACCAATGCAAGACATACTCGACCAACTCGAAGCAAAACGTGAGCAGGCGCGCCTTGGTGGCGGTCAGAAACGGATCGACAAACAGCATTCACAAGGAAAGCTTACCGCACGCGAGCGTTTGGAAGTTCTTTTTGACGAAGGATCGTTCGAGGAAATCGATACTTATGTGGAGCATAATTGCGTCGATTTCGGAATGGAGGAGACGAAGATACCGGGAGACGGTGTTGTTACTGGTTCTGGCACCATCAATGGCCGGTTAGTCTTTGCCTTTTCCCAGGATTTCACGGTGTTCGGTGGTTCGTTGTCCGAACGCCACGCGGAGAAAATCTGCAAGGTCATGGACAATGCCATGAAGGTCGGCGCGCCGGTTATCGGGATTAATGACTCCGGCGGTGCGCGTATTCAGGAAGGTGTGGCTTCTCTGGGCGGCTATGCAGAGGTTTTTCAGCGCAATGTGCTCGCCAGCGGCGTTGTGCCGCAATTGTCACTGATTATGGGCCCATGCGCGGGCGGGGCAGTCTATTCACCGGCCATGACAGACTTCATATTCATGGTGAAGGATAGCTCCTATATGTTTGTAACGGGGCCAGATGTTGTCAAAACCGTTACCAATGAAGTCGTAACACAGGAAGAACTCGGCGGGGCGATTACGCATTCCACCAAGACCAGCGTCGCCGATGTGGCTTATGAGAATGATATTGAAGCATTGCTCGCAGCACGTGATTTTATCGACTTCATGCCTCTCTCCAACAAGGAAGAGGTTCCCGACCGCCCGACCGCCGATCTTTGGGACCGCGAAGAGGAAAGTCTCGACACGCTGATCCCGGCTAATGCGAACCAGCCCTATGACATGCACGAAGTCATCGCAAAAATGGTCGACGAAGGCGATTTCTTTGAGGTGCAGCCCAAACATGCGGGAAATATCATCTGCGGCTTTGGCCGGATGGAGGGGCGCACGGTCGGGATTGTTGCGAACCAGCCCATGGTTCTCGCCGGCGTACTCGATATCAATTCATCGAAGAAAGCGGCGCGCTTTGTCCGCTATTGCGATGCCTTCCACATCCCGATTGTGACTCTGGTCGACGTTCCCGGCTTCCTGCCCGGCACCGATCAGGAGCATAATGGCATCATCAAACACGGTGCAAAGCTACTCTTTGCCTATGCCGAGGCGACGGTACCGAAAATCACCGTGATCACACGCAAAGCCTATGGCGGTGCCTATGACGTCATGGCGTCGAAGCATCTGCGCGGCGATCTGAACTATGCCTGGCCGACCGCCGAAATCGCCGTGATGGGCGCAAAAGGCGCGGTGGAGATCATTTTCCGCAAGGATATCGGCGACCCCGACAAGATTGCCGAGCGCACCAAGGAATATGAAGACCGCTTCGCCAACCCGTTTATCGCGGCACAAAAGGGCTTTATCGACGAGGTGATCATGCCGCATTCGACAAGGCGGCGGGTGGCGCTGGGGTTACGAAAGCTGCGGAACAAGGAGTTGGAAAATCCTTGGAAGAAGCATGATAATATTCCGTTGTAGGAGTTTAGAAGCTTGCACCTAAATCCGAAATTTGTGCTGATATTGTTTTTGCTCTCTGGCGGTTATCGCTTTACCGAATACATGCTGGATTTTAGTTTGCCAGGATGGATTGGAAACGCCGCAATCTTGATCCTTGTGCTTTCCATCTTGTGGTTTCTTTTGAAACTGCCAGGTTGGAGACGACAGGATCAGAAATCCCGTGAGGCTCTCCTCCAAAGAGAACTGAGTCCGGATCCGGTCGTGCAAAACAATATCAAAAATTCGAAAGAAGGCGAGTGAATGCCCTCCGGAATCCGACCCCTTCTTGATGATGTTGCCCCCATCACTTTCGTCATTGCGAGCGTAGCGAAGCAATCCAGGGCGTCGCTTGGTCGCTCTGGATTGCCGCGTCGCCTTCGGCTCCTCGCAATGACGGGTTTTGACAATGTATGAAGCAGCCTGCGGTTTATATTATGGCGAACAGGCGGAATGGGGCTGTGAATACGGGCGTGACTTCCAATCTGCCACAGCGGGCGTGGCAGCATCGGGAAGGGGTCGTGGACGGTTTCAGCAAGCGATATGGCTGCAAGTTGCTGGTTTGGTTTGAAATGCACGACAATATGGAAGCCGCAATATTGAGAGAAAAGCAGATCAAGGCTGGATCACGGAAGAAGAAGAAGTTGGCATTGATTGAAGAGAATAATCCGCAGTGGAGGGACTTGTTTGATGAAATCGCACAATAACGTCATTGCGAGCGAAGCGCGGCATTCCAGGGCGGCACTCACAGACGCTCTGGATTGCCGCGTCGCTTCGCTCCTTGCAATGACGGTTGGAGAGTCCCTCTAAATGCCAACCGGATTAGTAGCCCTTCTCGATGATGTTGCCGCCATTGCAAAGGTGGCCGCCGCATCCATTGACGATATCGGTGCCGCCGCCGCGCGGGCTGGCGCCAAATCTGCGGGTGTGGTGATTGATGACGCCGCGGTGACGCCGACCTATGTCACCGGCTTCCACCCGTCACGCGAGCTCCCGATGATCTGGAACATCGCCAAGGGTTCGATCAAGAACAAGCTGCTGTTCCTGCTCCCCGCAGCGGTGTTGCTTGGTCAATTTGCGCCGTTCCTGATCCCGTTCATCCTGATATTGGGCGGATTGTTCCTCTGTTATGAAGCAGCGGAAAAAGTGCTCGAATGGCTCCATGTCGATGAAAGCACCAAACATGATCAGCCGGCAATCATCGAAGGCGAGGGCCGCGAAGAAGAAATGACCGCCGGCGCAATCCGCACGGATTTCATTCTCTCCGCCGAAATCATGGCCATCGCCCTATCCGAAGTCACCGAGGAAGTTTGGTGGCAACAGGGGATCATCCTCGCGCTGATTGGCGTTGTCATCACTATAGTCGTTTACGGAGCCGTCGCGATAATCGTGAAGATGGATGATGTCGGCCTGCATCTTGCGACTGAGAAGGAAGGCGCGTTGGCCTCCTTTGGCAAGGGATTGGTGGCGTTTATGCCCAAGTTGCTGACCGCGATTTCAATTATTGGCACGCTGGCCATGGCCTGGGTTGGAGGTGGACTGCTGGTGCACAACATCGCTGCGATTGGCTGGCACGGACCGGAGCATTTAATTGAGCTGATTTCGCATCCCATTGTTGGCATTTTACCGGAATCATGGGGCTATTTCGGTGAAGGGATATTGTTTGCTATCCTGTCAGGCCTGATGGGCGTTGCCATCGGCGCTGTGATCGCCCCGCTGGTGCATAAAATCATTCCGCATGGAGAGGCGCATTGAAACTGGGAAGAATGAACCATGTCGGCGTTGTGACGCCCAATCTGGAGGAAGGCATCGCCTTTTACCGCGATATCATGGGCGCGGATAACATCACCGAGGTGCAGGAAATGCCGGAGCAGGGCGTCAAACTGTGCTTTATCAACACACCGACCATGGACGGCCTGCCTGGCAGCGATGGCGGGACGCAGGTGGAGCTGATCGAACCATTGGGTGAAGATAGTCCCATCCACGGTTTTCTCGCGAAAAACCCGCTCGGCGGCCAGCATCACATTTGCTATGAGGTGCCCGATATCCAAGAAGCCAAGTCATGGTTCGAGAGCAAGAACAAACGCGTGCTTGGCGAACTCCGCATTGGCGCGCATGGCACGCTTATCTTTTTTGTCCATCCAAAGGATATGGGTGGGATGCTAACCGAAATTATGGAAACACCGAAGGATCATTAGAAACATAGGTCATCCCGGACTTGATCCGGGTTCCAGAGCGACAACAACCGCTGTTGGCTAATTTCGCTCTGAATGCTGAATCAAGTTCAGCATGACGAGTAGTATTGAAGGAACGAAAATGGAATTTGAAAACATCAAGCTGGAAATCGTGGATCAAATCGCGACGATAACCCTCAACCGCCCGGACCGGCTGAACGCCTGTTCCATCGACATGGCCGATGAAATCTTCATGGCACTCGATTTCCTCGAAGACGCGCGTGCGTTGATCATCACCGGTGAAGGTCGTGCATTCTGTGCTGGCGCCGATTTGCAGGCTAAGTCTGATAGCCCAGTCACGGGCGGCAATGGTTATTTTGCAGCGCTCAATAAAAACTACAATCCGCTGATGCTGAAACTTTCCAAAATGGATATGCCAGTGATTACGTCGGTAAACGGCCCTGCAGCTGGCGTTGGATGCTCTCTGGCACTGGCTAGCGATTTCGCCATTGCTGGAAAATCGGCCTACTTCCTGCAAGCATTCGTCAATATTGGCCTCGTACCCGACGGCGGTGCCTCCTGGATGCTGACACGCCTCATTGGCAAGGCCCGAGCAACCGAAATGATGATGCTCGGTGAAAAAATTCCAGGTGAAAAAGCTGCTGAATGGGGATTGGTCTATAAATGCGTTGAAGATGATGCTTTGTTGAGTGAAGCGAAGGCTCTGGCACGTCGTCTGGCCGATGGTCCTACCGTCGCTCTTGGCATCATGCGCCAGAATATCGCGGCTGCGCTGGATAGCGACTATGCGTCGGCTCTAATGCGTGAAGCAGAGGGGCAGCGCTTGGCCGGTAGCAGCGAAGATGCGAGGGAAGGGGCGATTGCCTTCCTGCAAAAACGAAAAGCGGAATTTAAAGGGAAATAACATCACACCATTCGTCTCGAGCGTAGTCGAGAGACGGATATTGTCTTACTATGTGTCTCGACTTCTCTCGACACGAACGGATATAGAAAACAGATGACCGACAAACCGACCGTTGAAGACTGGAAAGCCCTTGCCGAGAAAGAGGTTAAGGGCCGCGATCTGACATGGAATACGCCCGAGGGAATTGACGTCAAACCGCTTTATACTGCGGATGATGCACCCAATCCCGGATTACCTGGCTTTGGCCCGTTTACGCGTGGCGTCAAAGCGTCAATGTACGCAGGCCGCCCCTGGACGATCCGCCAATATGCCGGATTCTCGACCGCTGAAGAATCCAACGCCTTTTATCGCCGCAACCTTGCTGCAGGCCAAAAAGGTCTCTCGGTAGCCTTCGATCTGGCCACACATCGCGGTTATGATAGCGATCATCCGCGAGTTGTTGGCGATGTCGGCAAGGCTGGCGTAGCGATTGACAGCGTTGAGGATATGAAAATCCTCTTTGATCAGATCCCGCTCGATCAAATGTCGGTATCAATGACCATGAACGGTGCAGTTATCCCGTGCCTCGCTTTCTACATCATCGCGGCGGAAGAACAGGGGGTTAGTGAGGAAAAACTCTCTGGCACGATCCAGAACGACATTCTCAAAGAGTTCATGGTACGCAACACCTATATCTATCCGCCCGCGCCGAGCATGAGGATTGTGTCGGATATTATCGCATACACATCCGCAAATATGCCGAAATTCAACAGCATCTCAATCTCCGGCTATCATATGCACGAAGCGGGTGCGACAGCGGTTCAGGAGCTTGCTTTCACGATTGCAGACGGCAAGGAATACGCAAAATCCGCAATGGAAACCGGACTGGATATCGATGCTTTTGCAGGACGTTTAAGCTTTTTCTTCGGAATCGGTATGAACTTCTTTATGGAGGTTGCAAAGCTTCGGGCGGCGCGGACTCTGTGGCACCGCGTTATGGAAGGACTGGGCGCGAAATCTGAGCGTTCAAAAATGCTTCGGACGCACTGTCAGACTTCCGGTGTATCGCTGACCGAGCAGGATCCCTACAATAACGTCATCCGTACCACGATTGAAGCGATGGCGGCCACATTTGGCGGGACACAGTCGCTCCACACCAATGCGCTGGACGAAGCGATTGCGCTTCCAACCGACTTTTCGGCGCGCATAGCCCGAAATACGCAGATCATCCTGCAGGAAGAAACCGGCATGGCCAATGTCGTCGATCCGCTCGGCGGCAGCTATTATGTCGAAGCGCTGACGCAGGAACTGGTGGACAAGGCGTGGGAGATTATCGAACGCGTGGATAGCGAAGGCGGCATGGCCAAAGCGGTTGCCGATGGCTGGCCCAAAGCAATGATCGAGGAAGCAGCGGCAGGGCGTCAGGCCGCCGTGGACAAAGGCGATGCCGTCATTGTCGGCGTGAACAAATATGAACTGGAAGACGAAGAGCAACTCGAAACGCTGGATATTGACAATGCCAAGGTACGGGCAGGCCAGATTGCGCGGCTTGAGAAAATGCGGGCCAAGCGGGATGAAGAAGCCTGTCAGGCGGCGCTCAAGGCGTTGACAGAAGGTTCCAAGGCCGGTGGCAATGTGCTAGCTCTCGCAGTTGATGCAGCCCGCCAACGCGCTTCGCTTGGTGAAATATCCGATGCGATGGAAGCGGTGTTCGGACGCTATGAAACGCGTCCAACCCCGGTCAAAGGCATTTATGGCGCGGCTTATGAAGGCGATGCCCGTTATGCTATGGTGATTGATGGCGTTGATGCCGTGTCAAAGCGTCTGGGCCGCAAACCGAAAATTTTGGTCGCGAAAATGGGGCAGGATGGCCATGACCGCGGTGCCAATGTGGTCTCTAGCGCCTTTACCGATATGGGTTTTGACGTGATTTCCGGGCCGCTCTTCCAGACACCGCGAGAAACCGCCGGTCTGGCGCTGTCGGAAGGTGTCGATGCCGTCGGCGCGTCCAGTTTAGCCGCAGGTCATAAGACGCTTATCCCCGAACTTATCAACATCCTGAAAGACAATGGCGGCGGCGATGTAAAAGTCTTTGCAGGTGGCGTCATTCCGCCGCAGGATTATGAATTCCTGCGTAACAGCGGCGTGGTTGGAATCTATGGCCCCGGTAGCAATATTGTGGAATGTGCGGCTGATATTTTGAGGTTGTTGGGGCATAATATGCCGCCTGAAGGGGAAATGGAGGAAGCTGCGGAGTGAGCTATAGCGATAGACCCTCAATGACAGGCCTGCAAAAATTAGGCTGTGTGCTCGTCGCTATTTTCGGAATATTTGTGTCTTTTTTTGGTCTTCTTATCGCGGCGCTCGGACATTGTCCTGATTGTGATTCTAACCCAACAGCCGATTTTTTGTTGTTTCCAGGACCCATAATATTCTTCGTTTCGATAGGAATATTGATGATTTGGTTCTTTCAGCGAGATAAAAAATGATCGATATCCGCAACGACTGGACTCGGGAGGAAATCGCGTCATTGTTCGATCTGCCGTTTACCGAACTGCTGTTTCAAGCGGCAACTGCCCATCGCGCTTATCACAAGCCAGATGAGGTACAGCTTTGCACATTGCTGTCGATCAAAACCGGCGGCTGTCCGGAGGATTGTGGCTATTGCTCTCAATCCGTTCATGCCGATAGTGGCGTGGAAGCCACCAAACTGATGGATGTCCGCCAAGTACTACAAGGCGCAGCACAAGCAAAGGATGCCGGATCTCAGCGGTTCTGCATGGGCGCGGCATGGTGCAATCCCAAGGATCGCGACATGCCAGCGATTGTCGAAATCGTGAAGGGCGTGCGCGATATGGGTATGGAAACCTGCATGACGCTGGGCATGCTGACGCCTAAACAGGCGGATATGCTGGCCGAAGCCGGGCTCGATTATTATAATCACAATATCGACAGCAGCCCGGAATATTATGAAAAGGCGATTTCCACGCGCAAGATGGAGGATCGCCTCGATACGCTCCAAAATGTGCGGGATAGCGGGATCAATGTCTGTTCCGGCGGAATTATCGGCATGGGCGAAACGCGCGAAGACCGCGTTAGTTTTGTCCATACACTGGCGACGCTGGAACAGCATCCGGAGAGCGTGCCGGTCAATGCGCTGGTGCCTGTCAAAGGCACAGTGCTCGGCGATATGCTGCACGACACGCCGATGGCGAAGATAGCGATGCGGCTTTGTTTGAACGGTTGGGACTGAAGGCGCTGGAAGGAGAAGAACCAATGCGGGCGGAGATGGCGTTGGAGGCGGCAGAGTGATATCCAATTCCGTCATTGCGAGAGGCACAGCGACGCCGCAATCCAGAGCGATTGTAAGCGACGCCCTGGATTGCTTCGCTACGCCCGCAATGACAAAGAGGGAGGCAGTGTAAGTGATTGGTGATTGCTTCAACTGCCAACACCCCATTGGATATCACCATTACTGGGTCAACTCCGAAGAAGAAATGTTTTGCACAGTGCAAGATTGCACCTGTGAAGGTTATTTATCTGAAAATGTAAAAAGCCCTCAAACGGGACCCCGTTCGAGAGCTGAGAAGTCTAAGGAACACTAATGTTCAAAAAAATACTAATCGCAAACCGGGGTGAAATTGCCTGTCGGGTTATCAAAACAGCCAAAAAAATGGGCATTGCCACGGTCGCAGTCTATTCCGATGCCGATGCGCGGGCGCCGTTTGTGCGGATGGCGGATGAAGCCGTTCATATAGGCCCGCCGCCTGCCAATGAATCCTATCTGATCGCGGACAAAATTATCGCCGCGTGCAAGAAAACTGGTGCGGAAGCGGTGCATCCCGGCTATGGTTTCCTGTCCGAGCGCGCCAGCTTTGTTGAAGAGCTGGAGAAAAACGGAATTACCTTTATCGGCCCGCCGCCGAATGCCATCGCGGCAATGGGCGACAAGATTGAGTCAAAGAAACTGGCGAAGAAAGCCGGTGTCAATGTGGTTCCGGGCTTTGTTGGTGAAATCAAGGACACCGACCATGCGGTCAAGATTTCCGACGATATTGGCTATCCGGTGATGATGAAGGCTTCCGCCGGTGGCGGCGGTAAAGGAATGCGGCTTGCCTATAGCGAGAAAGACGTGCGTGAGGGCTTTGAAGCCACTAAGCGCGAAGGTCTGAACTCGTTCGGCGATGGTCGTGTGTTTATCGAGAAATTTATTGAAGACCCGCGCCATATCGAGATTCAGATACTCGGCGATAAACATGGCAATATCCTTTATTTGAACGAACGCGAATGTTCGATTCAACGCCGCCATCAGAAAGTAGTCGAAGAAGCACCGTCGCCCTTTGTCACACCAAAAATGCGCAAGGCGATGGGCGAGCAGTCGGTAGCCCTATCCGCAGCAGTGGATTATCACAGTGCGGGGACCGTAGAGATGATCGTCTCCGGTGCCGACAAGACCGGCGAGAGTTTCTACTTCCTCGAAATGAATACGCGTCTGCAAGTTGAGCATCCGGTGACTGAGGCGATTACCGGGATTGATCTGGTTGAACAGATGATCCGCGTTGCCTATGGCGAAAAACTGCCCATGACGCAGGATGATATCGGCATTGATGGCTGGGCGATGGAAAACCGCGTCTATGCCGAAGACCCTTATCGTGGTTTCCTGCCCTCCGCCGGGCGTCTGACGCAATATCACCCGCCGCTGGAAGGCTGGACTGATGATGGTCAGGCTAACGGCCGCCGCGGCGTTGACGGTGTCCGCGTTGATGATGGCGTCTATCATGGCGGCGAGGTGTCGATTTACTACGATCCGATGATCGCCAAGTTGATCACATGGGGCAAAACCCGCGATGAAGCGGCAGACAAGCAGATTGCAGCGTTAGACGGTTTTCAGCTCGAAGGGCTGGGCCACAATATCGATTTTCTGTCAGCACTGATGCAGCATGAGCGCTTTCGTTCGGGTGAAATGACCACTGGTTTCATTGCAGAGGAATATCCGGATGGGTTCCAAGGTGCTCCTGCTCCGGCTTCGGAGGAACTGCTCCGCAATCTGGCCGCGATTTCAGCCTTTGCGAGTGCAGCGCATGCAGATCGTGCACGGCGCGTCGACAATCAGCTCGGCGACCAGCTTGATCCACCAGCGGAATGGCAAGTGAAGATTGGGGACAGTGTCCAGACCGTGGAATTGTCCGAGGAAGGCATTTCGGTTGATGGAACTGAAGTTGATCTATCAGCTGAATATACGCCCGGAGATCGTCTGATCGAAGCGAGCGTTGGCGAAGAACCTCTCATTGTAAAGATTGCGAAGACAACAACCGGATTTTCTCTCAATACGCGCGGCGCGAAATTCGAGACGCGCATATTGCCACAAAACATCGCTCAACATGCTTCTCATATGATCGAGAAGGAGCCACCTGATCTCTCCAAATTCCTGCTCTGCCCGATGCCCGGGCTGCTCGTCGCATTGCATGTAGGTGAGGGCGACCAAGTCGAGGAAGGCCAACCGCTGGCCGTCGTCGAAGCCATGAAAATGGAGAATATCCTCCGTGCGGAGAAAAATGGTGTGGTGAAGTCGGTGGAAGCTGAACAAGGTGATAGCCTTGCCGTTGATGCGGTGATACTCGAACTGGAATGAGTAAAGCCTTTGGGAGGGCATGAATGGCCAGTGAAGCAGCATTAGCATCGGGACAACGCGAGCCGACGGAAAAAGAAATCCGCTTGGTAATCGGTGCGTCATCCGCCGGAACCGTGTTCGAATGGTATGACTTTTTTATCTACGGCACGTTGTTCTACATCATTGGTCCAACATTTTTCCCCAGTGGCAACCAGACGCTCGAAATTCTGATGGTCTGGGCGACCTTTGCCATAGGCTTTGGCTTCCGCCCGGTTGGTGCAATCCTGTTCGGTTTTCTGGGCGACAAGTTGGGGCGAAAATATACGTTTCTGGTGACCGTTACCCTAATGGGCATTGCAACGGCGGGCGTTGGGTTTATTCCCAGTGCGGAAACCATTGGCATGGCCGCACCTCTCATCGTCATTTTCCTCAGGATATTGCAGGGCCTGGCCCTCGGCGGCGAATATGGCGGCGCAGCGATTTACGTCGCTGAACATGCGCCGACCGAGAAACGCGGCTATTATACCAGTTATATCCAAGCCAGCGTGGTTGGCGGTTTTGTTCTATCCATTGCTGTTGTGCTGGCCTGCCGCTTCCTGATCCCGGAAGCGGAGTTTAACGCATGGGGCTGGCGCATTCCCTTCCTGATGTCGATCTTGTTGCTGGTGATTTCGTTGTGGATGCGATTGAAATTGAACGAAAGTCCGGTTTTTCAAGCTATGAAGGCAGAAGGAAAAACCGCCAAAAACCCATTCACTGAAAGCTTTACATATCCGGGAAACAAGAAGCGGATCTTTGTTGTTCTGTTCGGTGTCACGGGCGTTTTGACCACGATCTGGTACACAGCTTTCTTCGCCGGCATGTCCTTCTTGCGCGGGCCGATGAATATGGATGCGCTGACGGTCGAATTGATCCTGTTCTTCGCCGGCATGATATCAATGATCTTCTATCTGATGGTTGGAAAATGGTCGGACAGAGTTGGCCGGAAAAAACCGATAATAGTTGGAGCTTTGGCGTCTTTATTGCTGTTGTTCCCATTGTTCTGGGGTTTGGGGCATTTCGCCAATCCTGGACTCGCGGAGGCGGCAGAAGCCAATCCCGTTCGCGTTGAAGGCAGTGAATGCAGCACCGATCCTTTCGCAGAATTGTTCCAGCGTGAGCAGAGCGATTGCGGGAAGATCTTGGAGTCCCTGACTTCGGCTGGCGTTGCGTATACGCTCACTGATGCCGAGGGGTTGAAAATGTCTGCCGGTGACAATGAGATTGCCATCGACCCACATTGGTTGTCCGATGGCGGCCTGCGTAGCGCTGGCATCCGCGAAGCTTTGAGTAATTATGGTTATGACTTCACCAAACAACAACCCGGTGCTGGGGCTATTCTCGGGATTGTCGCGATCTTACTGGTTTTGGGAATATTGAGTGCTTTAACCTATGGCTCGGTTGCAGCACTGCTCTCAGAAATGTTTCCGCCGAAAATTCGCTACAGCTCAATGTCAATACCCTATCATATCGGAGCGGGTTATCTGGGAGGGTTTCTTCCGTTGATTGCCGGTTATATTGTGGCGAGATCTGGCGATATATACGCCGGTCTATGGTATACTTGGGTGGTGGTAGCCTTTGGCGTTGTTATTGCGTGGTGGGGCATTCCCGATGATCCGGAAGCGGCTCTCGACGAAAACAACTAAAGCCACTATCGATCCATACATGGCCGATAAAATTCCCGATATTCCGCCAACGGCTAAAGTTCAGCTCAGCAAGGATGCATTGGTGTCTAACTGGCGGACAATGGATGCGATGTCAGGGTCAGCTAGTGCCGGAGCAGCAGTGAAGGCAGATGCCTATGGGCTGGGCGTTATGGCGGTTGTTGAAACTCTGCGGACGTCGGGCTGCAGGGATTTTTTTGTCGCTAACTGGCAGGAAGCGGCAGAGATCGAAAACTTAGTCACTGATAGCGTGCATATCTCGGTTCTGAATGGCGTCCGCCCATCTGATATGGACTACGCGAGAACCTCTCGGGCCAAACCGGTAATTAACAGTCTGGTGCAAGCGCAGCTTTGGCAACCGACTGGCAAGCCATGTGACGTGATGATCGAAACCGGTATGAACCGGTTGGGCATCGAAATCTCGGATCTGGATGATTTACCTTCTGATAACCTGAATATCGACATGGTAATGAGCCATCTCGCCTCCGCGGATGAAGATGTGGATCAAAATCACGAACAATTGCATGCGTTCTTGGCAAATTCTCCAAAACCGAAAGCCAAGCGTAAAAGTCTCGCCAATAGCGCGGGCATAGCCCTTGGCAGCGAATATCATTTCGATTGCACCCGTCCGGGGCTGTCACTTTATGGCGGTATCCAGCGCAGCGAGTTGGAAAGTAAAATCCAGCAAGTTGCTACCCCCCAGGCGGAGATCATCCAGATTCGTTCTCTCAATGCTGGTGACAAAGTTGGCTACAACGCCAAATATATTGCTGAACGGCAGCATGACATTGCGATTTTGGCAATGGGGTATGCAGATGGATATCTACGTGGTTTCTTAAACTCCGGTTGTTTCCTCATCGGCGAAACCCGCCTTCCAGTTCTGGGCCGCGTATCAATGGACTTGATCGCGATAGATATTACAAATGCACCAGACTTGCAGACTGGCGACTGGGTTGACTGCGAATATGATCTATCCACAGCTTCTGAGCAATCAGGCTTGTCGCAGTATGAATTGATCACCGGACTGGGCCAGCGACTTCAGCGAGAATGGATTTAGATAGGTTATTGTGCGTCTGCTCCGCCGCACACGCTCAGATTCTGGCTGAACGATAAAAATATACCTCAATAGCTGCCCGCAACAAAAGTTGCGGCACTGCACAAAAAAGTCTAGTGCGGTTGCAATATCGAAACTTTTGCAGGTCTAAGCCGATTGCGGCTTTCAACACTACCTGCCAGGAGCATTTATGGCCAAGTCGAAGAAGAAGGACCAGGGCGGTCCGATTACGATTAAAAAATACGCCAACCGCCGTCTCTATAACACGCAAACATCAAATTACATCACGCTGGATTTTCTTGCTGAAATGACCCGTGAAGATATTGATTTTGTGGTGGTTGACGCCAAAACAGGCGAGGATATTACCCACAATGTCCTAACCCAGATCATTGTGGATGAGGAAAGTACAGGCGGTGGTATGCTGCCGGTCAAATTTCTCCGCCAACTAATCTCGATGTACGGAAATAGCATGCAATCGATGATGCCATCCTATCTCGAAGCCTCGATGGACAATTTCCGCAAAAACCAGAAACAGTTCCAGGAAGCTGTAGAAGGCGCGCTCAGCAAGAACCCGCTGGGCAAAATGGCGATTGAAAACCAGAAACAGTTTCAGGAATCGGTTGAACGGGCGCTCAAGAATACCCCAATTGCTCAGGCCGTCGAAAATGCGCTTCATCGTCAGGATGAAGAACAGGAAGATGATGAGCTTGAGGAAGAACTCTCGGAAAAAGACCGTGAAATTGCTGAGCTAAAAGCGCAATTGGCAGATATACAGTCCAAGATCGCCAAACTGGACGAAGATTAACAACGTTTCGCAGGAACAGATTAAGTGAAGAAAAACGCCCTTTCCATCACCCGTGAAGATGACTTCGCGGGTTGGTATCAACAGGTTATATCCGAAGCCGATCTGGCGGAAGAAAGCGGTGTTCGCGGTTGCATGGTTATGCGGCCGTGGGGCTATGGGATCTGGGAGCGCGTCCAATATCTAATGGACCAGCGGATCAAGGCAACTGGCCATGAAAATTGCTATTTTCCATTGTTTATACCGCTTAGCTATTTTGCCAAGGAAGCTGAGCATGTGGATGGTTTTGCGAAAGAAATGGCGGTCGTTACCCATCACCGATTGATGAAAGACGGTGATGATCTGGTTGTTGATCCGGAAGCCAAACTCGAAGAGCCACTAGTTGTGCGCCCAACATCGGAGACCGTTATCGGTACCGCCTTTGCGCGTTGGGTTCAGAGCTGGCGCGATCTGCCGGTGATGATTAACCAATGGGCAAATGTTGTTCGCTGGGAAATGCGGACGCGAATGTTCCTGCGAACCAGTGAATTTCTCTGGCAAGAAGGCCATACGGCTCACGCGACCAAAGACGAGGCGATGGAAGAGACACTGGATATTCTCGAACTCTACCGAAGCTTTTCCGAAGATGTCCTAGCGATGCCTGTCATTGCGGGCGAGAAGCCTGAAAATGAACGCTTCCCTGGCGCCGATGCAACTTACTCCATCGAAGCGATGATGCAGGACGGGAAGGCACTACAAGCCGGTACCAGTCATTTTCTGGGACAAACCTTCTCTAAAGCACAAAATATCCGCTACCAGGACAAGGAAGGTGAATTCCAATTTGCCTATACCACTAGCTGGGGCACTTCGACCCGGATGATTGGCGGTGTCATCATGACTCACGGTGATGATGACGGAATGCGCGTACCGCCCCTAATTGCGCCACATCAGATCATCATTGTTCCGATGCTGTGCAACAAGCCTGAAGATGAAGAAGTACTCGAATATTGCAATGCGCTGCACAAAGAACTGGTAGCACTGACTGCCTTTGATGAAAAAGTCCGGGTGAAATTTGACAAGAGCGCCGCAAAGGCTTCGAACAAGCGCTGGTCATGGATCAAGAAAGGCGCACCGATTGTGCTCGAAATTGGCCCCCGCGATGTCTCCGAGGGCAATGTCGCAATGATACGCCGCGATGCGCTGTACAAGGATAATGGCAAGATCGACATGCACTTCATTGGCAAGTCGGACTTTGTTGGTCAGGCGGCGGGTATCTTGCAGGAGATTCAGACAAAGCTGCATGGCGAAGCGAAGGATCGCCTCGATGCCAATGTGAAGCGCGATATTGCTGATTTTGCCGACGTCGAAAAATTCTACAAAGAGAATAAGAAATATCCCGGTTGGCTGGAAGTTCAGTGGTGCCGGGCGACAGGAGAAGAGCTCGACGAGATTGAGGAACGCCTAAAAAGGTACAAACTGACCTTCCGCAATGTTCCGGTTGACGCTGCACCCATTGATGGGAATTGTATCTTCACTGGGAAACCAGCGGTAGAGAGAATTCTTATCGGCAAAGCCTATTAAATGGCGGGTTATCCGAAAAATCCCGCAAAAAAACCTGGCAAGAGAAAGCGTTCCAAAAGACCTAATCAGCCGAAACCGATTCCGACTAGCAAGCAGGTGTTGGAATTTATCGAAAAGTCTGAGCAACCTGCGGGAAAACGGGAAATAGCAAAGCATTTTGGGTTGCGCGGTCCCAATAAAATTGCGCTCAAAGCGTTGCTTAAGGATATGGCGGACGAAGGTTTGATCGACAGTACGCCAGGCAGAGCATTCCACAAAATGGGCGGCATACCGAAAGTCACAGTTCTCAAAATCGTCGAAATTGATGGCGGCGAAGCCATCGGTTCGCCGGAGCGCTGGCAAGCGGATAGCGCACCCGTTCCCAAGCTTCGTATCAAGGAGCGCGGACGCCGGGCAGCTCTATCCGTCGGAGACCGCATTCTCGCGCGTACTGAAGAACGCGGGCAGGGGCATATTGCCTATATGATGAAGAAACTTGCTCAGAGTAGTGAAATGCTAATGGGTGTGGTTGAGAAAGACGAGCGCGACCGATTCTGGTTGAAGCCTGTCGACAAGAAAATCCGGCGCAGTACAGCGATATCCGATCTAGGCGAGGCTGAAGTCGGTAATTTGGTGTTGGCTGAACCATCCGGTGGACGAGGACGGGTTACCGCAAAGGTGAAAGACGTTCTTGGCGACCCGTTTGCTCCAAAATCGTTCAGTCTAATTGCGATCAACAAATATGACATTCCGATGCATTTCCCATCCAGCGTCGAAAGTGAAGCCGAGGCAGCAACCAAACTGGCGCTTAGTGAGGACTATCGTGAAGATCTGCGACACCTCCTGATCGTCGCAATTGATCCCGCTGATGCCCGCGATCATGATGATGCGATATGGGCCGCGCCAGACGATGATCCCAAAAACGAAGGTGGATTCAAGGCGATCATCGCAATTGCCGATGTCTCTTACTATGTCCGGCCCGGCAGCAAGCTCGACAAGGAAGCGTATAAACGCGGCAACAGCGTATATTTCCCGGATCGCGTGGTTCCGATGCTGCCTGAAGCGTTGTCGACCGATGTCTGCTCGTTGAAGCAGGATGTCGACCGGGCGGCGTTGGTCTGTCATTTGCAGATTGATACCAAAGGGCAGATGCGATCATCTCGTTTTACTCGAGCAATTGTGCGCCTCGCGGGTAACATTGCATATGAAGATGCACAGGCGGCAATTGATGGCAAATTGGATCATCCGCTAACAGGTAGTGCTTTCAGGCCAATATGGGCCTGCTGGAAGCTGCTTTTTAAAGCGCGCAATGCGAGAGAACCGCTCAATCTGGATCTACCTGAGAAACGGGTTGTGCTCAGTGAAACAGGCAAGATAGCGGAAATCGCGGTGCGCGAACGACTTGATGCTCACCGTCTGGTCGAAGACTATATGATTGCCGCCAATGTCGCCGCCGCAAAAGTGCTTGAGAGCAAGAAGTCGGCGCTGATCTATCGTGTCCACGAAACGCCATCGCGGGAAAAGCTGGTGGCGCTGAAGGACTATCTGAAAAGCTTCGATGTCAGCTTTGCGCTGGGTCAGGTCATTCAACCACGCGTCTTCAATCAACTGATTGACAAGGTTGATGATGAGTTAATCCTGCCACTCGTCATGGAGCAAATCCTGCGCAGCCAGACACAGGCCTATTATGGACACACCAATATGGGCCATTTTGGCTTGTCGCTGGGCAGCTACGCCCATTTTACCAGTCCTATCCGGCGTTATGCTGATCTGATTGTACATCGCGCTTTGGTTAAAGCATGCAATCTTGAGCAACCAAAGCCCAAAAACAAAAACATACCGTCAGATTCTGGTTTGAGCGCTAGCGAGACGGATCGGTTGGAACTGATATCTGAAAAAATCAGTCAACTCGAACGTCGCGCTATGATGGCAGAGCGCGAAACGGTAGATCGATATATTTCCGCGCATCTATCCGATCGCATAGGACAGGTCATGCATTGCCGCATTACAGGCGTCCAGAATTTCGGTTTCTTCGCCACAGTTGAGGAACTGGGGGGCGATGGGTTGGTTCCCGTGCGAACCCTGGGAGTTGAGCGGTTTGACTTTGACGAACAGGCACAAACGCTGACCGGGATGGATAGCGGTACAGAATATTCGATCGGGCAAAAACTGGACCTGCGGCTAGTCGAAGCCAATCCAGTTTCAGGTAGCCTGCTATTCGAACTGGCTGAAGGTGCAAATCACATGTCTGGTGGATATCGTGGTCCACGCGGCGATAGAGGCAAGTCTGATGGTAAAGGGAACCACAAAAAGGGTAAGCGCGGTCGGCCGGGAAATATTCGCCACCAGGGAAAGAAACGCTAGCTTAACCGGTCGATATCTTCCTTGCTCAGTGATCCCGGTACAACCATCACCGGACAGGGAAGGGTGCCGGCTTCCGCAGCAAAATGCGTGACCAATGGCCCAGGCGCGCCGTTCGCAACCGCGCCCAGGACGAGAGCGCCCACTCCATCCACTTCATCCAGAACTTTACGGACAGTCTTCGGGCCACGGCTGCTTTTAACCGTGATTGATGGCCGAATGCCGGTTTCGTCAAACAAACTCCCTGCAGCGCTGGAAACCAAGGCCTCTGCGCGGTTCTTGGCCTCCTCTTCCAAAGTCGCCTGAACGCCGCCCCAGGCGACGAAATCTTCTTTCTCTACAAGCGCTAGGATATGCAGAGCACCACCCGTTTTCATCGCACGGCGAGAAGCGAAACGAAGCGCAATGCTCGCCTCATCCGTCTCATCTATTACCACCAGATATGTACGCATATTTGCTTCCTGCCCCAGTTCCAAATGCTTGTTGCGATAAATTCTGCACGAAGGCAAGTGAGCCACTTGACGGTCCGCCCCCAATGTTGGACAGTTTGACGCTACGAACTCCCTCGGATTGAAAGATATTCTGCCATGCCAATAAATCTTCAAATGCCTGCGCTGTCTCCCACAATGGAAGAAGGCACGTTGGCCAAGTGGCTAGTGAAGGAAGGCGATGAAGTCAGTTCGGGTGATCTCCTGGCCGAGATTGAGACCGACAAGGCGACAATGGAATTTGAGGCAATTGACGAGGGAACAATTGCAAAGATCGTCGTTGCGGAAGGCACTGACAATGTGCAGGTTGGGGAGGTTATTGCTGTAATTGCCGAGGAAGGCGAGGAAGTAGGTGATGTTGATGCTGCGCCTGCACCTTCTCCAGCACCTGCAGGCGAACAGAAAACGAAATCTGTACCTGCACCGGCAGCAAAGAAAGCGGATGACGGAATCAAGATTAGCCCGTCAGCGCGTCGAATTGCCGAAGCGAAGGGTATTGATTTGTCGACCGTCACCGGCTCGGGTCCGGGTGGAAAGATTGTGAAGGGTGATGTTGAAGGTCTGGAAGGCAGCGGTGATGCGGCTTCGACTACTAATCCTGCACCATCTCCTGCACCTGCTTCATCAGCGGGCGGTGAACGGGTCAAAGCCAGCCCCTTGGCGCGGCGTTTGGCGGACCAGAAGGGGATTGATCTCGCTTCTTTGAGTGGTTCAGGGCCCAGTGGACGAATTATTAAGGCAGATATTGATGCGGCTCAACCCGGCGTAGCGCCTGCTCCGACAGCGGCCCCTCCAGCTTCCGCTGCACAGGCCGCCCCTATCGGCGATAGCGAAATTCCGCATACCGATGAAAAACTTTCCAATATGCGCAAAACCATCGCCAAGCGGCTCTCGCAATCTATGCAGGAAGCGCCGCATATTTATCTTACCGTCGACTGTCAGCTCGATGCGCTGCTCGATCTGCGCAAACAGCTAAACGAAAGCCTCGAAGCACGCGGGGTCAAACTTTCGGTCAATGATATGCTGATCAAGGCGCTGGCGATTGCGCTGGAACAGGTGCCGGAATGCAATGTCTCCTTCCTCGGCGACCAGCTGCGGCGTTATGAACGGCAGGATATTTCGGTTGCGGTAAGCATTCCCGGCGGGCTTATCACTCCAGTAGTAACGGATGCCGCGAACAAGGCGCTGTCCAAAATCGCGACCGAGACCAAAGACCTCGCCTCCCGCGCGCAGGAGGGCAAGCTGCAGCCGCATGAATATATGGGCGGCACGGCGAGCATCTCGAACATGGGCATGATGGGCATCAAGCATTTCACCGCAGTCATCAATCCGCCGCAAGCGATGATCCTAGCGGTTGGGGCAGGGGAGAAACGCCCGCATGTAATTGACGATAGCCTGCAAATCGCAACCGTGATGACGGTGACGGGCAGCTTTGACCACCGCGCGATTGATGGGGCGGATGGCGCGAAATTACTGGCGGCGTTTAAGGGGTTTGTTGAGAAACCGTTGGGGATGTTGGCTTGAGTGTTAGTCGAGAAAAAATAATCCAAGAAATACGGAGCTTGGCAGCTGATAAGAATGGTGAACCGCCAGGGCAAATTCACTTTGCAAGCAAAACAGGAATAGAACCGCATAAATGGAGAGGTAAGTATTGGGCTAGGTGGGGCGATGCTCTAGTCGAAGCTGGATACGAACCAAAACAATGGAATTCTAAACTAAACACAGACGATCTGTTGATCAGCATTGCAGATTTTGTTCTTTCGATGAAAAAAATGCCAACAAAATCAGAGATGGAACTCGCAAGGCGAAATGGCAGAGACATTCCAGTCTATTCAGTGATCACACGACATTTTGGTGGCAAGAATGGACTGGTGAACTCCCTGAGAAGTTTGAGTAACACCAATCCTAAGTACAACCAGCTGGCAACGTTGCTTCCAAATGTGAGTTCAGAACCCACTGCAGCAAAGTCTACATCCGAAGATGGGTGGGTATACCTCCTCAAATCTGGAAAATATTTCAAAATTGGGCGCAGTAAGAATCTGGAAAAACGCGTTAAGCAGATCGCAGTCACCCTGCCAGAAAGTTTGACGTTGATTCACGCAATTCAGACTGATGATCCAAGCGGCATAGAAGCATATTGGCACAATCGCTTCTCAGAGAAACGGAAAAACGGGAATGGTTCCATCTTGATCCTATCGATCTGAAGGCGTTTAAGCGCAGAAAATTCCAATGAAAGAAGCACAATGACCAAATCCTACGACCTAATCGTTCTCGGTTCCGGCCCCGGTGGCTATGTGGCGGCGATCCGGGCGTCACAGCTCGGCATGAAAACAGCGATTGTGGAACGCGAAAATCTGGGCGGGATTTGTCTCAACTGGGGCTGTATTCCGACCAAGGCGATGCTGCGTTCGGCGGAGGTTTTTCACAATATGCAGCATGCCAGCGACTATGGCCTCGCGGCGGAGAAGATCAGCGCCGATCTGGAGGCGATCGTCAAACGCTCGCGCGGGGTGGCGAAGCAGCTTAATCAGGGCGTCACGCATCTGATGAAAAAGAACAAGATCGACGTCCATATGGGCGCCGGCAAGATTACCGGAAAAGGCAAGCTTTCGGTGACCGCCGGCGGCAAGACCACCGACCAGACCGCTAAAAATATCATCATCGCCACCGGTGCTCGTGCCCGCGATCTGCCCTTTGCAAAGGCGGATGGGAAGCGCATCTGGACCTATCGCACCGCCATGACACCGCCAGAAATGCCCAAAAAGCTGCTGGTCATCGGTTCCGGCGTGATCGGGATCGAATTTGCCAGTTTCTACAACGATATTGGCGCGGATGTGACGGTGGTGGAGATGCTCGACCGGGTTGTGCCAGTGGAGGATGCCGAAGTCTCCAAATTCCTCGAAAAATCACTAAAGAAGCAGGGCATGACAATCATGACCGGCGCAGGAGTGGAGTCACTCAAATCCGGCGCCAAAGGCGTTACGGCGGAAATCAAGGATGCCAAGGGCAATGTCGAGAAACCAGAGTTCACCCATGTCATCGTCGCAGTGGGCATTTCGCCCAATACCGAGGGTATCGGGCTGGAGGAAATCGGCATCAAAACCGATCGCGGACATATTGTGACCAATGAGACCTGCCAGACCAGTGTCAAAGGCTTCTACGCCATCGGCGACGTGACACAGCCGCCCTGGCTGGCCCACAAGGCAAGCCATGAAGGCGTGATCGCGGCGGAAGCCATCGCCGGTGGCCATCCCCACGCGATGGACCCACTTAATATTCCCGCCTGCACATACTGCCACCCGCAAATTGCCAGCGTCGGCATGACCGAAGCCAAGGCAAAGGAAGCGGGTCATGACGTCAAGGTCGGCAACTTCCCCTTCATCGGCAACGGCAAGGCAATTGCGCTGGGCGAGACCGAGGGGTTCATCAAAACCGTGTTCGACGCGAAAACCGGAGAATTACTGGGCGCGCATATGATAGGAGCGGAAGTGACTGAACTCATTCAGGGCTATACGGTTGGCAAAACATTGGAGACCACCGAGGCAGAGCTAATGAACACTGTCTTCCCACATCCCACACTCAGTGAAATGATGCATGAGAGCGTGCTCGATGCTTACGAGCGGGTTTTGCATATGTGATGGCAGTACATCCTATCCTTTGGCCAACCATCGCAATGGTTGCGGTAATCTGGACAGTCTGGTTCGTGATGTATGTCCAGCGTTTCGCGCATATGCGTAAAATCCACCGACCGATGATGATTTCAAGGACGGGATGTCGGCCTTCATCTATTTTCAACCCGTAGAAATGTCCGCGAATAACCTGCGCAACCTGTTTGAAATGCCGATTTTGTTTTTCGCGCTCATTCCGCTGTTGCTGTTGACCGAAACAGCTTCGAATATCCAGACCATGATAGCTTGGGCATATGTAGTCTTAAGGGCAGCGCATAGCATCGAACATATTGGTCCGAATGTGACCAAGAGACGGTTCTTAGTATATTTGTTATCCAGCATAGTTTTGACAGCAATGTGGATCGGGTTTGTCGTCGACCTCGTATTGAAATGATAGCCTGGTTGATCTTTAGCTTTCCAACAGTGGCGGATTTCTGCTATTCATGGCTTTATGAAATACACGATGAAATTTGGATTTGATCGCACCGATTACGGGAAAGTGAGGGAACGGGATTTTCTTTCTTTAACCCTGTACACATTGTAAACTTCGTATCGAAAATTAAACCAAATCAAGTGGATAGATTCGATGGCTAAAGGTACACATGACTACACCGCCGATCCACGCAACGAAACTATCCTGATCAACGTCAATGGTGCGACGACTCCACGCGCCGAAGCGGTGGTATCCGTGTTCGACAGCGGGTTCATGCTGGGTGACGGGGTCTGGGAAGGCCTTCGCGTTCACAAAGGAAAAATCGCCTTTCTTGATGCGCATCTGGATCGACTTTTTGAGGGTTCCAAAGCTATTGCAATGGATATCGGTATCTCGCGGGAGGAGTTGATCTCGCGATTGTATGACACGCTGGCGGCTAATGAGATGGCTGACAAGGACGGTGTGCACATCCGCCTGATGGTCACGCGCGGCATTCGATCGACTCCATATCAGGACCCGCGTGTGGTGATTTCGCCAGCCACTATCGTGATCATTCCGGAATATAAAGATCCGTTACCAAGCACGGTCGAAAATGGCATTCGCCTGTTTACAGTCCATGTGCGGCGTGGTGATCCGGCGGTACAGGATCAGAAACTCAATTCGCATAGCAAGCTCAATTGTATCACCGCATGTATTCAGGCGACACAGGCGGGCGCTGATGAGGCGTTGATGCTCGATCCGCAAGGCTTTGTAGCGACCTGCAACTCAACGCATTTCTTCATTGTCCGCAAAGGCGAAGTTTGGACCTCCAGCGGTGACTATTGTCTGGGCGGCATTACGCGTTCCAACATCATCAAGCTCTGCCGTGAGAATGATATTCCGGTGTTCGAAAAAAACTTCTCCCTGACCGACGTTTATGGTGCGGACGAAGCCTTTGTAACCGGTACATTTGCCGGCGTTGTACCGGCTACGGAGGTTGATGGGCGCATTCTGACAAAGGGCAGAGGACATGTGGTTGAACGCCTGCAAGCGCTCTACAAAGACATGATCGAAAAGGACGTGGCGGCATGACGTCAGATACAATTCGCATCGCGATGTGGTCCGGTCCTAGGAACATCTCCACCGCCATGATGCGCAGTTTTGGTGGGCGCAGCGATTGCGCGGTTACCGATGAGTCATTTTATGGTGCTTTCCTGGAAATGACCGGTTTGCAACAACCGATGGCTGCTCAAGTGATCGCCTCTATGGATTGTGATTGGGACAGCATAACTCAAACCCTGAGTGGTCCTGTACCGGGTGAAAAACAGATCTGGTATCAAAAACATATGCCACATCAGATGGTTGGACCTGTTTCAATCACCGATTTTCCAGATCACCGTCATGCTTTCCTGATTCGAGATCCAGCCCGTGTTGCTGCCAGCTATGCTGTGAAACGAGTGACAATCACTGTCGATGATATCGGATACGAACGGCAACTGGAATATGTCGATCAAGCAGCCCAGATGGCCGGAAAAGCACCGATTTTCCTCGATAGCGCCGATATTTTGCGTGATCCCGAAGCCCATTTGAAGGCCCTATGCGAAGGTTTGGATATCCCATGGGATGCCGGAATGCTGAAATGGCAAACCGGTGTCCGAGAAACCGACGGAATCTGGGCCTCTCACTGGTATAACAGAGTTATTGAGACCTCGGGCTTTGGTAGACCCGAAGAGGGGCCTGTTCCTGACCTTGATGATGCTGGACAACGCGTCGCGGACGAAAGCAGACCGTTCTACGAAAAACTATCGGAATTTAAAATCAGACTGTAAATATTCTTCAGTTTTGTAGTGAAGGTTGCGATCCAAATGATTTGAAAACCAGGCTATTCAATACAATAAATAGCATTCCTAGACCAATGAACCAAAGCACATCATTCTGAAAAACCATCCAAACAACGGACGGCATGAAATTCTGAATACCGCCAAGGAAAATTGCAAAGGCCACCAGCAACGCCTGATAACCGGCAAATGCGCTGGCATAAGTCATCAGAACCGTTCCAACTGAGCGATCACCCCGCATTGCAAATACCTTGTTAGCAATCCACAGCGTTGCCAATGCCGTCACGCCAATGGCAACGCCATGGCTGAAGCTATTAACGGTCTGCGGATATCCGAGGATCAGATAACCTACCAGCTGATTGCCGAACCAGGCGCCGCCCATCCACATCATAGCCTTGCGCAAAGGCAGGGTGGCCGCCAGCAGGGTAGCGATTGCCGCAAAGGGAAACATGCAGGCGAGCGGCAAGCTGCCTCCGACCGACGCAGTTGCCAATATTCCGGCCCAAACATTCTCGATGATCGATGCTGTTTTCCGGCTCAATTCCATATTGTGTTTCCCTTTGCTTGTGATCCTAAAACCTTGTCCGCGCGCCGAAATAGGCAGAGCGGCCCAAGGTCCCGAAATCCGTGGCTGTTTCATAAGTTACATCAAACAGATTGTCGATACGTCCAAATAACTCGATTCCATCGGTTAGTGGCATATTGGCTCGAATGCCGGCCAGGGCATATCCATCCAGTCGGCGGTTATTGGCCAAATCATCAAAACTATCACCAACAATCTGCAAATCTGCGCCGATCTTCAGACCAAAAGAGGTTTTGTAGATGGCATTGAAGTAAAAACTGCTCGAGGGCCGTCGCGCCAGTTTATTTCCAGAATTCAAACCGCTGGAACGATTTTCTGTATCCAAATAAGTATAATTGGCGTCAATCTGAAACCGTTCTATCGGCAAAATCGTTAATATGGCCTCGACACCCTTGGTCCGGTTGCGTTCGATATTGAGTGTGGTGCCAAAAGGACGATTTCCGCTCAAACACACAGCAGGGGCCGGATCCGGCGGAATAGGGCAGGCGGCAAATACAATCTGGTCGCGTGTATCACGCTGGAATAGCGTTACGGATGTTCGAACAGCATCTTCCAAAAACGCATGATCCAAACCAATTTCATATGATTTCGCGGTTTCCGGGAGCAAATCAGGCGTTCCAAAGCCAAAGGGCCTATCATCGAGGTCGATCAACGATGGCGCCCGAAAACCTTCCGCATAGCCGACCCGTAAAATTGGTCCGTCGGTTCCAAACCGATAGACAAGGTTGCCAGCCAGACTGGTATTCCCACCAAAATCATCATGTTCATCATGACGCAAGCCACCCGTGATCGTCAGCCAAGATACAGGTTCCAATATCGTCTGCAGGAACAAGGAATCGATTCCAGTCGAGTCACTTACGCCATTATTTTGATATGAACTATCCTCCAATTCTGTTCCAAAAACAAAGCGAATTTGGTCCGTCACAGCAAAGTCACCCCGATATTCCAATCGCTCGGTTCGGCCGCGGGGGAGGGAGGTAAAGAACGGACTGATAATGTCTCGATTGATATCAGCGATGCTGAAGGCAAATCGGTTCTGAAAACGTCCATCGAAAATATCAGCCAGAACAGAAACGTTGCCATAAAACTCTTCTGCGATTGAAAATTGCGTACTTTCAGAACTGAAGGGTGGGAAAACACTATCATTATCCACGCGGCTGTCGGCATAAAAACCGCTAGTTTCAATCCGGATATTGTCCGTTAGATCCAGCGAGATCAGGCCATTAGCGGAATATTGACGATATCCGTCCGGCTCAACCCCTCCCGAAAAGGCGCTGATTCCGTCGGTTGTTGCGTAACTAACACCGAGGCTAATTCCCAATGGACCTAATCTGGAGCTACCATTGCCGAGCAAGCGAACCGTATCATTTGCGCCATATTCGCTTTGGGCAAAAAGCCGTAATTCTTCGGTTGGTCTCTTTGTCGTAACATTGACGACACCACCGAGAGCTTGACTTCCCCAAGCAACACCATTTGTACCTCTCAGCACCTCAATTCTCTCGATATTGTCGGCGAATAAATTGCCAAAATCAAAACTACCGTCGGGTGCAGATGGATCATTAACCCGAATACCGTTTATCAAAACCAAGGTTTGATCGCTCTCGGCACCTCTGATCCGAACGGAAGTCTGTGATCCCAATCCCCCGCTTTGCACCACGTTTACGCCAGGCAATTCCTGTAGCAATTCACCGATGACCAGAGATTGCTGATCCCTGATATTCTCTTTGGTCAGCACCAAAATCGATGCTCCTGATTCTTCAATATCTTGCTGAACGCCCGTCGCAGTTACGACAATCGTCTTGTTTCCTTCAGCAAGACCCGGTGTCGCCAAAGACAGCGTGCATCCACATAACAATAGCGATTTGATCAAATATGAATTCTTCATTGAAATTTCCCTTCATTAACGACACGAATTGCCGTTACGCAGGGGAAATCCCCGTTCACCCGACACACCCCGTCCGGCTGAAGAACGACGATATGCAGGCAGGTCTCCTGACTTACGGATCGCTGCTGATATGCCGCCTTCCCAGATCGGAAAATCCAGTGGCGTGTGGCACATCGACTAGCCGCTTACAGTTGCGGGAGCAGTACCGGACTTGAAAGTGACGTCATGCCGCCTTCGCACCGGTTTCCCTTTCAATTCTCGACTAAGAGAAACCCGATATCGGAAATGCCAATTGATGTTTTTCGATAAAAACTCAAGGAAATTATATCACGGAGTTACGATTTTTTTTGGACTAGCAACATATTCCTAACCTCGGATTTGCGCTATTTTTTGTGTGCTTCACCACCATCAAAGGAGTTATTGTCAAAAGTAGTGTCTGGCAAGTTAGTCATGCGGCTGGCATGTCGTCCTCGTTCACCTCGCTTCCATCTTTAGACTTCACGCCTTCAATCACCTTCGCCAGGTGTCTGAAGCCTCTCAATTTGCGCCAGGAATCTTCTGCGCATAATCCCATCTTGCAGACCATCGTCAACATCGTATTGCGCGTGACACAACCTTTGGCTTGGCGTGTTCCATGCCGGAACGTCGCAAAACTCGACTCAATGACATTGGTTGTCCTGATACGGGTCCAGTGTTCCGCTGGAAAGTCATGAAATGCCGGCAACGCGTCACGGTCTTTCGATAAGCATTCCACCGCCTCGGGGTACTTTGCACCGAAACGTTCCTCAAAATTATCGAACGCCTTTTCTGCATCAGCTCGATCTTCTGCCATCCGGATATCATGCAGACCCTGCTTCGCTTTCTCCTGGACAGACTTCGGCAGATAGTTCAGCACATTGCCGGTCTTGTGCATCCAGCAACGTTGAACGCCCGTCTCCGGATACACTTCCTCCACTGCGGCCCGGAAGCCCGGGGCGCCGTCTCCAATTGCCAACTTCGGGGGTTGGTCCAGACCCCGTTGTTTCAGAGACAGCAACACCTCACGCCAGCTCTGTTTTGACTGCCTGACACCATCTTCGATTGCCAGGAAGTGCTTGTGACCCCGGCTGTTCACGCCGATGATAACCAGGCAGCACAATCGGCCATCGTCGCCTCTGAGACCACTGTAGATGCCATCAGCCCGGATACGGACCCATTCATCAGACACCGCTCGAGTACACCATTGCTTGTATTCAGCTTCCCATTGCCGCTTCAAACGCCCCGCGACATTGGCCGGCAGCCCTTTAGCCTCGGGGCCGGCAATAGCTTCCGGTGCGCTCTGCATCCGGCCACTCGAAACACCCTTCAAATAAAGCCAGGGGTTCGCCGCGTCCAGCGTCGCCGTTCGCCGGATGCAGGGCGGTACAACCAGAGATTGAAAACATTCCGGCGTACCTTCACGGCTACGGATCTTCGGCACCTCGACGCTGACCTTGCCAACCCCTGTAATCACCTCTCGTTCGCGATGATGGCCACTGCGGACAACGCGCTGTCGTCCGTCAGCCGTTTTGTGACCATCAAACTTTGTCATCAACTCATCCGGCTCTGCCTGGACCGCTTCGGCGATTAACTGCTTCGCACCCGGTCTGAGTAGTTCTGTCAGTGGTTCAATTCCCTCCGGTCTACCCGGATCAATCACAGTATCTTTTGCCATGTGTGGCGGGCTCCTCTTGCTACTTTCGATTTCCAGACAAAAACGATTTCAGCAAGGTACGCCCCATACTTCAAATTCTTCCAGACACCAGATCCGGTTATAACTCAGTAACGGGCGTGATGACTCAGATTAACGGCAATGCAATTGCGATGGGTGGAACAACCTCCCGCGCATCCTTCACTGCGACCGGAATGCCGTTCCAACAAGCCAATATTCGCCGCTTACAGAACAGTATCAACATTGTTCGTGATGGCGGCACAGAGACTATGCGCGTGAATGATTTCTGGTTGGGTAACCGAGCTGGCCTGCGCGATCAGATTCTTGATGCATCGGGACAGGCAACTTATTTCGTCGGTGGGAAGTTGCGTATTGGCGCAAATCAAACGCCCGGCACCTATCGTGGCGCGTTCAACGTCACAATCGACTATCCATAAGATTCGCCCGGCTTGCCGGACGTCCTCAAGCAATTTCGCTGTCGGAACGAAGAGTGTATCGACAGTTCTGATGAGCGTTAAGGACATTTTATGGTTAAAATCGGTTTTACCATCTTGATACACCAGATTTTGTTCGTCGAGCCCTACAAAGCTATCTGAAACTTTGTGGGGACCAGAACGGATGAAATATTCCAGATATCTACGTGCGGCGATGATCGCACCAGCAATTTTGTTGACTGCGCAGGGCGTTCAGGCAGCAAACGGTAGTACCGATACAACGGCGGACATTCGCCAACCGGTTACGATTATCAAGGACAATGATATGGATTTCGGGACATTTATTCCCGGCACTGCCAACAGTGTTTTCCGTTTGAACCCGAACAATGGCAACCTCAATCAACGCAGTGGCGATGCGATCGCCTTGGGCGGAACGCCTACGGCCGCCGCTTTTACCGTTAATGGCACGGCCAATTTGCGTGTTCGCATTTCTAGCAGCCAAAACCGAATTTTCATTGTTCGTGACGGTGGTACCGAAACCATGCGGGTCAATCGTTTCCGCTTTAATGGTCGCAATCGTTTTTTGAATGCGGCTGGAGAGGCAACCTATCGGGTTGGTGGACAGATTCGCGTTGGCGCCAATCAAGCAGCGGGAACCTATCGCGGGAATTTCAACGTTACCGTTGATTATTTCTGATCAGGCAAACTGCTGTATAAAAGAAAAATGCTGGAGTTTTGGAAAGACCCTGAAATTCCAACTTTTTCGTAATATATTCAAGCTTTGTTAACCGGTTTAGATAGGATTTCTTTACCGGTTGGCCCTTAGGTACGTGATGTGGAAACACGGGACCAAAACCTTTTGCGGCTGATTGCATGCTCGTTACTTGCGTTTGTCATGTTGACAACTGCACCAGCTGCCTATGCCCAAAATGCAAATGGCCAGACGAATGTCACAATGGTCAGCCCCCTTTCCCTGGTAAAAGACTCTGATCTCAACTTTGGCAATCTCATTGCCGGTACTGCTGCCGGATCCGTTGTAGTGGATCCGGACAGCAATCGAACAGTAAGCGGCGGAACTACTGAAGCCGCTGGAACTGTATCTGCCGCCCGTTTCCAAGGGCTGGGCGTTGGTGGACAGCGCGTTTCGGTAAGGATGCCAAATGGCAGCACCACATTGAATCGCATTGGCGGTGGCGCGCCAATGAACATGCGGGATATGATATTTGAAGTTGACAATGCGGTGACACTGGGGCGCGGAAATAGCGGTCAACATCGTTTGATAGGGTCAGGCAGCTTCACCGTTCGCGTGGGCGGCACGCTCGATGTAGGAGCCAATCAGCTGCCTGGAACCTATACCGGCACATTCGAGGTTCGGGTCAACTATTTCTAAGTTGAAATAGAGAAGTTAAGGGTTGTTAACCCTGACTGATAGTTCATTGTTATACGTTGCGAACATATTGCAAATTCCATGAAAATTAGAGACCAGATATACGCGCGCGTAGTCGCCTGCCTGCTAATTGTATTGGCTGCGCTGACCAGTGCGCCGGCTGCTTATGCGCAAACCGCAGACACAGAGGCGACGGCCGTTGCATTGCGTCCATTGTCACTAGTTAAGGTGGATGATCTTGAATTTGGCAATCTGATTGCCGGAACTGCTGGTGGTACCGCTGTGGTCAGTACAGCAGGTGTTCGAAATACGACCGGAACTGTGGTTGCTGCCGGCGGAACCGTAAGCAATGCTGAATTTCAGGGATATGGTACGCGCAACCGCTTTGTATTCGTGAGTACAGCTTCCAACAGCTACACATTGAACAGAGTGGGCGGTGGAGCGAACATGGTGATGAACCAGCTCACGTTGCAAGCGGATAATCTGACGCCATTTTTCTTTCCTGGATTGTTCCGGATTAACTCAACAGATGTGATTGTTTTGCGGATTGGTGCAACCTTGAATGTTGGTGCTAACCAGCAAGAAGGCCGCTATGAAGGCACATTTCCGATCACGATGAATTATTTCTGATTCTGCACTGCAGGATTGCGCGCCGCTGCAACCATTGCTAATCGGCGGTCATGACTGACGCTCCGGAATCTGTAAGAACATCCAAAAAACGCAATGCCTGCGATGGCGCAACCGACATTCCAGGCGGCGCCGCATTGGGCCATCCGCGCGTCTGGCTGGAGATCGATGAAAAAGGCTATGTCGATTGTGGCTATTGCGCCTGGCGTTTCGTATTGATCGGCGGCCCGGCTGACGTCAGCACCGAGACCGAAGACAGCGAATAATCACAACAAAAGGGTGCACGGCCTCGTTTTCGTTTCTATATGGGTGGGATGATACATAATCCTGACCCTCGCTCATTCCTTTACCGCCCAGACGGGCTCGACCCCGAATGCGCCAAGGCACTGGTTTCAGAATCGCTGGGTGCATGCGATGATGGCGAACTCTATTTGCAATATAGCGCAGTCGAAAGTTTTGGCTTTGATGATGGCCGGCTGAAAACTGCTGATTACAGTACCGATAGCGGCTTTGGACTGCGCGGTGTTTCTGGTGAAATGACCGGCTTTTCGCATAGCAATGAAATAAGCGAAGCAGCGATCAAGCGTGCAACGCAGACCTTACAATTGCTCGATCCTGCCAAAGGCGATCCTGCCCCGCCACCACGAGGCAATCTAATAGTGCCTAGTGTATACGCGGGAGGCAAGGTAGGACTTACTGCACGGGATATCAAAAAAATGAACCGTAGGCGCGGCCAGCACCGTTGATGGCGTCGTGGATGTCAAACAATCGTTGACCGATTGCACTAATAAATCTATACATCCTTCATCCGGTTCAAACAAAATCGGCTGCGTCTCGCGGCGTGGTACCCGCGACACACGCTATACAGGTGCAAGCGGGTTGGTAACTCCGTTGGTCCCGTCTGCATCCTAGCTTTTTCTATACAAGTTATGTACAATGTCTCCATCGCATAGGAGATTTATTGATGGAACAGCAATCAGCATCTTTATGGTGAAGCCAATCCGCTGGAGGCTATTCCCTTCGCAAAGAAGGTCGCACTCTGTCAGCAGATTGATGAAGCAGCCCGCGCTCGTGACCCGCGTGTGGCGCAAGTTTCCGTTGGTCTGTCCGGAAGCTGGAGCGTAATCGAAATTGTACGCCCCGATGGCTTCCTTGCCACCGATGTGCGTCCATTGGTGCGGCTCAATGTCTCAATTGTTGCCGAGCAAAACGGCCGCCGCGAGTCGGGTAGCTTCGGGATGGGCGGGCGTTATTTATACGACCAGCTTTTTGAAGAACAGCGATGGAATCGCGCTGTGGATGAGGCGTTGGCGCAAGCTCTGGTCAATCTTGAGAGCGTAGACGCACCCGCAGGTGAACAGACCGTCCTGCTTGGCCCTGGATGGCCCGGTATCATCTTGCATGAGGCAATTGGCCACGGCCTCGAAGGCGATTTTAACCGCAAGGGTACCAGCGCCTTTTCTGGACGTATTGGTGAGCGGGTTGCCGCGCCCGGCGTTACAGTGGTTGACGATGGTTCCATTCAGGAACGCCGTGGTTCACTGAGCATTGATGATGAAGGCACGCCAACACAGGAAAATGTCCTGATCGAGGACGGGATCTTGAAATGCTATATGCAGGACCGCTTAAACGCGCGTCTGATGGGCGTTCCGGCAACCGGCAACGGACGCCGCGAAAGTTATGCCCATGCGCCTATGCCGAGAATGACCAACACCTTTATGCGCGGCGGAAAGGATGATCCAGACGAACTGATGGGACGTGTGAAGAACGGAATTTATGCCAAAAGCTTTGGTGGCGGTCAGGTCGATATTGTTTCCGGAAAATTCGTCTTCTCGTGCACCGAGGCCTACAAGATTGAGAATGGCAAACTTGGCGCACCGATCAAGGGCGCAACGCTGATCGGCGACGGCCCAACTGCGCTGACCAAAGTGACTGGCATCGGCAATGATATGGCGCTTGATGAGGGCATTGGCGTGTGCGGGAAGGGCGGACAGTCTGTGCCGGCTGGTGTCGGACAACCGACATTCTGGCTGAGTACGCTGACCCTCGGCATTATATTGGCCCATATCCGGATCAAGTCGCGATCCCTATGGCCACCGATATTGGTGCACTGGTTTGCTGTTATCATCTGGAAGTTTCTGTTAGGTGGTCCGTTCTGAAGAAGGAATTTGCGATGGCTGAATTTTTTGATGCACTGAATGATGATCACCGGACTTTTATCGCCAAACAACCGATGTTCTTTGTTGCGACCGCGGCGGCAGATGGCCGGATCAATCTTTCGCCCAAGGGATATGACGCGTTTCGCGTGATTGACGGCAACCGCGTTGCCTATCTTGATCTCGGCGGTTCCGGCAATGAAACCCATGCCCATCTAACCGCCGATGGCCGGATTACGATCATGTTCAACAATTTTGAAAATCCGGCGTTGATCATGCGGCTCTATGGTACCGGAAAGCCGGTTTTACCGCAGGATGATGGATGGGATGAACTGGCGGCGCATTTTGAAATCCTACCCGGTACACGGCAGATTTTCGATATCCATGTAGACAACGTCCAGTCGAGTTGCGGCTGGGGTGTCCCGCAGATGGAGATGAAGGCCGAGCGCGAGACCTTGGTCAAATATCACCGGCAGGCTGACCCCGAAGCATGGATGGAAAAAACTGCTGGCCGAGTGAAGAGTATTGATGGACTTCCTACCCGCCCGACTGATCGCTATTTCAGCGGTTAAGGAAGCAATAGATGAGCTTAGTCGAACTCTCCCGTCATAGCATGGGCACGAAGCCGAAATTATTCGCGGCCGTCTGGAAGCGGCAGGCATTGGTGCGGTTTGTTTCGATAGCGGTGTCAATATTGTTGAGGGCGCAGGCATAGCGCTGCCAGCCCGTGTGATGGTGCTCAAAGAAGATCTGGAAGAGGCAAAGGCGATCTTGGCGGAGGATGTTGCGCTTGACTGAGAGTAGGAAAATATCTCTGGCGCTCGGCGGCGGTGCAGGACTGGGCTGGACCCATATCGGTGTTTTACGCGCAATCGAAGCTTCACCGCTGGAAATCGCTGCAATCTCTGGGACCTCGATTGGCGCCATCGCGGGAGCCAGCTATGCTGCCGGGAAGCTTGACTATCTTGAGGAAACCGCTCGCACAGCTAATTTCCGGAACATGATCAAGTTCATGGACCCGCATTTCAAACGCGGCGCGGTGATGGGCGCGCGGACGATTGAAAAGGAGCTGGAGCGCGAGCTGGGACATCTGAGTTTTGAAGATCTGCCATTTCCTATTGCGGCAGTCGCTGCTGACCTGAAAACCGGTGATACGATCATCATGAAGTCGGGCAAACTGGTTCCGGCCATTAGGGCGTCCATGTCTCTGCCCGGAATTTTCAAGCCGGTGGAATTTGAAGACCGGATGTTGGTCGATGGCGGCGCAGCCCTGCCGGTTCCGGTATCACCTGTGCGTGAACTTGCTCCCGAGGCACTTTGCCTGTCGGTCAATTTGCAGGATGATTTTGTCAACCGCGCGCTGACATCCGGTATTGCTCGTGATGACGGGAAGGAACCAAATAGCATCGCCATTGTCCGTGCCTCAGTTGGCCTTTCGCTACGTAACCTGGGCCGCTATTCGCTGGCCCTCGATCCACCAGATTTTGCGATGTCGCCGCCGGTTGGACACATAGATATGCAGAATTTCACGAAGGCTGATGAGCTGATCGCAATTGGCCGCCGGGAAACCGAAGCGATGATTCCACAGATACTGGAAAGGTTGGAATCGGGCGCTGCCTAAATATTAGGCATTTGCGTTGCACTGTATAAATTTTATACGCGCCGCCGGGTTAGGAATTAAATTTTCCTTAAGAAATCAGGGATTTCTGATTCTGGCACGAGCTTTGCGACGAGACCTCTGAAAACAAAAAGGGGGTCTAATGAAATTTATCCTAGCCATAATAAAGCCGTTCAAGTTCGATGCGGTGCGTGATGCACTTACCGAGGCTGGTGTCGCGGGCATGACGGTAACGGAAGTCAAAGGGTTTGGCAGACAAAAAGGTCAGACCGAAGTTTATCGCGGTGCCGAATACACCACGAACATGGTTCCAAAAATAAAGTTGGAGATCGCATGCGCTGATGAGGTTGCGTCAGCAGCGGTTGAGGCCATCCAGAATTCGGCCGGAACGGAATCGATCGGCGATGGCAAGATTTTCGTCTTCGGGCTCGAAGAGGCCACACGCATCAGAACCGGTGAAACCGGCGATACAGCACTTTAAAATCGGGGAAGCTTATACAATGAAAAAATTCTGGACAATTACTGCAGGACTGACGGCAATGGCTGTTGCTGCACCGGCACTTGCGCAAGAAGCGGCGGAAGTTGCCGATCCGAGTGCAAATACGGCATATATTTTTAACACCTTGCTATTCCTGCTCGGCGGGTTTCTGGTCATGTGGATGGCGGCAGGCTTTGCCATGTTGGAAGCAGGGTTGGTGCGTTCTAAGAACGTGTCGATGCAGTGCCTGAAGAACATCGGGCTTTATTCGATTGCTGGTATTATGTTCTGGGTGATTGGTTATTCGATCGCATATCCGGGATTTGAAGGCGGCTATTTCGGCATTGCTGATTTTCCCTATTCAATGCAGGGTGTTGGTGAAGCAGATGTCGACACCGGCTATTCTGTCGCTTCTGACTGGTTCTTCCAGATGGTTTTCTGCGCCACCACGGCTTCGATTGTTTCGGGCACAGTAGCAGAACGGGTGAAGATGATTCCTTTCTTCATCTTCGTGTTCGTTCTAACCGGTTTTATCTATCCCGTGATTGTTAGCTGGGAATGGGGTGCTGGCTGGCTCGATGCTATGGGCTTTAGTGACTTTGCTGGCTCTACGCTGGTTCACTCAACAGGCGGCTGGGCCGCTCTCGCCGGCGCCTTGATCATCGGACCGCGGCTCGGACGCTATGTCGATGGCAAGCTTAACGTAATGCCTGGTTCCAGCATTCCACTCGCCACTTTGGGTACTTTTATCCTTTGGCTCGGCTGGTTCGGCTTTAACGGCGCATCTCAGCTTGCGATGGGTACAATCGGAGATGTCAGCGATGTTTCGAAAATCTTCGTAAACACCAATATGGCTGCTGCTGGTGGTGTGGTTGTTGCCATTGTCCTTACGCAGGTTCTGTATAAGAAAATCGACGTCACGTTAGCGCTAAACGGCGCTTTGGCTGGCCTAGTTTCGATCACCGCTGAACCGCTGACGCCATCTGTACCTTATGCGCTTCTTATCGGCGGTATCGGCGGTGCGATCGTGGTATTTGCGGTTCCGTTGCTCGACAAGCTGAAGATTGACGATGTGGTCGGCGCAATTCCGGTTCACCTGCTTGCAGGTATCTGGGGAACGCTTGTCGTACCTCTCACCAACACCGAAGTACCGTTCACGGCACAATTGACCGGTGTTGTGGCAACTGGCGTATTCGTGATGATCACCAGCTCGATCATCTGGTTTGCACTGAAATTCACCCTTGGTGTCCGTCCAAGCGAAGAGCAGGAAATGCTCGGAATGGATATCTCCGAAGTAGGCGTCGAAGCCTATCCGGAGTTTGCCAAAGGTTAAACTGTTTGGCGCCGGCCTACTCCTCCCAAACTGGGTCGGCGCCTCACTTTGTTCCTCCTGCGAACAAACAACTTATGGCCGGTGATACGAAAGTATCCCGGCCTTTTTTTTGCCTAATGACGACTGTCGTAAGTGTATCAGTGGACACTGACGGCGGGTTTCAATCAAATCGCGAAAAGAATGCCCACGCTTCATCGGCAGCGCTGATGTCTCTAGACGTTTCCCCAACAATGCGAGAGCTAAGATATTGAATGCCAGATGGCCAAGTATGTCCACCATTGTTGATTTTGTACAGTTTGACTGGAGCACCTGAACACCGGTTCCATTCCTTGACCGATACTGATGTCTTGTCTCCCGGTTTATCGATGACATCTGTTGTAGCGTTGCCATTTTTACAACCATTCCGCTTGCGCCAGAATGCAGCAGTTTATTCTGTCGCCAACACAATGTCGCGTTTTTTGCGAAAGACAGTGATCCAGCCACCTTTATAAGGCACTTGCGGATCGGCAGTCCCATTCATCAGAGCCAATCCAACTGGCGGTCCCTCTTGGCATTCGTTGACCATAAAACTCGGCAAGGACATAGCTACTGGTGCTATTGCACGAATGCGACCCGGTAGATTGCAAGCAAGATAAAACGAGGATTGCCCTCCTCGCGAAATCTCGGTCGCAAAAACCCTTCTCTGATCGATATTTTTCTGTGCTGAAATTTTGTCGATCACCTTTTCGAAATAGGCAAGGTCATTGACACGATCATCCAGATCTCCGGATGTCAAACCTTCACCAAAATCCCATAACCTGCCTACCGCATTGGGATAGGCTACATAAAAACCATATTTGTCGGCCAGTTTGTTCCAACGCTTTTTGTCGAGTTTCATCATGTCTCGATCTGAACTGGCTCCGCCATGAATGACCAGCACAAGGGGGCGAGAACCTGGGAGACTTTCAGCGTTGGTTGGAGATAGAGCCGATACCGGCGGTTGTACATCTCCTGCTTGAAACGATGTACCGTCAAATTACCGGTCGGTTCTTCAATGGCCTGGGAAGAAGCAGATGGGACCGACGCGCACCCGATGGCCAACATTCCTGCTATGATGCTACTAGCGAACAATCTCATCTTCTATTCTCCAATCTGTACGTTCGTATAACGAGCGAACCCAACAAACCCTTCGATAAATAGCATTTTTCGCGCTAAATGAAGGCTATTGCTAAATCTGAGTTTTATAAATGCACGGTGAAAAGATGCATGATATACTTAACAACTTTCTGTCAAAGCCGCCATTGTTTGGCGCATACACGTCTCCCAAGCTTTGGAGCGATCCTTATATTTCGAAGCGGATGCTCGCCAGCCATATTGATCCATTGACTGACCGAGCGTCGAGACGAGCAGAAGCTATAGACGCCTCTGTTAACTGGCTTGATGATCGCTTGGCCATTGACGGTAAGAAAATCTGTGACCTCGGTTGCGGACCAGGATTGTACACTCAGCAGTTTCACGATCGCGGCGCTCAAGTAACGGGCGTTGATATTTCACCTACCTCAATTGAGTATGCTCGTACCCAGGCCAATAAGTCCGGCAGCACGATCCAGTACGATATCTGCGATTATACCACTGATAATCTGCCAACGGATATTGACATTTTCACGCTGATTTTTTGCGACTATTGTGCGCTGTCAACAGATCGGCGCAGTAAACTTCTTGAGCGGCTCCGTGCCAGCCTCAACGAAGGCGGCAGGGTTGCGTTTGACGTCTTCTCAATGGAGGCTTTCAGCAATTTCCTAGAAGAAACTTCTATTGAACGAAATTTGATGCACGGTTTTTGGGCCCCCGACGACTATATCGGTCTCCGCAAGTCGTTTCGCTATGTAAGTGAGTGTGCAAGTCTGGACCGATATCTGATCATTCAACCGAAAGGCCATTGGGAGATATATAACTGGCTTCAATATTTTTCAGCCGATAGTCTGGAACAGAACTGAGTGCCTGCGGTTTCAAAATAGACCACATGGCCGCTTCCCTAGAGGGCGGTAGGCGTGATCCAAGTAATCCGCTTATCGGCGTGATAGCGTCTGTTGCCTAAAGGAACGAATCCTGGCGTCCGCTTTCGGCGCACCAAATAGTCGTCCGGACAAATACTATCGAAAACAAGCTCATTTGTAAGCAGGAACGCAATTGGAGCCGACTATCAAGGCCGCGTTTTCACGATAGATCCGCCTTGATGAAATCGGCAGCCCGTTCGCCGATCATGATACTCGGCGCGTTAGTATTGCCGCTGACAATTTCAGGCATGATCGAGGCATCCGCTACATAAAGCCCTTCCAACCCCCGGAATTTCAGGCGTGGGTCGACCACGGCTGCCTCATCGCTGCCCATGCGGCAGGTGCCAACGGGGTGATAAACGGTATCGGCGCGATTGCGGATCAGCACGTCGAGCTCCGCATCATCGTCAATATTGATCGGATGGCGGTCGGTTGGCTTGAATTCAGTCAGCGGCGGGGTCTCAAGAATACGTTTCATGTGCCGCACGCCAGCGCGCAAGGTCGCAATATCACAATCATCATCGAGAAAGTTGGGATCAAGGGTAGGGGCAGCCTTTGGATCAGTCGAGTGTAACCGTACTGTCCCCTTACTATGCGGACGCAGGACGCAGGCGTGACAGCTGAAGCCATGTCCCTTTACCTTTTCGCGGCCATGATCTTCGAGCATCGCAGGTACGAAGTGATATTGGATATCGGGTGCGGGCACGTCCTTGTTGCTGCTCCAGAAGCCGCCTGCTTCGGCATAAGGCGATGTCATGATGCCGGTGCGTTTCATCCTGTGCTCGATGATCGCCTTGCCCATACGTACTGTGCCTTTCAGGGAATCTCCGATCAGGTCGGTGGACTCGGTCTGATACCCGGACACGAAATCGATATGATCTTTCAGGTTAGAACCGACTTCCGGTTTGTCGAGAACCACTTCTGCGCCCTTGTCTTTCAAATGCTCTGCCGGACCAATGCCTGATAGCTGCAGGATATGCGGTGAACCAAAGGCGCCAGCCGATAACACTATAGCACCGCGCGCCTTGATCGTTTCACCGCCAAAACCGCGCTTGATTTTAACACCGGTGACACGGCCATCTTCAACGATCAGCTTCTCAACCAATGATCTGGTCTTGATGTCCAAATTCTGGCGCTCACGTCCTGGTTCGACATAGGCGCGGGCGGCGGACCAGCGTTCGCCATCCTTCTGAGTAACCTGGTAAATCCCCATGCCTTCCCGTTTTTCGCCGTTAAAATCGTCGAGAATGGGAAGCTGCAAATTGCGTGCGGCTTCGACAAAGGCGACACTGCCGGGATTCAGCCATTTTTGACCGGACACCGAAAGCGGCCCTTCGCCGCCATGATAGTCATCGCCGCCGCGTTCGTTCGATTCTGCTTTTTTGAAATAGGGTAGTACATCATCATAAGACCAGCCGGTGCAGCCCATGTCCGCCCAATTGTCATAGTCCCATTTGTTGCCGCGGATATAGACCATCGCGTTGATCGCGCTCGACCCGCCAAGGCCGCGACCGCGCGGTTGATATCCTATCCGTCCGTTGAGCCCCTTTTGCGGGACTGTATCAAAGCGCCAGTTCGCGTTCTTGAGGAGGAACGGCATCATACCGGGAGTCTTGACTAGGAAGTTATTGTTGCGCCCGCCCGCTTCGATCAGGCAGACGCTGCGTTTGCCGTCTTCGGAGAGACGTCCGGCGACTGCGCTCCCGGCTGATCCACCGCCGATTACGATGATGTCATATTCGTTCATATCCGCTGGATTCCTATCTAGGCTCAGGATTCATTAATTGATCCAGAAGGCGCAGATAGCAGCGATGGTTATGGCGGCCATGAAGGTATCTGCCCTTCGATCATAGCGCGTGTGTATACGCCGCCAGTCTTTGAGTTTTCCAAACATGTTCTCGACCTTGTGGCGTTGCCGGTAGAGCTGTTTGTCGAAGTGCGCGGGCATTGTGCGCCCCTTTCGCGGCGGGATGCACGGTGTGATGCCCTTGGCCTTGAGGGCGGCGCGGTATTCATCGCTGTCATAGCCTTTGTCACCGGTCATCACGCAGGCGCGTTCAGGCAGCGCCGGATAGAGCAGCTTTGCGCCCTTGTGGTCGCTCATCTGGCCTTCGGTCAGACACAGCGCAACAGGCCTGCCTTCGCCATCACAAACGGCGTGTAGTTTGGAGTTCAGGCCGCCTTTGGTGCGCCCGATACATCTGGGTAGAGCCCCTTTTTGAACAGGCTGGAAGCTGTCCTGTGCGCCTTGAGGTGCGTCGCGTCGATCATCAGCACATCGGATTCACCAGCCTGTTTTACCAGCGCTGCAAATATCTGACTGAAGACCCCCAGCTTACTCCACCGGACAAACCGGCTATAGAGCGTCTTGTGAGGACCATAACCCGCTGGAGCATCACACCAGCGAAGGCCGTTCTTGATGACATAGATTATCCCGGAGAGCACCCGTCGGTCATCAACTCCGGGGACACCGTGAGACAGCGGGAAATATGGCTTGATACGGCGTATCTGTGCCTCGCTCAACATCGGTAAATCATTCATGCAAACATCTCCTTTGTGTGAAGCATGTTGAATCAACAACTTTAACGATATGCAAGCAATTTAATGCATCCTGAGCCTAGTTATTCGGGGTGGGCTAGTGTCGGATGATTTGGCCAGTTTTTTTCGCTGTGCGACCATCATATGAAAGTCGCCCATTTCCAAACCGCAGATTTCAAATCCGCATTGCAAATTCATAATGATCATGGCCCTATTGTCAGTGCGTGTTTGGGTTTCGATCGCGTTGTAACCAGCGGTTTGTGCCCAGTCATGCTGCTCGAGCATGAGCATTTTACCCAAGCCCAAGCGGCGTGATTCCGGAAGTACGCCGCCCAGCCAGCTGTAGAAGACGTGCGGCCCGCGACGATAACCCAGCTTAAAGGCAAGAATACGATCATCGTTCCAGATCGCATGCAAGACCGGATCTCCCACCAGCGGCAGCCTCGCTTCGACATAGCCTTCCGCAGCAATCTCAAATATTGCGTGATAGGCGGTAACTATTGCTGGCATTGCCGTGTGAACTGCTTCGTCCTGCAATAGGGTGATTTGTTTAGGCATTTTTATTTTCTTGTGCATCCAGCCATCGCGCCCTGATTGTCTCACTGCTTTCGCGCGATCCATCATGGCTCCAGCCGGGCGGCTTGATCAGATAGTTGAGCTTATACCGCAACGGCGCGCTCCACAGGTCTTTGGCCATGCCCACCCATTCGTGGAAGACGGCCCAAAGGACATTGTAACTCTTCAGGTTCTTGATAATCCCATATTCGATTTTCTCCTCTTCGGTCTCCGTTTCAAAGGTACCGAACATCTTGTCCCAGATGATGAAAATCCCGGCATAATTCTTGTCGAGATAGCGTGGGTTGGTCGCGTGATGGACGCGGTGATGCGATGGCGTATTCATCACGGCCTCAAACCAGCGTGGCATCTTGTCGATCGCTTCAGTGTGGATCCAGTATTGGTAAAGCAAGTTCACACCGCCCGCGAAGGCCACCATTGCGGGATGAAAACCGAGCCAGAACATAGGCAGGGAAAATATCCAGGTCAGCGCAAATGTGCTAGTCCACGGCTGACGAAGCGCGGTGCCGAGATTGTAATATTCACTGCTGTGATGGTTGACATGCGCCGCCCAAACCCAGCGGATCCGGTGCGCACCACGATGGAAGACATAGTAGAAAAAATCATCCACGAAAAAGACCAAAATCCAGGCCCACCATGCGGTAAGCGGAACATCGAATACCCGGTACTGATAGACGAAAAAGGCCGCCGCAACCGCGATACCGCCGGTCAATAGGCCTGCAAACACGCTGCCGAGTCCCAACGTTAGTGACGTTGCCATATCCTTCACGTCATAGCGAATATGTTCGCGGTACCGGCTCGCAAAAAACTCGATCGCCACCGTGATGACGAAAAAAGGGATAGCCCAGATAGTTGGATTGGGGAATTCAGGCATGCGCGACTATTTACAGCAATGTCAGTGCGAGTCTAGTTCCCAACGGCAAAAGCCTCCACCATCGCGCGAACCGGTGTGATGTCATAACCTGCATTGCCAGCCAGACGCGCGATCTCTTCCGCGGACATGCCGGTCTTTGCTTGTGCTAGCGCCCAAAGCAAGGTCGAGCGGGTGCCCGACCGGCAATAAGCTAGCGTCTTGCCCTCTGCGCCATCCAGTGCCGCAATCATCGCCTCGACTTGCGGTGCTGAAAAGCCGCTATGGGTGATTGGAATAGCAACATAATCCAGTCCCGCCGCCTTGGCTGCGGCCTCAATGTCGACGCTTTGTGGTGCACCCGGGTCTTCTCCATCAGGACGGTTATTGACGATCAAAGTCACGCCCTCAGCCTTTGCGTTTTCGATATCAGCCAGCGATATTTGAGGAGATACGCTGATCTGATCGTTCAATTTGCGGAACATGGATTCGACTTTCTTCTCTGAAGTTTCTGTTGAGGACTTTTCTGTCACTGGCACGTTTGCACAGGCCGCGAGCGGGACTGAAGCGAATATGATCGATACCAAGGCAACGTTAGAAATCTGCATGAATTCAATCCTTTTCGGAACAGACACTATCAAATTCGATGCAATCTTCAAAATCCGCAAGAGCATTCATGGTTTCTGGCTGACTGGCATATTTGGCGCGCAGGTGTTGCAATTCAGCATCCGTACCCTTGCACAATTTTGCCACCTGATCTTTGATGAACTTCTGGCGCTCGGTATCGTCACCGCCATATTCGCCGCGAAAATGATCGCAGCCCTGGCGCTTTATGATGAAAGTTCGGGCCTCCACTGCAATTTTGGAGCTGCGTGGTTCATTGTAATTGTCCAGCCACGGTGTAATTTCGTCAAAGGATACGCAGCCCATGCTCATAATGGCAATTGGCGGTAGCAATACGATGTGTTTCATACACTTTCCTGCTGCATTTCAGTGACAGTCTCAATGACCTCAAGAAACACCATACCATATTTTTCCAGCTTTGCTGCCCCGACACCGGGTAGTTCGGATAGAGTATCCAGCGAACGCGGTTTGAACCCGGTCATATCACGCAGCACGCTGTCGTGGAAAATCACATAGGGCGGGACACCCTGTTCCTTGGCGAGATCCATGCGTTTCTTTCGCAAGGCATCGAACAATGGATCGCCAACCGGATTGGGAGAGGAACCACTGCGCCGCCGTTTGCGCTCGCGTTTGGGTGGCTCGACAATTTCAACATCTTCCTCGCCCTTAAGGATCGAGCGCGCTTCCGGCCCAAACATCAGTCCGCCATGTTCAGTGTTGCGTAGCGCGTCCTTTAGCAGCAAATGCCGCGATACCGGTTTGATCAGCGGCGCGTCTTCGTCGCCCACAATATCGAAAACCGAAAGCTTGTCGTGACCGCGTGAGAGGATTTTCTCCTCCTGCCGCCCGGTAAGCACGGCCTCCAGATGGGTCACCCCGAAACTCTGTCCAGTACGGTAGACCGCTGATAGAAATTTGCGCGCCAGTTCGGTGACATTTCGGGTCATTGGCGCGTTTAGACAATTATCGCAATTGCCGCATTTGACTGGCGAATCCTCGCCAAAATGTTTGAGCAAGATCGCGCGGCGACATTCCGCGGCTTCGACCAGGCCACCCAAGGCCGATAGCCGCTGCCGTTCGCTATCTTGGCGCGTTTGTTCGACTTCGCCCAACCGCTGCCGCGCGCGGGCAAAGTCCTCCGCGCCCCAGAACAGATGGGCCTCTGCCGGATCACCATCGCGGCCAGCACGGCCGGTTTCCTGATAATAGGCTTCGATTGATTTCGGCAGGCCAGCATGGGCGACAAAGCGCACATCCGGTTTGTCGATGCCCATACCAAAGGCAATCGTCGCAACCATCACCATATCTTCCGATGCAACAAAATCCGCCTGATTTTGCTGACGAACTTCGGGTGGCAAGCCTGCATGATAGGCACGAGCGCTACGCCCTGACTTCGCGACCTGATCGGCCAGCTTCTCGGTCGCATTGCGGGTTTGGGCGTAGACAATACCCGGCCCGGGAATGCTCTCGACCAGATCAGTGACTTGCCGGGTCAGGCCTTTGCGCTGCGTGATCGAATAGCGAATATTGGGACGATCAAACCCGGCAAGGATCAAACCGTCTTGGTCGATGCCTAATTGAATTAGGATATCGCCGCGGGTGTGGCGATCCGCAGTTGCGGTTAGTGCCAGTCGCGGAACCGCATCAAAATGATCCAGCAGAGGTTTGAGCAACCTGTAATTAGGGCGGAAATCATGACCCCATTCCGAAACGCAATGCGCCTCGTCGATGGCGAAGAGCGATATATTGGTTTGCTCGAGCAGCTCCCGAAAATGCGGCTGCGACGCCCGTTCCGGTGCTGCGTATAGCAAGTCCAATTCACCGGCTTTCAATCGGGCAATTGTTTCTGCACGATTGTCATCGGCGGAGGTGAGGGTGGCGGCCCGTATCCCGACCGCTTCGGCGCTCCGAAGCTGGTCATGCATTAAGGCAATCAACGGCGAGATCACAATCACCGTGCCTTCATTGGCGATGGCCGGCAGTTGATAGCAAAGTGATTTTCCCGACCCGGTTGGCATAACCGCCAAAGTATTCCGCTCCGCCATGACGCGGTTCAGCACCTGACCTTGCACACCGCGAAAATGATCAAAGCCAAAGGTTGATTTAAGAAGGGGGAGGAGCGCAGCGGTCATGGAACACCTCTAACCAGCGCGACCGGTGAACGGAACAGCAAAAAGGCGCTCGAGCGAATTTGTTTTTAAAGGGCAGTCTCTAACTGCCGGTCCTCCGCCTGCCGTTTCCACATGTCGGCGTATAGTCCGTTTTTCGACAGCAGCGCAGCATGGCTACCCCGCTCGGCAATCCTGCCTTCATTCAACACAATAATTTCATCTGCATGAGTAATAGTTGAGAGGCGGTGCGCGATGATCAGGGTCGTGCGGCGTTCGGATATTTTTGCCAGTGTTGCTTGAATTTCATCCTCGGTGCGACTGTCGAGTGCGGAGGTGGCTTCGTCCAATATCAATATCGGTGGATTTTTAAGCAGCGTTCGGGCAATCGCAACCCGCTGTTTTTCGCCGCCAGACAGTTTCAGTCCGCGCTCGCCAACCTTGGTGTCATAGCTATCGGGAAGCTGTGCGATAAATTCATCAAGCGCCGCCCCGCACGCCGCTTCCTCGATTTCAGTCTGCGAAGCCCCGTCGCGGCCATAGCCGATATTGTAACCCACCGTGTCGTTGAACAGTACGCTATCCTGCGGCACAATCCCGATGGAACCGCGCAGGCTGTTTTGAGTGACCCGCGAAATATCCTGACCATCAATCAGGATACGTCCGCCTTGCGGATCGTAAAAACGGAACAGCAATCGCGCGATGGTGGATTTTCCCGCGCCTGATGGTCCGACAATTGCGAGGGTTCCGTCGGTTGGAACACTAAAACTCAGGCCATGCAAAATCTTGCGATCTTCGTCATAGGCAAACTGCACATCCTGAAACTCAATGGCAGCATCGGATACCGCAAGGGCAGGGGCGTTTGGCGCATCTTCGATTTTCAGTTTTGTATCGAGAAGACGGAACATGGCATCCATATCGACCAATCCCTGCCGGATGGTGCGATAGACGGTTCCCAGCATATCGAGCGGCCGGAAGAGTTGCATCAACAGCGCGTTGACCAGCACCAGATCGCCGACCGTAAGCTGTCCCTGACTCCAGCCATAAACGCTGTAAGCCATCGCCCCGATCATGGTCAGGTTGGTGATCATAGATTGGCCAATATTGAGCAGCCCTAGTGAGTTTTCCGACTTCACCGCCGCAGCGGCCCAATCCTGAATCGCCTCGCCATAGCGCTTCACCTCGCGCTCTTCGGCAGTGAAATATTTTACAGTCTCATAGTTCAGCAGCGCATCGACCGACCGCCCAATCGCCCGCGTATCCATATCGTTCATTTCGGCGCGCAGCTTGTTCCGCCAATCGGTGACTTTGCGGGTGAAGAATATATAAATGGCAACCATGGTTATAGTGGCGGCGACCAACTCAAAACCAAACTTAATCTGGAAAATGACCAATACCGCAATCAACTCAACGGCTGTAGGCGCTAAGTTGAACAGCAGGAAATAGAGCATGACATCAATGTTTTTGGTTCCGCGCTCGACAACTTTGGTAATTTCCCCGGTACGGCGGTTCAGATGAAAACGGAGCGACAGACGATGGAGATGTTCGAACACTTTGGTCGCGAGTTCCCGTGCTGCTTCTTGCCCGACTTTCTCAAAAACAATGTTGCGAAGCTGGTCAAAAAGCACCTGTCCAAACCGCGCCAATCCATAGGCAGCAACCAGAGCGAGCAGAACAGTGAGAACCGCCTCTATGCCTGCGGTCATGCCATCGACGACCGCCTTGTACGCAAAAGGCATTGAGAGGACTGCGGCCTTCGCGAACAGGACCAAAATTCCGGCAATGACAATTCGAAGGCGTAATGCAGGCGCGTCTTTCGGCCACAAATAAGGCAGGAAACGCCGGAGTGTCGGGATCATGGGTGGATCGACTTGACCCTGTGTACTGAAATCAGGCGGCATGACCCGGATGTAGGGATGCTGGTGGTGAAAGTCTATGCGGTGCTTTTTTGCAGAGTTCCGGTGCTAAAAGCTGCCGCTAACGGTCAGCCGGTAAATCAAACCAAATTTGCGATTACGATCTTCCACAAAATCCACCGGACCATCGCGGCGATTGACGAAATTGGTCCGGATAAACCGCTCACCCTGGTTAAAAAGATTGCTCAGATTGGCTTGTACGGTCAGGCCGAAGACATCCTTATGTTCAACAAAAATTGATCCAAATACAGGGCTGGTGTTAAACGCATTGATCTGATCCAGGCGGAGATTGTCAGAATTTTTGAAATCTTCTATTCCACCGCCCCATGCCCAATCGCTGTTCGGAATATCGTGGCGGAAATTGATTTCGTAGAAAAATATTTGGTCACTATTGGTTCGACGAGAAATGCCGGTAACGGGATCGCGCACCGAGTTTTTGGCCACTTGCCCTTCAAAGTCGAGCTTGGCACCTTTCCACCCTATGGGATCGAATAAAATGGAAGTAACCAATCCGACGCCATAGCGTGTAGTGCGGGGAAGGTTGCCGCGCGCTTCTGTAGTTGCTGTGATCGGGATGGCGTCGACAATATCGGTGATCTTCTCGCCGAAAATTGTGACCGTGCCGGAACCCCAGGGACCAAGGCGTTTCGTCATTTCAAGTTCGGCAGTCCAGCTTTGTGGCGGGACCAGATTAGGATTGCCTGCCTGACCCAGATTTTGATCAACCTGTACCGATTCGACAAAATCAAAGAAATTTAGCTGTCCAACCTCTCTTGCTAATTTCAAACTGACATCCATCGATTCCGATGGCTTCAATGCAAATGTCAGCGACCCTTTGGGACGAATAAATGAACGTGTAAGACCATTCGCTCCGGTCTGGCTGATCTGGCTATACTCTCCGCCGAGCGTGGCTTGTAGTGTCAGACTATCGGACAGAGCCTTTCCAAAACTGCCGATCAACTCGCCGCGATACTCTGTGACCTTGCTGTTGCCATTGGCCAGAGGTGCGCCGTTAAAAATCGCCTCCGCGTCAAGAAAATTATAAGCTCCTTCCAGATTGATACCCCAATCCGTTCCGCCATCAGTTTTTCAGCTATATTCGCCGCGCAGCACCGATTCACCCTCATCTATAACTCGTTCGAAGAGATTACTTGTTGGTGGCGTGATACCGTCGGCAAAGGTTTCGCCGAAAAAAGTCTCAACGGGACTATGCTCAAGCCTTTGAAAGCCGATTAATTTCAATCGGCCGCCACCCAGATCAAATTCATAGTCAATATTGAATTCGGCAGTCCATTCATTTTCCTTCCGCGTAAAGAGTTCCAGCACACCGGGTTGGTTGGCCGCAACGCGGGTAGAATTAATGGTGGTGCGGGGTCGCTGCAACGCAAATTCACCGCTTAAATTGAATATCGACCCGGCCTCGTTGGTCTGGGAATAGGTGCCGCTTATTCTGGGTGCATCGAACGGAAATCTGGCGATTTCGGGATCGCGCCGGAACATTATGTTGCCAAATCGATCCCTAACGTCTTCCGGGCCTTCTCCGCCATTGCGAAACGACTCGCTTTCGAATGCAAGTGTGAAGTCACCTTTCCCCAGCTTGCCATTGATCGATATTTCCCCGTTACGCCAGCTATTGCCGGATCGGCGGAAGCGCGGTTTCCATTTGAAATTTCCGGAGATGCCACCTTCGGCATCGGAACTCGTTACCAGATTTAACACCTGACCCGATAAACCGGTAATGCTCAAAGTGGCTCCATCTAGAATTTCTATCCGCACCACATTTGATGCAGTTATCCGTGCAAGGACTGTAAATGCATCAAAATTCTTGCCCGCGATTCGGGCACCGTTGACCAGGACATTTTCATCCGCCTGACCCAATCCGCGCTCATCGTCATCACCGGTATCGATGACGAAGCCGGGAACCTAGCGCACCATATCCAGCGCGGTGCGCGGGTTGAAGCGGTCGAACTGGTTTGCATCATAGATTTCACGACCATTTTCGGTACGTGGTTCCAGGCTGCCCGTAGCCAACTCTTGCGCAAATGCTGTCGGGTGAGAACCAAGGGCCATGGTTGCAAAAAAGGCTGTGGCAATGATTCTCCGATAATGGTTCAAACTATCTCCCTCCCCCCTGGAGTAGGCACTATCGATAGGCATTAGCGAAATGCCGGAAATTTGACTTGCAGCTATGGTTCGACGGTTTCATGCGATACCAGCTTTCGATAAACTACATCCGTAGTCGGATGAACGGTGGCAGATGTTGTTACCATAAGCTTCAATATCTTAATGCTTGTTTGAAAAAAGGATAAGTGCCGCTGCACAATTGGCCAATGTATAAACCGCGTAAAAGATGACCGCACTAAGCATATCCATATTGGCGAAAATCAGGGCGGCGGCCAGCATCAGAAATTCAAGGATATAACTGCCATAGGGACCCAGCGCTTTGCGAAAGCTCCCCCGCGCTTCGGCAATGAGCGGGTGGTCGCTTTCCAGCATTGCTTTGTGCATCGCAAAATTGCCGACGCCGCATAAGAAGACGATAATCAGATACATGGCCTTATCTTACTCTTGTTTGTCAGTGATGTCAGTTCCTGTCGTAGATAATATTTTGTCATTGGCGGTCACACCGTTACTGTTACGCAAGATATGGTGGAGAGCAGTGAATGCAATTTGCGGGACGGACAGCGGTAATTACCGGCGGTGCGACGGGTATTGGGCTTGCCTTGGCGAAACAACTGGGCGGGGAGGGTGGTCGAATCATCATCTGTGAGCCGCGTGAAAACCGTCTGCGAGAAGCAGTTGAGATGCTGACGTCAGATGGCATTGACGCGAAATATTTCACCGGTGACGTGACGAGTCTGAACGATATGGAAGCGCTGGCCGAGTATGCCTGGACTGAAAATGGCCGGGCTGATTTGCTGATTAATAATGCCGGGATCGGAGGTGCCTTAAAATCGGTGATCAAAACCGACCCAGAGGAGGCGAGAGCGCTGTTCGACGTCAATTTCTGGGGCATGTGGAATGGTATTACCGTCTTTGGCAAACGCTTTCTGGAAGAAGAAAAACCGGCATCCATCTATTCCGTCGCTTCAGAAAACAGCCTGTTCAACGCTTTCCCCTTTGGCGGCGGTGCCTATGTAGCAAGCAAGCACGCAATTTTCGGGCTGATGGAAGTATTGCGGCGGGAAGCGCCAGACTGGCTTACAACAGGCGTTATCATTCCCGGCTGGGTGAAGTCGGAAATCTCTGAAGCAAACGCCACCAGTCCGGCTGCGATGGATACCGATGAATATGCGGCTATGATCGTTCCGCAAATACTGGCGGGCGAATATTATGTCGTCAGTCACGGCTATAATGCTGTGCGATTTGATGAGCGCTATGACGAGATGAAAGATGCATTCCGGCGAAACGCTCCGCGTGTAGAAGGCGACGATGCCTATGATGTGCAGAAATTTTTTGCTAAAATGCAGGCAGAACGAGACAGTTAGCGGGCGTTTTCTTCACGTGCCTTAACTTTGTCTCTGAGAAAATCGAGGATTTTCTCTTCATCTTCGGGCCCATTCCGGCGGTCATATATGGTCAAGGCAATGCCACCCACGAGCATCAATGCGGGCACCGCGAGAAATCCGATCTTAAACAATAACGGCGCATCATCGCTGCCCAATATGATCAGGCCGGTGAACAGGAAAAAGCCGACAAAGCCGAGCCAGAACAGCATGAAACAACCGATGCCACGATCTGTGCCAATTGAACCTTCAATTAGGGTGCCGTCTTGTTCCGGCTCCATAGTGGCTTTTAATCGGGTTGCGAGCCCATTGCGAATGCCCCAGCGCTTAAATCGCAAGACCATTTTGGTTTCGGTACCACCGCCCATGATGCGCCCGATTTTCTTTTCCTCTTTTGTCCACTTTCGATCCATCTCCGCTTTCAATTTTTCAGCGAGCGGAACGGGGGCAAGGGCCAGGGCAATTGACTGAATAAGCAGCTGACATGGAGTAATTTTTCTGAATCAAGGAAGTGGAATGCTCACTTTTTTGGAGATTTTGCATGTCACAAGCCCCACCGGACCCTGCCACCCCCCGTTTTCTGACGCATTTCGGCGGCGTCAAAGACCCGCGCCAGCAAGCGAAGGTCACCTGCCCACCGAACGAGATTTTTCTTCTGGTCCTATGCGCCGTAATTGCGCCGTAATTTCAGGCGCCGGGGGCTGGACGTCAATCGCACTCTACGGTGAAAAGCAGCTGGAATTCCTGCGTCGCTTTTTGCCGTTCAAGGACGGAACGCCAGGCCATGATCAGTCGGGGATCTTGTTTTCCCGTCTGGATATGGAAGCCTTCCAACGCTGCTTCATAGCCTGGGTGGCGAGTTTGCATGAAACGCCTGAAGGTGTCGTCGCCATCGATGGTAAAACCCTTCGGCGGTCATTTGATACCAGGTCCCCTGAAGCACCCATTCATATGATTTCGGCCTGGCCGTGTGATCACCAACTCGTTCCCGGGCAACGCAAGATTGACGACAGGTCCAATGAGATAACAGCGATCCCCGAGCTACTGGCCCTGTTGGCACTCAAGGGCGCTATCGTGACTATTGACGCGATAGGATGTCAGCGCAAGATTTGCCAACAAATCATGGACCAAGAGGCCGGTTATGTGATCGGCCTGAAGGGCAACCAGGGAAGCTTGCGCGAGGATGTCGAATTGTTTTTCGATGAACATCCGGAGCGTGATACAGGCGCGAAATTCATTGAAAAAAGCGAAGCCGCTGATGCAGGTCATGGGCGCATTGAAACGCGGTGCTGCACAGTTTGTTCAAATACAGAACCGAACGCCACAAATGGCCGGGCCTGAAGGCCGTGATCATGACAGGGTACACTCGTGAAATCAGAGGCCAGGCCAAAACGGTCAGGCAATTTTACATCTCATCCGTCCTTGATGTGCCCGAGAAAATGGCGCGTCACATCCGCAATCACTGGCAGGTGGAAAACTGTTTGCATCGGGTGCTCGATGTTACCTGCCGCCAGGATGACTGCCGCATCAGAACCGGAAATGCCGCAGCCAATTTTGCCACAATCAATCACGCAGCAATGAACCTGCTACGTCGCGCACCAGGCAAAATCAGCCTGCCGCAAAAACGACGTTCCGCTGCATGCGATGACGCCTGCATGAAAGCCGCAATCCGACAGTGAACATTCAGTCGATTGCCCTGACTGCCCTCCCCTTGCCAATTGATCAAATCGGTGCCCAGTGCAAAGCTGGCACTGTCGGCCTGTTGAAACAGTTCAATGCCAATATCAAGAGCCGCTAGCAATGGATCGTCGAGGCGTACCGCAATCCCCGAATGCTGAGCTTCACTGCCATCATCGATCAGGAATATCTCAACATCGGGCGGAAGGCTCTTTTTCATCAAAGCAGCAAGAAGCCAAAGGTCAGTGGCCGCGCCAAAAACTCCAATACGCTTGATGGAAACCGTCGCTTCAATCATCAAACCGACACTCCATTTTCAAACATACCGCCTGAAGTTTGGATGAAATCCAAATGCCGGGACATTTGGCTTACCGTAGAAGAAACTGCGGATTGGATCTCGCTGAGTTGCTTTATCAACTGATCTTCTGAAATTTGATCCACCCGGATATCGTAGTTGTCCGGGATAATATTCTGACCAATGAAAACCGAAAGCCAGCTGGCGGGTTGAAATAGGCCATGATCATATTTGGGAACCAGACCGCGGCGCTGGAAGGCTTCGATTTTCTCACGCAAACTGTCAGGCTAGGTCATTTCACGCCGGTCGCGCCAGAACGGTTCCTCTCGCTCAGTCGCAACATAGTGGAGCATCAGAAAATCCCGGACCCTCTCATATTCAAGGTTCATCAGCCGGTTATATTCTTCAATATCCAGAGCCGCGCACTGCTTTTCTGGAAAAAGTGTCAACAGATTCAAAATACCACTTTGAATCAGATCAATGCTGGTCGATTCCAACGGCTCCAAAAACCCGCCTGAAAGCCCGATCGCCACACAATTTTTATTCCACAGTTTTTTGCGCTTTCCGATCTGGAAAAAGAGTTGCTTGGGCTCAGCCATTGCCTCGCCTTCCACATTTTGCATGAGCAAATCCACTGCATCCTGATCGGAAATATAGTCATTGCAATAGACATGTCCGTTACCGATGCGGTGTTGCAGCGGAATGCGCCACTGCCACCCGGCGGATCGCGCTGTCGAGCGCGTATAGGGACTGACTGCACCGTTAATTTCGCACGGCACCGCATGGGCACGATTACACGGCAGATAATGGCTCCAGTCTTCAAAACCCGTTTCCAGTTGCTGTTCAATCAACAACCCGCGAAAACCGGAGCAATCGACGAATAGTTCGCCCTCAATCGTGGTCCCGGATTCTAATTGAACCGATTGAACAAACCCGCTTTCTGGATCAGTATCGACAGCGACAACTTTGCCTTCGACGCGTGTCACGCCTCTGGAAAGTGCGTAATCCGCCAGGAAAGCTGCATAGAGGCTGGCATCAAATTGGAACGCGTAGCTGTAAGCCAGATGCGAAGACTCGACATTTTTCGGCGGCATGGCAAACCGATCATTGCGCGCCGCTTCGGTGGGTAGGCAGTAGCTGCCAAAATCACCCGCTTTGCCCAGTATTTCAGCGCGCGCCCAATAGTGATGAAAATCGGCGGGACCAATGCTGTCGCCATGAACACCAAAAGGGTGGATATACTGATCACCCTCCTTGCCCCAGTCGCAAAACTCTATGCCGAGCTTGATGGTTGCCGCTGTGTGGGATATCAATTCCTCGTCGCTGATGCCTAGCATCGCGTTAAAATCTCGAATCTGCGGGAGGGTTGCTTCGCCAACACCTACCGTCCCGATCTCGGCTGACTCGATCAGCGTAATAGACAGATCCGTTTTGCCAAATTTCTTCGACAGTGCGGCCGCTGTCATCCAACCCGCCGTACCGCCGCCGATAATGACAATTTCGCGGATTGCCTGATCAGGTGTGCTGGTCAAAAGGGCATCCTCGGTTTTGCTTCATCAGACAGTCGCCGTCAGCCCGGCATCGCGCATCCCGCGCCAAACCTGGACTGCTTGTACGGTTTCCGGCACATCGTGAACGCGGACAATCTGTGCGCCCTGCTGCACGGCATAATGTGCAAAGGCGATAGAACCACCAAGGCGCTGGTTAACCGGCGCTTCTTTCGACAGCGCACCGATCATTCGTTTTCGGCTGGCTCCGATGAGAAGCGGCTGGCCGAGGGCGTGGAACAAAGCAATATTGTTCATGAGAGCGAGGTTGTCGGCAAGCGACTTGCCAAAACCAAGACCGGGATCGATAATGATCTTTTCGCGTTCAAATCCGGCTTCGACAACATCGACAATTCGATGCTCCAGCCAGTCAAAAGTATCTGTGATAACATCGCCATAACCTTCGCTTTTATGGGGATTTTTTCCCGCAGACGGTGCGTGCATCAAGATAACGGGTCGGCCAGAAACACCAGCCACTTCAAGCGAACGCTTGTCGTGCAAAAGCGCCGATACATCATTGATAATATGGGCGCCTGCTGCCAGTGCCGCCTCCATGACGGCGGCTTTGCGCGTATCGACCGAGATGGCAGCGCCGCAATGGCCCAATTTCTCGATTACCGGTACAACGCGTTTGATTTCGTCACCTTCCCAGACCGTTTCTGCTCCAGGCCGCGTACTTTCCCCGCCCACATCGATGATCGAAGCACCGGCCGCAGCCATATCAACCGCTGCTTCAGTTGCGGCTTGCGGGTCATCGACATGCTGGCCGCCATCGGAGAAGCTGTCCGGTGTGATGTTCAAAATACCCATCACATGGGGCTGGTCAAAGCGAATCGTTCGCTGGCCACATTCGAGTGATTCGTGTTGGCGGGTGAGATTGGCAAACTGGGCTGCAGCGCGATGTTGTAAGGGTTCGGGCAGCGACTTCGCAATTTCCGGCCAATCCGCAACCGCAACCAATGCGCGAATGACGGGCTTGCCACCATCATAAATCGAACATTCAATCTGAGAAAACCAAATTAAGCTATTGTTTAAATGAATATTACTATCGGTATAGAATTGCGGACTATCGAGAAATCCAACAGGTTTCAGATAGACTTTTGAGTCAGCCGAACAGGCCTCCATTGCTTCCAATTGGACTTGGCTCATTAAGGTTCAGTAGCGAGCAAATAGGTTTGACGCAATTCGTCGATGACCTTCAGGTCTTTTCCATCCTTGTAATACCAGTAAGTCCAGCCATTACAGCTAGGCGCATCTTGTACGGTGGCGCCGATCTTGTGAATAGAACCTTCCTTTCCTTTCCAGAGCAGCGAACCATCAGCCCGCACTTTCGCCTTAAACTTGCGGTTCTTGCTGCAAAGCTCATCGCCGGGTTTCAGATAGCCGGTTTCGACAAGCGTACCGAAGGCAACCCGCGGCTTAGCCTTGGGTGATTGCATGGTTTTGAGAGAGCTTTCGTCCAGCGGCAAAGCGGCCTCAATCCGTTCTTCTGCCACTTCGCAATAGGCATCTTCCTTCTCGCAACCGATCCAGTCGCGTCCCAACCGTTTTGCCACCGCACCGGTCGTTCCTGTTCCGAAAAACGGATCAAGAACCACATCGCCAGGATTGGTGGTCGCTAGCATGACCCGGTAAAGCAAAGCCTCTGGTTTCTGCGTTGGATGCGCCTTCACTCCATTGCGCTTCAGGCGCTCCTGACCGCCGCAAATCGGCATTACCCAGTCGCTGCGCATCTGTAGCTCATCGTTGAGGTTCTTCATCGCACGATAGTTGAAGGTATATTTCGCCTTCTCGCTCTTCGACGCCCAGATCAGTGTTTCATGTGCGTTGGTAAAACGTGTACCCTTGAAATTGGGCATCGGATTGGCCTTGCGCCAGATAATATCATTGAGGATCCAGTAGCCCAAGTCCTGCAATGATGCGCCAACGCGGAAGATATTGTGATAGCTGCCAATAACCCAGAGCGAGCCATTGGGCTTCAGAATCCGCCGCGCTTCCTTAAGCCAGGCCTTGGTAAAAGCGTCATAAGCAGCAAAGCTGTCAAAATGATCCCATTCGTCATCAACCGCATCCACCTGCCCGCCTTCGGGACGATACAAGTCGCCACCAAGCTGTAGATTGTAAGGTGGATCAGCGAAGATCAGATCCACGCTCTCATCGGGAAGCGAAGCCATCGCCTCGACGCAATCCATTTTCAGAATTGAGTTTAGCGGCAACTTTGCCGCCTTTGCAGTTTTTTGCCCACTGCCCTTTTTTAAAGTTCGCCCAGTTTTCGTTCGCGGTGCGACTTTACCTTTTGGCGCGTCAATACGCTCGATGATTCCCATAAAGGAAAATCCCCTCTTTCGTTCCAGCCGCGATCAGGGTGAGTCCAGAGCGGCAAACGGTCAAGGCCATTAACTTAGGTTAAAGCCGTATCTTTATGGTTAATGGAGTCGGTGAAAGGAGAACGAAAAGAGTCCATCCCCAGATATGGAGTCTTTTCAGGCGGTTAAGACTCCATCCCTAGTGGTGTGACCAAAAAGACTCGTTTTTGAATTAAATCAGTTCGAGCTGCGCAACTGGCGCAAAACTTTTGCGGTGAAGCGGTGTCGGACCATATTTGCTCAGCGCGGCGAGATGTTCCGCAGTGCCGTAACCCTTGTTCCGCTCCCAGCCATATTCGCGATATTGTTCTGCGGCGGCCTGCATCAACCGGTCGCGATGCTCCTTAGCGAGGATCGAGGCGGCGGAAATGCAGGGATGGATGGCATCGCCGCCAACCACGGCTTCGGCCTGATAGGACCAATCTGGCAATCGATTGCCATCGACCAGCACATGATCGGGTACCGAAGTTAATCCATCCACAGCACGTTTCATTGCTTCCATGGTCGCCCATAATATATTGAGAGTATCAATCTCATCTTCACTGCATATGGCGATAGAATATTTAGCTTTTTCCAAGATTTTAGATTCTAGAGAGTGACGTTTTTTTGCTGAGAGCTTCTTGCTATCATCCAGGCCAACGATGCCATGATCATCGGGCAATATCACCGCTGCTGCGACAACTGGGCCGGCAAGCGGCCCCCTGCCTGCCTCATCCACACCGGCAACGACCCGGAACATCATGGTCGCGGCACTCCCATCGGGCCATGTCCGGAACCGTAACCCGGCGCTGCCTGCAGGCTATCCCGAACATATGTGCGGGCCTTGTCTATCGCGTCTTCGAGATTGGTGCCATTTCCAATATATGTCGCCATGGCGGCAGAAAGAGTGCATCCTGTCCCATGGTTGTGCGTCGTATCAATGCGGGTGCCTTCCCACAGCCTGGAAACCCCATCGGGCATCACAAGCTCATCAGTCAGCGTTTCTCCCTCGCCATGACCGCCCTTGATCAGGAAAGGGGCGTCGAAATCCGAAATAGTGCCTTTGCCGCCCAGTCGGTTCAGTTCATCAAGATTGGGCGTTACGACCGCAGCGTAGGGGATAATCTCGCGGAATGCTGCGATTGTACGATCATCGGCCAATTCTGCTCCGCTGGTCGCAATCATAACCGGATCAAAAATCACTGGCTTTCTAGCGGTTTTGACAAAACCTGCCACCGCCTGTGCATTTTCCGGAGAACCGAGCATGCCAATTTTTATGGCATCAGCGCCGAAATCATCCATGACCGCCCATATCTGCGCCAAAACCATATCTGACGTCATGACTTCGACCGCAATCACACCGGCACTATTTTGCGCCGTAACCGCCGTAACCGCTGTCATCGCATGGCCACCGATATTGGTGATGGTTCGAATATCAGCCTGAATACCGGCACCGCCACCACTATCGGAGCCTGCTATGGAGAGAATCCGGGGCGGATTTTTTATCATAAGACCAGCGGCACCATCAAAAACAGCAGGATCAGCTCGACAACACCCGTGCCCAGCCAAATCCAAACGCCATATTGGCGGAAAGAGTCGGGATTGATGAAGAAATAGGCAATAGGAATTAGAATTGGCACCAGCAAAATACCGATAATCAACGCTGCGCCCATCCAGATATCAGCCATATTTGACCTCCACATATCCGCGGTCAGGGCGCAATTCGCGCATTAACTGGCAACCTCTTCAACCACCGAACAAATCCGATCGACAACCCGCGTCACCTGATCAGAATTGTCGCCTTCCGCCATCACGCGAATAAGCGGTTCTGTACCGGAAGCACGTATAACCAGCCGCCCCGTGCCGTTTAACTCTTGTTCAGCCTCTTCAATGACATTTTTTACCTTGTCATCTTCCAGCGGTTTTCCGCTCGAATAACGCACATTTTTAAGCAATTGCGGAACCGGATCGAACAGGTGCAACAGTTCGCTAGCGGGTTTGCCGCTTTCGACTAGTTCGCCCATTACCTGAAGCGCAGCCACAGTTCCATCTCCGGTCGTAGCATGATCAAGCATGATCATATGCCCCGATTGCTCTCCACCGACATTAAAGCCGCCCTTCTTCATCTCTTCAAGGACGTATCGGTCACCGACTTTGGCTCGAACCAGATCAAGGTTCATGGAGTTGAGAAACCGCTCTAGGCCTAGATTGGACATTACGGTCGCAACAATACCGTCACCGCGAAGCAGCCCATTGCGGCTCCAGCTCCAGCCGATCAGCGCCATTAGCTGATCGCCGTCGACAATCTGTCCTTTCTCATCCACGACGATCAACCGATCAGCATCTCCATCCAGCGCAATGCCGATATGAGCACCGCTGGCAACAACCGATTCCTGCAGCACAGAAACATCAGTTGCACCGCATTTATCGTTTATATTCAAGCCATTTGGATTGACACCAATAGTTATAACTTCGGCACCCAGTTCCCAGAATGCAGAGGGAGCCACCTCATAGGCCGCGCCATTTGCGCAGTCACAAACAACTTTTAGTCCATCCAGCCTAATATGTTCCGGCAGCGACATTTTTACCGCGTGAATATAGCGTCCCCGTGCATCTTCAAATCGCTTTGCCCGACCAATATCGGCGGCCTTTGCCAATTGAGCATCCTCTGCAAGATAGGATTCAATTTTCATCTCGGCTTCATCGGAAAGCTTGAAACCGTCCGGACCAAATAATTTTATCCCATTGTCATGATACGGATTGTGGCTTGCGGAGATCATCACACCTAGGTCGGCCCGCATCGAACGGGTTAGCAGTGCTACTGCCGGTGTCGGCATCGGGCCCACCTGTACAACATCCATACCAACGCTGGTAAATCCGGCGACCAGCGCATTTTCCATCATGTAACCCGACAAACGCGTGTCCTTGCCGATCACTACCCGGTGCCGATGATCGCCGCGAACAAAGTGACGACCCGCCGCCTGCCCCACTTTCGTGGCGATTGTTGCAGTCATTGGATGTGTATTGGTCAGGCCGCGTATGCCATCAGTACCAAAAAATTTCTTAGCCATTTCAAACCACTTCCCGGTTCGGTTTGTATCAAATTTGATAGCGTCTTAGACGATAGACCATGTTCAAACGAGTTATTGTCAAAAGTAGTGTCTGGCAAGTTAGTCATGCGGCTGGCATGTCGTCCTTGTTCACCTCGCTTCCATCTTTAGACTTCACGCCTTCAATCACCTTCGCCAGGTGTCTGAAGCCTCTCAATTTGCGCCAGGAATCTTCTGCGCATAATCCCATCTTGCAGACCATCGTCAACATCGTATTGCGCGTGACACAACCTTTGGCTTGGCGTGTTCCATGCCGGATCGTCGCAAAACTCGACTCAATGACATTGGTTGTCCTGATACGGGTCCAGTGTTCCGCTGGAAAGTCATGAAATGCCAGCAACGCGTCACGGTCTTTCGATAAGCATTCCACCGCCTCGGGGTACTTTGCACCGAAACGTTCCTCAAAATTATCGAACGCCTTTTCTGCATCAGCTCGATCTTCTGCCATCCGGATATCATGCAGACCCTGCTTCGCTTTCTCCTGGACAGACTTCGGCAGATAGTTCAGCACATTGCCGGTCTTGTGCATCCAGCAACGTTGCCAGCAACGTTGAACGCCCGTCTCCGGATACACTTCCTCCACTGCGGCCCGGAAGCCCGGGGCGCCGTCTCCAATTGCCAACTTCGGGGGTTGGTCCAGACCCCGTTGTTTCAGAGACAGCAACACCTCACGCCAGCTCTGTTTTGACTGCCTGACACCATCTTCGATTGCCAGGAAGTACTTGTGACCCCGGCTGTTCACGCCGATGATAACCAGGCAGCACAATCGGCCATCGTCGCCTCTGAGACCACTGTAGATGCCATCAGCCCGGATATGTACCCATTCATCAGACACCGCTCGAGTACACCATTGCTTGTATTCAGCTTCCCATTGCCGCTTCAAACGCCCCGCGACATTGGCCGGCAGCCCTTTAGCCTCGGGGCCGGCAATAGCTTCCGGTGCGCTCTGCATCTGGCCACTCGAAACACCCTTCAAATAAAGCCAGGGGTTCGCCGCGTCCAGCGTCGCCGTTCGCCGGATGCAGGGCGGTACAACCAGAGATTGAAAACATTCCGGCGTACCTTCACGGCTACGGATCTTCGGCACCTCGACGCTGACCTTGCCAACCCCTGTAATCACCTCTCGTTCGCGATGATGGCCACTGCGGACAACGCGCTGTCGTCCGTCAGCCGTTTTGTGACCATCAAACTTTGTCATCAACTCATCCGGCTCTGCCTGGACCGCTTCGGCGATTAACTGCTTCGCACCCGGTCTGAGTAGTTCTGTCAGTGGTTCAATTCCCTCCGGTCTACCCGGATCAATCACAGTATCTTTTGCCATGTGTGGCGGGCTCCTCTTGCTACTTTCGATTTCCAGACAAAAACGATTTCAGCAAGGCACGCCCCATACTTCAAATTCTTCCAGACACCAGATCCGGTTATAACTCTGAGAAATATGCATATGATGTTTGGTATGTTGACAACCAATCAATTTGGCTGGACTTAAAGATTTTGGCCATGACGGTTTTTTGGGTAATATCGAGACACGGCGTTTCGGCGGAAGGGGAGGTAACAATGCCTAAATTTGAAGGCTCTTCGGCGACTATCCCCACGAATGCGAATGTTACTGAGGCGCTGAGTGACTAACACAAACAACGATAGGTTCAGTGCGACACTTTCTCATTGTTTTCCAGATGGAGCTTTGACCGATGAAACTCTCGAAATTGCTTTGACTGCAATTGACAGTTTTGAGTTGGTGAATTTGAGATTGGATCTAGAAGTTGTATTTGGACATATTCCGGATGAAGAATGGGAAGGTTTTACCTTGGTCAAAGATCTTCCTGATTTAATAGATGATTTGGCAAGAGATTCTCAGAACAATCAAAGTCCCGAAAATTTTTCAACAGTCGCTCCGATTAAGGAAGATAGTATTTCAGTTCGGGATTTCGACCTATGTTAAATTCACCCTTTTCCGAATGGCCGGCATTTTCAAAAGAAGAACAGGCTGCCGTCGCCGATGTGCTTGCCTCCAATCGTGTTAACTACTGGACAGGATCGATTGGGCGAACTTTTGAGAAGGAGTTTGCAGAATGGGTAGGCTGTAAACATGCGATCGCTCTGGCAAATGGCACACTGGCGCTTGACCTTTCGTTGCAGGCTTTGGAGATTGGACCGGGCGACGAAGTTATCGTCACACCGCGTACATTCATTGCATCGGTATCAAGCGTCGTTAATGCGGGAGCCATCCCGGTTTTTGCCGATGTCGATCAAGACAGCGGGAATATATCTCCGGAGACTATTGCAGCAAAGCTCACCGATCGTACAAAAGCGATTGTGCCGGTCCACTTGGGCGGATGGCCATGTAATATGCCGGCAATCATGCAACTGGCCTCTCAACACGGTTTGAAAGTCATTGAGGATTGCGCACAAGCGCATGGTGCCAATATTGATGGTCGATCAGTTGGCAGCTTTGGTGATATTGCCGCATGGTCTTTTTGCCAGGATAAAATTATGACTACAGGCGGCGAAGGAGGAATGGTTACCACCAATGATCCTGAACTATGGTCTAGAATGTGGTCGTTCAAAGACCACGGTAAGGATTTTGATACCGTATACAATAAGGAACACCCTCCGGGCTTTCGTTGGCTGCATCAGAGCTTCGGCACTAATTGGCGGATGATGGAGATGCAGGCGGTGATCGGACAAATTCAATTACGCCGTATGCCCGACTGGACCATTCGTCGGACGGCTATTGCCGAGGCGTTGGCTGACGCATTAATTCCGTTTGCCGATGCGGTACGGGTACCGAAACCGCGCGATGGCGTGGTCCACGCCTATTATCGACAATATGCATATGTGAAGGAAGAAGGGCTCCGCAGCGGATGGGATCGCGACCGTATTGTGGCCGAGGCAATCGCGCGGGATGTTCCTCTATTTCAAGGCAGCTGTTCGGAAGTATATCTGGAAAAGGCTTTTGATGGCACAGGCTGGCGGCCGTCCGAACCATTGACGGTAGCGCAAGAGCTAGGAAAAACCAGTTTGATGTTTCTCACTCATCCAACGCTCACCGCCGACGAAGTGAACAAATATTGTCGCGTGATAGGCGATATATTTAGCCAAGCTATGGTTTCACGCTAGAAAACTAAGCCGAAGCCTATGTTTCGGCATAGAATCAAGGTTCGGCAACAGGCAAAGCTCGGCGTATTGAATTGTGTCGCGATGAAGGTCATGCGCTTCTATAGATGACTAGCGAGTTAGTTAAGTTTGAGAAATGCGGTTAGATTTCGACCCAAACCAACTTTAGCCATCTGTCGGAAAAATTCGTTTACCTGTGAAGCGGGATTGTCGTTTAGCAGCAGCTCTGCTTGCAACCGCAATTTATGGGCGTCATCGCCCGGTCTATCGTCTGCAATGTAATTGGAGCTAGGATGAGGAAAGTGCGAGTTATTGTCAAAAGTAGTGTCTGGCAAGTTAGTCATGCGGCTGGCATGTCGTCCTTGTTCACCTCGCTTCCATCTTTAGACTTCACGCCTTCAATCACCTTCGCCAGGTGTCTGAAGCCTCTCAATTTGCGCCAGGAATCTTCTGCGCATAATCCCATCTTGCAGACCATCGTCAACATCGTATTGCGCGTGACACAACCTTTGGCTTGGCGTGTTCCATGCCGGATCGTCGCAAAACTCGACTCAATGACATTGGTTGTCCTGATACGGGTCCAGTGTTCCGCTGGAAAGTCATGAAATGCCGGCAACGCGTCACGGTCTTTCGATAAGCATTCCACCGCCTCGGGGTACTTTGCACCGAAACGTTCCTCAAAATTATCGAACGCCTTTGCTGCATCAGCTCGATCTTCTGCCATCCGGATATCATGCAGACCCTGCTTCGCTTTCTCCTGGACAGACTTCGGCAGATAGTTCAGCACATTGCCGGTCTTGTGCATCCAGCAACGTTGAACGCCCGTCTCCGGATACACTTCCTCCACTGCGGCCCGGAAGCCCGGGGCGCCGTCTCCAATTGCCAACTTCGGGGGTTGGTCCAGACCCCGTTGTTTCAGAGACAGCAACACCTCACGCCAGCTCTGTTTTGACTGCCTGACACCATCTTCGATTGCCAGGAAGTGCTTGTGACCCCGGCTGTTCACGCCGATGATAACCAGGCAGCACAATCGGCCATCGTCGCCTCTGAGACCACTGTAGATGCCATCAGCCCGGATACGGACCCATTCATCAGACACCGCTCGAGTACACCATTGTTTGTATTCAGCTTCCCATTGCCGCTTCAAACGCCCCGCGACATTGGCCGGCAGCCCTTTAGCCTCGGGGCCGGCAATAGCTTCCGGTGCGCTCTGCATCTGGCCACTCGAAACACCCTTCAAATAAAGCCAGGGGTTCGCCGCGTCCAGCGTCGCCGTTCGCCGGATGCAGGGCGGTACAACCAGAGATTGAAAACATTCCGGCGTACCTTCACGGCTACGGATCTTCGGCACCTCGACGCTGACCTTGCCAACCCCTGTAATCACCTCTCGTTCGCGATGATGGCCACTGCGGACAACGCGCTGTCGTCCGTCAGCCGTTTTGTGACCATCAAACTTTGTCATCAACTCATCCGGCTCTGCCTGGACCGCTTCGGCGATTAACTGCTTCGCACCCGGTCTGAGTAGTTCTGTCAGTGGTTCAATTCCCTCCGGTCTACCCGGATCAATCACAGTATCTTTTGCCATGTGTGGCGGGCTCCTCTTGCTACTTTCGATTTCCAGACAAAAACGATTTCAGCAAGGCACGCCCCATACTTCAAATTCTTCCAGACACCAGATCCGGTTATAACTCCTGTGCGGTCTGACAGTGTTATAGTGCCGCCTCGCGAGGTAAAACTTGGCACGTTCAAGCTTTCCGGTTTGAAAGACGTACAGGTTGAAGAGGAACATTTTCAGCCGCTGGACGTGTTTGAACCGGCGGCCGAAAAATATGCAGGTGAGACGCTACTAGCGATAGAAGCCTGAAATTATCCCTGTTTGCGCGTTAATTCTTTCATGGCGTCACCCAATCCTTCGAGCGTAAGCGGGTACATCCGATCATTCATCAATTCACGAATGATTTTCACACTCTGAGAATAGCCCCATTGCTTCTCTGGAACTGGATTGAGCCAAGCTGCTGCAGGATAGGTGTTGGTCAGTCGCTGCATCCACGTTACGCCGGCTTCTTCGTTGAAATGTTCTACTGAACCGCCTGGATGGGTGATTTCATAGGGACTCATCGACGCGTCGCCGACAAAGATCAGCTTGTAGTCATGTCCATATTTGTGGAGAATGTCCCACATCGGCGTGCGTTCCGAGAAACGGCGTCGATTGTCTTTCCAAACACCTTCATAGGGGCAGTTGTGGAAGTAGAAAAATTCGAGATTTTTAAACTCGCTGGTTGCCGCGCTGAACAGCTCTTCGCAAATCTTGATGAACGGATCCATCGAACCGCCAACGTCTAAGAAAAGAAGCAATTTTACTGCATTATGCCGCTCTGCGCGCATATGGATATCCAGCCAGCCTTTTTTTGCTGTGCCGTCAATCGTGCTCTTGATATCGAGCTCGTCCTGCGCGCCTTCACGGGCAAATTTACGCAATCGCCGAAGCGCCACAGAGATATTTCGCGTTCCTAGAAGCTTGTTATTGTCGAGATTCGCAAATTCTCGTTTATCCCAAACCTTCACCGCTTTTTTCTGACCACCTTTGCCGCCAATGCGGACGCCTTCAGGATTGTAGCCTGAATTTCCATAAGGTGAAGTGCCGCCGGTACCGATCCACTTGTTGCCGCCTTCATGGCGCTTTTCCTGTTCTTCGAGACGCTCTTTCAGCGTGTCCATCAACTCTTCCCAGGTGCCGAGTTTTTCGATCTCAGCCATTTCCTCCTCGGATAGATATTTCTCGGCAACAGCTTTGAGCCACTCAAGCGGAATTTCTTCTTCTTCGGTGCCGTATGAGGTTTCGAGACCCTTAAAGACTTTTGAAAAAACCTGGTCAAAACGATCAAGCAGGCCTTCATCCTTCACAACGGTGGCACGGGATAGGTAATAGAATTCTTCCGGTCGTCGCGCGATGACTTCCTTGTCGAGCGCTTCCAGCAGCACCAGATGCTCTTTTAGCGAGGCGGGAATCCCAGCGGCCCTTAGTTCGTCCATGAAGTTAAAGAACATCTTTTGTCAGCCTCTTATCGAGCTTCTCGTTTCGCCATGAATGCCAGTCGTTCGAACAGCATAACATCCTGCTCGTTCTTGAGAAGCGCTCCGTGGAGCGGCGGGATTGCCTTGCTTGGATCTTTGGATTGTAGCACATCAAGCGGCATGTCTTCGGCGAGAAGCAGCTTGAGCCAATCAAGCAATTCGCTGGTGCTTGGTTTTTTCTTGAGGCCCGGCACATCGCGAACATCGTAAAAAATATCCATAGCCTTCTTGACCAACACGCCCTGAATGTCAGGGAAGTGGACGTCAATAATTTCCTGCATAGTCTCGCGGTCAGGGAATTTGATATAATGGAAGAAACAGCGGCGCAGGAAGGCATCCGGCAATTCTTGTTCATTGTTGGAGGTAATCACCACGATCGGGCGCTCTTCTGCCTTGATCGTTTCCTTGGTCTCGTAAACATGGAATTCCATGCGATCGAGTTCCTGAAGAAGATCATTTGGAAATTCGATATCCGCCTTGTCGATCTCGTCGATTAGCAGAACTGGAAGCTCGGGCGAAGTGAATGCGTCCCAGAGCTTGCCCTTTTTGATGTAATTGGTGATGTCATGAACACGCTCGTCGCCAAGCTGGCCATCGCGAAGGCGAGCAACCGCATCATATTCATAAAGGCCCTGATGCGCCTTTGTAGTAGATTTCACGTTCCATTCGATTAGCGGCGCGCCCGTGGCCTTGGCAATTTCATGCGCTAGCACTGTTTTGCCGGTGCCAGGTTCGCCCTTGACGAGGAGAGGACGGCGCAATGTTACCGCTGCGTTGACCGCAACCTTCAAATCATCGGTTGCCACATAGTCTTTGGTGCCGTCAAAACGCATATTCTTTCTTCCCCGTCTTCAATGGAATGCCACATTGGTTGAAAGGCAGGGGATAGGGAAAACTGCCTTTGCAAGCAAGTTAATCGTTTGATTAATTGATAGGCTATTTTGGTAGTGGGATCAGTCCGCAGCGCGAGCATTGCGGCGGGCTTCCAGAAGTTGCCAGAGACCGCGATGCTGACTCAAAATCTGGTCCACACCGAAATTAATGGCGCGCGCTATTGTGGATGATTCTGAAAGCTGAGCATTCAGCGCTTCGGTTGCCTCTACTGATGGCAGGGGCCATTTGCGTGGTTCAATGTCCAGTTTTAGGGCAATCTGTTCCAACACTGGCCGGACGGATTGCCAGTCCAGCACCAATGCAAGTGACGCACCCAATGCACAGCCGTTGCGATCGGACTGAGAGAGCATCTCTATCGCCTTGCGCTGGCCCAGAACCGTTGCATTGCTCTGATCATTGGCGCTGACGCCGCTAATCGGCCCGGCGGCAACAGTCAATTTGGTCAGAAAAGCCCGTTCCGATGCAAAGCCGTCCATTGCAGCCACGAACCAGGCGCGCGCTTCCACGTCGGTGGTCTTCGTTGAAGCGTGATCAACAACACCGGGATGGCGACCATGTAAAACGCAGAGAAAATGTGCGATATCGGCAACATCCGTTGTATCCAAAATTCCGAAATTGCTGCTGATCTTCGCTATATAGGGCGATGAATAGCTGCCATGTTCACTCACATGGTCCATCAGGCTGGACTGGACGGACGTAGATAAACGGGTCTCTTGCATATGGCTCACATCTGGTTAGAGTTGGACATAGCGGGTCTTTCAACCCACTCCATCTCCAACCCTATAGACGGCAAACCTAAAGACGCGGTTTATCCATCGTTAGGGATGTGAAAACCATGTTTGGAAACGCGCTGGAAACCAGCAATTACTGGTCGAGGAAACTCCGCATCTTGCGACTCCGGCTTGGGTGTTTCAGTTTGCGCAGAGCCTTTGCTTCGATCTGACGGATACGTTCGCGGGTCACGCTGAACTGCTGGCCAACTTCCTCCAGCGTATGATCAGTGTTCATGCCGATGCCAAAACGCATACGGAGAACGCGTTCTTCGCGCGGTGTGAGCGAAGCTAGAACACGGGTCACAGTTTCTTTCAGGTTCGACTGGATCGCTGCGTCCACAGGAATGATTGCATTTTTGTCCTCAATGAAATCACCGAGATGCGAATCTTCCTCATCACCAATTGGCGTTTCAAGCGAAATTGGTTCCTTCGCAATTTTCATCACTTTGCGCACTTTTTCCAGCGGCATAGAAAGGCGTTCGGCCATTTCTTCCGGTGTTGGCTCGCGGCCCTGCTCGTGCAGGAACTGGCGTGATGTGCGGACCAGCTTGTTGATCGTCTCGATCATGTGCACCGGAATACGAATGGTCCGTGCCTGATCGGCAATTGAACGGGTGATTGCCTGACGAATCCACCAAGTGGCGTAGGTGCTGAACTTGTAACCGCGACGATACTCAAACTTGTCCACCGCTTTCATCAGGCCAATATTGCCCTCTTGAATCAGATCAAGGAACTGCAATCCTCGGTTCGTATATTTCTTGGCAATAGAAATCACGAGGCGCAGGTTGGCTTCCACCATTTCTTTCTTGGCGATACGCGCTTCACGCTCACCCTTTTGCACCATATTCACGATGCGGCGGAATTCGCTGAGCGAAGTACCAGTGTTATTGGCGATGTCGGAAATCTCGGCACGGATACGCTCGACTGAGTTGGACTCCTTCTCTGCGAAAGCCGCCCATTTCTTATCGACTTTTTTCATACTGGACAGCCAATCCTCATCCAGCTTGTTGCCAATATAACCCTCCAGAAACGCTTTGCGCGGTACCTTGTGGCGTTCTGCAAGGCGCAGCATCTGTACACCCAATGCGGTTAGGCGACGGTTGAATGAATAGAGCTGATCAACGAGAAACTCGATCTTGTTGGCGTGGAATTGAACGCTCTCAACCAGCGCAGTCAGTTCTTCACGCAACTTGTGATAACGATTTTCCTTGGCTTTCGGGAATTTATCACCAGCAGCAAGCGCATCAAGGCGTTCAGCCTGCAGCTTCGAAAATTTCTTGTAGACTGAAGTGATATTGGCGAATTTCTCGAACGCTTCGGGCTTCAACGCTTCTTCCATCTGGGCGAGTGAAAGAGTGTTGTCCTCTTCTTCCTCTTCTTCCCGTTTGGCGCGTTTTTCCCTCAGTTCTGCTTCTTCGTCATCCTCGTCGGTTTCTTCTTCGGCATCTTCGACCTCGTCGTCGTCCTTATAGGAAGGACCGGCTGTGGCTTCACTGATCTCGCCATCGTCATCATCTTCGTCTTCGAGATTTTCTGGCTCGGAATCCTTGGAAAGCATCGCATCGAGATCAACAATCTCGCGTAATTGCATTTCGCCGTCATTCAACGCGGTGGACCATTCGATCATGGCGTTGAAAGTTGTCGGGCTTTCACAAAGGCCCCAGATCATCGTATCGCGGCCAGCCTCGATACGCTTGGCAATGGCAATCTCACCCTCACGGCTAAGCAGTTCCACAGCGCCCATTTCGCGGAGATACATGCGGACCGGATCGTCGGTACGCTCGCCAGCTGCCTTTTTCGGCGCGGCAGCTGCAGTTTTCTTATCCTTGTCGCCCTTGCCATCAACGGCAGTGACTTCGTCACCAGCCATTTCCTCGGCGGCTTCTTCGTCATTCTCGACAATCTTGATGCCCATCTCGGAGATATTGGACATCACGTCCTCGATCTGCTCGCTGGTCATCTGGTCCTGGGGCAGGGCGGTGTTCAGCTCATCATAGGTGAGATAACCGCGCTTTTTCGCTTTGGTCAGGAGTTTTTTAATCGTCGACCCGTTCAGGTCGATCAGTGGTGCATCATCTTCTTTTGCTTTTTTTGCTTTGCTTGCCAACGCTTTGGTTCCCAACTTTACTATGCAAAATCATCGACCTGAGTCAGTTCGACCAGCCGATCATGAAAATTCTGTTTCGCCTTCAGGAGGCGCTGCTGCTCGGCAAAACTCTCATCCGTGAGATCATCCTGCACCCGCCGCGTTGCCTCCGCCAGAGCCGCTTCCAGTCCAGGACGCGCAGTCACCACTTTAATCGCTTCTGCCAAATCCCTGTGCGCCCGTTCGAGTGTCTCAGACGGAGCATCTTCTGGCAGTTTGCAGTTGAAAGTGAAATTCAGCGCATCGGCCCGTAACAGCCCTTTTGCGACATTATAACAATCTGTCTGTTTCAATATGGTAAGAAGGCCCGGTAGATCAAGCGTTTCTTTGCTTAATGCGACACGGATTAGTTCGGACAACAACGCCTGCAATTGCGAATCGGCAAGTTTGAGCGCAGTCAGTTCTTCGAAATGCTTGGAAATCTGGGACGGATGGCGAACAAGGCCGCCAATTATCGCACGTGCAATGCGCAGATCATGCCCTTCGACCAGAATAGATTTTGTTTCATCGCGAGGTTTGTTCGAGAACAGGCCGCCATAGTGGCCCTTGCCAAATCGCTTGAATTGCTGCCTGCGATCATCCTTCTTGGCGAAGAAGGTTTGTTCATAGCGTTCCTGAAATTCCTGTCGATAATGCTGGGCAATATCCTGATTGTCGATATCGCGGACATGATCGGACAGTCGTTTCTTGAAGCCAGCTTTCTGTTCAGGGGTGTCCAGCGGTTCTGCAACTTTTTCCCACAGCCAAATTTTGTCGGTCAGGTTTTGTGGCTTGTTGATGAGATCTGCAAAGGTTTGAGGTCCATCAGAACGGATCAGGTCATCGGGATCTTGTCCCGCAGGTAGGGAGATGAAATTCAGGCTGTGAGAAGGGCGGAGGATGGGCAATGCACGGGTAGCGGCACGCATGGCGGCCTTTTGCCCCGCATTGTCGCCATCGAAACAGAGAATGGGTGCTTCAACCATTTTCCATATACGCTCGATCTGGTTTTCGGTGAGTGCTGTGCCTAGGGGTGCAACAACATCTTCAAAGCCGGCCTGTGCCAATGCAATCGCGTCCATATAGCCCTCAACCACCAGTATCCGACCAGTCTGGCGGGATGCCGGCGACGCCTTGTCGAGATTGTAGAGTGTGCGGCCTTTGTCGAATAGCGGTGTGTCAGGCGAGTTCAGATATTTCGGTTCACCATCTCCCAATATCCGACCACCAAAGGCGATCACACGGCCACGCGGATCGCGGATGGGGATCATCAGGCGGCCGCGAAAACGGTCGTAAGGGTCTTTGTCGTCGACTTTGATCAGCAAACCGCCTTCAATAAGGAGGTCAACGCCGTGATTGGACAAGGCGTCTTTTAGCTTACCTCTGGAATCCGGAGCAAAACCAAAGCCAAACTCATGGGTCGTTTTTGCCGAAATCCCCCGATTTTTTAGGTATTCCCGCGCCTGCGCACCTTCAATGCCGTTGAAGTTCTGGACAAACCAGTCCTGTGCTGCCGTCATGACGTCATGTAGCGTTGCGCGCTGTTCCTGACGCTGAGCGGCGCGCGGATCGGGAGCAGGGACTTCCATTTGCGCCTCTGCGGCGAGGTCCTTCACCGCGTCCATAAAACCCAGCCCTCGCTGCTCGGTCATCCAACTGATCGCATCGCCGTGCGTACCGCAACCAAAACAGTGGTAGAAGCCTTTCTCGTCGTTGATTGTGAAACTCGGGGTCTTCTCGTTATGGAATGGGCAGCAAGCCTTGAACTCCCGCCCCGCCTTCTGGATTTTTACCGTCCGCCCGATCAGAGTCGAAAGCGTCGTCCGCGATCGCAGTTCATCAAGCCATTGCGGGGATAGGGTCATAAGTCCCCCTCCCGCCTGCGGGAGGGGTTAGGGGTGGGAATATCGGCAATCAAAACCTCAATTTTCCGAACAACACCCTCGACATTCTCCATCACATCCTGATTGGTAAATCTTACCACTCGATACCCCCATGAACTTCCAAATCTCTTGTCCGCCGAAGATCATAATCCTGTTGGGTATCATGGGAATAACCATCAATCTCAACAATTAAATTCATTTCACGACATAGAAAATCAGCAAAATACGGCCCAATGGGCATCTGCCTGCTGAATTTGAAACCGCACATCTGGCGCTTACTCATGTATTTCCAAAGCTCTCGTTCAGCAGGTGGCGCTTGATTGCGCAGGGATTGGGCGCGATTGGTATCACTTTGTTTGTAGGTTACCACTGTGTGTTCGTTTCAATCCCACCCCTAACCCCTCCCGCAGGCGGGAGGGGGATTTTTAGCTCAATGCCGCCTTCACCATGGCGCTGGCTTTGCTCATATCGATTTCCTGGCCATGACGTTTCTTCAACTCACCCATCACGCGGCCCATGTCTTTCATGCTGTCCGCGCCGAGTTCCGCCTTGATACCATCGATCAGCGCCGCAGTATCCGCCTCACTCAATTGCGCGGGGAGGAATTCCTCGATCACGCCAATCTCGAACTTTTCCTGATCGGCGAGTTCGGTTCGGCCGCCTTCTTCGTACATCGCAATCGATTCGCGGCGCTGTTTGGCCATCTTCTGGAGCACATCAGTGACCATCGCATCGTCATCGCCACCACCGTCCTTGGTGCGCAGTTCGATATCCTTGTCCTTGATCTTCGCCAGGATCGACCGAGTCGCGGCGGTGCGATCCTTGTCCTTGGCCTTCATCGCCTCAATTTGCGCGGTTTTCACGTCATCGCGAATCATAACAGCCCCGTTTTTTGGAATAAGCTACCACGGTAGCGGCAACTAAATATTTTTCATAGATTGTGACGTCAAAAATTCGCCCCTAGTGCCAGCGAAATTTTGCGCCTAGCATCAAGCCAGAGAGGAACGCGCCAATGACCGATGCAAATATCCCAGAAGCTCCGCAGGGCGCAACCGGGATATTGGTATTGGCCGATGGTTCCGTTATTTGGGGCAGAGGGTTCGGCGCGACCGGATCGGCGGTCGGTGAAGTTTGCTTCAACACCGCGATGACCGGCTATCAGGAAGTGATGACCGACCCCAGCTATGCCGGCCAGATCGTGACCTTCACATTCCCGCATATCGGCAATGTCGGCACCAATGATGAAGACGTGGAGGCGGATGAGCCGCATGCGCTGGGCTGTATTGTCCGAGAGGATGTGACTGCACCCAGCAATTTCCGTGATCAGAAGTCGTTTGATGCGTGGATGGCCGAGCATGGCCGGATTGGCCTTAGCGGCGTTGATACGCGGGCTCTGACGCGGCGGATACGCGAAGCCGGCGCGCCCAATGCGGTGATTGCGCATGATCCGGATGGTCAGTTTGATATTGATGACCTGCTGGCGAAGGCTCGGGAATGGGCCGGGCTTGAGGGCGCTGATCTGGCGAAGACGGTTACTGGCCATCAGACGAAAATCTGGGACAGTGGTATCTGGCGGCTTGGTCATGGATATGAACCAATCCCCCTCCCGCGTGCGGGAGGGGTTAGGGATGGGCCTGAATTATATCAGGCAGGCTCTTCAGACGTTAATCCCACCCCCGACCCCTCCCGCGAGCGGGAGGGGGGAAGTCGTCCCCACGTCGTAGCCATCGACTATGGTGCGAAGCGAAATATCTTCAGGAACCTTGTGAAAGCTGGCGTAAAAGTCACTGTGGTTCCGGCTGAAACGTCGTTCGACGATATCATGGCACTGGAACCCGCGGGCGTGTTTCTTTCCAACGGTCCCGGCGATCCGGCGGCGACGGGGGAATATGCGGTTGGCGTGATCCAGCAGCTGCTGGAGGCGGATATGCCGCTGTTTGGGATTTGCTTGGGCCACCAGATGCTGGCGCTGGCGGCAGGCGCAAAGACGGTGAAAATGCACCAGGGCCATCGCGGCGCCAATCACCCGGTGCAGCGGGTCGGCGGCGATTGGGGTGAGACCGAAAATCTGGTCGAAATCACGTCCATGAACCACGGCTTTGCAGTGGACAGCGAAACCCTCCCCGACAGTGTGGTTGAAACGCACAAAAGCCTGTTTGACGGCAGTAATTGCGGCATCTCCGTCACCGGCAAACGCGCCTTCGGCGTCCAGTACCACCCCGAAGCTTCCCCCGGCCCGCAGGACAGTTTCTACCTGTTCGAGAAATTTGTGGGGGGATTGGGATCGTGAAAATCCTGCGTATCCTTCTCTATTTATTTGGCCTCCTGGCTTTCAATACCGCTGCGTTAGCGCAGACGGATAAATGGTTTGTAGGATCGCACCCGGACTATCATGCCGCTCTCGTTCGCAATCTAGATGGTGTGTTCGTCGCTGTTTATGTCACCAAGCAGCCGTCGCAGTTTGCGACGCCGATGCTGTTGGAGACCATGGCACCGACATGCGATACGAAAAAACCCATCGAAATGCACAGCACACAGGCAATAATGGCTTTCGGCGCCACGGCCGAGATTCGCTTAGCTGAGGCGCGCGCTGCAGTAGAAGGCTTCCTAGACCGCAGTGTCAGATCTTGTCCGATTGCAGATGACTTTGAGACACGCTTTTTCCATCGGTTCGATGATGCTTATTTTGCAACAGATGCTTTGCTAGTTGAAGCGGGCGTTTTCCCACTCAGTAGCGCCGAAAGCGTGGCTCCCGAGGAATCTGGTTCCGAGCAAGAGGACAGTTCTGATTGATGCCCAAAAGAACTGACATCTCTTCCATCCTCATCGTAGGCGCTGGCCCCATCATTATCGGGCAGGCCTGCGAGTTCGATTATTCCGGCACGCAGGCGTGCAAGGCGCTCAAGGAAGAGGGCTACCGGATCATTCTGGTCAACTCCAACCCGGCGACGATCATGACCGATCCGGAAATGGCCGATGCAACCTATATCGAGCCGATCACGCCGAAAATTGTCGCCAAGATTATCGAGAAGGAACGCCCCGACGCGATCCTGCCGACCATGGGCGGGCAAACCGCGCTGAATACTGCGCTTTCGCTCAACAAAATGGGTGTGCTCGACAAATATAATGTCGAGATGATTGGCGCCGATGCCAAGGCTATTGATATGGCGGAGGACCGCGAACAGTTTATCGCGGCGATGAACCGGATCGGCCTGGAAAACCCGCGTTCGGCCATTGCTCACAGTGTGGAACAGGCGATGGAGATATTGGACGATATCGGCCTGCCCGCGATCATCCGGCCCAGCTTCACCATGGGCGGTACCGGCGGCGGGGCGGCCTATAACCGCGAGGAATTCGAGCAAATCGTGCGCGGCGGGCTGGAGGCCAGTCCGACGACCGACGTGCTGATCGACGAAAGCCTGATAGGCTGGAAAGAATATGAGATGGAGGTGGTCCGCGACAAGGCGGATAACTGTATCATCATCTGTAGTATCGAGAATGTCGATCCGATGGGCGTGCATACGGGGGACTCGATTACCGTCGCGCCCGCGCTGACGCTGACGGATAAAGAGTACCAGATCATGCGCAATGCCTCGCTGGCGGTGCTGCGGGAAATCGGAGTCGAAACAGGCGGTTCGAACGTACAGTTCGCAGTGAATCCTAAAGATGGTCGCCTTGTTGTCATCGAAATGAACCCGCGTGTATCGCGCAGTTCTGCTCTGGCTTCCAAGGCAACCGGCTTCCCAATTGCCAGCGTCGCGGCGAAACTGGCGGTGGGCTATACGCTCGATGAAATTGACAACGATATCACCGGCGCAACGCCCGCGAGCTTTGAGCCGGCGATTGATTATGTAGTCACCAAAATCCCGCGCTTTGCCTTTGAGAAATTCAAAGGTGCGGAGCCATTGCTATCCACCGCGATGAAATCGGTTGGCGAAGTGATGGCGATCGGCCGTAACATTCACGAGTCCATGCAGAAGGCCCTGCGCGGGCTGGAAACCGGGTTAGACGGCTTCAATCGCGTGGTGGAATTGGAAGGCGCGGCCAAGGACGAGATTTCCGCCGCTTTGGCGCAAGCAACACCCGATCGCATCCTGAAAGCCGCACAGGCGATGCGCGAAGGATTTGCCAACGAGGAAATCAACCAAATTGCCGGCTTCGATCCCTGGTTCCTCGGCCGTATTCGCGAGGTTATCGATGCCGAGCAGGATATACTCGACAATGGACTGCCCAATGGACCGGAAGACTTGCGCAAGCTGAAGAGCATGGGCTTTTCCGATAAGCGTTTGGCTAGCCTCGCGGTAGATGCGGTGCATGTAGCTGGCGGAGCAGGGCCGTCAGTAGCCGGAAGCGGCGGTCTGATCGGTGAAATATTGTCGGCCATGGCTGGTGCGACGACCGAGAAAGAAGTGCGCAAACTACGTCATAAATTGGGTGTAAGACCCGTTTTTAAGCGGATCGACACCTGTGCGGCGGAGTTTGAGGCCAAGACGCCCTATATGTATTCGAGCTATGAAGCGCCCATTTTCGGGGAACCGGAATGTGAAGCACAACCTTCTGATCGCAAGAAGGTCGTCATATTGGGCGGCGGGCCAAATAGAATAGGCCAGGGGATCGAGTTTGACTATTGCTGCTGCCATGCCTGTTTCGCGCTAGCCGATGCGGACTACGAGACGATCATGGTCAACTGCAATCCGGAGACGGTTTCGACCGACTACGATACGTCCGACCGCCTCTATTTTGAGCCACTGACCGCCGAAGATGTGTTGGAAATCCTGCACGTCGAGCAGTCCAAAGGCGAACTAGCGGGCGTAATCGTTCAATTTGGCGGACAAACGCCGCTGTCACTGGCCGCTGCACTCGAAGAGGCCGGTATTCCAATCCTTGGCACCACACCGGACGCAATTGACCTCGCCGAAGACCGTGAGCGCTTTGCGGCGCTGGTCGACAAGCTCGAGTTGAAACAGCCCGAAAACGGCATGGCGAAAACCGAAGAAGAAGCGGTGCAAATCGCCGAACGTATTGGATATCCGGTACTTATCCGTCCCAGTTTTGTGCTTGGTGGCCGCGCGATGGAGATTGTTGATGGACCGGCGCAGCTGGAAAATTATATCAATACCGCTGTGCAGGTTTCCGGGGATCAGCCGGTGCTGGTCGACCAGTATCTTCGCGATGCGATTGAGGTTGACGTCGATGCGATTTGTGATGGCGACGATGTTGTTGTGGCCGGTGTGCTGCAACATATCGAAGAAGCCGGTGTCCATAGCGGAGACAGCGCCTGCTCGATCCCCCCTTACAGCCTGCCGGACGATATTATTGCTGAAATGGAACGACAGGCAGAGGCGCTCGCCTTCGGCCTGAAGGTCCGCGGCCTGATGAATATCCAGTTCGCCGTGAAAGATGGCGAAGTTTACCTGATCGAGGTCAATCCGCGTGCTAGCCGGACGGTGCCATTCGTTGCCAAGGCTATCGGAACGCCAATTGCCAAGATTGCCGCTCGTGTAATGGCAGGTGAGAAGCTCAAAAACTTGCCAGTGATTGATAGGAATATCGATTATATTGCTGTCAAAGAGGCAGTCTTTCCTTTCAGCCGTTTCCCTAGAATCGACCCTGTTTTGTCGCCAGAAATGAAGTCGACTGGTGAAGTTATGGGCATCGATAGCAGTTTCCCGATCGCATTTGGCAAGGCGCAAATGGGCGCGAGCAACATGCTGCCCGATGGTGGCACATTATTCGTGTCGGTCAAAGAAACCGATCGGGTCGTTATCGAACCAGCTGCGCGGTTGGCGGAGAAACTGGGTTTCAATCTTATCGCCACTGCCGGGACAACAAAATATCTGACCGACAAGGGCATAAAGGTCGAGAAAATCAACAAAGTCGCTGAAGGCCGGCCGCATATCGTTGACCGGATCAAGGACGGCGATATTGCGCTGATATTCAATACGACCGAAGGCTGGCAGTCGCTCAAAGACTCAAAATCCATCCGAGCAGCGGCTTTGAATGAGAAATTGCCGATTTATACAACGGCGACAGCGAGCAATGCGGTGATGCAGGCAATTGAGGCCATGCGAGACGAAACGCTTGAAGTTCGCTCGCTTCAGTCTTATTATAAGGCTTCGCAGACGTAATTCCCCGACATTTTGTCAACTGCGGGCGAGCCTTGAGAGAGGCGCGCCGGGAAACTGTTTTTGACACCGCACGGCGGAAATCGGCGGTTATTGAATTAAGAAAGGCCAAGACATGGCTGTAGAAAAAGTACCAATGCTGGCTGAAGGCTATGCAAAAATGGAAACGGAGCTCAAGGAACTCAAGGCTGAGCGCCCGGTCATCGTTGATGCAATCGAAACGGCGCGCGCGCATGGTGATCTTTCCGAAAATGCCGAGTATCACGCCGCCAAGGAACGTCAGGGCCAGGTTGAAGCAATGATCGGTGATCTGGAAGGCAAGCTTGCCCGTGCGCAAGTTATTGATCCAAAGACCTTGAATGGCGACAAGGCGGTTTTCGGCGCAACGTTGCATCTGCTTGATGAAGACGACAAACCGGTGAAATATCAACTGGTTGGCGAAGCTGAAGTCGATGCCAAAGCCGGTAAGATCAGCTTTAACTCCCCCATCGGTCGTGCGTTTATTGGGCGCTGCGTTGGCGATGAGATTGAAGTTACGGTGCCATCCGGCGACAAATATTACCTGCTTGAGAAAGTGGAGTTTATCTAAACCAGATGAAATTTCCACCCGGCCAGCTGACCAACGGGTTGATTGCGGTTAACGTGGTGATCTTCCTGATTGTCTGGTTGGGTGGAATGGAACAGGAAGCTTTTTTGCGGGGCGGGTTCTTTCCCGTTCGTCTTGGAACGGAATTTTCCGACGCTTCCGAAATAGGCTGGTTGGTGCCGGCTTGGTTAACCCCGATATCTTCTGCATTTCTGCATAGCGGTTTGATGCATGTGGGCTTCAATATGTTGATGCTGCTTTTCTGCGGTCGCTTTGTCGAACATGCGCTGGGTTCGAAGTTGATGGCGTTTCTCTATGTGATCGGAGCTTATGCACCTTCATTGTCAGAATATGTCTTCAACTCGCAATCGGTGACGGTTGTTGTGGGGGCCAGTGGCGCAATATCAGCAATTTTTGGCGCTTATGCGTTGCTATATTCGCGAAACGAAGTGAAACCCGTTGGCCCGATCCCCGGACATATAGTTCGCATCGCCTGGCTCACCATGTTCTGGATTGGTATCCAGTTGATGATCGGCTTTGCAATGAACAGTGGCCTCGATGGTATTGCGATCTATGCCCATATTGGAGGTTTCGTAGCCGGATTGTTGCTCACCCGGCCATTATTGCTCTATCGATTTAGGAGCGCCTAGGCGTCGTCGGGTAAATCCGGCTCAAGCAGCTTGTGCAAATGCACAACCACATATTTCATTTCGGCATCGTCCACCGTGCGCTGGGCTTTGCCGCGCCAGGCATCTTCTGCTTCTTCAAAATTGTCGTATAGTCCGACTAGGTCCATTTCATCCAGATTAGCAAAGTCGAGTCCGCGAGGGTCTTTGACTTTGCCGCCCATGACCAAGTGAATTTTGCTGCGTGTTTCTTCGCTCATTTTGTATCCTGCTTGCCTTCTATAGCGGCGTCCTTAGCAGCCTCAAACAGATTGCCAAGCCAATCCTTGATCTGATCCGTAATCGTTTCACTGGTAAAGCCCAGTTCTGCCGCCTTTTCGGTTCCGACTTCCTTGGCGGTTTCGATTGCTTTTTTTGCAGTGTCGTTAACTGCTTTTCCGGCTGCGCCAACAATTTTGGTTTCGGTTTTTGTACGCGGTAACAAGGCGGCGAATATCGCGCCCAATGCCAACCCGCCTGCCAGAACCGACAGGGGGTTCTTGTTCACCGTCTCTTCCGACTTGGTAACAGCTTTGCGCGCGGTCTCTCTCGTCACAGGAACGCTTTTTTCCTTACCATCGCTGAGCAATTCTGCGGCGCGTTGTTTGCTCTCCGACATCCGTTCGCGGACCACCAGTGATTTCTCGCTGGCTAGCTCTTTTGCCTTGTTCAGCTGTTCGGAGGCTTTCTCCTTGGTGCTATCCAGTCGTTCAGAAGCAGCTTCTTTGGCACTACCCAAACGGTCGCTGGTATTCTCCTTAACGGTATCCAATCTCTCGCTCGCGCTTTCTTTGACCGTTTCCAGACGTTCGCGAGAAGCGGCGCGTGCTTCATCAATCTTGTCAGTTAACTTGCTCATATCTAGTCCTCAGTCTGCTTGCGTTCGTCAGATCGCGAATCGAGTTTCTCGTCAATAAACTTGCCAATCGGTTTACGAAAAGCCGCCACAGCTCCAGCTGTCAAAATCGTCGCGGCCAGAGACGCGGAAATCGCCGGATTGCGTTTGACCGAGCCTGACACTTTTTCACCACCAGCTTTGGCCTTTTTTGCCGCAACTTTTCCTGCGCGCTTTGCCAGATTAACAGGTTTCAATTTCTCTTTGGTGTCAGCGGCATTTTCCTTCAAGCCCTCGCGTGCTTCGTCGCGCTCAATCGCCAGTTCGCGCAGGCGAAAAATATCATCATTCTTACTCATCACTATTCTCACTTAACGGCAATTTACGTGCCCTGTTGATAGCCATTTTAGCCAAAATAGCAGCAATCAAAATGAATGATCCGGTCACAATGCCGGTGGCAGCAATTGGCCCCAGATAATAGTCCGCTATTAGCAGAGAGCCCAGAATTAGGGCCACAATCGCAGTCAAACCCATAGTGACCGCTATGCCAAATAATACCAAAACAGTTTTGGTCGCCGCCATATTGACCGACAATTTGGTCTTGTAATATTCAACCTCAGCAAGCGCCAATGTGCGCGCATCTTCGATAAAATCCGTGACTTGTAGCTTTAGGGTTTTTTCCTCAGGGCGTGCTTCTACGACATCCGGTTCGGATGGGGCCGTTTCTGCTACTATTGTTTTTTCACCGTCCGCCAACATCTGTTATCCAATTGGGCAAGGCGAACATTCGCCTCAATGCCGGTGATACAGGGATTATTCCTTATCATCCATCCCTGATTTGACCAGACGGGAGAGGAGAAAACCGGCAACCGCTGCTGCGCCAATTGCAACCGCAGGAGACTTGCGAACAAATTCGCGGGTGTCTTCCACCATTTCGTCGACATTCTTGGAGTTCAGCTTGTCGGCGAAATCAGCTACGGCGTCGGCAGCAGAGCGCGCATAGTCGCCATATTGAGCACCTACTTTTTCATCAATTGTGCTCGCGCTGTCTTCGATCATTTTGCTGAGACCGCCGATAGCATCGCCGGTTTTGTCTTTTCCAGTTGTTGCCACGGAGCGTGCTTTTTCCGCTGCTTTTTCCTTAAACTCGTTGGTTTTTTCGGCAGCAGCTGCACGCGTTGCTCCCATCTTTACTGGCTTGGCCGGTTTAGCCTTGGCCTTGGTTGCGGTGGTTTTCCGAGCAGCAGTCTTTTTGGCTGCCGGTTTCTTTGTGGTTTTTGTTGCTTTGGTTACCATGGGGGATGCCTCCTCTGTTTCGCTCTCTCATAAAGTGGATAGGATTAACATTTTTTCAAGAGGGTGCTCCCGCTTTTCAAGCGAATTTGCAACGGTTTGCATTGCGTTGTTTTTCAGCGCACTTTATGGCCTAGCGAAATTTCATTGATGCTCTGGAGCTTTCCCTATGACTGCCATTCTCGATATCCACGCTCGTCAGATTTTGGATAGCCGTGGCAACCCTACGGTTGAAGTGGATATACTGCTGGAAGATGGTAGTTTTGGCCGCGCTGCAGTACCTTCGGGCGCTTCCACCGGTGCTTATGAAGCCGTCGAATTGCGTGATGGCGATAAGGATGTTTATCTCGGCAAAGGCGTTTTGAAAGCCGTCGATGGAGTAAACAAAGAAATTCGGGAACTACTGACCGGATTCGACGCTGAAGATCAGGAGGAACTTGATGCGGCGATGATTGAGCTGGACGGAACAGAAAATAAAGGCCGTCTGGGAGCCAATGCAATATTGGGCGTCAGCATGGCGGCTGCCAAGGCCGCCGCTGATGCTCGGGGGCTTCCGGTATATCGCTATGTGGGGGGCACGTCGGCGCGTATATTGCCAGTGCCGATGATGAACATCATCAACGGCGGAGAGCATGCCGATAACCCCATTGATATTCAGGAATTTATGATCATGCCTGTTGGGGCGGACAGTCTTGCTGAAAGTATGCGCTGGGGTTCTGAAATTTTCCATACGCTGAAGAAAGGCCTTTCCGAAAAAGGATTGGCGACGGCCGTTGGTGACGAAGGCGGTTTTGCTCCTGACATCGCATCCACGCGCGACGCTTTGGATTTCATAATGGCCTCTATCGAAAAAGCCGGTTTCAAGGTTGGTGATGAGGTGGTTCTGGCCCTTGATTGTGCGGCGACGGAATATTTTGAGGATGGTAATTATCATCTTTCGGGCGAAGATAAGGTTCTGACGCCAGCGCAAATGTCTGATTATCTCGCTGAGCTCTGTAAAGACTATCCGATCAAGTCGATTGAAGACGGTATGTCGGAAGATGATTTTGAAGGCTGGAAACTTCTCACCGATGCTATTGGTGACAAGGTGCAACTGGTTGGTGATGACCTGTTCGTCACAAATCCAAAACGCCTGTCACAGGGTATTGCGGATGGGCTTGCCAATTCGCTTCTCGTCAAGGTCAATCAGATTGGAACGCTCTCGGAAACCATGGAGGCTGTTCGAATGGCGCATAATGCGTCCTATACTGCGGTTATGTCGCATCGCTCTGGCGAGACAGAAGAGGCGACCATTGCTGACCTTGCGGTTGCGACAAATTGTGGTCAGATCAAAACGGGCAGCCTTGCCAGATCGGACCGGTTGGCTAAGTATAACCAGCTGATCCGGATTGAAGAAGAGCTCGGTGAAGTGGCTCATTATGCAGGCCGATCCATTTTTGCTTGACGGAAAAGTCTTCCTCGGAAAATTCCCGTAAGAAAAAGTGTTAACGCGCTTGCCAGCGAATCGCTTTTCTGATTCAAGACTAATCGATGGCACATAGGGAAAAAATCGCAGCACTATTCAGATCGGCTCTTGGGCCGGGATTTGCGTTACTGACGCTTCTCGCGATTGCGGGATATGCTGTTCTTGGGCCAACTGGAATTTTAGCTTGGGGCGAATATCAAAAGGCTCTGGATTCACGAGAATTGCAATTGACGCAGTTAGAGGTTGAACGCGATGCTTTGAAGAACCGCGTTAAGCTTCTTGATCCCAAAGGCGCTGATCCAGATTTGATCGGAGAACTGCTTCGCAAGGAAGTTAACGTGGTGCACCCGGACGAGATTATAGTTCCGCTAAAATAGCGCTTTCATTTTCGGCAAATTCTGAAATATAGCTGGGAAGAAATTTCCACCGCGTCTATTGTGCCTACGACCCAGACAAGAGGATATTGCCAGCGTGGCTAAAGCACCCCGAAAAGCGCCTGCGAAAAAGAAACCTGTCGTCAAAAAGGCAAGTTCAGCGAAAACTACCGGCGGTTTGAAAACGCCGATCTACAAAGCCAGCAAAGATGAGATGATGGAATTTTATGAGCAGATGCTGCTCATCCGTCGCTTTGAGGAAAAGGCTGGCCAGCTCTACGGCCTCGGTTTGATTGGCGGCTTCTGTCACCTTTATATTGGACAGGAAGCGGTCGTGACGGGGCTTCAGTCAGCAATCAGTCCCGGTAAGGACAGCGTCATTACTGGCTATCGCGATCATGGTCACATGCTGGCCTGCGGAATTGATCCCAACGTGGTGATGGCCGAACTCACCGGGCGTGCGTCCGGCATTTCCAAAGGCAAAGGTGGCTCAATGCACATGTTCTCGGTTGAGCATGGCTTTTATGGCGGTCACGGGATTGTTGGCGCCCAAGTTTCGCTCGGAACCGGATTGGCCTTCGCGCATAAATATAGGGAAGATGGGGGAGTATGCCTCGCTTATTTTGGCGATGGCGCATCCAATCAGGGGCAAGTCTATGAAAGCTTTAACATGGCCGAGCTCTGGCAACTGCCGGTGATTTACGTGATTGAGAATAACCAATATGCGATGGGTACCAGCGTTAATCGCTCTTCGGCTGAGGATCAGCTTTATCGGCGAGGTGAAAGCTTCCGTATTCCCGGTATGCAAGTAGACGGCATGGATGTGCTGGCAGTGCGCGGTGCGGTTGAAGAGGCGCTGAAAGATGTGCGTAATGGTGGCGGTCCGGTTATCATGGAACTCAAAACTTATCGCTATCGGGGTCATTCCATGTCTGATCCCGCCAAATATCGCAGCCGTGATGAAGTGAAGGATGTTCGTGAAAAGTCCGATCCGATAGAGCGTTTAAAAGCCGTGTTGATCAAAGAGGGTGTATCGGAGGATGATTTGAAGGCGTTGGATAAAAAGGTTCGGAAAGTCGTAGCGGATTCAGCTGACTTTGCTGAGGAATCGCCAGAGCCGGAATTGTCCGAACTATACACCGACGTTTTGGTGGAGCAGTATTGATGGCTATCCAACTCAAAATGCCCGCGCTGTCGCCCACCATGGAAGAAGGCACGCTCGCCAAATGGCTGGTCAAGGAAGGTGATGAAGTCACTTCTGGTGATGTGCTGGCCGAGATCGAAACCGATAAAGCGACGATGGAATTTGAAGCGATTGACGAAGGTGTGGTTTCGAAGATTTTGGTGGCTGAAGGAACTGATGAAGTTGCCGTTGGAACCGTTATTGCGGAGTTGACGGGAGAGGGTGAGGATTCAGAAGAAGCCACCTCTGCACCGGAACCCGTTACCGAAGAAACAACAAAAGAGCCTGCGACCGAACAACCGGCGTTAATTGAGGTTGCAACGCCTGCATCTATCTCTCGAGCGGAAGATCCGTCGGTTCCAGAAGGAACATCAATGGTTTCTCTCACTGTCCGCGAAGCTCTGCGCGATGCAATGGCCGAGGAAATGCGCAAAGATGACACCGTCTTTGTCATGGGCGAAGAGGTCGCCGAATATCAGGGTGCTTATAAAGTGACCCAAGGCCTGCTTGAAGAATTCGGACCCAAGCGGGTCATCGATACACCAATTACCGAACATGGCTTTGCCGGTATCGGTACCGGTGCTGCGATGGGCGGATTGAAAACCATAATCGAATTTATGACCTTTAACTTTGCGATGCAGGCTATTGATCACATCATCAATTCCGCTGCCAAAACCAACTACATGTCCGGTGGCCAGATGCGTTGCCCGGTTGTGTTTCGCGGACCAAATGGCGCAGCATCTCGCGTAGGGGCGCAGCATAGCCAGAATTACGGGCCTTGGTATGCCAATGTACCGGGATTGGTTGTGATCTCTCCCTATGATTCTGCCGATGCTAAGGGCCTGCTAAAGGCAGCAATCCAGACCACTGATCCGGTTGTGTTTCTGGAAAACGAACTCATCTACGGCCGCAGCTTTGAACTGCCTGACCTGGAAGACCACACACTTCCCATCGGCAAGGCGCGGATCATGCGAGAGGGTAGTGATGTTACAATCGTAAGCTATTCCATTGGTGTTGGACTGGCGCTTGAAGCCGCAGATCAACTGGCGGGTGAGGAGATTGATGCGGAGGTTATAGATCTGCGCACATTGAGGCCGCTTGACAAGGAAACGATACTTAATAGCCTTGCAAAAACCAACCGGATGGTAATTGCGGAAGAGGGCTGGCCCACCTGTTCGATTGCCAGCGAGATAATCGCAATTTGCATGGAAGAAGGTTTTGATGATCTGGACGCACCGGTTACGCGTGTAACGAATGAAGATGTTCCACTGCCCTATGCTGCCAACCTGGAAAAGGCTGCATTGATCGACAGCGCTCGCATTGTCGCGGCAGTAAAATCGGTTTGCTATCGTTAGTCTGGCAGTCTGTTAGCTTCCCGGCGGATTATCGATAGTCGCGTAGATATCACACATCCATTTTTCGTTGTTCGGAATACCGCTGGCATTTTTCAGCACATGATCATCGCGTTCACGGGCAACAAAAGCGCTGTTATAGCGAATAACTATTTCACCGAAGAATTTTTCAGAGACCAGCGGTTTGTAATCATAAACCACCTCAGCGAAATTCACTCCGTTGAGACCGGCCGTAATCAGTTTGTTTCCCGCAGGCCCCATGCCTGTTTCAAGGTCGGGATTATAGGTTAAATCACCATCTTCGGGATCATTCTCCGAAGTGTCACCTTCATAGCCGAAAGTGGAGGTATATTTGTCATTGCCGCCGTAGCACCTTTGCCAGCGGATGAAGTAACCTTCGCGGCTTCCGGACTTTCCATTGTGCTCAAAGCTCGAAAGTATTACGCGGGCATTTTCTGAAAAGATAATGCTGTCACCAGTCAGATCGATCCCGGTAAAAATCTCGCGAATATCTGCTTCGTCGATAGATTCGCGAGCACGGGAGGCGTTATCAGCCGCAGCATGGCAATTTGACTGACTTGCATATGAGTTGCTGCAAGATGAGCGGTTTCGAGGCCAGCCAACCCCAAAGTCAGCATTATTGGCGCGACAAAGGCAAATTCAACCAAAGCGAGGCCACTTTTGTCCTCGACGATCGGAAGAGAGTTAAGCTTGTCCAGATATTCTGAAAATTTGGGCATATTCTTCCTCATCAATCCAAATCTGAAATGCAGGTTTCAACCAGATCGACTTGCGCACCAAAAGGCTGGTTGCGCACAGCGGTACTGCTGCTGATTTTCATTTTTTTGTCCGCTCCAAAAAGTTCTGGAAGCGGGAAAAGTCGCGGTGATTCGACATGGATTTCATAGCTAACGATATCGTCAGGGCCACCAGTCCCTGCCTGTCCGAAGTCAGTATCAAATTCTTCGTTATTGTTGCTGTCGATGTAACAATCACCGGGATCAACTTCACCATTGCCGTTGACATCGGTCGTCAGCTTTTCTGGTTTGCCGATATTGGTAAAATCGAAATAGCTTCTGACGGTAACGGTGACGACCGCATCCTTGAGCAGGATAGGATCAAGTCCATCTTCCACTGCCTGTTCAATTTGTGCGACGCTCATCTCACCAGTTGATGCATCACGCGCCACCTGGTGGACTTTTGATTTGATTAGCGTGTCGGTATAACCTTTGTAGCCAAGATCAATCGTGCCAAGCAGGATCAACATAAGTGGTCCGGCGACGAGGCCAAATTCCATTAGTGTTGCGCCATTCTCATCTTTGACAAGGCGCGGCTTGAGTTTTCTGATGTTAATCATTTCGAGAGCCTCAGTCCGCCAATAGTTTTTGCAATGTTACCAAACGCATCCTGTAACGCAGCGTTACTGGTAGCTGCAGACGCGTGATCTGGTGAGGTCGCGCAGCTTTCAAGATGGGAGCTAACTGTAGAACTGCCGGTGAACTGGACGATCCAAACGGTGATGCCCTTCGCCTTCACTGCGTTGCACATCAACTGAAAGCGTTGAGCTTGCCTTGCTTCATATTCGGTTTCGTTGAGCGAGGTTGGTCCAAGCCGTCCACCGATCTCGTTAAGTCCATATACATTATACCGGTCCGGTTTTACGTTCAGGACACCATCGGTCATAAAAACAATATGGCGGCTGATGTTAAAGCCGTTCTTACTGGTTTGGTTTTCGGTGGCAAACAATCCATCGGGCGAGAGGAATCGTGCGCCCCAAATCATGCCAATGGTATGATTGGTAGCACCATCATCCGTCAAGTTGTTGATATAGTTTTGCAGACTACCGGTGATGACGTTGCCGATCGAGTCTTTACCGCTCGATGCATAGGTCTCATACTCGGCGAGCTTGCGTGCGGGTGCTGGGCAATGGGAAGTAGATGTTTTAGAACCGCTACGCCAATATTTCACACCGCCCCAGTAAGGACGCCAGCGCGTTGCGGTATTAGTTGGTAACAAGTCTATATCAAGGTCATAAGCGTTTTCGGGAATAGCATTGGTCGTAGCTTCGATATCCGCATAGGTATCGCGTTCCTCAATGCAGCCATCCCAACGATCATTCGACCCATCGGAATTGTCGGCGGGATTATCGTCTAAAGTTGGCCGGACAACCGATGGGTTGGATGACTTAATGGACGCCGTATATCCGGATACATCATGCTTGAACTCATCATATTCATAGTGACTAAAGGTCGCACCTGGTTCCCAGATATGGGATTGACCAGCGGTAGGCGCTCCACCGGCCCACATCTCAACTTTCCGGGTACAAATTTTGTTGTTTTTGCTGATACGCTGATAGCTGTAGTAGCTGAATTCGTAATAGTCACCGCTATATGTAACATTTTCACCTGATACAGGAATGCTTCCATCGTCCCCTGGGTTCCAGAGTGGTGGCGTCGACTCGTTTTCACCAAAATTGTAACGACACGCGTTTCGGTCATTGCCGTTAGCTCCAGCCACATTGATCGTTTCATAAGTGACCACCGGATCAGGAACGGGAAGGTCCCAAATCGCACGACGAGTCTGATAATTCCACTCATCTTCAGACGTCACTCCTGTGCCGCCTACGAGCCATGCAGGGTTTTCATCATATAGCGTTTCACCAACATTGATCATCGCATTGTATGGAACAAATCCGTATCGAATTTGGCTACCAGAGGTGCCGTCTCCGGGGCCTAGTATGTCGTAAAAATCTTCAACCGCATCCTTCAGTCCTTCCAGTTTTGGTTCAGAAGATCCGCTTAGAGTTCCACCCATCGAACCAGTAACGTCCATGACCATCATCACATCGACATTGCCAATATCGAGACGACTGGTGCAATCGACTTTCAAGGTCATGGTCTCATAACCAAAAATCTGCATGATCGACGTGTCGATCGTGGTTTCGGCAAAGCCATCGACCACTTTTCCTGGACCGTCAACGAAGCGAGGGTTTTGTACGCCGTTGATATCCTGAAAAGGATCCGTCCCAAATGTCCCATCGGGAAAGTTAAATTCAAAATATTTCAGCGCTTCAGCTTTGTCTTCTGCCGACATAAAGGCACCGGACATGGAACGACGTCCCGCCAATAACGCCTGCAATCGAAAACATTGCTGCAGCGGCCATGGCAAATGTGTTGCCGGCCTTATCAGAGCGCAGCCTTTGCAGAAAAGACTTCGCGGTTTTTACCTTCTTATTGTCAAGCATTTGCTTGGCCCCCTGACATAACATGCGCACAGTCCGCGCCGTCGGATTTCAATTCAGCGTGTCATTTACGGGAAAAAGGGTTAGCGGCTTTCGAACGGTTCTGCGAGTTATAACCGGATCTGGTGTCTGGAAGAATTTGAAGTATGGGGCGTGCCTTGCTGAAATCGTTTTTGTCTGGAAATCGAAAGTAGCAAGAGGAGCCCGCCACACATGGCAAAAGATACTGTGATTGATCCGGGTAGACCGGAGGGAATTGAACCACTGACAGAACTACTCAGACCGGGTGCGAAGCAGTTAATCGCCGAAGCGGTCCAGGCAGAGCCGGATGAGTTGATGACAAAGTTTGATGGTCACAAAACGGCTGACGGACGACAGCGCGTTGTCCGCAGTGGCCATCATCGCGAACGAGAGGTGATTACAGGGGTTGGCAAGGTCAGCGTCGAGGTGCCGAAGATCCGTAGCCGTGAAGGTACGCCGGAATGTTTTCAATCTCTGGTTGTACCGCCCTGCATCCGGCGAACGGCGACGCTGGACGCGGCGAACCCCTGGCTTTATTTGAAGGGTGTTTCGAGTGGCCAGATGCAGAGCGCACCGGAAGCTATTGCCGGCCCCGAGGCTAAAGGGCTGCCGGCCAATGTCGCGGGGCGTTTGAAGCGGCAATGGGAAGCTGAATACAAGCAATGGTGTACTCGAGCGGTGTCTGATGAATGGGTCCATATCCGGGCTGATGGCATCTACAGTGGTCTCAGAGGCGACGATGGCCGATTGTGCTGCCTGGTTATCATCGGCGTGAACAGCCGGGGTCACAAGCACTTCCTGGCAATCGAAGATGGTGTCAGGCAGTCAAAACAGAGCTGGCGTGAGGTGTTGCTGTCTCTGAAACAACGGGGTCTGGACCAACCCCCGAAGTTGGCAATTGGAGACGGCGCCCCGGGCTTCCGGGCCGCAGTGGAGGAAGTGTATCCGGAGACGGGCGTTCAACGTTGCTGGATGCACAAGACCGGCAATGTGCTGAACTATCTGCCGAAGTCTGTCCAGGAGAAAGCGAAGCAGGGTCTGCATGATATCCGGATGGCAGAAGATCGAGCTGATGCAGACAAGGCGTTCGATAATTTTGAGGAACGTTTCGGTGCAAAGTACCCCGAGGCGGTGGAATGCTTATCGAAAGACCGTGACGCGTTGCCGGCATTTCATGACTTTCCAGCGGAACACTGGACCCGTATCAGGACAACCAATGTCATTGAGTCGAGTTTTGCGACGTTCCGGCATGGAACACGCCAAGCCAAAGGTTGTGTCACGCGCAATACGATGTTGACGATGGTCTGCAAGATGGGATTATGCGCAGAAGATTCCTGGCGCAAATTGAGAGGCTTCAGACACCTGGCGAAGGTGATTGAAGGCGTGAAGTCTAAAGATGGAAGCGAGGTGAACAAGGACGACATGCCAGCCGCATGATTAACTTGCCAGACACTACTTTTGACAATAACTCGAACCAAATGACGGCTCTTGCTAAGTTTTTGACCTAGGCTCAGGACTTATTAACTAAGCCAGAAGATGACGGTAGCTGCGATAGCGATGGCAGACAAGAAGGTGTGAGCGCAGCGATCATAGCGGGTATGGATGCGCCTCCAGTCCTTGAGTTTTCCGAACATATTCTCGATTTTGTGGCGTTGGCGGCAGAGGCTTTTATCGAAGCTGGCTGGCAGCCGCCGCCCTTTGCGCGGCGGGATACATGGCGTGATGCGCTTTGCTTTTAATGCCGCTCGATACTCATCGCTGTCATAGCCTTTATCACCGGTCATGCAGGCGGCATGATCCGGAAGTGCCGGGTATGTCAGCTTTGCCCCGATATGGTCGCTCATCTGCCCTTCGCTCAGACACAAGATCAGGGGTCTCCCGTTGCCATCGCACACGGCATGCAACCTGGAAGTTCAGGCCGCCTTTAGTTCGCCCGATATATCTGGAAACAGATCGTTTTATGCGGCCCGTAACCAGCAGGGGCATCACGCCAGCGAAGACCGTTCCTGATCACAAAAACAATCCCGCTCGGAACCTTGCGGTCATCAACCCCGGGAACCCCGTGCGACAACGGAAAATACGGCTCTATCCGGCGCATCTGCGCTTCGCTTAACATAAACAGATCACTCATCAACAGCACCTCCTTCAGCGCCGCCTTTGAATCAGCCCTCTCACCGTAATGCAAGCTATCTAACAGGTCCTGACCCTAGGTTGGCGCTTTGGTGACCGGCCGATAGAAAACGAGGGCGCGAGGAGAAATCTTCGCGCCCTTTTTATATATCCTTCCGAAACACCACAATCCGCTCGACCTCTTCAAAGCCCTGCGCGCCGTGCCAGTCGTGGCTCACCGCATTGTCGAGCAGCGCGTCGGAGCCCATTTCATCATGCCCCTTCGCCCGGGCCCAGTCTTCTACCGCCGACAGCAGCGTCGCCGCGAGGCCTTTACGGCGCCATGTCTCTGCCACCCAGATTCCCTCCAGATAGGGCGCTGGTCCTTCGCAGTCGGGCGCATAGGAACGGATATCCGCCTCGGCAAAACCAATTGCCGCACCGTCCTCGCTGCGCGCGATCCATGCGGTCTTGTCATTGGCCGTATCAAGAATCTCCGGAAGCTCTTCGAGCAGCTCGTCTTCATCCTCATCATCGCCCCAAAGCGGGATACGCATATCGCCCCAGTCGGATAGGTCTCTTTTTTGTGCGGGTTGGATGGTAAATTTGTTCACGCCGCCTTCGTAGCTGCCGCCAGTTTTCCACTTACCACATCGTCAAAGCTGATGCTGCCGATGACATTGCCATCATCATCCAGCTGCTCGACCAGCTTGCCTTCAACCGCGAACAGGTTGAACAGGACCAGCGCGCCCTCCGGCCCGCCACGTTCCATGTGGACGTCGCCGGGGTACTTGTGCGCATAATCACCGGGGCCGCGCACGCGCTCGCCGACTTTTTTGCCATCGACATAGTCCTCGACATGCAACTCGCCCGTCAGCACGGTCGAAGTCGTCTCCGCGACGTGGCGATGGAAATGGCAATAGCTATTGGGTTCCCAGTAATAGAGCATATCGACATGCCCATCAGGCCGGTGGCTGAGCAACGCGCCCTTATAGTCAATCGGATAGTCGAACGCCGGACTGCCCTTGAAGGGAATCCAGTCCAGTTTTTTCGTATCGAGCAGGTTCATTTGAGTCTCCGTCGGGTTGGTGCTGCGAGAATGATGTGGAAGTGAGATATGGTCAAGGTGGCTATCACCAAGACAGGCAATAAATTAACCCGTCATTGCGAGGAGCGATAGCGACGAAGTAATCCAGGGGCGGCACTGCGTGGCTCTGGATTGCCGCGAGGCTTTCAGCCTCTCGCAATGACGGAAGATTTAAGCCGCCTCTCGCCGCACCACCCCAAAATCCATAGGCAACGCGCGGTAGCCGTGAATACCAATCCGCTTGATCCACTCACGCTGTTCGGGTGGCTGTGTGATCTGCAAATTGGGATAGCGCGTGAACAGACGTTCGAGCGCTATCTGTCCCTCGGCGCGGGCGAGGTGCAGGCCCAGACAGAGGTGGATACCGCCACCGAACCCGGCATGACGCGCGCTATTGTCGCGGTGGACGTTGAATACCTCGGGATTTTCAAACATCGCGGGGTCGGCATTGGCCGCCGCGAGGCTGGCGATGATGCGGTCACCGCGTTTTAGCTGTTGCCCGAAATATTCCATGTCATCGCGGACGAGGCGCGGCTTGGTCATCTGGACGGGGCTGTTAAGCCTATGCATCTCCTCCACCACCTGCGGAGCCAGTGACCAGTCGGATTTCAATTCTTCGAGCACCTCGGGATGTTCAATCAGCGTGACCACGCCGGTCGATAACAGGTGCGTCGTTGTCTCATGGCCTGCTACGAATAATATCGCCACCATCGCGACCAGCTCATCCTCGCTCATCTGCTCGCCATCGGCTTCGGCATTTACCAGATCAACCAGCAACCCCTCGCGCTCGCCAACGCGGGCGGCGACAATCTCGCTGCGGATATAGCGCATCATTTTGCCCAGCGCGGGGATGGTCTGGATGATCATCATGATCCCGAGCGATTTGGTCATCTTGTCGGTCCAGCTCAAGAAACGCTCGCGCTGATCGCCGCCGCCAAGGCCGAGGATTTCGGAAATCACCCGCAGCGGCAAGCCGCGGGCAAAGCCGCCAACGAGGTCATCATTACCCTCGCGCTCCATTTTATCCAACAGATCATCGGCAATCCGCGCAACATCGGGGCGATAGGCATCGATACTGCGCGCCAGAAACGGCCCGTCGACCATTTTACGCAACCGCCGATGATCGGGATCATCCATCAGCAGCATATTTTCCGCCAGCAGCTTCATATTTTTCGGCATCCAGCGCGGAATGGCGCTGTGATTGCCCTCGACATTGCGACCATCGCTGGCAAACTTGTCCGCGCCCTTCAGGAAGTCGCTCACCGCTTCATGGGTCGTCGCACACCAGACTTTCCCCATCAGCGGGACTTTCAGCCGAATGATCGGCCCCGCCGCCCGCATCGCCGCGAGGGTTGGAAAGTTATCGCGCATATATTCTGCGCTCTGAAGATCGAATTTGTGAGTTTCCGTCATATCTCGCACCTTTGTATCGGCCTTATGACATTAGTCTGGCGAAAGGTGCAAATGGTTCAAAATAGCAGATGAAAAATTCTCGACCTTCTCGTCATGCTGAACTTGTTAGACAGTGAACGATTCTCCGCACCCGCAGGTACCAGTCGCATTAGGGTTTTCAAAAACAAAACCGGCTGTGAAATCATCTTCCTGCCAGTCCATTGTGCTGCCAATCAGATAAAGCACGCTGCCACCATCGACATAGAATATGCCGCCGGGGGTCTCGATCTTCTCATCAAACGCCACTTCTTCGGTAACATAGTCGACCGAGTAAGCCAGTCCCGAACAACCGCGCCGGGGAGTAGAAAGTTTCACACCAATAGCGTCGTCGGGTGCTTTGGACATCAAGTCCGCAATACGCTCTTCTGCGGCAGGTGTCAGGATGATCGCCGCCGGAATTTCTCTGGTTTTTGTTTTCGTGTCAGTCATAGCTAAAGCCTTTTCTGCCAAAACAATGCTGTGCCCATTTCGGGATCCAGCACATAATCACCATAGCCCAGAGACGCATAGAGCGCCTTGGCCGGTTTGTTGCCTTCGAGCACTTCGAGCGTCACTTTGCAGGCGCCAATTTCTTCGCCGATCTTGTGAATTTCACCAAATAGCTGTTTGCCAATGCCCATCCCGCGATGCTTCGGAGACACCGCGATATCGTGGATGTTGAGCAAGGGCTTGCCGCCAAAGGATGAGAATGTCTGCATCAGATTGGCCAATCCCACCACCTCATCACCAATATAGGCGAGCAAAGACGAAGCCGCCGGCGTTGCGGCCAATCCGGGTACCAGATCGCGCTTCACTTGCTCTGACAAGCCCTCGCCGCCGCCCATCGGGTCCATCGCATAGCTGCGCAGCATCGTCACGATATCCGCCGCGTGCTTCGGATCGTTATAGTCGGCGCGAATGACTAACGCGGAAAGGGTTGCGTTATCGTTCACAACATCCCCAGCTCAAGTTTCGCTTCATCGCTCATCTTTTGCGGGTCCCATGGCGGGTCCCAGACGAGGTTGACTTCGCTATGACCAACGCCGGGGACGGAGCCAACCTGTAGCTCGATTTCGCCGGGCATGGACTCGGCGACCGGACAATGCGGCGTGGTCAGCGTCATGGTAACAATCGCATGATTATCAGGGGTAATCTCGACACCGTAGATCAGGCCAAGATCGTAGATATTTACCGGGATTTCGGGATCATAAATTGATTTCAGCGTATCAACCACGGCTTCGTAAAGATCGCCGCCCGCTTCACCAGCCGGAGCTTCGGTGGGTTTCTGAGCCAGAAAGCCTTCGAGATAATCTTTCTTGCGATTTAGTTTGGCGGATTCGCTTTCAGCTTCATAGGGAGAGGGCGCGACAACAGGCTCCGGCTTTTCATCGACTGCATCTTCGACCTTTGCCAAGGGAGGCTTTTCTACGGAGTCCACCTCTTCCACCAGAATTTTGCGTTCTTCACTCATAGTCTCACCTTACCCAAAAATCTTTCTGACGCGATTCACGCCATCGACCAGCGCATCAACATCGCTGTCATCGCTATAAATCCCGAAACTCGCCCGCGCGGTTGCCGTTACACCCAGATAGTCCATCAGCGGCTGCGCGCAGTGATGGCCTGCCCTGATAGCAACACCGCCTTCGTCGAGGATCGTCGCAACATCATGCGGATGCACGTCACCCACCGCGAAACTTAATATGCCCATGCTTTTGTCCGGACCGAACACACGCACACTGTTGACACCGCGAAGCGCCTCGCGCGCTTTGGCCAGCGTCGTGTTTTCATGATCCGAAATCACGTCCAGCCCAATAGCTTCAACATATTGAATTGCCGCGTCCAAGCCTACCACACCCGCGATATGCGGCGTGCCTGCTTCAAAACGTCCGGGCGGCGGCGCAAAGGTGGTACCGTCAAAGCTAACCCGATCAATCATCGACCCGCCACCCTTCCAGGGCGGCATGGCTTCGAGAATTTCATAAGGAGCCCACAGCGCGCCAATCCCGGTAGGGCCATAGATTTTGTGGCCAGAGAACACATAGAAATCGCAGCCTAGCGCCTGCACATCAACCGGTAGACGCGGAACAGCCTGACAGCCGTCGAGCAGCAGTTTCGCTCCCACCTTGTGTGTGATGGCAGCGGCGCGTTTCGCATCGATCAATGACCCCAGAACGTTGGACACATGCGCCAGTGCGACCAGCTTGTGTTGTCCGGTAATATTCTCCTCGATCCAGTCGAGATCAATTTGGCCATCGTCGGTCAGCGGCGCGACATCAATATGCGCACCAACTCGCTCGGCGAGCAATTGCCATGGTACGATGTTGGAATGGTGCTCCAGCTGCGACAATATGATCCGGTCGCCTGCATTCAGGTTCGTATTGCCCCAGCTTTCCGCGACCAGATTGATGCTGTCGGTGGCACCGCTGGTGAAGACAAGCTCATTTTCTGACGCCGCGTTCAGGAAACCTGCAACCCGTTTGCGTGCGGCTTCATAAGCCAGCGTCATATTCGCTGAGCGTTCGTAAACCCCGCGATGGACGGTCGCATAGTCCGGGCCATAAGCACGGGCAATCGCGTCAAGCACGGCTTTTGGTTTCTGCGCGGTGGCGGCGCTGTCGAGATAATGCCAGTCCTCGCCCAAGCCGGGGAAATCGGTGCGGTAGGCGGGTACTATATTTGCTGGAGCGTTCATTATGCGACTCTTTCGTCACCCCGGACTTGATCCGGGGTCCAGGGCGTGAAAACACTAACCCAAGCAAATGCCGCTCTGAATCCTGAATCAAGTTCAGGATGACTAGATTTTCTAACACTCACAACAACGCCTCCAGCGCAGCGAGCGCCTGTTCTTCCACGGCATCGGTATCGCCGTCCACATCAACAAAGGCTTCCGCGACAAACGCATGCAGCATCAATCGCTTGGCCGTCTGCGGATCGAGCCCGCGCGAGGCCATATAGAAGAGCGCCTGCTTGTCCAGCTCACCCACGGTCGCTCCATGCGCGCATTTGACATCGTCGGCGTAGATTTCGAGTTCTGGTTTGGCATTGGCGGTCGCGCCGCGGTCGAGCAGCATCGATTTGACCGATTGTTCGGCATCAATCCGCTGCGCATCGCGGGCGATGTCGATCTTGCCGAGGAAGCTGCCGGTCGCCTTGCCCGCCAGCACGCTCCGCACCGCCTGATTGGAGGTGGCATCGGGGGAGTGATGGTTAACGCGGGTCACGATTTCCAGCGTCTGTTCACCGGGCCCCAAGATCGCTCCACCCAATTCAAAATGCGCACCGCTGGCGACGTCGATATCGATTTCAATCCGGCCATATTGCGGTGCAGCGGCGAGGCAGGCAATATCCATCCGCGCGCCTTCTTCGAGGACGATATGAAGCTGTCGGATTTGTGCATCGCCCCCATCGAGGATCAGCACCTGCTCCTCGGATTGTCCTGCGTCCACAACGACAGGCTCGGGCGAACCAACCGCCTGCCAAACACTCTCGATGGCCTTCAGGTCGGCATAGCGCCATGCTTCGTCGCGTTTGGTGGGGAGAGGTTGGGCGAGAGTCATGACATACCCTTGTCATCCCCGCGAAGGCGGGGATCCAGCTGTACGCTGGTTATTTTTTGGACTGGCTTCCCGCCTTCACGGGAATGACAAATTTGGCGATCTCCCATCAAGCCGCCTCCGCGATGGCTTCATAGCCTTCATTCTCAAGCTGATGCGCCAGTTCCGGGCCGCCAGTTTTCACAATCCGGCCATCGGCCAGCACATGGACATAATCTGGTTTCACTTCGTCGAGCAGGCGTTGATAATGCGTGATCAACAGCACCGCCTTGTCCGGCTTGCGCATGATCGCGTTAATACCGCTACCAACAATGCGCAGCGCGTCGATGTCGAGGCCGCTGTCGGTCTCGTCGAGAATCGCCAGCGTGGGGTTGAGAATCCCCATCTGTACCATCTCGTTGCGCTTTTTTTCACCGCCGGAGAAACCGACATTCACGGCACGCTTGAGCATCTCCATATCCATCTTGAGCAGGCTGGCCTTCTCCTTGGCAAGCTTGATAAACTCCGTGCCGGAAAGCTCGTCTTCACCGCGAGCTTTGCGTTGTGAATTCAGGCTTTCACGCAGAAATTGTAGGTTGCTGACACCGGGAATTTCAACCGGATATTGAAAACCAAGGAACAGGCCCGCGGCGGCGCGTTCGTGCGGGTCAATGTCGAGTAGGTCGATCCCCCTCCCGCCTGCGGGAGGGGTTAGGGGTGGGTCTGAATCGTCCGACTCTTGCCCACCCCCGGCCCCTCCCGCTTGCGGGAGGGGGGAAGTAAATGTCACCGACCCCTCGGTCACTTCATAGCCATCACGACCGCCCAGTGCATAAGCCAGCGTCGATTTCCCCGCGCCATTGGGCCCCATGATCGCATGGACCTCTCCGGGATTGAGGGTGAGGGTCAGACCCTTGAGGATCGGTTTGTCGTCTACCGAGACGTGGAGGTTATTTATTTGGAGCATTTGCTATTAGCTTTCAAAGAAAACGATTTTGGTGAGAAAATACAAATTTGTTACAAAAGGAATGAGACCGCCAACAAACAAGAGGAGCCACAACGACCAAAACTGCTTTGGCCGTCCGCTCCTATCTGCATTTAGATATCCTTCAAATGGCCCAATTCCTCTCACCGTTCCAGAAACTAGGCTCCGCAAGCATAGATATGCAAACGGTGAAACGAAAAGCGCACCGATCAAAAGAAATAGAAGTAGTCCGGTCACCCAACACTCCCTTCCAGCGAAATCGCTTCATCAAGCCCCTCTCCTTTAGGGGAGGGGTTGGGGTGGGTGCTATCGCCTGACCGCAATGTCCCCGATATGAACGTCAGCACGCCTTCCATGTTGCTCATTACATCATGGTTGGAGACGCGAATCACGCGGTAGCAGTGCTCACTTAAAATGTCCTCGCGGACCATATCTTTGACTTCATCATGGGTGTCGCCATCGACTTCGACGATCAGTTTACTCCGAGGGCAGGTGAAGTCGGCGATGTAACAGCCGATCACCTGTTGCCGACGGAATTTGTGGCCGTTTAGTTGGCCTTTGGAGAGATTTCTCCAAAGGCGCTTCTCGGGTTCGGTTGGGTTGTTACGCATGTGGCGGGCGTGTTTGTTCAACTCAGCCAATTTCTCAGCCGAGAGCCCCCACCCCTTGCCCCTCCCCTGAAGGGGAGGGGTTTTAAGACGTTTGGCCATATCTGTGGGAGTCAGTCCAGTCATTTTATCCAACCGAGCCCTCAAGCGAAATCGCCAGTAGTTTCTGCGCCTCGACCGCAAATTCCACCGGCAGTTCTTTAAGCACTTCCTTGGCAAAACCATTGACGATCAAACTCACCGCTGCTTCTTCGTCCAGCCCGCGTTGCTGGGCATAGAACATCTGGTCGTCGGAAATTTTGCTGGTCGTAGCTTCATGCTCAATCTGCGCGGTGGGATTTTTCACCTCGATATAGGGAACAGTATGCGCGCCGCACTGGTCGCCCAACAACAGGCTATCACATTGAGTGAAATTGCGGACATTTTCGGCATTGGCGCCCACGCGCACCAGACCGCGATAGCTGTTGTCCGACTTGCCCGCGCTAATGCCTTTCGAGATGATCGTGCTGCGTGTGTTCTTGCCGTTGTGGATCATCTTGGTGCCAGTATCGGCCTGCTGATAATTGTTGGTCAATGCGACGGAGTAAAATTCACCGACGCTGCCTTCGCCGTTGAGAACACAACTCGGATATTTCCAGGTAATCGCGCTACCGGTCTCGACCTGCGTCCAAGAGATTTTCGAATTCTTGCCCTGACACAGCCCGCGCTTGGTCACGAAATTATAGATACCGCCCTTGCCCTCTTCATCGCCGGGATACCAGTTTTGGACAGTGGAGTACTTAATCTCCGCATCATCCATCGCGACCAATTCAACCACGGCAGCGTGGAGCTGATTCTCGTCGCGCTGCGGTGCGGTGCAGCCTTCGAGATAGCTTACGTAGCTGCCTTCATCGGCGACGATCAATGTACGTTCAAACTGTCCGGTATTTTCGGCGTTGATCCGGAAGTAAGTGCTCAATTCCATCGGGCAGCGAACGCCTTTTGGGATGTAGACAAACGTGCCATCGCTAAACACAGCGCAGTTGAGCGTGGCAAAATAATTGTCACGCATAGGCACAACCTTGCCGAGATGCTTTTTCACTAATTCCGGATGTTCCTTGATCGCTTCCGAAATCGACATGAAGATCACACCGGCGGCTTCCAGTTCCTCGCGAAAAGTAGTGGCAACCGAAACACTGTCGAACACCGCATCAACGGCCACCTTGCGCGCGCCTTTGACGCCGGCAAGCACTTCCTGCTCGGCAATCGGGATGCCAAGCTTCTTGTAAGTATCGAGAATAACTGGGTCGACTTCGTCCAGCGAATTGAGCTCAGGTTTTTTCTTCGGCTCGGCATAATAATAGGCATCCTGATAATCGATCATCGGGATATCGAGCTTGGCCCAGTCCGGCGATTCCATTTGCTGCCACATCCGAAAGGCTTTCAGTCGCCATTCGAGCATCCATTCTGGCTCGCCCTTCTTGTCAGATATGAACCGCACCGTGCCTTCATTCAGGCCCTTGGGCGCGAAATCCTGTTCGATGTCGGACGACCAGCCGAACTCGTAGCTGCTCGCGCTGTCGACCGCTGCCTGTGCTTCGGCATTCATTTCCGCGCGTTCCGTGTCGCGTTCGTCCAGTTTAAGGTCTTCGCTCATGCTTGTTCCATTATTTTGGGTTTTGTTGCGGCCGGAAGATCGGAGAGGCTCGCCAGAGAGACATCGTCCAGCGCATCGCGAATGGTTTTGTTGACGACGCCCCAGTGGGGCTTGACCGTGCAGCCATCTTCCAGCTTGCAATCATGATTGCCGTCAATTGTGCAGGATGTGATCGCGAGCGGTCCTTCGACGGCCTCGACAATATCAGCGAGACTGATCGAGGCAGGAGGACGCGAAAGCCTAATTCCGCCACCAACGCCGCGGGTTGATTCGATTAGGCCAGCGGTGGTCAGCTTGCTAACCAGCTTCTTGGCGGTTGGCAATGGAACACCGGTTTCTTCAGCCAGTTTTGCCGCATTGAGCTTTCCCTCTGCCAATAGCGCAGCCCCGCAATGCCGCGCGGCGGCGGACATCAGGACGACAGCATAATCGGCAAGGTTGGAAAGGCGCATAGTTTCAAACTTTTATGGCGAATCAAAAGGATGATTTAGTAAACAAGACTAATTTAGTCTCTTTTATCCAACATGGCAAGCTTTGGCGGCGGTTTCCTGTTTTCCAGAATGCCGTTCAGGCCTCCATCTGTTCCAGCAGAATACGATCAGGTGTCGGATACCAAGGGGGGAATTTTTCCTTTCATATCTTTGCGCTGATCGATAAGTTTCGCGGTTTCGCCTTCCGCCACACGCAATTTGGTTGGTGTTACGCCGGCAAAATATTTAATCTCGCGAATCATGTGGGACTGATCGTAAAATGCGTCTTCCAGCTCCAGCAGCTCATCCTCATTATCTTCAGCGAACGCGCGCGCTGCTCGCAAGGCCCTATATTTGCGGGCCAGATATTTTGGCGGCATACCATAAAGCTTGTTGACCATCCTCAGCACCTGACGCGAGCTTTGGTTCGATTGTTCCATCAGCGCGCTGACCGGCGGCGATGGTTGGAGGAGAGCCATTTATCAACCATTTCAGTGAATGCAGCGGTTTCCGGTTTGATTCTTGGCTTCATCGAGCGATACACCTTGTTCGCCCAATCCACCATCTCGTCCACCGAATCGCAGCCACGCAGAGTATCAAGATTTTTGTCGATTTCGTCAGTAAATACTTCTCGGGCTGGGAGCACAACGTCTGCATATTGTGCGGCCACTTTTTTGGTTGTGACAGCCCAATCCAGTGGCAACATTCCTACTCCGAACATGCGGAATGGACCGGTGACATCAAAATGCATGGCGCCGGTTGACGGCCCAACGAGCATTGCACCCTCTACCGGATAGGATTTCCCGTCGGCAAAACTAAGTGTGCCTTTGCCATCCAGAATGAAGCGCAGCTGTGCGATGGCCGCCCGTTCATTGTCGGCAAAACGCGCTTCGTCGACATCAAAGAAATAATAGACCGAGACGAGGTCACGTACATCCTCTGCAGGAGCAAAATATCTCAGACTAACCAAAGTGCGATCCCTTTATTCTGATTCCATCTCGAACCAGTTGAACAATGGTTGCGCCCTTATAGCTGAAAATAAAAGGAAAAAAAGGCCTGACCGAAATTTTCAGTCAGGCCCTAAAGGAAAAGAACTTTGAGTAGTGACAAGTCACTACTCAAAGGTCTTCGGGTCGCATGTCATGCATGGCCCAGATTCGACTTTGAAATATTGGACAAAAACGACACATTTTAGCGTGACATTTGACAGAAATGGCCAAACTCTAGGCCTTTGGCCCCAAATTAGTACAAATTCACTATAGGCTGGCGGATATCCACGCGTCCACGCGCTCTTCCATAACATTGAGCGGCACTGGCCCACTTTTCAAAATTACGTCATGGAAATTACCCATGGTGAATTTTGATCCGAGCGCCTTCTGCGCCCGTTCACGTAGTTCCAATATCTTGAGCTTGCCGATCATATAAGCCGTCGCCTGACCCGGATAGACGATATAGCGTTCGATGGCCTTACGAATATCGCTTTCGGGATTGGGCGTATTTTCGGTCAGATAAGCAATGGCTTTTTCCCTACTCCAGCGTTTATCATGGATGCCCGTATCAACCACCAATCGGCATGCTCGCCATAGCTCCATACCCAAACGCCCGAAATCCGAGTAAGGATCAGTGTAAAACCCCATATCCTTACCCAGTTCTTCTGTATAAAGCCCCCAACCCTCGGAATAGGCTGTTACACTGCCAAATTTTCGGAACGGCGGAACATCGCCGAGCTCAGTCTGGATAGCGAGTTGTAAATGATGTCCCGGCAAAGCCTCGTGATAAGCCAGCGCTTCCAATTCGGTCTTGGACATGCCTTTGAGGTCATAGAGATTGACATAATAAGTCCCCGGCCGTGAGCCATCCGGCGCCGGGCGTTGGTAAAACGCCTTACCCGCTGATTTTTCGCGGAAGGCCTCCACCGGCTTGATGACATAAGGTGCCTTGGGAAGGGTGTTGAAAAATTCAGGCAGCTTTTTCTCCATTGCATCCAGCTTTTCCTTAGCCTCGGCTAAATACTCTTCCCGGCTGGTATGGAAATATTGATCGCTAGTACGCAAGTGGACGAAAAACTCCTGTAGGGTGCCTTTAAATCCCACATTCGCCATTATTTTGCGCATTTCGCTATGGATACGCGCGACATTCTCGAGACCGATCTGGTGGATCTGGTCAGCGGTCAGGTCTGTGGTGGTATAATTTTTGAGTCGCTCGGCATAATAGGCCGCTCCGTCCTTGAACCGCCAGACCCCGTCGCCATCAACTGCCATTGCTTGCTGGCGCTCCATTTCTGCGATCAAGCGCTGATAAGCGGGGCCGAAATTTTGGGTGAGGGCGTCAGACCCGCGCACAATCAAATCCGCTTTCTCATCGTCGGAAATGTCCAGCGCATTCACTTTTTTCTTGAGATCAGCAAAAATCGGTGAATCCTTGCCATCATCAAAAGGCGCGCCGCTGATTACATTTTTGGAATCGTTGATAACATATGGAAAAACCCAATCAGGCACGATGACACCATCATTGGCACGTTCTGCAGATTGCGAAATCAGCTCGTCCATTTGCGGCCCGACAGCTGCTAGGCGACTGACATAAGCTTCAGCATGCGATTTGTTGGCAACCCGATGAATGTTGATCATCAGCGCCGGAAGCTGGCTTTGCACACCATTCATCTGGTCAAAAACATAGTGGTTTTTGCGAAACCTAAATGCTGCCTTGCCTCGCTCGGCCCGTGCTTGGAACAAGCGATAGCTGAGTTTGTCCGCATCATCCAGTTTAGCCGGATCAAATCGCTCTTCCATCTCGGCTAGCGCTTTGCGGCCGCGTTCATATTGCGCCACTGCCGCTGCATCGCTTGCGTCGCCCCATTTGCCATAGTCATCATCGATGATTCCGCGAAACGCTTTGCCTATCGGTGAAAAAGACAATTCCCGCTTGTCATAATCATCAAAAAATTTGGCCAGTTCGGCGCTGACATCGCTTTCGGCTTCGGCAACTATCGGGGGAGGTGCACTATTCCCGGCAGATGCGGTACCACCATTATTTGCAGTGCAGGCCGCCAGTAGCGCTGTCGTCGTCAATAGAAAATAATGTTTCATGTCGGCGTAACTTTCAGTTTCAAATTGGCTTTCCGAACCCGTAACATCCGGAACTGAATTTCACAAATTTACCATGAATCTGCCTGATGCCATTTTGTCTCAGCGGCTTGATATGATGATGTGCTTCGCTCGCTCTTCAACCAGCGGGGGAGAAGCAAGATTTCCGCAATTGCCATCCAGATTGCGTCAGGACTGCATATCAAACCGATAGCCGTGCCAGGGACAAGCTACACTACCATCATTGAAAACGATCCCCTTATCTAGAGGACCAAGCAAGTGCGGACAGGTCGCGCCATAAGCGATTCATTTTCCTTGCCAGCGATTTAAACAGTAGCGATTACCATCAAGTTCAAAGACATAGGGGAGCGATTGTTCGATCTTATTTGTCGGCCCCAAATCGATACTGCTCGCACCGCTCTCCACTTTTTTGAATTTGCGATCCAGTGCTTCCTGCCGCCCCTGCATCAGCGTCTGATCTTCATCATAAAGCTGGGTATAAAGCGACTGAAGATAGGTCAGGGTCATCGCCGCCATCTCTTTGGTAGCCGGCGCTTCGTCCATATAGAACCGCACGTCGACCATTATCGCGTCGTCCGAAACGGCCTCCGATTGGGTATGAATATGAACGCCCTGCCCTGATCCGGCAAGTACAGAGGTTGCCCAGTAGTTTCGATCATTGTCGACCAGCAATTGCAGGAGCTGAGTCTCGCCTGTTGACGGCAGGGCAACCTTGGTTCTCCACCCCCATTTGCCGCTATCTATCAGTTCAATCGCGGCAAAGGCTGATGGATGGACAAAAGGCAAATGTTCCCAGTCATGCGCATTTTCCATCATCCGTGCTATGTTAACCGGCAGCTTGCGTCGATAATTTCCAAGATAGTGCAACTCTTCCAGAGCATCATAATCAATTGCTTTGGAAACGGTTGCAAATGCAGTTCGATCTGCTTCGGAGATGACCAACGCGCTATTCATAATCGTCGACGACATTTGCATATTCAATGCCCCTGCGCAAAAGCTATTTCCGGGATGACTAATATGCTAGTCTGTACCGGAAAACAGAATCAGGGAGACGGATATGGCCAGCGTTGCAGAAGCGATTGATTCAGATACCGCATTTGAAATCAGTCAGCTAACCCCTGCCATTGGCGCAGAGCTTTCGGGTATTTCACTCTCCGACGATCTCGGCGATGCTGTCATAGCCAGTATCCGGCAGGCTTTGCTCGATCACAAGGTTATCTTTTTCCGCGATCAGCACCTGTCACAGGAAGATTTGTTGAAATTCGCAAGCCGATTTGGCGATCTTGAAATCCATCCGGCGACACCCAAGGATCAACCCAATCCCGAAATCCTGCGCATCGAACATGGCCCCAAGAGCAAGGTCAGGAAAATATGTGGCATAGCGATGTCACTTGGCGTGCAGAGCCATCACTGGGTTCCGTGCTAAACGCAATTGAGATACCACCGGTTGGTGGAGACACGCTCTTTGCCAATATGAACCTTGCATATGAACGTTTGCCTGAGGATATCCGCGAACAAATCGCCGGCATGACCGCGATGCATGACATAGCCCGTGTCTTTGCCAGGCGGCTCAACAAGAAGCCCGAAGAACTGCACGACAAATACCCACCCGAATAGCATCCGGTTGTCCGCACCCATCCGAGGCTGTGTAAAAACGCATTGATTATCGCTATGGTCTGAGCGGCTTTGTTGGAGGCGGTTGCATGAAGCGTTTTGTGGTTGGATCGGATCGTGACCAGACGTTTTTATTGCCGCCATCGCTTGAGGATTATGTGGATGAAGATAATCCGGTCCGTGTGGTGGATGCGTTTACCGACGAACTGGATTTGCGGGAACTGGGATTTTCTGGTGTTGATCCGAAGGACACGGGTCGCCCGGCTTATCATCCAGCGGTGATGCTCAAAATCTATATTTACGGCTATCTCAATCAGGTACAGTCGAGCCGGAGACTGGAGCGCGAGGCGGGCCGCAATCTCGAGCTGATGTGGCTAACCGGCCATCTGGTCCCGGACTTCAAGACAATCGCCAACTTCAGGAAGGACAATGGCCCAGCGATCCAATCCGTTTGCAGTCAGTTTGTGGGGCTATGCCGGGAGCTCGGTCTGTTCGCCAAGGCTGTGGCTGCGATAGACGGGTCGAAGTTCAAGGCTGTGAACGCACGCGAACGCAATCATACACGAGGCAAGCTGAAACGCCGGATTGATCAGGTGGAAAAGAGCATAGCGCGCTATCTCCAGTCACTTGATGCAGCGGACATGCACGATAGCGACGTTGCTGAGGACCGGACGACACAGCTGCGCGAGAAGATCGTGTCCATGAAAGCCAAGCTCCACGAGCTTTGCGCCAAAGAAGCGGAGGTCATCGCTCATCCTGATAAGCAGATATCGCAGACTGATAGCGATGCCAGAGCCATGTCCACGAGCATGAAAGCCTCCGGCATGGTGGGATATAACGTACAAGCTGCTGTGGACACCGGGTACCATCTCATTGTGTCACATGAAGTGACCAATGCACCGCATGACCGGGCCTTCCTCGCTCCTATGACGGAGAAAGCCAAAGTGGCCATGGATGCGGAAGAGATAGAGGTGCTGGCTGATCGCGGTTACTTCAGCGGACCGCAGATCAAGGCATGTGAAGAACAGGGTGCGACGCCGCTTGTGCCAAAGCCCAATACATCAGGCTCTAGGGCAGCAGGCCGGTTCGATAGAAGTGATTTTATCTATGAAGCAGAGACAGACACTCTGCGCTGTCCTGCAGGTGAAGAACTCATCCACCGCTTCACGACAGAAGAAAAGGGGCTGACGCTGAACGCCTATTGGTCGAGCAAATGCCCAGACTGCAAAATCCGATCACAATGCACCACAGCCAAATACCGGCGCATCAAGCGCTGGGAGCACGAAGCCGTGGTCGATGATATGCTCGTACGCCTCAACAATCGCCCCGATGCCATGACCATCCGCAGACAAACGGCTGAACATGTCTTTGGAACACTCAAAAGCTGGATGGGACCGTGCCACTTCCTCACCAAAGGCATCAAAAACGTCGCCACAGAGATGAGCCTCTCGGTTCTCGCCTATAATATCAAACGCCTCATCACCATCATGGGCGTCAAACCGCTCATCAAAGCGATCCGGGCATGATGGTTCTGCGCGCCTGCTGAAATTATCGGCAAAAATCTGACCTGAACGAAAAAATACCCCACGACAGCGCATGACAAACGCGTTTTTACACAGCCTCGTGATGTAGCGGACAAGGCGACAGCCAGCATATCTTGTGTTCCAATCAAACTATCGACTCCTGAAATCGCAAAACCACCGAAACTGGTGGCGTAACCGAGGTAACTGTGCGACGCTGGATATCCCACCAATGATACCGGACAACTCCCCCTTGCATCTGACCCTAACCAACCGCTTGTCCTATGGTCTCGGCGGAGCAGTCTATGCGGTGAAGGAGGGGGCGTACATCATGTTCGTCCTGCTTTTCTACACCCAGGTGTTGGGGCTAAGCGGGACGGCAACCGGGCTCGTGCTGACGATCAGCCTGTTGTGGGATGCGGTTTCTGATCCAATGGTCGGCAGCTGGTCAGACAGATTCAAGAGCCGCTGGGGCCGCCGCCATCCATTCATGATTTACAGCACCATCCCGCTAGCATTGGGATTTGTTGCCCTGTTTGCACCGCCCGAAACTGTGTTAAGCAGCCAATTGGCGCTGGCCGGATGGCTACTGATTTGCTCAATCTGGATCCGCACCGCACTGACCTTTTTTGCGATTCCGCACAATACGCTGGTCGCAGAAATCACGCAGGATTATCATGATCGCAGTGACTTGCTGGGTCAGCGCACCGCATTCATGTTTCTGACCACATTGCTGCTTCCCTCAGCTTGTCTATATTTTCTGTTTGGCGAGACCGCGACTGGGGATGGCCGGTTTGTCGCGGAGAATTACGTGACCTATGGATGGTTGTCAGCCTTCGCGGTATTTATCGCCGCATCAGCCTGTATTGCCGGTACCTGGAAGTTTATCGGCCATACTCAGGTTGACCCCGACCGCACACCCTCAACACCGGGGCTGGGCGGTTTGTGGCGCGATTTCCTGGCGACCTTTCGGAACCGCAATTTTCGCAATGTACTCTACTATGATCTGGGTGCGACGGCATCATACGGGATCACAGTTTCACTCAATATCATTTTCTGGACTTATTTTTGGGAACTCGAGGCGGAAAAGACAGGATTAGTCCTCGCTACGTCAGTGCTAATTGCGGTGCCTTGCGCGATAGCCCTGCTACGCACCATCGGGCGGCGAATGCCCAAGCATGAGATCGTCAAATGGTCGGTGGCGATCATGCTGCTGGGCCTGTCCTGGCCCTATCTGTTGAGGTTTCTGAACCTGATACCGGAGAATGGCCACCCAGCGATCTTCGCAATCCTGGTCGCGCAAAACGCGATATTCATGACCTTTTTCATATTGCGGATCGTCGCAATCACTTCGCTTACGGCAGACTTGACGGATGAACATGAGGTGGATTCCGGACTGCGACAAGAAGGCGCTTTCTATTCCGTGCTCCAGTTTACCAGCAAGCTTGGCGGGGCAGCTGGTCCTCTCTATGGCGGCTTTGCTCTCGACTTTATCGGTCTGGAGGAGGGGACGCGGCCGGGCACGGTTGATCAAAGCATATTGAATGGGCTGGTCTGGGCAGCGGCTGCGGGGATTGTCCCGATGATGCTGATAGCGTTTTTCTTCACCTTCCGCTTTTCGATGACCGAGAAACGGCTTGAGCAAATTCAGAACCAAATCTCGCATAAGCGCCAGAAAGAAAAAGGGGAGCCTGAATAGCTCCCCTGTTTCGTTTCATGTTTTGGACGATGTCTATTTCACGGCATCATCCTTGCCACCTTTTCCAGCATCAGCGCTCTCACCCGGCACTGGGAAGCCGCGTTTCTTGAGGATATATTTCACCTCTGGATCGCGTCCCCGGAATTTGCGGTAGGCTTCCTTGCGGTCAGTTTCATTGCCGGTGGCGAGGATGATCGAACGGAAGGCTTCGGCCGTATCCTTGTTCCACACATCGCCAGACTCTTCAAAAGCAGCCCAGGTGTCGGCATCCATCGTTTCCGACCAGAGATAGCTGTAATAGCCCGCTGAATAAGCATCGGACGAGAATAGGTGATTGAACTGCGGCAAACGGTGACGCATTACAATCTCGCGCGGCATGCCAATTTCTGTCAGCGTTTCCCGCTCAAACGCATCCGGATCGGTGATTGGTTCCACGCGATTGTGCAGCTTCATATCGACAATCGCGCTGGACAGATATTCCACCGTTGCAAACCCCTCGTTAAAGGTTTTCGACTTTTCGATCTTGTCGACCAGAGCCTGCGGCATCGGTTCTCCGGTTTCGACATTTTTGGCATAATTGTCCAAAATATGTCGGGTCAGCAGCCAGTTCTCATGCACTTGGCTAGGATATTCGACGAAATCGCGTGGCGTTCCGCCAAATCCCGGATAAGTAATGTCATAGTTGAAATAATGCAGCGCGTGACCAAATTCGTGGAACAGGGTCGTTGCATCATCCAGACTGATCAGAGTCGGTTTGCCGTCACCACCCGGAACAAAATTATTATTGTTCGAGGCAAAGATGTATCGGTTCTTTCCGCTGAGCTTGTTCTGACTGCGATAGGTAGTCATCCATGCACCTGACCGTTTACCTTTTCGCGCGAAATTGTCGAGATAGAAGACGCCGATAAGCTTGTCGCCGCGCTTGACTTCAAACGTGCGCACCTCCGGTTCAAACACTGGTACCGTGCCAGTGTTTTCGGTGAAGCTCATGCCGTAAAGCTTGTTCGCCATTTCGAACATCGCATCGACCATATTGTCCAATTTGAAGTAGGGCTTGATCTCGGCTTCATCGAGATCATATTTCGCCTTGCGAACTTTCTCCGCATAGAAACGGTAATCCCATGGCTCTATGGTGATGCCTGCACCTTCTTGATCGGCAATCGCCTGCATGTCCGCGACTTCTTCTTTCACACGGCCAACGGCGACGGGCCAGACTTTCATCATCAGGTCCATCGCAGTTTCCGGTGTCTGCGCCATGGTGTCTGCCATCCGGTAATGGGCATGGCTGTCAAATCCGAGCAGCTTTGCGCGGTCCGCACGGATTTTCAGGATATTCGCAATAGTCGCGTTGGTGTCGTTCTTGTCGCCATTATCACCGCGATTGATATAGGCGTTGTAAACTTTCTCCCGCAGGTCGCGACGCGTTGAGTTCTGGAGGAAAGGCTGCATGACGGAGCGGGTGTTTTTGAGCGCCCATCCTCGCCTGTCCTGGGTTACAGCCGCGGCTCGAATAGACGCAACAAAGCTTTCAGGCAGTCCAGCAATATCTGTTTCGTCAACGAGGTAGATGTAAGTCTCCTCATCGGCCAGAACCTTGTTCGAAAACTCATTAAATTGTTTTGACAATTCCGTGTTGAGGCGGATCAACTCCTGTTTGTCTTCACCTTCCAACATCGCGCCGTTGCGCACCAGCGATTCATATTGCCGGGTAACCAACCGCTTCTGCTGTGCATTAACACCCGATGATTCGAGACTGTCATAAACCTCTTTGGTTTTTTTAAAGAGCCGCGGATCAAGCTGGATCTCATTGAAGAAAGCGGAAATTTTCGGCAGCCACTCGCCTTGCACCTTGCGGACTTCATCGTTGGAAAGATTGCTCGAATGAACACCCCACAAGGCGAAGACTTCATTCGCTTTTGAACCAGCCAGTTCCCATGGAACCATGAAATTGTCGAAAGTCGCCGGTTCCGGGTTGGAAAGAATTGCGTCCGCTTCCTTCCGGCCATCGTCCATCAGCGTCTGAAAAGCCTGCGGGAAATCGGAGACTTTTACTTCATCCCAGGGCGGTACGCCATCATAGGGACCGGTCCATTCCTGCAGGATACTGTTTTCGGCCGTGTTGCTATTCGCCGATCCTGATGCGCTCATCTTGTTCAATTCTGCAGTAGTCATTTTCTTTCCGTGGTTATCAGCGAGAGCAGGAGTGGCCGCCGCACCCAGTAACGCAGCGCTGGACACGCCGAGGAAAAATTTACGGCTGGAAATTGTGAATCGCATATTATGTCTCTCCAAAAAAATATGGCCCGTTCAGAGCCGATATGCTGCGCCCAAGCGCGATTGCTATCCTGTTACCCAAATGGGGATGGAAACGCAAAAAAGGTTGCATTTGAAATTGAAATTTAGACGAACAGCGCTTTCCCGTCGATGAACGACTTTTGGGCGTGAAAGAAAATTGATGGTATCTTACACCACCACCGCCATCTGATTGTTCAGACAAGGAATGCGACAAGCGGGCGCTCTTCGTTCCATCTACGGCCCTTATAATACTAGGCTCAATGACCTTTATGATATAACGCGATTTTGATGCTTTCGTGACTGGTTTAGTGGACATACTTTTCGGAGTTTTGAATTTGATGCGAACACTTGGTCTTTTTGAATCAAGCCCCATGGCTTTTACAAAATGAGATTGTGCAATTTCTGGCTCATCGGTCTGATATCAATCGCCTTGGCGGCATGCAGCGAAGGCGGTGGTGATCGCGGCGGACGCGGTGGTGCGCCGAAAGTTGTTGGTGGCACTGTGACCGAAGCAGAGTTTACCAGCGATATTGAGACTGTCGGTACGGCATTTGCCAATGAACAGACGGTAATCACATCACCGGTAACCGAACGGATTGAACGCCTTGGTTTTTCCGATGGCGATATTGTTCGGCGCGGGGCGATGATCGCGCAATTGTCGCGCGGTGAAGAATCTGCAGACCTGAGCGCCATTGAAGCGCGCGCAAGGGAAGCCAACCAGCAACTGGAACGATTAATCTCCCTGCAGAAGCGCGGCTTTGCAACCAATGCAGCCGTTGATCAGCAAACTGCTTTGCGGGATAGCGCCAGAGCGGACGCCAATGCTATTCGTTCACGCATTTCTGACCGGGTCATCCGCGCGCCATTTGATGGTGTGCTCAGCCTGCGGACCATTTCACCCGGCACAGTGGTGACGTCAGGTAGTCCAATCGCAACGATCAGTGATATTTCTTCGATCAAGCTCGATTTCACCGTGCCAGAGGCTTACCTAACTTCGATCGAAAAAGGTCAGGTGATCGAAGCAATCTCAACAGCTTATCCGGATCAAAGCTTTTTTGGCACAATTGATAATATCGACCCGCTGGTAGACGAGCTTTCGCGCAGCGTGACAGTGCGCGCGATATTACCGAACAACAGCCGTTTGCTCCGTCCGGGCATGTTGTTGACGATAAAGATTATTTCCGAAAGCCGTAACAGTCTCGCCATTCCAGAAACCGCGTTAATCGCCCAAGGCGATCAGAATTTTGTTTTTGTTGTCGACGACGAAGGTATTGCCCGGCGCACATCGATTGAAACCGGCCTTCGTTCGAATGGCATGATCGAAGTTACAAGCGGCATCGCCAAAGGCACTAAAATTGTCGCTGATGGGACTGTGAAAGTTCGCGATGACGCACCAGTTGAAGCGGTCATTCCCGGGAGAAAGAAACCACAGAAACCAGCTGGGTCAGCTAAAAAACCCGCTAGTGCATCGCAATGATCCTCTCTGACGTATCTGTCAAACGACCCGTTTTTGCGGTTGTGCTTAGTCTGGTCCTTGTACTGGCAGGCATAGTCGCCTTCCTGCAGCTTCCGGTGCGGCAATATCCAGCCATTGAACCGCCCATAGTTTCGGTAGACGTCAATTATCCCGGAGCCGCCGCGAATGTGGTGGAATCGCGCATCACGCAGATACTCGAAGATCGCATTGCCGGAGTCGAAGGGATTGAACAGATCCGATCCTCCTCTCGTGATGGAAGATCAGATATCACGGTCGAATTTGCTCCTGACCGCGATGTCGATTCCGCTGCGAACGATATTCGCGACCGGGTATCTGGTGCGTTGGATAACCTGCCCGAAGAGTCCAACCCGCCTGAAATTAATAAGGTAGATGCCGACGCTCGTCCGTTCATGTGGCTCAACCTCACAGGCGAAGGGCGAGATTCCCTATGGCTCGCCGATTATGTTGATCGTGTTCTGGTTGACCGGTTCTCCTCGATAGATGGTGTTGCCAGGGTACGAGGAGGCGGCGCGGCGCGGCCGGCCATCCGAATTTGGCTAGATCGGAAATTAATGGCCGCACGCGGTCTGTCCCCCAATGACATCGAAGCTGCATTGCGACGTGAAAATGTCGAGTTGCCAGCTGGCCGGGTGGAGTCGTCTGATCTCAATCTGACAGTGCGAGTCGCCAGAGCCTATGGAAATGTCAATGATTTCAAGGCACTGGCCATTCGCCGCGGGGCCGATGGATCGCAATTGCGGCTAGGCGATGTTGCCCGGGTCGAGCTAGGGCCGGAAAATGTCTACAGCCATTTCCGATCGAACGGTGTTCCGGGCGTCGGATTGGGTATCATCCGACAATCTAGGGCCAATGAACTACAGGTCGCGAATGATATTAAGGACCGGATAGAAGAGATAAGTCCCCTACTCCCAGATGGCGTCGAACTGGCAGTAAGCTATGACAGTAGTGTCTTCATTCAAAAAGCAATTGAAAACGTTTGGCAAACCCTGCTTTTCGCCGCAATTCTGGTTATCGCCGTCATCTATCTGTTTCTCGGATCGGTCCGCGCCACAGTCATTCCGGCAGTAACGGTTCCTATATCCCTAATCGGTACATTCTTCGTTCTCTGGATGCTTGGGCTGTCGATCAATCTGCTGACCTTGCTGGCGTTGGTCATGGCCATTGGTCTGGTGGTGGATGATGCCATTGTGGTGCTGGAAAATATCTATTCACGAATTGAGCAGGGTGAAAGCCGTTTGATTTCTGCCTTTGAAGGCGCACGGCAGGTTGGTTTTGCCGTAGTCGCGACAACCGCTGTTGTGGTTGCCGTGTTCGTGCCGGTCATGTTTCTGCCAGGCGAAACAGGTTTGTTGTTTCGCGAACTTGCTATCACAATGATCGTCGCAGTTTCGATTTCAACCTTTGTCGCACTCACTTTGATCCCGGTCATGTGTTCCAAAATCCTAAAAAAGGGCGGCGGCGAAACCAGATTGAGCCGCTATGTCGATAGCAAGTTCCGGGACACCAGCATCGGATATGAGAGCATATTGTCACGCTGGATCAGCAAGCCGTTCCTGCTCGGCGGGGTAGCCTTCGGACTGGCAGCCATGTTTGCCGTAATCGGCTTTACGACGCTTAAATCGGAAGTCGCACCGCCAGAAGATACCGGGTTCATGTTTGGCAGAGCATCTATCTCCGAAGGCGCAGGTTGGGAACGGTTAGTCAAGGTCATGTTGGATATCGAAACCATAGCGCTGCCCCTGACGGAAGAAGAAGGTCCGCTCCGCCGCGTCCTGTTCCGCGCACCGGCATCGTTCGGTCCCTCAGGCGATTTCTCGGCGGGACGGATCATCATGTTTCTCAAACCCTGGGATGAGCGATCCATGACCACAGCAGAAACCATGTCAGAGATGAACAAGCGATTCCGGGAATACCCAGCGGCCAGAGTATTTGTTTCGGGAGGTTCGACTATTGGCGGTCGAGGCGGAGAAGCGATCCGCTTTGTCATCGCAGGCGACACATATGAAGAGTTAACCCGCGCCCGGGACGCCCTGTTTGTAGCGGCAGGGGAATTTCCCGGCATTGCGACGCTGGAGTCTGATTACAAAGAAACCCGGCCGCAGGTGGTGGTCAACGTCAACACTGTTCGCGCAGCTGATCTGGGTGTTTCGGTGCAGGAAATTGGACGAACGCTCGAGACGATGATGGGATCGCGCAATGCTGGTACCTATGTTGACCGAGGCGAGGAATATCAGGTGATCATGCAGGCGGAACCGCGGGACAGGGTTACCGCTGAAGATCTGGCCAATGTATATGTACGCGCACGTGAGGATACACTAGTGCCCCTATCAGGATTAGTCACACTAACCAGCCGGGCCGAGGCGGGCGAGCTCAATCGTTTCAACAAACTGCGCGCAATAACGCTGGAAGGAACGGTAGCTGACGGCTATTCGCTTGGCGAGGCGCTGACGTTCCTTGAAGACGAAGCCGCAACCCTCCCCGAAGTGGTCGCCATAGGTTATGAAGGGCAAAGCCGCGCATTGCGACAAACCGGTGGTTCGATCTGGCTGGTTCTCGGCTTCACAGTTATTCTCGTCTACCTGGTGCTCGCTGCGCAATTTGAAAGCTTTATCAGCCCGCTGATAATCATTTTGGGCGTTCCTCTGGCCGTTGCTGGCGGCTTGCTAGGCCTTACAGTAATGGGCGGTACGCTGAATCTTTACAGTCAAATCGGGTTGATCATGCTGGTCGGGTTGGCCGCCAAAAACGGTATTTTGATCGTCGAATTTGCCAATCAACTCCGTGATGAAGGTCTGAAATTTGAAAAGGCCATCCTAGAATCGGCGAAACGCCGCTTCCGTCCAGTATTGATGACATCAATTGCCACCATTGCCGGTGCCATACCCTTGATGCTGGCAACCGGCGCCGGAGCTGGAAGCCGCGAGGCGATCGGGGTGGTAATAGTCTGGGGCGTCGGTATTTCAACGTTGCTCACTCTCGTTATCATACCTTCTTTCTATTATCTGTTGGCCCGCCAAACTGGCAGTCCGCTAGCTGTGACCCGGCGACTCAAGGAACAGCGGGAAAATCAGGAAGCCGTTGTGCAACCCGATACCCCCTAATTGCCCCGGAAATGCGGTAAAGCCCCCAATGAAAAGAACCAGTTTATTCTGGACGTTCCGCCAATAGTGCCCGGACCAACGGCTGGAGATTTTCATCATAGCGGGCCAGCATGACATGTTCATCGGCTGAATCAAAATGGCTGATCAACTGACGCCCGTTCCACCAATGCAGCGCAATGGCAGGAGGGTCGGCAACAATCATGTTGCGGCCGTCGGGGTTTTCCGGATCAATCGGTTTGAGGTCGAGGGCAACTTGCGGCGCGGTGGAGGCACAGATGGCGAGGCTGATATTGCGCCACCAGGTTGAGATATTGCGGTGGAGATGGCCGGTGATCATGCCTTTCACCTGATAATGACCCGCCACCGTATCGGCTAACCGTGTCACCCAGGGCTCGTCGGGATGGGTGTTCATCCAGTCAATACCACTCTCGACAGGCGGGTGATGGAGCACAAGGATTGTAGGTTTGTCTTGTTTTTCCGAAAGGCGGGCTTCGAGCCACGCCGCACGTGTTTCGCAAAATGCACCACCATGGCGCCCTTCTTCCAGCGTATCGAGAAAAAGCAATCGCAGAGGACCATCATCGACTTCATACTGCACAAAGCCATCTGCCGTAGGCGTATTGGGAAATTGTTTCATGAACGGCGTACGCAAATCATGATTGCCGAGGCACATGTGCACTGGGAAAGGCACTACCGACAACGCATTTTCAAGCCGCTGATAGCTTTCCTGATCGCCGCGATCCACCAGATCGCCAGTGGCCAGCAATATGTCGGGCTGCGGGGTCATCTCACACAGCATCTTCAGCGCCTGGTCCAGCCGCTTGCGATTAAATTCCGCCGGATTATCCGGGTCGAAACCCAGATGAATATCCGTAACTTGCGCCATCAGCATTGGCGCCTCCTTCCCAATTGACCATCCGGCATGGCAACTATTTCGCCCGTGCTACCGCTGAGCAATTTTTTTATCCGGTTTTTTGCGCTTGTCCTTCTGTTGCTCCTTGATCAACCATGGTGCGCCTTCATCGGCATGGTAATCATGACACATAGCACAACTCGACGGTACATCCGATGACGTCTGGAATTCACCACCATGGCATTCGCGGCAAGTCTTGATGCCAGGCAAAAGCAGGTCCCGCGCGTCCTTGGATGTCTCCGCAGTGTGGCAGCTGCTGCAGTCCTCATCATTGTGCGCTTCGTGGCTGAACCAGCCCTTGTGCATATAGCGGTCCGTTTGGGTCACCGGTTTAATGGCATAATCGACACGGCCTCTGGCAGTTGGCGGAGTGACTCCATGGCAATCGAAACAAGCACCACCGCGTGAGAAAACCTGACTAATCGCCATATTGGCGCGGCTGGGCCGGAACTGCACAGCACGGGCATAGTCGCTGGCCACGCGCACGTCATTGGCAGCACCGGGGCGACGGCGTTTCATACCACCGAGATTGATTGGCCGCGTTGGCCTTGTTGACCGGTAATAGGCCCGCAGATCAGCACGAACCATATCCGGCTCTCCATGACGCAGGGTACGGACCGTTCCGCCCACCTCATCAAAAGCAAGGCTATGGCACATGCCGCAATCTTCCTTCATGTCCACAGGTTCAAAGCGCACACCTTTCGGATCAGGCGTGTGACAATCCTTGCAGACCAATGATGGCCCAAAATCATATTTGGCAGACAGCCGTCGTCCCATCTGAGCCACGCCGCCGGTTTTCGACAAATGCAGATCATGTGGAAATTTGAGGCCGTTATATTCGGTTGGCTTCTCATCCAGAGAGATTCGTTTACGCGGTGGGTTTTTGCCACCGGGCTTGAGCAGAACGGCGGGCCGGAATTGCGGATGTTCGATTCCGAAATCCGACGCATTTTCCAATTTTGTATCGGTCAAACGCCCGTCCATTCCTTCATGACAATCGGCGCAAAATTTCTGCGCGGTAGGTTCCATAGCACCAGCGCCTTCATGCTCGGTGTGACATTCGACACACCAGCCGGGAGGTTTATTAAAAGCGGACGCAAAAGCGGCTCCGATTTTTTCAAAACCTTCAGGGCCGCCGCGCGCCGTAAGAAGACGATCAGGATTGGCATGATCATGTGCGTCGTCTTCGTGACAGGTCATACAGGTTTTGTCTGTAACCGTTACAAAAGCGTCGACATGGCAGGCCTGACAGTCCTTTTCCAGGCTGTGATGAGCCTGACTCAACGCATCGGAAGACCACATGGTGTCGGCATGGAACTGATCGGGTCGTTCTTCCACACCGCGCCATGTTGCCCATGTATAAATTGGCCAGATCAGAAAGGCCGCGAGGACGAGTGCAACAAATCCCCAGGCGCCAATTCGTTTGCTGGGAAGCAAACCCTGCAGTGTATATAGCGTCGATTCGCTCCGGTCTTCGGCAGAATCGGACAATGCCTCGACCCGTTTGACCGTGAGGAGGATATTTCCCTCTTCTTCGCTAACGATGATGACATGGCCGCCAAAACCCAACTCGGCTCCCGATCCAGGGTCAATCGTTACCGATACCCGGTGCTTGCCATCCAGCGTGAAATTCTGTCCCGTGGTGCTTTCGACAACGATATGACCATCTTCGCGCTTGGTAATCGTGGCATGATCGGGATTGACCGCCAGATCAGGCAGATGAATGGCATTTTCAGTGCTACGACCAATGCCAATCTGATCCGAATCAAACGGATTGGAGCGGACTATTTCCCGGCCGTCGGCCGTGGTTGCAATCTGGCGGACAATGAAGGTCATATCGCTATCCCCATCCTACCAGTAGAAAAACACGCTGATGATATGTGCCGATAGCGATGCGATAAGCGCAAATGTCATCGGCACATGAATGAACAGCCAAACTTGCAGCATGGCCTTCAGCTTTAGATGACGACGGACACGGGCTAGTGTTGCCTCTTTTTTCTCGAGCAGGGCATCGACTTTGTCGAGCGGATCATCGCTACCCATTTTGGGCTGATAGGCACGTTCGCGTCGCAAATCTGCCTGGGCAAGCCGCGTCGCACAATCGGGATATCGTCCAGAAATTCTTCGCATGAAACCACCGCCGAAGGGATCCTGTTCCAGCGATTGCAGAACAAGAGTGGCATGTTCCGCCGACAAAGACTGAGCCGATTCATGTAGCTGCCGGTCCAGCGAACGCAGGTTTTCCAGCATTTCCGTCTCGGTCATCTCATCGCGATTGTCCGACAGTTTTTCCGGGATAGTCGCATAAAAATAGATCCCAAAAACCCCCGATATAATGACGATCATCATGAAGACATAAGCAGCGGTGTGGATATTCCAGCCTAGCTGGAAACCAGTATGAAGCGTGCCGATAACGATCAGGCTGAGGCCCAGATAGATATGCGCCGAGGTCCAGGCCTTTAGCGACCAGCTACCCGTGGTCATCGCCCGTTTGCGAAAGCCCAGCATGGTCAGCCAGAGGATCAGCAGCGCGCCAATCGTCCCCAGCGTATAGCCATACCAGCTGCCGCCATTGTGGCGCGGGGATACATCGATAAAAATATAGCTGACAATGCAGACCAATATGATGAACGCAGTTATTTTCAGCCAGCGATAGCCCGCATGTTTTAGAAAGCCGTCATGCATCGCGACTCTTTTGCGACCGGTTTGCGAGGCGACTGCGTTGCTAGCCATTACGCGTCCTCATTTTCGAGTTTGGCAACGGTGAGGAATTCTTCCGGAGCTACACGAATCGCGGCGCCCGTTGGACAGGCACGGACACAGGCAGGGCCACCAGCAATGCCGGCGCACATATCACACTTGATCGCTTTCTTGGCCTTTTCGACAGATGGATCGCTATTGTTAGCAACCCATTGCTTATCAGGCTCGCCAGGCCCCGGGCCAGCGCCGAAGAATAACCAGCTCAAAAGGCTCGGCTTTTTCGGCGGCACCTTGTCCATACGAATCACGCCATAGGGACAATAGCGCTGGCAGTTACCGCAGCCGATGCAGGTCAATTGGGCTGCTCTTGTTGAACAGCCGTCCGATGGGACAATAGCGCTGGCAGTTACCGCAGCCGATGCAGGTGTCATCGATAAACAACTTCACCATCGGGGCCGCGATGAATCGCATCGGGCGGACAATCGGACATGCAGTGCGGATGCTCGCAGTGGCGACAACTGGTTGGCACATGCAGATGTGCATAGGTGCGTCCGGCTTCCCGATCGAGGCGGCTAAGGCCTTCATGACTATCGGCGCAGGCTTTTTCGCAATTGTCGCAGCCGACACATAGGTTTTCGTCGATCAGCAACACATCGGTCGCTTCACCGATGCCGTTATCAATCAAGAAGTTGGCGACACCGGAATACATGTCGACCACGCCGGAGAAGCTGTCTTTCTTCGCCTCAATAAACGCATTCACATCCTGTCGTGCAGCCATTTCCTTCTTGGCCTTGCGCATCAGATCCGGATGCGCATCGAGTACTTTCTTGAACGCATCGCCGTTGATTTTCATAACTTCTGATTTAATCGCCGCTTTCACGGTGGCGGTACGATAACCTCCCGCGATCAAGGTCATTTCACCGACATAGGAACCAGCAGGCAGATATGACAGGAACACCGGCTTGCCGCCGATTTCCTTTTCCACCACCATCGATCCGACACGGATCACATAGATGTCATTGCCTTCACTGCCTTCTTCAATAATCGCTTCGCCAGCGCGAACGTTGACGATTTCGCTAGTCTCGACAACCTCGGCAATGTCTTCCTTGGTCAGGCCCGAGCCGAACATCTGTAATAGCTGTCGTTCGGTCGAGATATTGGTAATCGCACGTTTGGCAGCAGGCACTGACGCCTGCAGTTTGAGCGCGGCGGTGCGAGAAATTTCGACAACGATCAGGTCTTCCGCCGCCTTGATCGTTGCACCGCGACGGCGACCGGAAATCAGTCCAACTTCGCCAAATATGGAACCTTCCTCTATCGGTACGGTGATCGAGGGATCATTGGGATCAATCTCCACAGCACCGAGCCCTGAGCGATGGCAAAGAGCGAACTTCCAGGCTCGTTCTTTTCAAACACCACTTCGCTGCTGCGATACATGCGCGGTTCGCTGTCGAGCATAAATTCCCGCATCTGGAGCGGTGACAGTTCATTGAGAATGGTAACATTCTCGCGGAAGAATTCGAGCCATTCGTCGACCGAATTACCCTTGGGCAAACCGCTGAACTTCTCTTCCAATATCGGCTCATCGGCAGGTTTCAGCTCGGTATTACCGTTGATGAACTCGATAACATCATAGCCCTGATTCATGCAGTGTTTGATTAGCGGATAACCGGCCAATGCGCCGATGACGTAAATACCCTTCTTGGTACTTTCAAAGGCGGGCGAGAGTTTGGGATAGGCTTCGCGGTCTTCCGATGTGAATTCAATCCCGCATTCCTCGACAAATTTCCGCGGCGGGGCGGAGCCCATACGGGCAATGGTACGACCACATTGTATAGTCTCCTGCCCATCTCGAGTCTCGAGAATCATCTCACCATTTTTGATTTCAGCAGGCGTCGTTTCGGTGCGGACGTCGACCTTACCGTTTTCTTTCGCCTCCATCAGCAGTTTGACATTGGCTTTCTTTGCACGGGCAAATTCAGGCGAACGATTCAGGATCGTGACAATATTGTTCTGGGCGCTATCGGCCGCAAGACCGAGCGCGTTCTCAATCCCCGCGTCGCCCGAGCCGATGACCGTGATGTGCTCATCATAATATTCGCCCGGATCATCTAGCTGATACTGGACATTGGATCCATCTTCCACCGGACAGCGCACGAGGTTTGGGTTCCCTTGCGTGCCAATTGCCATGACGATAGTTTCGGCTTTCACCGTTCCACCATCTTTCAGGGTGATGGTCAGGGCGATGGTAAAGTCACCTTCATTGCCCTCAATTTTCACTGGCTCGGCATTATACTGCACATTCACGCCATGACCTGCAGTCTGCTCGTCCCAGGTGCCGAGAATAGCCTCGCGCTTGCCTGCGTCGAAATCCATGTCCGAACGCAGCACCAACTGGCTCGGCGTCGCCATGACATGTTTGCCTTTTTGATATTTGAAAATGGTGTCGGAAAGATGATCGGTCTTTTCTAGGCTCAGGACTCATTAACTAAGCCAGAAGATGACGACCATGCGGAAATCATCAATGAGTTGGAAGAGCACCTGCCAGAGGTTGACGGCAAACCATACCTTTCTGCTTTCGCTCTGACTCATCCTGACCAAGATCACATCCAAGGATTTGAAGATTTATTGGACCGTGTAACGATTGGCGAGTTGTGGTTTACGCCGCGCGTCTTTCGTGAGCATACCGATGATCTTTCTGATGATGCAGTCGCATTTCGTGATGAAGCTAAGCGCCGCGTTAAAGAAACAATCGATGCAGGCGGTGATCCTGGTGCAGGAGATCGGGTGCGCCTGATTGGTTATGATAGCCTTCTCGAAGAGGACGACTATAAAGGTTTTCCCGAAGAGTTCTTCACAACTCCCGGAAATCTGGTCACGCAAATCGATGGCGAAGATCACGAAGGCGAGTTTCAAGCGTTCATCCATGCCCCGTTTAAAGACGACGCTGTAGGTGACCGGAACGACACCAGCCTGGCCATGCAGGTTGTCTTAGGTGACGATGCTTCTAAGGGTGGAGTCCTGCTTTTTGGCGACCTGAAATATCCGACCATTCGCAAGATATTTAATGTGACCAATGAGCACGACAATATGGATTATCTTGCCTGGCAGGTCATGCTTGCAGCTCACCATTGCAGCAAGTCTGTGATGTATCAGAAAGAAGACGACAAGACCGTTTTGAAACAAGATATCCTCGACGACTTCGAGGAAGCCCAAGTAGGTGACGGCTATATTGTCTCCAGTTCAGAGTCGGTTCCGGCATCTAATTCATCAGGCGATAATCCGCCTCATGTAAAAGCCAAATCGCGCTATTCTGAAATTGCCGAAGTCGGCTTTTTGTGCACGCACGATGACGGAGTGAGCTCTGAACCGCTGACGTTTAAGCTCGACGAGACTCAACTGACATATGAAAGCTCTGACGCCGATAGCTCGGATGCTTCCACTTCAAAAAGTGCGCTTGCTGCTGGAGTAGAAGATGCCCGCGGAAGTGATGAGATACCTGGAGAGAAGGTCGGTTTTGGCAGTGGAGTTTAGCCAAGGTCAGCAACTTGCACTTCACCAACTTGCCGATATCGCCAATGCGTCAAAAGGGGCGCTTGAAGTTATCGGCGAGCCAAAGAAGCTTGGAAAAAGCGAAACGGTAGGGGTTCTGATATCGCTTCGTATGTCGGACTACCCCCGAGAATTAAGCGGCTTAAAGTTCCGTGACCGAGAAAAGCTGGAAGTATGTATCCACCCCGACTTTCCGTTCGATGTCCCTTCTCTTCGGTTTGCCCATAAACGCCACATCGGCGCACCGCATGTTCAATGGGGTTCTTATGCGTGCCTGTATCAATCTTCGGAAACAGAATGGGTTCCGGCAGATGGTATGTACGGATTCTTTAACCGGGTTGATGTGTGGATGAGGGCTGCTGCTGTCGGTCAGCTTGATCCAGAAGACGCGCCTTTGCATCCGCCTGCAAATTCAACGACATCATCTATTCAATTCGTGATCAATAAGAATGCGCCGCAACTTGATGAAGCTAAAGCCTTTTGGGTTGGCAGAGCTGAATTAAATGTCGCGCGCGAAGGGCAATATCATCTTGATGGCTGGACTTCGCTCGACGACTGGAGTGACGTCGCACTGCCAGAAAATATCGCTGCGGCGCTCCTTCTCAACGCACCTCTGCCAATCGAGTATCCCAATAAAATCAACGTCCTTGTCAAAGCCTTGGAAAAAGCAGGCGTGCCTTCCGGCACACTTTATCGTATATTGCGATTGCTGGCGATAACCGCTGACCGAGATAAACCGGCTTATCTTGTCCTGGGCGCTCCGATGCGTCGGCGAGCCGCGGGTGAGCCGCTCAAACAACATCTGACAGTCTGGGAAATCACTAAGGAAGCCGTCAATACCTTCCAAGATTTGGTTCGCGAGAACGGCGATGATGATCAAAATCTAGATACGTTTGTCAAATGGATCGTGACCGCAGATGTAAGGTGGTGCAAGACATTCGAAAATCGGGAAGAGGTCACTTACCGCCGTGACGTCAAATCACTGATGTCAAGCTTGCAGGAAAAGCGGATTTTGCTGCTTGGATGCGGCGCACTAGGATCAGTTATTGGCAACCACATTGTTCGCGCGGGAGCCTCAGCTCTAGCGCTTGCGGACCTTGCGGACTATGGTGATGTGAAACTTGGCCTGCTTGTCCGGCAGCAGTACAAACACGCAGATATTGGCAAACTGAAGACTGGCGCACTCGCAGGAGAGCTTGTTGAAATCGGCGGGTCGACGGCCATCACACAGTATCCTGTCAATCTGAGCAATGGTGTTGCAGGTAAGATTGACTTGCAGGAAATCGATCTTGTTATTGATGCTACCGCCTCAATTAAGGTCAGTCATCGGATCGAGCGCGAAATTGCCGATGGCTCGTTTACCAAGCCCCTAATCACTATGTCGGTGAGCGCCGGTGCCGATTACGGTTCAGTCTTGGTCAGAATGCCTGAGTATCGCTTGGGGCCAATTGGCATAAACCGATTATCTGCGATCGAATCCTTCCGGAAACATCGTGATCATCCAGCAACGGAAGCTTTTTGGCCTAAAGAACCGCCGGAACCTTTTCAGCCTGAGCCGGGATGTTCAAATCCTACCTTTCGGGCCTCTGCGGCGGATGTTGCGGCCCATGCTTCATCGTTGTTGAATATCGGGTTGCGTAGTTTTGTGAAGCTTAATGACACACAACCCTCATTCCACATGTTAGAGGCATCCTGGCTTTCAGATCACAGTCCACCGATCGACTTGACCTTCGATGATCCTTCGCGACACGAAGAAAAGATCTGGGATTATTCGGTCACCTATGCGTCCGCTGCCAAACGCAGCATCAAGACTGAAATGAATCGCATTGCGCGAGTGCGTAGCGACAAAGTTGAAACTGGAGGATTGCTCTTCGGCGAAATCGATGAGAGTCATGGACACATCTACATCGATGGTGCCAGCGGCCCGCCTTCTGATAGCGAAGCCAGTGCGAAGAAGTTTGTCTGCGGAACCAAGGGCACAAAAAAGCTAGCACAGGCCAAATCGAGACAGTCTGGCAAACGAAGCAGGTTTTTAGGGATTTGGCATACGCATCCCGTTTCCCCCGGTATGCCTAGCGAAGACGATATGATGGCGATGGTGCAACTCCTGCATTTGCAAGAGCAACGTCCCCGCCAAGTTCTCATGCTGATTATCGGACATGCTGCGACCGATCCAAAATTCAATCACTATTTATTCCGGCGCGAAAATCTGATTGTGATGAACAAAGAGCAATATGCAGCCTATTTGGCGGAAATAGCAGATGCCTAGGGTAGGTCTTGCTCTTTCAGGAGGAGGCTCGCGTGCGATGGCTTTTCATTTGGGGTGTTTTCGCGCCTTGAATGACTACGATATATTGACGAAAGTTCAGATTCTATCAGCAGTTTCTGGCGGTAGCGTGATTGCTGCGCTTTATGCATATTATGATGAGCCGTTTGAAGCATTCGATGAACGCGTCACTGCGCTGTTGCGCCGAGGATTGTTCTGGGGACTTGTCCGACACACACTTTTCTCGCCCGAAACGCCCAAGATCATTGCCTCCCAGCTTACTTCCGGCGTTGCCGCCAGCGGTGGAGCCGTTATCAGAGGGTTGGGCAAGGCAAATGCCCTGATTGGCGGTGACCGCCGTGAAGTCGAAGCCGTCACGTCTTGGACCGATGCCCCGTTGAGACGATTTGCAAGCCGGTCAACAGCTTTTGAGAGGTATCTGCGAAAAGCAGTTTACGGAAATACTGCAATTGATGAAGTTACCCGTGATGGTCTGGAGGTTGTTCTAAACGCCGCTGAACTCAGAACTGGCACTGCTTTTCGTTTTGGATCTTCCGAAAGCATGCGTAATTGGTGGAACTGATTATGGGTCGAGTTCCCGTTAGATTGCTGGTTTTAGCCAGCAACTGAAGGGATGAGATGATGGGATATTATGTAGGACTAGATGTAGCGTTACGTTCTGTGGCACTTTGTGTGATTGATGGTGAAGGCGAGATTGTTCTGGAACGGGCGGTGGCCTGTGAGGTCGATGAGATTGTCGAATGCCTGCATAATCTGGATCATTCGATAGACCGTATTGGCTTTGAAGCCGGGACGATGAGCCAGACGCTGTTCCATGGATTAAAGGCGGTCGGATATGATGTCGTGTGCATGGAGGCCCGGCACGTCAGTGCAGCTTTATCGGCGATGCGCAACAAGACGGATCGGAATGATGCACGCGGCATCGCGCAAGTGGTGCGTTCAGGTTGGTATCGCGCGGTACATATGAAGAGCGCAGAAAGTCATCATATCCGTACGCTGCTGGCGAGCCGCAAGACATTGCTGAGCCGCTGCATCGATCTGGAGAATGAGATACGCGGTTTGCTCAAGGTCTTTGGTATCCGTCTGCCATCCACGTTAGCACACCACCGCTTTGCGGAAACAGTGAAGCCCATCATCGAAGCGGATGAAGCTTTGACATATGCACTTCTACCGATGTTGGATGCGCAGCAGGTGCTGCTTACCAGTTATCAGGAGATGGGTCGGCGCGTGAAGCTGGTTGCTGGAACCGATCCGGTCTGCATGCTGCTGATGACAGCACCAGGTGCAGGAGCGGTGACAGCCTTGCACTTCAAGGCAGCCATTGATGATCCGGCGCGGTTTAAATCATCACGGCTTGTTGGCGCCCACTTCGGTCTAACACCCCGGCGCTTCCAGTCAGGCGAGAGTGATAGCCAAGGCCGGATATCCAAAGCTGGTGATGCAGATGTCCGCTCGGCGCTCTACTCAGCCGCCCACTCACTGCTCACCAGAACACGCACGATGTCACCGCTTAAAGCATGGGGCCTGCATCTGGTTCGAACAAAAGGGCGTAGACGCGCTACCGTTGCAGTTGCTCGCAAACTTGCCGTCATCCTTCACCGGATGTGGATCGATGGTACCCAGTTCCAATGGAATGAGCAGAAGGTAACAGCATGACGCAAACCTGATCAAACCAAAGGAAGAAGCGTCCTCATCTGGACGTTGCTATGGGAATGACGCCGCAAGTGTCCGATGCGCCATAAAAGCGCGCCCGAAAGCAAGGCACTCCCTGACCGATCTTATACATGCATGCAGCTACAAACATAGACTGCGGAGAGAAGCGTGACCCAGATGATAGACAACAATTAAACCAACGAACTTGACATCAGCCAATTAGAGAAGCGGTTGTTGGCGATATGGAACACTCATCAACCATTGGTATCGCAAGCTGTGTCTGCTTCAGCGTGCTATCCTGCTGCTCTACCGTCATTCGACCTTGTGCGGGAATTTGAGAAGAATGGCGTGCGCAAAAAATACCGTGTTATTCTGACAGACGGCGGAATTTACGACAATCTGGGGATCACGACAATGTTGCCCGGACGATCTGCTGAATTCAGCTCTAACGCACATGAAGTAGATTTCATTATTGCGTGCGATGCGGGAGCAGGAATGCCGTCAGGAATCTCAAAACCTTATCTATGGTCGACGCGTATGCGCCTCACTGTCGAGACAATTCACAGGCGTACCCACGCTCTTTCTTACAACATCCTTCACAATCTCGCAGAAACTGGTAAAATCGACGGATTCCTTCTGCCATATCTCGGTCAGATCGACGAGCGGCTGCCGTATATGCTTGGCGATTTTGTGAATCGTGATGACGTGTTTGATTATCCGACTGATTTCAGTGCGATGTCAGAAGAAAATTTGCGGTTGCTGAGCGGTCGCGGTGAGCAACTCTGCCAAATTTTGATCGATCACTACAACCCAGAAATCTAGGCTCAGGATTCATTAATTGATCCAGAAGGCGCAGATAGCAGCGATGGTTATGGCGGCCATGAAGGTATCTGCCCTTCGATCATAGCGCGTGTGTATACGCCGCCAGTCTTTGAGTTTTCCAAACATGTTCTCGACCTTGTGGCGTTGCCGGTAGAGCTGTTTGTCGAAGTGCGCGGGCATTGTGCGCCCCTTTCGCGGCGGGATGCACGGTGTGATGCCCTTGGCCTTGAGGGCGGCGCGGTATTCATCGCTGTCATAGCCTTTGTCACCGATCATCACGCAGGCGCGTTCAGGCAGCGCCGGATAGAGCAGCTTTGCGCCCTTGTGGTCGCTCATCTGGCCTTCGGTCAGACACAGCGCAACAGGCCTGCCTTCGCCATCACAAACGGCGTGTAGTTTGGAGTTCAGGCCGCCTTTGGTGCGCCCGATACATCTGGGTAGAGCCCCTTTTTGAACAGGCTGGAAGCTGTCCTGTGCGCCTTGAGGTGCGTCGCGTCGATCATCAGCACATCGGATTCACCAGCCTGTTTTACCAGCGCTGCAAATATCTGACTGAAGACCCCCAGCTTACTCCACCGGACAAACCGGCTATAGAGCGTCTTGTGAGGACCATAACCCGCTGGAGCATCACACCAGCGAAGGCCGTTCTTGATGACATAGATTATCCCGGAGAGCACCCGTCGGTCATCAACTCCGGGGACACCGTGAGACAGCGGGAAATATGGCTTGATACGGCGTATCTGTGCCTCGCTCAACATCGGTAAATCATTCATGCAAACATCTCCTTTGTGTGAAGCATGTTGAATCAACAACTTTAACGATATGCAAGCAATTTAATGCATCCTGAGCCTAGTTTGACGCTTCGTCTTTCGGCACAAAATTCCGTTTTTCGTAAACACTGGCTATTTTCTTTCCATCCCAAACATAACAAAGATGACGTTCCTGACGGCAATTGGACAACAGACGCGGCCGAAACACCGCAGCGCATTCTCCGCTATCATGGCGTACACTTTGATAAACGATACCATCTGATCCGGCTTTTCGTAGGCTAGCGGCTAGTTCCTGCGCTACGGCGTAGTTTTCCGGATGGTAGTAGGCCGCATGTGATTCGTGCATGCTGCGTATGTCGTGCAGCTCTGCATCAAGATTGACGGCGTACACACGCATATCCAGCTCCTGTGCGTGTTCCTTTGTCGCCAGCATAAATTTCATCCGGTGATAGCGTGTTTCTGCAACTGCCGTTTCGATGCTGTCGCCGGCATAGAAAACACCGTAGCTTCCGTCCGCAAAACGATCGCCATCCGGATTGAGGTGCGTGAACGCTGCCATGATTGGCGAGGTTCCTAGGCCTGATATCCGGTCTTCTTTTGAAATGAGCGCGAGGTCTCCAGCTTCCTCGCGCAGGCGATCATTTGTCATTGCCTCAATCTCGAAAACAGCGTCCAAATCGTCAGGATCAGCGACTTCCTCGAACAGATTAATCGGTGGAAAGCGGCTTGGAATGATACGGTAACAAGGATGCCACTGGACGGCGCTAACCGGGATATCCACGGTCATCCGCGCTGTGCATCGACATATTGGCGCACGACGAAGAGATCGGCAACATTGCCGGAGGTCAACCGGTCGAGGGCAGGCTGGCCGCCAAATAGAGGTGCATCATTGGGTTTTCTGATCCATTCATCGGCCGTCTTGGGCAGCAAGACCTTGACACCCTTGTAGATACCCAAAACATAAGAGATGCGCTCCAGCGCATCTTTGGGAATGGACGATACTGCTCCTCGCTTCCAAGACTGCAATGTTGAACGGCTCTCAAGGCCGAGAAGCTGCATTTGCTGCTGTTCATTCAATCCCCAAGCGTCAGCGATATTAAAAAAAGTGCGCAGCGCAGGGCCGATCAGGTCCTTGCGGCTTTTTGCCTTGGCAGGCGATTTGGTAGCCATTACACGTCTCCTTGATCTCTATATGTTCATATTATAACAAAAGTCAATACATATTCATTGTATAAACAAATTGAGATATTCGGTCAAACGGCGGTATTCCGCAGTTAACAGATGCTTTCACAAGGAACGCCATCGCCGTCGAGGCGGCCCAGGCCGCAGTTGTTGAGGTAGTGATAGGCCTCGTTGCAACTGTTCATCTGCCCGCATTTCCACTTGCTGCCGCATGATCGGCTGGATTGTGGCGGCGCATTGTAGAGCCGAGAAGGCGCTGAATATTGGCGTTGCCGAAGGACAGGAGCGGGTGCGGGTTTTTCTTCGCTCAGGAATCTTGAAGAAATCCAGCAGCTCGATTGCGGAATTTCCGACCAGCCTGAATCGGTGTTGGATACGGACAATTCTTCGGCATAGACGAACGAATTAATTTTCCGATGGGAAGTGCTAGGTCCCGATCTGCAGTTTACCAAGCTGGCGGTTACATACATGGTTATTGGATCAATATTGTCTATCTCGCCATCCAAATTTCGGTCCGGCTACGATGACGTTGTCTGGGGGCGCTGTCTGGAGGTAGTCACTATCGGAATCTGCGGGATCGTCGGAACATTGTCCGATTAGAAAAAGACCCAAAACAATGGCGATTTGCCCAGCCGCATCCATTGTTTTGACTGCCTTCTTTCATCTCCAAAAAACACCCCTTTCAGCTTTCTGGCTCCCCTAATGCCCATCCATCCACCACCGCCAAGAGCTATAGATCAAATTCCAAAACGGCCAACCCGCTATCATCCATCCCAAAAAACACACTTCCGTAGCTAGAACAATTTCGCCGAACTTCGATCGAGGCGAAGAACGATCATCCACCGCAGCGATGACCTTTCCAATATTTATTCCAGCGCAACGCCCATCCGCCCTTGGTCATCGCACAAGATAGATCTCCAGATTTGGGAGATATGCACCAGGCAGCGGTACGAGAGCCACCCGCGCTTCCGTCTGAACGGCAAGTCATTGTGGGACCAGATACCAGGATATGACCTTCTTTCGATTTTCCTTTGGGCTTGCCAACCAGTTTCACGAGTTATAACCGGATCTGGTGTCTGGAAGAATTTGAAGTATGGGGCGTGCCTTGCTGAAATCGTTTTTGTCTGGAAATCGAAAGTAGCAAGAGGAGCCCGCCACACATGGCAAAAGATACTGTGATTGATCCGGGTAGACCGGAGGGAATTGAACCACTGACAGAACTACTCAGACCGGGTGCGAAGCAGTTAATCGCCGAAGCGGTCCCGGCAGAGCCGGATGAGTTGATGACAAAGTTTGATGGTCACAAAACGGCTGACGGACGACAGCGCGTTGTCCGCAGTGGCCATCATCGCGAACGAGAGGTGATTACAGGGGTTGGCAAGGTCAGCGTCGAGGTGCCGAAGATCCGTAGCCGTGAAGGTACGCCGGAATGTTTTCAATCTCTGGTTGTACCGCCCTGCATCCGGCGAACGGCGACGCTGGACGCGGCGATCCCCTGGCTTTATTTGAAGGGTGTTTCGAGTGGCCAGATGCAGAGCGCACCGGAAGCTATTGCCGGCCCCGAGGCTAAAGGGCTGCCGGCCAATGTCGCGGGGCGTTTGAAGCGGCAATGGGAAGCTGAATACAAGCAATGGTGTACTCGAGCGGTGTCTGATGAATGGGTCCGTATCCGGGCTGATGGCATCTACAGTGGTCTCAGAGGCGACGATGGCCGATTGTGCTGCCTGGTTATCATCGGCGTGAACAGCCGGGGTCACAAGCACTTCCTGGCAATCGAAGATGGTGTCAGGCAGTCAAAACAGAGCTGGCGTGAGGTGTTGCTGTCTCTGAAACAACGGGGTCTGGACCAACCCCCGAAGTTGGCAATTGGAGACGGCGCCCCGGGCTTCCGGGCCGCAGTGGAGGAAGTGTATCCGGAGACGGGCGTTCAACGTTGCTGGATGCACAAGACCGGCAATGTGCTGAACTATCTGCCGAAGTCTGTCCAGGAGAAAGCGAAGCAGGGTCTGCATGATATCCGGATGGCAGAAGATCGAGCTGATGCAGAAAAGGCGTTCGATAATTTTGAGGAACGTTTCGGTGCAAAGTACCCCGAGGCGGTGGAATGCTTATCGAAAGACCGTGACGCGTTGCTGGCATTTCATGACTTTCCAGCGGAACACTGGACCCGTATCAGGACAACCAATGTCATTGAGTCGAGTTTTGCGACGTTCCGGCATGGAACACGCCAAGCCAAAGGTTGTGTCACGCGCAATACGATGTTGACGATGGTCTGCAAGATGGGATTATGCGCAGAAGATTCCTGGCGCAAATTGAGAGGCTTCAGACACCTGGCGAAGGTGATTGAAGGCGTGAAGTCTAAAGATGGAAGCGAGGTGAACGAGGACGACATGCCAGCCGCATGACTAACTTGCCAGACACTACTTTTGACAATAACTCGCCCCGCCAATGCAGGTTCGGTGAATCGGATTGATGCCAATGGCGGACAGATAATAGTGTCTTTTGATGATCTGGTAGAAGGTGCTTCGACCTTCTCCTTGCTGGGACCAGACCGCATCGCAGTCGATATTAAAGGCGGAAAAGCAGGGCGGGGTGGCCGTGCTGCAGGCATCGTGAAGGCCGTTAGGCAGGGACAATATGATCCGAACACCGCGCGCATCGTGTTTGACCTAGACCGACCTGCCATTGTGTCCGGCGGGCAATTTTCCAAAGATGGTCGCAGTTTGAAACTGCAACTACAACCGGTCGGCAGTAATGCGGTCAAGAATGGCCGCAAGTCATTCTTGCCGCCGGTGAAATTCCGGGCGGAACCGCCAAAGAAAAGTTACAGCGTTAAAGTGCCGTTGGGTCGGCCGCAAGACAGAGTATCGCTTCCGAAAATACATGGTCCGAGGGACTCCAACCGTCCGTTGGTTGTCATTGATGCCGGCCATGGAGGTCATGACCCGGGCGCAATTTCCCCGCATGGTAGCAAACGGGAAAAAGATGTTACTTTGGCAATTGCCAGAGCCATTCGTGACCGGCTGGTTGCTGGCGGTCGCGTACGTGTGGCTCTGACCCGCGATACTGACAAATATCTGGTTTTAGAGGAACGCTATGGCATTGCGCGGCGAATGGACGCGGATTTGTTCATTTCGATCCATGCCGATGCGGCTGGAAATCAGAGCGCTCACGGTGCAACCGTTTATACATTGGCTGAAGTGGCTTCGGATCGAGAAGCCGCCAGGACCTGGCTGCGCGGGAAAACAAGGCTAATATCATCAATGGTGTAAATTTAGGCGGCACCAATGGAGACGTATCTTCTATTCTCATTGACTTGACTCAACGTGAGACCATGAATGTATCAGCTGATTTTGCGAAACTGTTGCACCGTGAGGGTAGTCAGCAGATGACATTTCGGAAAATTCCGCATAAGTTTGGCTCTTTTGTAGTGCTCAAGGCTCCAGACACACCATCGGTATTGCTCGAAACTGGATATTTGACCAATGCGCAGGACGTTGCATTTTTAAGTTCGCGGTCCGGTCGAACGAAAGTCGCCAATGGTGTCGGCAATGCAATTGAGGCGCATTTTGCCCGGAAACTGGCGCAGCGCTAAGCCAGAATTGGAAATAGTTGCAGTGCACTTGTCCCGCACTGGAGCGGTCAAAAAAAATCATCGATAATGGCTGGAAAATGCGCTGATTAGTGGTAAATAGCGCGTTATATGAGTGATACTATCCCAGAATCTGGCGGCGAAGCCATGAGTGAAAGCCTCGCCTATAAGCTGGAGCGTAATATGGGCAGCTTATTGGAGCGGCTGGAAAAATTGTGGCAAAAGAAATGGTTTTGGCTGTTTCTGGCCTTTATTGCGCTTTGCCTAATCGGATGGTTGTTGATCTGGCTGATTTTTGCGCGAGACTTACCTGATGCAAAGGCTCTACAAACCTACGAGCCTCCCTTGCCCACCATGGTGCGCGCCTATGACGGAGAACCAGTTCACAGCTATGCGCGTGAACGACGGGTTCAACTAGATTTTTCTGAATATCCGGCGCTTCTGGTGCGTGCCTATCTGGCCGCTGAAGATCGCACATTTTTTGAACATGGTGGTCTGGACTATCCTGGCATTGCGACGGCGATCGTCACCAATATTTCCAATGATGGTCGCCCTGTTGGCGCGTCCACGATTACACAGCAAGTTGCTAAAAACCTGCTGTTGACCAATGAAGTTTCGTATCGCCGAAAAGTGCGAGAGGCCCTGTTGGCTTATCGTATCGAAGAAGTACTGAGCAAAGAGGAAGTCCTCGAGCTTTATCTCAACCAGATTTTTCTGGGCCGGAATGCCTATGGTGTGCAGGCGGCTGCACAGGCCTATTTTGGCAAGGACGTTGATGAGTTGGCACTACATGAAATGGCCTATCTTGCCATTTTGCCGAAAGGCCCATCAAACTATCGCCCAGAAGTACATGAACAGCGCGCTGTAAATCGCCGCAATTGGGCGTTGGGAGAAATGTTGGAAAATGGATGGATCACCCGCGCGCAGCATGACAATGCTGTGGCCCAATCTTTGGGCGCTAAACGCCGCGCCGGTCCTCGATTTGAGAGGGTTGGTGGATATTTTATTGAAGAAGTTCGCCGTGATCTGATCGAACAATTTGGCGAAACGGAAGAAGCGGGACCCTACAGTGTCTATTCTGGTGGTCTTTGGGTTAGAACATCGCTCAATCCGGAATTGCAGGAATTGACCAAAAATGCTCTGCGCACTGGGCTGTTTCGTTATAGTCGCGGAAAAGGCTGGGGCGGCCCCATCAACAATATCGAAATTGATGATAAATGGGCGCAGCGACTGGCATCCACCTTTATCGGAACAGATTTTGAGAACTGGCAGATCGCGGTTACCATTCGCAAAACTGGTGGCGGTGCAGAGATTGGGTTTAGTGACGGAACAACGGGGCGCATCAACTCCGTTCCGAACCGGTTAAAAGCGGGTGATATTATCGCAGTCAGCCCGGCTGGTGGCGGTAACTTCATTCTTCGCAATGTACCAGCTGTGTCGGGCGGTATGGTTGTACAAAACCCTCGCAATGGCAGGATCTGGGCGATGCAAGGCGGCTTTGATGATCGGATGAGCCCCTTCAATCGCGCAACACAGGCAGAACGCCAGCCTGGTTCAACTATTAAGCCGTTTGTCTATGCCACCGCACTGGATCAGGGAATGACACCAGCAAGCATCATCGTGGACGCACCCTTTTGTGTTTATCAATCCGCTGCGCTCGGCAGGAAATGTTTCCGCAACTTTGGCGGAGCGGGCGGCGCAGGACCGCAAACATTGCGCTGGGGTGTCGAACAATCACGCAACCTGATGACCGTACGAGCCGCCAATGATGCAGGCATGGACAACGTGGTTAAAACCATCAAGCAGATGGGTATTGGTGACTACAAGCCTTATCTTGCATTTGCGCTGGGTGCTGGCGACACGACCGTCGAGAAACTGACCAATGCCTATTCGATGCTGGTTAATCATGGTCGCGAGTTAAAACCCACGGTGATCGACTTTGTACAGGACCGAAAGGGCAAGGTTATTTACCGGGCCGACAAACGGATTTGCAATAATTGCAATATGGCAGATTGGGATGGGCAGCCGATGCCGAGGCCAAAACCGGCGGGAAAACAATTGATGGATCCAATGACTGCCTATCAAATGGTCAATATTCTTGAAGGTGTTATTACACGCGGAACAGCGCAAAATCTCAAGAGTCTAGACCGGCCATTATTCGGCAAAACCGGAACAACAAGCGGCCCCACGAATGTCTGGTTTGTCGGCGGATCGCCTGACATGGTTGCAGGTGTCTATCTGGGCTTTGACCAACCCAAAAATATGGGTGGCTACGCACAGGGCGGCACATTGGCAGCACCTGTTTTCAAGGAATTCGCAAAGATCGCCATGGCCGGTATGCCGAAAAAACCATTTGTCGCGCCTAGGGGCGTTCGGATGGTGCGTGTAGACCGGCGAAGCGGGAAACGAATTTTTGGCGGATGGCCGGGAGATGATCCCAAATCGGCAGTAATCTGGGATGTTTTCAAGCCAGAGACAGAACCAAAACGATCGATCCGCAAGGAGGAATTGTTGGCTCGTCTGGAGGCGAAGAAAGCAGAAATCATGGCGAGGCGAGCGGCACGCCGAAATACCACAAGTGGTGGTGGATCGCAGCGTTCTGGCCCCGCACAAACGGACAGCGAGTTTCTTCAGGAAGAAGGCGGCATTTATTAGCGATCAGGCCCCATTGACAGCTGCCGATATTGCGTCGGTGAACAATGTTCGTTCCGTAGGCTCTGAATCTATCGCTGAATTAGGTGCCATTACCGCTGACGCATTTCGACACGACCCGTTCAACAATTGGTTTTTCCATGATTTTCAAGCAATGCATGATGTTTTCACGCTTATGGCCAAATATATCTATGCCCTAGTGGATTTTGCTAGATTTGGGAGGAAGATGGTGTAGGTCAAGCGGCCGCTATGTGGACGCTTCCCGGACAGAATGGAGAACTTCCGATAATGGCTCTGCCACTATTTTATTGGCGCCTTTTTTCCGGAGGCGGTCTGGCAGCTTTGAAACGCGGCAAAGCAACAACGGAAGCCATGGAGGCCCATCATCCAACAGGGCCTCATGCTTATTTATTTACGGTCGGAGTGATGGGGAAGGCCAGGGGAAACGGGCTTGGTCGGCGTCTGATCGAACCGGTTCTGGAAGCCTGTGATAGAACCGGGACGATGGCTTATCTGGAAAATAGCAATCCGGCGAATGAAGGCGTTTATAATAGTTTAGGATTTGAACATGTGGCAATGATTGAGCCGATGTCGGGAAGCGAACCTTTACAGGCAATGAAACGGATGCCAAGCCCCTGAAACGTAAGGGTTTTAAAATTAGCCGAAGTTGCCTGCCAGTTATCGCGTTTCATTTTTTTGGTAAGTAAATAGCAACCTTTTTTCCTTATTTTACAATACATGAAAGCGCAATTAAATGCGGTCACTGACCCGTTTGCGGTCGATGGGCTTACATTGTGGGAGAGCCTCGGTCTTGTTGCGTCTCCTGATCGCGCGAATATCGCCGTCAGATCAGCTTCGGAACTATTGGCTATTTGCCGCTTCTGGCCTGCCATCATATTTCTGAAAATTGCGACTATGGGTTTGATTTTTATAACAAATGGCAGCGATATTGCAGGATTGAATGAAGCTGCAATTGGTTGTGCTGTGGTGTCCATACTTGTAGATATTGGTATTATTGCATCTTCCTATTGGAAGAAGCGGAAATTGATCCAGCCGCATCTGAAGCTGCGGAACTTGACGGCTGCGGTGTTTATTTCGTCGATAACTTTTTCTGCTATGGTTTTTTACTTACCAGCAGTTGCTGCGTCAGCGGAACCGACCTATTACGAGATTGTTTTACAAACCATGATCGTTGCCGCGGTCGTTCTGGTGTCGGGTAAGCAGAGACTGGTGGGCTTTGCCTATGGCTTAGGCTTAGCCATTTCACTATTTGCCAGTTTTCCAGTCATTACCGCACTATTTGTTATGGCAGTTTTCTTAATTGCGTTCGCCTACATCATAATTTCCTACGCAAAGCACGACGTCGCCATGGACTTGAAATTGGCCAGAACACGCCAGGATGAAGAACGGGCAAGACTGCTTCTCAATGCCTATGAGGAGGCGTCTCTGGGTTGGTTTTGGGAGACGGACCGACACGGGCGGATCACCTATATTTCTGATTCCATTCGCGATCATGTTGCGAACAGTTTTGAAGACATAATCGGCATGTCACTTAATGATCTGATAATCGGCCATGATGAGACCGATAGCACTTCCAATGGCGAGCGAACCCTCGGGTTCCATTTATCCAGTCGCTCTGCGTTTAAAGAGATCGCTGTTCTGTCTGCGATATTTGACGAAGAGCGCTGGTGGTCGCTTTCGGGCAATCCGATCATCAACAGTTTTGGCCAGTTTCAGGGTTTTCGCGGCAGCGGTGCCGATCTTACTGAAATGCGGCGATCACAGGAGGAAGTGAAACAACTTGCCCAGTTTGATTCGCTTACTGGCCTCTCCAACCGCCTGCAAATGCAGGGCATATTAGAAAAGGCGATTATTGGACCTACGGGTGAGAATCGCCCCTGTGCGTTATTTTTGCTCGATCTCGATCGTTTCAAGACGGTCAATGACACAATGGGGCATCCAGCCGGCGATGCGCTGCTCAAACAAGTCAGTAAACGTCTGGAACGAACAATCGGCCGTGATGGGCATGCTGGCCGTCTGGGCGGCGATGAATTTAAAGTGGTTCTTCCTGGCGAGCATGACCGAAAAGCACTGAGCGCTATGGCCGACGCGGTTATTTCCGCCTTGTCGCAGCCCTATACAATTGAAGGTAAGCAGGTTGTCATCGGTGCTTCCGTGGGTGTTGCTATCGCACCCGAACATGGTTCAACCACACAGGCGCTGATCCGCAATGCCGATCTCGCGCTTTATGCCGCCAAAGATGCCGGACGCGGTGTGCACCGGTTCTATAACAAGTCCATGCATGCTGATGCGGAGGATCGCCGCAATATAGAACATGATTTGCGTGAGGCTCTGGCCAACTGCATCTGGTTTACCAGCCGCAGGTTTCGACGGTCACCGAGCATATCTCCGGTTTCGAAGAGCTACTGCGTTGGGATCATCCCAAACGAAGTCCGATATCACCAGCTTCGTTCATCCCGATTGCAGAGGAAGCGGGCCTAATTTCACGGATCGGGGAATGGGCCTTACGCACGGCCTGTTTTGAACTCGCCAAATGGCCGGAAGAAGTGAAGATGGCAGTCAATGTCTCCTCGATCCAATTTGCCAATCCCAATTTTCCGGTGATCGTAGCCAATGCCATATCAAGTGCTGGCGTTTCGGCCGACAGACTGGAACTGGAGATTACGGAAAGTGTTTTCCTTGGCGAAGGCGACAATACAGACCAGATGTTTGCTGCGCTCAAGGGTCTAGGCTGTCGCCTGTCACTGGATGATTTTGGCACCGGCTATTCCTCACTCGGCTATTTGAAAAATGCGCCGTTTGACAAGATCAAGATCGATCAGGGATTTGTTCGCGGCGCATCGATTCCGGGTAATCGCAACGCAGCAATTATTAAATCCATTGTCTCACTGGCCGAAGCGCTGGACATGGAAACCATTGCTGAAGGTGCGGAAACCCATGATGAACTTGAACTTATACGTTCGCTAGGTTGCTCACACGTACAGGGGTATATTTACAGCAAACCGCTGCTTGCTGAAGAAGCCCGGCCATTGTTGGCGGAAGATGCCGGGCCGATGAAAGCCGATGGTTATAAATCTAGCCGACCCTCACGGCGCAAGATGCTGCGAAGCATTTCGGTGATCCACGATGACCATAAATATGATGCGCAGATTAGAAATATTTCCGGCAGTGGTGCGTTGATTATTGGTCTTTGGAACGTGCCAATTGGTACAGAATTTCTGGTCGAATTCACGCCGATTTATCGTGTCATGGCCAAGGCTCGCTGGTCGCACGAAAGCCACAGGGTGTGGAGTTTGATAGGGTGATTGATCTGGACCAGCTTGGCACCAAACCGGAACCGCGCAAACAAAACAATCTTGGTACTGTGGCCGCCTAATTTTTTTCTTTCGACCGCTCGGTCACACTGTCATACAGATCATCGCCCCAGCCAGAGACTTTCCCATCAAACAGAAATTCCGGCGGCACGACTTCGGGATTTTTGCCGGGTTCAGTCGGAGGTGTAAAATAGCCCAATGCATAGCTGCCCATGCAATAGCCAAGCAGATCGCGAAGCGCCGGATCGAAATTTTCTGCAATCTGCGGTGGGCAACTCAGATACTGATTCTCCTCCTGCCGCAACCAGCCCAGTGCGTAGGTATTGTTGACCCCGATCCGGTCAGCGTCCGAAACATTGGCACCACCGCTGTGAATAACTGAGCCTGAATAGACCAGCACCGACCCCGCCTTCATCTCTGCATATTGAATATCGGGGCCGTGCGGTTCACGTCCGACTTCCCAGTTGTTTGATCCCGGCACTACCTGTGTTGCGCCATTCTCTTTTGTGAAGTCGGTCACGGCCCAGATTGTGTTAAATTGCGGTTCGATATTCTCCGGCATAAACCCGCCCCATGCTAGGCGGTCGCGGTGTAGCGGCTGGCGTTCCTGCCCCGGCATGATGCGTATCACTTGTGTGAGATGAAGTTGGATGCGCTCGCAATAGGGTTTTAGAAACGAATTTGCCGCGCCCAGGATCAGGTCATCCATCAGCATTTTCCGGCAAGCTGCCGACCGTGTCACCAGCGCGCCGGTCCGCGTTGTATGCCGCCCGGTAAAGTCATCACGCCCTGGCTCGGTCGCATCGACGAATGGCATGATCTCGGATTTAAGCGCGTCGAGCGCAGCGACATCCATCACATCTTCGACTATACAAGCGCCATCGGATATTAGAGTCTCGCTAAGCAGGTCGGGAGTGATATTGGAGTGTAGATATTTCAGTTCATTCATCGCATCTCTCTCATTTCCATCAAACCTAACACATCGCATCGTTATTTTGCGAATCTCGGTACAGCCAATTGTGCCTTTACTGGCACAGAGTCACCATAGGGTGTATCGAACCTTTCGGAAATCGAGGATGCACATAAAGTTGATAGGAGTAAGTTTTCATCAGGCTAGATTAACTTAAAGGAAGCCTCGGGCTTATTGGAACAAGGGGTGGGAAGACTTTCCGTCTCCTAATCCACATCCTCCACATCAACCGTTTCACCTGTCACCTTTTGTGCCAATGTTGCAGCGATAAAATCATCCAGCGCGCCGTCGAGCACGTCCGATGGGGCGCTGCTGGAATGGCCGGTGCGCAGGTCCTTGACCATTTGATAGGGTTGCAGGACATAGCTGCGGATTTGATGGCCCCAACCGATCTCGGTCTTGGCTTCATATTCGCCCGAAGCTTCGGCTTCTCTACGCTGAAGTTCCGCCTCGTAAAGACGCGCCTTAAGCATGCCCATGGCGGTGGCGCGGTTTTTATGCTGACTACGATCGTTTTGGGATGCAACAACGATACCGGTCGGTTGGTGGGTGATGCGTACGGCACTGTCAGTGGTGTTGACGTGCTGGCCACCCGAACCAGATGCGCGGTACGTGTCAATCTTCAGATCGCTTTCGTTAATCTCGACCTCAAAGCTATCGTCGATTACTGGATAGACCCACACACTGCAAAAGCTGGTGTGGCGTTTCGCGGCGCTGTCGAACGGAGAGATTCGGACCAGCCGGTGAACGCCGCTTTCGGTCTTGGCATAACCGTAAGCATTTTCGCCCTTAATCTCGAGCGTAGCGGATTTGATGCCCGCCTGATCGCCTGCCTGATAGTCGACCATAGAGATTTTATATCCCCGCGCCTCAGCCCAGCGCTGATACATGCGCAGCAACATCTCCGCCCAGTCCTGACTTTCGGTCCCGCCTGCGCCGGCATGAATCTCGAGGTAGGTATCGAACGCATCTGCCTCGCCTGAAAGCAGCGCTTGCACTTTGTCTTTGTCGGCACGGTCGGCTAGTTTTTCGAGGCTTGCAGCACCTTCATTGGCGACATCCTCATCGCCTTCCTCCTCCGCCATCTCGATATAGTCGAGGGCATCTTCCATTTCCTGCTGAATTTCTCTTGCTGCAGTGATAGACTCATCAAGGCGGCGGCGTTCAGTCATGATGCCTTGCGCTGCAGCTGGATCATCCCATAACGTCGGATCTTCGACCCGCGCATTCAGTTCATCGAGACGGCGCAATGCGACATCCCAATTGAGCGAAGTCTTCACCAAATCTAGCGCGGCTTTGATCCTGCCGACAGCCGCTTGCGCGTCGGCACGCATGTCATTCTCCAAATTAGTGATGCCAGCGATTAGACGATTGGGCGCGCAAGTAAAGTGGTGCGGCAAATAAGGTCAATTTTGCCAGATATCATAGGAAATGCTAATCTTGTCCCTTTCAAAGAGGGGGGATCCAATGCCGATACCGAATACTGGATTCTATGTGGGGCTAACGATCATTTTGGCGATTGTTTTGGGAATGCGTATCGGAATGTTACGCGGTAAAACCGGCATTTCCATTCTTGATGGTGGTAATATGGAGGTCGCACTAAAAGATGCGGCAGCACCAAAATTTAATGGAGACGGCTGCGCTGACTTTGCTGGCGATGGCTGTGATCGAGCTAAATGGGGCAAGTGCAATGTTGCTGCATGTATTAGGAACGGTTTATATCATTGCGCGCATATTACACCCGATTGGTCTGAAGGCGGATGATATCACACCACCGCTGCGCGCCATCGGTGCCGGATTTTCTACACTAGTCATGTTGATTGCGGGTATCATGGCAATATGGCAATTTTTCAGTCCCATGTAACCAATGCAAAAATCCATGGGGTGGTCGGAAAAATTCGAAACCACTTTACTTGATCAAACTGCTTCGGCAGAAGAGTGCTAATTAATCGGTCAGTTAAAGAGGTGTTCGTTCAATGAATTTTGATTTTTCCGACGACCAGAAATTCCTGCGCGAAGAAGCGCGCAAATTTCTCAGCGCGCAGTGCACTACCAAGAAAGTGCGGGAGGTGCTTGATGATGAGGCGATGACCCATCATGCCGATGTTTGGCAGAAAATTATAGAAATGGGCTGGTTGGGCGCCGCCATTCCGGAAGAATATGGTGGGCTAGGCCTTGGGATGCTCGAAATGTGTGTGATCGCAGAGGAATTGGGTAGGGCATTGGCACCTGTACCGTTCGGTTCGAGCGCATTCTTCTTTGCCGAAGCGGTGAAACTGGCAGGGACCGAAGAACAGAAAAAAGCCCTGTTGCCAGCTGTTGCAGACGGATCGATTGTTGGTTGCATCGGTGCTTCTGAGGGCCCTGGCGCTGTTGATGCGGTGCATGTGAATGCCACATTTAAGGACGGCGCTCTAACGGGCACGAAGGTTCCGGTGACCGATGGAGATATTGCCACCCATGCTGTTGTGCTGGCCAAAGAAGGCAGCGGGCAGTCACTAGTGATCGTGGAGTTGAGCGGCGATGGCGTATCGCGAGAAGCGCTTGGAACTATTGAACCGACCCGAAGTCATGCAGAAATCAAATTTGATGGCGCGAAGGCAGAACGATTGGGTGAAGCCGGGCAGGGCATGGCGCTCTATGATCAAGTGCTCAACCGGGCGGCGGTGCTACTGGCATTTGAACAGCTTGGTGGAGCATCGGTCTGTCTGGACATGGCGAACGATTATGCCAAGGAACGGACCGCATTCGGCCGCCCTATCGGCGGTAATCAGGCGATCAAGCACAAGCTTGCCGATATGTATGTGAAGAATGAAGTCGCGCGTTCAAACTGTTACTATGGTGCCTGGGCGCTGTCGACCGATGCGGCGGAGTTACCGGAAGCAGCAGCGGCGGCACGGGTTGCAGCCTCCGAAGCCTATTGGTTCGCATCGAAAGAGAATATCCAAACCCATGGTGGCATGGGCTTTACTTGGGAGGTGGATTGCCATCTCTACTATCGCCGTGCGAAACTGCTGGCGGTGCAGGCTGGTGGTCCGGCGGTTTGGAAAGAGAAACTGGTTAGTGCTCTCGAAGCGAAAAACGATTAAGCGAGAAGGTCAGAATAATGGATTTCAACGATACCCCCGAAGAAGCAGAATTTCGTGCAGAGGCTAATGCGTTCCTTTCGAAGCATCTAAAGCCCAAGGATGCCGCTGCTTTTGGGTCGAGACGCGATGGAGATATGCTGAAACGGGCCAAAGAGTGGCAGAAGACCAAGGCTGAAGGCGGTTTTGCGCAGATCACCTGGCCAAAAGAAATCGGCGGCCGCGTTGGTACATCAATGCAGCAGGTTATCTGGAATCAAGAAGAGGGCAAATTTGACGCGCCAACCGCGCCTTTTGCAATTGGCCTTGGCATGTGTGTGCCGACGGTGATTGCTTTTGGCAGCGATGAGCATAAGCAGCGCTATGTTTCAAAAGCGCTCCATGGTGAAGAAATCTGGTGTCAGCTTTTCTCGGAACCATCCGCGGGCTCGGATGTTGCTGGTCTGAAAACTAAAGCCGTCAAAGATGGCGATGAATGGGTGATCAACGGGCAGAAGGTTTGGACGTCCGGCGCGCATTATTCTGACTATGGAATTGTTCTCGTCCGCACCGACCCCGATGTGCCAAAGCACAAGGGCCTGACGATGTTCATTATCGATATGAAACAGGAAGGCGTTGAAGTGCGGCCTATCCATCAGGCATCGGGTGGACGCGAGTTTAATGAAGTTTACTTCACCGACGTTCGTATTCCCGACAGCGACCGGCTGGGCGAACCTGGTATGGGCTGGAAAGTTGCGCTGGTCACTCTAATGAACGAGCGGCTGGCAGTTGGCGGTTCTCCCGGACCTGACTGGAAAGAAATCATGGATTATGCCCGGGACTCGGGTTCTATTACCGACGCAGCATTTCGTCAGAAACTGGCCGACTGGTATGTCGCCGCGCAGGGTTACAAACTCACCAAGTTCCGCACCCAGACAGCGCTTTCAAAGGGCGAAACTCCGGGGCCGGAAAACTCCATCGGCAAGATCATCAACGCCAATCACTTGCAGGACATCTGCAACAGCGCAATCGAAATGCAGGATCATTACGGTCTGATCAATGACAAGGACAAGGCACCGGCCGACGCGATTTTCCAGCAGAGCTTCATGTGGGCACCGGGCCTGCGTATCGCCGGCGGTACTGATGAAATCCTAAAAAACATCATTGCTGAGCGTGTTCTTGGCCTTCCGCAGGATGTTCGCGTCGACAAAGATAAGGCATTTTCGGAAATGTAAGTTTGAGGAAATCAATAGACAGAATCTATTGATTTCCCCTCAGGTCATTTATTTGTGCTGATGAATGCTGATACCCTAATGGACATATCGAAGCGGGGAGAATTTTCCTGCATTTCCGCTCAACGTTAATAAAAGAGAGGGTTTAGATATGAAGTTCCATTATTTTTCGGGTGCGGTGCTAGCCACTGTTTGAATAGCTCCTAGATTTCTGGACACCTTCTTTCCTGAATTTGAGGTAAGGAGACGAAGGTGAGCAAGATACATTTCAGCGAAGATTTTAAACGGGATGCGGTTTCGCAGATTACGGAGCGGGGCTATCCTGTTGCAGAGGTTTCACGGCGTTTGGGTGTTAGTCAACATTCACTTTATGCGTGGAAGAAGAAGTTCGGATCGGCATCTGGCGGTGATGATGGCAGGGATGCTGAGATCAGACGATTGAAGCGCGAACTGACGCGGGTGACCGAGGAGCGCGATATATTAAAAAAAGCCACTGCGTATTTCGCCAGAGATGCAAAGTGAGATACGCGTTTGTTGCTGAGCATCGGCCTGTGTTTTCGGTACGTGCGATGTGTCGCAGCTTGTGTATCCATCCCAGTGGCTTCTGCGCATGGCTCAGGAACCCGCTGAGCAAACGGGCCAAGGAAGACGTCCGGCAGACCGAACTGATCCGGGAAGCATGGGAAGAGAGCGGTAAAGTCTATGGCTATCGCAAGCTTCACGATGATCTGCTGGATCAGGGTGAGACATGCTCTGCCAACAGAGTGGCGCGCTTAGCCAGTGTTTGGCTGGGAGCAAAGCGCAGATTGGCTATAAACGGCGCCCCTGGCAGCTACAATGGCAAGCCATCCATGGTCGTCGATAACACGCTGGATAGGCAGTTCGATGTCACAGTGCCGGATAAAGCTTGGGTGACGGACATTACCTATATTCGAACGCAGCAAGGATTTGCCTGTCTGGCGGTCGTGATCGACCTTTACTCGCGGCGTGTGGTCGGTTGGTCGATGCAAAGCCGTCAGACGACGGATGTAGTCCTGCAAGCATTACTCATGGCGGTGTGGCGCAGGAAGCCGAAGCACAGGGTGCTGATCCACTCAGACCAAGGCTCTCAATTCACTAGCATGGACTGGGCATCATTCCTCAGGGCTCACAATCTGGAACACTCGATGAGCAGGCGTGGAAATTGCCACGACAACGCTGTAGTCGAGAGCTTCTTTAACCTGCTAAAACGTGAAAGAATACGCCGCCGGACATATAAAACCCGCGAAGAGGCTAGACAAGACGTGTTCGATTATATCGATGCTCTAGAGTTATAACCGGATCTGGTGTCTGGAAGAATTTGAAGTATGGGGCGTGCCTTGCTGAAATCGTTTTTGTCTGGAAATCGAAAGTAGCAAGAGGAGCCCGCCACACATGGCAAAAGATACTGTGATTGATCCGGGTAGACCGGAGGGAATTGAACCACTGACAGAACTACTCGGACCGGGTGCGAAGCAGTTAATCGCCGAAGCGGTCCCGGCAGAGCCGGATGAGTTGATGACAAAGTTTGATGGTCACAAAACGGCTGACGGACGACAGCGCGTTGTCCGCAGTGGCCATCATCGCGAACGAGAGGTGATTACAGGGGTTGGCAAGGTCAGCGTCGAGGTGCCGAAGATCCGTAGCCGTGAAGGTACGCCGGAATGTTTTCAATCTCTGGTTGTACCGCCCTGCATCCGGCGAACGGCGACGCTGGACGCGGCGAACCCCTGGCTTTATTTGAAGGGTGTTTCGAGTGGCCAGATGCAGAGCGCACCGGAAGCTATTGCCGGCCCCGAGGCTAAAGGGCTGCCGGCCAATGTCGCGGGGCGTTTGAAGCGGCAATGGGAAGCTGAATACAAGCAATGGTGTACTCGAGCGGTGTCTGATGAATGGGTCTGTATCCGGGCTGATGGCATCTACAGTGGTCTCAGAGGCGACGATGGCCGATTGTGCTGCCTGGTTATCATCGGCGTGAACAGCCGGGGTCACAAGCACTTCCTGGCAATCGAAGATGGTGTCAGGCAGTCAAAACAGAGCTGGCGCGAGGTGTTGCTGTCTCTGAAACAACGGGGTCTGGACCAACCCCCGAAGTTGGCAATTGGAGACGGCGCCCCGGGCTTCCGGGCCGCAGTGGAGGAAGTGTATCCGGAGACGGGCGTTCAACGTTGCTGGATGCACAAGACCGGCAATGTGCTGAACTATCTGCCGAAGTCTGTCCGGGAGAAAGCGAAGCAGGGTCTGCATGATATCCGGATGGCAGAAGATCGAGCTGATGCAGCAAAGGCGTTCGATAATTTTGAGGAACGTTTCGGTGCAAAGTACCCCGAGGCGGTGGAATGCTTATCGAAAGACCGTGACGCGTTGCTGGCATTTCATGACTTTCCAGCGGAACACTGGACCCGTATCAGGACAACCAATGTCATTGAGTCGAGTTTTGCGACGATCCGGCATGGAACACGCCAAGCCAAAGGTTGTGTCACGCGCAATACGATGTTGACGATGGTCTGCAAGATGGGATTATGCGCAGAAGATTCCTGGCGCAAATTGAGAGGCTTCAGACACCTCGCGAAGGTGATTGAAGGCGTGAAGTCTAAAGATGGAAGCGAGGTGAACAAGGACGACATGCCAGCCGCATGACTAACTTGCCAGACACTACTTTTGACAATAACTCGGAGTCACTTGATAAGTACGACATGGAGATAACGTCTTCTTTTTCTTTCGGGAGAGGCTGTGTAAAAACGCATTGATTATCGCTATGGTCTGAGCGGCTTTGTTGGAGGCGGTTGCATGAAGCGTTTTGTGGTTGGATCGGATCGTGATCAGACGTTTTTATTGCCGCCATCGCTTGAGGATTATGTGGATGAAGATAATCCGGTCCGTGTGGTGGATGCGTTTACCGACGAACTGGATTTGCGGGAACTGGGATTTTCTGGTGTTGATCCGAAGGACACGGGTCGCCCGGCTTATCATCCAGCGGTGATGCTCAAAATCTATATTTACGGCTATCTCAATCAGGTACAGTCGAGCCGGAGACTGGAGCGCGAGGCGGGCCGCAATCTCGAGCTGATGTGGCTAACCGGCCATCTGGTCCCGGACTTCAAGACAATCGCCAACTTCAGGAAGGACAATGGCCCAGCGATCCAATCCGTTTGCAGTCAGTTTGTGGGGCTATGCCGGGAGCTCGGTCTGTTCGCCAAGGCTGTGGCTGCGATAGACGGGTCGAAGTTCAAGGCTGTGAACGCACGCGAACGCAATCATACACGAGGCAAGCTGAAACGCCGGATTGATCAGGTGGAAAAGAGCATAGCGCGCTATCTCCAGTCACTTGATGCAGCGGACATGCACGATAGCGACGTTGCTGAGGACCGGACGACACAGCTGCGCGAGAAGATCGTGTCCATGAAAGCCAAGCTCCACGAGCTTTGCGCCAAAGAAGCGGAGGTCATCGCTCATCCTGATAAGCAGATATCGCAGACTGATAGCGATGCCAGAGCCATGTCCACGAGCATGAAAGCCTCCGGCATGGTGGGATATAACGTACAAGCTGCTGTGGACACCGGGTACCATCTCATTGTGTCACATGAAGTGACCAATGCACCGCATGACCGGGCCTTCCTCGCTCCTATGACGGAGAAAGCCAAAGTGGCCATGGATGCGGAAGAGATAGAGGTGCTGGCTGATCGCGGTTACTTCAGCGGACCGCAGATCAAGGCATGTGAAGAACAGGGTGCGACGCCGCTTGTGCCAAAGCCCAATACATCAGGCTCTAGGGCAGCAGGCCGGTTCGATAGAAGTGATTTTATCTATGAAGCAGAGACAGACACTCTGCGCTGTCCTGCAGGTGAAGAACTCATCCACCGCTTCACGACAGAAGAAAAGGGGCTGACGCTGAACGCCTATTGGTCGAGCAAATGCCCAGACTGCAAAATCCGATCACAATGCACCACAGCCAAATACCGGCGCATCAAGCGCTGGGAGCACGAAGCCGTGGTCGATGATATGCTCGTACGCCTCAACAATCGCCCCGATGCCATGACCATCCGCAGACAAACGGCTGAACATGTCTTTGGAACACTCAAAAGCTGGATGGGACCGTGCCACTTCCTCACCAAAGGCATCAAAAACGTCGCCACAGAGATGAGCCTCTCGGTTCTCGCCTATAATATCAAACGCCTCATCACCATCATGGGCGTCAAACCGCTCATCAAAGCGATCCGGGCATGATGGTTCTGCGCGCCTGCTGAAATTATCGGCAAAAATCTGACCTAAACGAAAAAATACCCCACGACAGCGCATGACAAACGCGTTTTTACACAGCCTCATCCGGAAACGGGACTGCCGACACTGTATGTCAATGGCGCCTTTACCAGCCATATTGTCGGCATGAAGCCGGATCAGAGCGATGCGCTGCTCAAGCAACTGTATGCAACCGCTGCCAATCCGGAAATCCAGTGCCGGTTCCGCTGGACCGCAGGTGCGATTGCTTTCTGGGACAATCGGGCCTGCCAGCATTTTGCGGCATCGGACTATTTCCCTGCACGCCGGATCATGCAACGGGCCACGATTAAAGGCGACCGTCCCTATTTTGAGGCCAGCAACTAGACCTTGAGCAAGCTCGATGCCCTGATCATTGGCGGCATGGGGCGCATAACCCAGTTGATGGCGGAGGCGTGTGTCGATGCAGGTGTGGAAATTTCACTGGAAACGCCGGTCGAGGAAATTCTGGTCGAGAATGGCAACACCTATGCTGTGCGAACCGCTGGCGGAGAAACGATCACCGCCAACCGCATCATTGCCAATGTCGGACCCAGGCTACTTTATGACCGCCTGATTGATGACGCGCATCTTCCTTCGGATTTTCGGCAGATGATGAATGGCTATCAATGCGGTTCCGGCGCGTTTAGGATGAACCTGGCGCTGGATGGCTTGCCCGAATTCGCTGATCTCTCCGGCAAAGGTGATCATCTGAAGAGTGGCATCATCATGGCTCCCTCGCTCGACTATATGGACCGCGCCTGGCAGGATGCACGCGCGCATGGTTTCTCGAAAGAACCGGTGGTCGAAATGCTCATCCCCAGCCTGGTTGACGATAGCTTGGCTCCGCCCGGCAAGCATGTTGCTAGCCTGTTCTGCCAGCAATTTTCGCCAAAGCTTGCGGATGAACGAAGCTGGGATGATGAGCGCGATGCAGCGGTTGGGGCAATCCTGAACGTCGTGGAAAGTCATGCGCCCGGTTTCCGGAAACTGATCCTCGGTCAGATGGCGCTGTCTCCGCTCGATCTGGAACGCAAATTCGGTTTGATTGGTGGCGACATTTTCCATGGCCGCATGTCGCTTGATCAACTATGGGCGGCGCGGCCGGTGATTGGTTCTGCTAACTATAAAGGCTCAATCAAAGGGCTATATATGTGCGGATCGGGCACACATCCGGGCGGCGGTGTCACAGGAGCGCCAGGCCACAATGCTGCTAGGGCGATTCTGCGCGAGCGTTCACTCATCGGTCGTATATTCGGCTGACGTTACGTCATGGCTATCCAGCGCGACTTACTTGCCTTGATGTCAGCAACAGGATAGTTTCTGCCTCAAAGGGAGAGGGATTCAATCATGCGCAAAGCTTTACTATTGGCCACCTGCGGTGTGGCACTGGCAGTTTCCGGATGCAAATATGTCGGCGATGATCCGAACGGTTCGGGCAGTAACGTTGAAAATACCGAATATCCCGAACAGGTTTTCTGGGGCGATACCCATCTCCATACCGATGTCAGTGTCGATGCTTATGGATTTGGCAATCGGCTGGATCAGGAAACCGCTCTCCGGTTTGCCCGCGGCGAAGAAGTGACCGCGACCAAAGGGGCGAAAGCAAAACTCTCCCGTCCGCTAGATTTCCTCGTCATCTCTGACCACAGCGACGCCATGGGCGCGACCAAGGCGATCAAGGAGGCTCCTCGTATCGCACTGCTGGGCGACGAATTTCTGCTGCGTTGGCATGATATGCTGAACGAAAGCGATGAAGCGGCGCTGCAAGTGACAGCGGAGCTCATTGATGGTGCTGCCAACGGGACCTTGCCAGAAAGTGTTACCGGTCCGGAAGCCCAGACGGAACGCACCAAGGAGCTATGGGAAGCGCATGGCGAGATTGTCGATGAATATAATGAGCCCGGTAAATTCACCGCCTTCATGGGTTATGAATATACGCCGATGCCCGGCGGCGATAACCTGCACCGGGTAGTCATGTTCCGTGACGGCGCCGACAAGGCGACCACCGTGCTGCCCTATTCCTCACAGGGTTTTGCTGGTAATCCCGAAAAGCTCTGGGAACATATGGCGGCCTATGAAAAGGATACCGGCGGCAAGATGCTGGCCATGCCGCACAATAGCAACGTTTCGAATGGCCGCATGTTCGAGATGCAAAAATATGATGGATCACCAATCGACAAGGCCTATGCCGAAACCCGGGCAAAATATGAGCCGGTGGTCGAAGTTACCCAGATCAAGGGCGACAGCGAGGCGCATCCTTTCCTTTCTCCCAATGATGAATTTGCCGCTTTCGGTGATGCCGGTTGGGACAAGTGCAATCTGAGTTGCACTGGCGGTGATACCAAGCCGGAACAATATGCCGGCAGCTATGCACGTGAAGCGCTGAAACGCGGTCTGGAGTTGATGCAGACCGTTGGTGCCAATCCGTTCAAATTCGGGATGATTGGTTCGACCGACAGTCATACGTCACTGGCTACGGCCGACGAGGACAATTTCTTCGGCAAGCACAGCCAGAACGAACTCAATCGAGAAGATCGCGCTATGCAGCCACAGAACCTCGGCACCAGACGCGGTCGGTTTGGCTGGCATTATCTGTCGAGCGGTTACGCCGCCGCATGGGCCACCAGCAATTCGCGCGAAGCCATTTTTGATGCGTTTCAACGCCGCGAAGTATACGCGACCACAGGCCCGCGGATGACCGTGCGTTTCTTTGGCGGGTTTGACTTTGCCGAAGGCGATACCGAAAATCTGGTTTCCACCGGCTATGAAAAAGGCGTGCCGATGGGCGGCGACTTGTCCGGTGGTGACGGCGAAGCTCCCAAATTCCTGATCAGCGCGATGATGGACCCGGAAAGCGCTTCACTCGACAGAGTGCAGATCGTGAAAGGCTGGGTCGACGCCAGCGGAAAATCGCAGGAAGAAATCTATAATGTCAGCTGGGCGGATGCCGAGAATCGCAATATTGGCGCAGATGGAAAACTGGCTCCCGTACCCAATACGGTGAATCTGACCAAGGGTGAATGGGACAATGCGACAGGTGCACCGGAACTGGTCACTTTGTGGCAGGATCCCGATTTCGATGCATCGCAAAATGCATTTTATTATGTCCGCGTGCTGGAAATTCCGACACCGACCTGGCCGGTCTACGATGCGCTCAAATTCGGTCTGACGTTGCCCGATGATGTGATCAAGGTCCAGCAAGAGCGGGCTTATACTTCTCCAATCTGGTATACTCCCAAGGCGTAAATATGGCTGAAACTTCGTGGCTGAAAAGGCTGCTGAAAGAACCGCTGGTTCACTTTTTGGGCGGAGCTTTGCTGGTTTTTGCATTCTTCTGGGCGACCGGAACCAATCGTGATCCAACGGATTATACGATTAACATTGACCGGTCCGATATTGAGCGGTTGCAGGCCAACTGGACACAAAATTTCCGGAGGCCGCCAAGCGCAGAAGAACTGAACGGTCTGGTCGATCAGGAAATCACCGAGGAAATTTATTATCGTGAGGCGCTGCGCCTCGGGCTGGATCGTGGAGATCCTGTGATAAGGCGTAGGCTATTTACGAAAATGCGGTTTCTGGGCAATCAGGAAGTCAACGACCCCACCAACGCTGAATTGCAAAAATGGATGGAGGGAAATCCAGGCAAATATGCCCTGTCCTCGGCCTATGATTTGCAGCAAGTCTATCTTGGTCAGATTGGCGCCATGGCAGAAACGGATATTGCAGCCGCTGCAGAGCAGCTGAACAACGGATCTGCAAAGCCCGCGAATCTATCGGAGCCGATCTCACTTCCGCTCGCGCTAAAAGCAGCCGGGACACAAGCTATAGCGCGTCAATTTGGCGAACGATTCGTCCAAGCTTTGGCGCCATTGAAAACTGGCAAATGGGTGGGTCCCATTCCGTCGGGCTTTGGTCAACATCTGGTGAAGGTAGACAAGCGCATTCCCGGCAAACCGGCAGCACTCGAAGATGTCAGACAGGCCGTGACCAACGACTGGCGCGCTGCGCAGACTGCTGATCAAGAGAAAAAGTCGTTAGACAACTTGCGTTCACAATATGAAATTCGAGTGGCAGGCAGAGAATGAGAATTTTTCTCACTCTCGTCACGTGCTGGCTTTTCGCTGTGCCCGCGCTGGCGGATGAACTGCGTCCTGCCTATGTAGAACTGACCCAAAAAGACGAAACAACATGGGAACTGCTTTGGAAAGCTTCTGCCCAGTCACGGTTAGGCGCAACCGGTGAAGCGATTATCCCCGGCAATTGCAAAGGGCTGGGTGAGCCAAAAAAGCGCTTCGCCAACACCAATATTCTCACCACACTTACCCTGAGCTGTGATGGCAATTTGGAAGGGCAAAACACGGGCCTGAAAGCGCTGGAGCTATCCTCCACCGATGCGCTGGTGCGCGTGGCACCGCTGGATGGAGAGATGCAGACATTGCGGCTCACGCCGGACGAGCCCATCGCGACTATCGCCGGTAAGGACGAAATTTCCAATATTGCATGGACTTACACAATAATCGGGATTGAGCACATCATACTCGGATTCGATCATTTTCTGTTCGTGCTTGCGCTTATTTTGTTGCTCAAAGGCGGTTGGCTGGTGGCCCAGACAGTCACCGCCTTTACCATTGCTCACAGCGTCACATTGATCGGAACCACGCTCGGCTATCTCTCGTTGCCGTCGCAACCGGTAGAGGCTGTGATTGCCCTTTCTATCGTCTTTCTCGCTGTGGAAATCGTCAAAGCCAAACCAGGTGAGCGCCGCCTTTCCGAGCAATTCCCATGGATTGTCGCCTTCCTGTTCGGACTTCTACATGGTTTTGGTTTTGCCGGGGCATTAGCGGAAATTGGGTTACCACAAGATGATGTTCCGCTCGCCCTGCTAACCTTCAACCTCGGTGTTGAAATCGGGCAGTTGATGATTGTGGCAGTTGGCTTGGCAGCACTCGCTCTCGTCAAGCGCATTGCCGATACCATGCTGCAGCCAACCAAAACTGCATTGGCTTACGGCATAGGCACTATAGCAACCTACTGGTTTATCGAGCGGATGATTGCGTGAGATATTGGTGAAGCCGGAATCTGCATAACCACCGTTCATGGTTATTCAACGGTAAACTCCGCGATGAGCTACTCAATGGAGAAATATTTTACAGCATGAAGGAGGCAACTATACTGATCGAACGCTGGAGGCGGCACTATAACACTGTCAGACCGCACAGCTCACTGGGCTACAAACCACCGGCACCAACAACAGCCTTGCCTTATCCATCTGAACTGCCCTGCGCTCCGCTCCGGTCAGTCCAGATGGACGGCTTTAACCGCCGTGCTCTAACTTAATAACTGGACCAACAACCAGGGGCAGGTCAGACAGGTATGCCGGTTTTCCAGAGTGTCCCATTGCGTGTAAACTTTGACCAATCCCGCGATTGGATCGCATGCTGCGTGTACCGTTTAGGCACCCTTGAATGTCGCGGTGTCAGGCAAGATTGCCTTCAAATAATCTGAAAGCTCCTGAAAACGGTTTTCGCTCGCCTTAAAGGTCAGCATAACAACTATCGACATTGTCTATGCCCCTTCCATCAACCCGCGTACAGTCTGGTCGAGATGCAGGACGGCAGTGTTCCACACCGTATCGCGCCAGGCGGCGCTGTCGCCGACAAATGTGCCTCTCATGCGCTGGTGTATCATAGCGGCGATCGCCGGATCGCAATTCGGGTTTTGGCCAAGCCAGTTATCGGCGATAAGCGTGAACAGCATTTGATCTATCGGCACAGTGCCGAACTCCATCCCGATAGCGATATTAACGGTTTCAAGATTATCCAGATGCGATGTTATCGTTCCCGAGACATCTGCACTCAAGCTCTCTCCAGCGCTTGGAACTTTGACATTATCCTCGCCATACCATTTGTTGGCGATTGTGATGTTTCCCGCGACAGGTCTGCCGCCATAAATCAGTTCGCAATCCCCAGAATGACCAAGACCAGTGTGAATATCGAAATGTGCGACAAGTTCTGCGTGACTGGCGATATGGCTACAAATTTGATTCCAAATTTTTCGTGACCAACTGTCCGCCGCACCGCCGTAATAAGGATCGTGGGCATGGCTGTATTGCCCTTTTGTTAGCTCGGTTTGAAATTGATCGAGGCCAAACTTGTCAATATAGGCCTGTACCGCTTGGTTGATGGATTGTAGGTCACTGCCACGCCAATCATCCGGAAAGACACAGGCCCGGAATGCCAGATAATTGTCGTCCCTCGCCCGATGCTTCGCGTCATTTGCAAAATTGCGGTTTAAATCGATATTATCTTCATTGACGCGGCGTAGATAAGAAAATCCATGAGGATTGATGGCATGGACCAGAACGACATGCAGGTCTTCTCTATCGAGAGCGACAGGAACGTGCTCCATCATGCCGCATTGGATGGCTGACCCGCAGAACCCTTCCACTCCATGTGTCCCTGAAGAGATGACCAGGTATTTATTGGCTTTCGGATTTCCGAATGAAGCCATGTCGCAGTAAAGCGACTCCCCTTCCATTCCAACACCAGTTTGGTTCTGGAAACTTTTGAGTTTAGCGCCACGCATATTAGCTAATGCCAAGAACCGATCTCGCGCTTCTTTGTAAGAAGAGGAAACTGTCAGAGCCGAATTAGCGAGGACGGTGTTGTCAACCATAAGCAAGTATCAGCTAGCCTCCAAATTAAGCGGGAAAATTCTCGCAACCCAAATTCAGTTTGGAGAGGATTTTGATCAGCTTTCTCTTCTCATTCTCCGTGATAGAGTCATCAACATATTTACCGAAATCAGACATGATACCTATGAGTATTCCAGCGACTTTTTCGCCTCGTTTGGTCAAGCATATTGACTTTCGTCTGAGGTCTGACTCGTCCCTTTTGGTTTCGATCAGTTTCTTCTTACTAAGTGAGGCCAGAAGCCGCGTGATAACCGCAGGATCCATAGCGAGGGTCTCAGCCACCATGCTTGGAGAGATATTGGTTTGCGAGGCAACCAGCACCAAAATACGGCAATCACCTTTTGACAGCGATTCCAGAGCGGTGACATCGGGGTGGCTTTCCGGACGTACGACATTATGCATCTTCAGCTGACTCACGACCAAAAGGAAGGGAATATAGCTATTGATATCAAATGAAATCTGGGCGTCTGTATCGGCAGAGGGCTTTTGCCCTTCATTGTGGGGCTTGTCAGTTTCGAGCGGGATAATTTGGGCCACGCTTCACTCTCCTTATGCAGGCCTTATACAGGCTTCTTCCATCAGCTAGATTCTGTTTGGAACATCATCGCTTGAAGGGGATACCGTTCTTGCAACAAAATCATCAAGCGACTCACCTCGGATGTATCGGTTTGAATCCATATATATTGCATATATAGCTATATAGCGCAAAAATATAATTGACAATGCAAATCAAAAAGATTGACATAATCAATAATAATGAATATCGCATCAGCCTTATTTAGGAATTCTACTGGAGAGGATTTAATCGTGAAAACTCACACCTTACTGCTTGTAACGGGTTCAATTCTGGCATCGGCGGCTTCCGTCGAAGCGCGTGCGCAAGATGTGCCGCAGGTGCCGGCGCAAGAGGCCGACAGCCAGTATCTCAACGTTATTGTCGTGACGGCACAAAAGCGCGACGAGAATGTTCAGGATGTCCCGATTGCCATCAACGCATATTCGGGAGAAGCGCTGATCTCTTCAGGGGTTGAAAACACGATCGACCTGCAAGTGAAAGAACCAAGCCTCGTCTTTTCAACCAATGCCAGCTTTGGCCAGCCCTATTTGCGCGGTGTGGGGTCGGATCTTTTCACGCCAGGGGCGGAATCCTCCATCGCAACATTTGTTGATGATGTTTATCAGTCGCGAACCACATCGGCGCTTCAGGATTTCTTTGACGTTCAACGCGTCGATGTTGTGAAAGGCCCGCAAGGCGTTCTTTTCGGACGCAATGCTGTGGGCGGAGCTATCAACATATACTCAAACAAACCCACCAATGCGTTTGAAGGCTATTTCAACGCCACATATGGTAATTTTGATAAGGTGCGCCTTGAAGGTGCCCTCAATGTGCCCGTCGTAGATGACCGTGTTGCATGGCGAGTTGCTGGCCTATTTTCCCAGCGGGACGGGTACACTGACAATCTTTTTAATGGTGGTGAGGTAGACGATGAGGACTTTGTTGCCTTGCGTTCTCATCTTGATTTCAATGTCACCGACAATTTTGATTTACTGATTTCCGGCACATATACCAGCGAAGACAGCTCAAGAAGCCTTGCGGCACGCGTTGAACCATCCTTGGGGCTGGCGATTGCGGATGCCTTTGGCGCATCAAGGCCGGCTGGCGCGTTTAACGTCGCGCTCAATGAAGATAGCCTTATTGATATTGAAACATTTAGCATCTCTGCTGAGGCAAATTGGGATTTTGGTGCTGTCGCATTAAAGTCGATTTCGGCTTACCGGGAAACAGATACTGAAGTTCTCCTTGACCTTGATGGGTCAGAGCTTGATTTTGCATCAAACAATGTCTTTCAGGATTCCGAGACATTTTCTCAGGAATTCCAGCTGATATCGCAAAATGATGGACCATTTGAATGGGTGCTTGGGCTGTTCTATCTGCATGAAGAGGCCAGCCAACAACTCAATGTTGCTTTGACCTTTCCCGCTGTAACTAACGCGCCAAGCGATTTCCTTGATCAGCCGGGTGGCACGGTAGAAACGGACTCTTTTGGCGTTTTTGCAAACGCGAAATATCGGCTCACCGATCAACTCGCGTTCAGCGCGGGTATCCGATACAATCGTGATGAGCGCGATTTGGACTTTCTGGAATCGCTTAGCGTGATCTCTACCGGCGCACCTATTCCTGGGCCGCCGCCATTGCAGCTCAGCGACAGCTATGATGCTTTCACGCCGCGTTTTGTGCTGGAGTATAAGCCAAGCGGCGATGTGTTGCTTTATGCGTCCGCATCGCGGGGGTACAAGGCGGGTGGATTTAACACCAACACATTCCAGCCCGCCGGGTTCGAACCAGAGACATTATGGGCGTATGAAGCCGGAATCAAATCAACCTTCTGGGATGGCAGAGCACGTGTGAATTCGGCGGGCTTCTATTATGATTATAGCAACCTTCAACTGAACACGATCCCGCCGGGATCACCCGTCGGCACTTTCCAGATCGTCATCAACGCTGCCGAAGCCACAATCAAAGGTTGGGAAGCCGACGCGAGTTTCGTGCCGGTTGACGATTTTGAGGTGAATGCCGGTTTCCAATTGCTGGACGCTGAATTCGATGAATTTCTTGCACTGAACCCCAATGATGTCGCGTCGGGTGAAGTTGATCGGGCAGGCGGACGGCTTCCGCGCGCGCCGGAATTCAGCCTGAATATAGGGGCGCAATATACATGGTATATTGGTGACAGGCCGTTGGTCCTGCGCGGTGATTATCGGTATGAGAGCTCACAGTTTCTTGATATTTTTCAGGACGCGACCGTCAGCAGAGACAGCAATTCCGTCTTCAATACCCGTTTGACATACGAAGTAAGCGATAATCTGTCGCTCGCGGCGTGGGGCAGGAACCTCACCAATGAGGATATCGTGCAATCCTCACTTCGCGTGGATGGATTGTTTGGAACCATTCAGTTTTTCGCGCCGCCACGTACCTATGGTGGCACGGTAAAAGTGAAGTTCTAAGAATTAAGGAAAGCCGATGCCGAAATGACAGGCACTGACGATAAAGAAATTGCCTGTCAAGGCGCTCGGCTGACCTACACCTGTGCTGGGCCGCGCTCATCGACACCAGTGTGCTTCTTGCCCGGATGGTGCGGTGATCGCGGCCTTTGGCACCACCAGATGGAGGTATTTTCGGCAGAGCATTTTGTATTGGCGCTCGATTTCCCGGGATTTGGCGACAGTAGCCTTGGTCTCGATCAGCCAATTTCCTTCGCGGAGTTAACCGATCTCGTCGCTGTGGTTCTGCACGAAGAACGCTTGTCCGATTGTATTCTGGTCGGTCATTCCGCAGGCGGCGCCCTCGCATTGGCGACGGCGGCTTCGCATCCTTCGCTGATCACCGCAGTCGTTGGTGCAGATGCATTCACCTATGTTGATTTTTACCCAAAAGTCGAAAGTGAAATCATCGCCGAAATACTTGCGCCGCTTCGCGCAGACTTTGATGCGACTGTGCGCGATATCGCTGAAAGCTATTTCCTGGAATCCAGCGATCCAGTGCTGAAGTCTGAGATCATTGATGCAATGGCCAACTCGGATGCGCGGAACGCAATTGCGATTTTGGGAGAGTTTCTTGGCTGGGATATGCTTGCAGATTTGGATCGATACACCGGTCCTGTCCATGCAATCCCGGCATCAAACACTTTGGATCAGAACGCGATCTCAAGAATCTGCGGCAACCGTCTCCAGATACAATCGATCAAGGAAAGCGGTCATTTCGTGATGCTCGAACAACCCCGCACGTTTAACGCGGCTCTATTACGGATTATCGCAGATAGCGTTTGATAGTTTCTCTGACAGTGGTCCAAATCTGCTTCTGATTGAGCGGCCGCTTGGGACCGTCTTTGCGCCGAAGTTTCATGGTACTCGGCTTTCGGCGACGGGCGATCCGCTTGAGGCGCTGAAGCGTCATGTCGATTTCAAGACTTTCCGGCCTGTTCTTATTGGGGCCCCGGGATACGGTGAGCGCCCCAAAGGTGGCTGCTTCCTATGACCCCTCCCTGTGATCCCGTTGTGATGTTCACGGTGCCGGTGTTGGCCTTGATGCACAATTCAAGCGACGCGCGGATGGAGTTTCTGATCCGGGACCGCTTCAGCGGGCTGCGGTTTCCGGGGTTTCAAATCGGGGAACCACCCCCGGACCAGAAGACGATCCGGCTTTTCAGAGAGAAGCTGACCGAGGCGGGCGCCTTCAGGTCGCTGTTTGCGGCGTTTGAAGATCAGCTTCGCGAGCGGGGCTACAAACCGGCTGGCAGCCGGATCGTGGACGCCACTCCGATCTCCGCCCCGCGTCAACGAATGACGAAAGAAGAGAAAACGCGCGCCAGGGCAGGCGAGGCCGCATCCGACATCTGGCCCCTCTCGGGCAGTGGATGCTCCGGCCAGGGCAGCGCAGAAGGACACCGATGCGCGCTGGACGGTCAAATATTCAAAGGCCAAAACGACCGGGGAAGGCGGGAAGGATGCGGGCCTTGTTGATATCTCTGTCCCCCATTTTGGCAAAAAACCCCTTCCACGCCCGCAATCCTGCGATTCGGGCTTGCCTTTCACCCTGATCCGGAGCAAGTTCGGGGATATCTACCGGGAGACCGTCTTGATGACTGCGTGCACAACACACAAGTTAAGCCACGAGCCACGAGCCACGAGCCACGAGCCACGAGCCACGAGCCACGAGCCACGATATTCGCGCGGGCGCGGGAAAGTCAAGTCATTCCGGCCCCTCATTCCGGAATTTTCTTCCCGACCGGAGCCAGGGGTGTGTACGTTGCGGCATCTCCATGGGCTGTCTGATGCGCCACAAAATTCCCTGGAGGATCAAAAGCGCGGCGTTTCGTATCTTCACATTTTTGCCGGAAGGACTGCTTTGGTTCTTTCGGAAACATTTTACCATGCAGTCGCGCGTGAGCTATCGCGAAATTCACTCCGGCTGGGCACACCACAAAGCCATGATTCAGAAAACCGGCGCGAAAACTCTCATCGAGTTTGGAGCTGGAAGGACCCTGGCCCAGAATCTCTTTCTTTCCCAATTTGTCGAGAAACAGGTCGTCGTTGATATCTCTGCAATGCTGGATGTAAACATGGTCAACCAGGCGATTGATGGTCTGGTCGAACTGGGCGCGGAAATTGACGGGCGTCATATTTCTTCGCTCAAACATCTGGAAGACATCTACAATATCGAATATCGGGCACCGTTCGATATACGGTCAACGGATTTCGGGGACGGCAGTTTCGATATTTGCGTTTCGACCAATGTGTTGGAGCACATCCCGGCTGACGACATCGAGGCCATTTTGCGCGAGCTGCACCGCATTTTGAAAGAAGGTGGTCATGTCTCGGCTATGATCGACTATTCGGATCATTACGCTCATAGTGACCCGTCAATAGGACGGTTGAACTATCTACAATATGCACCGTCGTCGTGGAAGAAATACAATCCATCAAACCACTATCAAAACCGGTTGCGGCACGAACACTACGGCTCGATTTTCAAAAAAAACGGGTTCACCGCCATTGCAGAAAATCCAACAAACTATGCTGTTCCGGCCGGAGTGCAACCGGTCGATGAATTACTGACAGGCAGCGAGACGGATTTCGCTACGACAGGGTACTGGCTGCTGAGAAAAGAGCCTCGCTTTGGCGTGACGGCGTCCTCGCCGCCGCGAACGCGGAGAGCGGCACGTCCGGGGCACTCATCCGCTGCCCCGTCCGGCTGCCTTGCGCCTTCCCTCTCCTTGTCCGGTAATTCTGTGATCCGCACCCTGACAAATATCCTGCAAATCTGGCGTAACCTTGAGGCGCATCCGCCAAATTCGACGTTCGCATCGGCCGCTTACCACTGGATTTCGTGGCAAATTCGCTCCCGACTTACCCGGGATGTGACTCTGGACTGGATTGAGAATCTCGAACTCACTGGGCGGAACGGAATGATCTCAATTGCGATGCAGGCCTATAATGGTTTGCACGAACTGCGCGATATGTGTTTCGCAGCCCACGTTTTATGTCCTGAGGATTTGTTCTTTGATGTAGGTGCCAACATTGGAGTCTATTCGCTTTTAATCGGTCGCGCTTCGGGTGCTCATGTCGTTGCCTTCGAGCCAGCCCCGGACGCTTTGGCATATTTGGAACGCAACATAGCTCAAAACGCCCTGTCAGATCGGATTACGATCTTGCGATCTGCCGTTTCACGCGTCCCCGGATTCGTAAACTTCTCGACTGACGCTGATGTTATGAACAGGATCATAATCTCTGGATCCGGCGTCATTGTTCCAGCCGTGACGCTGGACGACGTATCAGCCAAATACGGGGTGCCGCAGCTGATCAAGATTGACGTCGAGGGATTTGAACCGGATGTAATTGAAGGCGGGTCGCGCACTATTCATGATCCTGCGCTGCTGGCCCTAATTCTGGAGATTAACGACAACGCAGAGGAAGGACGTACGGACGAGCTTCTCCAGAATTTGCATGGTGCCGGTTTTGAGGAAGCTGGTTACGATCCGTGCGCACGTGAACTTATCGCGCCTTCTGGCGAAGCGGCTCTGGACAATCGCCTGCTTATCCGGGCAGAAGCCAGGCACAAAGTCGTCGCTCGAGCAAGGAACGGCCCGGTCCTGTCCGTGCGCGGAAGAACATTCTAGCGGGAGCAGGAACTATGATTGGCAAATCGGAATGCAATGAGGGCACGGGAGGCGGCGGGACACTCACCGCGCGCACTGCAGGCGGCGGATGGCCTTGAGTTCGATCCGTTGGTCGAGTTTGTACAGGGGATCGCCGAACGATCATGAAGAAGCAACATACCCGCTCACAGGCCAGCGATGGCCGGAAGGGAACTTCGAATCAGTATCGGGGTCCGTTTCGAACGACACCTTGGCGTCCGATCAGGAATAGCCAGGCAGTTTCAAGACCTTACACAAGACCCTTGCGACGATCCTGTATTTTGATTCATATACCTGCACATTGGCAGGCATCATACGGGCATTCAATATGAACGATCCTGGCACCGGTTTGGGCCGTAAACCCGGATTTTCGCAGCTTGCCGATGCTGCGCGTGATCAAAGCCGTGTCAAAGGAATGACCCATGAATTCTACCGCTACCCGGCGCGGTTCTCGCCGGGTTTTGTCAGAGGCGCGATAGAGACTTTCACGCGCCCGGGCGATTGGGTGGTGGACCCATTCGCAGGTGGGGGCACCACGCTGGTCGAATCCATGGTCATGGGGCGCAACGCGCTCGGCATCGATATCAGTTCGCTGGCATCGTTCCTGTGTAAGGCAAAGACACAAATCCTGGCCGATCAGGATGTCGGTGCGTTTACTTGCTGGATGGAGCGCATTGATGAGACCATCAACATGCAGACTCCAAGCGAGCGCCACGAAGCCTGTGCCAATGCGGGCTACTACCGAAATCTGGATGGCCCCGGGTTCTGGCGGCTGCGCAAGGCCATCGAGCAAGCGATCAGCTCTGTAGAGCGCCTGCACCGCCGGCAAGCTCATGTGCTGGCGCGATGCGTCGTCCTGAAAACGGCTCAATGGGCGCTGGATTCACGTAAGACCCGGCCTGCGGTCAAGGAATTCAAGGCCCGGATGCACAGGCAGGCCGGGATCATGTTGGGGGCGGCGCTTGGGTTTCGGGAGAAGATCAGCGGATTTGATCCGGCTGTCCGGCCCGAAGCGATCAGCTTGCATAGAACAACGGCGGGCGCCGAGAGTGAAAAGGCCGTCACCGATATCTGTCCGCCAAAGCTGATTGTTACATCGCCGCCCTATCCCGGCATTCACGTTCTTTATCACCGCTGGCAGGTTGACGGGCGCAAGGAAACCCCCGCGCCGTTCTGGATTGCAGGAAAGCGCGATAGTGCCGGATCAAGCTACTATACGTTCGGAGGTCTCGGGAACCCTGGCCTGAAGCCTTACTTCGACACTCTGAAATCTACCTTCACTTCGGTGGCCGCGATGGCCGGGGATGAAACAACCATCGTGCAAATGATGGGATTTTCCAAACCGGACTGGCAGCTTCCGAAATACCTGGAAGTCATGGAAGAGTGCGGACTGGAAGAGCATATCCCGGCGGATGGCCGGCTCTGGCGGGATGTTCCCGGCCGTCGGTGGCATGCTCATCGACAGGCTCACGCCCCCGGCGCACGTGAGGTGGTGTTGGTCCACCGCAAATCCCGCGTCCGGGCACTTTAAGCGCTTTCTTCGAGACCTTCGACCACATCATCGCTTTCCAGATCGCTTGAGCCCAGCGAGATCAGTGCTGGAACGAACGGGGCAAGGGCTCTGCATGTGCGCTCAACCCGCTCTTCAATCGTCTCGGATGGGGTATCCCCATCGCCGTTTTCTGTCTTTTTTGATCCCTTGTCTTCCATGATCATCGACAAGCCGATCAAGACATTGGCGTACATGAACTGCCGACGCAGAAGCTCTGTGGCCTCTTCGGAGAGCCGCTTGGACTTGGCTTCGCTCTCCAACGGCGTGTTGTCCATGTTGACCTTGAACTCGTAAAATTCGGATGTCTCATCATCGGAGTAACCAAGCGATTTAATTTTCATCGCCGTGAACCCATCAAAGCCTTCATTCTCCCAACCCTCACGATAGACGAGTTTTATGTTGGGTGATTCCAGCTTGCTTGGCCGTTCCCGTTCCGCACCATCCTTGTCCTTCGGCGGTTTGCGCTTGCCGTCGCCGCCCGGATGCTTTCCGGCCTTTGGCTGGACCGTCACCTTGATGTGGTTCTCAAAGTGGTGGCGCGCATCATGCGTGCGTGCCATGAATTCGATCTCATCGCCTGCGGTGGCCCCGTTTGGCAAATCTACCATCACGATCGCAATGCCGTTTTTCAAATTTGGACCAACAGGGCTGGCCTTGGACTCGGCCCCATCGCTGCCCTTCCACGTCAGATCAAACGCGCCGCGCTCGGCTGCGCGGGTGAAGTAGTCATTGTCCGCATCAGTCTCGAAGGTCAGGCGCATTTGATTATTGATCGGGCAGATCCTGTTTAAGGTTTGTCCATAGTCCTCGCCCTTGTTCTTGAAGAAGGTGGGATAGAATTCGCCCTTGAAGTCCTCATTCGGATCGCTGCCCGTGCTTACCGTCTTGAACGGGGCTGAAATCCTCTGGCCCTGCTTCAAGAGTGTTGTCAGGTTGGGTGAGCTTTTGATCAGTGATTGCAGCACATCGGTAAGCGGTTGATCGTCCTGAAGCCGCTCTTGCACGCGCTCATGCTGGCGCCTGTTGCGCAAATCCTTAAGCTTGTGACAGTTGCGAATGGCTTTTTCGAGTGAACCTACAAGCTCGCGCCTGAACTCATTGTCAGCCAGCCGGTCACGGCTTGGCATGAATAAATCCTCGCGCGTAACGCTCGAAAGTTCATCGCACTCGACAAAGACCAGAAGATCATCGGCCAGCGGCTTCATCTTCACCGCTTCGCGCCGGAAGAAGTCCTTGGACAAGCTCCCCTGGGTCTGGCCATTGCGCAAAAAAACGATGCCTTCGCGCTTGCGATAGCCGCGCACCCCGCCAAGCTTCTTGGCGTTTGTCGGCGCATCCTCGTTATCATCACCGGTCTCTTTGGTTGAGCCTGCCTGAACGAAGGCAAAGACCTTGGCGATCAATTTTTCACCGCCTGGCTGGAAAGGAATGTGCACCGGAAAGCCGCCTTCCACGTTGTCGCTGTCCTTGATCCGGCGCAGAAGGCCCGCGCACGTTGTGCGGCGGCTGCCAACATCCAGATACTTGCCAGCCTTGTCGGTGCGGTATTCGTGGAAGCGCACGGGCAGTGCGATCTCAGGAAGAAGAAGATCAAGACGACTCAACAGGCTCTTGCCACGCAAGATGTTCGAGCGGTTCCCGAGGAAGCTGTAGTCGAACATTTTTATGGCCGTGCCATAAGGCGCCTTTCTGCCATATGGGCTTTCATCGTCGGGGTAGATGCCAAAGCTCCCGGCGGCGAAAGACAAGACGCTGCCACGGCGGTCTTCGCCCGCACCCACTGGAGCCAAGTAAGTATAGACAGAGTTCTTTGGCGTTCCCGGCTCACCGCTCGGAAATTCACGGCGCACAATGGTAAAGCACCATTCATCATCGCGGGGGCCTGCATTTTCATCCAAGAAAGCCGGATTGCTCCTGGAGATCACGAGCTGAAGGTTGTGCTTCCCGCAAAAGCGCAGTGCTCCGGTGCCGCCCTGGTTGAACTGCCCCTGCACAAACGGAATGTACTGCTTGTTGCTCCTGGACAGCGAAAGGATCGTATCGGGAAGCTTGTCGGGGCTTTGACCCTCGCCACAATCCGAGATGGTGATGTTGAGTCCTTGGGGGCGTGTGCCGGTTGCCGTAAGTGTTATCCCATCGGCAATCCCACGGGTTTTCTGCGCGTCCCAGTCTTCAATGTAACCACCGGTTGCGATCTTCTCTCCCGTGCTGTTTTCAAAGAAGCGGGCTACAGCGGCGCGGATTGTCTGTGGCGCATCCTCGCTTGCCGGATTAATACCACGCATCCGGCATTTATTGATCAGCCGCGCATCGACCGAGTTGACGATTTTCTCAGCCAGCGCCGCTTCGGCCAGGCTTTGCTGGTTGCCGCTTTGGCCCCAATTATTCTCAACATCCCCATAGTGACGCCAGCGGTCTGGCTTGTCCCAATGGCCGTGCTTTTCGAGAAGCTTGATGATCTCACCCTCGCTGTCGGCATGCAGCAGGGCGGTGCAAAGGTTTTTATTTTCACTCATATGGGATGATCCAGTCTATGGTATAATTTAGGGAATTATATCCCGCACTTCCCTGATATCCGATTTGACTTGGTATTCAACCTCCTCTCCGACCTGCGCGTCGATGAGCGCTTTGCCAATCGGAGTGTGAATCCCAACTTTGCCATTGTCGGGGTCATTCTGACCTTCAACCAGTGTGAAGGCCTGCTTCTTGCCGCCGGCGCTCAGGTTTTCGATCTTGACTCTCGATCCGAGCGCCACCGACGGCGCATTCGCAGTGACCGCAGCAGCCTCCGGGTCGATTGCCCTGGGGGTTTTTTTGGCGGATTTTCGCGCGCAAATCTGCGTTTTCGCAATTTGCGTTGCAGGGCCGGATTGGCGCTTCTAAAAGAATCCTATGCAAATAAAGCTCCCCCTTTTGGCGTTGACGATGGTGCCGGTAAGCGGATGCGCGATGCAGCAAGGCGATTTTCCGTCGCTTGCCAAGCGGCCTTATGAAGTTGGTGCGGCGATAGCGGCTCCTGTTCCAGATCCCTTGCCTCCAGTTTCCACATTGCCTGCGCCATTGCGAGAAGCGGTAAACCAAGCGCTGTCCAAAAGCAGCCAGGCGCATGAGAAATTTCTGAAGAATTTGGGCGGCGTAAGAAGCCGGGTAAATGCGGCACGTGGATCATCAATTTCCAGCGAAGCCTGGGTGGTTGCGCAAATGAATCTGGCAGCGCTTGAAATGATGCGCAGTCCTTCTGTAACCGCTCTTGCCGACGTCGATTCACTCTATCTGGAACGCCTTAATGCTGAGTTTGAAGATGAGGCGTCTGGCGGTGCGGCTGTTATCGGTGAAAAACGCGAACAAATTCAAGCGCAGGTCAGTACCCAGCAGAGCGAAATTGATGCAATGAAAGCCAAGTTGCGTTAATTCTTAGCACCTTCAATTGCCGCTTTGTGTGCTTTTCCGTTCTCAACATAATGTGTAACACCCATCTGCATCCCGGCCAGTGCAGGGTCGGGTAATTCGCGCAAGCGTTTGGCAGGGCTACCAACCCAAAGCTCCTTTTCGAGCATATGTTTATTCTCGGGCAGCAAGGCACCGGCACCAAGCATGGCATCACTCTCAATAGTGCAACCATTCATTACCGTGGCAGAAAGGCCAACAAAGCCCCGATCCTTGATCGTACAGCCGTGCACCATCGCCATATGACCGATCAGAACATCTTCTCCTATTGTCGTTGGGTATCCATCTGGCGCGCCGGGCATCGGGCTGTCGCAATGGACGACGCTGCCATCCTGAATATTACTGCGCGCGCCTATGGTGATGCTGTTGGCATCGGCGCGGATCACGCAATTATACCAGATGGATACTTCCGGTCCGATGGTGACATCGCCTATGATCTTGCAGCCGGGCGCGATGAAAGCGCTGTCGTCAATTTGCGGGGTTTTACCGTTAAAGGGCAGGATAAGAGGATTGGTCATCGATTTCTTTCTATTTTATATGTCACATGTCGCAATAATTCGCTTTCTGGGTCAACCTCCGGATGATCAAAGTCCAGACCGGGCTGATAAGTCATGCCCAGTTTTTCCATAACTCCCCGGCTTCCAACATTATCGACGCTGGTTATTGACCAAATGGCTTCGTCAGGAAAAGTTTTGAAAGACCAGTACATGGAACATTTTGCCGCTTCGGTTGCATAGCCCTTTCCCCAGTAGTCAGAGGCGAGTGCCCAACCAATTTCCAGTTTGCCCGTTGTCGGTTCTTTCCCGCGAATAAGGCCACACCATCCGATGAGGCATTGGTCCTGTTTATGTTCAACGACCCAAAAACAATGACCGTGTTCAGACTGGTGTTTTTGCATCCGCTCTATCGTTGCAGCGACCTCTGCTCTAGATTGCAGCGGCCCTAAAGTAGCCATGACTTTCGGATCACGTCGGATGGCGAGAAAATCATCAAGATCATCATCCCGCCATTCGCGCAGAACGAGCCGCTCTGTTTCTAGTCGGAACGCCATTAACCTTGCAGAAGCCGCGCTGCATCTGCTGCAAAATAGGTCAGGATTCCAGTACATCCAGCACGCTTAAACGCGACCAGTTTCTCCATCATCAGCGCATCATGATCGCCAACGCCGGCCGCAGCGCCCGCTTTCACCAGCGCATATTCGCCGGACACCTGATAAGCGAAGACGGGCACGTTGAATTCTGTTCTTGCCCGGCAAATGATGTCGAGATAAGCCAGGCCGGGTTTCACCATCACGCTGTCTGCACCTTCGGCGATGTCCAATGCAATTTCACGCATCGCCTCATCACTATTGGCCGGATCCATCTGATAGGTTTTCTTGTCGCCTTTGAGCAATTCGCCCGAACCGACCGCATCACGGAACGGCCCGTAAAAGGCGCTCGCATATTTTGCGGAATAGGCCATGATCTGGACATTGTGATGATGCGCCAGTTCGAGCACATCGCGGATTGCTCCGACGCGGCCATCCATCATGTCCGATGGTGCGATTATGTCCGCTCCAGCATTGGCCTGATTGAGCGATTGCTTTGTGAGCACTTCGAGTGTGCGGTCATTTTCAACATAGCCGTTATCATCAAGCAATCCATCCTGACCATGTGAAGTATAGGGATCAAGCGCGACATCGGTTAGCACGCCGATTTCATCGCCTAACGAATCCCTGATCGCCTTGACCGCGCGGCACATCAGATTATCCGGGTTGAGCGCTTCAGCGCCATCATCGCTGCGTCGGTTGGGTTGAGTGTTAGGGAACAATGCGACGCATGGAATGCCAAGATCCCGTGCTTCCTTTGCCCGCTCGACAATACGATCAACAGACCAGCGTGATACGCCGGGCAAGCTTTCAATTGGTTCTTCTGCTCCTTCACCATCAATGATGAAAAGCGGCCAGATAAAATCCGCCGCGCTCAGCGCATTCTCCCGCACCATGTTGCGGCTCCACGCAGTTGTTCTGGAACGACGCAGGCGGGTGCGGGGATAGGCCGGAGAGATATCAGTCATGACCGTTGCTTAAACTAGCGTCGTGACGATCTCAACAAATAGTCCAAAGCGACCGAATGATCTAACTGTTGATGGCTTTATTCAGCCGGTTAATTTCGCGTTCGGCTGCGGGCTTTTTGGAAGCGCTTTTTAGGGTGCCTAGCGCTGCACCCTGTTCTACCCGTTTCAGCCGCTGTAACTCGCCTTTAAACTTCCGCAATTCGCGTCCGTTTAGTTTAGATCGCTGGACAAATTTTACTGAGCGCGGATTGATATTACGACCATTGCGATACAGCTCATAGTGGAGATGCGGTCCGGTGGAGAGGCCGGTTGAACCAATATAGCCTATAATCTGTCCTTTGCGGACTCTGCGGCCATTGCTGACGGCAATACGGCTCATATGGGCATAGCCAGAGGCAAGACCCCCGCCATGTTTGATTTTCACAAATTTGCCGAAGCCGCCTTTGCGACCTGCGTACGTAACGGTGCCGCTAGTAACCGCGTAGATCGGTGCGCCATAGCCACCGCCAAAATCGAGACCGCTATGCATGCGTTTATAGCGCAGGATTGGATGACGTCTCATACCGTAACCCGATGTAATCCGGCCGCCAGTTGGCCGCACCAGTTCGCCGCGCGATTGACCAACGCCGGAAGCTTCGAACCAATTGGTCCGCCCACCGCTTTGCCATTTTAGCATTTGTGCTTTTGGTTTGCCGCCGCGCTCTAGGCCTGCGTACATCAGATCACCAACTTCAACTTCTCCGGTTTCGGCGCGGCGATAGGACAGGATGATGTCAAATTCATCGGTGCTGCGGATATCTCTGGAGACCGACATCTTCTTCCCGATCACCTGCAGATATTTTTGTACCGCTTCCATTGGTGCTCCGGCGGCGCGGGCGGAACGGTATAGGCTGGAGCCGACAACGCCTTTGATGCGCAGCGGTGTGTCATCAACAATGATCGGTTTGCGATTGAGTTTTAGCTTGCCATCATCGCGCATTATTTCGAGGTTAAGGTCAAAGCGCGCGCGGAAAGCTAGTTGATCAAGCGGTCGTGCCTGATTTTTCGCCGGGCGCCGACCCAAAATAATATCAATGTTCGTGCCCGACTTGATATCACCCAGCGGAACGGCATTGGCCACCATATTGGTCACCTGACGCGCTTCGCTGCTCGCGACGCCAGCCCTTTGCAAAACCCGGCGCAGGCTGTCGCCACGCCCCAGTGTGGCCTTTAGCGCGACCGATGGGCGTTCGGGACTTTGTGCCAGCGGACGAACGGCATCGGTTGCCGCCATCCTGAGGCCCGTGTCAGAGCCATAGGCAAGTGGTGAAATAGTTTGTGAGCGCGCCTGATCGGCAAAAGTGCCCGTCAAGGGGGCAGGTTGATGCCCGGAAATTGGTCCGAAATCAGGCAGGCAGGATATCGCCACTCCGCAGAGTAATGTTAGTGTCGCCAGGCCGCGGAACCAAGTTAAGCTGCCAATATCGCGTCCAAGGTCAGGAACCCAGTCAACGTCCGACAATTGGTCGCGCCAATTGTCGATTTTGTCTGACAGGCTAGTGGGCTCGGGCAAGGGTCCGAAACTGGGAATAGTCGCGGCTATTGCGGCTGTGCCATCCCCGTAGTCATCCAGATTGTCGGTACTTTTGAACAAACGGACCCCTTGCTGGTGCAAAAGCTAGTTGCGGCTTTCCACCCTATTAACCGCCTTTCTCTGTGAAGGAATAGCGTTAATGTCAAATTAACAGGCGCGAGCATTTCCGTCCATGCGGCGAGACGTGTAAAATCACCGATATTTGGTCTACATTTGTAGTTTTTAACATTTACGCTTGCCCGGTTGGCGCGGATGCGCTGTGGTACGGTCAATGTCGCGTCTGTCCCAGTCTTCCCTGATCGCTGTCCTTGGCCCCACCAACACGGGTAAAACCCATCTTGCGATTGAGCGCATGTGCGCCCATTCGAGCGGAATGATCGGCTTTCCGCTGCGGCTGCTTGCGCGGGAGGTATATGACTGCGTTGTGTCGCTAAAGGGTGAGAATCGAGTGGCGCTCGTCACTGGTGAAGAAAAAATCGTGCCGCCGGATGCGCAGTGGTTTCTTTGTACTGCCGAAGCTATGCCGATGGACCGGGATTTTTCCTTTGTTGCGATCGATGAAGCGCAATTGGGAATTGATCCCGAGCGCGGCATATTTTTACTGACCGTATGTTGCGTGCACGAGGGCGCGACGAAACGATGATATTGGGATCGGAAAGCCTGCGCCCGCTGATCCAAAAACTGCTTCCCGAGGCAGAAATTCAGACGCGCCCACGTTTCTCAACGCTCAGCTATGCTGGCTCGCGCAAATTATCGCGCTTGCCCCGGCGATCAGCGATTGTCGCCTTCTCGGTGGAAGATGTCTACGCAATTGCCGAAATGCTGTGGCGTCAGCACGGCGGGGCTGCTATCGTAATGGGTTCGCTTTCTCCTCATACTCGCAATGCACAGGTGCAGATGTATGAGGATGGTGAAGTGGACTATCTGGTTGCGACCGATGCGATTGGAATGGGGCTCAATCTTGATGTGACACATGTAGCTTTTGCTGCGTTAAAAAAATTTGACGGCCGGCGGCGGCGTAGACTCAAACTGGCGGAGATTGGGCAGATTGCCGGACGGGCTGGCCGGCACCAAAAAGACGGAAGTTTTGGGGTGCTCTCCGGCCTTGCTTCTTCGGACGAATTGCGACCGGAAGAAATTGAACATCTGGAAGCGCATGAGTTTCCTCGGCTTGACTGGCTCTATTGGCGCAATGAGCAGCCACCTTTGTCTAGTGTTCAGACATTGATCAAGGGATTGGAGCAGCCGCCGGGCGAAAGATTGTTGTATGCCGCGCCGGAAGCGACAGATTTGGCCGTTCTCAAAAGGCTGTCGCAAGATCCGGAAGTATGTACCTCGGCCCAGGGTGATGAGATGGTCAATTTGTTGTGGCAAGCAGCCTGTATTCCAGATTTCCGAAAGGTAGGGCCGGATCATCAGGCGCGCTTTGTCGCTTCACTTTGGCCATATATGTCAAAAGGGTCAGGTAGGATTCCTCATGCGCGCATGGCACAAGAAATCCAGCGTCTGGAAAGTGTACAGGGCGATATCGCGACGTTGGGAGGGCGGATAGCCGCAGCTCGTACCTGGAGTTACATCGCGCAAAAGCCGCATTGGGTGGAGCAAGCTGATGCAATGATAGAGCGAACGCGAGCGTTGGAACGTAAGCTCAGTGACGCCATGCACAGTCAGTTAATGCAGCGCTTCGTCGATAAACGGACCCGTGTATTGATGCGCGGCCTATTAAGGGATGGGTTACCACAAGATGTAACTATTGAATCTGACGGCGACGTTATGGTCGAAAATATAAAAATTGGGACTGTGAAAGGCTTCCAATTTTCCGTACCCTTCGATAGCCGGAGGGAAGATCGTAAAATGCTGCTCTCCGCAGCGGAAAGATATTTGGGGCAGTATATGCTCGAAAATGCCGATGCCTTGGCAAAAGCTCCAGACAGCGTTTTATCGTTGGTGGCCGATGATAGCGGACAGCCTACAATTATGTGGGACGAAACAAGGTTGGGTATTCTGACAAAGGGTCGAGACTTGCTGTCGCCCGAAATCCGGCTGGATCAGTCAGTAAAAGAATTGCCAGCAGAAGCAGCACAAAAAGTCGGGGATCGACTGGGCACGTGGCTCAACGCGATGAAGGTCAAGCATCTTGAGGGTCTAGGCCCAGGATTCATTAATTGATCCAGAAGGCGCAGATAGCAGCGATGGTTATGGCGGCCATGAAGGTATCTGCCCTTCGATCATAGCGCGTGTGTATACGCCGCCAGTCTTTGAGTTTTCCAAACATGTTCTCGACCTTGTGGCGTTGCCGGTAGAGCTGTTTGTCGAAGTGCGCGGGCATTGTGCGCCCCTTTCGCGGCGGGATGCACGGTGTGATGCCCTTGGCCTTGAGGGCGGCGCGGTATTCATCGCTGTCATAGCCTTTGTCACCGGTCATCACGCAGGCGCGTTCAGGCAGCGCCGGACAGAGCAGCTTTGCGCCCTTGTGGTCGCTCATCTGGCCTTCGGTCAGACACAGCGCAACAGGCCTGCCTTCGCCATCACAAACGGCGTGTAGTCTGGAGTTCAGGCCGCCTTTGGTGCGCCCGATACATCCGGGTAGAGCCCCTTTTTGAACAGGCTGGAAGCTGTCCTGTGCGCCTTGAGGTGCGTCGCGTCGATCATCAGCACATCGGATTCACCAGCCTGTTTTACCAGCGCTGCAAATATCTGACTGAAGACCCCCAGCTTACTCCACCGGACAAACCGGCTATAGAGCGTCTTGTGAGGACCATAACCCGCTGGAGCATCACACCAGCGAAGGCCGTTCTTGATGACATAGATTATCCCGGAGAGCACCCGTCGGTCATCAACTCCGGGGACACCGTGAGACAGCGGGAAATATGGCTTGATACGGCGTATCTGTGCCTCGCTCAACATCGGTAAATCATTCATGCAAACATCTCCTTTGTGTGAAGCATGTTGAATCAACAACTTTAACGATATGCAAGCAATTTAATGCATCCTGAGCCTAGTCAAGATTGAAGCGCTGGCCAATGATGCAGAGACACCGGCGGTTGTCAGAGCTCTGTTCACGCAAATTGTCGATGCAGGCGGGATTGTTCCGCGCCGGTTCGTCAATGATGCTGTGCGGGCGCTTCGTTGCGGTAAAGTCGCCAGAACAACAGAGCTTGATGATGCTTCACCGAGTGAGGCTCATGCTGAACCGCCAACGTACACAGATCTCGAATGCGATCAGAGCGCATATGTCAGAGTTTGGAGTTGTGGCACCGGTCGGCAGGCTCGGTGTAGAGCGCTTGCTTAAGATCGTCGAAGATGAGGATGATGATCGCATTCCTGAAGATGCTCGGTTGTGCCTCAAGATGCTGATGGCACAACTGGTGGTTGTAAAGCAGCAGGTACTCGAGAATGATCGGCGTGTGCTGGTAAGTGCAAGGCGAACGGAGCTTGGCCGCAGGTTGATGGAGATACCGGGTGTAGGTCCTCTACTTGCCAGCGCGTTCATAGCAAGTGTTGCTGACCCAACTGTGTTTAAGACTGGCAGAGATCTCGCTGCCTGGATCGGGCTTGTGCCGAAGCAGAACTCGTCAGGCGGCAAAGAGCGGCTCGGCGGTATAACGCGAGCTGGCAATCGTTACTTGAGACAGATGCTGGTCGTGGGTGCGATGGCAGTGATCCGTTATGCACAAAGGCATGGCACCACGCGCCCGTGGCTGGTCGAGCTACTCGCCCGCAGGCCTGCCAAAGTCGCGGCTGTGGCACTTGCGAACAAGAACGCACGTATAGTCTGGGCACTGATGACTAGCGGCGAGCGGTACCGCGAACCGCAGCTGATCGCCGCGTAGAGTGAGGCGCAGTTCTTCTGCGCCTGCAAAGTTGGAAAGGGTAAAGAGGAGTTGATGCACCAAGCAGGTTGAAACTGCCGGATCGGGAAAACCCATTTTGGGCCGTGGCGCTTCGAGCGCGTGCAATAGGTCGGGACCCGGTTCGCGCGAAAGGCATCATGGCCAGCGGCGCATGACAAGGCCGCAACGAAAGGCCGGACACATGGCCGCCCAACCAGTAGAAAGCTCAACACCAAAAAAACCCTTGCCAAAGGAGTGCCGTCCACACACGGTACAATCGTGCCTTCAATTGGGAAATCCAGGCCCAGATCTTTGCCGATCGCAACCTCGTCACCGCTATAATCAAGGCCATTGGTGTAAAGCGGCCATCCGTAATTTTTGCCGCGCATTATATGATTGATCTCGTCTCCTCCGCGCGGTCCCATTTCAGTGTTCCAGATTTCACCATTATCGGGATGTCCATCGAGTCCCTGCCCCGTGCGATGGCCATAGCTCCAGACGGTGTGTCTTGTGGATGCTTCAGATCGATCGTCTGGTGCAATGTAAAAGGGATTGTCTTCCGGAACACTTCCATCGTCACGAACACGGTGAATCTTGCCGAAGGGCGTGTTGAGATCGTGCAATATGCCATAGACATTCTTTCCGCCGATCGAAATGAACAGGTGGCCGGTTCCATCAAACGCCAAACGACCAACTGCTACAGCGTCAGGCACCGGCGTGTAAAGATCCTTGTGAACTGACCAAATTACTTCCTGATCCACCCACTTGCCGTCCTTGATCCGTCCACGAACAACACGAACCATGGTTCCTGGCACTATCCAACCACAAAACCAGCTGCATTGATCTGTATGGGACAGGTAGATTCATCCATTTTCCTCATAGTCAGGGTGTAGCTCGACATCGAGCACGGTGCCCAGATTGAACCAGCCCCCGCCAGCGCCGATCTGAACCGCCCCGGGATTGCCGGAGGCTATTTGGTTTAAGTTACGCTGCCATGGGTGTTTCGTCCAGCGTAGCATGATAGTTTTTCTCAGCTTGTGCTGGCGGGATGTTTCCGGCTGGTTCAAGCAGCCTTTTATTGTTGAACCAGCCGACCCATTCCAGCGTAGCATATTCAACGGCTTCAAACGAGCGCCAGGGACCGCGCCTGTGGATGACCCCGGCTTTGTAAAGGCCATTGATTGTCTCGGCCAAAGCGTTGTCATAGCTGTCACCAACGCTACCGGCCGATGGTTCTATCCCTGCCTCCGCCAAGCGTTCTGTATATTTGATTGATACATATTGGCTGCCACGGTCACTGTGGCGGACAAGGCCGCTACGATGCGCTGGCTTGCGATCATGCAATGCCTGTTCCAGGGCATCCGGAACGAAGCCTGCATGGGCTGTTCTGCCAACCCGCCAGCCAGCGATAGCGCGGGCATAAACATCAATGACGAAAGCCACATAGATAAAGCCCTTCCATGTGGCGACGCAGGTGAAGTCAGACACCCACAGCATATTGGGTGCCGGCGCATGGAACTGGCGGTTTACGTGATCGAGCGGACAAGGCCGAGCGGACAAGGCCGAGCGGACAAGGCGCTGTCTTATCGCTGACTGTCGTGCGCACCGGTTTGCCGCGAATGACGCCTTGCAAACCCATATCGCGCATCAGCCGTTCCACAGTGCAGCGCGGGGCATCAAAGCCGGAAGAAACAAACCCGACTCCAGGTTTCCGCATGTACGGATAACAAAGGGCGCTTTTCCAAAAAAACAGAGGGGGAAATCGCCAAGGCTAGGGGGTTTCTTTCAACTATCAAAGACAGTGGTTTACGTTCCTTGCTAAACTTGGCCTGCATGTCAGTCTTGGAAGAGGCAAGCTACACGCGCAAAGATGGCCAATATCTCCGGTGGGATGACAGGGCAGACCGCCCCTTAAGGTCATCGGTTGATCTGGGCGGTATATCGTCGTTTAGGGATGCTGTGGAAAGGCGACTTGCAGAGATCGATGCGGACATTGATACACTCAAAAATCAATTTAGCGGGGGTGGCTACCCAGCACTCGTCACTGGATCGTGTCTCGAATTGCTCAAAGACATGCCGGACAACGAATACGACATGGTGATTACGTCGCCACCCTATGCCAATCGATATGACTACACACGAACATATGCGCTTGAGTTGGCGTGGATGGGGTTTGATCAAGAGGCATTTTCAAAACTTCGCCAAGGCATGTTGTCGGCTACTGTCGAAAACAAGACAAAGAGAGATACGCTAAAAAAGTCGTATGGGGCGAGCCGGAAAGAGTTTGACCGGGCCGCTCAGATGTATGATGGGCAGGGTGCAATCCATGAAGTGTTGGGCATCCTCAAGGACAAAGAAGGCGAATTGAGCAACAAGAACGCCTTGCGACTCATCGAGCAATACTTTTTCGAGATGGCGATTGTCATAGCAGAACTCGGTCGCATTGTGCGCCCTGGCGGGGTTGTGATTATGGTGAATGACAACGTTCAATACCACGGGGAGGAGGTGCCGGTAGATTTTATACTGGCGGATTTTGCGGAAGCGGCTGGATTTCGTTGCGATAATATATGGAAGCTTGCCAAGGGGAAGGGGAACTCCAGCCAACAGATGGCTCGTTTCGGTCGCCGCGAACTACGCAAGTGCGTTTACAGGTGGGTTCGACGTAATGACTGATGACGTGCTTCGGTCCCGTTTGTTCTCCGGTATTCTCCGCAAGAGCGAGGACCGGGCGCAGCGCAGGATCATCGATCCGCGTGATCTAACAGAACGGGAGAGAAACAATGACAAACAAACGCATCGTTGAGCTATTACCAGCATCCTACGAACCCACCATGAAAGAGAAGGAAGAAGTCTTTGCGATGGATTGCAGCCCTGACGAATTGGCAAGCGCGTTGGTAGAATCTGTGACGATTAAAGAGAAAGACGTTGAGAAACACCGGAAAGAGAGGGATGCCTAATCTCTTCCTTTCGGCACTAAGGTATATAATTCCCTAATATAAACAGGATCATCGCTTCCCGATATAGTAATCGGAATCGCCGCTAGGTGCGGGCAGATCAAGCAGTTCTGCAAGCAATGTAGAGGCCGGATTGATCAGGGCCATCTGCGAGTCTTCGGGGATGTGTCTAGCGATCTTCAGAAGGCTGGCCGCTCGAGCAACCAAGATGCACATTCTCACACCGGCAAGCGTTTCAAAATATTCCAAATTTCTAGCTTTGTGCCCGGTCAACTCTTCATAGTGAACAATTTCTGCCTCCGGGCTACGAAAACCACTGGGAAGTGGAGCGCCAACGCCCTGTGAATGATGCTTGAGCAAGAATATCCACCACCCCAGATCAATTTCTCTAGGGCCTGTGGCCACCATTTCCCAATCGATGATCGCTGATACCGACATATCTGAATCTATCAACATGTTGCCTATCCGAGCATCTCCCCAGGACAAGACACTTGGTCCCAAATTGTCTGGCAGGTTGGCATCCAGCCAATCCAGCGCATGTTCAATAATAGGCTGTGGTTCTGGGAGCGCCCAAGAATAGAATTTCCGCCAATAATCGAGCAATCGATCGACAGCTACTTTGGATGTATCGCCATGGCCAACATCGTTTAAGCCCAAAGCTTCAATATCTTGATCATGAAGCAGAGCGAGGGCTGCTATGGCGTTGTCCGCCATTTGTGATCGCTTTTCTTCAGTCAAGTCCAGCACCCAGCCCTCGACCGTGAAAGGAGGATCATCTGGCGCAACACGGCCTTTGACTCGTTCCATGACAAAAAAGGGTGACCCAAGATGACGGGGATCGGTTTCGAGGAAAAACGGACGCGGTGTGGGAACGGGAGTGAGGTGCAGAGCTTTCAAGACCTGGAATTCCATTTCGAGACCATAGTCCATGAACAAACCTTCGCCTTCCGGTTCGATACGAGCCGCAAATTTTTGGTTTGTCGTCTCTCCATCCTTGTTCCAGCGTGCAGAAAACATAACGCTTTCCGCCGAGAGTCCTCCTCCTTTCGGAATTTCTATTTCGCTAACCGTGATGTTGTTGGCGTGGGGCAACTTGGTGCCAAGCCACGTCTCGAGACGAGATTGAGCTTCGCCCTGTGTAATCTTGTTTGCAAATGCCATCGTTCTTTATCCGTACTAGTTGAGATTGGCGACTATCGCATCGAGACTCGTCTGCCGACCGGTTATTCCCGTCGGAGTTTATTCATGAAATGTTGAAATCCCTGATCGAACCACATTTCCTGATAGGAATTGGTCGCGATACGGCCAGTCTCATCGGTCCAGCGATATACGCCAACGCGTAGAGCGGCATTGGGCCAGGATAGAATATCCGACATCGCCAATGCTTCGCCTTCAAAATTCAGCTCTCGTCCGTCTGACAAATACGCTGTGACAGATTGCTTCATACCTGCATGTAATTGTGGGTGATATTCATGCACTTTGCGGCTAACTCGTTCGACCGCGATTTGTTTTCCCGCATCGAAACAATAGGAGAAATAGTGCATCGGAGCGCTCGCGGGTAGTTTGTATAAATCTTTCCAAATGGGCTCTTTTGCAGCGTCCTCACAACCGACCTGACAAAAAATTAGGTCTTCGCCAAATGCCATCGGTGTCCAGCCAACGGGTGGTCCGATTTGTGCTTTGCTTCGCGCCTCGGTTCGAATTTGATTGAGTGACCGGTCTCTTGCTGGATAGCAATCGACTTCAAAACGTTCGCCATGAAGTTCCAAAAACCCGGTACAGTGCATTAGTTGTTCGGTGCCTCCAGGTGCGAGTGTTGCGTCTGCATTCAAATCTTCGCCTGGGATGATATGGCCGCGAGAAAGAAGCGGGCTAATGGCCGTTTGGGTGACGTCAAATTTGCACTTTCTGTCATGGCTCTCATAGGTAAGGCGTGCTTTTTTCCCAAGTTCCAAAAACTCTATCTGGTAGCCATTTTCGGTGCGTATCGTGTTTCCATCCACAAATACCCACGGCATGGCCAATTCATAATCGACATAGGCACAATCGTAGGTGCTAGCATTGTCATTGCCCTGGAAAATAACGACTCCGCCCTGACATAGCGGAAAAGCGGGCATATGCCTGATATACAAAAAAGCGCCAATTCCGGCCTCCGCGACTTCAAAACCAAAATAGTGCGTGTGAACTGTGTGTTCGTCCCACCGTTCCCCTGTTTTGGGCAAGGGTAGAAGCATATCCGTTTCTGGATTGTGAACCGGCGCGAGTGACATTTCTTTTCCTTTATCCTTTATCATTCCCACTTGTTGATCGCGCGGAGCGTCATATGCCACATGATGGCAGCCCATGCAAAGAAGCCCAATGCCACGAGCCAAAAGCCGAATATGCCATGCCAGGCAAAAGGAGCTTCATGGAAAAAGGCCACATAGAGACCAGGTGTCAGCGATATGGCTACCCAGATATTCAGATAACCGACCCAATTTGGGTATATCTGTTGCTCACGATCATTAAAAATTGCCAAGGTAATTGCTACATACTGCCACAGTGCTGGCGGATACCACCCAACGAACAAAAGCCACCACAAGTCGAGACCAAACTGCAAGGTTGATGGATCTATGGTGTCGCGATAGGCTAAAGCCAACCCAAGGAAACCTAGAAACGAAATCAGCACCCCGGTTAAGGCCGCCATTGTGAACTGGAGACGCGCAAAAACTCCATGTTGGGGGCCCATTCGCTCAATTTGGGTTGAAATTGCAGAGCCAAATAGAATGTAAAACATGCCGCTGAAGCCAGTGAGGGTCATACCTATCCGGATTGCCCAACGATCTGTCTCAAACACTTCCTTGACTTGTTCGGCATTCAGATTGGCCGGAACTGGCGGTAGCCATCCAACAATGATCAAAGGACCGATCGCGATCAAACCCGCACAAATAAGCATGCTGTGCGTACAAAATTTCTCGAAACTTTTCATCGTCTAAATCCCCTCATTCGTACTTAAGCCCAACCAGTTTCAAAAACCGGTATCGGCTGATCTTCAACAGTTTGTCCGCCGCCCTGAAATTCTTTCCTGATCGTATATGGAATAGAACGATAGATCTTGGGTTCTTCGATACTCAACTCGGCTCTTGCTTCGATCAGAGGTGTTTCCAAAAGATTTTCGACATCAGCACCCAATATAAATTCGGCTTTTCCCCCATTCGTGTAGCCTTCCCGCAAAGCCTGCCGGACTATCTTTATATGTTTGGGTTGTTCGGCAAAAGCGCCGATCATTCCGAGCAGGGAAAGAAGGCGCAATCCAAAATCGGGCCATTGAGCACGATAAAATTCCAGCAAACAGATTTCGCCAAGCGCGTCGGTGTCATAACCAGAGAGGACGTGCCAAAGGTCATGTGACACCTCAAAATGTATGAAGTAACGACGAAATGCTTCGAACATAGTTGGCTCATTGATGTCTATTCCAGCGTCTTTGGCCGCATGAAGTAGACCATCAACGGCAAAATTTTTGGTTGTGACCATTTTATAGTAACAATAACCCACAGTCTCTTCTGGCAGGTTTTTTAACCAGTCCCTTTGACTTAAAATTTTTTCGATCTTGACTTCACCATCCAATATTCGTCGACCGTTTTCCGTTTGCGACAACTGTTCAAATCCTTGGCGATATGCGCGGCCAGATACCGCCTGAAAAAGGTCATAAACATACCTGGTTTCTTCAATGTCCTTGTAAATTTGAAATATGGCTTTGGCGGCTCTTACCGGTTGGGAGCGAGGTATTGGTGGAACTGGGTAACCACCAACATATCGGACTTTCTGAGTATCACACTCAGAGGGAAAGATTCGATTTGCCATTTTGGCCCTCCCAATATGGCCTTGACAGCCACCAATTTGTGTTAGATTAACACTGTTAATTTCATTTGTCTACCATTGACTATCCCAGTCGGAAAGGAATCAAATGTCTCTCGAACAAGGGTCGAAAGCCGTCGTTGCCGGCGTGGGAATGATACCGTTCACCAAGCCGGGAGCATCACCCGATTATGATGTGATGGGCGCTGAAGCAGTTGGTCTAGCCTTGACTGATGCTGGAGTCGACATGCCTATGGTCCAGCAAGCTTATGCAGGCTATGTCTATGGAGATTCCACCTCCGGTCAAAAAGCGCTTTATCGGGTTAAGAAAACTGGCGTTCCGATTATCAATGTCAACAACAACTGCTCAACGGGATCCACTGCTTTATATCTTGCCCGACAGGCAGTGGAATCAGGTGCAGCCGATTGCGTTCTAGCGCTTGGTTTCGAGCAGATGAATCCAGGAGCATTGGGAACAATTTTCAAGGACAGGCCAAGCTCGTTTGATGATTTTGACGCGTTGTGCAACCAGATAATGGGACATTCCGACGTGCCCTCTGCCTTGCGGTGTTTTGGCGGAGCGGGCCAAAGTCACATGGAAAAATATGGTACGACTCTAGAGGACTTTGCGAGGGTACGTGCCAAAGCTAGCAGGCATGGTGCAAAAAACCCGTTGGCGCTTTTCCGGGCTGAAGTCACTTCTGATGAGGTCTTGGCTTCCACCGAATTTTGGCCAGGCGTTATGACTAAACTTATGGCTTGTGCACCAACTTGTGGTGCAGCAGCTGCTATAATTGTCTCGGAGAAATTTGCCACCAAAAACGGACTGCAATCCGACATCAAGATTATTGGCCAAGCCATGACAACTGATACCCCATCCACTTTTTCTGGCGAAGACATGATGGCCGTAGCAGGGTACGACATGACTAAATCAGCGAGCAGTCAAGTATATGAACAGGCCGGAATCGGGCCGGAAAATGTCGATGTTGTAGAACTACATGACTGTTTCGCTCACAATGAATTGATAACATATGAAGGGCTCGGATTGTGCGGTGAGGGCGACGCGCAAAAATTTATTGCCGATGGAGACAATAGCTACGGCGGAAAGTTTGTGACCAATCCATCTGGCGGTCTGCTTTCAAAGGGCCATCCGCTGGGGGCTACTGGTCTGGCACAGTGCTATGAACTCACGCATCAGTTGCGCGGTACAGCGAAGGAACGACAAGTCGAGGGTGCCCGAACTGCTCTCCAGCATAATATCGGATTGGGCGGAGCATGCGTAGTTACGCTCTATCAAAATGCTACTTGAATAGAGGAATAAACAAAATGAGAAAATTAGAAAACCGCGCCGCGATGGTAACTGGAGGCGGGCGCGGAATAGGTCGAGGAGTATGTTTGAAACTTGCATCTGCAGGTGCTGCGATTGTAGTCAATGATCTAGACGCAAGTGAAGCGGACTCTGTTGTAGCGGAAATCACAGCCAATGGCGGGAAGGCGGTATCCGCAGTCGGAAGTGTTACCGAGGATGGATTTGCAGAAACATTTGTAAAAACCGCACTTGATGCGTTCGGCGATATCCACATCATCGTAAACAATGCAGGCTACACTTATGACTCTTATATTCATAAAATGTCCGACAAGCAGTTTGATGCAATGTACGAAGTACATGCAAAGGCCCCCTTTCGGATTTTACGTGCAGTCAGCCAACACTGGCGCGAAGTAGCGAAGTTGGAGACAGCGGAAAATCGATCAGTTTGTAGGAAAGTGGTGAATATTTCCTCTGCTGTTGCCTTGGGCGGAAACCCAGGCCAGGTCAACTATGGGGCGATGAAAGCAGCTTTAGTAGGTATAACAAAGACGCTTGCAAAAGAATGGGGCCGTTTGAACGTAACGGTCAATTGCGTAGCTTTTGGATATATCGAAACCCGTCTTACTGAGGCCACCACTGAAAGGAAGACCGTTGTGGTTGATGGCAATGAAGTTACCATGGGTGTTCCACAAGCCAGCATCGAAGGAATGAAAATGCTCATTCCGATGGGCCGTGCAGGCACTCCTGAAGACGCTGCGAACGGTGTTTATCTATTCTGTTCTCCGGAATCGGATTATGTATCTGGACAGGTTATATCGGTTTCAGGAGGTCTCTCGCTTTAGCGTTGAAGCGACGCCTTCTCGACCAATCCATTGATCAAGGAATATGATGTCAGCAGAAATCGGACTATTGGCTTTCGGAGCCTATGTGCCAAGAAGGCGGCTACAGCGAACTGCAATCCATGCGGTAAACAAATGGTATGCACCTCACATGCGCGGTGCTGCTAAAGGGGAAAAGGCGATAGGCAATTGGGACGAAGACCCGATCACGATGGCCGTTGAGGCGGGGCGCGATTGCTTAACTGGAATAGACAAGAAAACGATTGAAGCTCTCCGTTTGGCTTCCACAACGCTACCTTATGCGGATCGTTTAAACTCCGGGGTTGTAAAGGAAGCGCTAAACCTGAATGAAAATTTGGAGGCGAGTGATGCGACGGGATCACAACGCGCTGCAACTTCCGCTCTTTTGCAGGCCTTGTCTGGATCGCAAACTTCTCTTGTTCTTGCCTCTGACCAGCGATTGGCCAGAGCTGCCTCGCCTGCAGAAATGGCTTATGGAGAAGCCGCCGCTGGCATTCTTGTGGGCTCGGGAGATGTAGTTGCGACTTGCATCGCTCGCCACAGTGTAACGGTTGATTTTGTTGATCACTTTCGTCAGGTCGGGGAGAGTTTTGATTATGAATGGGAAGCGCGCTGGATTAGAGATGAAGGCTATTTGAAGATTGCTGGAAAAGCGATTGATGATGCTTTGAGGGCCAATGAAATTTCTCCGGGCAGTATTAACCATAGCGCTATCGGAATTGCTGCCAGCGGCGTCGCGCAAAAACTTGCCAAAAATTTAGGCCTTGATTCTGAATCGATTGTTGACGACCAGGTTGCGAAAATTGGTTTAACAGGTGCTGCATATCCCTTGCTGCTCCTGGCAGCAGCACTCGAAAATGCGAAGCCAGGCGAAAGAATTCTTCTGGCGAGTTTTGGGCAAGGTGTGGACGTCCTAGTGTTTGAGACGACCGAGACAATTAGAGCTTTGCCACCAAGAATGGGCATTTCCGGTTGGTTAAATGAACGGGTCGAGGATACCAACTATCAACGCTACCTATTTCACCGCGGTTTGATTGATACTGAAACCGGGATGCGCGCCGAAGGCGATCAAAAACAACCGGGAACGACGCTATACCGTCAGCGCAAGGCAGTACTTGGTCTGATCGGAGGGCGATGTACAAAGACAGGCACGATCCAATTCCCCAAAACTGATGTTAGTGTTTCACCAAATGACCGAACACAGAATACCCAGGAAGACTATCCATTATCCGAACTTCCCGTCAAAATTGTAACCTTTACGTCCGACCGGCTAACTTATTCGCCCGATCCGCCAAGCTACTATGGAAACGTCGATTTCGAAGGAGGCGGCAGACTAACAGCCGATTTTACAGACGTTACCGCAGAGGATGTGGAAGTCGGAAGAGAAATGCGGATGGTTTTTCGTATAAAGTCCAAAGATGAGCAACGCGGTTTTACCAAATATTTCTGGAAAGCCGCACCTCGGTCCAACGCGCCGAAAAAAGGAGACTGAATATGCCAACGGGGATTAAGGATAAGGTCGCCATTTTAGGAATGGGCTGTGCAAAATTCGGCGAGCGCTGGGACAAAGATGCCGACTCTTTGATGGTCGAAGCATTTGATGAAGCGATTGAGGATGCAGGGATTGAAACGACACAAATCGACGCAGCCTGGCTTTCGGTTGCCTTTGATGCGCAAAACGTAGGACCCAGCGGTATACCCTTGGCATTCGCTCTGCGCCTTCCGGGTATAGGCGTAACGAAAGTGGAGAACTATTGTGCGAGCGGTACCGACGGTTTTCGAGGTGCGGTCTACGCTGTTGCTTCGGGAGCCTGCGATATAGCTCTGGCTCTGGGCGTCGAAAAACTAAAAGATACGGGTTATGGAGGATTACCGGTCCGTAGCCGGGGAACCACATCGGACATGGTCGGTGTGGTGGGATCAGCGCCGGGTAATTTTGCCCAAATTGCATCGGCCTATCGCGCAAAATATGATGTTGCGTCCGAAGATCTCAAACGCGCCATTGGACATGTCTCGGTAAAAAGTCATGATAATGGTTCCAAAAACCCTAAAGCGCACCTTCGGAACAAGGTTGATCTGGATACGGTTCTTAGTGCGCCAATGATTGCGGAGCCTTTGGGCTTATATGACTGCTGCGGTGTTTCTGATGGCGCGGCCTGCGCGATCGTAACCACTCCAGAAATTGCGAGATCGCTTGGTAAAACGGACATGGTGTTGGTGAAGGCAATTCAACTCTCCACATCCAATGGCTGGGAAACACAAAGTACTGGTTGGGATGGCAGTTATTTTCACACGACCCGAATAGCCGCGAAAAAGGCATATGCCGAAGCTGGAATAGAAAATCCTGAAAAAGAGATTAGCCTGACCGAAGTGCATGACTGTTTTTCAATTACTGAGCTTGTGACGATGGAAGACTTGTTTCTTTCAAAAGATGGTGAGGGTTGGAAAGATGTACTCGATGGAAAATATGATTCAGATGGCGAAATTCCCTGCCAGATCGATGGTGGCTTGAAGTGTTTTGGCCATCCGATTGGTGCGTCCGGGCTTCGGATGATCTATGAAAACTATTTGCAATTGCTAGGACGGGCTGGTGATCGGCAAAGGCAATCACCGCCTCGTCTTGGCCTATCTCATAATCTGGGCGGTATGCCCAACCAGAATGTCAGCTCCATTGCGATTGTTGGACTTGAAGGCGTTTGATATATCAACGATTGAGCTGAAACTAGTGTTAGACCCAAAATCATGTATGATATCCTCCAAGGCCTGACGGTTATAGAATGCTCGTCCTTTGTAGCATCACCTTCGGCGGGCCTCTATCTATCGCAGATGGGCGCCAAAGTAATTCGGATTGATCCAATAGGTGGCGGGCTTGATTTCAAGCGCTGGCCTGTTTCGGAAAACGGTGACAGTTTCTACTGGGAAGGCCTGAACAAAGGCAAAAAATCAGTTGCCGTAGACATAAAGTCTGAAAAGGGTCGCAAACTGGTACAGCGCCTTGCAACATCTGGTGGCTACCAAAGCGGGCTTTTTCTGACAAACTATCCAGTAGAAGGTTTCCTGTCGCACGGGTCATTGTCGAAGTTGCGCCCGGATCTCATTACCTTACGTGTGATGGGGCACCCCGATGGACGAACAGCACTAGACTACACCGTCAATAGCGCGGTTGGCGTGCCATTCATGAATGGTTTTCCGGATATGGGCGATGCACCGATCAACAATTCACTACCCGCATGGGATTTTCTGGCCGGTGCTTATTCAGCATTCTCGCTTTTGGCCGCGCTTCGTCACCGTGATAGCACAGGAAACGGCCAGGAAATACGGATCTCGCTGGCGGACTTGGCAATCAGTTCTCTCGCTAACTTAGGCCAAATCGCAGAAACATTGGAGAGCGGTGGTGATCGGGAACGTTGCGGTAATGACATTTTTGGAACATATGGTCGTGATTTCGTCACGCGCGATAACAAGCGCCTGATGATCATGGCGATGACCAAAAACAGTGGATCGCGATGATTGATGTCTTGGAATTATCAGGTCAAATCTTCGCATTGGAAGAACGATTGGGATTAGATCTCTCGGCGTCTGACAGTCTTCGCTATCAGCAGCGTGATCATATTCATCCGTTGATAGAATCAGCCGTGCGGAATCGGGACTTTCATGAACTGACGGAAGCTTTGACCGAGGCCGGCGGCTGTTGGGGGCCTTACCAAAAGTTGTCAGAAGCCATTAAAGATCCAAAAATGGTTATGGAAAACCCGGTTTTCGATACAATTACTAATGTCAGTGGTATATCATACCCCGTACCGGGTGCAGCGGCGACGCTTCCCGCTCAGAAACGTTCCGCTCCGCTACCAGCGCCGAAACTTGGCTCCGATACACGTGCGGTGTTACGATCACTGCTTGCACTGGACAATACGGAGATTTCTCAACTGATAAAAGACGGCATTGTAGCCGAATCCGCGACCGATCAATGACCGATCATATCGAAATTTTGGAAGATCTGGTTACAGCCTCGCTGATTAATCGCTACAACGCGACGATTGGAGTTGTTGATACTGGAGACAATACGCCTTTAGGACTGCATTGGTGTCTAGCGCTACCAAAAACGAGGACTGACCAGCTGGGATCTGATGGCCATCCTCTCAAGGGCGGTTTTTTGCCTTCTGTCTCCTTGCCAAGGCGCATGCGGGCATCCAGTGAAGTTGAATTTCTGTCGCCATTGAGTATTGGCGATTCAATTCGAAGAATCAGCAAAGTTGTTTCCGTCGCTAACAAGAAAGAATCCAGTGGCGAACTTGTGTTCGTGACCGTGGAACATGATACCGTCGTTGGCAAGACAACTTGTGTACGAGAGAATCAGACGCTCGTATATCGGGAGTCCGCAGAAAATGTAGCGATATTGCCGCCGGATACCGGATATAAAGGCAGTGATTGCAATTTCACTGAAACTCTGCTGCCGAACCCTCAAATGTTGTTTCGCTATTCTGCACTTACCTTCAATTCACACCGAATTCATTATGATCAAGATTATGCACAAGAGGAAGGATATCCTGCCCTAGTCGTCCATGGACCGCTCATGGCTAGCCTTCTGCTACGCTTTGCGAGCGAGAATATCGGCTATGAATCTATCAAAAAGTTTTCGTTTCAGGGGCGCTCGCCAGCCTATTGCGATCATCAACTGCATTTGGGTTTGAAACTTGGACAATCCATGCACGATCTGACTGTATCCGGGGCCGATGGCCGCCTCGTTTTGTCCGCTTCGATTGAGACTTAAATTCAACCGCGCCAGCTAGGGCCAGGACCTGTTAGATAGCTTGCATTACGGTGAGAAGGCTGATTCAAAGGCGGCACTGAAGGAGGTGCTGTTGATGAGTGATCTGTTTATGTTAAGCGAAGCGCAGATGCGCCGGATAGAGCCGTATTTTCCGTTGTCGCACGGGGTTCCCGGGGTTGATGACCGCAAGGTTCCGAGCGGGATTGTTTTTGTGATCAGGAACGGTCTTCGCTGGCGTGATGCCCCTGCTGGTTACGGGCCGCATAAAACGATCTGTAATCGCTTCGTGCGCTGGAGCCGCCTGGGCGTGTTCAACAAGATATTTGCGCGCCTTGCAGCTACCAGTGATGCCGATGATGTGCTGATGATCGATGCCACGCATCCAAAAGCCCGCCGTACCGCTGCCAGCCTTTTAAAAAAGGGTCTGTTTCCAGATATACCGGGCGCACCAAAGGCGGCCTGAACTCCCAGGTTGCATGCCGTGTGCGATGGCAACGGGAGACCCCTGATCTTGTGTCTGAGCGAAGGGCAGATGAGCGACCATATCGGGGCAAAGCTGACATACCCGGCACTTTTCCGGATCATGCCGCCTGCATGACCGGTGATAAAGGCTATGACAGCGATGAGTATCGAGCGGCATTAAAAGCAAAGCGCATCACGCCATGTATCCCGCCGCGCAAAGGGCGGCGGCTGCCAGCCAGCTTCGATAAAAGCCTCTGCCGCCAACGCCACAAAATCGAGAATATGTTCGGAAAACTCAAGGACTGGAGGCGCATCCATACCCGCTATGATCGCTGCGCTCACACCTTCCTGTCTGCCATCGCTATCGCAGCTACCGTCATCTTCTGGCTTAGTTAATGAGTCCTGAGCCTAAGTATCACATCAAGACTTTTCTTGTTCATTGATGCTTGACACTATGTATTTATCTCGATATATTAACGCTGTTAAATTAACTGTTTGTATCTCCAGAAATTGGATACGGGAGGGAAAGGATGTCGATGGATCTCAGTCGCCCAATGCCTGTGCCCAAGGAAAAAATAGAAGCATTCCGTGCGCTAACAGACACTCCCAGATTTGCTTGGCCGACGTTAACATTGGCGGTCGTTGTGATTTCTGCGGTGGTTACTCTCGATGTTCTAGCGGTGATGGGTAAGATACCGCTTCTTTGGGTCGCCGCTGCCAACATCCCTATCTACTACTTCTTTTTCACAATCATTCACGATGGCGTGCACCGCGCACTCGCGCAAAACAAAAAATTTAATGACTTCATCTGCCAGCTGGCGATTACCTGTTATGCGCCGTTCGCAGCGATGCCCTTTTTCCGTTGGGCACATATGGAGCATCATCGCTTCGCTAATGATGATCGTGATCCCGATGACTGGTCACATGGTTCTTGGTGGTCGCTTCCTTTCCGATGGATGACGATTGATATAAATTACGCGTGGCGGGCAATCACCAGCAAGGATCCTCGCGTTAAGAAAGTCATGAGAGAATCTGCACCTTACATTGTTGTTGGGACAACATTAATCATCGCAACGATCGGTTTTGGGTTTGGATATGAGCTGTTGATGCTTTGGCTCATCCCGTCACGCTTGGCATTTATCGGCATTGGATTCTCGTTTTTTTGGTTGCCACATGCTCATGCACCAAACGCAAATATGGAGCTTGAACAAGTCAAAAACTATACCATGGCAACTACTTTGCGTATCGGCATGGAGCGATTTTTGAATCCATTGTTGCAATATCAAAACTATCATCTGATCCATCACCTTTGGCCTACGACGCCGTTCTACAACAATGAACGCGTGTTCCGTTTAGTTGAACCGGAATTGCGTGAGCGAGATCTTGCCATCGTCAAGCCACTGGAAATCCAGCCCAGCTATGAGTTTGCGGCGAAGACCTTGGACGGGGGGCGCTATGCGTAAGTGGAAGTGTCGTTATTGCAACCATATTTATGATGAGGCTGAGGGAGATCCAGAGGGCGGTATTCCTCCTGGTACCAAGCTGGAAGATATTCCGGACGATTGGGTCTGTCCTGACTGCGGGGTGACCAAAGATGACTATGACCCCATGGATTATTGAGCAGCGCTTTGGACAATTCAAACGCGGCGGAGATTGACTTGATGCAACACCCTATAAGACATGCAGAAGAAGCGCCGGATAAACCTGCGTATATTATGGCAGAAAGCAGAGAAGTGGTAACCTACAGTGAGCTTGCTGATGCTTCGAAGCAAGGCGCAAATGTTTTTCGCAGATTAGGTATCGATGCGGGTGACCACATCGCCATTTTCATGGAAAACCATCCATCCTTTTTCAAGGTGTTGTGGGCTGCACAAAGAGCAGGAATAATTTTCACGGCAGTTAGTTCGCATCTGAAGCCGGCAGAAGTTTGCTATATTGTTGAAAATTGTGATGCCAAGGCTCTGATCACATCTCCCAAGTTGGTCGATACGGCACGCTCTGCATTGGCCGATATTTCAAAATCCATTGATCTGTTTTGTGTTGATGGTGGCGCGCCCGGTTTTCAGTCCTGGGAGCTCGCGCTGGCCAATGTGCCAGAGGAATCGATTCCGGAGGAATGCGCCGGGGTTCACATGCTTTACTCTTCTGGCACAACCGGATTGCCAAAAGGAGTATATCCAACATGGCAACCCAGTAGGCCAATCGATCATATCGAACCAGGTATGGCAGCACTTCGGGACGCCTTTCAAATTGATTCGGACACCATCTATCTTTCACCGGCACCTCTCTACCATGCCGCGCCATTGATATTTAACCAACTGGCACAGTTCCAAGGCGGAACATCCATAATCATGGAGAATTTTGACGCTGAAGAAGCGCTTTCCCTCATTGATGAATTCAAGGTCACTACTGCTCAATTCGTGCCCATTATGTTCGTGAGAATGTTGAAGTTGGATGGAGCAGTGGTCGAAAAATACGATGTAACCTCAATTAGGATTGCCATTCACGCGGCTGCTCCATGTCCAGTGAAGGTGAAACAACAGATGATAGACTGGTGGGGCCCAGTTATCTTCGAATATTACAGTTCGACAGAAAATGCCGGTGCAACCATGCTCAGTTCGCAGCAATGGCTTGAACATCCCGGTTCAGTTGGTTTGCCATTGGGATGTGTCGTCCATATTCTGGACGACGAAGGTAATGAATTGCCGTTTGGTGAAATCGGTGAGGTCTACTTCGAAAATCCCGCCAACAAATTCGAATATTTCAAAGAACCTGAGAAAACTGAAGCTACGCGCAACGATCACGGTTGGATTACTGTTGGAGATATCGGGTATCTGGACGAAACAGGTTTTCTTTATCTCTCGGACCGCAAAAATTTCACGATCATTTCTGGCGGCGTAAATATCTACCCTCAGGAAATTGAGAACATGCTCATCAATCATCCTGAAGTCGATGATGTGGCGGTATTTGGCATCCCTTGCGATGAATTTGGACAGCAGGTTAAGGCAGTGGTTCAACCCCGCAATGGAGTGGATAGCGACGATCAACTAGAGGCAGAACTGATCGATTGGTGCCGGAATCGGATGTCCAATATCAAGGTGCCCAAATCAATATCGTTCGATCCAGCGCTGCCCCGGCTTGATAATGGAAAGCTCTACAAGCAAGAAATAGCAGCAGTCTATCAACAAGGCGTTTCGGTGTGATCAACGCGCCGAAAAAAACGGCTCTGGTAACCGGCGCGGCTGGAGGGATCGGCCGTGCCTTAGCTTTTGAATTTGCCGCCGATGGATGTGATATTGTTGGCGTGGATCGATCCGGAAATAAGCTCGCGGAACTCGCCATTGATTTGCAGGCGGCTCATCCGCACATTGCTGTCACAACAATGGACATGGATCTTTCTGAAACGGGAGCAGCAGAAGCACTACACCAGCGATGCGCCGAGCAGAAGATAATCGTCGATGTGCTGATCAACAATGTTGGCTTTGGCAAGATGGGTGAGCATGTTCTGCAAACCCCGGATGTGATGACTGATATGTTGATGTTAAACAATTTGCTGATGACCAATCTATGCTTGCTCTTCGGCAATGATATGAAAAACAAGGGCAAGGGGGAGATTCTCAACGTCGCCTCGCTTGTCGGATTCTCTTCCTCTCCTTTTTTCAGCTCCTATAGCGGAACCAAAGCCTATGTAATCGCATTTAGCGTGGGGATCGCTCAGGAATTGAAGGTTTTTGGCGTACAAGTTAGTTGTCTTTGTCCGGGGACTACGAAAACCGGTTTTCTTGATACGGCGGAAATTGATCATCCATCATCAAAAGGTATGCGCCGTTTCGCGTCCGCGTTTATTGCCACTCCAGATATTGTTGCGCGTGCGGGGTTCGAAGGGCTCAAAAAAAAGAAAAAAGTTATTGTTCCCACGCTACTTTTAAAGCTGCAATCCTGCGCACTGCGTATTCTTCCGGTCGAATTCATGTCCGCTTTCGTACACCGCAAAATCGTTAAGGGCAATGCGAAGGCTAGTTTGTGATTGCCCGGCAGATCTTTTCTGAAGAGCATGAGCTCTTTCGCGATTCCGTGCGGAAATTCGCTGAAAAAGAGATTTGCCCTAACTTGGAAAGTTGGGATGAAGCCGAAGATACTGGCATTGAAATATGGAAAAAATCTGGAGATATGGGTTTTCTCTGTACAAATGTTAGCGAAGAATATGGCGGGGTTGAAGCGAATAAACTCTATTCGATGATCTTGCTGGAAGAGCTTGGACCGCTCGGTGGATTGGGCCTGTCTATGGCAATGCATTCGGACATCGTTGCCCGCTACATTCAGACTTACGGATCGGATCATCTGAAAGCGAAATATCTGCCCCCAATGATTTCTGGTGAGTTGATTGGAGCTCTCGCAATGAGCGAACCAGGTGCCGGATCGGATGTGAAAAATATCCAAACGAGTGCGAAGAAAAATGGGGATCATTATGTTCTGAATGGTTCGAAGATATTCATTACCAACGGTTACCATAGCGGAGTAGTTATAGTAGTTGCCCAGACCAACAAAGAGCTGGGCGCGAAAGGTATCAGTTTGTTTGTTGTCGATTCCGAAATGGAGGGGTTTCAAAAAGGTAAGAAACTTAAAAAGGTCGGATTGCGTTCTCAAGATACCGCTGAACTATTCTTCAACGATGTGAAAGTACCTGAAGAAAATTTGCTGGGCACCGAAAATCTTGGTTTTGTCCATTGCATGCAGGATCTTCCTTGGGAACGGCTTCAAATTGCGATCATGGCAATATCTTGTTGTCGTTACGTGCTCGATTTGACGACCGAATATGTAAAAGAACGACAATTGTTTGGTAGAGCGGTCAGCGATTTTCAAAATACACGTTTCAGGCTTGCCGAACTGACAACTGAAGTGCAAATCGGCCAGGTTTTTGTCGATCGCTGTATGGAGTTAGAGCTGGACCGTGAACTTGATAGCACCCAAGCTTCAATGGCCAAATATTGGTGTAGCGATTTGCAGGGCCGCGTTGTTGATGAATGTGTACAGCTCCATGGCGGTTACGGTTTCATGCGCGAATATGAGGTAGCGCGGGCGTGGACTGATGCAAGGGCGCAACGAATTTATGGTGGCACTAATGAAGTGATGAAGGACTTGATTGGCAATGCAATGTTCGGAAAATCATCATGACTATGCTGCAAGGAGCCATTTCCGAAAATCAGTTTGAACCCCGAGAAATTGAGCAAGCGTTGGAACTTGTCGATATTCTCGATACCCGATTTCATAAAGTGGGCGTTGCCCTGTCGCGAGCTTGTGCGAGCAATGGGGAACTCGAGGAGCAAAAACTCGAAGAGCATCAACTCCTTTGTTACGAATTTGCTTTTGCTGCGGCAGAGTTGAAATCGATCCGTCATTTTCTTGAGAGTCAATTGAAAAAAGCTGCCAGCCAAGACTTGGCTCTCATTTTCGCTGGAGAAACAATAGCAGAATTGATGAACCGGTTTGAAAAGCTGGGTAGGGGCCTTGGACTGCCCAATGCCACCAACACAATCCGGACATTGCCTATTTACACACAAGTCCTCGCTCAATCGTCACCCTCGCATCTTGAGAGGGCGGGGCACAATATCTGTAGGTCGGGCGATTTGTTTCATGATATCTCAACGAACGAACAAGTCGATTTGGCGCGCGATATGTTTCGACGTTTCGCCAAAGATCACATCGCGCCCATCGCTGGGCGGATTCATCGCGAAAACTTAACTGTTCCGGACAGTCTGTTGGATCAAATGCGGGAAATGGGCGTCTTTGGTTTGTCTATCCCTGAGCAGTATGGCGGTTCGGCACCCAATAACAGTGCGAATACACAGACGATGATCGCAGTAACAGAGGCTTTGTCTGAATCTTCGCTCGGTGCAGGAGGCAGTTTGATTACACGCCCTGAGATCTTGGCGCGGGCCATTATGGCTGGGGGAAGCGAAGATCAAAAAGCGGATTGGTTGCCTCGTATCGCCTCGGGAGAAGCCTTGGCTGCAATTTCTATCACCGAACCCGACTATGGCTCCGACGTAGCCAACCTTAATCTCAAAGCAACTAAAGCCGATGGTGGTTGGGTGCTAAATGGGGCTAAAACATGGTGTACCTTTGCGGGCAAAGCTGACGTTCTAATGGTGGTGGCCCGAACAGGAGGAGAACTGGGATACAGAGGCCTGAGCATTTTTCTCGTCGAAAAGCCTCGGTTCGATGGCCATGAAATCCACGTGCAGCAGGAAAATGGCGGTCAGTTGCAAGGCAGATCAATCCCAACCATCGGTTATCGCGGGATGCACAGTTTTGAGCTTTCATTTGACGACTTTTTCGTACCGGATGCAAATTTACTGGGCAGAGAAGCCGGCCTTGGGCGCGGGTTTTATTTCACTATGAACGGTATGACAGGGGGAAGAATCCAAACTGCGGCACGCGCCAGTGGAGTGATGATGGCCGCGATTGGGGCCTCGATCCGATATACGAATAACCGCAAAATATTTGGCAAACCGCTTGCAGAGCACCAGCTCATCAAGGCCAAAATCGCATCCATGGCGGCACGGTTTCACGCCAGTCGAACGCTTGCTTACGAAGTGGCAGAGCAACTTGATTGCGGTAATGGGCAGATGGAAGCGAGTCTGGCCAAGCTCTTCGCCTGCCGTTCCGCAGAGATGATTACGCGCGAAGCGGTCCAGATCCATGGTGGCATGGGATATGCTGAAGAGACAGCTGTGTCTCGGTATTTCGTGGACGCCCGGGTGCTTTCCATTTTTGAAGGCGCTGAAGAGGCGCTTGCCATTCGAGTTATTGCGCGGAGCATTTTGACCAATCACCTGAATTCGAACGGAGGATAATATGTCCGATTCACCAACAATTGATCTGGATAGCCTAATAGAACCCAACCGGGTCCACGGCTCACTCTATCATGATGAAGCAATCTTTCAGGAAGAATTGAATAAAATCTGGTTCAAGACTTGGGTCTATGTCGGGCATGAAAGCGAAGTGCAGAACAAAGATGACTATGTAATGAAATCAATTGGTCCTGAGCCAGTTATCATGGTCCGAGGCAAGGATGCTGAAATTATCTTGCTGCAAAATCGCTGTCCACATCGCGGCAATCAAGTTTGTGTGCATGAAAAGGGCAGTGCCAAGATGTTTGTCTGTCCATACCATCGTTGGACTTTTTCAAACAATGGCGACTTGATGGGTTTCGCTTTTCCTGAGGGTTATAAGGATCACCCCGGCGTCGACAAATCAAGTCTTGGTCTTGGTAAAGTTGCTCGTGTTTCCAGCTATAATGGTTTTGTTTTTGGGTCGATGGCAGAAGACGGACCGACGCTTGAAGAGCATCTGGGCGGCGCCGCTGAGATGCTCGACCGCGTCTGTCTAACTTCCCCAGAAGGAGAGATTGAAATCACGACAGGCTTCTTGAAACACAAAACACAAAGCAATTGGAAGTTTCTCGTAGAGAATGAGACCGACGGTTATCACCCGGCCTTCGTGCATAGTTCAATATTTGGGGTTGCCGACAGCGGCATCGGAGACCTTTATGGGGACAAGTCGACTGCATTGGTGCGGGACTATGGGAACGGCCATACCGAAGTCGATTTGAGACCAGAGTTTCGTAAGTTTGATGAACCCATGCGTTGGTTCGGTACAACAGCAAAAAAGTTACCGGAATATGTTGAGGCTATGAATCAGGCCTATGGCAATGAGCGCGCCCGCGAGATCATGATTGACGGTACGCCACATGCTATGATTTTTCCAAATCTGTTTATTGCCGAAATCCAATTGTTCTCAATCCAGCCAGTTGCAGTGAACGAGACTGTGCAGCATGTAACAGCGTTGCAATTTAAGGGTGCGCCCAAACTGAACCGCCGTATGCGCCAGCAAACAATGGGATCTGTTGGTCCAGCCGGTTTTCTGCTCGCTGACGATAGCGAAATGTATGAGCGCACGCAGCGCGGCGTGAAAAGCCGTAATCCAGAATGGCTGTTTCTCGGACGCGGAGAGCAGCGAGAACGGCGCGATGATGATGGATTTCGAGTTAGCCATGCCACCGATGAAACGCCGTCTCGCGGTATCTGGCGCCACTATCGCCGGCTCATGGAGGAATGATCATGATAAAGGAAGACATTCGTGACGATCTGTTGTTGCATCATGAAATCAGTCAATGGATTTATCGCGAGGCTCAACTTCAGGATGATCATGAATATGATGCCTGGGAGGCGTTGTGGGCTGATGATGGTGTTTACTGGGTTCCAGCCAATGGCACAGATATCGACCCGGAACAGGAAATGTCAATCATATATGATAATCGCTCGCGAATAGCATTGCGTATCCGACAATTTCACACCGGCCATCGCTATGCGCAGGATCCCCCGTCTGGCGTTCGAAGAACTGTGTCCAATGTTGAGGTGAGCACTCTGGACGATGGAGAAATTGAAGCCAAATCAAACGCAACCATTTTCGAGTCAAATCTACGCGGTGAGCATATCTGGGCTACCCGCAATATCTACCGGCTGAGACGTGAGAATGGTGACCTCAAAATGGCGAGGAAAACCGTACTTTTGGCGAACAACGACAAGGCGCTCTACACGTTGGCTTTTCTTGTTTGAAACTGAATTTGATGTTTTTCGGAGGATGGCATGAGCGATAAACTTGATTCACATATTGCGGAAGGACTGGTACTTTTATCGGTCGAAAATCACATCGCCCGGCTTATTTTGAACCGACCAGAAGCGTCCAATGGCATGACCGTGGAATTTTTGTCGGCTCTCTATGACGCTATTATGCATATCCACGGTGAACCCGCTATCCGGGCCGTGATTTTGTCAGGCAACGGCAAGCATTTTTGCGCGGGCGGCGATGTGAAAGTATTTGCATCAAAAGGCGAACACATGCCGGACTATTTACGCAAAGCGACATCATTGCTGCAGATCGTTGTTGCGGCAATGATCCGGCTGAATGCCCCGGTCATTTCTTCAGTTCATGGCTTTGCGGCTGGCGGCGGCGGCTTCGGTCTGGTTTGCGCATCGGATTTTGTGATTGCAGCCGACAATGCGAAATTTTTAACCGGTGCATCTCGAGCAGGAATGGCGCCAGATGCAGGGTCATCTGTGACACTTCAAAAACTGGTTGGTTTTCGCAAGGCCATGGAGCTTTTTATGCGCAATCCGATCCTCTCTGCCGAAGAAGCCAAAGATTTGGGAATAATCAACACTGTTGTGCCCGAGGCTGATCTGGAATCCGCGACACTAGAATTGGCCCAAGAACTTGCATCTGGTGCACCCCTTGCATTGGCAGCGACCAAGCGATTGCTTTGGAACGGCGTCGGAACCGGCGTTGAAACTTCATTGCCCGAAGAATCTCGAACGGTATCCGAACTTTCCGGATCTTCCGATGCGCGAGAGGCGCTCGCCGCAGTCATAGAGCGCCGTAATCCCAAGTTCTCCGGCAAATAGATGACCCAGGAACTGTTCAACGCGTCCGCTTTGGAAGGTCGTACTGCTCTAGTTACCGGCGCTGCAAAAGGTATCGGGGCAGAAATTGTGCGTATCATGAGCCGAACGGGTGCTCAGGTCACATTCGTTGACAGGAACCAGGTCGAGGGAGTTGCATTGGCTGGTGAAACTGGCGCCACTTTTCTCTGCGGAGACTTGAGTGATACCAAATGGCTCGCTCATACGATGGAGCAACTGAGTGCGATCGACATTTTGGTGAACAATGTTGGTGTCGATCAACATGCCTTTTTTACCGAGACTGATGAAGATGATTGGGATTTTCTGCTTGGCATCAACCTAAAATCAGTGTTCACAACCACTCGTACAGCGCTTCCGCATATGCAGAAGAATGGTTTTGGCCGTATTGTCAACATTGCCTCTGAGGCCGCGCGTAAGGGTTCAAAGGGCGGCTCGGTTTATGCCGCTGCCAAGGGCGGAGTTATTTCGTTCACCAAATCCATTGCGCAGGAAAATGCACGTTACGGCATAACGGCCAATGTGATTTGTCCGGGCCCAGTGCGCACGCCGTTGCTGGAAAAAGCGGTTACACAACATGGCGGAGACAAACTGGAACAAGCCATGAAGGGGGCAACTTTACTTGGTCGTTTGGGTACGCCTGAAGAAGTTGCCAATGCGGTCGTTTTTTTTGTCACTGATCAGGCTGGATATATTACCGCTGAAGTCCTCGGTGTGTCCGGCGGAATGGGCTGCTGAATATGTCTAAGCCAGTAGACCGAGTGATTGAGAAAGTTCTTAAAACTTACGGCGGCTGGGGTCGTGAATCTACTCCTGCATCTATGCGCGCCGATTGGGACGCACTTTTTGGTGTCGCTGAGCCGGAAATGTCTGTGGACATGGATCGGATGGGTGGCGTGTTGGTTGCCTGGATCGGTGCTTCGGATCTCCCAAGAGATCGCCTATTCATATATTTGCATGGTGGAGGCTATCAGGTCGGTTCGATCTGCTCGCATTATGATTTGATAAGAAGGTTGAGCGATGCAAGTGGTATTATAGGGTTAGCTGTGGAGTATCGCTGTGCCCCGGAACATACCTTTCCTGCACCAATCTACGATTGTGAATCGGTATATCATCACCTGTTAAGTATCAGCGTTAGCGCTGAAAGCATTGCATTGGTTGGCGATTCTGCGGGCGGAAATCTGGCACTATCATTGGCAACTAGATTGAAGTCAAAATCAATGCCGTTGCCTGGCGCTATTGGACTTATGTCGCCGTGGACAGATTTGGCAGCACGGGGACAAAGTTATGAAACCCGAGCGAAGTCTGATCCGATTCATCAAAGAAAAATGATTCTGCGCATGGCCGGAAACTACTTGAACGGAGCGGATCCGGATGATCCACTCGCTTCTCCGATGCGAGCCGACGTTAATGGATTTCCACCTGTTTTCATTCAGGTTGGCGATCGGGAAACTGTGTTGGACGATGCACGGGATTTTGCCGCAAGGCTGCGTGAAGCTGGCGTAAACGTGGAATGTCAGATTTGGGACGAAATGATCCACGTCTTTCAGCAATTTCCTAGTGAGCTGCCGGAAGCAAAACTGGCGATTGCCGACATGGGTAATTTTCTCAGCGAGCGATTGGCGTATAAAGAGGAACATCTGACAGCATGACCAATTCTTTTTTAGCGGTTGATCGTCCCGCTGATCACGTCTGCCGAATTCTTATAAATCGACCAGACAAACTAAATGCGATCAACTTTGAAGTCCGCGATGAAATGCAAAAGGTGCTGCCCGATATCATGGCGGATGATTCGGTGCGGGTGATGATATTGGGCGGCGTTGGAGGGAATTTATCTGCGGGCGGAGATGTACCATCCATGCAGGGTTTATCGAAGATTGCGGCCCGAGAACGATTGGAGCATATTCACAAGCTTTGTCATATTGTTGCCAATGCTGACATTCCCATTGTTACTGCCGCCGAAGGTATTTGTGCAGGCGGGGCAGTTGGTCTGGCTTTGTTGGGTGATTTTATTATCGGGGATGAATCTACCAAGATACTGGTTCCGTTCCTAAAGCTGGGCTTAGCCCCCGATTGGGGAATGATGCGGTCCTTGCCGCAGCGAGTTGGAATAGCCCGTGCGCGGCGGATGGTGTTTGAGGCAGAAACGCTAAAGGCAGAACTTGCCCAAGAGATTGGATTGTTGGATTTTCTGGCAGTTTCCGAAAGCGCCATGGCACTGGCGATCAGGAAGGCTGAACGGCTGGCTACTCGGCCGAGGCATGCTGTTGCGTTGGTAAAAGAACGGTTCCGGCAGATGCGATCATTTGAAAACGATCTCGCTGTGGAAATTGAGCATCAGGTGCAAGGTTTGACAGGTGCTGAATTTCAAGAGGGTTTTGCTGCCTACACCGAAAAACGTAACGCCTGTTTCACAGACATCTAATTTCCCAAAGCGAGTTTGTTTGCCATGTACCAGATTAATGATGTCATTTCTGTACACCAAGAAGACGGCTATGTTGCGGTTATTGAGATAAACTCGCCACCAGTTAATGCGCTGTCTAACGCAGTGCGCTCCGGGCTGGTAGAAGCCTTGGACCGGACGTTGTTGGATGATGCTGTACACTCGATCATTATAAGCTGCGTTGGCCGAACTTTTTCTGTTGGCGCTGACATTCGAGAACTGGGTAAAACTCGAGTACCGCCCAGTTTGCCAGATGTTCTAGTAAAGATTGAATCGTCGATTAAGCCGATTATTGTGGCGATGCATGGAACCGTTTTAGGTGGCGGGTTAGAACTGGCTTTGGCTGCAAATTACAGAATTGCAGCTGATGGAACTCGCTTCGGCCTTCCAGAAGTAAACATTGGAATCCTTCCTGGCGCTGGCGGCACCCAGCGATTACCACGGCTAGTGGGCATAGAATATGCACTCAATATCATAACGAGTGGACGGCAGATTCCCTCGGAAGAAGCATTGGAACAAGGACTGATCGATTACCTTTGTCCCCGTGACGTTTTGAGAGCATCTGCTGTGAAATTTGCCATTGATGTGACTGGTCCTGGTGAGCCGCTGCGAAGAGTTCGAGATTTACCATTGACGCTCCCAAAACAGGAGAATGGCGCCAATGTGTTCGATGCGTTCCGGAACAAAAACGCAAAGAAGTTTCGGGGCTTGTTGGCACCCGACTACGTGTTAAAAGCGGTTGAAGCAGCGTCGAAAATATCCTTTGAAGAGGGTTTGGCATTCGAACGTGAACTGCTGGATCAATTGCTCGCGGAATCGCAGGCACCCGCTCTTCGTCATGTTTTCTTTGCCGAGCGTCAAGCCAGCAAAATCGAGCAGATCACGCGGGACACTGTTCGCGTTCCGATCAAGAAAGTCGGTGTGATCGGAGCGGGTACAATGGGTGGCGGTATTGCCATGAATTTCCTGGACATCGGCATTCCGGTCGTGATTGTCGACAAAGATGAACTCAGCTTGGTTCATGGTATCGAAACTATCACTCGCAATTATGATGGTGCAGTCACGCGTGGAAAATCCACTCCCGCCGAGATTGATGCAAATATGGCGATACTTTCCGGAACAACGGACTTGGCCAATGTCGCTGATTGTGATCTGGTGATTGAAGCTGTCTTTGAAAATATGCCGGCGAAAAAAGAGATCTTCGCGAAGCTGAATCAAATTTGCCGTGAAGATACGATTTTGGCGACCAATACATCCTATCTTGATGTCGATGAAATTGCGGAATCAGTGAGTCATCCGGAACGGGTTTTGGGCCTGCACTTTTTTTCACCGGCGAATATCATGAAGTTGTTAGAGATTGTCCGGTCGAAGCAAACAGACAAACAGACATTGGCAACAGCGATTGATCTTGGGAAAAAGATCGGAAAGACCGGCGTTACAGTTGGCAATGGTTGGGGCTTTGTCGGCAATCGAATGTTGCAAGCACGCCAGCGGGAAGTTGAACAACTCAATCTCGAAGGGGCTGCATTCGGAGACCTAGACAGAGTTCTCTACGAATTTGGATTTCCCATGGGTCATTTTCAGATGCGTGATCTAGTCGGATTGGATGTTGGTTGGGACCCTGAAACTACGGCATCTCGAACCGTCCGGGAAATACTCAATGAAATGGGACGTCATGGTCAAAAGACATCTGCTGGATACTATGACTATGATCAGGATCGACGGCCTTTAGCAGCGCCGATAGCGGCCAAAATAGTGAGGGATTTTGCTGAACGTGAAGGTATTGTTCAACGGCAGGTGAGTGACGAAGAAATCCAGGATCGCGCACTGTTTGCGATGGTCAATGAAGGCGCGAAAATTCTGGAAGAAGGTATAGCAATGCGGCCATCCGACATCGATATTATTTGGGTGACTGGCTATGGCTGGCCAAAATATCGAGGTGGACCGATGTATTGGGCCGACCAGTTAGGTTTAGATAAGATTGTTGGGAGATTGGAACAATTCACAACCCAGTTTGGTGAAGTACATCAGCCAGCAAGATTGCTGCGGGATCTAGCAGATCAAGGGTCGTCTTTTGGTCAAATGTGTGAGTAAAATTGTTTCCACAACGGTGCTGCCGTTGGTCAAGTCATCGTAACTTTCATAATAGTATCAACTAGCTGTTCCAATTGTTTCTTTTCTGGCCCTTCCGCGAATTTGTAGCCCTCAATCTTTGCAGTTACTGGACGCATTGTGAGAAACCCCAATATGGTCGAAAACAAAAAAATGGGCTGGATTCCATCTCCGCTTCCCCTTGAGCATTGTTCCAATAGATCCCGTAACTCGTCGAATACGCCTTGGAGCGACATTTCGACCAAGAAGGCATGGTTTTCCGGTAAACCTTCCATCAAATCACGTTGCATGATTTTCAAATAATTTGGAGAAGAGATCAAATTCTCAGCAAGGTTGCCGACAAAATTTCTGAGTTTGTCTTCCGGTCCAACATCAGCGTGCAAGACTTCCAGCAGCGCGTTTGCATGATGCGAATACATCTTGGTTTCAACTGCCCGATAGAGTGATTCTTTGCTACCAAAATGATGGTAAATGGCAGGCAACGTGATGCTCGCTTCTTTTGCAATCTGACGCATCGCGACGCCTGGATATCCAAATTCAGCAAATAGGCGAATAGAAACATCTAGTATTTTGTCGCGACCACTTGATCTGCTTGCAGCTTTTTTTGGCATGATTTTAACCGGTTAGTTTGCCTTCAATATTTGATTGGTTGATCACAATAAGTCTCCGCAAGCAACGAGAATCGATCCCAGTTAACGGAATATTCTCCGATTGACAAATATAACGTACGTTATATAAGTTTCTCAATCGACGGAACGAGTCTTTGGTATGCTCGTTTTATTGGGTTTGGAGGGACAAGTGCCGGAAGAAGGCTATCAACGCGAAAATTATGATGTGATAGTCGCGGGGGCGGGGCACAACGGTCTAGTATCCGCATGTTATCTTGCAAAAAGTGGTTTGAAGGTTTTAGTCGTAGAGGCACACGATACGCCGGGTGGTATGACTAGTACCAACGCGATGGCGCCTGAAGCTCCTGAACATATTATCAACGAGGCGTCGATCCACGCGTCGTTGTTTCGAATTTCACCTATTGATCAAGAGCTGGAACTGACAACCAAATACGGATTGCGTCAGCGCATCATAGACCCTTGTCACGTACAACTTGCGGCCGATGGTGATGCGTCAATTGCTATGTGGCGCGATGCTAATCGGACAGCGGAAGAAATTCGGTATTTCTCGGAAAAAGATGCGCAAGCTTGGTTAGAGCTATCTACTCTTATTGATGGTGCTCTGAAAATGGGTCTGCCGATGGCGCTGACCAGTCCGGTTAAGCCTGGTTTTGGCGCAATCATGAGTGTATTGGGACGAAGCTTGCCGCATCTGACCAAATTGAAACCTTTGGTAGAACTAGTGACCAATTCGCATGCCGGAGTGCTTGAGGAATTGTTCGAAAGCGACATTGTAAGAGCGTGTCTGCTCACAGGTCTGCCGTTTATGGACTTTAAAACGGATACTAGCGCTTTTTGCATGATCTATTTGGCGGCATTGCAAAGTACTGGCATTTCAATGTTTGAGGGTGGAACGGGAGCTTTTCCAAAATCGCTTATCCGCTGTCTCGAAGATCACGACGGCAAAGTGAGGACCAGTGCCAAAGTTGATCAGATGCTAGTCAGAGACAAAACTGTTTGCGGGGTCGTTTTGGATGGTGGCGAAGAAATCGAAGCACGCAAAGGCGTCGTAACTGCATTCAGCCCAAAAATGGTGTTGAACCATATGATCCCATCTAAATTGCTTGACGAAACACAAAAAGTTAGAGCGCGGCGAATTCCGACGACTGATCGCGGCATTGCTGACTATAAACTTAATATTGCTCTCAAAGGCAAAATCAACGCCCGTCGTCACCAGAAGTGGCGTGATGAAAAGGGTTGGGGTGTTGATATGCGACTTCCGACGCTGCAGTGGACCACCTATGAGGATGGTCTCAAAGCTTATGATGACTGTATTCGAGGTGAAGTGCCCGATGCGATATGCGGGCTTTCCCAAATTACAACCGGATTTGATGAAAGCATGGCTCCTCCGGGGCACGACACATTCTGGTTCTGGTCTGGTTTGATTCCCGTCGACCCACAGATGGGATGGGCGCAGGCGCGAGAGGAAATCACACGCAAAACGATTAAGGGTGCCTCCGAGATATATGAAGGAATTGAAGGTCTAGAGATCGCTCGCCGTCCGCTTGCTCCGCCAGACATCGAAAAGCGTTTCCATGCTATCGACGGAAGTGTCTACCATGTTGAACCTTATATCACGCGATATGGTGCTGGCCGTCCGGCGCGCGGATTTGCGGACTACAAGACCCATATCCCTGGGTTGTATCTTAGTGGCTCTGGCACGCATCCAAGCGCAGGAATCTGCGGCATACCTGGCCGAAACGCAGCAAAAAAACTCATTAAGACCGCAAAATAAGCAAATGAAGTGGAGGATGATAACATGACTTTTTGGGACAGGCTTTGGGCACCAGTCCAAAACGGCATACAAGCGACACCGGTCGACCTTGCATCTCCGGAATTAGTTGGCTGGTTATTTACCGTTTGGGCCGGTGGCTTTGGCGTAGCGGTAATCCCATGGGCTCTTTACCGCTATATGAAGAAGGGGGATGATGTTCCGCTCTGGATGATAGCTGGAGGTCTCATCTGTTCTTTGCTGGAGCCTTTTCTTGACTATGTCGGGCATCTTTGGTGGCCAACGAATTTGCCTGGACCGGCGTTTATCGGATATGGAATTCACGTCCCCTGGCTTATTCCGCCATGCTACGTCTTTTTTATCTCGATGACGGGATATTGGGCTTATACCCGGATGAAGGCAGGGCTAACCATCAAAGGCATGTTCCTGGTCTGGGCGCTAATTGCGTCTACGGATATCATAATGGAAATGCCCGGGACAGCGTTCGGCGCATACGTTTATTATGGCGATGCATCATTTAAAATATTCGGTTTTCCATTGGCATGGGGCTGGCTAAATGGGACGGCGATGTTTGCGGTCGGGGCTTTATTGTGGGCAGTAGAACCGCATTTGAAAGGGTTCAACCGGATCTATTTAGCATTGGTGTCAATCGCAGCGATGGGCGCAGCTTATGGTATGACCGCATGGCCATATTTCATGTCGCTAAATTGGGAAATGTCCTGGATTAGCAGTCGAGCACTTACAATCGTTTCGCTCCTTCTGTGTGTCGTGTTGGTTAGGTTTTTGGCGGCGGCCATTGCAGTTGAGGAGACATCGCAAGAGGTAGATGAAACTAGGCTGGCAGCTGCCTAGGAGGTGTTGACAAAGTGGATTCCCAAACGATGTAAAATCTGATTCAAGGTAGCTTTTGCAAGGAGGTTATTTTGATTCGAGGATTGATGAGTGACGAGGAATGGGCATGTTTGGAACCGTTTGTGGTGGAACGCGGCCCACGTAGCGGTCGTCGCCCGAAGAACCATAGGCTTGTATTGGATGGGATATTCTGGATTGCACGGACGGGTGTAGCATGGCGCGATTTGCATGAGCATTTTGGCAAATGGTCGAGCGTGTACCGCCAGTTCAGGCGCTGGACATTATCCGGCCTTTGGGAGCTATTACTCGAAGCCTTTAACGATAGCGGCGGTGGGAACCCAAGTTTGCAAATGATCGACAGCACAATAATCCGGGCGCACCATTGTTCAGCCGGCGCTAAAGGGGGACTCCGAAAGAGGGTCTTGGCCGTTCAAAGGGTGGCTTCACGACCAAGGTCCACCTCCGCATCAATGGGGTGGGCCTGCCTATCGCGTTTGCACTGACTGGCGGTGAAGTCTCGGACTTCAAGGGCTATCTACCGATGATGAATGCAGATGGGCCGCCGCCCAAGGTGCTGCTGGCCGACAAAGGCTATGATGCTGACTTCATCCGTGAGGATATGGAACGACGTGGCGGCATGGCGATGATACCAACCAAACGGAACCGCAAGGTCCAGTTGCCTGTCGATCCCGCTATTTACGCGCTACGTAACATGGTTGAACGCTGCTTCAATAAACTCAAAAATGCCAGAAGACTGGCAACCCGATACGATAAAACAGCCGATAGCTATCTTGGCTTCATTCACATCGTATCAATCCGATTATGGATGCGCCAATTTGTCAACAGGTCCTAGCTATTGTAGGCTATAGTCAGCACCTCCGCCTTTGGATCGAGGTGCTGAACTTTGCAGTTAGAAGTATAGGCACACGATAATCTATGACAGATTCATCAAAAGCAATGCCAATCAAAGAAAAGCCAGACGGCATGTTTGGAGAAGAGCTAATCTGGCTCTTCATTCTTGGTGACATGGCGACCTTCTCGATGTTTTTTTGGATTTATGGATATGCGCGGGTGGACGAGTTGGAAATCTTTCGCGCTTCCCAAGCGTCATTGAATGTCCACTTTGGTTCGATTAACACACTGATCCTGCTCGCAAGCTCATGGTTTGTTGTCTTAGGCACAAAAGCGGCCCGCCTTGGCCAGTTTGGTTCTGTGAAGCGGTACTTAATCAATGCCTGTTTACTCGGATGTCTATTTGCTGTTTTGAAAGTGATCGAATATCGGGATAAGACCGTTCAGGGATTAACATTCGAATCCGACAATTTTTTTATGTTCTATTATCTGCTAACGGGCCTTCATTTCGCTCATGTGATAACTGGAATTGGCTTGCTGATTTATTTTATTTTATTGTTCGGCAAGGGAAGTGTCACCGGCGCGCAGCATAAGATTTTTGAGAGCACCGCAATATTTTGGCACATGGTTGACTTGCTCTGGATAATTATCTTTCCACTTTTGTACTTATTGCCATGAGAGAGACGCGGTCGGTGTTGGATGAACTAAATTCTCCTGAGTCTATTGTCTGGTTCGTATTGATGGTTGTTACAGGATTGTCATGGATCCTGGGGGCAAATCATGGGATCATTGCTAAAAACGCATTCGTGGAAACATCGTTTCTGATCGTATTGGCATTTTTCAAAATCCGCTTGATCATCCTCTATTTCATGGAAGTACGACACGGACCGATCACTTTGCGACTATCTTGTGAGGCATTGATCCTTGTATCTTGCATCGGTTTGTTGGCCTTCCTGGGCGAATTTCTATGAAGGACAATGAAACGGAGATGGCACAATCTGTGCATCACAATTCGAAGGAACGGCAAAAAACAATGCCCGGGGAAACCGGTGTATGGATTCTCATATACGGTGACATGATGATCTTCGGTCTCTTTTTCGGGACCTATCTATACTATCGATCATTAGCGGTAGATCTGTTTGATTCTGCCCAACAAACTTTGAATACGGGTCTTGGATTGTTGAACACAATATTGCTGCTCACGAGCAGTTGGCTTGTCGTTTGGGCACTGCGCTGTGCGAAACATGGTAAAGCCGGTGCGGCAGTTCCGTTGCTTATTGCTGCGATGGCGATGGGGATTGGGTTTTGGATCGTGAAGATAATTGAATATTGGGAAAAACTTTCGACTGGTTACACGATTACCACCAATCAGTTTTTCAGTTTCTACTATATGTTCACAGGGATACATTTGGTTCATGTCACGGTTGGGCTGATCTCGCTTGGCTATGCACTATTGCTTGCACGCAGATCGCGGACTTCAGGCAGTGATTATCGAATTCTCGAAAGCATTGGAGTCTTCTGGCACATGGTCGATCTATTATGGATAGTATTGTTCGCAATCCTGTATTTGGTGAAATAAGTCATGAGAGATAGCCTTCCGCGATTTGAAACCATAGTTTGGCTAATTCTGTTGGTGGTCTCGTGCTTGTCGTGGGAACTTGCGAGCAGCTTCAATATTTTTGGCGATGTACGATTTGTTGCGAGTGCGGTGCTGATCATTGCTTTCGTTAAGACCAGGTTTGTCCTTCTCGATTTTATGGACCTGAAGCGCGCACCGATAGCAGCAAGGGTATTCGCTGAGCTTTGGTGGATTGGTAATTGTTCGATATTGCTTGGATTCTATTGGACCAGCCCGTGAAAAAAGTGCCTACCTAGCTATACTATCCAACTTTCTGCAATTCGGCTTTCGATGATTGGCCAAACATTTGGTCCAGAGCATCTTCAAACAATTCTTCAAAAGTCCGCCCTTCAATCAATTGACCCAGAAAGTTCAGCATGAACAGGCCGTGCAACATAGCCCAAGCCAAATTCGCAAGGGTTCGTCCATCAAGAGGCGTGTGACCGTTTTCTTTCGCAATATTGGCTATTGCGACGATATCGTTGAACACATCATGACGCTTTTCGATCAGATCATCCGATAGCTCAGTATCTTTTTCTGCCGTTGCAAACAGGAACAAATATTCCACCCTGTTTTCCGAAGCGAACTCATAAAGATTTCGCGATGCGGCACGTAGGCGCGTTAACGGTGAGGCATCTGCTGGATCATTTTCTCTCAATGTCTTTTGCAGATCCGTTAGTGCCGTCATTTTAATGGCCGCCAGAAGCGCATCTTTGTTTTCAAAATAACGATAGACCTTTGTGTGGCTAACACCCATTGCTTTTGACAGCTTTCTGAGACTGAGTTCCTCAGGGCCAATGTCTCTTAACAAATGAACAGCATAACGGACCAATTCCTGCCTGACGGCTTCGTTCTTTTCAGCTGAATAGGAAGGTCTTGACATGGTTTCTCGTCGCTAGCTTTCAGAAATTGAACTGCTGTTCTATTAGCACATTGATCTTGGCAATTGCCAGTCCTCCTAAATTTCTACCGCTGGAAAGACTTGAACGTCCTTGCAATCTGTATTTGTTTCGGTTTGGAGAATTTTGAAGAGAATATCTGAAAACAAGATCACGCTCCCCCAGTCTTTGAACTAGTCATTAGTCTCGGGGAATTCCAATCCTTTTTGCGATTTTACGTCTGCTAACTGCATCATGATCCATAAAATAAAGATCGCTAGCCCTATAGACGAAATGCTAGCAAACTGAATGGTCGTTCGAGAAAAACTTTCGGTATCGGTGCCGAGTGCATTATACATTGGCCAACCTGCGGCGGCATGGCCCATAAATGCACCGGTTGGAATGATGGCAACGACCATGAGCCCGCGCAAGCCTATCAGTTTCGGGAACATTTTGTAGATGATCAGAAAGGGTACCAACACCGCGGTCGAATTGGCGAAAATCCACCATATTGGCATATAGCCGAACTTAAACGGCTGGTAGCCGTAATATACCCATGTACCAAAATGCAGTGGGATTTGCTCGACGATCGCAGCGGTAACAACGACACTTGCAAAGACCTTCCAGATAAAATTTTGAGTGAGCGAACGATCAAGCAACTTTTTATAGCCAATCAAGGGAAGGGCTCCAAAATACCATACATAGCCAACAAGGACCGTCCACGGCACAGGGTGCCCATTGGTGGTCAGAACATTATACTGACCGATTTGCGGATGGACCGCATTGCCGAGCACATCTACTATCGGTTCCAAAAATACTGTGAGTAGAGACCCAAGAACGACATAAACAGGGATGAGAGACTGCTCCCGGTAAGCCAGAAACAGAGCATAAGTTGCAAAAACCGCTGCTCCGATGCTATATGCCGCAGTGGTAACCAAGCTGCGCTGTGGCGGGCATCGTCAAACCAATTGGTACTTCTGTATGAGTTAGATCCATTTTTGGAACTGCGCCAAGAGCGCACGCTTGAGAGGTTCAATTGTTTTAATCAAGGTTGCTTCCGAAAATCCAACACAGCACGCCGCATCACAAAAAATGCAACAAAGTACCATACGCAGAAAGTTGTTGCTCCGATCCACCATCCTAGAACGCCGTTCCAAGCAAATGGACCGTCTTTGAAAAACAGGATCGCATTGTTCGCAAAAATGATTAATGAGGACCAGATGCAATAGTATGCGAACCATCTGGGAAGAACGAGATTTTTACTCCGATCCCACAATATCGCCAGGGCTATTGCCATCCACTGAACCTGGGTTGGTCCGACAACAAAATCAAAAATCAGCCAGCCGATATCATGACCAAAGCTTAAAATTTCGATTGGCCGGTCTGGTCTAAAGGCTGTGGCACCATAGATCGAACTTGGAATGATAAAAATTAGAGCATTTACAGCGCCGCTAGCTAGTTGAGTCCACGCGAGAACAGGCGATACGCCTTTCATTCTCAACATGTATACCGTGACAATAGCTGCGAAAGATACCGTCAGCGGCGCTGCGAAGTTAGTAATAATGATTGTACCAATCCGCATACCCATCGTATTGGTCTGATAGATGTTGGCGACTTCCTCTGGCGACAGTGAAGGCTGAGGTGGAAACAGCCATTGATAAAAAACCGCCCAGCCCAGAATAAAAAAGACCATGGCAAAAAAACCGGCCCAGGTGCAGAGCATCTCTCCACGGAGAATTTTTGCGTTTTGTTCGTCTTTTGACATCAAACTATCTCTCCGGACTAAATTGCACAGCCATGCAATAAACGGGACGTGCCGTTTTGCCGGAATCCCCGTTAGTTTGGGAAAGTAGATGGATTCAATTGCCCCTAAAATTTCAATCCGGCTTTCACACCATAGGTCATTGGAGGTGCGGCTGCGATGAACGTCCCTAGTTCACTTGCCAAACCGAAATTCGAATATTCTTCATCAAACAAATTGTTCCCGAATACGCCGATGTAGAACCGGTCATTCGGATCGGTCCACGTAATTTGCGCATTCACCACGCTATAGGATTCTTGTCGGTGAAGATTATCATTTTCCCAGAAGAACCCGTCGTTATAGTAATAGTTGGCGCTCAATACGAAGTTTCCGATATCGGTGTCAAAATCATAGACTGCGCCTAGGTTCAGCGTTACGTCGGGAGAGCGAACCACTCTGTTGCCAGCCAGGTCAGCAGCTGTTTGGACATTTCCACCAAAGCCGGTCGGCGAAACGACAGGCCCACCTGGGAAACTGTCAAATTTTGCGTTGAGCAAAGATAGTCCTGCATTGAAAGTCAATCCGTCGGTCGGAGCAACCAAAAGTTCGAATTCGGCACCGTAGCTGGTAGACTCGGCAGCATTCAAAATCTGTGCGCCGCCAGGTGTGGAAATGTTTACCTGGAGATCCTTGTACTGATAGTAGAAACCCGCGGCGTTCAACCGTACGGCGCCATCCGCGAACTCAGTCTTCAACCCGACTTCAAATGCATCGAGAATTTCGGGATTGACTGCAGGGCCAGGTCCAGCAGGATTCAAAACGTTTAGATTGAATAGACCGGATTTGAAGCCGCGATTGTAAGATGCATAGAGCAATGTGTCTTCGCCAATCTCTTGCGCGATCGCCAGACGCCAAGTGAACTCACTCCAGGATTCGCTATCGGTAAAGTCAGTCGATGCAAAGGTTACACCGCCACCGAAAACCGATGTGTTTCCTGACAGATCACGTTTGTCGTTAGTGTATCTGATACCGGCTGTAAGCGTTGTCGTATCAGTGATGCGAAGATCACCTTGAGCAAACAGAGCCCAAGAGAATGTTTCCTGCAAATTGTCATCTGTAGCAGTGTCGGCGGGAGAAAGCGCAAGTCCAGCAATCCTGGTTGGATTGTAGCCGGCATCCTCGGAAAGCAAAAAGCCTCCGGCAATCCAGTCGAAATTCTCGAAACCGCCTGACAACCGAATTTCCTGGGTAAATGTATTTGTGAATTGGTTCAGAAATACATCTAGAAAGCCTGGAAACGGTATCGCCGCCTGCGCGAGCTGTTGGAGTGAATCATTCTCGCGATAGGCTGTGACGCTGGTAAGATCGACATCGCCGAAACTGTGGTTGATTTTTAGCGAGACGCCCCACTGCTCAATGTCAGAAAATGGACGCAAATTTGAGTCCGCGTCCTGAAAGCCCCCAGTGAAGGTTGATGCCGTTGCCGCTGCAATTGGAGCTGCTTGCGCAGGCGTCAGTCCACCGCCTCCCATAGCGACTGGAGTTACCAAAAATCCGAAGGTCAACGCGCCATCCACGCCCAAAGCTCCTGGAGCTAAACGAAGCGAAGTTCCCGCCGTAGTTTCAACCTTGTTATAGTCAAAGGTAGCGATGATTTCGGTGTCATCTCCAGCATTGAATAACCACTTGTTTCTTAGCGCGATTTCGTCACTCTCGTTCACGTCAGTGCCGTCGAAGAGATTTATCCCATATCCATCGCCCTGTTCTCTGATTGAAAACGCCAAATCTGTAGCAATGTTGTCCGACAATCCCCCGGACAGATAGGCTGTTCCTTTGAACGTATCAAAATTTCCGTACGAAATTTCTGCTTGCCCTTCAAAATCGAAGGAAGGGACTTTGGTAATAATATGGATCAAGCCGCCCGTCGCATTCCGGCCGAACAATGTTCCCTGTGGTCCTTTTAGTACTTCGATCCGATCGATGTTGGGGAAAGACAGAACCGAACCGGTTGAAGACGAATAGTAGACGTCATCGACATATGTCGAAACACTGGCATCGTTACCCGCTGCTGTTCCTTGAGTTCCTACACCGCGGATATAGGGAACTGCACTGGCCAATTGCGTTCCGTAGTTCAGTCCTGGCGTAACAAATTGCAAGTCCAGGGAACTGTCGATCCCAGATTCGACAAGCGTTTCAGCGGTTGAAGCTGTAATTGAAATTGGAACCTTTTGAAGGTCCTGCTCGCGGCGCTGCGCAGTCACAATAATAACATTGCTGTCACCTGTTTCATCAACCTGATCATCGCCTGTTTGCGCGAATGCTGCTCCACTTGGTAAAAGCGCGATAACCGCGACACCGCAATACATTTTTATTTGTAAAAACTTCAAGCTCATGGCTTGTCCTCCCTCTAAAAACCCTGTGCTGCTCTGCAGTTATTAGGCGTTACGTCATTATTTAACACTGTTAATGAAACAGCGTTAATTGTCAATAGTGTCTTGAGACTAAAAAGTTTGGTAGAGATACAAGATTAGAAATATCTATTATAATCAATAGATTATCGATCATCTTTGATCTGAGCTCTTTCACGATTTGTTTTAAGTTCCACAAAAATTGATGTAGTTATGTCACGCTCAAATTTGGATCAGTTTTCAAATGCATATCGGAGCCCAAGCACTGGGCCTTCTCCTTTTAGGTCGACTGCCAATCCTCGATCAGAAGCGAATTTTCCCTTCGTTGATCGATAACCTCCGACCAGTGACAGGCTGTTGGTAACATTGAATTCCAGGCCAAGCTGGACACTGCGATAATTATTGTCGGTGACGGATAGACCCCCAAAATCCAATTTGCCGATCACCGACCAATTTTTGCTGAGCTCGAGCCGAGTTATCGCTCCGACCATGGGATCCACCCAATCATTCCGGCCAGTGAGAAACACTTGAGGGCCGTTGATGGCAGCCTTGAGATCTACATAGCGGATCCCAACATAAGGTGATATTTGGAGGTTGCTCTCGTTTCCCAGCGCGAAATTGTGATGATATCCGAATCCGGTTTCTGCCAGGATTGCATGTGTTTTTACGGATTGGTCTCCAAATGTTGCAAACTCATCATCACCAAATTTTGCGCCAATTGCTTCCGCATAAACGAATAGATTGTCATGGCTATATTGAACATGGCCCATCCCACCGATCTTGATTCCGGAGGCGAGTTCCCCGAGCGGTAAATTCACTGGTGCATCGATCGGACCTAATGATGCGGTTCCCGATAAAGAAGGCCCCCATAAATACGGAGAAATCGTGAGCCCCTGTTTCGGAACATCTGCATTCGCATTTCCATCCAGCTCGAATTCACTCGGATCATTGGGATGCTGAGCCACGACCGGTACGGCCGTTAAGATGCAGGCCAAGAAGAAAGTTACAATCCTCATCAAATATGCCTCCTCCAACACATGATAGGAATACATCATTACCAAGACCGCATCTTCGGCATAGCAATGGTTGCCAATCAATATAACGAACATTATAGCAAATTGTTCTGAATTTGTACAAGCAAAATGCCGATCTGTCCGGAGTTGGGAATTCGGGAGTTCACCTGGATTCATAGCTTGGTGCAATTTCGCGTTTAGAGCTTTGTCAGGAGATGACTAATGTATCACGTCGCGCTTGCTGATTCCTATTTCCCAGCGCAGGGCGGGCCCGAGCCCGCGCCCATGACGGTTGGTGATATGCTGAGTCAATCAGCCGAACGCTCTCCAGATCGGCCAGCGCTGAAAGAGCTAAATTATCAGGGAGGCATTGAGCGTATTTGGACATATGCTGAGTTGCTGGCTGACGCTGAACGCCTCGCTCGCGCCCTTGCGAGTCGACACGAAGAAGGCGCGCGAATTGCTGTTTACGCTAACAATCTGCCAGAATGGGTTCTTTTGGAGCTGGCTTGTGGTTTGTCTGGAATTACGCTGGTCACTGTCAATCCTGCCTACCAAAAACGCGAACTCAAATATGTTCTGGAACAGTCACGCTCGGAAGCAATATATTATGTTGCTGATTTCAGGGGAAACCCGATGCAGGAAATAGCGGACTCCGTGTGCGACGAAATTACAACTATCAAACATCGTATCTTGTTAACCGATCATGCTTCGTTGTTCGCGGGAGAGGGCATTGGGAAATTGCGCAAACCCGATCCCCGTGATGCGGCGCAAATTCAATATACTTCCGGCACAACTGGCTTTCCGAAAGGCGCCTTGCTTCACCATCACGGACTGATTCGCAATGCCATTGAAACTATGACCCGCGCTGGCATGGAACAAGGCGATGTATTTGTTCACAATATGCCGCTGTTTCACACCACTGGCTGCGCGGTCCTCGTGATGGGTGGTCTTGGATTGGGCAGTACAATGTTGCTTGCTCCGATGTTTGACCCTGCAATGGTTATTAAGGTAATTGGACGAGAGCGTGCGAGTTTCATTCTTGGCGTTCCTACCATGCTTGTGGCGTTGATTGCCGAGGTGCGCAGGTCGGGTGCTGACGTTTCATCAGTCAATCGTATCATGGCCGGCGGTTCAATGGTTGCGCCTCAACTGTGCCATGATGCGAAGGAAGTTTTTGGAACACCAATACAGATTGTCTATGGCCAGACCGAAACCTCTCCCGTGTTGACGCAGGCTTGGTACAATGACTCTGTCGAGGATCTGACAGAGACGGTTGGTCAGCCAGGACCGCACATAGAATTATCGATCCGAGATCCAAAAACAAACACGATTGTGCCGGTCGGTGAGCAGGGGGAGATTTGCGCGCGGGCCTATTGCGTAATGCTGGGATATAATGACAACCCAGAGGCGACTGTGGCGGCAATCGACGATGATAGTTGGCTGCATACAGGTGACCTCGGGCGAATGGATTCGCGCGGCTATGTTAAGGTCACCGGCCGGGTGAAAGAAATGATCATTCGCGGCGGCGAAAATATTTTTCCAGCGGAGATTGAAAACGCCATGCTGGAACATGGAGCGATCGACGAGGTTGCGGTTGTTGGCGTTGCAGATGAAAAATGGGGAGAACAGGTAGCATGCTTTATCCGCTGCAGTTCTGATCACCAGCTGTCAGTTGCTGACCTCAAGGCCTTTGTCCGAGAGAGACTGTCACCACAGAAAACACCTGCTTACTGGATCAGTGTAGCCGATTGGCCGCTAACCGGTTCCGGAAAAATCCAAAAATTCAAGCTAACCGAAAAGTTCGAAGATGGCGACTGTGAGTTTATGAAATAGCTCGGTTAAATACACAATGGAAAGATCAAATGACCTCCACAAGCACAAATCGACCCGAACCGGCGCATAAAGGCGCAGCGCTTGCATCGCCAGAGTTTCTGGACAACCCCTATCCCGGTTTTGCCGAATTGAGGGATCAATCGCCTGTGCTCTGGCTTGAGGCGATGAACGCATGGATACTGACCAGCTATGATGCTGTGCATGGCGCCTTTACCGACGAGCGGTTTAAGGTGAATTTCAGTGAGTATCAGGTGAACCGCGTCGGCCCTTCGGTAGTCGATGAGCCCTATTATAAGCAGGCACAAAACTCTTTGGTATGTAACGACCATCCACGTCATACGCGCATGCGATCCATTTTCCGCAAGGCTTTAACGCCGCAACGGATAAAAGAGCTGACTGATGAAATCGAGCGTCAATGCCACCGCTTTATTGATGAAATCGAACAGCAGGCCGCAGCGTCGTGAGTCAAAGAAATCGAGGTGATTGGGAGTTATTCCAACCGCGTTCCCGACGCGATCATATCAGCGGTATTGGGTGTACCTGAATCAGATCGGCCGAAAGTAGAAAAATGGGTGAGCGATTATTCACCGGTGCTCGAAGTAACGCCTATGGGTGATGAGCAGCTTAAAGGCGCCAATGCGGCCGCGGAAGGCCTGGACAGTTATTTCAAGAAACTTCTTGCAGACAAAGCCGACAACCCCGGCGATGATTTCATATCTGAAGTTCTTGCTCTCAATTCGGAAGCCAAGGAGCCGCTAAACGAGGATGAGCTGGCGGCCAATTTCGCGCTTGTCTATTTTGGCGGTCAGGACACACAGGAGAAGATGTTCACCAACATCCTGCTGGCTCTCCATCGCAACCCGAATGCCATGGAGAGATTGTCCAAAAACCCTGCAGATGTCGACATCTGTATGACGGAATTGTTCCGCTACGATTCCGCTGGCCAGTTTATGGGTAGAACGACCGCGGAAGATGTTGAACTTTGCGGTGTGCATATCCCGAAAGGTCAAACCATCATGTGCAGCATGGCCGCCGCCAATCATGATCCCAAATATTTTCCCGAACCAGACCAGCTTAAGCTGGATCGCAAAGCCGAAAAAGGCATGCCCGATTATATGACCTTTGGCGCTGGCCGTCATTCATGTCTTGGACAAAACCTCGCTCGTGCAAATCTACCCCGGATGTTGAAGGTAATGCTGGAGCGCCTTGGGCCGCTTACCGTTGATCTTGCAAGATCCGAACGCCATCAAAGTATCGCCACCCGTGGCTTTGATAAGATGTTCATTGGGTGGAATTGATGAGCGTTTCTAGTTTTCACGTAGGGTGCAGAAACGGATGTTAAAATTGATATTTTTTGACCGCAATTTCGTGCTGGCTCACCTTAACAAAGTCGGCAGCATAAATTTCTTTAGAAATCGTCTTTTTTCATTCTTGTCCAAATCATCTCGCAAGAGCAAAAGCACGTGGATATGACGTAGCCACTCAACCATTTCATCGACTGTTAAATCGAGAGTAAGTGAATAATGATGGAATAGAGCTTCCGTCGGACAACCGATAGGCCAATGTTCCCAGTTCATTTCCAATGTCCGCTTCAAGGAGAGGCTGTGTAAAAACGCATTGATTATCGCTATGGTCTGAGCGGCTTTGTTGGAGGCGGTTGCATGAAGCGTTTTGTGGTTGGATCGGATCGTGATCAGACGTTTTTATTGCCGCCATCGCTTGAGGATTATGTGGATGAAGATAATCCGGTCCGTGTGGTGGATGCGTTTACCGACGAACTGGATTTGCGGGAACTGGGATTTTCTGGTGTTGATCCGAAGGACACGGGTCGCCCGGCTTATCATCCAGCGGTGATGCTCAAAATCTATATTTACGGCTATCTCAATCAGGTACAGTCGAGCCGGAGACTGGAGCGCGAGGCGGGCCGCAATCTCGAGCTGATGTGGCTAACCGGCCATCTGGTCCCGGACTTCAAGACAATCGCCAACTTCAGGAAGGACAATGGCCCAGCGATCCAATCCGTTTGCAGTCAGTTTGTGGGGCTATGCCGGGAGCTCGGTCTGTTCGCCAAGGCTGTGGCTGCGATAGACGGGTCGAAGTTCAAGGCTGTGAACGCACGCGAACGCAATCATACACGAGGCAAGCTGAAACGCCGGATTGATCAGGTGGAAAAGAGCATAGCGCGCTATCTCCAGTCACTTGATGCAGCGGACATGCACGATAGCGACGTTGCTGAGGACCGGACGACACAGCTGCGCGAGAAGATCGTGTCCATGAAAGCCAAGCTCCACGAGCTTTGCGCCAAAGAAGCGGAGGTCATCGCTCATCCTGATAAGCAGATATCGCAGACTGATAGCGATGCCAGAGCCATGTCCACGAGCATGAAAGCCTCCGGCATGGTGGGATATAACGTACAAGCTGCTGTGGACACCGGGTACCATCTCATTGTGTCACATGAAGTGACCAATGCACCGCATGACCGGGCCTTCCTCGCTCCTATGACGGAGAAAGCCAAAGTGGCCATGGATGCGGAAGAGATAGAGGTGCTGGCTGATCGCGGTTACTTCAGCGGACCGCAGATCAAGGCATGTGAAGAACAGGGTGCGATGCCGCTTGTGCCAAAGCCCAATACATCAGGCTCTAGGGCAGCAGGCCGGTTCGATAGAAGTGATTTTATCTATGAAGCAGAGACAGACACTCTGCGCTGTCCTGCAGGTGAAGAACTCATCCACCGCTTCACGACAGAAGAAAAGGGGCTGACGCTGAACGCCTATTGGTCGAGCAAATGCCCAGACTGCAAAATCCGATCACAATGCACCACAGCCAAATACCGGCGCATCAAGCGCTGGGAGCACGAAGCCGTGGTCGATGATATGCTCGTACGCCTCAACAATCGCCCCGATGCCATGACCATCCGCAGACAAACGGCTGAACATGTCTTTGGAACACTCAAAAGCTGGATGGGACCGTGCCACTTCCTCACCAAAGGCATCAAAAACGTCGCCACAGAGATGAGCCTCTCGGTTCTCGCCTATAATATCAAACGCCTCATCACCATCATGGGCGTCAAACCGCTCATCAAAGCGATCCGGGCATGATGGTTCTGCGCGCCTGCTGAAATTATCGGCAAAAATCTGACCTAAACGAAAAAATACCCCACGACAGCGCATGACAAACGCGTTTTTACACAGCCTCGTGATCGAGCGGAATCTATCGCAAGGTCCGAAATTGAGGCGCAATCCAGACCGTCCGCTTTGCGCCCCAATTTCAGACATAGGCGCTCTCGTTCTTGGTTCCCAAAAGCAGACGGTCTGGTAATGGGTCAGATCAAGTCACGCCACGACGTCGCTTGTTGGGGTGGATTGCGGTCATTCTATTGATCTGATTACAACGGCAGACTTTGGGTGGAAGAGGACGTTTTTTCGAGTTAACTTTATAGCTGGTTGTGGGCCATCGACGGCTGTCTGATTCTGCCGGCTGTGGTTTCATTCATAATCCTAAATTCACCTGACCAGTTTCAGTGGATATTTTGTGCGAAAACACACCGCAAAACTGCAAAAAATCCAATTACTTCGCTGCGACGCCCCGATTAGAACCCTAAAAAAAGCCTCTAGGAACTGTTGGGCAACTGTCAGCATCTCGGCGAAATTTGCTATGCACCCTCAAAAATGGTGTGACATGTCTTTGTTGCAAACTACCCATGGCTGACACCCTTGATGCCCATCCGTACATCAGTGATTTCGTAGAACTCCTGAGTAAAAATCGAAGTGTCTTTTATCCTATCCCACATATGGTGATAGGCGATCAAATCCGTTGTCTCGCAGATCACGATATCGGAATGGGCAGCGTGGAACGCGTCCGCATCGAAATATTCAAAGGAAACCTTCCCCGCGAATTCTTGAACGATATCAGAGACTTTTTTCCAGTATTTCTTTCGGTCATCTCTTCCAACCTTCAACCATTCCGGTTTGGCTTTGATTGAAACGATATAGCAGATCGTGTTTATCATGATCGATTCTCCCTTTGTTTTTTGCTTCACGGGAGATAGCAAGAGCAACTTGAGAAGAATTGTACAAACCTGCTACAAAGGGCCGACTGGGGAAAAGACCTTTGGCCAATAACCACAACGCTGTGATCTATAGATGGAACGACCGGACGTTGTCATTTTCCCGGACGCACACATTGTCGCCTCACAGCCACGGGGCAGCTGAACTGGTGGTATCACTTGACAGGCCGTTTTTGTCCAACCTTGCGAGCGGGAAGAAAATTGCCGCGAGGAGCCTGCTAATCCCGCCTAATGTCGAACACCAGAATATGCACGCTGATGCAATGTGTGCAGTTCTTTACCTCGATGCCGAGGGGCATGATTACCGAATGTTATCCTCTGGTTTGCGGCCAATACATTCCGTCTATCCTGACCCTCCATTTGCGCGACGGTTACGCCACACTCTTCGAATGATTTTCAGGCAAACTCCGGCGGCCGACGCCTGCGCCTTGCTTTTGCAGTCAGCGATGTTCGGCATGAGAAAGCCGGTCAGGCCGCCGCTCGATCCGCGTATAGAAATTGTTCTCAAAATGATGAAGGGAGCTTCTTTGGTCGGCCAACCGCTTGAGTTTCTGGCCGCCGCGGTAAACCTCTCCGAAGGACGCCTGCTTCATCTGTTCACAGAGCAGATTGGGATCCCGTTTCGGCGCTACCGATCTTGGGTCAGACTAAGACATGTCAGTCGTCGCCATTTCGAAGGGTGCGATTTGACGTCCGCGGCCTACGAAGCGGGATTCTCTGACTCATCGCATTATGTGCGAACATTTCGCAGCTTTTTTGGCACCAAACCGACGCATTTCCTGTCGCGTCGGCGCGACGCTACAATTTTCTTTGGTTGAATGAAAACGGCGACAAGTCAGAGTCAGTATGGGAAGAGTCTCTATCTCACGCGCAAGGCCTAGACCTACTTCAGAGCTTTAGCGACATCCGATACTCCACCGGCACGCCTTTCGCTAACATCCGCAATAGGGTCGGGAACGGAATGACAGCTTTTGATTGCATAAAGCTTGGAGCCGTCCACAGCATCAGTTGCGGGCGCGCATGCTGTACTCCACGAGGATCACCCAATGCGGCCGGCGATGCGGGACATTGAATTGAAATTGGGCAAAATCCGCGATCAGCGCACGGCAGGCATCATTGACGAAGCAGCAGCGGCTCACCAGCGGCGTGAGATTATGGACCGTATTGGCCGCCTGCTAGACGACAGTGAATTTGGTTCGCGCCTCTACGAATTGTTATCTGACGATCAACCAACAAGCGGCTCTCCCGCTGTAGCGGCCAGGCGACGCGAACGGCGCGACTTTTTCCTGCGCAAAGATCATCACGAAACCGAGATGCGTACGGCCGATTCAAGAGCTGAGCAGCTCGAGGAATTGTTTCAGTTGCCAAGTATCGGTTCACGCGAAATGGGGAGTGGTCAACGTACCTTTGGCGATGCTGGTGCCGTCGAGGTCTATCCGCCCAGAAACAACGAAGGTCCAATTCTAAATCCCGACCAAGGAATTGATCCAGCGGTCGGCAGGCAGGCCTGCGACGCTTTTCGATCTATGTTTGATATCTCTTCCGACAAAAATTTGGCGGTTGCGGAAATGCATATTGATGGTGTTCAACAGCTTTTTCTATCCCGGAGCGGGTCGGACGCACCGCCGGGAATGGTCGAGTTGCCCGGACAAACCCAGTTTTCCGTTGTGAACAGCGGCTTCATGACTCGGCGCTTCGATACCGAGTCGATCATTCTCGAACATATTGCCCTCAATCTGGATCCCAATGCACAGGGAATTATCCGACTATATACAGAACGGTCACCATGCCACAGTTGTTCAGGGATCATCCGTCAATATCAGGACCTTTTCCCGAATATCGAGATAATCATAACGCACCAAGCAGGCCGCTAGCCGCTCATTGATCTGCTTCTTGTTCGAATCAAATATTCCGGATTCTTCAAAAACTTCAATATAGTGTCGGCGATTGCGCCCGGCTTTTACGCGAGCAGCGCGACACCGCCGGACGGCTGATATTCGAATATGGTCGGCGGCGATGCAGCGGTTGCCAGATAGTTTTCAATCACCTCTGATTGGACCGGTTCCATCTTCTCGAATGATAATAAAGCAACAACGCATCCTCCAAAACCACCACCTGTCATCCGCACTCCCCCAAAATCTCCGATTTTGTCGGCGATCAGACCAACCAGCCGGTCTATCGGAGGAAGCGTAATTTCAAAATCATCGCGCATCGAAATGTGTGATGCGGTCATTAAGGTGGAAATCTTCCGCAAATCGCCATTTTTAAGAGCGACGGCCATATCTAGGACTCGCTGATTTTCGGTAACGACGTGACGCGCGCGACGATAACTTGTGTCATCAAGGCCGCTGCGGTCGGCCTGCAATTTCTGCTCATCCAGATCGCGCAACGCCTTTACGCCATAATGCCGGGCAGCTTTCTCACATTGTTCGCGGCGTTCGTTGTAGGCACTATCCACCAGCCCGCGTTTGATACCCGAATGGATGACCAAGAGGCCGAGATCTTCGGGAATGGGAATAGACTGGATGTCCAGTGAACGACAATCAAGAAGCATCGCGTGCCCGGCTGTCGATCGTGCGGATGCCAGTTGGTCCATGATGCCGCATGCGCAGCCAACAAAGTCATTTTCCGATTGCTGTGCAATGAGGGCGATTTGAATTTCGTCGATCCCGCTCAATCCGTTGATCTCAGCCAGTGCCTTGCCCAGTGCTACTCCGACCGACGCAGAAGATGACAATCCCGCACCTTGCGGAATATTACCGCCAATTGCGATCTGCGCACCGCCAATTTGCAAACCGCGCGCAAGGAAACTTGCCGCAATGCCCCGGACGTGGTTTTTCCATTCTTCTGCCTGTTTTCGAAAGACATCATCGGAGCCGAACTGATCCTGCTGATTGTAATCGCATGCTAGGACATCAATTTGTGTGCCCTGTCCGGGCGAAATCGCAACAATGGTCTGACAATCAATAGCGCAGGGCAGCACGAAACCATCATTATAATCGGTATGTTCACCGATCAAATTCACCCGGCCCGGTGCGGATATGATCAGCTGCGGCGGCTGGCCAAAATTAGTCTCGAATGATTGCGAGACCCGGTCTATTAGCTGTTGCTGCCTGTCCATCTTCAGACTTTCAGGCGATAATGTGTCGCGGAGACTTCGCGCAGCATTTTAGCCGCCGTTTCGGGTAACAAATCGCGTTGTGCTTCGGCCATCATCTCATAACCCACCATAAATTTGCGAACCGTCGCTGAGCGCAGCAAAGGTGGATAAAAATGCGCATGAAGCTGCCAGTGATCGATATTTTCCTGTCCAAATGGCGCCCCATGCCAGCCCATTAAATAGGGGAAACTGCAACGAAACAAATTGTCATAGCGAACCGTCAGCGTGCCAAGAATTTCAGCTAGGGTTTTGCGTTGATCTACTGTAAGTTCATGCAATCGGAAAATTGGAAAGCGCGGGAGCAATAGGGTTTCGAATGGCCAGCTGGCCCCCATGGCACCACGGCAATCCAATGCTGATTTTGAACAATCACTCTGTCCTCTGCCTCGATCTCCGCCAGCGCAAGCTCCAGAAGCATGTTTTTCTTCTTGTCCAGCCTATATTTTTGTCTGGGTGCGATCTTCGGTTTTCACGATAGCCGGCACATAGTCGGTTGCCCAGATTTGACCATGGGGGTGGGGGTTTGAACATCCCATCATCGCGCCTTTATTTTCAAAGACTTGGACGTTTTTATATCGCCTCCCCAATCGCTCGGTTTCACTGCACCAGGTTTGAACGACCGCCAATCTTTCGGCGTCGCTCAGCTCGGCCATTGATTTCCCGTGATCGGGGGAGAAACAGACAACATGACATTCTCCGCCTGCATGGTCTGCCTGGAACAGGTCGCTATCTGTTTGTGGAGCCCCAGTCTGTTCTGTTTTTAGCGCCGGAAAATCATTCGGGAACACAAAGACGTCTTGATAGTCTGGATTAATGTCTCCGGTAATGCGTTTGTTGCCCGGACAAAGATAGCATTCTGGATCATATGAAGGCGGCGTAGCTTCAATTTCGCCTTCTTCCCCTTGCCATGGGCGGGATAGTCGGTGCGGTGAGAGTAATATCCATTGGTCGGTCAGCGGATCATAGCGCCGATGCGGATGATCAGAAATCATGATGCCTTCGCGTCATTTGCATTTCCGCGCACCAGGCTTAGACCAATAAACGTCGCCCGATTGCCGAATAGAAATCTGTTTGAGGACAGCGCTGCAACGATGGATGTCGCCAATGTCACCACCATGAAGTCGATATAGTGCATCGATATAATCCCGGCAGGCTCCAATTGGAATGTGAACAGCCCATAAAGCAGCACGCCCCAAATAACGCCGCATATCGCCGCCGGTGCACAAACGCCACGGAACAAAAGACCCGCCACAAAAGCTGACAATATCGGCATCGATGCAAGACCATTTAGCTGTTGCAGTAAATTTATGATGCTTTCGGCATTTTGATATAGGGGAACCAGCATGACAGCAGTAACCGATAGCAAAGCTGAGATTGCTGCCGCCAACTTCCAGTGGTCATTGACCTCGCCGATAAATTGGTTATGGAAATCGACCGAATAAAGCGCAACCGAGCTGTTGAGAACCGCACTGAATGTCGTGATGACGGCTGCCGCCACCATTGCTGCAAAGGCGCCGGCTAGCCAGTCAGGTAGAATTTCAGCAACCAGCCTGCCATAGGCGGCATCGCCGACATCACCGAAGAGTTTATAGGCTACAATGCCGGGAATAACCACGATCGCCGGCACGATCAGGATGCGGATTGCGGCTGCTACCATCACACCTTTTTGGGCTTCTTTCACGGTGGGAGCTGCCATCGCTTTCTGGGTAATATTCTGGTTGGTCGACCAGTAGAAAATCTGGATGAAGATCATGCCGGTAAATAATGTATGGAACGGGATCGGAGAATCCTCTGCGCCAATCATGGTCAAGCGTTCGGCTGGCATGTCGGTGACGATATCAAAATCGACAGCGGCCAGGGCGAGAAAAACAATGAGCAGGGCCAATCCCAAAATACCGATGCCGGAATATGTATCCATGACCGCTACCGCTCTCAGCCCGCCGAAAATTGTATAGGCGGCTGAGATCGCAGCGAGAATGGCTGTGAAGAATAATATCGGCACATTGCCGCCGAACAAAGACTGCAGGAACAGCGCCCCCGAATACAGCGCGGCTGGCAGGTAGATCAGAATATTTCCGAGCAAGAACAGCGCAGAAATCAATGTGCGGATGGAGCGTCCGTTATAGCGTTTTTCCAACAGCTCCGTGACGGTTGTACAATTGTTGCGATAATAGATCGGGACAAAAATGAAGGCGAGAACAAGCAGCCCGAAAAAGCCGCAAATCTCCCACCAGGCAAGCAACGCCATCTGGTTGCCATTCATGCCGACAAGTTGATCAGTCGAAAGGTTGGTCAGCGTGATTGCGCCCGCCACAAAAATCCACGAGAGGCCGCCACCAGCGAGGAACACATCCTTGCTCGACCCGTCATGAGATTTCGCCTGGCGGACCTTCCACCAGGTGGCGAGGCCGATGAAGGCCAGTAACAGTACGCAAACGACTATTTGAATGCCGCTGGCCTGCGGAAGATTCTCTAGCAAATTTTTCCTCCCGCTCTGGCGATATTCCCGTCCATCGCTCTGTGTTGCAATCGCTGAAACTATCGACGGATTGAACAAAAGCAAGTCAGCAATTGACTCTTTGTTGAATAGACCGCTTATTTTGCAGGAGATGACCGATACCAGCTCCTTGATCCGAATTGACGGCGACCAGATCTCTCTGGTTTTTTCATCCGCCGAAGAGAATATCGATCTTGTCTATCTGGGACCAAGCCTGCCTGCCGAAGAGAATCTGGCGGAGCTGGTCACGGCTGGGCAATATGGGCGACACGAAAATCAGCCAGACCATCCTCCGATCACCGGTATATTTCCTCAGTTGCGTGGCGGTTATGATGGGCCGCCAGTGATTGAAATTGTTCAGGCGGGCCAGCTTATTGATCCGGACTTCAGACTCAAGCAATTTTCCGGATCGGACCAGCAGGCCCGGTTTACCTGGGTTGATCAGATATCCGGTTTGCAGGTTGATCAGTTTTGGGAGATCAGGACCGGCGATATGATAAAGGTCGTATCAGAGCTGATCGCTGAAGATGGCAGTGAAGCGTCTCTAATCATGAGCGGTTCGCTGGTACTGCCATTACCAACCCGTTTCGACCGATTGACATGGTTTCCCGGGCGTTGGGCGAGCGAAGCGGTCGTTACTGAAACGTCGGTTGGCCGACAAGTAATCGAGATGGGGACTTCCGCTGGAAAGCCAGGATTTGACGGTGGCAATTGGATATTGCTTTCGGACCGTAACCAGGGTGATCGGATAGGTATCCACACATCCAATTTTGGTAATCACAATGTGCAGATTTACCGCGATGTCGATAGCCGGGTCATTGCAAAAATGACTGCTCATTGCAGGCCTGAAGGTATCTCGCTGGCGGATGATGGTATTGTTGATTTGGGTATCGTTGAATTTTGCTATGCGCCGAACTCCGATCAACTGACGCGGCTATTTCAAAACTATGTTCGAACTGAGATATTGCCGGATCGCGCGAATTGGGGGCCGCGCAAGGTGCATCTCAATAGCTGGGAGGCTTTGGGCTTTGACCTGAACGAACCCGCCTTGATGCGACTGGCCGATGATGCGGCTGGCGTTGGTGTTGAGCGTTTTGTGTTGGATGATGGCTGGTTCAAGGGTCGCCGCAGTGACCGCACGGGTCTGGGCGACTGGACGGTAGAGCAGACTATTTTCCCGAACGGCCTGACACCCTTAGTCGATCATGTGAAAAGCCTAGACATGGATTTCGGCTTGTGGGTGGAACCGGAGATGATTTCTCCCGATAGCGATCTCTATCGCGCGCATCCGGATTGGTGTTTGCATGATGGCGACAACATTCGGCCCACTGAGCGTAATCAGTTGGTGCTTGATCTAAGTCGAAAGGAAGTTTTCCAATATGTAACGGGCGCGCTGGATGCCTTGCTCCGTGACAACGAGATTTCCTATCTGAAATGGGATCATAACCGCCGCCTGTTTCCCGACAATGGTCTGCAACAAAATACCATTCGCGACCTGCTACTGCACATGCGACGAACATGGCCAGGCGTCGAAATTGAAATTTGTTCCAGTGGCGGCGGACGGGTTTCGACCGTTTATCTCAGCCATTGCCATCGCATCTGGCCCAGCGACAATAATGATCCGATAGAGCGGCTTCCGATAATGCAGAGCTGGAGCCGGTTTCTGCCGCTGGAAGTCCTTGGCAATCATGTTGGCCCGTCGCCCAACCCGATAACCGGACGGCATCTCGCCATGGATTTCCGCGCCAAAGTGGCGGTTTTTGGACATATGGGTGTGGAGGCCAATCCGGCTGATATGGCCGCAAAAGATCGCGAATATTTGGAGGAGCATATCACGCTTTACAAAGAATGGCGCGGTGTTTTGCACAGCGGAAATTATATGCAGCTGGATCATCCCGATCCCGCTATTTACGCGCATTTGGTTGCAGATGATGATGCGGCGATTGGGCTGGTGGCACAAACTGGTTTTGGCAAGGATTTCAATGCTGCGCCGATCCGTTTGAAAGACCTCGATCCGGATGCGATCTATCGAGTGCAATTGCCGAAACCTTGGCCTGTCAAGGGATCGCAATATTTGGCTGATCCAGAGCGGTGGGAAAACGGGCTGCAATTGAGCGGAAAAGCCTTGATGCAAAATGGTCTGGCGCTTCCCCTAACCCACCCGGAAACCGCATGGATATTCACGCTGCAAAGGATTGTCAGATGAAACCGGGCTGTTGCTATTATCCTGAACATTGGCCGGAAGAAATCTGGGCAGAAGATGCGCGAAGAATGGTTGAAATGGGCCTATCACTCGTCCGGATCGGCGAATTTGCTTGGAGCCGCTTGGAACCAGAACCCGGTCAATATGATTGGGGTTGGCTTGACCGTGCGGTCGACGCTTTAGGCGATGCGGGACTGAGGTTAATATTGGGAACGCCGACTGCAACACCGCCCAAATGGTTGGTCGATCAAATGCCAGACATGGTTGCGATCGATGCTGACGGGAACCCAAGAAAATTCGGATCGCGGCGGCATTATTGTTTTTCTCACAGGGGATATCGCGAAGAATGCGGCCGGATCGTTCGAGCAATGGCCGAGCGTTATGGCGAAAATCCGGCGATCTCCGCCTGGCAAACTGACAATGAATATGGCTGTCATGAAACGACGGTCAGCTATTCGGATGCAGCAGCTGAGGCGTTTCGTGAATGGTTGGGTCAAAGGTATCGGAATGTTGACGCGCTCAACAAGGCCTGGGGGAATGTCTTTTGGTCGATGGAATATCGGGATTTTAATGAGATCGACCCCCCCAATCTGACGGTCACCGAACCCAATCCTTCGCATGTGCTCGATTATCGCCGCTTCGCTTCGGATGAAGTGCGCAGCTTCAATCAGTTGCAAGTTGATATCCTGCGCTCACATTCACCGGGGCGTGATGTAATTCACAATTTCATGGGCTTTGTGACCGATTTTGATCATCATGACCTAGGTGCTGATATCGATGTTGCCAGCTGGGACAGCTATCCGCTGGGCTTTCTGGAGCAATATTGGTTCGGGGTGGATGACAAGAACGCATACGCTCGGCAGGGGCATCCCGATATCGCTGCATTTCATCATGACCTGTATCGGGGGTGCTGCCGGGATGGCCGCTGGGCGGTGATGGAGCAGCAGCCGGGCCCGGTAAACTGGGCGCGTTGAAACCCGATCCCACTGTCCGGAATGGTCCGACTTTGGACATTGGAAGCCGCGGCGCACGGGGCGGAATTTTGCTCCTATTTCCGCTGGCGACAAGTGCCCTTCGCTCAGGAACAGATGCACGCGGGACTGTTGCGACCTGATCATGAAATTGCGACGGGCGGTGAGGAAGCAAAGCAGGCGGCGGAGGATTTGCAGCTGCTTAGTTTGCCCAAAAAAACGGGCAAAGCGCCGGTTGCAATGGTCTTTTCCTATGAGGCCGACTGGCTGTTCCAGACCCAACCGCAAGGACAGGATTTTCGCTATATCGAACTGACTTTCGAAATGTACAGCGCGCTGCGGCAACTGGGTCTCAATATCGACATTATTTCGCCCGATGCTGATTTGGGCGGCTATCAGATGGTCGTTATTCCATCGCTGCCTATCCTGACGACTGAACAAGTAACTCGCATTGCGGCATTGGATGTCCCGATTCTATTTGGCCCGCGCAGCGGGAGTAAAACGGCGGATTTGCAGATCCCCACCGAGTTGCCGCCGGGACCATTGCAGGAAGTCATGCCCATCAAGGTCACTCGCGTTGGCAGTATGCGACCGGGCTTACCCGACAGCGCAAGTCGCTGGGTGGAAGAGATGGAAGCCTCATCGGTCTCTGAAGAATTTTCGGAAAGTGGCCAAGGTTATGTTTATAAAGATAATAATATCAGATACTTATCTATATGGCCTACAGTCGATCTGCTGGCGGCGCTTTTTCAGGCGATGGGTGTTGAGAGCGGTTTGCAACTATTCAGTTTGCCGCCCGGATTGCGCGTTCGGCGGCATGAAGGGTTTGTGTTTGCCTTTAACTACGGCTTGTCGGCTTGCGATCTCAAGCGGGTTTTCCCAACGCTCGGGGAAGATCAGTTGATCATCGGGTCAATGTCCCTGTCAGCAGCCGAGACCGCCGTATGGAAAAGTAGCCCGGACTAACCAGACTTCACATCACGAAACGGTATATTGCGATCGACTTCCATCTCGCGGGGCAGGCCGAGGATACGCTCGGAAATGATATTGCGCTGGATCTGGTCGCTGCCGCCGCCAATACTGTGCATATAGGATTTGGCGGAATCGAAGTTCATGTCGGCGGAATCGGGGAAGTCATCGCCATCAAGCAGGCTGGCAGCACCCAATATTTCAGATGCGACCCGCGCTTCACCATGTTGCACACGCGACATCGCCAGTTTCCCTAGCGACATCAGCGAAGAGGACCCATTTTCGACAATCTCTGCCTTTGCCCGGCGCAAGTTAAGCGCATTCAAGTGGCGATAGGCAACCGCTTGGGCAATCTTCTGCCGCAGGATCGGATCGCCCAGCTTGCCATGCCGCTGCGCTAGTTCGATCAATGCATGAACGTTGCTTTTCTCCTTGCCGGAGCGTTCGGTCGCGCCTTCACCCATGATGAGCCGCTCATAGGCTAGCGCAGTTTGCAGAACCTTCCAGCCGCCGTTGAGTTCGCCAACAATATAGCGTGCCGGAATGCGGGCTTCGGCGATGAAAATCTCGTTAAATTCGGACTCGCCAGTGATCTGGTTGATCGGCCGGATATCGACACCGTTCTGTTTCATTGGGAAGATGAAAAAGGTAATGCCGCTATGTTTGGAAACATCCCAGTCGGTTCGGGCAATCAACATGCCATAGGTTGCTTCATTTGCATTTGAGGTCCAGATTTTCTGTCCCGTGATGACATATTCACCGCCATCCTTGCCCGCGACATATTCCGCTTTGGTGCGGACGCCAGCAAGGTCAGACCCAGCGTTGGGTTCGGAATAGAGCAAGCAACTAAATGCACCGGTTAGCATCTTGGGGAGCAGTTCCTGTTTCAGTTCCGGATTGCCCATCCGATAAACAGTCACAGCACCTAGATTATAGCGGTCTTGCGAACGGCCAATGACTTTGCGGTCTTTCAGAATATTGTCGATGATGCGCGCTTGCTTGGTGTTGTAACCACGCCCGTACCAGTCGAGTGACCAAGTTGGCACGGCATATCCGGCTTCGAGAAGTTTGGTTAGCCAAGATTTCGTGTCCAACTTGTCTTTGCCTTTTTCACAGCGTTTCTCGCTATCCCAATTTGCATCGAGCCAGGCTTCCAATTCACTGGCTACATCTTCATTCGAAATTTCTGCAGGATTGCTAGCCATCATGCCGCCTCCAACTGCGTGAGATATTGATCTCGGTGCTGATCCGAGGAACCGAAGAGCCAAAGATCGGTACGCGCCCGCCGCCAATAGAGATGCGCAGGATGCTCCCATGTGTAAGCGATACCGCCATGCATCTGGATCGCCTGCGCCGTTACATCACGATAGGCATCGGCGCATGCAAAACTCGCGAGGCTTATCAAGGCCCTGGCATCGGCTGCACCTTTAGCATGAGACATGGCTGCATGACGCGCAGCTGAGGTGGCCGATTCCACTTCGACCAGCATGTCTGCCGCCATATGTTTCATCGCCTGATAGCTGCCGATTTGACGACCAAATTGATAGCGGGTTTGCAGATAGTCGATGGTGATATTGAAAATACGCTTCACACCGCCTGCCTGTTCTCCTGCGAGCGCAATACGAGCGAGGTTTAGAGCGTTTTCGATGGTAATATCGCCAACCCCTTCGAGCAATTGGCCTTCAGCCTTTGACAGAGTGATTTTCGACAAGCGTAATGTTGGATCATTGGCTTTGAGCGGCGTGATATCAACGCCGGGAGAATCTGGATCAACCAAGAAGACGCGCAGCCCGTTGTTGTCATCGGCGATGACCAGCAACTTGTCAGCCGTAGCGGCATGCATCACAAAGGATGCGTTGCCATCCAGCTGCCAGGCACTGTTGATTTGTTTCGCAGTCACTGCAACATCACCGGCGGACCAAAGACCCTTGTCGCCAGTCAAAGCGACGGCAATAGTCAAATTGCCTGCGACAATTTCAGATAGTGTTTTGGATTTCGTCGCTTCATCCGACGAAGACCCAATCAGGCTTGCCGCCAATACTGACGTCGAGATAAATGGACTGCAGAGAAGCCGCGTGCCAGCTTCCTCCATCAACATCTCCAGCAAATCTGCGTCCCCGCCCAGACCGTCATATTCCGGATCAATGATCAACCCCGTGATCCCCATATCAGCCATTTTCTGCCAGAGTGCAGGATCATAACCGGCTTTTGTATCTATTGCCTTGCGTAGCGCGTCCTCATCGGCGTGTTCTGCCAACAATCGTGCGAAACTGTCTCGCATCGCTTCCTGTTCGTTGGTGGAGATCATGGTCATCTTTGCCCCTCGTGAATCGAAACTTTTTTGAGCCTATCATTCCTATGGGTAGCGACACAGCTTCTTTTTGACCAATAGCGAAAACGTTTATGCGTGGGCAGCGTTGCGGCTTGCGCGAGTGGGATGGGAAGCTTAGTCTGAGGCGAATAGAAATAGGGGAGTCTGAGCGTGGTGATAAAGTTCAAGAGGGCGGCTCATTCCGCCGTGGTCGGTTTATCCAGCCTCCTGTTGGTAAGCTGCATGACCACAGGTGTAGAAGAAGTTGCATCCACCCCGGCGGTACCCTTTGCTGACGCCATCTATCTCGGCGAGAATATCGTCACGATGGAAAGCGAGTTTGATGATGTCGCTGGTGTCGCGGTTGCCGATGGAAAGATAATCGCCGTTGGCAGTCGTGAAGAGATTGTGCGGCACAAAGGCCCGGATAGTAAAGTTACCGAGCTTGACGACAAGGCCCTGCTCCCCGGTTTCATCGACGCGCACGGCCATATCACGTTTCAGGCTATGTTGCTGTCAGCCGTCAATCTGTCTTCACCGCCGGTGGGACAGGTCAAGAATATCGAAGATCTGAAAAGCACACTGAAAGCACACATCAAACAAAACAGCATTCCCGCTGGCCAGTGGGTTTTTGGCTATGGTTATGATGAATCGCTCATGGCCGAAGGGCGACATCCGATCCGGACTGATCTGGATGCTGTGTCATCCGACCATCCAATCTATCTTCTACATGTCTCTGGTCATCTGGGTAGCGCCAATTCGCTTGCATTAAAGGCAGGAAATGTTGGGCCTGATACGCCCGATCCCGAAGGCGGTGTGATCCGGCGCATGGCGGATGGCAGGACACCGGACGGGGTGCTTGAGGAACGCGCACAATATGCGGTGCAGGCGAAACTGCCGACACCCACACCGCAACAGGCGCTTGCCGGACTCGCCGCTGTGCAAAAACTCTATGCCCGCTATGGCATCACCACGGTGCAGGATGGCGCAGCGTCGCCAGCGCAAATTGAGTTGGTTCGTGCTGCGAACAAACAGGGGCTGTTGTCGCTGGATATCGTCAGTTATATTCACCTGCGGAATCCTGAGCAGGCGTTGCCGCCCAAAGAGCAATTTGCCGGATATGTTGGTCGCTTCAAGCTGGGCGGGGTGAAGCTGGTGCTTGATGGTTCACCGCAGGGCAAGACCGCTTACCTGACCGAACCATTCCATGTTGTACCTGAGGGTCAAAAGCCTGACTATCGTGGCTATGCCAACTATCCGACCGACAAGGTCAATGCGATGGTCAGCAAGGTATTGAGTTACAATGTACCACTTATCGCTCATGCCAATGGCGATGCGATGGGCGATGAGCTGATCAATGCGGTGACGCTTTCACACGCAGCGGGCGCGAAAGGCAAAGGTCGAACGGTCGTGATTCACGCACAAACTGCGCGCGAGGATCAGCTCGACAAGATGGCGGCGCTGGGAATGGTGCCGTCTTTTTTTCGAGCCGTGTGTTTTTCTGGGGCGACTATCACCGCGATAGCGTGCTCGGTCCAGTGCGGGGGCGAAGGATCAGTCCGGCCAAATCGGCGCTCGACCGCGGGATCGTTTTCACCACGCATAATGATGCCCCGGTTGTCCCGCCCGATATGATCCGTTTGCTATGGGCAACAAGCCATCGGGAGACCCGATCGGGTAAAATCTTGGGATCAGAACAGCGGGTGTCCATTTACGAAGCGCTCAAGTCGATGACGATAAATGCGGCTTATCAGAATTTTGAGGAAGGTCAGAAGGGATCGATTGCCGTGGGTAAACAAGCGGATTTCGTCGTCCTCTCGGAAAACCCGTTAAATGTGCCAGCCGGCGACCTTTTACGTGTGAAGATAGAAAAAACAGTTTCTCGCGGGGAGACGGTATTTGAAGCGCAGTAGTTAGTTCTGCTCTGCGGTCTCGATCGGCGCGTTTATCGCAAACGGTTCATCGCCCAGCGCGAGATGCAGATTGATACGGTTTTCAATACGTGCACGCCGAGCTTCAACCGCCCTCGTTTGGGCAGCGATGGCAGTGGTTTGCGCATTGATCAGATCAAATATCGTCGAGCGACCATTGATATAGCGGCTGCGGGTCAGGGTGACGGCCGCGCTCGCCTCTTCGGATGCAATGGCGGTTGATTCGACCTGCTGTTGCAGGGTATTTTCCGCATCGAGCCGATCTTCGACTTCCTGAAAAGCCGTCAGTGTAGCCTGTGCGTAGTCAAACAGCGCAGACCTGGCGAGTTCGCCCTGCCGGTCTGCTTCTGCGAGCAGTGCGCCGCCGCGAAACAATGGCTGCAGCAATCCGGCGGATATGGCGTTAATATAGGTGCCGGGGTCAAATAAATCACCCAAATTGCCGGATTGTGCATTAGCATCAAAACGCAAGGTTAGTTGCGGCAGCATCGCGTGGCGCGCCTCGGTTGCGCGCAAGCCGGCGGCATCAACCCTGGCTTCTGCTGCGATCAAATCGGGACGTCCCGCTAGGACGGAAACAGGAGCTGTCACTATTGGCAAGGTCGCGGGCGTGATCAAATCATCTGCGCCTTGTGCTTCGCCGGCAGGATATTGACCGGTCAGAACTTCCAGAGCCCGGGCGGCATTTTTTGAAGCGCGCAACGATGCCTGCAACCGATCTTCGCTGTTGGAAACCTGGACTTGAGCCAGCCGCACATCAAGGCGGGAGGCAAGTCCTGCACGGAATCGGGCATCTGTAATCCTGAGTGTATCCTTGCGCCGGTCGAGATCGCTGGAGGCGAGATCGAGTGTGATCCTTGCAGTGCTGCGATCATACCATCCACGGGTTACAGATGCGGCCAATGCCTGACGGGCCGCAGCGTAATTGGCCATTGCAAGCCGGGCATCAGCCCTGCCAGCCCGGGCGAGCGACAGGTTGCGGCCCCAGATATCGGCTTCCCAGCTGGCTGCAAAATTCCCATCATAGACTGTGGCCGCATTTTCAGCATCGGTGACACCGCCGGAAATATCTACGGCTGGGAACAATCCGGCCCGCGATATTCGCATCGCGGCGCGAGCGGCTCTCAATTGCGTCAGCACCGACTGCAAGTTGCGATTGTTTGCAAAAGCACTGTTTATCGCTGCTTCCAGCGATTTATCCTGAAACTGAGACACCCAGCCGTCGCTGGAGAGGTTTACGTCGCCGGCGCCAATATTGGTGATCGTCAATTCAGGACGCGCCGCCCAATTATCAGGAGCAGTCGGAATAGTGCTTTGGTCGAGCTCCGGCCCGCCCCTGATCGAACAGGCTGAGAGCGAGGCCAGCAACAACAGCGGGAAAATACGATTGTTCATGCGCGTCTATTCCGCTGCAGTTTCTTGCTTGTCGGCGGCAGCTGTCTCTTCATCCTGCTTGCCATCGTCCCAGGTCACAGTCTGGCCATCGCGGAGCCGTTCACCGCCGCGCACAACGATCATATCCCCATCTCCAATTTGGCCGGTGATCGCCACTCTGTCGCCATCGGGCTCACCAACCTGCACATCAATGCGCTTGGCGGTCTTGTCCTCTGGATTAACGATATAAATGAAGATACCGCTGTTTCTGAGCACCAAGGCATCGCGCGGTGCAGTTAGCACTTCGCACTCAACGCCGGTTGGGACGGTCATTGAGATCGCACTGCCCATTTTCAGATTGTGCGTGCCCATTGGTGCGCGCACTTCGAGGGTGCGGCTCACTTCATCACCAGCTTCGATAACTGTGCGCACTCGGGATGATCGCTCTTCGCCATTAGCAACGATGGTAACTTCTTGCCCCGTCGTTAACGCGCTGGCCACCGCAATGGGAACGCGCACCCTTGCTTCTGACCCTTGTCGCCCGACGACGCGGGCAATTTCGCGTCCTAGGGTCGCGAACTCGCCCACTTCGATTCTGCGCTCGACCAACTGGCCGGCAAAGGGGCTACGAATGCGTGTGCGGGCAAGATCGACACGGGCTGTTTCGAGGGCGACTTGCGCAGCAGCCAGTCGCGCGCGGGTCTGGTCGCGATTGGATGACGCTTCGGATTCCGCCTCTTCCTTGAGCAATTGCTGAAGTCGCCCAACCAACCGGTTTTGATAGGTCAGGTCGGACTGCAAACGGCAAACTTCGGCCAGCGCCTGATCGCGAGCCAGACGTATGGTGCGGTCATCAATAACGGCGATGACCGTCCCTTTGCCGACTCTTGCGCCAATATTGAGAGTCGACCGGACGCGCCCGGCCACTTCTGCGGCGACCACGGAATCGCGATCGGCGACAATATCGCCTGGTGCGGTAAAATTGGGTGTAATCGCGGCTTTGGTGATTTTGTCCAGCGTGACCAGGGCAGGTGGCGGCCCACCTTGACCGGGCCCACCCTGCTGTCCGTCCGCTGGGTTTGATGCGAAGAAAAGGAAATAGATGACAGCAGCGACGACCATCGCTCCGCCCACGAGAAACCAGCGCATATTGTCGCGCACAAATTCCGGTATTGTCAGATTCATTCAGCAGGCTCCAGAACCGGACCGCCGCCCAGGGCAGGCTTGTCGTCCGTATCTTTGGTTGGGGGATTTTTTCTACCGTCATCCGTTTTCTTTGCTGAACCAAGCTGGATCAGCGCAGGCAGGAGGATGAGGGTGAATATGGTGGAGACGAGCACACCGCCGACGATGATCACTGCGAGACCGCGATAGATGGCACTACCCGGGCCGGGAACCAGAGCCAACGGCAACATGCCCATGACGGAGGTTCCAGTCGTCATCAAAATTGGTCGGAGGCGGAGTTTTAATGCTGCCCGGGCCGCTTCAGTGCGGTTCATGCCTTCCTGTTCGCTTTGGCGTGCTTGTGCCATGAGCAAAATCGCATTGTTGACCACAATACCTAGCAAAATTACAAACCCAATCATGCCGAGCAGATCAAGCGGTGTTGGCTTGAACAGGTTGAGTATCTGGATCGCAATAACACCACCAACGGTTGCGAGTGGCAGCGCAATAATCACCAGCGCCGCATCTCGGGCCGAGCGGAACACCGATGCCATGATCACAAACAACAGAGCTGCTGCTAGAATGAAATTGGTGCTGAGCGACTTGATCGCTTTGATCAGGGCATCGGCATCGCCACCATAACGCAGCGTTTCGCCAGAATGGATGGCCTGCATTATTTTGGGTTCTGCTTCGTTTTGAATTTTCTCCAGTGCCTCTCCCAGCGCCATCCCGGGAGGCGCGTTGATCATCAGGGTAACGGTCTTGCGTCCATCGACATGACTGATCTGGTTCGGTCCGACCCCGCGTAACAGGGTTGCAACTTCGCGCAGTGGTACGGTCCCCGAATTCGGTGTCACCAGTGGCGCGCTTTCAATAGCTTCAGGGTCAGCCGCTGCTGAGCCACGCAAGATTACCCGCATGCGATCACCGTCTGAAACATATTCGCCGAGATACAGGCCATCGCCTAGCGCCCGTACTGCTCGCCCAACTTGATCGCGCGTCATTCCCAATTCGGCAATCCGACGATCGTTCGGGGTTAGTCTCAGTTCCGGTACCACGACATTGGGATCAGGATTGGGGCGCACCATACCGCCGGGCAGTGCGGCCTGAATGGCATCTACCGCAACGAGGGAAAGTTCGCGTAAGGCTTCGTCGCTTTCGCCTTGAAGATAGACTTCAATCGTGCCGTTACCGCCAAAATTACCAAATAGGCTGCCTTGCTGGGCAAAGGCCTGGACATCCGGAAAACCAGCCAGGATTTCTCCGTTCACAATGCCGGTCATCTCTTCAATGCGCGACTGGTCCTTGATCCGGATACCGGTGTTGAGACCCCATGGGTTTACGAACAGATAATAGTTGAGCAGCTCAGGCTGTTTATCGCCTTTCAGATAGGGATCGAGGCGCTGGACAATTTCCTCCGCAATTTCGGTCCGTGCCGATTCCAGTGTTGCACCCGATGGGAGACCAACCCAGGCGTCCACTGCATCGCGCTTTACATCGGGCAGATAATCGGTCTGCGGCCAGAGAAAATAGGAGATAACCAGCGGCGTCAATATGAGCGATGGTATCCAGATACTGCGTTTTTTGTTTGTGTCGATCAGACCGAATATTCGGTCAGCATAGCCATCCCACCGCGCCTCATTTTCATCCAGATCGAGCTTACCGGCATAGTGGCGTGCGGCAGCAGGCAGGACTGTCACGGCAACAATCAAACTGGCAACGACAGAGATTGCGATAGTAAGAGCGAGGTCTGCAAAGAGCTGGCCTTCCACATCCTCGATAAACATGATCGGAATGAAAATGGCGACCGTGGTTGCGGTGGATGCGAACAAAGCCGGCCAAACCTGTGTCACCGCCTCCATTGCCGCTTCGCCGGGCGTGCGTCCCTGACGGCGCAATCGCTCGAAATTTTCCATCACAACAATGGCGGCATCGAGCACCATCCCGGTTGCGAAGGCCAGACCAGCCAGTGAAATCACATTGATCGAACGCCCGGTTATTTCGATGACGGCGAGCGTTGCCAGAAGACAGACTGGCACGGTCGCCGCGATGATCAGCGTCGCCCTCCAGCGCCTTACAAACAGCCAGAGAAGGCCTACCGCAAGAATTGAACCTAGCAACAGGTTCCCGCCTAGGAAGGATAATGCGCGTTTTATAAACACCGAGGGATCGAAACTTTTTTCAATCTGTGCGCCAATGCTGGCCAGCTCGTTATTGTTGAGGCTCTCAACCTCGGTCAAAATACCGTCAATGGCATCGAGCGTGTTTCCGCCGGGCTGGTGGATGACACGCATGCCGATGGCTGGATTGCCATTTTGATAGGTCACGCCAAAGGCCTTGTCTGGCTCGACGTTAATGTCGGCAATATCACGCATCCGGATCACGGTCGAACCGCGCTGGGCAACCGTTAGGTCACCGATCTGATCAGCCGAAAAATTTCCTTGGAAACGCAGCGCATATCCGCGCCGCCCCACATCCACTGTACCGCCGCCAACATCCTGAAAGCGGCCTACTGCGCGCGACAGTTCTTCGATGGTGAGGTTGAGCTGTGCCAGACGCCAGGGATCAAATCGAATGCGCAGGATACGTTCGCCGGTTGGCGCCTCGACCGAGACCCCTTGCACTCCGGGAATGGGTTCAATCTTCGGAACAATCGTGTCTCGTGCAAATTTGGCCAGTGCTTCGGCGTCCATATTGCTGTCGGGCAAGGCTTGGAGGAACAAATAGATCAGTGAATTCCCCTGTTGATCTGCTCCGCCCACCGCTGGCCGGTCCGCCTCCAGTGGCCAATTGCGAACCCGCTGGACCCGGCTGGACACTTCGGCAAAGGCTTTGTCCATATTGGTGCCAAGCGTGAATTCCAGATTGATCCAGACATTGCCATTATTAGACCAGGACCGCGTGCTGACTAGGCCCGGGATGCCGCGCAATTCATCCTCGATTGGGATGGTGATTTCTGATTCCATTTCCTTGGGACTGGCAGCGCGCCAGTTGGCTTGGACGTTAAGGCTGGGCCGTTCGATATCGGGGAATAACTGGATCGGTGTCCGGAAAGCATGCGTAATTGGTGGAACTGATTATGGGTCGAGTTCCCGTTAGATTGCTGGTTTTAGCCAGCAACTGAAGGGATGAGATGATGGGATATTATGTAGGACTAGATGTAGCGTTACGTTCTGTGGCACTTTGTGTGATTGATGGTGAAGGCGAGATTGTTCTGGAACGGGCGGTGGCCTGTGAGGTCGATGAGATTGTCGAATGCCTGCATAATCTGGATCATTCGATAGACCGTATTGGCTTTGAAGCCGGGACGATGAGCCAGACGCTGTTCCATGGATTAAAGGCGGTCGGATATGATGTCGTGTGCATGGAGGCCCGGCACGTCAGTGCAGCTTTATCGGCGATGCGCAACAAGACGGATCGGAATGATGCACGCGGCATCGCGCAAGTGGTGCGTTCAGGTTGGTATCGCGCGGTACATATGAAGAGCGCAGAAAGTCATCATATCCGTACGCTGCTGGCGAGCCGCAAGACATTGCTGAGCCGCTGCATCGATCTGGAGAATGAGATACGCGGTTTGCTCAAGGTCTTTGGTATCCGTCTGCCATCCACGTTAGCACACCACCGCTTTGCGGAAACAGTGAAGCCCATCATCGAAGCGGATGAAGCTTTGACATATGCACTTCTACCGATGTTGGATGCGCAGCAGGTGCTGCTTACCAGTTATCAGGAGATGGGTCGGCGCGTGAAGCTGGTTGCTGGAACCGATCCGGTCTGCATGCTGCTGATGACAGCACCAGGTGCAGGAGCGGTGACAGCCTTGCACTTCAAGGCAGCCATTGATGATCCGGCGCGGTTTAAATCATCACGGCTTGTTGGCGCCCACTTCGGTCTAACACCCCGGCGCTTCCAGTCAGGCGAGAGTGATAGCCAAGGCCGGATATCCAAAGCTGGTGATGCAGATGTCCGCTCGGCGCTCTACTCAGCCGCCCACTCACTGCTCACCAGAACACGCACGATGTCACCGCTTAAAGCATGGGGCCTGCATCTGGTTCGAACAAAAGGGCGTAGACGCGCTACCGTTGCAGTTGCTCGCAAACTTGCCGTCATCCTTCACCGGATGTGGATCGATGGTACCCAGTTCCAATGGAATGAGCAGAAGGTAACAGCATGACGCAAACCTGATCAAACCAAAGGAAGAAGCGTCCTCATCTGGACGTTGCTATGGGAATGACGCCGCAAGTGTCCGATGCGCCATAAAAGCGCGCCCGAAAGCAAGGCACTCCCTGACCGATCTTATACATGCATGCAGCTACAAACATAGACTGCGGAGAGAAGCGTGACCCAGATGATAGACAACAATTAAACCAACGAACTTGACATCAGCCAATTAGAGAAGCGGTTACAATCCCGATGAGCGCAATCAGTGCCAATATAGCTGAAACGGCAGCTGGATATTTGAGTGCGGTCGCGGTCAGGTTCACAATTCCCTCCAATCGTGAGAGTGATTCTGTCCTTCGATTCTAGGAAACCGAAGCCACGAAATTCCCACCGTGCAGTCACTCCCTCAGCAACTACAACTGTCATCGCTATAGTAACATCCGTAACCTGCTAGGCCCATTTCGACCAAGGCAATGCCGGTTCGATAAACGGCAACGGGACTACTGCAGTGGTTCTTGCGAATTAATCGACTGAAAAGCCCGCGAAACTTGACGATCAGGATAGTTGGCTTCAATGGCAATTCATGCGGTTTTTCTCTGACAATGCAGCATCGGTTCACCCGGAGGTTTTGGAAGCGCTTTCTGCTGCCAATGCGCAGGATACGGCCTATGACGGCGACGCTGCAAGCCGACGTTTGAACCAGGTTTTTTCGGAATTATTTGAAACCGAAGTCGCGGCGTTGTGGGTCGCTACAGGGACAGCAGCCAACTCATTGGCACTCGCCTCAATGTGCCAGCCGCATCAGGGTGTGATCTGTCACCGCGAGGCTCATATTGAACAGGATGAGGCGGGTGCTCCCGGTTTTTATACGGGCGGTGCGAAATTGATGTTGTTGGACGGAGCGGGAGCGAAGCTAGATCCCCGTGTTATCGATGCGCATTGTGCCGCTATTCGCGATGATGTGCATCAAGTGCAGCCGGCCTGTGTTTCAATCACCAACGCATCAGAATATGGCATGGTTTATTCGCCCGCAGAAGTCGCGGCCGTTTCAAAGGTATGTAAATCGCGCGGATTGAAATTGCATATGGACGGTGCGCGTTTTGCCAATGCGATGGTCAATCTGGATTGCCATCCTGCGGACATAACGTGGCGGGCCGGGGTTGATGCGCTTAGTTTTGGTTTTGTTAAAAATGGCGGGATGAATGCAGAGGCCTTGATTTTTTTTGACAAGAACTTGGCGGCCGAAACGCATTATCGTCGTAAGCGGGCAGGACACCTCCAGTCCAAAGGCCGTTATTTGGCCGCGCAGTTGCTGGCGATGCTGCAAGATAATTTATGGCTGCAAAATGCCAGAGCCGCCAATAGCGGCGCGCAAATTCTTGCGGAAGCAGCGCAAGACCGGCTGATATATCGGGTGCAAGCCAATGAGGTTTTCATCAAACTTTCTGCTGGAGAAGCGAAAAAGCTTCGCGACGCTGGCTATGATTTCTACGATTGGGGGGAGGGTCAGGCCCGGCTGGTGACCAACTGGAACCAGAGCATTGATGACATCAAACCTCTCGCCGATGCAATTGCGGCTCTATGAGTGATCAGCAGAGCAGCGAAGTCAACCTGCTAACGCCCCGCATATTGGTACCATTTCTCTTGGTTTCGCTGATCTGGGGTTCAACCTGGCTCGTTATCAAGGACCAGATATCCGAAGTCCCGCCAAGCTGGTCTGTGAGCTACCGGTTTTTAATCGCAGCGGCAGCGATGTTCATTCTCGTCGCGATCCGCCGGACAACATTTCGGCTCGACCGCACGGGGCATTTGCTGGCGATGATTCTCGGTTTTTTCCAATTCACCTTCAACTTCAATTTCGTCTACAATGCCGAGCTCTATATCACTTCGGGACTAGGCTCAGGACCTGTTAGATAGCTTGCATTACGGTGAGAAGGCTGATTCAAAGGCGGCACTGAAGGAGGTGCTGTTGATGAGTGATCTGTTTATGTTAAGCGAAGCGCAGATGCGCCGGATAGAGCCGTATTTTCCGTTGTCGCACGGGGTTCCCGGGGTTGATGACCGCAAGGTTCCGAGCGGGATTGTTTTTGTGATCAGGAACGGTCTTCGCTGGCGTGATGCCCCTGCTGGTTACGGGCCGCATAAAACGATCTGTAATCGCTTCGTGCGCTGGAGCCGCCTGGGCGTGTTCAACAAGATATTTGCGCGCCTTGCAGCTACCAGTGATGCCGATGATGTGCTGATGATCGATGCCACGCATCCAAAAGCCCGCCGTACCGCTGCCAGCCTTTTAAAAAAGGGTCTGTTTCCAGATATATCGGGCGAACTAAAGGCGGCCTGAACTTCCAGGTTGCATGCCGTGTGCGATGGCAACGGGAGACCCCTGATCTTGTGTCTGAGCGAAGGGCAGATGAGCGACCATATCGGGGCAAAGCTGACATACCCGGCACTTCCGGATCATGCCGCCTGCATGACCGGTGATAAAGGCTATGACAGCGATGAGTATCGAGCGGCATTAAAAGCAAAGCGCATCACGCCATGTATCCCGCCGCGCAAAGGGTGGCGGCTGCCAGCCAGCTTCGATAAAAGCCTCTGCCGCCAACGCCACAAAATCGAGAATATGTTCGGAAAACTCAAGGACTGGAGGCGCATCCATAACCGCTATGATCGCTGCGCTCACACCTTCTTGTCTGCCATCGCTATCGCAGCTACCGTCATCTTCTGGCTTAGTTAATGAGTCCTGAGCCTAGTCGCGGTGCTGTTCGCATTGCTGATGGTACCCAATGCCATTTTGGGTCGGATATTTCTGAGCCAGAAAATTACCGCGCAATTTATAGTGGGCTCCGCCATTGCAGCGGTCGGTATCGCCTTGCTTTTCTGGCACGAATACCTGGCAACTACGGCAAGCCTCGAGCAGGTTCTGCTCGGCGTGGTGCTGACCTTTGGTGGGATCATGGCCGCTTCGATCGCCAATGTGATGCAGTGACCTGCCCCTGGTTGTTGGTCCAGTTATTAAGTTAGAGCACGGCGGTTAAAGCCGTCCATCTGGACTGACCGGAGCGTAGCGCAGGGCAGTTCAGATGGATAAGGCAAGGCTGTTGTTGGTGCCGGTGGTTTGTAGCCCAGTGAGCTGTGCGGTCTGACAGTGTTATAGTGCCGCCTCCAGCGTTCGATCAGTATAGTTGCCTCCTTCATGCTGTAAAATATTTCTCCATTGAGTAGCTCATCGCGGAGTTTACCGTTGAAGCTCTCGTTATAGCCATTCTCCCATGGACTACCCGGTTCTATATAGAGCGTCTTCACACCGATACGTGACAGCCAGTCGCGTACCGCATGGGCTGTAAACTCAGCTCCATTGTCACTGCGGATATGGGCTGGCGGGCCATGTCTGGCAAATAGGCCGGTCAATACCACCAGTACATCATCGCTGTTCAGTTTACGTTGGACATGGAGCGCCAGGCACTCCCGGCTATGCTCATCAATGACGGTGAGCATCCTGAACGCCTTGCCATCATGGGTGCGCCATCATGGGTGCGCCATCACGGGTGCGATCCATAACCAAATCATAGCTCCAGACATAGCTCCAGACATAGCTCCGGACATGGCCGCGATATTGCGGTCTGAGCCTGACGCATGATCCATCGTTAAACCAGAGCCTTCCCCGCTTTGGCTGCTTCTTTGGTATCTTGAGCCCTTCACGCCTCCAGATACGCTCCACTCGCTTGGCATTCACATGCCAGCCGCTGTTACGCAGTAAGCTAGTGATCCGCCGATAGCCATATCTGCCATATATCTGTGCCAGCCGGATGATCTCAGCCGTTAGCGGCTGCTCATCCGGCTTGGTAATGGCTTGTCTGCGCTGAGTGGAACGATGCTGACCAATCACCCTGCAAGCGCGGCGTTCGGAACAACCCAGCGCCGCCTGCACATGATCGACCGCATCTTTGCGGCGCGAAGGGCTCAGTACTTTCCCTCAACGGCCTCCTTCAGGATCAATGCATCCAGTGTCAGATTGGATACTGCCTTGCGAAGCCGCTGATTCTCTTTCTCCAACGCCTTCAAGCGGCGTGCCTGACTTACCTTCAAACCGCCATACTCGCGGTGCCAGCGATAGTAACTCTGCTCTGATATGCCTGGCTCCCGGCATATCGCACCTGTCTTCTCTCCCCAGCAAGCCGAACCTCAGCCTCCCGGAGCATCCCGATTATCTGTTCTGGCGTATATCTTTTACGTGCCATCTATCTTTCCTTTCTCAAGATAAATAGCCGTATCTCTAACTCTCAAGCCGGACCACTTCTATGGGGAAGGTCACTATCAATTCTCGACATCCAAACTTCTGCCGCCACCGCAGTCCCCAAAACCGGGACAAAACGCCCTGTTCGACAAGAGTGGAAAATTGGTCAGCACCAGTAGCGGTGTCCGGGCCAATGTAACCGGTTCAACAAGTGCGAGCGTAAAAATCTTATGAGAAACAAGGATCAAGCATGCCGGTAATGATTGAGGAAATGGAGGCCGAAGAGCTCCCTGAACCATCTCCAAGGGGTGAGGAAGTGCCAACAAGCCCGAAACTATCCGTAAAGGACCGGCGTTCGATCCTGCAGGCGGTTTCATTGCGACAGGAACGGCAATTGCGGTTGGAGGCGGACTGACCAATGGCACGCGACGATCCTCCAGCCATGTACAGCGCACGTCCTACTGTGCGGATCGGTACGATGGAATATCCGCTCCTGTCTTCCCAGATTACCGACATGCGGATGCGCGAGCGTCTGGGCGGCATGTCTTCGCTCGAAATTACGTTCACCGACTGGATCACGGCGTCGGACGGCACCACTGGCTACGGTGCATCGGGAGATGACCAACCGTTTCAGCTTGGCGAGGAAATCGCGATTTATGCGGGAGCCACCAGCAGCCCGCAGGAGATTTTTGCCGGCCTCATCACTGGCCTTGAAAATGAAATGTCCTCGGACAGCGGGCCGCAAATCACGGTCCTCGCTGAAGATTTACTGTTCACCATGCGCAGGACGCGCCGGTCGCGGCTCTTCGAGGAAATGTCCCCCAAGCAAATCGTCGAGGAGATTGCAGGCAAGTATAGTCTGACACCTCAAGTACGCGACGGACTGGACGATCCGGTCAAGAACTGGGTGCAAATGGCGGAAACTGATCTGGGATTTTTGCGTCGCATATTGGCGGTTGTTGACGCCGATGTGCAACTGGTGGGAACCGATCTTCAGGCCGGCCCGGTTGCTCGTGATTCCCGTACTGAGGTTGAACTGACCTATCCGCAAAATCTGCTGTCCGTTCGCGCAACAGCGAATCTGGCCCATCAATATGGTGAAGCCAGCATATCGGCAATGGATATTGCGGGCGGTGCGATGGTCCATGGAACGTCAACAGAGGGGGAATTGGGTCCCGGTGAGGGCGCCACTGCGAAAGATGTTCTGGAAGACAAGTTTCAGGCTTATCGCAACCATGTCCGCCATAACGAACCACTGGACCAAAGCTGGGTCGATAAGATGGCAGAGGCGATCTTTGGTCGTGACGCGCGCCGTTTCCTGACGGCGCAAGGCACCGCAACTGGAAATGCGGAAATCAGGGTTGGCAGCTGGCTGACGATTGTTGGCCTGAATCCGATGTTTGCCAACCAGTACAACGTGATTGAGGCGGTGCATCGCTTCGATCTCGACAATGGTTATCAAAGCGATTTCACCGCCCAGTGCGCCTATTTCGGAGGTGCGCAATGAACGGTCCTGCGATTTCTTCCGCTCAACTGCATTCTCCGGCAAACTGGCTTTCGGGAGATCATCTTGCGATTGTTCAGAACGTTGCCGACCCGGAATCACAAGGCCGGGTGCAGGTACAAATGCTGTCGGCTGATCCCGATGGCGAAGCGCCGATCTGGGCGCGGGTGGCGACCGCTTTTGCGGGTGACCAATATGGAATGCACGCGCTGCCAGATGTGGGCGAGGAAGTGCTGGTTGTCTTTGCTGGAAACGATAGTGCGCATCCGATTGTCGTGGATGCTGGCCAGGGCAATCGACTGAATGTTCACTGTCGGATTGCGGCTTTCATGCAGGCGTCATCGCATGCAGCGGAACGTCGTTTTTGCGGCAGGCTGATTTTGCCTGGTGCGCGACGTAGCAGGTTCATTGCTGCGTGATTGATTGTGGCAAAATTGGCTGCGGCATTTCCGGTTCTGATGCGGCAGTCATCCTGGCGGCAGGTAACATCGAGCACCCGATGCAAACAGTTTTCCACCTGCCAGTGATTGCGGATGTGACGCGCCATTTTCTCGGGCACATCAAGGACGGATGAGATGTAAAATTGCCTGACCGTTTTGGCCTGGCCTCTGATTTCACGAGTGTACCCTGTCATGATCACGGCCTTCAGGCCCGGCCATTTGTGGCGTTCGGTTCTGTATTTGAACAAACTGTGCAGCACCGCGTTTCAATGCGCCCATGACCTGCATCAGCGGCTTCGCTTTTTTCAATGAATTTCGCGCCTGTATCACGCTCCGGATGTTCATCGAAAAACAATTCGACATCCTCGCGCAAGCTTCCCTGGTTGCCCTTCAGGCCGATCACATAACCGGCCTCTTGGTCCATGATTTGTTGGCAAATCTTGCGCTGACATCCTATCGCGTCAATAGTCACGATAGCGCCCTTGAGTGCCAACAGGGCCAGTAGCTCGGGGATCGCTGTTATCTCATTGGACCTGTCGTCAATCTTGCGTTGCCCGGGAACGAGTTGGTGATCACACGGCCAGGCCGAAATCATATGAATGGGTGCTTCAGGGGACCTGGTATCAAATGACCGCCGAAGGGTTTTACCATCGATGGCGACGACACCTTCAGGCGTTTCATGCAAACTCGCCACCCAGGCTATGAAGCAGCGTTGGAAGGCTTCCATATCCAGACGGGAAAACAAGATCCCCAACAGACCGAGCTCCCGGCATAGCCCCACAAACTGACTGCAAACGGATTGGATCGCTGGGCCATTGTCCTTCCTGAAGTTGGCGATTGTCTTGAAGTCCGGGACCAGATGGCCGGTTAGCCACATCAGCTCGAGATTGCGGCCCGCCTCGCGCTCCAGTCTCCGGCTCGACTGTACCTGATTGAGATAGCCGTAAATATAGATTTTGAGCATCACCGCTGGATGATAAGCCGGGCGACCCGTGTCCTTCGGATCAACACCAGAAAATCCCAGTTCCCGCAAATCCAGTTCGTCGGTAAACGCATCCACCACACGGACCGGATTATCTTCATCCACATAATCCTCAAGCGATGGCGGCAATAAAAACGTCTGATCACGATCCGATCCAACCACAAAACGCTTCATGCAACCGCCTCCAACAAAGCCGCTCAGACCATAGCGATAATCAATGCGTTTTTACACAGCCTCTCCCCTTTGTGGACAACTTCAAAACAGGTTCGCCTCGCCCCCTGACGGGGGCTTCGCTCACCAGTGGAGAGGGCGGAAATTGCCCCCTTGGAACGATATGCTTCCGGGGCCGACGGGGGCGCAGGTTCCTGGCCTCAATCATCGGCTTCTGCACCGCGGATTTCGAGGACCCGCACTTCCTTGATATCCGATTTGACTTGGTATTCAACCTTGTCTCCGACCTGCGCGTGCGCGTCGATGAGCGCTTTGCCAATCGGAGAGTGAATCCCAACTTTGCCAGTGTCGGGGTCGCTCTGACCTTCAACCAGTGTGAAGGCCTGCTTCTTGCCGCCGGCGCTCAGGTTTTCGATCTTGACTCTCGATCCGAGCGCCACCGACGGCGCATTCGCAGTGACCGCAGCAGCCTCCGGGTCGATGGGCCGACTGTACTGCCGCGGACTAACCGGTGCCTGCACATTGCCGCGGACGGGTGTCTCCTGCTTCTCTGTAGCGGACGCAGCTGGTGGCTCCGGCTCGGTCCTCTCAGCGATGCGGGGGAGCTTTGCGGAGTGCTGAACCCCCTGCGCCTTGGCGCAGGCCAGCGCATCGGCGATCCCCTTCTTGAGGATCTGGACCTGCTCCCCTGGATTGCGGAACCAATCGGTTGACCAGATGCGGTGCAAGCGCCAGCCGAGACCCTCGAGCACCTCCTGACGCAGCCGATCCCGGTCGCGGCTTGACTTTGAGCTGTGGTAGGCCGCCCCGTCGCACTCGACGCCAAGGATATAGCTATAGGGCCAGTCGGGATGCCGGATACCGAGGTCGATGCGGAAACCGGCCACGCCGACCTGTGGCACTGCCTCACAGCCCAACCGCTCGATACAGGCGGCAACGTAGTCCTCAAACGGGCTCTCGGTCTCTCCCCGCGGGCCTGTCCTGTCGGCAATATGGCCGGTCTTCGAGTATTCTAGCCAGGCCTGGAACATGCGTACTCCGGGGCTCTTGTTACCGTCCACGAGGATGTCGGTCGGCTTCATCGAGGTAAAGGTCACGATCTGCCGCTTGGCCCGGGTGAAGAGCACGTTGAGCCGGCGGTGACCATAGGCCTTGTTGATCGGACCAAAGCGCTGAAGCACCCTGCCGCCGGGCGTCTCGGGACCGTAGAGAGTCGAGATCATGATCACGTCGCGCTCGTCGCCCTGGATCGTTTCGAGGTTCTTGATGAAGAACTCCTCGAGGGCGTCGTTCTCCTCTTCCCACTTCTCGACGAAGTCCCGAACCCCGGCATTGCGCTCGCGCTCGCGTTCGAATTCCTCGAGGATCAAATCCTTCTGAGGCACGTTCATCGTGCAAATGCCGAGCGAGCGCCCGGGTCGGTGCTCCATGTGATGCACCGCCGCCCTGACGATTTCCCGGGCCTCGATTTCGTTTCGCCCACCCTTATAGGCGCCGGGCACCTCTTTCAACTCGACACCGAGGCCAGGGTGATCCTCCCGGGCTGAGGGGAAGATCGTTAGTTCGCTTTTGTACATCCACCGGTTCGAGAACTCGATGAGCGCGGAGTGCCGCGAACGGTAGTGCCAGCGCAACTGGCGCACCGGCATGAAGGCCACGTTGGCCATGTCGAGAATGCTTTCGCTGTCCTCGCGCAGATCCTCCTCGATATCGCTGTCGTCGAGCACCTTCTGGAAGAAATCCGTCGGTGGCAACTGCTTGGTATCGCCCACGACCACCGCCTGCCCCGCCCGGCTGAGCGCGCCTATGGCATTTTCGGGGGTCATCTGCGAGGCCTCGTCGATCACAACGAGGTCGAACGTCATGCCGCGGGGCAGGTATTGCGCCACGGCCAGCGGCGACATAATCCAGCAAGGCTTGAGTTCGAGAAGCGCACGTCCCGCTCGCTGCGTGAGGTCGCGCAGGCCCACGCGGCCCTTCTTCTTGTGCAGCTCGTGGTTGATCAGGCCCATGTCGGTGAATTCCGATTTGCGCCCGATGTTGTTGCCAGAAGGTGGCCTGGCGTCAGCCAACAGCTGATTGACGATTACGCCTTTGGACATGTCGATGAGTTCACAATCCATCTGAGCGATCTCGGCTCTGATCCGGTTGAAATACTGGCCGTCATAGCCCGAAAGTGCCTCGCCGAGGCGGGCATATGCGGTGTCAGCCATCAATTTTGCGATGATGGCGCGCACGATTGGCCCGAGCCTGGACGGGTCGAAGTTGTCGCCCTCTGTAATCGCCCAGTCGACAAGCTTGCCGAAACCCTGCTCACGCAGGCTGTCCTCGGCGCGCTTGAGTTGCGCCCGGTCGAGCAGCGACCCCGGGTCGGTCGCGGCAGCGCGCAGGTCTTCCAGGCGTTCGGCGCAGTCTGAGGCGCTCATGAACCGGTTCTCGATCCCAAGATCCTTACCGAGCGACGCGATCAATCGGTCGACCTCTTGGCGCTGGTCGGAGAAATCCTCGAACTCGGCACGCAGAGCCGGAGCTGACAATGCGCCGTTGCGCAGCGCGTCGATGGCAGGTGCAGGATCATCCAGCCTCGCGAATGCCTCGGCGATTTCGCATTCGACGTTCAGCATAAGTGTCGATGTCTCGACGCCGGCAAATCGATCACCAATCAGGTCCGCCGCGGATGATCTGTCGATGCGCTCCACGAGGGCTTTCTCCGCCGCCTTGCGCTCGACGAGCTCTTCAATTTCGTCGAGCGCTACCTCCTCCCGATCCCGAAAGACCTGAAGGTGGCCAATAGCTTCCGAGAGCAGAGACTCCTCGCGGGTAGCCTGCTGCTTCAGATCGCCAAGCCAGGCCTCCGCTCCTGCCAGGCTCAGGGAAGGCACCTCGTCGATCCCGGCGAAGGCAAATAGCGGCGCGAGGTCCCCGGTTTCGAGGTATGCCTTGAGATCAACGCTGCCTGAAGCGATCTCGGCACAGAGATCATGAAACGATATGACCCCGTGGATGACGGATATCTCGGTGTTGAGCCCCATGAAGAGAGCGCCGAAGCGTTCGGTAAAACGGGCATCACTGTCGAACTCCCGGCGTTTCTCGAGCCAGTCGGCGTATTCCTTCATCCGCCGCGCCATGTCGGGTCGGTTGTCATCCGCCCGGCCCCGCAAGATATTCGTGTAGGTGTTGCGGGCAACCTTGTAGGTGCCGGAGAAGACGCGCAGCATGCCGGATTGCTCGATGGTCTCGCCGGCTCGCCTGATCTGGCTTGCGTCGTGGGCACCACCGGCGTCCGGAAGGGCCTGCCGGATGCGACCGATCTCCGCAGAAAGCGTAGACAGCCGACTCTCGACTTCGGCGGCCACATCCTTGACGGTTCCAAGGGGATCGGCGCGGCGAAGGCCGAGAACGGCGGTGTCCTGCGCGGCGATCCGGGCGGCGTCCCGCTGGACCTCCGACAGTTTACGCCCCGCCGCGGTCCAGGCCGGGGGCAGGCGCCTCGCAGCCTTGATAATGGTTTCACCCGAGGCGATGCGCTCGCGCAGGTACGCAAGTCGGGATCGGTGTCGCTCGGGAGAAATCGACTTACCGTTCTCTGCCGCGAATTTCTGAGCAGCGCCAAGCCGCACCTCGATATTCCAGTCCTCCGGGTCACATAGGAAGCGGGAAAGACGGGCCATCATCGTCTGTCTTTCCTCGATCTGCCGGCAGAGATCACGCACGGCACGCCGGGCACCGATATCGACGAGCGTCTCGACCAGATCAGGGTCGATACGGTCGGCATGGCTATCGATGCGCGACACCAACTGCCCTATTGTGGTCATGTCGGCCTTGAAGATTGCGTCCGGCATCAGCACCAAAAGGCCGACCCGGACAGGGTATCGCGATAACCCTCGATCCCGTTGGCGATTTGGGTCGCTGTCATGGCGATGTCCTCGGCCGTGTCGTGGCTGGTGACCGGCATCGTCGCGGCACGCCAGAGCGCCGGCATTCGGGTGATCTGGCTGAGCCGGTTGCCGAAGGCCGCGGCCTCGTCGACCAGTTCTTTCACGGCTGCTTCGCCGAGGCTGTCGACACGGGGGATCGAAATGCGGCGAATCTCGCGCGGAAGGTGATCGCGGATATCGGAAGTGCAGATCGCGTGACCGATCACCTGGTAGACGGTCAACCCGGTCGAGCCGAAGTTCGAGCCCAGGGCATTGAGATACCCCTGGAGGATGGCGCGGCGGCGGTTGGAACGGCTGCGGACTGTCTCGAAGCGGTCGCGGATGCGTTCATCGCCGCACTCCATTTTCAGCATTTTCAGCCGATTCTCTATGCTCTCGTAGACGGGTTCGGAGGTGCGGCGTCTTGCCTGAAGAGGGAGGATAAAGTTGCCAAGGCCTGATGCCTCGAGGCGATTCTTCACCACGTCAAGCGCCGCGAGCTTCTCGGCGACGAACAGGACTTTCTTGCCGCCGGCCATGGCCGCGGCAATGAGGTTGACGATGGTTTGAGACTTGCCCGATCCCGGAGGGCCCTCGATCGCGACATGATCACCGCGCGCAATATCGACGAGGGCGGAATACTGAGAGGCATCCGCGTCCATGACGAGGTAGGGTACCGCCTTGGCCACATCCGGGTCGTCTGTATCGTAGGTTTCGGCATAGGAACCGTCGCCGGGCCCGGCGGTTGCAAGCATCCGCGCGACGATCTCGTTCTCGGCTAGCGGACGCTTGGCCGGGTCAAGATCGTGATACATGGCGATCTTCGAGGATGGGAAGATTCCGAAACAGACCTCGCGTCTGACCTTCCAGTCCCATCCGGGCGGCGAGGCATCCTGGACAGCACGCAAGTACGCATCGACACCAGCGTTTCCGCCGCTGGCTTTGTATTCGGGCAGCGAGAGGCCGTGTTCCGATTGCAGTTTCTCGTCCAAGCTGCTGTTGATGACGACTTCGCCCTCCCCGCAAATAAGGAATTCCGCACCCAGGGGCGACTGCCGGCGTTCGATGCGTATTTCCATCAACAGCAGCGGCGAGACGAACTTCTCCCGCTCGCCGGGGTTCTTCCATTCGAGGAGACCGAAGGCGGCGTGCAAGACGTTGATCCCGGTCTCGCGTTCGAATGAGCGCCCTTTTTCACGGATTGACTTAGCCGCGCGGCTCAGCCTGTCGGGCAAGAGAAGGGTTCGGATGCCGTCATCATCGTGCCGGCCGTCCTCGTGCGCGGCCTTCGCCTCAGGCAATAGATGGCTCGGTGAGATTCCGTGCAGCCTTGCGTGCTCGACAAGCGACAACGCATCCTTGGTCTGGCGCGGCGGCATGCCCAGGTCGGCGCGCAGCCGGTCCTTCAGGGCGCGCTCAAGCTCAAGCTCTTTCTCCTCAGCACCAGCGCCGCAGCTATCGATCTTCTCGACCTCCGTGCGATATGTCTCGTCATCGGTGCGGGCGATATGCAGAGCGTCAAGAAATTCGTCTGTCTGCTCATCGGGAATTTCCTCTTCGAGCGCCGGCAAGGGGGCAAGGCGCATCTGTGCACCATCGGCCAGTCCGGCGGCAAGCGCATCGGGCAGTTCATCGACCACACGGATGGCCGACGTCGAAGTTGCTCGGAACCTGATGTGGATGAGCGGATTGCGACGAGTTAGGTCGAGGAGGCGCTTGCGAAGCTCCAATAGTTTCTGAGACACGAGATCGATGATCTCCGGGGAAGCAAGCTCGACCTTGCCTCTTGTTTCGTCACTGAAATCGGCCATGAAAACTCCGATAATTCAAACTAAAGACCTCTGCATGCTTCGCAGATTCAACTCGCCGATGCAGCGTCTGAACTTCTACACATAAATAGATCATCCATCGATAACAATCTCCTTGATGCTACCCTTGAATCAACACCCAAACCTTTATGCAAGCAATTTAACAGGTCCTGAGCCTAGACCAGGCTCTTCCACATTGTAGCAAGCGGAACCGGCACAGCGCCATTCTCATCGGACCACTCGCTTTCAACCTCATATCCGCAAGCCAGATAGAGCGGCTTTCCTGACATGGTCGCGGCCCTTTCCAGCTCACGACAACCCTCCGCTCGCGCCGCATCTTCGGCCGTCTGCAGAATCAGCCTGCCGATCCCTTTGCGGGTGTGATCAGGGTGGGTGTACATTGCCCATATCCGCGCACGTTCGTTGGCAGGATCGAGTGGCCTGGGATCACGGCCTGCCGAATGATTCCCGCCATAAAGCGTCGTGCGCCGAGACCAGCCGCCACAGCCGACGAGTTCACCATTCTCTTCGACACAAAAATATGTTCCGTCATCGATCAATTGGAGATCAAGCCCCGTTCCTGCACACGAAGTCTCAATTTGCTCAGGAATGAGAAACCCCTGCCGGAGCTTTGCAATTGCGCGCTCCATGAGGTCAGCGATTGCGGATGCATTGTCTCGTTTGGCAAGCCGGACTGTGAGCATTTGCTGGTTCCCGAATTAGAAAGGGGCAGCCAGATGGCCGCCGCTCTTCAATTACGTCAGCTGTCCAGTGGTTAGAACTGGAAGCGTGCGCGCACGTAGTAGCTGCCACCGTTGAACCCAAATGGTGACGTGAGTGTGTACCTGGCACCTGCGATGCCAGCATGCGGGTTGCGTGCAGGATATGTATTCAGCAGATTTTGTGCACCCACGGAAACCTCCAGCCCGTCGAGAACTTCGTAACCGAGTTCAGCGTCAACAGTTACGCGTGCACCAGCGTCGATTTCCAGATCGCCCGAGTCTAGGTGAGCCTCGAAAAAGCTACCGAAGTAGTTCGCCCGCAGCAACCCGCGGAGCCGGCCCTCCTCATGTGTCAGATTGAAGAACCCCTTCCATTGAGGGATATTCTCCTGCAGCTGACGGATACGCGTAGCCGAAATAGTGGCATCGAAGTTCGTTACGTCGGTCTTGGTGTAATTGACCGCCAATGTCGCTTGGGTGCGGCCATTCGCCGTCAGATCAAGATTCGCGTTGGCAACAAAGTCGAGACCTTGCGTGCGCGTGTCGAAGGCGTTGTTGAAGACAGCGAATGAAGCAAGGTCTTCAAAACCGGTAAAGTCAGCGCGATCAATCGCTCCAGCTGCACCCAGTTCTGCAATCAAGCCTGCCGTGTCGGTGCTGGTTACTGTTACGCCCGAAGCCGCTGCAAAGTTGAGCAATGCTGCTGTAAAATCGACCTGAGACGAGCGCGAGATACGATCGTTCAACTTGATGTTGAAATAATCGAGTGTGATTGTGACCGGGCTTACACCGGCGGCAAGGCCGATCGTGAAGCTGTCCGACTCCTCCGGCGCTAGCGTTGGGCGAGTGCCAGTTGTTGCTTCAACAAAATCAGCTGCGATCAGACCCGCTGGGCTAAGCAGCGGGAACGTGCCTTCGTCGCGCAGAACACCACCAACAAACGCCGTAGTCACGTTGGTGACATTCGCTTGTCCGGCCGACGGAGCGTGGAAGCCCGTCGAGTAGGTGCTGCGAATGCGGAACGTGTCTGATAGACGGAAGAGACCGCCAACTTTCCACGTCGTTGTAGAGCCAAAGCTCCTGGTGTCTTCGAAGCGCACAGCCCCTTGCAGCGTAAGCGCTTCGATGAGATCGGCCTCAACATCCACATAGAATGCGATGTTGTCTTCTTTGCTTGAGCCAGCATTGTTCGATGAGAAACCACCGAAGCCGTTTGAGCTGGAAGAGAACCCTTGGCCGGTTGGGAAGCCGACCGAAGGGGCTGCTAGCGGCCCAAGTTCAAAAGACGCACGGTCGCCAGCCTTGATGGTGAATTCTTCGTCGCGATATTCCGCACCCGCGGCAACGAAGACGGAACCTTCTCCAGCATCGAACTCATAACCAAGGTCAAAGTTGAAGATGTTTTCTGTCTGGATGTAGCCGCCAGGATTGAATTGGGTGGGCGTTGCCGGGCCAAGCGATGCGTTGATTGTGTTGCGGATAAAGAAGTCAGCTTCACTTTGCCCGTGGCGATAGCTCAAGTCATAGCGCAATCCGCCAAACAGTTCGCCGCGCACACCGCCTGCTAGCGAGAAGTCTGAAATGTCGCCTGCAAAGCGTGGGGTGAAGCCGCCGGGGAACAACTCAATGAAGGAGAAGCAATTGCCGTCAAAGCCATCGCCCGTAACCTGAGCAAGGATCGTTGGATCAGGGCGCAAACCGCCACCCGCTGTTAGAGGAATTCCGGACGGACAATCACCTGCGGTATCAACTGACAGGTCGCCGACACGAATTGAAGGTACGCCGCCCATATCTTCAGCCAACGGCTGTCCTGTAGCGGGATCAACGAATGGACCTTCGTATACACCGCCGCGATTTGTTGGATTGCGGAAGAAGAAGCCACCATCGACATTGCGCGAAGCATAATTGCCGAAAGCGAAGAGCTCAGCCACTTCGGAGATTTCATAACCCATGTTGACAAAGAATTTGAAGTATGGGGCGTGCCTTGCTGAAATCGTTTTTGTCTGGAAATCGAAAGTAGCAAGAGGAGCCCGCCACACATGGCAAAAGATACTGTGATTGATCCGGGTAGACCGGAGGGAATTGAACCACTGACAGAACTACTCAGACCGGGTGCGAAGCAGTTAATCGCCGAAGCGGTCCAGGCAGAGCCGGATGAGTTGATGACAAAGTTTGATGGTCACAAAACGGCTGACGGACGACAGCGCGTTGTCCGCAGTGGCCATCATCGCGAACGAGAGGTGATTACAGGGGTTGGCAAGGTCAGCGTCGAGGTGGCGAAGATCCGTAGCCGTGAAGGTACGCCGGAATGTTTTCAATCTCTGGTTGTACCGCCCTGCATCCGGCGAACGGCGACGCTGGACGCGGCGAACCCCTGGCTTTATTTGAAGGGTGTTTCGAGTGGCCAGATGCAGAGCGCACCGGAAGCTATTGCCGGCCCCGAGGCTAAAGGGCTGCCGGCCAATGTCGCGGGGCGTTTGAAGCGGCAATGGGAAGCTGAATACAAGCAATGGTGTACTCGAGCGGTGTCTGATGAACGGGTCCATATCCGGGCTGATGGCATCTACAGTGGTCTCAGAGGCGACGATGGCCGATTGTGCTGCCTGGTTATCATCGGCGTGAACAGCCGGGGTCACAAGTACTTCCTGGCAATCGAAGATGGTGTCAGGCAGTCAAAACAGAGCTGGCGTGAGGTGTTGCTGTCTCTGAAACAACGGGGTCTGGACCAACCCCCGAAGTTGGCAATTGGAGACGGCGCCCCGGGCTTCCGGGCCGCAGTGGAGGAAGTGTATCCGGAGACGGGCGTTCAACGTTGCTGGCAACGTTGCTGGATGCACAAGACCGGCAATGTGCTGAACTATCTGCCGAAGTCTGTCCAGGAGAAAGCGAAGCAGGGTCTGCATGATATCCGGATGGCAGAAGATCGAGCTGATGCAGAAAAGGCGTTCGATAATTTTGAGGAACGTTTCGGTGCAAAGTACCCCGAGGCGGTGGAATGCTTATCGAAAGACCGTGACGCGTTGCCGGCATTTCATGACTTTCCAGCGGAACACTGGACCCGTATCAGGACAACCAATGTCATTGAGTCGAGTTTTGCGACGATCCGGCATGGAACACGCCAAGCCAAAGGTTGTGTCACGCGCAATACGATGTTGACGATGGTCTGCAAGATGGGATTATGCGCAGAAGATTCCTGGCGCAAATTGAGAGGCTTCAGACACCTGGCGAAGGTGATTGAAGGCGTGAAGTCTAAAGATGGAAGCGAGGTGAACAAGGACGACATCCCAGCCGCATGACTAACTTGCCAGACACTACTTTTGACAATAACTCACAGGGATAATGCCACAAATTGGATTTTGCCTGCACAGCAAATTGAACTAGGCTCAGGATTCATTAATTGATCCAGAAGGCGCAGATAGCAGCGATGGTTATGGCGGCCATGAAGGTATCTGCCCTTCGATCATAGCGCGTGTGTATACGCCGCCAGTCTTTGAGTTTTCCAAACATGTTCTCGACCTTGTGGCGTTGCCGGTAGAGCTGTTTGTCGAAGTGCGCGGGCATTGTGCGCCCCTTTCGCGGCGGGATGCACGGTGTGATGCCCTTGGCCTTGAGGGCGGCGCGGTATTCATCGCTGTCATAGCCTTTGTCACCGGTCATCACGCAGGCGCGTTCAGGCAGCGCCGGATAGAGCAGCTTTGCGCCCTTGTGGTCGCTCATCTGGCCTTCGGTCAGACACAGCGCAACAGGCCTGCCTTCGCCATCACAAACGGCGTGTAGTTTGGAGTTCAGGCCGCCTTTGGTGCGCCCGATACATCTGGGTAGAGCCCCTTTTTGAACAGGCTGGAAGCTGTCCTGTGCGCCTTGAGGTGCGTCGCGTCGATCATCAGCACATCGGATTCACCAGCCTGTTTTACCAGCGCTGCAAATATCTGACTGAAGACCCCCAGCTTACTCCACCGGACAAACCGGCTATAGAGCGTCTTGTGAGGACCATAACCCGCTGGAGCATCACACCAGCGAAGGCCGTTCTTGATGACATAGATTATCCCGGAGAGCACCCGTCGGTCATCAACTCTGGGGACACCGTGAGACAGCGGGAAATATGGCTTGATACGGCGTATCTGTGCCTCGCTCAACATCGGTAAATCATTCATGCAAACATCTCCTTTGTGTGAAGCATGTTGAATCAACAACTTTAACGATATGCAAGCAATTTAATGCATCCTGAGCCTAAATACCCTAGGATGACTGACACCCCGATAAAACGAACTATCGCCAACCAGCAAACTGGCTATCGTTTTCGCTATTTTGACTTTGTCATGGCTGCATTCGTTACTGTGTTGTTGCTCTCCAATGTTATCGGAGCCGCGAAACCAACGTTCATCGAGATCAACGGCGAGCAGTGGGTTTACGGAGCGGGCATCCTGTTTTTTCCGCTTGGCTATGTCATTGGTGATATCCTAACTGAAGTTTATGGTTACGCGCGTGCACGAAGGGTGATCTGGGCGGGCTTCGGCGCATTGCTTTTCATGGCATTTATGAGCTGGGTTGTCGTTTCATTGCCGCCAGCAAAGGGTTGGGATGGCCAGCAGGCATATGAGAGTGTTTTCGGTCAAGTTCCTCGGATTGTAGCGGCTTCTATCATTGCCTTTTGGGCCGGCGAATTTGTGAACAGCTACGTCATGGCAAAGATGAAGGTCTGGACACAGGGTAAGATGTTGTGGTCTCGCACAATCGGATCGACGGTTGTAGGGCAGGGTGTTGACAGCGTCATATTCTATCCACTTGCATTTTGGGGAATATGGGAGCCGATAACAGTGTTCACCGTCATGGCGACGAACTGGTTCCTCAAGGTGCTTTGGGAAGCTGTTTTAACGCCGGTAACCTATCTCGTGATCGGATGGTTGAAACGGCGAGAAGGTGTCGACATTTTTGACGAGGAAACAAATTTTACACCATTCAGCACTTCAACTTAGTTAAGTACTTTTCGACGCTCGAAGTGAAGGGCATAAAATATAAGGCCTAAAGCGACCACCGGTACCAAAACGGGCATCAAAATGGCTGGACCGGCAAGTCCCTCCCAATATCCTTCCAGATAGAAACCGGTGTATTGCGCGACTACCGCCACGAATGAAAGTATGAAAATACGCACTGCCAGTTTTTTCCGAAGCAGCAACAATACGCACCCCACAAAACCGGCAATCCCGGGGCGGTTCAAGGTTCCTGAAATCCTCAACACTCATAAATGCCTGTTGCAGATAAACCATCACTCCTAGTGCATTCCAAACCAGAGCCACTGCCGAAACTAACCAATACCAAATAGGCACTTTTCCCGAATTCATGATATTCTCCCCCAGAATTTAAATCAGCCTGCATTGCAATTATATTGATTTCAAGGGAAACTAGTTTCGATGAAGCGCCGACAGAAACCGATTATCATGACTGCAACCATGGGTGATGAGGATTTCGCATGGGCCAATGCTCTTCGTCAAAGATATTATCCATCGGAGCGAAATTTTCTCTCGGCGCACGTAACACTCTTTTATCACCTGCCGCCGCAAGGACTGGATGAGATTGTTGGGCTGATAAAAGAAACGACCCGAAATAACTTCTCCCCCAAATCGAAGCTTGTGGATGTCATCCATCTTGGAAGAGGTGTAGCCTATAAGCTGCATTCACCAGAATTATTGGAAATCAGGCAATTTTACGCAGAATCATTCCATGGATTGCTGACTCAGCAGGACCAACAAAAAAGCGTTTTCATATCACAGTGCAAAACAAGATTTCACCGGAAAAGAGCAAAAACCTTGTTCAGAAACTCAGCGCTGAGTTTGAGCCTAGATCTTTTGAAATAACAGGTTTGGCACTCAACTATTATATGGGGAATTATATACTTTACTAACCCGTGTTGCTGTTGTATTATGCACCAAAGAGTAAACAAAGAGAGAGGATAGCACATGGCACCCAAAGCACCCGGCAAGCATCATCGCGAAGGTATCAGCCTACTTGAATTGACAGAAATGTTTCCTGATGACATATCAGCAGAACAATGGTTCGAAAACGTCAGATGGCCGAGCCCTGGTGACAGGTCTTGTCCAAAATGCGGAAGTCAGAATACCACGCCAAAGGCAAACCGTAAACCCCTTCCTTACCGGTGCAGGGATTGCCGAAAGTTTTTTTCAGTTCGCCATGGTTCTGCCATGGAAAAATCGAAGATACCCCTCCGTAAATGGGCTTTCGCGATCTACTTGAACGCTACAAGCCTAAAAGGTGTATCTAGCATGAAACTGCACCGCGATTTGGATATCACCCAGAAGTCCGCCTGGTTCATGGCGCATAGGCTAAGAGAAGCTTTTGCTAGCAAGGAAGGGTTGTTTGCTGGGCCTGTTGAAGTCGATGAGACTTACTTCGGCGGCAAACGCAAGAACATGTCAAAAACCAAGCGGAGTGTCTTGGTAGGTCGCGGCCCTTCAGGGAAGACGGCGGTGGTTGGGGCTAAAGATCGCAGCACGAAGCTCGTCAAAGCCAAGGTGATTGAGACAACAGACAGTGAGACCTTGCAAGGGTTCACCGAAGGTACAACTGAATCCAAGGCCAAGGTCTGCACAGACGACGCGAGAGCCTATGTCGGGATGGCCCGTGATCATGAAACTGTCAATCACTCTACCGGTGAATACGTAAGAGGTATGGCCCACGCCAATGGCATTGAATCTTTTTTGGAGTATGCTGAAACGGGCACACAAAGGAACTTTCCACAAGATCAGCCCCAAGCACCTCCAACGTTATATAAATGAATTCTCTGGCCGACATAATATCAGGGACAGAAACACTATCGATCAAATGCGTAGCGTTGTAGAGGGAATGGTTGGCAAGCGGCTCATGTACTGTGACCTGACCGAGGGGGAACCTGCACGATGAGTAATGTTGCTGTAATTCCCCCCGTGGTCAGTGACCCAACGGCACTTGCCCGTTCACTTTTTCAAAAAACTCCACGCAGTACTAAGCAGAATGGTTATTGCGATCCTGTATTGGCCTGCATTGATAACATGGAATTCTTGCGCTCGGTTCCAGACGATCACTGCAAGCTAATTGTCACATCACCACCCTGCAACTTGGGAAAAGATTATGAAACACGATCTTCTTTGGATGACTATCTGAATGCTCAAGCGCGAGTCATTGAAGAATGTGTTCGAATTTTACACCCACAGGGGTCTATCTGCTGGCAGGTTGGGAACTGCGTTCAAAACGGCGAGATAATGCCCCTCGATATTCTTACCTATCCCCTGTTCCAAGGTTGTGGCTTGAAGCTGCGTAACCGCATTGTCTGGCACTTTGGCCATGGATTGCACTGCACTCGCAGACTGTCTGGCCGGTATGAAACAATCGTCTGGTGGACACTCGACAATGATTATACATGGAACCTGGACCCTATCCGCGTTCCTTCAAAATACCCGGGCAAGAAGCACTTCAAAGGCCCGAATGCCGGGAAGCTGTCTGGCAACCCCAAAGGGAAAAACCCCTCCGATGTCTGGGAGTTTCCTAACGTCAAGAATAACCATCCTGAAAAAACAATCCATCCCTGCCAGTTTCCCGTAGAACTGGTCGAGCGGCTTGTTCTTTCAATGACGGATGAAGGGGACGTTGTGCTTGATCCGTACATGGGAGTCGGGACAACCATTATTGCCGCTCTGATGCATAACCGTAGCGGATATGGATGTGATGTTGTCCCTGAGTACGTCGAACTAGCACATCAGCGCGTAACTGCTTGGCGTGACGGCTCTTTGCGCACCCGCCCGATGGGTAAGCCCGTCTATAACCCCGCACTGCCTAATGGCGGACACTAATGCACATAGGAGCAAGATACTCTCATCTGAACGGTGAAGAGTATCTTCTTGTTCACCATTACGAACTGTGGTGTGAACTGCTGTCTGTGGTTGAAAGCGTTGATGCAGAGGCTTGTCGCACCAAGGTATCGAAAGAACGTACCCGAAAAGGGAGGCAGCTCTATTCACCGATTGACATGAACGCTGCTTTCAAGCTCGGCCTGGAAGCCTTGGGTTGGGAGGAAAGGAGGCATACATTCCGGGTAACAGACGATGAAGACTTGCTACGTTCCATTCAAGGCAAAAGCGAAGCAGAACAAAAGGCTTCCATCATCGCGACCGGACGCAAACCCGTCATGTCCTGCAATCAGACGGATTTTGTCAAGGATCGTGTTGCCGTAGAAGTCCAGTTCGGGAAATACGCTTTCGTCGCGCACGATTTGTTTGTCAAACACTTGAGCTTTTATGTCTCTGATATAATCGACGCGGGTATAGAGATACTACCCATGAAGAGCCTCGAATCAGAAATGTCCAGTGGTGTACCCTGTTATGAGAGGGACTTGCTCAATGTTATTCGCCAAGGGCGTGGTGTTCCTTCTGTTCCACTGGTGCTATTGGGCGCAGAACCATAAGTGGGTTGATCTAGGGTTAAAGTTAACCTACACTATCCCCGTCTCATGGCGATCAGGGGCCGTCTCATGGCGATCAGGGGCCGTCTCATGGCGATCAGGGGCCGTCTCATGGCGATCAGGGGCCGTCTCATGGCGATCAGGGGCCGTCTCATGGCGATCAGGGGCCGTCTCATGGCGATCAGGGGATAGTGTGATTCCCACCCTTACAACCCTTCCAGCATTACTGGACTAGTAGGTACCTTTAAGTTCACGTGGCGTCACCTCCTTTTCACCCTGAGATTTGCGCTTAGCGCAAGGGCTAGGCCGTACCAAGCGGCTTAGCCCTATTATATTCACGGTGACCTGTCCCCGGCAAGGTTAATTAACTATATAATCCCCATTATATGGATGGTCCCTGGGAAGAAATCGGAAACTGGCGGTTTCGTGGCAGGAAACTGTCTCGCTCAAACTAGTCCCACTTCCTTGATCGGAATTTCAGGGACGGCCAATTGCTTTTTGTCGAGCGACAAGGCTTCGACCACAGCTTTTCTGCCTTGGACGTAATCTTTGGTCGCATTCACACAATCCAGTGCAATCACTTTCCCGTCGCGAAAATAGACAATTGAGAAGCTTCGCGCTTCCGGATCACCGCGGACAAGATGGTCATCGAATCCCGTCGATAATCCGACTGTCTGAAGCTTCAGATCATATTGATTGGACCAGAACCATGGAACGGCGTCATATTCGCACTCCTTCCCAACAATATCGAGGGCGGCCACTTTCGCTTGATCATTGGCATTTTGCACCGATTCAAGCCGAATCAATGCTCCATCAGCAAACTTGTTACTATGCAGCGCACAATCACCGATCGCATAGATTCCTTCTAGGCTGGTACGGCAATGTTGGTCTACATCAACGCCGTTGCCCGCTGCTGCTCCCGCCGCAACCAAAGGGCCGGTTTCTGGGATTATGCCAATTCCGATAATGACCATATCCGCATCGAACTTGCGGCCATCATCAAGAAGTACGCTTGTTGCCATTCCTTCATCATCGGTCTCAAATGACTCTACCTTGACGCCAAGCTCGACCGATACGCCTCGATTTCTATGTTCGGTTTCGTAAAAACGCGAAAGCGGTTCTCCCGCCACGCGCGACAAGACACGGTCCAAAGCTTCAAAGACGGTGACGTTTTTACCAAGCTTGGTCAGAACCGCCGCGGCTTCAAGGCCGATATACCCGCCGCCAACAACAACGATATTTTTCGTATTTGGAAGCGCCGCGATAATCTTGTCAACATCCGCACGGGATCGTACCCCATGGATGTTGCGCGCTTGGTTACCCGGGCAATCCAGCATGCGTGGCGATCCGCCCGTCGCCCAGATTAGTTTATCAAACCTGACTTCGTCATCATTTGCCAGGACCACCTTTCGCTCTAGAGCATCAACTTTTGACACTCGGCAGCCGGTTAGCAGATCTATGCCCCTCTCAGCCCAAAAACTCTCCGGGCGTAACAGAATTCGATCAAACTCCTTGCCTCCAGCCAGATAATCTTTCGATAGCGGTGGGCGCTCGTAGGGGGGATATTTTTCGTTACCCATCAACCCTATGGTGCCCCCAAATTTCTGCTGGCGCAGCGCAATTGCTGCCTGTGCGCCAGCATGGCCAGCACCGACAATCAAAATGTCGTACGATTCGTTCATTCATCGCCCCTATGCGCTTCAAAGTCGCAAAATCATCTGATAGCCTGCAATGATCTTTACGTGCAAGCCAAAGCAGAAAATCGATCTGTTCTGGTTGACCCGAAAACCAGCTATGACTATAGCGCCGCGATCCAAGGAATTTGGCGATGGCTTAACGCTTCGCTGGGGTCATTGGCGGAGTAGCTCAGGTGGTTAGAGCAGTGGAATCATAATCCATGTGTCGGGGGTTCGAGTCCCTCCTCCGCTACCAAATTGAAATCGATAACGACAAAAATTCACTCCATCGGAGAAATGCGCAATTTTCCGGGGGGCATTGGGAATTTTGCCTCCATAGGATCAATTTTTGGTTCAAAATCCTTTGCGATCGACGCAAACGCACCGAAGCGATATCTTACTTTCTCTATATCACCCGGATCAATTTGACCTTCATAGTTTTCGAGCAATTTTCCATAATCTGCATCATTCCAACGGACACTGGTACGCAAAATTGTATCTTGGAGTTGTTCGTAGGCAATCAGCGCGCGATTTACACGATGTGTATCGAAGTCGAGCGCGCTGCGGCCTTCCATGTTTGATCCGCTGAACGCACTGCCAACTTCACGGCCGTAATCCATCGGTATTTTAGAAGTAGTTTCAGGCATAGCGATATTAAGGCCGCCCTCCTTTTTGGATAGATAAACGCGTGCAATCCGTTCACGCTGTCCCGGCATTCCAGCAAGCAATTGATCCTGCCAGTCTTTTGCGGAGTTTAATACGCTCCAACCAAAATCGCCAAGACTGGCAATTCACGCCATTGGAAGGCTGGGTGATATGGCCCAGCAATCCAATCGGTATGTTCGCAATTTGTGGGCTTGTGCCGTGAGCTGGGTCTATTTGCTAAGGCTATCGTCGCGATTGACGGATCGAAGTTCAAGGCGGTCAATGCGCGCGAGCGCAATCACACACGCGGCAAGTTGAAGCGCCGGATCGATCAGGTGGAACAAAGCATATCGCGTTATCTGCAGACGCTGGACATGGCGGATGTACAGGATGGCGATGTTGCTGAAGAGAAGGCCGATAACTTACGCGAAAAGGTCGCTTTCATGAAGGTCAAGCTCGCAGAACTGAAGTCCAGAGAAGCTGAAGTAATAGCCTCATCCGACAAACAGATATCACAGACCGATACCGATGCGCGTGCCATGTCCACGAGCATGAAAGCCTCCGGCATGGTGGGATATAACGTACAAGCTGCTGTGGACACCGGGTACCATCTCATTGTGTCACATGAAGTGACCAATGCACCGCATGACCGGGCCTTCCTCGCTCCTATGACGGAGAAAGCCAAAGTGGCCATGGATGCGGAAGAGATAGAGGTGCTGGCTGATCGCGGTTACTTCAGCGGACCGCAGATCAAGGCATGTGAAGAACAGGGTGCGACGCCGCTTGTGCCAAAGCCCAATACATCAGGCTCTAGGGCAGCAGGCCGGTTCGATAGAAGTGATTTTATCTATGAAGCAGAGACAGACACTCTGCGCTGTCCTGCAGGTGAAGAACTCATCCACCGCTTCACGACAGAAGAAAAGGGGCTGACGCTGAACGCCTATTGGTCGAGTAACTGCCCGAACTGCAAAATCCGATCACAATGCACCACAGCCAAATACCGGCGCATCAAGCGCTGGGAGCACGAAGCCGTGGTCGATGATATGCTCGTACGCCTCAACAATCGCCCCGATGCCATGACCATCCGCAGACAAACGGCTGAACATGTCTTTGGAACACTCAAAAGCTGGATGGGACCGTGCCACTTCCTCACCAAAGGCATCAAAAACGTCGCCACAGAGATGAGCCTCTCGGTTCTCGCCTATAATATCAAACGCCTCATCACCATCATGGGCGTCAAACCGCTCATCAAAGCGATCCGGGCATGATGGTTCTGCGCGCCTGCTGAAATTATCGGCAAAAATCTGACCTGAACGAAAAAATACCCCACGACAGCGCATGACAAACGCGTTTTTACACAGCCTCGGGATATAGTGGACACAAGTCTAGTGGCTGCTTTACACGTAAGAAGCAGGCAAATAGGTCTTTCCTACACCCACTCCGATCACCTAGGCTTTGCCGCTCTCGCGGATTCTGTCTCTATGGGCGAGGCGTAGGGCTGGCTCTTCGGCAGATTGGATTGGCATTTGGAGAAACTGCGTTGCGATAGGAAAGGTCACACTTATGGTGGTTGATCTGGTGCGAAAATATCGGAAAACCGGGCATTTCGGGAAAAGGTCACAGAAAGAAAGGGTCGTTTGGTGTAAACCACCGATGCTGCGAAACGCTTCCTTGGCCCAAACTTTCACAAACTTTGGAAGCTACTCCGCCGGAAACCATTTTCCTTCAAACACCACGCCTTTGACCTCAATCTCCTGCAACTTGGCCGCGCCGCCTGCATAGGGATCGCGGTCGAAGACGGTGAAATCGGCCTTCTTGCCCGTGGCGATGCTTCCGACCTTGTCGTCGAGACCGATAACCTGCGCCGCCTCGATCGTAATGGCGCGAAGGGCCTTGTCGAGGGAGAGCCGTTCGCTGGGGGCTTTGGGGTTGCCATCGAGGGTGACGCGGTTGCTCGCGACCCAGGCAAGATAGAGCGGGTCAATCGGAGCCATGTTAAAATCGCTGTGCAGGCCAAGAGGAACGCCCTTGCGCTCCAGCGAACCGAGTCGGTTCATTTGTGCGGCCCGGTCCGGACCAAGGCCGGTCTTGGCATAGGCATCGCCGAGGATGCGGATGTAATTGGGTTGGGCGGAAACGTAGAGGCCCATCTCGCCAATCCGTCGGTTCTGCGCCTCGGTAGAATAGCCGAGATGTTCCATGACGATGTTCTGGCCATTTCGTGGTGCGAGCTTCTCGGTGATGCCCAGGACGACATCCAGCCCCTTGTCGCCATTGACATGGGTGTGGAGGTTCCAGCCAGCATCCCAAAAACGCTCGGTCTGTTTGAGCAGTTCATCTGGTTCGGTAAGCCATTTGCCTTCATGACCGTCGCTATAACCGGGTGGATTCATCTGCATATATTGAGCGAAAAAGGCACCGTCGGCAAATAGCTTTACTCGGTTTGAGAAGAAGAATTTGCTGCTGTCATATTTGGCTTTCATGTCCTTTAGCCAGACATTGGGATCGCCGGTAATCAGCGGCGCGATGGGGATGGCAAGGATGCGCGAGGGCATGGTGGGTTGATCATAGAGGCTCTTGAACAATGGAGCCTCGGTCGCAATTCCGCCGAAGCCACCAAAGGCTAAATCGGCGCTAGTGGTAACACCATTTTCCAGCATCATCTGCCGCATTTCGACCAAACCCTGCTTCATCTTTGCCGGTGAAAAGAGATAAGGGCGGAGTTTTTCGATGCCGCTGAACAAGGCGGTCTCGTGGATGATGCCGGTTTCAAACACGGCATGACCGGGAGTGATCTGTGGTTTGTCAAACTCGGCATTAAAAGTGGCGTCGGTGCCGATGTCGAGCAGTTCGAGAGCCTTACTATTGGCGATAATTTCGTGAAAACTACGCTGCCAGATTATGACGGCACGATCGGGCGCGATACGGTCCAGTTCTGCCTTATTCATATCGCCATGAAACAGCCGGTGATGACCCCAGGTGATGAACAGACGATCATCGCTGGCAGCGAGCACTTTGCGGAGCCGCTTCTCATAGGCCTCCTTGCCGCGAACGGCGGGATAGGATTTGCCCGGTAACTCCCAGCTTTCAGGACTGATAAACGGAATAGGTAGCATCATGATCGTCTGCATCGGATGGATGTGCGGTTCGATGAAGCCGGGCATCAGGACGTCGGAGGCAAACTGGCGATCAATCGTGACGTCGCGCTGGTCGGTCCAGGCATCCAGTTCTTCGATTGTTTGGCCGAGGCCCAAGATTATGCCATCCGCGGTCGCAACATATTTCGCTTCAGGAAAACCAGGTTCCATGGTGATAATCTTGGCCGCTTCATAGACTGTCACTTTTGAGTAAGGGAGGTTGGCGGGTTGTTCTTCAGCCTGCACATTGGCGGCAAATATCAACGTGAATGCAACCGCAATTGACCGTATGAACTTCGGCATAAATCTCTCCCTTTGGAAAGAAGTTATGCGCTTTGAGCCGCCTTGGCAACCGCTTGCCTGCTCGCTTTCACATGCTCGCGCCAGGCAATGAATAGGCCCGAACCGATAATGATAGGCGCACCGATCCAGATGGATAGTCCTGGATATTGATTGAAGATCAGGATACCAAAAATCGTGGCCCAGAGCAGGGCAGTATAGTCCATCGGGACAATCGTTGAAACAGGTGCGAAGCGCAGGCTTTGCGTAATTGTGAGCTGCCCCAATGCTCCGAATATTCCAATTCCAAGCAGGTAACCCCATGTCTGCACATCATGGCCACCGCCGAAGGTGTAAGCGCATACTGCCAATGCTGGAAGCGTGTAGACCGAGAACCAGAATATGGTGACAATGCTGGTTTCGGTGCGGCCTAGCATATGGATCACTAGTGTAACCGAAGCCGTGACCAGTGCACCGATCAAAGCAACGGTAGCTCCAAATGCCGGAATCAGTGTTCCTCCCGGTTGAATGACAATCAGCACACCGATGAAACCTATCAAAATCGCGGACCAGCGACGGATACCGACTTTCTCTCGCAGAACGAGCGCAGCAAACAGGGTGGCAAAGATGGGCACGGTGAAGCTGATTGTGGTTGCATCGGCCAGTGGCAGCAATGTCATGGCCCAGAAGTTGAGACCCATGGCGAAAATACCCAAAACCGAGCGCAAGATGTGCAACTTATGTTTGTCAGACTTGATCGCTGGCCATCCCGCCTCGCTGCGCCAAATCAGAAAACAGATCAAAGGCATGGCTGTAAGCTGCCGGTAGAACAGGCTCTCGGTGACATGAACGCCTTGTTCTCCAGCAAGTTTCACAAAGGTGAACATGATCCCGAGCGATAGCATCGCCGCCAAGCGCGTTACTATGCCGGCAATAGGGCGATCCTGCGCGACGACCGTATCGGTACTCACGAGATATTGCTAATAAAGATAGGGTCACAGCGGTTGTGCATTGGCGCGGTAAATAGCATATAGCCCGCAAAAGCAATCAGGAGTCTTTCAATGCGCAACGTTACTCATGTTCTGGCCGATGGCGGAACCAGTTCAGGCGGCCGCCAAAGCGATATTTTTGATCCCAATAATGGCGGAATTCAGGGTAGAGTTGATCTGGGCGATGCTGCGACATTGCAGACTGCTGTCGATGCGGCACTGGCCGCACAACCGGCATGGGCAGCGACCAATCCGCAAAAACGGGCGCGGGTTTTTTTCAAGTTCAAGGAACTGGTCGAAGCCAATATGGAAGAACTGGCGCATATGCTGTCATCCGAACATGGCAAGGTGATTGCGGATTCCAAAGGCGATGTACAGCGCGGGCTGGAAGTAATCGAATTTTGCTGCGGTATCCCGCATGTTCTCAAAGGAGAATACACACAAGGTGCAGGCCCCGGCATCGATGTCTATTCGATGCGGCAACCGCTTGGGATTGGTGCAGGCATTACGCCTTTCAACTTCCCGGCGATGATCCCGATGTGGATGTTTGGCCCGGCGATCGCGACTGGCAATGCATTCATTCTGAAGCCATCAGAGCGCGATCCGTCCGTTCCGGTGAGACTAGTCGAATTGATGCTAGAAGCTGGGCTGCCTGAGGGCATTTTGCAGTGTTTGCATGGTGATAAAGAGATGGTCGATGCAATTCTCGATCATCCCGCTATCGGCGGGGTAAGTTTCGTCGGATCATCCGATATCGCGCACTATGTCTATCAGCGTGGCGTTGCGGCTGGAAAGCGGGTTCAGGCAATGGGCGGCGCGAAAAATCACGGTATTGTGATGCCTGACGCCGATCTGGATCAGGTTGTGAATGACCTGTCTGGCGCGGCTTTTGGTTCGGCTGGCGAACGCTGCATGGCGCTTCCCGTTGTGGTTCCGGTTGGCGAAGATACGGCTTACAAGCTCCGCGAGAAGATGATCCCGGCGATGGAAGCTTTGCGTGTTGGTATCTCCACCGATGAAGAAGCGCATTATGGTCCGGTAGTGAACCCGGCACACAAGGAACGCGTCGAAGGCTGGATCCAGAAGGGCGTTGATGAAGGCGCAGAACTGGTTGTTGATGGACGTGGTTTCTCTCTGCAGGGCCATGAGGACGGCTGTTTCATCGGACCAAGCCTGTTCGACAATGTCACGACTGACATGGAAAGCTACAGGGAAGAGATTTTCGGACCGGTCCTGCAGATCGTCCGCGCCAAAACATTTGACGAGGCTGTATCGCTGCCCAGCCAGCACCAATATGGCAATGGCGTTGCGATTTTCACCCGCAACGGGCATGCGGCGCGTGAATTCGCCAATCGTGTGAATGTAGGCATGGTCGGCATTAACGTGCCAATCCCGGTTCCGGTTGCCTATCACACATTCGGCGGCTGGAAGCGTAGCGCCTTTGGCGACACCAACCAGCACGGCATGGAAGGCGTGAAATTCTGGACCAAGGTCAAGACCGTAACCGCACGCTGGCCCGATGGTACAGCGGATGGTGGTAATAAGGACGCGTTTGTTATTCCGACTATGGGGTAGTCTCAAACTAGGACAGAAAGGTTAAGAGCATAGCAAATACGCGGATTGCGTAGGACAGTGGCAATATGATCGCATTGTCATCTCGCGGATTGCTGTTGCTCTTGCTGCTGGCCGGTTTTCTCTACGCCGCCCCGCGCTTTGCTGCGCCTGTCGAGGCTGAGAAGACAGCGAAGGCCCCGGTCACTGAAACCGACAAACGCATTGCCTTCAGCTTTGACGATACTCCGCGAGGGAAGGGTGCCTTTCTTGAAAAGGAAGAGCGCCCAAAGCTACTGATTGAAGCGTTGGAAACAGCCGGGATCAAGCAGGCCGCGTTTTTCATCAATCCCGGACGCATTACGCCGAGCGACAATGATGCAGAGATCGTCGCCGCCTATGCTGCAGCAGGTCACGTATTGGCCAATCACACCGCGCATCACAGCAAGCTGGCATCCACCTCGGTCGAGAAATTCCTGGCCGATGTTGATGAAGCGGCGGAGTGGCTGGAAGGAAAACCCAATTTTCGACCCTGGTTTCACTTTCCGCATCTGGATGAGGGCAGCAAAGACAAAGCGAAACGCGATGCTGTTCGCAAAGCCCTGAAGAAGCGCGGCCTGATGAATGGCTATGTTACCGTGGACGCATCGGACTGGTATATGGAGGAGCTGGCGCTGCAGGCCTCTAAGGCAGGCAAGACGATGGACTGGAATGCCCTGCGCGATCTGTTCGTTGAATCCTATCTGGAATCCGCCAATTTCTCGGACGAACTGGCGCGGCGGACGTTGGATCGTGCGCCGGTCCAGATGGTCTTGATCCATGACACCGATCTGGCGGCTATGTTTGTCGATGATCTGGCCGCCGCGCTGAAGAAAGACGGCTGGCAAATTGTCACAGCCGATGAAGCTTATCGCGATCCTATCGCCTTCATGGAACCCGATGTGGAATTTGCCGATGGCACGCGAACCCAGATGCTGGCCGCCGAAAAGAAAATCGGCAATAGATGGTATATGCGCAACGATCAGAAAGTAGCAAAAAAGCTATTTGCCGAGAGGGTGTTGCGGGACTAGATACACCTGCATGAAATCAAAGATTCTTTTGTCTGCTATCACCGCTACTGCGTTGGTTGTTGGAGTTCAATCTGCAACGGCTCAAACGCCCAAAGTGACCGCCAAACAAGTTTTGGACGAACATCCTATCATTGACGGCCATAATGACGTTCCCGCGCAAATTCGCGGGCGGTTTGACAGCGATTTCTCAAAATTCGATTTTCGCGATACGCTGGCGACACTTGGGCCTGCACCAAAACCAATGCATACGGACATAAAACGCCTGCGCGATGGCAAGATTGGCGGGCAATTCTGGTCAGTCTGGATTGATCCCGAACTGCCGCGTGCCGAAGCTGTCGAGAGGGTGATCCAGCAGATTGATATCGTGCACCAGATGGTTGCTAAATATGATGATTTGGCAATCGCACTGACTGCTGATGATATTGAGCGAGCAAACAAGAACGGCCGGATTGCATCGCTGATCGGCATGGAGGGCGGCCACAGTATCGGTAATTCTCTTGGTGTACTGCGGCAGACTTATGCGCTGGGCGCACGATACATGACGCTGACTCACTGGAAAACGCTAGACTGGGCAGACGCGGCTACAGATGCGCCGAAAAGCGATGGTCTCTCTGAATTCGGGGTGAAAGTCGTTCACGAAATGAATGCTCTGGGGATGATAATCGATATCAGTCATGTATCGCCAGCAACCATGCACGACACGCTCGACGCAACGCGGGCGCCGGTGATCTTCAGCCACAGCTCGGCGAGCGGTGTAACCAAACATCCCCGCAATGTTCCCGACAGCGTGCTCAAGCGTCTGCCGGAAAAAGATGGCGTGGTCATGATCACATTTGTGCCGTCCTATCTGAAGGCTGAAAGGCGAGACTGGGAAGCGGCGGAAAAAGCAGAGCAGGAACGTGCCAAGGCGCTATATCCGGGCGAAAAAGATCGGCGGGATAAGCATCTCGAAGACTGGAAAAAAACCAATCCCATACCAGCGGTTACCGCTTCCGATGTTGCTGATCATATCGATCATGTTCGTGATGTTGCGGGCATCGACTATATCGGTATCGGCGGGGACTATGATGGCATCCGCTTCCTGCCGGAGGACTTGCAGGATGTATCGACCTATCCCGTGCTGTTCGCAGAACTGGTCAGGCGTGGATATAGCAAGGATGACCTCGCGAAAATCGCCCGCGGAAACATTTTGCGTGTGATGCGCGAAGTGGAGCGCGTTGCCCGCCACCAAAAGACAGATGTGAAGTTTTCAGAATGAACCAGTTTGCCCTTACCGAAGATCAGTTCGCAATTCAGGATATGGCTGCGAAGTTTACCGCAGACGCGATAACCCCGAACGCTGGCGAGTGGGATGAAAAGCATATCTTCCCCCGCGATACGATCAAGCAGGCGGCGGAGCTTGGCTTTGGTGGTATTTATGTCAGCGAAGAATCTGGCGGAATTGGCCTTGGCCGGCTGGAAGCGGCGATCATCATGGAAGCGATGGCCTATGGCTGTCCCTCGACCAGTGCATTTATCTCCATCCACAATATGGCTAGCTGGATGATCGATACTTTCGGGTCGCAAGCTGTGAAGGACAAATACCTCCCCGATCTGGTCCTGATGGAGAAAATCTCGAGCTACTGCCTGACCGAGGCAGGAGCAGGTTCAGATGCTGCGTCACTCAAGACCAAAGCGGTTCGCGATGGCGATCATTATGTGGTTACCGGATCGAAACAATTTATCTCCGGCGGCGGTGCCAATGAGGTGATGGTCACGATGACACGCACCAGCGATGATGGTGCGAAGGGCGTGACCTGTCTGGTGATTGATCGCGATATGGAAGGCGTCTCTTTCGGAGCCAACGAAAAGAAACTCGGCTGGCATTCGCAGCCTACAGCGCAGGTCAATTTTGACGGTGTGCGGGTGCCAGTTGAAAACCGCGTTGGCGATGAGGGCGAGGGGTTTCGGATTGCAATGTCGGGCCTTGATGGGGGTCGGCTCAACATCGGCGCCTGTTCGCTTGGCGGAGCACAGCGCTGTCTGGATGAAGCGGTGAGTTACACCAAGGAGCGTAAGCAATTCGGTAAGTCGATTGCCGACTTCCAGAACACCCAGTTTATGTTGGCTGATATGGCTACCGATCTGGAGGCGTCTCGCGCGCTACTCTATATGGCGGCGGTTAAAGTGACGGAAGGCGCGCCAGACAAAACCAAATTTGCGGCAATGGCTAAGCGGCTGGCGACAGACAATGGCAGCAAGATTGTTGATCAGGCCCTGCAACTGCATGGCGGTTACGGCTATTTGCAAGACTATCCTATCGAACGGTTCTGGCGCGATTTGCGAGTGCATTCGATTTTGGAAGGCACCAATCAAGTGATGCGTATGATTGTATCGCGCGAAATGCTGCGACAACAGGGAAATATATGACAGACGATCTTATCATACGGAAAAATGGCCGTGTTGGGCATATCAGCCTGAACCGACCGAAAGTGATCCACTCACTGAATCTCGATATGTGCCTTGCGATGACCGACGCACTGCTTGAATGGCGCGATGATGACAGCGTGGAAGCGGTCATGATCGACCATAGCGAGGGCAGGGGTTTCTGCGCCGGTGGCGATATCGCGATGCTGCGCGAATCTGGTCTAACAGATGGCAGGGAAGGGCGAGAATTCTTCTACAAGGAATATCAGCTAAATCATTTATTGTTCGAATATGAAAAACCAGTTGTTGCGTTCATGGATGGGATAACAATGGGTGGCGGTGTTGGCATTTCTCAGCCCGCTAAATATCGCGTGGCAACGGAGAATACGCGCTTTGCCATGCCGGAAACCGGTATTGGATTGTTCCCTGATGTTGGCGGCGGTTGGTATCTGTCACGGCTAGCCGGCAGGTTGGGGCAATTCCTTGCCTTGACCGGTGCGCGGATGGACGGGTCCGAATGCAAGGAAGTTGGCCTCGCAACCCACTATCTGGACAGCGAAACGCTGGAAGAAGCGAAAGAACGAATCGCGGAGAACCCGGGCCGAATTGATGGAATATTGGGTCAGCTCGCTGCAGCTCGCCCGGAAGCTCGCATTGCCGAGAATCTCGACAAAATCGACCGCTTTTTTGCATCGGATGTCTTTGAAGATATTTTGGCCAAACTGGAAGCAGATGATAGCGACTGGGCGGCGAAGGAAAGAGATACGCTTGGAACAAAAAGCCCGCAAACCTGCAAGGTTGCACTTCGCCAGCTCAAAGAAGGCGCGAACATGGAGACCTTCGCCGACGAAATACGCAATGAATATCGCATCGGATATCACGTGCTGGTGATGCATGATTTTCTGGAAGGTGTCCGGGCGCTGATTGTTGATAAGGACAATGATCCAAAATGGAATCCACCGACACCGGAAGCGGTAACGGATGATTGGATTGATAAAATTTTTGCACCGCTGGCGGCTGATGAAGAATGGAAACCCCTATGAGCTATGAGAATATCCTAACAGAACAGCGTGATGCAGTGACGGTCATAACGCTGAATAAACCCAAGGCGCTCAATGCGCTGGATAGCAATGTGCTGGACGAGTTGATCAAAGCATTTGCAGCTTTCGAAGCGGATGAAACGCAAGGCTGTGCGGTCCTGACCGGTTCTGGCGACAAGGCTTTTGCTGCAGGTGCTGACATCAAAGAAATGTACGAAAAGGCAGCGGCAGATTTCTATCTGGAGGATTTCTTCTCCAAATGGACCAGCCAGATTGTGAAGACGACGCGCAAGCCGTGGATCGCGGCGGTCAATGGCTTCGCATTGGGTGGCGGCTGTGAACTCGCGATGATGGCGGACTTCATCATTGCTAGCGAGAATGCGAAATTCGGTCAGCCGGAGATCAAGCTCGGCGTGGCTCCGGGTATGGGTGGATCACAGCGACTGACGCGTGCTGTCGGCAAATCGAAATCAATGGATATGTGCCTGACGGGGCGGATGATGGATGCTGAAGAGGCGGAGCGTTCTGGACTGGTTGCCCGGGTCGTGCCGCATGATGATCTGATTGATGTAGCAGTCAAGGCAGCTGCAACCATCGCCTCCATGCCGCCGATGGCCGTGCAGGTGAATAAGGAAATGGTCAACGCAGCATTTGAGACAATGCTTGATCAGGGATTGCTCCACGAGCGCAGGCTATTCCAGATATTGACTGCCACCGAAGATAAGAATGAAGGTATGGGAGCCTTTATCGAAAAGCGCGAAGGCAATTGGAAGGGGCGGTGATGTATGAGAAGGTTTCTTCCTTCTCGGTTTTCATTGATCGTAACGTTTGGACTCGTTGTCTTGAGTTTCATTGCTTCATATCTGAGTCAACGACCTGATATATTGTACGATTCTAGAGGTTGGCAGGGATTGATCTGGTGGGCACCGATGTTTTTACCCTGGATTGCCGGATCAATAGTATTCGCTAGTATTGGAAAAAATTGCTGGTCAAGTCGTAACAAGCACTAAGGAAACGTTATGAAAATAGGATTTATCGGCCTCGGTAATATGGGCGGCGGGATGGCTGCTAACCTCGCGAAAGTCGGGCATGAAGTACATGCTTTTGACTTGTCGGGCGAAGCTTTGGCGCGCGCTGGGGTGGCGGGATGCCATCCGACAAGTGAGGCTGCTTCTGCGGTCAACAATATGGAAGCTGTTGTCACCATGCTTCCTGCTGGCGAACATGTCCGCAAGGTCTACGAGTATGAAGTCATCATCAATGGTGACCCCGGAACGCTGGTCATTGATTGCTCGACCATCGATGTGGACAGTGCGAAAGATGTTGCGACTATGGCGGATGCCAAGGGGCTTATCCCTGTTGATGCTCCCGTTTCGGGCGGGATCGCAGCGGCTAATGGCGGAACGCTAACCTTCATGGTGGGCGGTAGTGAAGAAGGATTTAGTAGCGCTGAACCAATCCTCGCCGATATGGGCAAGGCGGTGATCCACGCGGGCGGCAACGGGGCGGGGCAGGCAGCAAAGATATGCAACAACATGCTGCTCGGCGCTTCGATGATTGCCACTTGCGAAACGTTCAAGATGGCTGAGAAACTGGGTCTCGATCTCCAGACATTCTATGATATTTCTTCCAAGGCATCGGGTCAGAACTGGTCAATGACTAGCTATTGTCCAGTTCCCGGCGTGGGACCCCAGAGTCCGGCTGATAATGACTATGAAGGCGGTTTTGCGGCAGCCTTGATGCTTAAGGATTTGCGTCTTGCCATGGAGGCTGCGCAAAGTGCCGGGGCCAATGTTCCGATGGGAGCCGAAGCGGCCAAACTCTATGGCCAATTTGCAGAGGAACAGGGGCAGGGAAACAAGGACTTTTCTGGCATTATCAACGCGCTGAACAAGGACTGACTTGCAAGATGCCGCCATTGTGGATGGCAATTGGCGTTGTCTCGGCAACCATCGCCTTGATCTCCGAAATGGCCAATCGGCGCAGGAGCAAGCGCAAGGATATTGAACGGGTTGGTTTCATGCCCTGGCCAACCATTACCGCCATGTCACTTTTGACACTCGGTATCTCAATAGCTTTTGGGTTGGGATTTATCTCGGTCGACTAGACTGGCTTGTTTAGAGACAAGCTTCCAGCAACGGTTGTTCAAAACCATATTGCCGTGCTTTTTCCAATGTATAGGGACGCAGGCCTGATGATTGATACTCGCCGATAATCTTACCGTCGGCATCTTCGTCAAGATAGGCAAATTTAAACAATTCCTGTGTCACGATCACGTCACCTTCCATCCCGATCACTTCGGTGATGTTGGTGGTACGGCGTGAACCGTCGCGCAGACGTTTCACCTGTACGATCAGGTCGACGGATTCTGCGATCTGGCGTGATATCGCTTCCTTGGGGATCTTGATATCGCCCATCAGAATCATGTTTTCCATACGGCCCAGACACTCGCGCGGTGAGTTGGCGTGGAGCGTACACATGGAACCATCATGGCCTGTATTCATGGCAGCAAGAAGGTCGAAGCATTCCGCGCCACGAATCTCACCCAGAATTATTCGGTCAGGACGCATACGCAGGGCGTTTTTCACAAGGTCGCCAATGGTAATGGCACCTTCGCCTTCCAAATTTGGCGGACGCGTTTCGAGCGGCAACCAGTGTGGTTGCTGCAAGTGAAGCTCGGCAGCATCCTCAATGGTCAGTACACGTTCGCCGGGATCGATCATTTTCGACATAGCGTTGAGCATGGTCGTTTTACCGGAACCCGTACCGCCTGATATAACAACGTTGAATCGGCAAGCGCCGGCGATTTTAAGGGCGGTACACATGTTGTCCGACATCGAACCAAAACCCTGCATCATATCAAGCATGATGGGAGAATCGGAGAATTTACGAATGGAGATCGCCGTGCCTGATGCAGGGCAATTGACTGAATAAGCAGCTGACATGGAGTAATTTTTCTGAATCAAGGAAGTGGAATGCTCACTTTTTTGGAGATTTTGCATGTCACAAGCCCCACCGGACCCTGCCACCCCCCGTTTTCTGACGCATTTCGGCGGCGTCAAAGACCCGCGCCAGCAAGCGAAGGTCACCTGCCCACCGAACGAGATTTTTCTTCTGGTCCTATGCGCCGTAATTGCGCCGTAATTTCAGGCGCCGGGGGCTGGACGTCAATCGCACTCTACGGTGAAAAGCAGCTGGAATTCCTGCGTCGCTTTTTGCCGTTCAAGGACGGAACGCCAGGCCATGATCAGTCGGGGATCTTGTTTTCCCGTCTGGATATGGAAGCCTTCCAACGCTGCTTCATAGCCTGGGTGGCGAGTTTGCATGAAACGCCTGAAGGTGTCGTCGCCATCGATGGTAAAACCCTTCGGCGGTCATTTGATACCAGGTCCCCTGAAGCACCCATTCATATGATTTCGGCCTGGCCGTGTGATCACCAACTCGTTCCCGGGCAACGCAAGATTGACGACAGGTCCAATGAGATAACAGCGATCCCCGAGCTACTGGCCCTGTTGGCACTCAAGGGCGCTATCGTGACTATTGACGCGATAGGATGTCAGCGCAAGATTTGCCAACAAATCATGGACCAAGAGGCCGGTTATGTGATCGGCCTGAAGGGCAACCAGGGAAGCTTGCGCGAGGATGTCGAATTGTTTTTCGATGAACATCCGGAGCGTGATACAGGCGCGAAATTCATTGAAAAAAGCGAAGCCGCTGATGCAGGTCATGGGCGCATTGAAACGCGGTGCTGCACAGTTTGTTCAAATACAGAACCGAACGCCACAAATGGCCGGGCCTGAAGGCCGTGATCATGACAGGGTACACTCGTGAAATCAGAGGCCAGGCCAAAACGGTCAGGCAATTTTACATCTCATCCGTCCTTGATGTGCCCGAGAAAATGGCGCGTCACATCCGCAATCACTGGCAGGTGGAAAACTGTTTGCATCGGGTGCTCGATGTTACCTGCCGCCAGGATGACTGCCGCATCAGAACCGGAAATGCCGCAGCCAATTTTGCCACAATCAATCACGCAGCAATGAACCTGCTACGTCGCGCACCAGGCAAAATCAGCCTGCCGCAAAAACGACGTTCCGCTGCATGCGATGACGCCTGCATGAAAGCCGCAATCCGACAGTGAACATTCAGTCGATTGCCCTGGACGACGGTCAGTCTGGACTATCGCCCCAAGGAACCTAAGGTCAAAATCCCGAAAAATGCGCCGCAACGATTCCAAAACCGCAACTACTATGAAGTTTCCAGCTTCACATCCTGGAAGGACGTCTCGTGTGTAAATGCAGCGCTTTATCCTCTTGAGGATAGGATTGATCTAGGAGGAGATCTTGAAGCGCAAATAGAGGCAATTGCAGATCAGACCAGCGACGAGGGTGAACGCATGGTGCAGGCGGTCCGGCTGGTGCAAGACAAGATCCGCTATCTCTACAATGGAATGGGTTTTGGAAATTATACGCCTCAAACACCTGAAGAAACCTAGCGGCTGCGCTATGGGGACTGCAAGGCAAAAACCTACCTGCTACTGGTGGCATTGCGGCGATTGGGAATAAAAGCCGAGCCTATGCTGGTGAGCACTTCACAGCGAGATGCTGTCGCTGATCGGCGGCCCTCATTTCAGGCTTTCAACCATATAATCGTGAAGGCCGAACTGGACGGCAGGACCTATTGGCTTGATGGCACCCAACGCGGCACACGGGCATCCGATATCGCCGATTCTCTCACACACCGATATGGTTTGGCAAGTGTAGCTGGCGGAGCCGATCTGGAAAAAATTCCTATCCGGCGGCCCGGTCGGCCGTATCAGGATGTACAGGTGACTTATGATTTGGTCGCTGGAACCAAGTTACCGGCACCCTTTGAAATATATGCTATTCTTCGAGACACTGATGCGCAGAAACTGAAAAACACCATCGCTCAAAGAACCGAGGAGAAAGCGAAAGAGTTGATGGAAGAGACGGCTCTACAATATGTGCTGGACGGCTTGGTTACGGAGACGAACTTTACTTTTGATGAAGATGAGGAAATTGGCTATTTGAGTGCCAAAGGGCTTGCTTATCTCGATTGGAAAAAGAAGACGGACCGCTACCAGCACGAAACTTGGAGCATGGCCGACACTTTCAAGATCCAGAAAGTCCGGGATGAGGAAGAGTTGCGAGACCTGCCGGTCCGGCTCAGTTATCCGCGATATTTCCGCTATCAAGTAACCTATAAGCTACCTGATCGATATGCAGGCGCTGAACTGAAGGGGCAAACAGAAGTTGATGACGAGTTTGGTGGTTTTCAATTTAATCGCAAGGTCCAGAAGAACGGAAATCAAGTTGTAACACGAGAGGAGCACTGTACCGGGAGATGGGAATTGCCAGCCCGAGAATTCGAGCTGCAACGCCGCAAGCTGGCTAGCCTGACCCGCAAGGGAGTAGAAATTATGCTCCCCGAAAATGTTGCTGGTCCTTGGGTCGAAGTCAAAAACTACAAAAAAACGGACGGTTTAGAACGTCACCGGCAGGCGTTTGATACACATGTTATGAATGCAAAAGATGGCGATCCCAACCCGTTGGCCAATCGAGCATATTTTTTCAAATCATAGGTGATTATGAAAGGGCTATAGTCGATATTCAGGCGGCGCTAGCGATTGAGTCTAACCCCGAGAACCAGAAGTGGCTGGCGGATTTGCAGCTCGGTTCTGATGCTGAAAGTGCGATTGAAAGTTACCAAGAGGCGATCAGAATCAAGCCAGCTTATTTCGATGCGCTGCTGGATCTAACGAGGTTACACATACGCCGAAACGAGTTTGAAGAGGCAAAAGAGGTCCTTAAAGACGGGCTGGACAGCGGCCTTAAAGATGCCGATGCCGATTCAATAAACATTGAAATTCTGATAGCCGAAGGCAAATTTGACGAGGCGATGTCGATCATCAATGTTCTGGTTGACGAAGAACCCGACAGCGCCAGTTACTTGGCGGACCGATGCCTTATCCGCATAACAAGAAATGCCAATTTGGATTTGGCGCTAGATGATTGTACCAACATGATCGAATTGGCCACGCGAGGGGCTTACTACCATTTTTTGCGGGCGCTGGTCCATTACCGCAAAGGTGACTTTCAGAACGCCGTTGACGATCTGGATAAATCGCTGAAGGTCAACGATGAGCTTGGCTATGTCTATCGGGCGCGATCTGCGGCTAATCAAAAGTTGGGTAATTTGACCCAAGCCGAGGATGATTTGCAGGCGTCCAAATTCCTCTACAAATATTCAGGCTGGTATTGGAGCCATTTCTGGAATTGACGAGCGTCAAACACAAAAAACGGCGTGGGACCAGCCACGCCGTTTTGTTATTTTCGGGAAACGCGACCCCGGTTATCAAGTGATTATTTTGTCTTGGTTGGCGCCTTTTTCTTGGGCGTTTTCTTTTTCTTGCTGCCCTTTGGCGCAGCCGCTGTGACTTCGAAGGCCAGTTCCTTGTCCTTCAATCGCACTTTGACCTCACCGCCGTTTTTAAGTTTGCCGAACAGCAATTCTTCCGCCAGTGGTTGCTTGATCTTCTCCTGAATGAGGCGGCCCATAGGGCGGGCGCCGTAGAGTTTGTCGTAGCCACGTTCGGTGAGCCATGCCTGCGCATCCTCATCGAGCGTGATGTGGACATTCTGGTCGGCCAGTTGCAGTTCGAGTTCGAGAACGAACTTCTCAACCACACGGGCAACGACTTCAGGTGGAAGATAAGCGAATGGTACAATTGCATCGAGACGATTGCGGAATTCGGGAGTAAACATCCGTTTCACGGCTTCGTCGCTGGCGTCTTCTTTCGAAACATTGCCGAAACCAATGCCTTCTTTTGCCATGTCGGACGCTCCGGCATTCGTTGTCATGATCAGCACAACATTGCGGAAATCAACGGTCTTGCCGTGATGGTCGGTGAGTTTGCCATTGTCCATCACCTGCAACAGGATATTGAACAGATCCGGATGGGCTTTCTCGATCTCGTCGAGCAGCAGCACGCAATGCGGATTCTGATCGACTGCGTCGGTGAGAAGCCCGCCCTGATCATAGCCAACATAGCCAGGAGGCGCACCGATTAGGCGGGAAACACTATGGCGTTCCATATATTCGGACATGTCAAAGCGTTTGAGCGGAATGCCCATTATCGATGATAATTGCCGCGCAACTTCGGTTTTACCGACACCGGTCGGACCGCTGAACAGATAATTGCCGATTGGCTTGTCCGGTTCGCGAAGGCCCGCACGTGATAGCTTGATAGCACTGGAAAGTCTTTTAATCGCATCATCCTGTCCAAATACCACGCGCTTGAGGTCTTTTTCGAGATTTTCGAGCGTCTTCTTGTCGTCCTTCGAAACAGACTTTGGCGGGATGCGCGCTATGGTTGCGATGACCGCCTCGATATCCTTCGTTGTGATCATTTTTTTCCGACGGGAAGGGGGAAGCAGCATCTGCATCGCGCCAACTTCATCAATAACATCAATGGCTTTGTCTGGAAGTTTGCGATCGTTTATATAACGTGTGGATAACTCCACCGCTGATTTCAATGCATCAGGAGCATAGCGCACTTTGTGATGGTCTTCGAAGGCACTGCGCAGACCAGCAAGGATCTTGATTGTGTCCTCAACCGAAGGCTCATTAATATCAATTTTCTGGAAGCGCCGCAGCAATGCACGATCCTTCTCAAAATGGTTGCGGAATTCCTTGTAAGTCGTTGAACCAATACAGCGAATTACGCCACCCGAAAGTGCGGGTTTAAGCAAATTTGATGCGTCCATCGCGCCGCCACTGGTTGCGCCCGCGCCGACCACAGTATGGATTTCATCGATAAACAGGATCGCATCTGGGAGTTTTTCCAATTCGGATACAACCTGTTTCAGCCGCTCTTCAAAATCACCGCGATAGCGCGTACCGGCGAGTAGAGATCCCATATCCAGCGAATAAATTGTGGCCGGCTTCAAAACATCTGGAACATCTTCGTTGACGATGCGCAGTGCCAGACCTTCTGCGATGGCAGTCTTACCAACACCTGGTTCGCCAACATAAAGCGGGTTATTCTTCGAACGACGACAGAGAATTTGCACCGTCCGATCCACCTCAGCCTGACGACCGATCAGGGGGTCAATTCGGCCATCTTCGGCCTTATTGTTGAGATCGACCGTGAATTGATCCAGCGCCGTTTCTTTTTTGTTTTTTTCCTTCTTGTCGTCTTCAGTTTCATCACCGGACAATTCCGCGGGCTCAACCGCTTGGCCACCTTTGCCAACACCATGGCTGATAAAGCTGACCGCATCGAGACGACTCATATCCTGCTGCTGGAGAAAATAGACGGCATAGCTTTCGCGTTCCGAAAAGAGGGCAACCAGTACATTAGCGCCGGTGACCTCATCTTTGCCCGAGGATTGCACATGCAATATTGCGCGCTGCACCACCCGCTGGAAACCGCTGGTAGGGGAGGGATCGATCGCCTTTTCAACCTTCAAGCTGTCGAGTTCACTATCGAGATAGAGAACCACCGCATCTTCGAGCTCGTCCAGATCAACGCCGCAGGCATTCATAACCTGTGCAGCATCGTTATCATCCACCAGTGCGAGAAGGAGATGCTCAAGCGTCGCATATTCATGACTGCGGTCAGATGCATTTTTCAGCGCCTGATGCAGCGTTTTCTCGAGCGATTCCGCGAATGATGGCATTTACTTAACTCCAAAATTGGGATGAACCTATCATCCCGGTTGCCGAAAAATATGAGTATCTATCATTTTTCAGGCTTTAACCAATTGCTTGGACTCTAGATTGTTAACCCCGCGACAAAGATCAAGGGGCCACGTTTTCCGGAATGTCAGGCATTAAGCCAAAGCTGCCAATATCTAAGTGTCGTATCTCCTAAACGGTCCGTTGTGGATCGGCTTAACCATGAATATTATTAAACATGGTTAACAAATGCTTACCAGAATGCCAGCATTTATCATTTTTTGAACAGGTCTTCCGCACTGGCCTTGTGGGACACAGCGAAGTTTTACTTTGCTTCACAGCGGGTTATTTCGGATTTCAGAGCGGAAATCCGTTCTTCGATCTCGTCAACCGATAATGGGTCCAGATCCTCTTTTATTAGCAATGCCAGCGGATCAATTGCGTTTCGCGGTAAAAAGTCTTCTTCATCCATTTCATGGCACCCTATTTTACAACTAATTTGATGCAACCAATGTTGACCGATGCAGCAATGCTGTCAATAAGGGCTTTGGAGAATTTGGTCGCCTGTTGAGTAGCTTTTGCGGCAATTTTTGGGGGCATATGATGACGGATTCCGAAATACTGCAATCCACAATTCCAACAGAGATGACCGCAGTCGCGATCAGCGAGCCTGGTGGTCCGGAGGTTTTAAAGCCAGAAAAAGTAGCGGTGCCAACGCCAAAAGCCGGTGAGATTTTGATCCGAGTTGCTGCCGCCGGTGTTAATCGTCCAGATGTTGCGCAACGTATGGGATTATATCCTGCACCGCCGGGAGCATCACCACTGCCCGGGCTGGAAGTTTCCGGAACCGTTGTTTCGACCGGAGATGATCTTGAACCCGAGTGGCTGGGTCGCAAAGTCTGTGCGCTAGCCAACGGTGGTGGCTATGCGGAATATTGCGTTGCACCGACGGGCCAGAGTCTACCCGTCCCCGATAGCATCACCATGGAAGAGGCCGCAGCTCTTCCGGAGACGCTGTTTACGGTTTGGGGTAATTTGTTTAATCGTGGATTTGCCCGCGAAGACGAAACCGTTCTGGTGCATGGCGGTACAAGCGGGATCGGCACGACAGCGATCATGCTTGGAAAGCTGGTTGGTCTGAACGTCATCGTGACTTGCGGTTCCGATCAGAAATGCACGGCAGCCAAGCATATCGGTGCGGATCATGCGATCAACTATAAGACGCAAGATTTTGTCGAAGAGATAAAGAAAATCACTGACGGGCAAGGTGTTGAAATAGTTCTGGATATGGTCGCTGGAGACTATGTGGCCCGCAACCTGCAGTGCCTGAAAGAAGATGGTCGGCATGTTACGATCGCGGTGCAGGGCGGCATGACGGCGGAATTGAATATGGCGCAGATCATGATGCGACGCTTGACCTTGACCGGATCGACACTGCGACCGCAATCCAATGAACGCAAAGCGTTGCTGGCGGATGAAATCTACAAATATGTTTGGCCTGATGTTGAATCAGGCAAGCTGAAGCCAGTTATGGATGAGAGTTTCTCATTGGCAGAGGCTGCGAAAGCACATGCCCATATGGAGGCCGGCGATCATATTGGGAAAATTGTTCTGACGGTTGGCGACTGAGTGATTGATGAGCCGGATTTTCACGGCGCCAAGGTGGCGTTCTTCATTGCGATGAAATTCTGGTCTACCGGCGCGATAACAATCCGAATATTCCGTTTCCCAATATGCTGGACTTGCCGGGCGGTGGACGGGAAAATGATGAGAGCGGTGCTGAATGCGTGGCGCGCGAAACACAGGAAGAATTTGGCATACAGGTAGCTGCCGAAAAGTTCGAATATATAGAGAATTATCCCAACTGGCGCGGTCAGGGAGCCGCTGCCCTGTTTTTTATCTGCCATCTTCCGCGTTCGATGTTGGGAGAGATTATTTTTGGCGACGAAGGGCAGGGATGGGAGACAATGGCAGCAAGCGATTTCATTGCACGATCAGACGCTGTCCCGCACCTGCAGAAACGTGTCGGTGATTACCTTAATCGCTGATCATCACCAGATATTGGGCAATATTCGTTTCAAAACCGCAAAATATTGTGTTTCGTACGAAAGATTCACAGAACGGGAATCATGCTGTCATAAACCGCGCGTATCGGGGCTCCAGTGGATCATGTTTAACGGAGCGAACCCATGAGCAAACAATTTCCCGCACTTTCCAAAGCCGACATCCCCCTACTCGATGAAGATCGCTATGAGGCGTGTCTGAAGAAAAAGCCCGAGGTAAGGCGGCGCGATCGCACCCATTACCGCACTGTCTGGATATCAGACGTCCACCTCGGCACACGTGGCTGCAATGCCGATTTGCTGATCGATTTTCTTGACCATGTGGATTGTGATACGCTTTATCTGGTGGGAGACATTATCGACGGCTGGCGACTGAAGAAGAAATTCTACTGGCCTGACAGTCACAATGACATCGTCTGGCGCATATTGAAGCGTGCGAAGCGTGGGGCGCGGATCGTGTATATCCCCGGCAACCATGATGAGATGTTCCGGCAGTTTACCGGACTGAACTTTGGTGGCGTGGAGATCAGACGCTCAGCGATCCATGAGACCGCGAACAAACGCCGATTGCTGGTTTTGCATGGCGACGAATTTGACGCTGTGATGCTGGCACACCGCTGGCTCGCCTTTGTTGGCGATGCTGCTTACACCACGCTAATGCGCCTCAATTGGGTCGTCAACAAGGTGCGTCGTCGATTTGACCTGCCTTACTGGTCACTCTCCAAGATTGCCAAGCACAAGGTCAAGAACGCAGTCGAATTTATCGGACGATTCGAGGAGTTGGTAGCCGAGGCGGCAAAATCGCGCGGCGTGGATGGTGTGGTGTGCGGGCATATTCACACCGCCGAGCAGCGGGAAATTGACGGCGTTCATTATTATAATGACGGCGATTGGGTTGAGGGATGCACGGCGCTGGTTGAATTTGGCGATGGCCGGATGGAAATCCTGCACTGGGTCGATGAGATTGAAAAGCGTAAGAAATGGCAGCAGGAACATGAGGAAGTCGCGAAGGAGATCGCGGCGCTGGAAGCGGCAGCATGAAGATCGCGCTGGTACCGACGCATGGCATCCACAGGTTAATGGCGTTGTTCGCACGCTGGATACAATCATTGGTATACTTCGTTGTTGGGGGCATGAGATCTTGGTGATTTCACCGGATCAGTATCGGTCTATCCCTGCACCAAGCTATCCCGAGATTCGACTGGGTTTCGCCCGGGCATCATCCATCGGTAAGCGGATCACGGAGTTCGGTGCGGAGGCAGTGCATCTGTCGACTGAAGGACCTCTTTGTGTTTCAGCAAGGCGTTGGTGCAGGCGCAATGGTTTCCCTTTTACAACTGCCTATCACACGCAATTTCCAGAATATCTGGCGCGCAGGACAAAGATAACATCCCGCGCATTTTGGCCCTATATTCGCTGGTTTCACAAAAAGTCCGAAGCAATTATGGCTTCCACGCCAAGTGTCCGAAATCAGCTTTGTGATGAGCAGTTGAAACAGGTCCACCACTGGGGCCGGGGCGTTGATCTAGGCAATTTTTCGCCCGATGCGCCGGTGCCAGATTTATTTCACTCGCTACCGAAACCAATCCAGCTTTATGTCGGTCGGGTAGCGGTTGAAAAAAATATCGAAGCGTTTCTGGGCGGCGACGTACCTGGCAGCAAGGTTGTGGTGGGAGACGGCCCGGCACTGGCTGAGTTGGAATCCCGGTATCCCGATGCTCATTTCCTGGGCCGGAAATCAGGGCGCGATCTGGCCGGTTGTTATGCTGGCGCAGATGTCTTCGTGTTTCCGAGCAAGACCGATACGTTCGGGCTGGTGGTTATAGAAGCACTGGCGTGTGGAACGCCGGTTGCCGCTTTTCCAGTGACCGGGCCAATTGATATCCTGAACGAGAAATGTGGTGCCATGCGTGAGCAGATCGATGATGCCATTCGAAACGCACTTTTGCTTGACAGGCAGGATTGTGTCGAGCGCGGAAGCCAATTCAATTGGGACAATAGCGCCAGGCAATTTCTGGAAGGATTGGTTCTGGTGAGGCCAAAACCAGAAATGCATTTGTCGCGCAGATTTTTAGCCAAGGCGATATTGGCAAGAGTCTGAACCAAATATCTTGCCCCACCCGGCAAATGCCCTTACATAGGCTTCAAACAGGCCGTCTCCGAAAGGGGGCGGCCCTTATTTTATGTAAATGCCAACGGCTGGCAACGGCCGAGATATGAAAAAGGACGCCATCATGGCCAACGAACAAACAACACCATTGATGCCGCACGCGACTGCGAGCTGGCTGGTTGACAACACCGGCTTGAGTTTTGACCAGATTGCCGAATTCTGCGGGCTTCATATTTTGGAAGTCAACGCGATGGCCGATGATCTGGCGGGCAGCAAATATACTGGCCGTGATCCTATTCAGGCACATGAACTGACCCATGAAGAGATAGAGAAAGCCGAGAAAGATCCGGACTACCGGATGGTTCTGCAAAAAGGACCGGATCAGGTACGCCGCACCAAGGGGCGGCGTTATACGCCGGTTTCCAAACGTCAGGACAAGCCTGATGGAATCGCATGGCTTCTTAAAAACCATCCGGAAATTTCCGATGCACAGGTTGGCAAGCTGATTGGTACAACGCGAACCACCATCAACGCTATTCGTGATCGTGAGCACTGGAACATCGCCAATATTATGCCGAAAGATCCGGTTACACTGGGGCTATGTTCCCAGCGTGAACTCGATGCGGTGGTCGCAAAAGCAGCGAAGAAGGCAGGTATTGAACCAGAAGTGGCCGAAGACACCAAGCTGGGCGGTGACAAGGAAGCCTTGATCGAAGAGTTGCGCGCTGAACGTGATCAGGCTGCAAAAGATGCGGAGGCCGCCCTGGCCGCCGAAGCGGGCGAAGAAGAGGCCCCGAAAGAGCATACCGCAGAGACGCTGTTCAAGGATAGCTGAACCGCCAAATTTTAATCATCCGATTAAATCAGGTTGCCTCTTGATGTGAAGGGCGGCATGATCATTCTATGGATGTTCCCCGCAAACCGCCCGCCTATGATGCTTTACTCGCTGATCATGGTTTTGAACCGATTGAGTCAGAGGGACTAACCTATCCACTCGGTGACTATGAACCGGAATTTGGCGAATATTTTGAATTGATGCCAGGCATTCACTGGACCCGCACACCGGTGCCAGGCCCATTGGGGCATATCAACAACTGGGTGCTGCGCGACCAGCATGAGGATGACGAGGAAGGCTTTGCCATAGCTGATACCGGGCTGTTCATGCCTGCTGCCATCGATGTATGGAAATCTTTGTTCGAGGAAGGTGCATTGAAAGGGAAACGCGCGACCAAGATTATCGTCACCCATTATCACCCCGATCATGTCGGCTGCGCAGGCTGGCTGTGCAAGCGTTTCAAGGTGCCGCTCTACATGAACCGCACCGAGTGGTTGATGACGCGGATGCTCACGCTAGACAACGCTGGAGATGTGCCGGAGGAAATTCTGGAGAACTGGCGTTTTGCCGGCTGGGATCAGGGTCTGATCGACAACTTTCGCAAAAAAGGCTGGGGGCGTTTTGCCCGCGCCGTTTCGGATGTTCCGATCAGTGTGAACCGGCTGGAAGAGGGCACGAAGTTCTCAACCGGCGATCATGATTGGCGGGTGATGATTGGCAGTGGCCACACACCGGAACATGCCTGTCTGGTGGATGATGACAATTATGTGATGATTTCCGGTGATCAGATTTTACCAAGGATAACCTCTAACATTTCCACGATGATCAGCGAGCCGACAGCTGACCCACTGGGTGAGTGGCTGGACAGCATTGCGCGGTTCCGGCGTGAAGTTGATCCGGAATTACTGATTTTGCCCGCGCACGGTCGCCCATTTAGAGGTGTGCATCAGCGTTTGGATACCCTTGCCGCGCGGCACAATGAGGCGTTGGATGATGTAGTTGAGGCGCTCAAAGAGAAACCGATGCGCATTGTGGATAGTTTCCCGTTGCTTTTCTCAAGAGAGATTGGCGAAGATGTGATTGGTATGGCAACTGGCGAGGCAATGGCGACGCTGCGGCATTTGGAATATACTGGGCGTACGGAATACACTCTAAAGGATGGTGTTGCTTGGTACGAGGCCGCCTAGCTGGCAATGGGTTTGGCATCTGGCGGCGGTGCTTCAACTTCGTCGCTAGTACAATGTAACGCATAGCCGCGCAAAAATACTGCCATTGCTGCCAATGCAATCAGTCCGGCAAGCCCGAATGGCGCGCCGGGCATGTAGATTGGCGCGGCCGCAAGAGTGAAAAACGCAAAGACCGCTGTGAACATTGGCGGACCTACAATCGATCCGACGCTCTGCAGACTGGCGACTGCGCCTTGCAGTTCGCCTTGGGTCTCATCGGACACAGCCCGGCTCATCAGGCCGTTTATGGATGGCTGGAATAGACCCTGTAACGCGCCGATGGGCAACGCGACAAAAATCAACCAGCCTTGCTCCGGCCCTGCGACAACATAGAAACATGTGCTGACGGCCATACCCAATGCGCCGATAATGACAGATTTTCGCTCACCGATTTTGGGGATGAGATAGCGGATAAGTACGCCTTGCACCAACGCCGCACCGACACCAACCAGTGCGAGCGCCATACCGACCGTAAACATGCTCCAGCCAAAAGCTTCGATACCGTAGAACGCGAAGACGATTGGATAGACAATATGTCCGATCATCCAGATCAACAGTGAAGCGGCATACCAAAGGACAACGCTATTCTGTCCACTCAAGCCTTTGAGTGCGACAAAGGCATTGGCACGGGCAAATTCAAATGGGCGGCGTTTTTCGGCTGGCAGGCTCTCCTTGAGCATGACAAATCCGAACAGCAGGTTGACCGCTGCAAGAGCGGCGGCGGCAAAGAAAGGCAAGCGAACGCCATATTCGCCCAGCAGACCACCGATTGCTGGTCCTACGATAAAACCAAGGCCGAAAGCCGCGCCGATGAGACCGAAATTTTGTGATCGCTGTTCCGGTGGTGATACATCAGCGACATAGGCATAGGCGGTTGAGAAACTCGCGCCCATGATTCCGGCGACAATCCGCGCAACAAACAGCCAAAATAATGTCGGAGCAAATCCCATAAGTGTATAGGCAATGGCATATCCGCCAAGTGCTCCGAGCAGTACCGGTCTCCGTCCAAAACGATCCGACAGGTTGCCGATAATCGGTCCAAAGAAAAACTGCATCACCGCATAGGCGAACGCGAGCCAGCCAGCATGGACTGCGGCATTGGACAGGTTATCACCGGTGATTTCAGTAATTAGTTCGGGCAATACCGGCATGATGATGCCAAATCCGATCATGTCGATCAATACAACCATGAACACAAAAGCAATCGAGGACTTTGCGGCCTTAGGGGTATTGGCGGTGGATTGGGCGTCGTTCATGTGCCCCGTTAGCAAGGGCAAGTGAAAAGCACTACTGCCTTTTGGTGCGGTTTTTCATTGTCTGTTCAAAATACCTAACTTACAGAGGTGTTAATGACTGACAAAATTGATACATGAACATGTCCGACCAACCCCCGATCTGGAAATCCCGATACAACCACCCTTCCCAGTGGGATCAGTTTTTCTCCCCTTTGTCGATGCCTGCGATGTTCTTTGCATCGGCGGGAAGGCGCGGTGATGCTAACCTGCTCGATTTCATGGGGCGGAAATATAGCTATGCCGAAGTCGCGGTTGGGGTTACCCATGTTGCCAAGGGATTGCAGGATCTGGGTGTCAAAAAAGGCGACCGGATCGGTCTATTTCTCCCCAATGTCCCGCATTATGTGAGCGCCTATTACGGGGCTATGGCGATCGGTGCGACGGTGGTCAATTTTTCACCACTTTATACGGTGGAGGAACTCAATCATCAGGTTGAGGATAGCGGCACCAAAATCCTGTTCACACTATCTGCAACCGCTGTGTTCCCGACAGCCTATGAAGTGCTCCAGCAATCCAGTCTTGAGCGGCTCGTGGTCGGCAGCGTGGCCGGCACTCTACCCACGGGAAAATCACTTTTCTACCGTCTGTTCCGCCGCAAGGAAAATTCGCCGCAGCCTGAAGATGACCGGATCACGCCTTTTGCCGATCTGATCGACAATGATGGTAAATACAAAGCACCAAATATCCACCCGGAAAAAGATATCGCGCTGCTTCAATATACTGGTGGCACAACCGGAACACCGAAGGGTGCGATGCTCAGTCACCAAAACCTGTCTGCCAATGCGCGGCAGATCAATGCGATCGATCCGTTTATTGACGAAGAAGATCGGCTAATGGGCGTTCTGCCCTTCTTTCATGTCTTTGCGAACAGTGCCGTCCTCAACCGTACGGTGCAGCGCGGCGGCGAGATTGTGATGCTTCCGCGCTTTGATGCGAAGCAGACGCTCAAGGCAATTACCAAGAACAATATCACTGCCATGCCCGGTGTACCGACCATGTACCAGGCGCTGCTTGACCATCCCGATATTGAAAAGACCAATTTCTCTTCACTCAAAGTCTGCGTATCCGGCGGTGCGCCCTTGGCTCAGGAATTGAAGAAGAAATTTGAGGCGAAAACCGGTGCGAAACTGGTCGAAGGTTACGGGCTGACCGAAAGCAGCGGCGTCGTCAGCGCCAACCCCTATGAAGGGTTGAACAAGGCCGGAACAATTGGCCAGCCCGTCCCCGGCACATTGGTCAAGCTTGTCGACAAGGAAAACCTTTCCAAATCTGTTCCCGATGGCGAGCTAGGAGAACTGACTTTTTCGGGACCGCAAGTCATGCAGGGCTACTGGGACAAGCCCGACCAAAATGAAGAGGTTTTCGTCGGCGGCTTCCTGCGCACCGGCGATGTCGCGCAGATCGATGAAGATGGCTATATCAAGATCGTCGACCGGATAAAGGACATGATCGCCGTCGGCGGCTTCAAGGTGTTCCCCAGTCAGGTTGAGGAAGTGCTGTACAAACATGACGCGGTGAAAGAGGCACTGGTGATCGGCGTACCCGACGACTATCGTGGCGAAAGTCCGAAAGCCTTTGTCGCGCTCGAAGAAGGAGCATTGGTTGGCGGTGACGAACTGAAAGTCTGGCTCAACCCTCAACTGGGCAAGCATGAGCGGGTTGAGGATGTGGTGGTACGCGATGAATTGCCAAAAACGATGATTGGGAAACTGGACCGCAAGACGCTGCGCGCAGAGGAGTTGGGGTAGGGACAAGAGAATTGGAACGCGGCAGCGAAGTGGGTTGTTACAAGGGTATAATATTCAATTTGCGGTAAAATGTTTGTTGGCTTCTAATGTCCGCCTTCGGAACGAGGCGGACCAGCGTATGTGCACTGACGCTCCCAGATCATACACTGTTCGAAGGACGTCAAACATCGTATTGCCTCAACGAAAACTGAAAGCGGAGATGATCCATGAACGTAAATCTATATCATGTGATTTTACCGGTCGCTGACATTGATCTCGCAGCGAAATCACGGTGTTCATTGACACATAGATAAAGCTGTTCACATAACCCATATACCATGACGGATCGGTGAGGCTCGTCTGGTAATTTTTGAGCGTAAAATTCTCGGGAAATAGCGTGAACATGCTCAATATTTCAGAGTTCGACTTGAAGCTCATAATCACTAGCCAGTAAATCGGGACCAGCAGGAACGCGAGATAGGCGATCATCACTACAGCCGACAGGCGGATCGTAGGATGTTTTCCTTTGCTCATTGCGCCACCTCGTCTTTGTCTGCGGTTATCATGACGGTGTAAAACACATAGGATATCAGCAAGATGACAAGAAAATACATTAGCGAGAATGCGGCTGCGGGTCCCAGATCAAATTGCCCCAATGCCATCTTGACCAGATCAATCGACAAGAAGGTGGTGGCGTTACCCGGACCGCCTCCAGTCAAGACGAATGGCTCGGTATAGATCATGAAACTGTCCATGAAGCGAAGCAGTATCGCGATCATCAGCACGCCGCGCATCTTCGGCAGTTCGATATAGCGAATGACGCTCCAGCGGCTGGCCTGATCAATCTCAGCGGCCTGATAAAAGGCATTCGGGATGGACCGCAGTCCCGCATAGCAAAGCAGGGCGACTAGGGATGTCCAGTGCCACACATCCATCGCGATCACTGTGACCCAGGCATCAAATGCGTTCTGCGTGTAGTTGTAGGAAATCCCAAGGTCAGTCAGCACGCGGCCCAGTAGCCCGATATCCGCGCGCCCAAAAACCTGCCAGATTGTTCCCACGACGTTATACGGGATGAGCAGCGGCAGCGCCATCAGCACCAGACAGATCGATGCAGCGAACCCCTTTTTCGGCATGCTGAGCGCTACCAATATGCCGAGCGGCACCTCAATCAGCAGGATGATGAAGGAGAAAAGCAGTTGCCTTCCGAATGCATCCCACGGCCGTTCGGACTGGAGCAGCTCGCGGTACCATTCTAGACCGACCCAGAAAAATTCATTTCCGCCAAAACTGTCCTGAAACGAGTAATTGACTACCGTCATCATCGGAATGATCGATGAAAAGGCGACCAGTATCAAAACTGGTATGACCAGGAACCATGCACGCTGATTTGTGGTTTTTTCCATCAGGAGATATCCTCATTTTTCGCGCCAGCAAGCTTGCCATCAATACGCCAGTCATCACAAAATATGCTGATATTTTTCGGATCAAAGGTCACGTTGGTCATATCGGTTTCAATCTCAAAACCTTCATCAGCCGCGATATTGATCTCGGTATCGAACAACGTCGCGTTTACAAATTTATGCCTGCCCGCGTCCCGCACCCGGTTTATTCGCACCGGCAGTCTTTCGCCCTTAGTCAACCGCACAAATTCGGGTCGAATTCCCAGTTGCAGATTTCCATTGGGTTGGCCGTAGTCATCGTTCAATTCTATGGTCGCGCGATTAATGCTAGCGCTGCTTCCATCAATCGCGACCGGCAGGAAATTCATGCCCGGGGATCCAATAAAGTATCCCACAAAAACATGGGCTGGCGTTTCAAACAGTTCTTTTGGCGTTCCGATTTGCAGCACCTGACCATCGTGCATCACCACGACCTTTTCCGCGAAGGTTAGTGCCTCGGTCTGGTCATGGGTCACATAAATCATCGTATGGCCAAATTCTTTATGCAGAGACTTGAGCTGTGTCCGCAATTCCCATTTTAGATGTGGGTCAATGACCGTCAAAGGCTCATCAAACAGGATTGCATTCACATCATCGCGAACCATCCCCCGGCCTAGTGAGATTTTCTGTTTCAGGTCGGTTGTCAGACTGCGTGCCTTCTTGTTAAGATCAGCCTCAAGCCCGATCATCTCTGCAATCCGCTGCACACGATCTGATACATACGCTTTTTCCAAACCTCGATTGCGGAGCGGAAAAGCCAGGTTTTGGCCGACCGTCATCGTGTCATAGACCACCGGAAACTGGAACACCTGCACAATATTGCGCTCCGCTGTTGATGATTCGGTCATGTCCCGGTCATCAAACAAAACGCGGCCGTTTCAAACTGTTGGGCTGGAACTGTGACCAGTTTTTCTTTTTGATCGAAGTAAAAGACATTTGCAGGGCTAAGGGATATTTCCAAAGTCTGAGCAATCTTAAAATCCTGAAGACCGGGAACTAGGCCGATCCATCGCGATCCTTCTGCATCAAGGTGAACAAAAGTGTCTGATCCGGTCAGTTCAGTGACAATCAACTTTGCCTCAAATTTTATTGCATCCGCATCGCCACTACCAATCTCCAGATGATGCGCGCGAAATCCCGCGCGATACTCACCATCGGGCAAGCCTGCCATGCGATCATCCGCCTTTGTCGATTGCCCATTTGGATAGCGAACAACTGAGCCCTTCTTTTGCACGGACACAAAATTCATCGGCGGATCGGAATAGACCTGCGCCGTCGTTGCATCCCCCGGTGTGCGGTAAACGTCCATGGCAGATCCAAATTGTGTGACCCGGCCTTCCCAAAGCGCCGCAGTATTCCCGCCGAGCAACAACGCCTCTTCGGGTTCGGTTGTCGCGTAGACGAAAATGCTGCCGGACGCCTCAAACAGCTTTGGGATTTCAATGCGAAGCTCTTCTCGCAGCTTGTAATCCAGGTTTGCGAGCGGTTCATCCATGAGAACCAGGGCCCACATCCTTCGCCAAAGCACGCGCCATCGCGCATCGTTGCTGTTGCCCGCCGGAAATTTCATTTGGCTTGCTGTCAAGAATGGGTTTTAGTTGCAGTAACTCCGCCATTTCTCGCACCTTTGCATCAATCTCTGCGGCGGTCTTTTTCTGCAGTTTCAGCGGTGACGCGATATTGTCATAGACCGTCATGGAGGGATAATTGACAAACTGCTGATACACCATCGCGATATCGCGATCCTGCACGCGCTTGCCCGTAACGTCCTGCTCTTCCCAATAGACTTTGCCGGTATCCGGTTTGTCCAACCCAGCCATCAGTCGCATCAGCGACGTCTTGCCCGCCGATGTTGGCCCGAGGAGGATGTTCATCGATCCTTTCGGCAATTTCAGATCAGTGGGGTATATATGCGTCTCGCCTCCGGATATTTTGGAAACGCCCTGAAGTCGTAAACTCATCTAAGGCCTCTCAGACATAAATAATCTCGGTGTCCCGGCGGAAATCAAACCGAAGGTATTAACACTGTATCCTTCGCCTCATCCGCCAAATCCGGATAGTCGGTTATGTAATGCAATCCCCGACTCTCTTCCCGCGCCAAGGCTGATTTCACAATCAGATCAGCCACCTCTATCAAATTCCGAAGCTCGATCAAATCCTGTGTCACGCGGAAATTGCTGTAATATTCCTCAACTTCCTCGCGTAGCAGATTGATACGGTTTTGAGCGCGCTGGAGGCGTTTGGTGGTGCGGACAATGCCGACATAGTTCCACATGAACCGGCGGATTTCGGTCCAGGTCTGTTTGATCACCACTTCTTCGTCGCTATCCGTTACCCGGCTTTCATCCCATGGTTTGATCGCCGGTGGCTCAGGCAGATCACGCCAATGTGCCGCAATATCTCTCGCTGCGGCATCTCCAAAGACGAAACATTCGAGCAGGCTGTTAGAAGCTAGGCGGTTGGCGCCGTGTAGGCCGCTCTCGCTGCTTTCACCCGCTGCATAGAGCCCGGGCAAATCGGTGCGGCCATTCAGGTCGATGAGGATACCACCACAAGTATAATGCTGGGCCGGTACCACCGGGATAGACTCTTTGGTCATATCAATGCCAAGGCCAATCAGCTTGTCATAGATATTGGGGAAATGGCCTTTGACGAATTCAGGATTCTTGTGTGAAATATCAAGGTGAACATAGTCCAAACCCAGGCGCTTGATTTCATGATCATTGGCCCTGGCAACGATATCACGGGGTGCGAGCTCCATCCGCTCGTCGAAATATTTCATGAAGCGATCGCCACCGCCCGCAACACCTGCGGGTAGTTTCAAATGGCCGCCTTCACCGCGTACCGCTTCGGTGATCAGGAAATTCTTGACCTCGAGATTGTAAAGGCAAGTCGGATGAAACTGCATCATCTCCATATTGGAAACGCGCGCGCCAGCCCGCCAAGCCATTGCGATGCCGTCTCCTGTGGCGCCGCGCGGTGCGGTGGAGAAGAGATAGGTTCTTCCCGCTCCGCCACTTGCCATAACAGTCGCGCGTGAAGTCAGCGTTTCCACATGACCGGTCTCATTGTTGAGCGCGTAGACTCCCCAAACATTTTTTGAACCAATCGGCGTTTTGGCATGACGGTCGGCAATCAGATCAATCGCCACCATGTGTGGTTTCAATGTAACATTGGGATTTGCAGCGGCGGTTTTTTGCAGCGCCTCCTGCACCGCCCAGCCGGTGGCATCATCGACATGGACGATCCTGCGATGGCTGTGGCCACCTTCGCGGGTCAGGTGCAGCGCGTCTTTTTCCTCGTTAAACGGCACGCCCATGTCAACCAACCGTTCGATGGCGGCAGGCGCATTTTCAACTACGAATTCGACGGTTTCCTTGCGATTCAGTCCAGCACCGGCAACCATTGTATCATCAATATGATTTTCAAATGTATCGCCCGCATCAAGCACCGCAGCGATGCCACCTTGCGCCCATGCCGTGGAACCGCCGGTGAGTTCTCCCTTGGCCAGCACCAGCACTTTATGGGTTTCTGCGAGCGAAATGGCAGCGCTAAGACCAGCGGCGCCAGAGCCGACAATGATGACGTCATATGGACTCACGCCGCTTTGACTCGCGTCAGATTCAAGAATACATCTTCCAGATCGGCTTCCTTGGTCGAGACTTCGACAATCTCAAAGCCCTGCTTCTGGATCGCCCGCATCACACCGCCAGCATTAGTGCGGTCCTTATTGTAGGTTACCGCAATGGTGCAGGGGCCGACAATCTCGACCTTGTCAAATTCGGATCCGGCAAAAGTGACCGCTTTCGATTCTTCGCCGATTTCCCGGTCCAGCGTCAGTTCAACCATCTTCTCCCGTGCCATATTGACCAGTTCAGGCGTTGTTTTCAACGCGATCAGCTTGCCATGATTAATAATCGCAATCCGGTCACAGAGCTCTTCTGCTTCTTCCAGATAATGTGTGGTCAGGACGATCGTTATGCCAGCCTTGTTGAGTTGCACCACATATTCCCAAAGCTGCTGGCGAAGATCGATATCGACGCCCGCGGTTGGTTCATCCAGTACCAGGATTGGCGGCGAATGGACCATGGCCTTGGCAACCAGCAACCGCCGTTTCATCCCGCCGGATAGCGTGCGTGAATAGGCGTCTGCCTTGTCTTCGAGATGCACTGCTTTCAACAGCTCCATGGTCCGGCGCTTGGCCTTGGGAATACCATACAGCCCGGCCACTACTTCGAGCGATTCTGCCGGGGTAAAAAACGGATCGAACATGATCTCTTGCGGGACAATGCCGATCGACGCTTTGGCATTGCGATGGTCTTGATCGATATCAAAACCCCAGATAGTCGCTTTCCCACCACTCTTGCTGACCATGCCGGATAGAATGTTGATTAGCGTTGATTTGCCGGCGCCATTGGGGCCGAGCAGGCCGAATATCTCGCCACGTTTTACATCGAAAGAGATGTCATCCAACGCCTGTTTGCCGCCTTCATACGTTTTTGAGAGATTATCGATGGAGATCGCTGCTTCAGTCATCGGCGCTGCATAGCCGCTGGGGTTCAGACAATCAAAAGCTTTAGCGTCATATCGCAACGCGCCTACTAGCAGGCTAAACAGTTTGTTAACCATCTCTGTAAGCGCAATGTTCTTAGAATTTTCCTAAAACCGATAGTGTGAAACATGTGGGGACCAGAAAGCGGGCGATTCAACCCGGTATGAGACGTGCGATCATCGCGCTGTCCGTGTGGTCGTGCATGCTTTTGACACAGCCGTTGCAGGCCCAGACCACTTCCGGTCAAACCAATGCCGACATCCGTCAGCCAATTACAGTTGTCAAGAATAGCGATCTCAATTTCGGTAGCTTTATTGCCGGAACAGCCACCAGCGAGTTTCGCATTGATGCAGTAACGGCGAGTTATTGTCAAAAGTAGTGTCTGGCAAGTTAGTCATGCGGCTGGGATGTCGTCCTCGTTCACCTCGCTTCCATCTTTAGACTTCACGCCTTCAATCACCTTCGCCAGGTGTCTGAAGCCTCTCAATTTGCGCCAGGAATCTTCTGCGCATAATCCCATCTTGCAGACCATCGTCAACATCGTATTGCGCGTGACACAACCTTTGGCTTGGCGTGTTCCATGCCGGATCGTCGCAAAACTCGACTCAATGACATTGGTTGTCCTGATACGGGTCCAGTGTTCCGCTGGAAAGTCATGAAATGCCAGCAACGCGTCACGGTCTTTCGATAAGCATTCCACCGCCTCGGGGTACTTTGCACCGAAACGTTCCTCAAAATTATCGAACGCCTTTTCTGCATCAGCTCGATCTTCTGCCATCCGGATATCATGCAGACCCTGCTTCGCTTTCTCCCGGACAGACTTCGGCAGATAGTTCAGCACATTGCCGGTCTTGTGCATCCAGCAACGTTGAACGCCCGTCTCCGGATACACTTCCTCCACTGCGGCCCGGAAGCCCGGGGCGCCGTCTCCAATTGCCAACTTCGGGGGTTGGTCCAGACCCCGTTGTTTCAGGGACAGCAACACCTCACGCCAGCTCTGTTTTGACTGCCTGACACCATCTTCGATTGCCAGGAAGTGCTTGTGACCCCGGCTGTTCACGCCGATGATAACCAGGCAGCACAATCGGCCATCGTCGCCTCTGAGACCACTGTAGATGCCATCAGCCCGGATATGGACCCGTTCATCAGACACCGCTCGAGTACACCATTGCTTGTATTCAGCTTCCCATTGCCGCTTCAAACGCCCCGCGACATTGGCCGGCAGCCCTTTAGCCTCGGGGCCGGCAATAGCTTCCGGTGCGCTCTGCATCTGGCCACTCGAAACACCCTTCAAATAAAGCCAGGGGTTCGCCGCGTCCAGCGTCGCCGTTCGCCGGATGCAGGGCGGTACAACCAGAGATTGAAAACATTCCGGCGTACCTTCACGGCTACGGATCTTCGGCACCTCGACGCTGACCTTGCCAACCCCTGTAATCACCTCTCGTTCGCGATGATGGCCACTGCGGACAACGCGCTGTCGTCCGTCAGCCGTTTTGTGACCATCAAACTTTGTCATCAACTCATCCGGCTCTGCCTGGACCGCTTCGGCGATTAACTGCTTCGCACCCGGTCTGAGTAGTTCTGTCAGTGGTTCAATTCCCTCCGGTCTACCCGGATCAATCACAGTATCTTTTGCCATGTGTGGCGGGCTCCTCTTGCTACTTTCGATTTCCAGACAAAAACGATTTCAGCAAGGCACGCCCCATACTTCAAATTCTTCCAGACACCAGATCCGGTTATAACTCGGAAGCTTGTGCGACGTTGACGATGTCCGTGCCCGCCAAAGTGCCTGCAGCGTTGGCTGCGGTAGTGGTCATCGCTAGGGCGGAAGCACTCGCGAAAACAGCGAGTGCTTTGCGCACAGCGGACGACCGCTTTTGCGTGGTGTTATGATCGGTCATGTTTACCTCTGCGAATTTCATGACCGGATATATGGAGAATAAAGACAAATATTTGGTAAACACGACCCGATTTAACAGGTTGGCTTGTCAGTGCTCAAACCTCCGAGAAAACTGGGATTTTTGGATATTTATTCACTCAAAATTCAGGATTGGTTAACCGCATGTTTACCGTAACAAAATGTAACTTCGGTAAAGCATTGTAACATTCTAAAATTACTGGATTTCTGTTTCTCAGTTTTTGGGATGGAGGTGCCAAGCACAAAAAATGGACAATTGGCAGGCCTGAATTGATTGAAAAACTGGTCGGGAAACTGATGAAGACAATCTTTCTGCACATTGATGCAAGTGCGTTGTTGACAGGCGCCCGTCCCTCTTATACTTGCGCTGCTTCACCGCCCATGCAGGTGCATATGCGGGTGTAGCTCAGTTGGTTAGAGCGCCGGCCTGTCACGCCGGAGGTCGCGAGTTCAAGTCTCGTCACTCGCGCCATTTGCCTGATTTCAGGTCTAATGGCGAAATTTTCCCGTATTCATCCAAAGCAGCAACGGTTTGATCGGGAATATCCAGGCTATGCCGAGGAAAATGTAAATTGGCAGCAACAGCCAGAAGTTGAGGTCACCCAGAGCTTCAATTAGCGTCACCGAAAAACCCACCCAAATCAGTATTAACAAAATAATAAAGATCATACCGACCGGTTTTCTCCAAGAAGGCCTATTTGCATCATTTTCGTGATTTTCTGTCGTCATGACGTCTATTCAACCTTTTGAATTAATTCACTTTCGGTGACAATTGCATGTAACTGTTGATCGTGCGATTCTACAGGAATATTATCGGCTTCCTGCACGGACCAGGCAAAGCCAATTCGGGTTGCGTCGGGATATTTTTTAAAGGTCCGATCATAATGACCGCCTCCCTGACCAAGTCGGTTCAGCGAACGATCAAACGCAATCATCGGAGCAATAATTACATCAGGAACGACCGCGGGACTATTGTCAGCAGGCTCGGCGATACCCATGAAGCCGGTCTGTAGCGTTTCGAGTTTGGAAACAATCCGAAAATCAAGCGGTTCGGCACCTGTAACGACCGGAAAAGCAACTTTTTTGCCGATTTCCGCCAGATATTCGATTAGCCGATTTGTTGGTGCTTCTGAACCTTGTGCCGCATAGACTGCAATTACGTTCCCATCTTCCAGGATTGTGGCGAGCGGGGATGGGGGGCGACGAAAGGCTAGATTGAGCGTTGCGTTGTCCAATTGCCTATGAAACGCATCACGTCGACGGCGATATTCCTCACGTAACTTCTTCTTATTCGTTTTTAAATCACTCAAAAATAAGACTTTCGATTGGAAGGTGACGGGACCGTCTCGGTCGTTTGCCGGAAAATCCTCTGACGCCTATTACGTCAGGTGGGGGCCATATGCAGCGGACCCGGCATCCAAAATACCCGCAATCCGTACAGGGACAGCTCCTTATGTTGTTATATCGCCTCAGGGATGTTCGCTTTCTAGCTCGTGCCAGACAGAACCCGTCGACTTCTATCTAGGTAGGAACAGCCCAATGCTCAAGCGCTAGTTTGCTTCAAGATTATCGGCAAAGGCTTCCGCGCGGTCAGCCAGTTTTTCCAAAGCTTCGAGCGTTTTTTCATCGATTGCCGGAGCAGATGGCGCTGGTGCTGGGGCAGGCGGTGGTGCAGGTTTGGCGCTTTTCGCCCCGTGAAGCTCATCTGCCAGCAACAATGATGTGAACAGTAACATTCGGCTTTCTGTCAAGCCCGCCGGATCTCCAGCTTCTCCAGCCTTTTCGCTAACCATTTTGGCCAATTTACTCAGATGCGCTTCTTCGCCATCCTGGCACGTCACATTGAACGATCTGCCGCCAATTTCCAGATTTACCTGACCCATATTATTGCTCCTGCTTGGCGATCAAGCCGTCAATTGTTTCAATAGCTTGCTGCATTTCCTGTTTGAGAGCGCTGTGACGCTCTTCCAAGGCAGGATCAGGCTGGTTTCCGGGTAGTTTATCTTTCGCAACCTCTATACGGCTTAGAGCACGTTCTATGCGGCCTATAGCCATTATGATACGTTCGTTTCCCATAGCTTTATCCCAAACTGCAAGTAGCTGAAATCTAGTCGTAACAATTCGGTGCTCTGGCGTAAACAGGAGATGCGTTGCATCCTATGCACAGCCTTTCCCGAAGCCAAGCAAATCGCGGTCTTGACGAGTGCGGCTTAGCCCATCAAAGGAGTCCGCAAAAGTGCGAATCGAGGCTGGTTTGCGCACGAAAATCCGATAGCCGGGGGATTTGCAGGCATGACTGTTTCCGAAAAAAGCATGGCAAACGCCATCAGAGCGTTGTCCATGGATGCGGTGCAGGCGGCAAATTGCGGACATCCGGGAATGCCGATGGGCATGGCCGATGTTGCGACGGTATTGTTTAGCGATTTCCTGAAATTTGACCCTAAGGCACCGAAATGGGCGGATAGAGACCGATTTGTTCTTTCTGCCGGTCACGGTTCTATGCTGATCTATTCGCTTTTGCATCTGACCGGCTATGAACGTCCGACGATGCAAGATATTAAAGATTTCAGGCAGTTATCATCACCTTGTGCGGGGCATCCTGAGAACTTTAAACTCGAAGGCGTTGAGGCCACCACTGGCCCACTTGGGCAGGGATTTGCCATGGCGGTGGGCATGGCTGTTGCCGAGCGCCACCTCAATGCGCATTTTGGTGATGACCTCGTAGATCACAAAACTTGGGTAATTGCTGGTGATGGCTGCCTGATGGAAGCAATCAACCATGAGGCAGTAGGATTGGCCGGACATCTGGGGCTGGGTCGTCTTAACGTGCTTTGGGACGATAATAACATCACCATTGACGGCGGCACGGATTTGTCGACTAGCGAGGATATCCCAGCGCGCTACCGGGCTTCCGGTTGGCACGTGGTGGCCTGCGACGGACATGACTTTGACGATATTCGCTGTGCTCTGACCGAAGCGCAGAATGATCCGCGGCCTTCGCTAATCGCCTGTAAGACAATCATCGGATATGGCGCGCCCACCAAGCAGGGAACCGCTGCAACCCACGGTACACCGCTTGGTGAAGAAGAGATAAATGGCACACGGGCTGCTTTGGGTTGGGAAGATAAACCTTTTGAAATTCAAGAGGATATATTGACGTCGTGGCGGCAGATTGGCAAAAAAGGGGCCGCTGCGCGGGCGGATTGGGAAATGCGTTTGGCTACCAGTTCTCACAAAGCCGAGTTCGAAAGGCGTATGGCTGGCGAACTTCCTGCGGGCACTGCGATGCAGGATTATCTAGAGAGCCTAGCAACGGATCCGCCCAAGGTTGCAACCCGAAAAGCGTCGGAAATGGCTCTGGGAGCGATTACCGAAGCGCTTCCCGAGACGATTGGTGGTAGTGCCGACCTGACTGGTTCAAACAATACCAAAACACCTTCCACTAAACCATTGACTAAAGATGATTATTCTGGTCGATACATCTATTACGGCATCCGCGAGTTTGGAATGGCGGCCGCGATGAACGGAATGGCGCTCCATGGAGGCGTTATTCCTTACGGTGGAACCTTCCTGGTGTTCACCGATTATTGCCGCGGCGCTATGCGGTTATCAGCGATCCAAAATGTTCGGTCCATTTACGTGATGACGCATGACAGTATTGGTCTGGGTGAAGATGGTCCAACCCATCAGCCGATCGAGCACCTGCAGAGCCTTCGCGCGATGCCCAACATGCTGACCTTCCGCCCTTGTGATGCGATTGAGACAGCCGAGTGTTGGTCGCTGGCGTTAAAAAATAGTGAAGGGCCTTCAACGCTGGCTCTAACCCGTCAAGGCCTACCGCCAATCCGCCATGACGTCAGTATAAATCATTGTGAAAAAGGCGCTTATTCGGTCAAGGCCGCGGATGGTAAAAAATCTATTGTTATCATCGCCACCGGTTCCGAAGTGTCTATTGCGATGGATGTTGCCGAAAAACTGGAAGCGCAAGGCACGGGAACTGAAGTGGTTTCGATGCCCTGTACCGAGCTATTTGATGCTCAGGATCAAGCCTATAAAGACGAACTGCTCGGCGGTGACGATATCCTGCGTGTTTCGATTGAAGCGGGCACGACTTTCGGTTGGGAACGCTATACCGGCCTCAACGGCATGAACTTTGGAGTTGATAGTTTCGGCGCTTCGGCTCCCATAACAGACCTCTATGATCATTTCGGTTTGACCTCAGAGAAGATTACACCCCAGATACTAGAAAAAATCGGTTAAAAAGCCGCAATGTTTGAAGCATAAGGAGCAAATTCCATGACAAAAGTAGCAATTAATGGCTTTGGCCGCATCGGTCGCTTGGTTGCCCGCGCTATTCTAGAGCGTGATGATGACGATTTTGAGCTGGTCGCAATTAACGATCTTGCCGACGCAGACGCCAATGCGCTGCTTTTCGGCTATGACAGCGTTCACGGACGCTTCCCCGGCGAAGTTTCAGCTCACGGCGATCACATCATGGTCAATGGAAAGAAGATTGCTGTTACGTCCGAACGCAATCCTGGCGATTTGCCACATGGCGAGATGGGCATTGATCTCGTTCTGGAGTGCACCGGCTTCTTCCAGTCGGTCGAAGCATCGCAGCCGCATATCGATGCAGGTGCAAGACGCGTATTGATCTCCGCGCCGGCCAAAGGCGATCTCAAAACCATCGTCTACGGCGTGAACCATGACAACTTGACGTCATCGGATGTCATTGTTTCTAATGCATCTTGTACGACAAACTGCCTCGCGCCGGTTGCCAAGGTTTTGAATGATCTGGTTAGCATTGAACGCGGCTTTATGACCACGATTCACAGCTACACAAACGATCAACGTATCCTTGACCAGATGCATAGCGACATGCGCCGTGCACGGGCAGGAGCGGCCAATATGATCCCAACTACCACCGGTGCTGCGCGCGCCGTTGGATTGGTGCTTCCGGAGCTGAATGGCAAGCTTGATGGTTCTTCGGTTCGCGTTCCAACGCCAAATGTGAGTTTGGTCGATCTGGTGTTCACACCGGGCCGCGATACCAACGTTGCGGAGATCAACGGAGCGTTGAAAGCCGCAGCAGACGGGCCTATGAACGGTGTTCTGGTATTTGAAGATAAACCGCTTGTTTCCAGCGATTTCAATCATCAGCCGGCCAGCTCTTCAATCGATAGCCTCGAAACAACGGTTATGGATGGCAAGCTCGTTCGCGTGGTTAGCTGGTATGATAATGAGTGGGGTTTCTCCAACCGTATGATCGACACCGGCAAAGTGATGGCGGGATTGCTCTAAGTCAGAAGGATTCTGAGAAATAAGCGGTAAACGGTTCAATACACTGGATGATCTTGGCAATGTTGAAGGCAAGGTGGGCTTGGTCCGGGTTGACCTCAATGTACCTATGGCTGATGGCAAGGTTACAGACGATACCCGGTTGAAGGCGGTTATTCCCACGGTTTCCGAATTGGCAGAAAAGGGCGCGAAAGTGCTGCTGTTGGCTCATTTCGGCCGTCCCAAGGGTGAGTTTAAGCCCGAGTTTTCGCTGGAGCCGGTTGTCGCGCCGCTGGCAGACGTCTTGGGCCGTAATGTTGGCTTCATGCAGCGTTCTAGCCCAGATGCTATCGCTGAACTGCCTAATGGTAGTGTTATGGTGATCGAAAACAGCCGTTTTGCGCCGGGCGAAGAGAAAAACGATCCTGATATGGCCAAGATGATCGCTTCATTTGGTGATTTCTACGTGAATGATGCCTTTTCTGCGGCGCACCGCGCGCATGTAACTACGGCCGGTATTGCCGGGCATCTGCCAGCCTATGCCGGCCGTTCAATGGAACGCGAGCTAATTGCGCTGAACAAGGCGCTTGGTAACCCAGAGCATCCGGTGGCTGCGGTTGTTGGTGGAGCGAAAGTTTCAAGCAAACTCGACGTTTTGCGGCAAATGGTCGAAAAAGTGGATCATTTGATCATCGGCGGCGGCATGGCCAATACTTTTCTGGCTGCGCGCGGAGTGAATGTTGGCAAATCGCTATGTGAGCATGATCTGACAGATACTGCGAACAAAATACTCGAAGCTGCCGACAAGGCTGACTGCACGGTGCACCTGCCTTATGATGTAGTGGTTTCCAAAGAATTCGCACCCAGTCCACCAACCCGGACAGTCAATGTCCACGAAGTCGCGGAAGATGAAATGATCCTTGATGTTGGGCCAGCGGCGGTAGAGGAGCTCAATGATGTGCTAAAAGTCTGCAAAACCCTGGTCTGGAACGGCCCGATGGGCGCTTTTGAAACGCCGCCTTTTGATGCGGCAACTGTTGCATTGGCGCAAACTGCCGCTGCCTTGACCAAGGAAGGGCAATTACTATCTGTTGCTGGTGGCGGAGATACAGTAGCAGCGCTCAACCAAGCTGGCGTTGCTGAAGAATTTAGTTTTGTTTCAACCGCTGGTGGAGCCTTCCTGGAATGGATGGAAGGCAAAGCACTGCCGGGCGTTGAAGCGCTTAGAAAATAGAATTTTACCGAAAACAGGAAAAACAAATGCCAAATGCTGAAATGATGAAAAAGATTGAGACAGGGCAGGGCTTCATTGCAGCGCTCGACCAAAGCGGTGGTTCGACGCCAAAGGCCCTTGCCGGATATGGTATTGGCGAAGATGCATTCTCGAACGATGACGAGATGTTCGGCCTGATCCACAAGATGCGTAGCCGGATCATAACAACGCCAAGCTTTGGCAACGGCAAAATCATCGGCGCGATCCTGTTCGAGAAAACCATGAACGGCGAAGTCGACGGAAAGCCAACCCCTGACGCGCTTTGGGAACGCGGCGTTGTGCCCTTCCTGAAAGTCGACAAAGGACTTGCCGATGAGGAAAACGGTGTTCAGTTGATGAAGCCGATCCCTGATCTAGATGATCAGTGCAAACATGCTGTGAGCAAAGGCATGTTCGGCACAAAAATGCGTTCGGTCATCAACAAGGCAAATGCTGAAGGTATTGCCGCAAACGTCGCGCAGCAATTCGAGTTCGGGAAACAAATCCTGTCACATGGCTTGATCCCGATGATCGAACCCGAAGTGAATATAAAAAGCGATGAGCGGGCAGAATGTGATAAAATTCTGCTCGGCGAATTGACCAAACATCTGGATGCATTGGGCGATCAGCGGGTGATGCTGAAGCTTTCCATTCCGGTGGAAGCCAATCTCTATGCTTCGATCATTGAACATCCAAATGTAGTTCGTTTGGTTGCACTGTCTGGCGGTTATTCAACCGATGAGGCCTGTGAAGAACTGGCAAAGAATAATGGCATGATCGCAAGCTTCAGTCGTGGTTTGCTTCAAGACCTTCGAGTTTCTCAAACTGATGGAGAGTTTGATTCTGTGCTCGGCGGTGCAATCGATCAGATTTATCGGGCGTCTATTGCCTGATTGTTGATGTCTGACAGGAATCGCTGGTCTGAGGTTAACGACTATATTGTCGATCATCTTATCGGCAGCGATCCGGATCAGACTCTGGAAGCAAATCGCATGGCGGGATTGCCGGCGATTGATGTTTCCGCTGCCCAAGGGAAGATGCTGCAACTTCTTGCCAAAGGTGCCCCGGAGCGAAACGCATTTTGGAAATCGGAACGCTAGGCGGTTATTCGACGATTTGGCTGGCGAGGGCGCTTGCGAATAATGGCCACATTGTCACTCTTGAGCTAGAGGACGAATATGCTTGCGTAGCAGAGACGAACGTTAGCAATGCCGGGTTCGGAAATTTGGTAAACATTATCACTGGTCCCGCTGCCCAATCTCTGGAAGCTATGGGAGGGAAAGATGTCGAACCTTTTGATTTCGTCTTCGTCGATGCTGACAAGCAGAGCTATGTTGATTATCTCGAATACGCAATCAAGCTGTCGCGCTCCGGAGCAATGCTTGTCTTTGACAATGTGGTTCGCGAAGGTGAGATACTTGATCCGGATAGCGCAGACCCTAAAGTCCCAGGAACAAGGGCGCTGTATGAAGCGCTGAAAGACAATCCCGCCATTGATGCAACCGCGATTCAAACAGTTGGTTCAAAAAAATGGGATGGATTTCTGCTTGCCGTTGTCCGCTAGAAAGTTTTAAACAAGCCATGACCGAGCCATCCTGCCAACTCTATTTGATCTCCCCTCTCGAAGTGGGTGGTGATTTCCCGGTGCAACTAAAGCAAGCGCTGGAGGCAGGGTCAGTTGCGGCCTTTCAATTTCGGGTAAAGGCTGTCGATCAGCATCAAGCCGCGAAATTGGCCAAGCCGCTGCAGGCGATCTGCGATGAATATGATGTGGCTTTTGTAGTCAATGACGATGTGGCGTTGGCCAAGCGATTGGGCGCAGACGGTTTGCATCTGGGGCAGGATGATGAAGAATTGGCGGTCGCCCGCAACGAGCTTGGTCCTCATATGCAAATTGGTATCACCTGTCATGATAGCCGCCATCTGGCGATGGAGGCAGGAGAGAGCGGCGCGAACTATGTTGCCTTCGGTGCCTTTTTCCCGACCGAAACAAAGGAAACTCGTCACCAGCCAGAGGTCGATATTCTTGAATGGTGGTCGCAAATCATGGAGATTCCCTGCGTGGCAATAGGCGGTATCACGCCCGAAAACTGCCAGCCGCTTGTTGATGCTGGAGCAGATTTTTTGGCAGTTAGTGGTTCGGTATGGAATTGCCCATTAGGACCAGCAAATGCAGTGAAGCAGTTTGCGGAAATTTTACGCGAAAGTGCCTAAGTTCAGGAAGAACTGATAGATTTTCCGATATTGGACGCGATATAGCGCGCTACAAATGCTTCGATCGACGGCGGGGCGAAATTGGGCATTTGTTCGATATCCCGGATATATCCGGCCATCGATTTGCTGCCTTGCAGTTCGCCATGTATAATAGAGTAACCGAACAGACCCGCTGCTGGTGCTGGTGTCGGTCCTATCGCAGCCGACAAATCCTTCTGGGGACGATCAAGGGTCATAGCTTGTGCCATGACGCTTTAATAGCCGATTACCGATTCTCCGTATTGTATGAAAAAGACCTGTGAGCAATCTCACAGAACTTGCCTATTGTCGGTGTCCGCACTAGAGCGCCGCCAACACGTAATTCCTGCAAGTGAGAATCATCATGAAAATCAGTTGCGTCGATATTCGTCCCGGCAATATTCTGGAATATGAAAAGGGCCTTTGGAAGGTTGCCAAGATCCAGCATACTCAGCCCGGTAAAGGTGGAGCCTATATGCAAGTGGAGATGAAGAATTTGATTGACGGCCGCAAGACCAATGTCCGGTTCCGCAGCGCCGATACAGTGGAGAAGGTTCGGCTTGATACCAAGACGTTCCAGTATCTGTTTGCCGATGGCGATATGCTCACCTTTATGGATAAAGAAAATTATGAGCAGATCACCTTGCCATCCGATTTGCCTGGTGAAGCCGTCGAATTTTTGCAGGATGGCATGGACGTGCAACTGGAACTTTATGAAGAAAAGCCAATCTCGGTGGCGCTGCCCGATCAGATTGAAGCCGAGATTGTGGAAGCCGATGCGGTTGTGAAGGGCCAGACGGCTTCTTCGAGCTACAAGCCCGCCGTTCTTGATAATGGCGTGAAGGTTATGGTGCCACCGTTTATTTCGGCTGGTACCCGGATCATTGTAGACGTTTATGCCCGTGAATATGTCGGTAAAGCGTAAGATTCAATAAATGCCAGCACATTCCGCCCTTATAACCGTCATGGAGCGCGCCGCACGCAAAGCAGGTTCGCGACTGCGCCGCGACTTTGGCGAAGTTGAGCATCTGCAGGTTTCGAAAAAAGGCCCAGCAGATTTCGTATCAAAAGCCGATATGCGCGCCGAACGCATTCTTTATGACGAACTTCAGAAAGTTCGACCCGGCTGGGGCTTTGTTCTCGAAGAAGGCGGAATGATTGATGGCGAGGAGGGTAAACCACGCTGGATTATCGATCCGCTCGATGGCACCACGAACTTTCTTCACGGCATTCCGCATTTCGCGATTTCAATTGCAGTCCAGGAGCCATCCCTTGATGGCCGCGGCTGGGGCAAGATAACCAGTGGGATGATCTATGAGCCGTTGAATGACCAGACCTGGTGGACGGAAATGGACAAGGGCGCTTGGCTTGGAGAGAAACGACTTCGCGTTTCAGCCCGGCGAGATTTGTCCGAAGCGCTTATCGCTACGGGCATTCCATACAAAGGCCATGGCGATCTCAGTGAATGGGCACGGATTTTTGGAGCTATAGCCCCGCAAGTGACCGGCATTCGTCGCAATGGTGCAGCATCGCTTGATCTCGCATGGTTAGCGGCAGGTCGCTATGACGGGTTCTGGGAAGCAGATTTGCAGGTCTGGGATGTGGCGGCGGGCATTTTGATGGTCCGCGAAGCGGGCGGATTTGTAACCGACTATACCGGTGGTGACCAGCCCATCGGCCAGCGCGAATTGCTTGCCTCAAACGATGCGTTGCACAGCAAGCTGCACAAGATTTTGGCGAAGTCTTTGCTGTAAGTGATAATGTCTCGCAAAACGGCGTAAATTAAAGCTATTTCGCCCTTGCAGCATATCAGTCCAGCCCCTAAAAGCGGCCTCGAATTCTAGCGAAACGAGTCTTTTGTGGTCGATCTTTCCCAATATGCACCGATAATGCTGTTTCTGTTTGTGGCGCTGGGTTTATCTGCAGCGTTTGTGTTTCTTCCCATGGGGGTTTCCAGACTGACTGGCGTACATAACCCCGATCCCGAAAAGCTGTCAGAATATGAGTGTGGGTTTCCAGCGTTTGAGGACAGCCGTAGCCAATTTGATGTGCGCTTCTACCTTGTCGCGATCCTGTTTATCATTTTCGATCTGGAGGCGGCGTTCATTTTCCCATGGGCGGTATCGCTAGATCAGACCGGGTGGCTGGGTTGGTCATCGATGATGTTTTTTCTGGTCATCCTCACGGTTGGCTTCATTTACGAATGGAAAATGGGAGCGCTGGATTGGGAGTAGCGCCAGACGATAGCGGATCAGCGATCCTGAACGCCGATGGCACGCCGATGATGGCGGATGGGCAGGAAGTCTCGCCGCCAGATGAAGCATTTTTCAAGAATCTGAATTCGGAAGTGAATGATAAGGGTTTTCTGGTCACTTCGACGGAAGACCTGTTTAACTGGGCGCGCACGGGCTCGCTTTGGTGGATGACTTTTGGTCTGGCTTGCTGTGCGGTGGAAATGATCCATGCCAACATGCCTCGCTATGACTTAGAACGCTTTGGCTTCACGCCGCGTGCATCGCCGCGACAATCGGACGTAATGATTGTGGCTGGGACATTGTGCAATAAAATGGCGCCTGCTTTGCGCAAGGTTTACGACCAGATGTCCGATCCGAAATATGTGATTTCGATGGGTAGCTGTGCCAATGGCGGCGGTTATTATCACTATAGCTATAGCGTAGTGCGCGGGTGCGATCGGATCGTTCCGGTTGATATTTATGTGCCGGGTTGTCCTCCAACTGCTGAAGCGCTGATGTATGGCGTCATGCAATTGCAACGGAAAATTCGCCGTATCGGGACCTTTGAGCGGTAATATGGGGCATAGCGCACCAATGATGGCCAGCAACGAAGGCGTTGCGGATGCTTTGACCAAAGCGCTTGGTAAAGCCGTTCTCGGCACAGTCCAGGCTCATGGTGAGATCAGTTTTACCGTTGAGCGCAAAAAATTGCCTGAGGTTTTGGAAAAGCTGCGTGCTGATCATGAATATCAGCAGCTGATGGAAATCGCGGGGGTTGATTATCCAGATCGTCCGGAACGGTTTGAAATTGTTTACATGTTGCTCAGTCTGACCAAGAACCACCGGATCATGGTCAAGGTTACGACCGACGAAGACACGCCTGTACCTAGTGTCACCCATATCTGGGAAGTCGCTGGCTGGCTCGAGCGTGAAGTGTTCGATCTCTACGGTGTGCTATTTGATGGCAATACCGACTTGCGCCGCATTCTGACTGATTATGGATTTCAGGGGCATCCTTTCCGCAAGGATTTTCCGCTGACAGGCTATACCGAAATGCGTTATTCCGAAGAGCAGAAGCGGGTTGTTTATGAACCTGTGAAACTCGCCCAGGATTTCCGCAGTTTCGACTTCATGTCTCCATGGGAGGGGGCGGACTACTTTTTGCCGGGTGATGAGAAGAGCGAAGAGGGAGACGCTGAATGAGCGACTATCTCGACGAAACTCAGGGTTTAATGGATGAAGTCGACCCAACGGTTGGCGATGTTGAAATCCAGAACTATACGATCAACTTTGGCCCGCAGCATCCAGCGGCTCACGGTGTGCTGCGTATGGTGATGGAGCTGGATGGAGAAGTCGTCGAGCGTATTGACCCGCATGTTGGCTTACTTCACCGCGGTACCGAAAAGCTTATTGAACATAAGACCTATCTGCAAGCGCTCCCATATTTTGACCGGCTCGACTACTGTTCGCCGCTGGCGATGGAATATAGCTATGTGCTGGCGATCGAGAAGCTGCTCGATCTTGAAGTACCTTTGCGCGGCCAATATCTCCGCGTGCTCTTCGCTGAGCTGACGCGCATTTGTAATCATATGCTAAACATGGGCGCGCATGTCATGGATGTGGGCGCGATGTCACCAAACCTGTGGTTCTTTGAAATTCGCGAGCAGTGCCTGGGTTTTTTCGAGCGCGCGAGCGGCGCAAGGATGCACAGTGCTTGGTATCGTCCCGGCGGCGTGCATCAGGATTTGCCACTGAAGCTGCTTACTGATATTGCCGACTGGCTCGATGAGTTTCCGAAATTGTTTGACGATGCGCTTGGCCTTGTGATCGATAACCGCATTTTCAAACAGCGCAATGTCGATATCGCAACAATCTCTAAGGACGACGCCGTTCGCTGGGGCTTCTCCGGTCCGATGCTGCGGGGTAGCGGCATAGCTTGGGATTTACGCAAGTCGCAGCCTTATGATGTTTATGACCGGATGGATTTTGAGGTTCCGGTAGGCACTAAGGGCGATTGCTATGATCGCTTCATGATCCGGGTTGAGGAAGTGCGGCAGTCTGCGCGGATCATGCACCAGTGCCTGAATGAAATGCCCGAAGGCCCAGTCGCGTCAACCGACCGCAAGGTGGTTCCACCCAAACGCGGTGAGATGAAGGCGTCGATGGAAGCGCTGATCCATCATTTCAAACTTTATACCGAGGGCTTTCACGTCCCCGCCGGCGAAGTCTATGTCGCCACCGAAAGCCCAAAGGGCGAATTTGGCGTCTATTTGGTTAGCGATGGCAGCAACAAGCCCTATCGCTGCAAAATCCGCCCCACTGCTTTCTCGCATCTGCAGGCGATGGATTTCATGACCAAAGGCCACATGCTGCCCGACGCGACCGCCATTCTCGGCGCGATCGACGTTGTGTTCGGGGAGTGTGACCGGTGAGCGCGACAGATCATCTTCGAACCTACGAGAAATACAACGAAATATTGGAGGAGCGGCGTGGCTGAAGCTCCCAACATCCCTGACGAAATCGAAACCCGCGCCAAATGGGGTGACTTTGCCTTCACGCCTGCGAATGAAAAACTCGCCAAGCGGCAGATCGCGAAATATCCTGAAGGCCGCCAGAAATCGGCAGTGATGGCGCTGCTCGACATCGCCCAGCGACAGGTTGGTGAGGACACGAAAACGCAAGGCTGGCTGCCCGTGCCGGTGATCGAATATGTCGCTGCCTATTTGGGCATGCCCTATATGCGCGCCTACGAAGTCGCGACCTTCTACACGATGTACAACCTCGCGCCGGTGGGTCGTTATCATGTGCAGGTTTGCGGGACGACACCCTGCATGCTGCGCGGCAGCGATAATGTGATGGCGGCGTGCAAAAATAGAGGCATGGCGAAAGGCAAGACGACACCCGATGGCCTGTTTACCCTGACCGAGGTCGAGTGCATGGGCAACTGTTCCAACGCGCCGATGGTTCAGATCAACGATGATAATTACGAAGATCTCGATTACGACATCATGACGCGGATTCTCGAGAATCTGGCGGCGGGCAAGGACGTGCCGGTCGGCTCGCAAATTGGTCGCAAGACAAGCGAAGCCGAGGGTGGTCCGACGAATTTGCTCGAAATGGTCGATGCCAACCATGACTATCGGAAGGAGTGGTAATGCCATGCTGGTCGATGGATATGCTGGCTGGATTGGACTTGCCGTTCTCATCATCGCTGTTGCAGGCGGTATCTGGGGCAGCAGGAGGAAAAAATGAGTTTTGATTTCCTGCAGGACAAGGACCGTATCTTCACCAACGTCTATGGCTTCCAGCATTGGGGCCTGAAAGAGGCGCAGGCGCGCGGTGACTGGGATGAGACTGCCAAGTTTATCAAGCTCGGCAATGACAAGATTATCGAGGAAGTTAAAGCCTCTGGCCTTCGCGGTCGCGGTGGTGCTGGATTTCCAACTGGCCTGAAATGGTCGTTCATGCCGAAAGAAGCGCCAACCGATAGTCAGGGCAATCCGCGTCCGAGTTTTCTGGTCATCAACGCCGATGAATCCGAGCCGGGTTCATGCAAAGATCGCGAAATTCTCCGCAACGATCCGCATAAACTCATCGAAGGCGCGCTGATCGCCGGTTTCGCTATGCGAGCACGGGCGGCCTATATCTACATTCGCGGTGAATATATTTTCGAAGCCAAGGTCATGGAGGCAGCCGTTAAGGAAGCCTATGACGCTGGGCTGATTGGTAAAAACGCTGCCAAGTCCGGCTATGATTTCGACGTATTCGTCCATCGCGGCGCTGGCGCTTATATCTGCGGCGAAGAAACCGCGATGATCGAAAGCCTCGAAGGCAAGAAGGGCCAACCGCGCCTGAAACCTCCATTTCCTGCTGGTGCTGGCCTCTATGGCTGCCCGACAACGGTAAACAATGTCGAGAGTATTGCAGTGGTGCCAACCATCATGCGACGCGGCGGTGCCTGGTTCGCCAGCTTTGGCCGCGAGAATAACCACGGCACGAAACTATTTCAGGTGTCTGGCCATGTCGAAAAACCGGCGGTGTTCGAAGAAGCCATGTCGATCCCGTTCAAGGACATGATCGAAAAGCATTGTGGCGGCATCACTGGCGGGTGGGACAATTTGCTTGCGGTTATTCCGGGTGGTTCATCAGTTCCGCTGGTACCGGCGGAGCAGATCATGGACGCGCCGATGGATTTTGACGGGCTGAGCGAACTCAAATCCGGCCTCGGTACGGCGGCGGTGATCGTGATGGACAAATCCACCGACATTGTCCGCGCGATCAGCCGTCTTTCCTATTTCTACAAACACGAAAGCTGCGGCCAGTGTACGCCGTGCCGCGAAGGTACAGGCTGGATGTGGCGCGTCATGGAACGGCTGCGCGACGGTGATGCGACAATCGAGGAAATCGACACGCTTCACGAAGTCACCAAACAGGTTGAAGGTCACACTATCTGCGCCCTCGGCGATGCCGCGGCTTGGCCGATTCAGGGGCTGATCCGGCATTTCCGGCCTGAGTTGGAACGGCGGATCAACGAGAATGCTGCGGTAGAACCAGTGATGGAGGCGGCGGAGTGAAGTTTCTGAATGTCTTGATTATCGGCTTGGCGATCTTTGGTTTAGATTGCCTTGAGCCTGCCAATGCTCAGCCAAAAACAGGTTCTCTGATTGATCAAAGCCGGAATAAAATGACTGGCTTTCACGATCCGCTACGTCAAAAAACTGCCAGAGCTGCGATCAATACAATCGCGCGCTGTAAGGCTGAGAATAACCGTTTCAGAGCGACGAAAACACTTGAATTCAGGTATCTAAGCGAAGATCAGGCCAAATCGCTCAACAAGATATATAAAAAGGTCGACTACGGTGAGGGTCAATGCCTTTTCAATAAGCGTATTCGATATGGTTTTTCGACCGGTCCGGTTGTTGGAGCATTCTCGGAATTCTTCCTGATCCGCAAATATGGACAGGCGGATATTGATGCGCTGGCAGGTCTGACAGAATTGGACTGGCAAAAAGACTTTATGAAGCCACGAAACGCAAACGAGCTCTTTGGGCGTTGCGTTGCACAGTCTGCACGGAATGAGGTCTACGCTCTTGTTCAAACTATTCCCGATACCGATCCGGAAGCGGCGGCTATCAAAGCAATCGTGCCGTATCTTGGTCCGTGCGTAACCGATGGACTGGAAGTATCTTTTGACAAGACATCGCTTCGGGTGCTGCTGGCTTTCGGGCTATATCGCGCAGTGCATCAGCATCAGAAAATGATGGAGGCCGCGGAGTGATGATGTCGTTTCGTGCGTTGCTCATCATTATTGCGCTGCTTAGTGCGTCAACATCATTCGCGCAGCCACATGGCGGAAACAGAGGATTTGGCTCGAACGAACGCGATAAGGCAACGTCTCAAAAATCAGCGACCATAAACTTTTGGAGATACAGCAATTGTGTTGTCCGATCAAAAACTGAAAAAGTGAACACGCTCATTAGTAAAACCGATTGGACTGAAGAGGACACCAAGTCCGCTCAGTCACTCGCACAGAACCGAAGTGGTTGTTTGACAGCGGTATTTTCGGAGATGAAATTTGATTTGCAGTTATGGCGTGATACAATGTCGGGAGCAATGTTAGTATTGCGCTACAAGGAAAGCGTGCTTCCTGACTACAGCGCAGTGCCATTGATGTTTTCTGAAGCGGGCCTAGATAAAACCCAGACCGAACAGCGTACAAGATATCTATTGCTTGCATTTGCGGAGTGCACTTTCCGCAATCGCTCTACAGAAGTAATGACCTTTCTAAAGACTCGTCCTTTCGGAGAAGCCGCAAATTCTGCAATCAGTAAACTTAGTCCGGTGTTCGGACATTGCTTACCTATGAACGAAGGAAAACAATTGTCATTTACCAGAGCACAGCTGCGAAGCCTGCTTGGGCGAAGTGCTTTTTTAGTCGATAAGGCATATTACAATATGGAAAGTAGTAGCTAATGCCTAAAGTCACCGTAGATGGCATCGAACTGGAGGTTCCGCAGGGCGCAACTGTGCTCCAAGCCGCCGAGCTTGCAGGAAAGGAAATTCCGCGTTTCTGCTATCATGAGCGGCTTTCCATTGCGGGAAATTGCCGGATGTGCCTGGTTGAAGTGAAGCCTAGGCCGCCGAAGCCACAAGCGAGCTGCGCGTTGCCCGCAGCCGAAGGGCAGGAAATCCGGACCGATAGTGAGATGGTCAAAAAGGCCCGCGAAGGGGTGATGGAATTTCTCCTGATCAACCATCCGCTTGATTGTCCGATTTGCGACCAGGGCGGTGAGTGTGATCTGCAGGATCAGAGCATCGCTTATGGCAAGGGCGGATCGCGCTATGATGAAAATAAGCGCGCGGTGACCGAAAAATATATGGGGCCAGTGGTCAAGACTGTGATGACCCGTTGTATCCATTGTACCCGCTGTGTTCGCTTTGCCGAAGAAGTGGCTGGCGTCGAGGAAATCGGCGCGATTGGTCGCGGAGAGGGGATGCAGATCACATCCTATCTCGAACATGCTGTGCATAGCGAACTATCCGGTAACGTCGTAGACCTTTGCCCCGTCGGCGCGCTGACCAGCAAACCCTATGCGTTTGAAGCCCGTCCTTGGGAGCTTACCAAGACACTCGGCATTGATGTGATGGATGGTGTCGGGACGAATATCCGCATCGATTCACGTGGCCGCGAAATCTTGCGTGCGTTGCCTCGCGTGAATGATGACGTGAATGAGGAATGGGCTACCGACAAGACGCGTCATGCGGTTGATGGACTGATGAAGCGCCGTCTGGATAAGCCTTATATCCGCAAAAATGGCAAGCTAGAGGAAGCAAGCTGGCAGGAAGCGTTTAAAGCGATTGCCGATGTGAAGGCTGGCAGTTCAGTTGCCGCGATTGCGGGGGATCTGGTTGATTGCGAAACCATGTACGCGGCGAAAAAGCTGCTGAAGTCGATGAAATCGGAGATGCTTGAAGGGCGCCAAACCGGCTTGCAATATGATGTGAGCAATCTGGCGGCTGTCAATTTCAACACGGGCATCGCGAATGTCGAACAGGCCGATGTGATTGTGCTGGTTTCAACCAATCCACGCTGGGAAGCATCACTGGTCAACACGCGCATTCGCAAGGCCGTGCGCAAACATCACGCGAAGGTTTTTGCAATCGGGCCAGAGGTTGACCTGACCTATCCGGTGGAATGGCTCGGCGATGATATGAGCCTGCTCGGAAAATTGCCCAACGAAGTTAAAGACGCGCTGGAACAGGCGAAGAAGCCTGCGCTGATCCTTGGCGGTGGCGGATTGAGCATTGATGGTGTTCATGGCGCTGCTCTGAAACTGGCAAAGCAATTCAAACTGGTTCGCGATGACTGGAACGGGTTTAATGTGCTGCATATCGGTGCATCACGCACGGGCGGCCTGATGCTCGGCTATACCTATGATGGCGGAATCAAGGCGATTGCGGCGAAGAATCCGAAGCTGGTTTTCTTCCTGGGAGCGGATGAAACAGACTATTCGCTGTTTGAGGGCTGTTACAAAGTCTACATCGGTCATCATGGCGACGCCGGTGCCCATGCGGCGGATGTGATTTTGCCGGGCGCTGCCTATACCGAGAAGAACGGCACTTACGTCAACTTAGAGGGCCGAGTGCAGCGTTCGAACAAGGCTATCTTCGCGCTAGGCGATGCGCGGGAAGATTGGAGTATTCTTCGCGCGCTGTCTGATGTAATCGGCAAGACTTTGCCATTTGATAGCTTTGATGAATTACGAGCAAAAATGACTAAGGATCATCCGGAGCTGGCCAAAGAGGGGCTGGTTGCGTTTGAGTGGAATCCACCAACCGGACTGCCAGATAAACCCAAAGGACAGGGTGTTCATCCGGTCAAGGACTTCTACCTGACCAACAGCATCGCCCGTGCTAGCGCAACCATGCAGCGCTGTTCTGCTGAATTGCTGCACGCCGATGACGAAGTGTTGGAGGCGGCGGAATGACCGAATTTCTCCAATCTTCCTTCCTCGGCGCTGAATTTGGCTGGTTTGTAGCCACCCTGACGCTTGTACTAATGATTGTTGTTCCGCTGTTGCTCGCGGTGGCGATGATCATCTATTTCGACCGCAAAGTTCTTGGCGCTATCATGCTTCGCCGTGGGCCCAATGTGGTGGGGCCGTTTGGATTGTTGCAAAGTTTTGCGGACGGATTGAAGGTATTCCTGCAGGAAACGATCATTCCGTCGAGCGCGAACAAGGGCCTGTTCCTGCTGGCACCGATCATCACATTTGCGGTAGCCTTGCTCGCATGGGCGGTAATTCCGTTCAGCGAGACAATGGTGCTGTCCAACATCAATATCGGATTGCTCTACATCCTCGCGATCAGTTCGCTGGGTGTGTACGGCGTTGTCATCTCGGGTTGGGCGTCTAATTCGAAATATCCTTTTTTCTCCGCAATGCGTGCGGCGGCGCAGATGATTTCCTACGAAGTCTCTATCGGTTTCATCATCATTTCGGTCGTGCTCATGGCCGGGACGTTCAACCTCCAGGATATCATCATGGGTCAGAAAGGGCACGGCCTGGGCGTCATCAATGCTTATGGCGTGAACCCGCTGATCTTTCCCATGGCGGTGCTTTTCCTGATCTCAGCAATGGCGGAAACTGCGCGTGCGCCCTTTGACTTGACCGAAGCGGAGAGCGAGCTGGTTGCCGGTTATCAGACCGAATATTCGTCCATGTCCTTCGCGCTATTCTGGCTCGGGGAATATGCCAATATCCTGCTGATGTGCGCACTCAACGCAATCCTGTTCTGGGGTGGCTGGCTGCCGCCGATCGATTGGGAGCCGCTCTACGCGGTGCCGGGAATTGCCTGGTTGTGCCTGAAAATATTCCTGTTCTTCTTCATCTTCAGCTGGGCCTGGGCAACCGTTCCGCGTTACCGCTATGATCAATTGATGCGACTGGGCTGGAAAATCTTCCTGCCGATGAGCCTGATCTGGGTGGTTCTGGTCAGCGGATATGTCATGATCCAGAAATTCGGGTGGCCGCTATGAGCATCGCACATCACATAAAAGCCTTTACACTGTACGAGTTCATTCTGGCTCATGCGAAGACGCTGCGTTATTTCTTCAAGGCTAAGAAGACTATCAATTATCCCTATGAGAAGAACCCGATTTCTCCGAGGTTCCGGGGGGAGCATGCGTTGCGTCGCTATCCCAATGGCGAGGAGCGCTGTATTGCCTGCAAGCTCTGCGAGGCGGTGTGTCCGGCGCAGGCTATTACGATCGAAGCAGAGCCGCGCGAAGATGGATCGCGTCGAACCACGCGCTATGACATTGACATGACCAAGTGTATTTACTGCGGTTTCTGTCAGGAGGCTTGTCCGGTGGATGCCATCGTCGAGGGACCGAATTTCGAATATTCGACCGAAACGCGGGAAGAACTAATTTACGACAAATCGAAGTTGCTGGAAAACGGCGACAAATGGGAGCGGGCTATCGCGGCAAACCTTGCCGCCGATGCGCCTTACCGTTAAGGGCCACGCAGGAATCGGATGGGGGATAAGAAACACATCTAATGCAAGTTTTCGCGTTTTATCTTTTTGCAACCATAGTGATTGCCAGCGGCGCATTTTGCATCTTTGCGCGTAATCCTGTGCATAGCGTTTTATGGCTGATTTTGGCGTTTTTTAATGCAGCTGGACTGATGCTTCTGGTCGGCGCAGAGTTTATCGCGGCTTTGCTGGTGATCGTCTATGTTGGGGCAGTCGCGGTGCTGTTCCTGTTTGTTGTGATGATGCTCGACATTGATTTTGCCGAACTACGGGCAGGATTTATGAAAAACTTGCCACTGGGGCTGTTACTGGCTGTTGTTTTGGCTGCGGAAATTATCGTTTTTGGCGTGATGACCTGGTCTTCTGCCGGAGCAGGAGAAGCAACTGCAGTTATCGGCCCACAGCAAGGGGGACCTTCCAATATCGAACAATTGGGATCGATCCTCTACACAAAATATATCTTCCTGTTTGAAGCCGCCGGCATGATTTTGCTGGTTGCGATGGTTGGAGCAATCGTCTTGACCAATCGAAAACGCGGCGGTGTCCGAATACAAAAAATCTCTGATCAAGTAGCTCGCCGTCCTGAAGATGCTACGCGCAACACTCAACCCGAAGTGGGCAAGGGGGTCGAGCTATAATCGGTATCGAACACTATTTAGTGGTCAGCACGATCCTATTTGTCATGGGCATGCTGGGTATCTTCCTCAACCGGAAGAATATCATCGTCATCTTGATGGCGATTGAATTGATCCTGCTTGCAGTCAATCTCAACTTTGTCGCGTTTAGCGCCTTTCTCGGCGACATGACGGGTCAGGTTTTCGCGATGTTCATTCTGACCGTTGCCGCCGGAGAGGCCGCGATTGGACTTGCGATATTGGTTGTCTATTTCCGTCAACGCGGCACCATTGCCGTTGATGATGTCAACCGGATGAAGGGTTAGGGACTTGTCGATCCAGCTAATCGTATTCCTGCCTCTACTGGCAGCGATTGTCGCCGGTTTTGGCAATCGGATGCTTGGCAATTTTGCGTCGAAACTGGTCACGACCGGCGCACTATTCACCGCCTGCGCGCTGAGCTGGCCAATTTTTATCGGTTTTTTGTCAGGTGCAGAAACGGCTCAGGTTGTGCCGGTTTTGACTTGGATTGTTTCTGGTGATTTGACCTTTGACTGGGCCTTACGGGTCGACACCCTGACCGCTGTGATGTTGGTGGTGGTAACCACCGTGTCCGCGCTCGTGCATTTGTATAGCTGGGGCTATATGGAAGACGACCCCTACCAACCGCGGTTTTTTGCCTATTTGTCGCTGTTCACTTTTGCCATGCTTATGCTGGTGACGGCGGATAATCTGGTGCAGATGTTCTTTGGTTGGGAAGGTGTGGGCCTCGCCTCCTACCTGCTCATCGGTTTCTGGTTCAAGAAGCCCAGCGCAAATGCTGCTGCGATAAAGGCGTTTGTGGTCAACCGCGTAGGCGATCTTGGTTTCATGCTCGGGATTTTCGGAACGTTTCTTGTCTTTGGCACCGTTTCTATTCCCGAAATTCTCGAAGCGGCTCCTGCCATGGCTGGATCGACCATCACCTTCGCGGGAATGCGCCTCGACACAATGACCATTCTTTGCTTGCTGCTATTTATCGGTGCGATGGGCAAGTCTGCGCAGCTTGGCCTGCACACATGGCTACCAGATGCGATGGAGGGGCCGACACCAGTTTCTGCTCTGATCCACGCCGCCACAATGGTGACCGCTGGCGTGTTCATGGTTTGCCGCCTTTCACCGATGTTTGAAACCAGCGATGTAGCATTGATGGTAGTAACGATTGTGGGAGCTTGTACCGCAATTTTCGCTGCAACCGTTGGCCTCGTCCAAAACGATATCAAGCGTGTTATTGCCTATTCGACCTGCTCACAGCTTGGCTATATGTTTTTTGCGGCTGGCGTAGGCGCTTATGGTCCGGCGATGTTCCACCTGTTCACGCATGCTTTCTTCAAGGCTTTGCTCTTCCTCGGTGCAGGCGCGGTGATCCACTCCATGCACCATGAACAAGATATGCGTTATTATGGCGGTCTGCGGAAAAAGATCCCGCTAACGTTCTGGGCAATGATGATGGGAACACTGGCGATTACCGGCGTCGGTATCCTCGGAGTATTTGGCTTTGCCGGTTTCTATTCCAAGGATATGATTATTGAAAGCGCGTTTGCCAGCGGTACTGAAATCGGCCAGTTTGCCTTCTTCATTGGTGTTCTCGCCGCGCTGCTCACCAGCTTCTATAGCTGGCGCCTGATGTTTCTGACTTTCTGGGGCAAACCGCGTTGGATACAGTCTGAACATATTCAGCATAGCGTACATAAGACACCGGAAGAAACAGGTGACGACCAGACCGGCGGTTATGATCCACACGAAAGTCCTTTAACGATGCTTGTTCCTTTGGGCATCCTATCGGTAGGTGCAGTATTTGCCGGATATTTCTTCTACTATCCGTTTACCGGTGTCAAAGAAGGAACTGATTTCTGGGCTGGTAGCATAGCATTTGACGCCGCTTTGATGGGTGCAGCACGGGATGTTCCTCTTTGGGTTAAACTCGCATTAACGGCAGCGATGCTTGCTGGTCTTGGTGTCGCGTTCGTGATGTACTTCCGCGGGAAAGATAGACCAGCGCGTCTGGCTGAAACGTTCCAACCGCTCTATCAGTTCTTCTTCAACAAATGGTATTTTGACGAGCTCTATAATTTGATCTTTATCAAGCCAGCATTCTGGTTTGGGCGCTTGTTCTGGAAGCATGGGGATGAGGGTACGATTGACCGCTTTGGCCCTAATGGCATCGCAGCCGTTGTTGCTAGCGGAGCCGGCGTCGCAAAGCGGTTCCAGAGTGGATATCTCTATACCTATGCACTGGTCATGCTGCTCGGTCTAGCCGCCGCGGCAACCTGGATCATTGTGCGGGGAGCCAGCTAATGAACCAGCTTGATTTCCCGATCCTATCACTGATGATGGGGCTGCCGATGCTAGCAGCAATCATCTGCCTGTTCCTGAATGCGCAAGCTGCGCGTTTGTTGGCACTCGCGACGACGCTGGTGCTTTTTGATCTCGGCGTGGTTCTCTGGATCAACTATGATATTGGCGGCCCACAATGGCAATATGTTGAGCGCGCAGAGCTGTTTGGCAATTTCGCATGGGCGCTTGGGATAGACGGCATTTCAATGATGCTGATCATGCTCACAGTGTTCCTGATGCCAATCTGTATCGGCGCGAGCTGGGAAGCTATAAAAGACCGCGTTGGCGAATATATGGCGGCTTTCCTGTTCATGGAAGTATTGATGATCGGCGTGTTTGCGGCTCAGGATATCTTCCTGTTCTACATCCTGTTTGAGGCAGGCTTGATCCCGATGTATCTGATTATCGGTATCTGGGGCGGCGCGAACCGGATTTACGCGAGCTACAAGTTTTTCCTTTATACCTTGCTCGGCTCGGTCGTGATGTTGATCGCGATGCTTTGGATGGTACAGGATGCCGGGACGAGCGATATACCAACGCTGCTCAACTATGATTTTGATCCCAGCGCACAAACCTGGCTATGGCTAGCTTTCTTTGCGAGCTTTGCAGTGAAAATGCCAATGTGGCCGGCCCATACATGGTTGCCAGATGCGCACGTGCAGGCGCCGACAGCGGGTTCGGTCATACTGGCGGGTGTGCTTCTAAAAATGGGTGGCTATGGATTCCTGCGCTTCTCACTGCCGATGTTCCCCGAAGCTTCCGAGCAGTTCATCTGGCTGGTCTTTGCGCTGTCGATGGTCGCGGTGGTTTACACCTCGTTGGTAGCGCTGGTGCAGCAGGATATGAAGAAGCTGATTGCCTATTCATCGGTCGCGCATATGGCGATTGTAACGCTGGGTCTGTTCGCCTTCAACCGTCAGGGTATTGAAGGCGCCATAATTGTAATGCTCAGTCATGGACTGGTTTCCGGTGCGCTGTTCCTATGTGTCGGTGTAATCTATGATCGTCTGCATACTCGTGAGATTGATCGTTATGGTGGGTTGTCGATCAATATGCCGAAATATGCACTACTGTTCATGCTCTTCACTATGGCGTCCATCGGCTTGCCCGGAACCAGCGGTTTTGTCGGCGAGTTTCTCTCACTGGTTGGCCTCTATAAAGTCAACAGCTGGGTCACTTTGGTCGCAACGACCGGCATTATCCTTGGGGCAGGATATATGCTCTATCTCTACCGCCGCGTTGCTTTTGGCGAGTTGATCCATGATGATGTCAAGGAAATGCCTGACCTTTCTGCGCGTGAAATGGCGCTACTCGCTCCAATCGCTGCAGCGGTCATGTGGATGGGTGTCTATCCGGAAAGTTTCATGGCTCCAATCCGCGGTGATGTTGGAGCATTGGTTGCCCGCATTGGTCGGGCCGCTCCCGAGGGCGATGCGCATCTGACAATGGGTGAGGCCAAGGCCGTCGCCGAAGACCATGTCGAAGGGGATGCACGCTGATGGAACTCGCAACTTCCCTCTGGCTGGTATCGCCCGAATTACTGCTGACATTGGCCAGTATGATGTTTCTGATCATTGCTGCATGGGGCGGCGAAAGATCCGCGCTGCTTGTATCGATTTTGTCGGCTATCGCCCTTGGCGGTGCGGCCTTCATGCTTATGGTTCTGGCCCACATGACCGAGTTTAAAGATGGAGCTTATGCCTTTGACGGGCTCTACCGCATGGATAATTTCGGCAGCGCAGCGAAGTTTCTGATCTATCTGGCCGCAATAATTTGTCTCATGATAGCGCCGCGGTACTTCAAAGATGCTGGCAAATATCGCCCCGAATACCCCGTTTTGATCCTCTTCGCCGCGATTGGTATGGGTATCATGGTTTCGGCCACCGACATGATGACGCTCTATATCGGATTGGAACTAAACAGCCTATCCGCTTATGTTTTGGCAAGCTTCCTGCGGACTGACGAACGTTCGTCAGAAGCAGGTCTCAAATATTTCGTGCTTGGCGCGCTCGCCAGCGGGATGCTGCTCTTCGGTATTTCGCTAGTATATGGATTTGCCGGCTCCACCAGCTCCGCCGTGATTGGTGAAACGTTGACCGGTGATCTCGCAACAGGCCCACTAATCGGCCTCGTATTGGTACTGTCGGGATTAGCGTTCAAAATCAGCGCGGTGCCATTCCATATGTGGACGCCGGACGTCTACGAAGGCGCACCAACGCCAGTTACGACATTCTTTGCCAGTGCACCTAAAGTAGCCGCTGTGGCAATGACCGCTCGCGTCATCATCGACGCATTTAGTGGTCAGACGGAGGCTTGGCAGCAGATCATTGTCTTCGTGGCTTTGGCCTCTATCGTGCTAGGTGCTGTGGCCGCCATTGGACAGCAGAACATAAAGCGCCTGCTCGCCTATAGTTCAATCAACAATGTCGGTTTCCTGCTCATCGGACTGGCCGCGGGCACCGCGCAAGGTGTATCGGCGATGATGTTCTATCTGTTCATCTACACAGTGATGACGTTGGGTAGCTTTATCTGCGTGATGGAATTTCGCGACAAGGATGGCAAGCCGCTGGAATCGCTTTCGAGCCTTGCTGGCCTGTCGCAAACCCGTCCCGGTCTGGCAGCAGCTTTCGCCGTGTTTATGTTTTCCCTCGCCGGTATTCCGCCTCTATTTGGCTTCTGGGGTAAATTTCTGGTCTTTGATGCCGCGGTTGCTGCGGGCATGTTGCCACTAGCGGTCATCGGTATTGCAGCCTCGGTAATTGGTGTGTTTTACTATATCAAAGTTGTCAAGATCATCTATTTCGATGATCCTGCGGGGCAGATCGCCGCAACTGGACATAAAACCGAAAATGGCCTGATCCTCGTTCTTGCACTCATAGTATCGCCGCTCGGCTATCTTGCCATTCCTCGCATTGCGCCAATAGCTGATGCGGCTGCGGCGGCGTTGTTCTGACCAACGAAATTCAGACCGTTGAAGAAACCGCGTCGACCAATGCGGATATGAAAGATATTGTCCAACGCGGTGCAGCACAGGAAGGCTTCTGGCTAAGGGCGAAGAAACAAACCGGCGGAATAGGCCGCCTTGGCCGCAAATGGGAAAGCCCCAGCGGCAATCTCTATTGCAGCACTGTCGTGAATGACCGAGCCGGTGATCCCGCAGCGTCGACATTGTCCTTTGTGACAGCATTGGCCGTGCATGATGCGATTCATCAATGCCTGCCTGATGGAGTTATCTCCCTGAAATGGCCCAATGATATTTTGGTCTCCGGCGCGAAGATCTGCGGCATCCTTCTGGAAAGCGTCGGATCCACCGTCGTGGTTGGAATTGGCGTCAATGTCGCAATCGCGCCGCAGGTTGAGGGAAAGAAAACTACAAGTTTGCTCGAAGAGGGTGCTAACCCGCGTTTCAATGCAGCCGATATGTTGGAACTGCTAACCAAATCGTTTGGCCGCCGCCTGATGGAATGGCGAGAGCAGGGACTTGGTACCACGCTGATAAATTGGGAAAAGCTGGCCCACCCGCGCGGAACAAGACTATTAGTTTCGATCAGCAAGGACGAACGGATGGACGGTGAATATGCTGGTCTTGCCTCTGATGGTGCGCTGCGCTTGAGAAAAAAAGATGGAACGCTTATCGAAATACGGGCCGGTGATGTTGAAACCGGTCAATAGAAAGGCCACTGGTAAGGCCAGTAGAAAGGACTGCCCATGTTGCTCGCGATAGATGCAGGCAATACCAATGTCGTTTTCGCGCTATTTGATGGCGACGAGCTCAAGGCACGCTGGCGCATAGCGACCGATCCGCGTCGCACGGGTGATGAATATGTGGTTTGGCTCCGGCAATTGCTCGAGCTCAATGGATTGGGTGTCGAAAATGTAACGGCCGTCATCATTGGCACCGTGGTTCCCAGGGCACTACACAACCTGACCGTTCTCTCAGAAAAATATTTTGGTGTAGAGCCGATAATTGCCGGTCGTGGAGATGCTGGATGGGGAATCGCTCTGGATATTCCGCAACCTGATTCATTGGGCGCGGATCGTGCGCTTAATGTTATTGCTGCGCACGAAAAATACAAACAGGATGTGGTGATTATCGACTTTGGCACGGCTACCACGTTTGATGTGGCCGATTATGAAGGTGCCTATAAGGGCGGCGTGATTGCCCCCGGTATAAATCTTTCACTCGATGTACTTGTTGGAAAAACGGCACAATTACCACGTATCGCGCTGGAATCGCCACCTGACGAGAACGTTATCGGCAACACTACCGAAAGCCAGATGCTGATCGGTATCTTCTGGGGTTATGTCGCGATGATCGAGGGATTGGTCGAGCGCACCAAGGCACAAATTGGTCGCCCGACAACGATTATCGCTACTGGCGGTTTGGCCGTATTGTTCGATGAGCATACGGACATATTTGATCATCTGGAAACTGATCTAACGCTGCAGGGCCTTCTTATTCTCTATCAGAGAGCAACAAACACTAAATGAGAAAACCAAAAAACGAGCTATTATTCCTGGCCCTTGGCGGGTCGGGCGAGATTGGCATGAACGTCAATCTATACGGTTGTGATGGCAAATGGGTCATGGTCGACCTCGGTATGACCTTTGCTGATCCTGGATATCCGGGGATTGATCTGATCCTACCCGATCTGGAATTTATCGAAAAGCAGCAGAAAGACCTGCTTGGTATTGTGCTCACCCATGGGCATGAAGACCATATTGGAGCTGTGCCTTATTTTGCGGCAGACCTCGATGTTCCGCTTTACGCGACGCCGTTTACCGCAGGATTGCTGCGCCGGAAATTGGAAGAAGCGAGACTTGATAAAAATGTTGAACTCAACATCATCCCAAATGAAGGCAGTTTGGAACTGGGCCCATTCGGTTTTTGCTATCTCCCCATCGCGCACAGCATTGCTGAGGGCAATGCGCTGCTGATCGATACGCCGCATGGAAAGATATTTCACACCGGCGACTGGAAACTGGATGATGAACCGTTGCTCGGCGTGCCATCGACACCCGACGAGCTTACAGCAGTTGGCGACGATGGCATCCTCGCGCTGGTGTGCGATTCCACCAATGTGTTCAATGACAAGGCATCCGGTTCCGAAGGAGAAGTGAAACGCAATCTAATGCGCGTCGTTGACGAAATCGATACCCGCGTCCTGGTTACTACTTTCGCATCCAACGCTGCGCGCTTGCAGACTTTGGGCGAAGTTGCGGTTCATAGCGGACGTACTTTGTGTGTCGCTGGCCGCTCGCTCCATCGGATGATCGAAAATGGGAAGGAAACCGGCTATTTCAAGGATTTTCCGGACACAATAGACTTCGAAGATGCCATGAACCTGCCGCGCGATCAGGTCATAATCATCGCGACTGGTGGGCAGGGAGAAGCGCGCGCTGCATTGGGCAGGGTTGCCGGAGATAGCCACAAAATCAAACTCACTGATGGCGATGTAGTACTGTTCTCGTCCAAGCAAATTCCCGGAAATGAAATCGCAATTGGGCGGATTCAGAACCAGTTGGCGGAAAAAGGCGTGGTGATGATTACCGAGCGGCAGGAGCATATCCATGTGTCCGGTCACCCGGGTCGTCCTGAACTCGCTAAAATGTACGACTGGATCAGACCTGAGATATTAGTGCCAGTTCATGGCGAGGTCCGCCATATGAAGGAACAGGCGCGATTTGGCTTGGAACAAGGCATTCCAAAGGCGGTTTTTCAGCAAAATGGCGATGTCGTGCGACTGGCGCCTGATGGTCCTAAAATATTGGGGCAGGAGCGCACCGGACGTCTTGTGCTCGACGGAGATGTTATCATCCCTGCAGATGGTCAAACCCTCAACCAGCGCCGGAAATCAGCCTATAATGGCCTGATTTCAGTTGCGGTTACTTTGGATGCCAAGGGTAAACTCTGGGGACAGCCAAATCTAAAACTCAATGGTGTCCCACTTGAAGATGATGAAGAGGATTTCCTTGATGAAATCTGCGATGATATTGTTGCAAAATACAAGAAGCCAGTGGGCGATATTGGCAAATTCAGCGAAGAATTGCGCTTGTTAGTCCGCCGTAGCGCGACCGAGTGGACGGGCAAAAAGCCAATCGTTTCTGTATTGGTGGTGGAGGCCTGAGCTGCGATGGAACTGACATCTATCATCGCGATCTATGCACTGTTTTGGGTGATGTGCGCATTCATCATCCTACCCATCGGCATTCGCAACCATTTCGAAACAGGAACAGATCTGGTTAGAGGGCAAGCAGATGGTGCACCGGTCAATTTCCGGCCAGTGCGTGTCTTGATGCTAACAACATTGCTTGCCTCAGCGCTGTTTGGCATATTCTATTTGAACTATATCTATGGTTGGATAACTGTCGACGATATCGACTTTTTCGGTGCGAGAGAGAGGCTTTAAGCGCGCAGTCTTTCAATAGCCTGTGCCAGAGCCACATAGAGTTTACCGATATCAGAAGAGAGTAGGGTAACACTAATCGCACTGCCATCGCGTGTTGACAGCACGCCTCGCAACATCGCTTCAAAGTCATGGATATAGCGGTTCACATGTTCGCGGAATTCGTCATTGGCTTCATATTGCGCAAGGATTTCACGGACCTCCCCATTATCCAGCAACCGAACGGCTCGTCGCGTGAATATGCCGCGATCTCCCTTCAGATAGGCTGCCCATTCGGTATCGGTCACATCGTTGGACAATATCTTGCTGACATCAATCGCGGTGGAATTGAGTGATTCTGTGAGCAATGCAACGCGGCGCGTAAAATTCTCTTCGCTACTTTGTTCGGCCTTTTCCTTGGCGAACAATATGCGCTGTTCCAGCTTGGTGGTCATTTCCTCAATCGAATTCAACTGTTCGGCAAGATGGCCAGCCGTACTTTCAGTTGTTGCCACCGCGTTGGTCACAGCCTCTTCCAGTTTCGGAGCGATAGAACCGATTTTCTCGTCAATCACCCGGTTAAGCGCTTCTTCACTGATCTGCTCAAATTTATCAGCAGATTCTGTGATCGCGTTTTCCAAGGTTTCGCGGCTATGGTCAGAGGCCTGTTTGGCTGTTTCCTTGACCCGCAAAAGTGCACCAATCAGTTTCTCACCAGCACTTTCGGCGAGCGATTCGTTTTGATTTTGTACGTCTTTCAATGATGCTGCCAAAGCCTCGATTTGAGACATAAGGTCTTCGGAAATCGCGCTGCCGCTATCCTGAAGTTTTGTCAGCTGGGTTTTTTGATCATCAAGCGAAATATTGGTTTGCTCAACCTGTTCTGAAATTGCTCCGGCCTTTTCACCAACCGACAGCGCCTCTTCGTTCAACTTGGCAAAGGCGGACAAGCTTTTTTGACTACGCTCATCGACACGTTTCAGGGCGGCAGGGAGCGTTTCATCCATTTCCCGTGTGCTGCTATCGAGTGCAATGAGCAATTTTTCCATTCGCTCAATCATGCCGTCCGCTACACCGTGTCCCTGCTCAAGGCTCGTTTGCAACGACTGATTGTTCTCTTCCAGTGCCTTCATGGCAAAGGCGAGTTTAGCAGTTTTCTCCCCGCTCTCATTATCGAGGCTGGAGACATCTTCATTAATCTCTGAAATATGCTGTTGAAGCTCTTTTATCAGCGATTTCAGGCGGTTTTTCTCATCATCTGCCGTTTTACCTATGCTCGCAATAGTAGATTCAAGTGCCTGCAGTTCCAGTTTTATCGCTTCAGAGGATTTAGATGTTTCAGTGGCCAGGTCAGCACGCGTCGCCTGAAGCGCTTCGATAACTTCACTACTACTATCTTGCAGAATTTTCGAAAGCCGCTGCGTTTCGCTCTCCGCCTTGGTAAATTGCTGGGCAAAGGAAGATTTCACGTCTTCGGCAACTTCTGCCAAATTGGAAAGCGATTGGTTGGAACTTGCGGTTAAACCATCAATGCTGTCTTTGGCCGCAGTACCAACTTCTCCAACTTTTTTCAGCGTTGCGACCATCGCGGCTACTTCGGTTTGTGATGCTCGGCCAGCATTGCCAATCTGATTGGTTATGTCCTTTGCGGTGTTGATCACGACCGGTAAATGTTCTCGTAATTGATCGAGATTTTGGAAAGCGGATTCACCCACTTCATTGAGCATTTTCATGCTGGAGAGACCATCTTCCAGCGATGTTTTTATCCGTTTTGCAGCGTTAGATAGTTTTTCTGAAGACTGGCTTCCCAGAAATTCGAGCTCTCTCGTTTCATTGGCCAGAAACTCGCGTGCGGTCGTCAGCTCGTTGTTGACGGTCTTTAAACGTGATTCAAGCTGTTCGGATTCCATACGAAGGGAACTGGCAGCATCTGCAAACCGATTTGTTTCTCTTGTGCTGTTGCGCATGTACAGCAGATGGAAAACACCGAGCAATATAATGGGCATGCTCCATTGCGAAAGCATTTCAATACCGGATTGTGCCGGAATCAATGTGGTAAAAATGTCGCGGTTCGACCACAGGAAAAAACCCGTCCAAGCAATTGCCAGGCTCAATATAAAGGCAATTTCAATCTTTGCGCTTGTTGCGGCATTTGCTGCTTCAGCTTCGTAATACTCACTCCACTCTTCGTCTGCACTTTCCGCGCTAACTGACTCATTTTCCGAAGGAAAGGCACGATCACCAATACCCAATTCCAGGGTATCTTCGTTTTCCATTGGTTCCGCTTGATTGGACTCCTGGTCGGCATTTTCATCCCGATCCTTCCACATGCCTATAATTTTTGATCCACTTGTCATGAATTCTATTTACCATATTTTTACGGTGGAGAAACCTTAAGTTAACTATGGCCGGTTTAAAGATCGATTATGTCTTTTGACTATGGTGCTTTGGATGCCGCTTTGACGGCCGCAGTCGGCGACGATCAGTCGTTAATTGCCGAATTGCGCGCTGCCTTTCTTGACAGCGCCAAACGACAGGTGGATCTGCTGCACAGATCGCGCTGTGATGCCAATTGGGAATATGCAGCTTGGCGATTAAAGGGGCTGGCGGCGAGCTTTGGTGCCACCCATATATTGAAACTGGCCGATGAAGCAGCGCATTCTGCTCCAGGAGAGCCGGTTGTTCTTCGCAAGCTGGAACGCGCAATTGCAGCCGTAGAAGCACATAGAGACTAAATAACCACCAATTGGTTGGATTTCAGCCAAATCACTTTGCAACATCATTTATGACCACTATTGAGTATCATCAATTGTTGCGAGGTGTGTTGAGTGAAACTGGCTCTGATTTCCCTTTCCAAAGATATACCGGATGGTTCGCGGCCGATGGGGTTTCAGCCATTGTTCGATGGCATTGTCCTGGATCAACAAATTCAAGCAGTAATGCAGGCGGGGGCCGAGCAAATCATATTGCTTTGCCCAACAATGAGCGGAGCTGTTCTGCAATATGTCGACACACAGAGCGCTGATGGTCTGGATATACAAATGGTTCGCGGTGGCCATGATCTGGTACAATTTGCGTCGCCGGAGAACGAGCTTGTCTATCTGGCTGACGGTATTTTACCCGGGCCAAAATTGATCCAGCAATTGTCTGATTCTGGGAACGAAGCGATTTATGTCGCCAAGGATACTGAAATATTTGCAGATTTTGAACGGATCGACCAAAATGATCGCTGGCTTGGCATTGCGCGATTGAAATGCTCACGGCTTTCCGGCTTTATCCATTTGCCCGAAGACTGGGATGTTGGCTCTGCTTTGCTGCGCGGCACGGTTCAGTCCGAATGTCGACGTGAAGTCATTGAAGAAAAAGATTTTTCAGCCGGGGCGGTGTCCCATTTGAAAAATGAAGTCACGGTCTCTGATTTTTCTAGAAGCAAGCTTCAGAAAACCAACAGGAAACAAGGTAACTTTCTGCAGCGATTAGTCATCTGGCCCTTGACCCGCGCAATATTACCAAAATTCTGGAAAGCACCGGAAGCGCGATCCTATCTCGGATGGGCTGCTTTCGCTACGGGATTGACAGCCAGCCTATCAGTCTTTCTGAAACTACCTGTGATCGCTTCTTTAACGATGCTATTTTCCGGTGCCATATTGTTGGCTGTCAGGAATAAAATCAACTTGTTTTCAACAAGTTCAGATAATTTAAGCACCGTTACGATGATTTTCTACCTGTTGATCGGATTGGTCGTAGGTTCAATAATTATACAGGACTCTGCACCCGTTACGATGGCACCTAATATTGTCATCTTTGCAATGGCGACAGGCTCAGTCTGGTTGTCATATCAGACCAAAAGTCTATCAAAATGGGACTGGATCAAACCGGACATTTTTCTGTCTCTTGTAATATTGCTCGGATTTTCGGCTTTCGGTTCGTTTATTACAGGCGTTTACGCGGTTGCCTTACTCGGCATGGGCTATTTGCTGGGTAGCAGGACAAGAATCGGCGCGAATTGACCAAATTGCTTGGATTTTGCCAATAAGTGACCGATAAAACTTAGCGGGTTATTAACCACATTGGACTACAGTCAAATCGATGGGAAAACGCGATTTTTCGGCCGTTCAGAATATCGGATATGACCTTGTCCAGCGGGCAGGGGCCTTGGGCTCGTCCAGTAGCTTCTTGGCTTCCGATCTGTCTGCCGCACTTTTCCCCAAATCTGAAGTTTTTCTATCCGACCGGATGCTGTCCAATTGCAGACAATATTTGCGATCGATTATTGGCGAAATTGAATCGCAACTTTGCCTGAAAGCAACAGAAAGTCTACGCATTGCCCATGCATCGATTGCTGAAATCGGCAACGGCAATTCAATCTATAGCTATGATGAGTTACGCGATGCAGGATTGCTGAACAGCAAAGACTTGTTTCAGCTGATCCTCTTCTCATGCGCTTGCATTTGCATTGCGGCGGGTTTGAAGGCGGACCGCTTGCCATACCCCAACTCGCCAGTCTTTGCCGGTTAAGCCGGAAACTGGGCATGAACCTATCCCGTTCGGTCAAGGCGGCTGATGATGATAGCAAAATCAGTCTTTGGGCGGAAACTCGAATAGAGCATGGCAGTGATGGCGGTATGTCAATTTCCATCGTTGATTGGAAAGAAACATCGCTACCTGCCAATGACATTGATGATGAGCAGCGCCAGAGAGACTTTGACCGTCTAAATTCTCGCGGGACGATCCGTACCGACACATCGTTGCGCATCACATCCGTCTCCTTGCCCGGTAATATCAGGTTATCGGAGGAATTGATTGGCAAAGCGCTGCTAGATGTCTTCGACGTTATAAAGCCGTCCAAAACAGCATTGATCATGGAGTCAATTGCCGAACGCCAGCCGATCCGTAATCATCATGTTGCTTTGCAAATTGATCCGGATTTAAAATATCTGTTGTCGGGTCAGCCGCTGGTAGACAATCTGGGTGTCTATTCGGGATATCGTTTCTCAGTTGAAAAAGCGGGTTCCGATGCATCCAATTCCGGAAATTCACAGAATGAAACGCCCAACCTGATAAGTGAATCCCTTTTTGGTGCGCAACTTGGTCCGGCTTTGCGGCAGCCTTTGGGTAAAATCATTGCCAACGCAGAGACGATCGGCAGTAAGCTGGAAGGCCCCCTTCGCGGTGACTATGCCAGCTATGCCAAGGATATAGCTGCAGCAGGCCGCCACCTGATGGATTTGGTCAATGACCTATCCGACCTAGAAGCGATTGAGCGCCCGGAATTTTCCGTTACGCCCGATGATATTGATTTGGTGGATCTGGCGCATCGTGCAGCCGGATTGCTGGCCGTAAAAGCCTCCGATCACCAAATCCGTGTCAATCTGCCTGATGAGGAGGGCGAAATGCTCGCCAAAGGAGAGTTTCGACGCGTTTTGCAGATATTGGTGAATTTGCTGGGTAATGCCATTCGCTATTCGCCCGACGGTTCGGTGATCAAGGTTCGGGTTCGCCAGAATGATGATCAGGCAGAAATATCCGTCAGTGACCAAGGTGATGGTATTCCCGTTGAATATCATGAAAAGATCTTTGCCAAGTTCGAGCGGCTTGGACGTTCCGGAGATGGCGGCAGCGGGCTTGGTCTCTTTATCTCCCGTCGCTTGGCCGAGGCTATGAAGGGAGAGCTTTCCGTGGATAGCAGCAAAGGAAAAGGCTCGACATTTACTTTAAGCCTGCCTGGTCGCGAGAAATAAACAAGCCGCAAGAAATAAAAAAGGAGCGGTCAACGCTCCCTTTCCATTTTTCTCCGTTTCGCAGTCTAGCGGTTGCCAATCTCAACATAATCGCGCTGTGTTGGTCCGGTATAGAGCTGGCGAGGGCGGCCAATCACCTGACCAGGATCAGAAATCATTTCATTCCACTGCGCCACCCAGCCAACGGTGCGAGCCAGGGCAAAAAGCGCGGTGAACATTGATGTCGGGAAACCGATCGCGGATAGGATTATTCCCGAATAGAAGTCCACATTGGGGAACAGTTTCTTTTCTTTGAAATAGTCGTCGTTGAGGGCCATTTCTTCAAGCTGCAATGCTACTTCAAAGACCGGATCGGAAACCTTGAGGGCATCAAATACCTCTTTCACGGTTTCTTGCATAACAGTGGCACGTGGATCGTGATTTTTGTAAACCCGATGTCCAAAGCCCATCAGGCGGAATGGATCGTTCTTGTCCTTTGCACGTTCAATATATTCCGGAATACGGTCTGGTGTGCCGATTTCGTGCAACATATTCAGTGCAGCTTCGTTAGCGCCACCATGAGCTGGTCCCCAGAGGCAGGCAATACCAGCCGCGATACAGGCAAACGGATTGGCGCCAGAAGACCCAGCGAGACGCACGGTGGAAGTTGACGCGTTTTGTTCGTGATCGGCGTGAAGAATGAAGATCCGGTCCATCGCCTTTTCAACCGCTGGAACAACTTCATAAGGTTCGGCCGGAACACCAAATGTCATGCGCAGGAAGTTACCGGTATAGGACAGGCTATTATCTGGATGCATGAACGGCTGGCCAATCGCAAATTTGTAGGCCATCGCCGCGATAGTCGGCATTTTTGCGATCAGCCGGTGACTGGCAATCATTCGCTGTTCTGGATCGCTGATATCGGTACTATCATGATAAAAAGCAGATAATGCACCGACTACACCGCACATGATCGCCATCGGATGGGCATCGCGGCGGAATCCGCTGTAAAATGTCGCCAACTGGTCATGCAACATCGTATGCCGCGTGATCGTGTTGGTGAAACTGTCATATTCATCGGCAGTCGGCAATTCGCCTTTCAGCAGCAAATGCGCCACCTCCATAAAGGAGCTTTTTTCTGCCAATTGGCCAATTGGATAACCGCGGTGCAACAATATGCCTTCGCCGCCATCGATGAATGTCAATTCGGATTCGCAGCTGGCTGTCGATTTGAAGCCAGGGTCGTATGTGAATGCACCAGTTTGGCCATATAGCTTTCGGATATCTACAACGTCGGGCCCCTCTGTGCCTTTGAACACTCCGAATTCATGATCTTTGCCATCTAAAACGAATTTTGCTGTTTCTTCGCCCACTATTTGCCCTTTCTTTGCCTGATTTGATCAGGCTTGTTCTATTTGATCTGCAAGACGATCTAGTGACTCCTGCTTGCCCAGTAGCACCAGCACGTCGAAAATTCCGGGTGAACTAGTGCTTCCAGTCAGGGCAGCGCGCATAGGTTGTGCTAGCTTCCCTAACCCCAGTTCGGCGGATACCGCTATCGCTTTTATTTTTTCTTCCGTTGCTTCGAGCGTCCAGTCTTCCAGATCAATCAAAACCGCGTGAATCGATTTAAGCAGCTTCCGTGCATCATCATCTAGCAGAGAAGAGGCCCGTTCGTCGAGGCCAAGTGGGCGTTTTTTAAAGAGAAAAAGGCTTCCATCGGCCAATTCAATCAGGTTTTTCGCGCGACTTTTCAGGACGGGCATGGCCTGTGTTAGTAATTCGGCGTCTTCGCTACCCAATTCCGCACCCAAAGAAGCCTTGATCCAGGGCCTGGATAACTCGACCAAATCAGCATCAACAGCCTCCCGAATATATTGGCCATTAAGGTTCTGTAACTTTTTCTGGTCAAAACGGGATGGGGACTTGCCGACGCCATCAATATCAAACCATTCGACCGCCTGTTTGCGAGAAATAATTTCGTCATCACCGTGCCCCCAACCAAGCCTAAGCAGATAGTTGAACATCGCATCGGACATGATCCCCATATCGCGATAAGCTTCGACGCCAAGGGCTCCATGACGTTTAGAAAGTTTGGCGCCATCATTACCGTGAATTAGCGGAATATGCGCATAGACCGGTTCTGGCCAGTCCATCGCCCTGATCAAGGCCAGTTGCCGAAAGGCATTGTTGAGATGATCATCGCCCCGGATCAGGTGGGATACACCCATGTCATGATCATCTACTACAACCGCGAGCATATAGGTTGGTGTGCCGTCCGAGCGGAGCAAGATGAAATCATCAATCTCGCTATTTTGAACGGAAACATCGCCCTGCACCGCATCAGTAATGGTGACCTTGTCGCGTTGTTCAGTTTTCAGTCGTATAGCATAGGGTGCATCGTCGGGGGCTTCTGAAGGATCGCGATCCCGCCAGCGACCATCATAGCGCATGGGTTTCTTCTCGGCCCGCTGCTGTTCGCGCATCTCGGTCAATTCCTCGGGTGTTGCGAAACATTTATACGCATTGCTGGAAGCAAGAAGCATGTGCGCGACTTCGGCATGTCGTTCAGCGCGCGTAGACTGGAACACAGGTTCTTCATCCCAGTCCAGCCCAAGCCAGTCCAACCCTTCGAGGATCGCGTCAATTGCTTCTTGGGTTGACCGCGCCTTGTCGGTATCTTCAATCCGCAGCAGCGCTTTGCCGCCATGATGGCGGGCAAACAGCCAGTTGAACATCGCCGTCCTGGCGCCGCCAATATGCAAAAAACCGGTGGGTGAGGGTGCAAACCTGGTAACGACGGTATCAGGTGGATTAGGATTCACGCGATTTTGCTTTCCTGTGATAAGGCATGACCATGCCTGAAGAATTGAGCCCAGATGGTCCTGTAGCTGCCAAAAGCAGAAACTGGCCGGGCTCGATTGCAGCGGGCCTTAGCACGCGGTTTCCTGCACGACAATTGCCTGAATTTCTGAAACATTTAGCCCCGGGTTCGAGGATTGAAAATCTGCTTGATCAGGAACGGGATCAGCTAATTTTGTGGGCGCCGGTAGCAGTTGGCAGCGGAATTGCCATCTGGTTTGCGCTGGCCAATCAAAGCTGGTGGATTGCGTTCATGTTTGTCTGCTTGGCTGTGGCTGCGGTGGCAGGTCTTTTCGCCAACAATATGAGGTTAGTCCGCTCGGTTTTCTGGTTTTCGTTGCTCGCGGCTTTGGGCTGCGCTCTGATCTGGTTTCGCTCGTGGAGTGTGGCTGCGCCTGTGCTGGACCGTCCAACGGTCACCCGCTTCCTTGCGGAGATCGAAAATGTCGAGATCATATCTGCACGGGATCAGGTAAGATTAATTTTGAGCACGCAGGAAAAACAGGGATTACCGCCGCGTGTGCGGGTCAACCTGCCGCTTGAAAAAATGGACGACAGATTGCGGTCCGGTGCCATCATAAAGTTGCGCGCCCGGCTGATGCCACCGGCACAAGCGGCGCTTCCCGGTGCCTATGATTTCTCGCGAAGGGCCTGGTTCATGGGTCTGGGCGCGACCGGTCAGGTTCTGGGAAATATTGATATCATCCAGTCATCGGAGCCGATATTTGCATTTGACGATGTCCGCAGCTCGCTCTCTCATCATGTCCAGTCGCAAATGTCCGGCGGCGCAGGGGCGATCGGGGCCACGCTGACAACTGGTGACCGAGGTGCGATTGCCGAGGAAGACGCCGAGGCGATGCGGCGGAGCGGCTTAGCCCATCTGCTGTCAATAAGCGGATTGCATGTGACTGCGGTGGTGGGGGCGACCTATCTACTCGCCCTCAAACTGCTGGCCTTGTTTCCGACGTTGGCCTTACGGTTTCGGCTACCCATTGTCGCGGCCGGTTTTGCCGCTGCTGCTGCGCTCGGTTACACGTTACTCACCGGCGCGCAGGTTCCCACTATTCGTGCCTGTGTAGCGGCTTTGCTGGTGCTTGTTGCTCTCATGCTTGGGCGAAGCGCAATCACGCTGCGGATGGTCGCTGCCGGTGCATTATTTGTTCTGATCTTCTGGCCCGAATCCCTTATAGGACCGAGTTTTCAACTCAGTTTTGCAGCAGTGACGGCGATAATCGCGTTGCACGAACATCCGAAAATGAAGGCGCTGGTCTCGCGAAGGGACGAAAGGTTTTTGAACCGCATCGGACGGTTTGTCTTTGCACTGTTTTTGACCGGTTTGGTGGTTGAAATTGCGCTGATGCCGATCGCACTGTTTCATTTTCATAAGGCCGGGATTTATGGCGCGCTGGCCAATATTATCGCCATTCCCCTGACGACGTTTATCATCATGCCACTGGAGGCACTGGCGCTCGTTCTGGACAGCGTCGGTTTGGGCACACCAGTCTGGTGGCTATGTGAAAAAATGCTGTTGTCGCTGATTGGTCTTGCCCATTATGTGTCGTCCAGTCCCGGCGCCGTGACCATGTTGCCGACCTTCTCTACGGCCGCTTTTGCCTTGACCATATTGGGTGGGCTTTGGCTGTGTCTGTGGAAACAGAAATGGCGCTATTTGGGCCTTGTTCTTTCCTTGATTGGCGCAGTTTGGATTTTTTCCACGCGCGCGCCGGACCTCTATATAACCAGCGACGGTCGGCATGTCGGTTTCCGGTCGGTTTCTGGCGAGCTGGCTATGCTGCGTACGCGTAGCGGCGACTTCATTCAGGGAATCATATTGGAAAATGCCGGTGTTGATGGCGAAGCCAAATCACTGGAGCAGCAAGCAGGTGCCGATTGCAACCGCGACAGTTGTTCAGTCACGATCCAGATGAAAGAACGCGAGTGGGTTATACTGGCTACGCGAAGCAATAATTACATCCCCGCCATGGCTCTGGCCGCAGCCTGCAGGCGAGCGGATATCGTAATCAGTGAGCGGCGTCTGCCGAACAGCTGCGAGCCCCGCTGGATAAAGGCCGACCGGGCTATGTTAGGCGAAACCGGGGGCATGACCATAAATCTGGAAAGTGGAACACTAGTGACAGCGCGCCAATGGTCAGGCGAACATGAGTGGACGCGCTTTACAAACGACCGAAAGTAAAGGGCCTCAAACCGTTTTGGTTTGAGCGCCGAAGCTAGGCCCCGACCTTAGTTATAGCGACGCAGCAATCCGGCCATTTTTCCCTGAATTTCTACTTCTTCAGATTCATAAACTTGCGTTTCATAGAAGGAATTGGCTGGCTCCAGTTCAACTCTGCCATCTTTCCTTCGCAATGTTTTTAGCGTCGCTTCTTCATTGCGTACTAGTGCAACAACAATCTCGCCATCGCGCGCAGTGCTGCATTTTTCAATCAACGCATAGTCGCCATCTAGAATTCCGGCCTCAATCATCGAATCGCCAGATACCTCGAGAGCATAATGATTGCCTGGCCCCAGCAATGCGGCGGGAACGCTGAGTTCCGATTGTCCTTCAATCGCTTCGATAGGAGCGCCTGCGGCAATTTTGCCATGGAGCGGGATCGACATGATATCATCATTGGCCGCTGCCGGAATATTGGTTGTGGTGGCTATATTAGAGTTTCCGCCTGAGGGCGCCGCATTTTCCATCGTCACAACATTGTCTGCGACATGATCCACCAGACCGCCTTCCGGTAATTTAATCACCTCCAGCGCCCGTGCCCGATTGGGTAGGCGACGGATAAACCCGCGTTCTTCCAAAGCGCTGATCAATCGGTGAATGCCCGATTTTGACTTGAGATCAAGCGCTTCCTTCATTTCCTCAAATGACGGCGAAACCCCAGTCTCCTTCAATCGATCATCTATGAAACAGAGCAATTCATGTTGCTTTTGGGTGAGCATTTTCGGTAACTCCGTATATGGAACGTATGCGGAACAATTATGAAACAAAACATGGCATGTCAAGCGAAACGTGATTTCATGACCAAATCGAAATATCTATATCGAGATAAAGGGCACTGCCTGACCAACTTTCGTGGCACCAGAATGTGCCGGCCGCACAAGCAGTGCATTTGCGGATGCGAGCACCGATAATTTGGCGCTGTCCTGGCTGTCAAAGGGAGTAATACCTTCGCTATTGACCACGGCGCGCAGGAATTTGGTGCGTTTCTCGACAGGTTCTAGATCGGCGGTGGTATTGGCCATTTTTTGCATCGGCAAATAAGTCTCTGCGCCGGACATGTATTTGACGAGCGGCAGCAGAAATAACGTCGCGCTGACGAAGGCTGAGGCGGGGTTGCCCGGTAGGGCCAAAATCAACGCATCGCCATATTTCCCAGCCATGACTGGTTTGCCGGGCTGCATCGCGATTTTGTAGAAGTCAATGTCGGCGCCAAGCTTTTCAAAGGCGGGGCCGACCAGATCATGATCACCGACCGATGCGCCTCCGATCGTGACGATGATGTCGCAGTCCTTTGCGCTTTCCAGCGTTTGGCAGAGTATGCCGAGATCGTCCGCGATGCGGCTCAGGCGGCGCGTTTCGTGGGTTTGGCTGGACAGCATTGCTGACAGCATGACGTCATTACTGGCAGGAATCTGATGGGGGAGGGTATTGTTACCCGGTTCAACCAGTTCATCGCCAGTTGAGACAATAGCTACGCGGGGGAGTTTGCCCACCGATACCGCATCATATCCGGCAATAACGGCATGCCCCAGCGCCGCAGCATTCAGGAGAGAGCCTGCTTTCAGGGTCATGACACCTTTTGCGAAATCGCCGCCTTTGTGGCGGACGTGGCGGCCTTTGCTGGGCGATGGTTCTGCGATCAAACTGACCGTTTTGCCGTTGCTTTCGACATTCTCCTGCATAATGACCGTATCGGCGCCCTCTGGCAACAGCGCGCCGGTAAATATGCGCGCCGCTTCGCCTGAATCAATCGGCTTGCAGGGTGCGCTGCCGGCCTTGCATTCACCAACCAATGTCCAGGGGCCATCGCGATCTTCAAACCGGATCGCATAGCCATCCATGGCCGACATATCCGCAGCCGGTTGATCGCGTTTTGCCAGCAGGTCACGAGCGAGATATCGCCCCAAAGCCTCATGGATAGAAAGTGTTTCCGATGGCAGTTTGGAGGCCAAATCAATCAGGCGTTTTTGCGCTTCTTCAAGAGGGATCAGGGCGCTCATCGCGCGGTCCAGTCTCCAGATTTGCCACCTGATTTTGAAAGTAACCTGATATCGCTGATCACCATGTCCTTTTGCATCGCCTTAGACATGTCATAGATTGTCAAGAGTGCGATAGAACAAGCTGTAAGAGCTTCCATTTCTACACCTGTTTTGCCCGTCAATCTGACTAGGCTTTCGACCCGAATAACATCTCCGAGAAATTCAAATTCAACCGCAACCTTGCTGAGCGCCAAGGGATGGCAAAGCGGAATCAGATCACTGGTCTTTTTGGCGGCCATGATCCCGGCAATTCGCGCGGTTGCCAGCACATCGCCTTTCTTCATCGCATTGGTCTTTATGGCCTCCATCGTCTCCAGCGCCATGGAGATAGTGCCTTCGGCGATGGCTTCCCGGACGGTATCGGCCTTGCCGCTGACATCGACCATATGGGCCGCACCATCCTCGTCAATATGGGTCAAATCGCTCATGCTGATCCTGTCAGAAGTGTTCGGGTAGCGGTTTCAACATTATCCTGCCGCATCAGGGATTCACCTACCAAAAATGCCCGTGTGCCGCTTTGTGCCAGTCTTTGGCAATCGGCATGGGTGAATATCCCGCTTTCCGATACCATGATTTTGTCTTCCGGCACTAGCTCGGATAAAAGCTCGGTTTGTTCTAGGCTGGTCTCGAATGTTTTGAGGTTACGGTTGTTGATACCGAGCAACGTGGATTGCAGACGCAGTGCGCGACCCAGTTCGGATTCATCATGGACTTCGATCAGTGCATCCATGCCCAATTCAATCGCTGCCGCTTCGATATCCGACGCCAACACATCGTCCAACGCGGCCATGATGATCAAAATAGCATCTGCGCCTAAGGCCCGTGATTCCTCGACTTGCCAGGTACTAATCATGAAATCCTTGCGCAAGCAGGGCAGATGAGACGCCGCGCGAGCCGCGACCAGAAAATCATCGCTTCCTTGAAAATAGGGTATATCGGTGAGGATCGACAGACAGGCCGCACCGCCAGCGGTATAGGCCTTTGCATGATCAGGCGGATGGAAATCTTCCCTGATAAGTCCCTTCGACGGACTGGCCTTCTTAATCTCTGCGATCAGGGCAAATCCTTCAGCTGATCTTGCCTTAATCGATTCGATGAAACCACGCGGTTTTTCCTGGTTCTGGATTTGCTGATGCATATCCGAATGGTTGATCAGCGCTTTGCGTTCCCGGACATGCTCCCGTTTCCTAGCGCAGATTTCTGCCAGTTTGTCGCTCACTGGTTGGCAATCCAGCAATCGAGCAATGCTTTGGCAAGCCCCTTGTCAATTGCTTCGGCGGCCTCTTCGACGCCCTCTTCCCAGCTATCCACTTCACCGGCGACCATCAGAGCGCCCGCGCTGTTAAGCAGAACGGCATCGCGATAGGCAGATTTTTCTCCCATCAACAGTTCGCGCAGGGCGGCGGCGTTATAAGCGGCATCGCCGCCTTTAATCGCTTCTGCATCATGGACGGGTAAGCCGACATCACCTGGCTGAATCCGGCTCAGAGTCACATTGTCATTTTCCACCAGTGCAACCCTTGATGGTCCCGAGATACTAAGTTCGTCAAGCCCTTCTTCGCCAGAAACAATCATGACTTTATCATAGCCCAAATGGCTCGCCGCTTCGGCATAGCGTTCGACCAGATCGGGAGAGGCAACGCCAATGAGTTGCCGCTTGACGCGCGCCGGATTGCATAAAGGCCCGAGCAAATTGAATATCGTGCGCCTACCAATTTCCTTCCGGATCGGTGCCAACGGACCCAATGCTGGGTGGTGATTAGGCGCAAAGAAAAACGCGATACCAATTTCGCGCAAATTATCTGCACCATTCTGTGCAGCCTTGGTTAAATCAAGTCCCAGTGCTTCTAATGTATCGGCTGCACCTGACTTGCTCGAAGCAGCCCGATTGCCATGTTTGGCCATCGGCACGTCACAGGCAGCGACAATCATTGCAGTGGCGGTAGAAATATTCAGGCTATGGCTACCATCTCCTCCTGTTCCACACACATCAATTGCATTGGCCGGAGCATCGACGGCGATCATCCGCGCGCGCATGGCTGTTGCCGCTGCCACAATATCATCCGCCTTCTCACCGCGATCGGCAATTTCCTCCAGCGCGGATTTAATGGCTTTTGGCTCTAATTCGCCATCCAGAATCTGTTCGAAAATACCGGTCATGCTTTTTCATTCACCTCGATATCAGCAATTTCCATGAAATTGGCAAGCAGGGCATGGCCATGTTCGGTAGCGATGCTCTCGGGGTGGAACTGAACGCCATGGATCGGCAGGCTCTCGTGCCGAAAACCCATGACCGACCGATCATCGGCGGTCGCATTGATGAGCAGACAGTTCGGAATATCCTCCACGATCAGCGAGTGATAACGGGTGGCGGTATAGGGCGAGGGAATGTCCCTGAATACACCGCTATTGTCGTGATTCACCGCCGATGTCTTACCATGCATCAAGCCGCCGCGAACAACCTTGCTGCCAAAATGCTGACCAATGCTCTGATGGCCCAGACAAACGCCAAGCAATGGTTTCTCTGCATCAGCACAGGCTGCCACCAGATCGAGAGATATACCGGCTTCATTGGGTGTGCAGGGACCCGGCGAGATCAGAAATGCCTGGGCATTTGTCTTGAGTGCATCGCTTGCCGACAAGGCATCATTGCGTTCCACCTGAACCTCAGCACCCAGTTCCATCAGATAATGGACGAGATTGAAAGTGAAGCTGTCATAGTTGTCGATAACTAGGATCATGGCTTGCTGCCTAATCGCAAAATCGCGCCACGCCAAGTATTTGTACGCATTTTGGTTATGGCGTTGACCCGTATGAGCAAGGTGATACAGTCAGTTAGATAGGAGCATCAATATGGGCGAACCCGTAACCGTCAATATCCCGCATGAAATCGGCTTGGTCGAAGCCAAAAACCGGATCGGCAGCGGCATCCATACGCTTGCCGATGTAATCCCCGGAGCAAGTCTGTCCGACCATCACTGGGAGGGCGATCATATGCACTGTCCTATCGAAGCACTCGGCCAGCGGATCGGCTGTGAAATGCAGGTGCGTGAGGATGAGGTTTACGGAATTTTCGATTTGCCGCCGATGCTCGCGATGTTCGCAAACAAGATCAAGGAAAAGCTCAATAAGGAAGCGCCAAAGATGCTGGAGTGACGGAATGGGTCGCAATCAAAGAGAGATTGTCTCCACGATCAAATAAGTAAGTGCCGTCCATCCGGTCAGGGCGCTTCCCCACAGAATGTATTTGCGATCAGTTGATTGGCGAATTTGCTTCTTGGCTGGCATGGCGACTCCTTATCAGCAATCCTTATCCTGCAGTTCATTTCGAAAAAAGAATACGCGAAGCAGATTTACAAGAGTTTACAGTGAGGTAGGCAATCACTGCCCAAACCTCACTTCCTGCGTTCGTTTGACGGCCTCTTTTGCTGCCGCTAGCAATGCACCAGCCTTCGCCTCGCACTCCGCCTGTTCATAGACCGGATCACTGTCCGCTACGATTCCTGCACCAGCTTGCACATGCAGGGTGCCATCTTTTACAATCCCTGTGCGTAACACAATACAGCTATCCATACTTCCATCGGGAGAGAAATACCCTACGCCGCCAGCATAGGCACCTCGAGTTTCCGACTCTAGTTCTGCGATGATTTCACAAGCCCGGACTTTGGGTGCTCCGCTCACCGTTCCTGCCGGAAAACCGGCAAACAGGGCGTCTAACGCGTCTTTATCGCCGGCCAACTCTCCGACCACGTTGGACACAATGTGCATCACGTGGCTGTAAAATTCGACAGCATAGCTGTCGGTGACTTCGACGCTATTGGCAATTGCCACTCGGCCAACATCATTGCGGCCTAGATCTAGCAGCATCAAATGCTCGGCTCGCTCCTTGGGATCGGACAATAGGCTATCACGATTGGCTTTGTCTTCCGCAGCACTTTTGCCACGTGGGCGGGTGCCGGCAATGGGGCGGATGGTGACTTCGCCATCACGGGAACGCACCAGAATTTCCGGGCTGGAACCAGTTAGGGCGAACCCTAGCAAGTCCAGAAAAAATAGGAATGGTGAGGGATTAATCCGTCTGAGGGCTCGGTAAAGTTCAATCGGCGGTAGATCGAAAGCAGTGGTAAATCGTTGGGCTAAAACCACCTGAAAAATGTCGCCTGCATTGATATAATCCTTGGCGCGAAGGACCATTTGTTCATATTGTACCGGATCAATCTGTGGCTGATAACTGATATCATTCGGATCGATATTCTGGTTGGATGTGCTGCAAGTTGCCGGAACAGCCTCCGCAAGTTTCCGTTCAGTACCATCCAGCCGGTCTTCTGCCCGTGCTATTTTGCTATCGGTATCACCTTTGGTTTCCGGCCAGACAGGCGCGACCAAAAATAGCTCGTCGGCTAGTCGATCGAAAATTAAAATGACCGTTGGCCGGACAAAAAGCATATCAGGCAAGTCGAGTTCCGATTGTGGCGCGCGTGGCAGTTTTTCAACCAGGCCTATGGTTTCATATCCGAAATAGCCCACCAGACAAGCGAGTGCGCGGGGCAATTCTTCCGGTACATCCATTTGACAGGCAGTGACGAGGTCGCGCAGCGCTTGAAGGCTGTAGGCCTGTTCGCTTTCAAAGGCATTGCGATCAGATAACCATTTCCGGTTGATCGCCGCGCTTTGGTCATCGGCGCGAAACACAAGATCAGGTGCAAGTCCAATCAGACTGTGCCGTCCCCGTGTTTCGCCAGCTTCAACTGACTCCAACAGGAAATCGCCGCGCTCACTTTCCATAAGCTTGAGGGCCGCCGATACCGGTGTTTCCGTATCAGCAACCTGCTTGCGCCAGATCAGCGACGGCTTGCCATCGTTCAGCGCGTTGCGCGCAGCATCAAGATTGAAACTGCCCGCCATGCTTTACATCAATTACGATTGCGGCCGGTAAGCTGGCTTCTGACAGTATTGAGAGCGCTGTCATTGCGTTCGACACCGACATCTTCTTTCATGGCGTTAATGAACTGCTGAGAATACTCATTGCCGAACACCTGTTTGAACTGCGCGGTCGTAGCATTTAGCAAATCTTCCCGTTCATCGGCTTTGCCTGGGATAATCTTATCTAGCACCACGACAAACCATCCTTGATCGCGCGGAGCACGCATTGCTTTGGCCGTACCTTCTGCCATGGAGAACATCAACGTAAGAGGCGGCGGGACCTGTCCCTGTTGGCTCATCTGTGCCAGTTCCGCGCGAGTACTCTTGACTCGGTCGACCGCAGGCAAATTGACCTTGGCATCAGCAATAGCCTTGGAAAAGGTTGCTCCTTCGCCGACCTGTTTGGCGATTTTATCAGCAACTGCTTTGGCCTTTTTGGATCCCTGATCAAGCGCATAGTCGCGTTCCACCAATTGCCTGACCGATGCCATCGGCGGCGGCGCCGCTTCCTGAATATTGGTCACGGCCATGATAGCATATTGTTGACCGGCTAATATTTCGACGACCTGCGGAGAGGAATCTTCTTCAACCGAAAATGCAATCGGTAAAATCTGCTGCATTTCCGGAATTGGGCGATAATTCCTATCATTGGGGTTTTGGCCATTTGCCAATAGTCCTGGCGTGGATTCGATCTTCAGCTCTTCCGCTTTGGCGACGTCGCTCAACGAAGAACCAGCCGCAAATTCATCTTCCATCCGCACGGTTAGTTCAGCGAGTGCTTCATCAATTTTCTCGGTTGTCAGCTGCTGAACAATCTCGGTACGTGCTTGCGATAGCGTTTTTCCAGCAATTTGATCGATGTTTTTTACGCGAACGATATGCCAACCAAGCGCGCTCTGAGCCGGGGCCGATACATTGCCCGCGTCAGCCGTGAAGGCCGCATCCGCTACGGCTTGTGATGAGGTTTCACCGAAGTCAGCCTTGTTTACTGATCCGATGTCAGCGGCAGACAGGCCGACTGACTGCGCTGCAGCCGCCATGGAATTGCCGCTCCTGATATTATCCGTCAATGCTTTGGCTGCCGCCTCTGTTGGAAGAATGACCTGTTCCAGATTGCGGGTCTCGGTAGCCGCATATCGGTCCTTGTTGAGATTGTAATAGCCTTCAATCTCTTTAGCGGTCGGTTTGATTTTGTCGTTGAACCGGGATTTGTCGAAAAGTGCATAACTGATCGTCCGGCGCTCGGGGATTGTATATCGCTCGCTATTCTGGCTGTAGAAAGCCTTGACCGCCGCTTCAGCTGGTTTGGTTTGATCAACAAATGCCGTTGAAGGAACGACCGCAATCTGACCTTCACGGCCTTCCAGCAGCAACGACGCATAGGGAACCACCAGTTTTTTGGGTACGAATGCACCATATCCGGCAGGCGTTAGTAGCTGATCAGCTAGAAGATTACGGGTGAAATCATTGCGCAACTGATTCTCGTTAATACCCTGCTGCTGCAATGCCCGGCGGAAATTTTCTTCGCTGAATTGACCATCCGCACCCTGAAAAGACGGGATATCGGCAATTTCAGCATCGACCAGTCTTTTGCCTGCAGTCATGCCATATTTTTCACCAAAAGCAGCAATAGCGAAGCTGTTGATCAGGCGGTCCAGCACGCTGTCATATCCGCCGCCTTCGATATAAGATTTCAAATCGAGCTGGGTGTTTTCACGCTGTTCGGCGCGAAAGGCATTGTTGACGGACTGATTTAGTTCAGCCGTCGTTAGCTCAAGGTCACCAACCTTGGCTGCTGTGCCAGAGCCGGTAACGCCACCAAATGAACCGGAACTGGAAACGTCGGCAGTCGCAAAGGCGAAAGCAATAAGACCAACAAAGGCAAAGGTGAGCGCCAATCCTATTTTGGATGCAAATATGCGACGGAAAAAACTGATCATGAGATTCTGACAACCTGAAATGGGGTATGAATTGATCATTGCTTTAGGGTGCTTGCGGCGACGGTTCAAGAGAAACGGCGCAAGCAAATTGGCAAGGCTGTGTTTTTTTGTTAGCGACTTGAATATTAGTAAAATTGGAGGAGGGCAAAGCATGATAAATCGAAAATATATCGTGGGCAACTGGAAGATGAACGGATTGCTGGAGCAATTGTCTGACATTTCCGCAATCGCGGCGATAGCCGGTGAACACCCCAATGTGGATGTGGGCATTTGTCCGCCGGTGACGCTGATTGCATCTGCCGTTGCCTCCATTCCCGGTTTTGCTATCGGCGCACAGGATTGCCATTTCAACGAAAGTGGCGCGCATACCGGCAATGTTTCTGCTGCCATGATCAAGGAAGTGGGCGCGACCTATTCAATATTAGGTCACAGCGAACGTCGTGCGGATCACGGGGAAAGAGATGCCGATGTGAAGGCAAAAGCAGAAACGGCTCATGCGGCAGGACTTGGTGCGATTATATGCGTCGGCGAAACCGAAGAAGAGCGCGATGCTGGGCAAGCGGTAGCGGTTGTGACGGGCCAACTTGCCGGTTCCTTCCCCGATGGACCGAGTGCCGACTGGTTGACCATTGCCTATGAACCCGTCTGGGCAATTGGCACTGGCCGGGTTCCCGAGGCGTCGGATGTGCAAGAGATGCACGCCGCAATCCGTGACAAGCTTGGAGAGCTGATGAGCGACGGCAGCGACGCTGTGCGGATATTATACGGTGGCTCGATGAACGGCAGCAACGCGTCGGAGTTACTAGCTGTTCCTAATGTCGATGGCGGTTTGGTCGGCGGCGCAAGTCTCAATGCCGAAAAATTCGGTCCGATTATAGAAGCAGCATCGAAATTTTGAGGTCATCAGGCATGTCTATCGAGAAAATCCGTGATTTTTTGTAATAGGGAACTCTTGTAATCTGCTTGAAACGCGATACTCTGAAGATCCCCTAACAATCTGGAGGTTTGGATGCGCAATCGAAAATTTGGTCTTGCATGCACAGCATTGGCTGGCGTGGTTCTATTATCGGCATGTGGACAGGGCGGCGAGTCTGAACCGGCTTCGGAAACGTTAAGTGAAGCGGCGGGTGTTACAAAGGAAGATGAAACCGCTAAAACCAGGCAATTGGACAAGGTAAACACTAGTATACAGATACTTGAGGGCATTAAGGTAGACGCTGATGACAATGATGGATGGGGTGAAACAGGCACGAGCGGCTGGTTCATGCGCCAAATACCGGGCTTCGCAAACGCGGCCAAGGACCTGGAAGCTGACCTTAAAATTTCGCGCGGGCGAGGGGGTTTGAGCGGAGTGGTTGAAACAAAAAAATCCGGGGGCGGTCTGGACCGGATTTCTGAGGGTGACATAAAACTACTAACAGAGGCGTGGGGAAATCTTGATCCGAATACGAGCCACAAGACTTTTATGAGTCAGGGTCAGATGATTTTGGATAATTTACATAAGAACCGTGACGCAACGCTAGAGGAAATTGAATTTTATTCTGATGCATCACCGCCTGACACCACTGATAAAAGTCGCAATCTGAATCTTTCAGGTTCGCCCCGGCAGCAGGGCACCTTGAAGGAACAGCCTTTTGATCGCAGTGCATATCTGGAGGAACAATTTAATACTACGCCTGAAAAAGAGCAGGCAATGATTGCGTTCTGGAATGATAATATAGGGAATCCCGATTTTAGTGGCCTGCCCCTATTTGGTGATCCAGTTGTTAAGTTAGAGCACGGCGGTTAAAGCCGTCCATCTGGACTGGGGAGTTATTGTCAAAAGTAGTGTCTGGCAAGTTAGTCATGCGGCTGGCATGTCGTCCTTGTTCACCTCGCTTCCATCTTTAGACTTCACGCCTTCAATCACCTTCGCGAGGTGTCTGAAGCCTCTCAATTTGCGCCAGGAATCTTCTGCGCATAATCCCATCTTGCAGACCATCGTCAACATCGCATTGCGCGTGACACAACCTTTGGCTTGGCGTGTTCCATGCCGGAACGTCGCAAAACTCGACTCAATGACATTGGTTGTCCTGATACGGGTCCAGTGTTCCGCTGGAAAGTCATGAAATGCCAGCAACGCGTCACGGTCTTTCGATAAGCATTCCACCGCCTCGGGGTACTTTGCACCGAAACGTTCCTCAAAATTATCGAACGCCTTTGCTGCATCAGCTCGATCTTCTGCCATCCGGATATCATGCAGACCCTGCTTCGCTTTCTCCTGGACAGACTTCGGCAGATAGTTCAGCACATTGCCGGTCTTGTGCATCCAGCAACGTTGAACGCCCGTCTCCGGATACACTTCCTCCACTGCGGCCCGGAAGCCCGGGGCGCCGTCTCCAATTGCCAACTTCGGGGGTTGGTCCAGACCCCGTTGTTTCAGAGACAGCAACACCTCACGCCAGCTCTGTTTTGACTGCCTGACACCATCTTCGATTGCCAGGAAGTGCTTGTGACCCCGGCTGTTCACGCCGATGATAACCAGGCAGCACAATCGGCCATCGTCGCCTCTGAGACCACTGTAGATGCCATCAGCCCGGATATGGACCCATTCATCAGACACCGCTCGAGTACACCATTGCTTGTATTCAGCTTCCCATTGCCGCTTCAAACGCCCCGCGACATTGGCCGGCAGCCCTTTAGCCTCGGGGCCGGCAATAGCTTCCGGTGCGCTCTGCATCTGGCCACTCGAAACACCCTTCAAATAAAGCCAGGGGTTCGCCGCGTCCAGCGTCGCCGTTCGCCGGATGCAGGGCGGTACAACCAGAGATTGAAAACATTCCGGCGTACCTTCACGGCTACGGATCTTCGGCACCTCGACGCTGACCTTGCCAACCCCTGTAATCACCTCTCGTTCGCGATGATGGCCACTGCGGACAACGCGCTGTCGTCCGTCAGCCGTTTTGTGACCATCAAACTTTGTCATCAACTCATCCGGCTCTGCCTGGACCGCTTCGGCGATTAACTGCTTCGCACCCGGTCTGAGTAGTTCTGTCAGTGGTTCAATTCCCTCCGGTCTACCCGGATCAATCACAGTATCTTTTGCCATGTGTGGCGGGCTCCTCTTGCTACTTTCGATTTCCAGACAAAAACGATTTCAGCAAGGCACGCCCCATACTTCAAATTCTTCCAGACACCAGATCCGGTTATAACTCGTTCGACCATTGCCCTCTATAAACGGATGAATCCAGTTGATCCGCCATAACGTATAGGCCGCTAAGGTTGTCGGGTCAGTCATGATATCCCAATTTTCGTGTATTACGGATATAAACTCATCCATACATCCTTCCACGTCATTGAAGTGCGGAGGAGTATGGTTGCCAACGTAAATCGAGTACCGCCTAAATCGGCCGCCATGTTGGCATATGTTAGCCGTTGCCGCTCCGTTGAGTCCACAGAGTATACTTGTCGAAAGCATCGATACCTTTTTGAAGACCGATCTCAACACAGTTCGTCAGCAGATCATACTGACGAAGCAAATTTTTTTCTTCTATTCTATCATATAGCTGCGCGTGTTCCGTTTTTCGAACAGACATGCTTCAGCTGTAACGAAGTCGGCTACGCGATGCAGCTTTGCGAATTGAATCTTTAGTGATTCGCGAATCTTCGCCAGCGTTGCCATATGCGAAACTGATTCTCTGTTCAGCTAATTCTTCCTCTGAAACTTCGCGTTGACCATCACTTTGCAGAGCTTTAAGTAGTTCCTCGTCTGGCTCTAAAGTGCTTACAAATTGTTTGCGATCTGCCATTATTCTGCTCCTAGAACGCATTGATAATACCAATTAGGCGGTGTTGGCAATTGCTAAAATTAGCGCTGCCGCTAACTGACTCGAATATTTGGAATTTATTTTCCCTTAAGATTCCATAAGGTTAACGCTCCCGCGTAGCACTAAACTTGATCTCTGGATTTTTCTCTTCCTGATAGCCGACATCCCAGGCGCTTTTCGCGAGGAACACCAGATTATCATCGCGGTCCTTCGCGAGCGCGGTCTGGTTGATATTGGCGAAGGCGGCCAGCGTTGCATCGTCGCCGGAAATCCAGCGGGCGGTTTCGAAGGGGGCGACTTCTAGCGAGGCCTCGACTTTATATTCCGCCTCCAGCCGCGAAACCAGAACTTCCAGCTGCAATTGCCCAACCACGCCGACAATCCAGTTGGCGCCGAGTTCGGGATAGAAAACCTGCACCACGCCTTCCTCAGCTAGGTCATCGAGCGCCTTGCGGAGCTTCTTGGTCTGGGTTGGGTCTTTCAAAATCACGCGTCGGAGGATTTCAGGAGCGAAGTTGGGTAATCCGGTGATCCGCACCTGGTTCTTTTCGCTTAAAGTATCGCCGACACGCAGTGTCCCGTGATTGGGAATGCCGATAATATCGCCCGGTTGCGCGGTGTCAGCAATTTCGCGGTCCTGCGCAAAGAACAGGATCGGCGAATGGATCGCTATCGGCTTGCCCAGCGCGCTGGAAGTCAGCTTCATGCCGCGTTTGAACTCACCCGAGCACAGCCGCATGAACGCAATCCGGTCGCGATGCTGCGGGTCCATATTTGCCTGAATCTTGAAAATGAAGCCGGTGACATCTTTCGACTCTGGTTCGATCGGATCGGGTTCCGCTGGTTGCGGACGCGGCGTCGGGGCAAATTCGGCGATGGCGTTGATCAGTTCCTCGACGCCGAATTGTTTGAGTGCGGAGCCAAAATAGACCGGTGTCAAATCACCATTCCGGTACGCTTCCAAATCGAACTGGGCATAGCCTTCGCGGGCCAGCGCGCCTTCTTCGGTCAATCGTTCCAGCCCGTCGGCGCTCAACGCATCAACGAGTTTTGGATCGTCCATGCCCTCAAAGCTCATCGTATCGCCCTGAAATTCCGTGCTGTCTCCCGTTGGACGGTGAAGCTGATTGCGCTCAAAATCATACACGCCTTCAAACAGCCCGCCCATGCCGACCGACCAGCTCATCGGGCTGACATCCAGCGCCAGTTTATCGGCAATTTCGTCGAGCAGCTCGAATGCATCGCGGCCTTCGCGATCGATCTTGTTGATGAACGTGATGATCGGCACGTTACGCAGGCGGCAGACTTCGAACAGCTTCAGCGTCTGCGCCTCGATCCCGCTCGCCGCATCAATCACCATGATCGCGCTATCGACCGCGGTCAGGGTGCGATAGGTATCTTCGGAAAAATCCTCATGGCCCGGCGTGTCGAGCAGGTTGAAGGTGATGCCGTTCCGTTCAAACGTCATAACGGACGATGTGACCGAAATCCCGCGCTGCTGCTCGATCTTCATCCAGTCCGATCGCGCCCGGCGATTGCCGCCGCGTGCTTTAACCTCGCCCGCCAGATGGATCGCGCCGCCTTTCAGGAGGAGCTTCTCGGTCAGCGTCGTCTTACCGGCGTCCGGGTGGGAGATGATGGCAAATGTTCTGCGTGGGTTGGTCATGTTTTTCTTTCACTCGTCATTCCAGTGAAGGCTGGAATCTAAGGCGTCTTTTTACAACAGATGGCGAAGAGCCGTTTGCAACCCCAGCCTTCGCTGGGGTGACGAATATGAATCTATCCCCTCAATTCCGCACCAAGATTCGCCGCGCTTGCCACAACCTTGTCCGAGAGAGCTTTCAGGTCCCCTTCGGTCAAAGTCGCGTCTTGCGGTTGCAATGTGACCTCGACAGCCAAAGATTTCTTCCCTTCTTCAAGGCTTTCACCTTCAAACAGGTCGAAAATCCGGGCATCGGTGATCAGCCTCTTGTCCGCACCTTTGACTGCACGGCGCAGATCATCGGCTGGCAAGTCCGCATCAACGACAAAGGCAAAATCGCGTTTCACGCTCTGCAACGCTGGTGGCGTGTAAGCATCACGCATATGGCCGGATTTTTTCTTGAGCGGTATTACGTCAAGGAAAATCTCTGCGCCAACAGCACCGCCTTTCAGACCAAGCGCCTTGGTGACATTTGGATGTAGCGCCCCATAGGCAGCAAGAATTTTCTTCGGGCCAAGCCGCAATGTACCGGATTGGCCGGGGTGATAATGGTCGCCGGCTTCGCCGAAATCCATCAACTTGTCGACCGGTGCGCCTGCCGCGGCGAGGATTGCTAAAGCCTCTGCCTTGGCATCATAGGCATCGAACTTTGTTGCAGCACCACTCTGCCAGCTGCGCGAGGTTTTCTCGCCAGACAGCACCAATCCGATTGTCGGATGTTCGGTCGTTTCCAGATAGCGCCGTCCAACCTCAAACAGTCGGATCGGCGATGCCCCGCGATCAGCGTTGCGCTGGGCGGCTGCAATCAAACCGGGCAGCATCGAAGGACGCATATATTTCAGGTCTTCGCTGATCGGACTGGTCAGCGACCAGTGGCTACCGCCAAAGGGCGCGGCTTCTTTTTCGGAAATAAAGCTCCAGGTCACGACTTCGTTGAGCCCGCGCGCAGCCGCAGCTCGCCGCGCCTTGCGCTCGGCGAGTTGTTCGGGTGATGCGGTTGGTTTGGCTACACCGGGTGCGCGAGGCAATGGCGTGGATGGCACTTTGTCGAGACCTTCGATGCGCACAACTTCCTCAACAATATCCTGCCAGCCCTGAATATCGCGCCGCCATGTCGGGATGGTGATAGTCCAGTCATCACCGACTGCGAAGCCGAGCGATTCCAGTATCGCCTTCTGCCTTTCAGCAGCGACATCGACACCGCCAAGCTGTAAGCATTTGGCCGGATCATAGCTCATCGAGCGCTTTTCGGTTGGCGGCGATCCTGCGCGAGTCACTTCGCTTGGCGTACCGCCGCAATGTTCGTTAACAAGCCATGTCGCAACCGCAAGACCGGTGTCCAGAAATGCCGGATCAACACCGCGCTCGAACCGTTGCCGGGCATCGCTGGTCAGCAGCAACTTCTGACCAGTCCGTGCGATATTTTCCGGGGTGAAATAGGCGCATTCAATGAGAACTTCGGTCGTGTCATCACGCGCGCCCGTTTTCGCGCCACCCATGATTCCGCCAATATCATGCGCGCCTGCATCGTCGGCGATCACAGTCATGGTCTCATCGAGCGCGTACTCATTGTCATTGAGAGCCATGACTTTTTCGCCCGGCTTGGCCTTGCGGGCAACTTGAGCGCCGTTCAATTTGGCAACGTCATAGACGTGCAATGGGCGGCCCAGATCGAGCATTACAAAATTGGTGATATCAACCAGCAAGCTGATCGGTTTCTGACCTGCAGATTTCAGATGTTTCTGCATCCACTCCGGCGACGTGCCATTGGTGACACCGCTGACGGTCCGGGCATAAAAGGCCGGACAGCCGTCTGGATCATCGGTACGAACATCGGGACCTGTTCCGGTTCCGGCGATGTCGAAATTCGCGCCCTTATAGGCTTCTTCGAGCGGCTTCAATGAGCCCAGTCCGGCCGCAGCCAGATCGTGCGCGACACCGCGCACGCCCATGCAATCCTGTCGATTGGGGAGCACCGCAATATCGATGATCGGGTCATCTAGATCAGCAAAATCGGCATAGCTTTGCCCCACCGCATCGGCGGCGTCTGCTTCCAACTCGATGATCCCGTCATGATCGTCACCGAGCTCCAGCTCGCGCGCAGAGCACATCATGCCAAAGCTTTCAACATCGCGTATCTTGGCCGGTTTCAGCGTGAAATCGCTGCCGGGAATATAGGTATCGGGAGGGCCGAATACACCGACCATGCCGGTTTTCGCATTGGGTGCGCCACAGACAACTTGCCACGTTTCATCGCTGCCATCATCAACTTTGAGCAATTGCAATTTATCGGCATTGGGATGCGGGCCAGCTTCGAGGACCTTCGCGACCCTGAATGGGCGCAGGGCATCGGCGGGATTTTCCAGTCCCTCCAGCTCCAGACCAATATCTGTCAGCTTGTCGGTAATTTCGGTGAGGCTCGCATCTGTATCGAGATGCTGTTTGAGCCAGCTTAGCGAGAATTTCATGCGCCGATTCCTCCGCTCAGAGTGGGAACATCCAGCGCGTCGAACCCATAATGATCCGCCCAGCGCAGGTCGCCATCGAAGAAGGCGCGCAGATCGTCCATGCCATATTTCAGCATCGCCAGCCGGTCGATCCCGCAGCCAAAGGCAAAGCCCTGCCAGACTTCCGGATCAAGGCCGCAATTGGCGATGACATTGGGGTGAACCATGCCGCTGCCACCCAGTTCCATCCAGCCGCCATCGGGGCCGGTCGGGTCACCGCCAATGATGCGCTGGCCTTTCTCTACCGTGAATCCAAGATCGATTTCCGCAGAAGGTTCGGTGAACGGGAAGTAACTAGGTCGCAGGCGCAGGGTAATGTCGTCACGTTCGAAGAACGCCCGGACAAAGGTTTCCAGTGTCCATTTCAAGTGACCGAGATGGATGCCCTTGTCGATCACCAATCCCTCGACCTGATGGAACATCGGAGTGTGGGTCGCATCGCTGTCGCTGCGATAGGTGCGGCTAGGAGCTATAATATAGATCGGCTCGCCTGCGCCATCGCTGCGCTTCGCAACATCCATCATCGTGCGGATTTGCACCGGCGATGTATGGGTCCGCAGCATTTTTGGCATGCCGTTTTCGTCTTCTTGTGGGAAGTAGAAGGTATCATGCATTGCGCGAGCCGGGTGCGTATCCGGTATGTTGAGCGCGGTGAAATTGTGCCAGTCGTCCTCGATCTCGGGGCCAGTCGCTACCGAAAAGCCGAGATCTGCGAATATCTCTGCTAGTTCGTCCATGACCTGACTGACAGGATGGACGCTGCCCTTGGGCGCGTTTGGCGGTGGTAGTGTCAGGTCGAGTTTTTCGGTTGCGAGCTTCGCATTGAGGGTCTCGGTCTCCATCGCTTCCTTGCGGGAGGCAATAGCATCGGCAACGGCCTGCCGTGCGCCATTGATCTTTGGCCCTTCGGTCTGGCGTTCCTCCGGTGTCATTCCACCAAGCTTTTTAAGCAGCAGAGAAATTTCGCCCTTTTTGCCAAACGCAACTATCCGAATTGACTCCAGCGCATCGCCGTCGCCAGCAGCCGCAACGTGCTCCAGATATTTGTCTTTAATCGCTTCGATATCGCTCATGAATCACCGTTTTAACCGCACCTTCGTCATGCTGAACTTGATTCAGCATCCAGAGCCGAATTAAGCAAGTTCAGTTTCTTCCCGCTCTGGATTCCGGATCAAGTCCAGGATGACGAAATGACTACCTTTCCCTCTTCTGCAAATAAAAAAGCGCCGTAGAGATTTCTCCCCGGCGCTTTTTGAATTGTATGAAAACGCTTAGGCTTTTGCCAGAGCGTCCTGCGCCTGTTTGATGACGCCTTTAAACACTTCTGGTTCGTTCATCGCCAGATCGGCCATGACTTTACGGTCAAGCTCGATGCCCGCCAATTTCGTGCCGTGGATGAAATTGCCATATGTCATGCCTTCCTGGCGAACAGCAGCATTGATGCGCTGAATCCAGAGGGCGCGGAATGCGCGTTTTTTAACCTTGCGGTCGCAATAGGCATATTGGCCGGCTTTTTCGACAGCCTGCCGAGCGACGCGGATCGTATTTTTGCGGCGGCCATAATAGCCTTTTGCCTGATCCAGTAATCTCTTATGTTTTGTACGAGTGGTCGTACCCCGTTTTACACGTGCCATATTCTATATATCCTGCGTTATTTTGCGACTGTCGTCGCATCTGTGCCGGCCCGTCTCCCCCTCCCAACCACCCAGTCAAACTACCCTATGGGTGGTTGGGAGGGGGAGATGGGCTGGAGCCGCTAAATTAAATTAGAGCCCGTATGGCGCCCATTTTTTCACTGTCCGAGCATCCGCATCACACAATTTCTTGGTACCGCGCTGCTGACGGATATATTTGCTATTATGGCTCATCAAACGGTGGCGTTTGCCGGCTACGCCGTGCTTTACCTTCCCGTTCGCGGTGGTCTTGAAGCGTTTCTTCACACCACTTTTGGTCTTCAACTTGGGCATTTTGGTCTCCTTTAGAAGTTACCGTTACGGACACTTGTGGCAGCCCACACTGGCCAGAGCGTCACATCGGAAGGGCGGCAATAGCCAGATCCGCCCGAATTGCAAGGTTTAAGTTGAAATTAATCGCCTGCTTTTGGCTCATGCAACACCTGCATCCCTGCCCCCGCAGCAGCCATCCTACCATGCACCGCGGCGTTCATGAACGGGTGCGGCTTCGCTTCATATTCTGTCGCGCTCATGCCCATGAAGCGTTGAAAGTCGCGGCCGAAATGGGCTTGGTCATAATAGCTCGGATCGAGTGTTGAGACCCAGTTTTGCGACGAACTCAGCATATTTTCTGCGAGCGTCCGAAGAAACCTTTGTCTCCGCAACAGTAATTTTGGCGGAAATCCAAAGGCCTTGCGGCTGAGCCGGTCCAGCGTACGACCCGTGATATTGAGACGCTCCGCCATTTCCTGAACAATGGCAAGCTCCGGATCTACCAATATATTATGCGCTTTTTGGATTAGAAGATCGTCTGTTTGCGCATTTTCAAGCAGGTCTAGAATAAACCTCTCGATAAATTCAACTTCCCGATCGAGATCTGGCGAGTCGGATTGAAATATGCCATCGGCTAGCGGCGCAAATTTGGCAAATTGCTGGCCTTCGATGCCGTTTGTCGTCTTATCCGCATATTGGTCAGCAGATAGAGTTATTGTCAAAAGTAGTGTCTGGCAAGTTAGTCATGCGGCTGGCATGTCGTCCTTGTTCACCTCGCTTCCATCTTTAGACTTCACGCCTTCAACCACCTTCGCCAGGTGTCTGAAGCCTCTCAATTTGCGCCAGGAATCTTCTGCGCATAATCCCATCTTGCAGACCATCGTCAACATCGTATTGCGCGTGACACAACCTTTGGCTTGGCGTGTTCCATGCCGGATCGTCGCAAAACTCGACTCAATGACATTGGTTGTCCTGATACGGGTCCAGTGTTCCGCTGGAAAGTCATGAAATGCCGGCAACGCGTCACGGTCTTTCGATAAGCATTCCACCGCCTCGGGGTACTTTGCACCGAAACGTTCCTCAAAATTATCGAACGCCTTTGCTGCATCAGCTCGATCTTCTGCCATCCGGATATCATGCAGACCCTGCTTCGCTTTCTCCTGGACAGACTTCGGCAGATAGTTCAGCACATTGCCGGTCTTGTGCATCCAGCAACGTTGAACGCCCGTCTCCGGATACACTTCCTCCACTGCGGCCCGGAAGCCCGGGGCGCCGTCTCCAATTGCCAACTTCGGGGGTTGGTCCAGACCCCGTTGTTTCAGAGACAGCAACACCTCACGCCAGCTCTGTTTTGACTGCCTGACACCATCTTCGATTGCCAGGAAGTGCTTGTGACCCCGGCTGTTCACGCCGATGATAACCAGGCAGCACAATCGGCCATCGTCGCCTCTGAGACCACTGTAGATGCCATCAGCCCGGATATGGACCCGTTCATCAGACACCGCTCGAGTACACCATTGCTTGTATTCAGCTTCCCATTGCCGCTTCAAACGCCCCGCGACATTGGCCGGCAGCCCTTTAGCCTCGGGGCCGGCAATAGCTTCCGGTGCGCTCTGCATCCGGCCACTCGAAACACCCTTCAAATAAAGCCAGGGGTTCGCCGCGTCCAGCGTCGCCGTTCGCCGGATGCAGGGCGGTACAACCAGAGATTGAAAACATTCCGGCGTACCTTCACGGCTACGGATCTTCGGCACCTCGACGCTGACCTTGCCAACCCCTGTAATCACCTCTCGTTCGCGATGATGGCCACTGCGGACAACGCGCTGTCGTCCGTCAGCCGTTTTGTGACCATCAAACTTTGTCATCAACTCATCCGGCTCTGCCTGGACCGCTTCGGCGATTAACTGCTTCGCACCCGGTCTGAGTAGTTCTGTCAGTGGTTCAATTCCCTCCGGTCTACCCGGATCAATCACAGTATCTTTTGCCATGTGTGGCGGGCTCCTCTTGCTACTTTCGATTTCCAGACAAAAACGATTTCAGCAAGGCACGCCCCATACTTCAAATTCTTCCAGACACCAGATCCGGTTATAACTCCTTGGCGAGAGCGAGCGGTTCCGGGCGGGTAATGCTTTGCGGGTGGAAGTTAAGGCGGACATGGGATTGCCGTTAATGGCGGTGGTGCGAACTAGCGGCTTGCTGGATCGGTCGCATACTGTGCTGGATTGGGGAAAGCGGAAAACCTGCTAGCGCAAGCAATTTTGGTGAGTCGAAATGTGGCCAGCCTGACCCAAAGTTCGTCAAAGCTTGGGCCAATGGCACACGGAATTGCGCTATGTTGGATAGATTGCTGTGTTCTTGATTGAGCGATGAGGAACTCGGTTGAAGAAAGAGAAATAAGGGCACTGTCACCGTAATCCAAGTTTCCGATCAGCAGTCGCGGATTTTTGATCATACCACTACAATGCAATACTACGATTCTAGGTGGGTTTTGGCAAATTCAACAAGAGATTGGTCCGAAACATTGCCAAGACGGTCTATCAGATCTTGATCAAGAAGAAGATTGGATCTGCGTAAAGCAATGAGAACGTATCGGGCCTGCAACCAATTTTCGTCAAATAATGCAGAGTCGAGCTGATCAACTAATCCTCTTTCTGGTTTAGTGAGCAACAAATCAATTCCTATTGTATGCGCGTCATCCTTGACAGACAAAAAATGTTGTTTGACTTCCCCAAGTTCTTTGTCGCTGGCATTCGAAAGCAAAAACATGCCAAGTTCTCTAATGACGTGGTCTTGATGAGTAAGCGAACTTGGAATGTACTTGATTGTCGTTGCGCCTGCATCAGACATTGACATCAACGATTCATATGCATGGTATACAGTTAATCGGTCACTGTCTTTCAAAAGCGAAACGACAGGCTTTGCTAGACACTTTGCTGCGCCGCCCAATTCCGATGTTATCCAAATTCCTGTGCGTTTGGTATACAAATCCTCACTTCGCAAAATTGGTGTCAGGCAGTCATACTCAGGATATTTAAAGAGTAGATTCAAGAAATCAAAAGGCCGCCCTGCGTCATAAAATTGTTTTGGGTCATCGGCTAGGTCGCTCAAAAAACCCTCGATCTTATCTAGTGGTGATTCCAAGTTAGTCATCCAAATGTTTATCCAGACTTCGTATCAAATCCGTCTCTTGCGCTTGACGCCTGCTATGTGGAGCATCTGCCCCAAGATTGTCAGAAACTTGCTGTCGTCTTTTTACACTGCTTTTTAGATCATCTCGAAAATCTGTCAGAGTTTGTCTATCTCCGTACTTTTTTAGGTCCCTAATTGATGGCAGATCCCCATGCATCTTTCCGGTACCGTCAAGCTTCGGCAATTTTTTAATGAAATCATAGGCTTTGCTGCCAAGCTTTGCCGGCTTAACAAAAAACAAAGTGGCCGATGCAGCAGCCTTTTTAAAGTCACCTTGAATAAGCGCTTTGCCAGCCTCAACACCATCTTTCAAAGTTAGGTCATAAACACCTTTTATAAAATCTTTTCCGGCTTGCGTTCGAGTATCTATTTCGGCCTGAGACATGGGGCCGCTGCGTGCTCTCGCTAGATCTTCAGCAAACATCGGATCGTTACCATCTGGATCAATTAGATTGACAGGGTCGTTGATAGTGTAGGCGTATCTGTTGAATTGCGATGGCTTGTTTGGTGCAAACCCAACCGTATCATTGCTCAAAAACCGCCCGATAGTCGGATCATAGTACCGCGCCTGCATGTATGTGAGGCCGGTAGCGCTGTCGTCGATATGGCCGGTAAATCCTTCATCATCCTTGTTGCCGTTGGGATCGAGACGCTTTTCGCCATAGGGGGTGAAGTCTTCGCGCCATGCGATAGCGCTAGCCTCTGTGGTCGAAGCCACGGGTGATCCCAGATGATCCTGATGGACATAGCTGACCGTACCAGCCTTGATCCGTGCGATGGTCTTGCCAGCTGCGCGGATGTAATCGGTCTTTGCGTTTGCAGTCACATCATCGCGGTGGATGAGCGCACCTGTAGAACTGTAAACGGAGTAAATGGTCTTACCACCCACGACCTGCTTCACCCGCATCTTGTTGCCATCATTGACAAACGAGCCGCTCTCCGCACTGCCCGATACCGCCGTGGGTTGATTGGCAAAGTCATAGGTGAAGCCGAACGTGCCATTGCCTGTCACGTTACCGCGGGTATCGTAGCTGTAGTTTTTCCAGGCATTGCCATCACCGGTATCGCGGGCACGATTAAGACGGTTGACGCTGTTATACTCGATATCAACAATCCTGCTGCCAAGCTGTTTCTTGCGGATATTGTCCAAAGCATCATAGGTAAATGTTCCAGCACCCCATGCCCCTGATGCAGTTTTTAGTCGGCTCAGACCATCATAGGTAAACGCCTTGTTCTGCCCCGATACCGCGCTGTCAGTGATCGCGGTGACGCGGCCATTGCCATCATGCGCATAGCCAAAATGAGCTGCTTTCACGGCACCTTTCTGAACCTGGATGGAAGACAGCAATTGGCGGGAGTTGTAAGTCGTATTGTGGACAAAGCCATTGCCATAGTTGATATTATTGACCGCGCCATTATTATGATAGGTGATCCCGCTGGCAAAGGTTGCTGTGCTGGTAGTCCCATTGGAAGTCGATGTTGGTATCACCAGGAACCCGTTAATCGGTAGTACCATCACACTGCCGCCACCGCCGGAGGTTGTGCCCCCTCCGCTGGTCGCCAGCTGCGCTGCCTTGGTAGCCTGTCCCAGGCCATTGGGGGCAAATTCAACCAGCCTGCCGGTTGGGAAGGTCTGGCTAGAAAGCGCACCAATAGAGTTATAATCGTAACCGGTCGTATAGGTGCGGCCATCGATCAGCAGCTTCTCCTCGGTAATCTGGTTGGCATTGTCATAAGTGTAGCGCCAGTCTGACGTTCCGCGAAGCCTACGGGTGACATTGCCATTGTCATCATAGTCATTGCTAATATCAGGCGTTGAACCGGGGAAGTTGACCAGTGTTACCCGGCCCAGATTATCGTATGTTGAAGCAATCCTGGAAGCAGCAGGCGGGGCGGTACATGCTGTGCCCGCGCTTTGACCTTTGGCAAGGCCGGTTACCTGATTGGCGTTGTCATATTGATAGAGAGTATCGCCGGTTTCGGGAACCGAATGGCGGCACAGGCGAAGGCGGGTATCATAATAATATTTTTGCGTGCTGGTGACGTTAAAGCCGTTCTGGTTGCCATATTGGGTGGCGGTCAGGAGGTTGCCGTAGATATCATAAGTCATGTCGGTAATTTTACCGAGTGGTTGAGCGATGCGGGTAACCTCTCCCTTAGTGGGACGGCCAAATGCAGTGAGTGTGGTGGTGGTCTGGTTGCCCTCCGGGTCGGTTACGCGGGTTTTGTTCCCGGCCAAATAGGCGTAGGAGGTGGTTGCAAAGGGTGCGACATTTTGGCTCACAGTCAGCTTTCGGCCCAGCCCGTCATAGGTGATCTCGGTTCCTGTGGCCGGGTCCGATGATGACGAGGGGAAGGATTTGAATATATCGCCCGGCCAAGTGCGTCATAGGTGATCTTGCTATAGGTTGTTGCTCCGTCGCCGCTTAGAGGCCGCATTCTTTCTTTCCAAGGGCGATGCATCAGATCGTAATAGACGATCGATTCTTCCGTTCCGCGTACAGCCTTCTGATAAAAACTCGAACCACCAGTGCCGTGGTAGGTGATGTTCGTATCTGCCCATGGCGTCGGACGGTCGATCTTGGTCATCCAGCCGACATTATTATATTGATAGCCGGTGAGATTGCCTTTGGCATCTGTCTCACTGGTCACCCAGCCGTTGGCGTCCAGAGTACGACTTAATGTGCTGCCGTCACGCCGCGTAATAGTGCGCGGTTGTCCGCGATAATAATTGATCAGGGTTGCAGTTTTATTCAGTGGATCCTTGATTGTGTGAAGATTGCCGTCGGCATGAAAAGTATAGGTTTCCCAGCGCACGCCAAACCTGTCCCGATGAGTAGGTAGACCCTTTGTGTTATAGGCGAAGCGATCAAACTCCTTACCATTTCCGACAATAGTCAGCGGGCGAGCGATTATGTTGGAAGTGGCGTTGTGCCAATAGGTAATATCGGTAATACGCTGCGCCGATTGCTGTGTGCTGTATTTCGTGACCTTGTTCGGCTTACCGTAATCCGTGAAGTTGGCGGTGGGGGAGCTACCCGTTTTGTTGAATGTCCTATCGGTCGTGTAAGTGACGCCATCGCGGACGATAGTTGTTTTCTTTACCGGGCGCTGAGCAAAGCCCGCGCAAACACTTTTTGGGTCACCATAATATTCGGCTTGGGAGGCGGAAATATTAGCATGGCACGACAACAGGTTGGTTTCATTGGCCGCTGTATCATATTCATTGGACATAACCTCGCCAGTGCCACTTACGGGGACAGTCTCGACGCTCTTTAACAGGCCGTAATCCGGGCCAGCAGCCTGATAAATATATTTGCGCTTGGTACCATCCGGCGCTGTCACCCTGGTCCAGTTATGCTCCATTGTACCAGCGGCGGTGGACGAATGGAGCCTATATTCAAAGTCCCATGTCGCTGTCGGAATTCCGGTGCCTGAAATCGTTTTTGAAACGACCGCCATGGATCGATAATGTGGTTCACCCTTCTCTTGGTTAGCGCCGCCATCCATATGATCGGATATGTTACATTTGGCATTGGTGGTGATAGTGGGAACAGGGCCGGTTATCGAGTTGCTTTGCGTTGCCGCATTGTAATTTAGTAATCCATAAAAAACACTGCCAGTAGAGTAATAGGTAACTGGCTCTGTGACGCCTTTGAGAAGTGTCGTTTCGCGCAGTTGGAACGTGCCAGTCGCACCATCAGGATGCTTCATCGTCATTGTCTGATCATGAGGTATGCATTCATTAAATCTATGCGTGTCATATTTCATAGCGCGCATGCCATGCGTGCTGGTGCCCAATCGCCAATGCCGTCCATCGGGCAAGTGCACCTTATACAGGTTTCCATAAGGAGGGCCTTGAGTATATTGATAGGTCCAACTTCTGCCATTGGCCGTCACGCTGGAAACGCGCCGCGAATTGCGCCAAACACCAGCCGCCGGAACATGGCTGTCATAATTCACATTTATTTCACGGCCATCATTGCTGTGTATCCGCGTCAGTTCGGCGCGATCGTCGTTGGTGTAATCATAGCGTACCCAATTACCATGCACATCCTCAACTTCGGTAACGAGAGCAACACTATATTTGCGATACACAGCAATCTCGGTCCAATTCCAACCATACTGTTCGTAGCCGGTTGGAATGTTCTGATCACTTGCATTCCTGTAAGCATGCCGCCCAAACTTATATTTGGTTCCATCTGGGGCAATGGTAACCAAAGCACATCTTCCTGCGTGATCGGTCGATGTTGCGTCGGAAACCCAGTTCGATTTGGGATCCGCCGGCTTGTCAAAATCTCCGCCGCCGCCCGACAGCCCCTGGCCCGGAACATGCAATATAGTGCCGCTGGAATGAGATCCGCTGTCGAGTTGAGTTGAGGCGGAACCAGCTGTTACATAGATAGTCGCGCCTGAGTTACCGGCGCCCATGCAGCCCCCGTTAACAGTCGGGAAGGAAGTGCCATTTTCATATCCATAGGACATTTTTACCATTGGCAAATCAAGTTCCCAATCGCCAAAGGCCTGTTGATTGGGAGTAAATGAGATATTGCCTTGCTTGATCTTGCGGCGTAGCGCCACCTCAAGACCGGAATTACCGGGTAATGACACATCCACATGCTCGAAGGTTATCCCACCACTATTTTGGTCGATCTTGTCGCCCATCAACTCATTATCATGGGGCTGCAGACGTTGTTCCATGCCGCCGAGCATCTTGTAGTCAAAAGAGTCTGCAACCTGCAACTGGATGTCCTCATCGTCATCCTGAGCAATAACCAATCCAGGCCAGGCAAGCATGGTCAGGACACCAAGTGCGAAAAGGAAACGAATGATCATATAGATGCCCCCATATTCACCCCAGAATACAACGTAATTAAACTGATTGTATATCCAAGAGATAACAGCAAGTAATAACTGTGGAAATTTGTCCACAGAGCTGTATTTTTCGATAGTCGCGACCTTTTATGTGATAAGATTTATCGCGCGCAATAAAAATTCTGTCAACCCCATTGCCTACTAAATAATGGATAATTGGTGAACCAAATGAACAGGTTGTTCATCACTACCTATGGCAAATACTGCCGAACTAGTCTCGCTTCGCTACAACGCTATTATAGGCTTCCACGCCCGTGGATAGGTGCTTGCCTGGTCTTTCGGTCTGACCAAATGATGATGGTCTGCCTAACATGGCAGGAATATATTGCTTGGGATCTGGATGGCACGGCAACTGACATGTGGCCGCGGAGGCAGGGTGTTGTTGGGCGTCTCCACGAAGGAGAGAAAATACTTGATGCAATGCAGTGGGGCGTTCCGCTCAAGATGAAAGGTAAGCGACCTGGTACAACCGTTACAAAACGCATTACCAATGTTCGCAATCTCAAAAGTTCGTTTTGGCGATCAATGCTGACAAAGCCAGAAAACCGATGCCTTGTTCCATTCTCGCAGTTTGCTGAACCAAAGCCTCGTGCCGGTCGAGAAGAAGTCTGGTTCACAGTAACCGAAGAGCCAACATCTGCTTTCGCTGGTATTTGGCGTGAGACCGATGAAGGCAATGCCTATGCCTTCTTAACCTGCGAACCTAATCCGATTGTAAAACCAATTCATCCCAAAGCGATGCCTGTGATATTACAACCAGATGATTATGATCATTGGCTTGCCGGAGATGATGCCGAGCAGTTTCAGTCTCCGTTTCCATCACAGCTAATGTCGATTGTGGAGTGAGGTAATGGACAACACGAACAATCCGATTAGCTGCTGAGAAATTGAAAAAAAATTTCTCGCACTCCTCTGCATAAAGGCCCCACCCCTTGGGTCCGGCACCCTCTCCCACCTGCGCGCGTGTACACCCGATAGAAAGAGAGAGGAAACTGGGAGTAGGGGGGTTGGTCCATAGGGGGGTGCGATACCATCAACAAAGCACCACAAGCTCCGAACCAAACTAGGGATGGAGCTAGGGAAAAAGCTGCGATCCCGTAAAGAGTCTTTGTTTATCAGTCTCTTGTGTTAAAAAATGGCGGACACGGAGGGATTCGAACCCTCGAAGGACCGTGAGGCCCTTGCCTCCTTAGCAGGGAGGTGGTTTCAGCCGCTCACCCACGTGTCCGCACTGGTTTGGCTAGAAGAGGCGCTATAACGGTGCTTTCCTATGGCTGCAACGGTGAAATTTCCTTCAAAATCTCGCTCAAACCAGACGCAATTGCAGCCAAAACTCCGGATTTCCGGTCCTGAGACTCATAATATCGCAATTAGGACTCGCTTCGTCGTCGGTTCATTGCGCAGTCATTCGGTACAGCCGAAAGCTTGTGTCGGCTGGTTGTGGTAAGGAGTTTATCCATGGCCGAGCTGTGCCCGAAAGAAAAACAAGCGCGAACCAGTCGTTTCGGAAAACCGATACGAACCCTATTAAATGTTATTGGAGTTTTTGCGCTAATCGCCGCGCCAGCTGTCTCTCCCGCTTATGGGCAGGTTGAGTCGATTGATCCCAATGATGCTATTGATTCAGATTTGGAAACTCCGGATTATGATGGCACTTTGGAGGCGCCATCCAGTCCAACCGTGGTCGATGATGCGCTATCGAACAGCACAATTAATTCAGATATTGCACCGCCGGATCAGGCGATTGGCACAGATTATGTCAATGGTGATGCTGTTGCGGGCAATGCGGTTGCCAATGTTGATGAGGCAACTACCTATCAGGAGGATGACCTGATTGGCGCAGCTGAAGGCGTTTTCGGTAAAGGCGCCAAAGGCTTGGCTGGGGTGATTGAAGACATTTTGAAAAAGCAGGGCAGTCCCAACGCGTATATCGTTGGGCGTGAAGCAAGCGGTGCTTTTGTTGTCGGCCTTCGCTACGGATTTGGCCAGCTACACCATAAAATTGAAGGCGAACGTAAAGTTTACTGGACCGGGCCGTCCTTCGGGTTCGATGTGGGTGGCAATGCGGCTAAGAGTTTTGTGTTGGTCTACAATCTCTATGATACCGAAGAACTCTATCAACGTTTCCCTGCTGGCGAAGGCGCGGCCTATTTTATCGGCGGTTTCCATGTCAGCTATTTGCGTAGTGGTGACAAAGTGCTGATTCCGGTTCGACTAGGCGCTGGCCTGCGGCTCGGTGCCAATGTCGGTTATATGAAATTCAGCAAGAAGCAGCGTTGGCTGCCGTTCTAGGGTCTGTTGACAATCCGCGCCTAGCAATGAGCGTTGCGGTGAGATACCAGTTGGCGGCATAGCTGGTGTCGGTCTTGTCGTATCGGGTTGCTATACCTCTGAATTCCTTGATCTTTGCGAAGTAGTTTTCGATGAGATGACGCCACTTGTACATGTGCGCATCGTAGTCTCGCTGCACGTTTCGGTTTGCTTTGGGCGGGATGACAGCAGCAGCGCCTCGCGTGTCGAGGTCCTGCAGGAGCCAGTCAGCGTCGAAAGCCTTGTCGGCCAGAAGCGCTCCAAATGAGACCTCATGGATCAACGGAGCCACCCCCTTCATATCGTGCGGCTGTCCGGGCAGAAGCAGGAACCGCAGCATATTCCCGAGCGCATCCACCAGTGCGACGATTTTGGTTGTCAGCCCGTCACGAGACCGCCCGATGGCCTGATGCTGAGCCCCCTTTTGCGCCCGAAGCCTTCTGATGGGCCTGGACAATCGTTCCGTCGATGAGAACATATTCGAGGTCTGGCTCACCATTCATGCCATTGAAAAGACTCTCGAAAATGCCTGCTTCCGCCCACCGGCGAAACCGCTTGAACACCGTATTCCACTTCCCGAATTCACCGGGCAGGTCACGCCAGGGTGCCCCTGTCCGGACCCGCCATAGTATCGCCTCCATGAAACGCCGGTTATCGCGACCCGTCGCGCCCGGGTCCCCGGCCTTGCCTGGCAGGAGCGGCGCAATCTTTTTCCAAAGCTCATCCGAAATAACAAAACGCTCTTCGTTCATTCAAACCTCCATTTGGGAAGCTTGAAGCAGAGTTCAGCAAGTTTGGGAACCCCGAATGTCAACAGGCCCTAGCCCTTGTTCAGGCGTTCGCGAATTTCTTTGCCCGGCTTAAAATAGGGCACACGTTTGGCTGGAACTTCAACAGATTCACCCGTGCGTGGATTGCGTCCTATGCGGGGTTTACGCTGGCGCGTCGAAAAAGCGCCGAAACCGCGTAACTCCATGCGGCCGCCTTCCGCAAGTTTCTGCATGATCTGATTGAAGAACAGATCAACGATTTTTTCGATTTCTTCAGGCTTGAGGTCAGGGTTCTCAAGTGAAAGCTTTTCAAGCAATTCAGAACGTATCATTCGGAGTGCCTTTCCAAATTGGGTCCACCAAATTTTATGGAACTGGCGAGCGACTCGTCACGATCCCATGCAAGCTGACTTTAGTGATAGTATTGGCAGAATATCTTATTGTTTTCAATGGTGTTCGCGGAAATGTAAATTGGCTTGGTCGAACATCGCTATGAATCGAAAAAGCCCGCCACCCTTCGGCGGCGGGCTTTTCGTTAAAATCCTATCTTAACCGGGACGGATTAGTCGTCCTTTTTCTTGAGCGCTTCGCCAAGAATATCTCCGAGGCTGGCACCCGAATCGGTGGAACCAAATTGTTCGACGGCTTGCTTTTCTTCAGCGAGCTGATGCGCCTTGATCGAAAAGTTCGGCTTCTTGCTGCGATCAAATCCTGTGACCATCGCATCGACCTTCTGCCCAACCTGGAAGCGATCCGGACGTTGTTCGTCACGGTCACGGCCAAGGTCACTACGTTTGATGAAGCCGGTTGCACCATCATCACCAATTTGCACCTCTAGACCACCGTCGCGGACTTCAAGAACGGTAACGGTTTCAACACTGCCTTTCTTGATACCGCCCGTGTCGGCACCGCCCATTGCAGGAGCGCCCTTCTCAAGCTGTTTCATACCAAGCGAGATACGCTCTTTCTCAACATCAATATCGAGAACAACCGCTTTCACTTCTTCGCCTTTGTGGTGCAGATTCAAAGCGTCTTCGCCCGAAATGCCCCATGCGATGTCTGACATGTGAACCATGCCGTCGACGTCACCTTCAAGGCCGATGAATAGACCGAATTCGGTTGCATTTTTTACTTCACCTTCGACCGTAGCGCCGACTGGGTGCTTGTCAGCAAAGTCGGTCCATGGGTTGGATTGTGCCTGTTTGAGGCCAAGCGAGATGCGGCGTTTTTCGGTGTCGACTTCCAGAACGATGACATCAACTTCCTGAGAGGTTGATACGATTTTGCCCGGATGGACGTTTTTCTTGGTCCAGCTCATTTCTGAAACGTGGACAAGGCCTTCAATACCCGGTTCCAGCTCAACAAATGCACCATATTCGGTAATGTTGGTTACTGATCCAGAAAGTTTCGTGTCAACGGCATATTTCTCGGATGCTGCATCCCAGGGGTCGCTTTCCAGCTGTTTCATACCAAGCGAGATTCGCTGTGTGTCTTTGTTGATCTTGATGATCTGGACTTTCAGCGTCTGGCCGATTTCGATCATCTCGTTTGGATGATTGACGCGTTTGTAGCTGAGATCAGTGACATGGAGCAGGCCATCAATTCCGCCAAGATCAATGAAGGCACCATAGTCAGTGATATTTTTGACGACACCTTCGGTAACCTGACCTTCTGCAAGGCTCTCGATGAGGCCTGAACGCTGTTCAGCGCGGGTTTCCTCGAGGATGGCGCGGCGCGAGACAACAATGTTGCCGCGCTTGCGATCCATTTTCAGGATCTGGAATGGCTGCGAAATATCCATCAGCGGTGTCATGTCGCGTACAGGACGTACATCTACCTGACTGCCCGGCAGGAAGGCTACGGCGCCGTCAAGGTCAACCGTGAAGCCGCCTTTGACCCGGCCGAAGATTACGCCATCAACACGATTGCCTTCGTCATGTTCTTTTTCAAGCTTGTCCCAGCTGGCTTCGCGGCGGGCGCGGTCGCGGGACAGCATGGCTTCGCCGTTTACGTTCTCGATGCGGTCGACATAGACTTCGACTTCGTCTCCTACATTGATTTCGGCTTTCTGACCGGGCGATGCGAACTCGCGCAATGCCACACGGCCTTCTGATTTCAATCCCACATCGATGACAGCCATGTCGTTTTCGATGCCAGTTACGGTGCCTTTTACGACCCGACCTTCAAAGCCCTGGTCTTCGCCACCTAATGATTCGTTTAACATTGCCGCGAAATCGTCGCGGCTTGGAAATGCCTCTGAGGCCATATGCTTTAATCCTTGATATTCTATTTTTCGGGCCAAGCGGTTGGTTCCGCTGGTCTTGGACCAAAATTACAATGGCCACCGCATGTGACCGCCGTATTCACCAGAAAACTGCCGAAAACTGGGAAATGCGCTGCAAACACAATTAGCAAAAGCTACGCCATAGCCGGGGCGGTCATAAACCGCTCCGTCTAGCGCATCTCTTGTTTGCTATGCCGGATCTTTGTCGCGCCGGCGGCTTAACTTCGCATCCACCAAGGCAATCGCCTGCTGAACGGCAGCGTCTATAGTGAGTTCCGTTGTATCTAGCAAGTCCGCATCTTCGGCGGGTTTCAGCGGTGCTGTGGCCCGATTTTGATCCCGTTCATCGCGGCGGAGAATGCCGGCGAGAATATCGTCAAAATTGACTTGCTCGCCGCGGGATTTCATTTCTTCAAAACGGCGAACTGCGCGCGCCTCTGCAGAGGCTGTGACAAAAAGTTTTACATCGGCTTCGGGGGCGATAACTGTACCTATATCTCGTCCATCCAGAACGGCCCCACCAGGTTGGTTTGCGAAATCTCGCTGGCGTTTGTCCAGCGCTTTGCGAACTGCCGGATGGACCGATACTTTGCTGGCATAGCTGCCAATGCCCTCGCTGCGCAGCGCTGGATCATTGAGCAGTTGATCGGCGAAGTCACATCCGCTGAGCGCATCGGCCTCAACATCGGGATCGCCGGCTTTCTGTTTAACAGTCAGGCCGACGGCACGGTACAGCAATCCGGTATCCAACATCGGCAGATTAAAATGCGCAGCAAGTCTCTTGGAAATGGTGCATTTGCCCGAAGCGGTGGGACCGTCAACAGCGATAATCATGTGAAATGATAGCCATCAAAACGGACTTTTAGCAAATTGCCTTGCTCATCAAAACCAATTTGAAACCAGCCCGGATCAACAGTTCCGCCGCATTCAACCGGCCCAACATTTCTCGAGGGTCTGCGATCGCAGTCTATCTTCAACCCGGGAAGAAACTTTTTCACATTGCTGATCACGTTCGCCTTTTTGCGCGCAGTTCCGATCCCCAAGGCGCCAATTGGGCGTCCTTCAAATTCGGAGGCGTCTACTGTTTTGATCGTGAGGATATGGTCGATTTTTTGTTTGCCATCTTTTTCATAATAGGCGCCCCAGAAATATAGGCCATTTCCTTCCGCATCCTTTGCTTCGCATCCATCATCATACTCGTCGCAAGAGAGTTCGGTCAGTTTGTCTCTTACATCAGGTAACTCACTGTTGATGGCCAGCTTCGAGAAACTCAGATCTACACGATCATAATGGATATGACGTTTTGCCATATATTCGCTGGCATCCCGCATCTTCTTGATCTTGTTTAAATCTTCGATCGGTATCGATTGGGAAGCCAACCCTCCGGCAGACGCCAACAACGCTGCAATGGCCAATAGAGCTGGAAGCATCCTCATTTCGCTATTTCCCTGATCAAGGTTTCAAAGCCGGGAAAGCTGGTTTCGACTGGTTGCATGTCGTCAATCGTCACACCAGATTTGCTTGTTAGACCGGCGATGGCAAAGCTCATCGCGATGCGGTGATCTAGCGCTGTTTCTATAGCTTGATTGTTGCCGCCGCTAAGCGGTTTTCCGCCACTGCCATCAATGATCAGGCCATCATCTTTCTCGACCACATTCGCTCCGATCAATTTCAAGCCTTGAGCCATTTGCGAAAGTCGATCTGACTCTTTTACACGTAGTTCATGCAAGCCGTTGGTGGTTGTCTGTCCGTCAGCAAGTGCCGCAGCGATGAACAGGATCGGAAATTCATCGATCATGCTGGGTGCTATTTTTGCAGGAACTTCTACGCCGGTTAACGCACTATGTTTCACGCGCAGGTCAGCCACTGGCTCGCCTCCAACAATCCGCTCATTGTTAAAGGTGATATCACCACACATCTGCTGGAGTATTTCGAACAGGCCTGCGCGTGTTTGATTTATTCCAACATTTTCGATGGTGATATCGGATTCCGGAACTAGTAGCGCCGCTACGACTAGGAACGCTGCCGATGAAGGATCTCCCGGTACCTTTATAACTTGAGGTTTCAGATCAGTTTCACCGGTCAGCGAGATTATCCTGTTATCCTCGGCATCTGCTTCAACAGAAATATCCGCTCCAAAGCCTCTGAGCATAGTCTCACTATGATCTCGTGTCCGAACCGGTTCGATTACCGTGGTTACTCCCGGCGTATTCAGGCCAGCCAACAATATCGCGGACTTCACCTGTGCCGAAGCGACTGGAAGGCGATATTCCATGGGCACGGCCGGACAAAGGCCGCGCACCGTTAGCGGCAGACATTGCTTGCCATCATGGGTTTCACGGGCCGTAAACTCCGCGCCCATCAGAGAGATCGGTTCGATCACCCGGCCCATCGGGCGTTTGGAGAGGCTGGTATCGCCGGTGAAGGTGACGCTGATAGCGTGAGAGGCAACCAGTCCTATCAAAAGGCGCGCAGAGGTTCCGCTGTTGCCAATATCTATGGCAGTCTCAGGCTGCATCAGTCCCCCAACGCCGACGCCGTGCACGGTCCAGACGTCGCCCGATTTTTCGATTGTCGCGCCCATCGCGCGCAAAGCTTCAGCCGTTGCGAGCACATCTTCGCCTTCGAGTAATCCGGTAATTTCGCCTTTCCCGATTGCTAACGCGGAAAACATTAGCGCGCGGTGCGATATGGATTTGTCACCTGGGACAGAAACGGCCCCTTTCAGCGGCCCGCTGGGCGAAAAATGCGCTGGTTTTGGTTTGATATTGTTCATCGAAGCGGCTTTGTCCGTCCAGAAATGCACTTGATTCGTGCGGGATATGGAATGGGCTTTTGACAGCGCCGTCAAGCTATGGCAAGGCGCGCCGGATTTCGCGGAAGAATCGGGTTCATCTTGAAACACCGCGCAGCAGATTTATCTATCAACGACTTGATTTAGACAGGATTTGGATACCAGCCATGGTTAAACCGGAATGGGGCACAAAACGCACATGCCCGAAATGTGGAACGCGCTTTTACGATCTAGGCAAGGAAGACCCGGCTACCTGCATCGAATGCGGGGAAAGCTGGACGCCAGAGGCTGTGCTGAAATCCAAGCAACCGATGCTGTTTGAGGCGGAGAAGAAAGACGCCAAGAAAGAAAAAGACACGGTTGATGATGACGATTTGGACGTCAACATCGATGACGTAGAGCCATCAGCTGACCAGGAAGTTGACTTGGGCGGCGGCGATGATCTGGGCGTCAGCAAAGGTAAAGGCGACGACGAGCCGGAAGATACATGATTTGATATTGCATAAGGCGGCGCATTTGCATTAAACGCGCCGCATATGGGGCCTTAGCTCAGCTGGGAGAGCGCTTCGCTGGCAGCGAAGAGGTCAGGAGTTCGATCCTCCTAGGCTCCACCAGCCTTCGCCGCTTCGCGGCTTCGGCTGGCAGGCCAGCCGGAACGCGATATAGCGGCAAGGCTGCGCGCCGAAGCCTTGGCGAAGGCGGGCTGACAGGCTAGCAATGAGCTCCAGTGAAAGCTGTCCGCCGAAGCCTTGGCGCAGGAGGACGATTACCTTGCACTATGTGTACATAATCCAGAGCATAATCCATCCTGATCAATATTATTCAGGTTTGACAGACGATGTACAAAATCGACTAAAAGATCATAATTCTGGGAAATCCAGGCACACCACAAAATATAAGCCGTGGCGGATTGTGTCATATCATTATTTTGAGAATGAAGACGCAGCTTTGAAATTCGAGAAATATCTGAAGTCAGGATCGGGCCGTGCTTTCGCCAAAAAGCGATTGCGATATTGATAACCGACATTTCTAATCATTTGCTTCAAGTCGCATCTCGCGTAGAACAATCAAATGAACCTAGATCAAGACCCCACTCTCATCCCGTTCCGCGATAAAATCCGCGACTATTTCCAAACAGAATACCCGCAGGATATTCTCGCAAAAGTGACCTCCGGCGCTAGCCTAACCACACCGGAAGTACGCCGCGCAGAGATGGCGTTGCTCGACTGTGGCTGGGATGATGTTGCAGTGATTGACAATCTAACCACTGGTTTCCGCTGGGCCATCCCAGACGCAGTGGCCTTTTATGAGGGTGATATCGAAGATAGCCTACTTGTCGCAAAGATCATCGATGAGCAGAATGTCGGCGCGATCATGCATTTTGCGGGCTCGATCATTGTTCCGGAATCTGTTGAGAACCCTCTTAAATATTATCACAATAACAGCGCCAAGAGCCGCAGCTTGATTGAATCAGCCGTCAAAGGCGGTGTGCGGCATTTCATTTTCTCTTCGACCGCTGCTACTTATGGGATCCCAGAGGAAAGCCCCGTTCGCGAGGAAACACCGCAGGTTCCGATCAATCCTTACGGAATGTCGAAACTAATGACCGAGCATATGCTACGCGATGTGTCGGCTGCGTATGAGTTAAACTTCTGTGCCTTACGTTATTTTAACGTTGCCGGTGCTGATCCAAAGGCACGGACCGGGCAGTCTACAGCTGGCGCGACGCATTTGATTAAAGTCGCAGTAGAGGCGGCGCTCGGCAAACGGGAAAGTGTGGCCGTATTCGGCACTGATTATGATACGCCCGATGGCACCGGGGTGCGCGATTATATTCATGTTTCTGATCTTGCGGCCGCCCATGTTCTGGCGCTGGAGGCCCTGATCGCCGACCCCAGCCAGAATCACCTGCTCAATTGCGGCTATGGGCGTGGGTTCTCCGTTCTCGAGGTTCTCGATTCGGTGGATCGTGTCACCAACCTGAAAATCAACCGCATCATGGAAGGGCGCAGGGCAGGCGACCCCGATTCGCTGATTTCTGACAATGCTGCGATCATGGATCGCTTTCCCTGGCAGCCCAAACATGCGGATTTAGACGAAATTGTCAGTCATGCGCTGGCCTGGGAGCGAAAATTGAGTGAAATTCGCGGAGAATAGCGAGTTACGATGCTTGACTTTGGCAAAAATCGACCCTAACTGCACCGTCTGCATACGGCTATGGGCCGTTTTCAATATATTTTAGATTAAGGCGCGCAAGAAAATGAAAGTCCGCAACTCTTTGAAGTCGCTTAAGAACCGTCACCGTGATTGCCGCGTCATTCGTCGTCGTGGCCGCACTTATGTGATCAACAAAACGAATCGCCGGTTCAAAGCACGTCAGGGCTAAGCGCCTTATTTGGTAGGAAGATCTGCCATCAACAATATTGACACCGTAATATTCGATGTAGGCAATGTGCTCTATCGATGGGATTTGCGGTGCCTCTTTGAAAAACTGATTGACGATCAGCAGGAACTGGATTGGTTCCTGAACAATGTCGTGACGCCCGAATGGCATTTCCAGCATGATGCGGGACGACCGCTGAACGAGATGATTCCGGAGCGGATCAAACAGTTCCCCAAATATGAAAATCTTATCCGCGCATATGCCACGCGATTTGTCGAAACTATTCCAGGGCCTGTCGAAGGTTCGCTGGCGATAGTTGAAAAACTCGCTGAGAACGGCGCGGGAATTTTCGGTATCACAAATTTTGGTGCGGAATTCTGGGCGGATTTTCGGCCAACCGCTCCGATATTTGATCATTTTGAAGACATTGTCGTGTCAGGTGATGAGAAATTAGTGAAGCCGGATCGGGTGATTTACGAGTTGGCACTGCAAAGATTTGAAAGAAACGCTGAACAATGCCTTTTCATTGATGATCGCGAAGAAAATATCAGGGGCAGTGAACAAGTCGGGATCCGGGGGCATCTGTTTAAAAATGCTGCCACTCTGAAGAGTGAGCTGCGGTCGTTGAAACTCCTCTAGCTGCGCTTTAGTTCGTTTCCGGTCATGCGCACAACATGCAGCAAATTGGTCGACCCTGGGGTACCAAATGGCACTCCGGCACAAACGATCAATCGTGACCCCGCCTCAGCCAATTTGTGTCGCATGGCCATGCGCTTGGCTTTCTCGATCATTTCTTCGAAATTGGAAACATCACGTGTGACCACGGCATGGGCGCCCCAAAGCAACCCAACCCGGCGCGCTGTCTTTCTGTTGGGAGTTAACACCAACAGCGGTACCGAGGGCCTTTCGCGTGCCATTCGGCGTGCCGTTGATCCGCTGTTGGTAAAGCACACGATTGCTGATGTTTCGATGGTTCGCGCAATATTATAGCTGGCTGCAGCCAGAGCATCTGCGGTGGTCTCATCCGGCAGCGTTTCCGTAAAATGCACGCGCCGTGCGTAGGAGGGATCATTTTCCACACGTTCGGCAATCCGATCCATCATTTGTGCCGATTCCACCGGCCAGTCGCCAATTGCTGATTCAGCAGAGAGCATGATCGCATCGGCACCGTCATATATGGCGGTTGCGACATCCGATACTTCCGCTCGGGTCGGTGTTGGAGACTTGATCATTGATTCGAGCATCTGCGTCGCCACAACTACTGGTCGGCCCAGTTTGCGAGCCTTGGAAACAATTTCCTTTTGCAGTGGAGGGACGTGTTCTGGACGCAGTTCCACACCCAAATCACCGCGCGCTACCATTACCGCGTCGGAAAGCTCGAGAATCTCATCGAGCCGTTCAATCGCTACAGGTTTTTCTATTTTTGCAAGCAATGCTGCTTTGCCGTTAATCAGCCGACGCGCTTCCGCAACATCTTCTGGACGTTGCACAAAGCTGAGGGCAATCCAATCGACATCCTGCTCCAAAGCGAAAGTCAAATCCTTCCGGTCCTTGTCAGTGAGTACGCTAAGCGGAAGCACTACATCCGGTACATTCACGCCTTTGCGATCAGAGAGCCCTCCGCCGGTTAGCACTTCCGTCGTAATTGATTTACCATCGCCTTCGAGCACCTTGAGCCGAATTTTCCCATCATCGAGCAGCAGGATCTGGTCCGGTTTTAGCGTTTCCAGGATTTCCTTGTGCGGAAGCTGAACGCGTTTCACATCGCCTTTTTGCCGCAGATTATCCAAGATAAATTTGGCACCGGTTTTCAGGGTAACAGGTCCCTTAGCAAAAGTACCGATGCGAAGCTTGGGACCCTGCAAGTCGGCCATGATTGAAATTGGGCGCTTCGCTTTTTTCTCCAGCGCACGGATCGATTTCACGTTGGCGGCATGGGCTTTATGTTCGCCGTGGCTCATATTCATGCGGAAGGCATCCACACCGGCGCGGAACATATTTTCGATCATATCCGGCTCTCCGCTGGCTGGACCAAGCGTTGCCAACCTTACCACCCTTCAAAATTCCACGTCTGATTTGACATCTCGCTGATCTGTGTGATTCAAGGAGTCTCCACTATTGATATTGGAGGTTGTTTTGGCGGGAAGTGATTATTTTTCAGAGCTTTATTCGAGGATAGAGGCTGATTTTCGGGATCGTCTTCCCGGGTATCACAAGTCTCGGCGGGAGGGCCTGTCGGTGCTGGCAAGCGTGGTTTTGAACACGCGGAGTGTCAATCTGATGGAAAATGCAGCAGCTTTGCCGCGTGAGATTGGGTCGGTGGACCACCGGTATCAGTACATTTCGCGCCTTTTGGGCAATTCCCATATCGATACTGACGAGGTCATGCAGGCCTATGTAGGGGAGATTTTCCGCCGCCAGATTGAGGCCGGAGAAACGACTGTACTGGCCCTTGATCAAAGCAAGCTCAACGAGGGTCACGAGGTCTTGATGCTGTCGGTGCGGATGAGGGATCGAGCCCTTCCGGTCGCCTGGCGTGTGCGCCAGACCAAGGGGCCGATTGGATGGCACGTGCAACACGAGCTTCTGGGAGCTGTGCGGCCCTGGCTTCCAGAAAACGCGCGCGTATTGCTGGCCGGAGACCGGTTCTATGGGACCGCCCGCTTGATCGAATGGTGCCAGAAGGCGGGCTGGGACTATCGGCTCCGCTTGAAAAGCAACCTTACCCTGCAGCATCAGGGAGGTGAGGTGGTAACCCGTGAGATCGCAGAATTGATGCCCGAAGGCATTGTAAAGGCAGAGCTTAATGAAACAGGCGTCCTCACCAACATCGGTGTGCTCCACGAAGACGGACACAAAGAGCCGTGGATCATCGCAATGAGCGTGACCCCATCCGAGTACAAGATACTCGATTACGGCATGCGATGGAGTATTGAGGCCATGTTCTCCGACTTCAAAACCCGAGGCTTCGGCATCACCCAAAGTCAGATCAGAAGACCAGATCGACTGGCGCGCCTCATCCTGGTTCTGGCAATCGCCATGTACTGGGCTGTTTCTACCGGAGCAAACGAAGAATACCACGTCGCGCAACGCGGCGAAAAAAGGGGATCCGAAAAGCCCGACGATCCCTGTGTTCACTCTTCAAAGCAGGTCTGCGCGCCATCAGAAGAGCCATCGCCGGTTACGCAAAAATCCCCAAACTCTGGCAGGTTTGGATAAATTGAAGGGTGGTAAGGTTGCCAACACCTTCACCTTGCGGTCACGGGATTGTTTGTGCGATGCCATGAGCAGATTCCTGTTGTTGCACGCTTTACTTTGCGCGCTCTAACCCCATTTCATGACAGGAAAAAAACAAAAAGCAATGAGAGTGGAGAATATGGCAAAAAAAATTACAGATGCAGCGGCTGCGGCGGCCTTTCGTCGGCTGGTGAGTCACTTGCAGCATCGCCATGATGCAGAAAATATCGACCTTATGGGCCTTTCCGGCTTTTGCCGCAATTGTCTCGCAGACTGGGTGATGGACGCAACCAATGGAGCGGGTGGCGATATGACAAAAGATGAAGCACGCAAAGCAATCCACGGCATGCCAATGGCCGAATGGAAAGCAAAATATCAGGGCGAGGCGAGTGAGGAACAGCTCAGAAAAATGAAAGAATCGGTCGCCAAAAATGCCTGATGCTTTTATGAGCGGGCGGGCGAATCCAAACTGACATTTCAAGGGAATTTAGAATGAGCGAAGGCAATGTTGCCGCAGACCAGTTGCGTCTGTTTATCGAACGGGTAGAGCGACTGGAAGAAGAAAAAAAGGGCATCGCCGATGATATACGCGATGTTTATGCTGAGGCGAAATCGCAGGGTTATGACCCCAAGATCATGCGGCAGATCGTTCGCTTGCGTAAAATGGAAACCCATGACCGGCAGGAAATGGAAGCGATTCTGGATACTTATAAATCGGCGCTTGGTCTGGCCTGATGGAAGTCCGACCGGCAACGTCAAAAGATGCCGGTCGATGTGCTGAAATATATGCACCATTTGTAACGGATAGCTGGATCAGTTTTGAAACCACGCCGCCTGACGCAGCGGAGATGTCTCGCCGAATCGAACTGGCGCTAGCATCACATGCTTGGCTGATTGCGAAAGTCGATGGCAATGTCGCGGGCTATGCCTATGGCTCGCCCCATCGCTCGCGTGAAGCCTATCAAAAAAGTTGCGATGTAGCTGTATATGTCGATGCCGATCTCGGAGGTAAAGGCATTGGAAGCACGCTTTACGAATCGTTGCTGCCGATTTTGAAAGAACAAGAATTTCACGCTGCCTTTGCCGGTATTGCTTTGCCAAACGAGGCCAGCCTTGCGCTCCATCAGTCTCGGGGATTTACCTCTATTGGTGTTTACCGCGAAGTTGGTTGGAAAATGGGTGCATGGCGTGACGTGGAATGGATGCAATGCATTTTATGAACTGACCAGTTCACCACCGGTAACTAGCATGAAAAGCAACCCGCTCGTTGCGATCAGGTTATAGGCCATGTGCATTGCGATATTGCTCCACCAGCCATAGCGGATGCGCGCATAGCCCCAGATCAGGCCGCCGATGAGTTGCGGGAGCACGAAGGGTAGCAAGGCTAGCGGGTTTTCGCCCGCATAGTTGAACACGTGGATGAAGCCGAAAAGCAGCGCCTGTAACCAGAATATTATCGGGAAAATTCCGACATACCATCCTGGCACATCCTTTTTCCACACGCGGATCAGGCCAAATATTGATGCGGCGGCGATCACGACTATTAGGGCGATGATAGGCCATGAAGCATCTGCCGAAAAACCGGATTCCGTCAGCGCATAGGATCCTCCAATCCAGGCGATGATTGCGCCAGACAGCACCAGCAGTCTGGGATTGCCGCTGATCCAGCCGCGGAAGATCAGTTCCTCCATTATCGGTCCGACAATCACTACTATGGCAAGCACTTGCCAGACGGGACGCTGGAACAGCTCAGACATGCTGCCCGGCATTTCGATTTCGAGCACCAGCAGTGCCGGGAACAAGACAGCGGCTATCGCTGCTACAATCAAAAAATTGAGCAGGAACAACCACGCCACAGCAGTGAATTTCGGCCCGTCTAGTGGCTCCATTTGCAGCGTGGGTGCATTCAAGTAGGCGACCAGCTCGCTTGCCGTCTGTTTCAATCGGTTCATTCTGTGCTTTCGTGCTCTATCCTATGGCCCAGTTGGCGGTTGAGATATTGGGCAACATACGGCAAAGAGCCTCAAAATATGTTAATCTAACAATGGATCGTTCATATGGCAGGCCATAGTAAATTCAACAACATCAAGCATCGCAAGGGCGCGCAGGACAAGAAGCGTTCGGCGCAATTTTCCAAGCTTTCGCGCGAGATTACCATGGCGGCGAAATCGGGCATGCCGGACCCGGATATGAACCCGCGCCTCCGACTGGCCATAAACAACGCCAAGGCTGTGTCTATGCCAAAGGATGGCATCCAACGTGCGATTGACAAGGCATCGGCCAACGAAGGCGCTGACTATAACGAAGTGCGTTACGAAGGTTTTGGTCCGGGTGGTGTCTCGCTGATTATCGAGACTTTGACCGACAATACCAACCGCACGTTTACCAATGTGCGAACGATTATCTCGCGTAACGGCGGCAATATTGGCGAAAGCGGTTCGGTGTCGCATGGCTTTGACCGGGTTGGTTACATACAGTATCCCGCGACCGCTGGCGACGAAGGTACGGTTCTGGAAGCGGCGATGGAAGCGGGAGCCGAGGATATTGCATCCACCGAAGACGGCCACGAAATCTGGACCGCGATGGAAGATTTGCATGAGGTTTCCGACGCGCTGGAAAAATCGTTGGGCGAAGCGGAAAATGTGAAGCTCGCCTGGCGTCCGACTGTCGAAGTTGAAGTCGATGAAGCGCAGGCGACTTCCATACTTGCACTGATCGACGCGCTCGAAGAGGATGATGATGTCCAGACCGTCTGGGGTAATTATACTGCGTCGGACGAAATCATGGAAAAATTGGCGGCAGAATGAATATCCCCCTCCCGCTTGCGGGAGGGGCTAGGGGTGGGCATAGAAATAGAATGACATCCCGCAAGACTTCCCACCCCCGACCCCTCCCGCAAGCGGGAGGGGAGAATTGATCATTCTCGGCCTTGATCCGGGTCTTGGCACTACCGGCTGGGGTGTAATCAGCGCGGAGGGCAATCGCCTGTCCCATATCGCCAGTGGCCAGATCAAAACCGATCCAAAAATGGCGCTGGCGTCGCGCCTCCTGAAACTCGACCTCGAACTCACCGACCTGTTGCTTGAGCACAAACCTGATGCCTGCGCGGTCGAGGAAGTGTTTGTAAACAGCAATCCGCAGAGCACATTAAAACTGGGGCAGGCGCGTGGGGTTGTTCTGCTGGGCGCATCGCGGAGCGGTCTGGAAGTTGGCGAATATACTGCGCGGGCGGTTAAAAAATCCGTGGTCGGCGTGGGCAAGGCGGATAAGGATCAGGTGCAGGCGATGATCAAGATCTTGCTGCCGGGCGTGAAACTGGCAGGTGCGGATGCAGCGGATGCGCTGGCCGTGGCGATCACCCATGCGCATCATCGGAAGGGATAAACAACTCAATTGTCATCCCGGACTTGATCCGGGATCCAGAGCGAGAACATGAAAAGCTTGCATCTTGCCGCTCTGAATGCTGAATCAAGTTCAGCATGACGAAATATAGAACATGATCGCAAAACTAACCGGCACGCTTGACGAAATCGGCAGCGACCATCTGGTGATGAATGTGCAAGGCGTCGGCTACCTGGTCCATGCATCATCGCGGACGCTGGGCATGATCGGTGGTCAGGGTGACGGCGCTACCATCTATACAGAAATGCAGGTGTCGGAAAACGACATGCGCCTGATGGGCTTTGCTTCGGCCAGCGAACGCGACTGGTTTAGACTGTTAATCTCTGTGCAGGGCGTCGGCGGTAAGGTCGCCCTCGCGATCCTCTCCGCGCTCGAACCGGGTGAACTCAACACCGCTGTGGCAACCGGCGACAAGGCGATGGTCAGCCGCGCCAATGGCGTGGGGCCGAAACTGGCGCTCCGGATCGTCAACGAGTTGAAGGACAAGGTCGGCGCGATTGCCGGTGATCCGGTTGCTGGCGGCGGCGCAGTTCACGCGCCTTCGTCAAACAGTGCCGATGCGGTGAGCGCAATGCTCAATCTGGGCTTCAAACCGGCCGAAGCGAGTGCAGCGGTGGCGGCGGCGGATGCGGAAGTGGGGGATGGTGCGACGCTCGATGCGTTGGTCAGGCTGGCGCTGAAGAAGGCGGCGAAGTGAGCAAAGATATCGAGAAACTGCAGGATTTGGCAAAGTCCATGATTGGCCGATATCAGAAAGAAATCGAAAATATCGATGACCGTATCGACTCTTTACATAAATGGATTGTGGCTGCCTGCCTTTCAATCAATGGCATTGCGATCACGCAAGTTTTTGGCAATGAAGCTATTGATAGTAGATCACAATTTTATAGTACCGTGTGGTTTGTTCTCGGAATAATAGCCTGCATTTCATATGTGATGTTGGTGAATTCACTTTTATCGAAAACGGCTGGAAGGCTTCGATCAATCGTTCATCAAAGTGAAAAGTTTCCAAGAGACGAAAACGACATTCCAGATTTCGTCGGAAAAGCAAACCCTCTTACTTTGCTCTACAAAATGTCCATTGCTGTCGACTATTTTCAACTTGCCGCGTTGATTTGTTTTGTTGTTGGCGTTGGGATTGCGGGGTTCGGCATCAAATGAACGAAGACCGCCTCCAGTCCCTCAAACACAAGCTTCGTCACCCTGAACTTGTTTCAGGGTCTATTTCTCCGTTGTCGCATGCTGTGATTGGGGCGCGGTGGATGCTGAAACGAGTTCAGCATGACGGTGGTTGGGTTCGATCAGCTTCTGACAGGCTGCAATCCCAGATTGACCGCCAGATCAACCCATTGCGGATTCTCCGATTCAATCAGGTTGATCTTCCACGGACGATGCCAGTTCTTCAATTGCTTTTCCCGCGCAATTGCATTCGTCATATCATCAAACATCTCAAATCGAACCAGGCGATAGACCGCACATTTCGACGTATGTCCGGGAATCAGATTGTTTCGGTGCTGATAAAGCCGCTGAAACAGATTCGACGTCACGCCGATGTACAGCGTTCCATGGGCTTTGCTCGCGAGTATATAGACGCACGGTTGTTCCACTGGTCGCACAGGCGGTGTATGGACGGTCGATGGACCCTGAATCGAGTTGGCATTTATCCCTTTCCGCCAAGTGAGGGGATGTTATATGAATAGGATATGCTTAAGAAACGAGTCGCACAAGGTTCAATCGGGACGGCATTTGCCAGTTCTGCTACGGTGTTCGGAGTTATTGTCAAAAGTAGTGTCTGGCAAGTTAGTCATGCGGCTGGGATGTCGTCCTCGTTCACCTCGCTTCCATCTTTAGACTTCACGCCTTCAATCACCTTCGCCAGGTGTCTGAAGCCTCTCAATTTGCGCCAGGAATCTTCTGCGCATAATCCCATCTTGCAGACCATCGTCAACATCGTATTGCGCGTGACACAACCTTTGGCTTGGCGTGTTCCATGCCGGAACGTCGCAAAACTCGACTCAATGACATTGGTTGTCCTGATACGGGTCCAGTGTTCCGCTGGAAAGTCATGAAATGCCAGCAACGCGTCACGGTCTTTCGATAAGCATTCCACCGCCTCGGGGTACTTTGCACCGAAACGTTCCTCAAAATTATCGAACGCCTTTGCTGCATCAGCTCGATCTTCTGCCATCCGGATATCATGCAGACCCTGCTTCGCTTTCTCCTGGACAGACTTCGGCAGATAGTTCAGCACATTGCCGGTCTTGTGCATCCAGCAACGTTGAACGCCCGTCTCCGGATACACTTCCTCCACTGCGGCCCGGAAGCCCGGGGCGCCGTCTCCAATTGCCAACTTCGGGGGTTGGTCCAGACCCCGTTGTTTCAGAGACAGCAACACCTCACGCCAGCTCTGTTTTGACTGCCTGACACCATCTTCGATTGCCAGGAAGTGCTTGTGACCCCGGCTGTTCACGCCGATGATAACCAGGCAGCACAATCGGCCATCGTCGCCTCTGAGACCACTGTAGATGCCATCAGCCCGGATACGGACCCATTCATCAGACACCGCTCGAGTACACCATTGCTTGTATTCAGCTTCCCATTGCCGCTTCAAACGCCCCGCGACATTGGCCGGCAGCCCTTTAGCCTCGGGGCCGGCAATAGCTTCCGGTGCGCTCTGCATCTGGCCACTCGAAACACCCTTCAAATAAAGCCAGGGGTTCGCCGCGTCCAGCGTCGCCGTTCGCCGGATGCAGGGCGGTACAACCAGAGATTGAAAACATTCCGGCGTACCTTCACGGCTACGGATCTTCGGCACCTCGACGCTGACCTTGCCAACCCCTGTAATCACCTCTCGTTCGCGATGATGGCCACTGCGGACAACGCGCTGTCGTCCGTCAGCCGTTTTTTGACCATCAAACTTTGTCATCAACTCATCCGGCTCTGCCTGGACCGCTTCGGCGATTAACTGCTTCGCACCCGGTCTGAGTAGTTCTGTCAGTGGTTCAATTCCCTCCGGTCTACCCGGATCAATCACAGTATCTTTTGCCATGTGTGGCGGGCTCCTCTTGCTACTTTCGATTTCCAGACAAAAACGATTTCAGCAAGGCACGCCGCATACTTCAAATTCTTTCAGACACCAGATCCGGTTATAACTCTGGCGGGGCTTAATGCCATGATTGAAGAAGCTATTAGCGCTGCAATGGTCATAAACCGCTTATGCCGTGCAGCTACCTTGTTGGTAAAGTCAATTTTCATCTAACACTGTTCCCGCCGAAAAACTGCCGATTAACTCGGTGAAAAAGGCATTAACGATATAATCGTAAGCGTGCGTAAAATGACAAGGTTAACGGCAAATTCAGTATGATCCGGCAGTTAAAACCGTGATCCGCATTGTGTCAAAATTGAGCAATAGTTTGTGTTGCCGATCTTGGATTGCAGTGCTAGCTAAACAATCGTTATTTGAAACATGCTTTTTAAATAACGCATAACATGCCGGATATCTATTTGGCTTGCACTAGGTTGATGCGATATGAGACATGAAAATTCCGAACTGAAAGCGTTGCCCACACGGGCTGCGTTTTTCGCGGAAAAGACCCCGGCTAACGGCCCGGGCCATGACCATAGCGCAGACACATTTTTTTCAAACAATTTTGAATTTAACCGGGCGATGCCGCCTGCCTCCTACAAAAGGAACGCACGCATCAAGGTATTGCCCCATCTACATCGCATGCCTCCGTCGAGTTTTGATCGGGCGAGCCATGCAAGGAGTAAATTGAATGTCCACGCGCATGTTAATCGACGCGCGCCACCAGGAAGAAACCCGGGTGGCGGTCGTAAAAGGGAACAAAATTGAAGAGTTCGATTTTGAATCGGCAGAACATAAACAGTTAAAGGGAAATATCTATCTGGCAAAAGTAACGCGGGTCGAACCGTCGTTGCAGGCTGCCTTTGTAGATTATGGCGGCAATCGTCACGGTTTTCTGGCCTTTAGCGAAATCCATCCCGACTATTACCAAATCCCGCAGGAAGACCGTGCCAAGCTGCTCGCTGAAGAAGCCGAGCACGCAGCTGAAGAAGCTGCTCTTCGCGAAAAAGAGGAAGAAGAGGGAGACGCACCCGCAGATATGGTGCGAAGCGAGGCCACGGAAGAGCTTGATACCGCTCTGGTTGAAGTAGAAAAAGACGAAAGTATCGACACAATAGACGTCACAGAAGGCGAAGTGCCGACTGAAGATGATGCCGAAAGTGACGATGAGGATGAGGATGAAACCGACGAATCCAATGAAATGGAAGAGACGGAAGAAGCTTCCGGAGGAAAAGACGCAAAACCCAAAGGCCGTAAAGGCCGTGGACGCGGTGGTCGTCGTCGCGGCGGCAAAGGGAATATGGCCAAAGCCAGCGATCAGGCCCGCCAGAAACGAATGGCGTTGCGCCGGCGATATAAAATCCAGGATGTTATCAAGCGGCGTCAGGTCGTGCTGGTCCAGGTTGTCAAGGAAGAGCGCGGCAATAAGGGCGCTGCCCTTACTACATATCTAAGTCTGGCCGGTCGCTACTGTGTACTGATGCCCAACACCTCACATGGTGGGGGCATTAGCCGCAAGATCAGCAATGCAGGTGATCGCAAACGATTGAAATCGATAATCGCCAACATGAAATTACCCAACACAATGGGTTGTATCGTCCGTACAGCTGGATTGTCGCGCACCAAGTCAGAAATTAAACGCGACTTCGACTATTTGGCCCGGCTTTGGGATGAAGTTCGGGAAAACACACTGGGAGCCACAGCGCCCAAGCTGATCCATAGCGACAGCGATCTGATCAAACGGGCTATTCGCGACATCTACAACCGTGAAATACAGGAAGTACTGATTGAGGGCGAAGACGGTTACAAAGCCGCCAAAGACTTCATGAAATTGCTGATGCCTAGCCATTCGCGGCGGGTTAAAAGCTATGCCGATCCGGTTTCGCTTTTCCAGCGCTATGGCGTGGAAGATCAACTGTCCGCCATGTATTCACCGGAAGTACAATTGAAATCCGGCGGATATCTGGTAATCAATCCAACCGAAGCCTTGGTGTCAATCGACATTAATTCCGGTCGCTCCACCCGCGAACATGGTATCGAAGCAACAGCCGTCAAAACCAATATTGAAGCCGCTAATGAGATTGCCCGGCAATTGCGCCTACGCGATATGGCTGGTCTGGTGGTAATCGACTTTATCGACATGGACCGCCACGGCAACGCGCGCAAAGTCGAACGTGCCATGCGCGAAGCGCTAAAAAATGACCGCGCCCGTATTCAAGTGGGCCGGATCTCCAGCTTTGGGCTGATGGAAATGAGCCGCCAGCGTTTGCGGACGGGTGTCTTGGAAGCGTCCACCAAGGTCTGTCCACACTGCGATGGCACCGGATTGGTGCGAACGGCCTCGTCCTCCGCGCTGTCGGCATTGCGCTTGATCGAAGAAGAAGCGGCAAAAGGCAAGGCGAGCACAATCACGCTAACTGCTAGTCAAGAAGCGACCATCTATGTGCTAAACAGCAAGCGGCAGGAGATAGCGGACATCGAAGCCCGCTATGGAGTGAGCGTTGAAATCATGCCCGATGGGAAAACAGAAGGCGCAAGGATGGACGTAAAAGCATCTGGCCCACCACCTAAAGACGTTCCGAAATTCGAACCCATCGTCGACGATGATGACGATGAAGATTTAATTGAAACGGAAGATCGCGATGACGATGACAAGCCGCGCAAACGGCGTAGGCGTCGTGGTCGCCGGGGGCGTGGCAGTGATCGCCAAGAAGCAAAAGGCGACAACGTCGAGCAACTGGAAAACGAGCAGCAAAGCGACGATGATGCGGCGGAAAAGCCAAAGTCACGGCGTGGCAAAAAGGCCGAACCAAAGCCAGACGAAGAGCCCAAAGAAAAGCCGAAACGCGCCAAGTCACGTAAAAAGCCTGCTGAAGAAGCGAGCAAAGCGGAAGCGGAAAAATCTGATGATGTTACTGCTGAAGAAAAACCGAAACGTCGCCGCGCTCCTCGCAAGAAAAAGGCAGATACCAACGAGGTAAAAGCTGAAACATCAGCGCCAGAGGAAAAGTCGAAAGAAAAGCCGGTATCTGATGCTGCCAGCAGCGGCGAAGAAGGCAATCGTAAGGGTTGGTGGCAACGCACCTTTGGATAGAATATATGGCCCGCCTGAAGATCATTCAGGCGGGTTTTGTTTCATCATCAGTTAAGATTGCATCTGTAAGAATCTGTGGAAATCTGTAAAAGGACTTCCATGACCGCTGCCCTGCCCCATTTTTTACGACCATTCCGCGCATTGGATATTGCCGCCACATTTCAGTTTTTCATCGCATTTCTGGCTATTTCCGCGATCACGGTGCAACCTGTCGCTGCTCAATCTATCCTTCGCGATGCAGAAACCGAGCTGCTGTTCCGCGATATGGTGGCGCCTTTGGTCGAGGTATCCGAACTGGATGCCAAGGATGTTGAGGTCATTCTGATTAATGACAAACAGATCAATGCCTTTGTTGCTGGCGGTCAGCGGATGTTTTTTTACTCCGGACTCATTGCCACCGCTGACAGCGCCAACGAGGTGCGCGGTGTTATGGCGCACGAGCTCGGTCATATTACGGGCGGCCATGCGATACGATTCAATGAAGGTTTAGAGCCGGCAACCGGCATTACTATCTTGAGCCTAATTCTTGGTGCAGCAGCCATTGCCGCTGGTGCTGGCGAAGCTGGCGCTGGAATCTTGGCCGCAGGGCAACAGGCGGCTTTGGGTAAATTTTTGGCATTTAGCAGGGAACAGGAACGGCGGGCAGATGCAGCTGGTGCGCGATACCTTTCTCAAGCAGGCATCACTGGCAAAGGCTCGATCGACTTTTTCAAGAAACTGCAAAATTACGAATTCCGGTTGGGTATCCCGCAGGAAGACAGCTATGGTCGAACCCATCCACTTTCCGGTGAACGTGTGTCACTGCTGCGCGACGTATACGAAGCCGATCCCGCTTGGAAGATGCCGCCCGATAAGAAAATTGAAGCTCGTTTCCAGCGTGTAAAGGCCAAATTGCTGGGTTTTACGGCCGAACCCAACACCGCACTGCGTGAATATCCGGAAAGTGATCAAACCATTCCGGGAAGATATGCCAGAGCCTATGCTTGGCATAAAAGTGCATATCCGGATCGTGCGCTTTATGAGGTACAAAATCTTCTTAATACCGACCCAAATGATCCCTATTTTCTGGAACTACACGGTCAGATATTGCTGGAATCAGGCAAGCCGGAAGAAGCTCTGGCACCGCTAAGAAAAGCGGTAAAACTCACCAATAACCAGCCTTTGATTGCCAGTCTGTTTGGCCATGCACTAGTTGCAACCGAGGACGAGCAACATCTAGCGGAGGCCGCGCAGGTACTGAAAGCAGCTGTCACAAAAGACAATCTCAACCCCTTTGCTTGGTATCAATTGGGTGTGGTTTATTCGCAAAAGGGCGACGCACCGCGAGCACAACTCGCCACCGCAGAAAGCGCGCTGTTGCAAAGGAACTACCCAACTGCCATTCGCAGCTCTCAAGTCGCCATGGCGGGAATCAAAGAGAATACACCTGACTGGATTAGAGCGCAGGACATTTCGCTCATCGCCAAGGCTGAATTTGAGCGCAATGGTAAAAATTGCCGCCGCCGATAGTCACTGTTAAGGCTTTCTGAATTCTACCGAACAACTCTGGACAAGCCTGCCATCCTCTTTCATGGAATGGCCGGATAAGAGGATAACAATCCGTGGAAGAAAAACAGAATAATAGGTGGTTGATAATGGCAGGTGGCGGTTTGGCTCTGGCGGCAGCGATAGGCGTGTGGTTCTGGCAAACGGGCAGCGTTTCTGCGAGCAGTGAGGCATCAGAAGCTGCACTGGCCGCAGGCATTGATAGCAAAGAACAAAAAGCCATAGAAGCGATAGTTCGGGACTATATTTTGAACAATCCGGAGATTATTCCCGAAGCGGTAGAAATTCTCCAAAACCGTCAGAAAGCGGAAGTTATCAATCAAGTCCGCAGTGAGATAGAAGCACCATTTGCCAATGCGGCCTGGGCGGGCAATCCCAATGGCGATGTCACAGTCATTGAATATTCTGATTTTGCTTGCCCCTATTGCAAACAAACGACCGCCGATATCGACCGGGTGTTGAAAGAAGACGAGAATATCAAGGTTGTATTCCGCGAACTTCCAATCTTGAGCGAAGCCAGCAATGATGCAGCGCTCATGGCATTAGCAGCGGCAAAACAGGGTAAATATTACACCTTCCACAAGACGATGTTTGCAACCGGTCGCCCTACGCCGTCAACAATCGAGAGCGCCGCGCGGGAGGTCGGGATTGATCTGGTGGAAGCTCGTCGTTTCATGGAAAGCAGCGAAGCACAGCAGGAGATTCAGAACAATATCGACATTGCCCGAAAGTTACAATTCACGGGAACACCCGCTTGGGTAGTAGGCGATGAGTCAGCCGTTGGTGCGGTGGGTTATGACGGGCTAAAGGAGATGATCGCAAATGCGCGCAAAACCCGATAGACTTTTGAATATTCAAGAGCGAAGGGCGTGCTTCTCTTCGCCTTAGCCTAATTGGAAATTTGAATTTTTATGAGGGATGATTTCCCTTAAATCCCTGCGCCACAACATACCATTCCGAAGACCCTTTTCGGCTGGCCGGTGGTTTTGCATGCTTCACAGTTTTGAAATGCCTTTTTAGCAAAGCAAGTAACTCATTATCGGTCCCGCCGGCCAGAACTTTTGCTACGAATGCCCCGCCCTTTTCCAAATTCTCAATAGCAAACCATGCCCCTGCCTCGACCAGCGCCATAGTCCGCAAATGGTCAGTTTGCTGATGACCAACTGTATTGGCAGCCATGTCAGACAAGACCAGATCTGGCTTGGAACCTAAAGCTTCGAGCAATTTACTCGGAGCATCATCGTCCATGAAGTCTATCTCGAATATCGTCACACCTTCAATCGGATCAATTGCCAACAAATCAATACCGACAACAGCTGCTTTCGGCGAAAATTTCCTTACTACCTGCGCCCAGCCTCCTGGGGCGATGTCCAGATCGATAATAGCCCGCGACTTGCGCACAAATTTGAAACGTTCATCTAGCTCGATCAACTTATAGGCGGCACGAGAACGGTAACCGTCCGCCTTTGCGCGCTTAACATAGGGATCGTTTAACTGGCGCTCGAGCCATTTGGTGGAGCCAAGCTTCCGACCCTTTGCGGTTCTAACCCGTTCCTTATGGCCTGATCGTCCCCGGCTCATGAACTTTGTTCATTTGAAGACATAAGCGAACGCAATATGCCTTCCCTTATGCCGCGATCCGCTACGCCAACGCGATTTGCAGGCCAAATATCCAATATGCTATCCAGTATTGCACAACCGCCAACCACCAAGTCTGCTCTTTCCTTGCCTATGCACGGAATTTCTGCTCTCTCTGATGCGGCACAAGAAGCCAGCATCGCGCTAATATCCCGCATCGATTGCGTCGGTACGATCAAACCATCTATTACTTTGCGGTCATAATGAGGCAATTTTAGATGCAAGCTGGCAAGCGTTGTAACCGTTCCACTGGTTCCCAGCAGCCGGTAGTCTGAGCTTTCATCATAGGGAAGGCGAGACGCAAATTCAGCGAAACTATCCGATACTCTTTGCCGCATGGAAGCGTAGGCGGCTACCCTGGCATCCGCATCCTCACTGTCATATTGCTCACTCTCGGTCAGCGATACCACGCCCCAAGGTGCGCTCAGCCAGTCGATGATCTCCGGTGCATTACCGCTAGTATCAACCAGCACCAATTCGGTTGAACCGCCACCAATATCGAATATCAGCGCCGGCCCCTCGCTTGGTTCAAGCAGAATATGACAGCCAAGGACGGCCAATCGTGCTTCCTCTTCCGCTGTAATGACGTTCAGTGCAATGCCGGTTTCTCGCCTAACCCGCTCGATAAACTTGTCACCATTGCTCGCCTTGCGGCAGGCTTCTGTTGCAACGGAACGCGCAAGTGCAACATTGCGGCGGCGCAATTTATCAGCGCAAATAGAAAGTGCAGCAACAGCGCGATCCATCGCACGATTACTGATGCGGCCGGATTCTACCAGACCTTCACCCAATCGGACAACACGCGAAAAAGCATCCGTTACAATAAAGCCGTCCTTAGACGGTTTCGCAACCAGCAAACGACAATTATTAGTGCCTAGATCGATCGCTCCGTAAGAGCGCATCTTTGGCCAGCGCCCGCCATTGGTGCTTGGTACAAAGGACGGATTTCGACTCCGTATATTTTTTCTCGCCGCATGGTTCGGACGGTCGTTCCTCGAGAATTTTCCGCCGTTTTTTCTCTGCAGCGATGGGGATTTTTGGTCCGTCATGGCCGTAAACTCTTATGTTCTCCGGTTCGGATAATACCGCCTATACTTGCAAATAGAGATAACCGTTGGAAGGCCAGTGCGCAAGATATAAGAGATTTTCATACCCAAGGGGAATTTGGGTGGGGAAAAATCGATTTTTGTATTCGCGGATAGTGCCCGAAAAGATTCATTTAAAAGAAGCTCGCAATATATCCGACATGACAGTTATCTGACAAAGGAGTTGAGCATAGTTTTGCCAACTTAAACGATTATCAGGTGCCGGGTTGGTGTGGCAGCGGCAGCTTCACCGCAAGCCGGCGAAGGCAAAGCGCCAGCTTTTACTGCGGTGTATCTCGTAGTCATCAGTTCTGCGTTAAAAACTGAACCTGATGGAAAGCAATCCCTGAATTTCGTCGGTATCGACAATATCAACACCGCCGGATGTGATGTTTGCCTCCTTATAGTTGAGTCCAGCGTTTAGAGAGAGGCCCCGGCCGAGTGCATAGGAAGCTCCCAGCGATGCCGATTTTTCGCTTTGGCCGTCGACCTGACCATAATGGCCTTCCGCCGAAAGGGTCAGATTGTTGATCTGCGTTTGTGCGCCAGCGGAAAGGAACCAGCGATCAACATCGACCACCGATGATTCCAGCCGCTCATATCCGCCCACCAGACCGATACCCTTGGTATCAAACTCCGTGGTCAGGTCGGACGAGGTGAAGCGCCCGTCAGCGATCCGGGCCGTCAACCGGATATCATTTTTGTCGATTGGCCTTTGGAACGTAGCGCCCAGTTCAAAATCGCCATTTTCATCAACCGCTGTTGACAATATGCTCGGACCAAAGCGCCCGACATAGGCGCCGCCCCATTCATCCAGACCACCGTAGAAATTGTCAAAGGCGAGTGACGCATTGCCGACACCCCGCTTGCGGCGGGTTTGCTCGCGAACCTGACCGGAGGTGTTACCACCGATAAAGGTCCCGAAACTGGTACCGACAAATCCCGCAACAATGTCGCTATAATCATCCACACCGTCAAACACGCTGTTGGCATCGGTCGCGTATTGCCCGAAATAGGCGACGCCCAGAGTCCAGCGATTATCGAGCTGTGTTTCGGCGCTGATCTGGAAATTGCCGACAAATCCGATGTTGGTATCATCTGTCCCGTCGTCGCTTTCAATATCGATCGCCAATGGAATATCGACGAGCCCTGTCAGTTCGACAGTGACACCGCCAATGTCTGTGGCGAGAGGCTCTTCGAGCGACGACAGAGCGTCGTAGTTGAGGTTGACTTCCTGCGCCTGTGCGGACGTTGGAACAAGCACAGCAAGGGCCGCCGCCGATCCGAGGATTGGCGCAAATCTTGATATTTTCATTTGGTTTATGCCTTTCGGGGGAACATGGTTTGGTAGGCGTGGCGGGCAATTTGCCGACCAGCTTTCATCGCTGCGTCATGATCAGCCTTCCAATGGACACCACCATATAGACGGCTCCAGCCATTTTCTTCGGCGGCCTGCTCCAGATTGGTCCAATGCCGGACTTTTCCTTTTAGGGAGGGCCAGAGCACCTGATCGGGCGATTCATGGCTGAAAGTGACTTCATCCGTGCCAATAAGCAATTTGGTCATCTCTACACCTACCGCTCCAAAGGTGGAGTGGCCGGAGGTGTAACCCGGGAAATTTGGCGTCGGGATATAGCTTTCCCAATTGGCTTGCTCGACGATCCAGGGATCGTTGCTGCCAAATTTGCTGCAACGGAATTTGATCGCTGTTTCCGGACGGATCACATCATGATGGAATTTATTGTCCCACGCATTGATCGAGGCATCGCATTGGGTTGCGCCAAGCAGGGCAAAATTGCGCGCCGTATCGAGGAAATCAAAGCCGTGATCCTGCATGACCTGCATGGCAATATAAAGGAAATGTCCCGGCGGAGTGATGCCCCACGGCCCATCTTCCCAGAACAAAGCGATCTCTGATTGGTCCTCGGTTCGTATAGTGCTGTCTTTTCCGCCAAGGTGCCGGACCAGATCAAAATCTTCGGCAAACTCCGGGCTGGCCGGGTCAAGAAAAGGATCGGACCGAAATTGCGAACCGCTGGTCATTGTCCAGGGATTGATCTTGCCATGCCCGGGGAACAGGCCGCGATCATAGCTGCCAACGGCTGGGCAAACAGTTCCCGGATAATTTGACGGAGAGTAGTTTGTGTCTCGAAATTTGATTCAGCGTTCCAGGTTTTCCACTTTAGCCATCGCATCATGCTTGCTTTTGCAAGCGTGCGGTGGCGGGGGTGGCGATGGTAGTGGAACCTCAACAGAAACTCTCCCTGTTACTTCGACGCCCGCGCCCACGCCAACGCCATCCCCAACTCCTCCTGCTACTACTACACTGGCGGAGATTGTTGCGCAGTTCACAACCATCGATCTCGATAACCTATTGAACTACGCTAACCCCACCTTGCCAGCCTATTACGATAATACTCTCGACAACCGCGACAACGAACCAAATAACAATCAACTCGAAGACCGGATAGCAACCCTTGGCCGCGTGCTATTTTACGATACGCAGTTGAGCGTCAACAACACCAAAAGCTGTGCCTCCTGTCATCAGCAGGCGGCTGGTTTTGACGATCCAGACCGCTTCAGCACAGGATTTGCCGGAGGTACTTTCACGACAGCCCATGCCATGCGGCTTGGCAATGTGCGTTATTTTGGGGCTGGCGACATGTTCTGGGACAAGCGAGCAGATTCGCTTGAAGAACAAGCCACCGAACCGATCAAAAATCCTGTTGAAATGGGTTGGGATGATGCCGCCGGCGGCATCAATGCGCTGATCACGCGCATGGAAGGCCTGGAATATTATCCTGCCTTGTTCGAATTTGCCTTTGGCAATGCCACAATAACCGAAGCACGCATGCAACAGGCGCTGGCACAGTTTGAACGGGCAATGATCTCCTCTGACAGCCGCTGGGATCAGGCTTATGCGCAGGTATTTGATCCCAATGCCCAGAACCGCAATCTTAACATTATTCTCCCTAGATTCTCGGCTTCGGAAAACCGCGGCAGGCAATTATTCATGACGGGGCGGAACAATGGCGGTGCCGGATGTTCAGCGTGCCACCAACCGCCTATTTTTGCCTTAACCAACAATAGCGATAGCAACGGACTGGATGCAGGTGAGACGGTTGAATTCAAATCACCATCTCTAAAAAGTGTCGGTCTTTCCAGCTTCTTCATGCATGATGGCCGTTTCTCCTCCCTTACCCAAGTTGTCGAGCACTATAATAGCGGCATTCAAAACGGTCCGGCTTTGGATAATCGCCTGCGTCAGGGAAACAACCCACAAAGGCTCAATCTATCCGATGCAGATAAGCAAGCGTTGGTTGATTTCATGGAAACGCTAACTGACAATAGCCTCGCAGCCGACGTCAAGTTTACCAATCCTTTCCGTTGATCAAATAATCGGTTTTGATAGTACTCAAATAAGCCAAAGCACTTTTCCAGCATCCGCTTTTGGGTGTGTGGTTTCAACTGACTAATATCACCCTCAAATCATTGACATTGGTTCCAGATGGGCCGGTCAGTAGAAGCGCATCGAATTGTTGAAATGCAAGATAGCTATTGTCATTTCGCAGATAATTTTCGGCGTTTTTTTGCCCACTCATCGCCGACAGAATATCGGGCCAGAAGAAAGCACCGGCGTTGTTTTCCGATCCGTCAATTCCGTCACTGTCGGCCGCGAAACCGCAAATATCTAAAGCTCCATCCAAGGCAATGGCGCAAGCCAAGAGATAAGCAGAGCATCTTCCACCGCGACCATTGGGGTTGTTTACGGTCACCGTCGCTTCGCCGCCAGAAATCAATGCAGCCTTGCGACCGTCGGATTTCAGTTTGAGCGCCAATTTAGCATGTTCGCGACCAAGTTCAACCGCCTCACCTTCCAGAGCATCGCCAAGCATTATGGCTTCGTAACCATTTGCTTCTACGGCTCTTTGGGCTGCTACGCACATATCTGCCGGGCAAGCGCAAAGGCTTGCCGATATCCGTTGCATTTTGGGATGGTCGGGTTTGGGCGTTTCCAATTCTCCACTGTTCAGTCTGCCTCGGACCTTATCAGCTATGGGAATCGAATAGTCATCGATAATCGCCAGTGCGTCGTCACAGGTTGAAGTATCGGCTATCGTAGGCCCGGAACCGATCATCCCAATATTATCCCCCGGAATATCGGAAATAGCAATCATATGGGTGGCGGCGGGGAAAGTCCGCTCGGCTAGTCGCCCACCCTTGATTGCAGACAGATGCTTTCGCACAATATTCATCTGGTCAATCGGCGCACCGCAATGCAGCCGTGCTTTGGTAACCGCCTGCTTTTCTAACAAGGTAATGCCTTCAGCTGGTGCCGGTAGGAGAGAGTTGGCACCGCCTGACATCAGTATAAGCAGCAAATCATCCTCGCCCAGCGCATTAGCGGCAGACAAAGCCAACTGTGCTGCTTTCGCGTCGGCATCATCAGGCACGGGATGGGATGCCTGAATGATTGGCAAATTATCGGGCGCAAAGTCTGGTTGCGCATATCCCTGTCTGGTCACGATCAAGCCTTCCGCGTCCCGAGGAAGTCTATCGTATATCGCGGCGGCCATCTGGGTTGCGGCCTTACCCACCGACAAAACGAAGGTGCGCCCCTTAACTTTCGGCCATTCCTGACCTTTCATCGCGTTTATCGGCAACGCCGGTGCGAGCGCTTTCAAATAAATGCTTGTCAAAAAGGCTTTTATTGAATCGGGATTTGATGTTTTATGCACTGCACAATAAGGGCCAGCTTGTTCCATCCGGGTCAAGAGGCTTTTGGAGCTATTGACCAGATCATGAGTGACCGCGCTACAATTGACCACTTGAACCAGCGCATAGCATCGCAATTGACATTGCTATATCCCGATCATGACGCTGAAAAACTGGCGACGAAGATCATAGATATTCTCTGGCTGGACACAGATCAGATGATCGCACGTCAAGATATTGCGGCCAAGCATTTGTGGGATGAGAGCAATATTGCGCTGATCACTTATGGCAGCACGATCCAGTCTGATGGTGTGGCGCCACTAAAAACGCTTCACCGGTTTATGCAGGAACATCTGGGGCAAACCATCGGGATGGTCCATATCCTCCCTTTCTTTCCTTACAGTTCCGATGATGGTTTTGCGGTAATCGACTATCTCGCCGTGGATGACAAACTGGGCGACTGGTCAGATGTTGAGGCCATAGCTGAAGAATATAAATTGATGGTCGACCTAGGCTCAGGACCTGTTAGATAGCTTGCATTACGATGAGAAGGTTGATTCAAAGGCGGCACTGAAGGAGGTGCTGTTGATGAGTGATCTGTTTATGTTAAGCGAAGCGCAGATGCGCCGGATAGAGCCGTATTTTCCGTTGTCGCACGGGGTTCCCGGGGTTGATGACCGCAAGGTTCCGAGCGGGATTGTTTTTGTGATCAGGAACGGTCTTCGCTGGCGTGATGCCCCTGCTGGTTACGGGCCGCATAAAACGATCTGTAATCGCTTCGTGCGCTGGAGCCGCCTGGGCGTGTTCAACAAGATATTTGCGCGCCTTGCAGCTACCAGTGATGCCGATGATGTGCTGATGATCGATGCCACGCATCCAAAAGCCCGCCGTACCGCTGCTAGCCTTTTAAAAAAGGGTCTGTTTCCAGATATACCGGGCGAACTAAAGGCGGCCTGAACTCCCAGGTTGCATGCCGTGTGCGATGGCAACGGGAGACCCCTGATCTTGTGTCTGAGCGAAGGGCAGATGAGCGACCATATCGGGGCAAAGCTGACATACCCGGCACTTCCGGATCATGCCGCCTGCATGACCGGTGATAAAGGCTATGACAGCGATGAGTATCGAGCGGCATTAAAAGCAAAGCGCATCACGCCATGTATCCCGCCGCGCAAAGGGCGGCGGCTGCCAGCCAGCTTCGATAAAAGCCTCTGCCGCCAACGCCACAAAATCGAGAATATGTTCGGAAAACTCAAGGACTGGAGGCGCATCCATACCCGCTATGATCGCTGCGCTCACACCTTCTTGTCTGCCATCGCTATCGCAGCTACCGTCATCTTCTGGCTTAGTTAATGAGTCCTGAGCCTAGTCATCAACCATGGTTCAAGCAAATCAGAATGGTTCCAGCAATTTCTGTCGGATGAACCGCCGGGCAAAGACTATTATGTAACCGCCGATCCGTCCGCTGATCTGGGGCAGGTGGTACGGCCGCGTTCCCATCCCTTGCTTACGCCTTTTCGCACAGCAGCAGGTGATCGCCATGTCTGGAGCACGTTTAGCGCCGATCAGCTCGATTTTAATTTTGCCAATCCGGATGTACTGCTCGAGTTTGTCAAGATTATCGCTTCCTACGTCGACCGCGGTGTGCGTGTGTTTCGGCTCGATGCCGTGGCTTTTCTCTGGAAAAAAATCGGCACGCCTTCAATCAATCTTGATGAAACGCATGAGATTATCCGCCTGCTTCGCACATTGATGGATCATCATGCGGAGACGCTGATCATCATCACCGAAACGAACATTCCCAATCACGAAAACCTGACTTATTTCGGCAATCAGAATGAAGCGCATGTCATCTATAATTTCTCACTGCCGCCCTTGCTGGTTCACGCGCTTCTCACGGGGAACGCTCTCTACCTTAAACGCCTGACCCGAAGTAACCCGCCAGCATTGACTGGTTGTACTTACCTGAACTTTACCGCGAGCCATGATGGCATTGGCCTGCGCCCGACCGAAGGCGTGTTGCCGCAAGGCGAAGTCGATCAGATGCTGGCCGCGATGCAACGCTTTGGTGGACGGATATCCATGCGGCGTGGACCCGGCGGCACCGAAAAGCCCTACGAAATGAACATTTCCTATTTCGAAGCGATGCAGGGCACAGTTGACGGACCGGATGAACATCAGATCGAGCGATTCATGGCAGCGATGGCAATCATGCTGGCACTCGAGGGTATTCCAGCGATCTATATCCACAGCCTGCTGGCCACAACCAATGGCTATGAAGAAGTCAACATGACCGGCCACAATCGCTCGATCAACAGGCGCCAGCTTGACTATGCGGACATCAGCAAAAAATTATCGGACTCGACTACGATCGAGAGCCAGGCCTTCAATCGTTTTCTCGGCTTGATCGAAATCCGGAAAAAGCAATCGGCCTTTCATCCCAATGCGGTGCAGTTTACGCTCGCACTACCCGAAGGTCTGTTCGGGATTTGGCGTCAGAATATCAAACGCACGCAAAGCATATTTGCGGTGACCAACGTGACCAAAGAACCGAAGACACTTTCGCTGGCCGATATTAATCTGATTGCCGGAACCCCTTGGTGGGATCTGATTTCTGGCGAGCCGATTGTCGATTTGGAAGGCGATTTTATGCTCGCACCTTATCAGACGATCTGGACCAGCAATGTAGAGCCGATTGCGCTTAGTTTTCATTATCCAGTCGTACAGCTTCCTGAAAGCGTTCGGTAAAGTCGGGAACAGCACTGTTTATCCGGTTCCAGTTTGGCATAAACGGCGTTTCATTGGGCGATTCCAGAAACGTCTCTCCCGCTGTCATGATATTCTGGGCGAAAAGCTCTACGGTGGTTTCCTCTTCATGCCGGTCCAGCGAAAGGCCGTTCATCACCGCATCATTGTGGAATGTTTCAATCCGGTCGAGCGCAATCCGAAAATAGGTCGCTTTTAGTGTTCGAAAAGCTCCTTGCGAGAATATCTGGCCATCGGTCGCAAGTTTGCGAAACAGCGATTTGGTGATGTCGATGCTCATCTTTGACAAACCCTTTTCCGGATCTTCATGCAAAACATCTTGATGCTTGTGATCATAATTATCGGCAATCTCGACCTGACATATCGCCTTGGTCGACTAGTTACGCCAGACTTCGGACAACACGCCAACTTCCAGCCCCCAGTCTGAGGGTATCCGGATATTTTTGACGACTTGTCGCCCCATTGCGAACTCTCCCGCCAGTGCGTAGCGGAAGCTATTGAGATAGGTGATATAGTCATTGGGTTCGCACATTTTTTTCAGCGCCGCGAGCAAGGGACCGATCAACAATCGCACAACCCGGCCATTGAGCTTTTCTTCCGTGGTCCGCGCATAATAGCCCTTTGAAAACACATAGGGAAATGTTGGATTGGCCACCGGATACATCAGTCGCGCAAGCATGCCGCAATCATAGGTGAGAATGTCGCAGTCATGTAGGCCGACCATCTGTGCATTTGTAGCCGATAGGAAATATCCGAAACAGAACCAGACATTGCGGCCTTTGCCCGGTTGCGCGGGAGATAGGCCGTGATCCTTAAGTTCCTCATCCAGTGCCGTCAGTCGCGGCCCACTATTCCATAATATATGATGGCGCTGCGGCAGCCTAGAAAAATAGTTTTTGGCATATTCAAACTGCTCCTTGTCGGCGCGATCCAGCCCGATGATGATATCATCCAGATATGGCACTTCGCATAGTTCGTCGATGATATGCTCAAGCGTAGGCCCTTCCAGTTCCGAAAACAGGCTGGGCAGAATGAGCGCCATTGGGTTGGCAGAGCGGAAGCCCATCAGCTCTGCTTCGAGCGATTCAACCGAGCGATCAGTCAGGTTATGCAATGTTGAAATTATGCCTTTTGGTGAAAGTCGGCCATCGAATCTCCGCTGTCGTATTAGCCATCAGCCTAGTCAGCTTTGCTGCCAGTTGAAACCCAGTTCTTCGAGAATTCCGGTGACTGCTTTGACCCAACCTTCCGGACCTGGTGCCGATGCTATTCGCACGTTTGCTTGGCCAGATGCAATCGTCACCCCATCGGGATTGGGGATGATCACACCAAAGTCAGCCGCCTCGATCATAGCGATATCATTGGGGCCATCGCCCAATGCGACAGTGATATAGTCGATTTCAGGTTGGTTCTTGCGACAAGCCTCGACAACCATTTGCATCGCGTCAACTTTTGATGCTTTTCCGGTGAAATGAAAGAAGCGGCCACCTCTTTGGATTTGTATTCCCGCTTCGACCATTTTGGATCGTAACGTCTGCATTTCTGAATCCGAACCAGACCATAGAAACGGCTCGGTTGCCTGGCGCTGTTTTGCCCGACGGGCATCTTCAGACGTGAGCCCCGTTTCCGCCAACACTTCGGTGATTGTCATGTCATAAAAACCCCTGATCCGTCGCCGCAGAGACGATGGGAGCGAAGCGATTTCGTCCAAAATTTGTTGATAGCTGGCACTTAACAGGAAGACATCCAAGCCATCATCCAGAAAAAATGGAAATTGATCGACTGCGCTGATAACCGAACCGTTTTCAGATATTGCAAGAGCCCCTTTTAACATCGGCAAATCTTTCAAATTCTCCAGCTCGGCTTGAGTCTTGCTCGTCACCGGAATGACTTGAACCAACGCCCGTTCATGCAAACGATCAACCAAATCTCTCGCTGGCTGAGCGGAATAGTCGTGGTGACAGAGAAGCGTTCCGTCGAGATCAGTGAATATCAAAAGACAGGCGGCGGATTGCTTCATATCGATGTCTTGCAATTAGCATAGGCAATTCAAACCGAGAACCGTCTTTTGAACAACATCCAAAGATATGCGCCTATCGGTCATAACTGCGATTTCCCGGAAAGCATGCGTAATTGGTGGAACTGATTATGGGTCGAGTTCCCGTTAGATTGCTGGTTTTAGCCAGCAACTGAAGGGATGAGATGATGGGATATTATGTAGGACTAGATGTAGCGTTACGTTCTGTGGCACTTTGTGTGATTGATGGTGAAGGCGAGATTGTTCTGGAACGGGCGGTGGCCTGTGAGGTCGATGAGATTGTCGAATGCCTGCATAATCTGGATCATTCGATAGACCGTATTGGCTTTGAAGCCGGGACGATGAGCCAGACGCTGTTCCATGGATTAAAGGCGGTCGGATATGATGTCGTGTGCATGGAGGCCCGGCACGTCAGTGCAGCTTTATCGGCGATGCGCAACAAGACGGATCGGAATGATGCACGCGGCATCGCGCAAGTGGTGCGTTCAGGTTGGTATCGCGCGGTACATATGAAGAGCGCAGAAAGTCATCATATCCGTACGCTGCTGGCGAGCCGCAAGACATTGCTGAGCCGCTGCATCGATCTGGAGAATGAGATACGCGGTTTGCTCAAGGTCTTTGGTATCCGTCTGCCATCCACGTTAGCACACCACCGCTTTGCGGAAACAGTGAAGCCCATCATCGAAGCGGATGAAGCTTTGACATATGCACTTCTACCGATGTTGGATGCGCAGCAGGTGCTGCTTACCAGTTATCAGGAGATGGGTCGGCGCGTGAAGCTGGTTGCTGGAACCGATCCGGTCTGCATGCTGCTGATGACAGCACCAGGTGCAGGAGCGGTGACAGCCTTGCACTTCAAGGCAGCCATTGATGATCCGGCGCGGTTTAAATCATCACGGCTTGTTGGCGCCCACTTCGGTCTAACACCCCGGCGCTTCCAGTCAGGCGAGAGTGATAGCCAAGGCCGGATATCCAAAGCTGGTGATGCAGATGTCCGCTCGGCGCTCTACTCAGCCGCCCACTCACTGCTCACCAGAACACGCACGATGTCACCGCTTAAAGCATGGGGCCTGCATCTGGTTCGAACAAAAGGGCGTAGACGCGCTACCGTTGCAGTTGCTCGCAAACTTGCCGTCATCCTTCACCGGATGTGGATCGATGGTACCCAGTTCCAATGGAATGAGCAGAAGGTAACAGCATGACGCAAACCTGATCAAACCAAAGGAAGAAGCGTCCTCATCTGGACGTTGCTATGGGAATGACGCCGCAAGTGTCCGATGCGCCATAAAAGCGCGCCCGAAAGCAAGGCACTCCCTGACCGATCTTATACATGCATGCAGCTACAAACATAGACTGCGGAGAGAAGCGTGACCCAGATGATAGACAACAATTAAACCAACGAACTTGACATCAGCCAATTAGAGAAGAAGGCGCAGATAGCAGCGATGGTTATGGCGGCCATGAAGGTATCTGCCCTTCGATCATAGCGCGTGTGTATACGCCGCCAGTCTTTGAGTTTTCCAAACATGTTCTCGACCTTGTGGCGTTGCCGGTAGAGCTGTTTGTCGAAGTGCGCGGGCATTGTGCGCCCCTTTCGCGGCGGGATGCACGGTGTGATGCCCTTGGCCTTGAGGGCGGCGCGGTATTCATCGCTGTCATAGCCTTTGTCACCGGTCATCACGCAGGCGCGTTCAGGCAGCGCCGGACAGAGCAGCTTTGCGCCCTTGTGGTCGCTCATCTGGCCTTCGGTCAGACACAGCGCAACAGGCCTGCCTTCGCCATCACAAACGGCGTGTAGTTTGGAGTTCAGGCCGCCTTTGGTGCGCCCGATACATCTGGGTAGAGCCCCTTTTTGAACAGGCTGGAAGCTGTCCTGTGCGCCTTGAGGTGCGTCGCGTCGATCATCAGCACATCGGATTCACCAGCCTGTTTTACCAGCGCTGCAAATATCTGACTGAAGACCCCCAGCTTACTCCACCGGACAAACCGGCTATAGAGCGTCTTGTGAGGACCATAACCCGCTGGAGCATCACACCAGCGAAGGCCGTTCTTGATGACATAGATTATCCCGGAGAGCACCCGTCGGTCATCAACTCCGGGGACACCGTGAGACAGCGGGAAATATGGCTTGATACGGCGTATCTGTGCCTCGCTCAACATCGGTAAATCATTCATGCAAACATCTCCTTTGTGTGAAGCATGTTGAATCAACAACTTTAACGATATGCAAGCAATTTAATGCATCCTGAGCCTAACCCATCCTCATCGATACTAGTCCATCCACTACTATAGGCGATAGTCCACGAGCTTGATGCTCTTTCCGGTTCCTTCGCTTTTACTGTCTCAACGGTTAACAATAAGTTGGAAGCCGATATCGCCAGACATGCAAGAAACGGGAAAATCGCAAAATGGCACAACCTGAACATCCCATCCTTTTAGGCAAGAGCGGTATTCTCCGCAAGCGACCGGTGAGTAGTTCACAAGGATCTCTGAACGACCGCTTTTGGCAATCGCATTGTATCACCGCTACGGCGACTATTAGGGGCGTTAGCGGAATGGCAGCTTCTGTTTTTCTAGTGTCCACTTCTGCGCCCACAACAGCCGACAATCCTAGAGCTGAACAAGAGAAAATGGCAGGGGCGCACGGGATCGAACCGTGGGCCTTCGGTTTTGGAGACCGACGCTCTACCAGCTGAGCTACACCCCTATAGCAGCACTTGTCCGCTTTGGTCCCGCGCGCATTAGCGCCAAGTGGGCTTTCGTGCAAGCGCCCTGTTTGCAAGTCTGTGGATATGTAAATCATGGTAAAAAAAGGTGACCTGCCGTTTACCGCACGGGAAAATGAGCAGTTTACCCGGCTCTGCGAAAAAGGATGGGTCGATGCCAAAAACCATTAGGGTTCAGTGTTTCCGAGCGTATTTCGGGTGAGGTCGAGGCAAGGCACGGGGATAAACCTAACCGGAGTAAGACAAATGACAGACTATTTTACCGAACCAGAAACAATTTCGAGAACGCCCGATGATCCGAAACCGGGTTTCGCATCGCTGCCGCCCATCCACTATGTCTATGCAGCGGAAGAGGATCGCTGTGCGGTGCGATATCCGGTCGCCATTCCCGCCCGTTTGCGTTTTTCCTGTTCGCAAAGCTTTGACGTGACGCTCTCCGACATTTCCCTTGCAGGCTTTAACTGCGACGCCTTGCTTCATGCCCATCCGGAAACAAGATGCTGGATTACCATGCCTAGTTTGGGGTCGTTGGAAGCCGAAGTGGTGCGTCATGACAATCGCGGTCTGGGATGCGCCTTTGGCGTGCTGCTCAATCCCGCAGTGATGGATCGATTACTGGCCGAGTACTCAACCAAGAAGCTGTCCAAGGCCTAGTCATCCTGCCAATTTGCCGTTGACGCCTGCTTCGCTATAACAAACTCCAAATCTGGTCTGGAGGATGATATGGCTGAAGCAGGCGTTGTGCATGAAAAGGAACCTGAACCCTTAAAGGTGCTGCGTATTTTTCGCGGCGCTGATGCACCCAGTCTCGAAGAAGCCGGGCACATGGAGTATGTCGATGATGACCCTGTGATACTGGAAGGCACGGCCAAATTGGGCGAGGCAGGCATTGGCGAGGGTGCGGTTCTCAAATGTCTGTTTTCCGGCTTTGGTTTTTCGCTGCATTATGTCTGGTTCAAGCCCGGCTATCCTTTGCCGCTGCATAGCCATAACAGCGATTGCCTATATTATATTATCAGCGGCGATATCCGCATGGGTACCGAGGAAATGGAGGCAGGAGACGGGTTCTTCCTGCCCGCCGAAACGCCCTATACCTATACGATTGGCGATGGCGGCGTTGAACTACTCGAATTTCGCACGCAGGAAGAATTTGATATCCAGTTCAAGGGCAAGACCGACGCCTATTGGGAAAAGATGCTCGAGAAACTCCGGGCCGAACAACCCAAATGGAAAGAGACGCTGCCGCCGGTGCGGGAATATCGCAATGCATAAGCAGATTGCGAGCGCTGGTAGAAAAATTCTGACGAAGACTTTGATCTTTGTTACCAGTTTTGCACTTGTCGGATGCCAGCCTGATATTGAATCAGCGGCGACCGTAGTACCAGTCACCGCAATATCAAACGACTGGCAGATGCTCGATACCATTGCCTATAGAGGCAAGCGTGATGATATCAGTTTCGTCGATCAGAATCACGGCTGGTACGGCACGGGCAAGGGTGATCTCTATGCCACCAAAGACGGCGGTGAAACCTGGCAACAGATTGCCAGCCGCCCTGGCACTTTTATTAGAGCGCTTGGTTTTCTTGACGAACAGACTGGGTTCATTGGAAATGTCGGAACGGATTATTATCCCGGTGTGACCGACGAAACACCGCTTTACCGGACCGATGATGCAGGCAAGACATGGGTTCCGGTTGAACTGGGAGGTAAAACGATAAAAGGCGTCTGTGCCATCGATATTCTGCACACCAGCCGAATATATCAGGGTAATATGCGCCCTATCATCGTCATCCATGCGGCTGGCCGGGTGGGCGGTCCAACCGGGATTTTGCGCTCGACGGATGGTGGGGACAGTTGGGATGTCATCGATATGCAGGAACACGCTGGCATGATCCTAGATGTGAAATTTTTCGATGAACAAATCGGTTTGGTTTTTGCGAGCTCCTCGCGCGGGCAAGACAATGAAGGGTTGATATTGCGAACTGAAGATGGCGGACAGACCTGGAGCGAGGTCTACCGATCAGGCCGGATTAGCGAACTGGTCTGGAAAGCTTCTTTTCCGGATAATGAAACCGGATTTGCTACCGTACAAAGCTATGATAAAACGCGCGAGCAGCAGCTTATTGTGAAGACTGAGGATGGCGGCAAAAGCTGGCAGGAAATGCAGCTCACAAAAAATGCCAAGGCCCGGCAATTTGGTATAGGTTTTATCGACAAGAACCATGGCTGGGTGGGGACATTTGCCGGTGGTTTTTATACCGCGGATGGCGGCAAGTCATTCAGCCCGGTAGACATAAAGCCGGGCGCAAACAAATTTCGAATTGTGAAGACTGACAGCGGAACACGCGTTTATTCTATTGGGACACAGGTCCAGCGACTTGACATTCCCTTAGGCTAATACTCACTCCGCCGCTTCCAGTTGATCATCCTGTCTTTCCGCAGCGAAAATTCTGGGCAGGTCATCATCATCCGCCTTGATCAGCCGGTCGACCCAATGATGGAAAGCCTGTCCGCCACCTTCATTGCGACCGAACCAAACCTTGTCGAGCATACCCGATTGCAGCGCTTCATGTTGGCGCTTGCCGGTTGTATAATCCTCGTCCGCTACAACCGTTTCCAGAAAGGCGAACTGGTCATGCGCGCCTTGGCGTACTTCATCGGTATCGGGTTCTTTTTCCATCACATAAAATTGGGTAGTGAAGCTATCGCCAACCTTGGTGCCCGGGAATAGCTGGGAGATCATCGCGCCGCGCCCGCCGCCGCCATAAAAGCTGGCAATCGAGATATGCGGGAAAATCGTCCACACACCCTGTGTCAGTGCTTCGACCGGCCAGTCATTCTCTTCCATTTCAGTGAGATCAACCTGTTCGTCGCTGCCCGTCATCTGCATGAATTTAGACGGTGAGGAAAGCCGCTGGTGCGGCCCCCAAGCAAAATAATTGGCGCGGTTGAAGAAATCCGGGCCAAATGTGTCCTTGTGGAGCACTGGTAGGTGGTAGAAGTCGAGATAACCGTCATAGGCGGTTTTCCAGTTTGGGCCAGGCAAGGTGCGCTGTTCAAACAGGATCCAGTCCTTGAACCCGAAATGGTTGAGTAAATCATCATAGCCGCAAAGAATAGGTATCGATATCTAGCGTGCTGTCCGGGTCAAGCGTCGCCCATATCAAACCCGCGCGTTCCAGCGTTGGAAATTGCTTCAGGCAAAAAGCGGCCTTGTCGACTTCGCCAAAATCCTGCGCAGAGGCTACCCCCATCAGATCGCCATTATTCTTAAACGTCCAGCCGTGATAGCCGCAGACAAAGCGTGACGCGTTGCCGCTGCCTTGTGCCACCGGATTGCCGCGATGGGTGCAGCTATTTAGAAAGGCTTGCGCGGTGCCGTCCTTCTGCCTGGTAACCAGTACGGGCACACCGGCAATCTCCATCGCCTTGTAACAGCCCGGCTCCGGCAATTCGCATGATGGTGCGACCATCAGGGGCAGCCGCTTGAAAATTTTCTCCTTCTCGAGTTCAAATCGCGCCTCGTCGGTGTAATCGGAAGCAGGCACCGAAACCACTTCATCAACCAGTTCCATTGTATCGGCTTTGCCATGTTCGACCAGCGAACGCGTCATTTCGATCAGTTTTTCGCGCGACATCAGAATCTCCCAGATTTATACAGAGAATATCATAATGCGACCGCGATCAAACTATTCTTTCTGCGAAGGTCCAAAGGATTGGAAAGACAGCACAAACTGCATCATAGTTAAAATATTAAGCTTCTTCGTTGGGAAAGGCACTTAGCGTTCGCCTAAGCCGCTGTTGCTATTTCTTTGTTTGCCCCCAAGCTGCCAATCGCGCCCTATTGGTGGGAGGCAGCCCATCCTGATGGAGAAAAATCATGTCTGCTTATGACCCAAGTGAACAATTGGCCAAGAAAATCCTAATGGCGGATCAACCCCAACCCCAAGGCGAACGCCGCAAGGCCCCGCGCTATGACATGGCCATTCCCGCACTGATGGAATTTGCCGACGATGAGGTGATCTCGGTGACCGTTACCGACATGTCGCTTGCCGGATTTGCTTGTGACAGCCGTCAAATCTTTACCCTTGGCACAAAATGCTGGCTGAAACTGCCCAGTCTGCCCGGCGCACAGCGTTTTGCAATCATGGAGATACGCGTCGTCCGTTGTGATGGCAACCGGATGGGCTGTGCTTTTTCGCGGATGCTCAAGCCAGAAGAGCTGGAGCCGTTTCTGTCCGAATATCAGGTCGCGGCCTAAAACCTACCTTGCCGTATCATCTGAACTTTCTGTCAGGTTTTCTATCGGATTTTCATGTGGCGCGGTCGGCTCCGGTCGCGTCCATATCCAGGTGCCACCAATAATCGCCGCTACCACCGGAATGAAGCTCCAGGGTGGTTCTGCAAATATCATGGCCAAAACAATGCTGAACGCAAAAGCAATTACAGCCGCCCACTTCCCTTTGCGCGTGATTGCGCCCTGATAACGCCAGTTTTTGATATGCGGACCGAATGTCCAGTGCTCAACAAGCCATTTCTCAAGTCGCGGGGAACTATTGGCAAAGCAAAAAGCAGCCAGAATCATGAAAGGTACGGTCGGCAACAATGGCAGCACCACTCCGATGCTGCCGAGCGCCAACGCTGCAAATCCGCCGATCAGGAACAGGTGCCTTTTCATGGAAAAGCCCTAGCATGATTGGCCAGTTTTCGCTCAGGCTAATTTTGGCGCCGCTGTTTCGGGAATCGCATGTCGTTTGAGTCGACTGGCGCACTTTGCTCGCGGTTGCGCCGCGGCTAATTTGCTGGATCGGATCTTTCAGTTTCAGACGAAGTTTTTTCAGTTCCCGAATTTTGGGAAGATCATGACTCGCCTTTTCGATTTTGGGCATCCAGTTTACAATGTTTGCGTATCAGGCTGTTCAGAAGGTTTTTCGCTCTTGTACTTCCTTTCCTGCCGTGGCGGTTATCGCTTGTACGTCATATGGCAAAAGCACTTGATACAAACAATTGAATGAAATAGCTCATATTCATAGAACAAATCTATGCTTTGATCTTTTAAAGGAGAGAGATGTACCATGCCAACGTTGCGCCAATTCGAGTATCTTGTTGCGGTTGCCGATCATCGGCATTTTGGCAAGGCTGCACAGGCAGCGGCAGCGTCCCAGCCAACACTTAGTCACCAGCTGCGGACTTTAGAACAAAGACTTGGTGTGACCCTGGTGGAGCGCCGGACCCACGGTGCCGAGCTTACACCAGTAGGTCGGGATATCGCCGAACGTGCGCGGCAGGTCCTGGTTGAAGTCAAAGATATTCGCGATTTGGCCGAACGGGCCAGCGAGCGCCTCGCTGGGACATTGTGGTTTGGGGTCTCACCTACTCTGGGCCCCTACCTGATGCCTCCAGTCATTGCAGCGCTGCACAAGAGCCGCCCGGACCTGCGTTTCTACATGCGTGAAGGTATTCCCGATCTACAGGCTATGAAACTGGTGAAGGGCGCAATCGACATGCTGCTCGGGCCGCTGCCTATCGAAGGTGAGAATCTGCAGATCGAACCATTATTCCGAGAACCCCTTATAATGGTGGCTCCGCCGGACCACGAACTCGCCAAGAAAAACAAGGTTACGCTTTCGGATTTGGCGGGAGCACCCGTGCTTAGCCTCGATCGCCGCCATCATCTACACCGCGATGTTGCGGAGCAATGCCAGAAGCATGATATGAACTTGCTCCGGGATTATGAAGGCACGAGTTTGGATAGCGTACGCCGGATGGTTGCATCGGGCCTTGGGCTCGCGATGTTGCCATTGCTGTATGTGCGCAGTGAATTATCGCGCGGCGGTGATGTGGCGCTGCTTGATGTGGATGGCTGGAATGTTATCCGCAGTATCGGTGCTGCTTGGCGCACAGGGGCTGGTTTCGCCGAAGAATATGGTTCTATTGCACAGAAAATAGCCGAGCAAGCGCGGGGTGAGCTACCTGCCTGAAGTACGGGTGGTTTGACGCTTGAGCATTATCGTTGATTTGTTATGGCATCGCTGTGACCATCGACCTAGATCTTCTCCTCAAAGCCTATGCTTCGGGCATCTTTCCAATGGCGGATAGCAGGGATGATCCAGAGACGTTCTGGGTTGAACCGCAGACCCGGGCGATCATCCCGCTGGATGATTTCCACTGTTCCCGGTCGCTACACAAGACGCTCCGCAACGATAAATTTCGAGTGACAACCGATACCGCTTTTCCAACCGTTATATCGACCTGCGCTGAGACTTCCAAAGGCAGGCAGGAAACCTGGATCAATGCGGAAATTGAAGAAGCGTTTAACCGGCTGCACGAGATTGGATATGCGCACAGCGTCGAATGCTGGCTCCCTGATCGAGAAAGCGGCGAAAAAAGGATAGTTGGCGGACTTTACGGGATTGCGATTGGCGGTGTATTTTGTGGAGAGAGCATGTTTTCAAAGGAGCGTGACGCATCCAAAGTCGCGCTTGCCTGGCTGGTCGCGCGTCTAAAGGTTGGTGGTTTTTCGCTGCTTGATTGCCAGTTTATGACTGATCATCTGGCCTCGATGGGAGCAATAGAAATTGGCCAGGATGAGTATCTCGAGCGGCTTCGCGCCGCGCTGGTTCAGCCGCCTTCTTCGGTTTCAGCAATCAAGTCGCCGATCAAGTCTTCGGGGCCATCGGACGGTTCCGGAACAGAAACAGGTGGAGGTGGAACCACCGGATTGGGTGCGGGAGCAGGCGACGGCGCTGGTGCAGGATTGGTGGGTTCTGACGTAAGCGGCGCAGCTACAGCCGGCGGAGCATCGTTGGAAACCGGTCCCGTATTTTCCGCGCTGGATGACCGGTTGGCAATGTTGGAATCGGAAGTGCGCGGCGCGGTCGGATCTGTTGCATCGTTGGGAGGATTTTCCTTACCCGGAAAACTCATCTCACATTTCTTGACCCAGACATCGTAAATCGGATGCTCGACGACGTTGAGTGAGGGCGACTCGCGGAAAAGCCATCCAGAAAAAATTCTTCGCCAGTTTTCGTCGCTACTACCCGATGTACGATCATTGACAAGAAGTTGCACAAAAGCACCATGTTCCGGCGTTAATTCCCAGGGCGCTGTTCTTGCACAGGCACGCAAACGCACGATAGCACGTCCAATACGGATCGATTGGCCGGGTTTTAGTTCCAGATCACGGGTCAGGCCGTTGCGTTTGTTTAGAAAGCCAAGCGTCGCCACCCGTTCTTCCATCGGTGTACCAATCTGCTCGGTTACCGTCTGGACCAGGTCTTCATTGGTCGCCGCAGCTTCGGCTTTTTCCGCGGCCTGGCCGGTGGCTTTCTCCTCAACATCATCGCTGCTAAACCAGCTGCATCCTGCAAGCATCAACGCACCGGAAACAGGCAACAACAAACGCAATGCGGGCGCTTTTCTCATTCGGTTTCGGCCGGGTTCCATGGTTCGTAATCACCCGTTGCTGTGGCGCGAACACCACCGGATTCTAATGCTCCAGCCGGGCGATAGGCACCAGCGGTTCCGGTCAGATTGGGGGTATATTCCTTTTCCCAGATGCGCGGCTGCGGCAGATGGCTTTCGGGTATTTCGTCATAGCTGTGATGTAGCCAGCCATGCCATTCGGGCGGCACCCGGCTAGCGTCATTGGCGCCATTATAGATAACCCAGCGCCGGTTTGTGCCTTGGTCAGGATTGCGCAGATCATAATATTTATTGCTAAAGACATCCTCGCCAACCAGCTTGCCTTTGCGCAGGTTGTACCAAGATGTGCCAATGGTAGCACCGTCCCACCAGGTGAATATTTTGCTCAACAGTCCCATGGCGTTTCGCTTAGCGTCTGGCATGGGCGCTTCGCAATTAAAAAATGCTATTTGAACCATAACGGGAAGATCGGCCTAGCAGAATTACCAGCTAATTTTGTCGCCCGGGCCGATGCCCATTTCCGCTGCGCGCCCTCCTGCCAATTCCAGCACTGCTGCAACAGGTTCAGCTGATCGGACCGGATCAAGTGAATAAGGTGTTGTGTTAGCTGCAATGGATTCGATCGAACCGTCACTGCGAATAAATATGATATCGAGTGGGATAACAGTATTCTTCATCCAGAAACTGGCCATTCTCTCGCTAACAAAGGGAAACAACATACCCGCGTCGGGCGCCAGCTCGGTCCGGAACATCATTCCGCGCGCTTGCTGCTCACTTGTTTCTGCCAGTTCAACGGTAAACTCTATTTGTTTGCCGTTTGAACTTATTGTGAGCGGGACAAGTTTTAGGCCGGCAGGTGAGATTTGGGATTGTAAGGTTCCGGAAGAGCGAGCACCACTTTCTCCATTGGTAGCATTGCAAGCCGTCAATGCTGCGGCACAATATAATGCGACCAAAATACGAAACATGGCTATCGGATTGGACATGACGGCAGAAACGGATTTCTAGTCAATTGATGGCATGCAAACCTGCACCGCCAGATAACCACGCTCCCCGTTTGTGATGCGCGCCATTAGTTCCTGCCCTGGCAGGACTTCACCAACGCCGGCCTCGCGCAGGGTTTCCATATGAATGAAAACGTCGCCATCAACATTTTGTACAATCAAAAATCCATATCCTTTGGCCCGATTAAACCATTTAACTTCAGCTTCGGGGAAAGACGAAGCATCGTCGACCACATGAATGGTCTTTGTTTTACCCATATGCCGTGCTTCTGCATTGGCTGTACCACAAGCTGAATCGTCAATTTCCAGTACCTTGGTGGCCTGAAGTCCTTTTGGCGCTTCAACATATTCGCATGAAATGATCGCCATTTCTGGCAGGTCTCTTCTACCCAGCGGTTCCAAAATCGACCAGTGCACCAATATGTCCTGATCATTGACCGAAGACTGGTCTTCATCAGGTACGATAAAACCGAAACCACGGTGACTATCGAACCATTTTACCGTGCCGGTGGCGCGCAGAACATCATGCGTTGGAAGATCACTGTTGTCGCAGTCCTCTCGTGTGCCGACGTCGTCGACATCTTTTTCCCTGCGTTCTGCAAACAAACTGGCCACAAGGCGTCTCCAAAAATCACTGCCCAGAAACGCGGATTTTTACGAACATCGTTAAACCGAGCGACTCCACCATATCACAGAAATTGTAAACTGGCGATTCTTGTCATCAAATCAAACAGTTTTGACCAGTTTTGGTAACTTTTATAACCTGATGTCCGACCTGAATCTTAGTCGTCCGCGCTGATTTCGTCACCGGGTTTCGCAAAGACAAATTTTGAGGCGATATCAAAGTCATGACCTGCCCGCATAAATGCCTGCAAAAGTTTCTGACATTTGTCCCGGTCATATTGCTCCAATGCATAGGGACCGGCTGATTTGCGTCGAGCAAAACGGTCAGCTGCAGTCCAGCTTTGATCGTCAACAAGGTCCAGGGCGTCGTTACGATCATTTTTATCAATTCCTGCCTGTTGCAAAGCTTGATGAACCCGCCGCTTGCCGTAGCCTTTGCGCAGTAGCGCCGAGGCTTTGCTTTTGGCGAATAGCGCGTCATCAATATAGCCCATTTCCACATATCGCTCGACGATAGCATCAATATCTGGTTGTTTTTCGCCACTCCACCCTTTTTCTCGGATTTTCCGTTGCAAATAAGCAGCCAATTTATGCCGGGTTGTAGCATATCGGCTCACATAGCGTAGCGCGAACGATTGAAGACGGTCCTGATCTAACGCTTTATCGCTTCTTTTCAACGCTTTGACCCCGAGTTGTCGCAATTGCCCTTTTTGTGCCACAGTCGAGCCGAATTTTAAACGCCAACGATACGCATTGGAGCATCAGCTTGTTGAGGGAGTTAGTTTTCTGGCATTATTTCTGCAAATCTCTTTCTTCCCCGCGGACTGATTTTTTGAAGGCTGGACCTTCTGGAAACGGATAAAAAATGACTGAACTGACGCCGACGCCAATTTTCGATGACCTGCCACGCCGGTTTGCGGATTTTGAAACACTTGGCGATGCACTGGGCTATGCTGCGCAAGGCAAACGTGGATTTAATTTTCATGACGCCCGCGCTTCGCTGGTAAAAGTATATCCCTTCAACCAATTGCGCGAAGATGCATTGGAAGCGGCGCGCAGACTGATTGCATTTGGCATCAAGCCGGGTGACCGGGTGGCCTTGATCGCTGATACAGAGCCACAATTTTGTGCGGCATTTTTTGGCGCTGTTTATGCTGGTGGCCTGCCGGCTCCCTTGCCGCTGCCAACTTCCTTTGGCGGGAAGGAAAGCTATGTCGAGCAAATAGGTGTTCAGCTGGATAGCTGCGATCCTGCGATCCTGCTATTCCCTGACGAGATTGACGAAATGGGCCAATCCGCTGGACAGTCGCGGAATATTCCGTCTTTCGGCTGGGATATTTTTGCCGAGAACGACGCAGCCGAATGCAAGTTTCCCCAAGCACGCGGCGATGATATCTCCTATCTACAATATTCGAGCGGTTCGACACGTTTCCCGCACGGTGTCGCAGTCTCACACAAGGCTTTGCTCCACAATCTGGGCTCGCACAGCCATGGGATGCTGGTAGATGGTGAGGATCGCTGTATTTCGTGGCTGCCTTTCTATCATGACATGGGGCTGGTCGGATGTTTCCTGTCGATGATCGCCAATCAGGTTTCGACCGACTATCTCAAAACCGCAGATTTTGCACGTAGACCGCTGTCCTGGCTGGATTTGATTACGCGCAATGAAGGCACATCCTGCAGCTTTTCACCTACTTTTGGCTATGAAATCTGTGCGCGGCGGATTGGTAGTCAATCCAATGTTCATGACCGTTTTGACCTGTCTCGCTGGCGTGTGGCTGGTAATGGCGCAGATATGATCCGTCCTGACGTGATGCAACGTTTTACTGATGCATTTGCTCCCGCTGGCTTCGACGCGAAGGCGTTTCTTCCCAGCTATGGTCTCGCCGAAGCGACGCTCGCAGTGACCCTAATGCCACCAGGCGAAGGTATGGAAGTCGAACTGGTGGAAGAAACGGAATTATCTGGTGAAACACAGATAGATGGCAATAAACCCAAACGGTACCGCGCGATTGTCAATTGCGGAAAACCGGTGCGTGATACGCTTCTTGAAATTCGTACGGATGATGGCTCTGTTTTACCAGAAAAGGCGGTTGGTAAAGTCTGGATGCAAGGACCGGCTGTGATGGAAGGTTATTATGGTGATCCTGAGTCCACCGCTGCCTGTATGGTTGATGGATGGCTCGATACTGGAGATATGGGATATCTTTCAGATGGTTATCTCTATGTCGTCGGTCGCGCCAAGGATATGATCATTATCAACGGAAAGAATCACTGGCCGCAGGATATCGAATGGGCGGTTGAACAGCTGCCCGGCTTCAAGGCAGGCGATATTGCCGCTTTTGCGATCACGACACCGGGTGGAGAGGAGACGCCAGCGGTGCTCGTCCAATGCCGGACTTCGGATGAATCGGAGCGTTTGCGCTTACGGGATGAAATTCGCGAGAAAGTCCGCGCCATTACTGGTATGAACTGCGTTATTGAGTTGGTCCCGCCAAGAACCTTGCCGCGCACAAGCTCTGGTAAACTCAGTCGCGCAAAGGCCAGAAACCTGTATCTTTCCGGTGATATTCAACCTTATGCGATGGCTGCTTGAACGCTGTAAAACGACGTAAAAAAGAAAAATTGCAAATCCGGCTATTTGCTTACCTTTCTGCAAGGTTTTCTGCCTAATAGCTGTTTTGTGGAAGAAAAGTTACCCCAATCCGGCCTGCCGCAGGAAATTCCGCTTCGCGTGCTCATGGGCTTCAGTGATCCTCTAGGGGTCGACTGGGGAAGAATTCGTGCGCTGCAATTTCAGGGCATGCAAAAGCATGGATTATTGAAGACGGTGGCCACGATCGTCTGCGGCTTGCTCGCAGTGCAATTCGGGATCAACGGCGTAAACCCATTCTTGTTGGGCATATGGCTGGTTTCGCTGTGCACGCTCTACATTTACTCCCATTTCATGCTTGAAAAGCAGGCGTTTTGGAAACGTAAAAGCATAGAGCGAAAGGACACGGCGATTGTCCATCTGATCTCACCGGTGGGCGGTACAATCTGGGCGTCAGGTTTTGTGCTTTTCGGCCACAGCGCCGCACAACCAGAAATGATCGGCTTCTGGTCAATCATGGTCTGTCTGATGGTTGGATCAGCCATGCTGTTGTCTGCCATACCACTGAGCAGCATCGTTTTCATTCTCATGACTGGCCTGGGCTCATCGTTGGGATGGTATCTTGCGGATAGTTTTCAACTGACAATGGCATCTCTGGCTATAACTATCTTGCTGATTGCTTCCTCAATGGCAACGGGTCGCTCTTTCATCGAACGCAAAATTGCCGAAGCAAGCCTGAATGAGAAGAAAGAAACGGTCAGTCTGTTGCTTCGCGAATTTGAAGATACTGGAGCGGACTGGCTTTGGCAGACAGATACGTCACGCCGTATTACTCATGTTTCGCCCCGCTTTGCCCATGCAGTTGGGAAAACACCGGAAGATATTGAAGGAAAACCGTTTCTGCAGCTTGTCGCTGGACAGGATTGGGATAGCGGCAATTTTTCATCCGCTCTGCATGATCTGGCTGAACGTCTGAAAAAGCGGGACAGTTTCAGTAATATACTGGTGCCTGTCACTATTCAGGGAGAGATACGCTGGTGGGAACTATCGGCATCGCCTAAGTTAGATGAAAGCGGTGTATTTCATGGCTTCCGCGGGGTCGGCTCAGACGTGACTGAACAACGGGAATCTGCGGACAAGATTTCCCGCATGGCGCGTTTTGATACATTGACCGGCTTGCCCAATCGGCTTCAACTTACAGAGGCGCTTGGCAAAGCACTCCAGGATTCGGAAAAATGGAATGGGCGTTGCGGCTTCATGATGCTCGACCTTGACCGATTCAAGGCTGTTAATGATACGCTGGGTCATTCAGTCGGTGATCGCCTATTGGCGCGCGTTTCCGAACGACTGCGTTCGATCATGACCGACAATGAGTTATGCGGGCGACTGGGTGGTGATGAATTTGCCATTGTCATAAAAGACGCGAGCGATTCCCATTATATGGAATCGCTGGGCGACAAGATCATCGAAACGCTTTCACGCCCTTACGAAGTTGATCAACACACCTTGTATATCGGCGCCAGCGTCGGGACAGCCATTGGCCCCCGTGATGGCCGGACGGTGGAAATGCTGATGCTGAGTGCCGACCTCGCGCTCTATCGATCCAAGGATCAGGGCGGTGGTTCTCATAACCAGTATGAGCCCAAACTCCATGTTCATGCTGAAGAACGCCGGGTCATGGAAATCGCTCTCCGTAAGGCACTGGGAAATGACGAATTCTCTCTCAACTACCAGCCCGTCGTCAGTGCTGAAACCGGCGGTGTTGTCGGTTTTGAGGCGCTGCTGCGCTGGACAAATCCGGAATTTGGCGTTGTTTCTCCGGCGAAATTTGTACCCCTTGCAGAGGACGCAAGACTGATCGTTCCGATTGGTGAATGGGTGATGCGCACGGCTTGCAAAGAAGCAATGAAATGGCCGTCTACAATCAAGGTGGCCGTGAACGTGTCAGCGGATCAACTCAATGATCCGGACTTTTTCAATATGGTCGTCTCGGCGTTGCAAGACAGCGAATTACCGGCTCATCGCCTTGAAATTGAGGTAACCGAAAGTATCTTCATGCGTGAAGGAACCGGAGCTGCTGAGAAACTCGACGAGGTGATCGCCATGGGCATCAACCTGTCACTGGACGATTTTGGCCCCGGCTATTCATCGCTGGGATATCTGCGCAAAACTCGTTTTAACACGATAAAGGTGGATCGCAGTTTCGTGCAAGGCGCGGCTAAAAACGTCCCGGAAAGCCTTGCCATTATTCGCGCGGTTGTTGCCATGGCTGACAGTCTGGGCATGTCCACCACTGCCGAGGGTGCAGAAACCGAGGAAGAGGTTCGCATGATCCAGAAACTGGGTTGTCGCAAGATTCAGGGTTATTATTTTGGCCGTCCGATGACGCCAACCGATGTGCTTGATCTGTTCGGTGATTATGATCTGGAAACAGGAACCACCAAAATTCAGGATTTTCGGGCCGCCTGATTCAGATTTTCGTTAGTTTCCGCTCAATCCCGCGCCAGATTTTTGCGTAGGCTTTTGCGGCTGAGCTGCTCGCAGCAAAGGCACCGACGGGTTTTTTAATCTTTGTCATTCGCTCAACTACACTGGCCATAGGAATGCGAGTTATAACCGGATCTGGTGTCTGGAAGAATTTGAAGTATGGGGCGTGCCTTGCTGAAATCGTTTTTGTCTGGAAATCGAAAGTAGCAAGAGGAGCCCGCCACACATGGCAAAAGATACTGTGATTGATCCGGGTAGACCGGAGGGAATTGAACCACTGACAGAACTACTCAGACCGGGTGCGAAGCAGTTAATCGCCGAAGCGGTCCAGGCAGAGCCGGATGAGTTGATGACAAAGTTTGATGGTCACAAAACGGCTGACGGACGACAGCGCGTTGTCCGCAGTGGCCATCATCGCGAACGAGAGGTGATTACAGGGGTTGGCAAGGTCAGCGTCGAGGTGCCGAAGATCCGTAGCCGTGAAGGTACGCCGGAATGTTTTCAATCTCTGGTTGTACCGCCCTGCATCCGGCGAACGGCGACGCTGGACGCGGCGAACCCCTGGCTTTATTTGAAGGGTGTTTCGAGTGGCCAGATGCAGAGCGCACCGGAAGCTATTGCCGGCCCCGAGGCTAAAGGGCTGCCGGCCAATGTCGCGGGGCGTTTGAAGCGGCAATGGGAAGCTGAATACAAGCAATGGTGTACTCGAGCGGTGTCTGATGAACGGGTCCATATCCGGGCTGATGGCATCTACAGTGGTCTCAGAGGCGACGATGGCCGATTGTGCTGCCTGGTTATCATCGGCGTGAACAGCCGGGGTCACAAGCACTTCCTGGCAATCGAAGATGGTGTCAGGCAGTCAAAACAGAGCTGGCGTGAGGTGTTGCTGTCTCTGAAACAACGGGGTCTGGACCAACCCCCGAAGTTGGCAATTGGAGACGGCGCCCCGGGCTTCCGGGCCGCAGTGGAGGAAGTGTATCCGGAGACGGGCGTTCAACGTTGCTGGCAACGTTGCTGGCAACGTTGCTGGATGCACAAGACCGGCAATGTGCTGAACTATCTGCCGAAGTCTGTCCAGGAGAAAGCGAAGCAGGGTCTGCATGATATCCGGATGGCAGAAGATCGAGCTGATGCAGAAAAGGCGTTCGATAATTTTGAGGAACGTTTCGGTGCAAAGTACCCCGAGGCGGTGGAATGCTTATCGAAAGACCGTGACGCGTTGCTGGCATTTCATGACTTTCCAGCGGAACACTGGACCCGTATCAGGACAACCAATGTCATTGAGTCGAGTTTTGCGACGTTCCGGCATGGAACACGCCAAGCCAAAGGTTGTGTCACGCGCAATACGATGTTGACGATGGTCTGCAAGATGGGATTATGCGCAGAAGATTCCTGGCGCAAATTGAGAGGCTTCAGACACCTGGCGAAGGTGATTGAAGGCGTGAAGTCTAAAGATGGAAGCGAGGTGAACGAGGACGACATCCCAGCCGCATGACTAACTTGCCAGACACTACTTTTGACAATAACTCATTCATTTTTTGCTGTCGTTCGAACTCTACCGGTGACAACATGCCGTTCCTAGCGTGCTTACGTTTTGGATTGTAGAGCATTTCGATATAATCGAACACGTCTTGTCTAGCCTCTTCGCGGGTTTTATATGTCCGGCGGCGTATTCTTTCACGTTTTAGCAGGTTAAAGAAGCTCTCGACTACAGCGTTGTCGTGGCAATTTCCACGCCTGCTCATCGAGTGTTCCAGATTGTGAGCCCTGAGGAATGATGCCCAGTCCATGCTAGTGAATTGAGAGCCTTGGTCTGAGTGGATCAGCACCCTGTGCTTCGGCTTCCTGCGCCACACCGCCATGAGTAATGCTTGCAGGACTACATCCGTCGTCTGACGGCTTTGCATCGACCAACCGACCACACGCCGCGAGTAAAGGTCGATCACGACCGCCAGACAGGCAAATCCTTGCTGCGTTCGAATATAGGTAATGTCCGTCACCCAAGCTTTATCCGGCACTGTGACATCGAACTGCCTATCCAGCGTGTTATCGACGACCATGGATGGCTTGCCATTGTAGCTGCCAGGGCGCCGTTTATAGCCAATCTGCGCTTTGCTCCCAGCCAAACTGGCTAAGCGCGCCACTCTGTTGGCAGAGCATGTCTCACCCTGATCCAGCAGATCATCGTGAAGCTTGCGATAGCCATAGACTTTACCGCTCTCTTCCCATGCTTCCCGGATCAGTTCGGTCTGCCGGACATCTTCCTTGGCCCGTTTGCTCAGCGGGTTCTTGAGCCATGCGCAGAAGCCACTGGGATGGATACACAAGCTGCGACACATCGCACGTACCAAAAACACAGGCCGATGCTCAGCAACAAACGCGTATCTCACTTTGCATCTCTGGCGAAATACGCAGTGGCTTTTTTTGGGAATTATATACCTTAGTGCCGAAACGAGGTTGACATATGTGTAAAACATTTCAATTGACACACACCGCAAAGACCGGCACTATTATGGGTAATCGTACTTTACGGGAGAGAGTAGTGAGCAAGAAAGCGCCGGGGAGAGCAGATCGAAAAGGCATTACGCTGGCGGAACTGTTCAGGTTGTTTCCTGACGATGCTACTGCCGAAAAGTGGTTTGCAGAGAAGCGATGGGGCGACACCCCCGCTTGCCCGCATTGCGGGTCTGTCAATGTCCAGTCCGGGACGAAGCACAAGACTATGCCGTACCGATGCAGAGAGAAAGGTTGCGCTAAACGATTCAGTGTAAAAATCGGTACAGTGATGCATGGCTCTAACATTTCGTATCAGCAATGGGCTGTTGCGGTCTATCTGGCGACTATCGGTATCAAGGGTGTTTCGTCCATGAAACTGCATCGCGATCTTGGGATCACTCAGAAATCGGCATGGCATCTGGCTCACAGAATCAGAGAGGGGTTTGCTCCCGCCTCAAAAACTCTAATGTCTGGCCCTGTTGAGGTCGATGAAACCTGCATCGGCGGCAAAGAGAAGAACAAGCACGGAAGTAAGAAACTGAAAGCTGGCCGTGGGCCGGTAGGCAAGACTGCCGTTGTTGGGGTTAAAGACCGGAGCACCAAGCGCGTCCACGCCAAAGTTGCTAACAGGACGGATGCAGAGACGTTACAGAGTTTTGTAACAGCGAATACAGAAAATCACGCCTTGGTTTATACGGACGAAGCCAGGGCCTACCAAGGACTTCCTCGGCAACACGAGACCGTTAATCACTCAGTCAGCGAATACGTCAACGGCATGGCGCATACGAACGGTATTGAGAGCTTTTGGGCTTTGCTAAAGCGCGGTTATCACGGTGCCTATCACAAGATGAGTGAAAAACATCTCGGCCGGTACGTGAATGAGTTTGCTGGTAGACATAATATCCGTGAGGCAGACACGATTGATCAAATGGCTGCGATGGCCAGAGGATTTGATCACAGACGGCTGAAATATGCTGATTTAGTTGCGAACAACGGACGGCCATCAGGTGCAAGGGTATGAGTGTTGTGGTGACATCCCCCAACGGCGCTCCAGTCAGGGAAAGGCAAACGTTGTCAAATCGTTTTGAATGTCGTCTATCCACAAGCGAGTCTTTGAGCCGCCAGATTGTTTCATATCAAGGTAATCGCAAGGTTCCAGGTTTTCGTTGGATGAAGTATAAGGAGGGCTTTTCCAGTCGGCTCGTTGCGGATTTGAGCGAGCAAGAAAATCCGCGAAGCGTTCTCGATCCTTTTGCAGGGATTTGTACGACGCCACTGATAGCCGCCAGCCAGGGGCGGCGGGCAACCGGAATGGAAATCATGCCGGTTGGCATTCTGGCGGGTTCGGCTATCGCTAATGCGGCGAATGGTTTGTCCCGGTGTGCCTTCAGCACATATGCATCCGCGATGGTGCGTGATATCAAAGCCGGAAGAAACAAACCCGACTCCAGGTTTCCGCATGTACGGATAACAAAGGGCGCTTTTCCAAAAAAACAGAGGGGGAAATCGCCAAGGCTAGGGGGTTTCTTTCAACTATCAAAGACAGTGGTTTACGTTCCTTGCTAAACTTGGCCTGCATGTCAGTCTTGGAAGAGGCAAGCTACACGCGCAAAGATGGCCAATATCTCCGGTGGGATCACAGGGCAGACCGCCCCTTAAGGTCATCGGTTGATCTGGGCGGTATATCGTCGTTTAGGGATGCTGTGGAAAGGCGACTTGCAGAGATCGATGCGGACATTGATACACTCAAAAATCAATTTAGCGGGGGTGGCTACCCAGCACTCGTCACTGGATCGTGTCTCGAATTGCTCAAAGACATGCCGGACAACGAATACGACATGGTGATTACGTCGCCACCCTATGCCAATCGATATGACTACACACGAACATATGCGCTTGAGTTGGCGTGGATGGGGTTTGATCAAGAGGCATTTTCAAAACTTCGCCAAGGCATGTTGTCGGCTACTGTCGAAAACAAGACAAAGAGAGATACGCTAAAAAAGTCGTATGGGGCGAGCCGGAAAGAGTTTGACCGGGCCGCTCAGATGTATGATGGGCAGGGTGCAATCCATGAAGTGTTGGGCATCCTCAAGGACAAAGAAGGCGAATTGAGCAACAAGAACGCCTTGCGACTCATCGAGCAATACTTTTTCGAGATGGCGATTGTCATAGCAGAACTCGGTCGCATTGTGCGCCCTGGCGGGGTTGTGATTATGGTGAATGACAACGTTCAATACCACGGGGAGGAGGTGCCGGTAGATTTTATACTGGCGGATTTTGCGGAAGCGGCTGGATTTCGTTGCGATAATATATGGAAGCTTGCCAAGGGGAAGGGGAACTCCAGCCAACAGATGGCTCGTTTCGGTCCCGTTTGTTCTCCGGTATTCTCCGCAAGAGCGAGGACCGGGCGCAGCGCAGGATCATCGATCCGCGTGATCTAACAGAACGGGAGAGAAACAATGACAAACAAACGCATCGTTGAGCTATTACCAGCATCCTACGAACCCACCATGAAAGAGAAGGAAGAAGTCTTTGCGATGGATTGCAGCCCTGACGAATTGGCAAGCGCGTTGGTAGAATCTGTGACGATTAAAGAGAAAGACGTTGAGAAACACCGGAAAGAGAGGGATGCCTAATCTCTTCCTTTCGGCACTAAGGTATATAATTCCCTTATCATTCATAAGAAATTCCTGTTTTGGTGAATCGTTAAATAGATAGATAACCAAATAGGAATGTTGTAGGAAAGCGATTTTCCGCCTTCGGTTTGTTTACCTGTTCATGCTAAGGGCGACACACTCAATTCAAACGCGGAAACAGCTTTCCATGCCTTCAGCCAACCAAAGTCCTGTCCTTGTTACCGGAGCCGTCGGTTTCATCGGTCATGCGGTATCCCAGCGCCTGATTGAGCGCGGCGAGCCGGTGATCGGGATAGACAATCTCAACGATTATTATGATCCGAAACTCAAAGCGGCGCGCTTGGCCAATTTGCAAGCGCTGGACGGCTTCCACTTCGAAGAAATGGACATATCGGATGAACAAGCCGTTCGATCGCTGGTGTCGGACAATGGCATAACTCGCATCATCCATCTCGCTGCGCAGGCCGGTGTGCGCTACAGCATCGATAATCCCTTCGCTTATCAAAAGTCCAATTTGCAGGGACATTTGTCGCTGCTCGAAGCCAGCCGCCATCCGGAAAAATTCGAGCATCTGGTCTATGCCTCTTCAAGCTCAGTTTATGGCGACAAGCCGATGGGCGGCGAGGGGTTTACCGAGGAAGAGCAGGCTACAGACCCGGTTTCTCTCTATGCGGCAACCAAACGATCCTGCGAACTGATGAGCCAATCCTATGCCAAGCTTTACGGCTTTCCGCAAACTGGATTGCGGTTCTTCACCGTCTATGGCCCGTGGGGACGCCCCGATATGGCCTATTTCGGCTTCACCAAGAAGATCCTCGCCGGCGAACCAATCGAAGTTTACGGCGAAGGCAAAATGGCGCGCGATTTCACTTATATTGATGATATCGTGGATGGTATTTTGGGAGCGCTGGACAATCCGCCCGAGCAAGGAGGGCATCGCGTTCTCAACATCGGCGACAGTCGTCCTGCCGGCCTGATGGACATGATCAAGGCACTGGAAGATGCCCTCGGCATCGAGGCAGAAAAGATCATGCGGCCAATGCAGCCCGGCGATGTGACTTCCACCTATGCCGATGTTTCCAAACTCCATGCCCTGACCGGCTATGAACCAAAGATCATGCTGGAAGATGGATTGAAACGTTTTGTCAGCTGGTACCGCGACTTTTACGGCAATCTGCCGCCTGACTAGCGGCAAAACTAATTGACCAGTTAAACTGTCCTCTTTAGACGCTGGCAGCGAACAGACGTGCAGCTTTGCGCGCTATCATGACGCCATCAATTAGGACAAATATCATGCGCCAATTTACCGAAGAACAGCATATGTTCCGCGACGCCTATCGCCGTTTCCTAGCCGATGAGGTCGCGCCGCATATGCCCAAATTCCGCGAGCAGGGCATCGTTGATCGCGAGATTTTCAAGAAGGCCGGAGACCAAGGGTTTTTGATGGTGTGGCCTGATGAAAAATATGGCGGCATGGGCGACTGGGATTTCCGCTATGAGCAAATCATTATCGAAGAAGCGGCGCGGGCTGGGTGTCATGAATGGTATGCGACGCTGCACAGCCGCCTGGTCGGGCCGTACTTTCGCAATATTGGCAATGAGGAGCAGCGCGAACGGTTCCTTCCAAAATGCGTAAGCGGCGAGACCATTCTTGCTGTTGCGATGACCGAACCCGGCGCGGGTAGCGATCTCTCCGGCATGAAATCGACTGCGAAAGATCAGGGTGATCATTATCTGCTCAATGGCTCAAAAACTTATATCTCCAACGGAATCAACGCCGATGTGGTTATCGTCGCTGCCAAGCTGGACGGTGAGGAGAGCAAGCATGCGATGGTGCTGCTGATTGTGGAGCGAGGGATGGAAGGTTTTGAACGCGGCCGCAATCTCGACAAAATGGGCCAGTCTGCACAGGATACGGCTGAGTTGTTTTTCAACAATGTCAAAGTACCCAAGGAAAATGTGCTTGGGGAACCCGGTAAAGGCTTTATCCACCTGATGGAAGGACTCGCCGAAGAACGGTTGATCGGCATGGTCCAATATGGCGCCTCTGCCCGCCATGCCTTCGATATTACGCGCGATTTTGTGATGGAACGTGATGTGTTCGGTAAGAAATTGTCCGACATGCAGAACACACAGTTCAAGATGGCTGAGATGGATGCGAAAATCGACATGTACCAGACTTATGTTGATCATTGTGTCGAGCAACATAATCAGGGCCTGCTTACTGCGAACATGGCCGCCAAAGGCAAGATGGTCGGTAGCGAGCTGGAATGGGAAATGGTCGATCTGGGCGTGCAAATGCACGGCGGCGCTGGCTATATGAAGGAATATGAAATCTGCCGCATGTTCCTCGATGCGAGGGTTAGCCGGATTTACGCCGGGTCGAGCGAGATCATGCGCTATATCGTCGGCCGCGATGTATTCAGCCAGAAATATCAATCGATCCTTGAATAGTTTATAGTGGCGACAAGACGGCAGTGAGCGAGTCGCGCCAGCAACTTCTCACACACACTTGACGTTTACGTAAACTGCTTGACTGTGCTGCAGTGCAGCATTAGATTCTATGCTTAGCTCTTAACCTTCCAATTGTTCCAGGAAAAGGAATCTCCCATGACCGAAGCTTTTATTTATGACGCTGTGCGCAGTCCGCGTGGCAAGGGGCGCAGCGATGGTTCGCTGCATGAAATCACCGCACTCGATCTGGCATCGCAGGTCTGGAAGGGCATGAAGTCGAAGACGTTGCATTCGGGTGCGTATCTCCCGTTGGCGAACAAGGTGCGGTCATCAGCCGGTCAGCAGTTCTCAAAGCCGGTTACGCTGAAACAACTTCCGCCATTCAGGTGAACCGTTTCTGCGGTTCGGGTCTCGAAGCGGTCAATCTTGCAGCAGCCAAAGTGAAAGCCGGTGAAACCGATCTGGCTGTTGGTGGCGGTATCGAATCCATGAGCCGTGTCCCAATGGGCAGCGACGGCATGGGCGGAATGGCTGATCCGACGCTCGTCTTTCAGGAATATTTCGTGCCGCAGGGCATTTCCGCCGATCTGATCGCCACAAAATATGGCTATAGCCGCGATGATGTTGATGCCTATGCGGTTGAAAGCCAAAAGCGCGCCAAGAAAGCTTGGGATGAAAAGCGCTTTGAGAAATCCATCCTGCCGATCAAGGATGTCATTGGCGAAACTGTTCTCGATCATGATGAATTGATGCGACCGGAAACCGATATGCAGTCGCTCGGCGCGCTCAATCCGTCCTTCGTTGGCATGGGCGAACAGATGCCTGGATTCAACGACGTCGCGATCCTTAAACATCCCGACGTCGAAAAGATGAATCACGTCCATCATGCTGGCAACAGTTCCGGTATCGTCGATGGTTCAGCGGCCGTTCTGGTTGGCAACGAAGCCGCCGGTGAAAAATATGGCCTGAAACCGCGCGCGCATCGTTTCAATGGCGGCGATTGGTTCAGAGCCAACCATCATGTTGACCGGTCCCGAATTCGCGGCGCAAAAAGCGCTCGAACGCGCCGGCATGGACAAGTCCGATATCGATGTATGGGAACTCAATGAAGCATTTGCCGCAGTCGTCCTGCGTTTCATGGAAGCAATGGATGTCGATCATAGCGAGATCAACGTCAATGGCGGCGCAATTGCGATGGGCCATCCGCTCGGCGCAACCGGCGCGATGATCCTCGGCACCGTGCTTGACGAGCTGGAGCGTTCGGAAAAATCAACCGCTCTCTCCACTCTCTGCATCGGCGGCGGCATGGGCATCGCGACGATTATCGAGCGTGTGGACTAAGAATTTTGGATTGCAGTGTCCCTGCGCAGGCAGGGGCCCATCTCTCGTTCGTGCCAAGCACAACCATCCGGAGATGGAATCCTGCCTTCGCAGGAGAACAGAAAGGAAAAAGAAATGACCTACGAAACATTTACCGTCGACATTGACAGCGATGGCATTGCCCTTGTCACCCTCGACAATCCGGACAAACCCATGAACGTCTGGGACGATGCCTTGATGGAAGAATTCCCAAAGTTCGTCGATGAACTGATCAGCAATGACGAGATCAACGGTGCTGTAATCGCATCCGGCAAAGAGTCAGGCTTCCTAGCCGGTGCCGACCTCAACATGCTCGGTTCTTCGGAAGCGCAGACAATGAAAGAAGCGTTTGAAATGGCCTAGGGCCTCAACGCCAATCTTCGCTGGATGGAAACGGGCGGCCATAGCGCCAAGGATTTGCTCAAAGGCAAGGCCCACGCAAAACCTGTTGCTTGCGCCCTCGAAGGGCTGGCGCTGGGCGGCGGCCTGGAACTCGCACTGGCTTGTCACTATCGCGTTTGTGCCGACAATCCGAAAATTCAGCTTGGCTTGCCTGAAGTACAGGTCGGCTTGCTCCCCGGCGGCGGAACACAGCGCCTGCCACGTCTCGCGGGGCTGCAGGCATGGCCATCATGATGGGTCAGCCGATGAACCCGCAGGCTGCACTTGCACAGAATGTCGTCAATGAAGTTGTTCCAGTAGGAACCACCATCGAGAAAGCCAAGGAGTGGGTGAAAGCCAATCCGAAAGCCGCTGCTCCATGGGATAAGAAGGGTTTCAAATTCCCTAGCGGTGCAGGCTCTATGGATCCGCGCGCAGTACCGCTCTATATGGGCTCGTCCGCGATGGCGCTGAAACAATCCAAAGGCAACTATGAGGCGGTGAAAGCGATCTTGTCCTGCCTCTATGAAGGTTCGATGCTGCCGATGGATACAGCACTTCGCGTGGAATCAAAATATTTCACGAAGCTACTTTCTGGCCCGCAAGCCAAGAACATGATCCGCACGTTGTTCATGAATAAACAAGCGGCAGAGAAAGGTGCAGCGCGGCCGAAGGATGTACCACCATCCGATATCAAGAAAGTCGGCGTTCTTGGTGCCGGTCTGATGGGTTCGGGCATCACCCATGTCACAGCAAAGGGCGGCATGGAGGTTGTCGTTCTCGACCGCAATATGGAAGAGGCGCAAAAGGCTGTCGACTACAGCCAGAAGATCATGGACAAGCGTAAAGCACGTGGCAAAGCTACCCAGGAAAAAGTCGATGCCTTCATGGCGCGGGTAACGCCGACCGATAATTATGACGATTTGAAAGATGTCGACCTGATTATCGAAGCAGTCTTCGAACGTCCCGATGTCAAAGCCGATGTAATCAAGAAAACCGAGACAGTTATTCGAGATGATGTGATCTTTGCATCGAACACGTCGACTTTGCCAATCACCGGCCTTGCGAAAAACAGCGAACGTCCGGATCAGTTTATCGGCATGCACTTTTTCTCTCCGGTAGAAAAAATGCCGCTTTTGGAAATCATCCCTGGCGAAAAATCAGGTGACAAGGCCCTGGCCGTTGCGCTGGATTACAACAAGAAAATCCGCAAGACGCCGATCGTGGTCAAAGACGTACGCGGCTTCTTTACCAACCGCGTCTTCCCGCCTTACGCCAACGAAGCGGCGCTCATGGTGACCGAAGGCGTGAGCATGGCGCTAATCGAAAATGCGGCCTCTGCCATGGGTATGCCGATCGGTCCGCTTGCTGTGGTAGATGAAACCACGTTGCAGCTCGGCTATGATGTCATGCAGTCAACCAAGGAAGAGCTGGGCGATGACTATAAACCAACCGGCATCGAGGATTTCTTCGAGCTGATGGTCAAGAAAATCGACCGCCGCGGTCGCCGCTTTGGAGCTGGCTTCTATGACTATGACGACAAGGGTGCGCGCGTCGGGTTATGGAAAGACATGATCGACCATTATCCGCTCGCCGAACAACAGCCCGATGTCGAAGAGGTCAAGAAACGCCTTATGTACATCCAGCTGATCGCTACAGCGCAGTGCTTTGACGAGGAAGTGGTGTATGATCCGCAGAGCGCAGACCTAGGCGCTATCTTTGGCTGGGGCTTCCCACCCTATACAGGCGGCCTGATGAGCGAAATCGACACAATTGGCGTCGAGAATTTCGTTCGCGAAGCCGACCGTCTGGCGCAACAATATGGTGAGCGGTTCAAACCACCCATGTCATTCCGCGAAAAAGCGGATGCGGGCGAGAGCTTTTACAAGGCCGCATAATCGCCGCAACAGACTGAACGAAGAAGGGCTCTTTTCCGGAGCCCTTTTTTATGTCTTACCCACGCGAATAACGGCTTGAAAATAGTCACAATATCAACCAAGCTGATCGTGGGAGAAATCGACACATGACATCGGACAAAATCATTCGCATCGGCGGCGCAAGTGGCTTCTGGGGCGAATCCGATATGGCGGTGCCGCAGTTCCTGCAGAAAGGTGGCCTCGATTATATTGTCTTCGACTATCTCGCCGAAATCACCATGTCGATCATGGCAAGGGCGCGGGCGAAGGATCCGAACCTCGGTTATGCAACCGATTTTGTCAGCGCGGTTATCAAGCCAAATATTGAGGAAATCGCAAAGCAGGGTGTGAAATTGATTTCCAATGCTGGTGGGACCAATCCCAATGCTTGTGGAGATGCAGTACGTGCAATCATAGCCGAGGCTGGATTGGACTTGAAGGTCGCCGTCGTGACTGGAGATGACCTGACGGACCGCACCAGCGATTTTGCGCAAACCAAAGAGATGTTTTCAGGTGATGCATTTCCCGATACCGACTCCATCGCCAGTATCAACGCCTATCTGGGAGCATTCCCGATTGCAAAAGCGTTAGATGAAGGCGCCGACATCGTCATCACGGGTCGCTGCGTTGACAGTGCTGTAACCCTTGGAGCTTGTATTCATGAGTTCGGCTGGGGCCGAGATGATGTGGACCAGCTCTCAGGGGCAAGTCTGGCCGGCCATATCCTGGAATGCGGGCCGCAGGCAACGGGCGGCAATTTCACCGATTGGGAATCCGTGGCTGATACAATGGATAACGCTGGTTACCCCATTGCCGAAATCGGGACGGATGGCAGCTTCATCACAACCAAGCCTGAGGGAACTGGCGGTGTCGTCAATATAGGAACGGTCGGAGAGCAAATGCTCTATGAGATCGGCGATCCGCAAGCCTATATGCTGCCCGACACAGTTTGCGATTTCAGCGGCGTTGAGCTGCAACAGACCGGTGACGATCGTGTGTCCGTAACTGGGGCCGCAGGAAATCCGGCTCCCGACACCTATAAAGCCAGCGCGACATATGCAGATGGCTGGAAGCTGGTTGCGCCATTTTTCTTTGTCGGAACGGATGCCAGCCGCAAGGCGAAGAGCTTTGCTGAAAACGCGTTGAAACGAACCCGCGCCAAATTGCGTGCCTCAAACGCCGGGGACTTTGATGATGTCCTGATTGAAACACTTGGTGACGATAGCCACTTTGGCGAATTTTCCGACCCTAATCGTTCGCGGGAGGTAGTGCTCAAAATGGCAGTCAAACACCGCGACCCCAAAGCCGCTATGCTCCTCCTCAAGGAAGCGACCGGGATGGGGCTCGCCACTCCGCCTGGCCTTTCGTTTTTTGTTGGCGGTCGACCCAAGCCGTCTCCCGTCGTCAGGTTGTTTTCGCTGACCGTTCCCAAAAATGATGTGCAAATTTCGATCGACATCGGAGCAGGGGCTGCGGAATTTGAGCAAGAATCCGGGGAGCCATTTTACCCGGCCGGAATCACTCGTCCCAATCCTCCTCAGCGCCCCAACACCGACGAACCATTCGCCGCAGCGCCACTCATCAGACTTGCATGGGGACGGTCTGGTGACAAAGGCAACAAGGCCAATGTTGGAATCCTGCCCCGCGATCCCTCGTATGCCGAATGGCTCTGGGCTGCGCTTGATACAGACACTGTCCGCCGCCGTTTCGCGCATTTCCTCGAAAATCCGGACGATCCGGACAGCGTCGAACGATTCTTCCTGCCCGGAACCGCCGCGATCAATTTCCTGCTTCATGACGTCCTGGGCGGCGGCGGGGTTGCATCGATGCGCAATGATCCGCAGGGTAAGAGCTACGCACAAATTTTACTGACGACTCCCATCCCGGTTCCACAATCACTTGCAGAGGCGCTATAACTATGCCGCAGTTTAAATCCAAAATTGCCACTGGCACGGAAAGCTTTGCGCAGAACCGCAAAGATATGCTGGCGCTGATTGAACAGTTACGCGCCTTGGAAAAACGGGCGGTGGATGCATCTGAGAAACGGCGACCAACCTTTGAAAAGCGCGGCCAGCTGACGCCGCATGAGCGGCTCAAGCGCTTGCTCGATCCCGGCATGCCTTTTTTACATTTGTACAATATGGCCAATTATCTCGTAGAGGATGAGAATCCGGAGACCAGTCTTCCCGGCGGTAGCGTTATATTGGGCATCGGTTTTGTCGAAGGCGTTCGCTGCATGATCTGGGTCGATGACAGCGGTATCAGAGCCGGCGCAGCAACAGGCGGCGGCTGGGATGCATGCAAAGGCGCACAGAAAATGGCGCAGGATCTCAAGCTGCCATTCATCCATCTGGTGGAAAGTGCCGGCGCAAACCTGATGGACTATAAAGTCGAGCTATGGGCCTATGGCGGGATGCTGTTTCGTAATCTAGCCTGGCTCAGCGCGGCTGGTATTCCGACCATGGTTGTCCTGCACGGACCCTCGACAGCAGGTGGTGCTTATATGCCCGGCATGTCGGACTATGTGATTGGCGTGCGCGAGAATGGCATGGCCGCGCTCGGCGGGGCGGCACTAGTTCATGCTGCCACCGGTGAAGTTGCCAATGACCGCGAACTGGGCGGCACCGAAATGCACGCTCAGACGACTGGAACGGTAGAGTATCTTGCCGACAATGATGATCACGGCATAGCCCTAGCTCGCGACACGATTAGGCGGCTGGACTGGAACAAAAATACTGCTCCGATCCGCCGCAACGACTATGAAGAACCGGTTCTCGATATAGACGATATCGCGGGCATCGTCCCGATTGATTACACCATTCCCTATGATGTGCGAGAAGTGATGGCGCGTATTGTAGACGGGTCGGATTTTGAAGAGTTTAAGCCACGCTATGGTCCTGGCACAGTCTGTGTGCGAGCCAGTATCATGGGACATGCTGCCGGGATTATCGGCAATAATGGACCTTTTGATCCAGAGGCTGCTGGCAAGGCAACGCATTTCTTCCAGCTTTGCGATCAGACCAATTTGCCGATCATCTATCTGAACAATACTACCGGCTATATCGTTGGCACAGAGTCCGAGCAAAAGGGTATGATCAAGCTGGGGTCGAAAATGATCCAGGCGGTATCGAATGTCCGGGTACCTAAATTATCGCTCTATATTGGCGCAAGTTTTGGGGCTGGAAATTACGGGATGAGCGGTGTCGCCTTTGAACCCGATTTTCTTTTCAGTTGGCCCAATGCGCGAACCGGTGTGATGTCTGGAGCTTCGGCCGCCAATACTATGAGCCATGTTGCGCGCGTACAGGCACAGCGCAAAGGCGTTGATCCCGATGAGGAAATGATCGCCAAGCAAGAACAGCGGATCAAGGATATTTTCGAAGCCCAGGAAAGTGCCTTCTTCACCTCCGGCCGTGTGCTCGACAATGGCGTGATTGATCCGCGCGATTCAAGAAAGGTGTTGGGCTTTGCCTTGGAAACAATTTTCGAAGCCAAGAACCGTGAGCTGCAGCCGAATGCATTTGGAGTAGCGCGGATATGACCGGTCTTCCCACAACCCAGACGCTGGAACTCGAACTCCAGCAAGGCTGGCTTACGATCTGGTTCAACCAGCCGGGTAATCGCAACGCGCTGAGCGACGCATTGGTTGCGGAACTCGCTGCAACAATGAAAAGCGTACGAGATGATCGCGAAGTTCGCGGGATTACATTGCGCGGGCGCGGCGGTGTATTCTGTGCCGGTGCAGACCTCAAGAATTTCAAAGACAATTTTCAGGTTAGTGGTGATCGCGAAGACATTATTACCATGTCGAAAGGCGCGGCAGAGATTTTCGATCTGGTGAATACAGCGCCGCAAGTCGTGATTGTTCTGATCGAAGGTGCTGCGATGGCGGGTGGCTTTGGTCTCTCTTGTTGTGCGGATGCAGTAATCTGTGAAAGGGGGGCGCGTTTTGCGATGACGGAAACGGCCATCGGATTGTCACCCGCGCAGATTGCGCCTTTTGTGATTCAAAAACTTGGCTATGCCACTGGCCGCCGGTTAATGCTGACCGCCGCGCGCTTTGATGGAGCAGAGGCGCACCAATTGGGCTTTGCTGATTTTATCGCCGATGATGTTGCTGGACTGGAAGCGATTGAAATACAGCTTCGCAAACAAGTGTTAGGCAGTGCCCCCGGAGCCATTGCCGGAACCAAGGAATTGCTGGGCAAGATTGCTGGCAAGCCCCGGGACGAAGTGATTCAGCTTGCCGCAGAGAACTTCGCTGACCGGATGGTCAGTGGCGAATCCAAAGAAGGCGTCGCCAGCTTCTTTGAAAAGCGCAAGCCCAACTGGGCTGTGAAGCCGGAATAAGGAAACAAAGATGTCGAAAATCAACACGCTCCTTGTTGCCAATCGCGGGGAAATTGCCTGCCGGGTGATGCGCACGGCCAAAGGGCAGGGCATCAAAACGGTGGCCGTTTACTCCGACGCCGATGAACTTGCCCCACATGTGAAGATGGCGAACGATGCGGTACGGATTGGCCCGCCGCCGGTCAATGAATCCTATCTGGTGATCGACAATATCATACAGGCCGCAAAAGACACGGGCGCGGATGCGATTCATCCGGGCTATGGCTTCCTCTCGGAAAATGCCGCCTTTAGTCAGGCCTGTGTCAAGGCCGGTATCATCTTTGTCGGTCCGCCTCAAAAGGCCATTGATGTCATGGGTGGCAAGGCGCGATCGAAGCGCGCGATGATCGAAGCAGGTGTTCCCTGTGTTCCAGGGTATCAAGATGATGATCAGTCTGATGACACGCTGGTCACTGAGGCGGAAAAGATTGGCGTACCGCTTATGGTCAAGGCCGCAGCAGGCGGTGGTGGTCGCGGGATGCGTCTGGTGCTTGATCTGGAAGAGGTGCCCAACGCCATCAAACTGGCGCGCTCCGAAGCGGAAAATGCTTTCGGCAATGGCGAGCTGATCCTCGAAAAAGCCATCATCAAGCCGCGTCATGTCGAGCTGCAGGTCTTTGCCGACAGCCACGGCAATTGCATTCATCTGGGCGAACGCGACTGTTCGGTCCAGCGCCGTCACCAGAAAGTGATTGAAGAAGCACCTTGTCCTGTGATAACGCCAGAACTTCGCGAGCAGATGGGCAAGGCAGCGGTCGATGCAGCCAAAGCGGTGGACTATGTCGGGGCGGGTACGGTCGAATTCCTGCTCGATCAATCGGGAGAATTCTATTTCCTCGAAATGAACACGCGGCTGCAGGTTGAGCATCCTGTGACCGAAGAGATTACCGGTTTGGATCTGGTTGCGCTGCAGCTAAAAGTTGCGTCAGGCGACTTTTTAGGCATCAAGCAAAGTGACGTCATATTTAGCGGCCATGCTATGGAGGTTCGGCTTTACGCCGAAGATCCGGGAGACGACTTCCTACCGAGCACGGGGCATGTCGATTTGTGGAAACCTTCCCAATGGTCCCGCGTTGACAGCGGTGTGGAAACGGGGGGTGAAGTTTCACCCTTCTATGACTCGATGGTCGCCAAAATTATTACTCATGGCGCAACCCGTGATGAAGCGCGACGGCGGATGATCAATGCGCTTTCGGAAACCGCCTTTTTCGGGCCGAAAAACAATCGCGACTTTCTGATAGATGCTCTCGACAAGAAGGACTTTGTTGATGGACAGGCAACCACCGCTTTCATCGCCGAGAATTACGGCGAAGGCGGTGTTGATCTCGGCGAACATCCTTTTTCCACCTATGCGGTCGCTGCTGTTCTGCAGCATAAGTTGCGTCAAAAAACTGCGCATCATCTAGCGCTAAACGTCAATGCGGAAATGCTCGACTGGTCCAATAGTGGTTCATTGGAAACGGTTGTTCAATATGATGACAGCGCCACCATCCATGTCCATGTCGATGAGCCGCAACAATACACCGTCACAGATGGTGATCAGGAATCATCAATCCAACTGCTTTCGCTGAAACCAGATATGGCGAAGCTGAATGTTGATGGACACAACGTGATTGTCCTCTATCACGAGCATCATCGCATCTTGCATCTGGCCTTGCCGGACCGATCGCTGACCGTGACCGACCAAACCGGTTTAAGTGCCATGGAAGATGTCGGCGGTGGGGGCACAGTGGTTGCTCCCATGCATGGACAGCTGCTTGAGATCTTGGTGGAAGAAGGCGCGCAAGTTTCGAAAGGCGACAAGCTGGCCGTACTGGAAGCCATGAAAATGCAGCATGAAATTCTGGCCGAGATTGACGGGACAGTGGAGACCGTCGCCGCCAGCGCCGGATTCCAGATTGCAGCCGATGATCTGATCATGGAGATTGCCGAAACAGAAAGCGAAGATGCATGAACAATAAAATTTGTGACGTGTTGGGAATCGAATTTCCTCTCCTCGCCTTTTCCCATTGCCGCGATGTGGTGGCAGCCGTTTCCAAAGCCGGCGGCATGGGCATATTCGGCGGGGTGAATCATTCACCCGAACTGCTCGAAGAGGAGCTCAAATGGATTGACGACCATATCGATGGCAAACCCTATGGGCTCGACATTATAGTTCCGAACAAGGTCGAAGGACGCGGCGAGGCTTTTGACGAAGAAGCGATGATAGCGCGCTTACCGGTCGAACATATCGCATTTACAGAAGAACTTATGAAACGCCATGGCGTCGATGCAGGTGATCTGGATTCCGAGCGCCGTAAGCATGCTATTGGTTCGAAAAACCTTATCGGCGATACAGCAGACGCAGTTCTCGAAGTGGCATTCCAACATCCTATCAAGCTGGTAGCAAATGCGCTGGGCATTCCGCCGCAAGTCATGATGGACCGAGCGCGGGCCAATGAAGTTCCGGTGGCAGCACTTATTGGGACAAAGGAACACGCATTGTCCCAAGTCGCGGCAGGTGTCGATATTCTCGTTGCAGCAGGAGGCGAAGCCGGCGGACATACCGGCGAAATTTCTTCGATGGTGCTAATACCGGAAGTCTGTAACGCACTCGCTCAAATTGGTGACGAAACGCCAGTGCTCGCAGCAGGCGGCATCGCAACCGGTGCGCAAATGGCAGCCGCCATGGCAATGGGAGCAAGCGGCGCTTGGTGCGGATCCGTCTGGCTCACCACGGTTGAGGCGGAAACAAATCCTGTCGTTCAAGAAAAAATGCTCGCCGCCACTTCGCGCGATACCGTGAGGGCGCGATCGCGCACTGGCAAACCTTCGCGGCAGCTCCGGTCGCCTTGGACCGATGCCTGGGAAACCGACGACGCGCCGACACCACTTCCCATGCCCCTACAATCGCTAGTGGCAGAACCACCACTGCGCACGATAGACAAGCTTAGTCAGAGCGATAACCAGGGCGCGAAAGATCTGGCGACTTATTGGGTCGGGCAGGGCGTTGGCCTGATGAACGAACAGATGACCGCTGGTCAGGTGGTGCAGGAATTCAAGGAAGATTTTCTCACCGCCTATGAGAGGTTGGCAAGCAATCTGGAGGGATAGAGGAAGAGTCCGATGGCCGTAGTGACTGTTCAGCAACCGCTAGCCGGCATCAAGGTCGTCGAGTTTTCAACTATGATCACAGCGTCGCTGGCGACAATGATGTTCGCTCAGCAAGGCGCAGATGTGATCAAGGCCGAACCACCAGGCATCGGTGATCCAATGCGCTGGCTGGGTAGTCAGAAGGCTGGTATCTCCGGACTATTCAACAATTGCAATCGCGCCAAGCAGTCAATCACTCTTGATCTGAAATCAGAAGAAGGAATGGCAGCGGCAAAAAAACTATGCTTTGATGCCGATATTGTCATCCACAATTACCGGCCAGGCGTGATGGATCGGCTAGGATTGGGCAGTGAACAATTGCGCAGCGAATTACCGGAGTTGATCTACTGCGCCATTACCGGATTTGGCCATGAAGGGCCAATGGCCAATCGTCCCGCTTATGATCATGTTGTTCAAGCCATGGCTGGCTTCATGACTTTGCAGGGGCACCCCGATGGTTTCGCCTATGTCAAAACGCTCATCTGCGACAAGGTTACTGCCTATACCGCAGCACAGGCGATTACCGCCGCCCTGTTTGCACGCGAAAGGATCGGAGAAGGGCAGCATATTGACCTGTCGATGCTCGAAAGCTGTATCGCTTTTCTATGGCCTGATGGCGGAATGCATGTGACATTGCTTGACGAAGATGTTGCGCACGGCGCCCCCTTTGCGGATTACTATCAGTATCCCGTTCGAACCATTGATGGCGCGGTGGCCTTTGCTGCAATGACCGACGAACATTGGGACGTCGTGTTTGATGTATTGAAACGCCCCGACCTCAAGTCGGTTGAAAAATATAACGCAGTTAGTAGTTACGGGCTTATGTTCATAACAGGTTGGGTTGCGCTTCTCCGCGACCTCTCGCAATAGAGGGAGTGCTAAATCGCTTGCCCTCCAAGATGTCTGGCACAGTCAACATTTGCATTCGGGGATATTGAACACCCCGATGGTCGAGGTCTCCCGCCGCTGCCATTTCCCGCTGAAAATTCGCGAATTTCCTGTCGCTTAACACGTCCATTACAATCAGGCCCGCCATAGGTGCCCCTTCGCGTTCCATCGCCCCGCGGATATCGCGGACAACGCTGATGTTGATGTTTTGGCCGCCTTTGACCTCCAGTATCATACTTTCAAGATTGCTGCCGCCACGGTCGAAATACAACCTTCCATCAATTCCGCCATCCCCCGATTTGCGCGACGTAACAAATCCGTCTATCTGTTCGACGGCCCATTTCTGAAAATGGTATTTGTCCCGCTTCCATAAATCGCGGGCACCTTCCGGTGTATGCGGGACGCCCTCAATTTTAAAATCGATCCCCTCTTTCAGGCCAAGCCGATCTTCCAAGCGGACCTTGGCAACGCGTTTGATCGCATGAATCGCAATATCGACCCCAATCCACCTGCGGTCAAGCTTGTGCGCGGCCTCAATTGTGGTAGCGCAGCCACAGAACGGGTCAAACACTGCATCACCCTCGTTTAAGCCAGCTTTGATGATGCGCTCAAGCAGAGCCAACGGTTTTTGAGTGGCGTACCCAAGGCGTTCTTTTGAAGACCGTCCGATTGCATTGATTTCCCATACGTCACGCATGGATGGCAATGTGTACCATTTGCCTTCATCATCCTGATATTCTGATACACCTTTAAACCTGTAAGGTTTGCCTTCTCGATTATATGATTTTTCCTTTAAAACATTGAACGTGTGTATCGGCTTTTTTGAAGCTGAGTAAAACAAGATTACATCATGCTTTCTGCCAAACCATTTTTTGCTCACTCCGCCAGTTCTGTAACTCCAGATAATTTCATTCCTGAAATTACGATGTCCGAATATCCCGTCCATCATCACCTTGATGTAGTGTGAGGCGGTCGGGTCACAGTGCAGGTAAATTGATCCTGTAGGCTTAAGCAAGCCGCGCATGGGCAATAGTCGCTCAGTCATATAGCTAAGATAGGCCAACAGGCGCGGTTGCGTCTTTCTAAGTGCGTTGCACCATATCTTCCAAAACTCGGCAATGCCATCATCGACGCCAGCCTCGCGCATGAGAACCGGCATTTGCCTGATTGCCCTTTCCCGCTCCCGGTCCAGCTGCCAAAGATCACAAAACGCCTCAATCTGATCCGGCAACGGACGCCCTGTTTCGTCCTTGTAGATCGCGTTGTACCCCCCGGTTTGAATTGAACGGTGGATCGAGATAGATCAGGTCCACACTGCCAAGCGGCATGTCCTGCATAATAGTCAGACAGTCGCCGTAGTAGAGTTTGTTCATGCGAAACATCCCTGCATGAACGTGCCGAAAGCATCGTCGGACTTTCGCTGATTGTATTTCCAGCAGGCTTCGGCGACATAGAGTGGCGTGTAGCACTTACGATAATGGTGGTGCGAGCCGTACCAAGCGCGTTTGAGAAGCGACCAGAACCCTTCAATCGTGTTGGTGTGTGTCTCGCCGTCAACATATTCGCCGCGACTGTGGTTGACCGTGGCATGTGCAATAGTTGAACGGACGGCGTTGTATGCTTTGAACTCGTCGGTAATCAGCAACGAGCCGTCAGGGTCAATGCTGGCTTTGATGAATTGAAGAACACCCTTGCCAGTCAGGTCGCTTGCGACCCTCGCAACAACCTTACCGCCACGTTCTACGGCACCAATGACCGGTGTTTTGCGGGTGGCTCTGCCTCGCGGATTATGCTGGGGGGGGGTAACTCTTTGTTTTCTTTGCGTTTATTGCGATTTCGCGGCTTTCCACCGACATAGGTTTCGTCGGCTTCGACAATGCCCTGCAACAGGATTTCGCCTTGCTTCGTCGCCATTTCGGCGCGTATCCGCTGTTGCATGTACCATGCTGTTTTTTGATTAAGCTCCAGGTCACGGGCAAGCTGGCAACTTGACAGGCTCTTCTTGGCGTTCACTATCAGGGCAAGGCCAAGAAACCATTTCTGAAGGGGGATTTTTGTTTTTTCAAAAATCGTACCCGACAATACGTTGAAACTTGACTTGCAGCCATGACAATTCCAGCGCCCTATACGCCGCTGATCCGCTTTGCGTGCAACTTGGGTAGAGCCGCAATGTGGGCAATGTGGTTCATCGCCCCAGCGCACGTTCTCAAGATGCTCTACGCAAGCGTCCTGATCGGGGAAGGTATAAAAAACGCTGGTGATGTTCATGGTGACCTCCGTATGTTATCAATATAATACGGATGCAGCAGAAGTCAAGCCCGTATCTACTAACTGCGTTGTTTTTTGTCAAATTTCTGGAACAGAGTGGTCATTAAACTGCTACATGAAAATTAAAATCGGAGAATTGCAGCGATGCAAAACCAGCAGAAGATGCAGATATTTGAAAACATAACGCTTATCGACGGCACGGGTTCACCACCACAGGAAAATGTTGCGATTGCGTGTGTCAATGACCGGATCGATTCAATCCGTCCGATGGGAGAGCTGACCGACACATTCCGTAGATCCGCTGATTGTGTGGATATGCAAGGTTGTTACGTCATACCAGGGCTCGTTGAATCGCATTTTCACCTTGCGACCGTTCCCAATCGCCAGACTGCTGAGTTCGGTCTAAATAGACAACTCTATGGCGGCGTTACGACGGTCAGGGATATGGCCGGTGACATGCGGGCATTGGCCGATTTGTCGCGCGCCGCGCGCATGGCTGAAATCGATTCACCCGATATTTATTATTCTGCGCTGATGGCCGGTCCTGAATTTTACAGTGACCCGCGCGCGGCTGCGGCCTGTCAAGGAGAGAGACCAGGACATGTACCTTGGGCGATGGCGGTTACCGATGATACAGATGTCAAAATTGCAGTCGCGCAGGCAAGGGGGACGGGAGCTGTCGGCATTAAAACCTATGCCAGTCTTGATGAACCTCTGATGCAAAAACTTGTGAAAGAAGCGCAAGCACAGAATTTTCCGCTATGGTCTCATGCGCATGTCTTTCCTGCCCGCGCCCAGGAAATCTCGAAACTTGATGTCCGTTCGATTTCTCACACCAGCCTGGTTGCGGCTGCAGCCATATCCGACCGAATGCATGAGAGCGTTCTGGAAGCCGGAACGACCGAGTTTTTTGACGTAAACCCTGCTTCTCCTCGCATAGACGGGGTTCTTGCAGATCTCGCAGAACGTCAGATCATATTCGATGCCACTCTGCGCGTTGATGTGGACGGATCAAGGCAAATGGAAAAATTCCGTGAGAAAATGGATTCGGGAAATGCGCCGAAAATGGCGACCCAGAACAACGGCACATATGCTTATGTGCCAGAAGAAGGCCTGTTTGACATTGTACGCCGCGCCTATGAAGCAGGTGTCGTTATTGCCGCTGGATCAGATAGCTGGGCGGCGGCGGATTGTCCTTTCCCGGAACTCTATGACGAGATCGCATATTTGCATGACAACGTCGGTATGCCGATGATGGACGTGATACAATCCGCAACGATAAATGGTGCGAAAATATTGGGCCGCGACTATGAAATTGGTAGCGTGGAGCCCGGCAAACTCGCCAACATGGTATTTCTCAAGGAGGATCCTCTTCTGGACTCCAGCGCTCTGAAAACGGTTGAGCTTACGGTCAAAAGAGGCGAATGTTATCCGCGTGAGGATTTCGATCTCGGGGCGCCAGAAGAAAATTCTCCGGTCTTTAGCTGGGGTGCGTGTTACTGTTTTGCGCACAGCCTCTCCTACGGAACAACGGTGTGTTAACGCCCAATCTGCCTATCTCAGACCCAAACCAAAGCAGGCATGACCCATGCCGGGACTAGCGCTGTGAGACTTCTGATCGTCGAAGATGATGTGTATATCGCGAGCGGGCTTGACAAGCTTCTCAAGAATGAAGGCCATGTTATTGATATTGTCGATACGCTGGATTCGGCGCGAGCGGCCCTGCTGGTTGCAGATTATGAGTTGATCTTGCTGGATCGCGGTCTGCCGGATGGTGATGGTATTCGGCTTTTTCGGACCGAAGAATATCAAAAATCAAAGCAGCCGGTACTTATTCTTACGGCAATGGAAGATGTTCCTGAACGCGTGAAAGGGCTCGACGCGGGTGCTGCGGATTATCTCGTCAAGCCATTTGAACCGGATGAATTGCTTGCCCGCATCAGATCCGCTTTGCGACTGTCAGGCCATCAGGAAACCAATCTGGTAAAAATAAGCAATTTGATCTATGATCCGCTTTCCAAGCAAGCGTCCGTTGGAGATGTCCCCCTTGTTTTTCCGCGCCGGGAGCTATTGATTTTGGATGCCTTGATCATGAATGCTGGCCGGGTTGTGCTCCGCCGGAACTTGGAGAATTATGTGTACAAACTGGGGGAGGAAATCTCCTCTAACAGCCTAGATGTCAATATTTCACGCTTGCGCCAAAATTTGAAAAAGGGTGAGGTCAATGCCGAAATCCATGCCGTTCGCGGGCTCGGATATCTCATAAAGGCGGGCAACAAGTGAATTTCCTGTCCGATTTTTCCGGCCCGTCACTGGTGCGGCGGATCGCGCTCATTCTCGCGCTAGTCCAAGCGATCATATTGCTGGGGTTTTTTCTGGCTACACCCCTGCTCGTTGAAACGCCCGATCCAACGCCAGAAGCCGCGCAACAGATTCTAATCACTGACCTGGAAAGAGAATTTGTACCGCTGGAAAGCGGCGCGGCGGATTTACCCATATCCATAACTAACCGAAAAGGGTTCGAGCAGGCCAATTCGAAACTAAGTTATGTCGTTCAGACGGCAGATATTGAACGCCGTTTTGGCGATGATCCTGCATTCCGAAGTCTCCCGACCTTGATGACCGAGGAAGAAGATACCTGCAAATCGCAGAGGGGAACAATCCTCCGCGGGAATAAGAAAAAAGTCATAAGCTTTTCGCAGAAATCATGCGGCGAGAAATCATATTACATTGCCGTCAGTGGGGTTCAACAGACTCTAACGATCAACACATTTGAAAATGCCGTAATCTTTTTTTGGGGTGTTTGGGTATATTGGGTGGTTACAGCTGTGTTGGTTGGGCTGGTAACGCTCATCGTTTTAGCACTGCTTTTCAAGCGACTGCAAGTCGCAGCGCAGCAAGCAGACTCTCTCCCTCCGGACAAGACAATTGTGCGCGTATCGGAGCACAAGCTTCCGGTCGAAGTGAAACCATTTGTCGGGGCCATGAATGAAATGATCGGGCGCCTTCGTGATTACTACGAGAAGCAGCAGCGTTTTGCAGCGGCCGCAGCGCATGATTTGAGAACGCCGCTCACCATCATGCGCAGCCGGTTGGAAGAACTGAAGGCTTCAAAGCTTCGGGATCGGCTCATCAGGGACGTTGAAAGAATGTCCACCAGCATCGCGCAAATTCTGAATCTGGCCCGGCTGAATGCAGGCGAGGGCCGACTTGGACCGGTTGACCTCAATAGGGTTGCCGAGCGCGTGTTGGAATCAACCGCTCCAGGTGCGTTTCTGGCCAATAAATCCATAGAACTTGTCAAACCGGATGATCCTGTTGTCGTTCTGGCTGACGATGGCGCAGTGTACAGCGCCATGTGCAATCTGGTGTTCAACGCGGTGGAACATGCGCCGGGCAATACTTCCATCGTCGTGATTCTTCAGGACACTGGTTCAATCGATATCGTGAACAGCGGCGCGGTAATTTCCGAAGCCGATCATAAGACTATTTTTAAACCGTATAAGAGGCTTGGTTCGAACGGCAATGGTCACGGAATGGGGCTGGCTATCGTCAGTGACATTATGGAACTGTGCGGCGGAACGGTGACAATCGCCGACTCCGGGCAGGAAGGCACGTCATTTCGCCTTGCGTTTCAGCTTCATCTTGATGACTTTTCTTTATAAACATAATTTTTTCAATATCTTAATGTAAATTCACTTTCCCAATTCCCGTAATGTTGAGGTAATGTGGGGGGTCTAGTACTGTGTCTGCAGAAAATTATGTGCAGGTCGCACTCCGGTTTTATCCGGTGCACCCAAGCGGCCACTGGGAGGAATACTGATGAAGCACCGTCTGTTATATTCGACAATGCTGGCAAGCATGGCGTGCAGTTTGACAATTAACGCGGCACATGCGCAATCTACTGATGCTGATCAGCCGGATCAGGTCAATCAGCAGAAAGAGGACGATGGATCAGACGTCATTGTTGTGACCGGGTCCCGCATTGGCCGCAGCGGCGAGGATATTTCCGCGCCGCTTCAGACGATCACGTCAGAAGATTTTCGCAAACGCGGCTATACATCGGTTGTCGATGCATTGAACGAGTTGACAAGCGTTCCTGTGGGTAGTGGCCTTGGCGGAGCAACTGGTGCGACGGGATCCACCAATGCAGGCATTGAAACGGTTAATTTGCGCGGCCTCAGCACAACAGCCGGGGCGGGCGCATCGCGAACTCTTACGCTGGTCAACGGTCGCCGTCATGTCGCCGGCGTTGCGGGAACCTCGGCGGTCGATATTTCCTCGATTCCCGCTGCCATGGTTGAAAGAATTGAAACAATAACCGGCGGTTCGTCGGCTGTTTATGGCTCGGAGGCTATCGCCGGCGTTGTCAATATTATCCTCAAGAAAGATTTTGAAGGGCTGGAGCTAGCCGCCCAATATGGATTGACTGATCGCGGCGACGGCGAAGAGTTTTTAGGCTCTCTTGCCTGGGGCACAGATATTGGTGATCGCGGTAACCTGAGCATTGGCTTTCAATATAGCGACCAATCTCCGGCATTTGTCTCGAATCGTCGGTTTCTTGACCTCGCGGGCCTTGCCGAAGCGGTAAGCATTGTCGATATTGTAAATCCGATGACTTTTGAGACGGTTACTACGACCGGTCTGTTTCAGGATGTTCGTGATGGTTCCACCACCACTGGCGGCCTGCCTCGCCGATTCGGGATGTTTTTGACCGATGCCATGGGAACGCCCTTGCAATTTGGTCCCGGAGGCACACTGATTCCGTTTGACATCGGCACGCCGGTGGATCCGGCAACTCCAACCGATCCTTCCTTTGCGTTTCCGAGATTTCCTCAGACCGTCGGGGGCGACGGTGTCCCACTGGGGATACAACACGCGGGTTCGTTAATTTCCTCGCCGTCGGAACGCTATCTTGGAACCTTCAATTTCAACTATGAACTTTCCGATGTGACAAATTTTTTCGTTGAAGGAAAATATAGCCGCAGTGATTCGGCCTTTGTTGCGCAAATACCGCGCGTGCTTAACATTGCTATTGGCGGAGATAATCCGTTTCTTGATCCCGCTGCGGCGGCCATCATCAATGCCGGTTTTGGGCCGGTAGCGATCAATCGGCAATTTGACGAGCTGGCGCCATTGAGCGGATCAGCAGAAAATGAAACGATCCGCTTTGTCGCCGGATTTGACGGACAGATTAACGACGATCTGAATTGGGCTATACACTATAACTATGGCCGTTCCGAACGGAACGAGAGCGTTTTGGACTATGATATGACGCGCATTGCGCAGGCGGCCGATGCAACAACGTTGGCTGGTAACATGGTATGTCGCAATCAGGCCAACGGCTGCATTCCGCTCAACATATTGGGGGGCGGCCAGACATTCTCACCGGCTGCACTGGATTTTATAACACGGCGCCCGACACGCAATTCTGTGATTGACCAGAATGTCATCGGAGCTTCGCTGGATGGAACGATTACCGAATTGCCGGGTGGCCCGCTGCAATTTGCGGCTGGTGTTGAATATAGACGGGACTCGCTAGACTTTAATCCGGATGCGCTTGCCCAAACACCCGGCGGCTTTCAGCTTACCGGTGGAGTTCCGACAAGCGGGGAAATTGACACATTTGAATTCTTTGGCGAGCTCAATGTTCCGATTTTGGAAGGGCGCCCGGGCATTGAAAATCTGAATCTGGATATCTCCGCTCGCTATGGTGACTATAATACCGTCGGCGGTACATTTTCATGGAAGGTTGGCGGCACCTATTCCCCGATACGTGGATTGAATTTCCGCGCTGCTTATGGCACTTCGGTTCGTGCCCCCAATATCAATGAAACTACACCAGCGATTGGCACAACTGTTCAATTTGCACCTGACCTTTGTTCTGCACAAAACTTGGCGGGTGGTCCAAACCGGGCGGCGAATTGTGCTACTTTGACTGTATCACCGCTTATCGCACCATTTGTACCGATATCGATCAACTCGATAGCAAATCCAAATTTGCAGGAAGAGACCGCAGACACATTAACATTGGGTGTCGATTATTCGCCCGATTTTATTCCCGGCCTTACGTTATCGGCCAACTACTTTTCGATAGACATCTCCGATGCGATCGACCGGGTCGATTTTTTCCGAATTCAGGAATTATGTTACGATTCCGATCCGGCGTTTGTGCCAAACGGTGCCTGTGGCCAGATCATCCGCGATCCGGTTACCGGCTCGGTCACTTCGATCACTGAGCAATTTGATAATCTGGCGACGCTGGATACTTCGGGATTTGACCTCAGTGCCGTCTACAACACAAATATTCCATCGGTTGGGCAGCTAAGTCTGTCTGCAACTGCAACATTTCTGGACTCTTTTGATCAGGGCAATCCGTTTGGCACAGGCGTTGAGCGTTTGGCCGGGCGAGGCAGTTTATCGAAATTCAGACTTGTTGGCAGTGTAGGGTTAACCAGCGGCGATTTTTCCGGTTTTGTCAATGTGCGTCACCAGAATAGTACGCTTGACGATGAATTCTCGGGAGGTGGGCTGGAAGTTACGTTGCCCAGCGTTACCTATGTTGATGGATCAATCAGCTGGACCCTCGCTGATGACTATACATTGACAGTTGGAGTATCCAATGTTTTCGATCAGGAACCGCCGATCAACATACGTACGCTGCATCCATCATATGATGTATTCGGACGGCGCTATTTCGCCCGAATATCGGCAAAGATATTCTGATCTAAGAAGGAAAGAATAATGATGGCATTTTTCCGCGGCTGTGCTGCGATCGGGGATTTCTTTGTCCAGCTATGGGGCGTCCTCGCCCCCTATTGGAAATCCGGCGAACGGAGCAAATCCGGCGAACGGAGCATGGCATGGTTTCTGCTGTTGGTAACCGCCATCATTACCGTCATCACCGTATATATCGGTGTCCTGAGCAGTTTTGTATATCGCGATTTTTTCTCGGCGATGCAGGCTTTGGATCAGGATGCCTTTTTCACTGCTCTATATTGGATATTGGGTTATGTGGTAATCCAGGCGGCTATAGAATATGTGAAAACCCAAGCATCGATGTCGCTGATTATGCGTTGGCGACGGTGGCTGACCATCAACTATGTTGATCGTTATCTGGCGAACAGTACATTTTATCAGCTCGAACTCAAAAATTACGGGATTGATAATCCCGATCAGCGTTTGTCCGAGGACTTCAGAAATATCACGAAAGAAACGCTTGATCTGCTTATGGAGATCTTGCGGACCACGCTGAATCTGGTTTCATTCTCGGCCATCTTGTGGGTCGTTTCCGGGACGCTCGAATTTTCGGTATTTGGTTTTGATATTGCGATTCCGGGGTATATGTTTTGGGCGGCGCTGGCATTTGCAATCATTGGGACCTGGCTTGCCCATGTAATTGCCCGCCCGCTTACACAGGTAAATCATGACCTTCAGGCCGTTGAAGCGGATTTCCGCTTTCAACTGGTTCGTCTGCGTGAAAATGCCGAAAGCATCGCCCTGAGCCGCGGGGAACGATCCGAACAAGCCGGGCTTGCCTACCGGTTTTCTCACATCTGGGATAAATGGTTTGATTATGTGAAATATACCAAGCGTCTTTTCGGCTTCAGAACCTTGTTTATGTCAAGTAGTTCGATTTTCCCGACAGTGCTTGCCTCACCCAAATTCTTTTCAAAAGAGATTGATTTTGGTGAACTCATGCAATTGGGACAAGCCTTCGCTCAAGTGGAAAGCGCGATGGCCTGGTTCATGAATGCCTATGACAGGATTGCGGCCTGGAAGGCCAGTGCCAATCGTTTGTTGGCCCTGCAGGAGGCAATGGATGCGGTCGACGCGGATCAAGCTGCCTCGAACCTGACACATACAGATGCGCCCGATAAAGGCGAAACGATTACGTTGACCGACATAGACTTGGCGCTCCCCAATGGAGACCCGCTACTGGAAAATGTCAGCCTGACATTGAAGCAAGGCGATCATGCACTGATTAGCGGCCAGTCCGGTTCTGGCAAAAGCACCTTGTTCCGGATGCTGGCCGGTCTATGGCCCTGGGCGCATGGCAATATTGACATAGATGCTGGTGACACGATGTTTATTCCGCAGCAAATATTCTTCCCACAAGGCCCGCTTATAAACGCGATTGCCTATCCCGATCTTCCTGAAGACATCGACCGCGAAGAAGTGCTGCGCCTGATGGATGTTTGCCAACTAAATGACTTTGTTGATGATCTTGACCGTGTGGACAATTGGTCGCGCACCTTGTCGGGCGGAGAGAGGCAGCGGATCGGAATGCTTCGCGCCATGCTGCAAAAGCCGAAATGGCTGTTTCTTGACGAAGCAACCTCTGCAATGGACCCCAGTATGGAGCGAACGCTCTATACGGCTCTGTTTGACCAATTGCCGGATACCACGGTGATTTCAATTGCACATCGGGAAAGCCTGAGGCCGTTTCATGACAGGCTTCTCGAGGTCGATCCAAAAACGAAATCTGTGGAACTGGATATCGGACCAGACCCGCTACCTGCTGAATAAAGGAACAAATTATGACTCAATCCACGACACTCAAAAAAATTACCGAGGCGGATTTTGATCCGCAGGTATTGAAATCGACTGTTCCAGTAGTGGTCGATTTTTATACGGATTGGTGTGGTCCCTGCAAATCCCTGGCACCGATTTTGGAGGATCTGGCCGGAGATGTGGAAGGCCGTGCAAAGGTTGTAAAAGTACATGCGGAGGAGGAAGAGTCGGTCGCTGCCCAGTATAATGTGCGCAGTTTCCCGACAGTTTTGGTGTTTCGCGGAGGCAAGGAAGCATCGCGGATACTCGGCCTGAAACCTAAATCGCACTTCCTCTCCGTCATTGACGGTGTGGAAGTCGCGGATGAAGGCGAAGAGGTGGATGGCACCGGCGAGATGACGCTGTTCAGTGCCTTGCAATCCAATGATGAGCAGGCATTCAATACGGTATTGAAACGTATTGGCGACGAGCTGAACGACAAGAATGAGGACGGCCTGACCGCGCTCAACGTCGCTATTCTTGTCGCCAATAAATTTGCTGCAGAGGCGCTTGTTGAAGCAGGGGCGGAAGCGGATCACCTCGATCTTGCAGGTCTCAACAAAGCTGATGAGTTGCGCCCGCTGCTGGATCAGAACCCTGATCTCGTCAGCACGCCCTCGCCAAGCAATATTACCCCGATTGGCGTTTCGGCGATGATGGGTGCGAAAGACACCACGAAACTGCTGATAGAAAGCGGAGCTGACGTAAATGTGGATTGCGGCCCCGGTTCGATTTCACCGCTGGGTCTGGCGATGCGGTCGGGTGACATCGATACCATCAGATTATTGCTGGAGGCCGGTGCCAATCCCAATTCAGACCCGCGCTTTCCGCCGCTTCATTCTGCCGCCGCAATGACAAATATCGAGATTTGCGATCTCTTGATTGCGCATGGCGCCGATCTTCATGCGGTTGGCGGAGAAGGTGGAGATAGCGTTGAACAGACTGCGCGCAATTTCAAAAATGATGAAGTCGCCGATCATCTGAAAAACCTGTTGGCAGTCGGCTGAAACCGGCAACTTCAAAAAGGGAAATAAATGTCTGAAACGCGCCATAGTCCGGTGTTGATAATCGGGTCGGGTCCGGCCGGTTATACCGCTGCCATTTATGCGGCCCGTGCTTCGCTGTCACCATTGATCGTCACCGGCATGGAGCAGGGCGGCCAGCTTACCATCACGACAGATGTCGAAAATTATCCAGGTTTCGCGGATGTTATTCAGGGGCCTTGGCTGATGGAACAAATGCGCGATCAGGCAAGCCATGTCGGAACCGATATTGTCTTTGATTCAATTGCTGAGGTCGATTTTTCCTCTCGCCCGTTCAAAGCGATAGCCGAGTCCGGAACTGTTTTTACCGGCGATACGGTGGTAATTGCAACTGGAGCTCAGGCGCGCTGGCTGGGATTACCGTCCGAACAGAAATTTCAGGGTTTTGGCGTTTCTGCCTGCGCAACCTGCGACGGGTTTTTCTATCGTGATAAAGAGGTTGCCGTTATCGGCGGCGGCAATACCGCGGTTGAAGAAGCATTATTCCTCACAAAATTTGCAAGCAAGGTGACACTTGTCCACCGCCGTGACGAATTGCGGTCGGAAAAAATCCTGCAAGACCGATTGCTCAATCACGAGAAGATTGAAGTGCTGTGGGATTCGGTTCTGGACGAGATTTTGGGTGATGAAGATCCGCTCGGTGTAACCGGTATGCGTCTGAAAAACGTCAAGAATGGCGAAACAAGCGAGCGTTCTGTCGATGGTGTTTTCATCGCGATCGGCCATGATCCCGCTACGCAGATTTTCTGCGGCCATGTGGCGATGGATGACGAGGGATATATTTTGAAATCGCACGATTCAACCGTGACCGATATTCCGGGTATTTTTGCAGCGGGTGATGTCTCCGACAAGGTTTTTCGTCAAGCAGTAACCGCTGCAGGGATGGGCTGTATGGCTGCGCTTGAAGCCGAGAAATTCCTGGCCGAAACGAAATGACACAGGCCACTGTCGCTGTCCCATTTAGCAGCTATCGCCATGCCCAATCACCTACGGCGCAGCGGCCTGAATTGCCGATATTGCCATGAATGATGATCCGCATCTCTGGCTTGAAGAAATCGAGAGTGAGGAAGCTCTTTCCTGGGTGAACGAACGCAATGATGAAGCCCTTGCGCAGTTCGAATCTGATCCACGTTTCGAAGGCTTTCGGGTCAGAAATGAAGAGATACTGACTTCTGACGATCGGATTCCGGTGGGCGCTTTTGACGGTCGGTATGTCTATAATTTCTGGACGGACATAACCAATATTCGCGGTGTTTTGCGCCGGACATCTTTAGAGTCTTACCAGAGCGAGGAAGCGGATTGGGAGACGGTTCTGGACGTCGATGCTCTGGCCCGGGAAGAGGTCGAGAACTGGGTTTATCAGGGTATGGAGGTTCTGCAGCCGGACAATGATCTGGCGCTGATAAAGCTTTCGCGCGGAGGCGCGGACGCTGCTGTCATCCGCGAATTTGACCTGGCCGAAAAGGCGCTTGTCGCGGATGGTTTCATGCTCCCTGAAGCCAAAAGCGACGTGTCATGGATTGATCGCGATCATCTGTTGGTCGGATCGGATTTTGGCGAAGGCAGCCTGACCGATGCCGGATATGCACGTTGCTTGAAAATCTGGAAGCGTGGTGAGATCTTGCAAGAATCACCTTTCATATTTGAAGGCGAGCAGACGGATATGGGTATGTATCCGCTGATATCTAACCGGGCAGATAGAACGACAGTTTTTGCGCGACGGATGATAGATTTTTTCCGTTCAGAGTTTTTCTGGGTCGGCCCTGGAAACAAGACGAAAAAGCTACCGATTTCGATCGATTCAAACATCATCTCGATGTTTGACGAACTGGTTTTGTTCAGTATCAAAAAACCTTGGACAACCGATGATGGCCAGCATTTTCGGGCGGCCGCCGTCCTAGTGCTGGATCTTGATGAATTTCTGGACAGCGGCGCGGTTAAGATTGCTTCGGTTTATGAACCGGCAGAACAGGTATCAATTGAATCTGTAACAGCAACGCGTGATGGTCTGTTTATTGCAATTCTCGAGCAGGTTTGTTCGCGCCTTGTAGTGCTGCATCGATCAGAAAAGGGCTGGAGGGAACGTCCGGTTGCATTACCGACTGGCGGATTGATCAGCATTGTTTCCGCGAGCGGTCACCACAATCTTGTTTTCGCTTTATATCAAAGTTTCCTGGTTCCAAGCGCACTCTATGTAATTAACGACGACGAAGTTTCGAAAACGCCTATCCGGCGCGCGCGCGGGCATTTTGATGCAAGCAGGTTTCAGATGAGGCAGTGCTTCGCCAAGTCAGCTGATGGTACAAACGTTCCCTATTTTCTGATTACGGCCAAGAATGCCCAACACAATGGGCAAACCCCTACATTGTTGTTCGGTTATGGCGGTTTTCAGATACCGTTGACGCCCAGTTACATCGGACCGCATATCATTCAATGGCTAGAGTCTGGCGGGGCTTACGCAGTGGCCAATATCCGCGGCGGAGGTGAACTGGGTCCAAAATGGCATCAGGCGGCATTGAAGGAAAACCGGCAGCGTTCCTACGATGATTTTATAGCGGTTGCCGAAGACTTGATCGAAACCGGGATTACTTCGCCTAGGCATCTTGGGATTCAAGGTGGGTCAAACGGCGGGTTGCTTATGGGGGTCATGCTTACCCAGCGTCCCGAGCTGTTCGGAGCCATCGTTTGCCAGGTACCGTTACTCGATATGTTGCGGTACCATTTCTTGCTGGCAGGCGCTAGTTGGGTGAGCGAATATGGCAGTCCTGATATTGCAGGAGAGCGGGGGTATATTCTGCAATATTCACCATACCAGAATCTCTCGCCCGACGGACAGTATCCGAATATTTTCATTACCACCTCAACAAGGGATGACCGCGTACATCCCGGACACGCAAGGAAGATGACCGCGAGGCTGATCGAACAGGGGCATTCTGTACATTATTATGAGAATATCGAGGGCGGCCATGGCGGTGTGGCCAATGCCCAACAGTCGGCTCATATCAACGCGATGATGCTGGTTTATCTTCTGCGCCAATTATCAGACAAACCTCATTCACAAAAGCAAAAGGACGGATCATGAACTTAGAGAGACAGGCATTCGAGGGCTGGAGCGAGCGAGAGGAGATTTCGCGCAAGGTCGATACCGTCTTGAATGGTGCTGACGATGGCGAACTCTATATGCAAAAATCCCAGTCCGAAGCGATGTCTTTTGTAGATGGACGGCTAAACACATCTTCCTTCAATACCGATCAGGGATTTGGATTGCGGACTGTTTGCGGTGAACAGGTAGGTTATGGCCATTCGAATGAATTTTCAGAATCGGCGCTAGATAGAGCCGCCGATGCTGCTTCGGTCGCGAAAAAGGGTGTGTCAGGCACTTGGGATGTGTCGCCCGCAAGGAGCAACAAACAGCTATACACGCAAGATAATCCTATTGATCTGGTGCCATTTGAGACGAAAGCGAAACTGCTTGAGCAAGTGAACGCTTATGCTCGCGCCAAGGACCCGCGTGTTGTTCAGGTCCAAACCGGTATCAACGCTTCCTGGTCAGATATTGAAATCTTGCGGGCGGGGGGTGAACGGTTTCACGACATACGCCCGATGGTTCAATTCAGGGTTCAAGTTGTGATGGCAGAGAATGAGCGCCATGAATCGGGTATGTCCGGTAGCGGCGGCCGGTTCAGCTATGATCGTTATCTGGACGAGGAAATCTGGCAGGCGGAAGTGGAGGAAGCCATTCGTATGGCGAGCGTGAATCTGACATCAAAACCGGCCCCGGCAGGAGTATTGGATGTCGTGCTGGGATCAGGTTGGCCAGGTGTAATGCTCCATGAAGCGGTAGGGCACGGACTGGAAGGCGATGCGATTCGCAAAGGAATGTCCGCCTTCTGCGGCAAGATGGGTGAGCAGGTTGCGGCAAAGGGCGTAACGATTGTGGACCAAGGCGATATGGATGATTTGCGTGGATCGCTGTCGATTGACGATGAGGGTACTCCAAGCGAACGAACCGTATTGATCGAAGACGGGATTTTGACAGGCCTCATGCAGGATCGCCAAAACGCTCGTCTGATGGGAAAAAAACCAACCGGGAACGGGCGGCGTCAATCCTATGCACACTTACCTATGCCGCGGATGACCAACACTTATATGGAGAACGGAACGTCCGAGCCAGCTGAAATCCTGAAGTCGGTAGAAGATGGCATTTACGCAGTAAATTTTGGCGGTGGACAAGTAGATATCACCAGTGGAAACTTCGTATTCTCCTGCACCGAGGCATACCGGGTGAGGAATGGCGAACAGCAAGAAGCAATCAAGGGTGCGACGCTGATCGGTAATGGCCCAGAGGCGATGCGCCGTGTTTCAATGATCGGCAATGATTCCGCACTTGATGCAGGTATCGCGGTTTGCGGCAAGTCCGGACAGTCTGTCCCTGTATGCGTTGGTCAGCCGACGCTTCGGATGGATCAGATCACCGTTGGCGGAACGAATTGACGTCCTTCGTAACGCCACAAAAGGATCATCAACCCGATATTGATTAGGAAGAATATATGACACAGCTGCAACTCGACATTTTGGACGATCTACTGAAACGCACGAAGAAAGCCGGCGCGGACTCTGCCGATGCGATGTTGATGAGTTCCAAATCGAGCAATTTTGAATGTCGTAATGGCAAGGTCGAAACCTCCACGAGATCGGAAAATATAACCCTGGGACTGCGCGCCTTTGTCGGGCATCGTTCTTCCATTGTCTCGACCGCAGAATTTGGCGATGATGTCATCAACAGTTTGATTGATCGAGCGGTTGCTACTGCAAAAATGGCGCCTGAAGACCCATATACTGGTATCATGCCGACGGTGGCAGTCGCAGATCATGACGAAGTCGATCTGGATCTATATGATAATAGCGAATTGACGGTTGATGCATCTTTTGAAATGGCAAAGGCTGCAGAAACGGCCGCGTTGGAAGTGGCTGGCGTAACCAAATCGGGCGGCTGCGGTTCGAATAGTTCCAATGGCGTCGTCGCTGTTGCTACAACAAACGGATTTTTGAAATCCTATCAATTTTCCAGTTTCGGCATCGGGGGGTCGATGGTCGCCGGCGACGGTACAGAAATGGAAACCGATTTTGACTTTCGCCAGATGCATCACCTAGCTGACCTTCCAGATCCAGCAGAGATTGGCCGCTCGGCAGGGTTAAGAGCCGCCAAAGCTGTTGGCGGAAGGCCGATCAAAACTTGCAAGGTTCCGGTTGTTTACGATCCACGGGTGTCTGGCGGCCTCGTTGATCATTTTGCCAGCGCGATAAACGGTATGGCCGTAGTGCGCGGCACCAGTTTTCTAAAGGAGATGATGGGGAAACAGGTATTTGCATCAGAAATTCAAATCATCGACGATCAGGCGATGAAACGTGGGCCAGGATCACGGCCCTTTGACGGGGAAGGCATGCAATCGCGGCGATTGGAGCTTGTCGAAAATGGAACGTTGCAAAGCTGGTTGTTGGACGGAGCAACAGCTCGGCAGCTCGGGCTGGAGACAACGGCTAGCGCCCGGCGCTCTCCCTCAGCGCCACCTGGTCCTGGCTCATCCAATCTCTATATGGCTGCCGGGAGTGTAAGTCCGGAGGAACTCATCGCGGATATCGAATATGGCTTCTACGCAACCGGGATGATCGGCGAAGGCATCAATCCGATCACAGGCGACTATTCGCGCGGTGCGAATGGATTTCTGATCGAAAAAGGGGAGCTTACGAAACCAGTAAAAGGTGTAACGATTGCCGGAAACCTGAAAGATATGTTCGGTAGGCTCATACCGGCAAATGACCTTGAGTTTATTCATGCAACTAATGCGCCGACGGTTCGCATAGACGAAATGATGGTTGCTGGCGAGTGATTGCCACGGCCAAACGAATAGATCGCCTCTTTCCAAGGCCGGGCTCCTAAAAATCTACTTGAAAACGTCGATCACAGCAGAAGCAAGATAAAATGCACATGGAGGGTCAATTGAAAGTCAGTTTTGTTAAATCCGACATTGGAACGGGGCACCCGAATGCCGTGGTGGTGGCTCCTGTCTTCAACGGGAAGAAAACGACACCAACCTTGACCGCTTATGATAAAATATGTGGAGGTCAAGTGCGTCGGTCAATACAGGCGATCAAGTTTTCGGGCCTGGAAACGGATAGTTTTCAAATCATCGAGCCAAAGGGTACAAACACAACGCGCCTTGTGGTCAAAGGTGTTGGGAAGCCAGCAGAATTCGATGCCGAAGCATTTGGTGCACGCGTTGCCAAGGAGTTTCTGGGTTCCGGAGAAGCAACGCTCGTGTTGCAACTAAATGGTCTCAACCTAAAACCCGAGGACGCTGCTCGCGCTGCCCTGGGTGCTGTTTTAGCGAGCTACCGGTTCGACAAATATCTGACCAAATTGGGCGATTCCAAAAAGGCTAAACTGAAGGCTGTTAAAATAGCATATGATGAACCGAATGCTGCGCGAAGTTTATACAAGAATTTTTATGGGCCGGTTTCAGAGGGCACTAAACTCGCCCGGGATCTCGTTTCAGAACCGGCAAACAAACTTTATCCAAAATCCTATGCAGCGCAGATCAAAAAAATGGAGGCGAATGGCCTGAAGGTCGAAGTGCTTGGTGAGAAACGCATGAAATCCCTAAAAATGGAGGCGTTACTGGGTGTCGGCAAAGGGTCTGCGCGTGAATCGCAGCTCGTGGTGATGCGGTGGGACGGCGGAAAGAAGAGCGAGAAGCCGATATGCCTGGTTGGCAAGGGTGTTACTTTCGATACTGGCGGAATCTCAATCAAACCCAGCGCAAATATGTGGGACATGAAAGGCGATATGGGAGGATCGGCAGCCGTGGTCGGTGCGATGCATATAATTGCCGCACGCAAAGCCAAGGCAAATGTCATCGGCTTGGTAGGGTTGGTAGAAAACATGCCAGATGGAAATGCACAGAATCCCGGTGATATCGTAACGTCCATGTCCGGGCAAACCATCGAAGTTCGCAATACTGACGCTGAAGGCCGTTTGGTTTTATGTGACATGCTCTGGTACGCGAAAGAAAAATACAAACCCAAAGCGATGGTGGATCTGGCAACATTAACCGGAGCAATAATGGTTGCATTGGGTCCAGAATATTCCGGTTTGTTTTCCAATGATGACCAGCTTGCCAAACAGCTTTTTGTAGCAGGCGAGAATTCAACGGAAAAGCTGTGGAGGCTGCCGTTGGCACCTGCATATGACAAGATGATCGAAAGCCCGGTTGCGGATATGAACAATCTCGGCGGCAAATTTGCGGGGTCAATAACGGCTGCTCAATTCCTGCAACGATTTGTGGGGGACGTCCCCTGGGCGCATCTTGATATCGCAGGTACTGCCTGGAAAGAAGGTAGCAGTGATCCGCGAGAACCTGCATGGGCAACCGGATTTGGCGCACGGCTTATGAACCAGTGGGTCGCCGACAACTACGAAGATTGATGTAATGACCTTGCTGACATCATTCCCTGGTTTAATCGACAGCCATTATTCTAACCAAGCTGAATTGGACGATCGTGAATGGTTGATTGATGCCATGGCGCAGATCAATGCTGACTTCAATCGCTCTGCGGACACTCATCTGTATAAAATCGCGCTTGGCGGGCTTGATGGCATCCAAGTTTATCTAAAGGACGAAGCTACCCACCCGACCGGAAGTTTGAAGCACAGGTTAGCGCGTTCCCTGATATTTTACGGTTTGTGTAACGGAAAAATCGGACCAAAAACTACGCTGATTGAAGCCTCGTCTGGCAGCACAGCCGTTTCCGAGAGCTATTTTGCGCGGCTGCTTGGCCTTCCTTTCATTGCAGTGGTACCGCACAATACCTCGGTTCAGAAAATAGAAGAGATCGGCCGTTATGGAGGCAGAGTCCATAAAGTTGACCCCGGTAAAATATATATCGAAGCCGCCCGGCTAGAAGATGAAACGGGAGGATACTACCTGGATCAGTTCACCAATGCGGAAAGGGCAACCGATTGGCGTGGCAACAACAATATTGCTGAAAGCCTGTTTCAACAAATGAAGTATGAAAAGAGTCCGGTGCCGAGCTGGGTAGTCACTGGAGCTGGAACAGGCGGAACATCGACAACCATTGGCCGTTATGTACGGTATCAAGTCCGCGAATATTCAAAAACACAGGTTTGTGTTGCCGATCCAGAGAATTCGGTTTTTTTTGATTGCTACAAAAATGATGATCATGCGACGGTATCCAATAATCAGTCACGCATTGAAGGTGTTGGGCGTCCGCGTGTGGAGCCATCGTTTGTACCTCAGGTCATTGATCGCATGCTCAAAATTTCCGATGAAGCAAGCATCGCATCAGTCTGGTGGTTGCACGAGATGCTTGGCAAACGCTTTGGACCTTCAACCGGATTGAACTTTTACGCATCGCTGATATTGGCTCAGGAAATGAAGGATGACGGCAAAACAGGAAGTATTGTTTCCTTGATATGTGATAGCGGTGAACGTTACGAAGACACCTGCTATTCCCATTCTTGGTTGTCGGGCAATCAACTGAACATCGAGCCGCATCTTGATAGGTTGAACAGTTTCATGTCGGCGCTCATCGACTGAGGTCGGCGCTCATCGACCGAGACAGTGAAAACGCTTGGTTGTTTTTTGCCAAGCCAACGACCCGCCGAAGGAAAGATGTCGAAAAGGAACGCAACACTACAGCTTCTTTTTGTTCCAAAATGCGGCGCTATGATAACCCTGTCCCTTGCCAAATTTCCTAACTCCCAGCAACCACCGAATGTCGGAGCTTGCCAATTTTTTCGACCCGCACTTCGACTACATCACCTGGCCAGAGAAATTCTTGTGGATCGCGTCCGGCACCAACCCCTGCAGGCGTTCCTGTCGCGATGATGTCTCCAGGTTCCAGTGTGATGCCCTGGCTTAAATCTTCAACGAGTTCATCGACCTTGAACAACATATAGGCGGTATTGCTATTCTGCTTTTCAACACCGTTTACGGTTAGGCTGAGATCGAGCGTTTGCGGGTCTGGAATTTCGTCTGCCGTTACAATGCATGGTCCCATAGGGGCATAGGTATCTTGACCCTTTGAATAGATCCACTGTCCGGCGCGGCGGCAATCGCGTGCGCTCATATCAAGAATGATGGTGTAACCGAAAATATGGCTGAGTGCTCTGTCTCTTGAAATGCGTTTTGCCTTGGTACCAATAATGGCCCCCAGCTCTGCTTCCCAGTCGAGCTGTTGCGTGATGTCGGCATCGTGAACGATCGGATCATCTGGACCGATCACGCAGGTTGGTGGCTTGGAAAAAATCACCGGTTGCTTGGGAAGATCGGGCGCGGTGTCGAGCGATTTTGCTGATTCGGCAATATGTTCCGTATAATTCAAGCCGATGCCAAAGATATTTTTGCGCGGACGCGGAATGGGTGCGAGCAATGTCACATTGTCTAGCGGTAGAGCGGAGCCGACCGGGAAATTGTCATCAAAAGAATCCAGCATTGCGGTTGTCGACGAAATTGCGGATGGACCAAGGTCAATAAATTCCAGCATCGTTGACGGCAGCGCCAATCCTGTGGCTTCGCCCGCAGAAGCTAAGTCTACTACCATTTCTCCAACAATGGCACCAAGACGGGCCTCATGTTCAACGGTTGCGCGATAGGTAACGAGTTTCATTTCTTTTCCTTGAAATTATTCGATTATAGGTTGGTGTCCGCCATTCTCGCCAAATACCTCTTCACGATAGAGGTTTAGTGCGTGAATGGAGGGAAGGTCATTAAATGAAAACAGGCAGGCATCTCCGCTGTCCGATGCATTGCCGTGTTCGTGATAAATCCAGGACGGAACCACGAAAATGTCCCGCTTCTTCCAGTCATAACGTTTGCCATTGATGACGGAATAACCACTGCCTTTTGAACATTGATAGACAATGCTACCGGTGTGTCGATGGGCTTTGGTCTTCTCACCGGGCCTCAACATCTGCATGCTTGCCCCCATGGTAGACATAACCGGCCCGCCAGTGTCGGGATTCACATAGTCCATCTTGATACCGTCAAAATCACAGCCATCGGTGACGCGCTCATATTCCTGCAGCGCTTCATAGGTTGGTTCCCACTCATATTTCAGCAGCGGTGAATAGCGTTTGTTCCACTCCTGTCCGGCGGGGCGCAGTCCTTTGCCAGCCCATTTGCTGACCATGTCATCGACCGGATAGGAAATCGCCTGATTGAGATCGGGATGGACCTCGTAAAAATTGGCGTCCAGCGCGTTCATTAGCGGGATATCGAGGCCATCCTGCCAGATACAGATGGCACCATTTTCCGCCACGCCATGTTCATGCCATGTGCCGTTGGGTGTGAGAACAAAATCATTCTCTCCCAGCGTCATCTTGTGACCGTCGACATTGGTAAAGGCACCGCTTCCTTCCATGATGAAACGAAGCGCCGATGCGCTGTGCCGGTGGCTGGATGCGCATTCGCCCGGCGCCATGGTCTGCAGTCCCGAATAGAGCCAGCCGACCGCAGCCACGACATCGGCGCGCCCTTTATTTTCAAGATAAACAACCCTTCGTCCGGCCTCTTCCGGTGTCACCAGTTTGAGAGAACGCAGGACATGCTCGCGCAGATCATCATAACGCCAGAGCATCGGCACGGAAGGGGAAGCGGGTTCCCAAGGTTCAATCTTGTTGGCAACCGTCCAGAGCGCTCCGGTGCCTAATGATTGGAGTTCTTTATAATATTCAACCAATTCAGGCGTGTCAGAAACATTGGCGCGTCCGGCAACATCTTCTGCATATTCGTCAAATTTGGTTTCCACCATATTGCCTCTCCAAAGATCAATATTTACCAGACAACAGCGCACCACATCCCGGAACGCGGGCTTCGAGATCGAGTGCTCTCAACATCTGCCAGGTTGTGCAGATCGCTGCTGAAGTAACCGGAAGGCCGAGCCTGTCTTCAGCCTTTTGAACTGATGCCAGCGAAGGCATCTGCACACAGGCCGACAGTACGACTGCATCGACTCCACCGGTGTTCAATCTCGGATAAATGTCCAACAAGTTTGCTGGATCATGCGCTGCAACATCGAGATTGTCGGGTATCTCAAGCGCGGTAAAATCCTGCACCGCCACGCCCTCATTTTGGATATAGTCTACCACTAGCTGTGTCAGCGGCTTCATATAGGGGCAGATCATCGCGATCTTTTTCGCACTAAGAGCATGGAGGCCATCGACCAACGCGCCGGCGCTTGTGACGACGGGAGCCTCCGCACCATTTGCCTTGGTGCAATTCTGCAACCGTTCCTGCGAGATGCGATGATAGCCATGGCCCATTGACATGATTGCTACCAGGCAGGCATAGCCCAGCACCTCGACGCGCGCATCGGACAGTTCGAGGGCGCAGCGGTCAGAATCCTTATCCATCGTCTCCAGCTCTTCCTTGGTTACCTTTTTCATTCGCATGCGGCTGGAATGGAAAGAGAAACGCTCTGGAAAGATTTCCTCACGCGCGCGCATTATCGCCGGAATTTCGCGCTCCATTGTGAGGTTGGAGCTAGGTACAATTTGGCCAATTTTGATCATTCACCGTCCCCAGCCGAACGGAGCATTTCGGTATCCGGTGTGATCTTGTCAAACTCTACCGGCTGTTGTTCCGCCGTGTTCACCAATAGCTTGAAGATGTCGAAGCGATTATAGTGGCCGACAATATCGTGCATCTGCTTCGGCTGAATACAGCGGTTCAGATCAATATCGGCATAGACAATGCCCTCATCGTCTATGAGCGGTTCGCCCACGACGCGGCCATCGGGGCCTATCACGCCCGAAAAGGCACTCGATTTGCGTTCGAGAAGCGCACGCGCATCGGGCCGGACCTTTTCCATCTCAGTGATAATTTCTTCCGAGATAGTAGAAGTTGCAACAATCGAGAATAGCTTGCCTTCGAAACTATGCGCCGAGGCGCGAAGTCGGATCGCCTCTGCCATGTCATAATCGGCCGGGGCGACTGGCAGCGATATATAACTTGCCGCGTGAATCAGTTCGCCCCGCGCGAGAAGTGCGAACCGAGCGAGCGTGTTGGTATTTTCGCCGCAGGCCAGTCCGCCCAGCGGGCCGATTTTTGTATCGTACACCTTCAGGCTGGAGCCATCTCCGCCGGTCCAGATCAGCTTTTCCGCCCATGTCGGTACAAGCTTGCGATGCTTGCCCAGGATGGAACCATCGGGTCCGATAAAGACCAGGCTGTTGTAGATCGTGCCCAGTGAAACCGGGCTGCGTTCATTGACGCCAATCACAACGTGCATGTTGTTGGCTGCGGCGGCCTCATACACCGTTTCGATTTCGGGGCCAGGTATCAGGATTGAAGCCCGAGCCAATCGCTCAAACCATTCGCTGCCGGTCACTGGGTCGGTAATCCATGACCAATAGGGATAGCCCGGGATGAAAACCTCCGGAAAAACGATCAGTTCCGCGTCTTGCGCAGCAGCCTCACGGATGGTCGACGCTGCCTTCTCTGCTGTGGCCTGAGCGTCCAGAAATATCGGTGCGATCTGTGCTGCGGCAGCTTTGAAGGTTGGCAGTTTTCCAGTTGGAATCATGATCTCCAACTCCTGCAATTTGAATGCGTTCTATTCATGTAACCGCCGCCCGTTCGCGATATTCCGGTTTGTCCCAGCGATTCTCACGGCAGACTTGCTCCAACCGACACGTGGCTTCGATCATGTCTTCATAGCGCTGGTAAAGCGGGGTCAAGCCAAAGCGAATATCATTGGGAGCGCGAAAATCGGCAATGACATCCAGCTCCTTGAGTGCCTGCACCATCGCATAACCATGTTCATGTGAATAAGCGACCTGGCTTCCGCGTTGATTTGGATCTGCCGGGCTGGCCAGTTCAAATCCATATTCTCTGCACAGCGGCTCCATTTGCTCCATGAACAGTTCACCACAGGCAATCGATTTCGCCCTGAGCTGGTCAACATCGGCTTCCAGCATCAGATCGACCCCGGCCTCCAGCGCCGACATGCCCAGCACGGGAGGTGTCCCGCATAGAAAACGTTCAATCCCGTCTGCCGGACGATAATCTTCCTCGAAATCGAACGGCTTGGCGTGCCCAAACCAGCCGGAAAGAACTGGCACAGCGGCGTGAAGGCGTTCAGCCACAAAGATATATGCCGGCGCTCCCGGGCCGCCGTTGAGAAATTTATAGCCACAACCAATTGCAAAATCGGCATTGGCTGCGTTGAGGTCCACTGGAATAGCCCCTGCGCTATGGCTTAGGTCCCAGATGGCCAGCGCTCCAGCATGCTGAATACGGGCCGTGGTTTCGGCCATGTCGCGGATCAGGCCGGACTTGTAGTGAACCTGGGTCAACAGCACGGCAGCCACGCTCTCATCGATTTGCTCAATCAATTGATCGGGTGCAACAGTGACAACTTCAATCGCTTGATTGGAAAAAACCTCAACCCCCTGCATCATGTAGACATCGGTAGGGAAATTGGTTTTTTCCGACAGAATTTTCGTGCGACCGGTTTGGAGAGACAAGGCGGCGGTCAGTGCCTTGAAGATATTGACCGACGTGGAATCGGCAACAATAATTTCACCCGCATTGGCGCCCAGCAAGCGCGCGATCTTGTCACCGATCCTGCGCGGTGCGGTGCTCCACTCGGCACCAAGCCAGGATGTGATCAGGCCTTCTCCCCATTCTTCGTCAATGGTCCGGTGAACACGCTCACGTGCGGCTTTCGTAAGAGGTCCCAGCGAATTGCCGTCCATGTAGATAAGGCCTTCGCCCAAGCAGAAGCGATCACGGAAATTCGCCAGCGGATCAGAGGCGTCTAACACGGCCGCCTGTTTTCTCGCGTCACTCATGATTTTCAGCTCTCAAAATCGCACGCACGGGGCTGGCGTCAGCTTCGGCTATTTTTAGCGGCAGGGCGATTAATTCGTAGCTACCCGGCGGTACATCATCCAGAACCAACCCTTCCAATATTCGCATATCTGCAGTGAGGACAGCATGATGGGCGTCCATGGATTTTGATTCTTGGGGATCGAGTGAGGGCGTATCGACACCGATCAACAGGCCGCCCTGACCAGCCAAGCGTTCAATGACTTCTGGTGCTATTGCCTTAAAACTGGGATTCCAATGTTCGGTCGGAAACTTGTCATAGGTTCTGAGCAACAGGCGCGAATGATCTGCCGCTTCGTTCCAGTTGATATCTTCCACCGTCACCACTTCACCGGCGGATCGGACATCCTGCACTACGCAGCGACCGACATATGGCGCGAGGTCACAATCGGCAGAGAACAAACCGTCATTGCTGTAATGAAACGGCGAATCAGCATGGGTTCCCGCGTGCAATGGCGTTGACATCGTGCCGATATTGACCGGACATTGCTCGTTGATTGAAGCGTTGCGGGATATGACAAGATCCGGCTCTCCGGGCCAAAGCGGAATATCTCGCCGCAAGGTCTGTGATATGTCCCAAACCTGCCCCACTATTGGTCCGCCTCCGATGGGTCGGCGTAGGAACCGCCTTGTCTGTCAGCGACCATGACCGTTCGCATGGCCCATAGCTCGGGAAAGAAGGACAGGTTGAGTGACTTGACCAGATATTCAACGCCCGCTGACCCACCAGTACCGGGCCGGTGACCAATCACGCGTGCCACCGTCTTCATATGCTTGAAGCGCCATTCCTGAAAATAATATTCCAAGGCAGTAATCTTTTCGGCCAGCATATAGAGAGCCCAGTGATCATCTGGATTTTCATAGATGCTGCGCCAGATATCCTCGATCTGCGGCGAGGAGACATGCGGTTTGGTCACATCGCGAGACAAGACTTCCTCGGGGATGGTAAATCCCTGACGGTGCAGGAGGTGCAAAACTTCATCGTAAAAAGTTGGCGCATCCATCGCGGATTGGAGTGCTGCCATTGCCTCCGGGTCGTCTTTGTGAACCAGCATCATATCCTCTCGCTTCACGCCAAGCATGAATTCGAGTTGACGAAATTGGTGCGACTGGAACCCCGATGCACGGCGCAAAAACCCTCTGAACGTCAGGAAATCGTGCGGTGTCAGCGTCGCAAGCACCTCCCAGGAATTTGTCATGTGACGGATCACGGTTGAACAACGGTCCAGCGTCTTAACGGCCTTGTTGATCTGGTCCGCCCCGATCTGTTCCACAGCAATGCCTGCCTCATGCAACATCAGCTTGAGCCAGAGCTCCATTGTCTGATGCATAATGAGGAACAGCATCTCATCCGGCTTGTCGGAAACCGGGATTTGGGCGGAGAGTAATGGTCCAGTCTGGATATGCCGGGCATAGGTTAAACCGGTATCCCAGGTGATATTTTCACCGTCAATCTTGGCAGAATAGATATCGATGCCATCTTCATGTGTCTTCTCAACGGTCATTGGCCGCTCCGGTTCGCGTTAGGTGTATTTATTGCGCTGGATTTTTCCGCCCATTCTGACAGGCTGGCACGTCGCTTGATCGTGGTCATGCACAGCGAGGAAGACAGGCGGTGCACGCCGGGCAATTTTGAAAGATCCTGGCGGAGTAGTTGATCAAGATGTTCCATCGATCGGGCGAATACCCGCAGCAGATAGTCATTCTCGCCAGCGATAGTGTGGCATTCAAATATTGCCGGATGGTCCATGACAGCCGCTTCAAATTCAGAATGACCGTTGAGTTCGATTTGTACATGAACAAAAGACTGAACCGCAAGCTCAAGTGCATTGGGATCCACTCGCGCACCATAGCCCTCGATAACTCCGGATTGCTCCAGATTGCGCACCCGCGTCCAGCAAGGAGACTTGGACAGGCCGACCTTGTCGCCCAGTTCAGCAAAGGATTGACGGCCATCCTTTTCCAAATACGATATCAATTTCCAGTCCATTTTGTCCAAGAGACGTCTCGCGAATCACCGTTAACAAAGACCAATCTCCTAGCATGGTCGAACATGTAAGCACGAATAGTGATAAATATGAGAATATAGAAGTACACTGTTCTTTCAATCTGTCGATGTCGATATTTTCCAGCACAATGTTCGGGGCGAGTTACGATAACCTTGTTTTCAGCAAAGTTCATGCACGGAAGAACCAACATGAATTCCACTCATATTTTTGATTCCCCGCCATCTCAATGCAATGATGACTGGACAATGCCGCAGGATTGGGGCCAGTTTACCGATGACCAGCACACGGCCTGGGAAAGCTTGTTTGCGGAACAATCCGACGAAGTTCTGCCGCTCGCGGCTACTGCGTTTCATGAAGGCATGCATATTTTTGATGGGCTCACCGTCGGTATCCCTAAGATATCCGAAATCAACTCGCGCCTAGCTGACATGACCGGCTGGCAATTGGTAGCGGTTCCCGGCTGGATTCCAAACCAGCCTTTTTTTGAACATTTGGCCAGCAAGCGTTTTCCGGTAGCCAATTTTCTCCGGCCGGTGGACAACAAGGACTACAGCGAAGAACCTGATATGTTTCATGACGTGTTCGGTCATGTCCCGATGCTGACCGATACGGTATTTGGCGATTTTCTGGTCGCGTATGGCAATGCGGGATTGCGAGCGGAACAGCTTGGTGCATCCGATTTTCTTGGGCGCCTGTGGCTCTACACGGTGGAATTTGGCCTGCTTATCGAAAATGGGGAATTACGTGCCTATGGCGGCGGATTGCTCTCAAGCAAGGCGGAAGCAAAATTTGCAACCTCTGCGCCCGATGCGCACCGACTACATCTTGATATCGCGCGCGTGATGCAGACCGATTATCATTTCGACAGGTTTCAGGAAGTCTATTTTGTTGTCGAAAGTCTGGACGCCCTGCTGGACGCGACCGAAAATACTGACTTCGCCTCAATTTATGAACGGATCAAAAGCACCCAGCCCATTGCTTCTGGAAGTCAACAATTCGGCGATCGACCATTTTAGGCAAATTTATCAGGCGCGACACTGCTGATTGCAGGCAGCGCCATACAGGATTTATCCAACGCGGAAATGCTCGGGAAAATAGCCATGTCAACATTCGCGGCGCTACCTTCAACTATCGGTGTGACCGTCAGATAGCTTGCATATTCTCCCTGAACGCCACCAGTTGAGGTCCATGCCAGCTTGTCATCAAACCAGATCTGCTCCACCGCATTGATCTTGTGGCTGGCAACAACCACGAAGCGATGGAAATATTCATCATCGGCACCGCTATACTCTTGATCTCGGATATCGGTCGCCATTGCTGTACGGCCGTAAACAATCTTTCGGGGAGTGTTTGGATCGATATTGGCGAATAATCGATCTCGATCAGATGGGCTAGCTTTGGGAGCTTTTGGTTTGGTCGAAAGCAGCGATGATGCGAGTGCAAGACCGCCACCAATTGCCACCGAACGCAGGAAACCGAAACCGTCGGGCAGCACTGCGATGATGCGAGTGCAAGACCGCCACCAATTGCCACCAACGTACCAACGCCAACACCCAAGAATGTAACACCGACAGTTGTACCGAAGATTGCCAAGGCCCCGCCGACCGCAATGGTCGCTACAACGCCAGCAGCCACTGCGCCCACTGTCAGAACTTTTTTAGTGTTTCACCTTTGGAGCAAACCCACCTTTTCCATTTTTCTTTCTCCTTTTTTGATGTACGGGCGACGCGAGCCGCCCGCACATTGTTAAAGTCAACAGCTCGCAATATTCCCGGCCACGATCCCAATCGCGATCGAAAATAGCAGAACCAAACAACAACTGATGATCTCAGTACTAGGGCCTGTTGACAATCCGCGCCTAGCAATGAGCGTTGCGGTGAGATACCAGTTGGCGGCATAGCTGGTGTCGGTCTTGTCGTATCGGGTTGCTATACCTCTGAATTCCTTGATCTTTGCGAAGTAGTTTTCGATGAGATGACGCCACTTGTACATGTGCGCATCGTAGTCTCGCTGCACGTTTCGGTTTGCTTTGGGCGGGATGACAGCAGCAGCGCCTCGCGTGTCGAGGTCCTGCAGGAGCCAGTCAGCGTCGAAAGCCTTGTCGGCCAGAAGCGCTCCAAATGAGACCTCATGGATCAACGGAGCCACCCCCTTCATATCGTGCGGCTGTCCGGGCAGAAGCAGGAACCGCAGCATATTCCCGAGCGCATCCACCAGTGCGACGATTTTGGTTGTCAGCCCGTCACGAGACCGCCCGATGGCCTGATGCTGAGCCCCCTTTTGCGCCCGAAGCCTTCTGATGGGCCTGGACAATCGTTCCGTCGATGAGAACATATTCGAGGTCTGGCTCACCATTCATGCCATTGAAAAGACTCTCGAAAATGCCTGCTTCCGCCCACCGGCGAAACCGCTTGAACACCGTATTCCACTTCCCGAATTCACCGGGCAGGTCACGCCAGGGTGCCCCTGTCCGGACCCGCCATAGTATCGCCTCCATGAAACGCCGGTTATCGCGACCCGTCGCGCCCGGGTCCCCGGCCTTGCCTGGCAGGAGCGGCGCAATCTTTTTCCAAAGCTCATCCGAAATAACAAAACGCTCTTCGTTCATTCAAACCTCCATTTGGGAAGCTTGAAGCAGAGTTCAGCAAGTTTGAAAACCCCGAATGTCAACAGGCCCTAAATCGCGCCTTGGAAAAACTCGATCTGATGGTGTCGTTTGATATGTATGTGACAGCGACAAGTCGTCATGCCGACTATATCTTGCCGCCTTGCGGGCCACTCGAAAAGGACCATTATCCGTTCTTCTTCGGACCTTTGGCGGTGCGGAACTATGCCAGCTATTCTCCCGCAATTTTCGACATACCGGAGGGTGAGAAGGCCGATTGGGAGATCGTCGCAGAACTGGCGCGTGCAATATTCGCAGCTTCTGGTCAGGACATTCCTAATATCCGCGAACCACGCGATGTGCTCGACAATATGCTGCAAAGCTCTCCGTGGGGTATGACGCTCGCGGAGATTGAGGCGGAGCCCAATGGCGTAGATCTAGGGCCGCTTATGCCGCATCTGGAAGATCGCTTACTGACCGAAGATAAGAAAATTCAGGCTGCGCATCCCGATTTTCGTGAATAATTGAAACGATTTGCCGCGGATATGGTGCAGGAGCAGCCCGATGCACTGCGACTGATTGGACGGCGTCATGTCCGGCAGAATAACAGCTGGCTCGCCAACTCAAAACGCCTTCAGAAAGGTCCCAATCGCTGTACTTTGATGATAAATCCTGAAGACGCGGCAGCGTGCGGATTGGTTGACGGCGATATGGCGACAGTCGAAAGTTGGGTGAATAGCGTTGATATCGTTGTTGAGGTGACCGATGACGTCATGAAGGGTGTCGTTTCCATACCACATGGATTTGGTCATGGACGTGATGGTGTTGAATTGTCTGTGGCGAGAGAGAACCCTAATGTTTCGATCAATGATCTGACTGATCCGGGGGCTTATGATCGGTTGTCTGGCAATGCAGTTTTGAATGCGACGCCGGTGACGGTTGTCAAGGCGAAGGAGTTGGTTGCTGCTGAATAAATATCCACCTGTGTTCGCGCAAATCCAAGCCGGGTAAAATTATTGGATGCGATCGGCCGTCAGTCCTTTCTCCTCCAGCATTTTTAGCAGAGCGTCATCACCTGCAAAATGCCCCGTTCCAACGGCCAGCAGTATTTTGCCGGGCTTTTCCATTCGGTCAACAAGCCATTCGGTCCAAGCTGCATTTCGATCTGTGATTAAAATCTGGTAGAATCCTTCGCCAAGATCGTCTTTTGTCAATCCAACTTCCGCTACACTCAGATCACCTTTTGCCCACGCAATGTCATCGCTGTAGTCCAGAGCCGTCACCGCTTTGCCATCAACCTTTTTTGTTCGGTTGGGAAAGCGATGGCCTCAACACCGTTGGTGCGCCATTCAGTAAGCATCTGATTGACGAAATCCATTTGCTGTTCGTCCGGCATGTTGGTCAACGCTGACAAGATGGCCGTTGGTTCTTCAATCGACAAAATTGGTTTCTTCATTTTCTTGAATTCAGCTTCCAGCACCGTTTCAACTCCGAAAGCATATCCATATTCACCGGATTCTTCAGCTTCTTCTATGGATTTGAAATAGACGAAAAAGGGAATGACCCAAGCTGGCATCAGGTCGAGTGCTTCAAGTGGCATTTCGATAAAAGTCGCCAGTTCTTTCAGCGTGTCTCGATTTTCCGGTTGTACGCGGTCAATCAGAGGAGGTCCGCCGACATTTTCCATCATTGACGAAACAAGCGCTTCCTCGCCGTCGGCTTCATTAAAATCTGCATCAGAAGTTTCAACAACAAGCGTATTCACTTCTTCCATGATCGCATTTAATTTGTCTGTCCGCCATTTCAGATCGCGCGGCAAAAGGTGAATAGTACCGAACATATAAATGGTCGTGTCTTCATCGGCGAGCTTCCATATGGCTGGCTTGAGATCAAAATCAAACGGATTTAATTTCGGTTCCGCAGCCCATGCTGGGGAGAGGTAAGCCGATAAGAGCAAGAGCATGACGACAATTCGGTGGAATATCATTGATGAAAAATTGCAGTTTGGTGCTGGAGCGTCAAGCGAATTCAAGGCTAAAAAGCGTCAATGACGCCTTGACCCTCTGGCGCCTATTCGCCAAAGCGGGCGAGAAATATTGCAGCCGCGAAGAAAGCTTTCAATTTGTCCGATACGAAGCCTCTCAGCTTCCAGCAGATCATCCTGAAACTCCATGATTATTGGGGCGAGCGGGGCTGTTCTATTTTGCAGCCCTATGACCTCGAAATGGGGGCAGGGACGTTTCATCCGGCGACGACATTGCGCGCTTTGGGGCCTGATCCGTGGAATGCAGCTTTTGCACAGCCATGTCGCCGTCCAACCGATGGCCGCTATGGCGAAAACCCCAACCGTTTGCAGCATTATTACCAGTATCAGGTGGTGTTGAAACCTTCGCCGCCGGATATTCAGCAGCTTTATCTCGATAGTCTTGTGGCGATTGGCATTGATCCGATGCTTCACGATATCCGCTTTGTTGAGGATGACTGGGAAAGCCCGACGCTCGGCGCTTGGGGACTGGGCTGGGAAGTCTGGTGCGATGGCATGGAGGTCACGCAGTTTACCTACTTCCAGCAGATGGGCGGATTTGATTGCAAGCCGGTGGCCGGCGAACTGACTTACGGTCTGGAGCGACTCGCGATGTACATACAAGGTGTCGATAGCGTCTATGATCTGGATTATAATGGAGCTGGAGTCAGTTACGGCGATATCTTCTTAGAGAATGAGAAGCAGATGTCGGAGTGGAATTTCGAAGTCGCTGACACGGACACGCTGTTTGATTTGTTCAAGAAGGCGACGAAAGAGTGCGAGTTTTGTCTCGATAAAAAGCTACCGCTTCCGGCCTATGAGCAAGCGATTAAGGCGAGCCATGTGTTTAACCTGTTGCAGGCGCGCGGTGTGATTTCTGTGCAGGAACGGGCGAGTTATATGGGCCAGGTGCGTGACCTCGCGAAAGGGTCCTGTGAAGCCTATATGGCGAAAAACGGGTGGGCGGCGTGATGGTATTACGATGTCCATTGTGCTCCGGACTGCGATCCGGAGCTCTGGCGTCTGAGCACTTCGCTTCACAGGGCTCCGCATCAAGTACGGAGCACAGTGCATGACCGACTTCCTCCTCGAACTCCTGTCCGAAGAAATCCCTGCTCGAATGCAAGCCAAGGCACGTGCTGATCTGGAACGGCTGTTTGTCGCACAGATGGCTGGTGCAGGGCAGAAAGCCAGCGACATCACCGTCTATTCAACGCCAAGGCGGCTTGCGCTGATTGCCAAGGGCCTGCCGGAGCAGACCGAAGCCGTTAGTGAAGAGATTAAAGGGCCGCCGGAAGGTGCTCCCGATCAGGCCGTAGACGGGTTCTGCCGCAAGAGCGGTGTGACGCGTGAACAGCTTGAAGTGCGTGAGATAAAGGGGCGTCCGACATACTTCGCGGTGATCAACAATCCCGGGCAGGACACCAAAGATGTGCTGGCCGAATCCATCCCGGCTATCATCAAAGCCTTCCCATGGCCGAAATCAATGCGTTGGGGTGATGCCAGTCTTTCGACCGAAAGCCTGCGCTGGGTGCGGCCGCTGAGCGGGATTGTTGCGATCTTTGGCGATGATCTGGTGGAAAGCAGTATTGACGGCGTGACGTCTGGTTTCGAGACCGTCGGACATCGTTTTCATCATGACGGCCCAAGAAATGGAAAAGTGACTATTGGCAATGCAGGCGATTACGCCGAGAAATTGCGCGCTTGTCATGTGCTGGTCGATCATGAAGAGCGGCAAGATATTGTACGTGAAGGTGCAGTCAAGGCGGCGTCCGAAGCTGGTCTGGAACTGATTGCCGATGAAGGTCTGGTTGTAGAAAATGCCGGTCTGACCGAATGGCCCGTGCCGTTGTTGGGTAGTTTTGATCCAGCGTTTCTGGATGTGCCGGAAGAAGTCATCCAGCTGACCGCGCGGGTGAATCAGAAATATTTTTTTTGTTCTTCCCCCCTCCCGCTTGCGGGAGGGGCCGGGGGTGGGCCTGAAGACGCAGGCAATCCCACCCCTAACCCCTCCCGCTTGCGGGAGGGGAACTTAGCTCCCAAATTCGTCTGCACCGCCAACATTGATGCCTCCGACGGCGGAAAAGCCATTGTCGCGGGCAATGAAAAGGTCCTCGCGGCGCGTCTGGCGGACGCAAAATTCTTCTGGGAGCTTGACCAGAAGACGCCGCTGGAGGATCATGCAAAGAAATTGAGCAACATTGTGTTCCATGAAAAACTGGGCACGGTTGCCGACAAGGTAGAGCGTGTGGCCAAACTCGCCGAGTGGCTGGTTTCTTTAGAAGGGAATGGTTTTGACCAGTTCAGCCCCGGTGACACATTTCATAGTGAAGTGTCCGAGGCCGCACGTCTCTGCAAAGCCGATCTTGTCACCGAAATGGTCGGCGAGTTTCCCGACCTGCAAGGTGTGATGGGCGGCTATTATGCAGAGAAACAGGGCAAATCGGCGGCGGTAGCAAATGCGATCCGCGATCACTACAAGCCGGTCGGACAGGGTGATGAAGTGCCCACCGATCCGGTGACAGTTGCGGTGAGTTTGGCGGATAAGTTGGATACGCTGATAAGCTTTTTTGCATATGATATGCGTCCTACTGGCTCCAAAAATCCGTTTGCGCTTCGAAGATCTGCCATAGCGGTTATTGCTTTGATATTAGAGAATAATATTCGTATTGAGTTGAGCAACCTGTTGTTTAAGAAAGCGGGAGAACTGTTGCTAAAAACTGAAACCTCTGCCGCAGAAGAATCGTTGAAAGCATACACAGTGCTAGAGCCAATCGTGGGTCGGAAAGCCGCTGGAAATGCTATCATTGCGGCTTTGGAGGGTTCCGGTAAGTCTCCAGAAGAAAAAGGTCTGGAAATTGTAGAAAAAGCAGGAAGTGCGACTACTGCCCTTCTGGATTTTTTCGCCGACCGCCTCAAAGTCCAGCAACGCGAAGCGGGTGTTCGGCATGATCTGATCGATGCGGTCTTTGCGCTCGGTGGCGAGGATGACCTGGTCCGCCTGCTCGCCCGGGTGAAGGCCTTGCAGGCCTTTTTGGAGACCGGGGACGGAGAGAATTTGCTCGCCGGCTACAAGCGGGCTTCGAATATTTTGAAGAAGGAAGTCGATTCCTCCCTCCCCTTCAGGGGAGGGACCGAGGGTGGGGGCGAACCTCCGCAGAGCTCTGCCGAAGATAGCCCCCACCCCAACCCCTCCCCTGAAGAGGAGGGGCTTAAAGAGCTCTCTTACACCCCCGAACCCGTTGAAAAAGCGCTAATTGACGCTCTCGACGCCGCTGGACCGCAAGTTACCACCGCCATTGAAGTTGAAGATTTCGAAAAGGCCATGACGTCACTCGCCGCCCTCCGCGTGCCGATTGACCAGTTTTTTGAGGAAGTGACGGTCAACGACGACGATCCAGCCAAACGCGAAGCCCGTCTGGCACTGCTCGGTCGTTTCCGCGATGCGGTTCATCAAGTCGCCGATTTCTCGAAGATCGAAGGGTGATGTTCGCCCACAGAGTGAGTGGTTAGCGGCATGGGAGGTATGACAGGATTCCTCTTTTTTGCCGGATTCATGGTCATTTTCCCCCTGTTCTGGATGGCGATTGTCAAGCTAATCTCGCTCTTTGGCTGGCAGAAAATTGTAAATGACCGGATGATGCGGACAGAACCGCCGCCGGATGCCCAGAAATTTGCGATGCAATCGATGACCATTGGCGGCATGGGCAACTATCGCAATTGCATGAACGCCTGGATCCATCATTCCGGCCTATATTTGAAGCCGATGTGGATGTTTAGTACCGGCCATCCGCTGATATTGCTAAACTGGCAGGATGTCACTTCCATTGAAGAAAGCCGGATCATGATGGCAAAATGCTATGTTCTGTCTTTCTGGAAGGATCTGCCGAAAATTAGGCTCTATGGCCGACTCGGAGAGGCGGCTAAGCAGGCTTGGGAAGGCAATTCCCATCAATCGCATCACGTGAATAGAGGAAATTAGCGCGGCATGACCCAATATGTTTATCGGTTTGGCGGAGGAATGGACGCAGACGGCGCTCCAACAGAGAAAACCGCGGCAATAAACCTATTGGGCGGAAAAGGTGCGAACCTCGCCGAAATGGCCAATATCGGCCTGCCAGTGCCTCCCGGATTCACGATTTCCACCGAACTGTGCACCTTTTTCATGCAAAATGGCGGCGTCTTCCCTGACAGCCTGACTGCCGAGGTTGCCCAAGGAGTGGCGCATATCGAATCTGTGACCGGCAAGAAATTTGGTGATGCGGTAGATCCCCTGCTGGTTTCGGTGCGTTCGGGTGCACGGGCATCAATGCCGGGCATGATGGATACGGTGCTCAATCTTGGCCTGAATGATGAAACGGTGGAAGGCCTCGCAAAGATCTCCGGTGATGAACGTTTTGCTTGGGATAGCTATCGCCGGTTCATTCAAATGTATTCGGATGTGGTTTTGCAGCTGGATCATGATGCTTTTGAAGAAGCTCTGGAAATAGCAAAAGAAAACAAGGGATTCTATTCGGATACTGAGATGCAGTCTGAAGACTGGAAGGCTCTGGTTGCGGAATATAAGGGTCTTGTCGAAGAAGAATGGGGCAAGCCTTTTCCGCAGGACGTGAATGATCAACTCTGGGGTGCGGTCAGCGCGGTATTTGGGAGCTGGCAAGCGGAGCGGGCCAAAATCTATCGCCGTCTCAACGATATCCCCTCAGAATGGGGGACTGCGGTCAACGTGCAGGCGATGGTGTTCGGCAATATGGGCGAAACCAGTGCGACTGGTGTGGCTTTTACCCGCAATCCATCTACCGGTGATGCCAGCTACTATGGCGAATGGCTGATCAATGCTCAGGGCGAAGATGTCGTCGCCGGCATCCGCACACCGCAATATCTCAGCAAAGCCGCGCGCGAGGAGGCCGGAGCCAAGCCGCTTTCGATGGAAGAGGCGATGCCTGAAACTTACGGAGAACTGACTGACGTCTTTGACCTGCTCGAAAAACATTATCGGGACATGCAGGACATCGAATTTACTGTCGAGCGCGGCAAACTATGGATGCTGCAGACCCGTAGCGGCAAACGCACGGCAAAGGCGGCACTAAAAATTGCTGTTGATATGGCAAATGATGGCCTGATCACGCAGGAAGAAGCGGTTACGCGGGTTGATCCAATGGCGCTTGATCAGTTGCTGCACCTTACACTGGACCCTGATGCCAAGCGCGACGTCCTGACCAAGGGATTGCCTGCGTCTCCTGGCGCTGCATCTGGTGTGATCGCTTTTGATGCGGACAGCGCCGAACGCCACGCTTCGATGGGTGAAAATGTCATATTGGTGCGGATTGAAACCTCCCCGGAAGATATTCACGGCATGCATGCCTCCAAAGGCATCCTTACAGCGCGCGGCGGCATGACGTCACACGCCGCGGTTGTGGCCCGAGGTATGGGAAGACCTTGCGTTTCCGGTGCTGGGAGCTTGTTGATCAACAATGAAGCGAAAATTCTAAAAGTCGGTGATCGCGAGTTTGGCGAAGGCGATATTGTTACCATCGACGGCAGTAATGGCGAAGTCATGGCCGGCGAAGTCGAAACGATTCAACCGGAACTGGTCGGCGATTTCGGCGTTTTGATGGAATGGGCCGACAAAGTGCGTCGCCTAGGCGTGCGCACCAATGCAGAAACACCCGAAGATTGCCGTGTTGCCCGCGAATTTGGTGCGGAAGGCATTGGTCTTTGCCGGACGGAACATATGTTCTTCGAAGCATCCCGTATTACCGCGGTCCGCCAAATGATATTGGCACATGACGAAAAGGGCAGGCGTGAAGCGCTTGAAAAGCTGCTCCCGGAACAACGCGACGACTTCCGCCAGATTTTTGAAGTCATGGTCGGATTGCCGGTCACAATCCGCCTGCTCGATCCGCCGCTCCACGAATTCCTGCCTCATCATGACAGTGAATTTGAAGAAGTCGCTGCTGCAGCCGATGTTGGTGTTGAAGCGCTGAAACAGCGCGCCAGTGAACTTCACGAATTTAATCCCATGCTGGGCCATCGCGGATGCCGTTTGGGCGTGACTTATCCTGAAATCTACGAAATCCAGGCGAGAGCTATCTTTGAAGCGGCCTGCGAAGTTACAGAAGCCAGTGGCGAAACGCCCATTCCGGAGATCATGATTCCTCTCGTCGCAACGGCCAAGGAACTATTGCTGATGAAAGATGCCGTTCACCGGATGGCGCAAGACGTGTTCAAGGAAAAAGGCCGAAAAATCGACTATCTGGTTGGCACCATGATCGAATTGCCCCGCGCTGCTCTCATGGCGGACAAAATTGCTGAACATGGCGAATTTTTCAGCTTTGGCACCAATGACCTGACCCAGACCACACTGGGTGTTTCTCGCGACGATACCGGGCGTTTCCTCACCCAATATGTGGACAAGGGTATTTTCCCACGTGATCCTTTCGTAAGTCTCGATATCGAGGGTGTTGGACAACTCATTGAATTGGCAGCCGAGCGAGGACGGAAAACGCGTCCCGATATCAAGCTTGGAATCTGCGGTGAGCATGGCGGCGATCCGGCTTCAATTGCTTTTTGCGAGAAAACCGGCCTCGATTATGTCAGCGCGTCTCCTTATCGTGTGCCTATAGCGAGATTGGCAGCAGCACAGGCGGCGTTAAACAAAACTTAACCTTGGTCTTCGCTTAGAATGCGGTCAATTTCAGCATTGTCGATGTTAAACCGCCAATTCTGGATCATGTGTTTACTGTGCAATTTTCCGTTTAGGCATTTGAGATGGCAATAAAGCCCTCTGGAGACATAAAGGCCATCCACGGTTGATAGATCTCGAAATTCAAGCTGAAAAGCCTGATTTTCTTCAATTTCTTTGTCACAGAATACACAAGTGGTCAGGTAACCCTGTGCTTGTTCAATTTTGTCTTTTGCGGGCGGATCAATCGGAACATTTCCATTGAGACGGTCGATAAGACCGGTAATGGCGATGTTCCATTCACCGGACTGATCTTCGTCTTTGGACCAGAGTTCCAGCAATTCTGAAGCCATCAATATCCGGGATATCGAATGCTTGGCCTTGTCAATTAATTGAGAGTCAGGCTCTCCAGCAGTTTTCAGTTCTTCTCGAAGATCATCGGGGAAATCCGAAGAAACGCTGCCCATTAGCATCGCAACCGCTTCAGCGGCAGCAACCACTTCGGATGCGAGATCGGCGTCGACATAAGGATCGTGATCGTTGCATTGGGATTGGTCGATAGCTTCCAAATCATCAAACTTGGATGAAATATCGTCAATCGATTTACATTCGGCAGCCCAATCGAGCGCTATATCATTCTCAAAGCTACCAGCGCCCCAAGCACCCATCATCCATCTCCTTCGACTATGGATCGTGCCTATCACTGAATTCTTAAAATCTGCCGAAAAATGGGTTGCCAGACCGGACTTCCATCCCTATCTGCTCCATCTGGTTAGCGCTCGTAGCTCAGCTGGATAGAGTACTTGACTACGAATCAAGGGGTCGGGAGTTCGAATCTTCCCGAGCGCGCCATTTTCTTTTCATTGGTTTTGATGTCATACTCCCAATCAGGGAGAAAGACATGGCAGGCGATTCCAAGTTAAACAGACGCGAATTGATGGCCGGAAGCGCGGTTGCTGCATCTGCGTTAGCCGCAGCACCGGCCTGTTCCCAGGATAACGATGCTCGACCTAATCTCTCCGGTAAGTCCTTATTGATCACCGGATGTTCTTCAGGTTTCGGCCGATTGGGCGCAGAATTTTATGCACGGTTGGGTGCCAAGGTCTTTGCGACCATGCGTAACTTGCCACGGAAGGAAGCAGATAAACTCGCATCTCTGGCAAAAGACGAAAAACTTGACCTGCAGCTGCTTGAGATAGACGTTCGGTCTGAACGGCAAGTTTCTGAAGGGGTTACCAAAGCGGAGACAATTGTCGGTGGCGCGTTGGATGTCCTGATAAACAACGCAGGATTGGGTATTTCGGGGCCCGTTGAAGTTCAGGATATGGAGGCTACGGAACTGACCTTCAACACTAATGTTTTTGGCTGTTTGCGGATGGCGCAGGCTGCGCTGCCCGCCATGCGGAAAGCCAGGTCGGGTCAGATATTCAATATATCATTTCAACTGGGCCGGGTAATCGTGCCCAGCATAGGACACTATTGTGCCAGTAAATTTGCGCTGGAAGCGATGAGTGAGCAGATGGCTTATGAACTGGCACCGCACGGAGTTGAGGTTACCGTGATCCAACCTAGCGGATACCCAACCAAAGTTTGGACAAACAGGAATAGATATGCGTCGGAGTTACGCGACAGACTCGATGCGGAGCTCACCAAAGCCTACCCCGAACCTGTTGATGCGATGGGCCATGAGGACGGTTCTGGTCGAACCGCTGATCCCATGGATATTCCTCGTGAAATCGCCCGCATCATCGCGCTACCGCCTGGAAAACGCCCTCTGCGAAGTGCGGTTCATCCCAGTTTCAGACCGCAGGAGAAGATCAATGAAGTCAGCAAGGCGACCCAGCTGGAAATGGCTGAATTGACGGGTTTTAGCCCTTGGATGAAGGATGTATTGGACTAAAGATCGCAAGACGAACGCTGCGAAACTGTACTTAGGTGCACTTGTGTGAGTGTCGGCGCTAGCTTAAGGCGTTGGCAACCCGTTTTTAAGATATAGGGATTTGTCCTTTGGCCGATTATTCTAACTCCATTAACGATGCGCTTGCTGAACGAGAAGCCAGAAAAATTTCTGTACCGAATGAAGTGCAGGATGCGGTGCGTACGCTGCTTCGTTGGGCCGGTGATGATCCAGAGCGCGAAGGTCTGGTGGATACGCCGAAACGCGTCGCTCGTGCCTGGAAAGAATATTGCGAGGGCTATGGCGAGAATCCAGCCATGCATCTGGCGCGGACTTTTGAGGAAGTAGGTGGCTATGATGAGCTGGTCCTGCTGAAGGACATCCCTTTCCACTCGCATTGCGAACACCATATGGCGCCGATTATCGGCAAGGCGAGCATAGCCTATATGCCGACTGACAAAGTGGTAGGCATATCAAAACTGGCGCGCGTTCTACATGGATTTGCTCGACGATTACAGGTTCAGGAACGCCTCACGGCTGAGGTTGCTCAGTGCATCTGGGACAATTTGAAACCACATGGCGTGGCCGTTGTTATTGAGGCTAGCCATAGCTGCATGACCGCGAGGGGGGTGCGCACGCCGGGAGTGGGTATGACGACTAGTCGTTTGTTGGGCTGTTTTCTGGACGATCCGAAAAGCCGCAAGGAAGTGATGAGCCTTATGGGGTATTAGTGCGTTAAAAGGCCTAGCGCATCCACTTGCGCATCAAGTTATATTGAACTGAACCGCCCCGGGATTGCCGGAGGCTATTTGGTTTAAGTTACGCTGCCACGGGTGTTTCGTCCAGCGTAGCATGATAGTTTTTCTCAGCTTGTGCTGGCGGGATGTTTCCGACTGGTTCAAGCAGCCTTTTATTGTTGAACCAGCCGACCCATTCCAGCGTAGCATATTCAACGGCTTCAAACGAGCGCCAGGGACCGCGCCTGTGGATGACCTCGGCTTTGTAAAGGCCATTGATTGTCTCGGCCAAAGCGTTGTCATAGCTGTCACCAACGCTACCGGCCGATGGTTCTATCCCTGCCTCCGCCAAGCGTTCTGTATATTTGATTGATACATATTGGCTGCCACGGTTACTGTGGCGGACAAGGCCGCTACGATGCGCTGGCTTGCGATCATGCAATGCCTGTTCCAGGGCATCCGGAACGAAGCCTGCATGGGCTGTTCTGCTAACCCGCCAGCCAGCGATAGCGCGGGCATAAACATCAATGACGAAAGCCACATAGATAAAGCCCTTCCATGTGGCGACGCAGGTGAAGTCAGACACCCACAGCATATTGGGTGCCGGCGCATGGAACTGGCGGTTTACGTGAGAGGCTGTGTAAAAACGCATTGATTATCGCTATGGTCTGAGCGGCTTTGTTGGAGGCGGTTGCATGAAGCGTTTTGTGGTTGGATCGGATCGTGATCAGACGTTTTTATTGCCGCCATCGCTTGAGGATTATGTGGATGAAGATAATCCGGTCCGTGTGGTGGATGCGTTTACCGACGAACTGGATTTGCGGGAACTGGGATTTTCTGGTGTTGATCCGAAGGACACGGGTCGCCCGGCTTATCATCCAGCGGTGATGCTCAAAATCTATATTTACGGCTATCTCAATCAGGTACAGTCGAGCCGGAGACTGGAGCGCGAGGCGGGCCGCAATCTCGAGCTGATGTGGCTAACCGGCCATCTGGTCCCGGACTTCAAGACAATCGCCAACTTCAGGAAGGACAATGGCCCAGCGATCCAATCCGTTTGCAGTCAGTTTGTGGGGCTATGCCGGGAGCTCGGTCTGTTCGCCAAGGCTGTGGCTGCGATAGACGGGTCGAAGTTCAAGGCTGTGAACGCACGCGAACGCAATCATACACGAGGCAAGCTGAAACGCCGGATTGATCAGGTGGAAAAGAGCATAGCGCGCTATCTCCAGTCACTTGATGCAGCGGACATGCACGATAGCGACGTTGCTGAGGACCGGACGACACAGCTGCGCGAGAAGATCGTGTCCATGAAAGCCAAGCTCCACGAGCTTTGCGCCAAAGAAGCGGAGGTCATCGCTCATCCTGATAAGCAGATATCGCAGACTGATAGCGATGCCAGAGCCATGTCCACGAGCATGAAAGCCTCCGGCATGGTGGGATATAACGTACAAGCTGCTGTGGACACCGGGTACCATCTCATTGTGTCACATGAAGTGACCAATGCACCGCATGACCGGGCCTTCCTCGCTCCTATGACGGAGAAAGCCAAAGTGGCCATGGATGCGGAAGAGATAGAGGTGCTGGCTGATCGCGGTTACTTCAGCGGACCGCAGATCAAGGCATGTGAAGAACAGGGTGCGACGCCGCTTGTGCCAAAGCCCAATACATCAGGCTCTAGAGCAGCAGGCCGGTTCGATAGAAGTGATTTTATCTATGAAGCAGAGACAGACACTCTGCGCTGTCCTGCAGGTGAAGAACTCATCCACCGCTTCACGACAGAAGAAAAGGGGCTGACGCTGAACGCCTATTGGTCGGGCAAATGCCCAGACTGCAAAATCCGATCACAATGCACCACAGCCAAATACCGGCGCATCAAGCGCTGGGAGCACGAAGCCGTGGTCGATGATATGCTCGTACGCCTCAACAATCGCCCCGATGCCATGACCATCCGCAGACAAACGGCTGAACATGTCTTTGGAACACTCAAAAGCTGGATGGGACCGTGCCACTTCCTCACCAAAGGCATCAAAAACGTCGCCACAGAGATGAGCCTCTCGGTTCTCGCCTATAATATCAAACGCCTCATCACCATCATGGGCGTCAAACCGCTCATCAAAGCGATCCGGGCATGATGGTTCTGCGCGCCTGCTGAAATTATCGGCAAAAATCTGACCTGAACGAAAAAATACCCCACGACAGCGCATGACAAACGCGTTTTTACACAGCCTCGTGATCGAGCGGACAAGGCCGAGCGGACAAGGCGCTGTCTTATCGCTGACTGTCGTGCGCACCGGTTTGCCGCGAATGACGCCTTGCAAACCCATATCGCGCATCAGCCGTTCCACAGTGCAGCGCGGGGCATCAAAGCCTTCGCGCTTCATCTGTCGCCACACCTTGCGGTATCCATAAACTCCGAAGTTCTCGGCAAATACACGCTTGATCCCTGGCTTCAAGACCAGGTCACGTTGTCCACGCACTGACAGTCGCGCCCGGTCTCTGCGCTTGGCAACGTGGTCATGATAAGTGGATGGGGCGATAGGCAGAACCCTGCACATCGGCTCGACCCCGTATGTTCCACGATGACCGTCAATAAAGGCGATCATCTCTTGAACGGGCGGTCGAACTCCGCCTGAGCAAAATATGCTGATGCTTTGCGCAATATCTCATTGGCTTGCCGAAGCTCCCGATTCTCACGTTCCAGTGCCTTCATACGCTCTGCTGTATCTGTTGGAATACCAGCGCACCTCCCGCTATCGACTTCTGCCTTCTTGACCCATTCATTGAGGGTCTGAGGCACACAGCCTGTCTTCCCGGATATCGAGACTGCCGTCGCCCAGCGGGATGAATAATCCCCTGAATGATCCAGCACCATCCGTACCGCGCGTTCCCGTACCTCAGGTGAAAATTTGTTCGTTGGCTTGTTCATAATGGCTCCTTCTACTCATGAGTTGGAGCCTCCGGCAATCCCGGGGCGGTTCAGATGGAGATTGGGTGTTAAGTGAGAATATCTCAAGAAACGGAAAATTCAAAATAATTCAACTCGGGAATATTGGCTTAGGCTCGTTTGTCGATAAACCGATGAAAACAATTTCCGAATCGGCGTTTTTTGATATTCAGGGAACCCCCATACATAAGGGTGATTTACTCATTAACAGAATGGTGGACAGCCATTTATACTGTTGCATCCTTGAGAATGATGGAGATTTCATAACCAGTGTTGATGTTTGCTGGATAAGAGAATGCAAGTCGTTCTTAAATTACTTTTTGATGTTGCTGATCGAGAAGCCTGCGAACCAAAGAAAACTTCTCACTCTGTCGAGTGGGTCAGGGCGTGTAAGGATCAGCAAGAAGAATTTGTTCAACCAATTTCAGCTCAGCCTCCCCGCAATCCCAGAGCAGCAAAAAATTGCCTCTTTTCTTAAGGACGGAACGCCAGGCCATGATCAGTCGGGGATCTTGTTTTCCCGTCTGGATATGGAAGCCTTCCAACGCTGCTTCATAGCCTGGGTGGCGAGTTTGCATGAAACGCCTGAAGGTGTCGTCGCCATCGATGGTAAAACCCTTCGGCGGTCATTTGATACCAGGTCCCCTGAAGCACCCATTCATATGATTTCGGCCTGGCCGTGTGATCACCAACTCGTTCCCGGGCAACGCAAGATTGACGACAGGTCCAATGAGATAACAGCGATCCCCGAGCTACTGGCCCTGTTGGCACTCAAGGGCGCTATCGTGACTATTGACGCGATAGGATGTCAGCGCAAGATTTGCCAACAAATCATGGACCAAGAGGCCGGTTATGTGATCGGCCTGAAGGGCAACCAGGGAAGCTTGCGCGAGGATGTCGAATTGTTTTTCGATGAACATCCGGAGCGTGATACAGGCGCGAAATTCATTGAAAAAAGCGAAGCCGCTGATGCAGGTCATGGGCGCATTGAAACGCGGTGCTGCACAGTTTGTTCAAATACAGAACCGAACGCCACAAATGGCCGGGCCTGAAGGCCGTGATCATGACAGGGTACACTCGTGAAATCAGAGGCCAGGCCAAAACGGTCAGGCAATTTTACATCTCATCCGTCCTTGATGTGCCCGAGAAAATGGCGCGTCACATCCGCAATCACTGGCAGGTGGAAAACTGTTTGCATCGGGTGCTCGATGTTACCTGCCGCCAGGATGACTGCCGCATCAGAACCGGAAATGCCGCAGCCAATTTTGCCACAATCAATCACGCAGCAATGAACCTGCTACGTCGCGCACCAGGCAAAATCAGCCTGCCGCAAAAACGACGTTCCGCTGCATGCGATGACGCCTGCATGAAAGCCGCAATCCGACAGTGAACATTCAGTCGATTGCCCTGGGCAGGAATTAGGGACTTTTGCCGGCGACCACGGAATTGGATGATCAAGAGTCAACCCGGCCAAGAAAAATCGAGCGTCACTTCTCCAGAGGTTTTTGCATCGGCAGAATAGCTGCGTTCCATAAAGATGCCGTCGCCATTCTGTTTCACTGCGATTACTGAACTGCAGCGCGTACCATAGACTGGGTTCTCAATGAACAACCCTGAATGTTCTGGCGGTGGAACAATTTCATCAGGTCGCTCAATTTCATCGGTCGGCGACACAGGGCTGGGATCACTAAGAATATTGAGCAATTTTGTGTAGTCGCTAGAGCCGTAAATCAGCCAATGTTCCAATGCAGTATTGAGTTTTGCCGATTTTGACCATGGAGTTTCAATAAGGCCATTGGATAAACCATAGACGCCTGATTTGATCTTATGGCTTCTTCCTTCTGGCCTGTTGGTATGAATCGCCGCAGATCGATGATCAATGGTCAACAGATTAAGAGCGTTAAATTGGCTGAGATTGACATGCGTGACATCCGAAAACGGACCAGTCCCGTTCAAAAAATCCTTCAGCAATGCGCCGCGAGATGCGGCTGATTGGTTGGGAGCGTTGTTCTGCGCGACATTGGTAACAACCGCAAAACGACCCTCCTCCGAAATGCCCATCCATGTACCACCTGCCTGTGCATCCTGACCAGCAAGAACATGATCAGTATTTCCCCAGCGTGAAAGGGGGCGGGAAGAGCGGGCATGCAATTCATCGCGGTTTCCGATAGCAACTAGTGGCCAATCGGGATGCGCCTGCCACGCGACGGAAACAATACACATTCGTTTCTAGTAGGCGGGTTGTATGGGAGCTGGCAATCCTGTTTCCGCCATGCAATTGCGTCGCAGTGTTTCGATGTCAGGGCCAAAGTTGAAAGGACTGTCATTCTCGGGTGTCTCGGCTGCCATCGTTGTACGCAAAGCTTCAGTAGCTGCACCGTCAACGCTACCATCATCAGCAATGACCACGCCATAGCCGCGCGCGCCATCACTGGTTAGCAAGCCCTGATCGATTTCCAGTTTTACCAGCGCCAGATCACGCTCAAGAGGATTGCCCCAGCCTCCACCACCCCAAGTGACAAAGTGCAACTGATCGCCTTCTTCAACATGAACATCTTCGACTTTGTTACCGATAATCGTGCTTGTGCCGTCTTCTTTCTCAAGAATTTTCCGGGCTCGTTTACCGGGTTCACCGCCGTTCACACCCCAGGGCGGAACAAACCAGCGGTCATCGTGGATCGAAATCGTTCCTGAAGCCAGAAAACGATAGGTTAGATGGATGCCATTGCCACCGCGGTGGAGACCCGCTCCGCCGCTGTCAGGATCGGTTTCATATCGCTCGATTCGCAATGGGAAATAGCGCTCTAGAAATTCGTTAGGCACGTTGGTGAAACCGGGCCATAGTGAGTGGCCATCTGGACCATCTCCCAAAGGCCTGCCGGGAATACCGCCAAAGCCAATCTGAAATAGTTGGAACCAGTCTCCATTCTTGTCGTTGCCAGAATAGAATAAATGCGGCGATGACGAAAAGCCCGCAGCATTCAGGAACTCCGGCGTTTTCTGGCCAAGCAGTCCGCCAAGAATATCGAAAATCCGCCCCAGGGCATGTGTACGGCCGGACAAGGCCGCAGGGAATTTCGGTTTGAGTAGAGACCCTTCTGGAATGCGCACATCGATCAGATCGTAAAAACCGTCATTGAACAGGATTTGCGGATCGAAAACCATGATCATGTAGATGCCGAAGAACATCTTGAACATGTTCTCGTTGAGGAAGAAATTGATCGATGCCTGGCTTTGCGGATCGGTGCCTTCGAAATCGAGAATGACTTTCTCGCCTTCTCGCCACATTGTACATTTGATTTTGTAGGGGCCAGCGCCAATGCCGTCATCGCAAATATAGTCCTCAAAACTAACGGGTTCTTTGCCGACCGCTTCGCCAATTAATGTCTTCATTGCGCGGTGGTTGCGTGCCAGCAATTCCTGCGTTGCAGAGACATAGACGTCGTCGCCAAACCGGTCGGCCATTTCGATTACCCTGCGCGCTGCTACCCGGCACGATGCGATGATTGCATTGAGATCGGCCTGGCACCAGTCCGGCTTTCTGGTCTGGTGCATGACCAGCTTGATCAGGTCTTCGTTATATTCACCGTTCTTCCAGATTTTCACTGGCGGGATCCGCACGCCTTCCTCAAATATGGATTTAGCATCGATCGGCATCGAACCTACCACTTTGCCGCCAATATCGGATTGATGTCCGAACATTGCGGTAAAGGCGATCAGCCGTCCGTCCTTGAAAATGGGCAACAAGACCAGCCAATCATTGTTATGGCTGACCGCACCTTCGCAGCTATAGGGATCGGAAAGGAAGATCATGTCGCCATCTTCAAGCGTTCCGTCATATTGCCTTAGGAAGCCGTCGATGAAGCTGCCAAACTGTCCGACAATCATTTTACCGGTATGATCAGCGATCAGAGGAAAAGCATCGCCCTGCTCGCGAATTCCCGGTGACATCGCGGTTCTCACCAGCGTCACGTCCATTTCGATCCGGGCATTGCGCAGGGCGTTTTCGATAATGTCCAGCGTAACCGGATCGATGTCAATTTTTTCAAACGGCGTGTTGTTGGTTTCAACTATTGTTGCAGGCATCTTACTGTCCCTCCGCCAGATTGATCAGGATGTTGCCGACAGCGTCCACTTCGCCGACACAGTCGGTTTCGATGAGGGTGGTGGAGTCCATTTCCACAACAATGGCTGGCCCGGCTATGCTGTCGCCCTGTTTGAGCTTCGATCGGTCATAGATCACGGCATTGCGTTCTTCGCCATCCATCCACAATTTGTGATCGCGAATTTTGGCATCAGAAGGATTTCCGTTGCCTTTGGGCAGTTTGGCGGCCGGGAGGTTGAGCGATTGGCCCAATGCAACAGCCCGCAGGTTCACGATTTCGTGCGGTGTATCCATGTTGAAGGTGAACAACCGATTATGTTCTTCGTCAAAACGTGCCAATATCCCGTCAATCCCGTCCTGCTCGAGGACTTCCGGGGTAATAGTTAGTGGTACTTCAAAAGCCTGCCCCGCATAGCGGACATCGACTTCAAATTCGCTAATAATGTCTTCCTCGGCCACACCCTCTGATTGCAGTTCGGCGCGGGTTTGTTTGGCCATATCGTTCAATATACCGATCAGTTCCGATGCTTCGGTATTGGTTGCGAGGCGGGAAAAGGAACGCGCCGTTTCCGTGCGCATACGGGTGGTGGCATCTCCAAGCGCACATAAGACGCCGGGAGAAACCGGCGAAACCGCTGGCCAGCTATTCATCAGTTTCGCGACTGCGTTTAAATGCAGCGGCCCGGCACCGCCGAATCCCATCAAAGCGAAATGGCGGGGGTCATAACCCTGCTGAACAGAGATCATCCGCAGCGCGCCAAACATATTTTCGTTCACAATATCGATAATACCGCGCGCTGCTTCCATGAGATCGATGCCCAGCGCATCAGCAATCGTCTGCACAGCCTTTTTCGCGCCTTCGCGGTCCAGTTGAAATGAACCACCGAGCAGGTTTTCCGGCAAATAACCAAGGACAACATTGGCGTCTGTCACCGTTGGTGCTTCACCGCCTTTTCCATAAGCGACGGGCCCCGGAATCGCACCGGCGCTTTCCGGTCCAACACGCAGCGCTCCGGTTAGTTCCGGCACATAGGCAATAGATCCGCCGCCTGCACCGACCGTCTTTACATCCAGTGAGGATGCGCGAACGGACAAGTGTCCGACTTCGGTGGTGCGCACACGGCGTGGCTCCAGCTTTTCAATAAGCGCCACATCGGTCGATGTTCCGCCCACATCAAGCGTTAAAATATTTTTGAGGCCCGCATTTTTTGCGACCCAAACCGCACCGGTGACACCGCCGGCTGGTCCCGACATCAGGATATTCACCGGATGCTCTTCGGCCTTTAGCGATGACATGAGGCCGCCGTCGGAGCGAAGCAAAGAGAAGCGCCCTTCCATTCCTGCGTCTGCCAGTTTGGACCGCAGGCTGGAAACATAGTTGCCGACCACCGGGCGGACTGCAGCGTTTGCTACCGTGGTCAATGTCCGTTCATATTCCTGCATTTCAGGCAGCACTTCATGGCTGAGTGAAATCGGAATATCTGGCATCTCGGCAGCAACCATCTCGCCGATGCGGGATTCGTGTGCGCCATTGGTATAGGCGTTCATCAAGGAGACTGTGACAGCCTCGACTCCTTGCGATTTCAGATGACCAATCGCTTCGGTCACGCTACCTTCATCGAGGGGACGCACTTCATTGCCATCAGCGTCCATGCGTTCCTTTACCGTCACCGTATTTTCGAGTGCCGCCAGTGGTTGCGGTTTGGGCCAAATGATCCAAGCAGCCAGTCCACCTGGAACAAAACTGCGAGCAATTTGCATGATGTCGCGATAGCCCTCGGTGGTGATCAGACCGACGCGTGCGCCTTTTCCTTCCAACACAGCATTTGTGGCGACGGTTGTACCGTGCAGAAAATAGTCAATCTCGCTGGATTTGACATCGGCGTCTTCACAGATCGCATCGACGCCGTTCAAAATCCCTTCCGAACTATCGTGGGGGGTGGACGGCGTTTTGGTGCGCCAGAATGCCCCGGATTCATCATTGAACAGAAGCAAGTCGGTAAATGTCCCGCCAACATCAACGCCCAGTCGGTAACCCATAGCTTATTCTCTCCACTCTATCCGATATACGGATATTGTTATCGGATAAATTGTATACAATTCAGATTTGGCTTTGTATAGTTATTAGCAACATGCGGGAGCAAATATCATGGCGCAAGGTGCATTATCCGGACTGCGGTTAATTGAAATGGGGCAGCTTATTGCCGGTCCGTTTTGTGGTCAGTTAATGGGCGATCATGGCGCAGAAGTGATCAAGATTGAACCGCCCAGGGTCGGCGATGCCATGCGCAGCTGGGGGCAGGGCATTCCGCTTTGGTTCTCCGTTGTTGGGCGCAACAAGAAATCAATCACGCTAAATTTACGTGAGAAAGAAGGGCAAGAAATTGTCAAAAAACTGGCTGCCAAGTCGGATTTTCTGCTGGAAAATTTCCGTGCTGGAACAATGGAAAAATGGGGACTGGATTATGAAACCCTTCGTGCCATCAACAAGGGGCTGATTATGATCAGGGTTTCCGGCTATGGTCAAACCGGGCCTTATTCTCATCGAGCGGGATATGGCGGGATTGGCGAAGCGATGGGCGGTATGCGTTACATCATGGGTGAGCCGGATCGTCCGCCGAGCCGAGCCGGGCTATCGATAGGCGATTCTCTAGCGGCGACTTATGCTTGTCTGGGTGCACTTATGGCGCTCCAGCACCGTCATATGACTGGAGAGGGGCAGGTGGTCGATTCGGCGATCTATGAAGCTGTTCTTGCCAATATGGAATCAACCGTGGCAGAATATACAGTCGCGGGGCACATCAGGGAGCGCACCGGCTCAATTCTGCCAAAAATCGCCCCGTCAAATGTTTATCCAACCAGCGATGGCAGCGTGTTGATTGGTGGCAATCAGGACAGCGTCTGGAAACGGATGGCCAAGATGATGGGGTGCCCTGAACTCGGACAGGATTCGCGATATGCTACTCATGTAGCTCGCGGACAAAATCAGACGGAGCTGGATGATCTGATCGCTGAATGGACCAAGACAATATCCAGCAAAGACCTGCTGGATATGTGTGAAGAACATAGTGTTCCTGTTGGCAATGTTTATCGCGCACCGGAAATGCTCGAAGATCCACACTATAAAGCTCGGGAGGCGCTGGTGGAAATAGATCATCCCCAACATGGCAATTTCGTGATGCAAAATGTTGCGCCAAAGCTGTCTAAAACGCCCGGCCGGATCGATCACGTCGGGCCCGATTTAGGCGCACATAATGAACTGGTTTATGGTGAGTTACTCGGTATGGATAGCGCGGCGATGAAAGACTTGGAAGAGCGCGGGATCATCTAGTCTTCCTGTTCGCCAGCAGCGACGCTGAATGTATGGAATGCGCGCCGGATATGGCTCGTCATGACCGCGCCCGCCCATCGTGAATCTCCAGCTTCGAATGCAGCAATCAATTCGTCATGATCCTGTCCTGATTGTTCTAGGTCATCCTTGGAGTATTGATCTGCGGTACGTCGAACCACAGGTTGCTCAATGAGCGCAGGCAGTATTTTACTGAGCCGCGGAGACTGTGCCCGTTCTAAAATCATGTCATGGAATTTTCGGTTGGTATCAAGAAACGCCTTTATATCGGGAGTTTTTTGGCTGATCGCCTCTTTCAGATCATCATTGAATTGACTTAACAACCCGATGCTCTTTGCATCCATCCGTGTCGCGGCCCGTTCGGCAGCATGACATTCCAGCATGGCACGCAAGGTGAACATTTCATCGATCTCACCATCTGACCAGTCGGCAACGGAAAGGCGCTTCGATTCGCTGCGGACGATAAGCATTTCATTTTCTAGTCGCTGAACAGCATCTCTGACTGGGGTTCTGGAAACGCCAGCTATGTCGGCGAGCTTCTCTTCCGTTAATTGCATACCGGGAAAGGCGTCACCCTGCAGAATGAATGCGCGAATTTTTTGATATGCGGTGTCGGATGCCCTGCTCATAGCAGGCTTTGTGGCTCAAAAATGATTTACGGGCAAGGGTTGTCCGACCGGGAGTTTCCGCTTGACGCATAGCAATTGTATACAATAGAAGGCGCGAGAGAGAGAAAGTGCCAATGCTCGAAACCAAGCGAATTAAAGTTATCGTCCCAATCCCGATGGATGAGGCGGGCGTGACAGCGCGTGCGGAGCAATTGCCGCCTGATTTCGTTCGCGATGGGTTTGAGCCCGAATTTGTTGCCGTTCCTTGGGGTGCTGCGCTCGGTGATAGTTATCATGACACCATGTTGATGGACTGGACAGTTTTTCAGGCGGGTATAAATGCGGAAGAAGAGGGATATGCAGGTGTCCTGATCGATACTGTTAGCGACAGCGGTATGCGCGCGCTGCGTTCGCGGCTCAGCATACCTGTTGTCGGGCCGGGTGAAGCAGCTTTTGCTGCGGCGATGATGCTAGGCAAGAAATTCACCGTCCTGACCATGTGGCCGGAATGGTTTCCGCTCTATGAAAAGACACTGACAGAATATGGCTGGTGGGAGCGGGTTGCATCGCTGCGTTCAATCGAAACGCGGCCAGATGTCACCGAATTGCTAGCAGGCAAGGAAGAAGTAATTTTCGACAAGCTTAAAGTTGAAGCCACCGCTGCGATGGAAGAAGACGGTGCGGATGTGATCGTGCTGGGTTCAACCACCATGCATCAATCAGCGCAATATTTGGACGAGAATATGCCGATCCCGGTGCTGAACCCCGGTCAGGTGGCATACAAGTTTCTAGAGACACTTCTCGAACTGGGCCTGACGCACAGCAAAAAAGCTTTTCCGACACCGGAAGTGCCGAAGGATGAAGATATCAGAAAGGGTTGGTATTAATGGCTGATTGGACACCCGGCATGGCAGGGCAGGAGCCGCTGCCTTATCCTTTTTACGTCGATATCGTAACCAAGCGTTATTTCGATGGCGTGGATAACAAGAACCTGTCGAAGGTTTTGAACTGCTTCCACCCCGATGCGGTTCTGCATGAAGCCACCTCTGATACAGTCCACAATGGCCGCGATGCAATCCGGGCAATGTTCGAAAAGCTGTTCGCTGATTTTGACGATATTTGGCACGGGAATTTCGTACACACTGCTGACCCGGTTTCCAATGCGGTCTGCTCGCAATTCACTGTGCTGATAACGCCCAATGGCGGCGACCAGTTGCGCTATGAGAACTGCAATCGTTTTTATCTGAAGGATCGGCTGTTCCAGCATGTCTTTGTCTACATGAGCGGAGACAACTTGCTGAAAGAGGGAGATGCCTGATGCAATATGAACCCGGCCTATCCCGCGATGAACTGATCGATTTTGCGATCAATCAATATTTTGGCAATGTCGACAAGAAGGATCTCGAAGCAACATTGAATTGTTTCCACGACGAAGCGTTGCTTTGCACCCAGACGTCTTTTACGCGGCACAGCGGCAAGGCAGAAATCAAACGGATGTTTGAAGATTTTTTTGCAAGCTATGAAACCATTGTGCACCAGGATTTTACCTGCACAGTCGATGAAGCCAATGGACGAATTACTGCCAGCTTCGTCGCTGAGTTAGTTGATTCGGATGGTCAGACGACGATCCTCAACAATACAAATTTCTGGCGTATGCGAGATGGCAAGTTTCAGGAAGTCTATGTTTACATGAGCGGGGCCAACGTTCTGGTTTGAACATGGCGTGTTCGAAACAAATAATATCATTCAGGGAAGGATGAGAAAATGAGTCGCACGAAAACCTTATTGTCACTGTCGGCTGGTCTAGCTGCATTAATGGCGGTAGCCCCAGCTTCTGCACAATCTGTGGGTGGAGAACAGGCTGATATCAGCGACGATGGCAATGTCATCATTGTGACTGCGCGTCGGCAGGATGAATTGCTGGCCGAAGTGCCTGCCTCTGTGACGGTTTTCACTGCTGAAGCCCTGGAACGCACTGGTGTCCAACAGGCCGATGAATTTGTGCAACTAACCGCTGGTGTTACGATCGTGAGCGGAACAGCGGAGGCCGGCGATACACAGATCAATATTCGCGGTATCAATGGTGCACGCGATGCGGAAAGTTCTGTTGCACTTGTTGTAGATGGTATTCTGAAGACCAACACCGCCCAACTCAATCAAGATCAGGGTACACTTCGCCAGATTGAGGTTTTGAAAGGTCCGCAGGGCGCTCTTTACGGCCGTAACGCGGCAGCTGGTGCGATTGCCAAGCGATATATTGGAAGGCGGCGTAAAAGTCAGCGCTGCTGAAGACAACACATATCGCGCGTCTGCCTATGTTTCCGTGCCTGTTGGAGAAGATGCTGGGCTCGTGCTTTCTGGCTCGTACAACACGTCCGATGGCTTTTACCGCAACACATTTCTGAACAATGCAAAGGTTGTTGATGATCAAGAAATATGGTCCATCGATGGTCGCTTTGTCGCGCAACTTGGTGATGCAACGGAGCTTGATTTGAAAGCACGCTACGCAGATCTTTCCGGTGCCTCGATCAACTTTAATGCGGCGTTCCACCTGCCAAATTTTGCCGGTGCCAATCCGGCTTTCTTTGAAGATGTGAATGACCATCCGTTCAATTACTATTCCAATATCCGTCCGACAAATGATCAGCGTACGATTGAAGCGTCTGCCAAGGTCACGCATGAATTTGACACTATGACATTGACTGCCTGGGCACTGTTCAGTGATGTGGATCAGGCCCTGACGGCAGATGGTACCTCGGCTGATTTTGCACGCTTCACCTTCCCCGGAGCGACGCCTGCATCGGTTGCAGCATCAAACAGCTGTTTCGCAACGACAGCACAGTTAACCGGATTTCCCGTAAACCAGCCGGGGTTCATTGGGGCCACACCCGTTCCCTTCATTTTCGCGCCGGCAACCGGATCGACTTTTGGGCCATATAGTCCAACAACCTGTGACGGCACCCAATATCAAATTCGTGAACAGCGCGATATTAGTGCGGAAATTCGCCTGGCCTCAAATGATGATGGGCCTTTGGCTTGGCAGATCGGTGCCTATTTCCTGAACATTGATCGTGAAGTCGGCGTGAGTATTGGCGCTGATCTTGGGCAAGGTATTACGCGCCAGTTGTTCAATGACGCAAATAGCGGCAATCCGACGTCCCAGCTCTTCTCGGACAATTTCAACACCAATGTCTATGCAGCTTTTGGTTCTCTGGACTATGAGCTAGCTGACAATTTAGATGTTGGGTTCGCATTGCGTTACGATATTGAAGACAGGGAAGTATCCAATCAGGTGCCGGTCGCGATTGATCCTATTACTGGTGCACCGATCAATCCAGGACAGGCATTTGGCGCCATTCCAGATCAGAACCAGACGTTCAAACAACTCCAGCCAAAATTGTCGCTCCGCTACGGTTTGAACGATAATCTGAATTTTTATGCAAACTGGGGAATTGGTTTTAAATCTGGCGGATTTAACAATCAGGGTTCTGCTGCAATCGTGAACCAGAATTTTAACCAGTTCATTGGCACCAATGTTCTAATCAATGATATTTTCCGTAAGGAAAAATCCAGCGCATTCGAAGCTGGCATCAAAGGCGACATTGCTAATGGCCGAATTACGTTCGATCTGGCTGGCTATTATACCGATGTAGATGATATGCAGTTTTTTGAATTTTTCGTAGGTGCGTTTGGCTTGCTGCGCGTTGTTTCTAACATTGACGAGGTTGAAATCTACGGCCTTGAGTTCAACGCGAATGCAGAGATCGTTCCCGGCTGGAATATCTTTGGCTCGATCAATGTGACAGAAAGCGAGATTAAGGCGAATGCATCGCGGCCCAGCACTGTAGGTAACAAGTCACCCTATACCGCGGACTACACGATCAATGTTGGTACGCAGGTCGTCGCGCCGATTGCCGATACATTCGACCTTGTGATGCGAGCAGATTATCGTCTGACTGGTCCGACTTGGTTCCACAGTGTTCAGAATAACACGAGCCCGACGTTATTTAGCGGATTGCTACCGGGATCGGCATTGGCGTTGCCTGCTTTCGTTGGTGATGCTGACTATTCGATTACTGAACGGAATGCATTTGGTGTTCTCGACCTGCGTTTTGGATTCGAAGGCGAGAACTGGAACATTACTGCTTTTGCTGACAACCTGCTAAACGAGGAATATCTCAATGAGGTCATTCCAGCGATTGAATTTGGCGGATCCTTTATCTCACCAGGTCAATTGCGCCGGTTCGGTGTTGAGGCCGGGTTTAAGTTCTAGTCCGGTCTGGGTATTCCTAGCTCTCCTAAAGGAAGCTCGCGACTAGCAAGGCCAACAGAAAAGAAACCAGCGTTGTTGCAATGACTGGAGCAAAGCTGCGCCAGCCATGTGAAAGCAGGCCAGACATGTTCGATTTGACCGCTGCCGCAATGACAGCCATCAGCAATAGCATCCGTGCGAAACGATCCGCAATTTCGGATATCTGCTCCGGGAACGGTTGATAGCTATTGATACCTGCAAGCAGCAAAAAACCGATCACAAACCAAGGGATGCTGTTGCGAAGGCCGAAATTCGCCATTTTTTGTTCTTTTGGCTGATCATCCATGCGCAAAACGAGTGCTACAAGAATCAATACCGGCGCCAGCAGGGTCACCCGCGACAGTTTCACAATAGTCGCAACTTCTCCGGCTTCCTGTGAAAAAGAGAAGCCCCCGCCGATTGCCTGGGCCACATCATGGATGGAAGCGCCGATGAGGAACCCCGCCTGGGCGTCACTTAGTCCAATCATGGCGGCAATGGGCGGGTAAAATGTCATGGCAAAGGCGCTGGCGAGCGTGATGCCAAGCAATACAATCGTAAATTGGGACTGGTTGATCTTTCGATCACCAATCAAGCCCCATATCGCCAAGGCGGCGGAAGCACCACAAATTGCGGTCGCTCCTCCGGCAAGAAGGCCATAGCGAAAATCCTGGCTCAGCGCTTTTGCAGTAACTATTCCGGTCAAAATCACGGCCAGCATTATGCCTATCAAAGCAATAAATGGTGTTATGCCCAGCCCGACAATCTGGCTGAACGTGATTTGCGTACCGATCAGAACAATTCCCCAGCGCAGCAAAGTTTGAGAGGAAAAATCTAGTCCCGCAGCCAGTCGCTGGTCGTTGTTGACGAAATTGAGCGCCAACCCGATCAGCAGTCCCATCAGGATGGCAGGAGCGCCATATTGGTCGCTGAGCCACAGGGCCGCAAAGGCAACCACGAGAACAAAAATTAGGCCAGGTAGGTAGGATAGAAATCCTTTCTTCCTGTCTGGTTCGGCCAATTGCAATTCGCCGAATAAATCGGCGGCCATTGGTTGCTTTTTCTCAGTGTTGCTCAAGCCGTTTCCCCCCGAAACATGGCTGGATTGCTCTTCAGTCTCTGGATCAAACTGTGATCAAAGTCGAAAAGGGTCAATAGAAAATTGCGGCCTTCAAACTAGGCGACACTTCCGGAAGCGATTAGCTTTTCAAGTTCGCTTTCGTCCAGTCCCAGGGTGGTGAGTAACTCCCTGGTATCAGCACCGGCATTGGACATGATCGAAGATCCACCTAGCCGTTCCCCGCTCATTTCAATGGGAAGCGACGGCAATTTGGTTGTTGTTCCATTATCCAAAGTAACATTCTCTAAACCACCACTTTCAAGGAGATGGGGATCGTCAAACATGTCCTCCGGTCGTGCAATTGGTGCAAAGGGAAGCCCAGTTCCTTCCAGCTTGTCGATCAGTTCCTGTCTGGTGAATCCGGAAACCAGATCTCGAATCTGCGGCATGATCCGGTCGCGAGCGGCAACGCGATTGTTGTTTTCGCGAATGCTCTCATCGGCCCACAGTTCACCAAGTTCAAACAGTTTGCAAAATTTTTCCCACAAGGCGTCGGTTACCACGCCGATGAATATCGGGTCATCCATGGTTTCAAAGACATCGTAAATCGCCCAGGCAGAAATGCGCGCTGGCATCGGATCGGCGGCTTTTCCCGTGACTGCCATTTGTGCCATATGCTGGCCGATCAGATAGATGGTAGTTTCAAACAATGAGCTTTGGACTTTCTGCCCCCTGCCAGTACGATGGCGTTCTTCGACGGCGGCCAGAATTGCGATCACTCCGAACATCCCGCCGGTGACGTCAATCACACTGGATCCTGCACGCAACGGCTTACCGGGTGGACCAGTCATATATGCAAGTCCGCCCATCATTTGCGCGACTTCGTCCAGCGCGGTGCGGTTCTCATAGGGACCGGGGAGAAACCCTTTCTCAGAGCAATAGATCAGGCGATCATTGTCCTTTGATAATTCCTCATAACTGAGGCCTAACCGATCCATTGCACCGGGTCGGTAATTTTCGACCAGAATGTCTGCGTCAGCGACAAGCTTTTTCGCAATGTCCAGACCATCCGGGTCTTTCAGGTTCAGGCAAACGCTTTTCTTGTGCCGATTATACATAGGAAAATAGCCTGAGCCCGAGCCGACCAAAGTCCTTGTGCGATCGCCGCCAATCGGTTCTACGCGGATGACTTCGGCACCCAGTGACGCCATCACTGCTCCGACTGTTGGTCCCATGACCATATGGGTGAATTCAATAACCTTGAGGCCGGCAAGCGGTGTCGGCTGCGTCATGCTGCTGCCTTTACAAAACCGAGAGGGAGGCCCGCATCGGGCGTGAATCCATAGAGTGGTTCGTCTGGCAGGGCTTCGGCAATGATATCGCGGACCTTAAGCAGTTTCTGCAGGTCAATACCGGTATCAATGCCCATCGCTTCCAGCATGAATACCAAATCTTCTGTAACGATGTTGCCCGATGCGCCCGGCGCAAACGGACAACCACCCAAACCGCCAAGCGATGCATCAAATGTCGTTATGCCTTCCGCAAGGCCGGCCATGACGTTGGCGAGACCAAGCCCGCGAGTGTTGTGAAGGTGTAGTGTATTGAGTTTATCGTCTCCCACGGCAGCCTTCACCTTGCGGACTAGCCGTGTGACCTGTGCCGGGTTGGCATAGCCGGTGGTGTCGGAAAGGCCAACTTCAGCAACACCGGCTTCCATTGCCGCTTCGGCCAGTCGAACGATCTGATTATCCGGGATGGAACCTTCCATCGTGCAGCCAAAAGCCGTTGAAAGACCGACCTCAAAATGCGGCCGTCGTCCTTTAGGTTGTGCTGCGACCAGTTCGGCGATCGCTTCTATCTCGGCAATCATCGCCGAATGATCCTTGCGGACATTGTTGATCGAATGGGTTTCCGACATCGAAAACGGGATCGACATCTTGTCTACGCCACAAGCAATGGCGCGTTCTGCTCCCTTCAGGTTGGGGATAAGCGTGACGACATCCAGGTCTGGTATAGTCTTGGCATATTCGACTATTTCCGCGGTGTCGGCCATTTGCGGGAGCAATTTGGGTGGCACGAAGCTACCCACTTCTACTTCGCCGATACCTGCCTCTGCTTCCGCCTTGATCCATGCCTTTTTTGCTTCGGTGGTCATAACTGCACCAGCACTTTGCAGGCCATCGCGCGGGCCAACTTCACTGATCGTGACGGATTTTGTCATTTTCTGGTTCCTAAATATATCCATGGCCGCTTAGCGCGGTCGGCAGACTGCCAAATCGCTATTTCATCGGCATGTTTCAAACTAAGATCAATCGCATCCAGACCTTCCAATAGCATCATCTTTGATTCCCCATCCATAGGGAACGACCAGGTTTGTCCGCTGTGCAAACGGATTTGCTGACCGGGAAGGTCGATAGTCACAGTTTCTTGCGAATTTTCGATTTCAGCTATAGCGCCGTTGTCCAAAACGGCTGGCAAAATTCCGTTGCGCATACAATTGCCCGCAAAGATTGGAGCGAAACTCGGTGCGATAACCACTCGAAATCCATATTCGGCCAGCGCCCATACGGCATGTTCGCGACTGGAGCCGCAGCCGAAGTTGCTGCCGCCCAAAATGATTTGACTGTTGGCGAAGTCTGGATCATTCATCACAAAATCGGGGTTGGGTTCGCGGCCACCGATTTCTGTATAGCGCCATCCGGCGAAGAGGCCATCCGTCAGCCCTGTTTTGCCAGTGCTTTTCATTTCTCGCGACGGTATGATCTGATCAGTATCGATATTGTCGCGGATTAGCGGCATTGGCAGAGATTTTAGCGATGTGAATGGTTCGGGCATCACATCAACTCCCGAGGGTCAGAAATCTTTCCGGCAATTGCACTAGCGACAACTGTTTCGGGACTGGCAATATGGGTTTTAACGTTCGGCCCCTGTCGACTTTCGAAATTGCGGTTGGTCGTTGAAATAGCCCGCGAGCCTGCGTCAAAACTCTCGCCGCCAGCAAAAAAGCACATCGAACAACCGCTTTCGCGCCATTCAAATCCGGCATTTAGGAATATCTGATCTAAGCCTTCTGCCTCAGCTTCACGTTTGACTCGCGAGGACCCAGGCACGCAGACTGCCTTGACGCCGTCAGCTATTTTTCGACCTTTAAACAACGCGCTAGCTCGGCGCAGATCGGACAAGCGGCTGTTTGTACAGCTTCCGATGAAGGCTGCATCGATTGCGGTGCCTTGTAAGGACTGGCCGGGATTGAGCGCCATATACTCAAGTGGCCTTATCTGAGCAGTGCCTGGAACAGTATCATCGATTGAAATACTATGTTCTGAACTGGTTCCCCAGCTAACCATTGGCGCAATATTGCTGGCATTGAGCTCGATCTCCTGATTGAAGGTCGCACCATCATCCGAGGCTAGTGATTCCCAGTCGGAAAGCGCGTCGTCCCATCGATTGCCTTTCGGTGCATAGCGGCGGCCTTTGAGGTAGGTGAAAGTCTTTTCATCGGGCGCGATAAAACCTGACATCGCCGAAAATTCTGTGGCCATGTTGCACAGCGTCATCCGGCCTTCCATATCAAGTGCGGTCGCCGCTTCACCAGAAAATTCAATCGCATGACCCTTACCGCCTGCGGCACCATGGCGCGCAATTAGCGTCATAATCATGTCTTTGGGTGTTACGCCTGCGGATAATTTTCCATTCAAAATTACGCGCATGGCCTTGGGCTTGTTCAAGCGCAAAGTTCCGGTTGCCATGGCATGCTCCGCTTCCGACGATCCGATTCCCCATGCCAACGCTCCAAAAGCGCCCTGCGTGCAAGTATGGCTGTCGGGGGCTATCAGGGTGCAACCAGGTAAAACGATCCCAAGCTCTGGTGAGATGACGTGGACAATACCCTGATCTGGATCGTTCACATCAAAAAGCGTAATACCAGCAGCTTCAGCAGCGGCCCTAGTTTCAGTAATGAACGCCTGTCCGCCAGGTATCAATGTCTGGTCGGTCCGCCCCGGCCGGGTGTCTACTATATGATCGGTGACCGCAAAAACCCGTGATGGATCAACAATTTTGCGACCGGCCTCCGCCAGAGAGTTCAATGCAGCAGCGCCCGTGCGCTCATGCAGGAACACACGATCAATAGCGAGCAGCGATCCGCCGCCCGGCGGAACGGTTACGACATGGCTGTCCCACAGTTTGTCCAAAAGAGTTGCGGGCTTACTCAGCTTAAGCCTCCGCCTTCATTTGTTGATCAACGTCCTGCCAGTCTTTAGTCACGAATTTCTCATTTATTGCTGTACGTGTTTCCAAGGTACCGTTTCGGATCCAATGCCATGTCCGGCATCTGTGCTGACCATCATCCGAAATCTGAATCTGTTCATACAGATAAAGCGATGGATCGTCTTGTCGCTGCCAATAAAGCATCACGGTGCGGTTATATTCATCCAATGGCACTTCCGCGGCCCAGCCTTTGATCAGGTCGTTGTCCCACCAAACGCGTTTTTCTCGGTATTCTGCAGGAAACTCGCGTATCTCGGTGTTGCCATTCGGCCATTTATAGTGGTTGGTCTGGTGATAACGTTCGGGACCGTCATCGGGAAACCGGCAGATCAGGCGCGAGGCATGCTCGTCGATCTTCTCATTGTTTGCATTGAAATAGCTATAGGTGCCGTCCCAAACGCCCTCGTGGAGCGCAAGAATTGGCATATCTTCCTTGATACCCATTATGTCTCCTGACGTGATTGTAAGGCTATATGATATTGTCTCGCGGATCGAGCATTCAGACGATCTCGATGTCGCTGCGCGAGAGCAGCAGGCTCGAGAGCAGCCTGATTGATTGCAATCGCATGATTTTTGTCGGCCATATACCATGGCTCGAAAATCTGTTCAGCGCGGACTATTTGCCATGCGGCTTGAAGATAGTGGCCGAAGCGATCCGGAGAGAGATTGGAGTATAGTCGATCAGGGTCGCCAACCGGCAAATCTGGAAATTCGATTTTTGTTGCTCCAAGAACTTTGCAGCATTCATCAATAACGGCTTGCCAGGAGCCCCAGTCTGTTGGGGCTTCATCGCGCCAATCGTCGGATAGCCCATGACCGGGCATTTCTATACAAAGCGCAGTTTTATCTTCTACATTCGACCAAGCTCTAGCTGGAGCATGAAGCCTCAAAAAATCGCTGCTGGGATCGCCCTGCCAATGGAGTAGCCCATCAAACTTTTCGGTCTGAACATGGATGAAACCGTCATTGTCGGATTCATTCAGCGCATTGGTTTCGGGGGTTGTGATCGCAAGCAGATGTTGCAGACTGACACGCTGATGCTCTTCCGGTGTTGCAACTTTTTGCGCTGACCAGCTTGGTGGTAAAGCTCCCGACCGGTCGATATGTTTCTGTAGCGGATCTCCGTCATAGGCGCTAATCAGGCAAGGCGGGGTAGCCGCATCTTTCGCAGGAATATCTCGCGGTGCCCGCAAAACCGCTCCATAGCCGGCCTGATAGGCATTTCCGGCATCCAGCATTTCCCGGATAACGTAATCGACACGCTCTGGATCATCATGAGCAACGGATAGGCGATGGCCATTGTCTGTCGAAAACCAAGGGAAAAACCAAGTTTGTTCGAGAATGCGGTTCCACAACCAGGTCAAATGTTCACCATAATCTGAAGCACGGAATTCCGGCAGATACCGATCGGTGAATAATTCCATTTCATCTGGAGACCAGATAGCATATCCGCCCACGGCCAATGTGGTGAAGCGATCAGGATTTCGCTTCACAGCTGTAACCAGAATTATGCCGCCGCTATGAAAGCCGTATGCTGCACATTTTTCTATTCCCAGTGCATCTAGCAATTCTACCAGAGCATCGGCGAATCCTTCAATTTCCGGCGCGCCGGGCAATGGATCGGATTGCCCAAACCCTGGCGTGTCCGGTGCGATGCAGGTGAAATGCTCGGCCCATTTTTGCATCAATGTTTCATATTCCTTCGAACTGCGCGGACTTTGGTGTACCATCAGCAATGGCGGTCCGGTCCCGGCTTTGCGATAGTGCACAACCCGGCTGCCCGAATCACAGGGAACATCAATAAAGTGACGACTAATCATTTTTCCAATTTGTCCGGACAAATTTCTCTCGACAAGCTTTTTCTTGTGATTAATGTAATTTTGTTGATTCTGAAGAGAGAAATATGGCGCTGATTGGCACAAAAATGGTTGAAGATGGTCGCACTGCCAGAGAAATTTTCGAAGCTGTGATCGGTAATCCCGAGCGCAAGAAATTCGGCTTTGGCGAAAAGCTCGCAATTGTGAATGTTGATTTGCAACAAGCCTATACGCGCACCGATATGTTCAGGACCGCATATGAGACCAACCCAAAGCAGATCGACTATATCAACCAGATGTCAGCACTTGCGCGATCCAAAGGCATGCCGGTGATCTGGTCACGTGTTGCCTATAAAAATGACGCTGGTGATGCCGGTGTGTGGGGAACGCGAACCAATACAGAAGATTCACTGCAGAATATCAAATATGATTCCGAGCGGCATCAACTCGATCCGCGCTGTGAGGTCCATGACGACGACTTGCAATATACCAAGCGCATGCCGAGTGCATTTTTTGAAACCCAGCTGGCAAGTTATCTGGTCTGGCACAAGGTGGATACGGTCGTTGTAACGGGGGGTTCCACATCAGGCTGCGTGCGTGCGACCGCGGTGGAAGCGCTTAGCCATGGTTATCGCGCTATCGTTCCGATTGAAACATGTGCCGACAAGCATGAAAGCTATCATTTTGCGAACCTGACCGATCTGCAGCTGAAATATGCTGATGTCGAGCCGGTACAAGCGGTCATCGATTGGCTGGAGGCGCGCTAATGCAGGAAGGTGCTGCGGACCCCGAGCTTTATGACTATGCGCCGTATCGCGGGCGGTCAAAGCTGGAATGGCCGGACGGAAAGACCTGTGCGGTTTGGGTTGCGCCGAACCTCGAATTTTACGAGCTGGATCCGGCGGTCAACCCGCACCGGAAAAGCTGGCCAAAACCACACCCTGATGTGGTTGGTTATTCGCATCGGGATCATGCTAACCGTGTCTCGCACTGGCGTATGGCAGATGTCATGACGAAGCATGGCTTTCCCGGTTCAGTGAGCCTGTCGGTTGCGCTTTGTGATCACATTCCCGAGGTAGTGGAAGACGCGAACGAACGTAGCTGGGAGTTTTTCAGTCACGGAATCTACAACACCCGTTATTCTTATGGCATGGATGAGGCGCAAGAGCGCGCCATTATTCAAGATTCGATCGAGACCGTGAAGCGAGCGGCCGGTCAGCAAATTCGCGGTTGGTTAGCACCTGCGCTGACGCATACACCGCGCACGCTCGACTTGATTGCCGAATATGGTCTCGACTATACCTGCGATCTGTATCATGATGATCAGCCGACGGATGTAAATGTGAAATCCGGGCAATTGACCGCCATTCCCTACAGCCTGGAGGTCAATGATCACTATGGCTTCTTCATCTACAATATGTCGCCGCGTGAATATGCTGACACTCTGATCAGGCAATATGATCGGCTGGCGCAGGAGGGTGAAAAGTCCGGTACCGTGATGTGCATTCCGCTGCACAGTTATCTGATTGGCCAGCCGCACCGGATCGGACCGTTTGAAACAGTTCTGGAACATATTGCAGCTGATGGACGAGCCTGGATCACAAAGGCGGGCGATATCGTCGATGCCTATCGCGCACAGGTGGGACGCGGATCATGAGGCTTGACCCGAGTTATCTGAAATATCGCAGGCGCCGAAACGGGATGGATCATGACTATTACCCCTATTCCAATTTTTTCGAACGCAAGCCCGTCAAATGGCCGGACGGAAAGAAACTGCTGATCTGGCCGGTTATCAGCCTTGAATGGTTTCCAATCATTCCATCCGACGAACCATTTCGCGCGCCCGGTCATATGCAGACCGCCTATCCAGACTATCGCCATTATACAGCGCGAGAATACGGAACGCGGATTGGCATTTTTCGTTTGCTGGATGCCTTTGAAAAAGTTGGTGCGAAAGTGTCCGTTGCAACCAATAGCGTGATTTCCCAGCGCTATCCTGAACTAGTTAAAGAGATTGTCGCTGGTGGTCATGAGATTGTGGCACACAGCACCGATATGAATGGGACTATTGCCAGCGGCATGGTCGAAGATGATGAGCGGGCACTTATTGCTGCATCTCTGGATGGATTGGAAAAGGCAACCGGGACACGTCCACGCGGCTGGTTCTCAATTGCCCGATCGCAAAGTTTCAAAACAGCTAAATTGCTAGCCGAGGCCGGAGTCGAATATATGTGCGACTGGGTGAATGATGAATTGCCCTATCGGTTTGATACTACAGCAGGCCCGATCACCAGCATCCCTCTCAATCATGAACTGTCGGACCGGCAGATCATCAATGTGCAGCAGCAGTCTGTCGATAGTTACGCGCAGTCGATGTTTGACGCTGCCGATTGGCTCATAAGAGAAACAAAGCAATATGGCGGCCGGATGCTGCCCATGCATTTGACGCCTTACATCATGGGGTTGCCATATCGGATATCGGTGTTCGAAAATCTGATCAGTGATCTATCGGCGCCCGATGGCATGGCTTTTGCTCGTGGCGATGAAATTCTCGATAGCTGGAAGGCGCAGCAATGAAGGTGAAGAACCCAAGAACGGGTGAAGCGGATTATGAAATTTCGCCACTGGACGAATACGCTGTTGCTTCTGAAGCGGCAAGGCTCCGTGAAGGGCAGAAAGCTTGGGCAGCAAAGTCACCTTTCGAGCGTGCGGCAGTATTAAACCAATGGGCAGAGGCGATTGTGGCTAATCTCGGTTCGATTATTCCTGCGCTTACCGATGATACGGGTCGGGGCGGGATTTCCAAGATCGAAGCGGCTGGCGTTCCCGGGCAAATTCGGCGCTGGGCTAAGCAAGCACCGGATTTGATTGCGCAAGCGGAAACAAGCGATCAGCCGACATCCCATCCAACCATCACCACTTCAACGCAGTTGGTCCCCTATCAGCTGGTCGGTGTAATCAGTCCGTGGAATTTCCCGATGACGCTGGCCTTGATCGATGCGATCCCGGCGCTGATGGCGGGATGTGCTGTGCTCATAAAACCATCCGAAGTAACGCCGCGCTTTATTAAACCACTGATGGAAACGGTCAGCGGCATCCCCGAATTGACATCAGTATTGTCTATCATCGAAGGCGACGGTACAACCGGTGCAGCGATCGTCGAGCATGTCGACTATGTCTGTTTTACCGGATCGGTGGCAACCGGACGCAAAGTTGGTGAAGCGGCAGCCAAGGGATTCATTCCCGCCAGCTTAGAACTGGGCGGCAAGGATCCCATGATCATTTTGGCGAGCGCGGACCCGGAAAAGGCGGCAGCGACGGCCTTGCGAGCGAGCATTGTAAACACCGGGCAGGCCTGCCAGTCCATCGAACGCGTTTATGTCGCGAAGGAAATTGTTGGTGAATTCCTAGATAGCCTCGTCAAGCAATCAGAGGCGGTTGAACTCAATCATCCCGAGATCAACAAAGGCCATATCGGGCCGTTTATTTTCGAGAAACAGGCGGAAATAGCGCAATCCCAGATTGATGACGCCGTTTCCAAGGGTGCCGAAGTCCTGACGGGCGGAAAGGTTGAGGCGCTTGGCGGAGGCAAATATTTGCGCCCGACCATCTTGACCAACGTGACTTCACAGATGACCGTTATTTCGGATGAAAATTTTGGCCCGGTCATTCCAGTACGTGCTTTTGATACCGTCGATGAGGCGCTAATGATGGCCAATACCAGTGATTTTGGTCTATCAGCTGCGGTTGTTGCGGGAACCCCAGTGGAGGCAGAAGAAGTAGCGTCACAGTTAAATGCAGGTGCTGTGTCCATCAATGATGGATCGCTGACTTCTATGGTTTGGGAGGCAGAAAAATCCAGTTTCGGTTATTCCGGTCTTGGTGCTTCACGTATGGGCAGCAGCGGTCTAATGCGTTTCTTCCGCAAGCGTATTTTAATCAGGCAAAGCGGTGAAGCAGCAAAAATCGACGGTTTTGCTGAGCAGAATTTCCTATGAGCGGTTGGCGGACATTACTGGCTGAAAACATGCCCAATATGCTCGCCCATGAAGGTCATTGGGATGGCACCTATCGACATCAAAGCGCTAATGGCGATTTGATTGATGAACACCGGGTTCTCACGCATTGCGAGTTCCCTGATGATGGTGACTATGCCTATGTTCAGCATAATGATTTAATTTGGACCGACGGACGCAAAACCCATTATGAATTTGGCGGAATCTATCGTGATGGAAAGCTATATTGGGAGACAGAACGTTTCTCCGGTTATGGCTGGGAAAGCGAAGGACTGATATTATTGCGACTTGACCGAAAGGACGCGCCGGGCGAGCGTTACACGGAAATGATCGAAATTGCCGACAACGGCCACTCAAGGGCGCGGACTTGGCAGTGGTTTCGCGATGGAGTCCCTTACAAACGCACGCTCTGTGATGAGCAGCGAATGAAATAGGAGAGCAAGATGGACGTAGAACTGAAACATCCGATGAAACCGGAATTGGCCGCAGATGAGGCAGCAAGAGGTCGGTTTGTATCCGGAATTCGTTCGTTCATATTGAATGACCTCGCGGCAGATTTACACACGGCCTATGACCAACGCGCTGCACCAGCATTTGCGCGCGAAAATGGCCGTGCGCCAGAAACTAGCAACGAAGCGCATGCGGCGCTCCGCGGTGATCCTGCGTTCAACATTTATTCCACGATGCGGGTGCAAGCACAGAAAATGGTGTGGCAAGCGGCCGGCTCGATTGTCGAACGTGATCTGGACCGGATGGAAGCAGAAGCGGCCAAAGTCGACAATGCGGCGGGTTCGGTCACGCTTAATCCGGACTTAGATATACCGCGCAACGTCGATGCGATCGAAGTGCACTTGATGCCGGGCAGTTATACGCGCGGCGGTGAATCACTCGAAGCCGGTGCGGTATATGATCAGGGACTGGCAGTCTTTTCCATGGGCCTGATGGGTGCTAATCTCGATGACATTGGCCTTTCGATGGCCGCCTATGTTTCAGGCAAATTTCCTGATTTTCGACCGGAACGCATCCTCGATACAGGCTGCACGATCGGGCATAACACCTTGCCCTGGAAACAGACCTACCCTGAAGCGCATGTCGAAGCGATTGATGCGGCAGCGGGCGGTCTCCGATACGCGTCAGCACGAGCGAAGATGCAGGGTCAAGACGTGCATTTCAAGCAAATGTCAGCCGATGCGCTGGACTATGAAGATGATAGTTTCGATCTCGGTTTTTCGTCTATGTTTCTCCATGAATTGTCTGCCAAGGCGCGAGCAAAGGCTTTCGAGGAAGCCTACCGCGTTTTGAAACCGGGCGGACTTTTACTCCACATGGAATTGCCGCCCAATAACCAAATGGGCGCTTTTGAAGGCTTCTATCTCGACTGGGACAGCTGGTATAATAGCGAGCCATTTTATAAGGGTTACCGTGACGAAGATCCGAAAGTGCTTTGCGAAAAGGGCGGTTTTGGTTCGGACGGTTATTTCCAGTTCGTTGTTCCGAGCGTCGGAATTTATGGCCCGGAGGCTGTTGCGGAAGCGATTGCCAACGAAGATGCCAATGCGGTTGACAGCGAAACCACCGGGCGACTGGCCGAAGGCATTATGTGGTTCGGCTTTGGAGCATGGAAGCGATAATGGCAGAACCGGTTTTTAAACCAGATGATACGCCGAAAGAAATTTATGGTCCGGATGGCAAGCCAAAATTCTTCGATGATCCGGGCATGGATCGATTCGTCGCAGTCGTCATGAACATGGTCCAGGAAATGTGGGTGCAGGAAGAACGGTTGATGGCTCTGGAGGGGCTGGAAACCTCCCCTGAAGAGAAAGAGGCCAAACTCAAACAATTTATTGATCGTATGTTCGCGCCGCTGCGTGAAGGGAAATAGCAGATGAAAGCTTGGCAAATGGGCGCCCGGACCGGGATTGATGGCCTTCAGTTAGTGGAACGTGATGATCCAGAGTTCGGATCAGGCGAAATACTGGTTAGGGTTACGGCTGGCGGTCTCAACTATCGCGACCTGATGGTGATGAGCGGCAATTACGGCTCGGATTTACCGGAAAGTCGTGTGCCACTCTCTGATGGTGTTGGAGTGGTTGAGGCTGTTGGAGATAGTGTTGAAGGTTTCAATGTTGGAGATCGCGTGATGGCTCCACATTTCCTGAAATGGCTAGACGGCCCGTACAATTTTGGCGTGTTTGCAGCCGATCTGGGTGTGACCGCTGATGGCTGGCTCGCCGAAAAGGTTGTTTTGCCTGCCACTGCGGCGATTGCACTGCCGGATGCGATTTCGGATCAGACAGCAGCGTCATTGTCAATTGTTGCTGGAACCGTCTGGCACGCGATGGTCGCCTTTGGTGATGTTAAACCGGGGGAGTTGGTGCTGTCGCAAGGAACGGGTGGTGTTTCCATATTTGCGCTGCAGCTGGCCAAGGCGCTGGGTGCGGACTTCGCGATTACGTCATCCAGTGATGAGAAGCTGGCACGAGCGAAAGAAATGGGCGCGGACTTTACAGCCAATTATCGCGAGCGTTCTGACTGGGCCGCTGCGTTGATGGAACGCACAGGTGGAAGAGGCGCTGATGTTGTGGTCGATACACTCGGTTTCCCCGCACTGGGCGAGACGGTTGCCGCAACCGCAGTAAATGGCCGCATTGGGACATTGGGCGCATTATCAGGTACGCCGCAGGCACAGGCCAGCGCCAGTCAGGGCGAACTGATCGGCAAGAATATCACGATCAAGGGGCTAGCTTCGGGAAGCCGGGACATGATGGTGGCAGCGATCGATGTGGTTGCCAAGCATGGCATCACCAATCCGGTTGACAAGGAATGTGCGTTTGCGGATGCACCCGATGCTTTTCGTCATTTGGAAAGCGGCTCACATTTTGGAAAGATTCTAATCCGCGCTAATTGATTGCTGTTCGTCTATATCGGCGCTGCCACGGGATCAAAGGCCATCATTTTCATATTATTCATAGGTGCCGATGAAGGCTGGAACGTATCGGGATCAATTGATTGAGTCACTTTCCCTTGCGTGATGGAAGCAGCATGGACTTCCTCCGTCCTTGGCTTTCTGGCGACTTCATAGCGGTTTAGCGCGCTTTCAATGTTTGATTCCATTCCCAGCGCCTTGGCCAATATATAACCGTCTTCAATCGCCATCGCTGCGCCCATGCCGAGGAAGGGAAGCATCGCATGGGCGGCATCGCCAAGCATAGTCACCCGGCCTTTTGACCAGCTTTCCAGAGGCTTTCGGTCGTAGAGCCCCCATTTGATGATATGCGACGCATGAGCGATCAAACCCTGTACATCCGGGTGCCATCCCTCAAACGCCATGGCCAGATCGTCCTTTTTTGCTCCGATCGACCAGCCTTCCGGAACCGGCTCCGATGTTTCAACCAGCCCGGCACAGTTTACCACTTCACCCTGACACATGGTGTAACGGTTGAATGTGCGTTGGGGACCAATGAAAATCGCGCTTCGTCCCTGTTCCATAAAAGGTTTGGCCTTCGCCATTGGGACCAGAAACCGGTAAGCAACATGATCTGTAAATCTTGGTTCGTCACCGGGATAGAGAATGGCCCGAACCGCTGATCGTACGCCGTCGGCACCAACAATCAGATCGCCTTCTGCTTTCTCGCCATTGCTGAAATGGGCAATGGCATGATCACCGTTATCGTTAATCTTGATCAGCTTGTGTTCAGTGAAAATTTCCCCGCCATGCTTGTTCAAAGCTTCGATCAGAACTTGTTGCAAGTCCGCGCGGTAGATATGACGCACGATATCTGCTTCCCCGTCATCTGCATTGCCATCGCCATGGTCAAAATCGCCCATGAGCAGGCGTGCGTTGCGATAATGCACAAAGGGCAACGTTCCCGCCGGACAAGCCTTCTCGGTGACCGCTTCCTGCAGGCGCAAAGCGCGAAAGACATGTTGCGCGCCGAGGCCCAATGTCAGGCCGGCACCAGTCTCCTCCAATTTACTGGCGGCTTCATGAACCTCAACATCCATGCCTTTTTGGCGCAGTGCAATGGCTGCGGTCAGTCCACCCAGTCCAGCACCGATGATGAGTATTTTCAATTTATCGCTTCAGTTCAACCAGTTCATACCAGGTCATCATGTAACCGCCGACGCCGCCCTGCACAAATATCCCGTCATCATCATCGGTGATCCATACATCATAGGGTGGATGTTCACCCGCCATACCGCCTGTTCCCGGAATGATACTGGAATCGTCAATAAATTGCAGATGCTTGCATTGGAAGGTGCCAGCTGGAACCGTCACTTCTTCCTTGCCCAGATACATTGCACCGATTTTCACCTGTGCAATTTGTGGCGGTGTTGCGCCGCGATGATCAGGCGATGGCAGATAGCAATTGAGCAAGCGCTTGTCGGTTTCCTCCCAGTCCTGAGTTGAGAGCATATAGCCGTCGGACACAATCGGATGCGTGCCAAAACCAGTTATCGGCAATTCCGCTTTCACTTGCTGCGACAGGCGACCAATCGAGGGACCATAGCTTTCACATTCAATAGTCTCGCCATCAAAGCGCAGCCAGCCCGAACCCATGAATTCATCGCCGACCGTCAAACGGACATGCAAATCCATTGGCTGGTTATCTTCATCCATCGCATAGATGATGTCCCGCATCACCGTTGGTTCGGGTTCGTAAATCTCGCAATGCGCGCGCATGGTTACTTTGCCATCACTGTGATGGGTGAACAGGAAGGTTTCAAATCCGCGATTCTGACCCTCCATCTCGGGTTTGCGCGAGGTATATTCCAGACGGCCTTCGATTATCCGGTGCTTCATCAAAAATTCTCCAGTAAAAACACCATGCCAGTGCATTTTTCGCTTGCCAAGAGGAATTTGTCCGGACAAATTATAAGAAAGAGAAATTGCAGGGGAGCAATGATGGAATTTCTAACGGCAAATGAGTTATCGATCCTACGATGGATCCACATATTGGCAATGGTCTATTGGCTTGGCGGCGAATGGGGTGTTTTCCAGACCAGTTATCATGTGACCAATCGTGAGCTGTCGCTGGAAGAACGAAAGCGGCATATGGAAACCGCCTATCGCATCGATATTTTGGCCCGTACTGGAATCGTGCTGCTGCTTCCGCTCGGTCTCCATATGGGTAAGCTATATGGCTTTGTGCCAATGCTGGATGGCGCCGGTATATGGTTCATGTGGCTGTTTTTTGCAATCTGGTTAGCAATGACATGGACTGCCTTCGTTAAGCGGGAAACCGATATCGGGATCAAAGTGACCATGTTGGAAGAAAAGCTACGTTACCCCCTAATCCTCGCATTGATTGTGTTTTCAATCATGGCATTTGGCGGCAGTGGGCCTATCGAAACTGGCGCTGGCAACCACTGGTATCCGGCCAAGATGATTCTCTACGCTTTTGCCTTATGCATCGGCTTGTTCTTGCGACTGGTCATGCGGCGCTGGACCGAGCGGTTCCGGATTTTGGCACAAGGCCCCGATGCAGCACAGGAAGCCGCTCTAGAACGAGAAATCGGGCTGGCGCGTATATCAGCCTATATCTACTGGATCACGATAGCGAGCGTCTGCTTCTTGGGCGCCGTGAAACCGTTCTGATCGATGGCATGCGAGAGGTTGTTTATGTGGCAAAGCATTAAGATTACTTCGACCTTTGTCGCAACTTTTTTGGCGCTGGGCTCACCCGCACAAGCGGAGACGGAGGGCACAGCCCAATTTGACCGCGCTTCACTGATCGTCAAGGGCATGGAAGCCTCTCTGGAATTCTGGCGGGATGTGATGAAATTTGAACTGCTCTTCGAACCTCGGAAATTACCGCCGCTGGACAATGAATATCTGGGCTGGACCAAACAGGGTGAGCTAACCTTTGCCCGCCTGCAGTCTCCTGATGGTGCCGGTATCGGTTTGATGGAAATCAAGCAGCCCGGTTTTCCGGATCTGGAATTGGGCGAGCAACTCAACGCACATGGCAGCGTGATTTTTGTGCATGTGGCCAAGGATATCGATGCACTTTACGAACGGGCGCAAAGGGCCGGTGCCGTCCTCAAGCCGTTGGGATTATCCCGTTCCGGCAGGTCCAAGCAAATGTATCTAAAGTCACCCAGCGGGCATGTTTTGGAAATTTATGAACTGTTGCCCGCCACGGACAAAGACAACTAGATTTCTTTCAACTCTTTGCTGACCTCTTCGAGGGGTGGTTCTGCTTCTTTGAGTTCCTCAACCATTTGCTGGGGACCGCGCATGACGCGGTAGATATATTCGCGGATCATTGCGCCGCGTTCATAGGCTGCTTGTTTGTCCGGGACATAGCTTTCAATGTCGTCGCGGCTGATCGTGCCTCTGGCTTCGAGCAGGCGTTCGACAGTATCCGTACGTTCGCGCAGTACCGATACCTCGCCCACCACCGCCATCAGGATAGAGAGGATGCGTTCGTCTTCTGGATCATCAAAATATTCGGGCCGCTTGCCTTTCGCCTTTTTGTTGGCCGCCGCCATCCAGTCAAATGCTGCGTCGGTCATTCTGCAGCCTCCTGCACGTCGGAAGCGTTTTTCCAGGCGCCATAGGCATGCCAATAGGCCGCCCGGCCATGATCTTCGCCATCGCCACTATCTTGTTGCGGGAATATATCAGTATCGACAACGGCGCGCACGCCGGTTTCAAACAGCTCGCCGCGCTTGAAGCCAGCCTTGGTCATCTCTTCCTTCATGTCGAGTGCATGCATGGAAGACCAGAAAGGCTCATTGTTGTTAAATGCGTCCCAGTCGCGCAGGAACTGTTCGAACAACGGCATACCGTCATGATATTCCGGCTGCTCCAGGTGCAGCATCAAGCCATCATCGGCGAGGACGCGGTATCCTTCCGACAGAATTTTGGGCAGCGCCTTGCCACTGGTTTCGTGGAGAAACATTGTGGTTTGTACCCAGTCAAATGTGCTGTCTTCCCATCGAGACAGATCTTCTGCACTGGCTTGAATGAACTTGATATTGGTCGCGCCAAGTGACTGCGCCCGCGCATGGGCATAGCGCAGGATCGGTGCGGCGGTATCAATCGCAATGACTTCACAGTCTGGAAAAGCCAGCGCGAGCGGAACGATATTATGTCCCACTGTGCAGCCGATATCGAGGATGCGGCGCGGTTGCCAACCGGAACGTTCTTTCTGAATCCACTCGACCAGAGCCTGGCCGCCGCCGTCTGTTAGCGCGCCCAGACCGCCGCCGGTTGTGGCAAATATTCCGCAGTCATAATTGGCACCGGCGGACACATCACCAGGCGATTCTTCTCCATGATAGCTGCCCGGCATGCAGTGGATATCGACAGCGCTTTGATAGCGCGGAACTTCGACTTCCGGGTTGAGTTCCAGCGTATCGCGGCCTTCGTTAAATTGCCTTGCTTTGGCGTTCAACTCATCAATCTGGCGCAGTACCATCGCGCGGCCATTTTGCTGGCGCATTTCCATCGAGTTGCGTTTGAGCGCCGACCAGAAGCGGTGGAATGGATCGTCGTTCATCACATGACGAATTTCAAACCGGTCTTTCGGTTCGCGGCCATGTTCCTTTTTGAACTTTGGAAGCACACGTGTGTCATAGGCAAGCTGGTTGCCTGGACTAAGTGCGCTGGCCATAAATTTGTTGAAATTTGCGAGGAAATCGAAACGTGCGATTTCATCGTGGCTTGGCTCGGGAGAAACGCCATGTCTGGCCACGGCATTATAGGGCGGGGCTACATCCAGTTTTTGATCATCATTCATAGCATTGCTCATATTAGGCCATCCTTGATCATACGTTCTATGGTTTGTTCCTGTGTACGTAGAAAATAATCGCGGTCTGGAGTCTGAATTGCATTGTTCTGGATCAAACCATCAGCTTTTTGTGGCGAATTTCCGCTGTAAGTCGCTGCAAAAAGTTCCAATCGCTGGCGTGCGAGGAAATTGGTCATTGCCGGTTTGCGTCTCGCAGCTCTGAGAGCTCCCAGATCGATGTCAGCGAAGGCGGTAAAGGTCTCGCCGCTGTTCGATTCGGACATGACCCGGCCCTTGTAATCGACCACCATGCTGTTGCCATCTGCTGAGGAGAGAGGCAGAGAGGTTTCTTCAATGCCAGCGGTATTCGCTGAAACAACATAGGCCATATTTTCCTGAGCACGGGCACGTTTTCCGACATCTTTGGGTGTGTCGAGTGGAGAACCAATCTCAGAACTGCTATGCGCGAAAACTTCTGCGCCGCGCAGTGCCAAAGCTCGAGCGATTTCAGGATAGAGGATTTCCTCTGAAGCGATAGCAGCCAAATTGCCGATCTCGGTTTTGGCAACGGGAAACACGCCGTTAAGACCATAGATATCCAAATATTTCGTCCAGATATCATGCGGCGTTGGCGCGAACATGCTGTTTAAACGCCGATAACGCAGTACTACTTCGCCTGAAGGCGCAATGATGAAACACGCTTGAAAATAAAGGCCGGGAAAATTCTCGTCCAGTTCATAGGCGTTGCCCGCGATATACATACCCAATCGTTCGGCCATGGCGCCCATCGCTTCATATTCCAGACCACCAACTTCCAAAGCCGCCTTGTCGGCAAAATCAGGGATGGAGATACGCCCCGGATAGCTGGTCAGTAGGTATTCTGGAAGCACTGCCAGCTTCACCGGGCTACCGGCATATTGCTTGATGAAGATCGTTGCCGAGCGGATTTTGGTCTCTACTTCGCCGATCATATCCATCATCTGCTTGCGTGCCGCCGCCTTGTCCGGTGTTTTTTCAACCGAACGCGCGGCCAATTGCATAGCGACGGCGGCATATGTTTTTATTTCAGTCATTGGTCTGTTTTTATCATCTTTTTCCGTTGCAGCAAAACTGGGTGACGCCATCGCGGCGCAAATTGTAGTGGCAAGAACCTGTCTCCGGTCAAAGTCCATAAGTTCCTACAAGCCCAGCGATCCTGGATTCATGAGGCCTTTTGGATCTAGCGATTTCTTGAGGTCCCGCAGCAAGCTGTCTGCCGCTGGATCAAGGCTATCGCGGTAACGGTAAGTCCGCCCTATCTGTAAATGCGCAGCGCCATGCTCGTAAAGCAGATCCACAATATCCTGTTTGATCTTTTGCGTCAGCGCCCATGCCGCTTCATTGGCTTCCAGTTTGGGAAGCTTGGCAAAATGAGCGTCTTCAATTGTGTCCTCGTGCACCGGATTGGACGCATCAGGCCAGTAGAGGCAGGGTTCGATAATTGCTCCCGACCCGCTAACAGCTGAAACCAACGTTCCAGTAAAAATTCCATGCTCTTCCATCTCATCCGCATATTTGGTTTCAAGCGCTTTCAGCGCAGTGTAGCATCCGACAGCTTTTGAATGTGGGAGCAACCCATGTAGGGGCGCCCAGCGCTGGCCTTCCGGCCCCAGCATGCTGTTAAGCGGCCCAAAAGGGTTGGCGCGGATGATTTTCGGGATGGTGTTTTCGGTTTCGCTCGCGCCGTTAGCCAATGCCAGCTTGCGGGCGCGTTCCAGATCAGCAGCAGCAGCCGCTTGAATCCGGCCTTCAGTCAAAACGTGGAGAGAGTATTTTGCTCCATCCATGAAACTACGGCCGGCGGTTACCACTTTAGCGCCTTCTTTCAATGCTCCCCAGACCGAACCCTGCTTCTTCATCATCTTGCCTAGCGCCTTGGCGTCGCTCGTCAGACTGTCGCGTTGCATGCGAATGGCGTTCAGGCGTGGATCAAATCCGAAACATTCGGTGGCAACACCAGAGCGTTCGATTTCTGCCATCGCTGTCAATGTCTCTTCGAAAGTTTCGAAAGTGAAGCTGGCATAGCCATGCGCCTCCACTTCGGGGATCAGGCGCATGGTGATCGTGGCCTTCATTCCCAGCGCACCTGTATCAGCGAGGAATATGCCGGTGAGATCGGGGCCATAGGGGCGGGTATGCTCTGCCCCAGTTTTTATGATCGTGCCATCCGCCAGCACGACTTCCAGCGCGAGACAACTCTGAGCCGCCGTCCCATAGCGGCCCGAACCCCAGAACAGGCAATTCTGGCTCATACCGCCGCCAACGCTCGCTTTCAGCCCGGAAAGCGTACCCCAAAAAGGTGTTCGCAGACCTTTCGGCTTGAGCGCTTCATGAAGCTGGGCCCATGTGCAGCCGGCTTCCACGGTCACTGTCATATCGGTTTCGTTGATGTCGAGAATCCGGTCCATCGTGGCGAGGTCGAACAGTACAGCACCTTCCCGATTTGATGTATATCCACCTGTATAACTCATCCCACCACCACGCGGAATCACCGGAATATTCTGTGATGTGGTTGCAGCAACTGCAGCGGACAGTTCTTCCTTGTTTTTGGGACGAATGGCGGCTAGCAAATCCGCGCCTCGCTCGTAGACATCATGGGCGTAGAAATCGAGTGTCGCATCGTCCGTGAGAACATCGACGCCTGTTTCGGCGATGTAATCTGTTGCGTTTAGATTGGCTTTGGTAGCCATTATGTTGCCTCCGTTGCTAGCGTTTCAACTGGCATTGTGTCAGCTTCGGGAAATGTCTCTGGATAGCGTCCAAGCAAGAGCAACAATCCACCGCCAAAAACAAATATGAAAATGGCGACAGAAAGGATCGGGTCATAACTTCCCATATTATCCCGAACATAGGCGTAGATCAGCGGCGATAGAGCAGAGAAGAAACCGAATGGCATGTAGAGCATGCCGTATATCTTACCATAATGCGCCATGCCGAAATAGCGTCCCGTCAGATAGGCGATCAAGTCACTTTCCGCACCCGCTGCAAAGCCGAGCAGGAATCCGGCGAGTGCCGCCATCGGGAATGTAATCGTATCGCCGAGCAGCAAAAAGCATGAAACTGCTGGAAGGCAGAGCAGGGGAAAGGCTACAATTCCAGCCCAGAAACGGTCAAGCAGCATTCCGGTTATGATTCGTCCGGAAAATATTCCGATACCCAGTACGCCCATGACCGAGGCCGCAGTTTGGGCTTCCAAACCGCGATCCCCTAGCATCGTCGGCATATTGATAAATGCCCCGCCAAAGGCGCCCGCGATCATGGCGATGGATAGCCAAATCAGCCAGAAGCGATAGTCTTTCAATGCGACTCCCAAGGTAACGCCCGTCAAATTGCCGCTATCGCTGGAAAGGGCCTTTGGTCGTTCTTCCGGTTGTGGTTCGCGGAACAGAATATAGGCAAACGGCAGTGCAACAACCAAAGGCAAGCCAGCCACAATCAGGAACATATTGCGCCAACCATAGGATTCAATTGCCCATACCGCCAATTTTGGCACTACGATGGCAGCCAAACTGGTGCCCATCAGCAAAATACCCAGTGCCAAGCCACGATTTTTGAAGAACCAGAGATTGATTGCCCGGCTCCAGGTTACCGGCGTTGAGCCGATACCAACAAGCCCGACCACAACCCAAAGCGCATAATAAAGATAGAGCGTTGATGAGACAGCAGCGGTTGGCGTCAGCGAAATCATCGCAAAAGACACGCCAAATGCGACGAGCGAGTAGAGCGCAACTTTGCGCACGCCATATTTGTCAGCAAGTGACCCAAAAAAAGGTGCGAGTAACGAGGCGATGATTCCGAAAATTGTAATCGGCACAAGGATTTGCGTCCGTGACCAGCCAAATTCTTCGATTAACGGTTCAACAGTAAACCCAATAACGTTGAAAGGGATCGGTGAGGCACCGCAGGCAACACCAAGAACACTGGCGAACAATACCGTCCATCCTAGTGAGAATTCTCCGCGGTCGGCCGCTGTTTCAGTCATACACCCTCAGGTTCAAAAATTTGTCCGGACAACTATACGGCTTTCAGACTAATATGCCAGATGAAAAAAGGCGAACCAAAACGGCTCGCCTTTTCAATATGCTCAACTTTGCTGGTTGATTAGAACTGAATTCGGCCTTTGATCAAGAATGTGCGTGGCGGGTTGAGATAGCTGGTATTAACAAGCGCAGATTCCACAGCTTCCTCGTCAAAGCAGTTTTTGCATTCTGCTGTAATTGACCAACCATCCTCACTTTTCAGTGCCAGTGATCCGTTTACAATCCAGCGATCATCTGAGAACGACCCTGTAATGAACGCGCCTTGACCCGCTGTATTTGCTGCATAGACAGTCCCGGATGGCCCAGTGACAGCTTGGTTGAATAAGCTAACTTCGCTCGTTCCAACTTCGCTGTTGCTTCTCCAATTCGCATTGATCGATGGAACGAGCGACAGGCCACCACCCATTTCGGCATCATAGCTAGCACCTATAGCGACCGTCCAATCAGGCGTTCTGACTGGTTCTGCGATACTTCCATCTGGGGCAACGATTCCGACACCGCACGACGCTGCATTGTCAGCGCCACCGGTGTTGGCGATCAATCCTCCGGCTAGCTGCGTCAAACAAGCTGCTCGCTGAGCTGGAACCGATTGAACGCCAAACGCATCAAATGCTGGTGTATTGGCATCGAAACGATATTTGTCATCCTGATAACCAACGGCGAGGAACATATTGAGGTTATCCACTGGAGCCGTGCTCAACTCGACCTCTACTCCCTTGTTACGATAATTGGCAAAGTTTCGCGTTATAAAAGCGATCGAGCCATTTGCACGAATAAATGCCGAAGGTGTTTGGAGGCCTTCTACATCAAGCCAGAAGCCAGTAACGTTCAGGCGAACCCGGTTATCCCAAAACTCGGTTTTTGCGCCAAGCTCATAGCTCCAAGCCGTTTCCGGACCAAATGGCAAAAGCTCGCTGGCAGATGTTCCGCGGGCATTCCAGCCACCGGATTTAAATCCACGTGTGGCGGATGCAAATATCAGGAAATCATCATTGGGTTTGTAGTTAATCGCAAAACGCGGCGTCCACAAATCCGTTGACTGCTGTGGAGGGATTGGCACGCCATTCGCAGCAACGAAATTTTGCGTGTCAATGCAGGTTGCTTCGATAGTTCCATCATTACAACTCGCGCGATTGTCCCTAGCACCGAATGTCTTTTTCTCGTCGGTATAGCGAATACCAGCCGTAATTTTTAGTTGCTCCGTCAGATTTATGTCAGCCTGCATATAACCGGCCCAGGCTTCTGCGGTGTTGGTCAGAGTTCGGTCTGCAAGGATGAAAGGGAATCCTGTTGGCGGTGGAGCAAATGGCAAGGTGAAGAGATCGCCAAAATCAGTCGTGTTATCTTCGTAGAAGTAATAGACGCCACCGACTAGGTCTACGAGGCCGTCGCCAAATGAGGTGTTGAACTTAATTTCCTGAGTGAATTGCGTATGCTCGCCCCGGTTAGCAATAGTGAAACCGCCAAATGTATACCCTATAACTGGGGGAACGGGTGAGGTCGTACTGGGCAGGCCGCGACCATCGGCAAAGTCCAGACCGAAGTCCTGTCTGATATTCACAAAGCCTGTGATCAAATTCACCGTGACTTCGCCCAAACCAAGTTCCAGATTTGAGGAGACGAAATCAAGGTCAACTTCGTTTCCGAGGCCAAAGTTGTTTTTGTTCCCAGTTAGGCGACCACCAAAATTGCTGTTGGGGCCGAATCCTGTAGTCACAAACCTGCCACTACAATTTGTTGGATTGGCAGGATCACAGTCGAAATTCAGCAAATTGGCTGCATCCGCATGAGTGTGAATATAGGAGCCTGTCCATCGCGCATTTTCGGACAACTCTCCGCGAAGACCAAGCCTTACACCCCAACCGTCGTTTTCATTGGTACGGTCGCCTGTTGTGGTGTTGATCGCATAACCCTCATCACCCTGATAATAGCCCGATACTTTGATGGCAAAGCTGTCGGCAAGCGGAATATCCATTGATACTCTAGCCATGTAGCGTTCGTAGCTTCCATAGCCAGCTTCAATAAAGCCGCCAAATTCATCGCCCGGTTCCTTCAGAAAGACATTTATAGCTCCACCGGTTGTATTTCGTCCAAACAAAGTTCCCTGCGGGCCGCGTAGCACTTCGACCCGATCGACATCAAAGAAGGACAGATTGTTTGCGTTTTGGCGCGACATGTAAATGTCGTCGACATAGGTTCCGATTGGTGGGTCAAATGTGGCAATGGATTCTGTGTTACCTACACCGCGCAAGAAATAGCTGTTTGCGGTTCCAAGTCCGGTATTGTTCAAGCCGACCAAGTTCGGAACAAATTGCGTAACTTCTAGCGCATTGGTCACGCCGCGAGTTTCTAATTCTGCTGAATCAAAGGCACTGATCGCGATTGGAATATCCTGTACATTCTCTTCTCGGCGCTGCGCAGTTACGACAATGACATTCAATCCGCCTTCTTGAGCTTCCTGTTCGCCTTCGGTTTGGGCCAAGGCTGGAATACTGGTGGACATGCAGGCGAAGGCGGTAGAGGCAAGAAGAAGCTTTTTCACGTTCGGGTCTCCTAGGGGCTTTCCTATTTGTCCGGACAAATCTACATCTTGTATACAGTTTTGCAAGAAGTTGATTCGATTTTTGGCAATTTGTGTAATGCAATGTTGCAAAAAGGCCGCAATAGGAGGGTTTTATGTTTGATATTGGTCTCTATCCGCTTCTGGTTTTTGTACACATCATCCTTTTCGTGCTGTGGCTAGGTGCCGATGTTGGTGTTTTCATGTTGGGGCGGGAGTTCCGAAAGCGCGAGAAATATGATCTATCGCAGCGTTTGGTATTGCTGCAACTGCTGGTAAATCTGGACATGGTACCGCGAACGGCCTGGGCATTGATGGTGCCGATAACAATCACCATGGTTGATGCAGGCGGCTGGTGGAGCTTGCCGGGATGGGTTGTGGTTATGGGCTGGCTGGTCGGTGCATTTTGGATTTGGCTGGTCTGGGATGCGCATATGCATGATCAAACGGACCGGGCAATTCGCGACCGGAAAATCGAATCGGTTTTGAAGTTCGGTTTGACCGCTTTCTATCTTGGATTGGGCGGTGTTTCATTGGTAAACGGTGAGCCGTTGCCCCCCGCTTGGCTGGCTACCAAGGCGCTCATGTTTGGCATCATCTTTGCCGCAGCGATTATGATCGATGTAGCTTTCAAGCCTGTCGGACCGCAGCTTGGTAAGCTGATTGAAGAAGGATCATCGGACGAAACTGAAATTCCTCTACTCAGCACAATGAACAAGACCCGGATCTGGGTTTGGATTGTGTATTTGCTGCTTTTGGCAACTGCGTTTCTTGGAAATATTAAGCCGATATAGCCAGCTCGTTCAGTACCTCGCTGCGCGCAGCCTTAGTGTTCTCCACCACCCTTGGCTTTGTCGCCATCTTTTGCACGTTGTTCATCGGTTAGCTTCTTGAACTTCGTCCAGGTTGTCTCGTTGCGCCGCGTGTCATCTTTTGGCGGAGCCTGTTCATAGACCGGGTAGTTGGCCCGGATTTCATTTTTCAGCACGTCGGGTAATTCTTCAAATCCTCCAGGCAACTTGCGGCCCATTGCATTAAAAACCATCTGCCCGGGACGACCACCCATCTTCATCCAAGGTGCCCAAGCGGAAATACGAACCCAGCTGATCATCGGATATGCCGTTGGCTTGGTGCTGTCGTAAAGTTCGTCTTTCATCGCGGCGAAGTCAAAGATTTCCATCGCATGGTATTTTCCGCCGACATAGTCCTGATAGTGGCCCGCAAGAGGATTGGTGTAAAAGAGTGGTACTTCAAAAGGCATGAAGACATATGCGCCTGCTTCGCGCAAAGTACTTAGAGAAAACGGCTTTCCGTCTGCGTCTTTTGCATAATTTGGGCGACCATTTACGGGATCATTGTGGATCTGCATCACTTTGACGGTTTTGCCGGTATAAGGATTCTCCCACTCATTCAGGACTTCGCCGGTTTTGGGATCAAGCATCAGCATGATTTCGCGGCTGATCAGGCGCCAGCCTTTGCCGCGCTCCGGATCTTCGACCTCAACACAACGCCGAATATTCATGCCCTCGCCCTTGAATATCAACTTGTCGCGCTGTCCAAGCGACCGGCCATAGATATTACCCGACCAGTGATAAACAGCTGGCTCGTCGGCCGACACTCCGCATTGTAAACGCTTTGAAATTTCCAATGCATCCTCTGCTACCTTCGGATCAAGGGTGCGTGCTTCGGTTGGCGCCACAATACCAGCTGCAACTATTGCAGCGACGGCTGTTGTCGCTTTTATCATATGCTTCATTTGAAGATGTCCTCTCGTCTCAAAACAGAAATAATTACAGATTCCAGTTGACTTTAGATTTGTCCGGACAAATTGTGAAGAGGCAATTTAGGGATTTTAACGATTCAGACTTTATGACCAGCATTACCAACTTTCTATTCGTGCCCGGAAACCGGCCAGAGCGCTTTGAAAAGGCGGCGTTGGCAGGTGCGAAACTGATTTGTATTGATCTGGAAGATTCTGTTCCTGCTGATCAGAAAGAAAGCGCGCGCGAATCTGTTCTGGAAGCGTTGCAGACGCTCGAGCATAAAAAAACGGCGGTTCGGATCAATGGATTGAAGACTCGCTCAGGCTTTTCAGATCTTTTGGCCTTGGAGAAAAGCGGACATTGCCCGGCTTTGATTTTTCTCCCCATGATTGAGAGCGCCGCGGAGGTAGAAATTGCTCACGCCATATTAGGAGAGCATGTTGATGGTCTTGTCCCGCTGATAGAAACCGTTCAGGGCCTTCGCGCTGGTGACGAAATTGCTGCTAGCGAAGGCGTTGCTGCGATGATGTTTGGTGGCGGTGATTTTTCTTCACAACTCGGGACAAAATTGGAGTGGGAACCGCTACTGGTTGCGCGTAGTCAGTTCATCATGTGCTGTGCCGCGGCCAATATCCCGGCAATTGATGTTCCTTATATCAATTTGGCTAACGAAGCTGGCCTTTTAGAAGAATGTGAAAAAGCCAAGGCTTTGGGATTCCAGGCAAAGGCGGCGATCCACCCCAAACAGCTAATGACTGTTGAAGCGGCCATGAGGCCAAGTGATGAGGAAATTTCGGAGGCCAACGAGGCCATTGCGGCTTATGATGCGGCGGGTGGAAAAGCCATTAGTCACAATGGCCATATGTTGGAAGCGCCGGTTATGGAGCGATATCGGCGTATTGTGGCAGCTGCCTGAGAGAATATTGGAAGGATTGAATATATGCGTGATGGAGTAATTGAAGTCAGCCCGGGAAGATTCCGCGAAACTTTTGGTCGTTATTTCGAGGATTTCGAAGTGGGGCATATTTACGAACATCGTCCCGGTCGAACTATCACCCATACCGACAATGTTCATTTCACATTGTTGACGATGAATACTCATCCGCTGCATTTTGATTATGAATTTTCCAAAAACACGGAGTTTGGCAAACCGCTAGTGTGCTCTCCTCTAACAGTTGCTTTGATGGTGGGTATGAGCGTTTCCGATACAAGTCAAAAAGCGGTTGCCAATTTGGGTTGGGACAAAATCAAGATGACGCATCCCCTATTTTGTGAGGACACACTCTATGCTGAGAGCGAAGTACTCGAGAAGCGAGAATCTTCCTCCCGTCCGGAACAGGGAATCGTAACAATAAAGACCATCGGCAAAAACCAGAACGACGATGTGGTCTGCACATTTGAGCGAACCATGCTCATATGGAAGCGCGGTTTTGGAAATATGGACGATTAGATTGAAATTCGATTAGCCGTGCCAAGCGGCAGCGATATTTGCAGGAGCGAAAAATGGCTAGCGTAGCTGAAATACCAACCGAAGAATTTGTCCCGCGTACAATTGATCCGGAAGATGAACGAGCCTTCATGGATGCGATTAAAAAATGGGTCGAAGGTGAAGTGAAGTCCGTAGTGATGGAGCATGATCACGGCGATATCTGGCCGGAGGAACTGGTTGATCAGATGACTGAAATGGGCCTGTTCGGTGCGACTATTGGCCAGGAATACGGAGGATTAGGCCTTCCTTCGACCACTTATGCTAAAATCGTATCTTATATCTCATCTTACTGGATGGCGATTACAGGTATATTTAACTCGCACTTGATCATGGCCGCAGCGGTTGAACGGTTTGGAACAGACGAGCAGAAAGACTTTTGGCTGCCTAAATTCGCCACCGGCGAAATCCGTGGCGGGCTCGCTTTGACCGAACCCAATGCAGGAACCGATCTACAGGCGATCCGCACCACCGCCGTTCGTGATGGCGATGACTATGTTATCAACGGCACCAAAACCTGGATATCTAACGGCATAAAAGGTAGCTGCTTTGCATTGCTGGTCAAAACTGATCCAAATTCCGAGCCGCGTTATAAAGGTTTGAGCTTAATGATCGCACCCAAAGGCGAAGGCTTTGGCGTAGGTAAGAAATTCGACAAGCTTGGTTACAAATCAATCGACAGTGCCGAACTGACGTTCGATAACTATCGCATTCCTGCTGAAAATCTGATCGGCGGCGTTGAGGGAGAGGGTTTTTTTCAGGCAACTGGCGGCCTGGAACTGGGACGCATTAACGTTGCAGCACGCGGAGTTGGGTTGGCAGAAGGTTCGCTGCGTCTAGCGACTGAATATGCCCAAATCCGTGAAACAATGGGTAAACCAATTTGCGAGCATCAGGCCATTCAATTGAAACTGGGAGAAATGGTGACGCGTGCCAGAGCCGCGCGATTGCTGACCATGGACGCTGCCGAAGCCTATGATCGTGGAGAACGCTGTGACATGGAAGCCGGTATGGCGAAATATTTTGCTTCCGAAGCGGCGGTTAAGAATTCTGAAGAAGGTCTGCGTATTCATGGAGGATATGGCTATTCCAAGGAGTATGACATCGAGCGGTATTATCGCGATTCTATTCTTATGTGTATCGGCGAGGGCACAAATGAAATGCAGCGGATGATTATATCCAAGCAATGGGTGAAGAGGAATCCCGCTTGACCATCAAACAACCCCTTAAAGGCTTTCGCGTTCTGTCGGCCGAACAATATGGTGCTGGTCCTTATGGAACCATGTTTCTTGCGCAAATGGGCGCGGAGGTCATCAAGATTGAGCCGCCCAAGGGTGGAGATACGGCGAGGCATGTGGGGCCGCATTGGCTGCGTGAACAGGAGAGTTTATATTTCCAGACATTCAATCTGAACAAGAAATCGCTGACGCTGGATTTGCGCAGCGGGCAAGGCATTGAAATCCTGCACAAGCTCGTCAAAACTTCTCATGTCATGGCCAATAATTTGCGCGGTGATGTGCCTGCTAAGATCGGTCTGGATTATGAAAGCTTGAAGGGAACAAATCCGGCAATCGTTTGTGCTCATGTGTCCGCTTATGGTCGCGACAATGAGCGCGCAAAATGGCCTGGTTATGACTATTTGATGCAGGCGGAAGCGGGCTTTTGTGCTTTGACTGGCGATCCCGATGGTCCACCGGTGCGCTTTGGTCTCTCGATGGTCGATTTCATGTCTGGAACGCAGATGGCGGTTGGTTTGCTGGCGGCACTTTTGGATGCTCAGCGTTCCGGAGAGGGTTGCGACGTCGATGTCGATCTATTGTCCGCTGCCGTCCATCAGACCAGCTATCCCGCCATCTGGTATATGAACGAAGGCGATGTGACAGGAAGGGCACCCAAGGGTGCACATCCATCCGCAACGCCCAGCCAGATGTTCAAGGCCGCAGATGGCTGGATGTTTGTAATGGCACAAATCCCGAAATTCTGGCCGATCCTTTGCGACAAGATCGGGTATAGTGAACTGATCGATGATCCACGCTTCGATACTGCGGCCAACCGGTTGAGCAATCGCGCAGAACTCGCTGAAATTCTGGATGGGATATTTGTTCACTATCCTGTGCAGCATTGGCTAAATCTGTTGCAAGGTCATATGCCAATTGCACCGGTTTATGACCTAGATCAGGCGCTCGAAAATCCTTGGCTGGAAACGATCGGCATGCGTGAAACGATTAGCCACAAGGACAAAGCTGAAATGAATGTCCTTTCCAGTCCAATTAAAATCAATGGAACGCGTTTGCCCAATAAAGCTGGTCCGCTGTTGGGTGAAGACAGTGACACCATACTAGGTGACCTTGGCTATGATGGCGATGACATTTCCAAGCTGCGCGCTGGCGGGATTGTGTGATTTCATGGGTAAGCTGTCCGGCATAAAGGTTATAGACCTCTCACTTTTCTTGCCCGGGCCGATGCTGACTATGATGATGGCCGATCATGGTGCAGAAGTAATCAAAATCGAACCACCAACCGGTGATCCTGCGCGTCAAATGGCACCGATGGAGGGGGGGCAGTCGGTCTGGTTCCGAAATCTCAATCGCGGTAAGCAGGCGATGGCTCTTGATCTGAAAAGCGATGCAGGACGGGACCAGCTGTGGGACCTGCTCACCGATGCCGATGTCTTGATCGAAGGCTTTCGACCCGGTGTTATGAAACGGTTGGGCTTTGACTACGAAACTGTTTCCACTAAAAACCCGCGTATTGTTTATTGTTCCATTTCGGCCTTTGGGCAAGAGGGTGAAATGGCCCATCATCCTGCCCATGACTTGGCGGTACAGGCGCTTTCAGGATTCTTGTCGGTTAATGATGGACCAGATAGCTTTCCGGTAGTGCCAGGTGTGCCATCTGCCGATATGTCTGCCGGATTAAACGGTTTGTCAGCTGTCTTGATGGCGCTGCTCGGGCGGGAAAAATCCGGCAAGGGCGACTATGTCGATGTTGCGATGTTCGATTCTATACTGCCATGGTGCGCCCATATAGCTGGTGAAGCAATCAGCGGCGGGGAGGCACCAAAATCCCAGTCACAGCGTTCGCTCGGCGGTGCCGCTTTCTATCACGTCTATGAGACATCTGATGGCAAACATATAGTTCTGGGCGCTCGCGAGATTAAATTTGCGAACAATTTGTTGACCGCACTTAACCGGCTGGACTTGCTACCGTTGGCTGAAAAGGATGCTGGTAAATCGCAGGCTCCGTTGATTGCATTCCTAAAAGAGACGTTTCTTTCTAAGACCCGAGATGAGTGGGTAACGTGGTTCGGCGACAAGGATGTTGCATTTTCTCCCGTGCTGAATTTTCGTGAAGCACTGGATCAGGATTTCGTCAAGGAACGCGGATTGGTGGTCGAGGCAGATGGCAATCATCAAATTGCTCCTGCCTATCGCTTCGCTTTGGAAGATGATCGGCGGCCAAGTGATGCGCCGGAACCGCAAAAATGATAGGGTCAGTCAACCTCGATATGCATCGAATAGGCAAATCTTTCACCTGGATGATAGCTTGCCGAAATTTCAAACATCCGGTCATTCTGATCAAAATAGCAACGCAAAATGCGGAGGATCGGATCACCTTCTTCCAGTCCCAGGTCCTCAGCAAAGTGCTTCGAAGCAGCGATCGCCTGAATGTCCTGGGTTACACGAGATACCGTGACTTCCCCATATTCCTCAATCTGGCCGAACAGAGTGGCACCACTAATATCGATTTTCTCAATGGCATTGGCAAGGTCGGGATTGATCCAGGCCACAGTAACAGCGATCGGTCGCTTCCGGCCAGTCTTGCGCCGTTTTCCATGAAAGACGAACCATTCTCGTTCGTGCTCGGTTCCGATTTGTTCCGCAATTTTGGGCGGAATGAGCTGTGGATCCATTTTTTCAAAACTGATGGTTGTATCGCGTGCATATTGAAGGATTTCACCAACATTGCTGAGCGGCTGATGCAAGGCGCCCGCACGGGCGGTGGCGGGTTGGACAATCGTTCCAGAACCTCTTTTTCGGGAGATAAGCCCTTCAGAGGTCAACTTTCGCAGCGCCTCCCTCACCGTGTAGCGGCTAACATCATATTTCTTGCAGAGAACCGATTCCGTCGGAAACTCACCGGGATCGGAATAATCACCGCGAAGAACTTCTTCGCGCAACTGGTCGGCCATTTCCAGATAGCGTGGTTTTTTCTTATTTTGTGTTTGTCCGGACATATCTCAGTCTTAGTGCCGGTGCCGAGATGACGCAAGAGAGCCTGACCGAGAAATTAGCTGCGCACATAATGCGCCCAGTCAATGAAGCAACCCGGCAGGGGGCCCGCTTGCATTTGCTTGATTGGTTAGGCTGCGTTGCGGGTGCTAGGCAGGGAGAGGTGGCTGAAATAGCCCGCGAAGCTGAGCCAGATATTCTGACCCGTGCGGCACTGCTAGGCAATGTGCTCGAAATGGATGACATTCACCGGACATCCATTCTCCATCCGGGACCGGCGATATGGCCATCCGCTTTGTCGGCTATACGGGAAACGGAAAACGGCATGGCCGCCTTAGTGGATGGTGCCATAAGAGGATATGAAGCCACCATCGCGATTGGCTCAACCTTCGATGAAAAGCATTATGCCTATTATCACAACAGCTCGACAGCAGGAGGATTTGGTGCTGCTGTTTCGGCGGGGAGCATCTTTGGTTTCTCATCAGAGCAATATATGAGCGCCCTTGGCAATGCCGGATCAATAGCGGGCGGACTTTGGCAGATGCGCCATGAGGGCGTGATGACCAAGCAAATGCATGTCACACATGCGGCGCTGGAAGGCCTATGGCAGGCAAGATTGGCAAAGCGGGGTTTTACCGGCCCTCGCTACATTCTCGAAGGTCCTCAAGGCCTCTACGCGGCGACTTGCGAAAATCCCAAGCCAATGACCTTCCCTGAGCAGTGGCGCATCCACGAAGTGAGCTTCAAACCCTGGGGTGCCTGTCGTCATGCGCATCCCGCGATTGATGCAGTGCTGGAATTGAAGGCTAAACTGGGCGTGCTAGAAGGTGATATCCTTGTCGAAACCTATGCTGATGCGCTGACCTTTTGTGATCGCCCCAATCCTGAAACCGTAATCGACGCAAAATTTTCATTGCAACATGCTGTGGCTGTTGTCGCAGAAAAAGGCGAGCCGGAACTGGCGGATTTCGAGCCGGAGGCTATTGTCAAATTTGCCAATGGGCGCAGCCGGATCATGGTGAAAGAATCATCGGATATCACTACCCGTTATCCCGGGCACTATGGTGCCGATGTCAGCTGCGGAAGCGAAGCGGTTGAACTGGTCGATACACTGGGCGATCCGGAAAGACCGATGTCGAGGGAACAGATCATCGGAAAGGCTCACGCACTGATCGCATGGGGCGGACTGCCAGAAAAAGAAGCGGATCGTGCGGTCAGTCTAGCGCTCGAAGGTGATAACGCCGAAGCGATTCATCAAATGCTGGCGGGTTGGTTGTCATGAGAGCTACTCAGGAACTTCTCGATTTCGCGGTTGCGGAGCACAGGCTCTCCGAAGTCACCAGGCAAGCGGCAATGTTTTTGCTAGCTGATACGCTCACAGGGGGAGCCGCAGGCGCTGCATCGCCAGAAGCACAGTCCATGCTTGGAGCTGTTCGCAATTGGGGCGGTGGAAACGAATCCCGCCTTCTGGGTCTGAACGAGCATCTGCCGACACCATCTGCCGCATGGCTTAACGGCTTTGCCATTCACTGCCTCGAATGGGATGCCGTCCATGAACCCGCTGTAGTCCATGCGATGTCCGTCGTGACTGCCGCTTTGCTGGCAGCAGCGGACAGGATGGGTGGTGCAGACAAAAAACTGTTTCTGACCGCACTGGCAATGGGTGTCGATATAGCTAGTGGTCTGGGTGTCGCTGCAACCGGTGCAATGCAAATGTTCCGGCCAGCAACGGCAGGTATTATCGGCGCCGCTTTGGCGGTCGCTCGGTTAGAAAGATTGCCAGCAGAGAAATTTCCTGATGTTTTGGGTCTCGCCTATTCGCAGGCTGCCGGGACCATGCAGGCTCATGTCGAAGCGTCGATCGCGTTACCGTTGCAAATTGCCAATGCATCCCGCGCCGCCATAACCACCGTTGATCTGGCAAGGGTTGGTATGAACGGACCGCATGACGCGCTGGAAGGGCCTTTTGGCTATTTCAAATTGTTCGAACCCGGCGATTTGGCAAGCTATGCGGATACTATGGGAGAGAAATGGCTGATTGATGAAGTCAGCGTCAAACCTTTCCCTTCGGGACGTGCCAGTCACGGCATTTTGGGTGCAATTGATGTTATGTTGCGCAATGGTTCTCTGGACCCTGCTCAGGTCGAGTCGGTTGAGATCGCTGCACCGCCACTCATACATCGTCTAGTGGGGCGTCCTTATCAGTCCGATATGACGCCAAGCTATGCCAGGCTATGTCTGGCGTTTCTGGTACCACTTATGCTGCGCGATAAAATTATTGATCCTCGCTGTTTCATTGAAGCTGAATTTGCCAACCCAGATATCATGGAGCTCGGCAGCAAGGTCGCCGTAGTCATTGATGACAATCCAGATCATAATGCGCTCTCTCCCCAAAGCCTGGCCATCCGATTGGTAGACGGCAGTACCATTGAACGCACCATTACCGACAATCTCGGCAGTCCATCTGCTTTGATGTCCGATGAGCAAACCAAATCGAAACGCGATCTCGCCAGAAGCCTTGCCAGTGAAGACTGCGATCCCAGAATATTTAATGATCCTCTAGTTTATGCGACGGAACCTCGATGACATTTCCGACCTATTTTGAAGCTTTCGACGCCAAAGCCATGCTCGACCAATATCCGGTGAGTGACGCCTTTGTGGCTCGTTACACCAATATGTCGCGAGATGAGCTTTACGCAATTCAGGATGAGCAGTTTCAAAAACTGATGGAGCGCGGATGGCAAATCCCTTTTTATCAGCGCCTTTGGGGTAATCAGGGAATCGAGCGGGGCGATATCGGGGGATTGGGCGATCTGTCGAAACTGCCAGTCTATGATAAGACCGACCTAATGGCGTCGGTAAACGAATTTCCGCCCTATGGCGACTTTGATGGCCGGGACGACACACCAGTAGTGTTTCACACAACCAGCGGTACAACCGGGCGCCCACAGCCATTAATGTTCGGACCGAAAGGTCGTGAGATTACGAATCTGCTGGTGGGGCGCATGTATCGCTGGATGGGCTTGGGTCGCGATGATGTTGTGCAGTCGGTCTATGGTCATGGGATGATCAATGGTGGGCACTATATCCGTGAGGCTGTTACGCATTTTACCAATGCTTTATTCTTGAGTGCTGGTACAGGCATTGAAACCCGATCAGTCAATCAGGTCAATCTCATGGCTGATTTTGGTGTGACTTGCATGGTTGGTTTTGTCGATTATGTCCGTAAGCTTGCCGAAGTAGCGGAAGCCGAGAAGCTATTTGACCGGATACAGCTGAAGATGATTATCGGCCATCTCGGTACGGAAGACCGGGCTTCGACCGAAGCAGCCTGGCACGGTGCCAAGGCCTTTGACTGGTATGGCGTGGGTGATACCGGTTCCATTGCCGGGGAGGGGCCAGAGCGTGACGGGCTATATGTCTGGGAAGACGCACAATATTTGGAACTGCTGGATGTGGACAGCGGAGCCTCTGTTGCACCGGGTGAAACGGGCGATATGGTAGTCACCTGTCTGTTCAAAGATGACATTGCCCCATGCATAAGATTCAATACCCACGATATCACCGAAGAGCGCACCGACAGCAACTCCACCGGCATGGTGTTTAAACGCATTAGCGGTTTCAAGGGGCGCAGCGACAACATGGTCAAGCTTCGCGGGATCAATATTTTCCCGCATGCTATTGGAGCGATTATCGAGGACCGTAGTGACTTGACCGGCGAATATGTCTGCCGCGTGTTGCGAGATGATGCTGGCCGGGACGAGATGCAGGTGACGTTGGAAAGCCGCGGTGATAGCAATCAGTCTGAGCTTGCGGATATGTTGCGCAAGGGCATTGGTATCGAGGTTGGCGTTGATGTTGTCGGGCCGGGTGATACAGCCAAGGACACACAGATTGATACACGCCAAAAACCAATTCGTTTGATTGACGAGAGACAGATTTGATTGATTGGGAATCTCTGGAGGCGGCGAACAAGCCGTTAAACGCTTTTACCGATTTCGATCGTAATGCCAGCTGCGGCGCAGGTCCACTTGCCGGAGTGACCGTTGGTGTAAAAGCCAATATTGCAGTCAAAAACATGCCTTGGACCGCGGGTTGTGAAGTGTTTCGCGACCGCATTGCTGAAAAGGATGCTGTGGTAGTTGACGAGCTACGGGACGCTGGAGCGATGATTATCGGCATGCTGAATATGGAGGAGGCTGCGCTCGGTGCAAAGACCGATAATCCATGGTACGGCAAAACTTTCAATCCACATAAGGACGGATATACGCCCGGAGGATCTTCGGGTGGCAGTGGGGCCGCGGTTGCGGCAGGCCTTTGTGATGTAGCGCTTGGTACTGACACAATGGGGTCTGTGCGTATACCTGCTGCTTATTGCGGCGTTTACGGTTTTAAACCTGCGCAGTCAGCCATCAGTCAGGATGGACTAGAACTGGCGGAGCAATCGCTAGATTGTATCGGGCCGTTGGCACGCAATCTCGATCTGCTCGAAAAGACAGCGCGAATAATCAGCGACTTTGGCCAAGACAAAGCTGTCACAGGGTCGCTTGCCACCTTGGTCGACACCGGGGTCGATTGTGAATTGGAAGTGATCGAAAATTTCCGCGATATCATGCGTTGGGCAGGCGAGACGATTGCCGTGGCTCAGCTGCAAAGTCCTCTGTCGCGTATCCGCTTTGCCGGCTTTATCAAGACATTGAAATATATGGCTAGACCATTTACGGGTCATGACCAAAGTAAATTGTCTGATGGTTTTCGAAAACTCCTAACCTATGGTCCGGATCGCAAAGAAGCAGATTGGGAGCAGGATCAAGCGATTCTCAAACAAACTGTGGAAACGATGCAACAGCTTGTTGCGAAGCATGGATTTTGCATATTGCCGACCGCACCGCAGGGCGCATTCCCGCACAGCGATGATGCCCCACTCAATCAGGCGGACTACACCTGCCTCGCCAATATTGCCAATCTGCCCGCAATCAGCATTCCGTCCGGTTTCAATGACGCCGGCATGCCGTTAGGATTGCAGATCATCGCGTCGAAAGGCTGCGAGGCTGATCTGTTTGCCCTGGCGCGGAAGCTGGACGATAAATTGCACGGTTATCGCCGCCCCGAAATCTATTTCGAAACGACTTAAGAGGAGAAGAAAGATGCGCATCATTGTTATATTCAATTTGAAAGACGGAGTGGATCCAGTCGAATATGAAAACTGGGCCAAAACCACCGATATTCCTAGAGTGAATGGTCTGGGTTCAGTGGATAAATTCACCGTTCACAAAGCGACCGGTCTGTTTGGTTCCGATGATGCGCCACCTTATCAATATTTGGAAGTGCTCGACATTACCGACATGGATTCATTTGTAGCCGATATCTCGACTGAAGAATTTCAGGCAATGGCCGCGCCGTTTCAGGAATTTGCAGATAACCCGCAGTTCATTCTGACCGAAGATATCTGATGTCAAAGCGGTTCGAAGGAAAGACGATTGTCGTCACCGGCTCTGGCAAGGAAAAAGGGTTGGGCCAAGGCATCTTGCAGCGTTTTGCCGATGAAGGTGCGAATTGTGTGGTTTCCGACCTGACCATCGGCGATGAAGAAAATGGAGTCGCCAAAGAACTGCGAAGTCGCGGCGCTGAAGTTGAGACGATCGCCTGCGATGTGTCGGATGCTGAACAATGTCAGGCACTGGTTGACCAAGCTGTCGATGCCTTTGGTGCGGTCGATATATTCGTCAATAACGCTGGGATTGGATTTCTGATGAAGCCGCTACTCGAAGTCGATACTGTCAAAGAATGGGACCAGGTCATTGGTGTCAACCTGTCGGGTGCATTTTATTGCACGCAGGCCGCCGCCAAGGCGATGGTCAAGGTGGGCAATGGCGGTCGGATCATCAACATCGCTTCTCAGGCGGCAAAAACGGGGTTCCCGCACCTGCCAGCTTATGTGTCGTCCAAACACGGCATGGTTGGCTTGACCCGGGCCAGTGCTGTTGAACTCGGTACTCATGGCATTACGGTCAATGCCGTTTGCCCGAACCATGTCACAACTGGATTGGGCGCTCAGCAGAACGAGTATTTCTCAAAACTGCTCGGCTTTGATACAGTAGAGGCTTATCTCGACAATATGAGCAAGAGCAATCCGATGGGTCGTCCGGGTCTCCCTACCGACACTGCGGCAGTATGCGTATGGCTTGCTAGCGACGATGCCTTTTACATGACGGGCGAGGCGCTCAATATCTCTGGCGGAGAGGAAATGCACTAATGCCGCTTACAGAAGAACGTATGGATTGGCCCGATGGAGCGAAAATGGCGCTGAGCGTCGTCGTGAATGTCGAGGAAGGCAGTGAGATGACCATCGCTCGCGGTGATCGCGGGATGGAGCCGGTCGATGAACTCGGTATTCACATCAAGTCGCCGATCCGAAACTATGGCAATGAGAGCAACTATCTTTATGGCATCAAGGCGGGCGCGCCGCGTATCGTCAAACTGCTCAAGCGTTATGACATCATGGCGAGCTGGACTGTTGCCGCCATGAGCCTTGAGAACCACCCTGAAATTGGGGATGCGATTGTCGAGATGGGTCATGAGCCGGTCAGCCACGGCTACCGCTGGGTTCACCAGTTCAAGATGGATGAAGACAAGGAACGCGAGTTCATCCGTAAAGCCGTGGCGTCAATTGAGAATACAACCGGCACGCGGCCTTATGGGTGGCTGTCCCGTTATTTCCACACGGATAATACAAGGCGGCTTCTTATTGAAGAGGGGTTCGCCTACCATATGGATAATTATTCGGGTGATATTCCTTTTTGGGATAAGGAAACCGTACCGGGCAAGCCCATCGCCATCGTTCCTTATCAACTCGACAATAACGATATGAAAATGTGGACCGATCCTGCTCTGACACCGCATCAATGGCTGGATTATGCCAAAGCAAATTTTGATCAAGTCTATCGCGAAGGGGAAGAAGGTAATCCTAAAATGATGTCGCTGGGACTGCATTTGCGGATCATTGGACGTCTAGGTCGTGTCTGGGCTTTGGAAGAATTTTTCAATCATGTCCGATCTAAACAGGATGTTTGGGTGACAACACGTCATCAGATTGCAAAACATCTGGCAAAGGTCGATCCTGCATGACCCTGCGCCTCGAGAAAAATGGCAAGATCGCCCATCTGGTCATTGATCGTCCAGAAAAACGCAATGCGTTCACACAGGAAATGTGGGAGCTTTTACCTGAGTTGCTGGCAGAAGCGATGTCGGATGATTCGGTCCGGGTGTTGACCGTGAATGCCAGCGAGAAGGACAGTGCCTTTTGTGCAGGAGCGGATATTGAGGAGTTTGGCGCTGGCTCTAATGATCCTGAGTGGCGTGCAAAAAACCAGGCAGCGATCAATAAAACGCAGCATGATTTGACACAGGCTACCAAGCCAACCATCGCAATCGTTGATGGCGATTGCATTGGAGGCGGCTGTGGAATTGCATTGGCCTGTGATATCCGGATTGCTGGCCCAGCCGCGCGGTTTGGGATTACACCTGCAAAATTGGGTTTGGTTTACCCGCTTCACGACACTAAGCTTCTCGTAGATGCCGTTGGGCCTTCGCAAGCCAAACGTATCTTATTTAGCGGGCAGATATTGAGCGCACAGGAAGCGGAACGCATCGGCCTGATTACACAGCTGGTGGATGATCCTTATGCGGAAGCAGCGATTTTGGCTAAAACCATGGCTTCGGTTTCAACCCACAGCCAAAGAATGAGCAAGCAAATCATTCAACGCATCCTGGAAGGACAGGCTGATGACGATACAGCGTCGTCCGAAATGTTTGATGCTGCCTTTGAAAGTGATGATTTTAGGGAAGGCGTGAGCGCTTTCCTCGAAAAACGAAAGCCGGAATTTTGATATGACGCATGCATTGCAACATGGATCCATCCTTGGTGGTGTAATCGCGGTTCCCGACCTGGATTCTGCTATCAAGGACTATGCTGGTATTTTGGGATTGAAGCTCATTCATTCGGGCGTGGTGGATGATGATGTTGCGCGCTCCTGGAATTGCCCAAATATCGTCAATGCGAAAATGGCAACGCTGCAAATGGCAAGTGGGGCGGATTGTCATATCCGCCTAGTTGAACAACCCGATCATTCCGATTTCAAACCAACCACTACCTATGGCTGGGCGGCCTATGAATTCACGGTCCAGGACGTATTTGGCTGGCCGGATCGATTGCAAGGAAGCGGCTTTGAGATTGTTGGTCCGCCCAAAGAGCTCGAGGGTCTGCCCTATTTTGTGCCGATGCAGGCATTGGGGCCGGGCTGCGAAATGGTTTATTTGAACGAAGTTCGGCAAGATACACCATCGACCGATTTGCCCAAGGCAAAATCACTGACTGACCATATTTTTATAGCGATCTTGGCGGCACAAAACCGGGTTGCGGCTGTGAATTGGTATAAGGATAAATTACACCTGACCGAGGGTGACACGTACACGTTAGAATATAGCATGATCAATGACGCCTTTGGAAAACCCGCCGGAACAATGTCAGACTTAACTATGGTCCAAAACGACCGATTGCCGATTGCCGAGGTGGATGACTATCCAGAAGAGGCCACACGTCGCCCCAAACATGACGGCATGTTACCGCCTGGAAATGGCCTGGTGACGCTAGCAGTGGATAGCCTTGATGACATCAAGGTCGACTGGATCATGCCGCCGGTTTTTCGCGATGACGCACCTTATGGCGGACGCTGTTCAGCGACTACCATTGGCCCCGCTGGTGAATTGCTGGAGCTTATAGGAACTGGTTAGTTTGGACGATCTTCGACCGAGACGTCGGGCGCCTGATTATCCATGTCTTTCCAGAGTCGCCATTTCCTATCGGCGCCCAGCTTGAATACAAGAAAGGAGCGGCCTCGCACGTTGATGGTACTGCCCTTTGCTAGCGTGATGGTCATCCAACATTTGGCGGTCAGATAGGCACGGCTGCCTTCAATCCCGATTTCCTCGTTGGCAAAATCGATGGAGACTTGATTGCCCGCTGCCTTGTTGCGCCCAAGAAATTCCAGGATGGCGTCAACGCCTCTTAGAAGCGGCGCGCCGTTGGCCATCAGTATGGCATCTGGTTCGAACATATCACGGAGCTTCTCAATTTCTCCCGCTTCGAGATGCATTTTCCAATTGGCCGCCCAATCGGTGATCTGTTGCTCATAACTCACGTATACTGTGCTCTGATCATTAGTCGCCAGGGCTGAACACACAGCAGAGTGGGTCAAAAAGATTGTAAAGACTGGTGCCAATAAATATTTCATGAATTCACCATACACCTATGACACCACTGTTCGATGTTGCCCCGGCCGCCATTGTTCCGCTGAATATAGCTGGTTCGCCGATCCAAATGGTTTAGCTTCAAGTTCGGTGGCTAGCGTATCATTCCAGCGGTTTAAAAAGCCAAACATGCTGATCACTGCCATAATCTCGGTTTTCTGGCGTTCGGAAAAATGTGAATCAAGTGCTACAAAATGCGCATCTGTCGCGGCATTGGGTACCTGACCGGCAACGAAAGCTAGATCAAGTGCTGCTCGCTCGGCTTCAGAAAACAGGTCACTAGTTTGATAGTCCCAAACCGCCTTTACCTTTTCTTCGTCAATGCCAATATCCCGTGCGCCCAGAGTTGTATGCGCCTTGCAATATTGGCAACCTGCTGCGGCACTAACAACCGCACCGATCAAGCGCTTCAATCCGTTGTCAATTTCACTATCGCCATAGATTGTCGCCACCAGTCCGCGGAACGTTCCCAGCAATTCAGGCCAGCGGGCCATGGTCATGACGCTATTGGGTATATAACCCATTAGATTGTTGGAGAATTCCAGTGCCGCCTGTGTTTCTTCTGGCAGCTCGTCCATCGTCAAAGGTTTGATACGCGTCATTTGTGGGCTCCATCTTCTGCAACTTCATAAAACTCGGTGATACTGCCATCGGGATCGCGAACGGCAAAGAGATTGGTGGAGCCGATCCCTTCGATTTCGACATTCGATGCTTCATATGTAATGGTAACGTCGCGCTTCGCTAATTGTTGCTTATAGGTATCCAGATTTTCGACCGGATAGCGCACCGAAATAATTCCCAAATTGGGCAAGCTGGCCAGTTCCGAAAAATCGCGGCCATCAAAACCGACAAATTGCATCAACTCGATCCGGCCGGTTTCTCCAGGCTTCGGGTGCACAACAGCTGCTCGTCGAACAATGCTTGTGGCGAGATTAATCGGCACCGAAAAATTGGAAGTTGTTGGTTGCGGATCGAGATAATCCGCATCAAATAATAGCCCGAAGCCGAGTTTTTCACGATAGAAGTTAAGAGAGGTCTTTTGATCACGCACCATCCGCATTGAATTGAAAGACTGGCTCATTTTGCCAACAGGAAAAGTTGTGAATTCCGGTTTGATGCGTTCATAAACCACGACGTTGATGCCATGTGGGCCGCGCAATACCACATTGTTGAGGTCAGAAGTGCCGAAGCTGAAGCGATAAGGCTCGCTTTCCGCCCACCAACCGATTTCAAGTGCCTTGTCGAATAGTGTATCAACATCATCTGACCGGATCATCAGGGAAAATATCCCACCTGTATCCCATGGGCGCGCTGCTGGCCGGATCGGTCTTTGCAAGCCAGCGTTGTCCAGTCTAATGAAACGGATACAGCCCGTGTTGGCCTTTGGAGCACATATCAGTCGATAGCGAGCAGTGGTTTTGGCGGGCAATTTCCAATAATCCAATTCGCTCTGATCCATGGCTGCTTCGCCGATAATCCGCCATTCTCCATATTCAAGGAAAAGCCTGGAAACTTCCTCCAAGTCGCGCACGCTGATCACCACTTCGGTCCATGGGGAAATTTTTTGTGCCGATATTGGGCTGCCAGCAAAGAACAGTGCAGCGATCCAGAAAAAGGCAAGCCTCACCATATTTTGCCGCCAATCCATTCCCCCGCTGCCGCCATGAAATTGTGGATTTCGATACTTTCCCAAATGTCAGCCGCAAAATAAGGATCCTGTTCCAGAAACTGACGTGCATCGTCTTCGTGCTCCGCTGTCACAATCAGAAGAGAGCCAACGGTTTCGCCTTCTATATCCCGCATAGGACCGGCAACCAGATAGCGATCTATATATTTTTCAACATGCGAAAGGTGCTTCGGCGCAACCTCTCTACGTGTTTGCGCAGTGCCTTTTTTGTCGCGACAGTAAATCGAAAATTTTGGCATCAACTGTCTCCATCGAGAAACTTCAGAACTTCGCCCGCCGTCTTTTCCGCAGCTTCATCCAAAACCGCTCGTTTGATATCGAGCCGTTCGATCAGATATGCATCAGGCATTAACTTACCAGCGCGCCGGGTCGCCACGAGCAAACCCGATTGCGTGGCTATGATTATAGTGGGATGGCTTACTTTCGGCAAACGCTCGTCACCATCGTAGCTAAAGGCGGCATGGAAAGCTTTGTTCATCAGACGGCCGGGCCGCAGTTGCTCGGTGAACATTTCGAGGCAGCGATCAAGGTCTTGGCTATCCATGCGGTTCAATATGCCCCGCCTCCACGGCCATTCGAGACAATTTATGTCGGATGTGATCTCAAAATCCTTGGCACTTTCAGCGCCATGTTTTTCTCTCGTCTCCGCGTCAAAAGCTGGCACATCGACTAAGGCTAATCGCCTGACCGCTATTGGGAACTGCAAGGCCATCTCAACGGCGACCAGATTGCCGGTGTGAAAACCGAACAGATCGATCGGTTTGTTGCCTGTCAGATCATCGATCACTGCCTTCATTGCTTCGGAATATTCGTTGATAGAGGGGGCTGCCTTGAACGCGTCTGAGCCGCCGTATCCCGGATAGTCTGGAGCAATGACCCTTCGTTCTTTGGCTAGAAATGGCATGATTCCAGTAAAGGCCAGCCCGCTGAACGGTCCAGGGTGCAGGCAATAGAGATCAGGTTGCGTAGCCTCATCTTCGGGCTCCATCATTCGCCAATGGATCTGGCCAAATGGACCGTCGCTATAGCCTTTGCGGCTCATTTCGTTGCTTCACCCAAACGATCCATCTGCTTCAGATAAAGATTGCGGGTAAGCGGCATCATGGCCAACGGCACGATGGCGAAAATGATGGGGACACTGGCAACTGCGTAACGCAAATTGTCTTCACCAAATACACCACTTGATAGCTCGCCAACCATAATCGGCCCAAGGGAACCGAACCAACTAATTGCCAGATAGTAGAGCGCGACAATCTGCCCGCGTACCTGTGCTGGCGTAATCACCAATAGTGAGGTTACCCCGATGGCCGATACGATGCCAATGCCCACGGTATTGATGCATAGAATTGCGAAGGCCAGTTCTGCCGTTGGCATAAATAGAGGCAGCGATGCTGTGGGCACCATGATGAAAAAGCCGACATAGAGGATACGCAATGATGCATCCTTTACGCCTTTTTTGGTCCACCAGTCTGATATTGAACCCATAATCAGCATATTCGCCGGTCCGATAATGAGCAAAGCAACCCCATTCACAAAGGCGTATTTTTGTGGTGACCAGCCCCAGGTGCGTTCAAAGGTGGGCGCAAGAAATCCCTGACTATAGGCTATTACCGTCATCGTACATATGATCAGGACGAAACCGATATAGAGTAGCTTATTGTCCCAGATATATTTTAGGGCACCGAAAAAACCGCTGCCGCCGATGACATCGGACGCGGTGGTCGGACGGCGCACTGGTTCCTTCATGAACAGGAACATGAGGGCGAGTAAAATACCTGGGAGGCCCACAACAATTAATGTGAATCGCCACGGGGACAGCTCTCCAAAAAACGGAAGTGTCTGGCTACCACTGGCGGCCGTCCAGGCAATAATCGCACCGCTCAAAAGCGAAGCAAGACCCGCGCCTATTGGCAGGGCTGATGAATAGAAAGCAATTGGTTTGCCGCGTTTTTCAGTTGGAAAGCTATCACCTATCATTGAGAAGGTCGCAGGACTGAGCGTCGCTTCGCCGACGCCAACGCCCATGCGCGCAATGAACAGCGATGCGAAATTCTTCGCCATGCCCGTGGCGACTGTTGCGGCGGACCAGAGTGCGATTCCTACGGATACGATCCAGATGCGTTTGCCGCGATCGATCAGCCAACCCATGAAGATACCGACGAAGCCATATACCAGTGTAAACGCACTGAGTAGCCAGCCAATAGCCCGGTCGGAAAGATCAAATTCTGCTTTTATCGGTTCAATAAGCAAACCGAGGATATACCGATCAACAAAGCTGAAAATATAAGCGATAGTCAGCATGATAACGAGAAACCAGCCAGCCGCAGCACTGGGATAAGGCTTGGCATCTGCTGTTTTCTCAATGTCCGGTGCAGTGCCTGCTCCGGCCGCTTCCTTGCTCATGATTGTGCGCCTGGAATAAGATAGATAACAATCAGATTATCATCGAAATCGACAATGCCAATTTCGCGCCCAATGCGGCCATCATGCGTTTCAAGGCGGCCTTCTTCATAGACATGGAGGCCCAGCGCACGCGAATCTGCCATCACCTTGTCCGGGTCGGCGACGTCCAGCACGATGGCTCCGCGTCGCGGGTAAGGCACCGGCGGTATTGGCACGTTCTTGATGCCTGACAAGGCCATGACTCGTGGTTGGCCGGGCAGAGACAGAATTACAAAATCCAGTATCGCGCCGTCGGGAATTTCGAAGACCGGAATCGAATAGCTGTCAGGATTATGCCCTTTGCGAAAGGTCACTTCGAAACCCAACACGTCTTTATAAAAGGACAGCGCCTTATCGATGTCCTCGACGACAAAATTTGCGCGTTGAAATCGTGTTTGTTGTTTTTCCGTCATAACCACTCCCCCTAAACCCATTCTGGCGGTTCGCCTCGAACGGAGCAACATTGAACGCCAACGTTGCGGCCATAGTAAAGGTTGGCCAGCGCTTTCGGCATATTTTGAAAGCCCTGCTCAATATCTTGCACAGGCTTCAACTTGTCGTTGTGGATCCAACCGGTTAGATCATCCATCACTCGCTCCCAATTATGGAGGTGATTATACACGAAAAAGCCCTGCATCCTGCTGTCTGTGGCGCGCAGGCGGGTATAGTTGGAAAGTTTGAACGGGGCATCACGAGTATATTCGCTGATCGATCCGCACAGCACAATACGAGCATGCATCCGGAGCCGTTCAAGACAGGCCTCCAGCATCTCGCCACCAACATTGTCAAAATAATAGTCAATGCCGTCAGGGCGGTATTCGTCGAGCTTTGCCTCAATGTCATCCGCTTTATAATCGATCGCCTCACGGCAGCCGTGATCCAATATGAAAGCACATTTTTCTGGTCCACCCGCCATGCCGATCACGTCGCAGCCTACAACATTGGAAGCCATTTGACTTACCATCGAGCCAACGCCACCAGCCGCTCCAGACAGCACCATTTGGTCGCCTTCTTTAGGATCGCCACAGGCGAAAAAACCGGCATGCGCGGACAGGCCGGTCATGCCCAGGACCCCCGAGCCGAGCGCTGCTGGTAGACCATTATTAGGCATGCGGAAGAATTTTTCCTGATCCGTCATCCTGGAAACCTTGTAGGTTTGCCAGCCAATTTGTCCCTGAACCATCTCGCCTTCGCGCCAGTCAGGATGACGGGATTTGACGATCTGTGCAACGCCGCGTCCGTGGATGACATCGCCTATGGCGAGTTCGCTCTCGCCTGACGGGCTGCCACCCATCATATAGAAACGCATCACCGGTGCCAAGCCGAGGTAGTGGGTTTTGAGGAGTACTTCGCCTTCGTCCGGCTCGGATACAGCGGTTACGGCCCACTCAAAATCAGTCGGTACTACATTACTGTTCGGGCGCGCGGCAACGCGCCATTGATAATTGGCGTCATCGTCGATCTGCAAGTCAGCAGCCAACGCATCAAAAGCATCTAGGCTGCTAGTGTACACTTAATCGTGTACCTTCACGACCTGGTTGACTTCGTAGAAATAACCATCAAGGTCCCAGAAAGAGCAACCTATCATATCCTTTTTGCGGCCATCTGCGCCGGTGACCTGCCAGTCTCGCGGCTCGCTATGGATGTTCGAGCCTAGCGACCGCGCGCGTTCCAATGCACCCCTGGCATCATCGGATTGTACCACAAAAATCGGCGCTCCGAATTTAATTTCGGTTGGCAGCTTGTCCGGCGATTCCATTTTGGGATTAAGCCATTCAAGCAAGCCGATCATCCCGATCAGGTCATCAGCGCATTTCAATATGATGAGCCGCGTCTCATCGCCCTTATTGCCCGCAGCCAATTGTGTGCCCGACAAGGTGAAAGGTGTGTCCATCCAGGCGGTCATGCCGAAGACTTGTTCGTACCAGTTTTTCGCCTTGTCGCCGTCGCGAACCATCAGTGTCGTGCGTTTGATGATATCAACCATTGATCTTGGGACTTTCTATAAGGAGGACTTGGACGTCTGCGATGCCTTCGCGCAATTTTCTGGCTTCGGCATATTCGGGCGAATTCCAAAATTTTCTAGCCGCTTCCTTGTCCGGCCATTCGGAAATTACCATCGACGCACCGTCACCAAAATTGCCTTCAAGCAACTCAGCTCCGGGTCCGCGCAGTACATATTCACCGCCGAATTTCTCGACGAGTGAACCGGCGGCTGCGCCGTAGCCAGAGATAAAAGCATCGCGATCCTCTATTTGGGCGGTAACTATCATATACGCCGGCATCGACAATTTCTCCTAAAATTTGTCCGGACAAATTATCAGAGCCTTGCCGCAATGCAATCGCTATCTGTGATTAATTTGAGATTATTTTGGCCAACGCGCCTTGTCGCGCAAGTAACGGCCTGAATCCGCCGTATCGGGTGGCTGATAGTCACTGAACAGGTTGGGGCCGTAACGGGACCGATATTGTTCAAAGACGGGCATGAACAATTCGCTGTGCACGATAGGCTGACGATGGCGCGCACGGAAATCGGCAATGGGAATGCGTGTACTGACCAGCGTTTCAAATGAGGTGTCGGCCTTGGTGATCTCTTTACCATCAGGCCCATAAATTGCGGCACCACCACCGCCAGCGTTAGCGAAATAATATTTGTTTTCAGGCGATGCGGCATTGTTGGCCACGGCAGTATAGACGCCGTTATATAGCGAGGTCGCCTGCATATCGAGCGACGTAAAACCGCCGGTTGCCGTTCTTAGGAAAATCTCGGCACCCTTCATCGCCATGGCGCGAAGCAATTCCGGTTCACGCTGGGTCGATGTCGTGGCGAGATTTCCGAGCGGAGTGCGTGTAACCGGAACGACTGCATCTGGACCATATATTCCAATGTAGCGATCGAGAACATCGTAAATTGTTGTCGTGAACAGCTCAAAGCTGCCACCAAAAAACCCCTTGATGTTCCGAGCCTTCCAGTGCTTGTCGACAATCTCTCCCTTGTCATTCATGATGGACGTGATGGAGAGCAGACTATCAGGCCAGTCGGGATCGCGGACATAGGAACCGAACACCAGCCAGTTGCATATTCACGTGCTTTATTCGCTAGCATTTCGGTTTCTTCGCCAGGAAGTTCAATTGCAACTTTTCTCGCATCGGCCATATCCCATTTGTGATAATAGCCGGTGATGGGAAACTCGTGAAAGAACAGAATGTCCTTACTACCGCTAAAACCGTTGGCGGCATCAATCAAGTTGCACATGTGTTGGACATTGGCTTTGCGCGTCTGCTTGAGATTAGAAATTTCTACCGGCATCACACGTGATTGTACCACTCCAAGTGAAACAAAATTTTTTGCGAGCGAAACCGTTTCATATTTGCCATCGGGCGTAAAACTTATCGGCCGCTTGTCATTCTTGTCGGCGGCGACTGCAAATTCACTCCAGTTGAATGCGGTCGCTGCTGCCGTTGCAGCCCCCGCGCCGAACAGCGCCCGTCTGGTCAATCCATTTTCTTCAGAAATTGCAAATTCTCCTCATAACTCTTTTCATTCTGATTCTGTGTCATCTAGAAAAGCCCGGCTAGCGGCCGCGAATTTTCCTGGAGCGAGATCAAAGCCGCCGAATTTGATGGCAGGCATGTGTAGCAGCTCAGCATCTGAAAAAACCTTTGCAGCCGCTTCGGTTTCTTCCTTCAGGCTGCTGCCGGTAGCGATTATCAGAACCGGTTGATTGACCAGTTTGAGGCGTTTTTCTGAGTCGTAGGAAAAAACGGCATGATAGGCTTCCCAGCAGTGGGGATGGCACTGCATCATGTCATTAAAATGTTCCTGTGCCCGGGTAACGGAAAGACCAGATGATAATGCGATACTGGCAAAGTCCCACTTCTCGCCTAAATGTGAGCCATCGGCGCTGACAATGTCTGGCTTGGCATTTCTTTCATAGGCGAGCTTTCTCGCTTCTCCTGTATAATAGGGAATGCCGGGAAGAACCAGCTTTCGTACCAGATCTGGTCGCAAGATAGCCAGTTCAGCAGCGATCAATGTACCTGTATGATAGCCAAGCACATCAATTTTCTGTCCTTTGTCGCCTATATTTAGCCGGTCTAGCACCTTGGCCGCTGACTGAGCGTATTCTGTAATCAGTGGAAGACTGCTAGGCTTGTCGGAATCTCCGTACCCAGGTGTATCGATCGCGATAACAAGGCGATCCGATGCCATCATCGCGATGAAATTTTTGAAATAGTCACCAGAATAAGGCGTGGGAGGAAACAGGATCAGCGGCGGGAATTTGTCTTTCCCGGAATAAGCCTTTCTTATGTGAACCTGACCAAACGGGCCGTCCACGAAATCTCTCTTAACGAATATCCTAGATTGAGAATCTTGCAAGCCGCGAAATTCAGGAGCGCTCGCATAAGCCACGGCAGGCGCAAACAGCGCCACTGCCACGCCGATAAAGAATATGCGCAATATCGTCACTTTCATCTCCATCATTGGTAATCCTACGCCACGTCTGAAAACGCAAGAAAATTGTCCGGACAAATATTTTTGGCGCTTGTTGATAGTCAGGCTGAATATCAAGTAGTGATATTTTTGTTACACTTTACCAGTAGTTTGCCGATGGTGTTAAAAATTTGTCTGGACAAATTTTGTTGATAGTGAGAATTGATCATCTGAGGAAGTTTAGTCCAGCATAGCTGGAAAATAGGGAGAAATTTTTATGAAGCGTTCGATTATTGGCTGTCTTATGGCGGCAACCGCGTTTGTTCCTGCAACCGCATTTGCCCAATCCACAGCGACTGACGGTGCTGAAAATTCCAATGTCATCATCGTGACAGCGCGGAAAGTTTCCGAAAATTTGCAGGAAGTTCCTACATCTGTTGCGGTTGTTACTTCCGAAACGATTGATGATCTGGCGCTCACTAGCGTTTCCGATATTTCGAAAACTACCGCTGGTTTAACATTTGACGATAGCCTAGGCCGCAATGCCAATCGACCTGTCATTCGCGGTCAAGCCAATATCCTTGGTACTTCGGGCGTCGCGGTGTTTATCGATGGCATCTATTTCAGTGGCTCCATGGGCGATTACAACGTCGATAATATTGAACGGATTGAAGTGGTAAAGGGGCCACAAAGCGCTCTCTACGGTCGAAACACTTATTCCGGTGCAATCAATATCATTTCGAAAACGACGGCTGACCGGCTGACTGGTAATATTTCTGCGGACATTTCCGAGCATAGCCGTTTTGATATCACGGGTAACATTCGCGGGCCAGTAACGGATGCAATCAGGGCATTTGCATCGGCGCGTTACTATACCTTTGATGGAGAATATACGAACCTGTTTGACGGCAACAAAGTGGGTGATCAGGAATCCTATTCCTTCTCCGGCGGGTTCGCATATGATGATGGGGGTCCCTTCACCGCGCAACTACGTACTTACTACAACAAAACCGATGATGGTCAGCCAGCGATTTTTGCACAGCCAGCCAGCGCCAATAACTGTTTCTTCGACAACGGTGGTTTTTATGGTGGTGCTGGAAGGTATTTCTGCGGAGTGATACGGCCCGGCCAGATTAATACGGATTATACCCGCCAGTTCCCCAACGGCGGCGCTGATGTTGGCCTTGAAATCAAGACCTTTAATGCCAGCTTGCGGATGGACTATGAAATCAACGATCAGGTTACTTTGACGTCATTGACGGGTTACAACAAGGTTACGGACCGGACTTTGACCGATGGTGATTACAGTCCTAGTAGTTTTCAGCCCGCGACATTTGCTACTTTTCCAGCAGGCCCAGTCGGAATCGGGATCGTTAATGACGGACCGATTGATTTCTCCTTCGCCAATGCCGGCAAAACCGAAGACTGGTCGCAGGAACTGCGTCTTGCATATGATGGTGACCGTTTTGATTTCATGATTGGCGGATACTATTTCGATCAATCGGATGATGGTCGCGATATTCGTGAGCTGCCAACCAATGCGAACGCTTTGGCACAGGCTAACTCCGATGCTCGACAAGCAGCCCTTTGCTCGCCAGCCAATGGCTGTTTCTTTAGTTTCCTGACTAGCCCCGGAACCGCCGGTACAGTGGTTGTAACACGCAACATCAATAATCAGGATATTCAGAATTGGGCGATTTTCGGTTCCGCCAGTTTCGACATTACCGACACGCTGACATTGGTTGTCGAAGCTCGTTACACGGAGGAGACTGTTGATCAGTCTGTGATTACGCGAAATGCGGGTGATCCCCCTGCCGTTCCTCTTGTGTCGTCAGCCAAGTTCAAAAAATTCTCACCGCGTGTCATCCTGGACTTTCAAGTTTCGCCAGATAACTTGCTCTACGCATCTTTTGCACAGGGTCAAAAGCCGGGTGGTTTCAACGGATCAACTGCTATCCAAGCAGGCGTTCCATCTTTCCAGGAAGAAGAGGCGGATGCATGGGAAATCGGTTCGAAGAACGTGTTTCTTGATGGTGCTTTAACCGCGAACCTAGCCTTGTTTTATAATGAAATTAGCGGATACCAGCTTACTCAGAATGTCCAGTCAGCAACCAACGCCGTTTCTGCAGTCGTAAATGCCGGTGATGCAAGAGTGGCCGGCATGGAGTTAGAGATTGTGGCTCGGCCAAGCGATAATCTGACATTTACCGCCAACTATGCCTTGGCCGATAGCCGGTTCACCGCTGGCGTCGATCAGAATCAGGGTGTTCTGGATGATGTTGGCGATGATGGATTGGTAAACTGTTCGACCGGAGATCAGTTCCCCGGCGTTGCGGGTTGCCAGTCGCTGTTCGGGTCTATTGTCGGTAAAGATATTCCGCGTGCGCCGGTTCACCAGATTTTTGCCGACATCGACTATCGACGGCCGATTGGCTCAGGTGACTGGACGTTCTTTACGGGTGCTAATGTCAGTCTGGTATCTTCCAGTTTTGCTCAGGTCCATAACCTAGCAGAAACCGGGGGTTCTGCCGTTGCAGATTTCCGTATCGGGATTGAGAACGAGAACTTCAAAATTCAGGGTTATGTCAAAAACCTGACCAATGAAGATTCCGTGGCGCAGATCATCCGTTATGCGGATGGTAATGACACCTTCAAGCGTAACTTCATTGCCGGTCTTCGTCCCGGACGGCGTTTCGGTGTAGTGCTCACCGCTCGTTACTGATTAAAATCAGTCTCGTCACAAAGACCCCGCTGTCCATCTGGATGGCGGGGTTTTTATACCAACAGTTTAGCCAGTTCATCTGGCGCAGTCACCATTGCGTCGTGGCCCGTAGCGAGCGCGTGATAGTGCCAGCTACCATCATTCTGCACCTGCTCCGCGTGCCACGCAAAGCTGGCATTGGGCAGCACAGGATCGGTGCAGTGAATATAAGTCCTCTTCAACCCTTCCGAACCGCCGTTTGTCAGGTTTATCGGGTCTAACCATGTCTGGAGAGGATGCGGCGTCAATTTTTGTGCTACCCAGTAATAGTACGGGTGATCTTTTGGAATTCCCGATAATTCGGGAGGGAAAGCCTGCATCGCCAATCCGTCGGGAGCCAATCTGCGTAGAGCTTTTTCAGTGTCTTCTAGCGTTGTCTGAGACCTGGGAGGGCCTTGGGAGATCATGGTCTGGCCGTCTTTCGGTAATGCGGCATCCAGATAGACGATATGACGGATATTGTCCTTCAATGCGTCAGCAACACCGGTAATAACCATCCCACCATAGCTGTGGCCAACCAGCACAAAATCATCAAGATCGTAAAACTCAACCAGTGAGACAATATCCTGAATATGGGTATCAAGACCGATATTCTCGCTCAGAAAATGGAGTTATTGTCAAAAGTAGTGTCTGGCAAGTTAGTCATGCGGCTGGCATGTCGTCCTTGTTCACCTCGCTTCCATCTTTAGACTTCACGCCTTCAATCACCTTCGCGAGGTGTCTGAAGCCTCTCAATTTGCGCCAGGAATCTTCTGCGCATAATCCCATCTTGCAGACCATCGTCAACATCGCATTGCGCGTGACACAACCTTTGGCTTGGCGTGTTCCATGCCGGATCGTCGCAAAACTCGACTCAATGACATTGGTTGTCCTGATACGGGTCCAGTGTTCCGCTGGAAAGTCATGAAATGCCGGCAACGCGTCACGGTCTTTCGATAAGCATTCCACCGCCTCGGGGTACTTTGCACCGAAACGTTCCTCAAAATTATCGAACGCCTTGTCTGCATCAGCTCGATCTTCTGCCATCCGGATATCATGCAGACCCTGCTTCGCTTTCTCCCGGACAGACTTCGGCAGATAGTTCAGCACATTGCCGGTCTTGTGCATCCAGCAACGTTGCCAGCAACGTTGCCAGCAACATTGAACGCCCGTCTCCGGATACACTTCCTCCACTGCGGCCCGGAAGCCCGGGGCGCCGTCTCCAATTGCCAACTTCGGGGGTTGGTCCAGACCCCGTTGTTTCAGGGACAGCAACACCTCGCGCCAGCTCTGTTTTGACTGCCTGACACCATCTTCGATTGCCAGGAAGTGCTTGTGACCCCGGCTGTTCACGCCGATGATAACCAGGCAGCACAATCGGCCATCGTCGCCTCTGAGACCACTGTAGATGCCATCAGCCCGGATACGGACCCGTTCATCAGACACCGCTCGAGTACACCATTGCTTGTATTCAGCTTCCCATTGCCGCTTCAAACGCCCCGCGACACTGGCCGGCAGCCCTTTAGCCTCGGGGCCGGCAATAGCTTCCGGTGCGCTCTGCATCCGGCCACTCGAAACACCCTTCAAATAAAGCCAGGGGTTCGCCGCGTCCAGCGTCGCCGTTCGCCGGATGCAGGGCGGTACAACCAGAGATTGAAAACATTCCGGCGTACCTTCACGGCTACGGATCTTCGCCACCTCGACGCTGACCTTGCCAACCCCTGTAATCACCTCTCGTTCGCGATGATGGCCACTGCGGACAACGCGCTGTCGTCCGTCAGCCGTTTTGTGACCATCAAACTTTGTCATCAACTCATCCGGCTCTGCCTGGACCGCTTCGGCGATTAACTGCTTCGCACCCGGTCTGAGTAGTTCTGTCAGTGGTTCAATTCCCTCCGGTCTACCCGGATCAATCACAGTATCTTTTGCCATGTGTGGCGGGCTCCTCTTGCTACTTTCGATTTCCAGACAAAAACGATTTCAGCAAGGCACGCCCCATACTTCAAATTCTTCCAGACACCAGATCCGGTTATAACTCGTGGTATTCCAACAGATACAGCAGAGCGTATGAAGGCACTGGAACGTGAGAATCGGGAGCTTCGGCAAGCCAATGAGATATTGCGCAAAGCATCAGCATATTTTGCTCAGGCGGAGTTCGACCGCCCGTTCAAGAGATGATCGCCTTTATTGACGGTCATCGTGGAACATACGGGGTCGAGCCGATGTGCAGGGTTCTGCCTATCGCCCCATCCACTTATCATGACCACGTTGCCAAGCGCAGAGACCGGGCGCGACTGTCAGTGCGTGGACAACGTGACCTGGTCTTGAAGCCAGGGATCAAGCGTGTATTTGCCGAGAACTTCGGAGTTTATGGATACCGCAAGGTGTGGCGACAGATGAAGCGCGAAGGCTTTGATGCCCCGCGCTGCACTGTGGAACGGCTGATGCGCGATATGGGTTTGCAAGGCGTCATTCGCGGCAAACCGGTGCGCACGACAGTCAGCGATAAGACAGCGCCTTGTCCGCTCGGCCTTGTCCGCTCGGCCTTGTCCGCTCGATCACGTAAACCGCCAGTTCCATGCGCCGGCACCCAATATGCTGTGGGTGTCTGACTTCACCTGCGTCGCCACATGGAAGGGCTTTATCTATGTGGCTTTCGTCATTGATGTTTATGCCCGCGCTATCGCTGGCTGGCGGGTTAGCAGAACAGCCCATGCAGGCTTCGTTCCGGATGCCCTGGAACAAGCATTGCATGATCGCAAGCCAGCGCATCGTAGCGGCCTTGTCCGCCACAGTAACCGTGGCAGCCAATATGTATCAATCAAATATACAGAACGCTTGGCGGAGGCAGGGATAGAACCATCGGCCGGTAGCGTTGGTGACAGCTATGACAACGCTTTGGCCGAGACAATCAATGGCCTTTACAAAGCCGAGGTCATCCACAGGCGCGGTCCCTGGCGCTCGTTTGAAGCCGTTGAATATGCTACGCTGGAATGGGTCGGCTGGTTCAACAATAAAAGGCTGCTTGAACCAGTCGGAAACATCCCGCCAGCACAAGCTGAGAAAAACTATCATGCTACGCTGGACGAAACACCCATGGCAGCGTAACTTAAACCAAATAGCCTCCGGCAATCCCGGGGCGGTTCACTGTCGTCTGGATATGATCCTGTAGTTCCTGATACTTGGAATGAGGATATAGCGCGCAGGGCTTGTAAGCACTAACCCCTATCTTCTTCTTTAAACTGACGAACGCGCTCATCAAAGGCGCGTTCAAACAATAATTGATCACGCGCCTCGGTTAGATACGGCTCTACCAAAGGATTGCCGCTGGCAGCGCATTCCTCACGGATTTCTGCTTCTGTAGGTTCCCATCCATCTTCCTGAGCCTCTTTATTGCGTTTTTCTGAATCCTCAAGTGCTTCGTGAGACACAAAACTATTGGTTTTTTTGGTTTCAAAAACAGTCTTTTCATCCCTTTCTATCTTCAAGAGCCATATAAATGATGCAAGCGCCCAAAAGCCGCAAAAGATCAAAAGTGGAATACCAATTGCGGGATCGAGTTGAGGCCAAGTCACAGCGAACACCGTAGCAGAACTGGCAAATGCCGTCCCGATTGAACCTTGTGCGACTCGTTTCTTAAGCATATCCTATTCATATAACATCCCCTCACTTGGCGGAAAGGGATAAATGCCAACTCGATTCAGGGTCCAGAGCGTCGCGCGGCTTGGTTGTTTTTCTCTCGCCCTGGATGCTGAACCAAGTTCAGCATGACAATTTTCCTGCGAATATTATTTTTCTGCATTCACCCGCCTGACCGGCACAGGAATATTACAAATATCCGCGCCGCCAGCCGGCAGAATAAAAAACGGCGGCTCGCGATTGGCGCGGCGGTGGGCATATTGGGCGAAGCTTCCGCCTTCGGTGGAGAGATATTCAAAACGCGGCTGCTGTGCCTCCGTCAACTCGCTGACTAGGCGGATCGATTGGATCGGTACGCGCTCTTCGGGCGTTTCATAAAAGCCCAGCGGCCCGAACCCGCGCGGCAGGCTGGAGAGATGGTGCATGCCCTCGATAATCCGCCCCACCACCGCAATATTGCGATCCAGATGCCGCGGCGCATGACCGATCACGGTGTAGAGTTCTGCCCCAGAACCAGTGTCAGGGGAGAGACCGCGACCTACACCGAGTGCGCCGTAACAGTGGATGGGCCAGATTTGTTCGGGCTTGATGAATTTCCAACCGACCTTGTGGAAATTTTTACTGACGCTTTTTGAGTCTGATACTGTGCCGGCAATAGCCCAACCTGAACCAAAACCGTTGAAGCCGGCATATTGACCATTGAGACTGACATATTTCAGGGGAGGTGAGGAATCGTCTTTGTGTTTTCCTCTGGAGCCGACATATCGCCGGAAATACTTGGGTTGAATAGTATAGTCACCCTCCGTCATCATCTCCAACCCATCGGGCAGCGGCTTGCGATCCTCTCCATCTCCCGCGGGATCGCCCCATTGTACGACATAATTATCCTGCACGCGGTTGATGGACATGCCATCCCACCAGTTTGCCTTCGCCAGCTTGCGGATATTGCGGACCCAGCCTTGCGAGAAAGGCGGCGGCATCAGTTGGATGATCACGCACACCGATGCCTACACGCTGGATGGTCTGGACAGCTGCGAGAAAGGCGGCGGCATCAGTTGGATGATCACGCGGCGCTCTTTGCCCTTCGCATCGGGTTCCAGATCCATGACCAGCAAATCGCTCGCCGCAATCGCCTGCCACTCCTCCGGTGCTGCCTGATCGACAATCTGCCCCGGGCTGAGCATCTTTGGTTTTTCAGCTTCTTGCGCGGACAGCGGGGCGCTGATCGCGAGCGTCCCAGGGCGGTGAGTTTGAACAGGTTTTTCATGCAGGTAATCTAGCAGATTTGATGTGCGACGGAAGGGAGTTGTTTTGTTCGCTTCCGCTCACTTACGAAAAGACATCCGTCTTTTCGCGGCACCAGATGTGGACGCGCACTCAAAAAGAATCGGAGACGGGATGGAACAGTAGCAATCATATCCACGATTGCGCATCAAAAAATAATCAACCTCCAGCGCGCTCTAAACACATCCCTTGCGAAACTATTATCCCATGCTAATGCGCTTCGCACGGAGCCGTGGCAGAGTGGTCGATCGCGCACGCTTGGAAAGCGTGTATAGGGCAACCTATCGAGGGTTCGAATCCCTCCGGCTCCGCCATTCATTAAAAAAATGGCGCAATATCAATCTGTTCAAGATTCAGCTTGTTCTCCGACGCGAAACTTGCAATACATATTGCCGACATTTAGGCCAAGGATGCTTGATTGATCCCCGTTCTGCCGAGGGAATAATATCGGTGGGGCCAGTCCTTAATACGATAGGACTGATTGGCCGGACCATACCGCAATGAGCGGAAGATATGGGCCACATCTGAGCCGACGCAATGGAATCTTTCATTTTAAAATGAGGGTGCCTGCATCGGTCAAATCACAGGTTGGGCTCGTTGAAATCTCTCGTTCTCTCCGAACAAGTTCAAAATACGAGGCCAGAATTTGCGCTGCCGTCGCTGCTGCGCATTTGAGAAAGGTATGGATAATGTTGCAGAATGAGAAGGTTTCACAAGAAGTATCGTTGCAGGTTGTAAATGAAGTTTTTGAGAAAATGAGAAAGACTACTGACAATGGGGCGTTTTCTGTTTCAAGTTCGGAATATGAGATTGGACAACAATGTCTTTATGCTGACGAGCAAATCGACCGATTAGAAAACTTGGAAAACCATCCGAATATGTTGGTAAACTTGGATTGACTGATCAATGAGGAACTGGCTGAAAAAGGAAAAAAATAGCTGATGTTTCAATACATGAACGGGAGAGGGAGTTATTGTCAAAAGTAGTGTCTGGCAAGTTAGTCATGCGGCTGGCATGTCGTCCTTGTTCACCTCGCTTCCATCTTTAGACTTCACGCCTTCAATCACCTTCGCCAGGTGTCTGAAGCCTCTCAATTTGCGCCAGGAATCTTCTGCGCATAATCCCATCTTGCAGACCATCGTCAACATCGCATTGCGCGTGACACAACCTTTGGCTTGGCGTGTTCCATGCCGGAACGTCGCAAAACTCGACTCAATGACATTGGTTGTCCTGATACGGGTCCAGTGTTCCGCTGGAAAGTCATGAAATGCCAGCAACGCGTCACGGTCTTTCGATAAGCATTCCACCGCCTCGGGGTACTTTGCACCGAAACGTTCCTCAAAATTATCGAACGCCTTGTCTGCATCAGCTCGATCTTCTGCCATCCGGATATCATGCAGACCCTGCTTCGCTTTCTCCTGGACAGACTTCGGCAGATAGTTCAGCACATTGCCGGTCTTGTGCATCCAGCAACGTTGAACGCCCGTCTCCGGATACACTTCCTCCACTGCGGCCCGGAAGCCCGGGGCGCCGTCTCCAATTGCCAACTTCGGGGGTTGGTCCAGACCCCGTTGTTTCAGAGACAGCAACACCTCACGCCAGCTCTGTTTTGACTGCCTGACACCATCTTCGATTGCCAGGAAGTGCTTGTGACCCCGGCTGTTCACGCCGATGATAACCAGGCAGCACAATCGGCCATCGTCGCCTCTGAGACCACTGTAGATGCCATCAGCCCGGATACGGACCCATTCATCAGACACCGCTCGAGTACACCATTGCTTGTATTCAGCTTCCCATTGCCGCTTCAAACGCCCCGCGACATTGGCCGGCAGCCCTTTAGCCTCGGGGCCGGCAATAGCTTCCGGTGCGCTCTGCATCTGGCCACTCGAAACACCCTTCAAATAAAGCCAGGGGTTCGCCGCGTCCAGCGTCGCCGTTCGCCGGATGCAGGGCGGTACAACCAGAGATTGAAAACATTCCGGCGTACCTTCACGGCTACGGATCTTCGGCACCTCGACGCTGACCTTGCCAACCCCTGTAATCACCTCTCGTTCGCGATGATGGCCACTGCGGACAACGCGCTGTCGTCCGTCAGCCGTTTTGTGACCATCAAACTTTGTCATCAACTCATCCGGCTCTGCCTGGACCGCTTCGGCGATTAACTGCTTCGCACCCGGTCTGAGTAGTTCTGTCAGTGGTTCAATTCCCTCCGGTCTACCCGGATCAATCACAGTATCTTTTGCCATGTGTGGCGGGCTCCTCTTGCTACTTTCGATTTCCAGACAAAAACGATTTCAGCAAGGCACGCCCCATACTTCAAATTCTTCCAGACACCAGATCCGGTTATAACTCGTGGAGGCGTTGGAGGCCTAATCAGCAAAATTGCACTTACTGTCTTAATTTTATAATACAGTGGCTGTAGCGCTTGAAAAGCGCTGCATTTGCATCCATTTAAGCTATAACTGCTGCATATTGACAGCTTCATGGAGGAAAAGGCCCGATGGCAACCGAAACGATTACCGCGACCGAGGAAGAATTGAAGCTAACGCCGCCGGAGCCGGTCGTCACTGTCGCGCCCGAAAAAGCGTCCGGTCTAGTTCCGGTTGGCGATGAAATTAAATCGAAGCTCGAGGAGAAAGTCGATGGCTTTATCGATGACCTGATCGCGGCGGATGAGAATAGTCCAGAATTCGGCAAAAAAGTCGACCAGATCACCAATATGGGCCGCAAGGAAATTCAGGAAGCGGCGGGTCAGTCCAATCGCTTCCTAGATCGCCCAATTCGTTCGATGGATGAAGAAGCGGGGATTGGCGCTGATTTGGCGGAGTTACGGCGCACAGTGGAAGACCTTGATCCTGGCAAGCAGGGAAACTTGACGACCAAAAAAAAACTCTTTGGTATCATATCTTTTGGTAACAAACTTCGTAACTATTTTGATGGTTATAAAAGTGCGCAGGGTCATATCGGCTCGATCCTCGATCGCTTGCGTTCGGGCAAAGACGAACTGTTGATGGATAATGCCGCCATTGATGTGGAGCGCAAAAATCTTTGGGCCGCGATGGGGCGTCTAGAGCAAATGATCCATGTTTCCAAAACCATGGACCAGCGTCTGGAAGACAAGGCCGCTGAACTGGATGCAACCGATCCCGCAAAAGCAAAGGCGATCCGCGAAAGCGCGCTATTCTATGTACGTCAGCGCACGCAGGATTTGCTCACTCAGATGGCTGTGACCGTGCAGGGCTATCTCGCGCTTGATCTGGTGAAGAAGAACAATGTTGAACTGGTCAAAGGAGTCGACCGGGCCAGCACAACAACTGTAGGAGCTCTGCGCACCGGCGTGACGGTTGCGCAGGCACTAACCAATCAAAAACTGGTGCTCGACCAGATTACTGCACTCAATACCACGACCGCGGGCGTGATCGACAGCACCAGCGAAATGCTGAAAAACCAGACGGGTCAGATTCATGAGCAAGCCGCATCGTCCACTATTCCACTGGAAACGCTACAGCGGGCGTTTCAGAATGTTTATGACACAATGGACAATATCGATACGTTTAAGCTCAAGGCACTGGAAAATATGAAAACCACTGTCGATTCACTTTCAGGCGAGATCGAGAAATCCAAGGGCTATATTGCCCGGGCCGAAGGTGCTGAAAAGGCGAAGCTGGAGTCTCCTGAAGCCAATCCGTTAAGCGCATTGGAGGAATAGGTGAACGAAACCTCCGATCAGGTTATGATGAACGCCAACCGGGCGCTGAAAGATTCACAATATCGCCGATCCATTGGCGCGCGTTCGGAATCGCTTAAGCGTGGACATTTTCTGAAGAAGTTAGGCAGGGCGGCTTTATGGACTGGCGCTGTTCTTGTCGGTGCCAGCGTGGTTGGCGGCATTGTAAGCGGGATCGGTTTCTGGGGCGTAATGGTGTCCGCTGGTTTGATTGGCGGTGGCATTTGGGCCGCTATGAAATATCCGGAAATGAAATTGCCAACTCCAGAGACTTTGGTGCATTCAAATCTGAAGTCACTTGCTGGCAAAACCGAGATATGGCTCGAAAACCAACGCCCAGCATTGCCCGCACCTGCGGTATCAATCGTTAACGATATTGGTGCACAACTCGATGCGCTTTCGCCGCAATTGCAGAAACTGGATGATAAAGAGCCAGCCGCCTATGAGGTACGCAAGCTGGTTGGAGAACATCTTCCGGAACTGATCAATGGCTATCGATCTATTCCTTCGTCGATGCGAGCGCGTGCTGATGATGGTCAGAAAACCCCCGATGAACAGCTGGTCAGCGGTCTATCGCTAATCGAAAAAGAAATTGCCGGTGTCACACAGCAAATTGCCAAGGGCGATATCGATAACCTCTCGATTCGCGAGCGGTTTCTTGAGATGAAATACGACCAAGCTGGTGAAGCGCAATAGCTGATCCGCAACTTAATAGTGGGTAGAGGGGCGATCTTCGCTTGTTGGCAAAACCCTGTCTCCGAAGAGGCAAAATTGTTCTCTTGTTAGGTCAACAAAGGCCTGTTTTCTGGCCATATCTATCCCGCGCAGTTCAAATGCGTGGGCAAATTTTTCCATTGCAATTGCCAAAATAAAATCCAGGCCGCGGTCAATCCGTTGATCAACGCTAACGATGAGGCTGGATTTGATACTGAGAACCTCAAAACCAGGAGTTGCTTTCCGCACAAAAGCTAATCGGTGATTAGTAAGAATAAGAGTGCCGACAAAAGGGTTCCCTTCGTGCAGGCATTCGATGGATGTTACAATTTGTTCGTTGCGATTGATTTCTTTCCGGTAAAAATATTCCAGATCCGCGTTTTTCATATGGGGTCTCACAATTAAGGTTGCGAGCCGTTATCATGGCCAGCGGTAAATAAAAGTTACGATTTGCCAATGGATAGAAGAGTTTACCTAGATGACATCAATTTATATCACGTTACAAAACGCAAAAGACGCCAAACACTAGATTGGATCCCCCGTGAGGATTCGAACCTCAATTGACGGAGTCAGAGTCCGTAGTCTTACCATTAGACGACAGGGGAATGAAGCGGCGGCTGTAAGATGCGGAAAATTGAGGGTCAAGCCTTTTTTGCCCGAGCTCGATCCAACTTTTTTATATTCGGTACTTGCTTGTGAGGTTTGTTTTGAATCCCGCTAGCGCCTTTGAAACAGCAGGCGGACTGAACCGCCCCGGGATTGCCGGAGGCTCCAACTCATGAGTAGAAGGAGCCATTATGAACAAGCCAACGAACAAATTTTCACCTGAGGTACGGGAACGCGCGGTACGGATGGTGCTGGATCATTCAGGGGATTATTCATCCCGCTGGGCGACGGCAGTCTCGATATCCGGGAAGACAGGCTGTGTGCCTCAGACCCGCAATGAATGGGTCAAGAAGGCAGAAGTCGATAGCGGGAGGTGCGCTGGTATTCCAACAGATACAGCAGAGCGTATGAAGGCACTGGAACGTGAGAATCGGGAGCTTCGGCAAGCCAATGAGATATTGCGCAAAGCATCAGCATATTTTGCTCAGGCGGAGTTCGACCGCCCGTTCAAGAGATGATCGCCTTTATTGACGGTCATCGTGGAACATACGGGGTCGAGCCGATGTGCAGGGTTCTGCCTATCGCCCCATCCACTTATCATGACCACGTTGCCAAGCGCAGAGACCGGGCGCGACTGTCAGTGCGTGGACAACGTGACCTGGTCTTGAAGCCAGGGATCAAGCGTGTATTTGCCGAGAACTTCGGAGTTTATGGATACCGCAAGGTGTGGCGACAGATGAAGCGCGAAGGCTTTGATGCCCCGCGCTGCACTGTGGAACGGCTGATGCGCGATATGGGTTTGCAAGGCGTCATTCGCGGCAAACCGGTGCGCACGACAGTCAGCGATAAGACAGCGCCTTGTCCGCTCGGCCTTGTCCGCCACAGTGACCGTGGCAGCCAATATGTATCAATCAAATATACAGAACGCTTGGCGGAGGCAGGGATAGAACCATCGGCCGGTAGCGTTGGTGACAGCTATGACAACGCTTTGGCCGAGACAATCAATGGCCTTTACAAAGCCGGGGTCATCCACAGGCGCGGTCCTTGGCGCTCGTTTGAAGCCGTTGAATATGCTACGCTGGAATGGGTCGGCTGGTTCAACAATAAAAGGCTGCTTGAACCAGCCGGAAACATCCCGCCAGCACAAGCTGAGAAAAACTATCATGCTACGCTGGACGAAACACCCTTGGCAGCGTAACTTAAACCAAATAGCCTCCGGCAATCCCGGGGCGGTTCAGACATTGTCATAGCGCTCAAGTTTGTCCTTTGCATCACCGAAAAAACTCAAGATGCGCGAAATCGTTTTTATATGTGGATGATTGATGGGCAATTGGTAAAGTGAGTTATGTCAAATAACGACCTCTCAGAAGCAGAAGCCGCCAACGAACTGATGCGACTTGCTCGCGATATCGCGAAACACAACAAGCTCTATCATGCCGAGGATTCGCCGGAAATCTCCGATGCCGATTACGATGCGCTGGTCAATCGCAATAATGCGCTGGAGGAGGCGTTTCCGCATCTGGTGCGAGAGGATAGTCCGAACAGGCTGGTTGGCGCGGCGGTGGCGGCGTCTCCGCTTTCCAAAGTTACGCATGAGCAGCGCATGTATAGCCTCGACAATGGCTTCTCGGACGAAGATATTGCCGACTGGTTGGCACGGGTGCGGCGGTTTTTGAATTTGGATGAGGATGCTCCTGTCGCGGTGACGGCTGAGGACAAGATTGATGGCCTGTCCTGCGCGCTGCGATACGAAAAAGGCGAACTGATCCTCGCTGCGACGCGCGGAGACGGGCAGGTTGGCGAGGATGTCACCGCCAATGTGCGGATGATCGAAGATATTCCGGATATGCTTTTCGGAGATGTTCCCAACCTCTTCGAAATTCGTGGAGAGGTGTATATGTCCAAAGCCGATTTTGACGGTCTGAACGAGCGTCTGATGGAAGAAGGCGAAGTCGATGCGAAAGCCAAAGGCCTTGATTTCGATCCCGAGAAAATCCGGCAATTCGCTAATCCCCGCAACGCTGCTGCTGGTTCGCTTCGCCAGAAGGATGCCAATATCACTTCCAAGCGGCCACTAAAATTCTGGGCACATGGTTGGGGTGTGCATAGTGAATTGCCTGGTGATTCTTCTTACGAGGTGGCAAAAGCTATTGAAAGCTGGGGTGTGCCGGTGTCACCACTGGTGAAGCGATTTGAGACGCTGGAAGAAATTCTCGCCCATTACCGTCATATAGAAGCTGAACGGGCCGACCTTCCTTATGATATTGACGGCGTCGTCTACAAAGTTGATCGGCTCGATTGGCAGCAGCGGCTGGGCTTTGTCGCCAAGGCCCCGCGCTGGGCGCTGGCGCATAAATTTCCGGCGGAACAGGCACAGACGACGCTGGAAGCGATTGATATTCAGGTTGGGCGTACGGGCAAACTAACCCCCGTTGGTCGGCTCAAACCCGTTACTGTGGGCGGTGTGGTCGTGTCCAATGTCTCGCTACATAACCGCGATGAAATCGCGCGCCTCGGCGTGCGTCCCGGCGATCGCATGGTGATCCAGAGGGCAGGGGATGTCATCCCGCAAGTGGTTGAAAATCTGACCCGTGATGAAAAGCGCGAACCTTATCAATTCCCGGAGCGTTGTCCCGAATGCGATAGCGAAGCGGTGGCGGAAGAAGGCGAGGTCGATGTCCGTTGTACAGGGGGCCTGATTTGTCCGGCGCAGCGGTTCCAGCGGCTAGTTCATTTTGTATCGCGCGGCGCACTCGACATTGACGGTCTGGGTGAAAAGAGCATCGCTGAATTTATCGATGCCGGTCTCATTGAAAGCCCCGCCGATATATTCTGCCTGTACCAGCATCGCGAAGCTATTCTCGCCCGTGAAGGTTGGCAGGAAAAGTCTGTGGATAATCTGTTGGAAGCTGTGGAGAAGAAACGCGATTTTGACGCTGCGCGTTTGTTATTCGGACTAGGAGTTAGGCATATCGGTGCGGTCACAGCGCGCGATTTGCTCAAGGAATTTGTGACGCTCGAAAAGCTGGCTGAAATCGGCAAAGCTGCGCGCGAGGATGACGCGATCCAGGAAGAGCTCACCGCTATCGATGGCATTGGCCCGACGGTGGTGCAGGCGCTTGGCGACTTTTTCCACGAACCTCATAACATTGAGGTCTGGGAAGACCTGCTCAGTGAAGTTTCTCCGCCAGACTATATCGTCGAAACCCGCGATAGCGCGGTGGCCGGAAAAACTATCGTTTTTACAGGTAAACTCGAAACCATGAGCCGCGATGAAGCCAAGGCGCAAGCTGAGGCTTTGGGAGCCAAGGCATCAGGCTCGGTCAGCGCCAAAACCGATTTGCTTGTTGCTGGACCCGGAGCAGGATCCAAAATGAAAAAGGCGACAGAATTGGGGATTGAAGTTATCGACGAAGTGGCCTGGGCGAAGATCGTTGCGGCAGCGGGATAGTGTTTAACGAAACCGGCCCTAACGGTCTACTTTCTCCGGATTTTTCAATCCTTCACGCATGGTATGAATCATCGCGGAACGTTGCATTGGCGCTCTCACATTGGCAGGGACTTTGTAGAGCCCGCGCAGCAATAACAGATCACCTCCGCTTAGCGAGGTCGGCCTCAGGGCATCATCTTCGAAATCGGAAAAGAGCGACAACATCGAGCCTGACGGCACTGCTGTTTCGCTGCTAAAATCGATGTTGATCAATGACATAATAGCTGCATAATCTGCGAGTTGGGCGGCAGAGATTCCCTTCAGTGCATCAATATCAATCAACAGATAGGAATAGGCGATGCCTTCCATTGTGGATCTCTTGATCTTTGACTTCACCTAGGTGCGTTGACCTTGGCCTGATGCACCGCCAAGCGCAGCACCAAGGCCGGATCCATTTTCGCCAGCTGGCAAGTTGATACTACCCGCTCTGGCGTTGTGCCGGTAATCGCTGGCCATGGTTTCAGTGGCTTTCCAACTATAAACCGGGCCGCCACTATCCTGGATTTTGTCGCGCTCCCGATAGGAGAGAGTTAAATAGCCTAGCCTTCTTGCGGCGCAGTTGTTTGATCTCCGCCGCACCATCCTTGACCACTACTACGAACATATTGGGTCTGCAATCTTCAGCCGCCACAGGGATGCCGGACATTCTCGCTACTTCGCGCATCTGCTCCCGAATGGCTGTACCCTGTTTTTCGGACAGGCCGGAAACCGACGGACATATGGATCGGGCAAAACGCGCATATTGGCCATTATATCTACCGCCACCGGAAACATTGAAATGGTCTACGATCAGTTTTTGAAATTCGGCCATTTGTTTTTTTTGGCCGATTACGAGGATTTCCTTCGCATCTGCTGAGGATTTGGCAGTTTCCTGATGCGCTGATGCAGGCGTCGCTAGTGCAATCAGGCAAACGGGCAATAAAGCCAGTAAGCCAGGCTCAGGACATATTAATTGAGCCAGAAGATCACTGTAGCGGCTATAGAGATAGCTGACATGAAGGTGTGGGCGCACCTGTCATAGCGTGTGTGTACACGCCTCCAGTCTTTGAGTTTGCCGAACATATTCTCGATTTTGTGCCGCTGTCGGTAGAGGTTTTTATCGAAGCTGGCGGGTAATATTCTTCCCTTTCGGGGCGGGATGCACGGGGCGATACCTTTGACTTTGAGGGCCGCGCGATACTCATCACTGTCATATCCTTTGTCCCCGATCATGTGGGCAGCATGGTCAGGAAGCGCCGGATATGTGAGTTTTGCGCCGATATGGTCGCTCATCTGGCCCTCGCTCAGGCACAAGATCAACGGTCTGCCATTACCATCGCACACCGCGTGGAGCTTTGCGTTCAAGCCGCCTTTGGTACGACCAATACGTCTGGGTAAAGCCCCTTTTTTAAAAGGCTGGCAGAAGTCCGGTGTGCTTTGAGATGGGTAGCGTCGATCATCAAGCATTCATCGGCGTCACTGGTGGCTGCAAGGGCAGCGAATATCTTGTTGAACACCCCCAGCTTGCTCCAGCGGGTAAAGCGATTGTAGATCGTCTTGTGCGGCCCGTAAGCAGCAGACGCATCGCGCCAGCGCAAGCCATTACGGATCACAAAGATAATCCCCGAGAGTACACGCCGGTCATCAACCCCTGGAACGCCGTGTGATAACGGAAAATATGGCTCTATCCGGCGCATCTGCGTCTTGCTCAACATATATAGATCACTCATCGTCAACACCTCCTTGTCAACACCTCCTTGTGTGTCGCCGTTGAATCAGTCATTCCATCATCATGCAAGCAATTTAACAGGTCCTGAGCCTAGGCTGAAATTGCCTGGCAAAGCGCGGATTCAGTTTTGCTTCAACGATGATCGGATCGGGTGTCGGTTCGATTGCTTCCAGAGGCTCAACGGGAATTTTCATGTCTTCCCCGCCGCCGCCAAGAGCAATTTCACCGGCGTTTGCAAAATTTGTGATTTCGACTTCCGGCGCTTTCGGCAAGTCTCCAATTGGAGGAACTGGAAGCCTGATCCGCTGTTCCTGCGGAACCGGATTCTCCTGTTTCTGTTCCTCAATTTTTTCCTTCAGTGGCTCCGGTTTAGTCAGCTGAATTGCCTCTATTTCGCCGCGTTCAGTCGCGATGATTTCAATCCCCGGCATGGCTATCACCACACCGATAACCACCGCGTGAACCCCAAAGGCCAGTGCAATGCCCTTTGGTTTAGGCGTTCGTTTGTCATAAGTTGAAACGTAGCTCATATTATATCCTCTCATCTTGACCACAAAGATGACGGAGCAGTCCGTTTATTTTGACCGTGTTTCTGCACCGTCAGGATGTAATGATATTCTATATCATATAAAAGTCAAGTTTGGTAGCCAGAGTTTGGGCGCAACGGATCGAAAAACGAGGGGTCTAGCTACCGGCCTTTTCAAGTCGCGAAAACACTTGATCGCTGCCGATAAGTGGAAGCATGGCGTTCATATCGGGGCCATGATCCAATCCGGTAAGCGCCTGACGCAATGGCATGAACAGCGCTTTTCCTTTGCGATCCGTCACGACTTTCAACGCACTGGTCCATTCTTTCCAGATACCGTCTGACCATTCCATTTCTTCTAGCATCGACTTGGCAGTCGATATAAAATCACAATCTTCAGCAGATATCTCCGGCGATTCAATTGGACCCGTCACCACTTTCCACCAACGCTCCACTTCACCCATATCATGCAAATTTGGGCGAATGACTTCCCAGGCATCGCTGGCCATGGCTTCGGGTAAGCGATTCTGAACCGCGTTATATTCGAGTTGATGCAAAATCTTCTGGTTAAGCTGTGCCAGTTCGTCATCATCAAAACGGGCGGGTGCACGCCCAAAGCGGTTGAAATCAAATGTTTCGATCAGTTCTTGCACATCTATAATGGGTTCGACTGGATCACTGGTTCCAATCCGCGCCAACAGAGCAACAATCGATTGCGGCTCAATATGACGTTCGCGAAACCCGTTAACACCGAGCGATCCAAGCCGCTTGGAAAGCTTGCCTTCCGTGCCCACCAATAGAGCTTCATGTGCAAATTCTGGCGTAACAGCACCGAAGGCCTGAAACATCTGAATCTGCACTGCCGTATTTGCAACATGGTCCTCGCCGCGGACTACATGGGTGATGCCCATGTCAATATCATCGATCGTTGAAGGGAGCATATATAGCCAGTTGCCATCTTCCCGCCGGATCACCGGATCGGATAGCAAGGCAGGATCAAAATGCTGGTCGCCGCGGATCAGGTCGGTCCATTCGATGGGCTTTTCGTGATCGAGCTTGAAGCGCCAATGTGGTTTGCGGCCCTCCGTTTCAAAGGCGCCGATTTGTTCTTCGGTCAGCTGTGGCGCCGTGCGCTCATAGATAGGCGGCTTGCCCTGGCCGAGAAGAATTTTGCGGCGCAGTTCCAATTCTTCCGAAGTTTCATATGCCGGGTAAACGCGGCCAACCGACTTCAGATCCTCAAACTTCGCTTCATAGCGATCAAATCGATCCGACTGCCGCGCCTCTTCATCCGGCGACAAGCCAAGCCAATTCAGGTCCGCACGTATCGCCTCTACATATTCTTCTTTCGAACGCTCGGCATCGGTATCGTCCAGCCGCAGCAAAAACCTACCGCCCAGCTTCTTGGCAAACATCCAGTTGTGGAGTGCCGTACGGATATTGCCAACATGCAGATAACCTGTTGGCGACGGAGCGAAACGTGTTTTGATGGTCATAATGGTGCGCCCTTAGACGGTTCTGAACGCATTGGTAATAGGATAACGCCGGTCACGACCAAAATTTCGGGTTCCGAGTTTTACCCCCGGAGGTGCCTGCCGCCTTTTATATTCTGCAATGTATAACAAGCGCTCAATCCGGATCACGGTTTCCCGATCAAAACCACGCCCAACCAGATCACTGACCGATAATTCTTCCTCAATCAGGCCATGGAGCAGTGGGTCCAGAATTTCATAATCCGGCAGGCTGTCACTATCCTTCTGATCTTCGCGTAGCTCAGCAGAGGGCGGTTTGGTGATGACACTATCTGGCATAACCGGTCCATCAGGGCCCAGACCCAAGGAAGGCTTGTTTCGGTTGCGCCATTCGGACAGCTTGAAGCAGGTCAGCTTGTAAGCATCTTTGAGCACCGAGTAACCACCCGCCATATCGCCATAGATAGTCGCGTAACCAACACTCATCTCGCTCTTGTTGCCAGTTGTAAGCAGCATATGACCGAACTTGTTGCTCAGCGCCATCAGCGTTACCCCGCGGATTCGCGATTGAATATTCTCCTCGGTGATGTCGACATTGCTGTCGGAGAAACTATCCTCAAGCATTGCATCAAAACCCTCGATTGTCGGCATTATCGGAATAGTGTCCAGCTTTGTGCCCAGCAAATTTGCACAGCCTTCTGCATCATCGAGGCTTTCCTGCGACGTAAAGCGGGAAGGCATCATCACGCACCAGACGCGGTCCGCGCCTAAAGCATCCACCGCCACCGCCGCCGAAAGTGCGCTGTCGATTCCGCCTGACAGACCGAGTACAACTCCAGGAAAATGATTGGCATTCACATAGTCACGCAGACCGACAATCATCGCATTGTAAATATCGGCAGGATGGTGATCCCAGGTTTCAATTGTACCAGATTCGCAGGTCCAGTCATCATTGCCGCACGTCCACACGGTATCACGAATATGTTCGGTCCAGTCGGGCAGGCGATGTGCCGGTTCTCCATCGGCATTGAGCACGAACGAGCAGCCATCAAACACCACCTCATCCTGGCCGCCAACACGGTTGAGAAAAATTAGCGGAACGCCGGTCTCTTCCACTCGTTTTGCAGCAACCTGTCCGAGCCGTTTATCGTCTTTCTCAATCTCATAGGGGCTGCCGTGGATGGCGATAAACAGGTCTGCGGCCTGCCCCGCTAGGTGCTCGCAGACGGTTGGGAACCAAATATCTTCGCAGATGGGCAAGCCAATCTTGCAGCCATGAAAATCTATCGGCTCAGGCAAGGGTCCACTTTCGAACAGGCGCTTTTCGTCGAACGTCCCGTAGTTAGGCAGTTCCACCTTGTAGCGGATATCGCGAATATGGCCGTCTTCGAGCAAGGCAATGCCATTATAGAGCTTGTCATCCTCGCGGAAGATGGAGCCAACCAGCATCGCCGGCCCCGGCCCCGCAGTCGCCGCAGCCAGCCGGTTGAGCTCCGCCTCCGCCCGCTCCCAGACAGCGGGTTTCAGAACCAGATCCTCTGGCGGGTAGCCAATTAGTTGCAGTTCCGGAAAGACAATGAGGTCGCTATCGGGCTTCGCGCCATGCGCTGCGATCATCGCATCGGCATTGCCGCGCAAATCGCCCACGCTTTGACTAAGCTGCGCCATTGTAATGATAAGCTTGTCGGTCATGCTGCCCTGATAGAAAGGGCTGATGATAACGGCAAATTATTTCATCCCTCATTCCCCAAGTAGATTTTTGATTTCGCTGTCCTGTACTCATTATTTCCTATATGAATCATAGTGTTGCTGGCTTCGAAGGGCGTGTTTCATGGATCACCCAGAGGGTGCGAATTTGGATCGGGGTGGTCGGGTCGATTTCGACCGCCGTGTGCGGCTGGAGTTTCGGGGCGCGCAGATCAGTTCGGACGGCGGTTTGCTGGTGATGCGCGAGCTCGATGACGCGCTCGGACTGTCTGATCTGGCCACGGCGGCGCTGCGAGACAGCCGCGCCGGGAAGAACACGCTCCATCGGCTTGACGGGTTGTTCCGGCAATCGGTGTTCGGACGACTGGCCGGATACGAGGATGTCAACGACGCCGAGCGCTTGGCGCTCGATCCGGTCATGCGCCAAGTTGTCGGAGGTCGGGCTGTAGACGCCCAGGCGGCCTCGGCCTCGCAGATGGTGCGGTTTGAGACCGCGACACTGGCCTTGGCCGAGAACCGGGAAGCGCTGGCCGACCTAAACGGGCAATGGATCGACCGGTTTCATGACCGCAACGGCCTGAAGTTCATCGTGCTGGACATGGACAGCTCGGTCAGCCCAACCCACGGCGATCAGGAAGGTTCCGCTTGGAACGGGCATTTCGACTGCACCTGCTACCACCCCAACTTTCTGTTCAACCAGCTCGGCATGCTGGAGCGCTGCACCCTGCGCCATGGCAACGTCCACAGCGCTGATGGCTGGCGGGATGTCCTCGATCCGGTGATCGCCCGCTATGCGGGCCGCAACCTTGGCGGGCGGTTCTTTCGGGCAGACGCCGCCTACGCGAACCCCGCAATCTATGCGCGGCTGGAAGAGACAGGCTATTTCTACGCCATCCGGCTGCCCGCCAACAACGTCCTGCGCGAGAAGATCGTACATCGGCTGACGCGGCCCGTGGGGCGGCCTTCGCAGACCAAGGTGAAGCGGTTCTTTGAGGATTTCCACTATCAGGCCGCGTCATGGGACCAGCCGCGCCGCGTCATCGCCAAAATCGAGTGGCACCCGGGTGAGCTGTTCCCGCGTGTTGGCTTTATCGTCACCAACTTGCCGATGGAGCCGGACTGGGTCGTGCGGTTCTATAATCAGCGCGGAACCGCCGAGCAGCACATCAAGGAGGGCAAATACGCCTTTCGCTGGACACGGCTGTCATGCAGGAAGTTCCGCGACAACGAGGTGCGGTTGCAACTGCACGCCCTGGCATACAACCTCGCGGCCTTCTTGCGCTGTATCGAGCTGCCCGAGGCCATGGCGGACTGGTCACTGACCAGCCTGCAACTGAAGCTGATCAAGATCGGGGCGCGTGTCGTGCGTCACGCCCGCGCCATCACCTTCCAACTGGCCGAGGTGGCCGTCACTGGCCCAATGGTGCGCGCCATCCTCGCCGCCATCCGCCGTCTTCGAGCACCACCGATATGCACATGACAGCTATCCATACCCGAACTGAACAAAAGTGGCAGGACAAGTCTGCCCGCTGCGCTGAAAAACGTCGCCGCCAGCGCGGGATGCTGCGGACTTTCGGCCCAATCCGCCCAACTCTGGGCGCTTTCGCAACCCCCTGCAACGCACAGGGCGGAAAACACTTGATCGACCGGCCAAAACCAGCTATTTCTCCTTCAACGGTATGCCACTTGGAGAATGTCGGCTAAACACGATGGTGAGACATGCAGTCCGTACCCTCAACTGCTACCAAGACATATCCGGCCCGTGGGCCACTTCAACAGTTTCGGTTCAAGGAAGCCACTGCGTTCGATGTGGGAGTTCGAAAAAGTCAAAGCTGATTACAGTTTATCTTGGAGACTGGGATAAGAGGTTGTGCAACGGTTGTTATGGAAGATTGTTGTCAATCTATGAGATCAAGGCGGGAGCTAAGGCGGATGAAGAAAAGATTGGAGTTATAACCGGATCTGGTGTCTGGAAGAATTTGAAGTATGGGGCGTGCCTTGCTGAAATCGTTTTTGTCTGGAAATCGAAAGTAGCAAGAGGAGCCCGCCACACATGGCAAAAGATACTGTGATTGATCCGGGTAGACCGGAGGGAATTGAACCACTGACAGAACTACTCAGACCGGGTGCGAAGCAGTTAATCGCCGAAGCGGTCCAGGCAGAGCCGGATGAGTTGATGACAAAGTTTGATGGTCACAAAACGGCTGACGGACGACAGCGCGTTGTCCGCAGTGGCCATCATCGCGAACGAGAGGTGATTACAGGGGTTGGCAAGGTCAGCGTCGAGGTGCCGAAGATCCGTAGCCGTGAAGGTACGCCGGAATGTTTTCAATCTCTGGTTGTACCGCCCTGCATCCGGCGAACGGCGACGCTGGACGCGGCGAACCCCTGGCTTTATTTGAAGGGTGTTTCGAGTGGCCAGATGCAGAGCGCACCGGAAGCTATTGCCGGCCCCGAGGCTAAAGGGCTGCCGGCCAATGTCGCGGGGCGTTTGAAGCGGCAATGGGAAGCTGAATACAAGCAATGGTGTACTCGAGCGGTGTCTGATGAATGGGTCCGTATCCGGGCTGATGGCATCTACAGTGGTCTCAGAGGCGACGATGGCCGATTGTGCTGCCTGGTTATCATCGGCGTGAACAGCCGGGGTCACAAGCACTTCCTGGCAATCGAAGATGGTGTCAGGCAGTCAAAACAGAGCTGGCGTGAGGTGTTGCTGTCTCTGAAACAACGGGGTCTGGACCAACCCCCGAAGTTGGCAATTGGAGACGGCGCCCCGGGCTTCCGGGCCGCAGTGGAGGAAGTGTATCCGGAGACGGGCGTTCAACGTTGCTGGATGCACAAGACCGGCAATGTGCTGAACTATCTGCCGAAGTCTGTCCAGGAGAAAGCGAAGCAGGGTCTGCATGATATCCGGATGGCAGAAGATCGAGCTGATGCAGCAAAGGCGTTCGATAATTTTGAGGAACGTTTCGGTGCAAAGTACCCCGAGGCGGTGGAATGCTTATCGAAAGACCGTGACGCGTTGCTGGCATTTCATGACTTTCCAGCGGAACACTGGACCCGTATCAGGACAACCAATGTCATTGAGTCGAGTTTTGCGACGATCCGGCATGGAACACGCCAAGCCAAAGGTTGTGTCACGCGCAATACGATGTTGACGATGGCCTGCAAGATGGGATTATGCGCAGAAGATTCCTGGCGCAAATTGAGAGGCTTCAGACACCTGGCGAAGGTGATTGAAGGCGTGAAGTCTAAAGATGGAAGCGAGGTGAACAAGGACGACATGCCAGCCGCATGACTAACTTGCCAGACACTACTTTTGACAATAACTCCCCGTTTGTTGAGCGTGATGACAAATGCGCCATCATCATTGCTGCGCGTTCCGCCGAGCACATGCTCGCCGCCACGCAGCAGATATTCTGCACTGTAACCGCCGCGTTTGGCATGGGTATAGTAATAGTCAACGACAGCCTTCATCGAGGAAGCGGTCGTAAAGCTGACAACGCGAAGATCGCAAAGGCCTCCTTCAACGCCCGCCGCTTCCTTCAAATTCGCTTTGGGATAGAGTGGGAATTCCGGTGGCATGCGATTGGCCCAACCCATGTCATAGCTGAGCTTCGCATCGCAAGTGCCTTTGCCGCGCTTTGCATATTGGCTTTCCGCCTTCGCACCCAACGTCATGCCTTGGCTGCCATCGCAAGACGTACATTCATCATCGGACGTCATAATCCGGGGTTCTGGTGCGCTCAACATCTTGCCTTTAAACTGCGCATTGACCGCAGCCTTGCCGCCTACGGCTGTACCGGCATAGCTGGCGCCGGGAGGTATGGAGCCATCAATAGCACCATTGGCGCCGCGAATGGCGTTATTGTTCGCCTGACCGGTCAGATCGGGATCCACCAGGATTGCATCTTCCAGAGCATCATTCATCGCCGGATCAGACGTTGGATCTGTCAGATTTTCATCCAGCTCAGCCAGCTGCTCTTCATTATCTTCATTGGTTCCGATAGTGGCAGCGCAAAAGCTGCAATGGGCAGCAAAAGCGAACGGGTAATCTGTGACATGCAAAATGCTCCTGAATTTGGACATTCATTGCACTCAAAAGGCTTAACAATCCGTTAGAAAACAGGGTTAATCCGGTATGTTTCCGTTAACGATTTGTCCCGTTTTGGGATTTATCCAAACGTATCCGGCCCGTCCAATTCACCAAATCGAATGAGGCGAGATGTCAATACAGCTGCCTGCCGGTTGACCACCGCTTTCTTATATTCTGCATCTGTTACCATCTCCATGAACGCGCTGCTATTCGGATAGTGAGCAATGAAGGACACTTCCCAGAATTTGTCCTGAGGCCCGATCAGCATGGATTCCATTTGCCCACGCCAAATGATTGTACCGCCAACGCGCGAAAATACTGGCCCGCTGGTCTTGCCATATTCTTCGTAGGCACGTGCCCCGCTCCAGGCCTTGTCCGCATTTGGATGACCATCAGGATATTGAGCCTGTTCATGAAAGCGCAGCAGGTTGAGCATATTGATGGGCGCATCACGGGGCAGCGCCTTAAATGCATCAAAACTCTCTCGCGTGGGGTCGAGGTAGTTATCTTCGGCCATTGGTTTTCTCCTATACACCATACCATAACTCCCGATTTTTAAAGCACAATCACTTGCAATTTTGGTGAGTTATCCCTATAATACAGTTATGTTCAATATTATTTCCATTTTCATCGGGCTGCTGGCCCTCGTACTTGCCATTATCGGTTTTATCCTGCTGCTCGGCTGGACCAACTGGTTCATTATCGCACTGGCGGGAATCGGCGTGTTGTTCGGACTGATCTCGTCCAAGAGTAGCGGTATGAAATTCTGTCTGATCGTGATGGGTATTTGTGCCCTGCGCCTCTGGATGGGCGGCGGCCTAATTTAAGCAGGCCTTCGCGCTCCGCTTTTCAGGGACAAAGCAAATCTTGATTGCCAGCGACCGGTCCTAAGACTAGTCGCACGACATGAACGCGCAGTCACCCCTTAGCCGCATTGGCATCATGTAAGCGTTGCTCACATGCTTTTTCTGGGGTGTGATGCCTGTCTATTTTAAGCTGTTGCAGACCATACGCGGCATACCGCACCATTATGGGAAAAAGTTCAATAGAATCAGTGCGTGCATTCAACGCTGTACTTTGCAGATCGGTAGCTGCCGATGGCTGCCTGGTCCCCACAAAAGTGCAGAATTCAGAGACTTTGGGTAGCAGTTCGGGTAAGAGTGATGGCCATATGGTCCCTATTTCGCGTAAACCGGGTCGCAGGGCCTTTCTGGACGGCAATTTCGCGCGCCGTAAACTGCCACTCAAAACGAGCGAGTATTGCATATGGGATACAGAGCTCGCAGGCTTCGGATTAAGGGTTCGCCCAAGCGGCAACTATTTCTGGTTCGTGCGGCTGCGGCATCGCGGAAAGCATCGCCGGATTACGCTAGGTAGGACTACCGACATTAATGCGGCGCGGGCGCGGTCCAAAGCGCGGCAACTTCTGGCTGAAGCTGCGCTGGACGGACTGCCCAAACGTGTCGTGGTCAAATCGACACCAACCATGAACGATTTTGTTGCTACTCACTTTGACGACCTCTCGAGGGTTTGGAAACGCTCAACCGCAAAACGCAATGCAAATGCTTGGCGGATTAATCTTGCCGAGCATTTCGGAGACATTCTTGTTGCTGAGGTTACCAAAGCCGATGTTGTGCGCTGGCGGGACGAATGCGCAGGAGAGAAGGAAGCCCAGTTCAACCGCGCTTTGCCTGTGCTTGCGGCGCTGCTCAAATATGCCGAAGCGCTCAAAATGCGGCGTAAGGGCTCGAATCCCTGCCGGGGAATGCCGCGCTACAAGCGCCGCCCAATGGAGCGCTATCTTACCAGGCAAGAATATGCCCGAATTGGCCGAGAACTTCGTGCTGAAGAAGCTGAGTACCCGCAGCAGGTGGCGGTCATTCGCCTGCTTCTCTACACAGGCGCCCGGCGCAGCGAGATTGAAAAGCTCCAGTGGGACTGGATCAAGCCGCCACGCCTTGTACTTCCCGATAGCAAAACCGGAGCGAAGATCATTTGGCTGGGCAGCCAGGCGCTTGCGATCCTCGAAGATATCGAGCGGCAAGAGGGTTGTCCATTCGTCTTTCCAAGCCGAAGCAAAGGGAAGCCGGTCAATATTGACAACTGGTGGTTTAAGTTCCGCCGCCGCTGCGCACTACCTGATGTGCGCTTGCATGACCTTCGCCATAGTTTTGCTTCAACCGGAATTATGAACAATGTCGCGCTCGCCACAATTGGCAAGCTGCTTGGCCATGTGCTGCCCGAGACTACGGCCAAATATGCCCATCTGTCCGACGAGTTTGTTGCCGATGCCGCAACGCGTGTATCAGGATCGCTTGCCGCTTCGATCGGCCTGCGTATCCATGATCTCAGGCACACTTTTGCGAGTCACGCTGCAATGAACAAGGAGACGCTGCCGATGATTGGCCGGCTGCTTGGCCATGCCAGCGTCAAATCAACTGCGCGCTATGCTCATTTGGATGATGATCATGTGCTGGAGGCAGCGGAGCAGATCGGCGCCGTGATTGAGAGGATGCTGGGGTAAGTGCGTCTGAACATCTGTACCCGATGACAAATGAACCTTCTTTCATAAAGCAAACGCAAGAAACCTTCATCCAAATAATGCTGTTGGGCTGTGAAATACCCCACGATGCTGTCGTTGAGGCCTCAATAATTTACTTGCTCTATCTCACCCACCTGATTACTTCGGCCACCAATAACCATAAGGTCGCACCTTGGTGATATCATAGCCCAAATAGGGGGTTTAATTGAACAATTCTTCTCCAGATATGGAGCAAGAAACTGGTCGCATATCCGGTGTTGGCACGGTAAGTGACCCCGCGCTTTCCTGTTTTGTCCTGCTTGCAAAGTTCTTGGGCGTTGCGGCGGATGCAGGTCAGATTCACCATGACCGCGGCAAGGGTGATGATCCCTATAGCCTTGAGGACGTGTCACGGATTGCTAAAAAGCTGGGGTTAATCGCTAGGCTCAAAGACACGCGACTTGCAGAGCTATCAAAGCTGCCTTTACCGGCCATAGTCCGGGAGAATGACGGCGGCGCATTTATCCTCCTCAAGATTGAAGAGGACAGCCTTAATTCCCGTTTTCTGATTCAACGCCCAGCGGATGAACGCCCTATCGTTTTGTCATCGGATGAATTTGAAACGCTATTTGTTCTAAACGGCGACAAAGGTTGTCTGCTTCTGCTGACGTCTCGTGAGAAAATTAGCGGTGAGAAGCGGCCCTTTGATATTAGCTGGTTCATTCCGGCGCTCGTTAAATATCGCAAATCACTACGGGACGTTTTGCTGGGCAGCTTCTTTCTGCAGCTTATGGCGCTGGCCTCTCCGATTTTCTTTCAGCTCGTCATCGACAAGGTGCTCGTGCACCAGTCGCTTACCACATTGGAGGTGCTTGCATTTGGTCTGGCAGTGGTGCTCGTATGGGAAACGATATTGTCGGCGCTGCGCAATTGGCTTTTTGCCCATACCACAAATAGGGTGGATGCAGAGCTGTCGGCAAATATGTTTCGTCACCTGGTCAATCTGCCGGTCAGCTATTTTGAGGCGCGGCGTGTTGGCGATAGCGTTGCGCGTGTGCGGGAACTTGAAAACATACGCGAATTTCTAACCAGCAATGCGGTGACGGTGGTGATTGATCTGTTCTTCACCATCGTTTTCTTTGTGGTGATGTATATTTATTCATCGTTCCTGACATTGATCGTCGCGCTGACAATCCCGATTTATGTGCTGATCTCCATATTTATCACGCCCCCACTTCGCGCCCGCCTCGATGAAAAATTCCGCCGGGGCGCAGAAAATCAGGCGTTTCTTGTCGAGACAGTTACAGGCATAGGCACGCTCAAATCCATGGCTGTGGAGCCGCAGATGCGCGATAAATGGGAGAAGCTCTTCTCCGGTTACACACAGACGGGCTTCAAGGTCGCCATCCTTTCCAACTGGGGCAGTCATCTTATTCAGGCTGTTTCCAAGCTTACCACTGTTGCGATTCTATTCTTTGGTGCCAAAGCAGTGATTGCAGGCACTTTTACCGTCGGCTCACTGGTAGCCTTCAACATGCTTGCTGGAAGGGTAGCGCAGCCCATATTGCGGCTCTCACAATTATGGCAGGATTTTCAGCAAGTGCGGATATCGGTGGATCGCTTGGGCGACATATTGAATGCACCTGCTGAGCCGGAACATAATCCAAACAGGGCAAGCTTGCCGCCCATCAAGGGCGAGATAGAATTTGATTCTGTCAGGTTTCGCTATCGTCCCGATGCGCCGGAAGCCTTGCGCGGTGTCAGTCTTGACATTGCACCGGGTGAGATGCTGGGTATCGTCGGTCCTTCAGGTTCAGGTAAGCCGACGCTAACCAAATTGGTCCAGCGGCTTTATGTTCCCGAACAGGGTAGGGTTCTGGTCGATGGCACCGATTTGGCCCTGGTCGATCCGGCATGGCTACGCCGCCAGATCGGTGTGGTCTTGCAGGAGAATATTCTCTTTAACCGTTCTGTCCGGGAAAATATCGCTCTGGCCGACCCTACTTTGCCGATGGAGTCTGTCATCGGCGCGGCGACACTTGCCGGAGCACATGAGTTTATTTTGGAACTCCCCCATGGCTATGACACTGTTATTGAGGAACGCGGCGGCAATCTTTCCGGCGGTCAACGACAGCGTTTGGCCATTGCCCGCGCTCTGGTTGGCAATCCGCGTATATTGATACTCGACGAAGCTACATCCGCATTGGATGCTGAAAGCGAAGAAATTATCCAGAACAACCTGTCCCATATAGCCAAAGGACGCACGGTGATTATCATTGCCCACCGTCTGTCCGCTGTTCGGCAATGTGATCGGATTGTAACGGTCGAAGAAGGTGCAATCACGGAAGTCGGCAAACATGAAGAGCTCCTGCGCGCTGGCGGGCGCTATGCCAAGCTCTATGCAAAACAGATGGGTCTTGAAGAGCAGGTGGAGCCAGCACAATGAATGTGCAGGAGACAAAGCCGGTTACCGCTGACGAGGAAACACCAAAGCAGGAAGGCCGGTTCACACGGCGGTTTCCTGCCTTTTCAAAACACTGGATGATATTTCGCGCTGCCTGGGCAGACCAGAATGCACGCGACGATGCCTTCAAGCCCAAAAGCGACCATGAATTTCTGCCTGCTGCTCTGGAAATTATGGAAAAGCCGCCCAGCCCTGGCCTGCGCTACCTGCTCATCATCCTATGCACCCTTTTTGCAGTTGCTCTGCTCTGGTCATTTGTCGGACGGGTTGATGTGGTTGCAACCGCGACCGGAAAAGTCGTGCCCTCGGCCAGCACGAAAGTGCTCCAGCCCATAGAGATCGGATCAATCCGCGCGATCCATGTGCGCAATGGTGAAAAGGTCAAAAAGGGGCAACTGCTTGTGGAGCTCGATCCTACTATCTCTACCGCTGATGAAACGCAAAGCGCACAGCAGCTTTTGTCGGCCGAAATAGTTGCTGCGCGCAATGATGCGCTGCTTGCACATTTGAAGGGAGGAGGCGCAGGTTTCAGAGCGCCTCCCGGAACTCCCGCCAATGTGTCTGCAACGCAGGCCCAATATGTGCAAACGGCAATTGCTGAATATGAAGCAGAGAAGGCCAGTCTCAACCAACAAAGAGCTGAGCGCCGCGCAGAGCTCTCTGCGGCTAATGCCGAGATTGCGAAACTTACACAAACACTTCCTTTGCTAGAGCAGCAATTGGAGGGACGGCGCGAACTTTATGAGAAAGGCTATTTCCCGCGTCTGCGTCTACTCGAAATTGAACAAGTCAAGGTCGAGCATGAACGCAATATTGATATACAGCGCGCCAATGCTGAGCGCGCTGGCGCCGCCATCCGAAATTTGGATGCACAGATAAGACGGCTCAGGCAGAGCTTTGGTCGAGGCGCAGTCACGGAAAAGGCAGAGGCCATGGATCGCTCGGCCATGGCGGAGGCGGAGCTTCAAAAATCGGCCAAGCGCCGCGAGTTCCAGCAAATTCGCTCGCCGGTTGATGGGACCGTACAGCAACTTACCCTTACCACCATAGGCGGCGTAGTACAGCCTGCTGAACCCATCATGGTGATCGTACCTGATGGGGAAGCTATGCAGGTGAAAGCGCAGATACTTAACCGCGACATTGGCTTTATCAAACTGGGGCAGCCTGTACGCGTCAAACTGGAGGCGTTTAACTTTACTGATTACGGTTTAATTGAAGGCGTGGTGGATAATATCAGCCGCGATGCCATTCAGGATGAAAATCTGGGCCTTGTCTATGATGCGCGGATCAAACTGAAGCAGCGTCATCTCATGGTCAACGGCCAGCGTACCCCCATCGGTCCCGGTCTGGCCGTCCAAGCCGAAATCAAAACCGGCACAAGACGCATCATTGATTATCTCCTCTCACCAATCGCTAAAACGCTTGATGAGGCAGGGCGAGAACGGTGAACAAGTTTGCAATTTGATAATAGCGGCTAATTATTTTTTACATCGCTCATATAAAAACATTTCACAGCAGAAATTTGTTCTTGAATTGGAGGCCGGTTTTCGTAAAGGTAAGAAAGTCGCATCCGCGAGTCCTCAGAAAGCCGCCAATCATAGGTGGGGGCTTCGCAACCTTAGCTCGGGTCAATGGGCCTGAGGTGTTTTTGTCGCTTCGGCTGAAAGTCGGAAGCTAAATGGGGTGGGTCGTGTTTCGAATTGCTTTTTTATATCTCAGTTTGATATTGTTGGTTGTGCCGGGATGCGCAGCCACTGCTTTGCAGAAGGAAACTGGTGAGATCAGTCGCCAAGTGAGCAACGTCGACTCCCAAGATCAGTTGACCGTGAACGAACGCTACTGGCTTTCGATGAACCTAGCGCATGAAAAATGCAAACAATATGTTTGGAAGGACGGAGATAGCCGTCTTTTTTATCCGGCTGATGAATCGCCGGAAAAGTATCCGAAACTCTATTTTTCTTGTATGGTTGAAAATAAAATCGCTTCCTCAAGCGGAAGCTTGTCGGATACAGATAAAAGGCTGATCCAGATCATCGAAGGAAACTATCCGGCATCTTGGAACACCTTTAGCTGGGGTGAAATTGCCCATCAAAAATATGGAATAGATCGCTTTTCGCCAGTCAATATATCGATCACACCCGATCAGTTTAAAAATAGGGATGGACTAATTGATCTCGGCATTCTCAAACAGAAATGCACAGAGGTTGAAACTGGAAACAGTTTTATTGAGATGATGATCCTGGCCGATCATAGTAGCCGATTCAGTCAATATGAATGTCTATCGGGTGGCCGCTCATTCTACAGATTTATGTACCGTTATTGCCCAAATCGTGAATTGAAGCCGATGTGTGTCGGCGGCAACTTGTTGTACACGTCTTCTCTTTTTCTCAGAAAACGAATTCGAGAAATAGCGGAAGCCAGAGTTAAGAGAGGACAAGCGCATGAGTAACCAAGCTGGCGTTTTTGACCGCAAGGTGACAACTGATGGTCAAGTATATTGGGAAGTACGCGCGGCGTATCGACACGTACTTCCATATTTTCGTTTGTACAATGCAAGTCAAACACAGGCACAAATCTTCAGCACTGCAATTTGGTCGTCAAATAATGATGAGTTAGGCCGATTGGTCGCGCTACAATCGCAAGCCAGAGGAAACCCTGCGGATACAGGTTCTCCAAACGGAGTGGGTGTTTTGATCGTTGTCGATTTCAAGGACTTTATACCTGGCAAGGGTGGGGAGTTTGACGGGGATCATCAAACAGTAGTAGTCTCAGGAAATTCCAAATTTAATATAAAGATAAAGGATTTGGAATCTTTTGACATCAATTCGGTTGATGATTTTCATTACAATGATCATGATGCTCTGATCAGAGTTTCGAATTCGGTTGCTGTACACAAATCTGTCATAAGTGCACTTGGTATAGACAAAAATGAACCGCCCCGGGATTGCCGGAGGCTCCAACTCATGAGTAGAAGGAGCCATTATGAACAAGCCAACGAACAAATTTTCACCTGAGGTACGGGAACGCGCGGTACGGATGGTGCTGGATCATTCAGGGGATTATTCATCCCGCTGGGCGACGGCAGTCTCGATATCCGGGAAGACAGGCTGTGTGCCTCAGACCCTCAATGAATGGGTCAAGAAGGCAGAAGTCGATAGCGGGAGGTGCGCTGGTATTCCAACAGATACAGCAGAGCGTATGAAGGCACTGGAACGTGAGAATCGGGAGCTTCGGCAAGCCAATGAGATATTGCGCAAAGCATCAGCATATTTTGCTCAGGCGGAGTTCGACCGCCCGTTCAAGAGATGATCGCCTTTATTGACGGTCATCGTGGAACATACGGGGTCGAGCCGATGTGCAGGGTTCTGCCTATCGCCCCATCCACTTATCATGACCACGTTGCCAAGCGCAGAGACCGGGCGCGACTGTCAGTGCGTGGACAACGTGACCTGGTCTTGAAGCCAGGGATCAAGCGTGTATTTGCCGAGAACTTCGGAGTTTATGGATACCGCAAGGTGTGGCGACAGATGAAGCGCGAAGGCTTTGATGCCCCGCGCTGCACTGTGGAACGGCTGATGCGCGATATGGGTTTGCAAGGCGTCATTCGCGGCAAACCGGTGCGCACGACAGTCAGCGATAAGACAGCGCCTTGTCCGCTCGGCCTTGTCCGCCACAGTGACCGTGGCAGCCAATATGTATCAATCAAATATACAGAACGCTTGGCGGAGGCAGGGATAGAACCATCGGCCGGTAGCGTTGGTGACAGCTATGACAACGCTTTGGCCGAGACAATCAATGGCCTTTACAAAGCCGAGGTCATCCACAGGCGCGGTCCTTGGCGCTCGTTTGAAGCCGTTGAATATGCTACGCTGGACGAAACACCCATGGCAGCGTAACTTAAACCAAATAGCCTCCGGCAATCCCGGGGCGGTTCAGGGGCAGGTCAATTAGCCCCCTTGCAAAAACGCCGATTTCCGCAGAAAATCGTCAAATCACGCAAAGCCACGAGATAGCTATGCTAGAAAATAGTGAAGATAGCGTTAGGATTACCTGAATTTCAGATTAATAGCCGTGCTATACTAACATGTTACAAGTGGTCGTTACTCACTCGACCAGAATTTCCTTGGCTGGTCCCTGACCGAGAAAATTGGCTGGGCTTGCTGTCGCACCATAAGCACCTGCGCAAAATACCGCGACAATGTCGCCAACATCTGCTTTTGGCATTTCTACATTGTCATTGAGCCGATCGAGCGGTGTGCAAAGACATCCCACAATAGAAACTGTTTCCTGTGGTTCGGCCATATAGCGAGAAGCTATCGCTGCCGGATAGTTTCGGCGCACGACCGTCCCGAAATTACCACTCGCGGCCAGTTGGTGATGTAGGCCGCCGTCAGTCACCAAGAATATCTCGCCCTGACTTTCCTTACGATCGACTATGCGGGTTAGATAAACACCAGCTTCACCAACCAGATAACGGCCCAACTCAATCGCAAACTGCGTTTCGAAGAGGATATCTGGCAGATTTTCAAGTTCAGACTGCAGCGCCGTGCCAATTTTTCTAAAGTCTATTGGAAGGTCGCCGGGAAAATAAGGGATACCGAAACCGCCACCCAAATTGACATGATCAGGCGCTTCCCCAATTTCTTCGGCAAGTTGCGCTGCCAGTTTGATTGTTTGCTGCTGAGTTTCAATGACCGCATCTGCCTTTAAAGCTTGAGATCCAGCAAAAATATGAAACCCCTGCCAATGTGCCCCTGCATCGATAATTTGTTTCACGGCGGGCGGGATCAGGCCTACATCCATTCCAAATGGCTTAGATTCGCCACCCATTTTCATACCAGAGCCTTTAAGATCAAAATCAGGATTCACCCGCACCGCTAGTCTGGCTTGAACACCCTTTTCTTCTGCTATCCGCAGAGCGCGCAAGCATTCTGTGGGCGACTCTATATTGATGGTAACACCGGCGCTGATTGCCTGTGATAGCTCCTCATCGCGCTTTCCAGGCCCGGCAAAACTAATCTGCTTCGCGTTCGCACCAGCATCGAGCGCCATCTGCAACTCACCGCCGGAAGCGATATCAATGCCATCAGCCAGCGATACCATATGTGAGAGAAGCGGAGCAAAAGGGTTCGCCTTCATCGCATAGTGAATGTGAAGTTGATCCGGCATGCTGTATCGTAACTCAGCAAATCGCCTATCCAGGTGCGCCTTAGAATAGACAAACAAGGGTGAACCATGCTCGCTAACCAACTGGCTCGCCGTATGTCCTCCAATGCTCAATTGCCCGTCAGCACCGTCATATCCGGCGGGGATCGGCCCAGTCGATTTTACTTTTGCCATTTGGTTGCAGCCTCTGCCAATGCCCTGCGATCAAGTTTCCCATTCGGGTTTTTAGGAAATTCATCTATAGTGACAATATCGTGCGGCTGCATAAAATTCGGTAAATTTCGCTTTAGATACTTGGCTAGTATTGCCGATATATCTGCGATCGTTTCTCCTTCAACTGCTCTGACAAATAGTCGAATGGCATGTCCCAACCGCTCATCGGGAATGCCTACAGCCACTGCTTCTGCTACCAATTCTGATGCGATTGCAACCTCTTCAATTTCGCTTGGACTGATCCGGTTCCCCGAGCTCTTGATCATAGAATCACTGCGACCAACGAAATAGAGCAATTCGTCGGCCTCTCGGCGCACCGTATCACCAGACCAAACTGCAATACCACCATATCTCGACACTCCCGGCGCTGGTTTAAAGCGTCGCGATGTTCGTTCTACATCTTGCCAATATCCTTGCGCTACCAGCGGACCCGCGTGAACCAACTCCCCTTCTTCTGATGGATCTGCAACACTACCTTGCTCATTTATAACCAGGATTTCGGCAAAAGGAATCGCTGTTCCCATGCTGGTCGGGTTTTTATCGATGAGAGACGGATCCAAATAGGTTGAACGAAAAGCTTCGGTTAAACCATACATTGCGTAAACGTCAGTTTTCGAACCGAATATCGCTCGCAACTGAGCAACCAATGAAGGCGTAAGCGCTCCACCGCTATTGGTGAGCCTTCGCATTGCTTGGACAGATTCGTTGGGCCAATCCTGCTCTAACAGTTGAACCCAAAGCGGCGGTACCGCTGCGAGTGTAGTAATTTTACGCCGCGCACATGCCTTTATGACGTCACGTGGTGTCAGATAATCGAGCGGCACAGCACAACCTCCGGCGGCCCAGGTTGAAAGCAGCTGATTTTGTCCGTAGTCAAAGCTCAACGGCAAAACGCATAAAGTTTTATCATCTGGTTCCAGCTTTAGATATTGCGCAACACTAATAGCACCTAGGCTCAAATTTGCATGACTCAGCATCACGCCTTTGGGTCGTCCCGTCGAACCGCTGGTATACAGGATCGCGACCAACGCGTCGGTGTTTTGGTCAGCATTGCTCGCTGCTAGTAAACCCGAACTTTCAACGAAGGTCTCAGATACCTGCTTTTCATCGAAAATTTCATATTTTTCAGAAACATTGAAATCGTCCAGCGATTTGATTCTGGGACAATTAGTGATCAGGAGTTTTGCTCCACTATCAGACAAAATATGGTCAACCTGCAGTGGCTTCAATACTGGATTGATTGGCACATAAATGAGTTTAGCGCGCGCGCATGCCAATGGCATCAAACAAGCCAGTTCCGTCTTCGGAAGCCATGCCGCCACTCTGTCGCCATCTGTCAGGTTTTGATCTTGCAACCAAAAAGCCAGCTGACCGACACGATGATTTAACATCTCGTAGCTAAGAGAGCCTGATCTCGTGACCAGTGCAATTGCGTCTGGATCGGTTCCAACAGCGAGCCAGTCTAACGGAAATGCAGTGTCTCGTTTTAGTAAATTCAACGCGCTACCCTATGGGAAAAAGAAGAAAATTGTGACAAACACAGCCATAGCCATGAACAGTGAATATCACGATAATTTTCAGTCTGTGCAAGCAGTTGCTGGGAATAGACTCAGTCGTTCCGCGCAAAAGTCGCTATTTGACCGTCTGGAATGGTTGAAAGAACTGCATGAGCTTTGCTTGGCCGACCTATCACCCGCCATAGTACATAGCGAAAAGGACGGAGCACAAGCATGGATGTTTTTGATGAAACAAAGCGCTGGCAGGTACGGTGCACTGGCAAACTGGTACAATTTCACTTATCGGCCAATCTTTACTGGCGATTTCGATGAAGTCACCAAACTGGCGCTGCTAGCCAATATCGCATACAAACTATAGTTAAAAGCTCATCGCATTGAAATTATGCCGGTTCCGGATGAAGATTATGCCGCGAGCTTAACGGAGCGTGCTTTTGAGCAAGCCGGGAGGATTGTTTACCGCGAAAAAGCGGACGACAATCATATCTTGCGCGTGAAAGGTCGTAATTTCGATCAATATTGGGCCGATCGCCCTGGGCAATTGCGCAATACGGTCAGGCGAAAGGCCAAAAAAACCTGGTATCCACCCGCATCGAAAACGGGTTTCATCAGGAAGATTGGGAAGATTATCTGAAGGTCTACGAAAATAGCTGGAAACCGACTGAGGGAAATCCCGATTTTCTAAAAAAGTTGGCGATGCACGAGGCTAAGGCTGGATGTTTGCGCCTTGGCCTTGCTTATATTGACGGCGAACCCGTGGCCGCGCAATTCTGGACCGTGGAAAATGGCGAGGCATTGATCCACAAACTGGCCCATATTGAAGATGCGACCAAATCTTCGCCCGGAACTCTATTGTCCGTGGCGATGTTCCAACATGTCATTGATGTAGACCATGTCGATCTAATTGACTTTGGTACAGGTAATGACAGTTACAAACGCGATTGGATGGAAGATGTCCGCGAACGCTATCGCCTGACCTTTCTTTGGCCAAATAATCCACTTTCTTGGTTGCCGATCACAAAACGATTTATGTCTGATCTTGTAGGAAAGCGCTGATCCCTTTAGGGAAGCGCCGATATCCGAGATTCGGGGGAAACATGCCGGAAAAATGCGAACTGACACCGGAAGCTGCCGTGCGCGCCGTGATGCAAGATATATTGGGTCTGGCAGTGGAACAAGTCGCCGAATTTGACGCTGATACCGAGCTTTTTGGCGCGTTACCCGAACTGGATAGCATGGCCGTAGCCGGACTGCTGACCGAACTGGAAGACCGCCTGGATATCATGATAGAAGATGACGAAGTCGATGGCGAATTGTTCGAAACATTCGGAAATCTTGTTGCCTTTGCCGAGATGAAAGTCGCCGAGTGAAAACGCAGCTCGAATGTTCGAGCTATCGATTTGCCGATCGGGATGAATATTGCCTGAGAGCTGGATCCGAGTACAAAACTCAAATTCTTCTAATTCCACCGTTATTTGATGAAATGAACCGCACGCGACGGATGATTGTTGACGTCATGCGATTGCTTGCAAATCGCGGCGTTGGGACGTTCTTGCCTGATTTACCTGGAACCAATGAGAGCTTGCTTCCTCAGCAAGATGTTAGTCTCAAAATCTGGCAAGAAGCACTAGAATCGTGTTTCAGTTCCAACCTAAAAATTTGCTTCGTTGCTTCTTTTCGCGGAGGTTGTCTGATAGATGGAATATCAAGTGAATTACCTGTCTGGCGACTAACACCGGCCAGGGGAAGAAGTCTGCTTCGTACCATGATGCGTACAAGGATCGCTTCGGACAAGGAATCTGGAATATCACGAATATGGCCGGTTTAACCGGCAAAGTACAATCGGAACCAATAGAATTAGCGGGCAATTTAATTTCACCGAACATGTTTGCCCAATTACAGGACGCCGACGTTCAATCTCGTCATTCTGTTCGAACGGCGCGATTGGAATCAGATAGCCAATCGGCAGATGTCAAATTGGCCGGGACTCCTCTTTGGCTTCGCGCGGAACCGGATGCAGATCGTATCTTGTCGCAATCAATTGCCGATGATCTAGAAGAATGGATCAAATCATGACCCGGTCTTTCCACCAATTTCTTTGTGAAAATGATCATCTGGTTGGCACTCTGAATTCCGGATCTAAAGAGACTGGATTGCTGATTGTTAGTGGCGGCAATGAAATCCGTTCTGGCGCGCATGCCGGAATGACGAAACTTGCTCAACAAATAGCTAAAAAGGGTTTTCCGGTATTTCGATTTGATCGCCGAGGAATTGGAGAAAGTTCTGGAAGCAATCAGGGATTTTTGTCGAGCAAGCTGGATATCGAGGCGGCAGTGAAGCAATTCAAAGAGCTATGCCCACACCTCAAAAAGATAGCGGCTTTCGGGAATTGCGATGCAGCTACTGCATTGGCGTTATTCGGTCCAACAGCAGGGCTCGACGCCTATATTCTAGCCAATCCATGGGTTATTGAAAATGACCCGAATGAAAAGTCAGAAGCACCGGCACCGAATGCTGCCGCGATACGATCACGATATTTGCAGCGGATTAGCAATCCTCGCTCGATACTCGATCTGCTGACTGGCAAAATCGATATTTCCAAATTGTTCAAAGGACTGAAACAGGCATCGAAAAAACCGGAGAATAGCGGCCTCGCAATCGAACTGCGTGATGCTTTGGTAAAGCTGAGCAAGCCCGTGGATATCCTGCTCGCAAAAAGAGATACTACCGCCCTCGCCTTTATGGCTTCATGGAAAAGCGGCGATTATCTCGCGCTGCATGAGCACGAAAAAATTTCGCTATTGGAACTTGATAGCGCCTCCCACAGTTTTGCAAACGAGCCATCCAAAAAATGGCTGGAAGAGCAAATACTAACTGCTTTTCATAAAGCCTGATTATTCGGCGGCAATCGCCTCGAACTCTTCTTCGGCGAGGAACCTTTCCGCATCGAGCGCCGCCATACATCCAGTTCCCGCAGCTGTTACCGCCTGTCGGTCGATATGATCCATAACATCACCGCACGCAAAAAGACCGGGAATTTTCGTTTTGGGTGTACCAGGCTCAACTTCAATATATCCACCGTCGATTAACTCCAGATGGTTCTTGAATATCTCTGTTGCCGGAGCATGCCCGATAGCTACAAATCCACCATGGGCAGGTTCATGGCTCTTCTCGCCATTTTGGGTATCAACTAGGTCAACACCCACCAAACCTTCAGGGTCACCGCCCGCAACCAAACGCTCAACTGTCTTATTCCAAAGAACCGATATTTTGGGATTGGCAAATAGCCGATCCTGCAAAATTTTTTCCGCGCGCAGGCTATCCCGCCGATGAATCAGGGTCACATCATCACTGTGGTTTGTCATGTAAAGAGCTTCTTCTACAGCGGTATTTCCACCACCGATTACAACAACCTTCTTCCCGCGATAGAAGAATCCATCGCAGGTGCACAAGCAGAAACGCCTTTCCCGCCCAATTCCTCTTCACCAGGCACTCCGAGCCATTTAGCTTGGGCGCCAGTTGCGATAACCAGTGTATCGCCTTCATAGATATCGCCTCCGTCACCCGTCATTCGAAATGGTCGCCGCGAAAAATCAACATCCACAATGGTATCAAAAATGGTCTGCGTGCCAACTTTCTCGGCCTGTGCCTCCATTTCTTCCATCAACCAGGGTCCTTGAATAACATCCCTAAAACCGGGATAATTTTCGACGTCGGTTGTAATGGTCAGCTGGCCACCCGGTTGCAGACCCTGTACGACAATTGGTTCCAGCCCAGCGCGTGCACCATAGATAGCCGCTGAAAGCCCGGCTGGCCCCGATCCCAGGATGAGCATTTTTGTTCGATGAGTTTCTGCCATTGTTCTTTCCCAGATATTGCCAGACAGACTTCGTTGTATATTTCACATATTGCAAGCCCAGCCAAGGCAAGTAAATTTTCTGCTCGGTAAACCGCTTCTATGTCAGTGTGAAGAGCCTCTCTTCTTTTTGTCTGTTATTTTTCGCCAAAATAGGTGATACATTGCCTTACAAGCTTGCCGTCAGAGCAGCACTTTTGGGTCGCAAATTTGAATCCTATATAACTAGGAGATGTGCTCGTGACCAACCAAACACTATCTAACCCAACGGCTGACAAACTGAATAGCCCCTAGATTTCTGGACACCTTCGGTATTCATTTTTTGCTGTCGTTCGAACTCTACCGGTGACAACATGCCGTTCCTAGCGTGCTTACGTTTTGGATTGTAGAGCATTTCGATATAATCGAACACGTCTTGTCTAGCCTCTTCGCGGGTTTTATATGTCCGGCGGCGTATTCTTTCACGTTTTAGCAGGTTAAAGAAGCTCTCGACTACAGCGTTGTCGTGGCAATTTCCACGCCTGCTCATCGAGTGTTCCAGATTGTGAGCCCTGAGGAATGATGCCCAGTCCATGCTAGTGAATTGAGAGCCTTGGTCTGAGTGGATCAGCACCCTGTGCTTCGGCTTCCTGCGCCACACCGCCATGAGTAATGCTTGCAGGACTACATCCGTCGTCTGACGGCTTTGCATCGACCAACCGACCACACGCCGCGAGTAAAGGTCGATCACGACCGCCAGACAGGCAAATCCTTGCTGCGTTCGAATATAGGTAATGTCCGTCACCCAAGCTTTATCCGGCACTGTGACATCGAACTGCCTATCCAGCGTGTTATCGACGACCATGGATGGCTTGCCATTGTAGCTGCCAGGGGCGCCGTTTATAGCCAATCTGCGCTTTGCTCCCAGCCAAACACTGGCTAAGCGCGCCACTCTGTTGGCAGAGCATGTCTCACCCTGATCCAGCAGATCATCGTGAAGCTTGCGATAGCCATAGACTTTACCGCTCTCTTCCCATGCTTCCCGGATCAGTTCGGTCTGCCGGACGTCTTCCTTGGCCCGTTTGCTCAGCGGGTTCCTGAGCCATGCGCAGAAGCCACTGGGATGGATACACAAGCTGCGACACATCGCACGTACCGAAAACACAGGCCGATGCTCAGCAACAAACGCGTATCTCACTTTGCATCTCTGGCGAAATACGCAGTGGCTTTTTTTAATATATCGCGCTCCTCGGTCACCCGCGTCAGTTCGCGCTTCAATCGTCTGATCTCAGCATCCCTGCCATCATCACCGCCAGATGCCGATCCGAACTTCTTCTTCCACGCATAAAGTGAATGTTGACTAACACCCAAACGCCGTGAAACCTCTGCAACAGGATAGCCCCGCTCCGTAATCTGCGAAACCGCATCCCGTTTAAAATCTTCGCTGAAATGTATCTTGCTCACCTTCGTCTCCTTACCTCAAATTCAGGAAAGAAGGTGTCCAGAAATCTAGGAGCTATTCACTTCGCCGATTGTGACGAAGCCGAATTGGCTGATCTGATTTTGCGTGGCCACTTCGTGGAATATGACAAAGGGGACGACATGATAGTGCAGGGGGACTCTGGTGACTCGCTTATGATATTGCTTTCGGGCAATGCGCGCACCAGCATGATCGCCAGCAATGGTCATGAAATCGTTCTCGATTACGCGGAACCCGGTCAGGTTCTGGGTGAAATCGCTTTGCTGGATGGAGGCGAACGTACGGCGACAATTACGGCAATAGAGCCAACATCCGCGTTAACCATTACACGTGAAGCATTTGGCGATATTTTACAGCGACATAAAAATATGGCATTATGTGTGCTCAAGGTCATGGCGAACCGCATCAGAATGGCGAACACCATGATCGAGGGAGACAGGGCTTATACATCCGGCCCAAGACTGGCCCGTTACCTATTGCGACTTTCGGTAGTGGACGGAGAAGAGGGGCGCTTAAAAGTAGACTTGAGTCAAAGCGAGCTTGGCAACTTTGCCGGGATGTCGTGCGAACATATTAATCGGCAACTTTCAGCTTGGTCGGAAGACGGCATTGTATCGGTTGAAAGTGGGAAGGTGCGGATATTAAATCACGCAACGCTTTCCAGCATTGCTGAAGCAGATTCTTGATGGAGTTGGCCATTTGCGACCCGGGCTAATTTCGTCAAGAGTGACACCAAGCGGGTGTCAGGGGCAGTCGGACCCTCATCCGGCTGCCCCATTTTATTTATGGAAATGAAAAATAGTCAGGCAGCTTTTTTACGTACCTTCTTTGTCTGTTTTACAGACCCTGTAATTGGCATCCGATTATAGGCATCCAGCGCAGCAATTTTGTAGGCTTCGGCGAGAGTTGGGTAGTTGAACGTGTTTTCCATGAAATAGTCGATCCCGCTATCAAGGTTCATCACCGCCTGACCGATGTGGATTAGTTCGGTTGCACCTTCTCCAACTATATGGACTCCTAGCAGTTTTGTATCTTTCAGATCGAAAAGGCATTTCAATATTCCGCTATCCAATCCCATTATATGTCCGCGCGAAGTCTCTCGAAACCTCGCTATACCGACTTCAAATTTATGACCATTGGCACGGGCCTCTTCCTCTGAAAGGCCAATAGTAGAGATTTCGGGAACTGAATATATCCCGTAAGGAAAGTGGTGAGGCGCCGAAGCCATTGGCGCTCCAAATGCATGACAAGCCGCGATTCTTCCCTGTTCCATCGAAGTGGAAGCCAGGCTTGGAAAGCCGATAACATCTCCAGCAGCGTAGACACGTTCTACGCCGGTTTGCATGGATGTGGGATCGACTTTAATTCGGCCACGAGTATCGGTTGTCAGTCCGATTTTTTCCAATCCAAGCGATGATGTCGCGCCCATGCGACCCGCAGCAAATAACAACATTTCTGATCGAACCGTACGTCCATCATTCAATGTCACTACTGGGTGATCATGTGCATCCATCTTTATGGTCTTTGCCTTGCAACCCAATCTGATCGACATTCCGCGGTCGAGCAACTGCTGTGTAAAGTTATTGATCACGTCCCGATCAACAAAATCAAGAAAGCTATCGCGCGGCTCGATCAACGTAACAGGAACACCCAATACGCTGAAAATTGTAGCATATTCGACGCCAATCACGCCCGCGCCAATCACCGTCAAGCTCTTCGGAATGAAGGGATTTCTAATAACGGCATCACTATCGAGTACGGTTTGATCGTTGAATGGGACATAATCAGGTCGAAACGGCCGTGTGCCCACCGAAATCAGGACATGTTCTGCTTCAACTATTTCAAAAGAGCTGCCATCCTGCTGTCGGCGGCCAATTTTGATGAGGTGAGGTTTCTCAAAACTGGCGCGACCGTGAATGGTTTGAACATTGTTGCGGGAAAATTGTTGTTGGAGAATTTCGATTTCATGGTCCAAAGTTTTGGAGAGCCGCATGGACAAGGCTGCGGAACTAACCTTTGGCGCACTTCTGCTGGAACCCTTATAGAAACGCTGTTCTCGCCATCCTGTCAGGTTGAGTACTGATTCACGCAATGTCTTGGATGGGATGGTGCCGGTATGAACGGAAACACCTCCAACATATCGGCGATCATCTACAACCAAAACAGATTTACCAAGTTTTGCCGATTGGATAGCTGCTCGTCGACCGGCTGGTCCACTGCCGATAACCACTAGTTCATATTTTTTCATATCGGCACAGCTCCGTTTCTACGATGGAAGAACGGGTGCCAATGATTGTTTTTAACTGTTTCGGGGATGTTACCGCAAATAAAAAGGCAGCCGGTTGGATCCAGCTGCCTCAAAAATTTGCCAATTTTGCCGACTAGGCGGCTTTATCTTCATTCTTTTTCCGTTTGTCGGAAATTTTTGTTACTTTCGCATCACCACTGTTAATCGCGATATTCTGCGGTTTCATCGCATCGGGAATTTCGCGCACCAGATCAATGATCAACAAACCATCAGAAAGCGCTGCATTTTCGACACGAACAAAATCCGCCAATTCAAAGCGGCGTTCAAAATTGCGATTGGCAATTCCCATATGTAAGAATTCGGTGCCATCTGCATTTTGCGATTCTTTGTTACCGGCAACCAGCAACAGATTCTGCTGCGCGGTAATTTCAATTTCATTTTCCCTGAAACCGGCGACTGCAAGCGTAATCCGGTAATTATCTTCACCGCTGCGTTCGATATTGAACGGAGGGTAATTTTCGGATTGCTGCGCGCGTGCGTTATTCTCAAGGAGATCAAATAGCCGGTCAAAACCAACTGTTGAGCGGCGATAGGGGGTAAAATCAAAACGGTTCATATCTATATCCTCATGTTGAGCAATTTAAATTATTGGACCCGTCAAACGGCGTCCGGTTTCAAAAAGTGAAGCCCGAAACAGGCGCTTCACAACACAAAAGATATGAACAATTTACTGTTTTTCAAGGGGTGATATGATTTTTTGTCGTAGTAAAATCAATCGGTTGAAAAGAAAAACGCCCGGATGTCGCTAAACATCCGGGCGATAATGGTGACGATGAATCGATCCCTGTTTTCTCTTCCTATTTAACGCTCTTTGTCCCCCAACATCGAGCGGAACCAGAAAAAATCCCTGAACCATGACCTTTGCAAGGTAATTGATTCTGTAACTTTCTCTGATCGAATGTCACAATTTTATCATGGTATATTTTGCATTTGAAAAATATTCGTTCAGCCTTGTGTCATTATGGCAACAGCAAATTAACCATCATCGCTCTTGCTTGCGCAAGAAGGCAATTCTAAAGCCATCATCTCCAACAACCGGAAGTTCCTGACTGCATGTGTTTATCCCGTTACGAATGGGTCATTGCCAAACGCTATTTGCTACCGGGCAAGGGTGAGGGATTTATCTTCCTAGTTGCCAGTATCAGCCTCGTTGCAGTGATGCTCGGAGTTGCTGCATTGATCGTTGTGATGAGCGTCATGAATGGATTTCGCGCTGAATTATTTGACAAAATTGTAGGATTGAACGGTCATGCTGTTATCCAAGGCTATGGCGGCCGATTGCCGGAATGGCGAGATTTACTGGACGATACCCGAAAAACGGATGGTGTTGTTTCCGCCTCACCGATGATTGAACAGCCGCTGCTGGGTACGTTTAATGGCCGCGTTGAAGCAGTGATGGTCCGCGGCATGCAAGTGCCGGATATCGTAGATAATGAAACGCTGGACGGAAAAACGGTGGCCGGCGATCTTAATCGACTTGAACCGGGGGCAAGTCGCGTCGGTATTGGCAGCCGATTGGCAACTACATTGGGCGCACAAGTTGGGAGTCGGATTACAATCATCAATCCACAGGGGCGGTCAACGCCATTTGGTACGGTACCGCGGGAAATTGCGTATGAGGTGGCGGCGATCTTCGAAGTTGGCGTTTATGATTATGACAAAGCCTATGTGTTCATGCCAATGGAGGATGCACAGACCTTGCTATTACTTGGTGACCAAATCGGCATGATCGAAATCAAAACCCGTGATGCCGACAAGGTCGGAGAGATACTGGCACCCTTAGTACCCAAAGTTGCGGATCGCGCTGTCATAACAGACTGGCAAACGATGAACGCCTCGCTGTTTGAAACGTTGCAGGTCGAGCGAGTAGTAATGTTTGTCATTCTCTCGATCATCATTTTGGTTGCGGTATTTAACATCCTGTCGTCATTGATCATGCTCGTAAGGGCCAAGACCAGGGACATCGCAATCTTACGAACGATGGGCGCTACCAGAATATCGCTTACTCGGATTTTTGTCGTAGTGGGAACTTCGATTGGTTTTCTGGGCATATTGGCGGGTGTGATCTTAGGGCTGATCGCAATTTATTTCAGGCAAAACGTTATCAACTTCGTCCAACTGATAACGGGTCAAAATCTGTGGGATCCATCCATTCGCTTTTTAACTGAGTTGCCAGCAAGGACAGATTCGTTTGAGGTATTGGGAATTTGTTCACTGGCTCTTCTTTTCAGTTTTCTTGCTACTCTGTATCCAGCCTACAAGGCTGCAAGCACCGATCCTGTTCAGGTATTGCGCTATGAGTGATCTCGTTGTCCAACTGCGCGATGTTCGGCGCAGTTTCGTCCAGGGGGAAACGCGGATTGACGTCCTGAGAGGAGTGAATCTGGATATTCAACCTCGCGAAATCGTAGCCCTTTTGGGGCCGTCCGGGTCGGGCAAGTCAACTCTTCTGCAGGCGGTTGGGTTACTCGAGCGGGGATTTGAGGGGTCAATCAAACTATGCGGTGAAGAAACATCTCAAATGTCAGCGAGTGGGCATACCAGAATTCGCCGCGAGCTTTTGGGTTTTGTCTATCAGTTCCATCACTTGCTCCCAGATTTTTCGGCTCTCGAAAATGTTATCATGCCGCAATTGATATTTGAAACCGATCAGGTGAATGCGGAAAATCGTGCCAGCACGCTGCTAACAAATCTTGGGCTCGGCGATCGATTGGAACATAAACCAAGCAAGCTATCCGGTGGTGAGCAACAGCGAGTGGCAGTGGCACGGGCGCTTGCCAATGCACCCAAACTGGTTCTGGCTGATGAACCAACTGGCAATCTCGACGAAAAGACCGCTGATATCGTACTGGAAGAAATGATGGCGCTCGTCCGAGAAGAAGGTAGCGCAGCCTTGATCGCAACGCATAATGAGCGTTTGGCGGCGAAGATGGATCGGGTGGTGCGTTTGCAGAAAGGGGTAATAAGCTAGCGATTCTAGAGGTTAGGCAATTAGTTTTTGACTTTTGGGGGCAAAGGTCCAACTTCAGCGGCAATGAAACAAAATGGGGCATGGCATGCAGGTAAGTGATTTTGAAATAAAACAGGGTGATGGATCAGCGGAAAGCTTATCCAAATATAAAGGCAAGGTCCTTCTGATCGTAAACACCGCATCCAAATGTGGTTTTACTCCGCAATATGAAGGACTTGAGGCCTTGTACCAGAAGTATAAGGATCAGGGCCTCGCGATCCTTGCATTCCCCTGCAATCAATTCGGAAAGCAAGAACCTGGCGACGCCGAGGAAATCAAGAATTTTTGTACATTGAACTATGACGTCAGTTTTCCGCTGATGGGCAAGATTGATGTGAATGGAAACAACGCAGATCCGCTTTGGCAATTTTTGCGGGAAGAAAAAGGCGGTCTGCTGGGTTCACGGATCAAATGGAATTTTACAAAATTTCTGGTCGATCGCGAAGGCAATGTGGTTGCACGTCACGGCCCCGCTGTAAAACCCGAACAGCTCAAAGATGAAATTGAAGCGCTTCTGTGATCGAGGCATTTCAAGATTGGTTTCTATCACTTGGTGAGAACTACGGTGTTAATCCATGGATTTTTGGGATCATCTACATTGGTGCAATCCCTTTTTTCCTAGGATCCATCGCCTGGCTGGTGAAGTGGAAGAAAGCCGATAAATCGATTGCATTGCCGGTGATGAGCGCTGGTTTCTTTTTCGTTTCTGCCTATTTATATCTCGCGATCGCGGGAAAAAATATTCCGCTTTGGGTTTGGATATTTCTGGCTGCGTTAATCGCTTACGGAGCATGGTCCACCATTCGCGACGTCCGGCGGAAAATCAGCGAAGATCAATAGACCAATGAAGTTGTGGAAAACCAGTCGATAGCCGGGATAGTTGCGCGCAAAATGATAGCGAAATTCCTCCGTTGCTACTAGACTGTCTGAATGCCCGAAACTCCCTTTGTCCACCTCCGTGCTTTCTCAGCATATACGATCTTGGATGGCGCGATTGAACCAAAGGCTATTGGCAAAGCGTCGAAGGATCGGGGGTTTCCTGCTATAGCTCTGTGTGATCGGATAGGACTTTTTGCGTCAATGGCTTTCGATGATGGCTGTCGAAGCGAAGGTATTCAGCCGATTACTGGCTGCTTCCTGAGAATTGCGCGACCGGGTGAACGCGAAAAGCCAATTTTTGATTGGCTCGCCCTCTTTGCCCAAAATGAATGCGGTTACGAAAATCTGTGCCACTTGGTTTCGGCATCTCATTTGGAACGTCCCATTGAGATGGAAGCGCATATTGCGCTTGATATGTTGGCCGATCATAACGAAGGTTTGATCGCTTTAAGCGGGGGTGGTGAAGGAGCTTTAGCTAAGCTTCTGGCAGAAGAACAACAATCAGAAGCCGAAGAATATGTCTCCCTGCTGCAGCAATATTTCCCCGACAGGCTCTATATCGAGCTCTCTCGCCGCGATGATCCGATTGAAGATGCTGCGGAACCTGGTTTGATCAGATTGGCGATGGAACGCGACATTCCTTTGGTTGCCACCAATCCAAGCTGTTTTGCGGAACCGGAATTCCATGAAGCCCATGACGCGATGACTTGCATTGCGGGTTCCGCATATGCCGCAAGCGAAGACCGGGACAAGCCGTCGCCGCATCTTTGGATGAAAAGTGCAATGGTGATGGAAGAGCTTTTCTCCGATATACCAGAAGCGCTCGAAAATACGCTGATTGTGGCCCAACGATGTGCATTCTCACCTCCCAAACGCGATCCGATATTGCCAAGTCTTGCCGGTGACCTCGCCGGAGAAGCTGATCAACTACGCCGTGATTCGAATGCCGGACTTGAAGAGCGGTTGGCTCCCTATGAAGATCTGTCTGAGGAAGATAGAAAAGTCTATTTTGACAGGCTCGACTTTGAACTCGATGTCATCATCAACATGGGATTTCCCGGCTATTTCCTAATAGTTGCGGACTTTATAAAATGGGCAAAGGAACAGGATATACCGGTAGGACCCGGGCGTGGTTCCGGTGCCGGGTCAGTTGTGGCGTGGGCGCTTACGATTACCGATCTTGATCCGATTAAACTTGGTTTGCTTTTTGAGCGGTTCCTTAATCCAGAACGTGTGTCAATGCCGGATTTCGATATCGACTTTTGCGAGACGCGGCGAGGCGAGGTTATCCGCTATGTACAGGACAAATATGGTTCAGGGCAGGTTGCTCAAATCATTACCTTCGGTAAATTGAAAGCCCGCGCCGTATTGCGTGATGTCGGTCGCGTCCTACAAATGCCTTATGGGCAAGTGGATCGACTGACCAAGCTTGTACCAAACCATCCGACCGATCCCTGGAATCTGGAACGAGCACTTAATGGGATTTCCGAACTGGCTCAGGAGTACAAGCAAGCAGATGTAAAGCGTCTTTTTGATTTAGCGATGAAACTGGAGGGTTTGCCAAGGCACAGTTCGACCCATGCTGCCGGCGTTGTTATCGGCGACCGTCCGTTGGACAAATTGGTTCCTCTCTATCGAGATCCAAGATCCGATCTGCCAGTCACGCAATTCGATATGAAATTTGTCGAAAAAGCCGGACTGGTGAAATTTGACTTTCTTGGGTTGAAAACCCTTTCCGTTTTGAAAAAAGCTGTGGAATTGCTCGCAGAACGCAATATTGAAGTCGATCTGGATGCGCTTTCATGGGATGATCCAAAGGTTTTTGAATTGCTGCAAAGCGGCGATACGGTGGGTGTGTTTCAGCTTGAGTCGGAAGGCATGCGTCGGACACTGGCAGCGGTGAAGCCCACGAGTTTTGGCGATATCATCGCGTTGGTCTCACTCTACCGCCCCGGTCCGATGGACAACATCCCGCTTTTTGGTGATCGGAAAAACGGTCGCGCGGAACTGGCATATCCGCACCCTTTGCTCGAAAACATCCTGCAAGAGACTTACGGAATTTTCGTCTATCAGGAACAAGTTATGCAGGCGGCCCAAGTGCTTGCGGGTTATTCTCTCGGCGGGGCGGATTTGTTGCGCCGGGCGATGGGCAAGAAAATCCAGGCGGAAATGGATGCGCAGCGGGAGATATTTGTCAATGGCTGCGCAGAGACCAATAACATCGATGCAACCAAAGCCAATGAGCTTTTTGACTTGATCGATAAGTTTGCAGGATATGGTTTTAACAAAAGTCACGCGGCAGCCTATGCGTTGCTTGCCTATCAAACGGCGTGGCTAAAGGCGCATCATCCGCATGAGTTTTATGCCGCTTCGATGTGCTTTGATATGCACCATTCCGATAAGCTCAGCATTTTTGTCGATGATATGAAGCGTCTTGGCGTGACGATATTGCCACCATCAATCAATAAAAGTCGTCCGTCTTTCGCGGTTGAAGAACACGAAGGCGCCTTACTCGCCGTTCGCTATGCGCTGGCTGGTCTCAAAAATGTTGGCGAAAAGGCGATGCATGCACTGGTCGAGGAGCGATCAAGGGAGGGAGTATTTAAGTCTGTCGACGATTTCGCAAACCGGATCGATCCCCAAGGCCTTAACAAGCGCCAGATTGAGAGCCTGTCAGCTGCTGGAGCCTTCGACGATCTGGAACCCAATCGTGCAGCAGTGCACGATGGTGCTGATATGATATTATCGGTCGCCAACAGCGCCGCCGATGCGAGAGAAAGTGGGCAGGGTGGTTTATTTGACGAAGCTAGCGGCGATGCCATGCAGACAATACGATTGCCTCAAGATGCGTCTTGGAATTTGAGCCAGACTATGGTGCATGAACGCGATGCATTTGGTTTCTATTTCGCGGCCCATCCAATCACCCAGTTTCAAGCCGTAACAACATCGCATGGCGCGCTAACTTACGCCGCACTTTGCGATGAAGGACCGATTGGAGAAGGGCAGCGCAAGCCGGCAAAAATGGCCGCGTTGATAGAAGGGGTGCGTTGGCGGGAAAGCAAGCGTGGAAACCGGTTTGTGCTGTGCGACCTGTCCGACAGCAACGGTCAGTTTTCAGGAAGCTGCTTTGAGGAGGAGCATTGCAAGACATTGGCGGAACTGGCCAAAGAAGGTCGTTGTGCTCTACTTGATGTTGAACTCGATCAGCTTTCTGCCGATGAGAACCCGCGTGTCGCCATCCGGCAGGTTCGTCCGCTCGATAATCTTGAAAAAATTACCCGGACAAAGATGGAACTGGATATTGTAAATCTGGACGGATTGCATGAATTGACAAATTTACTTGCACCGCTTGCTGGAGGCAAAAGCGAGCTGGTTGCTTCTGTACCCAGCCTTGATGGAAAAACCTCACGGATCAGTTTGGGGCGTTCATTTCAATTGGATGCAGAGACTGTTGAAATCTTGAATAATGTGCATGGTATTGAGAATGCCCGGTTAGGCCCGGCAGGAGCGCATAATGCACGCCGCAAAGCTAAACCCAATTTAGGGCTTGTAAGCTGACGTGATTCATCCAAAAAAGGTTTAACAATAAACGAGCAAATATTTGGAGAGACTTATGGCAGGCGCAATGCAGGCTAGTTCACTGAAAATCACCAATCTGATTGATCATGCAGCACGCGAACATGGAACACGTGAGATATTGAGTTACTGGGCTGACGGCAGCTTAACGCGCAGCAACTGGGCAGAAATTGGTCTTGAAGCGCGGAAATTTTCACAAGCTCTAAAACGTTTAGGTATGAATAAGGGCGACCGGATCGCCACGATTGCAATGAACCACGCGCACCACCTGATCAGCTGGTATGGTAGTGCAGGCATTGGCGGCATCCTTCACACCGTTAATCCGCGTCTTTTTGAAGAGCAATTGGTCTATATCATCAACCATGCTGAAGACCGGGTGCTGCTGTTCGACAAGATGTTTACGCCGATTATCGAAATGCTCAAGCCGCAGCTGAATACGGTCGAGCATTACATTCAGTTTGATGGCGAGAAAGGCGAATATCCTACATTTCGGGAACTGGTGGATGCGGAAAACGGTGAATTCGAGTGGGTGGATGTTGACGAGAACGACCCCTGCGGGCTTTGTTATACTAGCGGGACGACCGGCAATCCTAAGGGCGTACTCTATGAGCATCGCTCTAATGTGATCCACGCGATTACAGAGGTGCAACCGGATATTATGGATCTGACAACACGGTCAGTCATGTTGCCGGTGGTCCCGATGTTCCATGCCAATGCATGGGGGTTGCCCTTTGCATGTGCAGCCGTTGGCGCAAAAATGGTATTTTCCGCCAGCAATGAAGCCCCGGTACTGTGGGAGCTCATCCGTGATGAAGGCGTAACACATAGCGCCGGTGTGCCGACTGTCTGGCTTTCGATGTTTGCCGATATGGATGCCAATGGCGGCGACTACGGCAATTTAAAGGTTGTTGTGATCGGCGGATCTGCTTGTCCGCGTTCAATGATTGAACGTTTGATGAAAAACGGGATCCGCGTCGCCCATGCATGGGGTATGACCGAAACTTCGCCAATAGGCACCGCCGGATCATTACCCGCAAACTGGGACGATCTCAACCTTGATGAACAAGTAGATGTTATATGCAAACAGGGCAGACCTCCATTTGGCGTTGAATTGAGAGTTATCGACGAAGATGGCAACGTCGCTCCTCGCGATGGTAAAACCAGCGGGACCCTTGAAATTCGTGGTCCCTGGATCATCAAACGTTATTACCGCGCGGATGAAGACGCGGTTGAAGACGATGGCTGGTTCGATACTGGCGATGTGTCTGTTCTTCATCCTGATGGTACGATGCAGATAACCGACCGTGCAAAGGATGTAATAAAATCCGGCGGCGAATGGATTAGCTCGATTGAACTGGAAAATGCCGCTGTTGGTTGTCCAGGGATCGCCGAAGCTGCTGCTGTTGGGGTCTATCACCCCAAATGGGATGAACGTCCGTTGTTGTTAGCTGTGAAAAAGCCGGAAGCGGAAGTGTCGCAGGACGATGTTCTCGCATATCTAACGGATAAAGTCGCCAAATGGTGGCTGCCGGACGAAGTGAAGTTCGTTGAAGAACTTCCGCACACTGCCACAGGAAAAATTCTCAAACGTTCGCTGCGAGACGAATACAAGGACTACAAGTTGAAAAGCCTGGAAGAAGCCTGACCTTCGATTCGATTTGCAAAGTTGACCAAATTGACCCCCAGGATTGCTTGTTCACAGACGAACTGGTCTAAAAATATGAATTTGGAATGAGAAAGAGCCAGCAAAAGAAATAGCATTTTCGGCCCATTGTAGGAAAGCAGTTAGTTTTTAAAACAACTCCATCTGGCTTCCCTTGACCAAGGGACGTTTGAAAAGGTCGGTTCGCAGGTCAATTTTTCCGGATTGCAATCCAGCTTTCCTGACCGCGATATCCATGCGGGTTCGCAGCAGCTTGGCCCATGGCCCTTTTCCCTTCATCCGTGAATGGAAATCGGGATCGTTTCTCTTTCCGTCGCGCATCTCTCTGACAATGGTCATTACTTTTGACCTACGATCGGGGAAATGATGTTCCAGCCATTCTTCGAACAAGGGCGCAACTTCGTGGGGCAGGCGCATTGGTATAAATGAAGCACTGGATGCGCCATGTTCGGCTGCGGCCGAGACAATGGTCTCAATTTCATGATCGGTAATTGCTGGAATGATCGGCGCAATATTTACATGCGCATAGATTCCTGCCTCGCTTAGCCTTTTCACTGCGATCAATCGCTTGACAGGGGATGGCGCTCTTGGCTCGATTAGCCGCGCCAGTTTCCCATCCAGCGAAGTCACGGATATCGCTACAGCTGTGAGCTTGTGAGCAGCCAATCTGGAAAGCAGTTCAATATCATCGACCACGCGATCTGATTTGGTCGTAATCCCAACCGGATGCATGCATTCCAGCATAATTTCCAATATCTGGTGCGTGATCCGATAACGTTTTTCAATAGGCTGATAGGGATCTGTATTGGTTCCGATAGCCAGAGAGGCCGGCTTGTAATTAGGCTTGGCGAATGTCTGGCGTAGCAATTCTGCCGCATTGGGTTTGACGAAAAGTCTGGTTTCAAAATCCAGTCCAGGCGATAGGTCGTGATAGGCATGGGTAGGTCGTGCAAAACAATAGATACAACCATGTTCGCAACCCCGGTAGGCATTTATCGAGCGATCAAAAGGCAGGTCGGGAGAAGTGTTGTAATTGATAATCGACTTGGGAAACTCCTCAACAACTTCCGTTCGCAGTTTTACCGGCGGTCCGTCGACCAACTCGCGCTCATCCAGCCAATCCCGATCTACCGATTTTGATGGCAGATTGAAGCGGGTACTGCGACCACTTGTGATCGCTCCGCGCCCTTTTTGCGCGAAAGGTGGTTTGACATTGGAATCCATATAACTCTCATAGCATGAGAACATATAAAGAACAAAGGTGCAATGAAGCTATTTTTCCGTTAGCCTTGGCATCAATTCGACAAAATTGCAGGGGCGGTGCCGGCTGTCGAGCTGTGTGTCCAAAATTCCGTCCCAACCGTCCTTGACCGCTCCATTTGAACCGGGGAGCGCAAATATATAGGTGCCTCGCGCTACAACGGCGCATGCGCGCGACTGAACCGTTGACGTGCCAATCTTGTCATAGCTCAACCATCGAAACAATTCGCCAAAGCCTGGAATATCTTTGTCTTTAACCGCTTCCAGCGCTTCAGGCATCAAATCGCGACCTGTCAACCCTGTGCCGCCAGTGGTGATAATGACGTCCACATCCAGATCATCAATCCATTGATGCAGCTGCGCTATGATCCTTGATTTGTCGTCTTTGAGCAGGTTTCGGTCAATCAGTTGATGACCTTTTTCTTCCACCCTATCCGCCAATATGTCTCCCGAGCTATCCTCTTCCCTTGAGCGTGTGTCTGACACAGTCAGCAAGGCAATATTGATCGGTTTGAAGTCGCGGCTGTCGTCAATCGGCATCACTATGTTCCTTCTAGTGGGGGATAAGCGCAACTTATATTAGCGGTCAATTGGAGGCCAGCAAAAATGGGGGCTTTTCGCAGCGCTTTTATCCGTCTAATCGCATTGTCAGATGTCAAATGTTCCTGACCTGACAGCCATGATATTGGGGCTAATTCTGGCGGCATGGCTGGCTGCGGCAGCTTGGGCGGTTTGGTCAGGTCTTGCCATGAAAAACAAGGCTGAAAAAACACTGCGGCAATCAGGGCGATTGGGTCGCCTACTGGAAACATCTCCTGCACTGCCATTGTTGGTTCGATCAGATGGCAAATTGGAGGCATCACAGCGTTTGATGCACTGGCTTGGTTTTGAACATCTACCTGCGCATATATCAGAATTGCACACTAATGATGCCGGAATGAGCCGGGAAGAACTGGAAGGTCTGACACAGGATGTCAGCATGGCCCAGAAAACCGGCAATAGTTTTACCCGTGCGATCAAGGTAGCGGGATCCGATAAGGCTTTGCTGATTCGTGGCGGCCTTGCCGACCAGAAAATTGCGCCCAATGGCAGTGCCTTGCTCTGGATATTCGATGCAACGGACAGCGAAGGACAAATCGAACAATTGCAGGACGAAAATGAGCAGGCGAGAGCAGCTTTTGATGCGCTGTCGGCTTTGATTGAGGCTGCGCCTGTACCGATGTGGCATCGTTCGCCAGATCTGCGTTTGACACTGGTCAACAGCGCCTATGTCAAAGCTGTTGATGCAGAAGACGGGTCACAAGTCGTATCGGAAGGCATCGAGTTGATTGAGACTATCAACGGCGTTAGTCCAATCAATGCCGCCGCACAGGCCAAGGAAAAAGGCGAGCCCTTGGAACGGTATGTGGCAACAACGGTTGGCGGTGAGCGGCGTATGACCCAGGTGGTCGATGTGCCTTTGGGCAAATCCGGAATTGCCGGCTATGCGATTGACATTCAGGAACTGGAAGATGCGCGCCGTGAACAGCAGCGCTTTGGCGAATCACAGCGTGAGATGCTGGACAAAATATCAGCCGGCGTTGCCCAATTTGATGACGAAAAATCGTTGAAATTCTGCAACCAGCCGTTCCAGCGCATATTCTCCATGCGGCAGCAATGGATTGCAGAAAGGCCTGAATTTCCGCGCGTGCTTGATCGGATGCGGGAAATGAACCGCATTCCCGAAGTCCGTGACTTTCCCGAATGGCGAGAAGAAAAAACCCATTGGTTTCAGTCAAATGAACCAGTTGAAGAAAACTGGCTTCTGGCCGACGGGACACATTTACGAGTCATTGCCAATCCTACTCCGGATGGCGGTCTTTTGGTTATTTTTGAGGACCGCACTGAACAAGTACAACTGGCCAGTGCGCGGGACACTCTGCTTAGGGTTAGAACGGCAACTTTTGACAATCTATTTGAATCCCTTGCCGTATTTGCTGCTGATGGAAAACTGAGTATCTGGAATCATCAATTTGCAAATAATTGGGGGTTATACGAAAAAGATCTTGGCAAGCATCCGCGAGTTGATGCGTTGATGCAGCGTATGGCAGGGCAGCTTAAACAATCGGCCAAAATATCCGAAGTCAGAGAAAAAATCCGTACCGCAACGTCAGAGCGAACCCAACAAAGCGGGCGGATCAGCTTTGCCGACGGGCGCCGATTTGAATATGCTGCCATCCCGCTCCCCGATGGTAACGCCTGTTTACAATGCTCGACATTTCGGACAATGGTTCCGGCATGTCAGCAGGACAGCAATCCAAAGCATTTGACAGTTTTGCCCGTTCTCAAAAACAAAAAACTGGTCAGAAGGCAGGGGGACTGGGGCTTCCGCTGGCGAGGCAACTGGTTATCGCCCACGGCGGCGATCTGACGCTTACGTCGGAACCGGGACAGGGCACGCTGGTTTTCATTCATTTGCCGCGACAATGATAATCAAGAATGAACAGGAAATGCTTGCCTTGGGGAATCAAATGGCAACCATTCTCCGGCCGGGCGATAAAGTTGCCTTAGGGGGTACGTTGGGAGCGGGCAAAACAACATTGGCGCGGGGGATATTGCGAGGGCTTGGCTTCTCCGAAGAAGTGCCCAGCCCGACTTTCGCTATTGTACAGCAATATGAACCGCCAGAAGTTTCGCTACCCCTCGCTCATGTTGACTTTTATCGGATTGAGGAATCAGATGAAATTCAGGAGCTGGGGCTGGATGATATCTTGATGGATGGCGCAGTAGTGGCTGAATGGCCTGATCGAATGTCTGATCAATTCTGGTCAGATGCGTTGCAGATTCAAATCAAAATTGAACCCGATGAAACGCGGCAGTTGACTTGGCGCGCGGGTCCGGCTTGGAAAGACAGATGGCCACTGACATGACACCGCCGGTTGCGGCGAAGCAATTTCTGGAACAAGCAGGATGGACCGGCGCGGAAATCATTCCGGTTGCCGGTGACGCGTCGTTTCGACGCTATTTTCGCGCGGTCAAAGGCAGCGATGAAGCGATACTGATGGATGCACCGCCACCACATGAAGATCCGAAACCATTTATAACGATGGCCAGGTATTTGAGAGGTCAGGGGCTTGCTGCACCTGAAATTCTGTCCGAAGATCTAGATCATGGACTGGTGCTGCTCGAAGATTTTGGTGACCGCAGGATGCGGGAACATCTGGATGAGAAGCCTGAAGATGAAGAACAAATCTATCGCCAGACTATAGAATTAATACGCGATTTGCATCGCAAACCACCTGCTGCGTTGCCACCCTATGATTGGGAGCAATATCTGCGCGAGGTAAATTTACTAACCGAATGGTATTGTCCGGCCCATGGTATCGAATTTGATGCTAAGGGATTTGTAAATGCCTGGCAGCAGGTTCTTGAACCAGTGCTCGCCGCGCAGGATAATCCAGTCACGGTGATGCGTGACTATCATGCTGAAAACATCATGCTGCTGGATGATGGTAGGCTTGGGCTTCTCGATTTTCAGGACGCGCTGGTAGGTCACAAGGCATATGATCTGGTTTCCATGCTTCAGGATGCAAGGCGTGATGTATCCGATCAATTGGAAGAAGCTATGCTCAAATATTATCTGTCGGACTATGGCGATCAGGACGCTGCGGAATTTCGAAGCCATTATGCAATATTGGGGGCACAGCGGAATACCAAAATTATTGGTATCTTTACCCGGTTATTTGTGCGCGATGGCAAGGATCGCTATCTGGATTTTCTTCCGCGCATGTGGGGGCTACTGGAAAAGGACCTGTGCCATCCTAGTCTTGAGCCTGTAACAAAATGGTTCGATCAGAATATTCCACTGGATGTCCGATCAAAATCCGTTCCGGCGAAAGCGAAAGCATGACCAAGGTTAAGACGGCAATGGTCATGGCGGCGGGCTTGGGAACGCGCATGCGGCCACTCACCAATGACAAGCCCAAGCCGTTAGTCAAAGTCGCCGGGAAAGCGATGATTGATCATTGTTTCGACAAGTTGGCTGAGGTTGGCGTGGAAAAGGTGATTGTGAATGTCCATTATTTCCCGGACATGCTGGAAGAACATCTGCGATCTTCGGACTACCCGTTTGAGTTTCGGATTTCGGATGAACGCGACCAATTGATGGAAACGGGCGGCGGTCTGGTTCGGGCTCAGCCGCTAATTGATGAAGATATATTCTTTTGTGTCAACAGTGATAATTTGTGGAGAGATGCGGGGGGAAACAGCCTTCAGCGATTGGCAGGTGGTTGGGATGACACGCAAATGGATGCTTTATTGTTGCTTGTGCCGCATTCCGGTGCGCGTAACTACAGGGGAGCAGGAGACTTTCTACTCGATGAGAAGGGACGCATCGCGCGCAAAGAACCCGGCGGGCAGGCTCCGTATATCTATACCGGCATTCAGCTAATCTCGAAGCGGCTTATGCGAGATGCGCCGGACGGTCCGTTTTCAACCATGAAGCTTTGGGAACGTGCCATCGCCGAACAGCGCCTGTCTGGCATGGTCCATGAAGGCGAATGGTACGAGGTTGGCTCGCCCGATGCGATTGCACCGACCGAAGCAGCTTTAGCGAGTGTCTAGACCGGACAAACCATCCATCTACAATATCGCTGCCCATGGCGGATTTGCTGATGCGCTGGCTCAGGGATTGATTGACCGGTTTGGCAAGGACCTGTTTGGTCTCGCCAGGGGTTTGATCATCCTCCCCAATAATCGTGCGCGCCGTGCGTTACATGACGCCTTTGTACGGCTAAGTGAAGATGGATTATTGTTACCGCAAATGGCGGTGATAGGGGATCTAGAACTTGATGAATCGATTGGCGTAGCGCTTGATCACGGAGACATGGCTCTGGATGTTCCGCCTGCCATCGACCCGCTGGATCGACAACTAATATTAGCGCAAATGATCGCAGCAGACAGCGAAAAACGTGGCGAGCCTATTTTGTCGCAGGACGCATTGCGGCTAGCGAACGAATTTGCACGTACACTGGATCAACTCACCGTTGAAGAACTAGTATTGCGAGATTTGCTGGATCTGGATGTAGAGCCGGAACTCGCATCGCATTGGCAGAATTCGCTGGCATTTTTCCGGGCAATTGCTGAGCAATGGCATAAAAAACTTGAACAAATGGGTCTAGTTGATCAGGCCAGCCGCCGAAATGCGCTATTCAACGATATTGCAGGGCACTGGAAAACCAGTCCTCCCGCACATTTTGTCGTAGCTGCGGGTATCACAACGTCGGCACCTTCGATTGCGCGTTTCTTAAGAACAATTGCCTTCATGTCGACCGGTATGGTGGTCATGCCGGATCTGGATTTAATTATGCCGGATGAAGAATGGGATCTGCTTGGCCCGTTTAAGCCGGATCCGGAAACCGGTCGCTCTAGACGCGCACAGGAAACTCACCCACAATATCATATGAAGCTGCTGCTCGAGCGTATGTCGATTGCCCGCGCTGAAGTGATGCGCTGGCCGCGCACTGGAGTAAGCGGGGCACTTGCCAAGCGTAGCCGGGCGCTGAGCAACGCCTTCGCCATCCCGAAACTCACGGCGAGATGGCAGGAACTGGAAAGTCAAGAACGCAGTCTGTTCGGTGTGGAAACAGTGGAGGCCAGAAATAGTGCTGAGGAAGCGCAAATCGTTGCCCTTTTGGCGCGAGAAGCATTGGAAGAGTCAGAAAAAAGAATAGCGATTATCACCCCGGACCGCGCACTAGCGGGCCGGGTATCTGCACATTTGAAACGCTGGCACATTCAGGCAGATGATACGGCCGGTCAGCCACTATCGAAAACGCCGGAGGGTGTGTTTTTTCAAAATTTGCTATCGACGATAGCGGACGGTTTTCCGCCAGCAGAATTTCTCGCATTGCTCAAACATCCACTGGTTATGGCTGGTGAACAGCGGATTGAATGGTTCGACAACGTTCGAAAATTTGACATCCTGCTTCGCGGTCCGCGTCCTGCGCCGGGACTGGATGGCATTGATGCCTTGCTTAACAGCAATGAAAAACGGACGAAAAATCGACGTGAGGAGGTGACGCCTTGGTGGCGTGAAACACGAGCATTATTTGAACCCATTTCAAATTTGCTCACCAAACGTGCGACATGGCTAGATATGCTCGCTGAAATCCGCGCGCTTGCTGAACAGCTGACGCAGGGGGCAATCTGGGCTGGCTCGGCAGGCAGGGAATTGGCTGATTTTCTATTTGAGCTGGAGGCACGCCCTGAACTGGGGCCAAAATCCATCAGGTTGGAAGAACTGGCGGCCTGGTTTGATATTTTCCTTTCTGGAATTTCGATCCGGCCACTTTATGGCGGGCATCCTAGAATCGCGATTTATGGCTTGTTGGAGGCACGTCTCCAACAGGCGGACATGGTGATTTGTTGCGGGCTCAACGAAGGCAGTTGGCCTCAAGTAATCTCTCCTGATCCCTGGCTTGCACCGATGGTGCGCAAATCGCTCGGTCTGCCTGCGCAGGAACGGCAAATTGGGTTGTCTGCGCATGATCTGGTTGGCGCGATGGGCGCAAAGAATGTTGTTTTGACCAGAGCAAAGAGAGATGGCTCCGGTCCAGCGCTGGCATCCCGGTTTCTGCTGCGTCTAAAAGCCATGTGTGGTTATAGTCTTAAAGAGCATCCGCTTGCTTCAACATGGGCAAACGGATTAGATCGGCCTGAAAACTATGCTCCCACCACTCGGCCGGCTCCGTTACCCAGTCCAGAGCAACGTAAAGTAGACTTGTCCGTCACCGATGTAGATCGCCTGATTGCTGATCCTTTTGCATTCTATGCCTATCGTATCCTGAATCTGCGCTCGCTCGATATGGTTGATGCCGAGCCCAGTGCAGCCTGGCGCGGAACGATTGTTCATGACATTCTGGACAAATGGGCGAGGGAAGATGGCTATCAGCTCGAAGCACTGAAAGTCCGTGCCGAAGCATTTCTCAATGACCGCTCTTCCCATCCACTCTTACGCACGCTCTGGTCGCCGCGATTAATGCAAGGATTGCTTTGGGTGGCCGAAACCATTGCTGTGGATCGCAAAACGGGCCGGGAGCCTTTGAAATCGGAACAATATGGTGAGGCCGAGATTGCTGGCGTGCAGCTGTCGGGTATCGCCGACCGGATTGATCGCATACCCGACGGTGGTTTGGCGATTGTCGATTATAAAACCGGTGGACCGCCCAGCAATCGCGCGGTGAAAGAGGGGTTCAGCCTGCAATTAGGTTTGCTTGGAGCTATAGCAGAAAGTGAGGGAATCAAAGACATTGCCGGTCAAGTTACCGCCTTTGAATATTGGTCGCTGGCAAAGAAAAATAACCAATTTGGCTATGTCTCATCCCCAACCAATCCGCGTAGCCGCGACCGGATAGAGTTTGATGCCATGGTCGATCATGCCGTGGCGCATTTCAACGAGGCGGTCGATAAATACATTCTCGGTACCGAACCAATGATTGCCAAGCTGCACCCCGAATATGCTCCATATGCTGACTATGATCAGTTAATGCGTCTGGAAGAATGGTATGGGCGCACCGCTTTGGCGGGGTCTGAAAATGACTGATGCCACGCTCCATCCATTGGCTGACAAGCAAGCAGATGCCGTTGTTCCGGAAGACAATATCTGGCTGAGCGCTTCTGCGGGAACCGGTAAGACTCAGGTGCTAACGGCGCGGGTCTTTCGCCTGTTATTGCGCGAGAATGTTGATCCGGAACATATTCTCTGTCTGACCTTTACCAAGGCCGGCGCTGCTGAAATGGCAGAGCGCGTGCATAGGCAATTGGCTGCATGGGTGCGGATGCCGCAAAAACTATTGCGCCAGCAATTATTTGCTATTGGTGCCCCTAATGATCCGGTTACGCAGGAACGCGCGCGTACATTATTTGCCCGCGTCCTGGATGCCCGGGGCGGCGGTCTCCGAATCATGACTATTCACAGTTTTTGTCAGGCCCTTCTTGGGTCTTTCCCGGAAGAAGCTGGCATTGCATCCTCGTTCAAACCAATTGAGGAGCGAGATCAAAAAATATTGGCGCGGCAGGCTTTGGGAGAAATGTTACTCGAAGAAGAGGCTAAAGAGCGGACGGAGATTACATCTGCGATTCAGGCTCTGTCGATCCGGATGGGAGAGGAGGCTACCGAGCAATATTTGATGCGCTGTGCCTCCAAGGCGGATGCAATGGAAGCTCTGCCGGAAGATGGTGTGCTGCCGTTTGTTCGCCGTCTGCTTGGGCTTCCGATTGGTGGAGATGCGGAAAGTTGGTTGGCAGGGCGTTGTTCTGACAATGCTGTCGATATTGCCTCGATAAAGGCTTTGCGTGATGCAATGGCGGAGCACGGCGGCAAGACGGAGCAAGAGCGCCAAATGATCATTCGCCAATGGCTGGTGCTCAATAGTCACGAACGCGCAGCCGAATTGCAGGGGTTGCACCATGCTTGGGCGACCAAAACGACGGGCGCACCGCATAAACCAACCAAGGCGTTATTGGCGGCTTTTCCCAATTATGATGTTGTTGCCGAACAACTTATGACATGGAGCGGAGAACTGCTCGAAACGGCGACCTTGTTTGAATATGCGGACTTGTTTGCTGGTGCGCTGGGTGCCGGTCGCGCATTCTATCGCCGCTATTCTCGCGCCAAAAAACTGCAAGGCGTGGTCGATTTTGACGACATGATCCGAATGACTGCCAAACTGCTGGGGCAGGGGGATATGGCCCAGTGGATCCGCTATAAGTTGGATCAGCGCACTGATCACATATTGGTAGATGAAGCGCAGGATACCAATTTGGCCCAATGGGAAATTGTACACGCGCTCGCGGACGAGTTTTTCGCCGGAAAAGGTGCGCAAGATGAGCAGTTGCGCACATTGTTTACCGTCGGCGATTTCAAGCAAGCGATTTTCGGATTTCAGGGCACCAGCCCATATAATTATACCAAAGCGCGGAGAGAATTTTTTGCCAAGGCAGATGCGTCCGAAAAACCATTTAACCCGCTTTCACTAGATCGCAGTTTTCGTTCAACGCCGCCTATTCTCAAAGTGGTGGATGAAACGCTGCGCGATATTGGCCATGATCAATTGGGACTGGGTGAGGCGATACCCGCGCAGCGCAGTCATTTTGCAGGCCAGCCGGGCAGTGTAAGCCTGTGGCGACCCATTGCATATGGCGCCGCAGCAGATCAGGAGGATGAAGAAGGCTGGATTGACGATGAGAAGCGGATTTTCGCGCATAAGTTAGCGTTACAGATCAAGGAGTGGCTATCGCCCAGAAATCCGTTGTGGTTGGCCAAGGAAGGTCGAGTGCTGGAACCCAGGGATGTGATGATCCTGGTTAGCAAGCGTGACGAACTCAGCTCCCTTATCGTTGCGCGTCTTTTTGCTGAAAATGTGCCGGTTGCCGGGATTGATCGCATTCGACTAAACCAACCCTTGGTGGTGCAGGATTTGCTCGCGGCGATCCGATTTGTCCTGCAGCCCAATGATGATCTTAACTTGGCTAGTTTGCTGGTCTCGCCCTTACTGGGATGGTCACAGTATGATTTGCTGGCGCGCGGCTATCGCGGTGAGCCGCATAAAGATCAGAGTCTTTGGGAGTTTCTGCGGCGAAAGGACGAAAATAATGACTTTATCCTACCGCTACGCGATCTGCTCAATATAGCTGATTTTAATACCCCCTATCAATTTCTCGAGACGATCTTGTCCGGCGAAATGCAAGGACGGAAGAAGCTGGCCACAAGGTTAAGCCATGCGGCGCTCGATCCGATGGAAGAATTGCTCAACACAGCGATCGCCTTTGAGCAGGACCATATCCCCACTCTGCAAGGATTTCTCGACTGGTTTGATCGCGGTGATGTCGAGATTAAGCGCGATCAGGTGGAGGGTGGTAATGAGGTCCGGCTGATGACAGTTCACGGAGCAAAAGGCTTGCAGGCGCCTTTGGTTATCATGGCCAACGCGACATTTGATCCGGGCAATAAGCGGCAGGGCGGTTTTAATTTTCCTGATCCGTTGCGGCCCAATGACGCGATTGAATATCCGGCAGTTCCAGTGCGGAAATCAGAGCGGGTGAAACTGCTAGATGCCTATGCGACGGTCGCCGAGGCACGCGAAATGGAGGAGCATTGGCGGTTGCTTTATGTCGCTATGACGCGTGCCGAAGAGCATCTAGTAGTGGCGGGGACACTCGGACCAAAGGCCGATGGCGTTGTGCCGGAACAAAGCTGGTATGCCGCCGTCGAACGCGGTTTGATGGTACTAAATTGTGATTGGGAAGACAATATCAACTGGGTTGCTGAAAGACTATATTGGGGCGAAAATCGACCTGAAATAGCTCACGCGGTCCAAACGTCTGCTGATGACCGGCAAGACGAAGACACCGCTCTACCAGAATGGACAAGTCAGCCAGCACCGGAAGAAGCGCGACCGCCAAGGCCGCTAAACCCTTCTGATCTTGGGCCGGATGATAGTGCGAACCCGCCACCCGGTAAAGCGATGCGAGCGGCTGCGCAGCGAGGAACATTGCTCCATAGTTTGTTTCAGCGTCTTCCCGATATTGCACCTGAACGACGCGGGGAAGTTGCTGACCGGTGGCTAGAAAAGCAAAAAGGAATCGCCGACTTCGATGAACGGCAGGAATTAATCAAAATCGTGTTGTCGGTACTCGAAAATCCGGAATGGTCATCACTATTCGCACCGGAAAGTCTCGCTGAGGCACCGATTGCGGCGGTGGTCGAAGAAAACGTCATTTCCGGTACGGTCGATCGTTTGCTGATAACTGATGACCGAATTTATGTCGTTGATTTTAAAACAGGGCGGCAGGTTCCGGAGCGTGTCGAGGATGCACCTGTGGCTTATCTTAGGCAAATGGCTGCCTATGTCGCCGCGCTGGAAAAAATCTTTCCCGGACGGCCAATAAAGGCAGGTCTGCTCTATTCGCAAAGCCCGACGATACTGGAAATACCCGGCGCCTTGATCGAACGGCACAAGCCGGGCTTGGACCGAGCATGAAAATCTTTTAGCCGCTTTTGCTTGAGCCCATCCGCGACCTTTCCTACATAGCTATCAAACGAATGGAGATTCCCTATGGCTACCAAAGCAATAACCGATGAGAGTTTTGAAGCAGATGTACTGAACGCAGATGGACCCGTACTGGTTGATTTCTGGGCAGAATGGTGCGGACCGTGTAAAATGATCGGCCCCGCGCTTGAGGAAATCAGTGAGGAACTGGGCGAGCAAGTTACCATTGCTAAACTAAACATCGACGATAGCCCGGATGCACCGACCAAATATGGTGTTCGCGGCATTCCGACAATGATCCTCTTCAACAATGGTGAAAAGGTAAATGAAAAAGTCGGCGCTGCTCCAAAAAGCCAGTTGAAAGATTGGCTCGAAGGTGCGCTTCCCGCTTAACTAGCGAAAATATCGCCGAATAACTCGGCTGCTTCGTCCCAAAGTCTTGGTGACGAGGCACCGAGCAATCCCGTTCCCTTGTCTGCTGGTCGATAGTGTGAGCTGTCCCAGCGCGCGGCCTTTCCCCCCGCTTCATTGAGAAACAGTATCCCGGCGGCGTGATCCCAAGACCGGGTGCGTTCAAACACGGATATATGATTGGTTCCCAGCGCAAGTCGCGGATATTGTTCCGCCGCGCATCTCGGTATATCGACAATTTGATAGTGACCTTGCGCTCGTTGCTCGACCTGTTTCCGCTGGCCTGCCGTCATGAACCCGGTAGCGAGTGCCGCTACAGGCCTGGTAGGATGTGAGTCATCAGGTTTCACTTGAGCGCCGTTGATAAAGGCTCCCTGATTTTTGAAAGCGTGACATAGCCGCTTTTCCACGGGGTCATATAGCCAACCACCAATTGTTTCATTGTCCTGAGCCAGTGCCACGATAATACCAAAAGGTGTCTTGCCCTCCGAATAGTTGGTCGTTCCATCAATTGGGTCAACAATCCAGACGAGGTCCTCATTCAACCGTTCGAGCAAACTGGGATCGGCTGCCACAGCCTCTTCGCCTACTATGGCCGCTTCCGGTATTATTTTCGCAAGCTCGGCGCTCAACATTTCTTCGCTGAGACGATCAGCAATTGTCACCAACTCGCCCGGTGATTTTTCTTCAATGTCGTGCCGTTGTAGGTTTTGAAAGCGCGGCAGGATTATGTCTTCCGAAACTTTTCGCAGCAGCGTTTTTACTTTATCGTGAACCCTCATGGAAATCATGCTGGAATGATGATCTGGCCCAACCGCGGAAGATGAACATGCACTTCTCCAACGGCATCATTGTGGTGGCTGATGCTAATTCGGTAATCGCTTAGTCCGATTAACTGGCCATCGACCGTTGCAGGATCTGGCGTATCGGTCTTTACTGACACGTTCTGGCCGAACTCAAAACCCGAATTGCTATCAAAGATGCAACCACCAATTGGTTCGTTATCCTTGGCATGGCCAATGGCTTCCATACGTTGATACCAGGACGCGATATCTTCACCAAACTTATCCGGACCAATGCCGGCAAAACGGACAAACTGAATGTTTACCCAGAGCGCGAAATCGGCATGGCCTGCGGCATCGCCTCCGATGAATTTGCGGCCATCTGACAATGCTTCTTTCAATTTATCCGCGCCAGCATGGAACTGTGTGGTCAAATGCGGGACAGCGGGCAAGAAAGTGTCTGGGTTCATGCCAAACCGTGCCTTTCGATCTTCCCAGAACTCATCTGATACAACGCTGGGGTCGGTGCCAAGCGCGGTACCAACGGCAGGCAAAAACCAGCTGCTTCCTGACCATAGAGCAATCATTTTTCCAGCTTTGCCGAGCGGTTCCGGGTACAGACTCGGGTTGGGAGCAAGATGTTCCAACGCATCGGTAATGCAATCTGTATCGCAGTAGATATCAGCACCGATTTGCAGGACTGGAATTCGCTCATAGCCAGCTGTCAGGACGCTGAGATCTGGTTTCGGAGACACCATGGGAGCGATGACAGATTTCCAGGATAGGCCTTTTAGTCCAAGGGCAAACCGTATGGCGGTGCCGAAGGGTGAAGTTTCATAGTGATGCAAAATAACTTCGGCCAAACTCAACTCCTGTAATCTGCGTTGATGGTGATATATCCATGCGTTAGATCACAGGTCCAGACAGTGGCATTCCCTTTGCCAAGACCAATATCAACAGAAATTTCAATATCCTGACCGGTGAGATGCGTCGCGACAGGTGCTTCATCATAGTCCGGTACAACAACGCCATCACGGGCAACCGTAATTCCGCCAAATCCAATACTCAGTTTGTCACGGTCAGCCGGTTCTCCAGCCTTGCCCACCGCCATTACTATTCGACCCCAGTTAGCGTCCTCACCGGCTATCGCCGTCTTGACCAAAGGGGAGTTCGCAACGGCCAGCGCTATTGTCTTGGCGCTTTCATCCGATTCCGCACCGCTTACCGAAATCTCGATAAACTTGCTTGCGCCTTCGCCATCGCGAACCACCAGATGCGCCATTTGCCGGCAGAGATCATTTAGCGCCGCTTGAAATGCATCTGCGCCCGGATCGGCGTAATTGGTGAGGGCGCGCGTATCATTCTGTCCGGTAGCAAATGCCAGCACAGTATCACTGGTTGAGGTGTCGCTGTCGACCGTGATGCAGTTAAAACTGGATGCTGTAGCCTTTGCGAGCATTTCCTGCAGAAAACTCGCCTCTACCGTCGCATCGGTAAAGATATAGCCCAGCATCGTTGACATATCGGGCGCGATCATGCCGGAACCTTTGATGATCCCGCTTAACTGAACCGTTTTTCCTCCAACCACAGCACTTGTTGTCGCCATTTTAGGGAATGTATCAGTGGTCATGATTGCTGAAGCCGCTTCTTCCCAACCACATGGTTCAGCTGTAAACGCGGCCTGCAAACCGGCCTCGGCCTTATCCTTGGGTAGAGGCACGCCAATCACACCGGTTGAGGAAACAAAAATTTCCTCTTTGCTGCAATTGAGATGGTTGCTCGCAAAATCCAGTATCCGCTGTACCGCTTCCATACCGCGCGCACCGGTAAATGCATTGGCATTGCCAGCATTGATCACCAATGCTCTAGCTTTTCCACCGGCCAGTGCTTTTCGGCACCAGTCCACTTCGGTTGATGGACATTTGCTTTTGGTCAAAACTCCAGCGACGGTGGTATCTTCGGCCAGTTCGATAAAGGTCAGGTCGCAGCGATCCCATTGCTTATATTGTGCCCGTGCTACGCGGCACGTGACGCCGGCAATCATGGGCAATTGGACTATCTTAGTGGGAGCCAGCGGTGAAATATTCTCGGACACTTAACCTTGCCTTTAACCATTGTTTTGTTAGAACGCGCTCATTCTTTCAGGTGCCTTGTCGATGAACGCTTATATTGCAAGTTTTATGTTGCTGGTAGCCATTGGCTTTGCATTACCCGCATCTGCGGCAGTTGCGGAAGAGCAGATTGCGTCAAACGCGGATTCAGATGAAGCGGAAAATACAAGTACTTTGAGAAGCGATATTTTTGACGATGTCTTCGAAACTTGGCGGCAAAGTATCGCGTTTGGTTCGACTTTTTTTAATTCCCAGCATTTGTTTGCTGAAGAAGAAGTGGGAAGTCTCGGAAAATATTATCCGTTAGTAGCCGGTAGGGCCAATGAATTTTCAGTTGCTGATTCAGGCGGTGTTGAGCAGAATGATGAACAAGCCTTCATACTGGTCCAAAATCTTGTTCCACAACCGATAGCGGCGGATAAGCAAGATGATATGAAGCCTGCTTGGACATATCTACCAGCTCGCTGGAAACTCGCAGATAACCGGCATGTCGAAGGTGCTCCATAGCGACTGACCATGCTTTGGCAGTGTTGAACTGCCTAGCACAAATCTCTAAATCACAATCCTGAGGGGCTTTCCGGCTCCCGCACTTAGAATTATCGGAAATCACTATGTTAGGCGGTTTAGCCAAATCAATCTTCGGGTCAGCGAATGACCGTTATGTCAAATCCATGCAGAAAACGGTTGATGCCATTGCTGCATTTGAGTCGGAAATAGGGGCGCTCACTGACGAGCAGCTTTCGGCGAAAACGCCTGCTTTTAAGGAACGTGTGGCGGGCGGTGAATCACTCGATGATATTTTGCCCGAGGCCTTTGCGGTCGTTCGTGAAGCGGCAAAAAGGACTTTGGGCCAACGCCATTATAACGTGCAGATGATCGGCGGGATTACTCTCCATCGCGGCGAAATTGCAGAAATGCGGACCGGTGAAGGTAAAACGCTGGTTGCAACGCTAGCTTGTTATCTCAATGCCCTGAGCGACAAGGGTGTTCATGTCGTTACCGTCAACGATTACCTGGCTCGCCGAGATGCGGAATGGATGAGTCAGGTCTATAATTTCCTCGGATTGACGGTCGGAATCATTGTGCCAAATATTGGCGCGCAAGAGCGGCGGGAAGCCTATGCCGCAGACATTACCTACGGCACCAACAACGAATTTGGCTTTGATTATCTTCGCGACAATATGAAGCATGACCGTGAAGAGATGGTCCAGCGACCGTTTAACTTTGCGATTGTTGACGAAGTCGATTCCATTCTAATCGACGAAGCCCGTACGCCGCTGATTATTTCCGGCCCAACTGATGACAAGTCTGATCTGTATATTTCGGTCAATGAAATTGTCCAGCATCTGGATGAAGAGGATTACGAGAAGGACGAAAAGTCACGTAATATCGCTCTGACAGAGGATGGCACCGAGAAAGCCGAGCGATTGCTAGAAGAGGCAGGTTTGCTCGAAGGTGACAATCTCTACGATTATGAAAATACTCAGGTTGTTCACCACTTAAATCAGGCGTTGATGGCCAATGTCATGCGTAAGCGCGACACGGACTATATTGTCAAAGACGGCAAGGTTGTGATTATTGATGAATTCACTGGTCGGATGATGGACGGTCGCCGCTGGTCGAATGGCTTGCATCAGGCCGTGGAGGCCAAGGAAGGCGTTCAGATTGAGCCGGAAAATCAGACCATGGCGTCGATCACCTTCCAGAATTATTTCCGAATGTATCCCAAGCTATCGGGAATGACCGGAACGGCAGAGACGGAAGCGGCTGAATTTTTCGAAATCTACAAGATGAATGTCGTCACAATTCCGACGAATAAACCGATTCTGCGCATCGATGAAAATGATGAGTTTTACAAAAACACATTGGATAAATTTGCGGCCATCGCAAAAACGATCAAGGAGCATAGTGAAAAAGGCCAACCGGTCTTGGTCGGTACGGTTTCCATTGAAAAGTCAGAACTTTTGTCTGACTTTTTGGAGAAAGATGGCGTCAAACATAATGTGCTAAATGCCCGCTTTCACGAACAGGAAGCGCATATCGTTGCGCAAGCCGGCAGTCCCGGCGCCGTAACAATTGCCACAAATATGGCGGGTCGCGGAACCGATATTCAACTCGGCGGCAATATTGAATTTCGGATCGAGGATGAGCTTTCTGAAATGGAAGATGGCCCCGAAAAAGACAAAGCGATCGCCAAGATTGAAGAAGAAGTGCAGGAACTTCGTCAGCAGGTACGCGATTCAGGTGGTTTGTTTGTTCTGGCTACCGAACGTCATGAAAGCCGCCGGATTGACAACCAGCTGCGCGGCCGTTCAGGGCGCCAGGGTGACCCGGGCCTGAGCCGTTTTTATCTCTGTCTCGAAGATGACTTGCTGCGAATATTTGGTTCGGAAACCATGTTCGCCAAGATGATGAACAAAAATCTGGAGGACGGAGAAGCCATTGGCGGGAAATGGTTGTCCAAAGCAATTGAAACAGCCCAGAAAAAGGTAGAAGCGCGCAACTATGAAGCGCGGAAACAAATCGTCGAATATGATGATGTGATGAATGATCAGCGCAAAGTCATTTATGAGCAGCGCGCTGAGATTATGGATGCGGAAACAGTGGGTGATGTTGTAGAAGATATGCGGCATGAAACTGCGAACGCAATCGTCGCCGACGCCTGTCCTCCTGGCAGCTATCCAGAACAATGGGATATTGAGCAGCTCAAGCAGCGCGTTGAAGATGTATTCGGTTTGAAACCCGATCTGGACAAGTGGATGGAAGAGGAAACGCTGGAGCCCGAAATTATCGAGACGCGTATTTCAGATATGGCTGATGAGGCCTTCGAAGCCAAAACCAAGGAAATCGATCAAGAAGTCTGGCCGCAGGTTGAGAAAGGCATCTTGCTCGAATCGCTCGATCATCACTGGAAAGAGCACCTGGCAACGCTTGATGCGCTTCGACAGGTTGTCTTTCTGCGTGCCTATGCCCAGAAAAAGCCACTCGATGAATATAAGCAGGAAGCATTCGGCTTGTTCGAACGCATGCTAGAAACTATCCGTGAAAGTGTTACCAAAACAATCGCTAACAGTCAGTTCCACCGTCCGGAAGATTTGGAAGTGCCCGAATTGCCGGAACTTCCTGATTTCCTTACGACCCACATTGATCCGTTAACCGGTGAAGATAATAGCAACGACATTGATGGCGGAACATTGGGAACTGTGTCGACAGCGTTGCCGCCTCGGCAGTCAGGCCAAATGCCAAATCCTGCCGAGGATCCGTTTGATGGCAAAAAGGTAAGCCGGAACGCGCCTTGCCCTTGTGGTTCGGGGCGAAAATACAAGCATTGTCACGGTAAATATTGAGCCGTTGAGTGCCGATACTCGGCCTTGCAGCTTTGTTCTTTCTCACAGCCGCGCTCTACGCCAGTGTGGGATTTGGGGGCGGCTCGACCTACATCGCTATATTGGCGCTGGCGGAGCTTGATTATCGCTCGCTGCCGATCATCGCACTGCTTTGCAACATTATCGTTGTTTCCGGTGGGGCATTGCGATTTCAGGTGCGTGGTCTGATCGAGTGGCACCGGGTATGGCCGATTATCCTTCTCTCTGTCCCCGCGGCTTGGCTAGGCGGCCTTATTGCCATCGAAAGAGAAAGTTTTTTGCTGTTGCTGGGGGTTTCCCTTCTCATTGCGGCGTTGCTGCTTTTGTTCGAGCCCATTTTTGGGAGATCGGGGGAACGTATTCATCGCTCAGGTGATAACCTCTGGTTCATTGCAATTATCGGCGCAGGCATCGGGTTTTTATCAGGCATGGTTGGCATTGGCGGTGGGATTTTTCTCGCGCCGATCCTTTTGCTCATGAACTGGGCGGATAGCCGCCGCGTCGCTGCGACCGCCAGTCTTTTCATATTAGTCAATTCAATGGCTGGCCTAGCCGGTCAAATCATGAAATCGGGCTTTGAACAGGGCAGTGCAGCATTGCTTTCATATTGGCCTTTATTCATCGGCGTTCTTGTTGGAGGTCAAATTGGCAGTGTGCTGGCGTCGCGAAAACTGCCGGAAATCTGGATAAGGCGGCTGACAGCAGTATTGATGCTCTATGTTTCCGTCAGAATTTTGTGGCAGCAATCTTGATAAAAATGGAGTGACGCTATGGCGTCAAATATCCAACGATCATTATTGGAAAAAATGGCTCCCCGAGTTGGATTCGAACCAACGGCCATTCGATTAACAGTCGAATGCTCTACCACTGAGCTATCGGGGAACAACGTCGCATATCGCGAGACATCGTTCGATGTGAAGCGGGCCTATAGCAACGCGATTTACAGGCCGCAAGCCATCAAACGACAAATTGTTCCATGGCGATGCGATCATCCAGCGCATGCTCTGGATCGAACAGCATGGTGAGTGTCATGTTGCGATCGATAGTGATGGTCACTTTGGAAACGTCACGCACTTCCTGTTGATCCCCAACGGCGCTAACCGGCCGTTTTTCGGCGTTCAGGACTTTGATACTGATGGGCATTTTATCCGGCAGTATCGCGCCCTTCCAGCGGCGGGGACGGAAGGGACTGATGGGTGTAAGTGCTAGCAAATTCGATCCCAGGGGCAAAATTGGGCCATTGGCAGACAGGTTGTACGCCGTTGAACCGGCAGGAGTTGCCACCAGCACGCCATCGCATACCAATTCCTCCAGCATGATCCGGTCATTGACCTCAATCTCCAATTTCGCTGTCTGCCGCGTTTCACGGAGGAGGGAGACTTCGTTGATTGCAGGTAGGGAGAATGTCGCGCCGGAAATCGTCTCGACATCCATTTTGAGCGGTTTTACCTTAAATGGACGCGCGTTGTTAATGCGATCCATCAAATCATCCTGCTTCCAATTGTTCATCAGAAAGCCGACCGTACCTAGGTTCATACCATAGACTGGCATGATCTTCCGTCGATTGAGCATCTGATGGAGCGTCTGGAGCATGTAGCCGTCGCCGCCCAGTACGACAGCCTGGTCGGCCTCTTCGACTTCCACCCAGTCATTTAGCGATTTTAGTTTTTCGCCCGCTTCCTGTGCCTGCGGGGTAGGAGACACAATTAGTGCCCATTTGGTATCACTCATCCGCCGGTGACGTTCATATGACGCTCCAATTTTTTTGCGGACCCTGATAGCTGGGCATTGAAATCATGCCGTAGCGGTTTGAGTTTTAAGGCCTTTTGCAGCAATTGGTCAACAGCGGATATCCCATCTTTGCGAACAGCGGCGCGCAAGTCGACATGGGCGCTGTGGCCAAGGCACATGAATATCTTGCCATCAGTTGTGAGCCGTAAGCGGTTGCACCCATCGCAGAAATTCCGGCTAAGCGGGGTTATCAAGCCAAGGCGTAGGCCAAGAGGTTCAACCGCCGTATAGCGCGCCGGACCGGCGCTGCGATGGGCAATGGGGGTTAGTTCATAATCTTTCTGAAGCGGTGCTATAAATTCCTCTACCGGAATATGCTCCAGTTTCCGGTCCGCGCCGGTATCGCCGAGTGGCATGGTTTCAATAACCGTCAGATCATGCCCACTTTCCGCACAAAACTCAGCCATCGGCAGCAAATCATCTTGGTTGAAATTCCGAAGGGCAACCATATTGATCTTGACGGCAATACCAGCGGACCGGGCAGCTGCGATGCCAGCCAGTACCTGATTGACATCAGCGCCGCGGGTAATTTCGGAAAAACGAGCGGGATCAAGTGTATCCATGCTCACATTGATCCGCCGGATATTGTGGTCCGCTAGATGGTCCGCATATTCTTCCAATAGAGAGCCATTGGTGGTTAAAGTAAGCTCTTCCAATTCGCCAGAATTCACTTTTCTACCAAGACATTGAATAACATCCTTCATATCTCGTCTTACAAGAGGTTCGCCGCCGGTGAGGCGAATCTTGCGAATTCCATGTCCAATAAAACGTTCTGCAATCAGAGTAATCTCTTCCAGGGTAAGGAGCTCTGACTTAGGCATGAACGTCGTTTTTTCCGACATGCAATATTGACAGCGGAAATTGCATCGGTCGGTCACCGATATGCGCAGATAGTCAATTTTGCGGCCAAATCCGTCTTGCATGCCAAATTCTCAGTTCTGAAGGTCTAAAAAACGTCTAACCTTTTCAAAGCAGGCAGGCAACGGCCTATAAAGGTTTCAATGCTATGGAAAAAGATAGGACAATTGTGTCGTTTGTTTGTTGAAACCATTGGAATGTGAGGGATAGCCGTCGATCAGACTGAACTTATAACCGGTGCCGAAGAAAGCCTGAAGAATCTGTTCCTTCTTTCTTTCCATGAGCGGGACCCGTTGGCGGCCAAAATATCCGGTTTTGGTTGGCAGGTGAGTTCTGCCCGGCGCAGCGATGATTTGCGCGGGAGATTTCTTGCTTCTCATGCATTGATTGCTGTTGTTGATGTAAGAAAAGCGGAAGTTGAAGGTCTAACGGCGATCATGGAACTGGCTGATATTGCTGAGAATAGTGGGATTGCGCTTATGGCTTTAGCTGATCAGCATGAACAACCAAAAATAGCGGCAAAATGTTATGAGGCTGGTGCTACCTATTTCCTCGACATCTTCCATTCCGATGCAGACTTGCAGCAAGCGATAAAATTTGCTTACCGGTATTCCAAGCCATGCGGGGAGGCGATGAAGGCCTGCGGCAATTTCGCGCGCTGCTCGAACATTCTGATCTCAAATGGTCATTTGATCCTTCAAAAATCGGAGCAGCTTCCATTGATGATAAGCTTCGACAGAAACTTCCGAATATTGATTTCGAAAACTACCCGGTAACAGGTTTTTATCGTCATTTGGATAACGAAGAACGTGCACGTGTGCGCGGGGCAATGGGTCGGATCCGCGATGGGTCTCCTCAGGCTGCTGTTCCCCATATTTTGTCTGGCAAAAAAGTCATTCACCATCTGCATGTTACCGATGGGCGGTTACATGGCCGGATTGAATATGCAGACGACGGCGACCGGACTTTGGCCTGGACTGAGAAAGACTTGCTGTCAGGGCTGCGCCATGCGTCGGCGGCGCGTAGCTGGATTGAGACACGACTGGCGGATAGGCAACCTCTCGGATTGGTATCTATCGGTCTAAAGAATTTCCGGACGATAAACGCGGCATATGGCCGAACGGTTGGTGACCAGGTGCTTCGCATTGTTGGTCAGCGGCTGCTTTCTGAAACCGCCAATGTTCCTGATCAGAATTTCATTGTTTCTCGAGTGGATGGACAAAACTTCTTGTTGGTAATGCGTTGGCAGCGATCAGAAACAGAATTTGCTGAATTGGTGATGAGTTTGCTCGATGCTGTTGGACAATCGGTGGTCGTGGATCAGCAATCTATTCAACTTTTGGCACGTGCCGGTATTGCAACCGATGACAAGGCCGTAGATGCCTCTTCATTCATCCGGCGTTCCAGCCTCGCTCTTGCCGAAGCTATGGCGTCGGATGCTATGCGCATAAGGGCAAGCGAAATCTCAAGTGAAAAGCTTGATCTGGAACAGCGCTTGGAAGGCGAACTGCAAGAAGCAATTGCGCGGCAGGAAATCGCCATTGCCTTGCAACCACAGCTCCGTATTGCGACAGGACAGCTAACGGGAGCAGAAGCATTAGCGCGCTGGGATCATCCCCAATTTGGCATGCTGGGCGCTGCGACACTGTTTGCGGTAGCGGAACGCGCAAGCCTTATGGAATTGTTGTCTTCCCACATTCATGAAAGAGCGCTTGCGATTGCGGCCGACTGGCCAGATAGCCTTTCTTTTTTGCGGCTTTCGATCAATGTGACGGCAGGAGATTTAGCGCATAGGAAATTTGCGGCAGACCTGATGAAGAAGATCGAACATTCGAGTTTTTCTGAAGACCGTCTCACGCTCGAGATCACGGAATCTGAACTGATCAGCGATATGTCGGGATCGGTGGCCAGGTTGCAGGAACTTAGGAAAAACGGATTGAAAATCGCGATTGATGACTTTGGTACTGGATATAGCAGCCTGTCCTATTTGAAGGATTTGCCGTTGGATTATCTGAAAATCGATAGTGGTCTGACCAGCGATATTAGCGGATCGAAGAAAGATCAGGTCGTCGTCAAATCCATAATCGATATGGCCAGAAGCCTTGATCTTGAAGTTATTGCAGAGGGTGTGGAAACAGAGGCGCAGCTGGAAACACTCGCACAGCAAGGCTGTGAATTTTTCCAAGGTTTTCTGCGGTCTGGGCCGCTGTCGCCGCAAGAATTTGAGGCTTTTGCCCTGCGTAGCAACTAGCCTTTTTGCTGCGCCAATTTTGCCAATCCCATCGTTAGCTGCGTTAAGCCATGAAGCCGTGATTTGGGATCACGCCATTTGCGTTCGATGAACAGCTTGTTGTCGGGGCGGATTTTTGCCGTACCTTTGAGGCGATCGACATAGCTAAGCAGTCCCGATACATTGGGGAAAATATCCTTGTGGAAACTGACCAACGCGCCGCGCGGTCCCATTTCGATTTTCACGATATGCGCTTTCACACAATTCATCTTGATCTGCATCAGTTTGAGCAAATTATCCGTTTCCACTGGCAAATCTCCGAAACGGTCGATCATTTCAGCGGCAAAGGACTGGATTTCCTGCTCGTTCTGGAGATTGTTCATGCGCCGGTATAGACCCATTCGGAGTGAAAGGTCAGGCACATAGTTTTCGGGGATGAGAATAGGCGCATCGACTGTGATTTGCGGTGAAAAGCTATCGGTTTCCAATTCCAAACCAGCGCCTTTGGCTTTGGCTTCCAAAATCGCATCTTCGAGCATTGATTGATAGAGTTCAAAGCCAACCTCGCGGATATGCCCGCTTTGCTCGTCGCCAAGCAGGTTTCCAGCCCCGCGGATATCCAGATCATGGCTGGCGAGCTCAAATCCGGCGCCCAGACTGTCTAAATCACCAAGGATTTTGAGACGTTTTTCCGCCTTCTCCGTGATGATCCGGTCTTTGGGCGTAACCATATAGGCATAGGCACGGGTCTTCGAGCGTCCGACACGGCCGCGCAGTTGATAAAGTTGGGCGAGACCAAACCGGTCCGCTCGGTGGATAATCAGTGTGTTGGCGCTGGGAATATCGAGACCGCTCTCTACAATAGTAGTCGAAAGCAGCACATCATATTTTTTGTCATAAAACGCCGACATGCGCTCTTCCACTTGTGCGGGCGGCATCTGTCCGTGCGCCACGACATAGGTCACTTCCGGTACGTATTCTTTGAAGAATTCCTCAATGTCCGGGAGATCGGCGATGCGTGGAACGACAAAGAATGACTGTCCGCCGCGATAGTGCTCCCGGAGCAAGGCTTCCCGGAGCGGGATTGGGTCCCACGGCATAACATAGGTTCTTACAGCCAGGCGATCTACTGGCGGTGTCTGAATCACGGACATCTCGCGCAATCCGGTCATTGCCATCTGCAGTGTTCGTGGAATCGGCGTGGCTGTGAGCGTCAGGACATGCACATCGGCCTTCATGGCCTTTAGACGCTCCTTATGTGTGACGCCAAATCTTTGCTCTTCATCAACAATGATCAACCCAAGGCGCTCAAATTCAATCGATTTGGCTAGCAAAGCGTGGGTGCCGATGACAATGTTTACATCACCGCTTGCAATCCCTTCACGCGTCCTTTTTGCTTCAGCCTGGGGCACAAGGCGTGATAGTCTCCCGATCTTAATAGGAAAGGGGCGGAAACGCTCTTCGAAATTGCTGAAATGCTGGCGAGCCAGTAAGGTTGTTGGCGCGATAATCGCGACCTGCATTCCGGCCATCGCCGCTGCAAACGCTGCCCGCATCGCGACTTCGGTTTTGCCAAAGCCGACATTTCCGCAGACGAGGCGATCCATAGCCTTGCCAGAACCCATATCCTCGAGCACTTCCTCGATCGCCTGCTGCTGATCGTCAGTTTCTTGATAGGGGAAACGGTCGACGAAACCCGACATTTCGCCGGATTCAACACGGGCAGGCGTCGCTGGCTGCAATTCCCGTGCTGCAGCGGTCTTGAGCAATTCGTGCGCAATCGCGCGGATTCGGTCCTTAAGTTTCGATTTGCGCCGCTGCCAACCTTCGCCGCCCAACCGGTCGAGGACAACGCTATCGCCGCCTTCGCCATAACGGCTCAAAACATCGATATTTTCCACTGGCAGGTAGAGTTTGTCGCCGCCTGCATATTTTAAATGTACGCAATCATGAGGGCTTTCGCCGACTGGGATCGAAACTATGCCCTCGTAGAGGCCAATGCCATGCTCCAGATGGGCAACCAAGTCGCCCCGGCTGAGCGCCGAGAGCTCTTCAATAAAGGCATCACCGCTCTTGCGCCGTTTGGATTTGCGGACGAGTCGGTCGCCGAATATGTCTTGCTCGGTAAGCAGGGCGATGTCGTCAGTACGAAATCCGGAGGCCAGCGGAACAATAGTAAGAGCAAGGTGTGAATCCGCTGAAAGGCTACTTTTCCAATCATCGCAGAGCGTTGCCGTCTTGACGTCATTATCCTGAAGTAGATCGTAAAGCCGAGCGCGAGTGCCTTTGCTGTAGCTTGCCAGAACAGTTGTTGTGCCCGTTTTAGTGAGCGCGTTTACGTGAGTTGCAAGGGCCGCATAGATATTCTCGTTTCGCGCTCGTTCCGGTGAAAAATCGCGGGGTGATGAAACGGACAGCGAAACAACTGAATCTGATTCAGGCTCATCAAACTCACTAATGATATGGATTGGCGTTTCTCGCTGGACTGCGCGCCAATCCTTGGCCTCTAGATATAGCGCCTTGGGAGCGAGGGGGCGGTAGCTGGACAAGTTGGCTTTGTCTGCCTCCAGCCGGTTGCGATAATAGTCTTCAATTGATGAGAATTGCGCCTCAGCCGCTCCAGTAACCGCTGAATCCCGCAATATCAGAGCGTCTTTGCCCAGATAATCGAAAAAGCTGGCCAGTTTCTCTTCCAGCAATGGGAGCCAGTGTTCCATGCCCGAAAGCCGCCGACTGTCAGAAATCGATTGGTACAGCAGATCACCGGTCGATTCTGCCCCGAATAAATCACGGTATCGGGTCCGGAAGCGGGTGATGCTCGCTTCATCGAGCAGAAATTCCGACACTGGGAGAAGATCGAAATGGTCGACATTGCCGACTGTGCGCTGGTCTGCAGGGTCAAATTGCCGCAAGGTTTCGATCTCATCGCCAAACAGGTCAATGCGGAGCGGCAAGTCGGTTCCGGGCGGAAACAGGTCAATCAAGCCACCTCTAGCCGCGAATTCGCCGCTATCAGCGACTGTATCCACACGAACAAAGCCGTTGGCGTACAGGAACGAAATCAGCTTTTCCTGCTCGATTTCGACACCTGGCTCCAGCCGGTTCACCAGATCCTTGACTCTCGAAGGTGTTAGAAGCCGCTGAATCACTGCATTTACGGTGGTGACAACTAGTTGCGGTCCGGTTGCGGGAATGGCAAGTTTTGACAGCGCCGCCAATCTATCAGCAGACGTGTGGAGAGCAGGAGACGCCCGGTCATAAGGCAAGCAATCCCAGGCAGGAAATTCGACGATTTCCAGTTCGGGATCAAAATAGCGAATCGCTTCGGAAATACTGCTCATTGCCGCGTCATCAGTTGCAATGAACACGGTACGTTTGCTTGTGTTGCTGGCGATATTTGCCAAGCCAAACGGTCGATAACCCGCCGTTACACCAGCCAATGTTATTCCAGAATCGGAAGAAATAAGTTTATCTATGTAAGCCACTTAATTATAATATTTCAGAATCAGTATGAACTTATTTTGGAACATTGATGAAATCGAGCTTCTGCATCTTGATCATTTGATCACCTTGAAATTTCTCGGGAACGGACTGTGTGCCGATGGCCCAGGCCATCACATCTACATCCTCTTCCTCCAGCAGCCGGTCAAACCAATTCATTTCTTCGTCGGACCAGCTTTTCCCATAGCGATCAAAAAACCCACCAATCATGAAATCGGCTTCCCGTGTTCCCCGATGCCAGGCCCGGAAATGGAGCTGCTTAAGGCGGATATCGCGGTCCATTTTTGATGCTCCAGACGGTTTCGACTCTACTGGCAAATACAGATACCAAGCGTATAAGGCGGATAGACATGCGACCCGAGATACTCAATCCATTATTTGGCGAAACCAACGCTTTAAGGGGCGTGGGCAAGGCGTTGGCCAAACCGATTGACAAACTGCGGCTGACGCGGGTGAAGGATTTGCTCTATCACCGGCCTAGCTACTGGATGCGTCGGAAACGGGTCGATATTTTGGATGAGGTTGACGTTGACGAGACGATCATCATCCAACTGACGCCGGTGGATTATAAAACCGGCGGTCCGCGTAGCCCGCTTCGTGTCCATGCCACGGATAAAGAAGGCAATTATGTAAGTTTGACCTATTTTGGTCGCAACACTGGTTGGCCGAAAAAATTGCTACCGCTAGGTGAACCCAAGTTGGTGACGGGCAAACTGGAACGATATGGCGATGAGTTGCAGATCGTGCATCCTGATGAAGTATTGGAACCAGGGCAGGGAGATCAGATTGCACTGTTAGAACCGATTTATCCCCTGTCCGACGGACTAGGCAACAAGCGCATGGGGCAATTGGTCGAGCAAGCGCTGGAACTCGCCCCTGAACTGCCAGAATGGATTGAACCCAGCCAACTGGAGCGAAAGTCATGGCCCAGATGGAAAGACAGCATCATTGCGTTGCACAGGAAAGAAGGTGAGGCGGCGCAGCAGCGTCTGTCTTATGACGAATTGTTCGCCAACCAGCTGGCCTTCATGCTGGTCCGCGCAAGCAACCGGAACAAAAAAGGCGTGCCTATTCAAGGTGATGGCCGTTTGAGGGATAAACTCAAACTGCCCTTTGAGCTGACCGGTGCGCAGAAACGCTGTATTTCGGAGATTGAAGGCGATTTGGCGCAATCGGCTCCGATGCTTAGGCTGCTGCAGGGTGATGTGGGATTGGGTAAAACATTGGTTGCCTTGATGGCACTGCTGAATGTCGTTGAAGCAGGCTTTCAGGGCGCTTTTCTGGCACCGACTGAAATATTAGCGCGGCAACATTTCGAGGGACTGCAAAAGCTTTTGGCCGGATTGCCGGTCAATATCGCGATCCTGACCGGCAGGGACAAAGGCAAATCGCGCGAATCCACTCTGATGGGCCTAGCAGATGGATCAATCAATATTTTGGTCGGCACCCATGCGATTTTTCAGGACAAGGTGCAATATCAAAGCCTGGTGCTAGCGGTGATTGATGAGCAGCATAAATTCGGTGTTTCCCAACGGTTGATGCTTGCACAGAAGGCTGCAAAAACACCTCATTTGCTGGCCATGACCGCCACACCAATCCCGCGTACGCTCACGCTCAGCCAGTTTGGTGAGATGGATGTTTCGAAGATAGACGAATTGCCACCTGGGCGACAGGCGATTGATACGCGGGTTATTTCCGAAAACCGCTTGTCGGCAGTGGTAGATGGCCTTGCTCGTCACCTGTCCAGTGGTGGTCAAGCCTATTGGGTCTGTCCCCTGGTTGAAGAGAGCGAAAAAAGTGACTTGGCGGCGGCCGAAGAGCGCGCGGCAATGCTGAAACAGCGCTTTGGCGATCAGGTTGGTCTGGTCCATGGCCGGATGAAAGGCCCCGAAAAAGATGCGGTGATGGAGCAATTCCAGCGGGCGGGTGTCAAATTGCTGGTAGCGACAACAGTGATTGAGGTTGGCGTTGATGTGCCCAATGCGAGCTTGATGATCATCGAACATGCGGATCGCTTTGGTCTCGCGCAGCTTCACCAATTACGCGGCCGTGTGGGCAGGGGCAGTGAAAAATCGAACTGCTTACTGCTGCGGGGTGATGTGCTGAGTGAAACAGCGCGGGCGAGGCTCGCACTGCTTCGCGAAACCAATGACGGTTTTCGGATTGCGGAAGAAGATTTGAAGTTGCGCGGGGCAGGGGAAATTTTGGGCACGCGTCAATCTGGCGAAGCTGGCTTTCGGGTTGCCTCACCGGAACAAGTCGCCGAATATATCGGCGCAGCGACAGATGATGCTCGACTATTGCTGGATCGTGATGGCGGGCTTGATAGCGAGCGAGGGCAAGCAGCGCGTATTGCACTCTATCTGTTCGAAAAAGACTGGGGGGTCTCTCTATTACGGAGCGGCTAGGTCGAGTTAGCCGATAGAGTGACCGATTTTGTCGATCATTTCCATAAATTCATCAGGACGAATAACCCGTTCAAATTCAAATCCCCAACGTCCGTTGTGGCTCCAAATCAGGAAGGCCTCAATACGGCCTGCAACGGGAAGGCGTACAACCACCCGATCGCCTTTGTTAATTTCAACTTCGTGAACCAATTGACAGCCATGGGCCGAAATATTGGTCATTTTGACGTTGAACTCGCCATCCTTGCGGGACTCGCATATCGTGTTGAAATCCACTGGAAACCGGGTTGCATGGCGTGGATCTGGCGTAGGCTGGCCTGCGGCACTTGGCATGGATGCTGGTCCTCATCGACTGTTGAACAAGCATAGTAACCAGCCTTCCCCAACAAAAGGTAAAGAAAGTGCAGATTGTAACTGATTGTATCCGATGAAGCCGGTTTGTTGAATCAGCCTGTTTTGCGCAAAAGTCCGTGCTTTTTCTTACCAGCGGAAATCTTGCGATCTTCGTTTGAAATAGCGATCATGAAGCCCGCATCCTTGATCTGTTCATCGTCAATCCTAGCACCACCACCAGCCACCATTCGCTTAGCTTCGCCTTTGGACGCGCAAAAGCCAATGGAAACTAGAGCATTGAGGATCGAAATCTCATCTTCAGCGCTTTCAAACACCGGTAAGTCACCACCCGCCTGACCTTGTTCAAAGGTCTTCTGGGCTGTAGCCGCCGCGTCTTTAGCAGCATCTTCGCCATGTGCCATTGCTGTCGCAGCGTCTGCCAAAATCTTCTTTGCGTCGTTGATCTCGGAGCCTTCCAGTGCTTCCAGCCGCGAAACTTCTTCCAGATCAATATCGGTAAACAGTCGCAGGAATTGCCCCACATCAGCATCCTGCGTATTTCTCCAGAACTGCCAGTAGTCATATGGAGAAAGTTGATCAGCATTGAGCCAGACCGCTCCCTTAGCCGTTTTTCCCATTTTTCCACCGTCTGCTGTGGCAATGAGTGGTGTAGTCAGACCGTAAAGTTGCTGTCCATCCATTCGGCGGCCCAATTCAATGCCATTGACGATATTTCCCCATTGATCGGAACCGCCAAGCTGCAATCGACAGTTCAGAGATTTTGCTAGCTCTCGGAAATCAAATGCTTGGAGAATCATGTAGTTGAATTCAAGAAAGGTAAGCGGTTGCTCCCGATCAAGGCGGAGTTTTACCGATTCAAAGGTAAGCATGCGATTGATTGTGAAATGGGGACCGATTTGCCTCAGCATATCGACATAGTTGAGCTTATCCAACCAATCAGCATTGTTGACCATAACTGCATCGGCCGGTCCGTCACCAAAGGTAAGAAAGTTATCAAAAATCCTCCGGATGCTAGCGATATTCGCATCTATATCGGCGGCGCTGAGCATCTTACGGCTCTCATCTTTGCCTGACGGATCGCCTACCTTGGTGGTTCCTCCGCCCATCAGGACGATCGGTTTGTGTCCAGTTTGCTGCATCCGACGCAACATCATGATTTGTACGAGGCTACCCACATGCAAAGATGGAGCAGTTGCATCAAATCCAATATATCCAGGCACGACTTGGTTCGTCGTAAGAGCATCCAATCCCTCGGCATCGGTTAATTGGTGGATATAGCCGCGATCATTCAGTAAGCGCAGCAGATCGGATTGATAATTTGTCATGGGATGGTGCGTTACATGCAGAGGAGCCAAGTCGCAATATGACTTTGTCGCTGAAATGCCATCCTGATTTTCCCGCCGATGCCATAACGTCGGTCAATGTTGAACTTTCATACGGTGTCGGCGACGAGCTGATGCTCGAATATGAAGTTTTGGGTGATATTGCTGCGCTGGAATTGCTTGATCAATCTGATCCCAAACGCACCGATTATTTGTGGCAGCAAACCTGTTTTGAGGCATTTATTGGTGCAAAAGGGCAAAAGGAATATCTGGAATTCAACTTTTCACCCTCCACCGAGTGGGCGGTTTTGAGGACCATCGGTGTGGTATGCGGAATCCGGACTTGTTGGAAGAACCTCGGATCGGGGTATCAAAAAGCACCAATATCTATCACCTCTCTGCTGAGTTGAAATTGAGCGGGCTTCCAGGGATGGACGCGACCACACTCGAATTGGCCGCAACAGCAGTGATCGAAGAGCAAAATGGCCGAAAATCACTATGGGCATTGGCGCATCCATCAGGTAACCCCGATTTTCATAACAGGAACTGTTTTGTGCACCAGCTTGAAGGAGCCGCGCGAAAATGAAATTTGGAATAGATCGCCTGATCGAAGATGCATCGATAAGGAAACCGCTTGAAGGCAAACGCGTTGCGTTGCTCGCCCATCCGGCTTCGGTGACAAAAAATCTGACACATTCAATGGATGCGATTGCAGAATGTGACAGGATTAACCTGACGGCGGCCTTTGGTCCCCAACATGGACTGCGAGGTGACAAACAGGACAATATGATCGAATCTCCGGACTATGAAGATTCGGTCCATGGCATTCCCGTATTCAGTCTCTACGGTGAAGTTCGCCGCCCAACAGATCAGATGATGGACAGTTTTGATGTGCTTTTGGTGGACCTTCAGGATCTGGGCTGTCGCATCTACACCTTCATCACGACGCTTCGTTATGTGATGGAAGCGGCAGCCGAGCACGGCAAATCGGTTTGGGTGCTGGATCGTCCGAACCCAATCGGCCGACCCATTGAAGGATTGATGCTGGCGGAGGAATGGCAGAGTTTTGTTGGTGCCGCGCCGATGCCGATGCGTCACGGCCTGACCATGGGAGAAATGGGTCGCTGGTTTATCAGTTATTTCGATCTTGATTTGGACTATCATATTGTCGCGATGCAGGGATGGCAGCCAGAGGGGGATGGCTTTGGTTGGCCGGAAGATCGCATCTGGATCAATCCCAGTCCCAATGCACCAAATCTTGCAATGGCCCGTGCTTATCCAGGCACAGTGATGCTGGAAGGGACAACATTGTCAGAGGGCAGGGGAACGACCCGGCCATTGGAGTTGTTTGGAGCGCCTGATATCGATGCAAAAGCCGTTGTAAAAGAGATGCAGCGAAAAGCACCGCAATGGATGGAAGGTGTTACCTTGCGCGAATGCTGGTTTGAACCAACATTTCACAAACACAAGGGAATGCTGTGCAATGGTCTGCAATTCCATGCAGAGGGTCCAGATTATGATCATTCAAAATTCCGCCCATGGCGCCTGCAGGCGCTCGCTTTGAAAGCAATCAAAAAGGTGCATTTTGGTTATGAGATGTGGCGCGATTTTGCCTATGAATATGAAGAAGGCAGGCTTGCATTTGATTTGATCAATGGGGGGCCGGAATTGCGGGAATGGATTGATAATCATTCCGCTATCGCCAACGATTTAGAGTCAATTACGGCACCTGATGAGCGAATGTGGGGAGAGGCCTTGCGCGAATATCTGATTTATTGATTCTGTCTATGTTGCAGTGCAACATTTTTATTGATTCTGTTCCAATTTCTGATATTCTGCCTGCATGTTACCAAATAAAGAATTTTTTGAAGGCGTTGCGCTGAAGAAATGTGTGGCTGCGACTTACAACCGGACGCAGTTTCGTCTGGCTCCGCATATATTATACACACGTCATGACGAGCTATACGTTGATGCGGTAGCGCTAGAGAAAGGAGTTATTGTCAAAAGTAGTGTCTGGCAAGTTAGTCATGCGGCTGGCATGTCGTCCTTGTTCACCTCGCTTCCATCTTTAGACTTCACGCCTTCAACCACCTTCGCCAGGTGTCTGAAGCCTCTCAATTTGCGCCAGGAATCTTCTGCGCATAATCCCATCTTGCAGACCATCGTCAACATCGTATTGCGCGTGACACAACCTTTGGCTTGGCGTGTTCCATGCCGGAACGTCGCAAAACTCGACTCAATGACATTGGTTGTCCTGATACGGGTCCAGTGTTCCGCTGGAAAGTCATGAAATGCCGGCAACGCGTCACGGTCTTTCGATAAGCATTCCACCGCCTCGGGGTACTTTGCACCGAAACGTTCCTCAAAATTATCGAACGCCTTTTCTGCATCAGCTCGATCTTCTGCCATCCGGATATCATGCAGACCCTGCTTCGCTTTCTCCTGGACAGACTTCGGCAGATAGTTCAGCACATTGCCGGTCTTGTGCATCCAGCAACGTTGAACGCCCGTCTCCGGATACACTTCCTCCACTGCGGCCCGGAAGCCCGGGGCGCCGTCTCCAATTGCCAACTTCGGGGGTTGGTCCAGACCCCGTTGTTTCAGAGACAGCAACACCTCACGCCAGCTCTGTTTTGACTGCCTGACACCATCTTCGATTGCCAGGAAGTGCTTGTGACCCCGGCTGTTCACGCCGATGATAACCAGGCAGCACAATCGGCCATCGTCGCCTCTGAGACCACTGTAGATGCCATCAGCCCGGATACGGACCCGTTCATCAGACACCGCTCGAGTACACCATTGTTTGTATTCAGCTTCCCATTGCCGCTTCAAACGCCCCGCGACATTGGCCGGCAGCCCTTTAGCCTCGGGGCCGGCAATAGCTTCCGGTGCGCTCTGCATCTGGCCACTCGAAACACCCTTCAAATAAAGCCAGGGGTTCGCCGCGTCCAGCGTCGCCGTTCGCCGGATGCAGGGCGGTACAACCAGAGATTGAAAACATTCCGGCGTACCTTCACGGCTACGGATCTTCGGCACCTCGACGCTGACCTTGCCAACCCCTGTAATCACCTCTCGTTCGCGATGATGGCCACTGCGGACAACGCGCTGTCGTCCGTCAGCCGTTTTGTGACCATCAAACTTTGTCATCAACTCATCCGGCTCTGCCTGGACCGCTTCGGCGATTAACTGCTTCGCACCCGGTCTGAGTAGTTCTGTCAGTGGTTCAATTCCCTCCGGTCTACCCGGATCAATCACAGTATCTTTTGCCATGTGTGGCGGGCTCCTCTTGCTACTTTCGATTTCCAGACAAAAACGATTTCAGCAAGGCACGCCCCATACTTCAAATTCTTCCAGACACCAGATCCGGTTATAACTCTATACAATAATACAATTGGGTTGTACATGAAATGGCTTCGCCTGCGAGCCGGCCATTTTATGAAAGGATAGGGCGCAGCAAACAAAATGAGACACTGAAACGATGCCAATTTTTACAACGAGCAATGTGCCGATTTCCTCAATGATTGAGGACATCGATATGGGCAAGATTGGCCTGCCTGAGCTGCAAAGGCCGTTCGTTTGGCCAAACGTAAACGTGCGTGACCTCTTTGACTCTCTGTATCGAGGGTACCCAGCCGGATTCCTCCTGTTCTGGAAGACAGGTGTCGATGCAGGTCTCAAAAACATTGGCACTGGAACCAAACAATCTGTCCCTGAGCAGGCTATTGTCGACGGGCAGCAGCGCCTCACTTCCCTCTACGCTGTCGTCAAAGGCATGGAAGTCCTGCGTTCCAATTTCAAAAAAGAGCGTATCCAGATCGCGTTCAATCCGTTGTCTGGTCGGTTCGATGTGGCAGACGCCGCAATCAGAAAAGACCGAGCCTTCATTCCAGACATTTCAGTTCTTTGGGCACCAGATTTCAAAGCGGGAGCTTTCCGCAAGGCATTTCTGAAACAACTAACCGAGGTCCGAGAAATCACCGAGGATGAGGAGGAGCAGATCGAAGATGCAATCGACAGCCTTCGCAATCTAACCAACTACACTTTTGTGACCCTCACCTTAGACTCATCGGTAGATGAAGAGACCATTGCGGAAATCTTTGTCCGCATTAACGGTAAGGGCAAAGCTCTCAACCAAGCCGACTTCATCATGACGCTAATGTCTGTTTTTTGGGACGAAGGACGGATGCAGCTCGAAAACTTTGCTCTTAAGGCAACGGTCCCTAGTGAAGGACAGGCTTCACCATTCAACCACTTCATCAAGCCGTCGCCAGATCAAATGCTCAGAGCGACTGTTGGTGTGGCGTTAAAGCGCGCACGACTTAAGAATGTATATAGGGCGTTGCGCGGTAAAAATGCGTCGACAGGGCTGGATAACCCAGAGAAGCGAGACGGGCAGTTCGGCTTGATGCAAGACGCCCAAATAGCAGTCCTCAACCTCGCAAACTGGCACCATTTCTTAGACTCACTCAAGCTTGCCGGGTATCGTGGCCAGAAAATGGTCAGCTCCGAGACTGCCATCATCTACAGCTATGTGGTCTATCTTGTCGGCATTCGTGATTATGGCATCGACCGTCAAGGAATGCGGCAAGCAATAGCTCAATTCTATTTCATGTCGGCTATGACAGGCCGCTACACCAACTCTCCTGAAACCCGCTTTGAGGCAGACTTGTCCCAGCTGAGGGACTTGGGAAATACTGATGCGTTTCTCGCCAAGCTTAGGGACATTTGCGACACAACGCTAACCAACGATTACTGGGAAATCACGCTTCCGAGCCAGTTGGCTACATCGGCGTCGCGCAGTCCAACACTCTTCGCATATCAGGCCGCTCTAATCATGCTAGACGCCCCTATGTTATTTAGCCCGCTCAAAATCGCTGCAATGGCTGACCCTGTGATCAAAGGTTCCAAGGCAGCGCTTGAGCAGCATCACCTCTTTCCTCGTGGCTATTTGGAAGAGCAGGGGGTTAGTGACTTCAAGCAGATCAATCAGATTGCTAATTTCGCACCTGTTGAGTGGCCGAAGAATATCAAGATTGGGAAGCAGGCACCTTCAACGTACGTCCCTGAGATTGACGCAGAACTATCAGCAAGCGATCGAGAACGTCTCTACGATCTTCATGCCCTGCCGCATCTCTGGTGGGAAATGCCGTATGAAGAGTTTTTGGTCGAACGGCGACTTAGGATGGCAAAGGTCGTTCGGCGCGCTTGGGAACAGTTGAGAGGTAACGCAGAAGGTAGTCCAGCCTCTCCTCCCGCAATAGCAGACCTTATCGCTGGAGGGGAAACCGGCACGGTTGAATTCAAATCAACTCTCAGGATCAATCTACACACGGGCCAGTCGGACGAGAAGATGCACCTAAGTGCGCTTAAGACCATAACTGGTTTCCTCAATGCTCAAGGGGGCACCTTGTTGATTGGCGTAGCGGACGATGGCGAAGTGCTGGGGATCGAAACCGATAAGTTTCCGAACGAGGACAAAATGGGTCTTCACCTTGTGAACCTGATTAAAGACCGAATCGGCGAAGTATTCCTTCCCTACATCCATCCACATTTCGAGGATGAGGATGGTGAGCGAGTTCTATCAGTTCGGTGCGAGAAGGGGCCTAGGCCAGCATTTCTGAAAGATGGAAAGGAGCGGCGCTTTTTTGTCCGAGGGGGCAATGCGGCTGCTGAGCTGTCTGGGTTGTTGATCACCGACTATGTGAAGCAGCGATTTGGGTAGATGAGATTTTCGAAAAATTATCTCATATAACGAGGCAGGGGTATTAAGGCGGCGGCAATCGGCAGAATGTTTAGGCTCAGGACATATTAATTGAGCCAGAAGATCACTGTAGCGGCTATAGCGATAGCTGACATGAAGGTGTGGGCGCACCTGTCATAGCGTGTGTGTACACGCCTCCAGTCTTTGAGTTTGCCGAACATATTCTCGATTTTGTGCCGCTGTCGGTAGAGGTTTTTATCGAAGCTGGCGGGTAATATTCTTCCCTTTCGGGGCGGGATGCACGGGGCGATACCTTTGACTTTGAGGGCCGCGCGATACTCATCACTGTCATATCCTTTGTCCCCGATCATGTGGGCAGCATGGTCAGGAAGCGCCGGATATGTGAGTTTTGCGCCGATATGGTCGCTCATCTGGCCCTCGCTCAGGCACAAGATCAACGGTCTGCCATTACCATCGCACACCGCGTGGAGCTTTGCGTTCAAGCCGCCTTTGGTACGACCAATACGTCTGGGTAAAGCCCCTTTTTTAAAAGGCTGGCAGAAGTCCGGTGTGCTTTGAGATGGGTAGCGTCGATCATCAAGCATTCATCGGCGTCACTGGTGGCTGCAAGGGCAGCGAATATCTTGTTGAACACCCCCAGCTTGCTCCAGCGGATAAAGCGATTGTAGATCGTCTTGTGCGGCCCGTAAGCAGCAGACGCATCGCGCCAGCGCAAGCCATTACGGATCACAAAGATAATCCCCGAGAGTACACGCCGGTCATCAACCCCTGGAACGCCGTGTGATAACGGAAAATATGGCTCTATCCGGCGCATCTGCGTCTTGCTCAACATATATAGATCACTCATCGTCAACACCTCCTTGTGTGTCGCCGTTGAATCAGCCATTCCATCATCATGCAAGCAATTTAACAGGTCCTGAGCCTAGTAATATTCTACCGAATTGAGATATATACTGTTACATTTTCCTACTACGAGTTGCGCGAAATACCGATTTCTATTGTGAACGTTCACAATTGCTGCTTTAATCCGTGCAAACGATTCGAAAAATTGAATTGGAGAGGTGATTGTGTGGATTCGGAAATGCTCTTTCTTGGCAGTGATGGTGGCGCTTTCGTCTTGTACCACGAATTCGGCTTCGCCCGAATCTACCGCTTCCAATCCTACCAAAGCAAGTATCGGTACCGCTAGTTCAGGCAAACAGGCTGTTGATGATCTGGTCGTGCGGATGAGCCTTGAGCGCAAAGTTGCGCAACTGATTCAACCGCAGATCAACTCTTTCACGGTGGAAGATATGCGCCGCTATCGTTTCGGTAGTTATCTGAATGGCGGAAATGGTGGTCCTTATGACGACGAGTTTGCGCCGGCTTCCGAATGGCTTCGTCTTGCGGACGAAATGTGGGATGCTTCGACTGCGCCCTTGCCGAACGACGAGCCCGCCATCCCGACTATGTGGGGTACTGATGCCGTTCATGGTCACACCAATGTGATCGGAGCTACAATTTTTCCTCACAATATTGGTCTCGGCGCGACCGGTGACGCTGACCTTGTTCGCCGGATCGGGAAAGCCACTGCGGTGGAAATCGAAGCTACCGGAATAGACTGGAATTTCTCGCCGACCGTAGCGGTGGCCCGTGATGATCGTTGGGGTCGAACCTATGAGAGTTACTCGGAAGATCCACAACTGGTCGCTCAACTGGGTGCAGCCTTGCTTGAAGGGTTACAGGGCGTCAAGGAAACTGACGATTTCCTGTCCGATGGTCGCGTGATCGCCACCGCCAAGCACTTCTTCGGCGATGGCGGGACAACCCAGGGAATTGATACCGGCGATGTGAATGGCGATCTGGCGGAATTGAAGAAGATTCATGCGATCCCCTATCCTGTCGCGATCGACGCTGGCGCGCAGGTTGTGATGGCGAGTTTCAACTCGATCAATGGCAAAAAAATGCACGGGAACGAAGCCCTGCTAACCGGCGTGTTGCGCGAGGAGATGGGTTTTGACGGGGTAGTGGTTGGCGATTGGAACGGCCACGGTCAGGTCAAGGGATGCACAGTAACCGATTGCCCAAATGCGCTGCTTGCCGGGCTCGACATCTACATGGTGCCAGACGACTGGAAGCTTTTGCTGGAATCACTCATTGCTCAGGTGAAAGACGGGACTATCCCGATGGCAACGCTGGATCGGGCTGTGACGCGGATATTGCGAGTAAAGATGCGTGCCGGCTTGCTGGATGCAGATACCAAAAAGCCGTCCCAACGGGGATATGGTGGGAACTGGACTAAGATTGGCTCACAAGAACATCGCACGCTGGCTCGGGAAGCGGCGGCCAAATCGCAGGTAATTCTCAAAAATGAGGGCGTGCTCCCGCTGAAACCCGGTGCCGATATTCTGGTCGCAGGGCCTGCTGCTGACAGTATCGCGCAGGCTGCCGGAGGCTGGACGTTAACGTGGCAGGGCGGAAGTGAACTTGCCAATGAAAAATTCCCCGGTGCAACCTCCATCTGGTCGGGAATCGAAAGTGCCGCAAAGGGCGCTGGTAGCTCAGCTACACTTTCGGCTGACGGTACCTACACAGCAAAACCGGATGTCGCCGTGGTTGTGTTTGGCGAGGATGCCTATGCGGAATTTTATGGCGACCAGAAGACTATGGTATTCAGTGACGAAAGCGGTCTCAAGTTGCTTCGCATGTTCAAGGCAGATGATGTTCCGACAGTCGCTGTCTTTCTTTCGGGTCGACCACTATGGATGAACAGGGAGATCAATGCCGCCGACGCTTTTGTGGCGAGCTGGCTCCCCGGCGGCGAAGGCGCGGGCGTTGCTGACATTCTTTTCGGAAAGAAAGAGGCAACCGGCCGACTGTCCTTCTCCTGGCCAGAAAGTTGTAACGGGCATCCGGTAAACGGACCTCAAGGCGCACTGTTCAATCGCGGTTACGGCTTGTCGCTGCAGGATAGCCGATCGGTCGGCGCACTTGACGAAAATTGCAACTTCCTATCGCAAGCGACATCGAATGACTGGTTTGCCAATGGTCGTTTGGCGGATAACATATCTGCGAGCGCGGGTGGGTCGAAACTGCCGAGCCTGCGCGGCGAAGCCAATGGCATCAAAGCGCAGGGTTTCGACCGCAAGCGTCAGGAAGACGCCCGCGAAATCTATTTCGAATCCGGCGCTTCTGTAACCCTCGCACAAAGCGACGGTGGAAGTGGTGATTTTCGACTGATCTATGCCGTAGGGGATCGCCCCAGTGCGCCGGTCAAACTGACGATTGGCGATCAGGAAATCGATGTCACGTCACAGTTTGCCGTCAGTGGCGGCAAGAACTGGCGGGAGATGGTGATTACGGAAAGCTGTGCACCGAAGCTCGGCGACAGTATCACGCTGACCTCGCATGGACCGCTCGTCGTCAGAATTGCAGAGATCGCCCGGCAGGAAATGCCGAAGGGGACCGATTGCTCGTTCTAGTTTGGTCATAGAAGGAAAGCACACGACACATAAATCACGTGCTTGACGAAAAATCGCGGAAGCGCGTTTTGGACGTGGATGCAGGGGAGGAAATCCAATGAACCTAGAACTGATCGATCTGATTATCATTGCTCTTTACGGCGTAAGCCTGTTCGGGATTGCGCTTTGGGTTTCCCGCGAGCCAGCTGGGCATAACAAAGATACACAGGACTATTTCCTGGCCGGACGTTCGCTTCCCTGGTGGGCTATTGGCGCTTCCTTGATCGCCTCCAACATATCGGCGGAACAGATTATCGGCCAATCGGGCCAGGGCTTTGCCGTTGGAATCGCCATTGCAGCTTATGAATGGCAGGCAGCGATTGTATTGCTCGTCGTAGCAAAGTGGTTCCTGCCGATATTCCTGAAGCGGAATATTTATACGATGCCGCAATATCTCGATCAGAGATATGGGCATGGCGTCAAGACGATGATGTCCTTCTACTGGATCATTCTTTACACGGCGGTAAATTTGACCACTGTATTGTGGCTAGGCGGGCTCGCGGTCGCCTCACTGACCGGTCTTTCTATCATGTGGGCGATGGCAGCGCTGGCGGCCTTTGCATTGCTCTACTCGCTATATGGCGGGCTGAAGGCGGTTGCGCTTACCGACATAATACAGGTGGTAATATTGATCCTTGGCGGCCTTGCAATCACCTGGATTGCGCTTGATCAGGTCGGCGAAAACTCCGGCGCAATCGTCGGCTTGAACCGCATTTACGAAGAAATTCCGGGTCATTTCGAAATGATTCTGTCGGCAGACAATCCGGCTTATAGTGATCTGCCGGGGATATGGACCCTGCTTGGTGGCCTCTGGGTGCTGCATTTCTCCTATTGGGGATTCAATCAATATATTATCCAACGTGCGCTAGGAGCTGAGAGCTTGGCTGAAGCGCAAAAAGGCTTGGCTTTCGCCGCGTTCCTGAAACTATTCATTCCATTGATTGTTGTGATCCCAGGCATCGCGGCGGTTATCCTTGCGCAGCAGGGTGGGCTTGACGGCGCGGCGCTGGCTGAGAAATCAGACAGTACCTATGGCGAGTTGATGAAACTGGCACCTGCCGGTCTGCGTGGGCTTGTGTTCGCGGCATTGATCGCCGCGATTGTGTCTTCGCTGGCATCGATGATGAACTCCATCTCGACGATTTTCACGATGGATATCTACAAGGAGCGCTTCGGTGATCGACCCGAAAATCACTACGTAACGGTCGGCCGTGTTACAGCGTTCGCCGCAATGGTGATTGCGCTTTTCCTCGCACGCCCTTTTGTCGGAGGCTTTGCGAGTGGCTTCCAAACTGTGCAGGAATACTCCGGCTTTATCGCTCCCGGAATCGTGGTCGTGTTCCTGCTGGGCTTCTTCTGGAAACAGACCAGCGCGACCGGAGCATTCGGCGCGCTGCTGGGTTCAATCCTGTTTAACATCGTCCTGAAATTCGGAATGCCGGACATCCCGTTTATTATCCGGGTCTGGATCGTGTTCCTTGCCTGTCTGACCGTCGCGGTCGTGCTGTCGCTAATGTCGAAGCAGACCGAAGCCAATCAATCGGTGCAACTGGATGACATTCACTTCGGAACTGAAAAAATCTTTAACGTGCTGGCAATCGCAGTAGTGGCGATCTTGATCGGTCTCTACGTTTTCCTTTGGTAAGTTTTGAACCGACTTTTTTTGAAAGAATTCTAAGATGAACCCTGAACGAGTTTCCAAACCCTGCGCGGCATTGCTGATGTTCGGTGCGACCGGTGATCTTGCAAAGCGTATGTTTCTGCCGTCGTTGTTCGCCCTGCATGACGATCAGTTGATTTCTCCGAACCTCCGGATCGTGGGAACAGCGCGTAGCGCTTTGTCGGATGAAGAATATCGGGATATGACAAAGGATGCACTGGCTGAATATCTGCCGGAAGATCGCAAGGGTGAAGGTGCAATTCAGGCCTTCCTTGATCGCCTGTTTTATCAGTCACTTGATGCTTCAGCGGTTGATGGTTTTGATGCCTTGGCAGAGAAACTTGGCGATATCTCCGATGGTTTGGCAATATTTCTGTCAACCGCGCCGTCACTGTTTGAGGCGACTATTGCGGGACTGAAATTCGTGGGGTTGACCGGTGATAATGTACGCATCGGGTTGGAGAAACCGTTGGGCAACGATCTGGTTTCATCCAATGCGATCAATGATGCGGTGTCGGACGCTTTTACCGAAGATCAAACGTTCCGGATCGACCACTATCTGGGCAAGGAAACGGTCCAGAACCTTATGGCACTCCGGTTCGCCAATATGATGTTTGAACCGCTGTGGAACTCCAACGGAATTGATCATGTCGAGATTACCGTATCGGAAACCGTCGGCCTCGAAGGCCGCCATGGATTTTATGACGATACTGGCGCGCTCCGCGATATGGTGCAAAACCACATGCTCCAGCTGCTTGCCCTGACGGCGATGGAAGCGCCGGCCGATCTCGATGCAACGTCAGTGCGCGATGAAAAAGTGAAAGTGCTACGCAGCCTTCGACCCGTTGATACAGATGAAATGGTGCGTGGCCAATACAACGACGGTGCAGTCAACGGCGAGGCGGTTGCTGGCTATACAGACGATTTTGGAGCCGCCTCGGACACTGAAACCTTCGTTGCGATCAAGGCACATGTTGACAACTGGCGCTGGCAGGGTGTGCCCTTCTATCTGCGAACCGGAAAACGGCTTTCGCAACGACGCAGCGAGATTGTGATCCAGTTTAAATCTGTCCCGCACAATATTTTTTCCGATCGCGGTGGAAAGCTGAATGCAAATCGGCTGGTTATCCGTCTTCAGCCGGAAGAATATGTGCGGTTGCAGGTGATGGCAAAAGAGCCGGGCCTTGATCGCGAAGGTGTGGTGCTGCGTGAGGTGCCTCTCGATCTCTCTCTAAGCCAGGCCTTTTCAAAGACTCGCAAGCGAATAGCCTATGAGCGACTGCTATTGGATCTGATAGATGCCGACCCGACGTTGTTCATCCGCCATGACGAGGTGGAGGCCCAATGGCGCTGGGTTGATGCTATCAGGCAGACTTGGGACGAGAATGATATGACACCAAAGTCCTACGGCGCCGGAAGCTGGGGGCCATCGGCGGCGATTGCATTGACCGAGCGTGATGGAGTGATCTGGCATGAGTGAGTTGGGCGTAGCCACGAACATCACCGGGACAATCACATGGGCGGCCCGTGCGGGTACGGATGCCGTTGCTGATCATATTGCTTTAGTTATCGGAAAGAAGGGAAATCACTGGCTCGCCGTTCCCGGCGGCAAGACACCGTTGCCGATATTTGAAAATCTATCGCGACGAAGCCTGCCATGGGGTACGGCATCACTGATGCTCACCGATGACCGTATTGTTGCGGAGGATCATCCAGCCAGCAATCAAGGTAATTTGTCAGCGGCATTTGACGCGACACCGGCCCATATTGCGAAATTGGAAGAAGGCATGTCGCTGCCGATTTTCGATCTAATCTGGTTGGGCATGGGCGCTGATGGGCATATTGCGTCATTATTCCCGAATATGAATCCACGACCCACAGGCAAGGCTGAGGTTGTTCACACCCGCCCTGAACCTTTGCCTCCTGAAGCACCCTTTGATCGCCTCAGTCTGAACCTGGACGCGTTGACCCAGACGAAAGAGGTCATTTTGGTTGTTCGGGGTTGCGATAAGAAGCGTGTTCTTGACGAAGCGATAGCGGGAGAGAATGATCTGCCAATCACGCGATTATTTGCAGCAGCAAACTGCCCGATCACTATATTCTGGAGCCGGTCATGAACCTCCACCCCGTTGTCGCCAAAGTAACAAAGCGTATAATCAGTCGCTCAAAAGACTCGCGACAGAATTATCTGGAACTGATTGAGCGCCAGCGCGACAATGGCGTGCATCGTCCTAATCTGTCCTGCGGCAATCTCGCGCATGGTTTTGCCGCCAGTGGTAATGACAAGGCTGCGATCCGATCGGGCAAAGCAATGAATATCGGAATTGTCACAGCCTATAACGATATGCTGTCCGCGCATCAGCCCTACGGCCGGTACCCCGAGCAGATAAAAGTTTTTGCCCGGGAAGCGGGTGCTACAGCCCAGGTAGCAGGCGGCGTTCCCGCTATGTGTGACGGCGTCACTCAGGGACAGGACAGCATGGAACTGTCTTTGTTCAGCCGCGACGTGATCGCCATGAGCACTGCCGTCGCGCTTTCCCACGGCATGTTTGAAGCCGCTTTGTTGTTGGGTATCTGCGACAAGATCGTGCCCGGATTACTGATCGGCGCGCTGCGCTTCGGCCATCTGCCAACAATCCTGATCCCGGTCGGTCCGATGCCGTCCGGACTTGCCAACAAGGAAAAAGTCCGTGTGCGCCAGCTATTTGCCGAGGGGAAGGTGGGCAAGGAAGAGCTTCTTGAAGCCGAGAGTGCCAGCTATCATGGTGCCGGGACCTGTACTTTCTTTGGTACAGCCAACTCTAATCAGATGATGATGGAGATGATGGGGCTCCACATGCCGGGTAGCAGCTTTGTTAATCCCGGCACCAAATTGCGTCAGGAACTAACCCGCGCGGCCGTGCATCAGATCATTGGCAATGGCTGGGATTCCGAACAATACCGTCCGCTGGGCCATTGCATCGATGAAAAGGCAATTGTGAACGCTGTCGTTGGCTTGCTGGCTACCGGAGGCTCGACTAATCATGTCATCCACCTGCCTGCCATAGCCCGTAGTGCCGGAATCATCATCGACTGGGATGATATGGATGAGTTATCTTCAGCCGTGCCGCTGATCGCAAGCGTCTATCCCAATGGATCGGGGGACGTGAACTATTTTACTGCTGCGGGCGGAATGCCATACGTAATACGCGAACTGGTTGGAGCGGGTTTGGCCCACGATGACATCTTGACCGTCTATGGACGTTCGCTCTTGGATGGAGCGAAGCAACCAAAAATGGATGGTGAAAAATTTATATTTGAAGATGCTCCGCAATCCTCAGTTGATGAAAATATGTTGCGTCCTGTCGATCAACCATTCCAATCCGATGGTGGTATGAAACTGCTCAAAGGCAATCTCGGACGCGCTACCATCAAGACAAGCGCAGTCGACAAAAGCCGCTGGACGATTGAAGCGCCCGCAAGGATCTTTCACGATCAGAATGATGTGGTAACGGCGTTCAAGGCAGGCGAGCTGGATCGCGATGTTGTGGTTGTCGTTCGTTTTCAGGGCCCGGCTGCTAATGGTATGCCGGAACTGCACAAGCTTACGGCTCCTTTAGGCGTGCTTCAGGACAAAGGCTTCAAAATAGCCTTTGTGACTGATGGCCGGATGTCCGGTGCTAGCGGTAAAATTCCGTCGGCCATCCATATCTCTCCAGAGGCCTATCACGGCGGGCCACTCGGCAAGCTGAAAGATGGTGACGTTGTCCGGGTCTGTGCAGAAACCGGAGAATTGGACGCACTTGTTGATGAAACGGAGTGGGAATGCCGTGATCAGGCTTCTTCTGCCGCCCCGGTGATGGGGACGGCGCGCGAGTTGTTTGCAATGATGCGCGGGCATAGTGACATGGCCGAAAAAGGCGGTTCGGCAATGTTGTCGGAGGCTGGACTATGAATGCGAACGAGATTGTCGTGGCCGATATTGGCGGCACTCACGCGCGCTTTGCCATCGCGGATATCGGCGATGGCCAGAACATCGACATCACTCACGAAGTCACGATGGAAAGTTCGGCTCATGCCAGCTTGCAGATTGCGTGGCAGGCTTATGCGAAAGAAATTGGTCAGGAACTGCCGCGCAGGGGTGCTATTGCGGTGGCTGCACCGGTAAACGGAGAAGATGTCTACGTTACCAATTCCAGCTGGATGGTCCGCCCTTCCATGATCGGTAAAAAGCTCAATCTGGACGAATTTTCCCTAATCAATGATTTTGGAGCGGTGTGTAATTCAATCGCTGCACTGGATTCAATGGTACTGGAGCATGTTTGTGGTCCGGACGTTTCGACGCCGGAAACTGGTATGATTACGGTATTGGGCCCCGGAACGGGACTAGGCGTTGCCCATATTCTGCGTTCCGGCGATCAATACACGGTTACGGAGACAGAAGGCGGCCATATCGATTTTGCGCCCCATGACGAGCTGGAAGATCAGCTGCTGGTTCGACTGAGAAAATCTCATCGCCGTGTGTCCGTGGAACGCGTTGTCGCAGGGCCGGGCCTGCAGAAAATCTATCGATTGCTCGCCGAGCTGGAAGCCGCAACGCCAAAACTACTGGATGACAAGGCGCTATGGCAATTGGCCTTGTCCGGAGAAGACGCCATTGCAGCGGCAGCCTTTGACCGGTTTTGCCTGTGTCTGGGCGGCGTGGCTGGCGATTTGGCATTGGCGCAGGGAGGACAAATGGTCGTTCTCGCGGGCGGACTTGGGAACCGTATCGCCGACAGACTGCCATCGTCCGGGTTCAAGCAGAGATTTGTTGCGAAAGGACGTTTCCAGTCAATGATGGAGAAGATTCCAGTAAAGCAACTAAAGCACAAGGAGCCCGGACTCTATGGTGCCGCGGCGGCCTTTGTGAAGGAGCATGGTTCATGAACGACGACATGAAACCTGTCGAAAAGATCATGCGCACTGCCCCAGTCATTCCCGTTCTTGTGGTCGATGACGTAGCCAAGGCGCAGCCCATGGCTGAGACGTTGGTTCGTGATGGCTATCCGGTCCTAGAGGTGACGCTGCGGACACCCTACGCGTTGGATGCCATCAAAGAAATGAAAAAGGTGGAAGGCGCGATCGTTGGTGCCGGTACCGTTACCAACGCGGACGAGTTCGATGCTTCGATCAACGCAGGCGCAGAGTATATCGTATCACCCGGCCTGACCGATGATCTTGGCCAAGCGGCGATCAGCGCCAGTATTCCGTTCCTCCCCGGCACCGCGACCGCTAGCGAAATCATGCGCGGCCTCGATCTTGGTCTAAACCACTTCAAGTTTTTTCCTGCGGTCGCCAATGGTGGCATTCCCGCGCTCAAATCGCTGGCAGGGCCATTTGGTCAATGTCGGTTTTGCCCCACTGGCGGTATCACGCAAGAAACCACACAAGACTGGCTGGCCCTCGACTATGTGCTTTGTGTAGGCGGGAGTTGGGTGGTGTGGACGTAGCATTCACAAGAGTTTATTTGACCCATTAGCTTTCGTTTCCGGGTTGTCACAGACATGGTCGCTTTGGCGCAAAAACGGAAATCAAATACTCGATGACACTGCTCATCAAAGGTTTTCCATTCAAGAAATTCTCGATGTTGTTCTGAACCAGTTGAGCCTGAGCGAACAATATCTCGTAAGTGGCCCACCCTGATGAGGAGACAGAATGATATTGGGTACATCTACCCATCTGGAACTATCTGTCGGTTCTGAATCAAACACATCCAGGCCTGCTCCGCCCAACGTTCCCTTTTTCAGCACAGTAATCAAAGCTGGTTCATCGACCAAACTGCCCCTTGATACATTAACCAGAGCGCCATCTGCTCCAAGGTTTTCCATAACTTTCTGATTGATCAGGTTATGGTTGGATTCATCGGGTCTGCAGCAGACAATCAGGCCACAACATTGTTCCGCCAACGCTTCTAGCGACTCTATATAAGGTAGTGAAACTTCCGGCTTTGGTCGTGGCCCCCACCATTTCAGATCAACTCCAAATGGCGCAAGGCGTTCAACAACCTCAAGCCCAATTGATCCTAAACCCAATATACCCACCGGAACATCCCGCAACGAGTGGCGAAGCGGAGGCGCTTTGTTCACCCAACTATCTGACATTATATAGCCATGCTTTTGCTGCATATTTGATAGCAACGACGTCATCATGGTCACCGCAATATCCGCTACATCACTAGAATTCATACCCGGAGCGTTGGTCACGGAAATGTTGCGTACTTTGCACTCATTCAAATCAATATTGCTAAACCCAGCTGAGGCTGACGCAATCATTTTGAGATTAGCTGTTTGGTTCCGGCATTTGATGGTGCGGATTTCTGATAAATCGTTCGGGTTCATTTTGGAAGCATTTACAGATAAATTCATAGGGCGTGAGGCCGCGTAGTGTTTTGAGCCTGCGTCCATAGTTGTATGCGTCGATAAAGTTGGACAGGTGCGTTTCGAACTGCTTGCTGTCATCGTAATGATAACGTTTGACAGTCGCTTCTTTGATGGTCCGGTTCATGCGTTCCACTTGCCCGTTGGTCCAAGGGTGTTTGCCTTTGGTCAGACGGTGCTCAATGCCGTTTTCCTGACACCGCATATCGAACATATGGGTCATAGTAGGTGGCTGTTGGACCATCCTTATAGCGCGGCGGGCCTTATAGCGCGGCGGGAAAGTGAACTGGACACCATTGCCGGTGAGCACAGCGTGGATTTTGCAGGGCACCGCTTCAATCAAGGCTTCCAGGAAGTTTGATGCTGTCACCCTGCCGGTTTTCTGTGTCACCTGGACAAAGACGAACTTACTGGTTCGGTCTATAGCAACGGTGAGACAGAGTTTTCCCTGCGCAGTGCGCACTTCAGCAATGTCGATGTAGCCGATCGGATATGTATTGGAACTTCTTCTTGGGTTCCTTGTCTCCTTTGAGTCTCCTTTGACATCCGGCAGACGGGATATTCCGTGGCGCTGCAAACAGCGATGCACAGATGAGCGCGTGAGATGCGGGATCGTTGCTTGCAGGGCGTAGAGGCAGTCATCAAGCGGCAGCAATATATGCTTGCGAAAGGTCACGATGATCGCCTCCTCTTCGATGCTCAGCGATGTTGACCGGGCATTACGAGGACCGGTGGGCAGCTCGTCGACTGTCTTGCGCTTCTTCCATTTGGCAACCGTCTTCGGGTTGATGTTGTAGCGCTTTGCAAGCGCCCTCAAGCTCTCTTGACTATGTTGTATCGCTCGACGGGTCGTCTCAGTCGTTGTGGCGCTGCCGTGCAATATTTGTCCCATAGTGCATCCTTCCATTCAGGACTGAATAATGCACCATCAAATGCCGGAACCAAACACCCTAGATAATGGCTCGTGAAACTTTACCCATAAATCCAACGATCCTTGCATGGGCGCGGATCAGATCGGGATTAAGTCTTGATGATGTAGCCGAACGGTTACCAAGATATCCCGACTGGGAAAGTGGGGCTATCTTCCCCACATATCCGCAATTGGAGACGCTTGCAGATACCTTTAAAATCCCCATAGCAATATTCTTTTTCCCCGAGCCACCCGATTTACCGGCCATCGAGGAAACTTTTAGAACATTGCCCGGCGAAGAAATTGAGCAATTGCCGAGCCGCATTCGGCTTTTGTTGAGGAAGGGCAGGGCGTTCCAGCTCAACCTTGCTGAACTAACCAATGAACGCAATCCTGCTGAAAACTTGATCACAAAAGAATTGGCTTTCAGCTCCGATGTGGAAGACCTCGCCCACCGTGTGCGAACCTATCTTGACGTGAGTTTGGAAGAGCAGCGTTCTTGGGCAGATAGTGACACCGCTTTGAAAGCGTGGAGGCAAGCTCTTGTCGACGTGGGTGTGTTTGTCTTTAAGGACGTCTTTAAGATTCCGGAATATTCGGGTTTCTGTCTCTATGACGAAACTTTCCCGATCATCTACGTAAACAACAGCTCTACCAGGACCCGCCAGATGTTTACGCTCTTTCACGAGCTGGCTCATTTGCTGTTTTGAACCGCCCCGGGATTGCCGGAGGCTATTTGGTTTAAGTTACGCTGCCATGGGTGTTTCGTCCAGCGTAGCATGATAGTTTTTCTCAGCTTGTGCTGGCGGGATGTTTCCGACTGGTTCAAGCAGCCTTTTATTGTTGAACCAGCCGACCCATTCCAGCGTAGCATATTCAACGGCTTCAAACGAGCGCCAGGGACCGCGCCTGTGGATGACCTCGGCTTTGTAAAGGCCATTGATTGTCTCGGCCAAAGCGTTGTCATAGCTGTCACCAACGCTACCGGCCGATGGTTCTATCCCTGCCTCCGCCAAGCGTTCTGTATATTTGATTGATACATATTGGCTGCCACGGTCACTGTGGCGGACAAGGCCGCTACGATGCGCTGGCTTGCGATCATGCAATGCCTGTTCCAGGGCATCCGGAACGAAGCCTGCATGGGCTGTTCTGCTAACCCGCCAGCCAGCGATAGCGCGGGCATAAACATCAATGACGAAAGCCACATAGATAAAGCCCTTCCATGTGGCGACGCAGGTGAAGTCAGACACCCACAGCATATTGGGTGCCGGCGCATGGAACTGGCGGTTTACGTGATCGAGCGGACAAGGCCGAGCGGACAAGGCGCTGTCTTATCGCTGACTGTCGTGCGCACCGGTTTGCCGCGAATGACGCCTTGCAAACCCATATCGCGCATCAGCCGTTCCACAGTGCAGCGCGGGGCATCAAAGCCTTCGCGCTTCATCTGTCGCCACACCTTGCGGTATCCATAAACTCCGAAGTTCTCGGCAAATACACGCTTGATCCCTGGCTTCAGGACCAGGTCACGTTGTCCACGCACTGACAGTCGCGCCCGGTCTCTGCGCTTGGCAACGTGGTCATGATAAGTGGATGGGGCGATAGGCAGAACCCTGCACATCGGCTCGACCCCGTATGTTCCACGATGACCGTCAATAAAGGCGATCATCTCTTGAACGGGCGGTCGAACTCCGCCTGAGCAAAATATGCTGATGCTTTGCGCAATATCTCATTGGCTTGCCGAAGCTCCCGATTCTCACGTTCCAGTGCCTTCATACGCTCTGCTGTATCTGTTGGAATACCAGCGCGCCTCCCGCTATCGACTTCTGCCTTCTTGACCCATTCATTGAGGGTCTGAGGCACACAGCCTGTCTTCCCGGATATCGAGACTGCCGTCGCCCAGCGGGATGAATAATCCCCTGAATGATCCAGCACCATCCGTACCGCGCGTTCCCGTACCTCAGGTGAAAATTTGTTCGTTGGCTTGTTCATAATGGCTCCTTCTACTCATGAGTTGGAGCCTCCGGCAATCCCGGGGCGGTTCAATGCGTACCAAGCACGGCCTGCATATGGCCGGTTTCCCCAACGCCTTCATGGTCCAACCGACACAGGCCGCCAACTTTATCGCCAATGTCCCGCACAACATTGTCGATCATGCCGACACGATCGCGGCGGTTGTTTCCCATGCGGAAGAGAATGGCCACGACACAGTCGAAACATCGGCAGAGGCGGAGCAGTCTTGGCTTGAATTCCTTCAAACAGGTTTGGGCGCAAATATCGGCAACACCGAATGCACACCGGGCTATTACAACAACGAAGGTGCGGGCTGGGGAGACCGAGATCGCTTCATGCTGGGCCACCCGCACGGTGCGGTTGCGTTTTTCAATTATATGGATGGTTGGCGGAAGTCAGGAGAATTTGAGGGATTGGAGTTTGGATAAACCACACTAGTCCTGAAAGGTGAAAGGCCTTCGGATATTGGGTCCAACCAGATGCCGCTTGCCGATCAGCACGTCATTGTCATCGCAGAAGACTGCTTCTGTGTTGGCGAAATGAAATGCGTCGCCCGCAGGGCTGCACAGGTCAAGGCCTGATCTGGCCTGCCAGCGTTTGCCGTCGCTCAAGCCAACCACGAATATTTCTCCCGAATAAGCGCTTCCATTTTGTTGGTCGGGCATGCCGATCCAGCTGCAGCTTCCTGTCTCAAGTCGCCACCAACCGACACTAGACCAGTTGGCTCGGCGCGAATAATAACCCCAGTCATAGTAGACGAAAGCAACGTCAATGGCTCGCCGCGCTCTGTTGCAAAACTGCACCTCGGTTTTCTGACCCTTATATTCATACTGCGCGAGGCTGTTCGGTTGGGTTCGAACCGGTTTGTAGACTGACCTCTCAATCATTTTGGCACGAGCAGTTGAAACGACCGTTGGTCTGATCCGCGTTGACCAGACTTCGGTTTCGTTGCGGACATAAGCGAAATCTCCGCCCAATCCCTTGGTTATGGCAACCGTTAGGCCTAGAGAATATCCGTCGTAACCATACCAGACGCCCAGATCGGTCCCCACGCCCTTGTTGATTGAACCACTGCCGCCATGTGCAGTTCCACCGATGCCGTTGCGCCCGGCCTGGTTGGTACCTTTGAAGAACCCGACAGCGAGCCCGCCTCCACCGCCAAGTGTTCCAATTTCAAATGCTTTTGTACGATATTGTGACGAGTTCAACTGTCCTAGTACGTCAAATGCATAACCGCGTTCGAACTCTCCACCTATTCCAATGCCGCCACCGCTCGTAAAACCGATAGTTACAGTGCGATAGCCCTTGTCTCGAGCCAATTCCATGGTCTCCGAGTAGCAGCGTGTTTTGACCACCGCGTCATGAAACCACCGATTGACGGGCTGGCGTAGAATATTTCCGGGAATTGAACATGATGCCCAGATGCGTATCACGCTGCTGGCGAAGTTCGTTGAACTGGCTGCCATCCGTCTGGCATTGGTTAGAATTCCGCGGCCGGAAGATGATCGCTTGCGGCACACACCGGCATTCGGATCAAGCGGGTTGGAGGATCGTTCGACAAGTCCCTTGTTGCAAGGCCGCCCCGGCCGTTCATATATTTTGCAGGCGCGTTGATTCAATCCGCCGCATTTCGTTTTTGCCCATGCAATTGATGCCGATGGTCCTGCGGTCGCAGGAATACCAACAGAGTACAAACCTGCCACCGCTAGCCCGGCAACATAGACATATCTCAAGATGTGCATCCGCAGTCCCCTTTATTGAAGACGCGACCCATGTAGCGACCTAACTGTTAATAGCGCGGTTTTGAACAGATAATGAATGTTTCGATTGCAGATTTCGATGACCACTAGACCGCGGCGAACATTCCGACTAATCTCCGTTCTTCCCCGGGGAGTCGTTTGACTGAGAGGCAGGATTAACGCCCTGCGACCCGCTGAACCTGATCCGGCCCTTCGATAGGAAGGCAACCGGCGGAGGGAGGGAGTGGTGTTCAAAAGGCCTCACCCTCACTTCGGAGCAATGGAGAGAGAAAACGCGGTGGGGCAACGGTCTATCATTAGCTGGAATTATCTCAGAAACACTGGCATTGCGTTGGCTTTGTTTAATATCTGCGCCTTAGGATATTTCGAGTATCAGTTTGGGAATGATCTTTCCTACACTGCAGCTTCTGCCGATCGTTCGGTTGAGTATTATTCTCGTGGCAAAACTGTTTTCGTGAATGAACTTACCTCAACATATCTCAACTACAGTTTTTACATAACAGCCGCGTTTTTGGCGGTGGTTTTCTTCAGTGAAAACCAGAACAGAAAGAAAAAGGAAAAATCTAATGGCTGATCTACCCGCAAAAACCGAAATTGGTGTGACCACTGGCCCGATACGCGGCTCGAAGAAGGTGCATGTCGCCGCGCATAGTGGCAGCGGCATTCGCGTGGCGATGCGGGAAATTGGGCTTGAAGACGATGAGGATCCGGTGCGGGTTTATGACACGTCTGGCCCCTATACCGATCCCGAGGCGCTGATTGATATTTCCACCGGTCTTAATGAGCTCCGCAGCCAGTGGATACGTGGCCGCGGTGATGTTGAGGAAGCCGACCAGCGCGAAATCAAATCCGAAGATAATGGCCAGCTTGGTCCCGATCGCAGTGGCGGCGTCGAGCCTTTCCCGAATGTGCGCCGCAAAGTGCTGCGCGCCAAACCGGGAAAGAACGTTTCCCAGATGCATTACGCGCGGCAGGGGATTATCACCCCCGAAATGGAATATGTCGCAGAGCGAGAAAATCTTGGTCGCGAACAGCTGAAAGAATATACCCGCGATGGCGAAAGTTTTGGTGCGGCGATCCCTGATTACGTTATCCCTGAATTTGTGCGGGATGAGGTTGCAAGAGGGCGCGCGATCATCCCGTCCAACATCAACCATCCCGAAACCGAACCCATGGCGATCGGGCGGAATTTTCTCGTGAAGATCAACGCCAATATCGGTAACAGCGCCGTCGCATCCGATGTCGCCAATGAAGTCGACAAGATGGTCTGGTCAATCCGCTGGGGTGCGGACACGGTTATGGACCTTTCCACTGGTCGCAACATCCACGACACGCGCGAGTGGATCATCCGCAACTCGCCCGTCCCGATTGGCACGGTGCCGATCTACCAGGCGTTGGAAAAAGTCGGCGGCGTTGCCGAAGACCTGACCTGGGAAATTTTCCGCGATACGCTGATCGAACAGGCGGAGCAGGGGGTTGATTATTTCACCATCCATGCCGGCGTAAGATTACCTTACGTGCCGATGGCGGCGAAGCGCGTCACCGGCATCGTCTCGCGCGGCGGGTCGATCATGGCGAAATGGTGCCTCGCGCATCACAAGGAAAGTTTCCTCTACGAACATTTCGACGACATTACCGAGATCATGAAGGCCTATGACATCGCCTATAGCCTCGGCGATGGCCTACGCCCCGGTTCGATTGCCGATGCGAACGACGAGGCGCAGTTTAGCGAGCTCTACACGCTTGGCGAGCTCACCCACCGCGCGTGGAAATCCGATGTGCAGGTGATGATCGAAGGCCCGGGCCATGTCCCGATGCACAAGATCAAGGAGAATATGGAAAAGCAACTTGAAGTTTGCGGCGAAGCGCCATTCTATACGCTCGGCCCGCTTACGACCGACATCGCGCCTGGCTACGACCATATCACCAGCGGCATCGGTGCGGCGCAGATCGGCTGGTACGGCACCGCGATGCTCTGCTACGTCACGCCCAAGGAACATCTGGGCCTGCCCGATCGCGACGATGTGAAGGTCGGCGTGGTGACATATAAACTGGCGGCGCATGCGGCGGACCTTGCGAAGGGCCACCCGGCCGCACAGGTCCGCGATGATGCGCTGTCAAAAGCGCGCTTCGAATTCCGCTGGCGCGACCAGTTTAATCTTTCCTTGGATTCCGACACAGCCGAAGAATATCACGACCAGACACTCCCTGCCGAGGGCGCCAAGACCGCGCATTTCTGTTCGATGTGCGGGCCGAAATTCTGTTCAATGAAGATTTCGCAGGAAGTCCGCGACTTCGCCAGCAAACAAAACCAGAGCGCCGAAGGCTTCATCCCCTCGGAAAAACTGGGCGCAGACACCGCAGCGGCAAGCAAGGCGGCGGCGGAAGAAGGCATGCGGGAGATGGCGGAGATGTATAAGGAGAAGGGCGAGCGGTTATACCTGCCGGCGGATGAAGTGGAAGAGAAGGTTGAACCGGCAGAGTAGAAGCAATGGGTCACAAAACCCAAATCATGTACGTAGAGTGTAAAACAGGCGATTTGCATCGAGGCTCTGCGTGGATCAGCGAAGTACGTTTCACCAAGAGCGGTCGCGGAGTATATTTTAGGGATAAGCTTTTGCTTCGCGGCAATGGTGTCAGTGGCAACTTCTTTGATGACGAAACTGGCGACGAGTATTGGGTATCGGGAGTGAAAAAGAACGGCCAAGATCGGCACGTTCACGGAGGTGGTCCCGTAGAGATTGATGAAAATATTCGCGCTGAATATGAAGCAATTATCAAATAGGAGTCTGTGGAGAGATGGATGCGTCCGATACCCACACTGGAAACTGATCGCCTGATCCTGCGCGGTCCGGAGGCTGGCGATTTTCCCGTCTATCGCGATTTCTTTGCCGATGCGGAGGCTTCTGCGGCCTATGATGGGCCAAAAGATGCGGGGCAGGCATGGCGTGTGCTGGCAACCGATTTGGGGCATTGGGCGCTGCGTGGATATGGCCGGTGGGTGGTAGCTGAAAAATCCTCTGGCCAGATGGTCGGTGGTTGCGGCCTTTGGTGGCCAGAGGCCTATCCGCGATCTGAACTGACTTGGTGGATCATTCCGGCTGGCCGCCGCAAGGGCTATGCCCTCGAAGCATCCCGTGCGGCCATTCGGTTTGGTTATGAAACATTAGGCTGACCACTGGTCGAAACGCACATGAATGATGAAAATATGGCGGCCCGGTGGCTGGCAGAAAAACTGGGCGGCAAGATTATCGCGCGCGAGACCTTTCTCGACGGACTGGATCGTAATGTTTATGAATTGCCACTTGGCGGGGTAGGAGAGCAGGCGGAATGAAAGCACTAGTCGTTATCGATGTCCAGAAGGGCATGTTCGCGAACCCGGAGATGAAGCCGCATGACGGGGAGGGGACGGTCAGCCGATTGGCGGATGTTCTCCATCGGGCGCGCGGCGCAAAGATGCCGGTATTTTTTGTGCAACACAACGGAGGCGCGGATAGTCCGCTGGCGATCGACGGACCGGGCTTTCCCTTTCATGATGCGCTGACGCCGCTACCGGGCGAAGACGTGACGGTGAAGCGTCATTGCAGCGCCTATCAGGACACGGACTTTCATGAGAAGCTGACCGCTGCCGGAATAGACCATATCATCGTCGGCGGGATGCAATCGGAATTTTGCGTCGACACAGCGGTACGCGGGGCCTTTGAGCGGGGGCTAAAGGTCACCCTGATCGCGGATGGCCACACTACGTTTGATGGTCCCACGCTTTCGGCACAGCAGATTATTGCGCATCACAACGACACGCTCGGCGGCGGAGGTTTTGCCGAACTGTGTGCAGGCGGCGATGTCGGGTTTGATTGATTGCCGATGAGGCGGAGCAAAACTGGGAGAATGATATGACCACAATGACGCAGGCCGATAATCCTTACCGCGTGCCGTTTGTTGAGCGCACGGAGATGCAATATCTCGAAATGGAGCGCGGCTATGTCAAGCTGCTCATCCGGCTTGGTAATGGCTTGTCTGCGCTGAGTGGAACGATGCTGACCAATCACCCTGCAAGCGCGGCGTTCGGAACAACCCAGCGCCGCCTGCACATGATCGACCGCATCTTTGCGGCGCGAAGGGCTCAGTACTTTCCCTCAACGGCCTCCTTCAGGATCAATGCATCCAGTGTCAGATTGGATACTGCCTTGCGAAGCCGCTGATTCTCTTTCTCCAACGCCTTCAAGCGGCGTGCCTGACTTACCTTCAAACCGCCATACTCGCGGCGCCAGCGATAGTAACTCTGCTCTGATATGCCTGGCTCCCGGCATATCGCACCTGTCTTCTCTCCCCAGCAAGCCGAACCTCAGCCTCCCGGAGCATCCCGATTATCTGTTCTGGCGTATATCTTTTACGTGCCATCTATCTTTCCTTTCTCAAGATAAATAGCCGTATCTCTAACTCTCAAGCCGGACCACTTCTATGGGGAAGGTCATAATATGAGGTAATGAATATGAGTTTTGAACTTAAAAACAGTAAGTTACCACAACGCCTGATTGGCATTGGCTTGGTTTCATTGATGATTGCCGGCTGTGCTGGCGCCTCTTCCGGACCGCAATTGCCCCCAGCTTCTTTTGTCTTCATGCAGGAAAGACCGGGCGAAGAATATGTTATCGGCCCGCTTGATGAACTTACGATTTTTGTATGGCGCAACCCTGAACTTGGCGCCAAAGTCTAGGTTCGTCCGGATGGACGCATTACCACACCATTGATTACGGACATGCCGGCTGTTGGCAAAACACCGGCCATGCTTGCCGAAGATCTCAAATTGCAGCTCTCCCAATATATAAACGAGCCGATTGTTTCGGTAATCGTCAACAATTTTTCCGGTACTTTCTCCCAGCAGATTCGCGTTGTTGGTGCCACGGAGAAACCAGCTTCGATCCCTTACCGTGCCAACATGACATTGCTTGATGCAATGATCGCAGTCGGCGGGCTTTCCGAGTTTGCATCAGGCAACAGAGCTCGATTGGTTCGATCTAATCGGGGCACTGGACGCCAACAAGAATATAAGGTTCGGCTGGGTGATTTGCTGAAGCGCGGAGACACTAGCGCCAATGTGATGCTGCGTCCCGGAGATGTAATCATCATTCCAGAAAGCATGTTTTGAGCCCACTCTTCGGATTTAACAGGAAACGAAAAGCCAAATGAACGGTCTTTATGACGAAATTCGAATAGCGGTGCACAGCGTCTGGAACAGGCGCTGGCTTGCTCTAGGTATTGCCTGGGGCTTGTGTCTGTTAGGTTGGCTGGTCGTTGCCCTTATTCCCAATAGTTATGAATCGCAGGCTCGCGTTTTTGTGCAAATGCAGTCGATATTGTCGAACAAGGTCAATATTGATTCCAGGGAGCGGAAGAAAAATATTGAACGCGTTCAAGAAACACTGGTTTCATCCGTAAATCTCGAAAAAGTAGTTCGTGGGACTGACCTGAACCTCTCCATTGCCAGTGACCGTGAGCTGGCCAACAAAGTAGAGACACTTCGAAAGAATATAGAAATAAAGTCAGAGAAAGACAATCTTTTTGAGATTACGGCCCTTACCACCCTTCAATTTATCCAAACCTGCCAGAGTTTGGGGATTTTTGCGTAACCGGCGATGGCTCTTCTGATGGCGCGCAGACCTGCTTTGAAGAGTGAACACAGGGATCGTCGGGCTTTTCGGATCCCCTTTTTTCGCCGCGTTGCGCGACGTGGTATTCTTCGTTTGCTCCGGTAGAAACAGCCCAGTACATGGCGATTGCCAGAACCAGGATGAGGCGCGCCAGTCGATCTGGTCTTCTGATCTGACTTTGGGTGATGCCGAAGCCTCGGGTTTTGAAGTCGGAGAACATGGCCTCAATACTCCATCGCATGCCGTAATCGAGTATCTTGTACTCGGATGGGGTCACGCTCATTGCGATGATCCACGGCTCTTTGTGTCCGTCTTCGTGGAGCACACCGATGTTGGTGAGGACGCCTGTTTCATTAAGCTCTGCCTTTACAATGCCTTCGGGCATCAATTCTGCGATCTCACGGGTTACCACCTCACCTCCCTGATGCTGCAGGGTAAGGTTGCTTTTCAAGCGGAGCCGATAGTCCCAGCCCGCCTTCTGGCACCATTCGATCAAGCGGGCGGTCCCATAGAACCGGTCTCCGGCCAGCAATACGCGCGCGTTTTCTGGAAGCCAGGGCCGCACAGCTTCCAGAAGCTCGTGTTGCACGTGCCATCCAATCGGCCCCTTGGTCTGGCGCACACGCCAGGCGACCGGAAGGGCTCGATCCCTCATCCGCACCGACAGCATCAAGACCTCGTTACCCTCGTTGAGCTTGCTTTGATCAAGGGCCAGTACAGTCGTTTCTCCGGCCTCAATCTGGCGGCGGAAAATCTCCCCTACATAGGCCTGCATGACCTCGTCAGTATCGATATGGGAATTGCCCAAAAGGCGCGAAATGTACTGATACCGGTGGTCCACCGACCCAATCTCACGCGGCAAAGCTGCTGCATTTTCCATCAGATTGACACTCCGCGTGTTCAAAACCACGCTTGCCAGCACCGACAGGCCCTCCCGCCGAGACTTGTGATACCCGGGAAGACGATCCCGAAAATCAGCCTCTATCCTCGAATAAAGCTCTGAAAAATAATCACTTCCCGCCAAAACAACCTCCAATATCAATAGTGGAGACTCCTTGAATCACACAGATCAGCGAGATGTCAAATCAGACGTGGAATTTTGAAGGGTGGTAAGGATTACGGCCAGATCTTCCTCCAACAATTTTCCCGATGCTGAAAATGCAAAACTGTCGCGCGACATCGTTCAGAAAATGATCGATATTTTTGTTGAGGAAAATCTTTCGGGGGATCGCGGCGAAACAACCGAAACCATAAAATTTCTGGATGAACAGCTCGCGAAGCGCGAGAAGGAATTACAGGAAGCAGAGCAAAAGCGTGTTCAGTTTGAAACCGAGAATTTGGGAATGCTCCCCGGTATTGGCTCGGTTAGTCAGCGCATGGAAGGCGTCCGCGCCGAATTGCAGACGATTGATTCTCAACTGATTCAGTCGCAAAGCTCACTTGCAGCCTTGAACGGTCAATTGACTGGCACTCCGCCGACTATTTCTACACCTGTTTTCAGTGGCGGAAGCGGTGCTGGAGCATCTCCTTTGGCGCAAGCTCAAGGACAGCTAGCAGCGGCACGAGCAGCCGGAAAAACTGACGCCCATCCCGATGTCGTCGCGATTAAGCGTCAGATTTCGGCTATTCGTTCATCTAGTGGCGGTGCCGGTAGCCGCGGTGGTTCTCGATCAATCACAACGCCAAATCCAGCCTATAGCTCACTTCAAAGCATGCGTGCGGAACGGCAGGCCTCTGTTGCATCGCTGCAAGCCCGCAAAAGTGCTCTGCAAGCTGATATGGCTCAATTGTCTTCCAAACAGGCGCTGGAACCTAGTATTCAAGCAGAATATGAGCGGATCAACCGGGACCATGACGTTCTAAAAGCGCAATATGATAAAATTTTGGAAGATCGAGAGCAGATCAAGCTTCGCGACTAGGTGGAATCCGAAACGGATTCAGTAAAATTCCGGGTAATTGACCCGCCCTCCAGCCCCCGTACTCCGGCTGCACCTAATCGTCCATTGTTGCTTGCAATGGTTTTGTTCGCTGGTCTTGGTGGCGGTGTTGGCGGGGCTTTTGCACTAAGTCAATTGCAGACGAGCTACCCGACCGCAAACAAGCTGGAAAAAGCCAGTGGATTGCCAGTTATTGGATCGGTTTCACAAATTTTGACGAGCGTGCAGCGCGCAAGAAGAAAATGCGTATGTTTTACAGCGGTACAGGCGCGCTTTTCGGAGTGTTTGCACTGCTGATGGTGGTGGAATTCATCCAGCGCGGAATGGTGGCTTGAGGACAGGATTATGAACAAACATACGCCTCTAAACAAATCCGAGTCGCTACTGGAACGAGCAGGTGAAGTGTATGACTATGTCCCTGCGCTTCGTAGTGGATCGGAAAGTCACGCGCTTACTCAAGTATTGCCACCGGAAACATCTCGGGCGACTGCACCAGTGTTGCGGCAACCTGAGCCTTATTCCGGTCCGACGGTCATCGTTGACAGAGAAAAGCTTCGGGAAGCAGGTTTCATTGTTCCTGATGGTCCTGTGACTGGTATTTCGGAAGAGTTTCGGATCATCAAACGTCAACTGTTGCTGGCAGCAAAAGGTAGCGCAAAACGTCCACCATTGCCCAATGGGGAGCGGATATTGATTTGTTCTGCTCATCCCGACGAAGGAAAAACCTTCTGTGCGCTTAATCTTGCGCTGTCGATTGCAGCTGAAAAAGACAATGAGGTTTTGTTGGTCGATGCCGACTTTGCCAAACCGAGTATTTTGTCCAGCCTTGGGTTGGAGGGAAACAAGGGCTTCATGGATGCGCTGGCCGATCCAGAAGTGGCTGTCGAGGATTGCATCATTCACACGGACATTCCGGGATTCACAGTCCTACCTGCAGGTGACCAGACCAATAATGATACCGAATATCTCGCGTCAGCTAGAACCGAACAAGTATTGAATCAATTGACACAGAACAACCCGACAAGGATTGTCATTTTTGACTCTCCTCCGGCGCTTTCAGCTTCTCCAGCATCTGTCCTGGCATCATATGTCGGACAGGTCCTGATGGTCGTGAAAGCGGACGAAACGACTGAAACCGCCCTGCGTGATGCGCTGAGTCTGATGGCGGCCTGCGAACATATTCAATTGCTTCTGAATGGCACCAAGTTCTCGCCAACCGGAAGAAGCTTTGGATCTTACTACGGATATGGAGAGTAACCATGACCACTTTCAATGTTAAGAACGCGCTGAAATCTGCTGCCATAATCTCACCCTTGGTGATGATAGCAATGCAGCCGGCGCAGGCACGTGACCGTACTGTCGATGTGGCTCCCTATCTGGAAGTGCAACAAGTGCTTGTTGCCAATCTGAAAGATGGCACTGATGTGTTGACCTATACCAACGTTGCTGCAGGCATTGACGCCTCGGTACAGACCCGTCAGGCTGAAGCATCGGTCAATGTTCGTTACGAGCGTCGTTTCTTCTATTCGGATGGTTTGGGTGATGAAGATATTGTAAGCGGTTTGGCTCGAGGCAGTGTTCAGGTTGTTCCGAATGTATTGGCGCTTGAAGCGGGGGGCATTGCTACCCGTAGCCGAGTCGATATTCGCGGTGCAGCACCTTCGAACACGGTTGGTGCAACCGATAATGTCACTCAGGTTTATTCGGTTTATGCTGGCCCATTGCTGGCCACCAATGTCGGCGCGCTAGATGTGAATGCCAATTATCGGGTAGGCTATACCAAAGTTGAAGCAGAAGATGTGGGTGTTTTGCCGCCCGGACAGCAACCAATTGATGTCTTTGATGACAGTGTGAGCCATTCGGCTAGTGCCAGTATTGGGATGCAGCCCGGTGATCTACCTTTTGGTTGGTCTGTTGGCGGTGGATGGGAACGGGAAGATTCCAATCAGCTCGATCAACGCTTTGAGGGAAAATATGCACGCGCGGACGTAACGGTTCCAGTTACGCCAACATTGGCCGTTGTTGGTGGCATAGGATATGAAGATATTGAAATATCCGAACGCGACGCGGTCCGCGATGTGAATGGCGATCCAGTCGTCGATGCAAGTGGCCGATTGATCACTGACGAAGCGTCTCCACGCCTTCTATCATATGACCAAGACGGAATAATCTGGGATGCTGGTGTATTGTGGCGGCCAAGTCGCCGGACCAGTTTTGAAGCCCGGGTTGGACAGCGCTATGGTAGCGAAACCTATTATGGCAGCTTGGGATATCAGCCGAATGAGAATACTTCGCTGAATATCGCAGTTTACGATACCGTATCCGGATTTGGTAATTTGCTGAATGATAATCTTGCGCTTCTAGGCACTGATTTCACCAGCAATCGCAATCCATTGAGCGGAGAGCTGAACGGATGTGCCTTTGGTCAGACAAGCAGTCTTTGCTTTAACGATGCCCTGCAATCTGCGTCGTCGTCAGCATTCCGGGCACGCGGTGTGAACGGACAGCTTGCCTACACCCATGGAAATTGGAACACGGCAGTAGCTGTTGGCTATTCACGTCGTCGTTTCTTTGCATCTCAGCTGGGCGCAATACCTGCAACCAACGGCTTGGTTGATGAAAATTATTACGCCAATTTCTACATCGGAACAAATATCGACGCCGTTTCGAGTTTCGATGCAAATGTATATGCAAACCTTCTGGACAGCGGTGTGCCCGGTGCACCCAATGTGTTGGGACTGGGGGCAAACGCAGCGTATTATCGCCAGATTTTGCCTGGTTTGCAGGGCACTGCGGCAGTTGGTCTGGACAGTTTCAAACAGGACGGATTTGACAGTGAACTTACTGCATCTGCCTTGTTGGGCTTGCGATATGATTTTTAATTTGAACACCACGTCACTTGGCGGGAGCAACAAAAATGTATGAAGCTTTTTATGGATTGAAAAGTCGGCCATTCCAGCTGACCCCAGATTCGCATTACTATTTTGAAAGCCTGACACATAGGAAGGCTTTGTCCTATCTGGGATATGGTCTGGCGCAGGGCGAAGGATTCATTGTCATCACTGGTGATGTAGGTGCCGGCAAGACAACGCTAGTTAGCCATTTGATGGCAACCATAGACAAGGCACGTCTGACGGCTGCCAATATCGTCACCACCAAATTGGATGGTGAAGACGTTGTTCGCGTGGCTGCTAATTATTTCGGCTTTGATACCGAAGATATGGACAAAGCGCAGCTTTTGGGCTCGTTTGAAACCTTTCTCAATAGCGAAGCTCGGGCCGGCCGCAGATGTTTGCTGATCGTTGACGAATCTCAGAACCTGTCGCTGAGCGCACTGGAAGAGCTACGCATGCTTTCCAATTTCCAACTTGGAGGCGAGGCCCTTCTGCAAATATTCCTGCTTGGCCAACCCGAATTTCGTGACATGTTGCAAAATTCCGATCGTCTGGAACAATTGCGTCAGCGTGTTATTGCGCATCATCACCTGGAACCGATGGAAGCGGGTGAAATTGAACCTTATATTACCCACCGTTTGTCAAAAAGCGGGTGGTCGGGTCGTCCCAAGATCACGTCTGATGTTTTCAGCCTCATCTATTCTGAAACCCATGGTGTTCCTAGGAAAATCAATAGCTTGATGAGCCGTGTTCTACTGATGGGTTCGGTGGAGCAAGCGGAACTGATAGACCAAGCTCTAGTTGGCCGTGTCCTGGCCGATTTGACTGGAGATCAGGTGGAAGTTGTAGAACCAGAACAACTGGATGAAGAATCACTCGCTGCAAAGAGTCCGTTGTGGAAAAAGCCGGCGAAATCTCCTGAGCAGCAATCAGGCGCTGATGTGGTAGCATCAGAGCCTAAAGTTGAAGTAGACAATGAAGTGGTTTCATTGGAAGCTGCACAGCCGCAAGTACATGAGAAACATGTGAATGAGCCAGTTCAGCCCCAAGCCGCTCAAACAAATTCTACGCCTAAAGGAAACCCGGATAAAGGTGTTTCGGCAAGGGTAGATATTATTTCCAAGCACTTGTCTCTGCTCGAGAGCCGCATGGACGGACAGGAAGAAAATCTGCACCGAGTCTTGACGATGCTCGTGGATTGGGTCGAAAGCGATATCCGGAGCAAGGAAAGCTATGTCAATGCAGGACGCGCGGCCTGATTCATTCCGGAGGGCGGGAAAAGCGGATGCTTTACTCAACGCCATGTCGGTCGATATCGAAGACTGGTTTCAGGTGGGGGGCCTTTGAAGCGGTTATTAACCGTGCCGATTGGGATGGCCTGGAACATCGTGTAGAACGCAATTCGGATGCGGTACTTGCATTGTTTGATGATGCGAAGATCAAGGCAACATTTTTTATTTTAGGATGGGTAGCAGAGCGCTATCCTGCGTTGATGCGACGTATAGCCGATGCGGGTCATGAAGTGGCTAGCCACGGCTATGACCACGCACGAGTTTTCACTATGTCGATGGATCGTTTCAGAGCTGATCTTGATCGCACGCGGAAATTGCTTGAGGATAGTTCGGGGCAAGCGGTGATCGGCTACCGGGCTCCAAGTTTTTCCATCGATCAGCGAACTCCTTGGGCGCACAACATTCTCGCCGAGCAAGGCTATAAATATTCTTCAAGTGTCGCGCCGATTAGTCACGATCACTATGGATGGGCCGGTTCTCCACGTTTTTCATGGAAGCCTGTTGACGGATCAGAATTGATAGAATTACCTGTGACCACCGTGAAATTGGGAAATCGAAATTTGGCGGCAGGCGGCGGGGGTTTTTTCCGTCTTTTGCCATATGGTTTCTATGATTGGGCGATAAAGAAAATGCAGAAGGAAGATGGCCGCGGCGCTATTTTCTATTTTCACCCTTGGGAAATTGACCCCGATCAACCCCGTGTTGAGGACGCTCCAATCAAGTCCAAATTGCGTCACTATGCACGACTAAATGTTATGGAGGCTAAACTCAGGAGGACTCTGGAGCAGAGGTCCTGGGGCAGGGTGGACGAGCTCGCTGCCATTGAAGCGGAGCTATTGAAATGAATATACCTTTTTCTCCACAAGTATTGACCAGTCGAGAAGTCGTAGTCGAAGATGCGAATGAACTGGCCCGCCTTGATGCGTTTGTCCTTGGGCACGCTGAAGGCACACCATTTCATCGGCCTTCGTGGGTTGTCGCGGTAGCCAATGCTTGCGATCATGAATGGCGCTATTTGTTGATCGAAGATCAGCAGGACGATTTGCAGGCTATATTGCCGGTGCATTTAATCCATTCACCTTTATTTGGCCGTGCCCTTGTCTCATCAGGATTTGCTGTCGGTGGTGGCATCTTGAGCAACTCTAGTCAGGCAACACAATTGTTAGGTGAAGTAGTTTGGAAATTTGCCGAGCGACATAGTTTTCCGTCCGTGGAGCTACGCGGTGGCCCAGTTCCTGATTCTAACTGGCAGAATAAGACTGATGTTTATGCGGGTTTTGTGACGGAGCTGGCTGACAATGATGAAGATCAATTATTGGCCATTCCCCGCAAACAACGCGCTGAGGTTCGAAAGGGACAGAAGAAGGACCTGGAAATCCGGATTGGAAGCGGTGAATCAGACCGGATTGATAACTATGCTGTTTATGCTGAAAGTGTTCGTAATCTGGGCACGCCGGTATTTCCGGCAAAGCTGTTTTCCGAAATCTTGGACTCTTTCAGTGATGATGCGGAAATCTTGACAGTATTGGACGAGGGTCAGCCGGTGGCCAGCGTTTTGAGCCTTTACCACAACGGTATCGTAATGCCTTATTGGGGCGGTGGTACTTGGGATGCGCGACGCCTGCGGGCCAATGACATCATGTATTATGCGCTCATGAATCACGCGCGACAACGTGGTTGCACGAAATTCGACTTTGGCCGATCCAAGGTCGGTACTGGGGCTTATTCGTTCAAGAAAAACTGGGGATTTGAACCAGAGCCGCTTTCCTATGCGATTCGTACAGCCAATGGTGAAGAGGCGCGTGACGTCAATCCGATGAGCCCGAAATATCGCCTGCAAGTAGCTCTATGGCAGCGTCTGCCGCTTTCGATTGCCAATAAACTGGGGCCTTTCATCGCCAAAGGTCTGGGCTAATGGGTAATATCCTTTTTCTGGCCCACCGGTTTCCATGGCCGCCTAATCGAGGCGATAAAATTCGATCATACCACTTCCTCAAGAAATTGATGGAAGTGGCGCCCGTTCATCTGGCTTGTTTTGCTGATGATTTGGAAGAAGCCGAAAAAGGCGATCCACTCAAGGCGATCCACTCAAACAAAAACTGGCGTCTTTTAAGACCGTTGTGCGTGATAAACCGCAATGGAAGGCCGGTGTAGAGGCGTTAGTATCTGGAATATCAATTTCCTTGAAGTCTTTTGATAGTCCGGCACTGACGAAATCCGTTCAGGGAATCATAAAGAATAACAAGATTGACTGCATATTCGTCTTCTCGGGACAGATGGCACAATATGTTCCAGCTGATTTCACAGGGCGATTCATTATGGATTTTGCCGATGTTGATAGTGCGAAATTTGAAACTTATGGCGCCGAAGGCTCTGAACCAATGTCCTGGGTCCATAAAAGGGAAGGTAGGCTCTTAAGCTATTTTGAGCACAAGGTTGGAAATCTCGCAAACCGGTCTCTTTTTGTAGCGGAGCTGTTTCGTGAACGATCCCGGTTGGGGGCCGAAAAAGTAAGCGCCATTGGCAATGGAATAGATCTAGACTTTTATGACCCGGACACAGTGGAGCCAGTTGCAAAACCGTCATCAGGTCCGTTGATAATGTTTACGGGTCAAATGGATTATCGTCCAAATGTAGAGGCTGTGCAGAGCTTTGCTAATGACGCAATGCCTTCTATTATCACCAAATATCCCGAAGCGCGTTTTGCTATTGTTGGCCGCGCCCCAACTGATGTTGTGAAAGCATTATATGGGACCAACGGTGTAATTGTAACCGGTGGTGTCCCGGACATTCGCGAATGGTTGAAAGCTGCTGATATGGTTGTTGCACCACTTCGCATTGCGCGGGGTATTCAGAACAAGGTGCTGGAGGCCATGGCGATGGGTAAACTCGTTATTGCGTCAACGGCCGCCGCCGAAGGAATATCCGCAGAAAATGGAAAGCATTTTTTGGTAGCAAGAAATGTAACGGAAGAAGCCGCTTGCGTGATGCGATTGATTGAAGATCATAAGCGGGCAAATCAGATCGGTACTGCCGCGATGCAACTAATCCATTCTCATTATAGCTGGGATGGACAGCTATCCAATCTTCATAAGATCTGCGGTTTCGAAGACGAAAAGCAATTGGAGGCAGCCGAGTGACGAGTGCTGCGCTACCAAATGGCAGTGAAGCCACTTCTGATAAAACTGCCGCCTCTGGTTGGAACTTGCATATGAGCTATCTGTTGGCAGTATGGGCAGGGATATTGCTATTGTTCTGGCGCGATGTCTGGTCAATGGTCGCAACTTGGTGGGATATATCGACCTATAACCATTGCTTGTTAATTGCCCCAATCCTCTATTGGTTGGTTCAACAGCGCCGCGATGAATTGGCAAAAATAACCCCAAAAACATGGACTCCTGGTCTCCTTTGAATTGCTATTGCTTCGTTGGGCTGGTTGCTCGGTGAGGCGGCAGGCGTAACTTTCGCAAGGCATTTAGGCATTGTGATGCTGCTGCAGGGTGCTGTTGTAACCCTGCTGGGAGTAAACGTTGCGAGGGGTTTGATATTCCCACTGGCCTACAGTTTTTTCCTTGTGCCATTCGGCGAGGAGCTCGTTCCATTCCTCCAGACCATTACGGCGAAAATGTCGATGGTTATGCTTGGTTGGGCCAATATCCCCGCCTTTATTGACGGTATTTTCATTTCTACGCCAACAGGTTATTTTGAAGTTGCCGAGGCCTGTTCCGGCATCAAGTTCCTGATCGCAATGATTGCTTACGGCGCACTGGTTGGCAATGTCTGTTTCCAGAGCTGGAACCGCCGAATATTATTTATGATCGCTTCGATCATTGTGCCAATCATCGCCAATGGTATCCGCGCATTTGGGACCATTTACATCGCGCATCATACCTCGGTCGATTTTGCGACCGGGTTTGATCATATTTTCTACGGCTGGTTCTTTTTCGCGTTTGTGCTAATTTTGGTGATAGCCATTGGCTGGCCATTTTTCGATCGGAAGATTGATGATCGGATGATTGATGGTGCAAGTCACATTTTGTTGGGACGCTATCGAAACACGACAACAGGCGAACAGGTTGATCTCTCTGTGGCGGTTTACGACAAGCAGGAAGATGGTCGCGAAATCGTGGGATATGGTCAGGGTGGTCTCGATCCCCAAAGCGAGTGGGCGTGGAACCGGAACCTGGAAGGGCCTCAAAGCTCTAGTGCTATTTAGTTGACGGCTCCTGGACCAGTTATTCGAGACATAGTCACATTTTATCGCATTGGCGGTGTATTAACGGGTAGCGGATCGTCTGTGAAGCTTCAAACATTGAAGGCAAAGCTCTTCGGCGGTAATCAACAGGCAGTGGCCGTACTGGTTTCATCTGAGAAAATTGGCGAATCCAAAGCCATGATAGCAATAGAAAATTTCCTTGCTGATCTTGGACCGGTTGACAAAATGGCAGACGAGATGGCGGGGCTGCGCTAGGGCGCACATCATGTGCGGTATAGCAGGTATTTTTCATCTGGAGACGGCCAAGCCGATTGATCCGGCGCGACTCAAGAAAATAACCGATAGCATGGGCCATCGCGGACCGGATGGTTCAGGAGCATGGACAACTGCCGGCGTTGGGTTGGGGGACAGACGGTTGTCTATCGTTGATCTTGAAGGTGGCGCGCAGCCCATGGCTACCGCCGACGAGGGCCAGATTATTACGTTCAACGGAATGATCTATAATTTTCTGGAAATTCGGGCCGAACTGGAAGCTCTTGGCCATGTTTTCGAGACCAGCTGCGATACGGAAGTCATACTCTATGCTTATCGCCAATGGGGTGTCGATTGCCTCAAGCGACTGAATGGCATGTTCGCTTTTGCGATTTACGATCAGCGGATGAAGCAACTTTTTATGGCGCGTGACCGTCTGGGAGTGAAGCCACTTTTCTATGCCCCTGTCTCCGATGGCAGTATCATTTTTGGTTCCGAGTTGAAGGTCTTGCTCGCTAATCCGCTGCTTCGCCGCGATCCAAATTTGCTGGCCGTCGACGACTATCTGGCTTTTGGCTATGTTCCGGATCAGACCTCGCTTTTGAAAGGCGTAAAAAAACTTCCCGCTGGACATTATCTGCTTCTCGAACAAGGCAAGCCAGAACCGGTACCCATTCAATATTGGGATATAGATTTCAGCCAGCGTCACAAAGCGTCAGTCGGCGAACTGGAAGAAGAACTGGTTTCCTTGCTGAAGGAGGCTGTTGGCTCGCGTTTGGTGGCTGATGTTCCATTAGGCGCCTTTCTCTCCGGTGGCGTTGATAGCAGCACGGTCGTTGCGATGATGGCAGAACAGAGTCGGCATGCGGTAAAGACCTGCTCCATCGGCTTTGACCAGCAATCACTTGATGAAACCGACTATGCCAAGCGGATCGCCAAACGATTTCAGACCGACCACCGCGAGCGTATAGTCGCCGCAGATGATTTTAGCCTGATAGACAAACTTGCCGATCATTTTGATGAGCCATTTGCCGATGGTTCGGCGCTCCCAACATATCGGGTTTGCGAACTGGCACGGGAGAATGTGGTCGTTGCCCTTTCCGGGGATGGTGCGGACGAAGCAATGGCTGGTTATCGCCGCCATGTCTTTCATCATGCCGAGGAGTGGGTGAGGGCGTTGATACCGCAATCGCTGCGCGGGCCTGCCTTGGGTTGGCTCGGCTCAATCTATCCCAAAGCTGATTGGGCACCGCGTCCTTTTCGGGCAAAATCAACATTGTTGTCACTCGCGCGGGCTGGGGCTGAGGGTTATGCTGAGGCAGTCGGTGTCACCACTCCTGAGGGACGCGGTGCGATCTATTCCGATGCCATGAAACAGAATTTGGAAGGTTATCAGGGCGAAAGCCGCATGATTGACCTGATGGTGAATGCACCGGCTCGCGACGGTCTGGATCAGGCGCAATATGCCGATATGAAATTGTGGCTTCCTGGTGATATCCTGACCAAAGTCGACCGGACCAGTATGGCCGTGAGTCTTGAAGCGCGCGAACCGCTGCTGGACTATCGCTTGATGGAATTTGCAGCAAAGTTACCTACCAATTTGCGGGCCAATTTGCGGGTCCGTAAGAGGCAGGGGAAATACCTCCTCAAAAAATCGATGGAACGCTATTTGCCTGATGACATTCTCTATCGTCCCAAAATGGGCTTTGTAACGCCAATTGCCCAATGGTTTCGTGGGCCGCTGGCTGATCAGGCGAGGGGCATTGCAAAGGCCAGCGCTCTCTCACGAATGGGTTGGTTTGACGAGAGGGCGTTGAGCAAGGTTGCTGATGATCATATTTCCGGAAAGTCAGACAATAGCCGCCTGCTCTGGCAATTGGTGATGCTGGAAAAGTCACTTCAACGCCTATTCAGCGTCTGAATCCGGGTAGATTGCCTCTACAAAGTATAATCCATCGGGCGGTGCGTTGAGGCCAAGCGCATTTCTGTCCTTAGCATCTAAAGCAGCTTGGAGATCTTTCGCACTCCATTTGCCAACACCAACCATCTTCAGGCATCCGACGAATGATCGGACCTGGTGGTGCAAGAATGAGCGAGCCGCGACTTCTACTTCGATTTCTTCACCAAATCGAGTGACTGAAATGCTGTCGAGGGTTTTCACCGGACTTTTTGCTTGGCATTGTACTGAGCGAAAGGTGGTAAAATCATGCTGGCCGACAAGGCTTTGCGCAGCTTCATGCATGGCGGCGGTATCCAGTGGTTGTGCGACCTGCCAGCTCTGTCCCCTGTCCAGCGTTAACGGCGCTCGGCGATTGGTGATTTTGTACATATAGCGCCGGCCAATGCAGGAAAAGCGGGCATGCCATTCCTCGCTGACTTCTTCGCATGCCAGTATCGCAACAGATTGCGGACGAAGTCGCGCGTTTATGCCCTCCATGATCCGGAAAGACTTAAGTTGCGTCTCCAGATCAAAATGCGCGCGCATACCGAGCGCATGAACGCCAGCATCGGTGCGGCCTGCCGTGTGAATCCGTACTTGCTGTCCAGAAATAGCCTCAACGGCTTCCTCAATCGCCTGCTGGACGCTGGGTCCATGGTCCTGCCGCTGCCAGCCCATGAATGGGCTGCCGTCATATTCGACTGTCAGAGCAAAACGCGTCACTGAAGGTTTGTTCCAACTGGAATTTTGGTACCATTCAGAAAATCAGACACGGTCATTTTGGGTTTGCCAGCTTTTTGGATTATCTGAGGCCTTACAGCACCTCGAGTACATCCAATTGTCAGTTGCTCATCCAGAACTGCGCCGATGGTCCCGTTGATATCGACCACATCGGCGTCGTGAATACGGTATCTTTGTCCCTCGAACTCAAAAAAAGCGCCAGGCAAGGGATTAAAAGTTCGGATTTGGCGTTCTACATCATCAGCCGATTGACCAAAATTCAGCCGCGCCTCAGATTTCTCGATCTTTTTTGCATAAGTCGCAAGCGCATCGTCTTGGGCTTCTGGTTGGAAATTGACGGGATTGGCTAGGTAGCGAACCATCAAATCCGCACCCATAACCGACAGTTCATCGGTCAACTCGCCAGCTGTTTTACCGTCAACCGGCGTGGAGGCTTTTAGCAGCATTGGCCCGGTATCCAATCCCGCTTCCATCTGCATGATTGTAATCCCAGCCTCTTCATCGCCTGCCAAAATGGCGCGCTGTACTGGGGCGGCTCCGCGCCATCGTGGCAGCAAGGAACCATGGATATTTAGGCAGCCCATTATCGGCGCATCTAATATCGCTTGCGGCAAGATCAGCCCATAGGCCGCCACCACGGCCGCATCGAGATTGAGTGCCGCAAATGCATCCTGCGCGGCTTCATCTTTCAGCGATACCAGGGTTCTAACTTCCAGTCCCAATTTCTCAGCTACATTCTGCACAGGCGAGGGGGTTAGCTTCTTACCTCGCCCAGCCCGGCGTGGTGGTTGAGAATAGACCGCTGCAATGTCATGCCCCGTTGCGTGCAAAGCTTTCAGCGCAGGAACTGCAAATTCCGGCGTTCCCATAAAGGCCAGTCGTAATTTTCCGGATATCATATTCTGTAAAAATCCATCCCAAAGTTTACCAAATTGCCACCAAGGAACCCCCGAATTCAGCCATTTCCAACATTTCCTACAAGCGAATCCAACATCCTATATCAAAGCTATGACGCCATGACATTATTAGGCCAAGTAGGACAGGGAGATTTCGTCTTGGCAGTGGCCTGAAATTGCTCCTAAAGACAGGTATATGGCATCGCAAGAGATTGAAAATCTGGTCCAGGCATTGGCAAAACTGCCGGGTTTAGGTCCGCGTTCGGCATGGCGGGCGGTGCTGTATCTACTCAAGCGCCCCGAAACCGCTATGAAACCGATATTGGCAGCGATTGAAAAGGTTGATGCCAACCTGCAAACTTGCGGGATTTGCAGCAATGTCGATACGCAGAATCCCTGCCAGATTTGCAACGATCCAAGGCGTGATGAGAAGTCGCTATGTGTGGTGGAAGAAGTGTCTGACTTGTGGGCCCTCGACAAATCGCGATTATTTCCGGGAAAGTTCCATGTTCTGGGCGGTAAACTGTCAGCATTGGACGGCGTCCGGCCCGAAGATATAGGGATCAATAAACTCATCAAGCGCGTCGAAGCTGGCGGCATAGACGAGGTCGTGCTGGCGATGAATGCCACGCTGGAAGGACAGGCGACTTCGCACTATATAGCTGAGCGCCTGGAAAATTATCCTATTAGAATGAGTCAGTTATCGCACGGAATTCCCGTCGGAGGTGAACTTGATTATCTCGACGAAGGCACGTTGGCACAGGCTCTGCGCGCCCGTCGTCCGATTGGTTGAATCAGCCAATGGCTCGGCGTTTCCCGAGCATGATTTCCTTGATATTGCCATTAGTTTGAAAGCTCAGAAATAGAAGGTAGATCGTGAGGAACAACATTCCTCCTACCGACGCGATAAGGGCCAGTAACAATCCACTTGCTGAAAAATCATTCCGCCACGCAGTCCAGATGGCGGAAAGCAATAGGAAGCCCATGAAATCCAGGTTAAACTGTCCCGGCCATGCCATTTTTGCCATGTCGCCAAAGAAAACAGGGATGAGGTTTATGCCGTGGTTGGAAATAGTAACGGCGGTATAGCCGACCAATATGATTAGAAAGATCACTAGGCTCAGGACTTATTAACTAAGCCAGAAGATGACGGTAGCTGCGATAGCGATGGCAGACAAGAAGGTGTGAGCGCAGCGATCATAGCGGGTATGGATGCGCCTCCAGTCCTTGAGTTTTCCGAACATATTCTCGATTTTGTGGCGTTGGCGGCAGAGGCTTTTATCGAAGCTGGCTGGCAGCCGCCGCCCTTTGCGCGGCGGGATACATGGCGTGATGCGCTTTGCTTTTAATGCCGCTCGATACTCATCGCTGTCATAGCCTTTATCACCGGTCATGCAGGCGGCATGATCCGGAAGTGCCGGGTATGTCAGCTTTGCCCCGATATGGTCGCTCATCTGCCCTTCGCTCAGACACAAGATCAGGGGTCTCCCGTTGCCATCGCACACGGCATGCAACCTGGGAGTTCAGGCCGCCTTTGGTGCGCCCGGTATATCTGGAAACAGACCCTTTTTTAAAAGGCTGGCAGCGGTACGGCGGGCTTTTGGATGCGTGGCATCGATCATCAGCACATCATCGGCATCACTGGTAGCTGCAAGGCGCGCAAATATCTTGTTGAACACGCCCAGGCGGCTCCAGCGCACGAAGCGATTACAGATCGTTTTATGCGGCCCGTAACCAGCAGGGGCATCACGCCAGCGAAGACCGTTCCTGATCACAAAAACAATCCCGCTCGGAACCTTGCGGTCATCAACCCCGGGAACCCCGTGCGACAACGGAAAATACGGCTCTATCCGGCGCATCTGCGCTTCGCTTAACATAAACAGATCACTCATCAACAGCACCTCCTTCAGTGCCGCCTTTGAATCAGCCTTCTCATCGTAATGCAAGCTATCTAACAGGTCCTGACCCTAGAAACGCTCTGAACAAACTCATGATTTTGCTCCTTATCTCTTCATTCTCGTTTAAATTGAGCGGTTACTAGAATATGTAGGTAGGCCAAGCAATTACCATTAAAGTAATGACGGTTCATCGGCGGAGAAAAAGAGCGGCGTTGCACTATTGACGAAACGGCCCGTAAACCCTAAATTTCAGCCATGGCGATATTACCGATAGTCGAAGTGCCGGACCCCCGTCTCAAAACCGTGTCCGAACCAGTCACAGAGTTTAATGACGAGCTTAAAACGCTGATCAAAGACATGTTTGAAACCATGTATGATGCGCCGGGCATCGGGCTGGCAGCCATTCAGGTGGGTGTGTCTAAACGGGTATTGGTAATCGATTTACAGGAGTCCGCTCCGCGTGTCTTTATCAATCCTGATATTGTTGATGCGTCAGATGAACTGAATACCTATAGCGAAGGCTGTCTATCGGTTCCCGATCAATATGCTGATGTCGAGCGCCCCGCAATCATCACTGCTCGTTGGCAGGATGAAGACGGCAAGCAGCATGAGGAGCAGATTGACGGTCTGCTTGCGACCTGTTTGCAGCATGAAATGGACCATCTGGAAGGAATTTTATTCATCGACCATCTATCCCGCCTAAAACGCAAGATGGTGCTCAAGAAGCTCGATAAACTGTGCAAAGAGCAGGGGATTGCTGCTTAGCTGAAATTTCCAACATTGGCTTGTTATTTTGGACCTTCTGATATATGTTCCCATTTCGTTCTAATGCGAAGGGAGGCCAACATATGACTTGGACATAGCTAAATTTTTCGTGAACGGTCAGTTATTTCACAAAGCTTGAGAAATTGCTTTGGAAGAAAGCGTAGGCGCAATAACATAATAATAGCAGCGCGCGTAGTACACCACAACAGGCTCTCAGCTAAGCTTGGATATGTGATTAGTCCTTAACCTCTTAGCACAAAGGAAACCGCCATGAATTATTGACAGGTGGAACTGTGCGTGACAAAAAATAAGTGGTTCTGGGAGTGCCGAGATGAAAATGGTTCTTTTTTATGTGCATCTAAGGGTAAATTTACCACCGTGGATGATTTTATGAATCAGATCAGGGACCATTTTGATCATATTTGGTGTTGTCAAACCAATAGGAACTGAAACGCGTTGGGCGGGCATACATTTGCCCGCCCCCCACGTGGAATCGGAGAGTAATCATGGATCCAATTATTGTAGTTGTAATTGTTGTTTTCTCATTAATCGGCGGTCTAGTCTTGGGTTGGTTTGTAGGTTCAAAACCGGCAAAAGACGCGACTGAGAGCGATGATGCTTTGCGCATCACACTTGACGGCGTTCGTGATGAACGTGATGCGGCGAAGACTGAGTTGGCAACATTGCAGGCTGACGCCCGAAATCACGAGAAACAGATGCAGCAGTTGATCGAAGCAAAGGAGGCTTTGTCAGCCCAATTTTCCGAGATTGGTTCTAAAATGCTCGAAACGGCACAGCGCCAGTTTCTGGAACGCGCCGACCAGCGTTTCGATCAGGCTAATGAAAAAGGCGGCGAGAAAATTGCCAAATTGCTTCAACCCGTCAATGAGCGGCTTTCAGCATACGAAGAATCTATCAAGAAAATCGAGAAAGAGCGTACTGAATCCTACGCTGGAATCACCGCTACTATCGAGCAAGTCCGGCAGGGGCAGGACAGGGTGCAGCAGGAAGCATCCCGATTGGTCAATTCGCTGCGTAATGCGCCAAAGTCGCGTGGTCGTTGGGGCGAGCAACAGCTTAAAAATGTGCTCGAAACCTGCGGATTGTCAGAACATACTGATTTTGTGACCGAACAGAGCGTTGATACGGATGAAGGTCGCCTGCGCCCCGACGCCGTGATTAATGTGCCGGGCGGTCGCAAACTGGTGATCGATGCCAAAGTGTCGCTCAACGACTATCAGGACGCGTTTGAAGCGGAAGAAGAAGATATCCGCGAATTTGCAATGTCTCGGCACTGCAACTCGATGAAAACGCATATCGATGGACTGTCCAAGAAAGCCTATTGGGACCAGTTTGAAGACGCGCCTGATTATGTAATCATGTTTGTGCCCGGTGAGCATTTCCTAGCAGCGGCGTTGGAGCATGAACCGGCGCTGTGGGACCATGCTTTTGACAAGAAGGTGTTGCTTGCAACGCCGACCAATCTGGTTGCCATAGCGCGTACGGTCGCAGGCGTCTGGCGGCAGGAAAAAATGGCCGCTGAAGCCAAGCAGATAGGGCAATTAGGTAAGGAAATGTATGACAGGCTTGCTGTGGCTGGCGAGCATCTCAAACGGATGGGATCCGGGCTTGGTCGCGCCGTTGGCGGCTATAACAAATTTGTCGGCAGTTTTGAACGCAATGTGATGGCCACCGGACGCAAATTTGCCGAGCTACAGATTGAAACGGGCAAGAAAAATCTGGAAGAAGTGCCCGAGATCGAAGCGCTTCCACGTTACAGCGACGATATGACCGAAAATCTCATCGAAGATGAACGTAAGATCAAGGACGAAGCCGCCGAATAACGCCTATGGCGGACCATCGGGCCCTTCTTCAAAGTCGCCGCCGCATCCTTCCATCGTACCGCTATCGCTCGCTTCAACTTTGACGGTGTCGGCAAATTTCCGGTCGCTCATACCATCACTGCACTCCTCGCCAGAAGTGATGTAGAGATTGATATTGTGAACGTCTGAAAAGCCCTGGACTTTCCAGCCAGTGTCAGTCTTGTTCATTCGCGCAACGGGAAGAGTAAAATCATTTCCGTCGGCGGTGGAAAAAGCAATCTCTTCGCCTTTGATGTCAACATTCCAGAAAGGCTCGATACCACCGGCCTTATAGTCCCCCAGTTTTTCTTCCTCGACTGGTTCTGCTACCGGTTCCTCGCATCCGGCAAGTGCCAGTGACGCGGAAAATGCACCTAAAATCAGTTTTTTCATATATTCTCTCCCCCTCAGAGACTATCAGACTAGCATAGAATGACGGTGTTCCAACCTTATTTACGCGATTGGTTCAAAACCTCGTATGCTATCACGGCCGTTGCCATTGCCGCGTTCAAGCTGTCCGCCTTGCCCATCATCGGGATTTTGACGAGCACATCACATTGTTTTTCATATTCAGGCGGCAGGCCTTGTGCTTCGTTGCCGATCAGCAAGAATGTCGGTTTCTCATAGGCAATAGCCTAGTAATCCCTGTCGGTTTGAAGGCTTGAACCAACAAGTTGTTCTTCACCCGTGCGCAGCCATTGGACGAAATCATTCCATTTGGTCTGCGCAATTTGCTGCGTAAATATAGCTCCCATGCTGGCCCTAACTGCCTCAACCGAAAATGGGTCAACGCAATCATCAATCAGTATTAAACCGCCAGCACCCACGGCATCACCAATCCGCAAAATTGTCCCCAAATTGCCGGGATCTCGAAGAGATTGCGCTACCAACCAGATGTTGGCGCTTTTCCTGTCCAGTTCGGAAAGCTCTGTTGGATGGTCTCTGTATACACCCACGATTGATTGCGGATTAGATTTCCCAGTCAGCTTGGCGATTATCGCTTCACTTGTTTCGACCACGTCCCCACCAGCATCGACCGTCGCTTGCTCAATTGCTTGCGCCAATGGGTGAAGTTCGGTTCCTTCAACAACCACAAGAATTTCAGGTGTCTTTCCCGCTTCCATAGCCTCGGCGAGAATGCGAAGACCTTCGGCCAGGAAATGCCCTTCTCGTTTGCGATGCTTTTTCTCACGTAGGCTTTTGAGCCGTTTTATGGTGGGGTTCGAAAATCCGCTTATATGGCGACGCATCTGCCTGACCTAGTCTTCGCCAAAACCGTCAAAGACAAGTCCTACCAGTTTCTGCAAGGCAGCCTCGGCATTGTCGCCTTCCACAACAATATCAACTGTATCACCTTTGGCGGCTCCCAGCATCATCAGACCCATTATCGAAGTGCCAGTAACCTCGCTGTCATCCTTGATTACTTTTACATTCACATCTTCTGCCAATTTGCTCACATAAGTAACAAATTTGACACTAGCTCGGGCGTGGAGGCCTTTTTTGTTGGTGATTTCGACTGTTTGCCGAACGGCCATCACTGGCTGCCATCCAGTATTTCTGAAGCAACACTAATATATTTTTTTCCAGCTTCCTGAGCCGCATATACAGCGTCGGCGATGTTCATTTTCTTGCGCGCGCCATCAAGACGGATCAGCATGGGAAGGTTTATGCCTGCAATGACCTCAACTTTTCCTTTTTCGAGGAAGGAAATAGCTAGATTGGAGGGGGTCCCGCCAAACAGATCGCTTAAGATTATGACGCCATTACCATCTTCGACCTTCTCTACAGAATCGGCAATTTCCTTGCGTTTGATCTCCATGTCGTCATGTGCACCAATACAAACGGCTGCGATGGCCTTTTGCGGGCCCACCACATGTTCCATGGCGATGACAAATTCGGTCGCGAGATGACCGTGGGTAACGAGAACCAAGCCGATCATTGTCTTTAAATGCCCCTGTTGCCGATCGGTTTCTGCATAGCTTCCAGCGCATCCATTGGACGGGATGCGAGATTGCGATGGGAAACCGTGATCGAAAACCCTGCTGCATGCAAGTTTTTGTGTAATGCTTCTGCAACATGTACCGATCTGTGACGGCCACCGGTACAACCTATGCCGATGTTAACATAGGATTTGCCAGCATCACGATATTTAGGAAGCAGGAATTTCAGCATATCTTCAAACCGTTGCATAGCCTCCTTGTAGGCGGGGTCTTTTGAGATATATTCCTCTACTTCGTCATCCAGTCCGGTCATGAGTTTCAAATGTTCTTCCCAGAAAGGGTTGGACAAAAAACGGACATCAAAGAGCAAGTCAATATTGTTGGGGAGCCCTCGCGAGAAGCCAAAACTGGTGATCGTTACAGTTGTCGAATCGGTATTCGCAATGGCGAATTGCTGTCTAATATTTCTCTGCAGTGAATTCGTGGATAGTCCGCTAGTGTCGATGACATGATCTGCCCAACGTCGCAGAGGTTCCAATCTGGAGCGCTCCAGCGAAATTCCTTCTTTGGCCGGGCGATCGAGCGCGAGTGGATGTCGGCGCCTTGTTTCGCTATACCGTCTCTCAATTTCGCCATCTCCGCAATCCAGATATAAAGTGGAGATCAAATAATTTTCATTGTCCTGAAGAGTCTTTATTCTCTGAATCAATTTGTCGGGTTCAAAACCCCGTGTTCGGCTATCAAATCCTATCGCCAAGGGAGGATCAACATCCCCCCGGGAGCTGGGAAGCGGCGTGTTAAGAAAGTTTTCAACGAGACGGATCGGGAAATTATCAATTGTTTCCCAGCCAATATCTTCAAGAGTTTTCAGGGTAGTTGACTTTCCTGCGCCTGAAAGCCCCGTTATTAGCAGCACCTGTTTAACCGTCGTTTCGGTCATGATCGCCTGCCTGCATTGATAATCTTCTGCAGCGCCATTTCCACTTTTATGGGAGCGCTTGCTAGCCGACCGTCGAGTTTGATCAACGGAATATTCATTCCTAGTAAAATGTCCAACTGCTGATCCATCGGGTAACGTTCAGCATCATCGCTTAACTGGACTGTCATCACAAGCTCTATATCTGAAACATGGGGGACTTCATATATTCCTAGCGAATAGAGTTCCATCTTGCCAGCTATGTTGGTCGGAGCGTGCAATCTAATGGAATCATTATCTTTTTTTGCGATCACTTGATCGTCACTAATCAGCAAAGCACCACGGTCGACTATCCGAAGAGCCAGATCAGATTTGCCTGATCCCGACGGTCCCTGAATAATTACGCCATGATCTCCAATGGCAACCGCTGTGGCATGTATCGTTTTTTGGGTTGCTTGGTTTATAGCTTGATTCATGGAGTCCTTGATCAATAGCCTCTCGGTAGTCGTATTTCAAAGCAGGCACCGGGCTCTCCGTCTGGTCGGTCTTTAACACAAATCTTGCCTTCATGGCCTTCAACAATTGTTTTTGCGATTGCCAGTCCCAAACCGCTTTGTTTCGCAAATTCCTCTTCTGCTGGCCTATCCGAATGAAATCGTTTGAATATGTTTTTCCTTTGCTCTTCGGGAATTCCCGGTCCCTGATCAGCAATATGAACTATGATCTCATCACCGTCCGGCGTTGCCATGATTTCGATCAGTCCATTGTCTGGAGAGAATGATACGGCATTATCCAGCAAGTTGCTGAACACGCGTTCAAGTCTGCCATCATCTCCCATAATGCTGGTCACACCTTTGCCCGGACGTGCATAGGCAATTTCAACAGCTGCATTTGCATCGCGTCTTTCACGTGACACCAAAAGCTGCTCTATCATACCTCCAATATCGACCGGCTCAAACTGGGTGCGCGCCAATTCTGCATCAACCCGAGAGGCATCTGAAATATCACTGATCAAACGATCAATCCGGCGGGTATCGTCATTTGCCACCGCTAATAACTGTCTTTGTAATTCTGGATCATCCAGGCTGCCCAATCCTTCCAATGCGGACCGGAGTGATGCCAGTGGGTTTTTGATTTCGTGGCTGACATCAGCAGCAAAGGCTTCAGTGGCATCAATTCGCTGCCTCAAAGCATCGCTCATATCTGAAAGAGCGCGGGCGAGTTGGCCGATTTCATCATGCCTACCCGGCATTTTGGGTATGGTCAACGCAGGTTCACGGCCCATTCTGACGCGCACCGCCGCACGCGCCAATTTGCGGATCGGGCGAACAATAGTTCGAGCCAGAAACAGAGACAAAAGCACAGAGACGATCACAGCGACCAGCATGACCAGGATTACACTGGCGCGTTCTGCTCTTACAATCCGGGTGATGTCGCGCGCGTTGCTGGTTAGAAGAATTTGTTCTGAGCTGCCCGCGATCTCAGATACCGCGATTATCATCGGCGTACGATCTTCCGCATATTTAAAAGTGCTGACCGGATTCGAATTGGTATTCAGCAAGGCCAACTCCGACCAATTATCTGCAGCATCATTTTCGGGTTCCGCAAATTCCTCCACAGGCTCGCTGAACACAATAAAATCAACCGATTTGTCGAGAAATCGGGCGGCATCTTTGCGCCACGGTTCGGTCTCGGGGTCGATGAGCTGATAGGTTGGAGCGGCCAGTTCAAAGCTATCCAGAATCTTGCTACCTTGCTCGTCATAAACCCTGATACGGCTGCTAAGATGTTGCGCGAACTCAACCAGCAACTCAGCTTTGCGATCAGCTTCTACAAATTTGAACGCATCGGTCATTATGGACATTTGCAGATTGGCCTGTGTCAGCCGTTCTTCGGTCAGGCGATTTCGATAATTGTTCAAATAGAATAAACTGCCGGCCAGCAGCGCGACTGCCAATATATTAACTGCTAATATTCTGCTTGTTAGCGACATTCGCGCAGACCAGCGGAGCGACATTGATGTTTCGCTGTCGCGATTATGATTATTCGGAGTAACGATAGCCCGCTCCATAGAGCGTATCTATTGCATCAAATTCCTGATCAACGTCGCGAAATTTTCTGCGCAGCCGTTTTATGTGGCTGTCTATTGTGCGATCATCGACATAAACATCATCCTGATAGGCAACATCCATAAGTTGGTTCCGGCTTTTCACAACACCAGGTCGGTTTGCCAGGGCTTCCAAAATCATGAATTCCGTAACGGTTAGCGTCACATTTTTACCTAACCATTTAACAAGATGCCGGGCGGGATCCATCTCAAGATTGCCTCTGACAAGCGGCTCACTTAACTCATCTTCATTTTCATCCTGAGTTTTTACAAGCTCTGTGCGCCTGAGGATTGATTTTACCCGCGCGATCAGCAGTCGTTGGGAAAAAGGTTTCTTGATATAGTCATCCGCACCCATGGCGAGGCCAAGTGCTTCATCCAGCTCCTCGTCCTTTGATGTCAGGAAAATCACTGGTAAATTGCTTCTCTCACGCACGCGGCGCAGCAATTCCAAACCATCCATTTTGGGCATTTTTACGTCGAAAACACCCAAATCCGGGGGATTTTCAAGGATTGCTGCGAGCGCAACTTCGCTGTCAGAATACACCCGCGTAACAAAACCTTCGGCCTGCATAGCTATCGATACCGAAGTCAAAATATTGCGGTCATCATCAACGAGAGCGATATTTGCAGCCATTGGTCGCTAAAGTTCCTTTTTAAGCAAAACAGGAGCGAACTAGCCCTTGGTTGCCATTGATACAAGATGGCATCTTTGTTGAACGGGATGTTAATTCTCGTTTAAAACGGGATTTTTTGACGGAATCATGTATTGTGGGTTGTAAGATATTTGACTGACTCGATTCGGTGCGATAAGCGCCATTTCAAATTCGATGGCTAGCCCATTTTTCTGCCATCACATTTCAAGCCATAGGGGAATATTTGTGCCAAAGACCTCGTCTGTTACCTTGACCGATCAAGGATTTCAAACAGCTGCAGAACAGCATTGGAATCTGGGATCACCAGCACTTATCGAAGCAGCCGTGTCCCGTGGTGAGGGGCATCTGGCAAAAAATGGACCACTGGTGGTCGAAACCGGCAAACATACCGGGCGTTCCGCTAACGATAAATTTATCGTTCGCGACGATGAGACCGAAAACACAGTTTGGTGGGGTAAAACGAACGTCAGTATGACGCCCAACCATTTTGCGGCGCTCAAGGAAGACTTTCTGAAAGCAGTTTCCGAAAAAGAAACATTGTTCGTTCAAGACCTGTTCGGCGGTTCGCAACCCGAGCACCGTGTAAATGTGCGGGTTATAAATGAATTGGCGTGGCATAACCTTTTCATTCGTACCATGCTTGTGCGTCCAACCGCTGATGAACAAGCCGCTTTTGAACCCGAGTATACTATTATCGATCTGCCAAGCTTCCGAGCTGACCCAGAGCGGCATGGCACCAGAAGCGAAACAGTGATTGCTGTCAATTTGACCGAAAAGCTGATCCTTATTGGCGGCACGGCTTATGCGGGCGAAATGAAGAAATCGGTCTTTGGTTTGTTGAACTATTTGCTGCCGCTGGATTCTGTGATGCCGATGCACTGTTCGGCAAATATCGGTTCCAATGGCGACACAGCTGTTTTCTTTGGCTTGTCCGGTACTGGCAAAACGACCTTATCGGCTGACGCAAGCCGCACGTTGATAGGTGATGATGAACATGGCTGGTCAGACACAGCGGTGTTCAATTTTGAGGGTGGCTGTTATGCCAAAATGATCCGGTTGTCGGAAGAAGCAGAGCCTGAGATTTACGCGACGACAAAGCGATTTGGAACCGTACTGGAAAATGTTGTTATGGATCCGGAAACGAGGGAGCTGGACCTTGATGATGGCAGTAAGGCGGAAAACACGCGTGGTGCTTATCCGATCGACTTCATTCCGAATACCTCTGATAAAAACATGGGGCCTGTTCCCAAAAATATCATTATGCTGACGGCTGACGCATTTGGTGTATTGCCTCCGATATCACGCCTGACGCCAGAACAAGCGATGTATCACTTCTTATCTGGTTATACTGCAAAGGTAGCGGGTACCGAAATTGGGGTGACTGAACCGGAAGCTACGTTTTCTACCTGTTTCGGCGCACCATTCATGCCGCGGCATCCTTCCGTATATGGAAATTTGCTGAAAGAACGCATTGCCAAAGGCGGTGTCAGTTGCTGGCTGGTAAATACGGGCTGGACCGGCGGTAAATATGGTGAAGGCAACCGCATGCCGATCAAGGAAACCAGAGCCCTGCTCAATGCAGCTCTTGATGGTAGTCTGAACGATGTTGAATTCCGGCTAGACGACAATTTCGGGTTTGAAGTCCCTGTTTCCGTTCCCGGTGTAGACGCTGCGATATTGGATCCGCGATCCACTTGGTCAGATGTGGCAGCCTATGATCAAACCGCTCAGAAGCTGGTGCAACTGTTCATCGATAACTTTGAGCAGTTTGCCGAGCATGTGGATGAAAATGTGAAGGAAGCGGCGCCGTCTGCGGCATAAAACTGACTATCGGCTAGCTAAAGTCTAAGCAAAAGCGATTTTTACGGCAAGTTCAGTGAAATTCGAAGAGGGTTTGTATGAAATCCGCTCTCCTTTTGCTATGCCATCGGCCTCCAGCTCGTTATCAATTCTTCCATTTACAGCAATATCATGACTGATACGGACTAACCGCTTGATTGCTTCGCTGTCATTCATATCGGGTGCGGGTTGCAATATTATCTCTTGATCCGAGAAATATTTGAGACCCCAGGTTTGCAGGTTGCCATCAGGGCTTTTTATAATTGCGATTTGGATGAGAACAGGAACGGGACCACCTGCGAGGTAATCATCTACAGCTTCCTCAAAATGCTCAAAAGCGATCGACTGCTGTGCCGGGAGCCAACTAATATGCGAGGCAGAAACCTCGCGGCCTAGCAATTTGGCAATCGCGAGTAGTGCGCGGTTTATAGTTGGGAGATGCCTTCCACTGATCAAATTGTCACTAAGTGAAACAGCTATGCTTTTCGTTCCGGGTTTGGGTGCTGAACCGAAAAGGGTTTCGGTACAATTTTCTTGCAGCACATTTTTAGTCTCAACTTCATCAAATAGCTGCAGTTCAAATGCGATGCCGTTAGCGATAACCTCAAATTGGTTGAGACCGGGATATTTGCCTTCGTTGAGTATGGCGACCGATCGAACGCTGTCTTTTTGCAACAATTTTTGCAGGTCGAAAGAGCCTGGAAAATGCCCCGTTATTAGCAAAGGTGGCAGATCATTGATCATCTTTGAAATTTTCTCCCACAAACAAATCAATGTTCCTTATAATAACTCTTTATGATCTTTATATGTTCTAACGTTTCGTCGATTAATTGCAATTGTAGCTTGCTCCGATATGGATCAAAGACAGAGTAATCGGGAAAAATAATGCGCCGCAATCGACAGCTTTGCAAATTAAATAGAAAACCAGAGCGCTATTTTGCCATTGAAAATGCCATTGCTAAAGCGGCAACGCATGACATAGTTCTAAGCAATGTCTGATTGGTTGTTGTCGATTTTAATGATTGCCGGTGCCTTGTTGGCGGCGGGTGGAATCTATGTTTTGCGGAAGGGAGTTAATAAGCGGCAAGGTGTTCTGATGCTTGTTGCAGCAGCCGTAACTTTTGCAAATGTTGCAATCTGGTTGATTCCTGTGCCTGAGAACGCTGAGCCCGCTATCTCGGCAGGCCACTAAATCGCTACTTAATCGGTGAATCCGGCGCGAGTCGCATGTCCAGATAATTATCCACTGATCCCATGAGCAGCTCCATTTCGCTTTCATAAAAATGATTCGCGCGCGGGATTTCGTCATGGTGAATTGTAATATGTTTTTGTGTGCGGAGTTTATCGACCAGCTTTTGCACCGCGCTGGGCGTTACTACTTCGTCATTCACACCCTGGATTATGATTCCTGACGACGGGCAAGGCGCAAGGAAGTTGAAATCGTACATATTGGCGGGTGGAGAAACCGAGATAAAGCCTCTGATTTCTGGTCTGCGCATAAGAAGCTGCATCCCAATCCAGGCTCCAAAGCTGTACCCCGCGATCCAAGTTGTCTGAGCCTCGGGATGAAAACTTTGAACCCAGTCCAGCGCTGCAGCAGCGTCAGATAGCTCGCCAATGCCGTTATCAAAGGTTCCTTGTGACCGTCCTACGCCGCGAAAATTGAAACGCAAAACTGCAAAGCCGCGTTTTACAAAAGTCTTGTACATTTCCTGCGTGATGCGATCTTTCATCGTCCCTCTAGCTTGTGGATGCGGATGAAGGATCATGGCTACCGGCGCACGATCGCGAGGTGGAGGGCTGAAACGGCCTTCAAGCCGACCTTCTGGACCAGGAAAAATTACGTCAGGCATAGATGGTTCGATTCCATATTTGGTTTATCATTTGTATGTTGGCAAAAAGTGGATTTGCTTTTGCGCATTTTGAAGCGCCTATATAAGGAGAGTTGATAAATCCGCAACTCAATCCCGTAAGTTGAAGGGCATTTGACAGCATAGTGACCGAACAAAAACGTATCTATCTCGATTATGCGGCGACGACGCCCATTTTAGACGCAGCGAAACAGGCTGCTGCTGAGGGCTTCAGGCAATGGTTCAATCCATCTTCGCCACATGCGGATGGTCGTGCCGCGCAATCGATGCTCGAAAATGCGCGCAAACGATTCAAGGCGGCACTGGATTGGGATGGCGAGGTTATATTCACCAGTGGAGCAAGCGAGGCGATTAATATCGCCCTTCGGCATTCCAAACCTGAAGTGCAATTCGTTTCACCCGTCGAGCATGATGTGGTTCTTCGTGCCGCGAGCAATGCAAAATCATTGCCGGTTGATATGAACGGTATGGTTACGCCGGTGAATCTCAATGACTTACTGAAGGGCGTTGAGCAGCAAGCGCTGGTAGCTATCCAGTCGGTCAACAACGAAACCGGCGTTATGCAAGATCTCGCTGCTCTGGGTAAAGTGTGTCGAGACCGCGGCGCAATTCTGCTGGCAGACTGTGCGCAATCAGCCGGCAAGATGCCGCTTCCCGATGCGGACATGATTGTGATTGCCGGGCATAAATTTGGCGGTCCGCCGGGAGTGGGTGCGTTGCTGATTAAGGATTTGAAGTTGCTCAACGCGCTGGGAGGACAGGAGCAGGGATATCGATCGGGAACCGAAAACCTTCCCTACATCATGGCAATGACAGCGGCTTTGGAAGCGCCGGCTAACTGGGCCGGACGTGCTACCGAATTGCGCCAGCATCTGGATGATGCGATCAAGAAAGAAGGCGGCGCAGTCGTTGCCGAAAAGGCACCGAGAATTGCCACCATTGCGAGCTATCACATGCCTGGTGTGGCAGCGAATACCCAGCTTATCCGCTTTGATATGGCCGGATTTTCAGTCTCTGCCGGTAGCGCTTGTTCATCCGGCACGCTCAAAACCAGTCATGTTCTGGAAGCCATGGGTGTTGATGAGAATATTACCAAAGAAGTGATCCGTGTGAGTATTGGTCGTGATACAACGCGGTCGCAGATTTATGCGTTTATTGAACAATGGAAAACGATTTTTGCTGAGGCGCGGCGGGCCTGACCGATTTTGGCTGATCTGATTTATCTCGATAACCAGGCCACCACGCCATTGGCACCCGAAGTTTTCGAGGTCATGTTACCATTGTTGAAAGACAATTTTGGCAATCCGCACAGTTCTCACAAATTGGGTCGGCAGGCAGCTGCAACGGTTGAAGTCGCGCGTGAGCAAGTAAAAGCACTCCTGCAACCCGATGGCGAACTGATTTTTACCGGAAGTGCAACGGAAGCCATTAATCTGGGTTTTGGAGCGATTCACGAGCAACGGCGCGCAGGACGTAACAAGATTATTGTTCTGGAAACGGAGCATGCTGCGGTCCGAGATACCGCAAAATCGTATAGTGAACTGGGGTTTGACATAACGTTGTTCCCTGTCGGTCAGGATGGCATTATGTCCTTGAATGCGCTTTCGTTGGCAATAGATGATAAAACGGCGCTGGTTGCCGCCATGCTAGTGAACAATGAAATCGGGGTGATTCAGCCAGTCGAAACCATAGCTGAATTGACACATGCTAAGGGTGCTCTGATGCTTTGTGACGCTGTGCAAGGCTTTGGCCGGATGAGCATGCCGGAAAATGTCGATATGATCGCGTTGTCAGGCCACAAAATATATGGTCCGAAGGGAATTGGAGCGCTTTGGATTCGACGAGGGATTAAAATTCCGACTTTTATTCATGGTGGCGGACAGGAAAAGGGCGTGCGATCGGGAACGCTTTCTCCCGCTCTTTGTGCCGGGCTTGGCAAGGCGGCTGAACTATGTCGCGAAAAAATGGATCAAGATTGGGATCATATCGAGAAACTGTCGCTCCGCGCACGGGAACTATACAAAGATTGGACGATCAACGGTTCAGTGGATCAACGATATCCTGGAAATTTAAATATTCGGAAAAATGGGCTGGATGTTGCAAGGCTCATGTCCGATGTTCGCGATGTTGCCTTTTCTGCGGGCTCGGCCTGTGCAAGTGGTTCTGGAAGACCCAGTCACGTTCTGACCGCCCTGGGACTGGAGCCAACCGATGTAAAGTCTTCGATCCGCTTGGGTTTCGGTCGCAACAACAGCATGGAAGAAATTGTACGAGCGGCAAAATTGATCAATGATGCAGCGGAGGCTCAATTATCGTGAGCGACATCAAGGTCCACTTTGTTAGTGCCGATGGTCAAAAGACTGTAGAGGCAACCGCCAAGGACGGAGACAATTTGCTCACTGTTGCGCAAATTCATGATCAGCCCCTTGAAGGGACATGCGAAGGACAGATGGCCTGTTCAACCTGTCATGTGATTGTCGATAAGGACGATTTCGAGAAACTACCGGAAGCCAGTGGGATGGAAGAAGATATGCTTGATCTTGCTGCAGGAGTCCGGCGAACAAGCCGCTTGGCTTGCCAGATTGAGTTGACGGAGGAACTGGATGGTCTCACCGTGCATATTCCCGCTGAAAGCCATAATATGCAGGGGTTTTGATGTGATTGACCGGCGTACCACAATCACTGCGATTCCTTTGGTGCTTGCCGCTGGTTGTATGCCAGGGCGCAATCGTGCTGGCATAATGAGTAATCCCGTCGTCGCGCGTATTGAAAAACGCATCGGCGGCCGTCTGGGTGTTGCTCTCGTCGATGCTGACGGGAATCTGATCACATCTCATCGCGGTAATGAACGTTTTGCGATGTGTTCGACATTCAAAGCGGCTTTGGCTTCAGCGATGTTTGCAGCCGACAAGAGTGGTCAGGCGGATATGAATGTGAAGTTTCAGTTAAAGCCAGAAGACAGCGTCCCCTACATGCCTTTCGTAAAAAAACGGCTTGAGGATGGAGCATCAGCATCGCTACGTGATCTTGCGAAAGCGACAGTCCAAACCAGCGACAATGCGGCAGCCAATCTGGTATTGAAAGCAATAGGCGGACCGGAAGGCTTTACGAAATTTGTCCGCAGCCAAAATGATCAAACTACCCGCCTTGATCGTTGGGAGACGGACTTGAATGAAAATGCAGTCGGCGATCCTCGTGATACAACGACACCGGTTGCAATGGCCTGGTTGATGCAAAAACTACTCGTCAAAAATGCCGCCGAAGAAACTGGCAACCTCACTTTGCAAAACTGGATGAAGGGTAGCGTAACAGGAGCCAATCGTATCCGTGCGGGTTTGCCTAAAGGCTGGCCGGTCGGAAATAAAACCGGCACGGCGCCGGGAGGCATCGCCTATAATGATATTGCGATAATCTGGCCTTCACGTGCTGAATATGGCGCGTCACCTGTAATCCTGACAGTCTATACCGACAGACCGACCGCATCGGCGAAAAAAGTTGAAGCTGCCATTGCTGATGTTGCTAGGGAAACAGTGAAATTAGTTGGACTGCCCTACTGATAGAAGAGGCTTGAAATTCAGGCAAACCGCCGCCATATGCGCAGCGGGAGTCGGGTGGACGTAGTCGTCGCCAACCCGGTCAGGTCCGGAAGGAAGCAGCCGTAACGATTTTTCTGCGGGTCGCCCGGCTCCTACTCAAAAAATTACAATGATTTTGAAGCGCAAATTCACTTTAAAGCTTCGACAATTTGTCGTCGTGCGCCTAAACTAACCGCTTATGTCCGAGTCATCTGATATTTTTGCGGCCAGCGGGGTGGAAGCACCGGAGCAACCGGCTCCCGGACCGGCCCAACCTTACCGTGTATTGGCGCGTAAATACCGTCCCACGACCTTTGATGAGCTAATCGGTCAGGACGCAATGGTTCAGACGCTAGGCAACGCGGTCAAGCGGGACCGATTGGCCCACGCTTTCCTGATGACGGGTGTTCGCGGCGTAGGGAAAACGACTACTGCGCGGCTGATTGCCAAAGCATTGAATTGTATCGGCGAAGATGGGCAGGGCGGGCCTACCATTGATCCATGCGGGAAATGCGAGCCATGTACCTCGATCGCAGAGGGTAGTTTTATCGATGTGATTGAGATGGATGCCGCAAGCCATACCGGTGTTGATGATGTGCGAGAGATTATCGAGGCTGTCCGCTATTCTTCAGTGTCCGCGCGTTACAAAATCTACATTATCGACGAAGTGCACATGCTGTCGAAAAACGCATTCAACGCGCTTCTCAAGACCTTGGAAGAGCCGCCCGCGCATGTGAAGTTTATCTTTGCCACAACCGAAGTGAACAAGGTTCCTATTACCGTTTTGTCTCGTTGCCAGCGCTTTGATCTCAAACGGATCAATGCCGATCAGCTATCCGAGCATTTCGGTATGATCGTCGAGAAAGAAGGCGTTTCGGCCGAAGAAGAAGCGCTCAACCTGATCGCCCAAGCGGCTGAAGGGTCCGTTAGGGACGGTTTGTCGATCCTGGATCAAGCCATTGCCCATGCGGACATGGACGGCGATGGCGAGGTTAAGGCACTGCAAATCCGCAAAATGCTCGGCTTGTCAGATCGTGGCGCGATACGACGGCTATTTGGTGAGTTGCTAGCCGGTGATACCGGAGCCTTGCTGGATGCGGTGTCTGAGCAGCATAAAATCGGCGTTGAGCCACTTTCGTTGATGAATGGTCTACTCTCCCTTTCGCGTCAGGTGACACTTTTCAAAGTAGGTCGAGTTACCGATCTTACCTTGTCGGAAGAGGCAAAGTCGCAATATGCCAAATGGTCGGAGCAACTTTCCTACCCTGTCCTCCATCGGTTATGGCAACTTCTTCTGAAAGGATATGAGGAAGTACAGCAGGCGCATTTGCCGCGAGAAGCTTGTGAAATGGCACTTTTACGAGTGCTATGTGCCAATGATATGCCGGATCCGGGCAAGCTTGCCAAAATGCTCGGCGAACAGCCCGTTGCTACTCCTCCAACGGAAAGCACAGCCCCAGAACCAAAAAAAGAACCAGAGGCCGTTGCTGAGATCAGTCGGCCTCAAGATGCGTTGCAACCAGATGCGTCCTCTACCGCTAGCAATTTACCGCAGGATTTTGCATCAGCGATAGCCCTCGTTGGCAACGTTTCGCCTATACTTGAAAGCATATTAATCGCCGATATGCGGATAGTGCGATTTGATCCGCCGGCTATCGAATATCAACCGGCTCGATCAATCTCAGAGAGTGATATACGAAAAATATCGGATGCCCTGAAACAGCAAACTGGTGCCAATTGGGATATTCGTGAAGCGCAGGGCGAAGCAAAGCCCAGTATAGCCGAACAAAAGCAGCTGGCATATGAGGCAGAGCAACAAGCGATATTGGAGACGCCAATTGTAAAGGCCGCAATGGCAGCCTTTCCAGACGCAAAATTACTGGATGACGAAGAGCCATCCGAACAAAAAACCCGGAGTGCATGATGAAGTCGATGGAAGAAATGATGAAAGCCGCTCAGGAAGCGGCACAAAATGTTCAGGTCCAAATGGAAGAAGCCCAGAAAAAGCTCGATAGCCTCGAAGTTGAGGGCAAATCGGGCGGTGGTCTGGTCTCAGTCAAAGCAACAGCCAAAGGCCGCATATTGGGTGTTTCCATTGATGATAGTCTTATGAAACCTGAAGAAAAAGGTATCTTGGAGGATCTAGTTGCCGCTGCCTTTAATGATGCACGGGATAAAGCCGATGCTGTCAGCAGCGAGGAAATGGGCAAGATGACCAGCGGCATGCAGTTACCCCCAGGTTTTAAACTGCCTTTTTGAAGCAAATCGCCCTTTTACCGCATCCTGCTTGAAGTGATGTTGGAAGCCACCATATAGACAAAAACGGCGCATGTTCGCGCTGATAGTGGAGTTTTCATGTCCGATACCGAGTCCAGTCCTGCTTCTTCATCAAAAGCGCTGCCGTTGTTACCGCTCCGAGATATCGTGGTATTTCCCAATATGATCGTGCCGCTATTTGTCGGTCGCGACAAATCGGTTGTGGCGCTTGAAAAAGCGATGGATTCGGACAAGGAAATCTTTCTTGTAGCGCAGCTTGACCCTGCCGAAGACGATCCCGTTCGCGATCAACTTTATGACCTTGGCGTCGTAGCAACGGTATTGCAGCTTCTGAAGTTACCTGATGGCACCGTACGCGTACTGGTCGAAGGAAAACAGCGTGCAAAGCATGTCGCCCTGGATGACAAATCGGACGGCTTCGTGCTTGCGACGGTTGATTTGCTCGAAGAAACAACTGTTGAAGGTCCGGACAGCACGGCGTTGATGCGGTCTGTTGTCGAGCAGTTTGAAAATTATTCCAAGCTTAACAAGAAAATGCCAGCGGAAACGGTGGTGCAGTTAGGCGAGATAGAAGATGCTTCGCGTCTCGCCGACGCAGTGGCGGCCAATATCAATGTCAAGGTTGCCGATAAGCAAAGCTTGCTGGTCGAGAGCGATCCCATGAAACGGCTAGAAATGGCCTTTGCCTTCATGGAAGGCGAACTGGGCGTTCTGCAGGTCGAGAAAAAAATCCGCGGCCGTGTGAAGCGCCAGATGGAAAAAACGCAGCGCGAGTATTATTTGAATGAGCAGATGAAAGCCATTCAGCGTGAATTGGGCGACGAAGATGGCGAGGGCGATGAGCTCTCGAACCTCGGCAAAAAAATCGAGGAAATGAAGCTTTCGGAAGAAGCCAAAACGAAGGCAACAACCGAACTCAAAAAGCTGAAAGGCATGCAGCCGATGTCAGCTGAAGCGACGGTTGTACGCAATTATTTGGACGTGCTTCTTGGGTTGCCTTGGGGTAAAAAATCGCGTCTTAAAAAGGATATCAAGAAAGCCGAAAAAATTCTTGATGACGATCATTTCGCTTTGGAAAAAGTTAAAGAACGAATTGTAGAATATCTCGCCGTACAGGCTCGGACTAATAAACTCAAAGGTCCGATCCTATGTATGGTCGGCCCTCCGGGCGTGGGCAAAACATCACTTGGCCGTTCTATCGCACGTGCGACCGGTCGAGAGTTTGTCCGCCAGTCCCTCGGCGGTGTCCGCGACGAGGCGGAAATCCGTGGCCATCGCAGAACCTACATTGGTTCTCTGCCTGGCAAAATTGTATCGAATCTGAAAAAAGCTGGAACGTCGAACCCATTGTTTCTGCTCGATGAGATTGACAAGCTCGGTCAGGATTTTCGCGGCGATCCAGCTTCGGCGCTGCTTGAAGTGCTTGACCCAGAACAGAATGACAAGTTTCAGGATCATTATCTCGAGATCGATATTGATCTTTCCGATATCATGTTCGTGACGACGGCAAATTCACTTAACTTGCCTCAGCCTTTGCTCGACCGGATGGAGATCATCCGTCTTGAAGGTTATACCGAAGATGAAAAGGTTGAGATCGCCAAACGACATCTTCTGCAAAAACAGATTGATGCACATGGCTTGAAAAAGGGTGAGTTCTCTTTGCAGGATGATGCCCTTCGTGATCTGATCCGCTATTATACTCGCGAAGCGGGTGTTCGTACGCTTGAGCGTGAAATTGCGAAACTGGCAAGAAAAGCGCTGCGTCGCATTCTCGAAGGTGAATTTGAAAGCGTTACAATCACGCCGGACAATCTTGGCGAATATGCCGGTGTGCGCAAATTCCGTCACGGCATCGGCGAAGAAGAGAACCAGGTTGGTGCTGTTACCGGATTGGCGTGGACCGAAGTTGGTGGTGAATTACTGACAATTGAATCGGTTACAGTATCTGGCAAAGGTCAGATCAAAACGACCGGTAAGCTTGGCGAAGTTATGACAGAATCCGTGCAGGCTGCACTGTCATTTGTGAAAGCACGTGCACCTTCCTATGGTATTAAGCCTAGCCTTTTCGCTCGCAAGGATATTCATATTCACTTGCCTGAGGGTGCCGTTCCAAAAGATGGGCCATCTGCAGGCGTTGGAATAGTTACCGCTATCGTGTCGACACTAACCGGTATCCCGGTTCGCAAAGATATAGCGATGACTGGTGAGGTTACCTTGCGCGGGAGAGTTTTGCCTATTGGTGGTTTGAAGGAGAAATTGCTCGCGGCTCTTCGCGGAGGGATCAAGACGGTGTTAATTCCGGCGGAAAATGAAAAAGATCTCGTCGAAATTCCTGAGAACATCACATCAGAACTGAATATTATTCCGGTGAAACATGCGGATGAGGTGCTGGCTGAGGCTCTCGCAGACAAAGTCGAACCAATTGAATGGAGCGATGAAGATGAACTCGCAAGCCATGCAACTGCACCTGTGACAGACGAACCAGGATCAACTGCGCGTCACTAGGTCAGTAGGTGCGAGTCGTTGAATCGCTGCTGTCAGCTTCGGTTTTGCTTGGAAATGGGTGTTTTTGGCACGTGATTTCCCGGAATCAGTTCAAATTCGCGTAATTCGACGTAAAAAACGTGATTCTTCCCAGAATTCAGCGGTTTTCCTTTGACTCACATCGAGAATTTCGCATTAGTGGCGCACAGACAAAAGCGCGATTCAAACCGAGTTGCATATAGAGAGGGGGATTCCCAATATGAATAAACAGGATCTTATTAGTAGTGTAGCAGATCACAGTGGTCTCAGCAAAAGCGACGCAGGCAAAGCCGTCGACGCAGTTTTTGACTCTATAACTTCGGCACTAGCCGGTGGCGGCGAATGCCGTCTGGTTGGTTTCGGTACTTTCTCAACTTCTAAGCGTAAAGCATCAACCGGTCGCAACCCGCGTACTGGCGAACCCATGCAGATTCCTGCATCGACACAAGCAAAATTCAAGGCTGGTAAAGGCCTGAAGGATGCCGTTAACAAATAATATTTGAAAGAGGAGCCATCGCGCTCCTCTTTTTTCGCGCTTTGCTCTGAAATAACAGGCGGGATTTTCTAAAAGGAAGGCCCGCCTTTTTCGTTTTTTGAAAGTTGTTGCAAACTGACGGGAGTGGTGAACGCACCAGGGTTCGAACCTGGGACCCGCTGATTAAGAGTCATCTGCTCTACCAACTGAGCTATGCGTCCTTAATATTCGTATCATCCTATTATAATCAGATTCCCCAAATTCTCAATTAAGACCAATGATTATCCAAAAGCGGATGACTGGCGGCCAGGGTGGCGATCTATCGACATCAATATTCCAACGCATATCATGATGGTCATCATCGATGATCCCCCATGACTTAGAAATGGTAGCGGAATTCCTACAACCGGGGCCAGCCCCATCACCATCATCAGGTTTATCGCAACATAGAAAAATATGGTGGTCGTCAATCCAGCCGCGACCAATTTGGAAAACCGCGTTTGGGCTTTCATCGCAACGCCCAGTCCCCATCGGAACAGCAGGAAGAATGCGAACAGGATGATAGCGCCTCCCATTAAGCCCCATTCTTCCGCCATGGTTGCAAAGACAAAGTCGGTATGTCCCTCTGGCAAGTAATCCAGATGACTCTGTGTCCCGTTTAGGAAACCTTTGCCAAAAATGCCACCAGAGCCAATTGCAATCTTGGATTGGGTTATATGATAACCTGCTCCCAGCGGATCATTTTCCGGATTGAGGAAGGTTGTGACGCGGCGCTGCTGATACTCTTCCAATCCGAAGAAATAGGCGACTGGCGCCATAATCGCCACCATCGTAGCACCTCCTACAAATAGGCGTATCGGCAAGCCTGCAAGGAAAGCGACGGTAAGAGCGCCAACGGCAACGGTGATCGTTGTTCCAAGATCGGGCTGCAGGATAATTAAACCGCATGGAAGTCCAATCAGGACCAACAACGGCCAGATTGCGCTCCAGCTTCGTATCTGGCTTGGTGGCAGAATGTCATAAAATCGCGCCACCGCCAATATAATAGCCACTTTCATAAGTTCCGATGGCTGAATGCGAATGAGGCCAAGACTTAGCCAACGCTGGCTGCCACCGCGAACCGCTCCCATCAACTCAACACCGAGCAGCATGAGGAGCACCACAACAAAGACCGGGAAGGCTACGGTCTTCCAGAAATTTTCCTTCAGCCGCGACAAAATAATCGCCATAGCCAGAAAGACCATGAACCGCACCATGTGCAACCCCGCCCACGGCGTGAGGCTCCCACCCGCAGCAGAATAAAGTACTATGAAACCAAAACTGGCCAGAGCCAGCAAAAGCAAAATGGTACGCCAAGGTAGTTGCGCAATAGGAGCCGGGACAAAATCACTCAACGCTTATTGTCCTACCTGCTCGCTTGATGTCACTTCGCCCTCAGCCGTAGTCTGTTCAGGTGTAATCCGACCCTCAGCAATCGCCTTCTCTAGATCTTTTTTAGCCCGGTAGGCTTCCATTTTCTGGGCCATCCGTTTTTCGATCGTGCCTCCCCAGCCTTTTTCATAGCCTTGTAGTACTTCCATTGCCTTTCCCTTGTCGTAGAGAAAAGTAAGGACGTCTCTAGCTACTGGGTATGCGGCAGCCGAACCACCGCCATGTTCAATTACAACAGCGGCCGCATATTTCGGTTTTTCAACGGGTGCGAAGCACACGAACAAGCCATGATCGCGGTACTTCCAAGGTCCCGTTCTTCCGTCAGACACGCTCAGGCTCACGACCTGCGCCGTACCAGTTTTGCCAGCAAGTTTGACATCATTGATCGGCAGTTTTGCTCGTCGGGCGGTGCCAGGTCCGTTCACAACATCACTCATCGCATTGCGAACATAGGCGATTTGGTCTTCCGGAAAGTTGAGCGATTTCGGCTTTGGCGCTCGTTTGTCTAGCAGCAACCGGGGCATGAGATTGAGGCCAGTAGCCAGCCGAGCTGACATCACGGCGAGTTGCAATGGATTGGAAAGATAATAGCCTTGGCCGATTGAACTGTTGACCGTGTCAAATGGAACCCATTTCCGCTCGAATTTATTCTCTAACCAGCTTGGGCCAGGTACCGTGCCATAAAATTGACTGGCTACCGGGAGAGGGAATTTCTGGCCCATTCCCAGTCTTTTGGCGAAACTCGCGACATTCTCGAAACCGACCTGCTGGGCAAAGTGATAATAGTAGCTGTCGCAGCTTTGGTAGATGCCTTTGGCCATATCGACGGTGCCGTGATTGCTCCAGCAATTGAAGAAACGGTCGCCGATACGTCGTCCGCCCGAGCAGCTGATGGTTTCGTTCGGATCTACCCCTGCTTCAAGAAAAGCCATTGCGTGCATTGGTTTAATCGTCGAGCCCGGAGGATAAAGTCCACTAAGCGACTTGTTACGCAACGGCACATGGTCATCATCGCGGAGCATGCCATATTCGGTCACTCCAATCCCGTCGGAAAAACTGTTGGGGTCAAACGATGGCATCGAAGTCATCGTCAATATGTCACCGGTGTCACAGTCCATGACGACCACTGAACCGCTTTCGGGACCTAGTCGTCGCGCCGCATATTCCTGCAGATCTACGTCGATCGTCAGTTGCAGCGGCTTCCCAGGCACGTCTTGTTTTGTATCAAGTTCGCGAACTATTTTTCCGCGAGCTGTTACCTCAACACGTTTTGCGCCAGGCTCGCCCTGCAACCGGTTTTCAAAATGCTTCTCAAGCCCGTCTTTACCTATTTTATGGCCTGGAGTGATCAATATGGGCTCGGGATTTTCCTTATATTCTTCCGCAGATGCAACACCAACATATCCCACGAGATGGCCCACGGCGGCTCCGGCAGGATAGTATCGCGAAAAGCCCTGTCGGGTTGAAACACCGGGAAGGTCTGGCAATCTGACACTAACCGCTGCATATTTTTCCCAGTCAAGGTCGGCCGCAACTTGCACTGGTTGAAAACTGTTGGTTTGATTGAGTTCCTTTTTGATTCGTTCAATTTCTTCGGCTTCGAGCGAAAGCAGCTTTGCCAACGTTGCTACGGTCTGATCCTTGTTAGGTGTTCGGTCGGGAATAACATCCACCCGAAAGTCAGACCGATTATTGGCGATTGGTTTACCGTTGCGATCAATTAGCCAGCCTCGTCGTGGTGGAATGAGCGTTAGATTCACCCGATTACTTTCCGACAACAATTGGTAGCGTTCGTTTTCAGCGACCGAGATATAAGCCATTCGACCCGCCAGCAGCAATCCGATCCCTAGCTGAAATCCTCCAATTACCGTCGCTCGCCGAGTAAAGGTCAGCGACTGGACTGCGCTGCTTATGACTTTATTGCCTTTCATGTCGATACACGCCAACCGTCAATTGCTCCAACCAGCCGTGTGATGAACGGATAGAGCAGGATCGAAAGCAATATTTGCGGGATCAAAACATCAAGAAACAACAGGTTACGAGGGAAGTCGGCGATCAGCATACCCCCCAATAGCACAAAAATTATTGCTATGCTGGCAATGAACCAATTCTGCCAATAGTCTCTTTTTATGGCCTTGCGATCCATCGTTTCCAGAATGACAAATACAGTGGACCAGAGGAATACAGCGCTACCTATCGGTTGCCCGCTGAAAATATCATCAACCAGACCAATTGGGAAACCAACCCAAACGGGCCAATAGCCGGGCCTGATCAAGCGCCACGCCAGCAAAACCAGCAATCCCAAGGGCGGCAGGATCGGATAGTCAGTAATAATGGGCATGGCCGTGACCATAGATCCGATGATGACGGTGGCTGGAGGAATGACCTTGATGCGAAGCTTCGAAGGCTGTCGGTTAATGGTTGAACGATAGCCCCTCACCACTATTCCTGTTCCTCAGAATCGGATGCTTCTTGTTCCACCCTCTCAATTTGCGCGACGGACTCAGCCTGAAATATCGGTTGAACAATAACGTGACCAACATTGGCTGGATTAGCCAAAATTCGTGCTGTTGCGCCAGTTTCCGTTTTTTCAATCACCATGGCCACAGGAATACCGGGGCTATACAATCCACCGCTGCCGGAAGTTGTAAGAAGGTCTCCTTGTTCAAATGGGTTGCTGCCGATGTTAATAGGACGAACATCAACCGTCCCGTTACCCCGGCCAGTTGCAAAAGCGGGGACTTCATCCTTGGCCCTCTTAACAGGCGTGACATTTTTTCCATCGGAAAGCAGAAGTATGCGTGCCGTTGTTGGCCCCGTTTCCAGCACACGGCCGATCAAACCTTCAGGAGCACGAACAGGTTGCCCGGCCAAAACTCCACTTGTACTGCCAATCCCGAGCGTCGCAATTCGTCTGGAACTGGAAGAGGTGGAACTAATCAACCTAGCGATACCTATGGAATCGTTCATTTCCTCATCTAGCTTGAGGAGCCTCTTAAGCCGTTCATTTTCTTGTTTGAGCGCTCTTGCCTCCAGCAGTTCAACGCGATTCTTTTCCAGCTCTCGCTTCATTGCCGCGTTTTTCGAAGCAGCATTAAAGTAGGCGGCGATATTGTCTGACGCACTACCGGTCGCGCCAGTTGCTTCGGCAAGCGTTTTGCTTACCGGTGCAGTTGCTTCGGCACCAATTGTGCGCAGAACCGAGAAGCCGCGCGGATCGATAATGGAAATAAGGAGCAACAGCAGCCCAACAATGGCGCCCAAAATGCCAAGCAAATAGCTAGCGAATATGGAATATTGCGCCCGCTTGGAAAAACTAGGACGCCGATTTTTTGGCGGCGCCATGCCGGTTTATCCTTTCGGTTCAATCATGATCCAAACACCCCGTTCCATTAGGAGGTCGTTAACACGCCGCGAAACATTTCATCTTCCATCGCGCGCCCGGTCCCTATTGCAACACATGTTAAAGGGTCTTCCGCAACTGTAACCGGCAAACCGGTCTCATCGCTTAACTCGGCATCAAGACCGGTAAATAGTGCGCCGCCACCGGTAAGAACAATGCCCTGATCGACAATATCAGCCGCGAGTTCCGGCGCGGTGTTTTCCAGAGCGATTCGAACGCCTTCGACGATCGTACCAATCGGCTCACTCAAAGCTTCAGCAATCTGTCCCTGGTTAATGGAAATTTCCTTTGGCACGCCATTCACGAGATCGCGGCCCTTAATATGGATAGTGTGTCCCACGCCATCTGCAGGTGCCTGGGCCACGCCAAAATCTTTCTTGATCCGTTCCGCCGTAGTTTCACCGATTAGAAGGTTGTGGTGACGACGCACATAGGAAACAATTGCTTCGTCCATCTTGTCACCACCGGTGCGAACGGATGTTGTGTAGGCCAAGCCACGCAATGAAAGCACTGCGACCTCGGTCGTTCCGCCGCCAACGTCAACAACCATCGAGCCGATTGGTTCTGTTACTGGCATATCGGCACCGATAGCCGCAGCCATCGGTTCTTCGATAAGGAAAACCTGACGTGCGCCGGCGTTAGACGCCGCATCACGGATCGCGCGGCGTTCAACAGAGGTTGAACCGCTGGGAACGCAAATCACAATCTCCGGATAGCTAAACAGCTTCGCTTTGCCATTTACCTTCTGAATGAAGTGCTTGATCATCTGCTCGGCAACATCAATGTCGGCAATCACGCCATCGCGCAAAGGGCGAATCGCTTCGATGCTGTCAGGCGTCTTGCCCATCATCATTTTCGCGTCATTGCCGACGGCTTTGACTTTCTTAACTCCGTTGATCGTTTCAATCGCCACAACGGATGGCTCGTTGAGCACAATGCCTTGCCCGCGCACGTAAACAACCGTGTTTGCTGTTCCCAGATCAATAGCCATGTCCTGAGAACGGAATTTGAACAGATTTTCAAACATAAATTGGTCCGTATTTCTATTGGGTTACGCGATGCGAAACCGATATTGTCTTTAGCGATATTATAGCTGAACGAGGCATGAAATTAACGGCACCGTTAACCATGAGAATCATGCAGCAAATCAGGGGTCGCTTGGCAAGAGCGCTTGGGCTAGGAACGGCAATATGTCAATAAGAAGACTCCCAAATATTCTGATCAATCGGATCGCTGCCGGTGAAGTAGTGGAAAGGCCGGCCAGCGCGCTCAAAGAGCTGGTCGAAAACGCGATTGATGCAGGTGCCACACAAATCAATATCCGGATCGAGCAGGGCGGGCTTGATCTGGTCGAAGTAACCGACAATGGTTGCGGCATGAGCCGGGCCGATATTACTCTCGCACTCGAACGACATGCAACATCAAAATTACCCGACGAAGCCATTGAATTTGTTACAACAATGGGCTTTCGCGGCGAAGCTCTGCCTTCGATTGCCAGCGTTGCTAAAATGACAATCGAGAGCCGAGAAGATGGTGGCGACGGTTGGAGCAGGGTCATCAATCATGGTGAGGTTGATGAAGAGGGTCCCGTTGCCATTCCGCCGGGTACAAAGGTACGTGTGGAACAACTATTTGCCAAAGTGCCGGCACGACGTAAATTCTTGCGAACAGCCCGCAGCGAATATGCGGCCTGTACCGACGTGGTCCGTCGATTGGCGATGGCGCGGCCTGATATTGGCTTCACATTTGAGCACCAAGGACGAAAGGCAATTGCAGTTCATGGCGGGGAGACTGGTCCTGACCGGGTCGCTGCGCTTACCAACCGTGAACTGCGTACCAACAGCGTCGCGGTTGATCTCAAGAGAGAGGATATCCATCTGACCGGTGTGGCTGGTTTGCCGACCTATAATCGCGGTGTTGCAGATCATCAATTTTTGTTCGTCAATGGTCGCCCGGTAAAGGATCGTCTGCTTGTTGGAGCCGTGCGCGGTGCTTATGCCGAGATGCTAGCGCGGGACAGACACCCAGTAGTGGCGCTTTTTATCGATATGCCGCCGGAACAAGTCGATGTGAACGTGCATCCTGCCAAAACCGAAGTGCGTTTCCGCGAACCGGCGATGATCCGTGGGATGATCGTAAGCGGTTTGCGCCGGGCTTTGGATGAAGGCGGTTTTCGCGCTGTCCAGCGACCATCGGAATCAGCGCTGGCCAATTGGCAATCGGAACCGGTTACGCCTGACCCACAATCCAGCATTTTTATGGCCCAAGGCAGATCAAATATTGCTTCACAACCCTATCCATCTGGCAATAGCGGCCGAGTAAGCGACGGGGTGAGCGCATTTCAGGCAATTGACCAAGTGGATGAGCTTGCCCCACTGATGGGTAGAGCAGAGCAAGCTGCAGAACCAGTTCCGGAAGCTGCCAAACATCCACTAGGTATCGCGCGCGGGCAGGTAGCGAAAACTTATATCGTGGCAGAGGCCGAGGACGGCTTGGTGATTGTTGACCAGCATGCGGCACACGAGCGCTTGGTTCTGGAGCGGATGCGTACAGCTGTTGAAGGCGGAACCGTTTCTTCACAGGCATTACTTATGGCTGAGGTTGTGGAACTGGATGAAAATGCCTGTGATCGTTTGGAGGCTCGTGCCGCAGAATTGACGGAATTTGGTTTGGAACTGGAACGTTTTGGCCCGGCGGCCATGCTTGTGCGGGCTACGCCCGCTATGTTGGGTTCCGGTGATGTAACAGGACTTGTAACGGATCTAGCCGATGAACTCGCTGCTTATGATAAGGCGCTGTCCCTGAAAGAACGCATAGATCATGTAGCGTCTACAATAGCTTGTCACGGATCGGTCAGAGCTGGGCGAGTGCTTAACGTAGCTGAAATGAACGCCTTGCTTCGTGAAATGGAAGTGACCCCGCATTCTGGACAATGCAATCATGGTCGACCAACTTGGGTGAAGCTGGCGCTGAACGACGTTGAGAAGCTGTTTGGACGAAAGTGATGTAGCTTAAATCAAGCTGGCATAAGGTTGCTTGATAGGGTCAATATCGCGAGACTGATCAACAACTGCGTTGATAACAGCGGGATGAAAAACATAATCAACCCGGCAGCCATAATCGTCACCTTTTTTCCACAAAAGCTGTGCGGTGATCATGTTTAGGCCTTCGACCTTGAGTGAAACCGATGCTTCCGGATTAAACCCCGACGCGCAGTTAAACTGGATGATCGTATCCGATATGCTGGTAACCGTGCAGGAATCCGAAGCCCTCGTCCGTAAATCATATATTCCTCGCTCAATCCGACGGTGATCTTTTGATTCACTCTTTGGATTTGGTAAGAAATATCAGTAGGACACTAGGGCCTGTTGACAATCCGCGCCTAGCAATGAGCGTTGCGGTGAGATACCAGTTGGCGGCATAGCTGGTGTCGGTCTTGTCGTATCGGGTTGCTATACCTCTGAATTTCTTGATCTTTGCGAAGTAGTTTTCGATGAGATGACGCCACTTGTACATGTGCGCATCGTAGTCTCGCTGCACGTTTCGGTTTGCTTTGGGCGGGATGACAGCAGCAGCGCCTCGCGTGTCGAGGTCCTGCAGGAGCCAGTCAGCGTCGAAAGCCTTGTCGGCCAGAAGCGCTCCAAATGAGACCTCATGGATCAACGGAGCCACCCCCTTCATATCGTGCGGCTGTCCGGGCAGAAGCAGGAACCGCAGCATATTCCCGAGCGCATCCACCAGTGCGACGATTTTGGTTGTCAGCCCGCCACGAGACCGCCCGATGGCCTGATGCTGAGCCCCCTTTTGCGCCCGAAGCCTTCTGATGGGCCTGGACAATCGTTCCGTCGATGAGAACATATTCGAGGTCTGGCTCGCCTTTCATGCCATTGAAAAGACTCTCGAAAATGCCTGCTTCCGCCCACCGGCGAAACCGCTTGAACACCGTATTCCACTTCCCGAATTCACCGGGCAGGTCACGCCAGGGTGCCCCTGTCCGGACCCGCCATAGTATCGCCTCCATGAAACGCCGGTTATCGCGACCCGTCGCGCCCGGGTCCCCGGCCTTGCCTGGCAGGAGCGGCGCAATCTTTTTCCAAAGCTCATCCGAAATAACAAAACGCTCTTCGTTCATTCAAACCTCCATTTGGGAAGCTTGAAGCAGAGTTCAGCAAGTTTGGAAACCCCGAATGTCAACAGGCCCTAAGCGAACTTGGCCGGACAGACTTAATAAAAAGCCAAAATAAATTAACGCTAAGTCAAATTCCGGGATCAACGCCGGTTAGTTCGACCGACAAATCCCATAGCTTTGTTCCCAGTTCTTCATCGCGAGATCGGCGGGTTCGAGAGGCTTCGCCGACTTTTCCAGACCATTCACCGAGGCCTTTTGGTCCATAATATCCACCGCCAATCGCACCTTTGCCCGCCGCAGCTGCCAGCGTAGCCCAGGCTCCCTGAGCGGCAGTATTCAGGAAAAGGCCCACTATCGGCATGAATATCTGCGCCGCAGCGGGCAGATGGCGCGCCAGCTCGGTGCTGGCAATGCCAGGATGACAACAGGTTGCGATTGTGCCCGAACCCGCAGTGCTAAGCCTACGATCGAGTTCTGTAGCATGCACAATATTGGCGAGTTTGCTCTGTGCATAACGCTCCCAAGCACTATATCGCTTCTCCGCATTGATATCGTTGAAGTGAATTTTACCGCCTTTATGCGCCAGACTACTGGTAATGACGACACGCGATTTCTTGGTTTTCCGAAGCTTGGGAAGTAGCAAGCCTGTCAGCGCAAATGTGCCAAGATGATTGACGCCAAATTGTGATTCAAAATCATCTTCCGTCAGAACGTGCGGTGGCCCCATGATTCCTGCATTGTTGACGAGAACATCAAGGCGCTTTTCCTTCTGGACCTTTTTTGCGGCTTTTTTGACGCTCGCCAGACTTGCTTGGTCAAGTTCTATAAAATCAAGATCGGCATTGGGATGTTCATCAACTATTATGTTCATTGCCTTTTCGGCCCGTTCTTTGGAGCGGCATCCCAGCAATATTCGCGCACCTTTGCTCGCCAGCATTCTGGCCGTTTCAAAGCCCAAACCAGCATTGGCTCCGGTCACCATGATTATCCGGCCTGATTGATCAGGTACATGATTGCCGGTAAAATCCTTGATCATTGTACTTCCTCTTGCCCGGCTTCATCGGGAGAGGGGCTTTCCGTTGGCACTCCGAAGTTATCCTCATCAAGTTCCGTTTCAATATCCTGCTCCAGCACTTTTACAGCCTCATCCGCCGCTTCCTCGAGCGTTTTCGCATTCACCTCAACTTCCGCCTCAATTTCAGTGAGTTCATCCTCGTTGAGGTCGTCCATATTGGTTTCGGAGCACCCGGTGGCCAGTGATAAAGGGGCGAGCAGGTATATCAGGCGCTTCATGACGTCACTCCTTTGGCGGCATGATGAAATCAGCATCGCTATTGGCAATAATCGATAGCACGGTGGTCCATGCTGCAACATTTTGCTGGAGCTGCTTTGGGTCAATATTGTCCAGCGTGTCATCAGGCGTGTGATGAAGATCGAAATAGCGAGAACCGTCCTGCTGCAGATCGATAATCGCAAGATTTTGATCGGTAATGATCGGCCCGATGTCCGCACCGCCGCCAGCGTTGCCAGCGGACCGACTAACACCAAGATTAAGCAGGCTTTTTGCAATTTCATCCGATACGGCTTTCGCACCCTCCGGCAAGGTGAACTCAACACGCCAGACTTTATCAGCGCCAAAATCCGATTCCATAGCGATGGCATGCTTCTTATTGCGATGTTCGTCTCGATAAGCGTTGCCGCCCCAAATACCAACTTCTTCGGCTCCGGCCCAAAGCAATCGAATGGTACGCAATGGTTTGCCATGCTCCATGATATTCTTGGCGGCCGCAGTTATAATTCCGCAACCTGCTGCATCATCAAATGCGCCTGTGGCCAGATCCCAACTGTCGAGATGGCAAGCAATCAATATCATCGGTTTGGATGGATCACGGCCAGTGACCTCTGCAATGACATTACCCGATTCCTGTTGTCCAATATTCTGCGGTGTCAGCAACAATTTCATCCGCACCGGTTTGCCGCGCTTGATCATCCTCTCCAGATTGTCGGCATCGGGTAACGACAAAGCGCCTGCCGGAATTGGCTTTACGCCTTCGGCAAAACCGGTGCTGCCTGTATGCGGATTGCGGTGATAGTCGGTACCGATGGATTTAATCACATAGGCTGCAGCACCTTTTTTGGAGGCGATGCTGGGGCCAAACCAGCGGATCGGACCGAACGCGCTGTAGCCAGAGCCATCTTGCGAGCGGTGCATCCGGTGAGTCACAAAAGCGATTTTTCCTTCCAAACTGCCATCCGGAATAGCGGTCATTGCGGCGAGAGAATCAAAATAGGCAACTTCGGCCTCGATACCATCAGCTCCTGTACTGGCGCTGTTGCCGAGCGCGGTTACATGCAGCTTTTGTGGAAACGGGGACGTCACTTCCGCAGTCTCATCTCCGCGCACCCAAGTTGGCATCATAAACGGTTCATTTCGGACATTTTGGAAACCCAATGCATTGAGTTTCTTGACCGACCAGTTTCTCGCCCGCGCTTCCGCCTCGGTGCCCGCTTGGCGAGGGCCGACTTCGGTGGTCAGGCCTTCAACAATTTTATAGGCGATCTCGTCTTTCAGAGCTTTTGCCTGCAGCTTCATTGGATCATGATTGTCGGCAAGCACCGGAGTTGACAGAAATAGCACTGCAGCGCTGGCGATTAGCAAGTTGGTGTTTCTCATGCTGATACGCCTAACGCGCCAATAAAGCTTTGCCAATGCTCTCTTGCGAGTCTGGCGCGCTTTCGCTAGGCGGTGCGCAAATCTAACCACATCAAAATCAAGGAATTCCGCCAGATGGCCGCACAATATAGTTTTGTCATGAAAGGTCTGACCAAGACCTACCAGAACAAGCAGAAACCGGTTCTGGAAAATATCAACCTGCAATTCTATCCCGATGCCAAGATCGGCATTGTTGGCCCCAATGGCGTGGGTAAGTCCACGCTGATGAAGATTATGGCCGGGTACGATACCGAATTTACCGGTGAGGCATGGGCAGGAGAGAACATAACCGTCGGTTATCTGGAGCAGGAGCCAGAGCTGGATGCTTCCAAGACGGTAAAAGAGAATGTCATGGACGGCGTGGGGCAGGTGGCTGTCGATATCCGCCGCTTTAACGAAATTACCGAGCTGATGGGCGATCCGCCCGAAGATGCCGATTTCGACGCTCTGATGGAAGAAATGGGCGTTTTGCAGGAAAAGATTGATGCGGTTGATGGCTGGACGCTCGATAACCAGCTCGAAATCGCGATGGAGGCACTTCGTTGCCCTCCCGGAGACAGCGGCGTCGAAAGCCTTTCAGGTGGCGAAAAACGCCGCGTAGCGCTCTGCCGTTTGCTGCTCGAGAAACCCAGCATCCTGCTGCTCGATGAGCCGACCAACCACCTTGATGCGGAAAGCGTCGCTTGGTTGGAAAACCATCTGCGCGAATATCCCGGTAATGTCATCATGGTCACCCATGACCGCTATTTCCTCGACAATGTGGTCAACTGGATGCTCGAGCTTGATCGCGGCAAATATTATGTCTATGAGGGCAATTATTCGCTCTATCTGGAGAAAAAAGCCAAGCGCCTCGAACAGGAAGCCCGTGAGGACAAGGGCAAGCAGAAAGCGATCAAGGACGAGTTGTCTTGGATGCGGCAAAATCCGAAAGGGCGTCAGACCAAATCCAAAGCGCGTATCAAGAGCTTTGACCAGCTGGTCGAAGCGCAGGAAAACCGCGATCCGGGCAAGGCACAGATCCTCATTCAAACACCCGAACGCCTCGGTGGCAAGGTGATTGAGGTGCAAAACCTCTCTAAAGGTTATGGCGACAAGCTGCTGATCGACGATCTCAGCTTCTCGCTGCCACCCGGCGGTATTGTCGGTGTGATCGGCCCCAATGGCGCGGGTAAATCGACGTTGTTCAAGATGCTGATCGGGCAGGAAGAGCCGGATAGCGGCAAGGTCGAAATTGGTGAAACGGTGAAACTCGGCTATGTCGATCAAAGCCGCGATGATCTCGACCCGTCGAAGAACGTCTGGGAAGCGATTTCCGATGGCCATGACTATATGACACTCGGCAAGCATGAAATGTCGACGCGCGCCTATGTCGGGGCGTTTAACTTCAAGGGCACCGATCAGCAAAAGGCGGTTGGCCAGATTTCCGGCGGCGAACGGAACCGGGTGCATATGGCCCGGATGCTGAAAGAGGGCGGCAACGTGCTCCTCCTCGACGAACCGACCAACGATCTTGACGTCGAAACCCTGTCAGCGCTCGAAGAAGCGCTGGAAAGTTTTGCGGGTTGCGCCGTGGTAATCTCGCATGACCGGTTCTTTCTGGATCGCCTCGCGACACATATCCTGGCGTTTGAAGGTGACAGCCATGTCGAGTGGTTTGAGGGCAATTTCGAGAGCTATGAAGAGGACAAGGTACGCAGGCTTGGTGAGGATGCGCTGAAGCCTAGTCGGGCTACCTATAAGAAATTGACTAGGTGATTGCAGTTCGAAGATTTTGATCAGTGAATAGCCCCTAGATTTCTGGACACCTTCGGTATTCATTTTTTGCTGTCGTTCGAACTCTACCGGTGACAACATGCCGTTCCTAGCATGCTTACGTTTTGGATTGTAGAGCATTTCGATATAATCGAACACGTCTTGTCTAGCCTCTTCGCGGGTTTTATATGTCCGGCGGCGTATTCTTTCACGTTTTAGCAGGTTAAAGAAGCTCTCGACTACAGCGTTGTCGTGGCAATTTCCACGCCTGCTCATCGAGTGTTCCAGATTGTGAGCCCTGAGGAATGATGCCCAGTCCATGCTAGTGAATTGAGAGCCTTGGTCTGAGTGGATCAGCACCCTGTGCTTCGGCTTCCTGCGCCACACCGCCATGAGTAATGCTTGCAGGACTACATCCGTCGTCTGACGGCTTTGCATCGACCAACCGACCACACGCCGCGAGTAAAGGTCGATCACGACCGCCAGACAGGCAAATCCTTGCTGCGTTCGAATATAGGTAATGTCCGTCACCCAAGCTTTATCCGGCACTGTGACATCGAACTGCCTATCCAGCGTGTTATCGACGACCATGGATGGCTTGCCATTGTAGCTGCCAGGGGCGCCGTTTATAGCCAATCTGCGCTTTGCTCCCAGCCAAACACTGGCTAAGCGCGCCACTCTGTTGGCAGAGCATGTCTCACCCTGATCCAGCAGATCATCGTGAAGCTTGCGATAGCCATAGACTTTACCGCTCTCTTCCCATGCTTCCCGGATCAGTTCGGTCTGCCGGACGTCTTCCTTGGCCCGTTTGCTCAGCGGGTTCCTGAGCCATGCGCAGAAGCCACTGGGATGGATACACAAGCTGCGACACATCGCACGTACCGAAAACACAGGCCGATGCTCAGCAACAAACGCGTATCTCACTTTGCATCTCTGGCGAAATACGCAGTGGCTTTTTTTAATATATCGCGCTCCTCGGTCACCCGCGTCAGTTCGCGCTTCAATCGTCTGATCTCAGCATCCCTGCCATCATCACCGCCAGATGCCGATCCGAACTTCTTCTTCCACGCATAAAGTGAATGTTGACTAACACCCAAACGCCGTGAAACCTCTGCAACAGGATAGCCCCGCTCCGTAATCTGCGAAACCGCATCCCGTTTAAAATCTTCGCTGAAATGTATCTTGCTCACCTTCGTCTCCTTACCTCAAATTCAGGAAAGAAGGTGTCCAGAAATCTAGGAGCTATTCAGAATCCCTTCTCCCTGAAGGGCGACGGGTGATTGGTCGAAACTGTCTTTTACCCGCGCTCGGCAATATCTACCGTACCAGTGTAACCAACCCACCCAGTATAATCGTCATGCTGAACTTGATTCAGCATCCAGAGCGGCAATAGGCAGGCTTTGCGAATGATCGCTCTGGACCCCGGATCAAGTCCGGGGTGACGATTTGGTGTCACGATGTTCCAGCGGATCGAAACTCTAATCTTCTGCCAAATCACGCCAGGTCGGATTTTCCTTCTCCAGTAAGGCCAGTTTCCAGATACGTTTCCAATTCTTGATCTGCTTCTCGCGCTTGATGGCAGATTCCATCGCTGCGTGCATCTCAAACCAGACGAGGCGCTTGATGCCATATTTTTTGGAATGACCGGCAATGATACCTTCGCGATGCTGGTACACACGCTGCATCAAATTAGATGTTTCCCCACATAGATAGCACCGTTGCGAAAATTGGCCATGATATAGACCGCAAGCTGCTTTTCCATCGGTTGCTCCTAGCCGCTCTGGATGCTGAATTAAATTCAGCATGGCGGTAATGGCCGGAATTGTCTTTTATAGACGTTGTGCAATACCTATCTTTCAATAGTGCCCAACCAACCCACAATAACCGACTTCGAAACCATCGCCCGCCGCGTATTCGAGACCATCCCGCCGCCGTTCGCCGAACATCTTACCGATATCGTGCTGCGCGTTGAGGATTGGCCGTCGCAGGATATTCTCGATCATTTCGGCATGACCAGCCCGTATCAGCTGACCGGGTTGTATCAGGGCGTTCCGGTTGGTGAAAAATCGCTGTTCGCGCCGCCGAGCGGGGAGGGGGACCGGATTTTCCTCTACCGCCGCCCGCTGCTCGCGGAGATGGCGCAGACCGGGGTTGAGCTGGAAAAGCTGATCCGCCATGTCGTGATTCATGAAGTCGGGCATCATTTCGGACTGAGCGATGCGGATATGCATGCGTTAGAGGAGAGTGTGGAGGACTAGGTGATCCGTTTTCCAATCAGGGAATGGGCAGCGACCGCATTCCCGCCAGAAAAACATCAAACGGTAAATCACCCTGTCGCCAAGGGGATTGCCGGCCTTTGGTTTTCTTGTTCACCCGAACCGCGGTCTTGCGCATGACTTCGTTCAATGACTGCCGCTTTTTGACTTCGCGCGCAAATGCCTTGGCAAAGGGGCTACCTTTGCCCGACTCATCGCCATCCTCCGCGACATTGCCGGGCTCTGTAGAAAACAACACAACCGCCGACAATCCGCGCAAATTTGCTAATTGAGCTAGTCCCGAGCTGGTGGTTTCTAAATCCATTATATTGACAGGTTTAACATCACGCGTCGCGCTGGTGATGGAACGGATTTGCATCTTTGCCTGATCATCTTTTTGCGTCAGTGGATTGTTGCGACAGGCATCGACAATGATGATCGCACCCTTCGCTGTTTCGGTCAGCTTCTGCACCCCGGATCAAGCGGGATCAGGGATACGCCATCGGAGGCAAGAAAATAGTTGCGCCCCTCTATCTGTAGGCCATGTCCCGCATAGTAGAGCAGGGCGATATCATCAGGGCCGAGTGAAGCGACAAACTTGTCAAATGTCTTCGTCCAGTCCTTAATCGTCGGCTCACGAACAACCGTCAGGCTATCGACGCTGCCTTTTTCGAGAGCTGAAGCAACGATACTGGAATCTTCCAAAGGGTTGGCTAGAAATAATGCCGGATCGGCATCGAGCAGATCATAGTTGGATGCCATGACCAGTGCCCGTGTCTCGGCAGATACCGGAGCATAGGCAAAGCCAATTGCCAGAAACGCCAGAATTGTGGTTAGAAATTTCATCATCACATCCTGAATGACAGCCCCAGGTTGACTCCATGATTAACGCGCGCATCTCCAAATGAGAAATCGCCGGATAGCGGGAAAAACATGACGGCTCGATAGCGAAAATCGAGCGAAATATTGTCCGATATTGCATATTGAGCGCCGACCGCAATGTCTGGTCCGGCGCTGATCTCGTCATTCACAACAAAATTGTTGCGATTAATCTCGACACCATTCACATCGCGAAAAATACTGTCGACCTTGTACTCGGGTTGATAACTGGCGTGTAGCATGCCGTTGAAAAATACCGTCAGCGACTGGCCTGTGGGCACAAATGCGGTGACGCCAACACGGGCACTGTATGTCTTGCTGGTTGCCTTTGTATCGATATCGATAGCTTGAGCCGGATTGTTAACTGGTGGGGGCATGCCACCGAAAAGTGAATCCAGAAACGGATCGATATTCGCTGTGTTGATTATTTCGAACCCAGCAACGCCTCGCGATTCAAGTCTTTCATAACGCAATCCTCCAAAAACCGCTATTTTCTCGTCCAGTCGCCGTTGCCAGGTAACTTCCGCATCATAGCGATCAATGTCAGAAATTCCGTTCAAGGTCGTTGTGGAGAGATCGATAATTTCCACACCAGCATTGGGAGCAATCAATCGGGTAGAAGTGGAGGAAACAATGGACTGCGAACTATCGGTCTGGCCGAACATGCCGGTAATGGTGAAACGGTCTTGGTCATTCCCAAAAGAAATTGTGGCGCCATACATCGGGAAACTGAGTTGGTCGGCGGATTGACCTTCTCCATCCAAAGCTGAGGCGACGATGCCTTCAGGGTCCAGAAGGTTTTGGACAATCTGTGTTCTGGCTTGCGAGACATCTGCCGTACCGTTATTGCCGGTATAGCCCAGCTGGCGTCCATTATAGCGATACCACACTTCGTGCGGGGATCCTGCATGGGTCGAGACAGCGCTTTCATCACGGCGGACGGGTTCAGGAGCGTAAGGACAAAAAAATATCCAACGAAGTTGTCAAACTTGACAATGTTAAATCAAGAAATGTCTTCCCCCGCAAAAGAGCATTCCAACGGATTCCCACAATGCCGGATTCCACAGCGTGGGTTCCAGCGACACAGATGATTCAATTTGAGACAGAGCCAGCGACACCATCGCACAGTGAGGGAGTGTAGGACAGCAGCGAATTCGGTGATTTCAGGCGGTCGTCAGCGTAATTTAATATTAACACCCCTTCTTCAACGCCTTCATTTTCTTTTTTGTCAAATTTACAATTTTGGAAACTTCTAAATCGCTGATGCACAATCCGTGTTTCTTTAACTCCCACTGATCAATAAGTTTGTAATCGCCGTGAGTGTAATAGATAGCAACAATCTTAACTGGCTTCACGAAAAGATGCCTGCTCAGCAAAATAAAACCATCTTTTTCTCTTGTTTTAATGTCCTCCAATATAGATAATCCGTAAAGTCTATTATCTATTATATGCCTATTATAATTTCTAGCATCTCTATTATCGTTAAGTTTTTTAATAATTTTGGATATCGTTGGATTTTTCCTATAAAAATCTTCTTCATCATTCCTATTACTACTATCCCAAATAAAAAATCCTACATTCTTTTCATAATCATTATCTTTACTAAATGCTATAGAACTTAAAGAAGTAAGCACTGCAAATATAATTATCAATTTCATGCTACAATTTTCCTCTATATTGTGGTTTAAGTTGCGTTGCGGTTGAGTCGGTGTAGTAGTCACGCGCGTTTACTTGGAACGGGACCCATTGCCCCACCGTATTATTTGGTCCCACCAGTCGTATCGATGCGCTTGTATCTCCGGACACTCTCCCAATCTCGTATACTTTTTTCGTTTCCGCTGCAATTACGAATGAGGCTTGATTGTACCGTCTTACGTTGTGGTTGTCCGCTTTATGCGGCGGCTGAGGCATACCTCGATGATGTGTATGTATGACCGTCTCGGTTCCTGTTGGCCTAGGCAACCGTCCACCCTGACCTAAAGCGGCTATAGAAGTCACAATTAATTCGTTATCGGCATTTCTTTCTACAATTAGGAATTTTTCATTTTTTTGGCTTCCATCTAACTTAGCTTTTCTTGTGGGCTCTGCAATATCAAAAGCAAAGGTCCTAATGTCATCAGGCGCTTTCACCTCTGCGGTTCCCGACGGAGTAATTGCTTGAACCTGAGCCGAAGCTGCTGCAACATCAGCATTAGACTTGAATTCCTGAATTGGAACTTGAGATGGTTTTTTACCGTTCAGGATTTTCCAAAGACCATCATCCACTGCCTGCAAATATTCAGCCTTAGTCAAACTGAGGTTAACTAAAACCGATACAGGGTTGCTTGGAAGGTTGTACTTTTTTTGTAGTGCTGCGAGCTTTTGTTTCTTTTTTTCCCCCTGTTACCGTGATCGTTTCACCTGTATCGGTTTCTATTTGAAAACCAAGATCGCCTATCTTCTTATCTGATTCGGTAGATATGGATCCTTGAATTATGTTCCCTATGGTATCGGATAAAAGAGTAGGCAATAAAACGTCGGCAAAGCTGTTACCATTTAACGCAGAATACGAAGCCGCGCTTGCGATATTTCCCGCAGCATTAGACAAGAGCCTGTTTCCTAATGTACTTGATGCGCGTTGAAAAACCTCATCCGAATTATTGAAATAAAATTCTCCACTGCTCCCTGGCAAAACGTCGGAAGCCGCTTGACCTACTGCAGCACCTACGCCGGCTGCAGCTACACCCGCAAAATCAAATTTGCTCTGCAATCCAGTTGCTACGCCAACCCCCTGACTAATTGCACTGCCAGCGGCACCTCGAAGTCCAGCAGCAACAACGGAGGAGCGCAGCGTGCCGCCCTGGACGGGAATAATTTAAGGCGAAAGTAAACTGTCAGGGTAATTCGGTCACCGTAATTGCCATAAATCCGAGATTTTACTCTCTTAGAAACCGTCCAGCTGTTTCGTTGTCGTATATTAAAACTTCAAACTCCTCTCGGCCTACCACCAGCTTTAGCAGATGCGGATCGCTGCCCTTCACCTCTCTCACAACTTCTCCTCTGGGATTGTATACGATCATCTTTATGGGAATGGGAATGCAGTCACCGAGGAAGTTATTCTTTCTTATATAACCATAAAAATCTTCTATGTCCCAATCGTTATCGGCATTATTTAATCTAATTTTACTCCACTTTTGTCTCAAATTCACATAAAAATCTGTTTCCAGACTACATTCTTCATCACTTTTTTTAACTCTTTCTAAAGCCATATTGGAATCATGTTTGTGGACCAATTCTGTTGTCTGCTCATCGCTCGAACATGATGCAAACAGAGTTATAGAAGTCAAAATGGCAGCAAATTTTCTAATCATCTTCCTATTAACTGTCCTTTCCTATTAACTGTCCTCGCACCCAATCCCGGATTGGATTGAGGTGTCTATATCTAACTTTTTCACCATTGTTCATAATACTTGGGGTATCACCTACATAACCGGAACTTGGAGGGTATTCATCCGCGAGTGCTAACGGATGACCAAATTCATGACCAAGTACTTTGCGGTTGTTCCAATTATTATTCAAGCCGTCCAATGAATCCAAAATAAACCGACCATATCCCGCCCTGCTAACTAGCTCTATGTCCGTTTTTGTTACATAAGCCATGTATACTGTTTCACCAGAATTCCGGGCGGATGTAAAGGCTTTTTGTGTAGTATATCTGTGAGACTCTATAGAAACTTCAGTGCGGACTAGCCGATTTTCTGACAGTTCAAGTACAGGGACCGCAGCCCAATAACTTTCGATACTTTGCTCAAAACGTCTGATAAAAGACATTTCCTCAGTTCGGGTCCAACTAAGCGTATCGCCATCCACATCAGTTCCGTCCCGAAAATTGAATTGCACTTCCATCCGGATATCCACAAGATAATTTCCACTCGAATCTTCAAAAAGAATCAGATCAAAAGCGTCGTAGCTTCTACCATAAGTGCCAATCATTACACCTTGAGCCGCCGAGATTGCTTTCAAATCCTCCGAATTCGATGCTAGTCGGTTGCCCACAAGATCACCTCTTTGGCGAGCAATCGCCTTATATGCCGGACTGCCCAAAGGAATACTGTTTATGTCCAAACTAGCGAATAGCTCAGTTTCTCCATAAGTTGTCGCACTTCCCAATGTAGTACCACCAGGTTCTCCGGGCAACCCTGATGCTGTCACCCCATCTCCGCCAAGCGCGACGGATGGATCAATCTCGAGAATGGGGCCATCAGCATCTTCAACTATTGCTTCTGCCACAGCACTGACAGTATTCGCTCCACTATCATTTGATTTATCCACCGGATTATGTTTTGCTCGGGCTTCGACAATTTCATCGGTGATAGCGCCACCTATGGCGCGTCCGATGGTGTTACCAATGGCGTTTGGCACGGCTGCGAGGAGATTGTCGCCAAAGGATGTACCAGACAGTGCACTTCTCGTCGCAGCAGATGCTATTGCATCAGCGGCTGAGGAGGCCAGATTGTTCCCAAAGCTCGCTCGGCTGCCGGGATTGGTAATGTTGCCATTAGCATCATATTGCGCATCAACTGCTTGACCGGGTAAAGACCTGCTAATCGCGCCGCCCGCTCCTGCGCCAATACCTGCTGCAGCTACGCCCACAAAACTAAACTTGCTTTGCAGACCAGTGGCCACCGCCACGCCTTGTGTAACAGCACTTGATACCGCACCACGCACCACATCTCCGGCAAACTTGCTGCCCGCAATCGCTCCTTTTCCAAGTACATCGCCAACACCGGCACCGACGCCGGCGCTCAAGGCAGCTAGGGCCACACCCTTAAAGCTAAATTTTTCCTGTATTCCGGTCGCTATACCAAAGCCTTGGCTTACCGCACTGCCAGCCACGGCAGCGCCAACCGGGCCCAATGTTCCGGCGGTCACCACAGTCACCGCGACGGCGACCACGGCGAGCAATATTTGTCCAAAGACGCCACATTTATTTTTCTTTGGCGGGGCGTTAGCGGTTGGTGTTAGGTCGCCGATATTTTCGGCTGGGTTATAGGGTTGGAAGGTGCCGGCATTGTGGGTATTTTTGACGACGCCAGCGGGCAGGTTGAGGCGCTGTCCCTGGGTGAGCGCGCTGGAGCCGGAGAGACCATTGGCCTGGGCGATCTTGTACCATAGGGAGGCATCGCCATAGACCTGGGCGGCTATGCCCTGCAGCGTATCGCCGGCCTGGACATTATAGAGGCTGGTATTGCTGCCCTGATTATAGCTGTTTAGGGGATCATAGCTTTGTGCGAAGTCGGCATAGCTGGAGCCGACCTGTGCGCCATTACGGAAGGTACCGTGGGTGGTTGGCGGGGTAATCTGGCGCTGACGAATGGATTCATTGGTCGAGACATCTGCCGTACCGTTATTGCCGGTATAGCCCAGCTGGCGTCCATTATAGCGATACCACACTTCGTGCGGGGATCCTGCATGGGTCGAGACAGCGCTTTCATCACGGCGGATGATCTGGCCATTCTCATCATTGGTGAAGGTTACATGCTGCGCATAATAATCACCCATATAGGCCCGGGTTAAAGAACCGCGCTGATCATAAGTGAAGGTGGTCTGATACACAGGGTTGGAGCCCGAACCGGTATTATTGTCATGCCGGATCGTCGCCTGCACCGCACCATCAAAATATTGATAGGTATTGTCCGTGCGCGTGTTGGGTGCCTGACCAGAGTTGTTGTTCTTGTAGTTGATACTGGTCTGATAAACCACATTGCCCAGTGCATAGCTTGCACCAGTGCCATAATTATAGCTGGTGACAGAGCGATTGACATCACTCCCCTGCTTGACATTGGTGGTGTCGCTGGTCAGCTGGTTTTTCACATTGTAAGCGGCGCTGCGGCTAAACGAGACTGTCGTGCCATTGGCTTCATAATCCATCTGTACCGTCTGACGGCCCAGCAAATCATATTGGAAGGTGGAGCGGCGCGTACCGCTTGTGTAGGTGGTGACAGAGCGGTTGGCATCATTGCCCCGCTTTAGTAGTGAAGTAAACTGTTGCCGTAATTCAAATATGTTACTTTTCTTGGATCAATTTAGTAAGCCGCTGTCCTTCACAGTTCGATCAATAAATCCTTCACACCGATCCTTGAAAATTTTTACAATCTTGATGTCTCTTAGATGTCCGAACCCGTAGTAATATCTTTCTGGCCGATAGTAGTAGTTATATGGGCCGGTGACAATCAGCTCGTGATCATCCTTGTTGAGATTGTGATGGTCGAAGAAACCTTCGATAATCATCAATCGACCATATCCATCGCCCATTGCCTGTCGTCGTCTGCCTATTGCCCGTCGTAGTCGCTTTTCTGAGCCAAAACCAGAAAAGCTGACGGGTGTTTCAAAAACTTCATATGCGAAGACTTCTCCATCAACTATTGTTTCACAAGGCTTATGTTTACCTTGCCAATCTTCCGGGATATCATCTGGTAAATCATACATCCGAAAATAGTCTCTATAACCCTGCACATAACCCTTGATCCTGATTTTCTTACCAAGGACATTATCTTTCTTCACATTCAAGTCAAAAACACTCAATATTTCAATACCGTTGACCTCGCGCGCGACCAGAGTTTCTGTATGAATAACTGCAATTCCTATAAATATAGCAACGTTTTTCATTGATCGATTTATTCTCACTGGGATTCTCCTATTGTTTAAAAGGGACAAACCTTTTCTTTGATATAGTCTTAATTTTAATCTTTTCACCAAGTGAAGCAGGTGAAGCAGGTGAAGCAGACCTAAAACTGCCATCTCCCCCAGCAACAAAATGTGTTAGGCTTGGTGGGCCTTTAAGAAAAGCTTTCTTGTCGGCCCCTGAAAATGACTTGCTAAAGCCTCCTTGTAACTTGCTAAAGCCTCCTTGTAAAGGGTGTGTATGGAACGTAGCTTTTTTTCCCACATCATTGAACAATATTGTCTGCCCATCGCCACTACCTAGAAAGGTTCCCACTTGAAGATCATTGATAGTGAACCGATCTTTGCCATTGACTACAACTTTAGAAATTTGCCCGCCACGCTCGAAATTATCACCTAATAGCCTATTTAGAGAAAAGCTCAAAGCCAATCCATTTTGGGCAGCTAGATTCAAATCATCAAACTGATGGCCAAATTTTTCCAGTTTGACGCTTCTGATATCATCTACTTCCCTCGTCCCAATTTTGCCGTTCTTTTTTGTAAACTGTTCGACTTTTCTACCGAAATGCAAATCAACGGAAGTGCCGACGAGGTAGTTATCTATTATCTGCCGTTCGATTCGAATGCCCGCCAAGAATGTTGAACGAGCGTTCTGAAACTTTTCCAATATAGCATCAGATTCTGCGAATGACCTGCTAGCTGTTTTGACATTTTCCTTTAATTTGTTGAGCTGCTTTTGAGACAAATTTTCATTTAATTCGGCTTTAGCTAGTGCACGTTTTGCTTCTTGTAAATTGCGCAAATTTGCATCATTTGCAGAAGTAAACGGTTGTTCTCTTTGGTCAATAACCTTTGCGAAATCCTCTCGTTTTGCATTCCCTAGAACCTTCATTAAACCATCGTCTAACGCCCCCAGTTCTAGCAAAGCTTCGCCGACGTTATGTTTGTTCCTTTCTGTAATAAGCGCCAATGGTTTAGGGTCATTTACGTTCAATTGTTTTGGCTTTTTGGCCACCGCTACAATCGGCTGTCCATCGGCGCTTACAACTATCGCCTCTGTAAGATCGCCAGCTGTGGCTTTACCCTCTGACACAGGGTCAACTTGACTATCGACCCTATCAATCGCCCGTCTCCCTGCCCCACCGATTGCACCGCCGATGGCCTGTCCAATGATATCTGGGATAGCGCGCCTTATGTTATCACCAAAGCTTGATCCTTCAATCGCGCTGCGCGTTGCGGCATTGGCGATGGCAGAAGCAGCGCCAACGACACCGTTCGCTGCAATGTTGGCTGCGCTTAATCCGCCTTTGTCACTAAAATCAACGGCACCTAACTTGTCACCAACAAAGGCACCAACGCCCGCACCAACGCCCGCTGCGGCTACGCCTGCAAAGCTAAACTTGCTCTGTAACCCGGTGGCTACACCAATGCCTTGCGTCACCGCATTGGACAAAGCACCACGTGCCACTGTAGAACCAAAACTTTCTCCAGCTATACCTAGCTTGCTAAAGACCCCAATGTCTCCAAGCCCTTGGGTTACTCCGGCTGTTATTGCGGCCAGTGCCACACTTTTGAAGGAAAACTTGTCCTGGATACCTGTGGCGACACCGACCCCTTGGCTTACCACACTGCCAGCCACGGCAGCGCCAACCGGGCCCAATGTTCCGGCGGTCACCACAGTCACCGCGACGGCGACCACGGCGAGCAATATTTGTCCAAAGACGCCACATTTATTTTTCTTTGGCGGGGCGTTAGCGGTTGGTGTTAGGTCGCCGATATTTTCGGCTGGGTTATAGGGTTGGAAGGTGCCGGCATTGTGGGTATTTTTGACGACGCCAGCGGGCAGGTTGAGGCGCTGTCCCTGGGTGAGCGCGCTGGAGCCGGAGAGACCATTGGCCTGGGCGATCTTGTACCATAGGGAGGCATCGCCATAGACCTGGGCGGCTATGCCCTGCAGCGTATCGCCGGCCTGGACATTATAGAGGCTGGTATTGCTGCCCTGATTATAGCTGTTTAGGGGATCATAGCTTTGTGCGAAGTCGGCATAGCTGGAGCCGACCTGTGCGCCATTACGGAAGGTACCGTGGGTGGTTGGCGGGGTAATCTGGCGCTGACGAATGGATTCATTGGTCGAGACATCTGCCGTACCGTTATTGCCGGTATAGCCCAGCTGGCGTCCATTATAGCGATACCACACTTCGTGCGGGGATCCTGCATGGGTCGAGACAGCGCTTTCATCACGGCGGATGATCTGGCCATTCTCATCATTGGTGAAGGTTACATGCTGCGCATAATAATCACCCATATAGGCCCGGGTTAAAGAACCGCGCTGATCATAAGTGAAGGTGGTCTGATACACAGGGTTGGAGCCCGAACCGGTATTATTGTCATGCCGGATCGTCGCCTGCACCGCACCATCAAAATATTGATAGGTATTGTCCGTGCGCGTGTTGGGTGCCTGACCAGAGTTGTTGTTCTTGTAGTTGATACTGGTCTGATAAACCACATTGCCCAGTGCATAGCTTGCACCAGTGCCATAATTATAGCTGGTGACAGAGCGATTGACATCACTCCCCTGCTTGACATTGGTGGTGTCGCTGGTCAGCTGGTTTTTCACATTGTAAGCGGCGCTGCGGCTAAACGAGACTGTCGTGCCATTGGCTTCATAATCCATCTGTACCGTCTGACGGCCCAGCAAATCATATTGGAAGGTGGAGCGGCGCGTACCGCTTGTGGGCGCTGAAGGGATCGTACCCGATGGCTGACCCGAGCCATTATCTGCAACAGCCGTCCCTTGCGAGACACTGATCTGGGTGAGACGCCCGGCCAAATCATAGCTATAGCTCTCCCGGGCCTCACGATAAGTACCCGGCAAGAAGCCGGTATAGGGATTATAGACCCCAGGCGTATATTCTGTCGTCAGCACAGCGACCCGCTCGCCTGCCTTATTGTAAAGAATGTCCTTGCCGCCATCAACCGTCGCGCTGCCATTGCCGCGCACAATCTGGCCGCCAACCAATTGACCCCGGTCTGTCACCAGACGGTTCATATTGTCATAGCGGAAGTAATAATCCTTGCCCGTCGATGTTGTCGAGGCATTGCCCAGAGCATCCAGCGTGCGATAGGTGGCGGTCGTGCGGCGGATATTGCCGTTGGCATCATAATGATTGGCAATGCTGGATGCCGGCGAGATGGCACTGCCAGCCTCTACCCATGTCTTCAGCCGGCCCAGCGCATCATAGGTGGCGGTGGCGTTTTTCCAGATATTCACAGTCGTTGTAACTGTACCCGTGAGAGAATAGGTGCTGGAGTTGGTGGTTTTGCCATACTCGCTCAGGCGATTGCCTACCTTGTCATAGCCATAGCTTGCCTCAAGGGTCGAAACGGTGGTGGTTGTGCCGTAACCACTCGGTACGACGGTGGTGGTAACGGTCAGGATTTTGCCGATCTGACCGCTATTATGATATTCATAGCTGGTCGTTGATCCGCCAATAGCACTCTGGGTCAACCGGCCTGCGGCATCATAAGTGAAGTTGGTGACATGGCCGCCCAGATCATTTTTATAAAGCGTGCGGCCAAACAGATCCGCATTTTCCGTCAGCGTACGGCCATTGGCATAGGTCGTCACCTGCGTCCAACCACCAAAGGTGCCCAGACCAGAGGTCGCCAGGTTCGCATTCCATGTATAGCTGTTGGTTGTAACATCACCGCCAAAGTCACGCTGTGATATCACACGCCCCTGAACATCATAATCGGTCGTCGCCACTTCCGGCGTGCCAGGGTTGTTAATCCCGGTATAAGGATTATAATGGGCACCAACAACAAGGAAGTTATTCCACTTCTTGATCTGCTGACCCAATATGTCATAGTCCATAAATTCGGTCAGGCCACCAGCATGGTTGACCTCGATCACACGGCCCATTTTGTCGAACTTTTGCGTCGTCGTACGATTAATCTCATCAATCATCGTGCGCGCATCGCCATGGATATCAAATTTGGTCTGTTTAATACCACCATCAGCATTGGTCTGGCGCGTAACCAAAGCTTCGGTCCCGCCATAGCCAGTGCCGGCAAGCAGGGTCAGCCGAGTGAGATTGCCATTGGCATCACGGCTCGCCACCAGGCGGCCCGAGACATCATAATAATAATGCTCCGTGGGACGCACATTGGCCACAGAACCATTTTCATTGGTGATCTGAACCGTAGGGTTCTCTGATTTAATCAGACGACCCATATTATTATAGGTATAATCAATGCGCGCACCATTGGCATTGGTTTCACTCAGCACTTCGCCAAACGCATTATACGTCCGGTTCGTCGTCAAGTTTTGCACCGCCCCGCCCAGCTGACGCCCTTCCTCAACAACACTGGTTGCCAGATTGCGCTTGTCATATTGGGTATAAGTGCCATTGACATTAAGGCTGCCAATATTGCTCAGCGCCTGATTGAAGTTCAGGCCCGACAGGCTAACGCCAGCACTGGTAATCGCTATCGTCTGATTACCATTTTTGTCATAGCCAAAATATTTCCACACACCGTCGCCGCTGTTCGTTGCCCATAGTCGGCCCGCTGCATCATATTTGTTCTGCGTCTGCGTGCGCCCGCCAACCGCCACCGAGGCCACCTCGCCATAGGCATTATAGGTGGTAACAGCACGCGGACCGCTATCTACCCAGGAACCGTTATAGGTCGCCTGATATTGCTGGGTCGCACGACCCAGCAAGTCATAGCTTGTCAATGTGCCTTCATAAGTGTTGACTACGGCTCCGCTAGAATTGCGCCGCTGATAATAATCATATGTCTGGCGGCCAGCGGCATCATACCAATAGAGACGCGTATTGCCCTCTGCATCGATCATCGAGCGCAGCTTGTCTCCATCATAGGTATAACGCGTCACACGCGCCGCCGCATCGCCTGCACCCGCTGCCACCGTGCGGGTGAGATCACCCACCCCGTTATAATAATAATCCACCTCGGGCGTCACGGTCGTATTTTGATGACTGGTAAAGCTCGAGCGCTTCTCTTCCGTTAAACGCCCGCCTGCATCATATTTATAATTAACCTGCTCACCGCTCGCCTCAGTCTTACGGGTCACCTGACCCAGACCATTATAGAGGTAGCTGATGGTAGCATGACTGTTGACATGCGCACCTGATCCATTGTGGCGCAGCACATTCAGCCGCCGCTCGGTAAGCCTGTTGCCCACTTCATCATAGGTAAAGTCGGTAATCCGGTCGAGCGTGCCATGCGCCGAGACAGAAGGCGGTGAAGTCGTGCTGGTCGGATTGGCCGCCTGATTGACATAACGCCGCTCACGCATGACATTGCCTTCGCTGTCATAACTCCAGTCCGTGCGATAGCGCTCACCATCGACCTGCGCCGTCTTGCGGCCCGACTTGTCATAATAGCTCCAGGTCGTGTTGCCATTGGGATCGGTCAGCTTCACAACATTACCATTGGCATCATATTGATAGCTGGTGGTGAGCGCTGCTGTTGAGGCAACCCAGGTGGAGCCATTCCAATAGCCCGTGGTCGCACCTGTGACCGAACTGGTCAACAACCGGTTCAAATTATCATAGGTAAAGTTGGTAACGCGCGAACCACCCGCAGGCGCCGCAGGCGCTTCGGCCAAAGCCCCGCCACTGGCAGGTAGGCTCACTGCATTTTCATAAACCCGCGCCTCAGTAACATTGCCATTCTTGTCATAGGTGTATTTGGTGTAAGTGCCGACCGCATTAATCTCGACCACCTTGCGGTTCAGATCATCATAGAAGAAGAGCGTGCGGCCACCGCCCGCATCCTTGGTCTCGGTTATATTACCCCGTGCATCATAATATATAAATTCACGCGGCGTTTGCCCCAAAAAGGTCTGACCAATCGTCTCTACCAACCGGTTCGCCTTGTCATAAACATATTGCGTCGTGCGCGCATCAGCAGACACATTGCTCGCCTCCACCATCTCAATACGGTTTCCGCGCGCATCATAGCTATATGTATTGACCACTGTAGAGGCCAGCACAGCGCCGCTATTATTATAAGATTTGATCGGCAGCGTTTCACTGATCAACAGGTTGCGCTTGTCATAAACATAGCTCGTTGTGCCGCCAGCCACCGTTGATGTCGTCGAAGATTTGGCGCGTGCGGTTATCCGATTGCCATAGGCGTCATAAGTATAGGTCTCGAAATGTCCTTCCGCATCTGTGCTCCGCGTGACCAGACCACGCTTGTCATATTCGAATGTTGTGGTCGCATCTTTGGCATGACCTGCAACCGTCGGTGGGGTCACCGTGCTCACCGCACTCGTCGTGCGATTATAACGCCGCGTCACACTCGCCACTTCACCATAAATCGTATAGCTGGTCTCGGTGACGTAATTTTCTGCATCGCGCGTCTTCGTCAGGCGACCCTGATTATCATAATAATTATAGCTCGCATTACCACGAGGATCCGTGACCTTCACTACCTCGCCAAAAGCATTATACTCATAAGTGGTCACACCACCGGCAGCATCCGTCTCCGTTAATACACGACCAACCTCATCATGGGTGAAGTAGGTGTTGTTATTCTCTGGATCTCTGACCCGCGTTAAATTACCTAAGCCGTCATAATACCAATATGTATTGGTGACTTCAGACGTGCCATAAGCATTAATCTCGCGAACCTTGCGACCAGCGTCATCATAATAAAAAATAGTCCTCTCTTTATCAGCAGTACCATAAGCCTGCCACTCATTGGCCAAAGTGCCATTAGCCCGCCAACTCCAAACGGTTCTATTGCCCTCACCATCATAAACGCTGTTGCGCCGCCCTGCTGCATCATAGGTATAGCGCACACCAGTCCATGTGCCCGCAGCATTGGCCAGGCTGTTGATTTGCGCGATGGTGGTGGAATCACTGGCAGTGACCTTGTTCGACCAGGTCACCTCGCGTGTCAGGCGACCTTCTTTGTCATAATCAAAGCGTTTGACATAACCTTCCGCATCAACGGTAAAGCGCAGATCTCCCTGACCCGTATAATAATTACGGGTGGTGCGTGCCGTGCTGCCTGTACCAACGACCGTCTTGATCACCTGACCGCGATTATCATAGGTAAATGTGGTTCTCAGACCCGCCGCATCGGTGCTATATGAAACCTGCCCGCGGCTGTTATAGACAATCGTACTGGTGCGATCATTGCTCGCATTGGCAATCGCCGCGACCTTTGCTTTCACATTGTCATAAGTATAATCGGACGTGCTGATCGTTGCTGCATGCTCAACTGTCTTGGTCAGCTTGCCAGCAATATTATAGGTAAAGCTCGACACCGCCCCTTGCGCATTCACGCTGTAACGCAACTGCCCCTGACCATCATAGACGTTGTGAGAACGCCGATTGGCAGCCGATGTCGGCGCCGCCGTCCCGCGCAGTTGATTGAAGCTGCCCGACGCCCAATAAGAGGCGCTGGTCTTCTGCGCATAGGCCACAGACTGCACCAGCTGCCCCGCCTCGTCATAGACATTCTCGCTGAGATAACCCTCACCGTCCAGCGCGCCAATGACCTGACCATCGCGATTGTAGAAGGTTCGGCTGATCGAGTCCTTCGCATGGGCCGTCGGCAGCACCAAAGCTTCAGGCGCATTGGCTCTGAAACTGGTGAGCTGCGATGAAGTAAGTTGATTATAATAGCTGGTAGTTTTGATCAGACGATCAGATTTGTCATATTCAAAGCGTGCCACACGCCCTTCGCCATCAATCGTCTGAATGACCCGGCCAGTCGCATCATATATATTCCACTCCCAGATATCATAGCTGTGCGCTGCTGGCCGGATATTCGATATCTCCAGCGTGTTATTGGGATTGGCCAGAATATTGCGATTGGCAGTGGTGACTGAATAGGTATAGCTTACGCTCGCCGCTATGCGGCCTGCATCGTTATAGCGATATTCGCTGATATGGCCATAATGATTGATATCGGCAATCTTGCGGCCCTGCTTGTCGTAAAGATAGTAGGTCTTATAACCGGTCTCATCGGTTTCCACCCGCAAGCGGCCATTTTTATCATAGAGATAGCTCGATGTACCCGTAACATCATAGCGGCCGCTGGTCGTCTGACTGATCAGTTCACCAGCCTTGTTAAAGGTGTTTGTCGTAACGCCTCCGGACGCGGTGGTAATTATCGTTTTTGTCGCTGCATCCTGAAACACAAAGCTGGTCGTACCACCCGCCAGATCCGTAGACGCCGTAATCCGGCCCAGGCCATCATAAACAAATGTCTCCGCAACCTGACTGCCATCATAGGTCGATAAAAGCTGTCCCGCCTGGTCATAGGTAAAATAGGTGCGGCTATAGCCTTCCGCATTAGACGCTCCACCGGTGGCCGTCGCATAGCCATAGTTCCAGACCCGCGTCTTGTTGCCGCGTGCATCATAGCTATGCAGCGTTATCTTGGTCGATGACCGATCACCCAGCCCATTGCGCCAAGCATCCATTTGCGCAAGCGTGGGGATGGCAGAGCTGGTATTATAGACATGCTCTGGATATTCGATCTCATATTGCAGCAAACCGGTACCGGTATAACGATATTCGGTTACATGACCCTCCGCGCTAATCGTGTAACGCAGATGATTCTCACCATCATAAGCATAGCGGGTATATTGAGCAGCATTGGCACTGCTATTATTCGAACCATAGGTCCGCGTGCGCGTTAAATTATTATTCGCATCATACCAGCTCTTGATCGTATTGCCATTGGGATCAGTAATCTTGGTGGTGTTGCCGTTCCCGTCATAGGTATAATTGGTGACCTGGCCTTCCTGATCACGCACAGAAGTAACATTGCCATTGGCGTCATAGGTGAATTGAACAAAGGTGACCGGATCACCCGATTGCGCACCAACATAGTTGATCTGCGTCAGGCGCTTTTGACTATCATAATAGAGATTGTTGGTTGTGCCATCGGCATGCGTTATCGTCGTATAATTAGACCCATAAGCCACCGTCGTAACCCGCGTGTCGCCGCCCGCAACAGTTTGCGTGAGGCTCGTCACCTTTCCAGCACCATTATATTGTATCGCCAGGCTGGAACCGTCAGTCTGGGTAATCGTCGCTATGCGGTTGGTTGAACCATGATAGGTGTAATTGGTGACATAGGTCTTACCATCAGAGATGCTGTTATTCTCTGGCGACAAATCGGTTGTTACACTGGTCAGCCGGTTGGCGCTGTCATAACCATAATAGGTGCGGGTCAACGTACCGCCGCTATGACCGGTTGTAATCCGGGCAATATTATTGCCCGACCAGTGATATTGCGTCCATTCCCCATTGGCGGTGGTGACCTTGTCAAGCTTACTTCCTGAATAGGCGAAGTTCAGCCTGTAATTATCATTGTCACGCTGCTGGGTTATGCGCCAATTATCGCTGCCATAGGCATAGTAACGTTCACGGATTTGGCTGCTGCCATCTTTCCACTCCCAATAGCTGCCCACTTTCTTGAGCGTGTCATAAGCGCCATCACCATCCGTCGTTACATAGGCACCCTTGCTGCTATTCCAGGTGTAGGTAATCGACGAACCATCGGCACCCTGCCGCTTGATCGTACTGCCATTAGCATTCTGAGAACCAGTTAACCCAAAGACACGCCGATAGGTGCTGTGTTGCCACTGATCGCCATTATCACCATCACTCAGCTCAGCAAGACTGTTGTACGTACGCGATATAGAAATATCGAGACCGCGGCCCGACAGAAATTCATCCTGCTGCGTAACCAGCAAATTACCAGTCGCCGCATTAACCGAGACACCTTCACCAGCACGGCCCAATGTGCCGCCGCCAATCTGTCCGGCACCGCCCAATATATTGGCCGAACTCCGCTCAAATCCAGATCCAAGTCCCGTGAATATCGCAGTCATCGTTCACCGTTCCCAAAAAAATAGCACCTCAGGGAACCGCCCAGTCAACGCCTCCCGATATACTAATCCCAAGATCAGACTTTTTGTTTAGCTGTTTTTGAGAAAAATACTCAAATGACGTTTTCGATCGCTGAAAATAGTAAGGTTATTTAATAAGGCATACAAATTTTACCCTAGGCTCAGGATTCATTAATTGATCCAGAAGGCGCAGATAGCAGCGATGGTTATGGCGGCCATGAAGGTATCTGCCCTTCGATCATAGCGGGTGTGTATACGCCGCCAGTCTTTGAGTTTTCCAAACATGTTCTCGACCTTGTGGCGTTGCCGGTAGAGCTGTTTGTCGAAGTGCGCGGGCATTGTGCGCCCCTTTCGCGGCGGGATGCACGGTGTGATGCCCTTGGCCTTGAGGGCGGCGCGGTATTCATCGCTGTCATAGCCTTTGTCACCGGTCATCACGCAGGCGCGTTCAGGCAGCGCCGGACAGAGCAGCTTTGCGCCCTTGTGGTCGCTCATCTGGCCTTCGGTCAGACACAGCGCAACAGGCCTGCCTTCGCCATCACAAACGGCGTGTAGTCTGGAGTTCAGGCCGCCTTTGGTGCGCCCGATACATCCGGGTAGAGCCCCTTTTTGAACAGGCTGGAAGCTGTCCTGTGCGCCTTGAGATGCGTTGCATCAATCATCAACGTCTCGTCAGCATCACTGGTGGCGGCAAGGGCGGCAAATATCTTGTTAAACACGCCAAGGCGGCTCCAGCGGATAAAGCGGTTGTAGATCGTCTTATGCGGACCATAGGCTACCGGTGCATCACGCCAACGAAGGCCATTGCGGATCACGAATATAAGCCCGCTCAATATCCGACGGTCATCGACCCTGCTAACGCCCCGTGACAACGGAAAATACGGTTCTATCCGGCCCATCTGTGCCTCGCTCAACATCGGTAAATCATTCATGCAAACATCTCCTTTGTGTGAAGCATGTTGAATCAACAACTTTAACGATATGCAAGCAATTTAATGCATCCTGAGCCTAGATTACTCGTACTACTTGACAGAATCACGATAAGGACAAACAAAGGATTCCATAATAAAAAATCTGTTGGGACAGAGTAAATGACGACAGACAGGGCGATAAATTTTATCAATGAGTTGTTATGGAACGCCATCCTGGTTGCTGGCCCCCTATTGATAGCAATTCTTATAGTGGGCTTGCTTGTGAGTATATTTCAGGTCGCAACCCAAGTTCAGGAAATGACACTCAGCTTCGTGCCTAAGTTAATTGTTGCTGCCATCATGATTATCGCACTAGGTCCTTGGATGGTCAGCATCATCACTCAATTTGCGACCTCCCTTTATCTCATCATTCCAAGCATTGGCGGTCCAGGCGCTTGATTGAGAATTTCGAAAGCTGGATTCTGGCAGTGCTGCTGCTTAGCCTCAGGGTTGTGCCTGTTTTTGCCTTCGCACCCCCATTTACACTCATCCGAGTACCTGCTGCAATCCGGCTCATGTTGGGTTTAAGTTTAACCGCTTGGCTCGTCACAGGTAATCCGGAGAACACTTATTTGTCTGGGCTCGACCAGAGTCAGATTTTTCAGATTGCGCTGTCCGAATTAATCATAGGTATGACGATCACTCTGGCCTTTCAAATTGTCTTTGCTGCACTCTACACTGCCGGACGTACCATCGATATCCAAGCAGGATTTGGATTAGCGTTGTTGATTGAACCCAGCACACGCACGCGAACCCCTTTGATCGGAACCTTGTTTGCTTATGCCGCTGGCGTCGTATTTTTTACGATGGAAGGTCCGTCCGAACTGCTTGGAATTTGGTCAGCTTCGGTCGCCAGCACTCCCCTTGGCGAAGCAACAATCGCGCATAGCCTAACACCGTTGTTCAATCATCTGTCCGTGAGCTTCCTGATAGCCTTTGGATTGGTTGCGGTCGTTCTGCTTGCATTGTTTCTGACAGACATAACGGTCGCCATGATGTCCAAAACCTTGCCGCAAATGCACGTCATGCTGCTGGGTTTTCAAGCCAAGGCAATTATGTTGCTTTTGATTTTACCCATCAGCTTTGCAGTTGGGGGGACCATTTTTCTACGTCTTATGCGCGAAGCGCTCAATGCTGCGACCAGGATTGGGTGAGATATGGAAAATTCCGAACAAAATAAAACGGAGGAAGCAACCCCATTCAAGCTAAAACGCGCACGGGAAAAAGGTCAAGTCGCACGCGGAATGGACTTGGGATTCCTCTCGGTCCTTATAGCTTTCACTGGGTTCTTTCTGGTCTTTGGCGCCGCATATATGTCGGATTTTTCACGTATTATGCAGGAGACAATTTCAGTTCGTCTACACAGCCACAGCCAGCCACTAGAAGTGATCGGCATCATGGGCGAACTGATATGGCCGCTGGCAACGCCACTCCTCTTCCTCGCAGGTATGCTCATCATCACCATTGTTTTTTTCGAACTATTGCAATTGCGCGGGTTTATTTTTTCCACTCAGCCGTTGAAGCCTGATTTCAAGAAACTGAACCCTGCCAAGGGACTGAAACGGGTATTCTCGATAAAGATGGTCAAGGAAACCATCAAAAATGTTTTGAAACTGGCGGTCTATGCAACGGTCGCCTATTTGTTCATTCGCTATTCAATAGACGAATTTCGGATCAGCATGACAGATGGCGACAAGCTAGCTAGCGCCATGGCTGTCTCCATGTTTCGGCTGATTCTCATTTTTATTGTTTTCGCTCTCTTCTTTGCAATCATTGATCAAATCATTTCACGTCAGGAATTTAAAAAGCAAATGCGGATGAGCAAACGCGAAGTAACCAGAGAAAACAAGGATCGTGAAGGCGATCCGCGCATGAAACAAAAACGCAAACAATTGCACCGCGATTTTGCTAATGAACAAGGGGGCTCAGGTGATGTGTCCGGCGCAGATGTCGTAGTCACAAACCCCCATCATTTCGCGGTCGCTCTTCAATATAATGCAAATGAAATGGACGAACCAATGGTCGTCGCCAAAGGACGCAATATATTTGCGCAGTCGATCAAACAGAAGGCTTTTTTGAATGGGATTGCGATCGTTGAGAATCGCCCGCTTGCAAGAGCATTATATGCCCAATGCCGAATTGGCGATGGCGTACCAGAGGGACTTTTTCACGACGTGGCAGGGATATATATGTCGCTGAGAGAAAGAGGCAATTTGAAGGCCCAATCCGCCGCAGACAACCAGTCTAAGGAAGGTCCTGATAATGTTCGCTAAGTTATTTGGCCAAAGTCGCGATCTTGTTTTGGTTATCGGGACCATATTGATCCTGTTGATTCTGTTTTCGCCGATACCACCCTATATTTTGGACTTGGCTATTATCATCAATTTTGGACTCGGCCTCACGATATTGTTGCTAACATTCTATGTTGCAAAACCGGTTGAGTTTTCGACATTCCCTTCACTCTTGCTGGTTGCCACACTCTATCGACTTGCGCTCAATGTCGCTGCCACTCGGCTCATATTAACCGGTGCAGATGCAGGGGATGTGATCGGTTCAATCGGCACCTATGCCGTTCAAGGAAATTTTGTCATTGGACTGGTTGTTTTCTTCATCCTGGTTGTCGTCCAGTATATTGTCGTCACTTCAGGGGCGCAAAGGGTATCGGAAGTGGCAGCCCGATTTACATTGGACTCAATGCCTGGCCAGCAAATGAGCATTGATGCAGACCTCAATATGGGCATTATTGACCAAAATGAAGCCGTTGCTCGCCGCAAGGAACTGGAAAAGGAAGCAAGCTTCTATGGATCAATGGACGGTGCCAGCAAATTTGTAAAAGGCGATGCAATTGCTGGAATCATAATTCTTTTGATCGACATTATTGCCGGGTGGATTGTCGGTGTCGTTCAAATGAATATGAGTTGGATTGACGCGCTGCAACATTTCACCTTACTCACCATCGGAGATGGCATCGCAACGCAATTGCCTGCATTGATTATTGCAGTCGCAACAGGAATTATTGTCACCCGGTCGTCAGCTGATCGAGACCTTAGCACAGAGGTTTTGAAACAACTGGCTTCTGTTCCTCGCATTCCATTGATTGTTACTACTGCTCTGATATTTTTGTTGATGCTGCCTGGCATGCCTAAATGGCCAGTGTTCTTGATCGTCGCTTTCCTGGGAATAGTTTGGCTAAGAATTCGGCAACAGGCACAAACCGCCGTTGATGAGACCAGCCAAAAAGGCGACAATGCCGAAGAAGAAAAAGCTGAAAACAAAGCTATTGTACCAATTGAAGTTTCTTTGGGCGCAAAATTGCATCAGGATTGGAAGTCACAAGAACCAATAATCTTTGAGCGTATTTCAGCACTGCGGAAGAACTTTGATCAGCGCTTCGGTTTTGGCTTTCCTGCGGTAAAGTTAAAACAATCTGATGGCCTTGCTGAAAATGCATATCAAATCAGCCTATTTGGTATCCGCCATGGTGAATCAGAAATCTACACAGACCTTGAACTGGCCGTCAGGAGTCAAAACGCGAAAGCAGATATAACCGGCATTGTAGCCAAGGACCCAGCTTTTGGCCTACCGGCTGTGTGGGCCGAAGAGGAAGAGAAAAGCAAGCCAACTGCTGAAGGATACACATTTGTAGACCCCATCACAGTTCTGATGACTCATCTTGGCGAAGTATTGCAAGACGAGGTCGAAACGCTGTTGACTAGGAATGATGTCGTGCAGATGTTGGAAAGCGTTCGCGGTCGCCAAGCCGGACTGATTGAAGATCTCATTCCTAATATTATGTCTGTTGCAGACATCCAAAGGGTATTGCAAAATTTGCTGACCGAGAGTGTTTCGATCGCGAACATCGACCTTATCTCCGAAACATTGGTGGACGTCGGCAGAAACACGAAGGATATTGTTGAACTGACAGAGCATGTCCGGGAAAGAATGAAACATGCTATCTGCCAAGATCTACGAGGAGATTTTGAAGATTTGGCTGTCCTCAGCCTAGATCCAAGATTTGAACATCAGATTTTATCAAACATTTCTGTAAGTGATGGGCGAAGCAATTCCGTGGTTGAACCTAAAATGGCGGAGCAATTGATCAAGAAACTCGTTCCACTTACCGACAAAATGCACAAAGACGGTCGGCGCCCAGTATTGCTTTGCGGACCGGAATTGAGACGGCATCTCAAGACACTGACGCGTCGTTCCATACCTCGTCTTTCGATTTTATCTGTGAACGAAGTGCCAATGAAAATAAACTTGAAGTCCTTTGATGTCGTCAAATATGAAGCATGATAAGATAAACCTTTCATTGCTGCGTTAATAATTGAGAGAATTTCCTATGTCTGTTCCAAATGCCCAAGAAGAACAATTGGATCAACTACTCCAATGGCTTGAACAAGACCCTGATAATCCATCACTTTGTCACGACACGGCTTCTGCTGCTATCGAGGCCAATAATCTGGAAAAGGCCGCCGAAATAATAGCAAAATTTTCCGCGTCCAATGAAGCGACCGCTCAGCTCCGCAACCTGCAAGGGGTAATCGCTATTCGGCGAGGCAAGTTTTCGCAATCAACGGAAATATTTCAGGATCTGCTCAATGACGGAAACGATTCAAACGCGGTGAAATTTAATCTCGCATGGTCCTTCGCGCTTGCCAATCAAAGGGATGAAGCCCTGGACTTAATTTCAGACGAAATGGCGACGACCATACCGCAGGCAGCAGCACTCAAAGTGCAGATGTTACATGGGAAAGGCCTGTTTGAAGAAGCGATGAAAGAAGCAAAACAGCTGAAAGACATTCATCCGGATGACCCGGGCTTTATGGCTGCTTTATCGGTTCTGGCAATCGATCTTGAAGATACCAACCTAGCGCGTGAATGTGCGGAAAAAGCAACAACACATCCAGATGCGCTCACATCTTTGGGCACACTCAACCTCGGCGATCACCAAAATGAGTTAGCGAAACAACAATTCGCAAGGGCGTTGGAAATCAATCCCGATAATCCTCGGGCTTGGGTCGGCCAGGGTTTGGTCAGTTTGAACCAAGGGGACCATGAAAGCGCGCTCAGTAGTTTGGATAAGGGCGCTGAACTTTTTGGCGATCATTTGGGTTCATGGATCGCAGCGGGTTGGGCGTACTTTATCAAAGGCGATAGGGCTGTCAGCCGTGAAAGGTTTGAAAAGGCATTGTCGCTTGATGACAATTTCGCTGAAAACCACGGTTCGTTGGCTGTACTGGATGTCATTGAGGGGGAACTGGAGAGCGCGGAAAAACGTTGTGAAATAGCGATGCGTTTAGATCGCGAATGCTTTTCGGCTGCACTCGCAAACAGTCTCATCTTGGAGGCACAAGGCGATAGTGAAAAGGCGGAACGAATTGTTGAAATTGCGATGCAAACACCAATTGATGCGTCCGGCAGGACTCTATCAGACAATCTGATCATGATGAATGGAGGGATAAGGGGTAGAAGACTCGACTTAATCTGACACTGTCCTCATTCCAGCTTGCTGGAATGAGGACAGTTCGGCTCTTGAAAGAGTTGATGGTTCCCGGTTTTGGTGGTGGTGCAAACTACGACCAAAGAGAAGGAAACCACAATGTTGAATAATACAGATAAGATCATCAAACACAAAACCGGATTGCTCAATCTGGCCGAGGAACGGGGCAACATATCAAAAGCCTGCCCGGTGATGGGCTATTCGCGCGCGACATTTTACCGCTATAAATCGGCTGTTGATGAAGGCGGTGTCGAGGCTCTTCTGGAACGCACAAGGGGTAAGCCCAATCGGGTCAACCGGGTCGATGAGGCGACCGAACAGGCGGTTCTTAAATCTGCGATTGACTATCCTGCCTATGGACAGGCCCGCTACATCGAATGAACGGAGGAAGGCCGGTGTGTTTGTGTCACCATCGGGTGTCCGTTCGATCTGGCTGCGCCATGATCTCGCCAACTTCAAGAAACGCCTCAAAGCCCTGGAAGCAAAGGTGGCTGAGGATGGGATCATCCTCACCGAAGCACAGGTGCAGGCGTTGGAGAAAAAGAAACATGATGATGAGGCTTGCGGTGAGATAGAAACTGCCCATCCTGGTTATCTGGGGTCGCAGGACACATTCTATGTCGGTACCATCAAGGGTGTGGGCCGGGTCTATCAACAGACCTATATCGACACCTCAAGGTCGCTCACGCCAAGCGTTACACCACCAAAACGCCGATTACCGCTGCTGACATGCTCAATGACAAGGTCCTGCCTTTCTATGAGGAACAGGACCTTCCCGTGCTCAGGATCATGACAGACCGCGGCACTGAATATTGCGGACGGGCCGACAAGCATGATTATCAACTGTTCCTGGCCATCAATGACATCGATCATACCAGAACCAAGGTGAAGCACCCCCAGACCAATGGTATCTGCGAACGGTTCCACAAGACTATCCTGAAGGAATTTTATCAGATCACGTTCCGCAAAAACCTCTATGAAAGCATCGAACAGCTACAGGCCGATCTGGACGAGTGGATAAGCCATTACAACACCGCGCGCACCCATCAGGGTAAAATGTGCTTGGAACGAACACCCCTTGAAACTATGATCGAGGGAAAAGAAATCTGGAAGGAAAAATTTGTAGACCAAATCTAACCTGACAGATCATCACCGTCAAAACGGCTACTGTCAGATCAGGTCTGAACTTCTACAACTTAGGCAGGACTGATCAGTCTTCGTTTTTCAGCTCGAGCAGAGTATCAGAAATCAATTTCGCACTTTCGCCATCGGATTTGAGCTGTTTTGTAATTTTGTCGACAATCTGCTGAAACTGAGCTTCATTGATAAGGCCCTCTCCAAATTCTTCTGTCAATATACTCTCCACCAAAGCACGCGAGAGTTCATCTTCATTAAAGCCTTCCAATTGAGACAGCCGCTTTGCTCCAGTAACTTCCTTTGAGGTCGAGGGCGCTACTTTCGGTGTACGTTCGATTTTCGCCTTCGAAGCCCGTTCCAGTTGTTGACGAACAATCGCTATCAACTGCTGGTTGTTATCTATGCGTGTCATGGGTCAAAAATTCGCAATTGTCCGTCGTCAGATAAAATGAGACAGATGTGTCATTCACTTTGGTGAGGGTTTGGCACCCTCTGGTTGATTGATATTACGCTGTTTGCCTTTGGTGATGCAAGCGTCGTTGTTCGATAGTTTTGTGTTTGATCCTTTCTCTTTGTTTGATGATGGTTTGTGCTCTGCCGAAGCAGGCATCGGCAGGGGTTCCGTTGCTGAGGCTCTCGTGATAGCGCTGGTGATTGTCATGTTCGACGAACGCTTCCACCTGTTTCTCCAGGTCACCGGGTAGATAATAGTTTTCCTGCAGGATACGGTTTTTGAGGGTCTGATGCCAACGTTCGATCTTGCCCTGCGTTTGCGGGTGGAAGGGTGCTCCACGGACATGGCGCATATTCTTATCAGCAAGATATTCAGCCAGTTCCCCTGCAACATAACCGGGACCATTGTCGCTGAGCAGACGGGGTTTATGCAGCACATGCACCTGATCACAGCCAGATGCGGTCAACGCCAACTCCAGTGTATCGGTGACATCCTCAGCTTTCATCGTGGTGCACAGCTTCCATGAGATGATGGAGCGGGAGAAGTCGTCGAGGATGGTGGACAGGTAATACCAGCCCCAGCCAATGATCTTCAGGTAGGTAAAGTCTGTCCGCCACAACTGATTAATGGCGGTTGTCCTGTCCTTGCACTCGCTGGCGGCCTTCATCACGATAAAGGCAGGGCTGGTTATCAGGTCATGGGCCTTCAAGAGCCTGTAACCACTGGCCTCAGACACGAAGTAGCCTTTGGTGTCCGTGAAGGTCACCGCCAGTTCGCGTGGGGATAGATCAGTGCGCTCCAGCGCCATTTCCAGTATCTGATCATGGATGTCATCCGGGATCCGGTTCCCCGCACGGCGCGGTCCAGGGCACCGATCTTCCAGCGCATCTTCGCCAAATCGCTGGTACAGATCATACCAGCGGTAGAAGGTTGGTCGGGCAATGCCGGGCCTGTCCAGTGTTTGTTTGGCAGGCAGATGCGAACGCTCGACCAGCTTTATGATCTCCAGCTTCTCGGATGCGGGATATCTCATTCGCCTTCTCCCCCATCCCCGATCATGCTTTTTTTGAGAAGGCGGTTCTCCAAAGTCAGTTCTGCTACAACTTCCTTCAGATCGCGCCCTTCACGGCGAAGTTCGGTCACTTCTTCATTATTGGCCGCACGATCCGTATCACCGGCAAGACGCTTCTTACCCGCCTCCATGAAGTCCTTTGACCATTTGTAGTAAACACCCTGGGCAATGCCTTCACGTCGGCACAGTTCCGCTATCGTATCATCACCGCGAAGCCACTCCAGCACGATCCGTATCGTCTCTTCCGCGCTATATTGCTTGCGGGTCGCTCGGCGAATATCCTCACACGCTCCGCGGAGGCTTTGGAATTTTTCTGTTTTGGTCTCATCTTCGTTCCTTACGTCACTGCGATGATACCAAAACACTCACATCCTACATAACCGCAATCTGTCTATCAAATGATGACGGGGGACAGACATCAATTTCTCCGTCATAAGTTTCAGGAGAATTTGAGCTAGAAACATCTCCAGCAAAAAATGATCACAGAAATAGAAAAGTAGAAGTGCTAACCGGAAGCGATCTCGTCAAACGGTAGATCAAGGCCAGCGTGGATAGCCTGTTTACCCGTATAGTCCTGCCAACGTTTTATTGTGACATCGCAATATTTAGGGTCGATCTCGATGACACGCGCCTTGCGAGCCGTCTTTTCAGTTGCGATCAATGTTGAACCTGAACCACAAAAGCAATCCAGAACAACGCCGCCGCGCCTGGAACAATCGAGCATGGCGTCAGCGATCATCTGAACCGGTTTTACAGTGGGGTGCATGGCAAGTTCTTCAGAGCGTCCGGCATGCATGGAATTTGCGCCCTGATAGTCCCATACATTTGTGCGATACCTGCCTGTATCGCCAAGGCCAAAATTATTGATATGTTTGGCAGTGCCATTTTTGAAGGCAAAGGCAAGCTCATGCTTTGAACGATAGAAACTGCCCATACCGCCATTATCCTTGTTCCAGACAATAAGGTTCTTCAGCTCTTCATAATTGGCGTTTCCAGCAGCGAGAATTTCTTCCATATGTCTCCAATCCATGCAGAGGTAATGGATTGAGCCATCGCAGCTATAGGCTATCAGCTTTTTAAACACATCCGACAAAAGGCAGGTAAACTGCTCGGTGGACATTTCGCCAGCCGCCATCGCAAATTCGTCATGTTTAACCCTACCAAGGCCGCAGACATGACAGTCAATCGGCACATTGTAAGGCGGATCTGTAAACACCATCTGCGCAACTTCCCCGCCCATGAGTTGCTCATAGGCGTTCGTTTCCCTGGCATCGCCGCAGAAAAGGCGCTGTTCACCCAACAACCAGAGATCAGCAGGCTGAGACACTGGCGGACGATCTTCATCGATGGCAGGTATGATATCGTCCGCGTCTTCGGTGTCTTCAGCACCTAGCAGATTGAGGGCTTCCGTTTCATTGAAACCGATGAGTTCAAAGTTAAAGCTTGAATCGAATTCGAGCTGATACTCAAATTCAAGTTTGAGCAGATCATCATACCAACCAGCCAGTTCAGCCAAGCGATTGTCAGCGATGATATAAGCACGCCGGTCAGCCTCGCTCATGCCTTCAATAGCAACTGTCGGAACAGTTTTTCGCTTAAGCTTTTTCGCCGCTGCAATCCGGCCATGGCCAGCAATAACGCGGCCATCACGATCAACAAGAACGGGATTGAGAAATCCGAAATTTTCGATGCTCGCCGCAATCTGATCAATTTGCTTGCTAGAATGCGTCCGGGCATTTGTTTTGTGCGGCTTCAGTTCCGCAATGTCGCGCTCGACGATTTTGTGATCGAGCATTGAAGTTTTTGCCATGATGGGGCTCCGTTGTCGTTTGAGGAGCCACAGCCAATTGGCCAATTATTGGAAAATTTCAGTCACAGAAATAGGGACAGTGTTTTCGCTGAAAGGAAATCCGATTCAGTAGCGAGGTACCTGAATCCATTTTGTATTTTCGCGCCACAAGTTCAGCCGCCTCAGCAGTAGGCGATAACTCGCCCCGCTTCTTTTTCTCGCCAGATAACCGTCTACTTCGCTTACGCCTGATCCACTTCGCAATCCGCTGAACAGACTGTTGTGCCAACATGATATTTGCCATTTGCCCGAAGCTGCATGGATTACGGCCCCGTTTGCGCGCCAGTGTTCCTTGCTGTTGAGCATCGATTATTGCAGCGACAATAGGTTCCGACAATGCGTCCGGGTCATTTTTGAGTGCCCGGTCAATGTCACACCTGAGCACAGGCTCCTGCCGCCAAAAGCGGCTTACCAGCCAACCGCGGTGGTCGCGATTAAACAGTTCGAAAAGGCCATATTGTTGCATCATCTTTCTCCATAGGATCGACAGGTTCAAAAAAGAGTGAAGAAAAATATTTGATGCGGTTCGGCAAGGCGATCAACGTTTCTCTAACCTACCCATAAGAATGGAAAGAAAGTCAAAAAAGGGTGTATTCCAGTCGGGAGATATCAGATGAAAATACCGGCTTAACATATTGGGCCTTGTTGCTCGAACTGCCTAAATCTAATTATATTTTGTTGAAAACAATCGATAAGTAATGCAAGTTGATTTAGGAGATAGATACGATATATGCCCAATGCTTTGGCCAGAAATCCGCTTAACCATTTCGATGGAAGATACGACAAGGCGCATCATAGCGGACTCAAGGAAATGGAAGAGATGCAATTGGACGCGGCGCAGGACCGATTTGCACAGATGGTTCAACGACTACCGCCGCTTCAAACGTTGGCGGAACAACGTGGTATTACACAGATCGAATCACTGGAACAGCTTTCCACCCTCTCTTTTCATCACAGCATCTATAAAAGCTACCCACCCAAATTTTTATTCCGCTGCAATTTCCCTGAGCTAAGCCGTTGGCTGAACGATTTTACCACGAATGATTTGACACCGATTGCGAAGAGCAACTTTCCAACCATCGATGCATGGCTGGAGACAATGAACACCAAAACCAATATGCATGTGCTGCATAGCTCGGGTACAACAGGGTTGTTTTCTTTCATGGCGCGGGGAAAACAGGAACAGGCATTTTCTGTCGCACATGCAAAATTTGTGATGGGTGAGATGGCAAAACCCCACGCATTTCATCCTGACAATCCTGACTATTGCGTCATATGGCCCTCCTATACCGGCGGCTATTCGGGCGTGCTGACGTTGGGTACAATGTTTCGCGATGCCTATTGCGCGTCACAGGACGACTATTACCCGCTGATCCAAAACCGGTTGAGCGCAGATTATCAGCTTTATCTTATGCAGATGCAGGAAGCACAGCAAGCGGGCACACAATATGTCGACTTGCCGAATGAATATGTCAAAGCGGCCATTGATCAAGCAGACATTTTGAAAAACAACAATGAGGAGCGGACCAATGCTATGCTCGAACGGATAGCGGGCGAATGGAAAGACCGCAAAATTGTGCTGAGCGGTGGCCCGGTGGTCTTATACGGATTGGCAAGAGCAGCGCTAGCGCGCGGCATGGAAAATGTCCTCGGGCCGGGCAGCATGGTCATCACCTTCGGCGGATTTAAGGGCCTTTCGCCCGTTGGCGATGAAGAGGCAAAGATCAAGCAATTCACTGGCGTGGAGAACATAAATTATATTTACGGCATGACCGAACTGACCAGTGCGTTCCTGATGTGCGAGAACAGGCGCTATCACATTCCACCCTGGATCATTCCATTTGCGATGGACCCAGAGACAGGACGCTGTCGCGAGCGCACCGGAGCACAGCGCGGTATCGCCGGTTTCTTTGATCTGACCGCACACAGCCATTGGGGCGGGATGAACAGCGCGGACAATGTCGAGCTGAGTTTTCTCACATGTGCCTGCGGCCGGACAACACCGCATATTGGAGAGGATATTCAGCGGGTGGACGAGTGAAAACGTAACGAAATTTGGGGCGTTTAGTAAACAGTCACCATAGTGAATAACCATCAGAATCACAAAAACAATGTAGGAGAGCAGAGCCGTCACATGACAAACAATCTTGCCGATGATCCCGCTGATTTTTTTGGCTTTAGTTCGCATAAAGCACACCACATATCCTATGCAGAAATGGAGGAGTTGCAGCTCAGTGCTTTGCAGACGCGCTTTGCGGCGATGGTCAAGACGCTGCCGCCACTACAAGCCTTGAGCGAACAACGCGGCATTTCGACAATCGACTCCATAGAACAAGCACCGGCGCTGTCCTTTCATCACAGCATCTATAAAAGCTATTCCGAAGAGGCGCTGGCGGAACATGACTTTCCGGCGCTAACACAGTGGTTAAACAACTTTACAATGCACGATCTTTCGGCCGTGATGGCAGAGGATTTTGACTGCATCGATGACTGGATGGAGGCGCTAGAAAAGCAGACGGAACTCAGCCCTTTGCACAGCTCTGGCACGACCGGTCGTCTGTCCTTTCATCCGCGCGGCAAAGAAGAGCGCGAAGCTTTCAAAAAACATGCGCAAATGGCAATGGGTGAATTGGCAGCGCCGGTTGCTTTCCACCCCAACAAACCCGACTATGCGATCGTCTGGCCCAGCTATGCCAGCGGACGCGCTGCGGCATTGCAGGCCGGACAGCTTTTCTGTGAAGGCTTTGCCAGCTCAGAGGAGGATTTCTTCCCACTCCTCACGATGAATATGAGTGCGGATTTTCAGTCTTTCCTGATTCAGGCTGAAAATGCCAAGGTTGATGGACGATTTTTGAGCCCGACGCCGAGCGACTATGTCCGCCCCATGCTGGAGCAATCAATGGCGATGCAGAAAACGCACCATCAGCGCAACGAGGATTTGCTGGACGCAATTGACGGCAAGCTTAAGGGACGGAAAATCTTTTTCGCAGGCGGGCCGGTCTTGCTCTATGCGCTGGCCAAAGCGGGGTTGGAACGCGGCATGGAAGATGCCTTTGCCCCCGGTAGTGTGGTGGCCAGTTTTGGCGGCTTTAAGGGGCTAAGTCCGGCGGGGGATGAAGAAGCGGTGCTGCGCCGCTTTACCGGTGTGCAGCGCTATTGGCAGTTTTACGGAATGACAGAGCTGTCGAGCGGGCTCTATGCCTGCGAAAATGGCCGCTATCATGTGCCGCCCTGGATCATCCCCTATGTGTTGGAGGAAGAGACGGGCGAGGTAAAACCGCGCGAGGGCATACAGCGCGGGCGAGCGGCCTTTATGGATCTGGCCGCACAAAGCTACTGGGGCGGCGTGATCTCTGCCGATGCGGTTACGATGGGCTGGAGCAATTGCGCTTGTGGCCGCACCACCCCGCATATCGGCGAGGATATTAAAAGGATTGAGGAGTGATTGGCCACATAGGCCCGGGTTAAAGAACCGCGCTGATCATAAGTGAAGGTGGTCTGATACACAGGGTTGGAGCCCGAACCGGTATTATTGTCATGCCGGATCGTCGCCTGCACCGCACCATCAAAATATTGATAGGTATTGTCCGTGCGCGTGTCGGGCGCGCTTAGCGATGTCGGCCGGGAAGCACAAATCGGAGGAGACAGGACATTAGATGAATGTCAATTTGTGTGTTTAGCAAATTGTTACCGCAATCCATCGAGCAAAGTTCTATTTCACTGCCAAATCAATGCTAATAACTTTTTCAAAAGGGCCATTATAAACTCTAAAGGCATCGTCAGGATCATGTATGTTGATAAACCTACTATAACCATGCCTAAACACACCTTTAACAATAACTTTTTTGCCCACAAATTGATCTAAATTAACACCCCTTATACTCTTACGCCTCATCCAAATGCTTGGTACACATTTCCTATCTCGACAATTTCTTTTTCTTTCAGTTTCCGTCATCCCTGACAAGAATAGACGCTTTTTAAAATATCCCAACCTCAAATAACCGGTTACAGATACAATATTTCCATCAAGCTCCACTCGCTTTTCAAAAGCTTCGCTTGTACTAAGCGGCTTTTTAATTTGACCTTTATCCAACGGTTGCATCATGCAGCTTGAAATTAGCGTTAAGCCAAGTATCGACAGAATTCTATAAGTTGCTCTCATTTAACGTGCTCCTTTAACGTGCTCCGAAGAAGTTTCTACCCTGCAATTGTACAGGTCTTGGGGCTGAATTACTACCGTTTGGTCGGAGAACATTGAAGCTCCCATTGCTTCCTCCCAGAAATGAAGGAATCGTGTCTTCTCGACCCTCAAAATATAAACTCCGATAGAGCGTTTTGTCACCGTCAGAGAAGCTGTTTGCGTTTTCAGGTGGATGGATATGGAAAAAAACCTGACGCGCCTTTTTCATCAAATCTAATATAGGGCGTCCCCTCCTTTATTTTTTGTCTTCGCCCATTCACCCTGATGGAAAAATCTCGAGACGCCTCCGTGCCGACTAGTAGATTATCATAGCTGAATCCACCATCACGGTGCGCGATTATTGTTCCACCTCTTTCGTGTTGATCGCCCAATAGCCTCTTAACTGCAAAAGAAAGTGCAATGGCGTCCAATGCCGCTTCCTCTTTGCTCCAAAATTGCGCTCCCGGGCCTTTGATCCGATAAGTCGGATCTGCTGTCTGGTAACTTATCTCTACTATATTGGTAATTGGTCCATCTTCCGTTTGAATGGTTGTACTCGTGCGTTCGTTAACAGTTCTGGTTCCATTCAGAGCTACGTCTGTGCCAACTGATTGTGCAACCGCACGATCATGAATGCTTTGTAATCTAGCAATTGTTTTCTGCCGGACTTCGATTTTAGTTTCACGGTCGGCAATGGCGGTGAGTCTTTTTGACCGCTCCGCTTTAGCCAGTTGATTTTCTAACCGTCGGATTGAACGTTCATTTTCTCCATTCAGTCTTGCTGTTTGCAAATCAGTACGCAGTTGATTGACAACGGTCTGCTGTTTTCGCTGTTTTTTGAGCAAATCCACTCTTTCGTCTGCTAGGTCCAATTTTTCAGCGGTCAAATCGTTTTTTTGCCAATCTCGAATTTCATCCTGCGTTAATCCCCTTTGGGCTGCAACGACAATCTCATCACTAGAATTTGGAGAAGATTGCTGAGATTTTTGGCCTGACACAATAACCTCATCAACATTATCTGTTAGACCATTGTTAGCACTCACCCCATTTTCCAGTACACCACCGACGGTTTGGGCAATCACATCTGGAAGCGCTGCGAGGATGTTATCGCCAAAGTTGGTTCCATTAATAAGGCTGCGCGTTGCGGCATTGGCGATGGCAGAAGCAGCGCCAACGACACCGTTCGCTGCAATGTTGGCTGCGCTTAATCCGCCTTTGTCACTAAAATCAACGGCACCTAACTTGTCACCTACAAAGGCACCAACGCCCGCGCCAATGCCCGCTGCGGCTACGCCTGCAAAGCTAAACTTGCTCTGTAACCCGGTGGCTACACCAATGCCTTGCGTCACCGCATTGGACAAAGCACCACGTGCCACTGTAGAACCAAAACTTTCTCCAGCTATACCTAGGCTCAGGATGCATTAAATTGCTTGCATATCGTTAAAGTTGTTGATTCAACATGCTTCACACAAAGGAGATGTTTGCATGAATGATTTACCGATGTTGAGCGAGGCACAGATACGCCGTATCAAGCCATATTTCCCGCTGTCTCACGGTGTCCCCGGAGTTGATGACCGACGGGTGCTCTCCGGGATAATCTATGTCATCAAGAACGGCCTTCGCTGGTGTGATGCTCCAGCGGGTTATGGTCCTCACAAGACGCTCTATAGCCGGTTTGTCCGGTGGAGTAAGCTGGGGGTCTTCAGTCAGATATTTGCAGCGCTGGTAAAACAGGCTGGTGAATCCGATGTGCTAACGCACGCTCGCCAATCTTGCCTACAACTTCGACCGCCTGATCTTCCACGAGCGACGACTGTGTACAGGATAAGTGCGCCTGAAATCAGCCAAACAGGCTGAAAACACACCGGAAAAGACAAACCACAATGCCGTTCAATTGCGGCCATTGGGCACAGAAGCCACTCAAATCGTCAAATCACACAAAATTGAAGAGGTGTTGCGGGTGTCCAGATCGAATTTCCAGCGTCGATGTCATTTGGATTGGCAAGAAAAGAATTTGATGCTGCTCGAAACCAAAATACCATTAGAGTCTATTTTTCCAAATTGATAATTCTCATTTTTTAATCTAATCCATTATTATACATTTTTTCTCTTCCCCATCTGTTTGCAATTGATAACCTAAATGATCCGGCACATTTACTTCGTCCTCAAGCCAGCATGCTATCTGCCTAACAGGTGTAGATTTTGTTCTAACAATCACATCACCGTTTCTATAAACAAAGATCACAAATAGAGTTGATTTTGCGATTTCTTTTCTATGTGCCCTAATACTTGAATTGATATATTTTTTATCAAACTCCCCACGCAATACTCGATCAACTCTTATTTTGGCATCAAATGAAGCTCGTGTATCAATTGATCTAGATGAAGCATTGTAAATACCATGTTGATTATCAGACAATCGCAATTTTATCGGATAGCCAGTTACTATAGAAAGTTCCAAGTGATTTTCGTTTGCTCGCTTTTCAAATCTTTTGGTTTGTCTTTCTAATTTACCTTCACGCAAATTTTGCGCTCTTTCATTCTTTTCATAATCATTATCTTTACTAAATGCTATAGAGCTTAAAGAAGTAATCACTGCAAAAACAATTATCAATTTCATGCTACAATTTTCCTCCATATTGTGGCTTAAGTCGCGTTGCGTTTGAGTCGATGTAGTAGTCAAACGGGTTTACTTGGAACTGTTTACTAGAATTAAGAATTCAGCGTGGATAGATCTGTTTTGTGATAACAATTTTAAGAAGTACATCGGACGGATGATTCTGAAATCAGCATAGCATTTTTCAACGGCCCAAGAACATCTTCTCGGTGAACACCATATTTCTTGTAACTTGGTGAGGCATCGTATTTATCTTGGAGTATTCCGCTCACAGTCACAAGTCTTCCCTGATAATGAGCCCGGTCTCCTACAAAATCTCTCTTAAATTTGATCCACAACGCACCTTTTGATATATCACATATTCCTTCATTTGAAGGAATCATTGTTACAAAATCCTTGTCGTAAACTATCAAATTTCCAGAAACTATTACCCTTCCGCTAACTTTAAATGCACCGAAATCATCAATATCTTCTCTTGAACTTATGTGTTGGCTGAGTAATGTTGCCACTGGTATAACGTTTTTATCTTCGGTAACGTCTGCATTGTGGACACTAGATGTTTGCAAAATAGCAAATATTAATACTGATAAACGAATTGTTTTTCTCCTATTTAATCAACCTGATTAATCCTGGACCGACAACTTTATATGAAGAATTCGATACTCTGGACGGGTCGAATGCACCAACGCTATCAACAATTGAAGAATTTCCTCGATCAATATATCGGACAGCTCCATCCGAGGCCCCTATATAAACTTTAAATGTATTCCCAGCTAGTCCTTTTGCACTCGCCCGTTTATAGATCGAATTTCCAGCGTCGATGTCACTTGGATTGGCAAGAAAAGAATTTGATGCTGCTCGAAACCAAAATACCATTAGAGTCTATTTTTCCAAATTGATAATTCTCATTTTTTAATCTAATCCACTGCTTTACATTTTGTCTCTTCCCCATCTGTTTGCAATTGATATTGATAACCTAGATATTGATAACCTAAATGATCCGGCCCATTTACTTCGTCCTCACGCCAGCATGCTACCTGCCAAAAATGTGTAGATTTTGTTCTAACAATCACATCACCGTTTCTATAAACAAAGGTCATAAATGGAGTTACTTTTGCGATTTCTTTTCTATGTGCCCTAATACTTGTATTGATATATTTTTTATCAAACTCCCCAAACAATACTCGATCAACTCTTATTTTGGCATCAAATGAAGCTCGTGTATCAATTGATCTAGATGAAGCATTGTAAATACCATGTTGATTATCAGACAATCGCAATTTTATCGGATAGCCAGTTACTATAGAAAGTTCCAAGTGATTTTCGTTTGCTCGCTTTTCAAATCTTTTGGTTTGTCTTTCTAATTTACCTTCACGCAAATTTTGCGCTCTTTCATTCTTTTCATAATCATTATCTTTACTAAATGCTATAGAGCTTAAAGAAGTAATCACTGCAAAAACAATTATCAATTTCATGCTACAATTTTCCTCCATATTGTGGCTTAAGTCGCGTTGCGTTTGAGTCGATGTAGTAGTCAAACGGGTTTACTTGGAACTGTTTACTAGAATTAAGAATTCAGCGTGGATAGATCTGTTTTGTGATAACAATTTTAAGAAGTACATCGGACGGATGATTCTGAAATCAGCATAGCATTTTTCAACGGCCCAAGAACATCTTCTCGGTGAACACCATATTTCTTGTAACTTGGTGAGGCATCGTATTTATCTTGGAGTATTCCGCTCACAGTCACAAGTCTTCCCTGATAATGAGCCCGGTCTCCTACAAAATCTCTCTTAAATTTGATCCACAACGCACCTTTTGATATATCACATATTCCTTCATTTGAAGGAATCATTGTTACAAAATCCTTGTCGTAAACTATCAAATTTCCAGAAACTATTACCCTTCCGCTAACTTTAAATGCACCGAAATCATCAATATCTTCTCTTGAACTTATGTGTTGGCTGAGTAATGTTGCCACTGGTATAACGTTTTTATCTTCGGTAACGTCTGCATTGTGGACACTAGATGTTTGCAAAATAGCAAATATTAATACTGATAAACGAATTGTTTTTCTCCTATTTAATCAACCTGATTAATCCTGGACCGACAACTTTATATGAAGAATTCGATACTCTGGACGGGTCGAATGCACCAACGCTATCAACAATTGAAGAATTTCCTCGATCAATATATCGGACAGCTCCATCCGAGGCCCCTATATAAACTTTAAATGTATTCCCAGCTAGTCCTTTTGCACTCGCCCGTTTATAGATCGAATTTCCAGCGTCGATGTCACTTGGATTGGCAAGAAAAGAATTTGATGCCAGGTCTCCGCCAAAGCGTTGTCATAACTGTCGCCAACGCTACCAACCGATGGTTCGATACCGGCTTCAGCCAAACGCTCGGTGTATTTGATCGATACATATTGGCTGCCACGATCACTGTGATGGACAAGGCCGCTACGATGCACCGGTTTGCGATCATGCAATGCCTGTTCCAGAGCATCCAGAACAAAGCCGGCATGGGCTGTTCTGCTGACCCGCCAGCCAACGATAGCGCGGGCGTAAACATCAATCACGAAAGCCACATAGACAAAGCCTGCCCATGTGGCGACATAGGTGAAGTCAGACACCCACAGCATATTGGGCGCTGGCGCATGGAACTGGCGGTTCACCACGTGCTTTCTGGAATGAATTTTCCTGCTTGGCCCGTACTGTCAATGGCTCTATAGCCCGTTATTCCTTTCGTCGCACCACGAATTTGCCCGACTTCAAAAATCGATGGTTCCGAACGGTTACCACGTACCACGAAGTTTGGAATTTGGTGCTTCTTAACAACCAGTGAATCCCCTGGGCCAGGTTTTGCCACCGAGGTGAAATTTTCACCATTAAGTTTAACCGAGCCGACATAGTGTGTATGCACAATGAAGTCTGCATTCTGGGGCACACGGACTTCGCCACCTAGAGCCGGTAACACTCCGATGGACCTCACCAAGATATCTCCATTGGCTTCAACGGTTGCACCGACAAATTTCTCAACTTTTTGGGTATCGCCTCCAACCACTGCTTTAGAAAGCGATGGAGCCACCCCTGCAATATATGCCCTAATATTTGGTGATCCTTCAATTAGGTTGTTGTTGGTAACACCTGTTTGAGCGTTTTTGTTGCCAGCAGCAGTGTGCTCAGCTTCAGTTTTAATAGCACCGTCCCCCGAGGAATCAGCCTCAATACCCTTAAACAAGCCCAAATTATTCGCCAAAACAAACTGAGCTTGATTCAGGCTCAATCCTTCCAATCCAATCTTGGTCTGATTGGAACTGAATACCGGCGTTGCGGAAGCAATTTGTGTACGGACTGCAGTCACTCGAGAATCGGTGTCGATAAGAGCAAATTGAAGATCCTTATCAAGCTTCTTAAAGGCTGTTGCCTGCGCATCGTTTGTCGCGATAATATCAAGCGTTCCCCTGCGGTCTCGTCTTCTCAACTGAGCTGATTCCGATGTTCCCCCGCTATCTTTTAGGGCCTTAAGCTTTGCATCAACTTCCGCAATTTTGCTCAATGGGACTTTGGCAGCCTTAAGAGCATCATATTGATCTGCTGTTATTGCTGTTGGAAGAAAAATGGTGTTATTCGGCGCGTCAGTTTTAATTTGCCCGTTGTAGGCCAGGGGCTGATCGGCGAGGATGGCTCGAATATCGTCGATTCCAAATTCATCTCCACTCACCCCATTTTCCAGCACACCACCGACGGTTTGGGCAATTACATCTGGAAGTGCTGCGAGGATGGTATCGCCAAAGTTGGTTCCATTAATAAGGCTGCGCGTTGCGGCATTGGTAATTGCGCTTGCTGCACTCGCACCCAAATTGGCGGCATGATTACCGATCGTATTGTTGGATCGGAGCGATTCTACTCCAAGAGCTCCGCCAACAGCAGAACCGGCAGCTGCGCCAACGCCTGCTGCCGCGACACCTGCGAAGGAGAATTTGCTCTGCAAGCCGGTGACGACCGCTATGCCCTGATTGATTATACTTCCAGCTGCTCCCGTAAGACCAGCGTTGAGTATACCATTTTTAACGCCGCCCAATGCGCCGTTTACAAATCCATCTGCCGTTTGAGCACCGAACAAGCCGGCTTTCCCAAATACTCCGCCTTCGCCGAGCGCACCACCAACTGCTCCACCGAGAGCTGCTAAAGCAACGCCCTTAAAGCTAAACTTGGATTGAATGCCGGTGGCTATGCCAAGGCCTTGACTAACGATTGATCCTGCTGCGGCGGCTGTTGCCCCGCCGACTATCGTCCCTGCTGTTGCAGCGGCTGCCGCTGATCCTGCCGTTGCGCTACCAGTAAACAGTCCCGTGAAGAATTTCGTTGTTGCCCCTTTTGTGGCTATTGTCACCGCGACGGCGACCACGGCGAGCAATATTTGTCCAAAGACGCCACATTTATTTTTCTTTGGCGGGGCGTTAGCGGTTGGTGTTAGGTCGCCGATATTTTCGGCTGGGTTATAGGGTTGGAAGGTGCCGGCATTGTGGGTATTTTTGACGACGCCAGCGGGCAGGTTGAGGCGCTGTCCCTGGGTGAGCGCGCTGGAGCCGGAGAGACCATTGGCCTGGGCGATCTTGTACCATAGGGAGGCATCGCCATAGACCTGGGCGGCTATGCCCTGCAGCGTATCGCCGGCCTGGACATTATAGAGGCTGGTATTGCTGCCCTGATTATAGCTGTTTAGGGGATCATAGCTTTGTGCGAAGTCGGCATAGCTGGAGCCGACCTGTGCGCCATTACGGAAGGTACCGTGGGTGGTTGGCGGGGTAATCTGGCGCTGACGAATGGATTCATTGGTCGAGACATCTGCCGTACCGTTATTGCCGGTATAGCCCAGCTGGCGTCCATTATAGCGATACCACACTTCGTGCGGGGATCCTGCATGGGTCGAGACAGCGCTTTCATCACGGCGGATGATCTGGCCATTCTCATCATTGGTGAAGGTTACATGCTGCGCATAATAATCACCCATATAGGCCCGGGTTAAAGAACCGCGCTGATCATAAGTGAAGGTGGTCTGATACACAGGGTTGGAGCCCGAACCGGTATTATTGTCATGCCGGATCGTCGCCTGCACCGCACCATCAAAATATTGATAGGTATTGTCCGTGCGCGTGTTGGGTGCCTGACCAGAGTTGTTGTTCTTGTAGTTGATACTGGTCTGATAAACCACATTGCCCAGTGCATAGCTTGCACCAGTGCCATAATTATAGCTGGTGACAGAGCGATTGACATCACTCCCCTGCTTGACATTGGTGGTGTCGCTGGTCAGCTGGTTTTTCACATTGTAAGCGGCGCTGCGGCTAAACGAGACTGTCGTGCCATTGGCTTCATAATCCATCTGTACCGTCTGACGGCCCAGCAAATCATATTGGAAGGTGGAGCGGCGCGTACCGCTTGTGGGCGCTGAAGGGATCGTACCCGATGGCTGACCCGAGCCATTATCTGCAACAGCCGTCCCTTGCGAGACACTGATCTGGGTGAGACGCCCGGCCAAATCATAGCTATAGCTCTCCCGGGCCTCACGATAAGTACCCGGCAAGAAGCCGGTATAGGGATTATAGACCCCAGGCGTATATTCTGTCGTCAGCACAGCGACCCGCTCGCCTGCCTTATTGTAAAGAATGTCCTTGCCGCCATCAACCGTCGCGCTGCCATTGCCGCGCACAATCTGGCCGCCAACCAATTGACCCCGGTCTGTCACCAGACGGTTCATATTGTCATAGCGGAAGTAATAATCCTTGCCCGTCGATGTTGTCGAGGCATTGCCCAGAGCATCCAGCGTGCGATAGGTGGCGGTCGTGCGGCGGATATTGCCGTTGGCATCATAATGATTGGCAATGCTGGATGCCGGCGAGATGGCACTGCCAGCCTCTACCCATGTCTTCAGCCGGCCCAGCGCATCATAGGTGGCGGTGGCGTTTTTCCAGATATTCACAGTCGTTGTAACTGTACCCGTGAGAGAATAGGTGCTGGAGTTGGTGGTTTTGCCATACTCGCTCAGGCGATTGCCTACCTTGTCATAGCCATAGCTTGCCTCAAGGGTCGAAACGGTGGTGGTTGTGCCGTAACCACTCGGTACGACGGTGGTGGTAACGGTCAGGATTTTGCCGATCTGACCGCTATTATGATATTCATAGCTGGTCGTTGATCCGCCAATAGCACTCTGGGTCAACCGGCCTGCGGCATCATAAGTGAAGTTGGTGACATGGCCGCCCAGATCATTTTTATAAAGCGTGCGGCCAAACAGATCCGCATTTTCCGTCAGCGTACGGCCATTGGCATAGGTCGTCACCTGCGTCCAACCACCAAAGGTGCCCAGACCAGAGGTCGCCAGGTTCGCATTCCATGTATAGCTGTTGGTTGTAACATCACCGCCAAAGTCACGCTGTGATATCACACGCCCCTGAACATCATAATCGGTCGTCGCCACTTCCGGCGTGCCAGGGTTGTTAATCCCGGTATAAGGATTATAATGGGCACCAACAACAAGGAAGTTATTCCACTTCTTGATCTGCTGACCCAATATGTCATAGTCCATAAATTCGGTCAGGCCACCAGCATGGTTGACCTCGATCACACGGCCCATTTTGTCGAACTTTTGCGTCGTCGTACGATTAATCTCATCAATCATCGTGCGCGCATCGCCATGGATATCAAATTTGGTCTGTTTAATACCACCATCAGCATTGGTCTGGCGCGTAACCAAAGCTTCGGTCCCGCCATAGCCAGTGCCGGCAAGCAGGGTCAGCCGAGTGAGATTGCCATTGGCATCACGGCTCGCCACCAGGCGGCCCGAGACATCATAATAATAATGCTCCGTGGGACGCACATTGGCCACAGAACCATTTTCATTGGTGATCTGAACCGTAGGGTTCTCTGATTTAATCAGACGACCCATATTATTATAGGTATAATCAATGCGCGCACCATTGGCATTGGTTTCACTCAGCACTTCGCCAAACGCATTATACGTCCGGTTCGTCGTCAAGTTTTGCACCGCCCCGCCCAGCTGACGCCCTTCCTCAACAACACTGGTTGCCAGATTGCGCTTGTCATATTGGGTATAAGTGCCATTGACATTAAGGCTGCCAATATTGCTCAGCGCCTGATTGAAGTTCAGGCCCGACAGGCTAACGCCAGCACTGGTAATCGCTATCGTCTGATTACCATTTTTGTCATAGCCAAAATATTTCCACACACCGTCGCCGCTGTTCGTTGCCCATAGTCGGCCCGCTGCATCATATTTGTTCTGCGTCTGCGTGCGCCCGCCAACCGCCACCGAGGCCACCTCGCCATAGGCATTATAGGTGGTAACAGCACGCGGACCGCTATCTACCCAGGAACCGTTATAGGTCGCCTGATATTGCTGGGTCGCACGACCCAGCAAGTCATAGCTTGTCAATGTGCCTTCATAAGTGTTGACTACGGCTCCGCTAGAATTGCGCCGCTGATAATAATCATATGTCTGGCGGCCAGCGGCATCATACCAATAGAGACGCGTATTGCCCTCTGCATCGATCATCGAGCGCAGCTTGTCTCCATCATAGGTATAACGCGTCACACGCGCCGCCGCATCGCCTGCACCCGCTGCCACCGTGCGGGTGAGATCACCCACCCCGTTATAATAATAATCCACCTCGGGCGTCACGGTCGTATTTTGATGACTGGTAAAGCTCGAGCGCTTCTCTTCCGTTAAACGCCCGCCTGCATCATATTTATAATTAACCTGCTCACCGCTCGCCTCAGTCTTACGGGTCACCTGACCCAGACCATTATAGAGGTAGCTGATGGTAGCATGACTGTTGACATGCGCACCTGATCCATTGTGGCGCAGCACATTCAGCCGCCGCTCGGTAAGCCTGTTGCCCACTTCATCATAGGTAAAGTCGGTAATCCGGTCGAGCGTGCCATGCGCCGAGACAGAAGGCGGTGAAGTCGTGCTGGTCGGATTGGCCGCCTGATTGACATAACGCCGCTCACGCATGACATTGCCTTCGCTGTCATAACTCCAGTCCGTGCGATAGCGCTCACCATCGACCTGCGCCGTCTTGCGGCCCGACTTGTCATAATAGCTCCAGGTCGTGTTGCCATTGGGATCGGTCAGCTTCACAACATTACCATTGGCATCATATTGATAGCTGGTGGTGAGCGCTGCTGTTGAGGCAACCCAGGTGGAGCCATTCCAATAGCCCGTGGTCGCACCTGTGACCGAACTGGTCAACAACCGGTTCAAATTATCATAGGTAAAGTTGGTAACGCGCGAACCACCCGCAGGCGCCGCAGGCGCTTCGGCCAAAGCCCCGCCACTGGCAGGTAGGCTCACTGCATTTTCATAAACCCGCGCCTCAGTAACATTGCCATTCTTGTCATAGGTGTATTTGGTGTAAGTGCCGACCGCATTAATCTCGACCACCTTGCGGTTCAGATCATCATAGAAGAAGAGCGTGCGGCCACCGCCCGCATCCTTGGTCTCGGTTATATTACCCCGTGCATCATAATATATAAATTCACGCGGCGTTTGCCCCAAAAAGGTCTGACCAATCGTCTCTACCAACCGGTTCGCCTTGTCATAAACATATTGCGTCGTGCGCGCATCAGCAGACACATTGCTCGCCTCCACCATCTCAATACGGTTTCCGCGCGCATCATAGCTATATGTATTGACCACTGTAGAGGCCAGCACAGCGCCGCTATTATTATAAGATTTGATCGGCAGCGTTTCACTGATCAACAGGTTGCGCTTGTCATAAACATAGCTCGTTGTGCCGCCAGCCACCGTTGATGTCGTCGAAGATTTGGCGCGTGCGGTTATCCGATTGCCATAGGCGTCATAAGTATAGGTCTCGAAATGTCCTTCCGCATCTGTGCTCCGCGTGACCAGACCACGCTTGTCATATTCGAATGTTGTGGTCGCATCTTTGGCATGACCTGCAACCGTCGGTGGGGTCACCGTGCTCACCGCACTCGTCGTGCGATTATAACGCCGCGTCACACTCGCCACTTCACCATAAATCGTATAGCTGGTCTCGGTGACGTAATTTTCTGCATCGCGCGTCTTCGTCAGGCGACCCTGATTATCATAATAATTATAGCTCGCATTACCACGAGGATCCGTGACCTTCACTACCTCGCCAAAAGCATTATACTCATAAGTGGTCACACCACCGGCAGCATCCGTCTCCGTTAATACACGACCAACCTCATCATGGGTGAAGTAGGTGTTGTTATTCTCTGGATCTCTGACCCGCGTTAAATTACCTAAGCCGTCATAATACCAATATGTATTGGTGACTTCAGACGTGCCATAAGCATTAATCTCGCGAACCTTGCGACCAGCGTCATCATAATAAAAAATAGTCCTCTCTTTATCAGCAGTACCATAAGCCTGCCACTCATTGGCCAAAGTGCCATTAGCCCGCCAACTCCAAACGGTTCTATTGCCCTCACCATCATAAACGCTGTTGCGCCGCCCTGCTGCATCATAGGTATAGCGCACACCAGTCCATGTGCCCGCAGCATTGGCCAGGCTGTTGATTTGCGCGATGGTGGTGGAATCACTGGCAGTGACCTTGTTCGACCAGGTCACCTCGCGTGTCAGGCGACCTTCTTTGTCATAATCAAAGCGTTTGACATAACCTTCCGCATCAACGGTAAAGCGCAGATCTCCCTGACCCGTATAATAATTACGGGTGGTGCGTGCCGTGCTGCCTGTACCAACGACCGTCTTGATCACCTGACCGCGATTATCATAGGTAAATGTGGTTCTCAGACCCGCCGCATCGGTGCTATATGAAACCTGCCCGCGGCTGTTATAGACAATCGTACTGGTGCGATCATTGCTCGCATTGGCAATCGCCGCGACCTTTGCTTTCACATTGTCATAAGTATAATCGGACGTGCTGATCGTTGCTGCATGCTCAACTGTCTTGGTCAGCTTGCCAGCAATATTATAGGTAAAGCTCGACACCGCCCCTTGCGCATTCACGCTGTAACGCAACTGCCCCTGACCATCATAGACGTTGTGAGAACGCCGATTGGCAGCCGATGTCGGCGCCGCCGTCCCGCGCAGTTGATTGAAGCTGCCCGACGCCCAATAAGAGGCGCTGGTCTTCTGCGCATAGGCCACAGACTGCACCAGCTGCCCCGCCTCGTCATAGACATTCTCGCTGAGATAACCCTCACCGTCCAGCGCGCCAATGACCTGACCATCGCGATTGTAGAAGGTTCGGCTGATCGAGTCCTTCGCATGGGCCGTCGGCAGCACCAAAGCTTCAGGCGCATTGGCTCTGAAACTGGTGAGCTGCGATGAAGTAAGTTGATTATAATAGCTGGTAGTTTTGATCAGACGATCAGATTTGTCATATTCAAAGCGTGCCACACGCCCTTCGCCATCAATCGTCTGAATGACCCGGCCAGTCGCATCATATATATTCCACTCCCAGATATCATAGCTGTGCGCTGCTGGCCGGATATTCGATATCTCCAGCGTGTTATTGGGATTGGCCAGAATATTGCGATTGGCAGTGGTGACTGAATAGGTATAGCTTACGCTCGCCGCTATGCGGCCTGCATCGTTATAGCGATATTCGCTGATATGGCCATAATGATTGATATCGGCAATCTTGCGGCCCTGCTTGTCGTAAAGATAGTAGGTCTTATAACCGGTCTCATCGGTTTCCACCCGCAAGCGGCCATTTTTATCATAGAGATAGCTCGATGTACCCGTAACATCATAGCGGCCGCTGGTCGTCTGACTGATCAGTTCACCAGCCTTGTTAAAGGTGTTTGTCGTAACGCCTCCGGACGCGGTGGTAATTATCGTTTTTGTCGCTGCATCCTGAAACACAAAGCTGGTCGTACCACCCGCCAGATCCGTAGACGCCGTAATCCGGCCCAGGCCATCATAAACAAATGTCTCCGCAACCTGACTGCCATCATAGGTCGATAAAAGCTGTCCCGCCTGGTCATAGGTAAAATAGGTGCGGCTATAGCCTTCCGCATTAGACGCTCCACCGGTGGCCGTCGCATAGCCATAGTTCCAGACCCGCGTCTTGTTGCCGCGTGCATCATAGCTATGCAGCGTTATCTTGGTCGATGACCGATCACCCAGCCCATTGCGCCAAGCATCCATTTGCGCAAGCGTGGGGATGGCAGAGCTGGTATTATAGACATGCTCTGGATATTCGATCTCATATTGCAGCAAACCGGTACCGGTATAACGATATTCGGTTACATGACCCTCCGCGCTAATCGTGTAACGCAGATGATTCTCACCATCATAAGCATAGCGGGTATATTGAGCAGCATTGGCACTGCTATTATTCGAACCATAGGTCCGCGTGCGCGTTAAATTATTATTCGCATCATACCAGCTCTTGATCGTATTGCCATTGGGATCAGTAATCTTGGTGGTGTTGCCGTTCCCGTCATAGGTATAATTGGTGACCTGGCCTTCCTGATCACGCACAGAAGTAACATTGCCATTGGCGTCATAGGTGAATTGAACAAAGGTGACCGGATCACCCGATTGCGCACCAACATAGTTGATCTGCGTCAGGCGCTTTTGACTATCATAATAGAGATTGTTGGTTGTGCCATCGGCATGCGTTATCGTCGTATAATTAGACCCATAAGCCACCGTCGTAACCCGCGTGTCGCCGCCCGCAACAGTTTGCGTGAGGCTCGTCACCTTTCCAGCACCATTATATTGTATCGCCAGGCTGGAACCGTCAGTCTGGGTAATCGTCGCTATGCGGTTGGTTGAACCATGATAGGTGTAATTGGTGACATAGGTCTTACCATCAGAGATGCTGTTATTCTCTGGCGACAAATCGGTTGTTACACTGGTCAGCCGGTTGGCGCTGTCATAACCATAATAGGTGCGGGTCAACGTACCGCCGCTATGACCGGTTGTAATCCGGGCAATATTATTGCCCGACCAGTGATATTGCGTCCATTCCCCATTGGCGGTGGTGACCTTGTCAAGCTTACTTCCTGAATAGGCGAAGTTCAGCCTGTAATTATCATTGTCACGCTGCTGGGTTATGCGCCAATTATCGCTGCCATAGGCATAGTAACGTTCACGGATTTGGCTGCTGCCATCTTTCCACTCCCAATAGCTGCCCACTTTCTTGAGCGTGTCATAAGCGCCATCACCATCCGTCGTTACATAGGCACCCTTGCTGCTATTCCAGGTGTAGGTAATCGACGAACCATCGGCACCCTGCCGCTTGATCGTACTGCCATTAGCATTCTGAGAACCAGTTAACCCAAAGACACGCCGATAGGTGCTGTGTTGCCACTGATCGCCATTATCACCATCACTCAGCTCAGCAAGACTGTTGTACGTACGCGATATAGAAATATCGAGACCGCGGCCCGACAGAAATTCATCCTGCTGCGTAACCAGCAAATTACCAGTCGCCGCATTAACCGAGACACCTTCACCAGCACGGCCCAATGTGCCGCCGCCAATCTGTCCGGCACCGCCCAATATATTGGCCGAACTCCGCTCAAATCCAGATCCAAGTCCCGTGAATATCGCAGTCATCGTTCACCGTTCCCAAAAAAATAGCACCTCAGGGAACCGCCCAGTCAACGCCTCCCGATATACTAATCCCAAGATCAGACTTTTTGTTTAGCTGTTTTTGAGAAAAATACTCAAATGACGTTTTCGATCGCTGAAAATAGTAAGGTTATTTAATAAGGCATACAAATTTTACCCTAGGCTCAGGATTCATTAATTGATCCAGAAGGCGCAGATAGCAGCGATGGTTATGGCGGCCATGAAGGTATCTGCCCTTCGATCATAGCGGGTGTGTATACGCCGCCAGTCTTTGAGTTTTCCAAACATGTTCTCGACCTTGTGGCGTTGCCGGTAGAGCTGTTTGTCGAAGTGCGCGGGCATTGTGCGCCCCTTTCGCGGCGGGATGCACGGTGTGATGCCCTTGGCCTTGAGGGCGGCGCGGTATTCATCGCTGTCATAGCCTTTGTCACCGGTCATCACGCAGGCGCGTTCAGGCAGCGCCGGACAGAGCAGCTTTGCGCCCTTGTGGTCGCTCATCTGGCCTTCGGTCAGACACAGCGCAACAGGCCTGCCTTCGCCATCACAAACGGCGTGTAGTCTGGAGTTCAGGCCGCCTTTGGTGCGCCCGATACATCCGGGTAGAGCCCCTTTTTGAACAGGCTGGAAGCTGTCCTGTGCGCCTTGAGATGCGTTGCATCAATCATCAACGTCTCGTCAGCATCACTGGTGGCGGCAAGGGCGGCAAATATCTTGTTAAACACGCCAAGGCGGCTCCAGCGGATAAAGCGGTTGTAGATCGTCTTATGCGGACCATAGGCTACCGGTGCATCACGCCAACGAAGGCCATTGCGGATCACGAATATAAGCCCGCTCAATATCCGACGGTCATCGACCCTGCTAACGCCCCGTGACAACGGAAAATACGGTTCTATCCGGCCCATCTGTGCCTCGCTCAACATCGGTAAATCATTCATGCAAACATCTCCTTTGTGTGAAGCATGTTGAATCAACAACTTTAACGATATGCAAGCAATTTAATGCATCCTGAGCCTAGATTACTCGTACTACTTGACAGAATCACGATAAGGACAAACAAAGGATTCCATAATAAAAAATCTGTTGGGACAGAGTAAATGACGACAGACAGGGCGATAAATTTTATCAATGAGTTGTTATGGAACGCCATCCTGGTTGCTGGCCCCCTATTGATAGCAATTCTTATAGTGGGCTTGCTTGTGAGTATATTTCAGGTCGCAACCCAAGTTCAGGAAATGACACTCAGCTTCGTGCCTAAGTTAATTGTTGCTGCCATCATGATTATCGCACTAGGTCCTTGGATGGTCAGCATCATCACTCAATTTGCGACCTCCCTTTATCTCATCATTCCAAGCATTGGCGGTCCAGGCGCTTGATTGAGAATTTCGAAAGCTGGATTCTGGCAGTGCTGCTGCTTAGCCTCAGGGTTGTGCCTGTTTTTGCCTTCGCACCCCCATTTACACTCATCCGAGTACCTGCTGCAATCCGGCTCATGTTGGGTTTAAGTTTAACCGCTTGGCTCGTCACAGGTAATCCGGAGAACACTTATTTGTCTGGGCTCGACCAGAGTCAGATTTTTCAGATTGCGCTGTCCGAATTAATCATAGGTATGACGATCACTCTGGCCTTTCAAATTGTCTTTGCTGCACTCTACACTGCCGGACGTACCATCGATATCCAAGCAGGATTTGGATTAGCGTTGTTGATTGAACCCAGCACACGCACGCGAACCCCTTTGATCGGAACCTTGTTTGCTTATGCCGCTGGCGTCGTATTTTTTACGATGGAAGGTCCGTCCGAACTGCTTGGAATTTGGTCAGCTTCGGTCGCCAGCACTCCCCTTGGCGAAGCAACAATCGCGCATAGCCTAACACCGTTGTTCAATCATCTGTCCGTGAGCTTCCTGATAGCCTTTGGATTGGTTGCGGTCGTTCTGCTTGCATTGTTTCTGACAGACATAACGGTCGCCATGATGTCCAAAACCTTGCCGCAAATGCACGTCATGCTGCTGGGTTTTCAAGCCAAGGCAATTATGTTGCTTTTGATTTTACCCATCAGCTTTGCAGTTGGGGGGACCATTTTTCTACGTCTTATGCGCGAAGCGCTCAATGCTGCGACCAGGATTGGGTGAGATATGGAAAATTCCGAACAAAATAAAACGGAGGAAGCAACCCCATTCAAGCTAAAACGCGCACGGGAAAAAGGTCAAGTCGCACGCGGAATGGACTTGGGATTCCTCTCGGTCCTTATAGCTTTCACTGGGTTCTTTCTGGTCTTTGGCGCCGCATATATGTCGGATTTTTCACGTATTATGCAGGAGACAATTTCAGTTCGTCTACACAGCCACAGCCAGCCACTAGAAGTGATCGGCATCATGGGCGAACTGATATGGCCGCTGGCAACGCCACTCCTCTTCCTCGCAGGTATGCTCATCATCACCATTGTTTTTTTCGAACTATTGCAATTGCGCGGGTTTATTTTTTCCACTCAGCCGTTGAAGCCTGATTTCAAGAAACTGAACCCTGCCAAGGGACTGAAACGGGTATTCTCGATAAAGATGGTCAAGGAAACCATCAAAAATGTTTTGAAACTGGCGGTCTATGCAACGGTCGCCTATTTGTTCATTCGCTATTCAATAGACGAATTTCGGATCAGCATGACAGATGGCGACAAGCTAGCTAGCGCCATGGCTGTCTCCATGTTTCGGCTGATTCTCATTTTTATTGTTTTCGCTCTCTTCTTTGCAATCATTGATCAAATCATTTCACGTCAGGAATTTAAAAAGCAAATGCGGATGAGCAAACGCGAAGTAACCAGAGAAAACAAGGATCGTGAAGGCGATCCGCGCATGAAACAAAAACGCAAACAATTGCACCGCGATTTTGCTAATGAACAAGGGGGCTCAGGTGATGTGTCCGGCGCAGATGTCGTAGTCACAAACCCCCATCATTTCGCGGTCGCTCTTCAATATAATGCAAATGAAATGGACGAACCAATGGTCGTCGCCAAAGGACGCAATATATTTGCGCAGTCGATCAAACAGAAGGCTTTTTTGAATGGGATTGCGATCGTTGAGAATCGCCCGCTTGCAAGAGCATTATATGCCCAATGCCGAATTGGCGATGGCGTACCAGAGGGACTTTTTCACGACGTGGCAGGGATATATATGTCGCTGAGAGAAAGAGGCAATTTGAAGGCCCAATCCGCCGCAGACAACCAGTCTAAGGAAGGTCCTGATAATGTTCGCTAAGTTATTTGGCCAAAGTCGCGATCTTGTTTTGGTTATCGGGACCATATTGATCCTGTTGATTCTGTTTTCGCCGATACCACCCTATATTTTGGACTTGGCTATTATCATCAATTTTGGACTCGGCCTCACGATATTGTTGCTAACATTCTATGTTGCAAAACCGGTTGAGTTTTCGACATTCCCTTCACTCTTGCTGGTTGCCACACTCTATCGACTTGCGCTCAATGTCGCTGCCACTCGGCTCATATTAACCGGTGCAGATGCAGGGGATGTGATCGGTTCAATCGGCACCTATGCCGTTCAAGGAAATTTTGTCATTGGACTGGTTGTTTTCTTCATCCTGGTTGTCGTCCAGTATATTGTCGTCACTTCAGGGGCGCAAAGGGTATCGGAAGTGGCAGCCCGATTTACATTGGACTCAATGCCTGGCCAGCAAATGAGCATTGATGCAGACCTCAATATGGGCATTATTGACCAAAATGAAGCCGTTGCTCGCCGCAAGGAACTGGAAAAGGAAGCAAGCTTCTATGGATCAATGGACGGTGCCAGCAAATTTGTAAAAGGCGATGCAATTGCTGGAATCATAATTCTTTTGATCGACATTATTGCCGGGTGGATTGTCGGTGTCGTTCAAATGAATATGAGTTGGATTGACGCGCTGCAACATTTCACCTTACTCACCATCGGAGATGGCATCGCAACGCAATTGCCTGCATTGATTATTGCAGTCGCAACAGGAATTATTGTCACCCGGTCGTCAGCTGATCGAGACCTTAGCACAGAGGTTTTGAAACAACTGGCTTCTGTTCCTCGCATTCCATTGATTGTTACTACTGCTCTGATATTTTTGTTGATGCTGCCTGGCATGCCTAAATGGCCAGTGTTCTTGATCGTCGCTTTCCTGGGAATAGTTTGGCTAAGAATTCGGCAACAGGCACAAACCGCCGTTGATGAGACCAGCCAAAAAGGCGACAATGCCGAAGAAGAAAAAGCTGAAAACAAAGCTATTGTACCAATTGAAGTTTCTTTGGGCGCAAAATTGCATCAGGATTGGAAGTCACAAGAACCAATAATCTTTGAGCGTATTTCAGCACTGCGGAAGAACTTTGATCAGCGCTTCGGTTTTGGCTTTCCTGCGGTAAAGTTAAAACAATCTGATGGCCTTGCTGAAAATGCATATCAAATCAGCCTATTTGGTATCCGCCATGGTGAATCAGAAATCTACACAGACCTTGAACTGGCCGTCAGGAGTCAAAACGCGAAAGCAGATATAACCGGCATTGTAGCCAAGGACCCAGCTTTTGGCCTACCGGCTGTGTGGGCCGAAGAGGAAGAGAAAAGCAAGCCAACTGCTGAAGGATACACATTTGTAGACCCCATCACAGTTCTGATGACTCATCTTGGCGAAGTATTGCAAGACGAGGTCGAAACGCTGTTGACTAGGAATGATGTCGTGCAGATGTTGGAAAGCGTTCGCGGTCGCCAAGCCGGACTGATTGAAGATCTCATTCCTAATATTATGTCTGTTGCAGACATCCAAAGGGTATTGCAAAATTTGCTGACCGAGAGTGTTTCGATCGCGAACATCGACCTTATCTCCGAAACATTGGTGGACGTCGGCAGAAACACGAAGGATATTGTTGAACTGACAGAGCATGTCCGGGAAAGAATGAAACATGCTATCTGCCAAGATCTACGAGGAGATTTTGAAGATTTGGCTGTCCTCAGCCTAGATCCAAGATTTGAACATCAGATTTTATCAAACATTTCTGTAAGTGATGGGCGAAGCAATTCCGTGGTTGAACCTAAAATGGCGGAGCAATTGATCAAGAAACTCGTTCCACTTACCGACAAAATGCACAAAGACGGTCGGCGCCCAGTATTGCTTTGCGGACCGGAATTGAGACGGCATCTCAAGACACTGACGCGTCGTTCCATACCTCGTCTTTCGATTTTATCTGTGAACGAAGTGCCAATGAAAATAAACTTGAAGTCCTTTGATGTCGTCAAATATGAAGCATGATAAGATAAACCTTTCATTGCTGCGTTAATAATTGAGAGAATTTCCTATGTCTGTTCCAAATGCCCAAGAAGAACAATTGGATCAACTACTCCAATGGCTTGAACAAGACCCTGATAATCCATCACTTTGTCACGACACGGCTTCTGCTGCTATCGAGGCCAATAATCTGGAAAAGGCCGCCGAAATAATAGCAAAATTTTCCGCGTCCAATGAAGCGACCGCTCAGCTCCGCAACCTGCAAGGGGTAATCGCTATTCGGCGAGGCAAGTTTTCGCAATCAACGGAAATATTTCAGGATCTGCTCAATGACGGAAACGATTCAAACGCGGTGAAATTTAATCTCGCATGGTCCTTCGCGCTTGCCAATCAAAGGGATGAAGCCCTGGACTTAATTTCAGACGAAATGGCGACGACCATACCGCAGGCAGCAGCACTCAAAGTGCAGATGTTACATGGGAAAGGCCTGTTTGAAGAAGCGATGAAAGAAGCAAAACAGCTGAAAGACATTCATCCGGATGACCCGGGCTTTATGGCTGCTTTATCGGTTCTGGCAATCGATCTTGAAGATACCAACCTAGCGCGTGAATGTGCGGAAAAAGCAACAACACATCCAGATGCGCTCACATCTTTGGGCACACTCAACCTCGGCGATCACCAAAATGAGTTAGCGAAACAACAATTCGCAAGGGCGTTGGAAATCAATCCCGATAATCCTCGGGCTTGGGTCGGCCAGGGTTTGGTCAGTTTGAACCAAGGGGACCATGAAAGCGCGCTCAGTAGTTTGGATAAGGGCGCTGAACTTTTTGGCGATCATTTGGGTTCATGGATCGCAGCGGGTTGGGCGTACTTTATCAAAGGCGATAGGGCTGTCAGCCGTGAAAGGTTTGAAAAGGCATTGTCGCTTGATGACAATTTCGCTGAAAACCACGGTTCGTTGGCTGTACTGGATGTCATTGAGGGGGAACTGGAGAGCGCGGAAAAACGTTGTGAAATAGCGATGCGTTTAGATCGCGAATGCTTTTCGGCTGCACTCGCAAACAGTCTCATCTTGGAGGCACAAGGCGATAGTGAAAAGGCGGAACGAATTGTTGAAATTGCGATGCAAACACCAATTGATGCGTCCGGCAGGACTCTATCAGACAATCTGATCATGATGAATGGAGGGATAAGGGGTAGAAGACTCGACTTAATCTGACACTGTCCTCATTCCAGCTTGCTGGAATGAGGACAGTTCGGCTCTTGAAAGAGTTGATGGTTCCCGGTTTTGGTGGTGGTGCAAACTACGACCAAAGAGAAGGAAACCACAATGTTGAATAATACAGATAAGATCATCAAACACAAAACCGGATTGCTCAATCTGGCCGAGGAACGGGGCAACATATCAAAAGCCTGCCCGGTGATGGGCTATTCGCGCGCGACATTTTACCGCTATAAATCGGCTGTTGATGAAGGCGGTGTCGAGGCTCTTCTGGAACGCACAAGGGGTAAGCCCAATCGGGTCAACCGGGTCGATGAGGCGACCGAACAGGCGGTTCTTAAATCTGCGATTGACTATCCTGCCTATGGACAGGCCCGCTACATCGAATGAACGGAGGAAGGCCGGTGTGTTTGTGTCACCATCGGGTGTCCGTTCGATCTGGCTGCGCCATGATCTCGCCAACTTCAAGAAACGCCTCAAAGCCCTGGAAGCAAAGGTGGCTGAGGATGGGATCATCCTCACCGAAGCACAGGTGCAGGCGTTGGAGAAAAAGAAACATGATGATGAGGCTTGCGGTGAGATAGAAACTGCCCATCCTGGTTATCTGGGGTCGCAGGACACATTCTATGTCGGTACCATCAAGGGTGTGGGCCGGGTCTATCAACAGACCTATATCGACACCTCAAGGTCGCTCACGCCAAGCGTTACACCACCAAAACGCCGATTACCGCTGCTGACATGCTCAATGACAAGGTCCTGCCTTTCTATGAGGAACAGGACCTTCCCGTGCTCAGGATCATGACAGACCGCGGCACTGAATATTGCGGACGGGCCGACAAGCATGATTATCAACTGTTCCTGGCCATCAATGACATCGATCATACCAGAACCAAGGTGAAGCACCCCCAGACCAATGGTATCTGCGAACGGTTCCACAAGACTATCCTGAAGGAATTTTATCAGATCACGTTCCGCAAAAACCTCTATGAAAGCATCGAACAGCTACAGGCCGATCTGGACGAGTGGATAAGCCATTACAACACCGCGCGCACCCATCAGGGTAAAATGTGCTTGGAACGAACACCCCTTGAAACTATGATCGAGGGAAAAGAAATCTGGAAGGAAAAATTTGTAGACCAAATCTAACCTGACAGATCATCACCGTCAAAACGGCTACTGTCAGATCAGGTCTGAACTTCTACAACTTAGGCAGGACTGATCAGTCTTCGTTTTTCAGCTCGAGCAGAGTATCAGAAATCAATTTCGCACTTTCGCCATCGGATTTGAGCTGTTTTGTAATTTTGTCGACAATCTGCTGAAACTGAGCTTCATTGATAAGGCCCTCTCCAAATTCTTCTGTCAATATACTCTCCACCAAAGCACGCGAGAGTTCATCTTCATTAAAGCCTTCCAATTGAGACAGCCGCTTTGCTCCAGTAACTTCCTTTGAGGTCGAGGGCGCTACTTTCGGTGTACGTTCGATTTTCGCCTTCGAAGCCCGTTCCAGTTGTTGACGAACAATCGCTATCAACTGCTGGTTGTTATCTATGCGTGTCATGGGTCAAAAATTCGCAATTGTCCGTCGTCAGATAAAATGAGACAGATGTGTCATTCACTTTGGTGAGGGTTTGGCACCCTCTGGTTGATTGATATTACGCTGTTTGCCTTTGGTGATGCAAGCGTCGTTGTTCGATAGTTTTGTGTTTGATCCTTTCTCTTTGTTTGATGATGGTTTGTGCTCTGCCGAAGCAGGCATCGGCAGGGGTTCCGTTGCTGAGGCTCTCGTGATAGCGCTGGTGATTGTCATGTTCGACGAACGCTTCCACCTGTTTCTCCAGGTCACCGGGTAGATAATAGTTTTCCTGCAGGATACGGTTTTTGAGGGTCTGATGCCAACGTTCGATCTTGCCCTGCGTTTGCGGGTGGAAGGGTGCTCCACGGACATGGCGCATATTCTTATCAGCAAGATATTCAGCCAGTTCCCCTGCAACATAACCGGGACCATTGTCGCTGAGCAGACGGGGTTTATGCAGCACATGCACCTGATCACAGCCAGATGCGGTCAACGCCAACTCCAGTGTATCGGTGACATCCTCAGCTTTCATCGTGGTGCACAGCTTCCATGAGATGATGGAGCGGGAGAAGTCGTCGAGGATGGTGGACAGGTAATACCAGCCCCAGCCAATGATCTTCAGGTAGGTAAAGTCTGTCCGCCACAACTGATTAATGGCGGTTGTCCTGTCCTTGCACTCGCTGGCGGCCTTCATCACGATAAAGGCAGGGCTGGTTATCAGGTCATGGGCCTTCAAGAGCCTGTAACCACTGGCCTCAGACACGAAGTAGCCTTTGGTGTCCGTGAAGGTCACCGCCAGTTCGCGTGGGGATAGATCAGTGCGCTCCAGCGCCATTTCCAGTATCTGATCATGGATGTCATCCGGGATCCGGTTCCCCGCACGGCGCGGTCCAGGGCACCGATCTTCCAGCGCATCTTCGCCAAATCGCTGGTACAGATCATACCAGCGGTAGAAGGTTGGTCGGGCAATGCCGGGCCTGTCCAGTGTTTGTTTGGCAGGCAGATGCGAACGCTCGACCAGCTTTATGATCTCCAGCTTCTCGGATGCGGGATATCTCATTCGCCTTCTCCCCCATCCCCGATCATGCTTTTTTTGAGAAGGCGGTTCTCCAAAGTCAGTTCTGCTACAACTTCCTTCAGATCGCGCCCTTCACGGCGAAGTTCGGTCACTTCTTCATTATTGGCCGCACGATCCGTATCACCGGCAAGACGCTTCGTTCTAGCTGGACACCCGCAACACCTCTTCAATTTTGTGTGATTTGACGATTTGAGTGGCTTCTGTGCCCAATGGCCGCAATTGAACGGCATTGTGGTTTGTCTTTTCCGGTGTGTTTTCAGCCTGTTTGGCTGATTTCAGGCGCACTTATCCTGTACACAGTCGTCGCTCGTGGAAGATCAGGCGGTCGAAGTTGCAGGCAAGATTGGCGAGCGTGAGTTTGGCCTCGGCGCGCTTGAGGCCGATAGTGCGGATGAACAGTCCGTAGCGCCCTTTTTGATGCGCGAACACATGCTCTGCCCTTGCCCGCACCGATGACTTTCTCGCATTGGCCCGTGATGTATGTTCAGGCATTGGCTTCCCTTTGGGCTTCCTGCGGTGGATGCGGCTTGTCATCATGTTACGCGCCAGCCACTTCTCGTTCCTCTTTGAACGACAGGCGTTATCGGCCCATACATCAGACGCAGTATTGTTTGCAGCCACCACATCGCGCAATTGTCGCCCGTCGCTGTCCGCCGCCGAGGTAGTCCTGGCTTTGCGGATGAAGCCATATTGGCGGTCAATGCTGATATGGTTCTTGTAACCAAACTCCGGTGTTGCGATTTGCGGCAGCGGTGTTCCATCAGGGCGGTAGCGGATCTTGCCGCCGCTCTTGAGTGTCCAGCGCGCATCAACATCCTTCTGGTGCGCCTTGCTGGGTTTGCCCCGCCAGATTTGCCCCGCTGACCTGCCCTTCTTGATCGCTGCCTTCTCCTCTTCGGTGTTACGCTGTTTGGGGGCAGGTACCAGTGTGGCGTCCACAATCTGCCCGCCCATGGCAAGGTAGCCCTGCTCGCGCAGTTGCTGATCGAACGCTTTCATCAGGGCTCCAGGCGTGCCGCTCTGGCTGAGCAGGGTACGGTAGTGACGGATCGTGTTCTCGTCCGGCATGGTTCCACCCGGATCAAAACCAAAGAAGCGCATCCATGATAGCCGGTCACGGATCATGAACTCCATCTTCGCATCCGACAGATTATGCTGGGCCTGCACCACCAGCACCTTGAACATCGATACCGGATCAAACGCAGGTCTGCCGCCCTTCTTGCCATCGCTGTAGCCAAGTCCGCTGGTCAGAAGATCGCGGAACCGCTCGAAATCTACCGTCCCTTCCAGAACCTCCAGCGGATCGCCGACCTTACTTGAACGCTGCAGGTGACCGGACAGCGAAAATAGGCTCGGTGCATGCATCTATGGTCTCCCCTCAATGCAAACACTGAATCATATCACCACCGCAAATGCCAGAGGTTATTGCGGGTGTCCAGTTTCCATGAAGTCCTTAGACCATTTGTAATAGACACCTTGTGCAATGCCTTCACGGCGACACAGCTCGGCGATCATATCGTCACCGCGCAGCCCCTCCAGCACGATCCGTATCTTCTCTTCTGCGCTATATTGCTTGCGTGTCTGACGGCGAATATCCTCACACGCTCCGCGGAGGCTTTGGAATTTTTCTGTTTTGGTCTCATCTTCGTTCCTTACGTCACTGCGATGATACCAAAACACTCACATCCTACATAACCGCAATCTGTCTATCGAATGATGACGGGGGACATTCGCAATCAGTTTGGTTTGTCAGAATCAGAAAACTGATTCAACAATAGCGATGTGGAGGATATACTCTCCTCTCTGTCTTCCGAGGAACCTTCCGATAATATGTCATTGCACTTGTCTATGATGAGTTGCATATCGTGATTCAGCGGCGGGTTCTCCTGATTTGACAAAATTCCTCGGCGCAGATTTGAAACACATTGTTCAAACTCATCTTGAATAAGAAACGTCAAACCGACCACAAAGCTCTTCAAATAGTGTCGGTCTGGCAAAGCGTTCAGCGGTTGCCAATTTTCCAGTGCCGCTTGCGGCTCACCCGAAGAAAGTTCAAAAAAGCCCAATTGAAAGCGCGCAATGTGAAATTCTGGAGCTAGTTCAACAGCTTTTTGCATCGAACTATGGGCTTCAACCAGATGTTCTGAATTGGCCAATATGGACCCCCGTAAAAAGTGCAAGCGCGGGTCATTTGGATACTCATCTATCATATCGTCGATTCCGGAAACATCGCTCGTGTTATCGGCCTCAACCTTTTTCATCAATGCAACCAGATGTTCTTCTTCGCACAATTGAGTCATCCAATCATCCTTCTTATATTCTACCAATTCTTTTGCGCAGAAGTTCAATCGCCTTGCGATGCAATTGTGAAACACGCCCTTTGGTTAAATCCAATATCCTGGCAATTTGTGTAAAACTGATTTCATTCTGATAATGCTGGCGTACAATAAAGGAATGGGGATCTGGCAAATTATCAATCTCGAAATCCAGTTTTTTTGTCATGTTTTTCCAGACTAGACTTTCATATCCATCCGGTCCTGAAGCGCACTGTGCCTCATCCACGTAGAGCCCAGTTCCCTCCAACATCATCCCTAAAGCCAGACCGACAGTTAACTCCCGCAACTTATCTATCGATTTTTTGGAATCATCAACTAAATCTGCTTTCAGAGATTTCATCCGGTCAGCAGTGTGATTTTGGTGGAATCTTACTTGCCGTCCCAATTCGCTCATACTAGCGACACCATCAGATATATTACCCAATATACGAGGTCGCGCAAAGGCAGAAAACGGTACCCGCCGCATGGGATCGAAACGGTCGATTGATGACAATAAGGCCTCTATCGCCAATTGCTCCAGATCAGCCATTTCATAATTATCGGAACGCCTGCGATAAAATTGACTAGCCGCTATGTTTTTTGCCAAAGGCAGGTACTTTTCAAACAAGGCTTGCCTTGCGCGATCATCTTTTCTCGCTGCGCAATGACGCCACCAAGCGGCCTCTTCCCACAACGGGTTCCTGACCAGTTCAAGGCCTTTTGTAGCGGGGGTATGTTTCATCGGAAACTCCCCAACACACCCTCCAGGACCAAAGCCCATCCATCAATCAAAACAAACATTAAAACCTTGATTGGCAATGATATCGTAGCTGGCGGCACCATCATCATACCCAATGACAACAGGACGCTGGATACTACAATATCGATCAACAAAAATGGCAGCAATATTACAAAGCCAATCATAAAGGAGACCCGAAGCTCATTCAGAATAAAGGCTGGTGTCAGTTTCAAAATATCCACTTCATCTGGAGATGTAGGCAAAGGTTCATTAGCGATGTTATAGATTGTCTCAAGGTCCTGATCACGCACCTGACGCATCATATATTGACGAAGAGGTTTTGTGCCCTCTCCCAACGTCTGTTGGACGTCGGCATCTCCGGCTAGAAAAGGCTGAATAGCCTGATCATTGAGAGCGGAAAAAGTCGGTCCCATCGAGAATATAGTCAAGAACAGAGCCAATCCAACCAACACTTGGTTGGGCGGCGTTTCCGGCATTCCAAAGGCATGGCGAACCATTGCCAATACAATCACTATTCGAACAAAGCTGGTCATGCTTATTAGCAAGGATGGAACAATAGCGAGCAACGCTAAACCCAAAGCCAATCTCAAAATATCGTTTGACCCGTCCAGTGCGAGTGGTGATCCGGCAGAAGCCCAAGCAACAGAATTTGGAAATATTGCTAGACCGGCAACTGATAACCTTATGATCCATTGGATCATGACAAATCCTCTCGATTGGAAAAGTCATCAAAGGCTGCTTTTTTTGATAGAATTTTAATAGTGTCGCTGCTGAGAAGTATTAGATACTCAACATCCCGGCAACGAACCAAGCAAATATCTGTTTGGGTATTGATACGCCGCTGATCCAGAATCTGTATATCCCGCTCTTCAAGATTTCGACCAGCCGGAAGAAATTTGGGGAGAAATTTCAGGTCCACATTTCGCATATTTTTCAAATAGAGCAGAGTGATCAACAACCCCGCTAATATTAGGCATATCAGTAGTGCCAATATTATGCGCCAAATTGAAACGTCGGGACTTTGCCCGCCACCCAATGATTGCGCCGCTGCCTGCCCCATCAGAAACGGCGACATACCGGCACATAATATTATAGTTCTAAGTTTGAGCATGCTGGCACAAACTCAGTCGCCAATTTCAGTAATGCGAATTCCAAATTTATCACCGACTGCCACAATTTCTCCATGGCCAATGACATTACCATTTAATTGCAATGCAGCTTTTTGATTCAAGCTGGCGTCCAGCTCGATGGTCGATCCTACCTCAAGTGCCATCAACTCCGAAACTTTCATTTTGGTATCGCCCAATAAAACGTCCAAAGTTATAACAACGTCATTAACAACGGATTTTTCTAAAAATGCTTTGGTTTTTTTAGTCTTTTCACCAACAGCTGAATTCAGTAATCCGTCTTGAATCAAATTATCTTCATCATTTGATCCAAATTTTGTTCCGCGCAAAACGTTTTCCATTTTATTGCCCTATTTTTCACTCAGTTTACAATTTTTAGTTGTATCGAATCATTCTTTTGTTCGATTTTCACGATTTTATCCGCAACAACGGCTCCTCCGACCGTGAAGTCTAGCGCATCATTTAATTTTGAATCGAGCTGGATAACGTCGCCCGATTGCAAGTCGTTCAACTCAGCTAAGGTGATTTGACAAGCTCCGATGTGCGCGCCGCTCGACAATTCTACACCTTGTATGGCCATCCAGCGGTTGATGGCTGGCTTTTCTTCACCTGTTTGGGGAAGCTTTGAGAGGTAATATCGAAAAGGTTGCATCATAGAAAAGCGGATATATAACAATGCTTTATCTTCGGCTGTTTCCAACTGCATATATTTGCCATTTGACAAATCCCGTTCAACTTCAACGGCCCCGTCATCAGATTCAGATCCGAAATATTTTTGAACAACCTGCTTCAAGTCTTGCAGGCATTCGTCAACTACAGCATCCACCAGCGGCTGTTCCTGAGTGCGGATGGTCAACTTGTCAAAATTGACCCCCAGAATATGGGAGGCAATATACTCCCTCGTATCCTGGTTCATGGCCAACTCATAACCTGTACAAACTTTCTCAAACTTTACGGAAGTTTCGAATTTCTTCGCGCTCTCACCGCCGTGCTTTTCTTTGAATCTCAAATCGAAATTGGAGAACCATTTTTTGCTCCAATCGGCGATATCCGATTCAAATTCCTGTACAAAATGTGCAAAATCAAACGCACCTTCCGGCAGCCAAATTTCAGAGGCCTGTGTCAACCTTGCCCCCTGATGCCAAATAACTGTTGGATCATCTCATTCGAAACGCTGATAATTTGGGAAGAAGCCTGAAATCCACGTTGTATCAATATCAGTTCGCCAAATTGATCGGATAAATCCACATTGGAAGCTTCCAATCTTCCGGCGATCACACGACCGGACTCAGGGCTTTCACTTGAAAAAAGACGCTTTTCACCGTTACCGTTAAACCGAAATATTCCATCACCCAATCTTTCTAGAGATTGAGGATCCCGAAAATTTGCAATAGCCACGGCACCCAATTCTTCCGTTTCTTCATTCGAATAAGTAAGTTCGATTTGTCCAGTTTCATTTACGGTAATATTGGTCACTGACCCAACACCGTTGCCGTCTATTTCGGCCGCCCTGAGCGTCGACACTTCGCCGGAAGAGAAAGATGTCACATTTTCTGAAAAATCAAGGATCACTGACAATCCTTCAGCATCCTCATCTGTAATTGTGATTTGGGCAGTTTCAGGGTCTACGATGCCTTGGTCAAATCTTAATTCTGTTTCGCCAATCTCACGCCCTTGTTCATTGGTAACTGTTACTGTCCACACGTCATCCGTCTGGTTTAAATCGCGAACAAAGTTGATCTGCCAAGTCTGTTCGGCGCCAGTCGAATCAAATACACGCAGGTCATTAATAGTCGCCTCAGTCGCTGTTGAGGAAAGATTATCTGCAAAGCTGATCGTTGTTGTCGCTTCTGGAGAACTGGTCCGTTGAGCATCAATATTCAGAGCAATAGCTTGTCCGGCGCTATTCAGAACCCCCAGCCGATAATCTGTCCCGCTTAACTTTATGAAACCATCGTCAGAAACTTCAAAACTGCCCGTCCGTTTGTAAAGGGTGCGATCACCATCCAGCAGCACCAAAAATCCGGCACCTTCAATACCGAGATCCAGCCCGTTGTCCGTCTGCCGCAAATCGCCTTGCCCAAAATTGATTTGCAAATCATTCATGCTGACGCCGCCGCCGCTGGATGAGCCGCTATGGACCAAGTTGATACCGTTGTTAAAGCTACTGAACTGATCACTGAAAGTCACAGAGGAAGCTTTAAAACCAGAAGTGTTCAAATTGGCTACATTATTGCTTATCGTCTGCAGCCCCTCCGAATAGGCACCTAGTCCACTTAAGCCGGTATATATGGCTCCAAAGGTCATATTACTGTTCCTCCCTTATCTGTGAGATGCTGGATATTGCAATGTTACTGATCGTTTGATCATCCGATGTTTCAATCGACACGCGCGGTTCCCCGTTTGAAAAACTGACAGCCGAGACCACACCACTCAAGGTGGCGGCTCCGGTAGGAATGTCTACCGTTCTTCCCAATAAACTTGTTGCTTGAACGGTCGATTGCGAAGCCAGCAACCCATCAATTTTGTCATTGAGGCTTTGCGTCTGTTGAATTTGTGAAAACTGTGCCAGTTGCGAAACAAACTCAAAGTTGTCCATTGGTTCGAGTGGGTCCTGGAAGGTCAATTGTTGCAAAACGATCTGCAAGAACGATTCAAAACTGAGGCCGAAAGCATCGGTTGCGCTATCTGCATCCGCTTCGCTTTGAACGCCAACGGGTGGTGCTGTATTCACCTGAGGCAGCCGGTTTGCTGGTGGAATAGATTCAACTTGCATGGTTATTTCTCAACCTCTTCGGTCATTAAGTTTGAAAACACTTCTCCATTCAGGGAAAGTTCGTAGTTCCCCATTCCATGCTGGGCTAACAATGAGAGCAATTGCGAGCGCACTTCTTGACGTTTTGCTCTGCCCATATCTTTAATTTCAGCGACAAGCCGGATCCCATTGCCGACTTCCTGGAGAGCCAGTCTCAGGTTGCTGCTATGCTGGAGAAGCTCACTCCGCTGAACATGCTGTGCAAAATTTGTTTTTGATGACTGGTCTATTGTGGAACCGAAGCCACCGGACTGAATTGATCGGCTATTTGAGGGTACAACCTGCGACTGCGCAGAATTGATCTTGGTTGTGGCGACCAAGCTTTCAGCAGAAATTTGCGCAGGAACTGTAGCATTTGAAACCGAATTTTGAGCAGGCCGCAGGCGATCTGTATAGACGCTAAGGTCTGGGTTTACGCGGCCTATACCGTTCTTATTCTCTGGCGCAAAACCAGCTCTGATTTCATCTATTTTCTTGGATGAAGCAGGGCAGGCTTCCATATCGGTTTGGCTATTGCCGACGGTTTCAGCATCAGGGCGCTTGGAGACTTCGGACAACGGAACCTTTGCTTTGGGGCTCTGCTCAAACGAGCCCGGAGCGTCGTGAGCACCTACTGCACAAAAAAAACCCTTTTCGTTGAACATTCCCACGCTGACAGCGCCCGCAGCTTGCTCTCCGATCAGAACAGCTAACTGATCTTCAAATTTCTGATGAGATTTTGACCAATTTTCGATATTCGATGAGGTCTCAAAATTATCACTCGAGTTTTGAGTGTCGATACTGGACGTCGAAATTATACCGTTGTTTGCCTGAACGTCATTGACCATATTTGACGCTCCTCAAACAAAAACGGTCCGAAACTTCTTCCAATCTTTGTTCATCAGTTTTACGGTCAATTCGGCGCGAAGCTTTTCGCTCGATTCTTTCCATAATTTTCAAGTTTAGATCTGATTTTTTCCAATGGGATTGCTTTTCCGCGAGCCGGGTTTTCGCCAGATTTAGCAAATCTTCTGATCGATCTGCTTGGGTTTCGCACTTGACCAATTGCTGCGCTCGAATGTTGCAAAGACCGATATCCATATCAGAACTGTGAAAGGACTTTTCCCAATCGACAAATGCACGGTCGCGAACACTCAGTGACCTTGAATGGACCGCTTCCGCACGATCTTCCGAGTTCCTCGCCTCAACCACCGCGCTTTGGGCCAACAGGCTTTCATTTTTGCGTATCATCACTAATTTTTGAATCTTGTTGAGTTCATTTTTCCGTATCTTCATTGCGCACCTCCAAGTATTTTGGAAAGCTCGCTAAAAGACTCGGAGAACCCGTTAGCTTCACTGCTATTCTGAACTAAAAATTCGTTCAACCGCCCACGCATTGCAATGGCTTCGTCCAGCTCAGAATTGGTCCCTTCTTTGTATACACCGCTCTCTATGAAGGTGCGCGATTCTTCGTAAACAGCCAATGATTTTCTGGCAGTTTGAGCCAGTTTGTTTTGTTCCGCAGACATGACTTTTGACGCTTGCCGACTGATACTGCGGCCAATGTCGATGGCCGGGAAATGTCCTTGTTCGGAAAGATGTCGAGACAATACGATATGACCGTCCAGTATCGATTTCATCATCTCACAAAATGGATCATTCACATCTTCATGTTCAGCCAAAATGGTTAAAACAGCGGAAATCGCACCACCAGATTTGATGGCACCGCATTTCTCGACCAATGACGGCAAAGTGCTAAATACGTTGGGCGTATAAGCCCTAACTGTCGGGGGTTCACCGGCCGCCAATCCAACTTCTCGCAACGCCATTGCAAGCCGCGTCGCGCTGTCCATCACGAGCAAGACATGTTCGCCCTGATCCCGCCAATGCTCAGCCAACATTAGCGCATATTTAGGCGCTCTCACTCGCAGCGCCGCACTTTCATCAGAAGTAGAGGCAACAAAGGTGAATCTGTCTTTGTCTTTAAGGGATTGGCACGTCTGCCACATACCCTCCACTTCTTGGCCGCGCTCCCCCACCAGACAAATGATTACACGATCCGCTTCTATCTGGCGTGACAACTGGTCGACCAAAGTTGTTTTCCCAACTCCAGCGGCTGCAAAAACACCAATCCGTTGACCTTTTGCAAAAGTCAGTAGTGTATCTATTGCTTTGATCCCCGTTGCCATCGGAGTTCGGCTTGATACGCGGCTCAGGGCATCGAGACGGCCTCTTTTTTTTGATGAGAAATGGTTAGCAACCAACGGTCCGTTTCCGTCTATCGGCTCGCCGAGAGCGTTAATCGCTCTGCCCGAAAATGCATCTCCGACAGCCAATTGGTCTCTTTTTGAAGGCTTTGAGATTACCCTCGCATTTGGACTGATCTGAGCATTCTGCTGGAAAGGGACTAGGGTGACGTAATCTTGTTCAATACCAACAACTTCAGCATCTACGCAGGACAGTTCATTTTCCGTCTGCCCTTCATGATCAGATTCGAGTTCAATTGAGCAAATATCCCCAATTGCAGAAATCGGCCCGTTTGCTTCAACAAACGAATTACCGACCTTTTTGACAAAACCAAAATTTGTCACAAAATCATGCGCCTCAAGATTGGCAACAAATCGATGTGCATGCATCAAGTTTGTTCCTCCGCAATCATGCTCGAAATCAAACTGTTAAGCTGGGCAAGTTGATTTGGAATCCCAATATCGACAGTACCCAATTTCATCTTCAATTCGCACGCGCCACTATCAAGGGTACCCTCACTTAGAATTTCAAACTTAGGACAATCGAGCTGCTTCGACAGCGCATCCAGAGCCGCTTCATCCGAAAAATCTGATTTGCTGACCGTCACAGAAACCACACAATTATCTTCGATGGTTCTAATCTGGTTCTTGATTGCTTTCGCTACGATATTTTTAGTATCGGCATTGGATCCCAAAATCTTATTCAAAGCTGTTTGCGCAACCATTAATGCGACTGGCTCCAACTCTGAAATCTGCTTTTCAATTGATCCCCCGCAATCAGAAAGGGCCTTCTTCAAAGCCTCTAACCGCTCTTTTTCAAGCCTCTCAGCCTGTTCTTTGCCGTCTTGTAGCGCCTTTTCCCTGACAGACGCGATCTCTGCTTTTGCGGACTCTAATGCAAGAACAAGCTTCTCATTTTCACGCTCCAAACTTTTAAAAGCAACCTCGTGTTCCAAGGGATTTTGGTCGGTATTTTCAGCAACGGGCTCTGCTGTTTCTTTCATTGGTTTCTGTGAAGGGAGTATAGAACCAGCGCCGAAAACCCCTTCCTCCAGTATCTCTAACAATGGTCGGACACTATTCTCGCGATTAATATTTGATTTTTTGAGAACTGCGCTCATAGCATACTCAATTTCTTAGAAAGCAGATTGGTCAGGCTTCCCATTAAGCTTGGACCGCGTGATCCCGGCGCAGTGCTTTCTGCCGTTACAACTGCGTCTATTTTTTCAAGAACAAGCTCATCGGGAGAATTGGCTGACAAAGCCCTATGCAAACTATCCTTTGCCTGCGCCGTCATTGAAAATCGAGTTCGCAATGCCGGAAAATCGTTGCGCCTTGTCTCATCCAAACAAGCAAATAGCCAAGGCGCAATGTCATTTGCTTCATTTGCAGAACGCGCTGTATCCGCATCCTCGCTTTTCTTTGAACTGTCCAACTTGTTTTGTAATCGTTCTCGCGTTTCTGCGTTTAACTGCAGCAAAATCGCTTTCTGGTCACGTTTACCTAAAACTTGAAATTCTTCGATTAATTGGCTCAGGTCATCATCGGGCTGCGTGCTCATGCTTGCCCCTCCCCGGCCAGTTTAGACTGCAGAAGGGTTGCGAAGTTTTTGCGCTCTTCTTGGGAAAGCAGGTTCTTCTTCCGAAACAGCCAGGAAACAAAAATAGACAGAAGCAGAACAACAGCGAGCGCCAGCAACCAACCAAAATTGCCAACCATCAACCCTTGTTTCTCTGTTTCAGAATTGCCTGATTCCTGTGTTTCAGACCGATCAATATCAGAGACCTTGGCCATTGGCTGCGTATCGGCATTCCAAGATGGAACGACATTGCTAAATATAACACGATCTCCGAGAGATTGGTTGAAGGCAATGGCTTGTTCCACCGCCGACTGTAGGCTCTCTTGATCGGTTTCATTGAGCGGCGTTGAAGTAATCAATCTCACAAACAACCGAAAATTTCTCTCGCTATCCAGCTGTTGAGAGGTATTGAGATCAGCCTCTCCATCCTGCAGCTTCGGGAAATTTCCTTGCGATGCGCTGGTTGCACGCACTTCAACAGTTATCTTCTGGCCTGGCGCGGAATTTTGCAATGCCTGGACTATTCTGGCTTTGTAATATTGCTCCAAAGCTTGTTTCTCGGCCAATTCGGGAGGCATATATTCTTCTGTTTGCAAAGTCTCGCTAATCACTCGACCGCCTGCATCCAGTATGGAAACATTGGATAGCTTCAGATCATTCACCGCCGACGCTACGAGCGTTTGAATTCCATCAACGCTTGAACGATCCAAAGTTCGTCCCGGTCGGGGATGTAGGGTCACCGCTGCCTTTGATGCAGATTGTTCACCTCGAAAAATCGCACGCTCTGGAATGGTGAGATGTACGCGAGCACTCTCGATTTCTTCCATTGCCGTTATGGTTCGAACCAATTCGCCCTGTAATGCTCGTTGATAGTTTATTTTCTGAGCAAATTCCGTCAGGCCAATATCAGATTCATTGAACAACTCAAATCCGACCACACCTTTGATGGGCAGATCAGATCCTGCAATGGCGACCCGTGTCTCACCTAATTTGTCTTTGGGAACCAGTATGCTCGTCTCCCCGCCTGCCAGGCGGTAGGGTACTTCTCTTTGGTCCAGTTCTTGGACAATTGCTGCCGCATCTGCTGGCCTCAAATCCGAAAAAAGGACATCGTAAGACACGCGGAAGAACACAAAATATATAGCGACAAGAATAGCAAGAATGAGGAGAAAAACTCCAGAAACAGCAAACATCTTCTGCCCAGCCGTCCAAGCGGCAATTTGATCTTTTAACGCCACGAGTGCCTCTACATCTGCATGTTCATGATTTCACGATAGCCTTCCACAAGGCGCGAGCGGACCTGCACCATCATTTCAACCGAAAGACGCGCTTCTTCCAAAGCAAAGGTCACTTTGTGGACCGGCACGCTATTGTCGACTGCGAACTCCCTAACCAGTTCATTTGCTTCGGAGACCTTGTTCTCAACATCGCCAATCATACTGTCCAAAACATTGGCGAAACTGGATTCAGGGGCCTTGGGGATTTGTTCAGCGGACTGGCCCAGACTTGTAATAACCGGATCAGATGCACTAACTGCATTGGCTGCACCAATCGCTTCTACCGTCATGTTTGCCTCCCAAGTTCAAGAGCACGTGAATACATTTGCATTGCGACATTGAGAGCAACCAAATTGGCTTCATAGGACCGCGAGGTTTTGATCATGCTGGTCATCTCACCGGCATGATCAATATCAGGATAGCTGACAAATCCATTGGCATCTGCATGGGGGTGGGAAGGTTCATGCACGCGCCGCGTTCCGCGCCGCTGTGTTTCTATATTATAAACCTCCACTCCCGACAGAGTCTTGGAGTTTTTATCAGCCATCAGTTGCTCAAAAGAAACTTTCGGACCCGATACAAGTTGTTTTGGTTGGTAAGCTTCGCCATTTGCGGTCCTGCTCGTGTTCACATTGGCCAAATTTTGAGCAATGACTTGCAGCCGTTGCCATTCAATATCGAGACCCGATAGGCTTATTTCCATTGCCTGCATTTCATTGCCCCCCGCGCACAACGGTGCGGCTGAGTTGCATCTGCCGGTTGAGGATATCGATGAGTGCACCATATCTGGCACTGGTCGCGTCCGCGGCAGCCAGTTCCATACCGATTCTAACCTCACCGTTTTGCTCGCTAATCGGCTTGCGCTCCAACTGAGGATTCACATTTTGAACAGCTTCGGGTCCAATCTTTTTTGCTTCCATTAACGCGTCTTCAAAAGAGACGCGTAAGGGCTGGTAGTCGGCGGTTTGCATGTTCGCGACATTTTCTGCGATCGCTGCCATCCGCATGGATAAGCCATCCAGCGCCTTGTTAATTAATACCGATGATACTGCGTCCATATCCTCCCCCTTATTGAACCAAAATTTCCGCATGCAGCGCACCAGCCGACTTAATCGCTTGCAAAATACTGATCATGCGCCGCGTATCGACTTGTGCTCGATGCAGCCCACCGACCAAACTTGCTACAGTCGTGTTTGGAAAGCTGAATACCGCATCATTTGCATTTTCTTCAACGGCCAGCTCTGTGTTGGTGATAACCAAGCTGCTGGCATCAGTTGCAAAACCACTAATGAAACTGGGCTGCAAACCTTCGTTTTCTGACTTGACCGATATTTGAATGTCGCCTTGAGAAATCACCACGCTCGAAATTCGAACGTCCCCGCCCGCAACCACCGTCCCTGTTTTTTCATTGATCACTATTCTTGAAGAACCATCCGGTTGAACAAATAAGTTTTCTAGTTCGGCAAGAAAGCTCGGCATGAGTTTCCGGTTGCCACGCAACTGAACAGCTATTTCATCCGGACTAACAACCTCCGCCGTCTGGCCTCCAAATCTGGCGTTGATCGTTTCGGCCACACGTGTCGCCGTCGTAAAACTTGGTTCTCGCAATATATAGGAAAGCCGGTTTTGCTCATCGAGAAGCTGTGCGTTGACTGCCTGTTCAATGGTCGCGCCATTGGGCAGCGTTGCTGACGTGGGATAATTGCGTTGTTGACGATTGAGATTGGCATCGAAACGGTATCCGCCTGTGACCAATCCACCTTGTGCAAGTGCATATACAGAACGATCTGGTCCCTGAAGCGGCGTCATCAACAATGTTCCGCCCGCCAAACTGCGAGCATCACCAATAGACGACACGATCACATCAATCCGATCACCAATATTCGCAGAAGCTGGAAGATTAGCAGTGACCACAACCACGGCGACGTTGCGGCTGCTAATCTGGTCTTCTGTGATATTGGTTCCAAGGCGGTTGAGAACATTGCGAAGCGCTTGGCGTGTCACTGCATTGCGCCGAGTGTCACCAGAACCGGCCAACCCCGTCACTAATCCGTAACCGACCAATGCATTTTCACGCCATCCTTGAATTCTGCCAAGATCTTTCAAGGCGACTTCATTGGCAAATCCACTGGAGATCAGTGCGTTTGGAGCTAGTCCCGCAAAAAAAAAGAGCGCACGACAAACAACCAAGTAGAGATCTAACGGAGTTCATTATGACAACCCCAAAAAGCTAAAAATTTGGCTGATAAGGCCAGGCTTAGCCCCTCGCGCGACAAACCCCTTACCGTCATAATTTATCTGGGCGTCAGCAATCCTTGAAGACAACACACGGTTATCGGCGGTTAAGTCGGCGACGCGAATGCGTCCCTTAATACCGATATTTGTGTATCCTTTATCCATCTGAATTTTCTGACTTCCCTCAATCAGAAAATCGCCGTTGGATAGCACTTCTTTGACCGTCACACTTAGCTGAGCGACAATCTGACCGCTCCTGTGTTCTTCGGCCTGACCGGTATATCCTCCGCCAAATGACAACCCGCCAGATTCATCTACCGAACCGCCAAAAATATTACCGCTTAGAGATTGATTTTTTCTAGTTCCGCTCTGCGCAACATTACTTGTACTGGAGTTCTCGTAAACAACGACAGTGACAAGGTCCCCAACTTGGCGCGCCCGTTGGTCTGATGCCAGCGCTGGAAAACTATCTTTTTTGTATAGATTTTCAGCAGAGACTGGATGAACGACACTCAATGAAAGCCCTATAACAGAGCTGTTTACAAGGATATATCTTTTCCAGTCTCGTGTCATTGGGTTCCACCTTCTGATTGATAGATCGTCGAGAATATTTTGTCGTCCTGCGATCTGACAAATACCCGTTTGCCGGCAATAGCTGGCTGCAAGGCCTCGACCTTGCGTGTGATATGTACAAGCGCGGCTTTAGCATGAAACAGGAGTTCGCTGCCTTTGTCAGTTACCTTGCTAGGATGTCCTCTAAGACGGCCAAGAAAAGTTCCGCTTGGCAGGTTCGAGGACGCTCGTATCAACTTGTTTTTGCGATCAAAATAAACCGGAAAGTTCGTCGAAGCTCGTTGGCAATGTGTTGCGGCTAGTTGCCCTTGTTCAATAATCTCATGTTGAGAAATTTCCGCGATCGTTTTGAAACAGATTTGGTTCTGCTGGTCCGTCATTTTCCCGGCGCGCGCATCACCAACAAAACCAACCGAAAAATCTCGCACTTCACCTGAGTGAAACTTCATTTTTGGCATGGCGGCCCTTGCCCACCTTTCGACCGACAAACTAGACACCTTGATTTGCCGGTCTGAATGTGGAAATTCAGCAATGACTTTTGTTGCAACTTTGCTTCGGATCCTGTCCGACAGCGGTGATAAATCAACCACCTGCCCCATTCGTAGCTTTCCATTTTCTACGTCTATATGATCAGCTGGCAGCAAGGTGAAAAAACCGCTGGACGCAAATATTGCGATGAAAGAAGACGCGACACTCACTTCCTAACCTCCTTAGCGCCGAAGACTATTGGTAATGGCCATCATCTGATCGGCCGCCTGAAGAAGTTGCGCATTGGATGCAAATGCACGCTGAACGATCATCATTTGAGCCATCTCTTCATTCAGCGCAACATTGGATCCTTCAATGGACCCTTGGACTAGCAACCCGATCCCGTCCTCTCCGGGAACAGCTTCCTTAATCGGAACGCCATCTTCCAGACTGTAAAGCCCGCCATCTAATCGTTGCAACTGACTAGCATGATCAATTCTCACCAAACTGATTTGTCCTAGGTCGACCGGCTGTTGATCACCTGCAATCACGCCGCGAACTTCGCCACTCGAATTTATCTCAACTTCAGAGACATCATTCGGTACAGTGATTAATGCTCGCAGCGCCATGCCATTTGATGCGGCCAATTGCCCATCGCTGTTCACTTTCAAAGAACCACCTCGCCACAGATAGGTTTGACCAGACGGGCCCAGTAGCTCAATAAATCCGGGGCCATTGATTGCCAAATCAGTTGAACGACCCGTGCTTTGCAGTTGCCCCTGCTCAAACAGCAGAAACTCGGCTTCCGAAACCACACCGCCAGGAACCGTTTGTTCTGAGCGGTTTAACTGCGGCGCATCAAGCTCGTTCACCCGGCTCGCCATAATTTCAGTAAAGCGCATATCCGATCGCTTGAACGTCGGCGTGTTTATATTCGCAATATTGTTCGCCAGCGTATCAAGCGCACGCTGTTGAGAATCCAGGCCCACTGCCCCGATATAAAAGGCTCCATTCACAGCTTTGCTCCCTCCATTTATGGGCACCACAATCACCCAAAGAAAACGACTCTCCATGTCACTATCTTTGACCAAATGTACTTAGCGCCCTCCCTAACAATTCATCATAGACCTGAATGATCCGTGACCCCGTTTCCGCTTCCCGGACGGCAGCCATCATGGCAACCATTTCATCGGTCATCGAAACATTGGAACCCTCCACATAACCCTGTCGTAAAAGCGGAGTGTCCAATATTTCCAAATCGTCATTTCGTGCAGCAAAGAGCGAGCCACTTAACGCATCCAGGTCCGCGCCTTCAGCTGGCGCGAATATCGCGATACGCGATGTCGGCAACCCATCCTCTAGAATCCTGCCGTCATCCAAAATTTCTGCAGACGCACTCTGTAGAATAATGTCACCGCCATCGCCCTGCAGCACATATCCTTGCGGTGTGACCAAACTTCCGTCCTCCATCAGACGGAACTGCCCTTGACGGGTATATAACAATTCCTCACCAGCCCGGACTTGAAAAAAACCCGCTCCGCTAATCGCTACATCAAGTGGATTATCAGTTTTTCTCAACTTTCCCTGCGACATATCAGCTTGGGTAAGTTGCGCTGCGCGCTCTATATTGAGGGAATTAGCATCGCTTTGTTCCGCTGCCAAAACCTTTGAGAAACTAACTTGTTTTTTAAAGCCAGGAGTCGAAGCGTTAGCGACATTGTGAGAAGCCATCTCCAACCGTCTCTCGGTTGAAGATAGAATAGCTTGCCCTGACTCTGCGACCCCTTGCATATTTTCAAGTTTATTTAATTTTGACCTACAAGCAATAGTTATTTTGTTCTGCTCTTCATACGATTACTGAATTTGTTGAGTCAAGCCCCTTTTCTGGCGAACTGCTTTTTGGTACCTCCCTTCCGCTTTGACATAGGCCCAGTTCCCATTACGGAGCACAAGTCAGACATCGTTTTTGCTCACAAATCCGGGAAGAATTGCTGCAGAAATGCCAGCACGATATTTCGCGCAGAACGAATTTTCTGATGCGAAGTTTCAATCCGTTATCTGCACTCCGCTGGGTACAAAATTTTTGGAAAAAAATTTCAGCCGCATCGGAAAATTCGAGTCGTTGACATAGGTGTAAACAGAAGCTGGACGAAGAGCGACCTGGTTGTAAGACTTTTGGAACGTCATTTTGTTCTCAACCGATTCGCGATTCTCATTTGCTCTCATTTGCGAGCGCTATTTGGAAGGTGGAGGCGTTGTGGGTGTTCTTGACGACGCCAGCGGGGATGAAGAAGCGGTGCTGTGCCGCTTTACCGGTGTGCAGCGCTATTGGCAGTTTTACGGAATGACAGAGCTGTCGAGCGGGTGACCTTCCCCCATAGAAGTGTTCCGGCTTGAGAGTTAGAGATACGGCTATTTGTCTTGAGAAAGGAAAGATAGATGGCACGTAAAAGATATACGCCAGAACAGATAATCGGGATGCTCCGGGAGGCTGAGGTTCGGCTTGCGACAGGAGAGAAGACAGGTGCGATATGCCGGGAACCGGGCGTATCAGAGCAGAGTTACTATCGCTGGCGCCGCGAGTATGGCGGTTTGAAGGTAAGTCAGGCACGCCGCTTGAAGGCGTTGGAGAAAGAGAATCAGCGGCTTCGCAAGGCAGTATCCAATCTGACACTGGATGCATTGATCCTGAAGGAGGCCGTTGAGGGAAAGTACTGAGCCCTTCGCGCCGCAAAGATGCGGTCGATCATGTGCAGGCGGCGCTGGGTTGTTCCGAACGCCGCGCTTGCAGGGTGATTGGTCAGCATCGTTCCACTCAGCGCAGACAAGCCATTACCAAGCCGGATGAGCAGCCGCTAACGGCTGAGATCATCCGGCTGGCACAGATATATGGCAGATATGGCTATCGGCGGATCACTAGCTTACTGCGTAACAGCGGCTGGCATGTGAATGCCAAGCGAGTGGAGCGTATCTGGAGGCGTGAAGGGCTCAAGATACCAAAGAAGCAGCCAAAGCGGGGAAGGCTCTGGTTTAACGATGGATCATGCGTCAGGCTCAGACCGCAATATCGCGGCCATGTCCGGAGCCATGTCTGGAGCTATGATTTCGTTATGGATCGCACCCATGATGGCGCACCCATGATGGCAAGGCGTTCAGGATGCTCACCGTCATTGATGAGCATAGCCGGGAGTGCCTGGCGCTCCATGTCCAACGTAAACTGAACAGCGATGATGTACTGGTGGTATTGACCGGCCTATTTGCCAGACATGGCCCGCCAGCCCATATCCGCAGTGACAATGGAGCTGAGTTTACCGCTCACGCAGTGCGAAACTGGCTGGAACGGATCGGCGTGAAGACGCTCTACATCAAGCCAGGGTCACCATGGGAGAACGGGACTGTCAGTAATTTTGTGCGCGAGGTCAGTTTTGTTCATCAGACTGTGAACCTTTCGCCGAAGATAATGGCGAACTCAGTTTTGGCCTTGAACCACTCGCGCGGCGGCCGTTTCCATTGCTCGGCCGCATGATTAAGAACGAGGTATAGCAGCTTCATTGCCGCTTCGTCACCAGGGAAGTGTCCGCGTGTTCTAACAGCGCGCCTAAGCTTGGAGTTCAGCGCCTCGATTGCGTTAGTGGTGTAGATCATTTTGCGGATCGGCGCGCTGAAGGCAAAGAAGGGGATGACCTGCTGCCAGTGCCTGCGCCAGCTCATTGCAATGGATGGGTATTTCTGACCCCATGGCCCTTCCTCGAAGGCGTCTAGCGCAGCAAGGCCTGCATCGGCATTCTCCGCGCGATAGACGCTGCGCAGCGACTGGGCGACAGCTTTACGGTCCTTCCAGGACGCGAAGTTCATCGAGTTTCTGATCAGGTGTACAATGCCGGTCTGTACAACCGTCTCCGGGAACACGGCATTGATCGCCTCGGGGAAGCCCTTCAGCCCGTCAACAACGGCGATCAGGATATCGGATATGCCCCGGTTCTTCAGCGCGTTCATGACCCGCATCCAGAATTTCGCGCCCTCACTCTGTTCGATCCAGATACCGAGGATTTCCTTGGTTCCCTCGGGTAATATGCCCAGAGCAATATAGACCGCTTTATTGCGCACAAAGCCTTCATCGCGGATTTTAACTCTGATGGCATCGAAGAACACCAGCGGGTAGCAGGCATCAAGCGGGCGGCCTTGCCATTCTGCCACCGTCTCCAGAACGGCATCCGTCACGGTTGAGATCAGATCCGGCGATACGTCAATGCCGTATAGCTCCTCCAGGTGCCCGCGGATCTCGCGTACCGTCATGCCGCGTGCGTACATTGAGATAATCTTCGCATCAAAATCCGGGAACCGGCGCTGATATTTGGCGATCAGCTTCGGATCAAACGTGCCATCGCGATCACGCGGGATGTCCAGCGTCACCTTCGATGTGCCGGTCAGCATTGTCTTGGGCGATGTACCATTGCGCCGGTTGCCGGTGCCGACATCCGTCCCCGATTCCAGATGATCGTCCAGTTCAGCACCAAGCATCCGCTCCGATAGCGCCTTCTTCAACTCATCAATCAGCCCGTCTTTCGCGAACAACTCCTGTGGATCACGTCCGTCCAGCAACTGATCCAGTAACTCCTTGTCGATAGTCATATGATAGTCCTTTCTTTCTCTATCTATATAACCCCGCGCACAAAACTACCGACAGTCCCGGCCCCCGCGGACATGGCGCATATTCTTATCAGCAAGATATTCAGCCAGTTCCCCTGCAACATAACCGGGACCATTGTCGCTGAGCAGACGGGGTTTATGCAGCACATGCACCTGATCACAGCCAGATGCGGTCAACGCCAACTCCAGTGTATCGGTGACATCCTCAGCTTTCATCGTGGTGCACAGCTTCCATGAGATGATGGAGCGGGAGAAGTCGTCGAGGATGGTGGACAGGTAATACCAGCCCCAGCCAATGATCTTCAGGTAGGTAAAGTCTGTCCGCCACAACTGATTAATGGCGGTTGTCCTGTCCTTGCACTCGCTGGCGGCCTTCATCACGATAAAGGCAGGGCTGGTTATCAGGTCATGGGCCTTCAAGAGCCTGTAACCACTGGCCTCAGACACGAAGTAGCCTTTGGTGTCCGTGAAGGTCACCGCCAGTTCGCGTGGGGATAGATCAGTGCGCTCCAGCGCCATTTCCAGTATCTGATCATGGATGTCATCCGGGATCCGGTTCCCCGCACGGCGCGGTCCAGGGCACCGATCTTCCAGCGCATCTTCGCCAAATCGCTGGTACAGATCATACCAGCGGTAGAAGGTTGGTCGGGCAATGCCGGGCCTGTCCAGTGTTTGTTTGGCAGGCAGATGCGAACGCTCGACCAGCTTTATGATCTCCAGCTTCTCGGATGCGGGATATCTCATTCGCCTTCTCCCCCATCCCCGATCATGCTTTTTTTGAGAAGGCGGTTCTCCAAAGTCAGTTCTGCTACAACTTCCTTCAGATCGCGCCCTTCACGGCGAAGTTCGGTCACTTCTTCATTATTGGCCGCACGATCCGTATCACCGGCAAGACGCTTCTTACCCGCCTCCATGAAGTCCTTTGACCATTTGTAGTAAACACCCTGGGCAATGCCTTCACGTCGGCACAGTTCCGCTATCGTATCATCACCGCGAAGCCACTCCAGCACGATCCGTATCGTCTCTTCCGCGCTATATTGCTTGCGGGTCGCTCGGCGAATATCCTCACACGCTCCGCGGAGGCTTTGGAATTTTTCTGTTTTGGTCTCATCTTCGTTCCTTACGTCACTGCGATGATACCAAAACACTCACATCCTACATAACCGCAATCTGTCTATCAAATGATGACGGGGGACAGACATCAATTTCTCCGTCATAAGTTTCAGGAGAATTTGAGCTAGAAACATCTCCAGCAAAAAATGATCACAGAAATAGAAAAGTAGAAGTGCTAACCGGAAGCGATCTCGTCAAACGGTAGATCAAGGCCAGCGTGGATAGCCTGTTTACCCGTATAGTCCTGCCAACGTTTTATTGTGACATCGCAATATTTAGGGTCGATCTCGATGACACGCGCCTTGCGAGCCGTCTTTTCAGTTGCGATCAATGTTGAACCTGAACCACAAAAGCAATCCAGAACAACGCCGCCGCGCCTGGAACAATCGAGCATGGCGTCAGCGATCATCTGAACCGGTTTTACAGTGGGGTGCATGGCAAGTTCTTCAGAGCGTCCGGCATGCATGGAATTTGCGCCCTGATAGTCCCATACATTTGTGCGATACCTGCCTGTATCGCCAAGGCCAAAATTATTGATATGTTTGGCAGTGCCATTTTTGAAGGCAAAGGCAAGCTCATGCTTTGAACGATAGAAACTGCCCATACCGCCATTATCCTTGTTCCAGACAATAAGGTTCTTCAGCTCTTCATAATTGGCGTTTCCAGCAGCGAGAATTTCTTCCATATGTCTCCAATCCATGCAGAGGTAATGGATTGAGCCATCGCAGCTATAGGCTATCAGCTTTTTAAACACATCCGACAAAAGGCAGGTAAACTGCTCGGTGGACATTTCGCCAGCCGCCATCGCAAATTCGTCATGTTTAACCCTACCAAGGCCGCAGACATGACAGTCAATCGGCACATTGTAAGGCGGATCTGTAAACACCATCTGCGCAACTTCCCCGCCCATGAGTTGCTCATAGGCGTTCGTTTCCCTGGCATCGCCGCAGAAAAGGCGCTGTTCACCCAACAACCAGAGATCAGCAGGCTGAGACACTGGCGGACGATCTTCATCGATGGCAGGTATGATATCGTCCGCGTCTTCGGTGTCTTCAGCACCTAGCAGATTGAGGGCTTCCGTTTCATTGAAACCGATGAGTTCAAAGTTAAAGCTTGAATCGAATTCGAGCTGATACTCAAATTCAAGTTTGAGCAGATCATCATACCAACCAGCCAGTTCAGCCAAGCGATTGTCAGCGATGATATAAGCACGCCGGTCAGCCTCGCTCATGCCTTCAATAGCAACTGTCGGAACAGTTTTTCGCTTAAGCTTTTTCGCCGCTGCAATCCGGCCATGGCCAGCAATAACGCGGCCATCACGATCAACAAGAACGGGATTGAGAAATCCGAAATTTTCGATGCTCGCCGCAATCTGATCAATTTGCTTGCTAGAATGCGTCCGGGCATTTGTTTTGTGCGGCTTCAGTTCCGCAATGTCGCGCTCGACGATTTTGTGATCGAGCATTGAAGTTTTTGCCATGATGGGGCTCCGTTGTCGTTTGAGGAGCCACAGCCAATTGGCCAATTATTGGAAAATTTCAGTCACAGAAATAGGGACAGTGTTTTCGCTGAAAGGAAATCCGATTCAGTAGCGAGGTACCTGAATCCATTTTGTATTTTCGCGCCACAAGTTCAGCCGCCTCAGCAGTAGGCGATAACTCGCCCCGCTTCTTTTTCTCGCCAGATAACCGTCTACTTCGCTTACGCCTGATCCACTTCGCAATCCGCTGAACAGACTGTTGTGCCAACATGATATTTGCCATTTGCCCGAAGCTGCATGGATTACGGCCCCGTTTGCGCGCCAGTGTTCCTTGCTGTTGAGCATCGATTATTGCAGCGACAATAGGTTCCGACAATGCGTCCGGGTCATTTTTGAGTGCCCGGTCAATGTCACACCTGAGCACAGGCTCCTGCCGCCAAAAGCGGCTTACCAGCCAACCGCGGTGGTCGCGATTAAACAGTTCGAAAAGGCCATATTGTTGCATCATCTTTCTCCATAGGATCGACAGGTTCAAAAAAGAGTGAAGAAAAATATTTGATGCGGTTCGGCAAGGCGATCAACGTTTCTCTAACCTACCCATAAGAATGGAAAGAAAGTCAAAAAAGGGTGTATTCCAGTCGGGAGATATCAGATGAAAATACCGGCTTAACATATTGGGCCTTGTTGCTCGAACTGCCTAAATCTAATTATATTTTGTTGAAAACAATCGATAAGTAATGCAAGTTGATTTAGGAGATAGATACGATATATGCCCAATGCTTTGGCCAGAAATCCGCTTAACCATTTCGATGGAAGATACGACAAGGCGCATCATAGCGGACTCAAGGAAATGGAAGAGATGCAATTGGACGCGGCGCAGGACCGATTTGCACAGATGGTTCAACGACTACCGCCGCTTCAAACGTTGGCGGAACAACGTGGTATTACACAGATCGAATCACTGGAACAGCTTTCCACCCTCTCTTTTCATCACAGCATCTATAAAAGCTACCCACCCAAATTTTTATTCCGCTGCAATTTCCCTGAGCTAAGCCGTTGGCTGAACGATTTTACCACGAATGATTTGACACCGATTGCGAAGAGCAACTTTCCAACCATCGATGCATGGCTGGAGACAATGAACACCAAAACCAATATGCATGTGCTGCATAGCTCGGGTACAACAGGGTTGTTTTCTTTCATGGCGCGGGGAAAACAGGAACAGGCATTTTCTGTCGCACATGCAAAATTTGTGATGGGTGAGATGGCAAAACCCCACGCATTTCATCCTGACAATCCTGACTATTGCGTCATATGGCCCTCCTATACCGGCGGCTATTCGGGCGTGCTGACGTTGGGTACAATGTTTCGCGATGCCTATTGCGCGTCACAGGACGACTATTACCCGCTGATCCAAAACCGGTTGAGCGCAGATTATCAGCTTTATCTTATGCAGATGCAGGAAGCACAGCAAGCGGGCACACAATATGTCGACTTGCCGAATGAATATGTCAAAGCGGCCATTGATCAAGCAGACATTTTGAAAAACAACAATGAGGAGCGGACCAATGCTATGCTCGAACGGATAGCGGGCGAATGGAAAGACCGCAAAATTGTGCTGAGCGGTGGCCCGGTGGTCTTATACGGATTGGCAAGAGCAGCGCTAGCGCGCGGCATGGAAAATGTCCTCGGGCCGGGCAGCATGGTCATCACCTTCGGCGGATTTAAGGGCCTTTCGCCCGTTGGCGATGAAGAGGCAAAGATCAAGCAATTCACTGGCGTGGAGAACATAAATTATATTTACGGCATGACCGAACTGACCAGTGCGTTCCTGATGTGCGAGAACAGGCGCTATCACATTCCACCCTGGATCATTCCATTTGCGATGGACCCAGAGACAGGACGCTGTCGCGAGCGCACCGGAGCACAGCGCGGTATCGCCGGTTTCTTTGATCTGACCGCACACAGCCATTGGGGCGGGATGAACAGCGCGGACAATGTCGAGCTGAGTTTTCTCACATGTGCCTGCGGCCGGACAACACCGCATATTGGAGAGGATATTCAGCGGGTGGACGAGTGAAAACGTAACGAAATTTGGGGCGTTTAGTAAACAGTCACCATAGTGAATAACCATCAGAATCACAAAAACAATGTAGGAGAGCAGAGCCGTCACATGACAAACAATCTTGCCGATGATCCCGCTGATTTTTTTGGCTTTAGTTCGCATAAAGCACACCACATATCCTATGCAGAAATGGAGGAGTTGCAGCTCAGTGCTTTGCAGACGCGCTTTGCGGCGATGGTCAAGACGCTGCCGCCACTACAAGCCTTGAGCGAACAACGCGGCATTTCGACAATCGACTCCATAGAACAAGCACCGGCGCTGTCCTTTCATCACAGCATCTATAAAAGCTATTCCGAAGAGGCGCTGGCGGAACATGACTTTCCGGCGCTAACACAGTGGTTAAACAACTTTACAATGCACGATCTTTCGGCCGTGATGGCAGAGGATTTTGACTGCATCGATGACTGGATGGAGGCGCTAGAAAAGCAGACGGAACTCAGCCCTTTGCACAGCTCTGGCACGACCGGTCGTCTGTCCTTTCATCCGCGCGGCAAAGAAGAGCGCGAAGCTTTCAAAAAACATGCGCAAATGGCAATGGGTGAATTGGCAGCGCCGGTTGCTTTCCACCCCAACAAACCCGACTATGCGATCGTCTGGCCCAGCTATGCCAGCGGACGCGCTGCGGCATTGCAGGCCGGACAGCTTTTCTGTGAAGGCTTTGCCAGCTCAGAGGAGGATTTCTTCCCACTCCTCACGATGAATATGAGTGCGGATTTTCAGTCTTTCCTGATTCAGGCTGAAAATGCCAAGGTTGATGGACGATTTTTGAGCCCGACGCCGAGCGACTATGTCCGCCCCATGCTGGAGCAATCAATGGCGATGCAGAAAACGCACCATCAGCGCAACGAGGATTTGCTGGACGCAATTGACGGCAAGCTTAAGGGACGGAAAATCTTTTTCGCAGGCGGGCCGGTCTTGCTCTATGCGCTGGCCAAAGCGGGGTTGGAACGCGGCATGGAAGATGCCTTTGCCCCCGGTAGTGTGGTGGCCAGTTTTGGCGGCTTTAAGGGGCTAAGTCCGGCGGGGGATGAAGAAGCGGTGCTGCGCCGCTTTACCGGTGTGCAGCGCTATTGGCAGTTTTACGGAATGACAGAGCTGTCGAGCGGGCTCTATGCCTGCGAAAATGGCCGCTATCATGTGCCGCCCTGGATCATCCCCTATGTGTTGGAGGAAGAGACGGGCGAGGTAAAACCGCGCGAGGGCATACAGCGCGGGCGAGCGGCCTTTATGGATCTGGCCGCACAAAGCTACTGGGGCGGCGTGATCTCTGCCGATGCGGTTACGATGGGCTGGAGCAATTGCGCTTGTGGCCGCACCACCCCGCATATCGGCGAGGATATTAAAAGGATTGAGGAGTGATTGGCCACATAGGCCCGGGTTAAAGAACCGCGCTGATCATAAGTGAAGGTGGTCTGATACACAGGGTTGGAGCCCGAACCGGTATTATTGTCATGCCGGATCGTCGCCTGCACCGCACCATCAAAATATTGATAGGTATTGTCCGTGCGCGTGTCGGGCGCGCTTAGCGATGTCGGCCGGGAAGCACAAATCGGAGGAGACAGGACATTAGATGAATGTCAATTTGTGTGTTTAGCAAATTGTTACCGCAATCCATCGAGCAAAGTTCTATTTCACTGCCAAATCAATGCTAATAACTTTTTCAAAAGGGCCATTATAAACTCTAAAGGCATCGTCAGGATCATGTATGTTGATAAACCTACTATAACCATGCCTAAACACACCTTTAACAATAACTTTTTTGCCCACAAATTGATCTAAATTAACACCCCTTATACTCTTACGCCTCATCCAAATGCTTGGTACACATTTCCTATCTCGACAATTTCTTTTTCTTTCAGTTTCCGTCATCCCTGACAAGAATAGACGCTTTTTAAAATATCCCAACCTCAAATAACCGGTTACAGATACAATATTTCCATCAAGCTCCACTCGCTTTTCAAAAGCTTCGCTTGTACTAAGCGGCTTTTTAATTTGACCTTTATCCAACGGTTGCATCATGCAGCTTGAAATTAGCGTTAAGCCAAGTATCGACAGAATTCTATAAGTTGCTCTCATTTAACGTGCTCCTTTAACGTGCTCCGAAGAAGTTTCTACCCTGCAATTGTACAGGTCTTGGGGCTGAATTACTACCGTTTGGTCGGAGAACATTGAAGCTCCCATTGCTTCCTCCCAGAAATGAAGGAATCGTGTCTTCTCGACCCTCAAAATATAAACTCCGATAGAGCGTTTTGTCACCGTCAGAGAAGCTGTTTGCGTTTTCAGGTGGATGGATATGGAAAAAAACCTGACGCGCCTTTTTCATCAAATCTAATATCGACAATGGCCGTTTCGCCAATATTTCGTCCCAAATCGCTGACCCGAAGGTTGCTATTGTCAAAATAGTAGGAAACGCGCGGACCAAAAATGACTTCGGCATTTGCTGAGGATATCGGTAAGGCGATGGCTGCAAGAGCCAGCAACGAATGTATCGATTTCAAGGAAAAACCTTCTGATATTGCCAAAAACAGGAATTCTGTAGCGCTGTACCTATCTTAACGCAACGGAGGTATGGCGTAGTGATTTACCGCAACCGCTTAACAAATAACTGCCCATTCTTGTCGCGCTTTGCTTCAAAATTCGGCACACTTTCAAACATCTCAGACAAAGTGGCATAACCGTAACTACGCGTATCGTAACTGGAGCGGTTCCCGGCTCGTCGCCCGACCTCGCTCAGGCTCGCAAAGCCGTCCTGATCGCGCTTGCTGGCCTGATAGGCGTCGACCAGCAGTTTTACGAGATCATCGCCGGTTTCGGATGTGCTGCTATCGTTCTTCGCTGCCTTGATCATTGCATCGACGTCAATGAAGCGCGTACAGGCTTCTCGGAAACCTTCTGGCGTCTTGGCGCTACCGAAGCCGTAAACGGGCAATCCATCCTGACGGAGGCGCATTGCTAGCGGCATGAAGTCGCTGTCGCTGCTCATGATGCCAAAGCCGCTAACCCGGCCGCCGAACAGCAGGTCCATCGCATCCACCGTCATCTTCATATCGGTCGCGTTCTTGCCGCGGGTTATGTCGAATTGCTGTTGTGGTTCGATGCCATATTTGTGCAGCCGGTCAACCCAGCCCTTCAGCGCCTGTTTGCGCCAGTTGCCATAAGCGCGGCGGATGTTGACTGTGCCGAGTTCCGCGAGTGCGGTAAGTACCGGATCGATGCCGTTATGGCTGGCATTGTCCGCGTCAATGAGTAGCGCGATATTATCGTTGTTTTTCATGGCAAGACAGATGGACTGCGCGGGCAGGGGGTTCAAGCAGAAATCTGTTCTTTCCTACATTGCGCTGGATTCGTAAGCTTGCTTTGGCTCTTTGACATGGATGGTTCAAAATCACCCGAACGGCAATCGAAATGCGGTTCATGCAACAAATATGATCACCTTTAGGAAGCCGAAATATTCAGGTCTTTGACCCTGTCTACATTGTAAACTTCGTCAGCAAAAGTCCGACTAATCTGAACATTTAGGGAATCAGCCAAAACGCATCCCACCCGTTGGAATTGCTAATCCAGAAAAATTCTGCGCGGCGATGGCCGGTATGAGCGAGATAAAGCCATTCTATACGCTCAATCTCAACGAGCAGAACTGCAAAATTGGCTCGAGCGGGAGCAACCTCTCTTTCACCCGGTTTCCGACCCTCGATTTTCGGATCAAGACCGGAACTCGGTGCACTAACTTCGGTTCCGGGTTCGGGATCGGCGAGATAGCAGCGCTTGCCATAAAGGGATGCACGGTCCCAGGCTTCATCCGTTGCAGGAGTATCAGTTTCTATTCTAGCTGTCCCAGACAGACGGAGCTGTATCTTCGCTTCGGAGTGATAGCAGAGCACCGAAACCGGTCCGCCATCGCCATATCGGCAACTTTGGGCACGCGGGCATCTGTGTTGAAACGTAGGAGGCGGCTTTTGCGGTCTACTTCTCGGAGAACCATGATCCGCTGGCTTGGTTTGCCATTCTGATCAACGGTTCCGACTGCGAGCGTATGCAGAGGCGAATTGCGGTCCCTTTTGCCTTCGCGCAGCAGCTCCCACGATTTCTCAAGCGCGAAGTCTAAATCATTGAGATAGGCTTCTTCTTTTGCAGAATTCATTCAACAGCCGAAAATTCACCGGAGGCATCGTCCAGCACATGCAGCTTACCTTCCGAAATGGCAAACCAGGCACCAATCAGTTTGATAGTGCCATCGGCCTCTTTTTCCTGAATGAAAGGAAAGGTACGTAAATTGGATATGCTGGTTCGGACACCTTCATGTTCCATTGCCAGTTGCGCTGCATCGCCGCCAATATCATCATGGCTTTGAACGACTTTTGCGCGCGCGTCGTCGAGCAGCGTGATCCAGTCGGCAATAAATCCGCCTTCACCATGGGACATATTCTTCATCTGTTGGGAAAGCGCCGCAGCACATCCGCCACAACTGCCATGGCCCATGACAACCACTTCCTCAACTTTCAGGAACTGCACCGCAAATTCGAGCGCGGCCGATACGTCATGTTGTCCGGGAGTCGTTTCATAGGGAGGGACCATCGCAGCGACATTGCGAACAATGAACGTCTCACCTGGGTTGGTGTCAAAAATCTGGGTTGGATCAACGCGGCTGTCGGAACACGCGATGATCATCACCTTCGGGCTTTGCCCTTCTTTAAGCTCATCCCAGCGATCCCGTTGAGTTTGCCAGTCATTGTTGCGGAAACGGCGGTAGCCGTCGATAAGATCAGTGAATTTTGTCATGCATGGGTCAATAGCACTGACATAAAGGGTAGCAACATAGGTTTTTGTGTCCTATTTAATAGAAATGAACGAAATCACCAAGATTACCCCGCCTGAACCGCGTCCGGAACGTATGCGAAAGCCGGACTGGATTCGTGTGAAGGCGCCAATGGGCAAGGGCTTTGAAGAAACCCGGAAACTAATGCGCGAGCATAAGCTCAATACGGTTTGCGAAGAAGCTGCCTGTCCGAATATTGGCGAATGCTGGACCAAAAAGCACGCAACGGTGATGATATTGGGCGATGTCTGCACGCGGGCCTGCGCATTTTGTAACGTGAAGACCGGAATGCCGATGCCGGTTGATGTATTGGAACCTCAGCATACAGCTGATGCGGCTGCAAAACTTGGTTTGGAGCACATCGTAATCACGTCGGTGGATCGTGATGATCTCGCCGATGGTGGTGCTAGCCAGTTTGTGAAGGTTATCGAGGCGCTTCGAAGAACCACACCGGAAACAACGATAGAGATTTTGACACCTGATTTCCGCAATAAGGCAGATGCGGCAGTTGAAGCAATCGTCGCAGCGCGGCCCGATGTTTATAACCACAATCTGGAAACCGTTCCGCGGCTTTATCCAACAATTCGTCCCGGAGCCCGTTACTACGCATCACTTCGACTTCTCGAGAGTGTAAAACGCCAGGATCCTTCGATCTTCACCAAATCGGGTATCATGCTAGGTTTGAGTGAAGAGCGTCTCGAAGTACACCAGGTTATGGACGACATGCGAAGTGCCGATGTCGACTTCTTGACCATGGGACAATATCTTCAACCCACCACCAAGCATGTCAAAGTCAGTGAATTCGTTAAACCGTCTGTGTTTGATGCATATGCCTCCGTCGCCCGCGCCAAAGGATTTTTGCTAGTCGCATCCAGTCCGCTGACCCGTTCCAGCTATCATGCAGGTGATGACTTCGCAAAGATGCGACAAGCTCGCGATGAAAAACTGGCGAGGGCAGGGGAGCTCAATGCCCGCGCATAGGGAAACGCGTCACCTGCCCTTCAGTGCATCGCAAATGTACGCGCTGGTTGCTGATGTAGGGCGATACCAGGAATTTCTACCTTGGGTGGTTGGAACGCGTATTCGTTCCGATAGCGAGACCGAAATGCTGGCAGATGTTTTGGTTGGTTTTAAGAGGCTTCGCGAGCAGTTCACATCTCGGGTTATCAAGACGCCGAACAAATCAATCGATATCGACTATCTCGATGGTCCGCTAAAACAGCTTTACAATGAATGGCGTTTTCGTCCGCGCCAAGATGGCGGCTGTCATGTTGATTTCTATGTGGAATTTACTTTCAAAAACCGGATGTTTCAAAAGTTGGCTGGGCAAATGTTTACCAAAGCGCTCAACAAAATGACCGATGCTTTTGTCGCACGCGCAGAGAAAATCTATGGTTCCAGCTTTTCGCCACCCTCTGGAAGCAGTAACTCCAACGCGACTAGTGCGGCCTGAAGCCGGATATCTGCGCGCGTTTTATCGGCACCAAAATTCTTGCGGTCTGCGACAACATCTTCAGGATCTTTGCCTTTTTCAGCCTTGGCGAAGACAACGGTTCCAACAGGTTTCTTCTCGGTTCCGCCACCCGGTCCCGCGACACCAGTAATTGCCACGGCAACATCACAGTCTGATTTTTCAAGCGCACCTTTTGCCATTTCCCAGGCAACGGCGATCGAAACCGCTCCAAATGTATCCAGCAAGTCATCGCTAACACTCAGCATTTTTTGTTTGGCTTCATTGGAGTAGGTATTGAAGCCACATTCGAACACATCGCTGCTACCGGCGATTTCGGTCAAGGCTGCCGCCACAATTCCGCCAGTACAACTTTCTGCCACAGCGATACGTTTGCCTGCCGCGCGATTATCAGCAATGACCCTTTTAGCGAGATCAACGATCTCTTTTGGGAGAAGATTTTTCATAGGCCGGCGCCGTTAGCGCATCAGTTCGGTGTTTTGCAAATGGGAAAAGTAGTTTTCTCGTCGTCTTTGGTTGCAGCTTCAATGATCGTCACGGTCAGGCTTGCGATATTGGATGATGGCATGGGGGCAAGATCGGTGTAAATTTTATCGATTGTCGTACAATGTTTTGGTTTGATTTCCTCACTAATTAGCTGGGTAAACATCGCATCTGCAATCGGACGAACTAGGCCATCGTCCATTTCCTCAGGCAGTTTGTCACCTGCGAAGATGTTCACCGCCTGTCTGGCTTCCGGCCACGCAGCCTCCGATGCGGCGTTATATCGCGCCAACTGTTCAGAATTCTCTTCCAGTAAAAGGGATGCAGAGGGAAGGGCCGCTGCGCATTTCAACCGGCTGGCCTCCACGGCCTTTGGAAGCACATAAGAAATGAGTGCCTGGGCTTGTGATTTGGAAATGCAGGGTTTGTTGTCTTGCGCCTGAACAATACCGGCTTGCGTCAAGGCAATTATGGCACCTGCCAAAGTCAGTTTTTCATCAATTTTCTCCATTCATGGAAATTGTCGCAATGGCCTGTGCGGCGATTCCCTCACCGCGACCAGTATATCCCAATCCTTCGGTCGTGGTTGCTTTCAAGCTTACACGATCCAAAGCCAGGTAGAGTATATCGGCAATATTTTGCCGGATTTTATTGCGATGCGGCTTGATTTTCGGTTTTTCGCAGATCAATGTAATATCCACATTATTTATCGCGCCGCCTATCTCTGTGATGAACTTTGTCGCATATTCGACAAACTGTCTTGAGGAAGCCCCTCGCCATTGCGGATCAGATGGCGGAAAATGATCTCCGATATCGCCCGCTCCGACTGCGCCAAGCAGTGCGTCGGTGAGCGCGTGAAGCAGGACATCGGCGTCGCTATGACCAACCAGTCCCCGATCATGCTCAATTTTAATCCCACCCAACCATAACTCTTCATCGGCTGCTAGTTGATGAACATCAAAACCCATGCCGGTTCTGATTATCGGAATATTTCTCTCCTCATCAAAATCGCGCATAGTCGTGTATTTCTTAAGTTTCTCATCACCTTGCACCAATGTAACGACATGTCCTGCTGCTTGGAACAGTTGTGAATCATCCGATGCCTTTCGGTTTTGCTGTTGAGTTCGATGGACGGAAAATAGTTTTTTAAAATCAAACGCCTGAGGTGTTTGGACGCGGCGGAGAATATCTCTGTTCAATGTGCCACCAAGCTCGCCTGTTTCCTCCTCGATGATGGTATCAATTACCGGCAGGACCGGAATTGCGGCATCTTTCCCATCCAAAGAGCACAGCAGTCGATCGATTACTTCATGATCCAGAAATGGTCGTGCCGCATCATGGACCAGCACTAGGTCACAAAATCCGTTTGCAGCGATTGCCGACAGGCCGTTTGATACACTTTCCTGCCTTGTTGATCCTCCGACGACCATGTTGAATTCAGATATACTAGCCATGACATTCGACAACAACTCTTCTTGACCCTCTGCGACGACAATCCACAATTGGTCGATCAAATCGTGGCTCAAAAAGGCCTCGGCACTATGTCGCACCATGGCCTTGCCTCGGATTTTTGCGAACTGTTTTGGTAGGCCCAAGCCGGATCGTTCTCCGCGACCTGCAGCAACGATGATCGCGTGGATCTTTTTGTTGTTTTTTCCGCCTGATTCCATTGCGTATCGCTTAGTCTGGTTCTACCGATGAAGCAATTCTTGCCTGTTTTCTAGAAACTCGTTATGGGCTGCCTAAATTTTAGGCAAAGTTATGAAGCTCAACCCCATTTCTATTGACAATATCGAGATCAACAGCCCGGTATTGCTGGCTCCAATGACCGGAGTCACTGATTTGCCTTTTCGAAAGCTTGTCCGGCGGTTTGGCTCGGGGCTAAATGTGACCGAAATGATCGCAAGCCAAGCGATGATCCGCGAAACCCGGCAGTCGTTACAGAAATGCGCCTGGGATCCGATTGAGGAACCCGTCTCCATGCAATTAGCCGGTTGCTGCCCAGATGCGATGGCGGAGGCTGCAAAGCTAAACGAAGATCGCGGCGCGCATATCATTGATATCAATATGGGTTGCCCAGTCAAAAAGGTTGTAAACGGCGATGCAGGCTCGGCGCTTATGCGGGATCTGCCTTTGGCGGCTTCACTCATCAAGGCAACGGTTGAGGCAGTTAATGTTCCGGTTACGGTCAAAATGCGGATGGGTTGGGACCATCACAGTCTTAATGCGCCAGAACTTGCACATATCGCAGAAGACTTGGGCGCCAAAATGATAACCGTCCATGGTAGAACGCGCTGTCAAATGTACAAGGGCAGCGCCGACTGGACATTTATCCGGAATGTGAAAGAGGCAGTTACCGTTCCTGTCATCGTAAATGGCGATATTTGCTCCATCGAAGATGCTGAAAAAGCGCTAAATCAGAGCGGTGCGGACGGAATCATGATCGGGCGCGGAGCCTATGGAAAACCATGGCTACTAGGACAAGTCATGAATTGGTTTGCAACCCAAAACAGATTGTCCGATCCGGATCTTACGACTCAATATTCCATTTTAGATGAGCATTACCGCGATATGCTGGTCCTGTATGGCGAAGATGTGGGAGTCAAAGTCGCCCGCAAGCATATCGGTTGGTATACCAAAGGACTGCCGGGGTCCGCTGAATTTCGAAACAAGGCGAATAAGGAAACCGATGCCCAAATCGTTCTGCAAATGATTCGCGAATTTTACGATCCCTGGCTAGCCAAAGAAGCAGCCTGATGAGCAAAGCTCCCGAGGCGGGCCAGATATTGGCTGGTCTACCTGATGCAGTCTTGGTTATCGATAACGAAAACCGGATCACCAGAGTCAATCCAGCGGCAGAAAATCTGTTCAGAACCAGTGCCACAAAAATGATTACGCAGACTCTGCAATCCATTTTATCTTTTGACAGCGCGAGGTTGAATGAGACTTTGCATGATGTTCAGGCAAATTTGGCAGCACATAATGTGATGGCAAGTTTGCGGGGTAATCCAGTACCCGTTGATTTCTACGTCGGAATTCTGCCTTCTGCACCGGATTGGAGGATCGTTGGCTTGCAGGCCAAATCCGAGATCCTGGATGAAGCCATCGGTGATAATGGTACTGGAAATCACTTCGGTATTAACGCTCCTGACGTGTTGGGTCATGAAATTAAGAACCCGCTGGCGGCAATCCGAGGAGCCGCTCAATTGTTAGCCCGGAGTAGCGATGATAGAGCCAAGGTTCATACCGGAATGATCATTTCTGAAGTGGATCGGATAGCTAATCTGATGGAACGGATGCAGAGCCTGTCAACGAACAAGCCCGTCACAGTTCAAGCGATAAATATTCATGCTCTTATAGACCAAGCCCGGGATTCCATTCAGACAGCATCTCAACTTCCGGTTGAAATATCAGACAGTTTCGACCCTTCGCTTCCCAATGTTCTGGCCGATCCAGAGGCCATGATGCAGATACTTGCAAATTTGCTGAGCAACGCCATAGCCGCCGTTAAGTCGGAAGATCATCCAAAGGTGGATGTCATTACGCGATTCAGTTTTGGCGGCATGATTTCGACCAAAGATGCGCAAAAACCGGTCAGACTGCCAATCGAAGTGATCGTTCAGGATAACGGTCCGGGCGTTCCGCCAAATCTAAAGAACGATATATTCGCTCCCTTTATAACAACCAAAGCAGAAGGACAGGGGTTAGGCTTGGCGCTGGTCAAGAAGCTGGTTGGTGATATGCATGGGCGTATAAGACATGAACGGCTTCGTGAGGCAGGGTTGACGCAATTCACACTTTTCCTTCCCATGGCAGAACAAGGATAAGGCAGATGGGCAACCCGAACATATTGTTGGTTGAAGATGACCCTTCAGTTGCACAGGTAATCTGTTCTGCTCTCGAATCCGAAGGGATGAACATAGTCAGCTGCAGTTCTGTCGATGAACGCAATCACCAGCTCTCCAATAAGAAATTTGATCTTTTGATAACTGACGTAGGTCTTGGGGAAGCCGATGGACTGGAAACCCTTGGTGCAGTCAAGGCGATTAGCCCTGAGATTCCGATCATCGTAATATCGGCAAGAAACACTCTGGATACGGCTGTTCGCGCTTCTGAAACGGGGGCATTTGAATATTTTCCAAAACCATTTGATCTGGACGAATTGATCGAAGTGGTTCGGCAGGCGATCAGCCAGAAACCCGATCACGCAACCGAGCTAGAATTCGAAGATGATGACTTGCCTTTGGTGGGCCGTAGCGCTCCCATGCAAAATGTTTATCGCATGATCGCCAGATTGTTGAGCAATGATCTTTCTGTTCTCGTGCTGGGCGAATCCGGTACTGGGAAGGAATTAGTCGCCGAGGCAATTCACCATCTTGGGCACAGAAAAAACGGTCCATTTGTAGCAGTGAATATGGCGGCTATTCCTGCAGAATTGATAGAAGCGGAACTATTTGGTCATGAAAAGGGTGCTTTTACGGGTGCCGTCGCTGCCGCTGCTGGAAAATTTGAGCAGGCCCATGGTGGAACACTATTTCTTGATGAGATTGGCGATATGCCGATGCATGCACAGACTCGGTTGCTCCGAGCTTTGCAATCTGGAGAAATCAGTCGAGTGGGCGGCAAAGAATTGGTAAAATTGGATGTCCGGATCGTAGCAGCCACCAACAAGGATTTCGGTAGACTGATTGAAGAGGGGAAATTCCGGGAAGATTTATACTATCGGATCAATGTTGTCCCGGTTGAGTTGCCGCCATTGAGAGACCGTATTGATGATATTCCATCGCTGCTGAGTCATTTTCTGAATATGGCGGTGAAGGAAGGATTGCCTCAAAAACAATTTTCTGATCAGGCGATTACACTGCTGCAACGCCATCAATGGCGAGGTAATGTGAGGGAACTTAAGAATCTGGTTTATCGTATGTTGGTCACTGTTCGTGAAGAAGTAATTCCCGACAAAGCAGTTTCTGATTTGCTTAGTTCAGATGCTATTCCGGAAAAAAATGAACAGGGACATCAGAGCTTTGCAAAAGAGGTTGAAGCGCTGGTTGAAACGATAGCAAACCAGAATGACTCAGATGGAAAAATCTATAGTCTGGCATTGGAGCAGTTCGAAAGGCCAGTTTTAGAAACTATTTTGACTTCAGTGTCTGGCAATCAGATAAAGGCCGCAAATTTGCTTGGCATTAACCGGAATACCTTGAGGAAAAAATTGACAGAATATGGGATTGATCCGACGGTCATAAAATAAGGATTGTGAACGCTACTACGCTAGAGTGAGGACTTAGAGCGGTTAAATGCAACAATGACATAGAATAGTGTTTTTTTTACAACGCAACTGTTATATTGTTAACACAATGAATGTCCCAGAACATCCGATCGAGCGTCGCGCTCCGGCTTGGACGAGAAAAATTGTGGCGATGGCGCAAAATGACACTGTGATGAAACGCGTCGAATGGGTCGCTTTGATTGTTCTTCTAGCCGTGATTTCGGGCACGTATTTCATACTGAGTTCTCAATCCAATACTACTGATTTCATTTCACCACCGCTGACAGCGGCTCTTTTACTCGCCAATCTAATCCCGGCAATCGTTCTGCTTGTTCTGTTTGGCAGACGTCTCGCAAAGGGTAGGGCTTCTCAGTCATCTATTGGAAGCAATGGAAGACTGCATGTAAGGTTGGTGGCGTTGTTTTCGCTTATTGCCAGCATCCCCATGCTTCTCGTCGTGATATTTGCTTCGCTTTTGTTCCAATACGGGGTTGAATTTTGGTTTTCAGATAGAGCTCGGGGGATGTTAGAAAATGCCAATGATCTGGCTCGGGGATATTATGAGGAAAATCAAAGAGATGTTGGCGAAGAGACAATCACTATGGCCAATGATCTTCGGGATTATCTTCAGCAAGCGAGATTTGACAGCCCTGAATTTGCCGAGGGATATGTTTTTCAAATTCTCTCAAGAAAGCTTAATGAGTCCGCGATAATCGAATATGGCGATGATGGAGTTCCGCGGACTGCAGCGGCCGTTGATCCAGATGAGCGAGATTCAAAAAGTAAAATCACTGACGCGGTTATTGAAAAGCTTGAAGAAGGCGAAAGCTATGTAGTCACGGCCAAGGCCGATAAGATTGAAGCAGTAACTGCATTGGACCTGGATTCCAGAATCTTCCTCTATGCTGCTCGCGATTCAGATATATCCGCACTCAGCCAATGGGAACGGGCGCAGGCCGTACTGCAAGATTATGATAATTTATTCACGCGCTCGCGCAGTTTGCAGTTGCAATTCAACATTGCCCTCTTCTTTGTGTCGCTGCTTATCGTCGGAATTGCACTTTGGGTTGCACTGAAAGTGGCTGACCGAATGGTAAGGCCTGTAGGTGCTTTGGTACATGCGGCGAAAAGGGTTACAGAGGGGGACCTTGCTACGCGCGTTCCGATGCCGCTTGAAACAGATGAGATTGGCACTCTTGGCAGGGCGTTTAATCGGATGACTGAGCGACTGGAAACGCAAACTACTGCATTGATCACTGCAAATGAACAATTGGGAAGCCGTCGCGCATTTATTGAAACTGTTTTGGAATCTGTCACCGCTGGCATTATCAGTCTGGATCAGAATGGAAATATTAGTCTTTATAACAGCCGCGCGCAGGCTTTACTGGCAAAAGAAGATGAAGATTTTTTGAATGCACATATTTCGGAAGTTGCTCCGGAATTTGCAGAATTGCTTCATGAACAGGTAGAAAATACTATTACACAGTTTTCTTCCGGTTCAGAGGTTCGAACGCTAGAAGTGAAGATTGTTGCTGGTCTGACGGGGCATGTTATAACTTTCGAAGATATTACACAGCGTCTTTTGTATCAAAGGCGAGCAGCTTGGTCAGACGTTGCGCGCCGAATTGCCCATGAGATAAAAAACCCTCTTACTCCGATTCAATTGGCTGCTGAACGATTGCAACGCCGATTTGGAAAAAATATTGAGGACGGGACTTCAATATTCAATCAACTAACAGATACGATCGTCCGGCAGGTTGGCGATCTTAGAAATATTGTTGATGAATTCTCATCTTTTGCGCGAATGCCCAAGCCGGTTTTTCGTCGGGAGAATTTGGTTGATATTGTTAAGCAGGCATTGTTCCTTCAGGATGTCGCACACCCCAAAGTCTCCTTTGAGTTCAAAGCAAATCCGGAACAGATCGATCTCGTATGTGATCGGCGGCAGCTAGGGCAAGCATTCACCAATGTCGTCAAAAATGCCGTCGAGGCAATTGAGCAAAAGGTTGAGGCAGGCGCTGATTTCAAATTGGATGAAGGCCAGGTAAATCTCAGCATTATTGCTCTGGATGAGCAAATCGAAGTTCGTCTCGATGACAATGGTATTGGTTTGCCGAAAGATAGGGACCGTATCGTCGAACCTTATATGACCACGCGAGAAAAAGGCACGGGACTTGGATTGGCCATTGTCAAGAAGATCGTGGAGGAGCATTTTGGCGAGATTGGTTTCGCTGATGCACCGAATGGAGGCACGCGGGTGACCATAATCCTAAATGCGAACAAATTGAGTCGGTTAGGGCAGGGTCGCGCCTTCGCAAAACCACAAACGGATGAAGCAGATCGGGATTTGGCATCTCAATCTGATAGAATTTAGAGGAAGACATGGCTTTAGATGTTCTGATTGTTGACGATGAAGTTGATATCCGTGAGTTAATATCCGGCGTTTTGGAGGATGAGGGGTATGATACGCGGGTCGCTGCAGACAGCGATGCTGCGCTAAACGTGATTAATGAACGAAAGCCTTCACTTGTGTTGCTGGATGTTTGGCTCCGCGGTTCGCGCTTGGATGGATTGGAATTGTTGACTGAAATCAAAAAAATTGATCCAAGATTGCCGGTCATTGTAATTTCTGGGCATGGAAATATTGATACTGCGGTCGCCGCTATTTCACAGGGTGCCGTTGATTTCATCGAAAAACCTTTTGAAGCCCGGCATTTGATGCATCTCGTCGCTCGTGCCACTGAAACAGATCGACTGCGCCGGGAAAATGAAATTTTGAAAGCCAGGGTGGGGTTTGCAGACGAGCTAACCGGAAACTCCCCGGCAGTAAATTCGGTACGAGCCACTTTGAAAAGGATCGCCGGAACCGGAAGCCGTTTACTGATTTCCGGTCCCGCAGGGGTGGGCAAGGAAGTTGCCGCTCGATTGATGCATAATTGGAGTAACCGGGCCGATGCTCCTTTTGTTACTATCAGTGCAGCTCGGTTATCACCAGAAAGCGTCGAAGAAGAGCTATTTGGCACTGAGAAAAATGGATCGGTTGATAAAATAGGTCTTTTGGAAGAGGCGCATGGAGGTACGCTCTTCATCGATGAAGTGGCAGATATGCCGCTAGACACACAAGGCAAGATTCTGAGAATTTTGACGGAACAAAGTTTTGTTCGGGTGGGCGGTTCGCAAAAAATAAATGTAGATGTTCGGGTGGTTTCGGCAACCTCGCGAAATCTTGAAGAAGAGATTGTTGAAAAACGGTTTAGGGAAGACCTGTTCTACCGATTAAATGTGGTACCTGTCGAACTGCCACCCTTAAATCGTCGTCGAGAAGACATCCCTACTTTGGTTGAACATTATACGGCGCGATTTGCCCATGATCAACGATTGAACTCGCCGGATATTTCAGAAGAAGCAATGGCCGCGCTGCAGGCCTGTGATTGGCCAGGAAATGTTCGCCAGCTTAGAAATGTTATTGAGCGGACGATAATCTTGGCGCCAAAGGATAATTTTGAACGAATTGAAATCGAAACGCTGCCTCCGGAAATTCTTGGAAACAGTGCGGACATGGACCAAGGCGTTGTTTCGCTTATGGGCTCACCTTTGCGCGAGGCGCGTGAAAGTTTCGAACGCGAATATTTGAAAGTTCAAATCAGGCGCTTCTCGGGCAACATTACAAAGACGGCAAATTTCATTGGGATGGAACGATCCGCTCTGCACAGAAAGCTGAAAATTCTGGGACTGGCTGCACGCAAAAAGAAGGAAGTAGACTAATTCTATCACCAGGGTGGTTGTAGCTTAACCGGTAAGGTAATATTTATATCAGCGGACACATAATTGTGACTACACAAAAATCGACCAAAACTGGTTGCTGCGATCAACGTATCGCCAATAACAGGAGTCAAAAATGACCGAAAAATCAAATAACTTGCAAGACCTCTTCCTGAATTCTCTTAGAAAGTCAAAAACGCCTGTAGCTATGTTTCTGGTCAAGGGCGTGAAGTTGCAGGGTATTGTAACCTGGTTTGACAATTTCTCGGTTCTGCTGCGCCGGGATGGTCAATCGCAACTTGTCTACAAGCACGCCATCTCCACAATCATGCCATCCCAGGAAATGAACATGGAGCCATTTGCCGAATTAATGACCAAAGCAAAAATGCGCAACGGCGTGTTGCAGGAAGTGTTTTTGACAGCCGTGAGCGACAGCGAGGATCCGGTGACGATGTTTTTGGTCAATGGAGTAATGCTGCAGGGAGATATTGCTGCTTATGACCTGTTTTGTATTCTCCTCAAAAGGGAAGGGATGTCGCAACTGGTTTACAAACATGCCATTTCGACTGTGCAACCCGGTGGTCACATAAATTTGGCGGATTACAATGCGGATGACTGAGCGCTTTGATCCCATTTGAAGAACAGGGCATTGGTAAGACATCTGGCCGCGCTTTAATTGTTCATCCGGACCTAGGTTCGCTCTCTATTTCAGGGCTGGAATATCGTCTGGAAGCCGGGAAGCGGCACTGTAATACGCGTCAAGCTACCAACACAGACCGAATATTATCGGATTGTCGAAGAAGCTCCTGAATAACCAGGAATTGAAGATATAGATTTTTTCGTCGATCCTGTTGGGAGAAAGGCGATACTTATTCGAGAAGATAGCAGATGCTTCTATTGCTTCATAAAACTTGATCAAAATAACTCCGTTATGGAGCATGTCGTATCTCGTCCTGAAGGCGACAGTGGGTATAGAAATATAGTTGCTGCATGTCTAACTTGTAACAATAAAAAGGGTGCACAATCCGCTGAAGATCACCTGCGCAAATTATATCGAGACCAGATGCTTGCGGAGGAAAAATTTCATGAGCGACTTCAAGCATTGGACGATCTTGGAGCGGGGAGGCTGATCCCAGATATGGATGCTGGCTCTGGTAAAGGAACGACAACTACCTAAGGGTTTCACCCGGGAGTATCCGAAACTCTGTGTATGAGGCTCAGCCCATGCGAGTTTGACGGCCCACTTGTTGAACCGGTCTGGGTATAGGATAGCGAACTGATTGCGGGCAGCAACCCATTCTCTGACGGCCCTGCCAGTCTTCTCGAAGTTGCGGATCGCCAGATAGATCAGCTTGGTTGCGGCATCATCAGTTGGAAAGTTGCCACGCGTTTTGGGCCCAAGAGGCCCGAGGTTGTGATATCGGACAAATTCTGGAACATTTGTGAACGCGCTGGTTGTTTTTTGTGGAATCGTGCCTGATTGCCTGGGTGTTGATTTTATCGGTTGTGTCCACACTGGGGAATGACAGAACCGGGCAAGTTATGGCGTCCATATTGCGAAAATATTTTGGCGCAGACAGCGAAGCAACGGCAGCGCGCATTGCACCTCGGTTCGAGTCGATGGTCGCCAGCTTCTCGATTATGTAAACACTCAGTTTGGGCGACAACGCAATAACGGACTCATCGGAAGTTAGTCGGTCTTTAAGATTGCGCACATGGGTCTTGTCGGTGACGAGATTCATGATACCGGATTTTGTAGCGGGCTGTATATGGGAGGCCCGCTTGACCTTGATCCGCGATTCCAGCGTCGTGACAGCACTGCGTGAACTGACCAGCCCAAAATAGACCTCGCTGTCGTCTTCACCATCGCCGATGACAAGACATACGGTCGGCACGTGAACCTTCTCGAACAGCTCATGCGACCGAGCGATCGTGAACTCGTTGGCACCGCGCCGCGATTCACGCAGACGCTCCCATTCCGCGCCGCTGAATTGGAACACAACGAGAGGCTTCTTATTAACAAGCTGCTTCAGGTTATCCAGCCACTGATCTGCCTTGGCCTTTTTTGTTTTCTCTTTATTCATTCACGCTCCTGGGTTCAGCACCGAATTAGTCGAGATGATTGTCAGCGAGCGCGCACCGCGCGTCAGCGCGACGTATAGTTCTTTCTTCGAAAGAGATGCTGCGTCGAGAACGATGGCATGATCGAATTCCAATCCTTTGACCAGCAATGTGGTGCCGATCAGCTTACCACGAGCGACAGGACGGCCCTTATAGCGGAACTCGCCGTGATATTTTTCGGCAGCCTCCGCTAGAGAAAGGTTCGGGTGCAGTACGTGTTTATCGAGCACCCCCAAAGCCCGGTAGAATAGGTCGGCACGGAAGATTGCTATTCCCTGAGTTTCTTTGAGCGCCATCAGGAAGCCGCTCATAGCGGCGCTCCCCGGTGCTGCCAGATAGGCATTTGCCTTGCTGGCAGCTTCAGGGTTGCGCGTGTTGGCCTGAATGTTCACATGATCGCCACGGACGGTGCCCGCAGGAAGATTCTGCTTAACAGCGGTCATGCACCTTTTGGCGAATTCTACGGCCTCCTTCAACCGAGCGGAGTCGGTACGCGCCTGCTGAACTTTCCGAATGAATGAGAACAGGTCTTTTCCTTCGACCTCTTCGATTGATGAAAATCGGCCTCCAAGGTTTCGAGACAAGTTGTGACACTTGGCCTTGTATTCTTGGCTGCCCTTATGGATGGCGATCACCGTATCGGTGGGGTCACACTGAAAATACCGACACGCGTTCCCCTGCGATTGTATAAGAGCCTCCGGACCGGCGTTTGTCTGCCTGAACTTGACCGTTGCCGGACGGTTTACGTTGAGATCAATGGGCTAGCCTTGCTCAAGGTTGGTACGAACCTCGCGAAGCCATCTGCCAAGGCCGTCCGCACCCGCTTGTATCCAGCGGTGCGGAGTATCGAGTACACCAAGACGCTCGAAGCCACCTTCAACGTCACGTGTCCAGTCAACAGGGTTCTGACCGTCAAAATCGAAGATGCCTTGCAGCGGATCGCCGAGTATCCGGCTCGGGAGGTCGCGAGCAAGCTTTAGAACTACGCCGTGTTGGGCGACCGAACAGTCCTGATACTCATCAACATAAAGGCCGTCATATGAGGCGCGTACTAGTCTACGAACAAACGCTTGATCAAGCAGCCGCGTGCACACTTCATACAGAGCACTCCATTGCTGATTGTTGGCTGGACGTTCTTCCTGCAAACCCGACGTTTGCGAGTAAGACAGACAGATGCGGAGGGACCAACTTGCAATTGTGTCGATGTGGTAGAGACTGTCACTAACACCAAGGGCGCACATCTTTCGCCGCAGAGCATTCACACCTGCATAGGTGTGCGTCAGGATCAGTTGCCGTCCAGCGCTTCGGGCGGTGGCCTCTGCGATAAGGTAGGTCTTACCGAACCCGGCAGGCGCGACGACAAAGCCGGCACCCTGATGGGCCGCAAGGATGGCGGACAAGCTCACACATTGTCGATCCAGTCCCGCAAGCCGGTAAGCTGCCGGACCAGATCGCTTTCACGGATTGCATCCTCTGTCAGATGGCTAGAAATCGCGGCTGCCCATTCGCGTCCCCAGCTTTGCCGCTTGAACCAGCCACTGGCTTTGGCCGCTTTACCCATCGCGGTACGCAATGGAGTCGTGTCCGCCCATGTCTCATAATTGCGATCAAAACCTTGACCGAACTGGGTCTGCACTTGGTCTAGGAGACGATCATCATCATTCCAAATGGCCCGCGCCGCCTCAAACGAGGCCATGATGCCGCCCCACGGAAGATCCGCAAACATGCGTTCTTCTATGGACAGCGCGCCGTCCCATTTGACGACGGTAATGCCTGCATTGCGCAGTTCCTGCGCGTGCGCATCGGAAAACTGAACAGGCTCATCGGAATCGGCTAAAATAGATACGTCATAGCCCAGCGCCTTTAGGCCCTCGGCAATCTTTTTAATCTTGCTTGCTCCGTCCGCATCGAACAGACCGATACCCCGATAAGCAAAAGAGTCCTTCTCCTCTTCTGTAACCCAGTAAACGTCCAAGCCGCGCAGAAAGCCAACCTCGGTTGCACCTTCGCAAACGACGATTTTGGGAGCGAGGAATGCTTCCGCGCCGGTGCGGATTTTGCCTTGGATGGAATTGGCAATCGCTGGTTTGTTGGCAGCGGCCACATCGATGTGGCCGCCATCGCAATGGACGATATGCAAGTCATCGACGGTCAGTTCGCGCAGTACGACAGGGGAATGAGTGGTAAGAAAGTACTGCCCCGTGCCGTCTTCTTTCAGATGTTGCAACAGCCGAGCGATACGGTGAGGCTCAAGTCCGACTTCGACCTCATCGAATAACGTGATATGGGGCGAACGGAGCGCCTGTTTTTGCAAGCCTGTAGTCAGCATGCGTTTGGACCCGAGGCCGAGCTGTCGCAACGGCATGTCACCATCATGCAGGGTAAGACCTGCCATCCGCACGTTGATCGCGTCGGTGTCGAGATGCGCCTTGTATGACGCGGCCACGTTAACACCAAGCGTACGCGCGGTCGTCTCGGCGGTGCCCGCGACTTCGTCAAACCCTGCCAAATCCTCAACACGCCTGGCTTCCAACGCCGCTTTTGCCGCGCGAGCAGCACCTGCCAGCGATGAGGAAATGTTTTCTGTTTCGGTGAGCTGGCTCAAGATTGAGCCGCGCGACCATGTGAGGTGCCGATCGGAAACCGCTCCGATCAAGCTAACTGCAACCTTGGCACGGTCGGTTGCCTTGAATGGCACACCCGCATCATCGCTGTTTTTGATAACGGACCAAGAGGGCTCAAGCTCATTGGTGACAGTGAGACGAACCCGTAGCGCGTCTTCTAGGCCGTCGCCAGGATCATCGGTGCGAACATTTGTTTGAGGATTCCAGCCGCATAGTATGTGACCGTATTTCTCAAGATCGCGAAACGCATCTGGTAGATCGCCCAGCACCGCTTCTATCGTGATGGAATTTTCTGGGTTACAGAGATGAAAATCTGCGTCGTCAAAAGAAAGATTCCACTGGGGATAAAAGGCCCGGCGTAGCGCTTCAAGTATTGTCGATTTGGTAGAATCACCACGACCGATCAGGCACAAGATATTCTGCCCAGGGATAACCCAATCCAGCTCCCTGATACCTCGGAAATTTCTTATTGATAAATGACGAACTCGCATCCACTATTTCTCCTTCAAGTAAAGTTGAAGTTCGGCATTTTCAACGTTATAGAAATAGTCACCAATCGTCCCGTCTTTGATTTTCTCGGCAAGCTCATCTATTACGAAAAGTGGCACCAGGAACCACTCGCGGGGGACGACGGGCTGACCGAAGCGGTCTTTGATCTGAATATCTAGCTGGGCGCGTTCAAAGAAGCGGTGGATAAGCTTTTCAAGCTTGGTTCGATTGATATTGTAAAGCTCGTAAGTGGCAACAATTTCAACATCTGCCATCAAAAACGTAGGGTCTTTTGATGCACCCGCAATACGTTTCTCAACATTTCCACCGGTAACGCCAATCTTATGAAGAACATCACGGTGTTCTTTTACTTGCGGATGCTCTGACTTACTTCTCAGGACATAAATCGTCCCGCTGGCTTCATCGCCATCGGCGGTGTGGTGGGCAAAGAGCGGCCCTGCGGTCGGCTCGCTGATCCGCCTGCCAGCTTCATCCTTGTAGAGCGCCCGTTGAAGGGAGCGCATGAGCATGTTGCTTTCGGTGCCGTTGTCGAAGATCACGCGCAGGCGGGCGTCTTTGTGCCCCTGTTCATTGGAAAACGTCTCTCCCATTTCCGCGACATAGGCTTTTTGCCCGCCGAGGATAAAGAACCTGCCGGGCTCGATCTCCGCTTTGCGCTTGAAAGGCCTGGTTTCCCGCAATCCGGTGCCCAGCTCGGTCTGAACCTGCCCGAAGAGAGGCTGGAATTTCTCGAAGTCTTCACATCTATCCCGATTGGCGATCTCTTCGGCAGCGCGTTTTTCAGCGTTTGAGCGAACATGGCGAAGTTCGGTGATGTCGGCAGTCTCAGCTTCGACACCAAGCTCGGCCAATAGTGCGTCATCATCCAATTCATCTGCATCGACGGTTTGCTCTGTCTCGGGTGCATCCAGCAAACCTTGACGGTCTGACGGCTCTACCAGCTTTCGGCATTCTTCTTGATCGCGAATGCGTTCTAACCTCACTGCATAGAGGCGCTCAAAGATATCGTTATCCTCACCGTGCTGTGGCGAGCGACCATGTTCTTCCACAAAGCGCTGGATTTCTTCAAAGCCAGCGATAATGCGTTCCTCACGCGGCGTGCGGGCCGCAACTTTCTTGGCTTCGACCTCTACACCCAATTCGGCAAGAAGTGCATCATCTTCATGAGTGAACTGTGACTTAGCCATTGACAGCCTCGGCTTTCATTCTTGCTAAATAAGCCACACCTTCTGCCATGTGCTTTTCCCACGCATCCGCAGAATCGAGCGCAGGTAATCGTCCGCGCTCCTGCCTGAATTTCAGGGCGCGTTTTGCCAGGTCACGTGCCTCTTCTGGGGTCAGGTTAACGCGCTTTGCTGCAATCACGGCGGCAACCTGCTTCAGACTTTCTTCCGACATTGCCTTGGCAAGGATGGCATAGGCTTCACCGAACGGATTGATGCGGTCAATCAGGTCAATATCCAGCTCGCGCACATCCATCGCATATTTCCGCACGCCTTGAATCAGGGCTGTGCTGCCCTTTTCAAGGTCGCCTCCTCCTACAGCAACTTCCCTGGCCTTCTGCGTCAGGTTGAGGGCGGCGATGGCGTGCTGGCGCACGGCTTCCTGATCGTGGTCGTCAAGCTCTGGATATTTGTCCTTGATGATCTTGCCCATATGCACCCGGGTTAGCTCTTCAGGCACCATTTCTTCATCAAACAAACCTCGCTCGATGGCGGTCTTGTCCTGCACAAAAGCGGTAATAACCTCGTTCAGGTCTTCCTGCGCAATGCGCTGGGCTTCTTCGGACTTTGGCTCTGCAAGGCCCTGAATCTCAATTTGGAATGTTCCGCGCTCTTCGTTGAATCCGACATTGCAGGCATCGGGATCGTAGCCACCCTCGCCATAGTCGAAACCTTCGGTCGCGACATTGGTTGGCTTCTTCGGCTTGAACTCAAAGCGTGGAGCGAGAACCTGCTCCATCAAGAGGCTGGCAGCGATGGCTTTGAGTGTGTCGTTGACAGCTTCCGTTACTGCCTCCTCCGACGCATCGGGTTCAGCGATCAGGTTGGTGAAGCGCGCCCGGGTCTTGCCTTCGGCATCGCGGGTTGCGCGCCCGATGATCTGCACGACCTCGGTCAGGCTGGCGCGATATCCAACCGTCAGAGCATGCTCGCACCAAATCCAGTCAAAGCCTTCCTTGGCCATGCCAAGGGCGATGATGATATCGACGTTGTCGCGGTTGTTCTTCTGCGCAGGGTCTTTGAGCGCTGCGAGCACTTTGGACCGCTGGCCTTGATCGCTGTCATCGACAAGGTCAGCAATCTTGAGAACCTTGCCCTCTGAGGTATGCACAAGCTGGAAGCCTGTCTTGGGGTCAGTTCCCTTCCATTCGCCCAGCTCGTCGATGATGTGTTCGACTTCGCGGTGTTTGTCCTTGGTGCTCTCGCGCGAATTGACGCTGGGGATATGAATGATGGTTTTCTCGTCGGGGTCGAGAACCTTCAGGATGTCATCGGCATAGGAGCCTGAGTAAAAGAAATATCCGATATCGAGCGTCTTCAGCCACTTATAGCCGTTCAACTGCTCGTAATAGGTGTAGGTGACGGTATCGAACCTCGCCTCGTCATGGGGCATCAGCACCGGCTCGGCATCGCCACGGAAATAGCTGCCGGTCATCGCGACTACGTGAACTTTGTCGCGCTCGATCAGCTCGGCAAGCTGCGCGCCAAGCTTGTTCCCGGGGTTGGCGGAGACGTGGTGGAACTCGTCCACCGCGATCAGCCGATTGTCGAATGCCTCAACGCCAAACTTCTCGACCGCATTGCGGAAGGTGGCGTGCGGACAAACCAAAACCTTTGCGTCGCTCTTTAGAAACGCGCCAACCGAGTCCGCTTTACTGCCTTCGGTGCCAGGGGCATTGCAAAGATTCCATTGAGGCTCGACCTCCCAGTCAGCCCAAAAACCAAATTTCCTTAAAGGCTCGTCGGCAAAACTCGATCCAATAGACTTTTCAGGAACGGTAATAATCGCCTGCTGCAAGCCCTGATTATGCAGCTTGTCGAGCGCGATGAACATGAGCGCACGGCTCTTGCCGGATGCTGGCGGTGACTTGATGAGAAGATATTGCTCGCCCCGCTTCTCATAGGCGCGCTCCTGCATCGGGCGCATGCCAAGCTCGTTCAACTTGGTGGAGTTGCCGTTCCGGGCATAGGTGACGGAAACGGAGGGAACAGACTTCTTGTTAACCATTTATCGCGACTTTCAAATTTCTATTATTCATTGCTTTCATCTCTCGCCCGCAACGTCTGCGAGTGCCGCCTTCAGCACCTGGAAGCATAGTTTCGCGGTATGTTGGTCTGGGGAAAATCCAGAATCCAGTTGTTGACGAGGGTGGATGTAGTTGCGGAAGTCTCGCAGTCCGTGACCAAGCTTCTTCACATCGGGCTTCAGCAACCCAACCTCACAGGCAACCTCTATGAACTGCGCAAGCGACCACTCATCGAACTTGCGTACATCTCCAGCATCCGAGCGTGGACTTGATTTCGCCTTGTTGAAACATGCCGGGTTTTTCTGCGCAGCCCCAAGGAGAACGGCCTCTAACACGCTACCGCATAAAAATATCACTGATAGGCTCGCACCAGCCTTAATCGCCGTCCGCGCCTCATTCAATCTTGCTTCGATGATCGGAACGACCCGTGCGTCTATAGGCAATTTTCCGATGTCTGGAATCGAAAACTCTCGGTCGAGGAAGCTTTCCTCGTTTGGCGCCTCTGCCGTCTTGGCTCGCTTCCCTAGTAGCCGATCAGAGATGAGCCGTGCCTTTTTGAGAACTGGTCGATCAATCTGACGTCCATTAAGCTCACCGTCGGCCTCATACAAATCCATCATTTCAACTAAGATTTTCGCAACCGCAGCGTCGGCTTCTTGTTCCCGAAACGAACGCATTTTGTTGGCCTTCGAAGTTCCATGGGCCTGATACTTCGGGTCATGAATATCGAAGCCGTGGCGATCGAAAAACTCGCCGAAGGTCTTGTCTGAATAGTCGAGAACATACCCTCTGTCCATGGCAAGAAGGCTTTCAAAATATCGCTTCTCGATGGCGGTCAGTGAACTCATGCCGCCCCCTTCTTGGTCATGCGGGTGTAAAGCTCGAAGAGCTTTTCGAGGCGTTCGGTATCGTTCTTGAAGCGGCGGCCGATGTAGATGCGTTCAAGGGTTTCGTCGTTGCGGTCATGGGCGGCGCGCAGGTTTTCGGGCATGGCGCCGGGTTTGTAGAGACCGGCGATGGTGGCGGGGAAATGCGCCTCGCGGGCCAGCAGGATGTCTTCGGCGCAAGCTGTCAGATCAGCCCTGTTCTTTTCGGTCAGCCCGGGGACCGGGAAGGTGTTCCAGCCAAGGGTGTTGGAGTAGCGCAACCTGGTTTCCAACTGGCCGCAGACGGTGGCGATCCAGACCAGATGGATACGGGAGGCGATGAGCGCCATGTTCCAGAGCGGGGCATCGTAAAGGGCGAAGGCAAGGTTGGTGACCGTTGATCGTGAATCGATCACCCCAACAGGAAGGTAGTCCCGGCTCTCTGAAGAAACGCTGGGCACCACAATTGTCTGTTTCTCGCCAATGTGCATTTCACGCATCTGATGCGCGCGCCTGGCCATGTCGTTCGCACTTTTGTCCCGACTTGCCAAACGCACAGCCCGAACGCCCTCGACACGCCTCCGAATATCCTTGATATTCATAGCTTCATCCAGGTGTCTATCCTCAATCCAAAGGCAATAACGCTGCTTCCCTTGAATAAACTCGGCCGAGCCATGGATGCGGCGAATAAACCGCGCGCGCTGCGCATCTGTCAGGCCAAGCGCCCGCATCTCATCCAAACTCATGAGCAGGTTGCCGCCATCCACGGGTTTGTTGCCAAAGCTCATATCTGCGACGCCGGTCAGGGGTTTGCTCGCCTTTTTCACAATGATGTTGGGCGTGGCGACCAAATAAGCATTGATGTTGGCAGCCTCCTTTAGAACAGTTTCCCGGTCTTCATTGAGTGAAAACAGTTGGCGTAATTGTCCAACGCGATTTGAGATGCCAATGATCGCGACGGTCACGCCTGCGTTGTGGCTGGCAAGATTGGCCCATTTGAAACCGGTATGCGCAAAGGCAATCCCGTGGCCGGTGTTGAAGATCAGCGGCCAGAGGATCGGCACCTGCTGGCCCTGACAGATCGAGTTGGTGGACACGAATGCGGAAACGGTCGGAGTACGTAATCCATAATCCGCCGCTTTCATGAACCAACCCGCCACATAGTCGAGCGATTTCCAGCTTTTGACGCGCCCCTCAAAGATGCGCTGCAGGTCTTCTTTCTGCCCTGTGCCTTGCCGGGTGGACCCCAGATAAGGCGGGTTTCCGCAGATATATGTCTCGCCGCCCTCGTTCTCGAAGTCGATCCGCGCCTGATCGACAGGCGACATGAACAAGTCGTCGGCCTGGTGCTTCACGCCCGTGCCCGTGGGCGGGCAGATGCTTAACCAATCCAAACGCAGGGCGTTGCCGCAGGTGATCCAGTTCATGGCATTCAGGGGCAAAAACTCGGCCAAGGCTTCCTTTTGGCCGCGATAAAGAACATCACACTGATATTCAGCAATAATCAGGGCAAGGCGGGCAACTTCTGCCGAAAAGTTCCTCAGCTCGATGCCGCGAAAGCTGGTGAGGGGAATATCGGTACGCCGGTCAGGCTCCCCACGGCGCTGATTGATCTCCGCCTCGATGGCGCGCATTTGCTTATAGGCAATAACAAGAAAGTTGCCTGAACCACAGGCAGGGTCAAACACGCGGATTTTGGCAATGCGTTTACGCAGGTTCAAAAGCTTGCGCGGGTTCTCCCCGGCCTCTTCCAGCTTCTCTCGCAAGTCATCAAGGAACAACGGGTTCAAAACCTTCAGGATGTTCGGGACACTGGTATAGTGCATACCCAGCGCGCCGCGCTCTTCATCATCGGCCACCGCCTGGATCATCGAGCCGAAGATGTCGGGGTTGATCCTTGTCCAGTCCAGATTGCCGATATGGATCAGATACGAGCGCGCGATCCTGGAAAAGCGCGGCACATCCGTGCTGTCCGAAAACAGACCACCGTTTACATAGGGAAAGACATTGGCCCAACGGGCAATGTCGGCGCTCGCGCGATCCTCGGCCCCGGTGTTCATGGCGCGGAAAAGCCCGGCGATCACCTCGTGGGTGTTTGAACTATCCCGATCACTCATTTGCTCAACAGTGGCCGTGAACAGGTCTTCGCCGTTGAAAATATCCGTATCTTCAGCAAAGAAACAAAAGATGAGCCGCGCCATGAAGTGGTTCATGTCGGAGCGGCGGTCAGACGCGCCCCAGTCCGGGTTATCTTTCAAAAGCTGGACGTAAAGGCGGTTTAAGCGGCTGGTTGCACGAATATCAAACGTGCTTTCGCGGATTTGCCTGACCGTTGAAATGCCTGCAAGGTTCAGGAAAAAGCCAAAACGGTCAGGAAAGTCCGCATATTCACAGGCGACGGTTTCACCTGAGTTTAATTCTTCAGCCTCAAAAGTAACGCCGTTCGTTGCAAGTACAAACTTGGCTTTGGCCTTGGTTGTGGCAGGGCTATCCTTCAGGGCTTTCAGTGTGTTTGTGACCGCACCCGCGCCGCAAACCTTCAAATGAATGTGGTTACGCTGAAGCACTGCGCCATCGACATCGCTGGCATTGGTGTTGCCGCTTTGCAGGCGCTTGATTGTGGTTGCCTTGTTGCCGAAAGCTTCCAAAAACGCAAACGGGAAGCCAGCAGGGTCAAACTCCTGCTCCGCTAACAGCGATATAGCTTCTTCAATTTCAACAGCGTTCAAGTTTCAGGCCTCCCACTCTGCCCATCAATCCAATTATCAATATCCACTCGGCGGAAGCGCCATGCGCCGCCCACCTTAAAGCCAGGGATTTTACCTTGTGCGACAAGCGCATAGGCCGTCTTTTCCTTGAGCTTCAGGTAAGCCGACAGCTCTTTAATCGTCCATATGTCGTCGTCCATCGACAACTCCATTGATTCGCCCCCTTGGAAAATACGGGAAAATCAGGCAGCAACCAAGAAGTTTTAGGGATTTTTTACTACCCCTATGGTGGAAAGGCCATCATAGCCATAATTTACAGTAACCAGTCAGTCTGGCCAGTTCCGTACTGTTTTCTGGTTTGGTGACGGTCACTTGCTGACCTTTGCCCCAACGCGCAGCGGTAAAGGCGTGGGCTGTGTGATCCCAAACCTTCTGGATTACCCTGGTTCTGTTGTGGATATTAAGGGCGAAAACAGCACCATCACCCGCGCGTTCCCGTACCTCAGGTGAAAATTTGTTCGTTGGCTTGCTCATAATGGCTCCTTCTACTCATGAGTTGGAGCCTCCGGCAATCCCGGGGCGGTTCAGCCAGCTTGGCTCTCAACCGATTCAAAACGCTTGGTAAATTTGTTAGTAGCGTCTTTCAGCGCTTTTTCTGCATCGACGCCGTGATGGCGCGCCAAATTGACCGTGGCGAACAATAAATCACCAACTTCTTCGTGGATTTCGATCTCAGTCTGTGCCTGCTCGATTTCAACCAATTCTTCCTGAATTTTGTCTTTTACTGGCTCGAAATCTGGCCAATCAAATCCAACGCGCGCAGCACGCTTTTGAATTTTTTGCGCGCGCAACAATGCGGGCAGGGCATGCGCGACACCATCCAATGCGCTTCGTTTTCCAGCATCTATACGCTCCGACGCTCTAATTTCCTCCCAGCCGGGAGTATCTTCGGCTTCACCAAAGATATACGGATGTCGTCGCTCCATTTTATCACAAATAGAATCGACGACATCTTTGAACGTAAAATGGCTTTCGTCAGAAGCAATCTGGCTGTGAAACACAACTTGCAACAACAAGTCGCCAAGTTCCTCCTTTAACGCCGAAAAGTCTTTGCGCTCAATCGCGTCGGCGACTTCATAAGCCTTCTATTGTATAAGGCACAATGGTTTCAAAGCTTTGGACTTTATCCCATTCACATCCTGTCTCTGGATCGCGTAATTGGCGCATGATTTTGAGCAGGGGATCGATCAACGGCATTATCTCACAATCTGTCACTAAGAGTGATAATATATATTATGTTAAATTAATTATCGTCGGGAGCAGGCGGTTCCAGGACCATCTCGTTCCCCTCTACCCGCCAACTCTTGAGCTTTGAAAGAAAATTCATCCCGATAACATTTGAATCGCCAAAAGCTTCAGAAACTACAATGGGCAGTTGTTTCGCTGACATTGATCCAACTTGCAGGTTTTGTATTGATCCCCGCATCGCTTCAACATCACCATTTGCTGTCGTCAATATTACCGGAAACCCGAATTCAGAAACATCTACTTTGGTATCCATGGCGGTGCCGAGGTTCATCGCCGTGGTTGTAGCGCCGCTGTCGACCAGAAAACGGACTCTAGTGTCGTTGACCATGGTATCGACCCAGAAATGACCATCTGCTGATTGCCGGATACGTAAAGTAGTGCCGACAATTTCCTGACCATGTTCACCAGTCACTTGACTGGAAACATGACTCCAGACACCGATTAATTGGTCTTTGTATGAAAATGCAACGATAAAGACTGCAAATATCGCGACCCAAGCCAACGTCGTTCGTACAATCTCTCCAAAGCCGATACGCCGTGAAAACAGAGCGCTGGCAACCAGCACTAGTGCGCCGACGGCCCATATCAAGCTAAGATTCTGATCTTCAGTCATACTCTACAATTCAATTTGGTAACCATCATAGGCCGGTTCAATGGTTTTGGGCAATTTGGCGCGCAAAGTCTGATAATCCATCGATTTGTCCATATGCGTAAGCAGGGTGAATTTGGGCTGTACAATTTCAATGAGATCGAGCGTCAGATCCAGATGCGCATGTGCGGGGTGTGGTTTTTCGCGCAAGGCATCAACGACAAATATATCGGTATTGCGGTATAAATCGCGCATTTCATCAGTCACTTCACCAAAATCCGTGGCGTAGCTGATGGATTTTCCATCATGATCAAAACGCAAGCCCGCGGAAGTTATGCCGCCATGAGGCTGGTCGACAAAAGATATGTCAATATCACCGATTTTGCTTGGTTTTTCGACCGTGCGGCCGTCGCAAATAGAGGGATAATATTCGTGACCCTGAAAGGCATAAGCGAAGCGGTGTTTAAGGCTTTTCAGCGCTTGAGGGCGAGCGTAAGCCGCAATCGGTTTCCGGGTTTGATGAAACACAGCGCGCAGGTCATCAATGCCGTGACAATGGTCTGCATGATCATGAGTCCAGACAACCGCGTCAACGGATTCAATGCTGTTGTCGAGAAATTGGTTGCGGAGATCAGGCGATGTATCGACCAATATCCGCGTTGTTTCGCTTTCGATGATGATAGAGACCCGGGAGCGACGGTTTTTGGGCTCATTCGGGTCACAATCGCCCCAGTCATTGCCAATTCGCGGAACCCCAGCCGACGTACCGCAGCCAAGGATTGTGAGTTTCAAGGCTTCGCCTTGCTGAATAATTTATAGAAATTTTGGGCAGTGGTATCGCACAAAGCGTCATAATCTTCGTCACGCAATTCGGCCAAAAACCGGGCCGTGTCCGCCACAAAAGCCGGCTCGCCCGTCTTGCCGCGGTGTGGGACAGGAGCAAGGAAAGGCGCATCGGTTTCAACCAGCAAACGGTCCGAAGGCAGTTTTGCTGCCGTTTCTTGCAAGTCCTTGGCATTTTTGAAGGTCACGATGCCCGATATTGAGATATAGAGCCCCATATCGAGTACCTTGTCGGCGAAATCCTGGCTCGCGGTAAAGCAATGTATAACGCCGGAATAGGCACCCTGCTCCATTTCTTCTGTCATGATATTGGCGGTATCGTCTTCGGCATCGCGCGTGTGAACGATGATCGGCAGGCCGGTTTCCCGCGCAGCATGAATATGGGTGCGGAAACTCTGTTTCTGCTGGTCGCGGTCACTGTGGTCGTAATAATAGTCAAGCCCGGTTTCACCGATCGCGACGACACGCTCATGCTTTGCTTCGTGGACCAGTTTTTCAAGATCAATATCCGGATGCGCATCGGCTTCGTGAGGATGGATGCCGACACTGGCCCAGACGTCAGGTTGATTTTCCGCCATTGCGACAATATCTCGCCATTCGCGTTCACGGGTGGAGATATTGAGCATTGCAGTGACACCGCTATTCCGCGCCCGGTCCAGTACAGCGGCCTGCTCTTCGACCAGGCCTTTATAGTTCAGATGGCAATGGCTATCGACCAGCATCAACACTCTCCTTCATTTTCCGGTAGCTCAAGCCGCGGAAAAATGCCCTGTGGAGTAGGCAGTTTGGTTCCGGACCTGATAGCTTGGTCAAGGTAAGAAAAATCGCGTGTGTTTTTATCTTGCGCCAATAGATCAAGCATTTTGTCACAACTTTCCGGCATTATCCAGCGCAACATTATGGCCAACTGCCGGATCGATTCTGCCGTGTAGTACAGCACCGTGCCGGCTCGCACCGGATCAGATTTTCGCAAGGCCCAAGGCGCCTGATCGGCAAAATACTGATTGGTTGCGCTTAGACGTTCGCGAATACAGTCGAGCGCGATATCCAGTCTGAGCAGACCGCCAGTAACCGCTTGTTTTACATTGTTAAAACAGGTTTCAAGATCAACAAGTAGTTGTTTTTCAGCATTGGTCGGATCACCTGCCTCTGGGACTATACCATCACAGTTTTTGGCAATCATCGACAAGCTGCGCTGTGCCAGATTGCCAAAGTTGTTTGCCAGATCGGCATTGGATTTCGCTACAAGTGCTTCGGCCGAATATGTTCCATCTTTACCGAACACAACATCGGCAAGTAGAACATAGCGAAGTTGATCGACTCCGAACATGCCGGCCAATTCCAGTGGGTCGACCACATTTCCAGCCGATTTGGACATCTTTTCCCCACGATTCAGTAGAAAGCCATGCCCAAACACCTGTTTCGGCAGCGGCAATCCTGCACTCATCAAAAATGCAGGCCAGTAAACCGCATGAAAACGAACAATATCCTTGCCAATGAGGTGGATGTCCGCCGGCCAATATTTGGCAAATTCACCACTTGTATCGGGATAGCCAACGCCGGTCATATAGGTTGTCAGCGCATCGACCCAGACATACATTACATGATCCGGTGAACCGGGTACTTGCACACCCCAGTCAAAACTGGTGCGCGATACGCTGAGATCTTTAAGCCCGCCCTCGACAAAGCGCATCACTTCGTTACGCCGGCTTTCCGGCTGAATAAATTCCGGACGTTCCTTGTATAGAGCCAGCAACTTGTCCTGATACTCGGAAAGCTTGAAAAACCATGTTTCCTCTGCAGTCCATTCTACTGGTGTGCCCTGCGGAGACACTCTCTCACCGCCCTCACCTTCGATCAACTCGTCTTCGGCATAAAAGGCTTCGTCGCGAACCGAATACCAGCCTTCATAGCGGTCGAGATAGAGATCACCATTGGCTTCCATCGCTTTCCATAGTGCCTTGCTGGCTTCGTGATGGGCCGGTTCACTTGTCCGGCGAAAACCATCTTGCTGAATATTAAGAAGGTTACACATCTCTTTGAAATAAGATGACATCTCATCGGCAAGTTCAATGGTTGTTTTACCAGCATCACGTGCCGTTTGCACCATTTTTAAACCATGTTCGTCCGTACCGGTGACCAGCTTCACATCACGTCCACTCTGCCGGTGAAACCGCGCAATCGCATCAGCGGCTATAGCCTCATAGGCGTGACCAATATGTGGCCGTCCATTGGGATAGCTAATTGCTGTGGTAATATAAAATGGTTCGCTCATGGATGGTTCTTTTGAAGGTTTGTGGCGGCTTGTAAACCGCCAATATCCACTAAGATGGTTGCCGAGAGTCGGCAAGCGATCCCATCAGGCTGCATAGGTGGAAAATAACGGCTTGAATATCCAGTGTTTTGGGGACCGCCTTTGTTGAAATTTCTATGGCTTCACGCCATTTCTCAATCGCTGGCATTTGGTCAGTCCGGTCCAGTGTCTTGATCCGCTGCGCCATTGCACTGGGAGCGCGCGCAAGAAACGCATGATAACGCGGCGTTGCCGCTTTTAGCGATAGTTTTCGAGCCAGTTCGCTTTTCAGCGTGTTATCACGGTCGCCGAATTGCATAATTTTGCTGGTAATTTCTTCCAACTCGGCCAGATTTGCGTCGATATATTGCAAAGCTCTACCCGGAGAGCCCTCCCCTGCCTTTACCAGTGCAATCAGTTCTCCATCTTCTAGTTTCGGTGACTTTGCTTTCAATATCTCGATCATCTGCGCGTCATCCAACGAATCGAAACGCAATATCTGGCAACGGGAGCGGATGGTCGGAAGTAACCGTTCCGGCGTATGGCTAACCAGCAGAAAAAAGGTGTTTCTCGACGGTTCTTCGAGATTTTTGAGTAAGGCATTGGCGCTGCCTCGCTCCAGATCATCCACCGCATCAATAACCACAACCCGGTATTGTGATATCGACGATTGCAAATTGAACAGGACTTGGAGCCCTCGTACCTGATCAACCTTGATGTTACGCGCAAGCTCATGCTCTTCGAGCGATGATATGCCGTGATCCCTTACCTTTTTTTCTTCCTTGTCGGTTCTTGGACCGCGCCGAAGCAATCTAAAGTCGGGATGGGAGCCGGCTGTTAGCAATTTAGCGGCCTGGTCATCAGGATCATCGCAAAATGTAGCGGCGTTGCCCTTTGAACTGAGTAAAAAATGTGCAGCTTGGTTAGCAAAACCAGCCTTTCCCAACCCCTTGTCTCCCGCTAGAATCCAAGCATGGTGCAGCGTTCCTTTCTCAAAAGACTGACAGAAAATCTGGCGCGGCTTGTCGTGACCAAGATATGATGTCATGCCATCATCCTAGCAAATCTTCCAGATTTTGCATGATTCTGGCCGTTACAGTTTCCGGTGTAGAAGATGCATCCAGCAGGCGAACGCGAGCCGGTTCATTCTCGGCGTAAATCCGAAAATTTGTCATAACTGCTAGATGATAGACGCTGTCCCTTCCACCGATTCTATCACTATCTCCGCGATCTCGAGCTTCAGCTCTTTTCGATGCAATTTCCTCATCCAAATCAATAATAAATGTCCGATCCGGCAGGAGGTTTTTACTACCGATTTTGTGCAATTCCATTATTTCCTGGTCGCTGAGGATACCGCTTACACTCTGGTAGGCGCGACTGCTGTCAACAAAGCGATCACTAATTACCCAGTCTCCACTTTCCAAAGCTGGTTTGATTAGCTTGGCGCAATGTTCCGCGCGTGCAGCAGCGAACAGCAATGCTTCCGTACGCATATTCCAACGATTTTCCGGACCTGATAAAAGCAACTCACGGATGGTTTCTGCACCAGTGGTTCCACCTGGTTCTCTGGTAAGATGAACCCGTTTCCCCCGTGCTTCCAATTCGGTTTGCAATGCTTTCGCCTGGGTTGATTTTCCCGTCCCCTCGCCGCCTTCCAGGGTAATAAATCGTCCTCGTTTCACGCCAGTCCAAGGAGCGATTTGAGCCCTGCCCATACACGATCAAAAAAACCGGATTCATCGACGGATTCAGCTGCGACCAAGGGGACAATTTGTTCACCGGTTTCAGATATTTTGACGACTAGTTTCGCTATTTCTTGTCCTTCAGCGATGGGTGCCTTGATTGGGCCGTTGTAGCGAACCACCGCTGAAATTGTTGGATTTGAACCTTTTGGCAGAGATACATAAAGGTCTCTGGGAGCAATTAATCCTACGGAACCACTGTTACCCATCTGCACTTCTGCTGTCTGGATTTTTGTACCTTTTTTGAAAAGCCCCCTGGGTTCCCACGCGTTGAACCCCCAATTCATAAATTTCACGCTTTCCGAAATCCGTCCACCATAGCTATCCAAGCCAGCCACGACCGACACAATTCGGCGCCCATTTTGTTCCGCGGAACCAGTAAAACCAAAGCCAGCCTCTTCTGTATGCCCGGTTTTCAACCCGTCTGCGCCAACAATTTTGCCAAGCAAAGGATTGCGATTGGGTTGCGTGATTGGTGCTCCACCGCTGGTCCTTCCCCAAGTAAACTCCTCCAATCCAAAAAAGTCATTGTAAAGTTCAGGGAAATCATTGGAAAGACGCGCCCCTAGGATTCCAAGATCCCGGGCGGTAACCATTGTTCTGCCTTCATCCGGCCAACCAGTGCTATTGCCAAAGCGGCTATTTTTCATACCGATGCGCTTCGCCGTTTTGGTCATAATATCGGCAAAGTTTTCTTCTGTCTCGCCAATGGCCTCTGCTAGGACAACGCTTGCGTCATTGCCGGATAGAGTTATGACGCCATGCAACAAGTCTTTGATGGTTGGTTTGTCATCGGGCATCAGGAACATGGTAGAACCCTGCCTCTTCCATTTTTCCCAAGTCTCACGCTGTATATCAATTTTTTGATCTAGCTTGATTTTACCCTTCTTAACTTGATCGAATGCGACATAAACAGTCATCATTTTCGCCATCGACGCAGGAGGAATTTGCTTGTCCGCATTTTTCTCGAACAATACCGCGCCCGAGGATAAGTCAGTCATATAGGCAATGGGAGCAGCAGATTCATATATTGGTGCGGCAAATGCCGCTGAGGTAACTGCAATGAATGGCAGTGAAGCCAAGGCTAGTTTGTTCATTTAGGCCCGATTTCTGGACAATAATTGGCTTTGACCGCTCCTATTTATCGGCGCGGAGGATTCTTGCACCGCTATAGCCACGTTGTTTCGCTTGTGCGAGTCCGGCTTGCGCATCTTTTTGGTTGGCATAAGGACCATAGCGAACGCGCCAGATCCGCCCGGTACCATCGCTCATAACTTTTGCACCGATCTTGCGTGTAAAAATATTGGCTCGGTTTCTGTCCCCAAACGCAGCTACTTGCACAACATAAGAACCCGGCAATCCACCGACATAATTATTTCCTACACTAGGCCGAATAGGAGCTGCAGGCCTTCCCGAACCCTCGACAATAAATCTGCCGTCACTCGATCCTTGTGATGGTACCGAAACGCCTGATGGTGGTACATATGTAGATTCAGCGGAATTCGACTTTGGATTAGGTGTAACAGCAGCCTGCCGGACCGGAGCGGCGGGTCGCGGTAACTTGGCGAGATTTTTGCGCAATATGTTAAGCAAGGAATCAGGCGTTGCTATACGCTCTGTGACCACACCGCCGCTTCTCAACACAGCACGTTCCTGCTCATTCGGGTTGACTTTGCGAACGCGCACGCCAGCAACACCTTGCTGATCGATTCCTAACTGTTTTGCCGCGCCAAATGACAAATCAATTAGTCGGTCATTGGCAAACGGTCCGCGATCATTCACTCGTACTAATATGGTTCGTCCGGTGTCCAGTGCTGTTACTTCTACATAGCTTGGCAGCGGGAGCGTCTTATGCGCAGCCGAAACCCCGTTTGGGTTAAACCGCTCACCATTAGCTGTTGCATTGCCGGCGAGTTCCTGGCCATACCAGCTGGCGTAACCGACTTCGTCATAGCTCGGCACATCTTCGGGTGTGTAGGTTTTTCCTCGCACTTTATAGGGTTCACCGATTTTCTGAGGATAGTCCGATACAGTTGCGTACTGCTCTGGAACTGGCGGCAGTTCTCCGACCGGTCCAGGACGGTCATCATCGTATTTGTCCCATTGTTTCGATGCCCCGCATCCTGAAAGCGCCAATATAGCCGCTGATGCGACTGCTAGTTTAATTGCGTATTTCATCGGCCAATAACCCCACTGTTAGCCCGTAAAAATTCGAGCAATTATAGTCGAGTATGACCCGATAATTGCTCGTTAAAAGATATGCACGCGCGCCTGGACCATCAGGTTCAAGCAATGTCGCCAACGTATCGTCGCCCAATTTGCGCCATGTCGCTGGCGCAACACCCAATTGACGCCATTCCGCCATAGTTTTCCATTGGCTGTGGCGTTCATGAACCCGAGGACAGCGCGTTGCCTTGGTTTTGTTTTTTATAGCCACGCGATTTAGTGAGCGCGGAACGTTTACCGGGATACCCCATGAAATCCCGCGCCGCCAACCAGCGTTAACAAAATAATTGGCAATCGATTCAACAGCATCATGCTCACTATTCCAGATATCAGCATAACCATCGCCGTTGCCATCCTTTGCCAAGCGCAGATAGACAGATGGCAAAAATTGCGGCTTGCCCATTGCGCCAGCCCAACTACCTTTCATTGTCGATTGCGGAACGCCGCGATCGATCATTTTTAATACAGCCAGCAATTCACCTTCAAACAGCGACCGGCGACGTCCTTCATAAGCAAGAGTGGCCAGAGATCTTGGGATATCAAAATTGCCGGTAAAGGAGCCGTAGCTAGATTCTTTGCCATAGATTGACATGATGATTCCGGCAGGAACACCGGTGTCACGCTCAACCTGAGCCAACTTTGATGCGAGCCGACGGTAGGCCTGCTTGCCCTGACTAATTCTGGATGAGGTTATATGTTTGCGTTTATAGGGTGCGTAGGGCGGTATTTTTGAATTCGGGGCGCCGCCCGGCTGCGACCGATCCAGTTGGATTACTCGTGGATTATAGGTAAGGCTGGGTAAGACACGGTCCAATGTCGATGCCCTGACCCCTTGCCGAAGCGCCTTCTGCCTGACTTCGATCAGATAGGATTGAAAGCCAGACGCCGATTGTGCCTGAGCCGTTCCCTGACTGACGCTAGATGGCAACACGAGAAATGCAAAAGCGCTACAGGCGATTGCGGTCATAAAACGCATGAAAAACTTCCCTTCGTCAAAATGTTGTCGCACAAACTGACTCGCAGGGGAATCTCGCACCGTCGTACACAAACAACCGCTCAACTGATAAACTAGTCCAGTGCCAGCTATTTCATATTGCTGGCGGCCAAAACAAAATCTTTGCGCTTTCAAAAAGAGGACGCTAGGAGGCGCGGGCTAGGACGGACAGGTGGCAGAGTGGTCGAATGCACCGGTCTTGAAAACCGGCGTGGGTGCAAGCTCACCGTGGGTTCGAATCCCACCCTGTCCGCCAGCATGAGAATATAAGACATTGAAACAATTGATATGTTCAATTCCCATTCTTAATCGTTCCCACATAAAGAACCACACCACGCAACAATTTTCCTACTAATGCGCAAATTGCGCATAATGTGGACAACCGGGCAAATTGCCCAGTTGATCGATATTGATTTTTTTTCAAAGAAATGGCAGTTTTGCGTCAGGGAATGACAAAAAGGCACCGTGTCTTTAGCTCTCAGAGCGCACCCCGGGCGTTCTATTTATTGCTGCAATTCATACTCCGATCCAGCAGCCTAGTCTATGCAATTGCGCAGCCAGGACTTCATGAAAGCCTCGTCGCCGCATTTCGCGCCTTCACATCATCGATAACGGCCTGGATACGTTCGAGAAGATCATCCGCGCCCGTGGCAAGGGCCTCCAACATGGCATCGAGCTTGGAATGGTCAAACTCGGCCTCATCAAGACAGACGGACTCGCCGACACTCCCCTTAGCTTCAAGAGCCTCGCGAAGTAGCTGCCCACTGTCACCGCCATTGTGACGGACTCGCCGACACTCCCCTTAGCTTCAAGAGCCTCTAGCCTACGCGGCAAATTGTTTTTCATTGCCAATTCCATCCAAAAATTTGGTGTTTCACCTTTGGAGCAAACCCACCTTTTCCATTTTTCTTTCTCCTTTTTTGATGTACGGGCGACGCGAGCCGCCCGCACATTGTTAAAGTCAACAGCTCGCAATATTCCCGGCCACGATCCCAATCGCGATCGAAAATAGCAGAACCAAACAACACAAGCCAGCGGCTGTTTCAATCCACGCGCCCCGTACGGGGCGCGACCCGCTAGCGCGGCGGCGGGGCACCAGACTGAAAGGTTTCAATCCACGCGCCCCGTACGGGGCGCGACTTGGACTCACTCCACAGACGCACCGACATCGTCCGTTTCAATCCACGCGCCCCGTACGGGGCGCGACGCTACATTGTAACCGCTTGAATGTAAAAAGTAAAACTCACTGTAAGCGCTAACCGGTGTAGCGGCGGGTACATTCAAGGAAGATTTTCGGTACATCCTGTGTAATTTTGTGTTACAACAATGAGTTGCAAGATCGCTAACCGGTCTGGATTTTGCTGAGCACCGAGGGTTGGCGCTACAGGATCAGCGGCGATCCGAGAACGTCCGGGACTGGTTTTGCGCCGTAGTGTTCAACCTTGTGCTGCCATTTGGTACCGAGTCGGTAGAATCGCAGGCTGTCCTCAGTCTCGTCATAAATGCTGAGCAGCCTCTCTTTCAATACCACCCACTGATCCGGGGTGAGTTCGCACTCAAAGACGGAGTTTTGCACACGCATCCCGTAATCCAGGCAAGTTTTACTGATATGACGAAGACGTTTTTGGCCGCCTGGCGATACCACGCCGACATCATAAGTGATCAGTACCATCATCCTGTGGCCCTACCTTGAAAAGAATGGTGGATAGGATGCCAAGTCGTTGCGCAAAAACTTCGCCAGCAATGCAGCCTGCGCATGCGCCAACAGGCCAATGGGGATTTTCTCCTGGAGGAAGGGATGGACAATTTGTTCCTGCTTTTTTTCCTGCCAGGCGGTTAAAATGGATTTTCGGGCCTTATCTTTCATGCGCATTGCGCCGCTGGCTTCTTCAATAAAATCGGTTGCCTTTACTTGCTTGCGATTGATCAGGGTCAGCACAAAGCGGTCGCAGCGCCAGGCCCGAAATTCTTCCAACAGGTCGAGCGCAAGACTCAGCCGTCCCGGACGGTCTGTGTGCAAGAAGCCTGCATACGGATCAAGCCCGACCCCTTGCAGGGCCGATGCAGTTTCATGGGTCATCAGGCTATAGCAAAATGACAACAGGGCATTGACGGCATCTTTGGGTGGGCGACGGGTGCGCCCATTGAAAGCGAAAGCCGTGCGCTGTTCCGCCGAAATCAGGTGATTAAAAACGGCAAAATAGCCCGCTGCGGCAGCGCCTTCTATGCCCCGCAGATTATCCAGCGTCGTCGCCTGCGGGACGCGCCGCAAGCCACCCGCCAGTTGCCGGGCAGTTTGCTTCAATTGGTCATTGTGACCATGGTTACGCAGTTGGCGCAGAAGGACCTGTCTTGTGTTCGCCAGTTTTGCACCAATGAAAAGACGCGCAAGTACTTCCGGGGATTGGTCCGCAAATCGATATTGTGCGCGGCGCAGCAGGACGTTGCCGGTTTGCGGGCCAACGACCCGGGCCTGAAATTTACCGAAGCCGGTAAAAAAGGCCAATTCGATACCCTGCTCGCCACAACTGGCCATCAACGCGGGCGAGACCATCACCTGGCCAAAGCAACAAATACCACCAAAGGCATGAAGGGGTGCCTGAAACGCTTTTTTACCTTCCTGCTCAACCACCAGCGTTTCGCGCTCCTTATGGAGATAGCTGCCATCTGTAGTGATATAGAGGTTATTCAGCAGCTTCTTCATGGCTTGCAAATAAGGCTTCGGTGTAGCGAACCGAGGTGTCTTTGAGCCTGGGGCGACATCGGTCCAGAAAAGAACAGCCTTTGCAGGCAGGGGTGTATTCAGCGGGGGGCAAGTCCCCGGCATCCAGCAGGGTGCGGGTCTGCTCAATCACTTCACGGGTATATGTCCGCAGTGAATCGTTCATATCCACCCATTCCCGCTTGCGTACCTGCCAATACCAGAGCGCCGCCTGCGGAATGACAAGCTCGCGCATCTCTTCCAGGCAGAGTACCTGGGCGCAAAGCTGTACCCGGTCGCAATCCGAGACCTTGGGCTTGCCGTGTTTATATTCAACCGGGATGAGCGCAAACGGTTTCTGTTGTATTTCCAGCAGATCAAGTTTACCGATGATACCAAGCACCTCAGAGCAGACCTGTACGCCGCGTTCGGTGCGTAATTCACCCCGCGTTTCGGTGTCTGTCGAGTGTACTCGCTCGTGCAACTGATCGCCACGCGCCGTCAGATAATTGGCATCCCAGACACATTCGATATGAATGTAGGCGCACTGACGAGGGCAGAACACGTAGTGTTGCAGGGCGGAGATGGGGACGATCTGCTCGGCGGGAAACATGTTGTTATCTGCTGTTACCAGACTATGCCGGAAGATCAAATACCTGGATATCGTCAAATCCGTTCAATGATTTCAACCCCTGCCGGGGCGGATGCCTCTTCAATTTTAATCTCATAGTCAGTAAATGAATGTGCCACTAAGGCCTGCTCCCGCTTTTTAACTGTCACTAGGTCAAAAAGCGTATGCGATGGCGCTTTCCCCAGCTTGCTATCGTGCTTGAACACGATCAGCTTTCGTGGCGTCATGCTGCCTGCGGGTCTGGCGGCCGACTGGTCAAATTGAAAGGCGTTTTCCAGTGACTGGAAAAGCAGTTCGAGATCGTCGTGATCAAACCCGATTAGCTCGGCGAGGAAGGGATTGACGAAGCCGTAAGTACGGTACAGGCCGTAGGGAACCGTAAACTTACGCCCCATGGTGCGTTCCTTTTCCAAATCCTTTTCGCTGGTGACAGATGAGCGGGTGATCGAATGTTCGCTAGAGATAACGGGATCAATGGAGCGAGAAAACGACAGTTGGACTGGGCCGCGCACCTGCCCGCAATTGACCGCAGTGGACATCACGGCACCGAACGTCCGCACATCATAATAGTGCTCGCACATCCAGGCGGTCGCCCTGTCTTTAATTGTGGCGGCTACTTTTCTGGCCGGTTCTTCGCCTATAGCCTGATAAGCTTCTTCGTGTTGCTGATTGTGGACGACGCCTTCTGTGAAGTAGATTTTTCGTCCTTCACGCTGCTCGCTGGTCATGGCGACAAAGTTGCGGATCTTGCGCTTCAGGCAGACATCGGTCACCAGGCCCTGACCGGTTTCGGCGTCTATTCGCGGCAGGTTGCCGGCATCAGGGTCACCATTAGGGTTGGCGTCCTGACAGTCGAAGAGATATAGAAAGTCATAGCGATTGTTGATGGCGTTGTTCATGGTTAAGAATCCTTAATGGTTTTCAGACAAAGGGACTTCGGTTTCGCTGTCCGTATCATCAGCCTGTTTGTCCTTGAGGGTAAAGAAATCCTGCCGCTGATGATAATAGCCAATGGCAAACAAGCCCTGGTCCACGAGCCCCAATTGACTGGGATAGTCATTCAGCCACGCATGAATGGATTGCACAAGCTGTTCCCGAGAGATTTTGGCTGGTTTTTTCAGTTTGGCCAGATGATGTTGATAGGTTCGCAAAATGCGCGGGAAAACGCTTCCCGGCGTTGCCGAGGCGCTGCTGTAATAGCGCTCTCGCAGCCCTGCGTTGATGTCGCGGCCCAGCGCGTCTTCCTGGGTTTTCTCCAGGGCTGCAAACAGGCGCCCCAGCAGATAGGCCGGGTCAGTACGTTCAGTGTTCAGGCTCATTTCAATTGTCCTATCGAAGTTGCGTATCAGCACTGCCTTGAGTATGGCAGCTTTCAGGTAAGTAATGTCATCTCCGGCACGAATTCGGGCTATGACGCCATTCAACAAGGTCATCGGGTAGGAAGTTGCCTGGAGAATAGCATGCATGAGTTGTCCAGCAAGTATCGGAGAAATATCCTTTTTCTCCCGGGCTGTTTCGGTCAGCAAGCGTCCGGCGGAAGGAAACTCCGGTTCATGGTAGAAGTGGGCATCGGGGCGGCGATAGAGCGCCAGTGACTCGAAATGCAAGCGCAGCCGTTCGAGTAATTCCCGGACCGTGCATACATGCCAGAAGCGCACTGCGAGGCGGGTGCGGTTGCCCGATAACCCGAGGATGTAAAACCGTGTGTCCGGGTCATCGCCAAGGTTGGTTTCAAGCTCATCGAAATCCGCGCCGCTACCCTGGCGCAGCATTTTAAGAAAAGCATCAAGCCTGTCTTGCATAAGGCCATATTCTTCCGTGCCCGACTCTCCATCTGCTCTAACATCATGCCTGAAAAACGAAGCGAACAGGCTTTCAGTTTGAGTTGCCCGTTCTGTCCAGAAAACCGTGGTGGCATCCCCAATCTGGATACGGTGGCGCTTGTTCTGCGGGCCATCCAGCAGGGCATTCAGGGCCTTGCCGTAATGGGATGCCACGCTCCTTGCAACAGGCGCATTGTAGGACTGAACTTTGCCATAAGATTCAAAAGAGTCCCGGTTAAATGAGACCAGCTTGGCACCGCCAGGTGCCGCCCCGGCCACACCCTTTACGGCGGGTTCGTGCAAACGAGCAATGTTGCCTTCTTGTCCGGTCATCAAACAAACGCCTGTTTGCTCTTTCCCATCGTTGGCTTCTTGCGACTTACCTTCCCACCACTGTCTGAATGCCGCAGTTTGGTGAATATATTCCCGGCTCCCATTGATGCGAAAAACACCATTGCCAGTGGTGGCGAAATCATCAAGCTTTGCCACCCATTGTGCGTCAATATTCTTGGGATTCCACTCTTCCAGAAACCGGCAAACAGCGCTGAATGCAGGCGTGCTAATTTGACTTTCCAGACCCAGATGGTGTTGCCGGGTAGCGGCAAAGGTTTTCTGCCCCCGCTGTTGATCTTTGGCTGTCTTGTCCATGTCTTTGGGGTCAGGTGTTTTGTAACCGAGCAAATATCCAGCGTTATCCCAGAGCGTACAGGGGTTGATGCCGGAGCCAGAAGATTTAGTCTTGCCGGGTACTTGTAACTGTTGAGGCCTGTATATTGTTTTGCTTTTCCCAGTTTTGAGCGTTGTGACGGGCTCCCGGGCATCTTGTATATCATGTAAGATACCGTCTTCTTCGAGCACGATACAAAAGCTGACCTTTTGGACCGATCAGCCGGATGGCGCAATACCGTACTTATCATCTTTGGTAAGCCGATCATAAAGCGCATTCAGTGCAGGCAGAATCATATTCAGGTGATCGTCTGTTCGAACGGTGGCACACCAATGATACCGTTCTTCATTTTCGCACGAAAAAAATGTGCGGTGGTGTCCTTGACCTCTTTGGTGTCGGGGTTCTGGTCGAACGATATATCGTGCAGCATGAACCCAAGGTCCTTGTTGTGTTCGTGCTCATTGAGTTCACAGTTTGGCATTTCATGCTCAATTAAACAAAAATCCGCCGGGAACTCGCGGCAGCCCAAATAAGGGTGGTGAAAGTACTGCCCCAGCCTCGCCCGGCGCTGGAACATATCCAGATGTTTGCCTGCGCACGCTTGTTCGGAGTATTCCTTGCCGCCTGGCTCAAAATGGCGGGACAGTACAATAAAGTGTGCCTCAATCGCGTAGGCAACATCGCGCAGCACCAGTGAGGCGCGTTGCTGGCGCTGATCAGTGACATCAATACTGACCGGATAGCCTTTCGCTGGAATTTTCTCACTGATCTCGTTGCGCCGAATGCTGGTGAAGCGAATCGGCTTGAGCACATGAATCCTGTCAATGACCCAGCGGATCTGCGGCTTCCAGTAAATCGCCTCCAATATGCCCCGCGCTGCCGACGGAGTGAGCACATCGTAAGACACACGCTCCGCTTTCATCTCCGGGCGGGTAAAGCAGGCAAGCTCGCCCCACACATGTAATTTTACGCCGTAAGCCATTTTGGTAATTTACTGTATCAAATCTTCCGGTGTCAATCTAAAATCTTCTTGGGTACTCAGGCCGTACTCCAGCGAGTAATGCGATGTGCTTGCCAGGACGAAAAAGCGCTCGTCGTGCAGCGCGTGGAGCACGCCCGCATTTCTTAATTGCCGGTGCTGCCACTCGGGTATATTGACCGTATAGCGTTGTAGCTTTCGGGCGATGGCGCGTAGCTCTTGGGGATGGTAGGTGCCTTTTAACTCTTTGCAAAGCGCATCGCCTTGCGTGTCGTATGGCACAAGGACTGGCAGACTATAGTTGTCGTCAATCAGATAAAAGTTCTCCGCGCAGGTTTTGAACTTGAAGCGCAGAAAATCATCTTTCTCGCTGATTTTATCCGGCCAGCAACCCAGAATATCTTTGTCGTCTGTATGAGACTTATTTTTCCAATAATGCAGGCGGAAATATTCTTCAATGCAGTCTAAGTCAAGCGGGTCTCCGGTTGTTCGGTTCAACACTTCGGCAGCGCTGCCGGCGCTACCTCGAATGAACCCTGGTGGCGCGGGTTCATCCGGTGCAAAAACAATCATCTGGCCGCTCGGACTGCCTTTGCGCTGTGTCAACCTGCCCTCCCGGTCGCAACGGCCAGCCGCCTGAGCGATGCTGTCCAGGCCAGCCATGGCGCGATAGACCACCGGGAAGTCTATGTCCACTCCCGCTTCCACCAGCTGGGTGGCGACTACGCGAATCGGTTGGCCTCCATCAAGGCGGTCCTTGATTTCCTTCAGTTTGTCTTCGCGGTGCCGCGGACACATCAACGCTGAAAGATGAAAGCGATCACCCTCCGGCAGGAGGTCAAACACATTACGGGCGTGTCGCCGCGTATTGACAATGCACAATACCTGGCGGTGTTCTGCCAGCTTGTCGGCCAGCGCGTCATTGCAGAGGGGTGTTCGCAAACGTTCACATTTGACTCGCCTCAAATCCTGATACAACTTTCCCGGAGCAGGAATGATTTCCTCGGGCTGGACAATGCCAATATCGAATTCATCATTACGCTCAATGGCGGGCTGCGTGGCGGTACAAAGTACGACCGATGCGCCGTAGTTCTCCACCAGTTGTTCCAGCGTTCGCAGGCAGGGGCCAAGATATTCCACCGGGAGGTTCTGGGCTTCATCCAGAATGACGACCGACCGGGCGATGCGGTGCAGTTTGCGGCACCGGGAAGGACGGTTGGCGTGCAATGATTCAAAAAACTGAACGTTGGTGGTGACAATAACGCGGGCGTCCCAGTTCTCTGCTGCTAATCGGGACCAGGTACTTTGCTTACCTTCATCTGCATCGAGATTCGAATGATGCTCAAGCACAACCTCGGACCCAAACTGCGCCAGCGCCTCTCTAAATACCTTGGCGTTCTGTTCAATGATCGCAGTATAGGGTATGACATAGATGACCCGGCGCAGGTTGTACTTGCAGGCGTGAGCCAGCGCAAACGCCAATGAAGACAACGTTTTACCGCCTCCGGTGGGCACTGTCAGGCTGAAAAAACCTGGTTGTTTCGCTGCTGCTTGCAGGCAGTGATCATAGACTGTGGCTCGCGCCTGATTGACTGGCGTGCTGGACGCCACTGCCTGCAAATTCTCAATATATCTGGTGAGACATTGTTCGAGCTCATGGATGTCCGGCAAATCCGTCTTTCGCCGCTCAGTCTTTTCCGGGGCCATAAACGATTCCGTTGCCAGGAAGTCAGCGTCCACCAGCGTGGAGAACAGCATTCTCAGGAAAAAGGACAGGTCAAGACCGAGCCTGGTCTTGTCTTTCAGGATGGAGTGGAAAATCGCGCGATCAAGCTCTGCGCTAAATTCGAGCAGCGATTTTGGCGCGTTGTCCTGATAATTGGGGATCGTCTTTTCCAGTCGATTTGCCAGCGAAGCCTTTGAAGTAGCGATGCCATCAGGCAGTCCTGCATGGTGTCCGGCAATCAGGTAGCTGAGCAGGCAGCCCCATTCCGGATTCGTATTGTGGATGTGTTTTGCCCCAGCCGTAGCGTGATCAACCCGGCCTTTGATTTCACCCTCGTGAGAGCCACTGTCAGACTGCCGGATATAGTTCTGAAATTCATCAGAATATTTGCCAAGGTCATGCCAGAGACCCGTCAGATATCCCCATGGGCGAACACTCTTCGCGCCACATGAATTGTCGGTGAACATGTCGGCGGCAAAGGTTGCTGACCAGTAAGCTACTTTGTTCAGATGGCCATGGTCTGCTTTGCGTATTTTGCAGTGCTGACACGACAGCGCCGAACACTCGTCCGCACTCACTCCCAAAGGTGTAAACAATGGCTCCCATTCATCCTCCAGAGATACGCCGCCATCGGTCTGATGCTTACTGTGGGCAAAATAGCGTTTCATTCAGGTAGTACAGTCGCAGTTGGTTGGCACGCATCGTTGCCGAACTCGCCATCATCGCACAACGGATTTACGGCATTGCGCTGGGCTACGAGGACATCTACTACATTACCGTTCGCTTCGTACCACGCCATGATCGGCTCCCGACAGAAGCCCGAGTCGCCGCGGATCACGCGCTGCTCGCGGGTCTGCGCGACGGCGGGTAGCGTGGAGAAGTCAGAGCCGGGCCGCGTCCCTTGAGCAGCGAGCGGCCGTTGTAAACCGTGCGCGAGATTGCGGATCGTGATACTGGCCATTGTCCTGCTTGCACTTCTCAGTAGACATAAAAGTTTACCCTTCGGTTGCGCGGCAATCAAGCGCCAATCCCCCAATCCCCAGATAGAGTAACGCCAGCATTTTGAAACAACCTGATTGCCTCATTTTAGCTGTAGTAGCTCAGACTTGATCTGACACATTGGTTGAAAAATTGAAAGTTACCGTTTTTGACGAAGGTGTTGCGGAATCACGCTTCGATGTCAGTCGCCGTAAACCTGACCTGAAGTGCAGAACGGGTCCTGCAACTGAAGAGGCCATGCTGAAGTATGCGCTAGATGAACCGGCTTATGCTCAAGCGGGGACGAGTAATGAGTTGCGCAAGCCCGGCCTGTTCGTTTCACCAAGCGGCGTTGCGTAGCTGTTTGGTGTGAATAGCCCCTAGATTTCTGGACACCTTCGGTATTCATTTTTTGCTGTCGTTCGAACTCTACCGGTGACAACATGCCGTTCCTAGCGTGCTTACGTTTTGGATTGTAGAGCATTTCGACATAATCGAACACGTCTTTTCTAGGCTCAGGACTTATTAACTAAGCCAGAAGATGACGGTAGCTGCGATAGCGATGGCAGACAAGAAGGTGTGAGCGCAGCGATCATAGCGGGTATGGATGCGCCTCCAGTCCTTGAGTTTTCCGAACATATTCTCGATTTTGTGGCGTTGGCGGCAGAGGCTTTTATCGAAGCTGGCTGGCAGCCGCCGCCCTTTGCGCGGCGGGATACATGGCGTGATGCGCTTTGCTTTTAATGCCGCTCGATACTCATCGCTGTCATAGCCTTTATCACCGGTCATGCAGGCGGCATGATCCGGAAGTGCCGGGTATGTCAGCTTTGCCCCGATATGGTCGCTCATCTGCCCTTCGCTCAGACACAAGATCAGGGGTCTCCCGTTGCCATCGCACACGGCATGCAACCTGGGAGTTCAGGCCGCCTTTGGTGCGCCCGGTATATCTGGAAACAGACCCTTTTTTAAAAGGCTGGCAGCGGTACGGCGGGCTTTTGGATGCGTGGCATCGATCATCAGCACATCATCGGCATCACTGGTAGCTGCAAGGCGCGCAAATATCTTGTTGAACACGCCCAGGCGGCTCCAGCGCACGAAGCGATTACAGATCGTTTTATGCGGCCCGTAACCAGCAGGGGCATCACGCCAGCGAAGACCGTTCCTGATCACAAAAACAATCCCGCTCGGAACCTTGCGGTCATCAACCCCGGGAACCCCGTGCGACAACGGAAAATACGGCTCTATCCGGCGCATCTGCGCTTCGCTTAACATAAACAGATCACTCATCAACAGCACCTCCTTCAGTGCCGCCTTTGAATCAGCCTTCTCATCGTAATGCAAGCTATCTAACAGGTCCTGACCCTAGTGGCGTTATCCGCGCGATACCGTCAGCGGTGGCGCGCCGGGCTGCACGCACGATACGCGGATCATCTCCCTCAGCGAGCACGATATGCTTCTGATCAGCAGCTGCCCGAGCCGTAAGTTCCTCCAGAATATCCATTGTCTATTGCGCGATCCTTCAGCCGCGCATCTGCGGCCGCATGTCTGCGGGGTCTATACCGGCAACCGAAACAGGTTTTTTCATCGCATCGCGCCGGAAGGGTTCGCCAAGTTCCTGATTGAGCAGCACTTCAATGAAGGTCGTTTCCCCTTGCTCCATTTGTGCAGTGATCGCTCTATTAAGCTCTTCTGTGAGAGCCTCCATCGTGGCAACCTGAACGCCTTTTGCACCGCATGCCTCGGCGATTTTCGCGTATTCGACATCCAGATCGAGCTCGGTACCGACAAAATTATCATCGAACCAGAGCGTGGTGTTACGCTTCTCGGCACCCCACTGATAATTACGAAAAATGACCATCGCAATGGGCGGCCAGTCATCACGGCCACAGGCGGTCATTTCATTCATCGAAATACCGAATGCGCCGTCGCCGGCGAACCCAACAACCGGCACGTCGGGATTGCCAACCTTTGCTCCCAATATCGCTGGAAAGCCATAACCGCATGGGCCAAAAAGACCGGGTGAGAGATATTTCCGTGGTTCTTCAAAGGTGGGATAAGCATTGCCAATCGCGCAATTGTTACCGATGTCCGACGAGATAATTGCCTCTTTTGGCAGCGCCTGCTGGATGGCGCGCCACGCCATGCGCGGCGACATTTTTTCCGGTTCGCAATCGCGGGAACGCTCGTTCCAATCGGTCCCCGGATCATCCTCTTCATGATCCATCGAAGACAATTGCTGCAACCAAGCGGATCTGGTTTGATGGATTAGAGCCTCACGATCCTCTCGCTCATCGTTGGTGCCAGTTGGTGCCACCTGCTCGGTCAGTTTTTCAGCTACCCGGCGCGCATCTCCGGCGATGCCCACGGTCACCGGTTTGGTCAGCCCAATCCGGTCCGGATTGATATCCACTTGGATCAGTTTTGCCTGCTCCGGCCAATAGTCGATTCCGTAACAAGGCAGCGTTGAGAACGGATTGAGCCGCGTGCCCAGTGCCAGAACGACGTCGGCCTTTGCCATCAATTCCATCGCTGCTTTCGAACCGTTATAGCCAAGCGGCCCGACGGACAGTTGATGGCTTCCCGGGAAGGCATCATTATGCTGGTAATTGCAGCAAACCGGGGCGGACAGCTTCTCCGCCAGTTGGGCAGCAGCATCGGTTGCTCCGCTCAAAACCACACCGGCACCATTCAGGATTACCGGGAATTTTGCCGAGGACAGAAGCTTGGCTGCCTGCGCAATGGCATCATCACCACCGGCAGCGGGCTCAAATTCGACTGGTTGCGGCAGCTCGATATCTATGACCTGTGTCCACAAATCACGTGGAACGTTGATTTGAGCCGGAGCCGAGCCGCGCCAAGCTTTCATTATCACGCGATTTAACACTTCAGCCATGCGAGAAGGATCGCGGACCTCTTCCTGATAGCAGACCATATCTTCAAACAGCTTCATTTGTTCGATTTCCTGAAAACCGCCCTGTCCGATTGTCTTGTTTGCCGCTTGCGGAGTTACAAGCAGGATCGGCGAATGATTCCAGAAAGCCGTTTTCACCGGTGTTACAAAGTTGGTGATTCCCGGTCCATTCTGAGCGATCATCATCGACATTTTTCCCGTCGTGCGGGTGAAACCGTCGGCCATCATACCGGCATTGCATTCATGAGCGCAGTCCCAGAAAGAAATACCAGCCTGTGGGAACAAATCGGACACAGGCATCATCGCCGAACCAATGATCCCAAAAGCATGCTCGATGCCGTGCATTTGCAGCACTTTCACAAACGCTTCCTCGGTCGTCATTTTCGTCATCTATTTGGTCCTTGTATGCGGATAGTTTCAGGATTGCGGCGTGTCTTGAAGCGCCTTGTCCAATATGGCAATGATTTGATCAATGTCGCTGCGACCTGCGATCAGAGCTGGAGTCAGGCAAAGCGTGTTGTTGAACCCTTCCAAGCCGCGATTGGTACGCCCGATCAAAAGACCTTGCCGCTTGCAGTACGCGCCTACACGCACCGCATAGCCTTCATCCGCCGGTTCGCGTGTTTCTTTGTCGTTAACGAGCTCAACGCCTGCCAGCAGTCCGCGACCCCGCACATCACCAATTACTGAATGTTTATCCTTCAGTTCGTTCAATGCTTCCAGCAGATAGGCACCCACTTCTTTCGCATTTTCAACCAGCTTTTCTTCTTCAAGAATCGCCAGATTTTCCAGCGCTGCTGCATGCCCGCCAGCGCAGCCTCCAAAAGTGCTGATATCGCGAAAATAGTCCAGCGGGTCAGAAGGATTTTGTTTGAAATCGTCAAACAGAGCCTCGGTGGTTACGGTACAGGAGATGGCCGCATATCCGCTGGCAGCGCCTTTGGCCAAGGTAACAATATCAGGCTCTACGCAAAAATGCTGATAACCGAACCACTTCCCGGTGCGCCCAAACCCACAAACCACCTCGTCAATATGAATAAGGACATCATATTTGCGGCAGGTATCTGCAATAATCGGAAAATATTCGGGCACAGGCGCAATAACACCCCCGCCAGCGGTTATCGGTTCTAGAACAACAGAGCCGACGCTGTCCGGACCTTCCTCTAAGATCACGCGTTCGAGATCTTTAGCGCATTCAATACCGCATTCGCCATAAGTCTTGCCGAACGGACACCGATAACAGCAGCAATTGGTAAATTCGGCGAACCCGGGAGCAAAGGGACCATAATGTTCTTGTCGCTGCGATTGTCCAGTGGAGCCAAGCGCGCCGATCGTAGTGCCATGATAGTCACGGTTGCGATAGATGATCTTGTATTTTCCGTCGGCAGCCTGAGTGTGAGAGCGCTGTCTCACCATCTTGTAACCTTTTTCGTTGGCCTCTGATCCGGAATTGGAAAAATAGACCCGGTTCATGCCTGGCATTTTTTCAACCAATCGCTCGGCAAATTTCGCGCCGGGGACTGTTCCACCTGTTCCGGCATAGTAGCACATCTTGGTCAACTGATCGGCGACAGCGTCTGCTATTTGTTTGCGGCCATAACCGACATTGACCGACCAAACACCACCCGAAGTCGCATCCAGAAATTCACGGCCATTGACATCAGTAACGACCATCCCCTTTCCTTCCGCGATAATCAGCGGGTCATTTGTCGCAAACGCATGGTGCTGTGTCAGATGATGCCAGACATGCTTCTTGTCAATCCCGATCAATTCGGGGCCGGGTTGATTGCGTAGATTCATCTCCAATCCATCCTCTCTCAGTCGTCACCGCAAATTGAAATCAATATCCGCTACAATTCAACAGAAATCGTCATCCCGATAAATTTTGGGTTTTTGATTTTATTATGCCATGCTCATCGTTTATCGACTGTGCAAACAGCAAAAACGGGGATGGGGTAGCAAAATGAAAACAGGTTTTCTCCTTGGCCATGCCAGACTTGCATTAATCTCACTGGGCGCCCTTGCTACACTGTCGGTGCCGGCCCATGCAAAAGGCATTGATGAAACAATAAATGAAGCCGTACAGCCGCTAACCGACCTGCTTTCAGCATTCATCTTCTATTCTGTTCCAGTCGCCGGTGCAGATGTTCCGCTTATCGTCTGCTGGCTGATTTTCGGTGCCATATTCTTCACTGCATATCTTGGTTTTATCAATTTGCGCGGGCTAAAACATGCGGTCAATATTGTCCGCGGGAAATTTGCCAAGCCCGAAGATACGGGGGAAATATCCCATTTCCAGGCGCTGACTGCTGCGGTTTCCGGGACTGTAGGTATCGGCAATATCGGCGGTGTGGCAGTAACCGTGTCGCTCGGAGGACCTGGTGCGATCCTGTGGCTGATCGTTGCCGGGCTTTTTGGCATGACAACAAAATTTGTCGAATGCACATTGGGCGTCAAGTACCGCCATATCAATCCAGACGGAACCGTTTCCGGCGGCCCGATGTACTATCTTCGCGAAGGATTGGCGAAACGAGGCTGGCCTGGCTTTGGCCGTTTTCTCGGATCCTTTTACGCTATCAGCATCGTCATTGGCTGCCTGGGTATTGGCAACATGTTCCAGTCAAACCAGGCATACGCCCAGATCGTGGCGGCAACCGGTGGTGCAGAGAGTGCTGTGCAAGGTTATGGCTGGCTGGTCGGATTGGCAATGGCAGGAGCAGTAGCGCTGATCATCATTGGTGGAATCAGGTCAATCGCCAAAGTAACATCGAAGCTCGTTCCGTTCATGGTCGCGCTTTATGTGCTGGGCGCACTGATTGTTCTGGTGCTAAATGCCGACAAGTTGCCTGCGGCTGTTAGCGCCATTATCTCAGGCGCATTCTCTATGGAAGGCGTCACTGGCGGCGCGATCGGTATCATGATCCTTGGCTTCCAGCGTGCGGCCTTTTCGAACGAAGCCGGTATCGGATCAGCAGCCATCGCACACTCTGCTGTCCAGACGAAAGACCCTCTTACCGAGGGTTTTGTGGCCTTGCTCGAACCCTTTATCGATACTGTTGTCATCTGCACGCTGACCGGGTTGGTACTTGTCACAACATTTCCAACCGAAGCGTTGATGGGCGGTGGGTTGGTCGGCATTGAACTGACGTCTGCGGCTTTTTCCGACAACATCCCCGGTTCATCTGTGCCGCTATCCATCGTCGCGTTGATGTTTGCTTTTTCGACCATGTTGGCATGGGCTTATTACGGAACCAAGGGCTGGACATATCTGGTTGGAGAGAGCCGATCAAAAGAGCTGATGTTTAGCCTGATCTTCTGCATATTCATCGTAATAGGCGCTTCCATCCAGTTAAGCGCGATACTCGATTTTGCTGATGCGTTGATTTTCGTGATGGCTATTCCCAACCTGCTAGGACTTTACATCATGGCACCCGAAATCAAACGCGACCTCGCGGATTATTGGGAAAAACGCCAATTGCGTCTACAAACAGAACCTTCTGGTAATGGGAAATAGCCATTTTGAGCGAATAGCTTGTAGCGCCCACTATCGGGAAGAGGCAGCGGTAACAGCTTTGGGCAGGAGGTTTCAACTGATCTTCGCAACACTCAAAAGCTCTTTTCCATCCCAATGATCGCATTTTGCTTTGATCATCTGGTAAAATTTAAGAAGTTCAGGCCCAGCCTGAATGAGTTCAAACCAAACGCCGGTTCCTTTCAGATAAGTATATGAGCCACCGCCCTGCTCAATCTGGCAAACTGACTCCAGACCAACATGCCGAGCCTGTTCGATTGATGTATCCATATCATCGGTTTCAAACTGCACGTGATGTAGTCCCCAGATTCCTGCATTCGCATATTCTCGATATGGAGAAGGCGCATTGTTGAGCGGCTTTATCAGCTCAATCTGGATATCTCCTTTATATACCAGAGCGACATCTATTTCGATATCTGATGGCTCACCATCCATGACCGCATGCATGATGACACCCTCCATAAGCGTCCAGGGACCAATACCGGATGTGTCTGTCCAGGTACGGGCGGTAGCTTCAATATCATCGGTGAGATATCCTAGCTGACTGATTGGCCCAAAAAGCTTCGAGTCCATCATTTAGATTGGTCCTTTGCCATGACGATCCCGGTTCTAATGCCAACATAAGCGGCACCATTGGGGCCGAGAACAACGGGTGCAGTGACACTGGAATATTTATCGGTAATGCCCCCGCTGCCCGGACCGATCAGACGGTCCCATATTTCCTCGCCGGTCTTGTAATCCAACGCGGTCATATACCAACCGCCGGTTTGTGCACCTTCGAACGGCAGTTTGAAGGTGTAGATATAGACCAAACCAGTCGCGGTGGACAGGCGTGGCAGCGATTGGGAACGCAGGTTGCTCTCCCACACCGTATCACAGCCGCTGCGATCCTCGCGTACATCAACACGGGTGACACCGGGTTCGGTTAACAGCGCATTGCCCTGAAAATCATGGCCAAAGTCATTCTGGACAATCATCGAATTGCCATAGACCACCAGCGAGTTCTCGGTCGCGCTTTTGCCGGATTTGAAAATCGGCGTCTTACAGACCAAACGCGAGCCTGTCACATCCTTGCGTCTTTTATAGACCATGATGTTGGTCGATGGACTGCCATCATCGGCAATCGCGACCAGATCGTCGCCGATCAGGGTTGGCGAAGTGCCGGACCCATGCGACAGCGTACCAGGTTTTTGCGCCTTGCCGCGGTCATAGGGTTCACGCCAGCTTGGCACCGGCTTGCGGGTCTCGGGATCGATTTCGAACCGGTACATGGCATGGGTTGAGACCATGTAGATACCATCTTCGGCGACCGCGAAGCTGTTTTGAACAACCTCGTCTTGCTCCGGGAACTGATAGATATGGAAGTTACCATCCTTCTGATCGCGATAGCCGATATAGTTGCCGGTGGTGACGAACCACAGATTCTCGCCACTCCAGTCTGGCATCACATCATGGATGAGTGCGCCTTCTGGGAGCAGGTCGCCCAGATCGTAATCCTCAACGATTTCCCATTTCAGCTTGCCGTCTTTCTCAACAATGTCAAAAATCTTGATCGTGTTGTCGTTGGGCGCGATGATCGGGCGGTCCTGATTGTCGAGATGGAAATAGCCGCCGCCACTGTTGTCCCGGCTCTTCTTTGCGGCGAGTTCATATTCGGCGAGAGTTTCGAGCGTTTCCGGGTCGAGCAAATGGAGATGCACGCTATTCCAGTGCAAAGCCACAGAGATGAGGCGGCCCTGATTGTCGAACGAGATGTTCGGCACGATTCCAAAAAGACTGCTGAATTGGCGATGCTTCGCGGCGGTATTATTGCCGAGCGGACCAGGATAGTCACTAACATCAACATTGTAGCTGCCCGCATGCATGCCGCTACGCTGTGCTTCAGCGAGGAAGGGATGTTCGGGCAGATTATCAGGTGACATGGGACGGGCTGCGACTGCATCGCCAATTGTAGCGGGCACTCCATTCTTCGGGACGAAATACCAGTAATAGGCCCCACCGATTGCCGCTATCAGGACCAGCAGGACAATGTATCGTTTCTTCATACCGCCGCTTTCTCTTTCGCTTTTTTCAGTTTGACAGGCACCCCGTGAACAATGGCATTGCCGGTCAGTTCGTCCATTTTGTTGTGATCGGTAATATCGTTCAGGCTTGCGCCGGGATGGGCATTAGCGACGCTCTGCAGTGTATTTTGACGCGTGTGACCCCAGGCGTGGGGCAGGCAGATAACGCCCGGCATCACATCGGCGGTGATTTCCACCGGGACATTAATCGAGCCGACCGCCGAAGTGACCGTCGCCAAATCGCCGTCAGCCAGTCCGCGCACGCTGGCGTCTTTCGGATTAACGAACAGCGTGCAGGTCGGCGGGCCTTTCACCAGTCGTTCGCTATGGTGCATCCAGCCCAGCGTCCGCTTGGTCAGGCGGCTGATGATCCTCAAGTCATATTCTTTATCATCATAACCAATATTGCCGTCGATCCAGTGTGACTTCAGGCGCGGTAAATCGGCGAGTATCACTCCCGGAGCGGCGTCGATTTTCTTGTCATCGGTGAACAACGCTTCGGGCAATTGTCGCTCCGGTTCGCCGAGAAAAACGCCGTGCGGGTTTTGTTTCAGTTTCTTCAGTGACAAGCCGTCGCTAAACGGATTCAGACCCTTGCCATAGGGACCAAAGCGCAGACCCATATCGAGGATCATTTCGACACTTACGAGCTTGCTCAACGCGCCTACTAAATGCGCTTTTAGCTTCTTCCATGGCCCCTTCGCCTTCTTGATCGCAAAGCGTCGCAGCATATTTCCCATAATCTCGAAATCGGTATAGCCCGGCGCTTCTGGCTCAAAGAGTTTCGGATTGTACGCCGCCCAGTTAATCGTGTCATAGGTGTGATAGAACATGTCATAATGCGACTTCTCAAACGGCCCGACTGGCGGCAGGATGATATTGGCATGGCGGGTTGTCTCATTGATATAGGGATCAACCGCAACCATGAAATCGAGATGGTCGAGCGCTTCCTCAAATAGCTTGCCGTTCGGCATCGACAGCGCGCCGTTGCCAGCGATGGAGATGACCGCGCGAATTTTCCCGTCGCCGGGTGTCATGATCTCTTCCGCGAATACCGACACGGGCATTTCCATGGCGAACTCGGGACGATCCGAAACACGGCTGCGATAGGTATCATAACTCCCGCGTGCGCCTTCGGTCGCGGTGAAGGTGTCGATGGCGGTCTTTGGAAACATCATCCCGCCGGGTTCGTCAAAGTTACCGGTGATCAGGTTCATCACCATCATTAGCCAGTTGCACAGCCCACCAAAGGTCTGCATTGACAGGCCGGTACGACCGTAGCAGACAGCCGTTGGTGACGTCGCGAATTCGGTTGCGATACGCTCAATATCCACCTCGGAAATACCCGTGATGCGGGCAATGTCGGGCAGTTCAAAATCCGCCAGTGCGGGCTCAATCTTGTCCCAATATTTGATATGCGGTTTCAGCCGTCCGGGATCTGCGAGACCCTTAGCGAAGATCGTTTTGATCAAACCAATCAGGAACAGCGCATCAGCTGCCGGTTGGATGAAGTGATGCTCGCTGGCATGTTCAGCGCTTTCGGTTCGGCGCGGGTCGATCAGCACCACCTTGCCGCCGCGCCCTCGAATGGCATCCAGCTTCTTCCATGTATTGGCCCCGGTCGACATCATCGCACCATTGGAGATGCTGGGGTTTGAGCCGAGGAGAAGAAAATAATCCGTGCGGTCGATATTGGGCACCGTCGCCATGAATTGGTGGCCCAGCATGAAGTACCAGACGAAATTATGCGGCTGCTGATCGACAGTGGAGCCGGTGAACGTGTTCTGTGTGTCTACCAGCACCCGCATCGGATGGACGGTCAGCAGCGCGCCGATATTGTGCGCCGTGCTGCGGCCCTGATAGGTTGCGACGGCGTTGTTGCCAAACTCGTGCTGAATATCCGCCAATCGTGTCGCGGTCTCTTCGAAAGCCTCGTCCCAGCTGATCTCGACCCATTGATCATCAACTCGCTTAACGGGTTGACGAAGACGATCAGGGTCGGTGTGAATATCCTGCAAGCCCGTCGCCTTGGGGCAGATATTGCCCTTGCTCAGGACATGGTCGGGATCACCCTTGATCGATAGAATATTTGTACCATCATGTTCAACGGCAATTCCGCACATGGTTTCGCACAAGTGGCAGGTGCGATAGTGGGTTTGAAATTTGGACATGTAGCCTATTCGCCTGCGGACGCTTCAGCCGCGCTAGGGGCCGAAGGCGTTGCGATATTCGGCTGGATTCGTGCACGCCCCCACATGGTGCCCACAAATACACGCCCTTTTTCATCAATTGTCGGCCCGGAATATTCGTTATTCCATTTCTGACCGCCCAATATGTAATGGAATGTCGGTTTGCCGGTTGCCCAGTCGAGCGCTTCCATCGTCCATTCGTTGTCCCGTGCACCCATCAGGTAGACCTGGTTAGAACCAAGACTGACCCAGGGAACGCCATTGGGTGAACTCATCGTCTCATTGACCCACGCCATTTCGAGACGCTTCTTTTCCGGATTCCACTGGAATTTTTGTACGCCATAGGGCTGGAACTTCGGATTGCCACCCAATGGGCCGTTTAGCAGGCCGAGCGAATTGCCATCCTTGGGCAGAAAAAACGGAATATTGCGCGGTCGGTTGTTGACGACTAGCGCACCATAACCGGCGACAATGACAGTTTGCTCGGACTGGATTTTCTGGACGTTGAGCTTGCCCATAGACGCTGGCGCCATGCCCGCAATCCGGTTAGACGGGGCGCCTTCAAGCGTTTTCCAGCCTTTTGGGATGCCATCGCGCCAGAACAATGTCACATTCATACGCATGTCACCATCCGTGACGACAACAAATTTATCTTCGTCGCCAAAGCCCATCAGGCTTGGCGTCGCGCCCGTGCCTTCTCCAGTGCCATTGCGGTACTTAGCCGTCCATGCGCCATCTTTCTCGTCAGTCGAAAATTGATCGCCATTCCAGATAACCTTGTGCATGTGATTACGGGAGGCGACATAAATCCCGCCATCCTTGTCAATCGCTATTGAGTTACGCACCCATCCGTACCCTACCGACTGCGTTTCGGTGTTCTCGGTATCGGCATGCTTCAGGCGGATCGAGCGATGCTCTTTCAAATCTGCGGAGACAGCAATGAGATGACCTTTCTCCATGGGAAAGATAATCCAGCCATCGAACGTCATGTTCATGCCAACACTCGCACCCGCCAATTCTTCAGGGAGTTGGAACTTGCCTTTCAATTCGATTTTGGACGCAGGATCATCTTTCACGCTGTCGCCATAGGCGACGATCGAACCGTCTTTCTTGGCGATATATATCCAGTTGTTGCGACCGACAATGGTATAGATACCGGAAAGATCCATGAGTGGCGTGAGCGCCGTATAGGCTGTGTAAAGGGCAGTGGTTCCGTTATTCTGATCAAGCTTGGCGGTAATATCCTCCGCCCATTCCTTGGTAAATTCTTTCGCCTTGTCGGTCGGCAAATGATCGTAGATTTCGTATGTTTCGTAGTCGATCTTATAGAGCCCATTGACGCCATTGCTCCAAAGCAGCCGCCGTCCGTCCGGATATTCACTTGAGTTAAACGCGCCGAAATGACCAGGGCCCAGATGGACAAACGCCAGTTCATCCTTTTCCAATCGACGGGATTTGTCGAGCGGTCCGGGCAGAATGGTCGAATCCTGCTGAGCTGGCTCACCGTGCGGCAAAGGGTTAACGCCTTGCGCTGCCATCGGATTGACCGGCGGCATCGCGATTTCGGATACGGGGCGCGGTGCAAAGGTTGATGGCGGTGCCAGCGCTAGATCGAGATCAGACCGATCCACCATCGCTTCCGCGACATAACTATAAACAACATATCCGGCGATCAGGACGACCAGAGCGATCCCGAGATATTTCAAAATGCGTTTCATTCCGCTTGTCCCCAACCAATCATTAAGTATGCGACGACGATCACCGTAAACCAGTTGCAACTCCCGATTTCACGAGTTATGTAATGTAACTACATAAGTCAATCAACGGGAATTTTGATGCCATCTCCGACAACCGCATTTCAGCCCGCCATGCTTGGTAAACTCGAGCTAAAAAACCGCCTCATGAAGGCAGCGACTTTTGAGGGCATGACCCCAAATGGAAAACCGAGCCAGCGATTGCATGACTTTCACCAGGCCATTGCCAAGGGCGGCATTGGCCTCACCACGATTTCCTATTGCACTACCGAGCCGGATGGCCGGATCATGGAAAGCATGATGTGGCTGCACGAGGAAATCGAAGACGAACTCCGCACTATGATCGTCAATATCAAAAAGACCGGCGCAAAGGTTTCTGGGCAGGTCACTCATTGCGGACATTTTTCGCAAAACAAGGATTTGCAAGGCGATCAGCCGCCCAAGGGCCCGTCGAAAATGTTTGTTGGCATAGGAGCGACAGTGGGGCGCTTTATCTCCACCGGCAATGGCACAGGAAGATATTGATCACCTGATCGAGACATACCGTGACGCTGCAAGTTACATGAAGCGCGTTGGCTTTGATGCGATCGAAATCCACTTTGGGCATGGTTATGGTCTGTCGCAATTTATCAGTCCGAAAACCAACAAACGCACCGACAAATATGGTGGTAGTCATGAAAATCGCATGCGGCTTCCATCGGAAGTTCTGGCCGCGATGCGCCAAGAGTTGGGGCCGTATTTTCCAATACTGGGCAAGATATCAATGACCGATGCGGTAAAGGGCGGGGTCGACTATGCGCTGGGTTTAGAGGTTGCGAAGTCGCTGGATGCAGCCGGAATAGACGGCTTGATCCCGAGCGCCGGTACCTCGAGCTACAACACCATGTATATGTTCCGTGGAGACAGCATCGCCAATGGCATGATCGCGATGCAGAAAAGTGTTTTCATGAAAGGCCTGCTCAGAGTCATGGCTCCGCTCATGTGGAAAAAATATCCTTATGAACCGACTTATCTTCTGGAGGCGGCAAAGAAGATCAAGGCAGCGGTAAATTGTCCAGTAATCTATATTGGCGGCTGTTCGACGCGTGCCGACGTGGACCGCATCTTCGACGCCGGATTCGATTTCGTCCAAATCGGACGGTCGCTGCTCAAAGACCCGGCTTTCGCGAAAAATGCGGAAGCAGATGAAAATTACGACAGCGGCTGCACGCACTGCAACTTTTGCGTCCCGATGATCAGTCACCCTGATGGCATAAGCTGTGTACTCAATGACAAGAGGACAGCCGCATGACCCAGCAACGCCGCACGCAGGCTGATCGCCGGGAAGAAACCAGGGCGAAGGTTCTAGCCGCCGCCAAGCAGCTATTCGGGGAACAGGGATACGCTGAAACCAGCCTAGAAGATATCGCTGAAGGTTGCGATCTCACTATCCGCCCGATCTATCATTATTTCGAGAGTAAACTCGGTCTGTTCACTGCGGTCGTTGAACAAATCGAAGAGGAGATGGTCCGCAATATCGAGGGGATGGAAAAGGCCGAACTATCGGATATCTGGAGGCGCTTCATGGCCAATTGCGAAGACGCCCATTTCCGTCAGATTATGCTGATCGATGGTCCCAATCTGCTGGGGCACCGGCGAGCTATGGACGGTGCGATCAACAAGGCCACCCGCGAAAGGGCAGCCGAATTGTTTGGCCGCAAACCAGATGGCTTGACCATGACCATGCTGATGGGAGCCTTGTCGCAAGCCGCGCTCTACATCGCTGAGAATGGCGCTTCCTCTGAAGACTATAAGAAAATCCGGGATCTTGTAGACTTCCACTCCCGCCGCGATGCGGGTGGCAAATAGGGAGTGGATGTAGTGAAAATGAAGAAAGAACATCTGGAAAATATTCCATCGCTACCCAAGATTTTCGGGCCAGCGAAGCAGGTCGCCTATATTGTTTCCGATATAGATGAAGCAATGGATCATTGGCGGGCGCTTTACGCGCAACGTTTCGCCTCTGCAAAATGCCTATTACCGCGGTGAGAAATCTGGCCCTGCCAATGTTCACATCGCGTTCGCTTATCACGGCGATATGCAGCTGGAACTGATTGAGCCGTTGCACAAAGAGCCTTCCATCTATTCCGAGGCGACCGAGCGGAAAATTACTGGCGTCCATCACTATGCTGTTTGCGTGGATGACTTCCCCGCAGCCTATGAGCTTGCAACCAGCGAAGGCTACGAAGCGGTTGTGGATTCGGGCGTCGATGGACTAGCCCGGATGTCCTATATGGAGCATGCGGATACCGGAATCATTCTTGAAATTATTGAATGGAATGATCTGACTCGTCCTTATTTCGAAACGCTCGCGGACATGTGGAAAGAGGCTAGCGTCAAGGGCGATGACGTGGAGTTTGTGCTGGCTGACCTGACTCCAAAAATGGCGATCCTTTTCGGTTTGGGGCGATTCATTGTGAAGAAACTGACTGGTCAGGTGAAGACAACACGGCAGTCCGCATAAGCAAAAAGGGTTTTTGGGTATGAGAAATATCGTCATCAGTGGCAGTGCCTCCGGTATCGGATTGGCGACCAAAGAGTTACTGGAATCGCAAGGTGACAAAGTCATCGGAATTGATTTGAAAGACGCTGATATTGAGGCTGATCTCTCGGATTTAGCCCAACGCAAATCAGCAATTGAGCAGGTAATTGAGGTAACTGGCAATTCGGTCGACGCCATGGTGCTCTGCGCCGGGCTCAGCGGATTGTTTGCACCAGCCGATACCACCCTCTCGGTCAACTATTTCGGCTCGGTTGACCTCTTCGACGGACTGCTTCCCGCCATGCAGGGACGGCCCAATGCCTGCGCTATTGGCTTGGTTTCCAACTCCGCGCAGTTCGGTATCGACTATGATGATCCTAGAGTTATAACCGGATCTGGTGTCTGGAAGAATTTGAAGTATGGGGCGTGCCTTGCTGAAATCGTTTTTGTCTGGAAATCGAAAGTAGCAAGAGGAGCCCGCCACACATGGCAAAAGATACTGTGATTGATCCGGGTAGACCGGAGGGAATTGAACCACTGACAGAACTACTCAGACCGGGTGCGAAGCAGTTAATCGCCGAAGCGGTCCAGGCAGAGCCGGATGAGTTGATGACAAAGTTTGATGGTCACAAAACGGCTGACGGACGACAGCGCGTTGTCCGCAGTGGCCATCATCGCGAACGAGAGGTGATTACAGGGGTTGGCAAGGTCAGCGTCGAGGTGCCGAAGATCCGTAGCCGTGAAGGTACGCCGGAATGTTTTCAATCTCTGGTTGTACCGCCCTGCATCCGGCGAACGGCGACGCTGGACGCGGCGAACCCCTGGCTTTATTTGAAGGGTGTTTCGAGTGGCCAGATGCAGAGCGCACCGGAAGCTATTGCCGGCCCCGAGGCTAAAGGGCTGCCGGCCAATGTCGCGGGGCGTTTGAAGCGGCAATGGGAAGCTGAATACAAGCAATGGTGTACTCGAGCGGTGTCTGATGAATGGGTCCATATCCGGGCTGATGGCATCTACAGTGGTCTCAGAGGCGACGATGGCCGATTGTGCTGCCTGGTTATCATCGGCGTGAACAGCCGGGGTCACAAGCACTTCCTGGCAATCGAAGATGGTGTCAGGCAGTCAAAACAGAGCTGGCGTGAGGTGTTGCTGTCTCTGAAACAACGGGGTCTGGACCAACCCCCGAAGTTGGCAATTGGAGACGGCGCCCCGGGCTTCCGGGCCGCAGTGGAGGAAGTGTATCCGGAGACGGGCGTTCAACGTTGCTGGATGCACAAGACCGGCAATGTGCTGAACTATCTGCCGAAGTCTGTCCAGGAGAAAGCGAAGCAGGGTCTGCATGATATCCGGATGGCAGAAGATCGAGCTGATGCAGAAAAGGCGTTCGATAATTTTGAGGAACGTTTCGGTGCAAAGTACCCCGAGGCGGTGGAATGCTTATCGAAAGACCGTGACGCGTTGCTGGCATTTCATGACTTTCCAGCGGAACACTGGACCCGTATCAGGACAACCAATGTCATTGAGTCGAGTTTTGCGACGTTCCGGCATGGAACACGCCAAGCCAAAGGTTGTGTCACGCGCAATACGATGTTGACGATGGTCTGCAAGATGGGATTATGCGCAGAAGATTCCTGGCGCAAATTGAGAGGCTTCAGACACCTGGCGAAGGTGATTGAAGGCGTGAAGTCTAAAGATGGAAGCGAGGTGAACGAGGACGACATCCCAGCCGCATGACTAACTTGCCAGACACTACTTTTGACAATAACTCGCCAGTCCTGCATATCGAACGCTACGCGCTGTTTGATAAATGGCTACTTCTAGGTGGATTGTTCTCCAGCAACTTTAGTTAAAACCATGTCTTGTGCCGCGGTTCATTTTGATATCTACACTATCGGCTATGGAATTGATGCGAAACATATGGCGTAAGCTGTCGAAGCTTAGATGGTATCTGGAAGCTACTGTGATGTTAGCAGCCGCCCGGTTTCTTATTAAATTTGTGCCATTCCGATATTGGCGCAATACGCTTGGCGATCTCGACAGCGCATCTCTTCAAAAGGGTCTGGTAACCACCGATGAAACCAAACACAAAGCGGCAGTGGTAGGACGTTGGGTACGCAACACAGCTCGGGAAATGCCGCTTAAAGCAGTTTGCCTGCCGCAGGCAATGGCGGGGCGCTGGATCTGACCGGCGCTGATGCTGCGGATCAAGTCCGTCCGGATCTCGACAAATTTTATGCGATTCCACCTAGCGGTTTAGCGGCCGACCCCATGCCATTGTCCCAATTGAGTTTTCTGGATGATCGCGCTGATCAACCGGTTCATGAACCGATAACCGGCATTGACCGATTTACCCGCTCAAAAGCGGCTTTCTATCGTCCCCGATTCTGTGAAGCGATCACCGACGGAAGCAAAAGTCCAGAGTCTATCAAGAATGAATTGACCCAGAGATTTGAAATTGATGACCAAAGCTGTGCTGATGAGATCAGGGATTTTGTTGATAGCTTGATTGCGGCAGGCTTTGTTGAACAAACCTAGCCGGTTAGGCTGATTCACTGATGATCGGTCTTTATCACAACTGGTCGGGTAAGTCTTTGCATTCATCGCTTGCTGACCGATTTGCCGCATCGCTGGGTGTCGGTCTTCCCCACGGCATAGGGAAATTTGCTGAAGGTGGCACCACATTGTTTGGCAACGTCCAAACTCCCAAGGGTGTCAAAAATTGGGCTCCGGCGCGCGGGCCAAATGGAAGTCATATTCTATTTACCGGCTATTTCGACAACCGGTCGGAGCTCATCCGGATAATGCCCCATCCGATTGATCCATCGTGCGACGATGCAACGCTTTATGGGCATTGCTTCGCGGCCTGGAACAACGACTGCGATTTGAAAATTATCGGACAATATGCCGCGATCGTCGTCCCGTCAGACAGGTCCCCGATCCGGCTGGTAACCAGTCCTCTAATGTCGCGACCACTTCATATTTGGCAAGACGACGAACGCCTCATCATCGCCTCAACTGCTCGTGCGATATTTTCAACAGGCGAAGTTCGACAGGAAATCGACGAGCAAAAAATGGCCGACAGCTTATATCTGAATTACACCAAGGAGAACGTGGCTGGTTTCGCGGTGTGTCCCGTTTGCCGATTGGAGCCCGGGCACTCATCACGCCCGATGGCATCAAAACGACAGCATATTATGATCCGTTCGCAGCGGGTCCGATCTGCTTAGCGCGTGATGAAAATTATGTAGAAGCCGCCAATAGTCTTTTTGAAGAGGGAACGCGCGCAGGGCTACAAGGATTCTCCAAGCCAGCGGTCAGCCTGAGTGGCGGTTACGATTCACAGGCGGTTGCTGCCAACGCTTTGAAGGTCATGCCAGAGGGCGGCCGGCTTCTGGGTCTGACGAGTGTGCCGGAGCCGGGTTGGGATGGTCGCAACCAGCCCAATCGTTTTGGCGATGAAAGCGAACATGTCAAAGCACTGGTGACCATGTATCCGAAAATTGATGTCGAATTTGTAGACGCAGCTGGATTGAGTTTTGATCACAAGCTTGATGCGTTGTTCCTGATGGCAGGAGCGCCGCCGCGCAATGCTATGAATCTACATTGGATTCATGAGGTCCGCGCCAGTGCGAAAACAGCTGGCTGTGATGTCGTGTTAACTGGTGCGATGGGCAACGCCACGTTTAGTTTTAATGGCAACGGCGCATTTCCAAACTGGTTTATGGGCGGAGCATGGCCAAGACTAGCCTGCGAATTGTGGGCAATTAGAAAAGAACATAAAAGTTTCGCGCACGCTGTGGTCTCAAGGCTTGTCCTGCCCTTTTTACCCGAAAAACTTGCCAAAAGTTTGTCTCATTGGCGTCAGGGTGATGCAGGCGATATATTTGAAAAATGGTGTCCTCTTAACGCAGATTGGGCGGACGAAATGGGTGTCGCGCAGCGCGCTGCCGAATTCGGCTTTGATCCTCTATTTCATCCGCATCGTTCGACTCGCGAACTGCGGCTTGCGATGACTGGAAATGCCAGCAGTGAAGCAGGAGATATCCAGCAAGCGATGGAAGCAATTGGAGGGATTCCATCGCGCGATCCCACAAGCTACCGCCCACTTGTAGAGTTTTGTTTTAACATTCCGGATGACCAATATATTCGGGGTGGGTAAACACGGTGGCGCGCAAAACGAATGCTAAATGGGATCGTGCCAAACAAGGTGCTCAATGAAACCCGGAAGGGTCTGCAGGCCGCCGACAAGCATTTGCGGCTCGGGCGACAAAGAGAGCAATTGCGCTGTGAGATTGATCGGCTTGCCGCTGACCCAAAAATGGCAGCGATGCTAAATCTTCCTCGGTTGCGCAGAGCATTGGATGAATGGCCAGATGTGGCTCCAGTCGATCCAACCGATCCTTATTCGACTATTCATATGGCACTCTCACAAGGCCTCACGACTGCGCGTTTCATCAAGTTTGTCGAAGGTGATAACAAATAATCAATACGAGCACTGGCCACATTGTCTAATAACAACAGTCAGCCGGTGATACATTGCGAAACTGAACATTAGGATTGTGCCCTAAACTCACAACAAGCAGACACTATGTTAGCAGCCAGTTGACCGCCCGATAGCAGTTTGGAGTAGACGAGCCGGTCAATTCCTTCCTTGCCATCATTTGCGGATCCACCGGCTGCTGTGAGCAGGCTTGGGTTAAGGTCTGGCGCGCTCATCAGGCTTCCCAGGTCATTCGTGCGGTCACCAGTCAATTTTCGTGGCCAATGAACAATGAGCGGCGACCGGATGCCACCTTGATAAGTCGAATTCTTGAATCCCTTAGACGGTGTGTTGGAAAGCGTTGCGCCTTTGGGCCCATAGGCGATATAACTGCCACGATGACCAATCGGGATTTTCCGATTGTTCAGACCGCGATTAACTACAGTTTCCGACGATGCTCCATTATCGGAGAAGACAAGGATCAGGCTGTTTTCATCGCGACCCTGCTGTTTGAGTTTTTCAGCCAAATAATTCCGGCAAGATTGCAACTTCTCCCAATTCACGAAAAGAGCCGCAGATTGACGCCAATTGTAAAATGCTGCAAACTCGGGAAATAACGAGAGGTGGGCAGAAATTATGGCAGATTCGAATAATAAAACAACACGAGATGGTTCTGGCGACAACACGCACGAAGATGATCGGACGAAGCGCGGTAATCCGGTGGATCGGATATCACCGGATGAACCAGAAAACCGGACTTTTCGGGGCAATCCGGTTGACCGGTGATAACCTTAAAACGGATTTGTTAGACGTTCGTTGTCGGTGCTGACAATCATCAGGGTGGACAGTTTATGAGCCGGAAACCCTGGATCATCAAGTTCCGGCGACAGAGCGATGGTAAATATTCCATTGCCGTGGATTATCCTGGCGTTGGCGACGCGAACGAATTTCCAGCCATCTTGCCGCCAAGGATTGATGACCTTTGGACCCAGGCTAAAACGAATCCCGAATCAGATAGCCAAACGACTCGCCAGTTCAGGAAGGATGTTGCCAACCTATCTCCGCAAGACCAGTTTTTCAGCGCCCAAAATACCGAAACGCTGAAAGAAATTGGCGATCGGATGCTGGTCGGGGTACTCAATCCTGAAAATAACCGGCTTGGTGAAGACAATATTGCTGCGCTCAGGACTTTGATCGCACTGAATGATGGCGTCGATCTGGAATTTGATCTGTCACAAACGCCGGAGCTTTCGGGTATTCCCTAGGCTCAGGACTTATTAACTAAGCCAGAAGATGACGGTAGCTGCGATAGTGATGGCAGACAAGAAGGTGTGAGCGCAGCGATCATAGCGGGTATGGATGCGCCTCCAGTCCTTGAGTTTTCCGAACATATTCTCGATTTTGTGGCGTTGGCGGCAGAGGCTTTTATCGAAGCTGGCTGGCAGCCGCCGCCCTTTGCGCGGCGGGATACATGGCGTGATGCGCTTTGCTTTTAATGCCGCTCGATACTCATCGCTGTCATAGCCTTTATCACCGGTCATGCAGGCGGCATGATCCGGAAGTGCCGGGTATGTCAGCTTTGCCCCGATATGGTCGCTCATCTGCCCTTCGCTCAGACACAAGATCAGGGGTCTCCCGTTGCCATCGCACACGGCATGCAACCTGGGAGTTCAGGCCGCCTTTAGTTCGCCCGGTATATCTGGAAACAGACCCTTTTTTAAAAGGCTGGCAGCGGTACGGCGGGCTTTTGGATGCGTGGCATCGATCATCAGCACATCATCGGCATCACTGGTAGCTGCAAGGCGCGCAAATATCTTGTTGAACACGCCCAGGCGGCTCCAGCGCACGAAGCGATTACAGATCGTTTTATGCGGCCCGTAACCAGCAGGGGCATCACGCCAGCGAAGACCGTTCCTGATCACAAAAACAATCCCGCTCGGAACCTTGCGGTCATCAACCCCGGGAACCCCGTGCGACAACGGAAAATACGGCTCTATCCGGCGCATCTGCGCTTCGCTTAACATAAACAGATCACTCATCAACAGCACCTCCTTCAGTGCCGCCTTTGAATCAGCCCTCTCACCGTAATGCAAGCTATCTAACAGGTCCTGAGCCTAGGAAGCACTTTATCTGGATACGACCGACAGTTTTCTGGCATCGCATCCCAATACCAATATCGTCCGGCGGATCCGGGCGCAGTGCGAAGCTCCTGGCGCCATTGAAGGGGCAGTGCGATTGCTGATTGCTGCTGCCAACCCCAAAAAGGATCTCAATGTCTCCGCAGAAATAGAGTCGATCGAGGCGCAAGTTCGAAAACTGGGTGAAGAACGGATGCAGTTTCGAGCATTGCCGGACGCCACCCGAAACGGCCTTAGCGATATCATTGCCGATTATGAACCGCATATCCTGCATTATGTCGGGCATAGCGATTTCAAGGGGAGTGATGGCAAAAAGGGAGAGGGCTATGTCTATCTTCATGATGAACGCGACCCGGCTAAAGTTGATCCGGTAAGCTCCGCCGATCTGAAAACAATGATGCAGCACAGCAGACCTTGCCTGGTCGTGTTAAACAGCTGCGAAAGCGGCGCGACTTCGGGAGATGCACCCAAAGCCGGTCTGGCACAATGTCTGGTCAGCCGGCTCAACATCCCATTCGTTGTAGCGATGCAAAACCCTGTGTCCGATGAAGCAGCCATTGCTTTTTCGAACCGACTCTATTCCTCCATTGCCCGCGGCGATACTGTTGCGACGGCAGTGACCAAGGGTCGCAGCAAGATTTCCGAACAGCGTAACGAGCTGACCAAGATCGAGCTAATCTCACACCGGCGCTTTACACATCGAACAATACCAAGCTGGACGCGGCTCTGGTTGCACCATTGGCGGCAAGTGCGGCCCCAGAACCTGCCACGAAAGATGGAACGGCAGAACAGTCCGCAACCGAAGAGAAAAAGAAAATCTGGACCAAGGTCTCAACAGCTATCGTCGCAATTGCGGCGTTCGTGGGCGGAGTTGAAACCATCGTGAACAAAGGTGAGAACATTACGTGCAAGATGGGATTTTATTGCTTTGGCGAACCGGAAGAACCAGGTAAAACACCGGTCCAGGATCAGGGTACTGCTGGACAATCCGGCGGTCAGCAGGGGCAAGAGGTCACCGGGACCGAAGGTCTGACACCAGAAGAAATTGCGCGCATTCGGGCTGCGCTGACAGAACCGGATCGGATATTGCTCCCGGCGCAGGACAGGCCATGGAAACTGCCAATTCGGCCGGGCAATCTGTCCGCACGATTGCCGCCAACGGACAACCGACCTCAGCAGGATTCATGGCGCAGCCGCCACTTCCGCCGCCGCCGTCCCCCCCGATTGTTGGTGGAGTTACTGAACCCATATTGGTGGTTCCTGCTTCCCTCTACGAGAGATATGATCCTCCCTATTTGTTTAAGGCCGAGAGCCTGCCGATGGTAGATTGCAGACCGTCCAGAGACATGGTATTTTTCGAGATGGGCAGCACGGCGATTACAGCCGAATCCGTGCAGTCTATTGATTATCTGCAGCAAAAGGCGGCGACCTGCGGCACGGGTTCGCTTTCGGTTGCCGGTTTTGCTGACAAGGGCGACGATGCGAAGCTGGAACGGAGACCGCTCTTGAGCGGGCGCAAGAGGTTTCCGACCGGCTACTGCAAGGCTATAACCCTGTGACGGCCAGTATATCTGCTACTGAAACCCGTGCTCCTCCGCTTGCAACCGTGATCGCCAATGAACCGCAGGATCGCCGTGCTGAACTTTCCTTTCAGCCCCTGTGCCCTCGACCTGAGACAACTGATCAGGTCATATATTATGACAAGAATCAGGTCGACCCCACCAGCGAGCAGATGGAAAAACTGGCACCTCTGCGCGAACAGCTGAAAGAGGCGGATTTCAAGCTTGCCTTGGATATTTCCTACCACTCCGGGCAACTTGCATCGGAGGAACTGTTCAGAGATTATTTCGCCTGGGCAAGAGTCGCCAAACTCGCTGGCGTGGAACTGGGCTCCAGATATATCGAGCAATCCAATCTATCGCTGAAGGACTATGGCGATGTCTGTCCAACCCAAAGAAGCTCTGCGCAGGATCAAGGAAAAGACCGCATAGAAGTTCGCCTGAAACCAGTTTCCAAGAGCGCCTACTAATCCGATGGATCAGGGTTGCGTGAAGCCAAGGCCGCTCAAAATAGCCTGAAAGCGGGGTTCCTCTCGCAGCGGCACCAGAAACGGATCATTTCTTGCCAGAACTAGACCGGCATCGCCGATGGCGTTTGCCTGTTCGAGGAAATTAAGCGCCGTATCCAGTTCACCCCACTGAGCGGATATTTGCGCCTGCTGATAAAGGCCATTTTTGCCATAAGCATCTGCAAATTCAGCACGCACCTTCTCCGCTTCGGTCTCCTTGTCCAATTTCTTGAAGTTGATCGCTTGACCAACGAGGCGTGAAAAGCGGCTGGGTTCATTCGCATAGAACTGTTCAGCCGCTTCATGGTTTTTCCGAAGATATTCGACATCGCCCAGAAATCCGTTCACCGCACGCATCTCGGGGTTGAGACTCAAAGCCTTGTTGAAGGACGATATCGCACTGTCATACTGACCTGCATAATAGGCCACCGAACCCTTTGTTCGGAATGTCGAAGGGTTCAGCGGGTCCAGTGTGACGGCTTTTTCGATTGCCTTCTGCGCATCAGCAAACTGCCCGATGCGTGACATATAGGAAGCATATCCTTGCAAGATTGCAGCCCGCCCACTCCCCGTTTCAAAAGATTTGACATAAGGTTGATAAGCGCCCCGGATATCGAGCTGCCCGTTCATCAAGACAAAACCCAGTGCGGTATGGGCTTCGGCAAGGTCGGGCGCCAGCACCACAGCTTTCTCCGCCGATGCAACCGCGTTGTCATACTGTTTCCGGACCTGTGCGGGATCGTCTGAGATATTGGCAATAGCGGTTTGAACCCTGGCACGTGCGGCAAAGGCCGCAGCGTAATCGGGATCGGCAGCAATAGCGGCTTCGAACTGGGCAAGCGCGGCGCGATCTGTGTCTTCGTCGGCCGCCAGTTCGTAGAGCGCCCGGCCGCGCAGATAGGCATCATAGGCAACACTATTTGAGGTTGCTCCGGGCCGGTTATTTTCTCCCGCAGCAAGTTTCAGCGAGAGCGCATCGACAACTGTTTCGGCGATTTCGGTCTGCACCGCAAAAATATCATCCATGTTTCGATCAAAGCTGTCAGACCAAGTTTCAAACCCGGTCTCACCATTGATCAATTGGGCGGTGATCCGAACGACATTGCCGGACCGCCGGACGCTACCATCCAACAAATAGGATACGCCCAGTTGACAAGCGATTTCCCGCGCATCCTCATTCTGCCCCTTGAAGCTGTTCGATGAGACTTCTGCGAGAACTTGCAAAAGACTGTTTCCGCTTAACGTGGTGCGTAGCTCTTCCGAAAGGCCGTCGGAAAAATAATCCTGCTCGGGATCACCGCTTAGATTCTCCAGCGGGAGCACGGCAATGCTGTTATCGCGACTTCCAACTTGCGCACCAGTAAAGTCCCGTTGCCAGACAAAAACACCACCTGCTGTCACAGCAGCAATGCTGCCGCCAATAAGCAAATTTCGGCGACCGAGAAAATGTGGCTTTGTAAGACCCGCTTTCGTTTGAGCCGGCGTGGTCGGTTTTTCCGTTAGGCTTGCGACTTTGTCGAGAATTTTTCTGAACTCCGGAAAGTCCTGCCTATTTTTCCAGTTAGAAAGATCAATGACTTGAAACTGACGAAAACCGAGCGGCGGAATCGCGCCGTCTAAAGTCACGGGAACCAAAGTACCATTGTCTCGTTCGGTTGTTGCCTCGTCACGCACCCAGTGAGAATCGATGGAAGTTTCCGTCCAGACTACAAGCACCGCCCGCGCTTCTTCCAACGCCTGTTCCGTTGTTTTCAGAAAGACTGTGCCAGCTTCCAGCAGGCCATCCCACCATATGGTATAGCCCGCTGCTTCCAGAGCGCGGATAAGCGGCAAAACCTGATCGCGATCTTCCCGGCTATAGCTTAAGAAAATATCGGCGGCGCTATCTTCGGCGACGCTCTCTTGCGTGATATCTTCCATTTGTCAGCTATTGGACCCCCGTTGCGATCATCGCAATACAAAGCCTGGATGTAACGGCATGTTATGAAGAGTTTAGCCGTTAGCACCGATCACAGCAAGCAGATCCGGATAATGCTGCTGGAACCACTTGTTACAGCCAATTCCGGTGCTAGAGTGCGTAGATGTCTGAGGATCGAAAAATAAAATCTGACAATATAGATTCGATAATGCAATCTTCCCCTCCCCGGCTTACGGTTGGCGTTACTGGTCATCGAGATTCTAATTTGGCATTTAATGCCAATCGACAGGAAATCGAGACTGAATTGTCGCGAATTCTGGACTTTTTTGATGCACATACCCAAAAGGCCAGCAAGACATGTTTATATAGTTTACTGGCGCAAGGCTCCGATCTGTTGGCAGCGGAACAGGCGCTAAAGAGAAAATGGGAGCTAAGCGCACCGCTTCCCTTTGGATTACCACTAAACGTTGCAATAAATGCGCACCCGGAAAATGCAGAAGATGCGCAACGCCTTATTGACGGCCAGCAATCGGAAGATGCGACGCTGGCCCAGCGCGCCAATCGGGTCGAAGCGATTGCGAAAACTGCAAATCTTTTTGAATTGGCTGAGCAGGATCATTTGGTTGCCCCCGCTTTTGTGAAATCTTTGGCCGATCCGCTAGATCAACCCGCTATTGAGGAATTTGAAGCGCTGGCGTCGGAACGCGCGGCAATTGCAGCACGCATAATGATCGAACATTCTTCAATACTCATTGCAATATGGGACGGTCTAACCATTGGCTCGGTCGGCGGCACGCGTCATACGATGATGCAAGCCCTTGAACATGGATGTCCAGTGATATGGGTTGACGCTAGTGCGCCGGAAGATTGGTGCTGTATGACAACGCCGACCAGTTTGCGCAAACGGGATGATCTGGATCGAACGGGACGAACTGGTCAGCTGACTGAAATTGTTACCAAGGCGATCCAGGTACCTTTTGCAGCGACTGATAAAATAGGCCCGGATTCCATCAGGGCCAGCGCATGGCGGAAACGCAGTAACTGGCTATTTCATGGCTATCGCAGAATTGAAGTGATTTTCGGTTCGGACGGCGGCAATAAACGCTTTGGCAGCTTGCGGCAAAACTATGAAAAGCCGAACCAGATAGCGAGCGGGTCTGCGTCGTCTTTTACTGATGCGGTCAGGTCTTTGCCGCAAGCCTGTTTAAAAATGAACGAGGTGATAGGTGAAAAAGTGCTGCGCCGGTTCGCATGGGTTGACGGTGTATCCACTCACTTATCCGATAGATATCGCGGCAGCATGGTTTTGAACTTCATCCTGTCGGCGATGGCAATCATTGGTGGCATAACCTATTTACCACTCGGAAAAATGGTGGAAAAATGGCCATTCGCTTTGGTTGAGTTCTTGGTTCTGCTGACCATATTGATGATTATTGCTACCGGCCGCAAGCGACGCTGGCATGGGCGCTGGTTCGAAACCAGGCGGGTTGCAGAATATCTGAGACATGCCCCGATGATGCTGTTGTTGGGAGTTGCCCGGTCACCCTGGCAATGGCCAAAGGCATCCAACACAAACTGGCCGGAACGTTATGCGTGCAATGTTATTCAAAGCGCTGGGCTTCCCAATGTGAAAGTGACGCCCGTTTATCTAAGCCATATGCTCACCCAGATTATTTTGCCCCACGTGGTTTCACAGCGAGACTATCATCTGGACAAGGCAAGCCGGTTATCCCGGACACATAAAAATCTCGACAAATTGTCTGAAACCAGTTTCATCCTCGCTGTGATCGCAGTCGCCTGCTTTCTTTTGCTGGCGGCTGGATTCTTCATGGGGCTTTTGCCCGAGAAATGGGTCGATGCCACAGCGAAAGGCTTCACTTTTCTTGGTGTCTTTTTCCCAACCATTGGGGGAGCAATTGCTGGCATTCGATTCTTTGGAGATTTCGAACGATTTGCCGGTATTTCGGAGGTCACAGCCGCAAAACTCACTCAAATTGAAAGCAGGATAGAAAACCTGCTCCAGCACTCCGAAACTGGCTTGCGGTATAAAACGATTGCGGATCTACTGCACAATATTGATGAGGCTGTAGTCGGAGAAATTGAAAATTGGCAGGCGGTCTTTGGCGGAAAGCATATAACCGTTCCCGTTTAATGTCGTCTCGCAGCGCTCGATACATCAGCGTACTGGATTTAGTAAAACCGGGATCAAGTTCTTATTCAGAAAAAGCGCGTCCAAGATAGATAGTGATTGAGCGTAGCGATCAGCAATGCCAAATAGCACATCCACGTCAATTGAATAAATCTGCATTGCTCCGACCGTCCTGCTGGCCTAATCTTGCAACTATGATATCACTTGCTCGTCTTTCCCATTCGAAATCCCAACAACGCCATTTGCCCTCTTTGGTGTTCGCAGCGGTGATTGTTGGATTAATAACAACGCCACTTGGTGCTTGTAAGCGAGTGGAAGATCCTGATTCTGCGCGAGCGGAAACGGCAAAGGCTTATCCGCCAGCATCACGACCGGTTTCAGAGCTTGCCGGTAATCAATGGTCCACGGAAACCGCTCGTGACAAGCGCGGGGAAGCCGAAGAGATCATGAAAGCGGCTGGACTGGAGCCAGACATGACAGTCGCTGATATTGGGGCGGGGGAGGGTTATTATACCGTTCGATTGGCGGAGCGAGTTGGCGCAAATGGCCGCGTACTGGCGCAAGATATTGATGAAGAAGCGATCGATCGGTTGGCCGAACGGGTGAACCGTGAGAGTCTCGATAATGTTTCAATCAAGCTTGGTGCACCGGATGATCCGCGGTTGCCAGAAAATAGTTTTGACCGGATTTTTCTGGTGCACATGTATCACGAAGTGCGCGAACCATATGCATTTTTGTCACGATTACGACCAGCGTTACTAGGCGAAGATAACGCTGGCGGACCGGGGGAAGTGATTGTCGTCGATGTAAACCGCGATTTTTCACAGCATGGCATACCGCCAAAGCAACTCTTTTGCGAATTTGAAGCGGTTGGTTATGAGTTAATTGGATTCATGGAAAGACCAGAACTCGGTGGCTATTTTGCGCGGTTTAAGGTGAAGGGAGAGGCCATTCTGCCACGCAGAATTGTTCCATGCCCCTATAAGCACCCGGAAAAATAGTCTTTCCCGGCCTGTGCAATAATCTCGCCGTCAGAATTAAGCGCTTTGGCCAAGCGGCTCTTGATCGTCGGATGGTCGGTGAGATTTAGCCTTCAAAAGCAACCGTTTCCTGTGCCTGCGGTCGCGACTTGTAAGCGTACGATCCCTTGCTCTGGCTCGAAGAACCGACACGGTTTCCTCACCATATTTCAAAAAAAGCGCAGAGATTTCGCGCGCATCTTTTGAGCATTTTTCCTTTGACTCGAATATTGTGAGCATCGTCAAATCACCGGTAGTTTCGCGACCCGGAGTTTTATTATGTCTCAATATATAGCAATGTCAGAAGAATTTTACAAATCTGTTACAGTCAAGCAAACTATCAACCGTCATCACCCATTTTAAGTGCGGCAATAAATGCTTCCTGGGGGATGCTGACATTGCCATATTCGCGCATCTTGGCCTTGCCCTTTTTTTGCTTCTCGAGCAGTTTTTTCTTTCGGGATATGTCACCGCCATAGCATTTTGCGGTTACATCCTTGCGCATTGCTGAAATGGTTTCGCGAGCAATGACATTGCCGCCAATCGCCGTTTGCACAGGAATTTTGAACAAGTGCCGTGGGATCAGGTCTTTGAGGCGCTCGCACATATGGCGACCGCGGGCTTCGGCAGCGTCGCGGTGGACAATCATGCTGAGCGCATCAACCGGGTCACCATTGACGAGGATGTTCATTTTTACGAGCTCGCCGACTTGTAGGCCGATCTGATGATAGTCGAAGCTCGCGTAGCCGCGCGAGATGCTCTTCAGGCGGTCATAGAAATCGAACACGACTTCATTTAAAGGTAGCTCATAGACTACCTGCGCGCGGTCGCCGACATAGGTCAGGTTCTTCTGCACCCCGCGCCGATCTTGGCAAAGCTTCAAAATGCCCCCGAGATATTCATCCGGACAGTAAATCGTCGCCTCGATCCAGGGTTCCTCAATATGAGCGATCTTGACCACATCAGGCATGTCGGCAGGGTTGTGCAGGAACATTTCGTCGCCGTCGTTCATTTCGATGCGATACACCACAGAAGGCGCGGTGGTGATCAAGTCGAGATCATATTCGCGGCTCAGGCGTTCCTGAATAATCTCCAGATGCAGCAGACCCAGGAATCCGCAGCGAAACCCCTGGCCCAGCGCCGCGCTAGTCTCCATCTCGAAAGTAAAGCTTGCGTCGTTGAGCCGCAGCTTGGAAATGCTCTCACGCAGCTTTTCAAAATCCGCGGCGTCCACTGGAAAAAGCCCACAGAACACTACGGACTGCACTTCCTTGAAGCCCGGAAGTGGTTCGGTCGCCCCGCCCTTCACCGTCGTGATCGTGTCACCGACTGCGGTTTGTGAGACTTCCTTGATCTGCGCAGTAATGAACCCAATCTCACCGGCGCGCAGTTCTTCCAGTTGCTCGATTTTTGGTCGCATACATCCGACGCGGTCGACCAGATGCTCGGTTCCCTGCGCCATGAATTTGATCCGTTGGCCTTTCTTTAAAACGCCATCAGTCACGCGCACCAGAATGACGACGCCCAGATAGGGATCATACCAGCTGTCGACCAGCATCGCGGTCAGCGGCGCATCATCATCGCCCCCTGGTGGCGGTATTTTGGCGACAATCTGTTCAAGAATGTCCTCGATACCGATGCCTGTCTTGGCGCTGGCCATCACCGCTTCGGAGGCGTCCAGTCCGATAATTTCTTCAATCTCGTTGCGTACAACTTCTGGTTCGGCAGCGGGCAGATCGACCTTGTTCAGCACCGGCACAATCTCGTGGTCATACTCGATCGACTGGTAGACATTGGCCAGTGTCTGGGCCTCCACACCCTGCGCCGCATCAACTACCAGCAGCGCACCCTCACAGGCGGCGAGCGAGCGCGACACCTCATAAGCAAAGTCGACATGTCCCGGTGTATCCATCAGGCTCAGTTCGTATGTCTCGCCATTTTTTGCGGTATAATTGAGCCGCACTGTTTGTGCCTTGATGGTAATCCCACGCTCTTTCTCAATGTCCATATTGTCGAGCACCTGCTCACTCATCTCGCGCTCGGCCAGCCCGCCGGTATGCTGGATCAACCGGTCGGCCAAAGTTGACTTGCCATGGTCAATATGCGCGATAATGGAGAAATTACGGATGTGGGAACGGTCGGTCATTTTCTATCTTTAAGTCGGCACCTGGCCGCTCTCCTCCCAAATATCAAAAGCGTACCCTATTCGATCGATGGGAGGGGGAGTGGGTCGGAACAGTTTCTAAGTTTCATGGCGCAGTTAGCAGGGCGATGCGGGCATGGGAAGTGGGAACGAAATTCATTATGAGAGCTTTCTGGAATGCGCCATCTCAAAGCCATCTTGAATCGGTCAATCTGATTGAAGCTGGTTCTTGACAGACTGCGTTGTGGAACAGATATTTTCTGCTATTCGCCGCAGCGCAGCGTTTGGCTGTGCCAATATCCAAATTTGGCTTTTTTGCACGTAAAGGACAATCAGTTTGGGGCAGGAAATTAAAGACTATGCTCTGGCTATCCATGGCGGAGCTGGAGCTAAACTAGGTGAAGACTATACGGATGTTGAATTGCATTTGGCTGATTTAGCCAGCCGTGGTGAGGTCATGCTCAAAGACTGCAAATCAGCCTTGGACGTGGTTGAGGATATGGTGCGCGAAATGGAAGCATCGGGGCTCTATGTTGCGGGCAAAGGTTCCGCGCCTGCATCCAACGGGCAAGTAGAACTCGATGCGAGCATCATGAGTGGCGCGACCCGCGACGCCGGTTCGGTGGCTGCAATTCGCGATGTAATTTACCCCGTGTCAGTTGCCCGTGCCGTTATGGACAAGTCTCCTAGCGTTATGCTGGCCGGAGATGGAGCCAATGAATTTGCGGCTGAAAATGGGCTGGAGCCAGTCACTGATCCGGCTAATTATTATGTCCTGCCCCCCGGCGTTAGCGAAGAAGATATTTCGGTAGACACAATGCAACATGGTACAGTCGGTGCTGTAGCACTGGATGTGCATGGCAATCTGGCTGCTGCGACGTCGACCGGCGGAGTCTTGGGTAAACCAGCTGGCCGTGTTGGAGATACCCCGATTATTGGCGTTGGCACATGGGCAGACGAAGAGATTGCGATCAGCTGCACCGGTACAGGTGAATATTTCATACGCGCAGGCGGAGCTTTGACCGTGGTGAACCGGTTCAAGCTGACAGGGGATACGCTTGAGCAAGCACTTTGGCATATGCTGGACGATGTCGAGGCCCTTGGCGGCGATGGAGGCCTCATCGCTGTGACTAAGAACGGTAAGATTGCGATGGTCTATAACAGCGACGGTATGAAGCGGGCTTCGGTTGCAAGCGATCAACACGTTTCAGCGAAGACCTTTGCGCCTTGTCGCTAATCTTGCGCGGCCTCAATCAATTCAAACACCCGGCCCCGGTCTGACAAAGCCAGGATCAAGGCGACGTCGCCTTCTTGAAGATGGCTCAGGACTAATTCTGTGCCTTCGCCGGGGGAAGCTGTGACCTTGATTGCATCTTGCGGAATCCCGTTTTGGACGCATTCTTCGGCAATCAATGCAGGAATATCGCCAAGCTCGCGGCCGCGCAGATAGTCTTCGATTTCTGCGGCAACCACCAGATCAGGATTGAATCCGATCGCGCCTTTGGTCAGGTCCTTGATATCTTGATCGGAGCGATCACCGGCATGGCAGATTAGCAGGTAGCGCTTATTTGCAGGCAGAACCTCTATTAAGCTCGACATGGCGGCGATGGCATGTGGGTTATGCGCAAAATCAACGAAAACTCGTGCACCTTTCACAGTGAATTCATTGCAGCGGCCAGGATTGTCGTCAGGTGAAGCGGAGAATTCGGTCAGGCCTTTGACAATCGCTTGATTGGCAATGCCCATGGCTCTGGCGAGGCCTATAGCACCCATGGCATTCTGGACGTTAAAACGTGCCGAGCCAGCCATGGTGATGGCAATATTGCTGGCGGGAATTTCCAGATCACATTCTTGCCGTCGAAATAGCGTAAGATTCCATCATCAAACCAGCAGCAGGGCCAACCGTTTTCTCTGGCGCCTGCAATTTTGATGTTAGCGGGATCAAGTGAGAACCAGCATTTGGTCTTGTCGAATGTTTCACCGTTGATAACTACAAGTGGATCATCCGCATTCAGCACCAGCACGCCGTCTTTCGATACAGCGCGTGCAACGGCAAATTTAGCCTGTGCGAGCGCCTCGACAGTGTTCACACCGTATTGGCCCAGATGATCGGCGGCGATATTTGTTACGAGCGCCGCTCGCGCCTGAAACAAAGGCAAACCACGCCTCAAAATCCCACCCCGGGCAGTTTCGAGGAAGGCGATTTCCAGACGCTTGTCACGCAGCAGCATGCGTGCGCCGCCGGGGCCGGAATAATCACCGTAATCCAGCACTTCATCGCCCAGCTTCACATAGTCGGTGGAGGTAGAGCCGGGGACCATTCCTGCAGCTTCGCCGATAGCAGTGGCCAGACGCACACTGGTTGATTTGCCATTGGTTCCGGTAATCAGTGCGACCGGAAGGTTATGAAGTCTGTCCCAATCTACATCTGTTGGAACAGGGATGTCATTGACGCTCCAGACCTGCGATCCTTTGCCATGACCAAGCGAAACAAAGTCATCATCGGAAAGGATGTCGATTGATTTTTCATCCGCCGCGTTCTGTAATGCGATCAACGCCGGATTGGCTTCCATAGCGATGACTTCATTGAGGTCGGCGATCAGCGTGTCGAAGTCCCTAGGCTCCAGTTCTAGCAACTTGTGCGCGGTCAGGTGCCAGCTGGTTTCGATCACAAATACCGCAGAATAAAGAAGGTCCGTCGGTGCCGAGATCAGTAAAGTCACGCCATCTTCAAAAATCCGGTGTTTGATCTGGCATTCTTGCCAGCCCAGAGCATTCAGAACACGCGCTACCTGCGTTTCCCAGACGGTCACAACGCCTGCCTTATCAAATCCATCGACCAGCACGTCGACCAGCGCACCGCGCTTATCCCAGATCATGCCGGGCCCGGTGATCCGGCGGCTGTCGTCGAGCACCAGTTGCTCTGAATCCGGCTGTGGGATTGTTAGATATTCTTCGATGATTTCGATATCAGCGGGCATTGGATCGCTCCCTCAATCCGCATCCTCATCGATTTCTTTCGCAACGCGCACGCCGCGATCGTCTGATATCAGCGACTGATCTTCGTCAACCAGATCCTCGCAGTTCATCGATATTGCAGGTTCGTCTTTCGCGGCCGTCTGGTCCTTTTCCATACCGTCGCCAAAGTGGACAATCTGCTTCCAGGATCGGGCAACATTATCGCCGATGATCACGAGCAAGTCCTTTTCCTGACCCAATTCCAGGGTGTGCTGGATAGCGGTCTGCTCATCCGGAATGATGGTGATGGTATCTTCGGAAACGCCTTGTTCGAGCAGATTCTTTTTCATCAATTGAGGCACTTCATCATCGCCGCGCCCGCGCCGGTTGTCGTCGGCCTTCAGGACATAGTGATCATAGTGGCCGGCCAATATGGTAGCCGATTCGGCGATATCTTCATCCCGGCGATCGCCTGGACAAGCCACAGCAATAATTTTGCGTTCGTGGCCATCGAGCTTGTCGACCAGATTAGGCTCAGGATGCATCAAATTGCTTGCATATCGTTAAAGTTGTTGATTCAACATGCTTCACACAAAGGAGATGTTTGCATGAATGATTTACCGATGTTGAGCGAGGCACAGATACGCCGTATCAAGCCATATTTCCCGCTGTCTCACGGTGTCCCCGGAGTTGATGACCGACGGGTGCTCTCCGGGATAATCTATGTCATCAAGAACGGCCTTCGCTGGTGTGATGCTCCAGCGGGTTATGGTCCTCACAAGACGCTCTATAGCCGGTTTGTCCGGTGGAGTAAGCTGGGGGTCTTCAGTCAGATATTTGCAGCGCTGGTAAAACAGGCTGGTGAATCCGATGTGCTGATGATCGACGCGACGCACCTCAAGGCGCACAGGACAGCTTCCAGCCTGTTCAAAAAGGGGCTCTACCCGGATGTATCGGGCGCACCAAAGGCGGCCTGAACTCCAGACTACACGCCGTTTGTGATGGCGAAGGCAGGCCTGTTGCGCTGTGTCTGACCGAAGGCCAGATGAGCGACCACAAGGGCGCAAAGCTGCTCTGTCCGGCGCTGCCTGAACGCGCCTGCGTGATGACCGGTGACAAAGGCTATGACAGCGATGAATACCGCGCCGCCCTCAAGGCCAAGGGCATCACACCGTGCATCCCGCCGCGAAAGGGGCGCACAATGCCCGCGCACTTCGACAAACAGCTCTACCGGCAACGCCACAAGGTCGAGAACATGTTTGGAAAACTCAAAGACTGGCGGCGTATACACACGCGCTATGATCGAAGGGCAGATACCTTCATGGCCGCCATAACCATCGCTGCTATCTGCGCCTTCTGGATCAATTAATGAATCCTGAGCCTAGTGAGTTCGGTAAACGCTACTTCGCCGTCTGTGCCTGTCACCGCTTTGTGCCGGATGAATCCTGAGCCTAGTGAGTTCGGTAAACGCTACAGCATTATGCGCATAGTCGAGGATCACCCGGAAAGGCAGTTCATCAAACACATTCATCCGGCCCGGCGCTTGGGAGAAGGTTGTATTGAACGTCTTCAGCCCCAACCGGATTTGGTCAATATCCTGTCCGAAACTATAGGCCATTGCGGAAGCAAACATAGCGTTCTGGACGTTGTGCGTAGCCTTACCCTCAATCGTCGCAGGGATCAGGTGGGTCCCAGATCAGCGAGATATGGGTACAATTGTCATAGATGGTGATCATGTCGCCATTCATACCCTTTTCGAGCACCGCCGCTTTGCCGCCTGCATCGATATGTTGCTTCACCAGCGGATGGTTGTGATCCATGGTGACATAGAAAATATGATTGGCATCGCAATGGTCGGCCATGAGCAGGCAGTTTCTGTCATCGGCATTGAGAACAACCGTATCGGTCGCCGCTTCAACAACGATGCGCTTGATCTCGGCGAGTTGCTCGAGCGTATCGATTCCTCCTAGACCCAAATGGTCTGACGCCACATTGAGGCAAGCCGATACATTGGTGCTATCATAACCCAGACCACTGCGCACCAAACCGCCACGCGCTGTTTCCAGCACCGCGAAATCCACGGACGGGTCACGCAACACCATCTGTGCTGATTTGGGCCCGGTGGTATCGCCTTTCACGGTCTGGTTGCCGTCGACATAAATGCCATCAGTCGTCGTCAGGCCGACGGTGTTACCGCAAGCCTTCAAGATATGCGCCAGCATGCGAGACGTAGTCGTCTTGCCATTGGTTCCGGTGATTGCCGCAATCGGAATCCGGCTTGGCGTTTCATTGGGGAAGAGCATATCGATGACCTTGCCCGCTACGTCACGCGGTTCGCCTTCGCTGGGTGCCACGTGCATCCGGAAGCCTGGCGCAGCGTTCACCTCGACAATCGCGCCGCCAATATCCTTGTAACTTTGGGTAATATCGTCGGTCAAAAAATCGACGCCGCCAACATCCAGGCCGACAGCTTGAATAGCCCGCACTGCCATTTCTCGATTATCGGGATGGACAACGTCTGTCAGATCAATCGCTGTGCCGCCGGTAGACAGATTGGCAGTATCGCGCAGGTAAAAGGTCTCCCCTTCCGGCAGAACCGTGTCTGGTCCATATCCCGCATTTTCCATCAGTCGCTCGGCCTGATGATCGAGCTCCAGTTTGGTCAATACTTTCTCATGCCCGACACCGCGGCGCGGATCTTCGTTGACCTGACCGATCAACTCGCCGATATTTTTCTTGCCGTCGCCGATGACATGCCCGGGCACACGCTTGGCCACTGCGACGAGTTCATTGCCAACCACCAGCATCCGGTGATCGAAACCAGTGATATAGCTTTCCACTAGAACAGCGCGACTGGTGCCTTGTTCCTGCGCCACGTCAAAGGCGGTCGCGACTTCTTCCTTGCTGTTGAGATTGATTGAAACCCCGCGTCCGTGATTGGCGTTGAGCGGTTTGAGAACTACAGGATAGCCAATCCGCCGTGCACCACGCACCGCCTCCCGCGCGCTATAGACCATATATTGCTGCGGCACGGGTAATCCGAGGTCGTTCAGCAGGTTATGTGTATCTTCTTGTCGCAGCTGATTTCGACCGCGATATGCTTCGTCTCACTGGTGATCGTCGCCTAGATGCGCTGCTGGTGCTTGCCGTGACCAAATTGCACGAGACTATATTTGTTGAGTCTCAACCACGGCACATCGCGCTCTTCGGCAGCCTTGACCAGCGATGCAGTGCTCGGGCCAAAGGCATGGCGCTGGGCGCGTTTAATAAAGCTATGCAGCTCGTCATCCCAATCCCAGTCTTCATCTAACTCATAGTCAATCTGATCCTGCACCTCTTTGGGCATCAGGTGGATCAGCAGTTTGATCGCCAACTCGCCAGCCGCCAATCCGACATCGCGGTGAATATAGGCATAGACCATATTGTAATGACCAGTTTCACCTGCAGAGCGCGTCCGGACAAAGCTAACTTCGTTGCCAGCAACACATTGGAGTTCCAGCGCAACATGTTCAGTAATATGCGCGATCCATGTGCCTTCATCTTCGCGCAGGCGGCGGACAAAGCCTCCCGGAGTGCGATAAGAACAGCCATGTTCATTCAAGCCAGGCAATGCCTCCAACAGTCCGTTGATAAAATCCTTGCCGAGCTTTACGGATGGCCAGTCTTCCAGCACGCCAATATCCAGCACATGGCGGATAACCCGAAATTTCGCATATTGATTGGGACCGACATAAACATTGGATTTCAAAACCTTCATGGACGGTCCCCTTTGTGTTGTTCGCTATTTGCCCTTAAATGCTGCAGACATTCTGTGTGTCCCCAGTCGGTGGGAAAGCTTCCCGCATATTGAGGTCATAATGACAGCCTTCGTGCAAAACATCCATTTTTAATCCGAGCATGCCCAGGCCTTGATCCCGTTGAGCTGCATGAGCCGAATTGTATATCATGTCTCCACCATCAACGATGGTAATCGTGCCGCTGCCAATCACTTCCAGCACACCGTGCGGATCAATGAAGGCAGCGGTGTTCTCATCGATGCCCATACCCAGCAAGAATGGATTGAGCGCGATCGCAGAAAGCAGGCGTCCGAGACGATTGCGCTCGGAAAAATGCTGGTCGATCACGGCGGCGTTGGTTAGGCCGAGCCCCGGCGCCAACACGGCCCCGCCCTCGGATGGGCTCGAATCGGGTTCGCCACCTGCCATCATGTGCTCTGCCATGATCGACGCACCGGCCGATGTACCGGCAACCGGAACGCCCTGCGCATTGACGCGCCTGATCGTTTGGGCAACGTCCGATCCACCCAATATGGCACTTAGACGGAGCTGATTGCCGCCGGTTATAAAGATGCCGCTGGCATTCGCGCAGCGCTGGGCAAATTCTGGATTATTGCAATCCTTGCGGCTGGCAATCGGGATAGAGCTGGTTTCTTTTGCTCCCAGTCTGCTGAAAATATTTTCATAGCGAGGCCCGGTGTCATCGAGCTGCGATGCCGTCGGGATGATCACGATATTGCCCGAATCACCGCCTGAAAGTTCGGTGAATTTTGTCAAAATAACAGGATCGAGCTCTTTTTCCTCGCCGCCGCCGATCGGAATAATATAACCCCGATTGTCGCCTTCACTTACTGGCGCTGGACACATTTGTAATTCCTTAATCCAAATCAGTCGCGGCATTGCCGCCAGATTGCCAGCTTCTCAACCGCCGCAATGCCGGAAAGTCAACAAAAGACACAACGTTTATTTGCCGTTTTGCAATGATTCCCCCCAACAGCAATCTGGATTTTGCATGATACGATGCGTTTGATCGCGAATAAGGACGAACATTGAAGGTGAGAGTTTTTTGCGAATCAGTATTTACGACCCGTATTCATGTTGGCTGGAATGATCTCAATGACGGGTTGCGACTGCTTGTTGCGACCGTATTTGGGCCTGCATAGAAAATGGCCCCTGACATTTTGCCAGGGCAATTGACTGAATAAGCAGCTGACATGGAGTAATTTTTCTGAATCAAGGGAGTGGAATGCTCACTTTTTTGGAGATTTTGCATGTCACAAGCCCCACCGGACCCTGCCACCCCCCGTTTTCTGACGCATTTCGGCGGCGTCAAAGACCCGCGCCAGCAAGCGAAGGTCACCTGCCCACCGAACGAGATTTTTCTTCTGGTCCTATGCGCCGTAATTGCGCCGTAATTTCAGGCGCCGGGGGCTGGACGTCAATCGCACTCTACGGTGAAAAGCAGCTGGAATTCCTGCGTCGCTTTTTGCCGTTCAAGGACGGAACGCCAGGCCATGATCAGTCGGGGATCTTGTTTTCCCGTCTGGATATGGAAGCCTTCCAACGCTGCTTCATAGCCTGGGTGGCGAGTTTGCATGAAACGCCTGAAGGTGTCGTCGCCATCGATGGTAAAACCCTTCGGCGGTCATTTGATACCAGGTCCCCTGAAGCACCCATTCATATGATTTCGGCCTGGCCGTGTGATCACCAACTCGTTCCCGGGCAACGCAAGATTGACGACAGGTCCAATGAGATAACAGCGATCCCCGAGCTACTGGCCCTGTTGGCACTCAAGGGCGCTATCGTGACTATTGACGCGATAGGATGTCAGCGCAAGATTTGCCAACAAATCATGGACCAAGAGGCCGGTTATGTGATCGGCCTGAAGGGCAACCAGGGAAGCTTGCGCGAGGATGTCGAATTGTTTTTCGATGAACATCCGGAGCGTGATACAGGCGCGAAATTCATTGAAAAAAGCGAAGCCGCTGATGCAGGTCATGGGCGCATTGAAACGCGGTGCTGCACAGTTTGTTCAAATACAGAACCGAACGCCACAAATGGCCGGGCCTGAAGGCCGTGATCATGACAGGGTACACTCGTGAAATCAGAGGCCAGGCCAAAACGGTCAGGCAATTTTACATCTCATCCGTCCTTGATGTGCCCGAGAAAATGGCGCGTCACATCCGCAATCACTGGCAGGTGGAAAACTGTTTGCATCGGGTGCTCGATGTTACCTGCCGCCAGGATGACTGCCGCATCAGAACCGGAAAAGCCGCAGCCAATTTTGCCACAATCAATCACGCAGCAATGAACCTGCTACGTCGCGCACCAGGCAAAATCAGCCTGCCGCAAAAACGACGTTCCGCTGCATGCGATGACGCCTGCATGAAAGCCGCAATCCGACAGTGAACATTCAGTCGATTGCCCTGATTTTGACACCCATTCGGATTGTTTTTATCACACAATTAGTCAGGGTAGTAGATTAGGGATTGGGTTGAATCAGGAATTGTCCTTAAAGGTAGATTGCTCAGGAAACCTGTTTCCGCTTTAACGTCCTAAGCGGAGATCAGCTAAATCCCCAAAACTCCATCCATTCCAAACCGTCCAGCACTTTGGTTTTCCAACCAACAAGCCGCTTTCACGGCGCCTCTTGCAAAGATCATCCGGTTCTCTGCGCGATGCACCAGTTCAATCCGCTCCTCATCAGTCGCCAGAATAACACTGTGATCGCCCGCGACCGAACCGCCGCGCAGGGCTGCGAAGCCTATTGCGCCTTTGGCTCTCGTGCCTGTAATCCCGTCTCGACCGCTTTCGCAATTGCTGGTCAAGTCTATGTTGCGTCCTTTTGCCGCCGCTTCGCCTAGTAGCTTGGCTGTGCCTGATGGCGCGTCCACCTTGTGCCGATGGTGCATTTCGACAATTTCGATATCCCAGTCATCGCCTAACCTGCTTGCCGCCTGTTCGACCAGTGCGGCGAGCATGTTGACGCCGAGTGAGGTATTTCCAGTTTGCAGGATCGCGATGCTCTCCGCTGCTTTGTCGATGGCGGCGTGATGCGCCTTCTCCAGTCCGGTGGTGCCAACTACGATTGGTTTGCTGGCTGCGATGCAAGCATTAAGCGTGGCTTCCAACGCGGCGGGGGAGGAAAAATCGACCAGCACATCGCTGGCGGCGACCAGTGTTGCGAAATCATCGTTCTGATCCGCACCGCCTGCATGGCTGTGGCCTGCTTCTTCGATAGCCGTGACTAAAGCCTGCCCCATTCGACCCTTGCTGCCGATAATTCCTATTTTGGTCATGGCCGTGTCTCCAACTAATCTGCTTCTCTCTTTGCCGTTCGTATCGAGCAAAGTCGAGACACAAGTGACATGCTTCTCGACTTCGCTCGAAACGAGCGGTTATAGAAATGACATGAAAGACATTCAAAACATGGTCATCCTGACTGGCGCAGGTGTGAGCGCGGAAAGCGGCGTCGCCACATTTCGCGGGCCAGATGGTCTTTGGGAGGGGCACCGGGTCGAAGATGTCGCGACGCCAGGGGCCTTTGCCCGCGACCCGCACCTGGTGCAGAAATTCTATGACGAGCGACGAGCGAAGCTGAAGACTGTGCATCCAAATGCGGCGCATCAGGCGCTGGCAAAGCTGGATGAAGAATGGCCTGGGGATTTGCTATTGGTCACACAAAATGTCGACGACCTGCATGACCGGGCGGGGTCAAGACGGTTGCTGCATATGCACGGGGAGTTAAACAAAGCCTGGTGCCTGGCCTGCGACAGGCGTTCAAAGTTTGATGGAGAGATGGCACTCGATCCCGCCTGTCCGAAATGCGACCAGTTTGGTCATCTACGCCCAGATATCGTATGGTTTGGAGAGATGCCCTATGAAATGGAACGCATTGAACTGGCTCTGGCACAATGCAATCTGTTTGTCTCGATTGGCACATCGGGGGCGGTCTATCCGGCGGCTGGCTTTGTGCAGAGCGCGCGGCATTATGGTGCGGCTACGCTGGAAATAAATCTCGATCCTTCAGAAGGTAGCCTATTTTTTCATGAAAGTCGCATGGGCAAGGCGGGGGAGCTGGTTCCGAATTGGGTTGAAGAGGTTTTGGTCAATGTCTGAAATGCAAGGGAGCTGTCATTGTGGCGCAGTGCAGATCACGGTCGCAGAACCACCAATTGACGTGCTGCAATGCAATTGTTCGCTTTGCCTTAAAACCGGCTGGACCGGCGGTTACTGGCATCCAGATGAAGTTATAATTGCAGCAGATGTGAGCGTGCTGAACGGCTATGTCCAGGGTGACAAGACGATTACCGTCTGGAACTGTAAGCGCTGTGGTTCACACACGCACTGGACGCCGCTCACCACGCCGCCGGAGCGTATGGGAGTGAATATGCGAATATTTGATAGCGCGGATTGGGGTCATCTGCCCATTCGCGAGGTAGATGGCGCGAGTTTTTAGAGATTCACCGTCACGCAAATATAGACGATCCACAGTGTCAATATCGCCATCACCAGCCAGGTAACCATCATCGCGATCTGGCGGAACCGGACGCTTTTCCCCGCTGCGTGCTGATGCATGCCGAAGACATGCAGGAACCGGGCGGCGATGAAGATAGTTGCCAGCACCATTAGTGCAATGTGATTCGCACTGCTAAGCTCCAGCAGCGCCAGCATGATGATGGTGATCGGTGTATATTCAATCAAATTGCTATGGCATCCGCGGACCAAGTCCATATGTTCGTCATTGCCGGCGCCAAAAGATGTCTCGGTTCGCAGCCTCTGCTTGACCACCTGAAAGGACAGGAACAGGAATAATAGAGTCAGTATCGCAGCCGTCATCGCTGTTACTGGTAATGTCATAATGTTCTCTCCTGTTTGGAGGAGACTATCAATCAGTTGCGAATAAAAGGCAAGTCAGGTGGGTTCGGTTCCGTTCCGTTGCAACTTGAACATGCTGGGTCTTTGGGTAAATTGATACTGCGCATCGATGGCGACAGACCATCGAACAATAGTAATTTACCAGCAGGATCTTCGCCAAAACCAGTGATGACCCGGATCGCCTCCATTGCTGCAAAGCTTCCCATCAAGCCAACCATTGCGCCCAACACACCGACCTCGCTGCAGTTATCGCAATCATCCGGATCATGTGCATCGCCGACAAAGCATCGGTAACAGGGTTTGTCTTCCTCCCATCCGCGAAAAGTGCCTAACTGGCCCTGGAATTGGCCAATGGCAGAAGAAACAAGTGGTACTTTTTGCTGCACCGACAGATCGGATACCAGAAGCCGTGTCTGATAGTTGTCAGAACCATCGATTATGGCATGAAAAGGTGCAAAAAATGCTGCGGCGTCGTCAAAAAAATGTTGCGCGGTAAGCCTTTGATTTATAGTATTTATCTTGATTTCTGGGTTTAAATTCTGAGTGGCAACTTTGGCAACTTTGACTTTTGCTTGCCCGATATCATTTTCCGAGAATAATATCTGCCGTTGCAGATTCGAAAGCGAGACGATGTCATCGTCAACTATAGTCATTTCGCCAACCCCGGCCGCCGCCAGATACTGGATCGCCGGACAGCCGATGCCTCCGACACCAATCACCAATATATGAGCGCCGAGCAGTTTTTTCTGCCCGGCGCCACCGATATCTTTCAGGACTATATGACGCGCATAGCGATCAAGCTGCGCATCGGTTAATTCACTCATTCAGGCCAGCGGAATGTCATCGATTGGCGATACCATTTGCCCTTACCACTATGGTCAACAGCACCGTCATTGCTGGCATATTGTTTTATGTGAGTGATGACGTAGTTTTCCAGTTCCGGGCAGCCGGTGTCAAATGGGATAACGCGAGTAATCTTGCCTGAATCAGTTACTTCCATCGCAAAATCAACGCGCGTGTGAACCCAGCCAATTTCGGAAGCTAAATTGCAATTTGCCTTTTTGGCGATGCGTTCCGCTTTACGCTCATGGCGATCACGAAACGGGATAGGCTTGGCAAATTCTGCCAGCTCTAACGAATAGAAGTCCCGCGATAGCTCAGCAATTACGGGGTCATTCGCCGGTATAGTGGTGGCGGCCATTGTCGCAGCCATTATCAATTCAAACATTTTTCATCACTCCACTTTTTGTTCTGTTTCGGCATCATATCCCAGTTGAGCCAAAACCGCCAGACCCTCGGGTTGTTTCATCAAGTCTATCCACTTCAACAAGATGTCCGCGTTGCACTGGGGCCACCACAATTTGCGCGATGCGATCGCCACGCTGAATGACGAAATCTTCTTCGCCCAAATTGGCTAGGATGACTTTGATTTCTCCTCGATAGTCGCTGTCGATGGTGCCCGGCGTGTTGAGCACTGAGATACCTTTTTTTAGCGCCAATCCAGAACGCGGCCGTACCTGCACTTCATACCCTGCCGGAATGGCGAAAGCGAAACCGGTGCCGACCAGCCCGCGCGTTCCAGGCCCAATGGTCAGTTCATCTGCCGCACGGATATCCATGCCAGCAGACCCGTTGGTCTCATAGCTTGGCAACGGCAAGTCGCTGGCATGATCCAGCCGTTTGACCGGTATTTCAATTGGTTCAAACATGTTTAGGAAATCTCTTTTGCTATTTTTTGTATGAGCCGCTGCGCTACTTCGGGCTTTGGCATGCGTTCCCAGATTTCGCTACCATCGGCGGTGACAATATGGACGCTGTTATCTGCACCGCCCATCACGTCACCCGAGACATCATTGGCAACGATCCAGTCACAGCCTTTTTTCATGAGCTTGGCCTGCGCGTGTTCGGCAATTTTCTCTGTCTCCGCAGCAAAGCCGATTAGCAGCCTGGGACGCTGTTTATGCTTGGCAAGGCCAGCCAATATGTCTGGGTTCTCCGTAAGCGTTAGTGGGTCAGGGGCATCGCCCTTCTTTTTCATCTTTTGCTCTGCCATTGTGTCTGCGCGCCAATCGGCGACTGCTGCAACCATGATTGCGACATCGGATGGTAGGGCACCATGCACTGCTTTTTCCATTTCTCGGGCTGTTTCCACATCGACACGCATTACACCGGCGGGTGTAGCCAAGTGAACCGGGCCGGCGATTAGTGTCACTTTGGCACCTGCCTCGGCGGCGGCCTGCGCGATGGCAAAACCTTGACGCCCAGAAGACCGGTTAGCGATATAGCGTACCGGGTCAATGGGTTCTCGCGTAGGCCCTGCGGTGACGAGGACATGTTTGCCATGAAGCGGTCTGTGCTGATCCGGCGCAAAGGCGGGTTGGCCATCCAGCGGATTGGAACCTAGCTCCGACTCCTCTGCTTCTGCACCAGGAATCGTCAAATCCGGCGATCCCATCAGCGAGTTGATTTCCGTCATCACCGCCTCGGGTTCCGGCATCCTGCCCGGCCCATATTCACCGCAGGCCATATCGCCTTCGTCGGGCGGCATGACCATGATTCCGTCATTTTGTAGCTGTTCGATATTGCGCTGCGTCGCGGCATGTTGCCACATCCGGACATTCATTGCAGGTACGGCCAGAACAGATGTGTCCGTGGCCAATAGAAGCGTGGTGGCCAGATCATCAGCAACTCCGCCCGCCATTTTCGCCAGCAGATTGGCCGTCGCCGGACAGATTACGACCAAATCCGCTTCTCGCGATAACTGGATATGCCCCATCTCGGTTTCGTCTTTGAGTGACCAGAGCGTGGTATGCACTTCATTTTCGGAAAGCGCCGCCAGAGTCATCGGCGTCACAAATTGCGCCCCCGATTCGGTCAGCACGCAGCGCACGGTCATGCCAGCTTTCTTGATCAACCGGATCAGCTCACTGGCCTTATAGGCCGCAATTCCGCCACCGATAATCAGCAGAATATGTTTGGTTTTATCCATGCCAACCTTTTGCAGTGCCAGCGGCTGCCATGCAACAGAATTGATTTTTCGCTCAATAAATGTAAAATCATAAGAAAATGGTCGCGTTCAGTTTAAGGTGAGGGCGATATGGCTAATCTGCAGGATATACGAAAAATGCTGGTTGTTGCCGGAGGTATGGCATTGGCTCTACCGGCGCTTTCATCCTGCAGCGAGATGGCCAACGATACTGCCGGGACGGAAAATGCTGTTGAATGCGCTGCCCTGCGCTGCAGGATGCGCAGCGACTCCCGAATGTGCAGCGCAAGACCCGGTTGGCAACGATCCCTATGCTGGCAATTCCGTAACCACTGCCGACACCTATTCTCCCGAGGCGGAATTGAATGTGATCCGCAGCGGAGTTGCTTCATTTGATCCGCCACGGAAGATGACTCGCGGTGTTCAGGATAATGTCCGGCTAATCATTGGCGCGGAGCAAACCGTTGAGCAAACGGAATCGATTGCTACCGATGGCGGCGATCCAGTATCTCTGGCGTTGCAAGTCGGACTCTGGGTCTGTGCAGAGCTGTTTGCCACCAATTTCGAGATCAACAGCGACAAGGTGCAATGTCACAATTTTGGCGGTGGGCGGTTCAAGTCGTTCAACTGGGATATTGTTCCGCAGCGTGAAGGAGAGCATTCTCTCCAGGTTGAAGTAATATCGTATACCCAGGAAGATGGTGATGTTGTCGATTCTATCCCAAGTGAATCGATTGATGTGACCGTGGCTGTAGACCTGCCTGAAAAGATCGATGATGGAGCCCAGGTTATCAGCTCAATTTTCGGTTCGATGACGAATTTGTTGCTATCGCTTGCTGCCTTGCTTGCCGCTGTGGGAGGGGTAGTCTGGCGATATAAAAGGATTGGGGAAAAACCCGACGACATATAGAATGCGAAGGTGCGCTGACTGTTACTTTAAGTGTGCCTCAAACTCCCATGGATTTGAGCATACAATCCAAAATGAAATATTGGCCCTGGTCTGACACGTAGTATTCTGCGGCGAAGGCAGATTAGCACAACAACTGGCATAACGGGAATGAGCGCTTCCAGCACCGAACGTGGACTGATCAGTGATGCCGGCCAGATTTCCCAGGCAAACCAGCCAAAGCTCAAATACAGAGCGATAGTGGTAAAAATCCACCAAATTTCTCGAATCCAAAGAGGCATTTTTCGGTACATGAAGCCGGTTTAACCGAACGAACCTCCTGGCATTGTGATCCAGGTCTCAACAGGCGCGCAAAAATGGCCAGCTTCAGTTAGTACGTTGAAAAACAGTCCGATTAAACTCGCTCCAGCCGTTTTCCTGCAAAATCCAGTCTACGACTTCGATAGAGCCATCATCTTGCAAAGTGTAGTTTGAACGCCCTTGCTTGCCCCCCGCTTTGCCCCAAATTGTGCTGAGCATGTTGTCCGAATAGCGGGTGACCATGGGGTGTAGGTCTCCGCCGGTATCGGCCCAGAATCCATCCTTACTGCCGTTGGTGTAATAGCCATGCCCCAAGAACGTGACAGTTTTGCCATCGCGGCCCATGTCGATCTGATACTTCACCCGGTAGAATTTGTCGGCGAGATCTTTGAACCAGATCATTGTGGATTTGGAGGGCAGTCCAAAGGACGTGCCTTCGGCTTTCCAAGTGCCAGCGAATTTTTCCATTACGGCGGATTGTGCTGCCGGAGTTAAAATGGCTTCTTTTGCGGCAACGGGAAGTGCGATTGATGATGCGGCAGTCATCAGAAATCCTGATAAAATGAGTCTCATTCGCATGGCATATTCCTATCCCCAGTAAAACATAGCTCCCGCACCAATAGCAGCTGCAATCACCGCTGTCAGCGCATAGCGCCAGAATCCGCTGTTCTCCTTTTCCTTTTTCCGATCCCAGACCAGTTCGACATCTGCGACCGGTGGTGGAGGTGGCGCACCACCTTTGCGTGGGAGTTGCTGATCCAAGCGGCGGACAATGTCTGGGAGCAACATCAGCGTATCGACATCATCATTAATTCTATCCGCAATCGCTGCTTCCGGGCCCAGCTCACCGCGAATCCATTCTTTGACGTAAGGACCGCTAGTGTCCCACATATTGATTTGCGGATTGAGATCGGTAGCGATGCCTTCGACCGTTACCATTGTTTTCTGGAGCAGCAGCAAGTGTGGCTGGGTCTCCATGTCGAAATCACGGGTAATCGCAAAAAGCCCGTCGAGCATATCGCCCACCGACAGTTCATGTACCTGCTTGCCGCGCATGGGTTCGCCCACAGCTCTCAGCGCGGTGGCGAAATCCTCCATGTTGTGATGGTCTGGCACATATTGCGCTTCAAAATGGATTTCAGCGACGCGGCGATAATTGCCCGTAGTCAGGCCGTAAAGAATCTCAGCGAGCCAAAAGCGCGCTTTTTTGTTAATTCTCCCCATGATTCCGAAGTCAATTGCGACAATCGTGCCATCGGGTTTGATGAAAATATTACCCTGATGCATATCGGCATGGAAATAGCCGGCCTCAATTGCCTGTTTGAGGAAGGTTCGTACCAGTCGGACGGCCAGATCGTTCAAATCATGCCCTGAGGCTTCCAATTCTTCCAAATTGGAGATTTTGACACCATCAACCCAATCAAGAGTTAGGACCCGACCAGAAGTGCGATCCCAGTCAATTGCGGGAATCTCAAACCGGTCAACATTGGCCATATGTTCGGCCAGTTCCGATGCGCTGGCTGCCTCCCGTCTGAGGTCAAGTTCTCGCATGGTCCAGCGCCGGAAATTGGCGATAACCAGTTCAGGACGCAGGCGTTTGGCTTCACCTCCTAGCGCCTCCAGATGAGCCGCCGCCCATTCGTAGGTTTCTATGTCCTCGTTGAATTTTTTGACAATCCCTGGGCGTAGAACTTTGACCGCAACGTCTTTGCCTTCGATCGTTGTGGCGCGGTGAACCTGTGCGATGGAAGCTGCACCGACGGGCTCTGGATCGATGTTACTGTAAAGATCATCGATCGGGCGGCCGAGGCTGAATTCAATTTCATCTCTGATTTGATCGAAGGGAACTGGTGGCAGGCTATCTTGAAGTTGCAATAGATCGCGCGCTGCTTCTTCGCCGATGATATCGGGGCGCGTGGCCAGCGTTTGGCCGAGCTTGATTGCAGCCGGACCAATGGCCTGCAGAGCTGCGGAGTAATTGGGTTCTTTCGGCTGAAATGTACCAAGCCGGGCTATGCGGAATAGCCGCCTTACCTGTGGCGAGGTTCCGCGATGCTTTTCGAGATCGCGTAGCGCGCCATGCCTGGCAAGGGTTCGGCCCCATTTGAGTAGGCGAAATATATGGGTGCGGGCGGAGGTCATCGGTGCGGTGTGCTCAGACCTTCCAGCCGCTATGGATACAAACCAAACCGCCCATCATTGGCTCAACTTTGGTCTGTTCAAACCCGGCATCGAGGATCATCGCTTCGAATTTTTCCATGGGCGGAAATTTGGCGATGGATTCGGCGAGGTAGCGATAGCTGTCTTCATCATTCGCAATCGCTTTGCCGACTTTGGGTAAAATCTTGTGCGAATAGGTATCATAGGCCTTGTCAAAACCAGGCCATTTGGTCTGTGAAAATTCCATGCAATAGAATCGACCGCCGAAGCGCAGTACCCGGTGGGCTTCGCTGAGGATGCGGTCGATATGGGTGGCGTTCCTGATCCCGAAAACAATGGTATAGGCATCGAAGTTGGCATCGGGGAAATCCAGCTCTTCGGCATCTTGCTCGCTCCAGACGAGCCGATCTTCGCCCTTGTCGAGCGCGCGATCAATACCTTCGGCCAACATTTCGGCATTGATATCAGCGACCGTGATGTTGGCACCACTATCCACCATCCGGAATGCGATGTCTCCGGTTCCACCAGCCATATCCAGAATATCTTCACCAGCTTGCGGCTTCACCCGGCGGACGAAACGGTCTTTCCATAGCCGGTGCGTGCCGCCGCTCATTGCATCGTTCATCACATCATATTTGGAGGCGACGTTGGAGAATACCTGCCCCACACGAGACACCTTTTCCTCCTCGGGAACGTCTTCATACCCAAAGGATACGGTTTTGCTTTCGATTGCCATGATATGCTCTTGCTATTGAATTCTCGCTACTCCAGTTAGACGAGGCTAGGCGGCACTGCAATCACTCTATCGCTGCCCTTTGGACCGTAAACGGAACGAGGTTTCAATGCCCGAATTGCCAGAAGTGGAAACGACAGTCGCTGGATTGCGGCCGGTTCTGGAAGGCAGGCGATTGACCTTGATTGAACCACGCCGCCCGGATTTGCGCTGGCCCTTTCCAAGCGATTTGCGGCAGCGGATGACGGGCGCGAAAGTGACTTCACTGGGACGCCGCGCTAAATACGGTCTGATTGAGACCGATCGCGATGATGTGATGATCTTTCATCTCGGCATGTCCGGACGCTGGCGGATTGAGCCTGAGGAGATTGAAAAACACGATCATTTGCTGCTCGAAACCGATGACGGTAAGCGGTTGGCGCTAAACGATCCTCGGCGGTTTGGATCTGTTGATCTGGTGCGAAAGGATGAGGTTGCGCTCTACAAGCCTTTTGTCACGATGGGGCCAGAGCCGCTGGGAGACGAATTTCACGGCAGTTATCTCAAGGCGGTGACCAGAGACCGGAAAGCGCCAATAAAGCAGCTACTTCTCGATCAACGAACGGTCGCGGGTTTAGGCAATATATACGTTTGTGAGGCGCTGCATATGTCGGGAATCTCGCCGGGAAAGGCCGGTGGCCAGATATCGAAGCCCTCCTATGAGCGACTTGTGCAATCTATCAAAGAAGTGCTGACAGCGGCTATTGCGGCTGGCGGCTCCAGTCTGCGTGATTTCGTCCAACCCGATGGAGAACTTGGATATTTCGCTAAGGACTGGCTGGTTTATGGACGTGAGGGCGAAGCCTGCCATTGTGATGCAACCATAAAACGCCGCGTCGATAGTGGCCGGTCAACCTTTTACTGCCCCAAATGCCAAAAATAGCAGTTTCACTATGCTATTGACGGGAATCGCATCTGGAGCTATTGCCCGCCGACTTGAGCCGTTGCCGCCTATGCGATTCACGGTGTTTATTTCAGAATTTGAGGGTTTTTCATGGCAAATACGCCGCAAGCAAAGAAACGTATCCGTCGCAATGGGCGTCGTACAGAGATCAACAAGAATCGTGTGAGCCAGATTCGCACGAAAATCAAAGCGGTTGATGCTGCTGTTGAAGCTGGTGACAAGAAAGCTGCTGCCAAAGCATTGAAAGCGGTTCAGCCCGAGTTGGCACGCGGTGTTTCAAAAGGCGTATATCACAAGAATACGGCATCACGGAAGTTCAGCCGTCTGACGAAAGCCGTCGCCGCGCTCTGAGCGGACATGACATTGGGAAGTGTGATCTTCCATTAGAAAACCCGCCCCACTCGGCGGGTTTTTCTTTAAGACATTGCTGGACGGTTTAGATCATCAACAGATCATTGTGTTTGAGCATTGAAAAAAAGCCAACCATACCAGCCGCTGTTTCGTCACTCAGCTGAATGAAGATTCGGCGACCATCCCTATCATCGGCTTCGCGCTCAAATATTTTTTCTTCAGTCATGGTTTTGATCCACCGAAGCGCTGTTGTGGGAGGAACACTGGCAGCAATACAAAGGCTGGATACCGACACCTTCACACCCTCCAGCCTTGCAGCCATTAGATCCAGAAGCATGTCCCATGCCGGATCGGCGAACAATTCTGCATCAAAATATTAATCCCGCAATCTTCTAGGCTCAGGACTCATTAACTAAGCCAGAAGATGACGGTAGCTGCGATAGCGATGGCAGACAAGAAGGTGTGAGCGCAGCGATCATAGCGGGTATGGATGCGCCTCCAGTCCTTGAGTTTTCCGAACATATTCTCGATTTTGTGGCGTTGGCGGCAGAGGCTTTTATCGAAGCTGGCTGGCAGCCGCCGCCCTTTGCGCGGCGGGATACATGGCGTGATGCGCTTTGCTTTTAATGCCGCTCGATACTCATCGCTGTCATAGCCTTTATCACCGGTCATGCAGGCGGCATGATCCGGAAGTGCCGGGTATGTCAGCTTTGCCCCGATATGGTCGCTCATCTGCCCTTCGCTCAGACACAAGATCAGGGGTCTCCCGTTGCCATCGCACACGGCATGCAACCTGGGAGTTCAGGCCGCCTTTAGTTCGCCCGGTATATCTGGAAACAGACCCTTTTTTAAAAGGCTGGCAGCGGTACGGCGGGCTTTTGGATGCGTGGCATCGATCATCAGCACATCACCGGCATCACTGGTAGCTGCAAGGCGCGCAAATATCTTGTTGAACACGCCCAGGCGGCTCCAGCGCACGAAGCGATTACAGATCGTTTTATGCGGCCCGTAACCAGCAGGGGCATCACGCCAGCGAAGACCGTTCCTGATCACAAAAACAATCCCGCTCGGAACCTTGCGGTCATCAACCCCGGGAACCCCGTGCGACAACGGAAAATACGGCTCTATCCGGCGCATCTGCGCTTCGCTTAACATAAACAGATCACTCATCAACAGCACCTCCTTCAGTGCCGCCTTTGAATCAGCCTTCTCACCGTAATGCAAGCTATCTAATAGGTACTGACCCTAGCCTTTATTAAATTGCGGATTTGAACCGCCCCGGGATTGCCGGAGGCTATTTGGTTTAAGTTACGCTGCCATGGGTGTTTCGTCCAGCGTAGCATGATAGTTTTTCTCAGCTTGTGCTGGCGGGATGTTTCCGACTGGTTCAAGCAGCCTTTTATTGTTGAACCAGCCGACCCATTCCAGCGTAGCATATTCAACGGCTTCAAACGAGCGCCAGGGACCGCGCCTGTGGATGACCCCGGCTTTGTAAAGGCCATTGATTGTCTCGGCCAAAGCGTTGTCATAGCTGTCACCAACGCTACCGGCCGATGGTTCTATCCCTGCCTCCGCCAAGCGTTCTGTATATTTGATTGATACATATTGGCTGCCACGGTTACTGTGGCGGACAAGGCCGCTACGATGCGCTGGCTTGCGATCATGCAATGCTTGTTCCAGGGCATCCGGAACGAAGCCTGCATGGGCTGTTCTGCTAACCCGCCAGCCAGCGATAGCGCGGGCATAAACATCAATGACGAAAGCCACATAGATAAAGCCCTTCCATGTGGCGACGCAGGTGAAGTCAGACACCCACAGCATATTGGGTGCCGGCGCATGGAACTGGCGGTTTACGTGAGAGGCTGTGTAAAAACGCATTGATTATCGCTATGGTCTGAGCGGCTTTGCTGGAGGCGGTTGCATGAAGCGTTTTGTGGTTGGATCGGATCGTGATCAGACGTTTTTATTGCCGCCATCGCTTGAGGATTATGTGGATGAAGATAATCCGGTCCGTGTGGTGGATGCGTTTACCGACGAACTGGATTTGCGGGAACTGGGATTTTCTGGTGTTGATCCGAAGGACACGGGTCGCCCGGCTTATCATCCAGCGGTGATGCTCAAAATCTATATTTACGGCTATCTCAATCAGGTACAGTCGAGCCGGAGACTGGAGCGCGAGGCGGGCCGCAATCTCGAGCTGATGTGGCTAACCGGCCATCTGGTCCCGGACTTCAAGACAATCGCCAACTTCAGGAAGGACAATGGCCCAGCGATCCAATCCGTTTGCAGTCAGTTTGTGGGGCTATGCCGGGAGCTCGGTCTGTTCGCCAAGGCTGTGGCTGCGATAGACGGGTCGAAGTTCAAGGCTGTGAACGCACGCGAACGCAATCATACACGAGGCAAGCTGAAACGCCGGATTGATCAGGTGGAAAAGAGCATAGCGCGCTATCTCCAGTCACTTGATGCAGCGGACATGCACGATAGCGACGTTGCTGAGGACCGGACGACACAGCTGCGCGAGAAGATCGTGTCCATGAAAGCCAAGCTCCACGAGCTTTGCGCCAAAGAAGCGGAGGTCATCGCTCATCCTGATAAGCAGATATCGCAGACTGATAGCGATGCCAGAGCCATGTCCACGAGCATGAAAGCCTCCGGCATGGTGGGATATAACGTACAAGCTGCTGTGGACACCGGGTACCATCTCATTGTGTCACATGAAGTGACCAATGCACCGCATGACCGGGCCTTCCTCGCTCCTATGACGGAGAAAGCCAAAGTGGCCATGGATGCGGAAGAGATAGAGGTGCTGGCTGATCGCGGTTACTTCAGCGGACCGCAGATCAAGGCATGTGAAGAACAGGGTGCGATGCCGCTTGTGCCAAAGCCCAATACATCAGGCTCTAGGGCAGCAGGCCGGTTCGATAGAAGTGATTTTATCTATGAAGCAGAGACAGACACTCTGCGCTGTCCTGCAGGTGAAGAACTCATCCACCGCTTCACGACAGAAGAAAAGGGGCTGACGCTGAACGCCTATTGGTCGAGTAACTGCCCGAACTGCAAAATCCGATCACAATGCACCACAGCCAAATACCGGCGCATCAAGCGCTGGGAGCACGAAGCCGTGGTCGATGATATGCTCGTACGCCTCAACAATCGCCCCGATGCCATGACCATCCGCAGACAAACGGCTGAACATGTCTTTGGAACACTCAAAAGCTGGATGGGACCGTGCCACTTCCTCACCAAAGGCATCAAAAACGTCGCCACAGAGATGAGCCTCTCGGTTCTCGCCTATAATATCAAACGCCTCATCACCATCATGGGCGTCAAACCGCTCATCAAAGCGATCCGGGCATGATGGTTCTGCGCGCCTGCTGAAATTATCGGCAAAAATCTGACCTGAACGAAAAAATACCCCACGACAGCGCATGACAAACGCGTTTTTACACAGCCTCGGGATCGAGCGGACAAGGCCGAGCGGACAAGGCGCTGTCTTATCGCTGACTGTCGTGCGCACCGGTTTGCCGCGAATGACGCCTTGCAAACCCATATCGCGCATCAGCCGTTCCACAGTGCAGCGCGGGGCATCAAAGCCTTCGCGCTTCATCTGTCGCCACACCTTGCGGTATCCATAAACTCCGAAGTTCTCGGCAAATACACGCTTGATCCCTGGCTTCAAGACCAGGTCACGTTGTCCACGCACTGACAGTCGCGCCCGGTCTCTGCGCTTGGCAACGTGGTCATGATAAGTGGATGGGGCGATAGGCAGAACCCTGCACATCGGCTCGACCCCGTATGTTCCACGATGACCGTCAATAAAGGCGATCATCTCTTGAACGGGCGGTCGAACTCCGCCTGAGCAAAATATGCTGATGCTTTGCGCAATATCTCATTGGCTTGCCGAAGCTCCCGATTCTCACGTTCCAGTGCCTTCATACGCTCTGCTGTATCTGTTGGAATACCAGCGCGCCTCCCGCTATCGACTTCTGCCTTCTTGACCCATTCATTGAGGGTCTGAGGCACACAGCCTGTCTTCCCGGATATCGAGACTGCCGTCGCCCAGCGGGATGAATAATCCCCTGAATGATCCAGCACCATCCGTACCGCGCGTTCCCGTACCTCAGGTGAAAATTTGTTCGTTGGCTTGTTCATAATGGCTCCTTCTACTCATGAGTTGGAGCCTCCGGCAATCCCGGGGCGGTTCAGATTTGATCGGCATTTACGACTTTAGAAGGTTCTTCTTTTTTCTGTGTGTTGCCAAATGGGAGTAACTCACTGTCACTCCTAGCTTTGAAATTGAAGGCGGCATCCGATACGGAAGCTGTCGTGTCAGGTTCGGCTATTGGGTTTTGTATAGGACTGCGATCTCGCCCACCTATTTGTTCACCAGATAACTGGGACAAAACTCGGGCGATTCGATCTACGTCTGCTGAAATTTTACTAAGATCAACCAAGTCCGATTCATCACGAACTCCGAATGTAGCAGAAGTGGTTTTGACGATCGCATTGTTCAGAGTAACCAACAATTCTGCGGTTAAGTTTTCTGTTTTGTCCGTCATGACAAACTCGATATTGGGATTGTCCATGACACAAAGTGCTGAATCCAGATGGTTCAGTGGCAAAAGAACAATCATGGGCAGATCTGTCGCTCCACAAAACCGTTCTGCTCTAACCAGAGATTCTATTGTGGTCTTGTTCCAGCGACAAATTTGAAAAACTATGGCAGCTAAGTTGGATCGATCTTCCAGATCAGACTGCTCGAATTGGATTGGTAGCGGATTTACTACCCTGCCGCCGAAACCTGAGATCAGATCAACGAGTTCTCGACGGGAATTTAGATCGTCCCCTATCAGCAGAATCTGCCCGTTCCAAATAGTGTATTGTTTATCTTCTCCAAATCTCATTGCATAATTCATTATGTTTTCCTTAAGTTTGTCAACATTATTTGCGTACATGATAAGTAATCCCCCGATGTATTTAGCCTCCAATCGAAGCTTGTTTTGCAAATTGACTTCAAATTGGAGTGAAGTCGATCCAATTTAGGTCGAAAATGGAGTCGATTAACTTGACTCCGAGACCCTAATGAGGGGTTTGCCGTGCAATGGCAGGAAGATATTAGGAACGCCGCCGTCAAATTATTTACATCCAAAACGGATGAAATGGCGTAGATGTCAACAAATTGGCGTTCAAAGCTGGTTCAGCCAGTTTGTGATAGCGGTTAAAACAGATGGCGGGCAAATCTGAAGGATAGAACATGACAGGGAATAAACTGATGAAATCATTGCGATCGCGACTGGCGTTTTTCGCGCCGGTTGCTTTGTTGGCGCTAAGTGCTTGCGCCACCCCCTTTCGAGCGGACGTGCAAAGATTTGTAGCATTGCCAGATACGACCGGACAAAGTTTCACCGTTGTTACGGCTGATCCGGATTTGTCCGGCGGGCTTGAATTTGGGCAGTATGCGCGGCTTGTCGAACAGCGTATGACCGAAATTGGATATCGCCTTAGCGATGACCCCGCTACGGCGGAGCTGATTGTCAGCATGGACTACGATATCGACAAAGGCCGCGAAAAGGTTGTTTCTGATGTTGATCCGTTTTTCTCAACAATCGGCTATCGCCCTTATTATCGCAGCGGTTTCTATGGTCGACACCGATATCGCCATGGTTTTCATGATTCCTTCCTGTTCGGCGGAGCTGGTTTTGCGGGCTATGGCGGCGTTCGCAGTTTTACCGTCTACACAACAGATCTGGATATGAAGATCGACCGAGCGGCCGATGGCGAGCGCTTGTTTGAGGGCAAGGCAGAAGCCTTGTCGCGGTCAAAAAATCTGACCTATCTTGTTCCCAATCTAGTTGAAGCTATGTTCACCAATTTCCCAGGCAATAGCGGTGAACGGGTTCGTATTTCCGTGGCACCGGAGAAAAATTAGTCGGCTAACTGATCAGCTTTCGAGCTGGCGGAGCAACATTCGGACATCATTGTCCATTTCGCTATCTTCCCCACGCAGTTGCTCAACCAGTTTGACTGCGTGGATGACCGTGCTGTGATCACGGCCACCGAACTTGCGTCCAATCTCGGGGTAACTGCGCGGAGTCATGACCTTGGCCAGATACATGGCTACCTGCCGTGGGCGGGCAACAGCACGGGCTCGCCGCTTGGATGACATTTCGTTGCGTTCCAGCCTGTAATATTCGCAGACCGTGCGCTGGATCTCATCAATGGTAATCCGGCGGCGGCATGCACTTAATATATCGGAAAGTTGTTCTTCGGCTAGTTCGCGCGTAATCTCACGTCCGGTCAATTGGGCATAAGCAAGCAACTTGTTCAGACCACCTTCAAGCTCGCGCAGATTACGACTAATCGTGCGCGCGAGAAAATCGACAACTTCTTCGGACACATGTTGATGTGGCATTGAGGCTAGGCGATGTTTCAAAATATCCCTGCGCAGTTCGAGACCAGCAGATTGTATATCTGCCACCAGACCCATGGAAAGGCGAGACAATAGCCGTTGATCGACGCCGTCCAATGCTTGTGGCGGGCGATCAGCTGCGACTACAATCCTCTTGCCTTGGCTGATCAAAGCATCAACCGTGTGGAGGAACTCTTCCTGCGTTGAGTTCTTACCAACGATGAACTGGATGTCATCAATCATCAGTAAGTCCGCTTCACGCAAATTGGCTTTGAACTCCATCGCTTCGTTTTTGCGCATTGCGGAGACAAATTCGATCATGAACCGTTCGGCCGACATATATATGATTTTTGCCGTCGGGAACTCTTCGCGATAGGAATGTCCGATCGCATGCATCAGGTGCGTCTTACCCTGTCCGGTCGATGACTGAAGATAGAGTGGACAGAAAAGAGGCTTCTCCGATGCAGCCATCCGCTGGGAAGCATTTAGCGCCAATATGTTCGAATTGCCCGGGATAAATTCTTTAAACGTCATCCGGGGGTCGAGATCGAGCCGGAACTTATCCACCATCAAAGGTGCATTTTGTCCCGTCATTTCGGCGGCACTGGTTTGCTTCACTTGGGCGATACGTGCAGCCCCGGCTTTTGCCGCGAACACTATGTCTGAAATTTCAGCATGCTGGCTTTTCCAGGCAAGGGTCAAACGATCAGCATAGCGATCGCGGACCCAGTTGGCGGCAAATTCGGACGGTAGTTCGAAATGCAAAGCCCCAGTGGCACCATCAAAATGGACCATCTTCATGGGCTTGATCCATTGCCCAAAAATCTGCGCGCCCAGATCGCGGCGCAATCCGGAACAGATTTGTTCCCAGCTATTTTCCAGATCTGATTGCAGGTTTGCAGAAGTCATTTGTTCTGCTGCAGCCTCTTCCCCATCGAGCCTGCCACCAGCAATATTTGCATCCTCTACCACTCAATCCCCCGAACGTTTTCAAAGTCGGATCACCCAATGTGATTCCGGTTTTTGATCGACCAAACATTGTTCTTTCGAGCCCGGACTTTCATCCGGTTTAACATTTGCCCCCAGCCACAGGAACGCGAAAGACACAGCTCCATGATGTTGAAAACAGGTTTCAACATATGTTTTTGTTGTTCAATGAAGGTCTGGATTACCAATCCGCGACCGCCAGCCGAAATCCTTTACTAGGCGTGTCGAAACGATTCTATCAAGGGCGTCTTTGTAAAAAATTTGAAATAATTCTGTTGACAAGGTCAAGTTGCGGAAATTTCTAAATATCTTTTTAAGCTACTGAAAAGAATATGATAATTACTGTGGATAAGCTGGGGCAATGTGCGAATCGCGGTGCAAGCTCAGGTTTTCAATTTTCCTGCACTTTCAATGCATTTTAATGACATGCGAGATTGATGTATGGAACAGATTTCGAAAGGCGCTTGCCAAACCGCTCTTGATTTGGCAATGGCGCGCAACCATCTCTTGATGAAGCCCATGGGGGCGATTAGCTCAGTTGGTAGAGCGCTTCGTTTACACCGAAGATGTCGGCAGTTCGAGCCTGTCATCGCCCACCATATTTTCGCATTTGAAAATGTCTTGAAGACATTTTCGCGGACAACCCTTAACCAAGCGCGCGCGTGTAACTCACAGATCATAGTTTTACGAAATTGAACGACGATGCCGTTCATGCTTATCGCACAGCCAAAGTCTCTTCCATCAACGCCGCCGCTTTAGCGCCATGCCAGTCCATCGCGCCAACCACGCGCCAGACTTCCCTGCCTTCTGCATCAAATAAAACGGTCGTCGGCATCACTCCGGTTCCAAAGCCAAAACTCAATCCATTGTCCGGATCAAGATAGGGTTCCAATTCATCAAAATCGGATTTCTCGAAGAACGGTTTCACTTTTTCCATCCCCTGCAAATCCTGGGAAACAACTAGCACCCTCAATCGATCCTTTTCGCGTGCGGCCAGCTCATCCAGCATCGGCATTTCAACTATGCATGGCGCGCACCAGGTCGCCCATATATTGACCAACAATGGTTTGCCCTTGAAATTGCCAAGCTGAACTACTTCGCCTTCCGGATTCTGGAATGGCACATCCAGCATAGGTGTTCCCCGCTTTGATATGTCCAGCTTGCCAACCAGTCCCTTTTCGCTCGCCTTGGATTCCGTTTGTCCATTCTCAGCAACATCTTGCTCCGTTTCACTTGAGCCTCTATCGCAGGCAGCGAGAACCAGAAGCGCTGGTATGAAAAGGACTGGTCGAATTAGCAAAGACACAAAAAACTCCAATGCGATGTGGGGCGGGCGTTTTGCCGATGGTCCCTCTACCGTGATGCGCGAGATAAACGCGTCCATTCCGTTCGACAAGCAATTATGGCGGCAGGATATTCGCGCGTCACTCGCCCACGTCGCCATGCTGGCGGAGCAGGACATTATCGAAGCCGACGATGCAACGCAGATTATCAATGGCCTAAATCAGATAGCACAGGAATATGAGGCTGACGGTGTTTCGGAAAATCTCGATCTTGAAGACATTCATATGCATGTCGAGGCTCGGCTAACGGAGATTATAGGGCAGGTGGCCGGGCGATTGCACACAGCTCGCTCGCGGAACGACCAGGTCGCGACCGACTTTAAACTCTGGGTGCGCGATGCCATGGATATGGTTGATGCGGCACTGGCAGCGCTGCAGAAGGCATTGATCACCCGTGCAGAAGAGCAGGTGGAGTCCATCTTGCCCGGCTTTACCCATTTGCAATCGGCGCAGCCCGTCAATCTTGGGCATCATCTGATGGCTTATCACGAAATGGTGCGCCGCGACCGGTCGCGCTTCGTGGATGCGAGACACCGGTTAAATGAATCGCCGCTGGGCTCAGCGGCACTGGCCGGCACGGGATTCCCGGTCGACCGGGAAAAAACATCTGACATGCTTGGATTTGATCGGCCGACCGCCAATTCCCTGGATGCGGTTTCAGACCGTGACTTTGCGCTCGATTATTTGATGGCTGCGGCGCAGTGCAGCTTGCATCTGTCGCGGCTGGCCGAAGAATTGGTGATCTGGGCGAGCCAGCCTTTTGGTTTTGTTAACCTGCCAGATAGCTATTCCACCGGCTCATCAATCATGCCGCAGAAGCGGAACCCCGATGCAGCGGAACTGGTGCGCGGGCATAGCGGACGCATTGCTGGTTGCCTGAATAGCTTGATGATGACGATGAAGGGGCTGCCGCTAGCCTATTCCAAAGATATGCAGGATGACAAGCCACCAGTATTTGAGGCGCATGATCTACTTGGCCTTTCCATTGCTGCGATGACCGGTATGATTGGAGAAGTGCAATTTAACACCGAGCGCATGAGAGCGCTTGCCGAATTCGGATATGCGACCGCGACCGATTTTGCCGACTGGCTGGTGCGAGAAGCCGGGCTGCCTTTCCGGGAAGCCCATCATGTGACCGGTGCTGTCGTGGCTCTGGCGGAAAAGCAAGGGTGTGGGTTGTCGGATTTGTCGCTTGAACAGTTTCAGGCCGTTGATGCGCGTATAAATAAGAGTGTCTTCGATGTCCTTACCGTAGATGCCTCTGTCGCCAGCCGATCCAGCTATGGTGGCACAGCGCCTGTTCAGGTAAAAGCACAGATAGAAAAAGCGAAACAGGCATTGGGGCTGGAGAGCTGACATGAAAAAGACATTTACAGGGAGCGCGGCTTTGTTAGTGCTTATGATATTATCTGCTTGCGGCAATCGCGGTTCGCTAGAACCGGCAAAAGGTCAATCACTCCCGCCTGCTGTTTATGGAGAAGCCAAACCGCCTTCTGGAGAGGATTTGTTGATACCTTCTACACAGGCACAGCCAGAGCGCAGTGATGAATTACTCAGACGCTCGGAAAAGCGACAGGATGATAAATTTGATCTCCCGCCTCCCGGTTAGTCCCAACCCCATTTGAAAGCGCAATCCCTTGGATCATTTTCAGCACAAAGATGGCGTACTACATGCCGAAGATATCCCGGTGAGCAAAATTTCCGAGGAAGTCGGCACGCCGGTCTATATCTATTCGCGCGCTACGCTAGAACGGCATGCGCGGGTTTTCCGAGAGGGCCTGAAAGACGCCGGTCCGATTCATCTCGCCTTTGCGGTGAAGTCCAACCCCAATCTCGCAGTGCTGCGAATCCTAGCCAATCAAGGATATGGCGGCGATGTGGTTTCGGGTGGCGAACTCGAACGCTGTATCGCAGCCGGTATGAAAGCCGAGGATATTGTTTTCTCCGGCGTTGGCAAGAGCCAGGAAGAATTGTTGCTCGGACTTGATCGAGGTATTGGCCAGTTTAATTTGGAATCCGAAGAGGAAGGCATTCAGCTCGCTGAAATTGCGGCCAGTCGCGACCAGACAGCCTCCTGCACCTTGCGGGTTAATCCTGACGTTGACGCGGGCACGCATGCAAAGATTTCAACGGGCAAGAAAGAGAATAAATTTGGTGTTGCAATTGACGTGGCACCTGACATCTATGCACGCCTTTCAAAGCTGGATGGTCTCGATCTGCGCGGAATCGCGGTTCACATTGGAAGCCAGTTGCAAAATCTTGATCCCTTGGAAAAATGTTATGAGCGAATGGGATGGCTGGTAGCTGACCTGCGCGCTGCCGGACATGAGATTACCCATGTTGACCTGGGCGGAGGATTGGGTGTTCCCTATAAGCCGGAAGATAATCCGCCAAGTCCAGCCGATTATGGCGCAATGGTTGCCCGGGCGACCAAGGATTGGAACGTCACATTGATGTTCGAGCCAGGCCGAGTGATTGCCGGCAACAGTGGGGTCATGGTGACCAAGGTCATCCGGATCAAGCCCGGAGTGAACAGCGATTTTGTGATAGTCGATGCAGCGATGAACGACCTGATGCGACCCGCCATTTATGATGCCTGGCACCATTTTGAGGCCGTTCAACCCAGCGGCGACAAGATGATTGCATCGATTGTCGGGCCAATTTGCGAGAGCAGTGATATTTTTGCGAAGGAGCGCGAAGTGGACCGTGTCCATACCGGTGAACTTGGCATTTTCCGAACAGCAGGTGCTTATGGTGCGACCATGGCTAATAGCTATAATAGCCGCCCACTGGTGCCGGAGGTTCTGGTGGATGGTGACAAATACGCAATTGTGGCGGAGCGAATCAAGCCTGCATCGATCATGGCTGCAGAACAAGTGCCGGACTGGCTGAAATGAACCAGCTGCCCATTTTTGTGAACTTGCGCGGTCGCAAAGTCATATTGTTGGGGCAGGGCGAAATGGCCGATGCGAAGCGGCGACTCTATCAACGAGCTGGGGCCATTCTTACAGATGATGAGCAGGCCAACGCTGCGCTGGCTGTAGTCGCGATTGAAGAGGAAGCAGAAGCCGACGCCGCAGTCGACCGATTGAAACAGCGCGGTTTGCTGGTCAATGCGGTCGACCGTTCGGCGCTGTGCGACTATACGACGCCTGCCATTATAGATCGCGATCCGGTGCTGTTGGCCATTGGTACGGGCGGAACTTCGGCCGGTTTGGCCAAAGCGCTACGTCAGCAATTGGAACAACTTGTGCCTGCCAATCTTGGTGTGCTGGCCAATGCGCTATTCAGGGCCCGCGAAGAGGTTAAGAAAATTTGGCCAGAAGCCGCACACCGTCGAAAAGCGATTGATGCTGCTTTGAATCCCGGTGGTCCGCTGGATGTGATGGTCGAGCATGATACAGAAGATGTCCAAAATTGGCTTGAACATCCGGACTTGGAACTCGCCAGTGAGGTTATTGATATGGAACTATCAAGCAGCGACCCGGATGATCTAACCTTGCGGCAGGCACGGTGGTTGGCTCAGGCCGACCAGATTTTTGCGGCCTCCGATGTGCCAGCTAGAATATTGGACCGTGCACGGGCCGATACAGAACGCTATGCACTCTCGCTCTGGGATGAGCAACCGGTGGATGGCTTGGCTTTGCGGATCAGGATGCAATCATGAGTGATATTGTAACGACGCTTCAGACTGCGCTCGCCCCGGCGTTTTTGCTGGTTGGCATCGGAGCGATGCTTGGCCTTTTCGCCGGGCGGTTGGCGCGGATCATAGATCGCTCGCGCGACTTGCAGGAGGCGTTCAAGACAACCACCGGCGCGGAACATGATCTGGTGGTATCCGAACTGCGCGATCTGCAACTGCGGATCAAAACGGTAAACAGCGCTATCTTCCTCAGCGTGGTCAGCGCAATCATCGCCTGCCTGTTGATCGGGATGCTGTTCTTTATGGGACTGGTCGGGATCGACCTGTCTATTGCCATCGCCGCGGCCTTTATCCTGGCGATTGCCTTGCTCTCCATTGCGCTGGTTCAATTCCTCCGCGAAGTGCGCATCGGCATCCGCGACTTCATGATCCGCGAAGAATTTCTGGAAGAAGGTGATGCAAAAAGCTGACCTGGCCGACATTTCAATCCGTGAGGATGACCTGTCCCATCCGCGTGTTCAGGACTTGGTCGCGCTCCATCTGGAGGGAATGCACGCCAACTCGCCGCAGGACAGCGTCTTTGCGCTGGGCCTCTCCAGCCTGGAGCAACCGGATGTCACCGTCTGGACCGTCTGGTCCGGCGAACGCGTCGCGGCAATGGGTGCCTTAAACGAGGTCAATCCGCGGACCGGCGAAATCAAATCGATGCGCACGCATCCGGACTTTTTGCGGATGGGCATAGCGGCGCAGATGCTGGAGCATATTATCGACGCTGCCCGCGCGCGGGGTTATTACCGGCTCTGCCTCGAAACCGGCAGCGGCGAAGCATTTGAGGCGGCGCTGAAACTCTATCGCAATCGAGGGTTTGTGAGCTGCGATGCATTTGGTGACTATGAGAAGTCTGCGTTTAACCAGTTTATGGAGTTGGTGTTGTGATGTTCAAATCATTTTGATCAGCGACGGTTCGACTAGGGAAAAGCCCATGCGTTTTTTGAAATTGATTGCGATCCTGTTGTTGGTCGGATGCACTTCACTTCCCGAAGCTTCACCTTTTGAGGAACAGGTCGATAATCTATTCACAGACACCGACGCAATAAGCGATCCCGGATATGCAATCGGGATCATTCGGGAAGGAGAGTTGGTTTTTGCAAAAGGCTATGGAGTGGCCGGCATAGCAAAAGCCAATCCCATTACCACGAAGACCGCGTTCAACATCGCCTCCTTGTCGAAACAGTTTACCGCAGCAAGCCTTGCGAAGGAAATCGAATCTGGCCGAATTTCTCTGGAGGACAAATTGTCCGATCACTGGCCCGACCTTCCGCTCTCTTCATGCGGGATATCACTATTGCCCATCTAATCTATATGACAAGCGGGCTGAAGGAATATTACACACTGGATTCGCCCAAAGGCGGATGGGCGTCGGAAGATCAGTTTACAGAGGATCATGCAATTGGTGCCGTTCTGGCTTCCGGCGAACTCGAATATGAGCCGGGTTCCCGGTGGAGCTATTCCAACATCAACTATCAGTTGCTTGCCCAACTGGTTGCTAAGCTGAATGAAGAATCCTTCCCGGATCACATGGAAAAGCGCTTCTTGAAACCACTGAACGACTAGACGCATTTCGGCGGCGTCAAAGACCCGCGCCAGCAAGCGAAGGTCACCTGCCCACCGAACGAGATTTTTCTTCTGGTCCTATGCGCCGTAATTGCGCCGTAATTTCAGGCGCCGGGGGCTGGACGTCAATCGCACTCTACGGTGAAAAGCAGCTGGAATTCCTGCGTCGCTTTTTGCCGTTCAAGGACGGAACGCCAGGCCATGATCAGTCGGGGATCTTGTTTTCCCGTCTGGATATGGAAGCCTTCCAACGCTGCTTCATAGCCTGGGTGGCGAGTTTGCATGAAACGCCTGAAGGTGTCGTCGCCATCGATGGTAAAACCCTTCGGCGGTCATTTGATACCAGGTCCCCTGAAGCACCCATTCATATGATTTCGGCCTGGCCGTGTGATCACCAACTCGTTCCCGGGCAACGCAAGATTGACGACAGGTCCAATGAGATAACAGCGATCCCCGAGCTACTGGCCCTGTTGGCACTCAAGGGCGCTATCGTGACTATTGACGCGATAGGATGTCAGCGCAAGATTTGCCAACAAATCATGGACCAAGAGGCCGGTTATGTGATCGGCCTGAAGGGCAACCAGGGAAGCTTGCGCGAGGATGTCGAATTGTTTTTCGATGAACATCCGGAGCGTGATACAGGCGCGAAATTCATTGAAAAAAGCGAAGCCGCTGATGCAGGTCATGGGCGCATTGAAACGCGGTGCTGCACAGTTTGTTCAAATACAGAACCGAACGCCACAAATGGCCGGGCCTGAAGGCCGTGATCATGACAGGGTACACTCGTGAAATCAGAGGCCAGGCCAAAACGGTCAGGCAATTTTACATCTCATCCGTCCTTGATGTGCCCGAGAAAATGGCGCGTCACATCCGCAATCACTGGCAGGTGGAAAACTGTTTGCATCGGGTGCTCGATGTTACCTGCCGCCAGGATGACTGCCGCATCAGAACCGGAAATGCCGCAGCCAATTTTGCCACAATCAATCACGCAGCAATGAACCTGCTACGTCGCGCACCAGGCAAAATCAGCCTGCCGCAAAAACGACGTTCCGCTGCATGCGATGACGCCTGCATGAAAGCCGCAATCCGACAGTGAACATTCAGTCGATTGCCTTGTTTGGGTAAGGCTTTGCAAACGCTGTGAAAGCTTATCCAAAAGCCAGTCAGGTTCTGTTGAACCGGAATTGCTGTCAAGCTGCCCAGAATCCACTTTTGCGGCGATATCGAGGTCTTCGAACCCGGCTAGTAAGCGTCGTGCTTCATCCATAATGTTACGCGACAATGTCCGGTATTCGAAAGATGCCGGACCGAATAGTTGCTGCTCAATAATTTCACTGAAGCCTATGATGGCATTTAGCGGTGTGCGAAGTTCGTGGATAAGTTGTTGTAGCTGTTCACGCCGCTCGATGTCCAATCCGGCATGGGCAACATCTTCCGCTGCGTTGGGACGCCGCATGACACCGCGATATCCTTTAAAACGACCGGTTTCATCACTGAAATAAGGAATGGCAGTCATGCGCCAATTTCCGTCAACTACCGGCGCACCGCAGAGGCGCATCCGTGCATTTTCCAACGGCATCCTCTGTCTAAAAGCTGCTGCACCATAGGCATCCGGGCCCGGACCATCATCAAAAGTCGGTTCGGAAATCGTAACGCCAACAACGGCACCGGAAGGAGGCCCCTCCACCCATATGATCGTGCCACTGTCGTCTGTTTCGAACTGAATTGTTTCCACCGATTCAACAAAAAAGGATCGATGCTGCTGATCTTCGAGCGGCAATCTTGGGGTTTCTGTGCTGCGATCGCGTGATAGTCAGCAATCTTCGCCACCAGAGTGCTGATCTGGGATGAATCGCCATCATTCTCTTCATCTTCCGGCTGACTATCTGTGTTCTCTTTGAAGAAAACCTGCTCGGTCTCTGGTTCCGAAACAGGCGGTGGATCAGTCAACTCATTTTCTTGATCCAGAAGGAGGAAATCTTCGGAAACGGCTATACCAAGCGCCTTTTGGCTTGCAGGCCCGAGGGATCGTTTTAGAATGACGGTCTTTGCTTGCGATGGCAGACCGAGTATCAGATCTGCCCATTCGTCGTCACTCAAATCTGCTGCTTCAACCGCCGCTTCGCCGATATTTTCGCTATCAGCGCAAAGATAAACCAAGAGCGGTCCAGAGCGAAGGCGCCCATGCAAAGCTCTCACGGCAGCAAGGCGATCTGCCTCATTCACGCGGTCGTGCAAATCCCTAAGCCGTGTAAATCCGGCCTGGACATCATCGTTTACCAGTTTTCCAGGCTTTTGAGCCAATAAATCCGCTACCTGTCGCCATTGAAGCGATGCTGCGAGTCCCTCTGGCAAAGGCCCTTTCAATACGGTTGTAAGGCGATCATCAAAGCGCAAAAATCGATCCGGTATAGCTGAGTAGAATTGTTAACAGTTTGATAACTTCAACCGCGGCCAATCAAAAGGCTGGAAAACATCACGTCACAATGGGACAGGCGAGAAACCATTGCTTGCTGTCGTTATTATATTATATGTGATGAACGAATCTCGAACGGAAATTTCTTTATGGCCGATCTCAATCTCGACGAAATTGACCTGAAAATCCTGGAACGGCTGCAGCATGACGGCCGTGTAACAAATGTAGAGCTTGCACAAAGCGTGGGATTAACGGCACCGCCCTGCCTACGCCGAATGCGTGCGCTGGAGGACGACGGCATTATAGCTGCTTATCATGCGGCAATTGATCCTACTAAGATGGGTTACACCATTATTGTTTTCGCAATGGTCAGTCTCAAAAGTCAAGCTGAGGAAGACCTGCAAGCTTTTGAAGATCACGTGCAAGGCCTGCCAGAAGTCAGGGAATGTTACATGCTCAACGGGGAAATTGACTTCATGCTGAAAGTGGTTGCCAAAGACTTACAAGAATTTCAGAAATTTCTGACCAGCCACCTTACCTCAGCGCCCAATGTCGCCAGTGTAAAGACATCACTGACAATCCGATCTGCTAAACACGAACCGGGCGTGCCAATCGATATTTGACAGCTCCGGTAACCAGCCACGAAAAAGGGCGCCAAGAGGCGCCCTCAATCTCAATTTCACCGAGTTTTAGCTATCTGAGGTAGCTGCTGCGACAACCGGTGTAGCCGGTGCAGATTGCAGATTAACCCACAGCATCCAGAAATCGGCGATCAGTTTACGTGAGCCAGTCACCGCAGCAAAGGCAGTTTTGGCACCTTGCCAGTCCTGTTCACCAGCCTTCGAAATCCCTAACCCAATCTGGGCCCTGTTTGTATCTATGCCACCTTTTGAAATGGCTGTTTGATACATATTGACGGCTTTTTGATAGTTGCCATATCCCAAAAATGCATCAGCGGTCGCTAGCGCAATCCGTCCATTAGCCGCTTTACCTGCATCCCGCTCGGACGCTGGTAGACTGGCCTTGTCTGCGCTTACAGATTCTCGAGCCAATCCCAGTGTTTCCTTGGTATATTGCGTGTTAGCGCGTACGGCACCCTTCGCAATACCTTCTTCGAGCACAGAAGATACCTCGCCGGGCAATTTACGCGGGCCAGCTGCATCGGCATATTCAAAATAGTCACGCTCACTTTGCATAGCATTTGCCTTGCGCATCAACCGCATCAATTCCAGGTTTTGCTGATTATCCAGTTTCGGAGTGGCAGCATCGCGATATACCGATAAGGCTGCTCGCCAGTTTTCACCAGAGGGATAAGCCTCTACCAATTTATACGTCCAACTCGCAGTAGCTCCCGGAACACCGCCTTTCATTGCGATGCCAGCACCGCGTCGATACCAGTCTTCAGGCGCTTTTGCTCCGCCGGTCTTGGCGTCTTCAACTGCTCGTTCCAGAGCTGCCAATCCCTGCTGATTTTTGTTTTCCTTGAAGTAAGCTTCCGCAATCAGAGCCCCGATATTGTTGTTCCGGTAGCCACCGTCATAGGCCGATTGAAGGCGCTGCTGGGCTTCCGTATAACGTCCGGCACCATATGCAAAGTTTCCAAGGAAGAATGTGTATTGCGCCAATTGTTCTGCCGGAGTGAAACCACTATTCACCATGGCGTTCAGGCCGAGTTCCTGAAGCGATTGATCCTTCAGTTTCCCGCCTAGATTCACAGCAAATTGTCCAGCCACGAATTGATCATAGCCTGTCCATGGCTGTGCCACCAAAGCTTCCACCATGGGTTTGGCAGAGGCAGGGTCTTCACCTTCAATCATCTTTTGCACCGGTCCAGCCTGCGCAGAAAACTCTTTGCTCAGCTTCGGCTTCTTTTGTTTTTTCTTTTTTTGCGCCTGAACTTCAGCCGGGAAAGCCGTTACGGCAATCGCACCTGCTGTAGCCAAAGCAACGCCCATTGAAAAATGAGATAGAAAACGCATGTAATCCTCCAGTTGAAATTTTCTTTAGTCAGCCCGTGCTGACGACCCTTGAATATGGTTGCACCATAGAATGTCTTGGCTCTAATACCTAGGTACATATGGTTATTTAGTGGTGTTCCGCTGAATGATGGTTGAACAATATTCATCATTCCAACTCTTTTTATGAACAGGAAGGCGAAAATTTCGTGATAGCAGTTATATCTCCCGCCAAATCTTTGGATTTTGACAGTCAAATTCCGGCTGTCAAACCATCATCGAATCGTTTTCCCAAGGAGACAAAGCGGCTGGCTACGGGAATCAAGAATCTCACCAAGGCCAAACTCAAAAAAATCATGCCGGTTTCGGATAATTTGATTGAACTAAATCGCGGACGATATGCCGGTTTTTTCGAACAAGCCGAGCGGCCAGCAATTTTTGCCTATAGCGGTGATGTTTATACGGGCTTTGAAGCACCGAGCATTGGCGATGAGGCGCTTTCCTATGCACAGGAGCATTTGCGGATACTGTCCGGCCTTTACGGTCTGTTGCGGCCATTTGACCCGATTCGCCCTCACCGGCTGGAAATGGGTACGAAATGGGCGCCGCGATACAAAAAATTGACCGATTTTTGGGGTGACAAGATTGCCAAGACTTTGGCTGCTGATTTGGAAGCTTCCGTTGATCGCATCATCTTGAACCTGGCCAGCAATGAATATTGGGCTTCGGTAAAACCATATGTGAACAAGTTAAATGCGCGCGTCATCGAAGTGGATTTTCGCCGCGAAGGGCCTGATGGACCTCAATTCGTGAGCTTTGAAGCCAAACGCGCGCGCGGCATGATGGCGCGCTATATGTGTGAAAATCATATTGCGGACGTCGAATCTTTGAAGGGATTTGACAGCGATGGCTATAAATTTGATGCCGATGCTAGCACAGTGGACAGCCTGCGTTTCATTCGCTCATGAGCGAAAAATCTGCGGTTGTCGTGGGTGCAATTGGCGGCATAGGCCAAGCATTTGCTGATATTCTTGATGAAGAGGGCGAATATGACCGCGTCATCCGTTTTTCGCGTCACGATGACAGCCCGGTAAAATTAGACATTACCTCCGAGGATGACGTTCGATCAGCTGCCATTTGGTTGAAAGATCAGGCTATACAGCCATCATTTGTTTTTGTTGCAACAGGACTGCTTCACAGAGCCGAGAAAGGTCCAGAAAAAAGCTTGCGCGATCTCGATGCTAATTGGTTGGCGGAGTGTTACAAAGTCAACGCCATCGGCCCTGCTCTGATTGCCAAGCATTTTTTGCCACTGATGCCAAAGGATCAGATTACCAAATTCGCGGCAATTTCAGCGCGTGTTGGCAGTATTTCGGATAACCGACTGGGCGGATGGTATGGTTATCGTGCCGCTAAAGCCGCGCTCAACATGATGATCCGCAATCTCTCGATTGAATGGTCTCGCAAGAACAAGCGCTCCATCATTGTCGCACTGCATCCAGGAACCGTAGATACCAACCTAAGCGAACCTTTCCAAACCAATGTTCCAAAAGGAAAATTATTCGATCCAGAGCGCGCAGCACTGCAGCTTCTCGACGTACTTGATGAGCTAAAACCAGCAAATACGGGCAAGATTTTCGCATGGGATGGTGAGGAAATTGCACCCTGAAATTGTCAAGCAAATAATGCGGAAAAATCGTTCCTAAAAACTGGCTTTTTGAGTGCCCTTCCCCTAGGAGAATCAGCAACAAAAAACACATCAAAAAGGCCAGTTTGTGAACGAAGTAACCACGCCTCCTGAACCGTCTGACATCGAACCGATTGATATCGTCGACGAGATGAAATCCAGCTATATGGATTATGCGATGTCGGTCATTGTCAGCCGCGCTTTGCCTGACGTTCGCGACGGTCTGAAACCGGTTCACCGGCGCATATTGTTCGCATCCAAAGAAGGCGGTTTTGTTGCCGGTCGTCCGTATCGTAAATCGGCGAAAATTGTAGGCGATGTGATGGGCAACTATCACCCGCATGGAGATAGCGCGATATACATGGCGCTAGCGCGCATGACGCAAGATTGGTCCATGCGGGTGCCGCTTATTGATGGACAGGGCAATTTTGGCTCTATGGACCCGGATATGCCAGCTTCCATGCGGTATACAGAAGCGAGGCTGGACAAGGTTTCCAACTTCTTGCTCAACGATCTCGACAAGGATACGGTCAATTTTCAGGATAACTACGATGGCAGCCTGCAGGAACCAACAGTTCTGCCGGCGCGTTTCCCAAATTTGTTGGTCAACGGTGCTGGCGGTATCGCAGTCGGTATGGCGACCAATATCCCGCCACATAATCTGGGCGAAGTCATCAATGCTGCTCTGGCATTCATAGAAAATCCAGGGATTAGCATCGATGAATTGATTGAAATTATTCCGGGGCCTGATTTTCCGACTTCTCCACTGATATTAGGTCAATCAGGTGCCAGATCAGCCTATAAGGAAGGCCGCGGTTCGATCATGATGCGCGCTCGTCATGAGATTGAGGAAGGCCGCGGAGATAAACGTTCTATCGTCTTGACATCAATCCCCTTCCGGGTTGGCAAGGCCAGTTTGGTCGAAAAAATAGCAGAAGCGGCAAAAGATAAACGCATTGAAGGCGTTTCCGATATTCGCGATGAATCGAGTCGTGCCGGTGTGCGCGTCGTTATCGATCTAAAACGCGATGCGACGACGGAGGTTGTGCTAAACCAGATTTGGCGCTTCTCCCCTGCCCAGTCCAGCTTTCCGGCCAATATGCTTGCCATAAGAGGCGGACGTCCGGAGGTTCTAAACCTCCGCGATATCATTGAAGCCTTTATCAAGTTCCGTGAGGAAGTGATCACTCGGCGGACCAAATTTGAGCTCAACAAAGCCCGTGAACGCGCGCATATTTTGCTGGGACTGGTAGTTGCCGTCACCAATATGGACGAAGTTGTCCGGATCATTCGAGGATCTGCAACGCCAGTGGAAGCCCGCGAATCCTTGTTGGCGCGCGAATGGCCCATTGCCGAAATCGCGCCCTATATTCAGCTAGTCGAAGCTACTGAAATGGAAGTTGAAGGCGACACGTACAAACTGTCTGCGGTGCAGGTTAAAGCAATTCTCGATCTCCGTTTGCAAAAACTGACGGCTCTTGGTCGCGAAGAAATTGGTGATGAGTTAAAAGAGCTTGCAGCCGCTATTGAAGAATATCTCTCAATTTTGGCGGATCGCGTGAAACTCTACGCGGTAATGCGCGAAGAGCTCGAAGAAGTACGCGACGAATTTGCCACCCCGCGTATGTCCGAAATTACAGCAGGTGTTGAGGGTCTGGAAGACGAAGACCTGATGGAACGTGCCGAAATGGTCGTGACAGTAACCCATGGCGGTTACATCAAGCGCACCCCGCTCGATACGTTCCGAGCCCAACGCCGCGGCGGCAAAGGTCGGGCTGGTATGGCGACCAAGGATGAGGATGCGGTGACGGAATTGTTCGTCACCTCCACCCATACGCCGGTGCTGTTTTTCTCCAATATCGGGCAGGTTTATCGCCTGAAAGTCTGGAAACTCCCAGAAGGTGGGCCGCAAACCAAAGGGCGTCCGATGGTCAATTTGCTGCCCCTAAGTGAAGGCGAAGTGATTACCAACGTTCTTCCCCTACCCGAAGACGAGGAAGAATGGGCCGATCTGAACGTAATGTTTGCGACGGCTAGCGGGAATATCCGAAAAAATAGCATGGATAGCTTCACCAATATCCCGTCGAACGGCAAAATTGCGATGAAATTTGAAGATGGCAGCGATGATCGCCTGATTGGCGTGGAACTACTCCATGAAACCGATGATGCGCAGCTTTCCACCAAAAACGGCAAGGCAATCCGCTTTGCTTCTGAGGCTGTACGCGCGATACAAAGCCGCAGTTCTACAGGGGTTCGCGGGATTACTTTGAAAGGCGATGACGAAGTTATCTCCTTGTCGGTCTTGCGCGGATTTGATGCCTCCACAGAGGAGCGCGATCAATATCTCAAAGCTGCACCGTGGAAAGAAAATGACAATGACCCTGAACTTTCCGCCGAACGTATGGCCGAGTTTAGCCAGAACGAGGATTTCATTCTAACGGTGTGCGCCAACGGCTACGGCAAACGCTCCAGCGCCTTTGAATATCGCCAGTCGGGTCGCGGCGGTCAGGGCATTTTGAATATCGATAATATCAAGCGTAACGGCACGGTTGTCGCCAGCTTCCCTGCCACCGATGATGAACAGGTCATGCTAGTCACTGACCAGGCCAAACTAATCCGTATGAAAGTGGCGGACATGCGGGTGATTGGGCGGAATAGTTCTGGTGTGAAGCTGTTCGATGTTGGTGAAGGCGAGCAAGTTGTTGGCGCCGCCAAGATTGACGAGGAAGAAGAGCCGGAAAATGAAGGCGAGGAGGCAGTAGCCGAAGAAATGATCGATCACGGCATTACTGAAGGTCAAGCTGCGCCGGAAACGCCAACAGACGGAAATGACAATTAGGATTGAGCCATCTGGTCAGACCTGTGGGGCCGCAGTTACGGGTGTTGATCTGAGTAAGCCACTGTCAGATGATCAAATCACCGAGATTCGCGCTGCGTGGCTGGAACATCATGTTCTATCTTTTCCGGATCAGCCAATGGCAGATGATGATCTGGAGCGGTTCACACGGTATTTCGGCGGCTTTGGCCATGATCCCTTCTTCGATCCAATTGAAGGCCGCGAACATATCGCCGCAATCCGCCGCGATGCAGACGAAAAGTCGCCCTTATTTGCGGATAACTGGCATAGTGACTGGAGTTTTCAGGAGCACCCGCCGACCGGCACCTGCCTTCGCAGCATCACAATTCCTCCCACAGGCGGCGATACGTTGTTTTCCAACCAACATGCTGCTCTTGACGCGATGACGTCAGAGATGCGGACAAAATATGAAGGCCTGACCGCCATTCACAGTGCACAAATGGCCTGTGCGCCCGACGGGGCATATGGCGACAAGGATGAAGGCCGTTCGATGGTAATCCGTCCAGACGAAACCGCGCGCGAAACACGGACTCATCCACTAATCCGTGAACATCCGGAAACCGGTCAACTCGGCCTATTCAGTTGCATGGGCTACATTATCGGCTTCGAAGGGATGGAACAGATAGAGGCCCTGCCCTTGTTACAGGAACTTTATGTTTGGCAGGCCCGCGAAGAATTTGTCTATCGCCACAAATGGCAACCCAATATGCTGATCATGTGGGATAATCGGCCAGTCTTACACTGCGCAACCGGGGGTTATGAAGGCCACGACAGGTTGCTACATCGACCGGCAATCGCTGCATTTCGACCCGACTAAAGAGTCTATACTCAGGGCTTGGGGATGTTCAACCCATCCCGCAGTTTACGCACAACACCGGTCGCGATGAGAAATTACCCTAAATAATATAACGGCCAGATTGTCCAGTCCGGGATGACGGAATTTTGCAAGAATCCCATGCGGGAAAAGATCAGCAAATCAGAAATGACGAACATTATCGCACCGATACCACATGGTATCGCGAGAAACTGCTGGTCCAAGCCAATGCCGCCATGACAGCGAGAAAGGCGCTGTAAATTGCCAAACCTAGCGCTTCCGCTCGATCAAATGGCAATGACCAGGCAACAAAAATCGTGATCGGGATCAGGAATATCGCGAATAGCTTCTGACTGAACGCAAGCTTTTGCCGCCGGTGGCGCAGGTAAAGCGTGACCGCGATACAGTGACCAACGATGAAAGCGACCGCACCCATGATAAGATCAATTTAGATCAGCATATCGCCTAGGGCGCCAAATGCCATGACCGCAGCGATCAGCTTTCCGTCGAAATTATGAACCCGGCGCAACGCATAAACCGCCAGAAAACCGACGCCTAGACCTTTCCAGAGCATAAGAAAAGCGCCCGGAATATTACTGTCCATGACAAAGAAATAGCTGATCCCAAAGAGCAGGCTCAGCAACAAATAGGGTCTGGATTCAACAATTGCGCGTTTCATGATATGGCCCCGATTGGTCTCCCTCTGCATATATCAGGTGAAACCTTCAACTGCCAATTGGCATTATTATCTTACTACAAACCTAAGACCGCATTATAGGGGCGCGAATGACACAGGTTCATATCATCGGTGGCGGACTCGCCGGGTCGGAAGCAGCTTGGCAATTGGCTGAGCAAGGCGTGCAAGTTCGCCTGTCGGAAATGCGAGGGTCGGGTGAAATGACGCCGGCGCACCAAACCGATGGATTGGCAGAACTGGTATGCTCCAACAGTTTCCGCAGCGATGATGCAGAGAAAAATGCGGTTGGTCTGCTGCACCAGGAAATGCGCGATTTGAACAGCATCATCATGGCCGAGGGCGGTAAGCACCGCTTACCCGCTGGCTCCGCACTGGCCGTAGATCGCGATTATTTTTCCGAAGGCGTTACCAAAACGCTTCTGGAACATCCCAATGTTGAAGTTGTGTGTGAACGGATCGATCAACTGCCCGAAACCGGCCTGACCATCGTCGCCACCGGCCCACTTACAGCCATGTCGCTCGCCGAAAGCATAGGCGCTGCAACCGGCGAAGACTCCCTTGCCTTTTTTGATGCAATCGCACCGATTGTTTACAAAGAGTCTATCAACATGGACATTGCCTGGATGCAATCGCGCTGGGACAATGTCGGACCCGAAGGCGACGGCAAGGACTATATCAACTGCCCAATGGACAAAGAGCAATATGAGGCATTCATCCAGGGCTTGCTCGACGGAGAAAAGACCGAGTTTAAGGAATGGGAAAAAGACACGCCCTATTTCGAAGGCTGCATGCCGATTGAAGTCATGGCGTCACGCGGTCCGGAGACCCTAAGATACGGCCCGATGAAACCGATTGGCCTGACCAATGCGCATGATGGCAGCAAAGCCTATGCAGTTGTCCAGCTACGTCAGGACAATGCGCTGGGCACGCTCTGGAATATGGTTGGCTTCCAGACAAAGCTAAAATATGGCGCGCAGGCGGAATTGCTAAAGACCATACTTGGGCTGGAAAATGCCGAATTTGCGCGGATGGGTGGGCTCCATCGCAACACTTTCATCAATTCCCCCAAGCTGCTCGACCAGGAAATGCGCCTCAAAAAAGCACCGCATATTCGTTTTGCCGGTCAAATTACGGGATGCGAGGGCTATGTCGAGAGCGCTGCTGTCGGCCTGATGGTGGGGCGCATGGTCGCGGCCGAGATCAGTGGTGAGAGCTTCCCTTATCCTCCTCAGACTACTGCTTTTGGTGCATTGCTATCACACATTACCGGCGGTGCTGATGCCAAGGACTATCAACCGATGAATGTGAATTTTGGTTTGTTCCCACCTTTTGAACAGAAGGTGAGGAAAAAAGAACGCAAACAGGCTTATACAGCAAGGGCACGAAAAGACTTTGCCGCGTGGCATAAACCGCTTTCAACCAAAGGCCTGCAACTCGCCTAGCATTTACAGCGTGGCGTTGATCGCTTGGGTTTGGTCGTTCGGAATTCGGCCCTGGTCAATTGGTCATTTTGATTTCGGTCGGCTTTCGCAAACCGGTCACTAGTCGCAACGGCCCATTCCTCAAAAGTCAGCAGATTATTGCCGTCCTTGTCGAGTTTTTTAAATGCTTTGGTACGGCTACTCATCAGTTCGAGGCGCGTAATCACTTCATCCCGGTCACGGTCATATCGGTTAAACCGCCGTTCCTCCCGCGATGCTTTATAGGCTTTGGGCGGGGTCGGAGGTGCCGGGCCTTCTTCAATTTCATTATCGGCAGCTTTGGGTAACCCGTTTTCATCAGTCACCTGCTCAGGCGGTGGCGGAGCATCTGGCAACTCAAACTGTTGCTCCTGAGCTCCGATCCAGAAGAAAAAACCGGCAGATAACATCAGCATCGTTGCAACTGCTCCAGCGATATATTTCTGCATCGCCCGAAGCCTTTCTAAACGTTAGAGCGCTATTTCCCGGTAAGGCCATGCCAGATGATATGTGCGGCAGTTGATGGTCGATATATCGATTCTGGCAATTGCCCACTTTTGACATCGCGCATCGCCAATTTACAGAGAATTGAAAGCGGACGTCCGCTTTTGTCAAAACGCGGCGGGTCAAGATTTTCTGCTATTGCCCGACAACGTTCGAAAGCTGCGTTTTTCATTGCAGTGTCAGAGCAGTGCACGGCGAAATCCCACAACGCCCATAATTTTGCAATGTCAGTGCTTTTGTCTGACAGTTGCGATCGGTCTAGGGCAAAACCAAAGTAGCCGCCGCCCCTGGCATCAGCATAGTTGTCAAATTGCCGATCATTCCAAGGAAAGTCTTCCAGCATGACCTCCCATCCATCGATCATGCGCAGCAGGCTATCGCCCGACAGACCTTCCGGCTCGAGATCGCTGAACATTGCAACCAGTGGTTCACCCTTTGGACGGTCTGCAGGTGCCTTGGTTAAAATATCCCGCCACCATGTTAACCGCATCTGGCCAATCAAAGGTTCAGAAGTTTTACGGATAATCTCTACCAAGCGGGAATCAAATGCGAAAAGAAATGCGTATCGTTGACGATCCGACCGCTTTGCATAGGACGAAATCAACCTATGTAGCGGATTCAGGGTTGCATTAACGATTTCCATATGTTCGCCGATGCCAGTTTCCCCCCCCCAGAATCAAGGTTAAGTTCGCTTTAACCAGAACCGAGTTATTGTCAAAAGTAGTGTCTGGCAAGTTAGTCATGCGGCTGGCATGTCGTCCTCGTTCACCTCGCTTCCATCTTTAGACTTCACGCCTTCAATCACCTTCGCCAGGTGTCCGAAGCCTCTCAATTTGCGCCAGGAATCTTCTGCGCATAATCCCATCTTGCAGACCATCGTCAACATCGTATTGCGCGTGACACAACCTTTGGCTTGGCGTGTTCCATGCCGGAACGTCGCAAAACTCGACTCAATGACATTGGTTGTCCTGATACGGGTCCAGTGTTCCGCTGGAAAGTCATGAAATGCCGGCAACGCGTCACGGTCTTTCGATAAGCATTCCACCGCCTCGGGGTACTTTGCACCGAAACGTTCCTCAAAATTATCGAACGCCTTTGCTGCATCAGCTCGATCTTCTGCCATCCGGATATCATGCAGACCCTGCTTCGCTTTCTCCTGGACAGACTTCGGCAGATAGTTCAGCACATTGCCGGTCTTGTGCATCCAGCAACGTTGCCAGCAACGTTGCCAGCAACGTTGAACGCCCGTCTCCGGATACACTTCCTCCACTGCGGCCCGGAAGCCCGGGGCGCCGTCTCCAATTGCCAACTTCGGGGGTTGGTCCGGACCCCGTTGTTTCAGGGACAGCAACACCTCACGCCAGCTCTGTTTTGACTGCCTGACACCATCTTCGATTGCCAGGAAGTACTTGTGACCCCGGCTGTTCACGCCGATGATAACCAGGCAGCACAATCGGCCATCGTCGCCTCTGAGACCACTGTAGATGCCATCAGCCCGGATACGGACCCATTCATCAGACACCGCTCGAGTACACCATTGCTTGTATTCAGCTTCCCATTGCCGCTTCAAACGCCCCGCGACATTGGCCGGCAGCCCTTTAGCCTCGGGGCCGGCAATAGCTTCCGGTGCGCTCTGCATCTGGCCACTCGAAACACCCTTCAAATAAAGCCAGGGGTTCGCCGCGTCCAGCGTCGCCGTTCGCCGGATGCAGGGCGGTACAACCAGAGATTGAAAACATTCCGGCGTACCTTCACGGCTACGGATCTTCGGCACCTCGACGCTGACCTTGCCAACCCCTGTAATCACCTCTCGTTCGCGATGATGGCCACTGCGGACAACGCGCTGTCGTCCGTCAGCCGTTTTGTGACCATCAAACTTTGTCATCAACTCATCCGGCTCTGCCTGGACCGCTTCGGCGATTAACTGCTTCGCACCCGGTCTGAGTAGTTCTGTCAGTGGTTCAATTCCCTCCGGTCTACCCGGATCAATCACAGTATCTTTTGCCATGTGTGGCGGGCTCCTCTTGCTACTTTCGATTTCCAGACAAAAACGATTTCAGCAAGGCACGCCCCATACTTCAAATTCTTCCAGACACCAGATCCGGTTATAACTCCGCGGTTCAGTCAATGAAGGGGATGTGGCTTTGGAACAATTTAACTGCGAAAGATCCATTGAAGGTCAACAATACACTCTAAAAAGAATCTTTGACCAAAGCCTGGATAAAACCTAGGCAACGGAGAACTACTTATGAACTTTGAGTTCCAACTAATGGAGATACCGAATGGGGGGCAAATACGAAGAGCTCAAAATTGAGGATGTCGAACTCGATATAGGCAATCCCCGAATCAAGAGGCTACTAGAGATTTATGACGGCGAGCCTAGTTCAGACCAAATATATTTAGCCTTAGGCTTTGGAGAAGACGGGAGCACATCGTCTGGAACAACTTTCTTAAGTCTCAAAGAGTCAATCCGAACCAATCAGGGAATTATCCATCCAATCACTGTGAACCGGCACGATGGTGGCAAAATGACGGTTATTGAAGGCAATACGCGCTTGGCAATATATCGCGATTTTTACGCCAAAAAAAAATCAGGTAATTGGGCTAGAATTCCTTCAATTGTACACACCGATTTGTCGCAAAACGAGATTGATGCAATCAGATTGCAGTCTCATCTAGTCGGGCCTAGGGAATGGGACCCTTACTCAAAGGCAAAATACCTCCATCACCTTAACGACGCCGAAGATATGCCTTTCAATCAGCTCGTCGAATATTGCGGAGGGCGTCGTTCAGAAGTTGAGCAGTTGATATCTGCGTATGAAGATATGGAAGAACATTATCAACCGCTTGTCGAAGCAGATGGTGAAAATTTTGATGTAAAGCGCTTTTCGGGATTTAAAGAGCTGCAACGCCGCGACGTGAAGCAAAGCATCGCAGTTGCTGGTCATGATTTGAGCGACTTTTCTAAGTGGATTCACAGCCGACTTTTTGATCGACTGGAGCATGTTCGACAGCTCCCACAAATACTGAGAAACGAGGACGCGAAGAGCATATTCCTCAAAGAAGGAAGTCGTGCCGCATTAAAGGTCTTTGATCGCGCAGATTCGAGCGATTCTTTGAAAGACGCAACATTAGAAGAGTTATGTAACGAAACCCGTTCCAGATTATCCAATTTACCTTGGGAGAAACTGAAAAGCCTCAAGGAAAACAATGATTCTGATGAGGTAATGGCCATGATCGGCCTGGAGGATCAAGTTAGTTCGGTTATTGAATTTATAACAGGCAATGAGGATTAGGCCTATTGTCAGTTTCAATCGATCACGAGCTGATGGTGCTTGACCTGATACGATGGATCGATTCTTTGGACGGCCCAATAGCTGTTGGTGAGTTGCTCGCGGAGTGTTCGATGTATCGGAAAGTCGGCTATCCACCCCTACTCTGCGGTTACCGGCCTGACGTACTTGTCAGTTCACCAAAAGGGACATGTTACCTGGCTGCTGAGGCAAAGACTTCCGCCGATTTGGAAGCGGAAAGGACGAAGAAGCAGATTTCTGGATTTGTCGATTGGCTTGTTGAACGAGAAAAAGGCTTTATCGTCATTGGAGTTCCTTGGGACAGCGTACCAAGCGCAAAGTCGCTATTGAGAAATATTTTACAGCATGAAGGAGGCAACTATACTGATCGAACGCTGGAGGCGGCACTATAACACTGTCAGACCGCACAGCTCACTGGGCTACAAACCACCGGCACCAACAACAGCCTTGCCTTATCCATCTGAACTGCCCTGCGCTCCGCTCCGGTCAGTCCAGATGGACGGCTTTAACCGCCGTGCTCTAACTTAATAACTGGACCAACAACCAGGGGCAGGTCAAGGGCGTGATCAATATGCGAAATAGTATCAAAGTATCTCCCAGTTTGGTCTTAGACCCTGTGCATGAAGCCTTTTCATTCCAACGGGAGGCTGTGGAAGTCATCAAAGACATAGAATTTTCTGGCGTGTTTCATGAGCAGGGTTTGGGAAAGACCAAAATCGCAATTGACACTATTTTATATTGGTTGAAGCGAAATGCATTGGATGCAGTGATCGTAGTCACCAAAAAGGGATTGGTGCCAAATTGGGTGCGAGAGTTTGACCAACATACCCACATCAAGCCTAAGATTATCGGGAACAACAGAGGAGACAATTTTTACAGTTTCAATAGTTCCGCGCCGGTGTTTGTTATGCATTACGAGGTGCTAGTTTCAGAGCTGCAGCGGCTTAAATTGTTTCTTAAGACGAGAAATGTTGGGGTCATTCTTGACGAAAGCCAAAAAATCAAAAATCCCGATGCAAAAATCACGAAGGCTGCTTTTTCGCTTTCGAAACTTTTCTGCAAGCGAATAATAATGACCGGAACTCCAATTGCTAACAGACCGTTCGATATCTGGTCACAGATATACTTCTTGGACCAAGGCGCGGCTCTTGGAAGTGAATTTACTGACTTTAAGGAAAGACTGGACATTTCTAAGGTGTCTGAAACGGATGCCCCTTCAGTGATTGATTTTGAAGTCGAACTTTCCAATCTTTTCCCAAAAATTGCCAGTTTTTGCGTGCGTGAAACAAAAGCAAGCGGCATAATTGAACTGCCCGAAAAAATAATTCGAAATGTGCCTTGTGATTGGGAAACTAGACAGTGGGACTTTTACCAGGCCATAAAAAAAGAGCTGAGCGCCGTGGTTATGAAAAACGGGCAGCTGATAGAGGACAATGCTGAAGTCGCTCTAAAACGGTTGCTCAGATTGGTTCAAATCGCATCGAACCCTAACTTGGTAGATGAGGGTTATGACCGTGATCCAGGAAAAGTTTCAACACTGGATAATCTAGTGTCCTCAGTAATCGCCTCGTCTGAAAAGGTGATCGTGTGGACTTCGTTTACCGACAACGTGGATTGGCTGGCGCGGCGCTATAAGATTCATTCAGCTAAACGCATTCATGGCAAAATGAATTATGAGGAAAGAGAAAAATCAGTCACATCGTTCTTGGATCCTAACGGAGCGAAAGTACTCATTGCAACTCCCGGTTCAGCGAAAGAAGGCTTGACACTTACCGTTTCAAATCATGTGGTTTTTTACGACAGAGGTTTTAGCTTGGATGACTACCTTCAGGCTCAAGACCGCATCCATAGAATTTCTCAAAAACGAACATGCTATGTTTATAATCTCATCCTTGAAAACTCCATCGATGAATGGGTCGATTTACTGATTGGTGCCAAAAGCCAGGCGGCGCAATTTGGATTGGGCGATATAGAAAAAGAAGAATTTTCCTACATAATTGATTATTCCTTCAATGAAATAATCAAAAATATTTTGGATGATACGAACTTGAATGGGGGGCAGGCATGACAAATTGGGAACACGGATCAATCACTATCCGTGGCGAAGAAATTGCCATAAAAACTGCGATGTACGATCATGTTGACTTAAAGTATTTCACAGATAACCCGAGAATTTACTCAACGGTGCATGAGGGCGGCGAGCAGCTGGATCAAGTCGGTATCCAACAAAAATTATGGAAAATGGATCATGTCAAGGAATTGAAATCCGATATCAAATCCAACGGTGGATTAATCGACCCGGTAATCGTTCATGAGAAAACACTTGAAGTAATTGAAGGAAACAGCCGACTGGCAGCTTACCGAAAGTTAGCCAACGATGACCCAATAAAGTGGGGAAAATTGAAGTGCACATTTCTTCCGAAGGAGATATCAGATTCGGCGGTATTTGCACTTTTGGGTCAATATCACATCAAAGGTAAAAAAGATTGGTCACCATATGAACAGGCTGGTTTTCTTTATCGCCGCCATACGGAGCACCACATTAGTCCTTCCAACCTAGCCAAAGAGCTTGGGATGACAGCCGTTTCAGTGACAAAGTTGATCCGTGCTTATAGAAAGATGGTTGAGAATGAGGACAACGATGTCACTCGGTGGAGCTACTACTACGAATTTTATTCTTCAACAAAAATTCGCAAACTCATTGAGGATCATTCTGGACTAGAGAAAACAGTTTTGTCCCAAATAAAGGGCGGCGAGATAAAGCAGGCAACCGTAATCCGAGATCAATTGTCAAAAATACCTCGAACGAAACGAAAAATAGTTAGAGATATCATAGCCGGTAACTCAACTATCGAAAAAGGTTTCGAACGAGCTGAGGCATCAGGAAGTACGAATGCGCTATACAATAAAATCAATAAATTTCGTACGTGGTGTGATGCAACGGACACCGAACAGACGTTGAAGAAAACCGATGCAGCAGCGATGCGTAAAGTCAGTTATGAGATCGATAAATTAGGCAAAGCCACAAGTCGGTTAAAAAAATTATCAACGACAATGTTGGTAAAAATTAGGTCAAAGGCGAACCAATATTGAGTTATAACCGGATCTGGTGTCTGGAAGAATTTGAAGTATGGGGCGTGCCTTGCTGAAATCGTTTTTGTCTGGAAATCGAAAGTAGCAAGAGGAGCCCGCCACACATGGCAAAAGATACTGTGATTGATCCGGGTAGACCGGAGGGAATTGAACCACTGACAGAACTACTCAGACCGGGTGCGAAGCAGTTAATCGCCGAAGCGGTCCAGGCAGAGCCGGATGAGTTGATGACAAAGTTTGATGGTCACAAAACGGCTGACGGACGACAGCGCGTTGTCCGCAGTGGCCATCATCGCGAACGAGAGGTGATTACAGGGGTTGGCAAGGTCAGCGTCGAGGTGCCGAAGATCCGTAGCCGTGAAGGTACGCCGGAATGTTTTCAATCTCTGGTTGTACCGCCCTGCATCCGGCGAACGGCGACGCTGGACGCGGCGAACCCCTGGCTTTATTTGAAGGGTGTTTCGAGTGGCCAGATGCAGAGCGCACCGGAAGCTATTGCCGGCCCCGAGGCTAAAGGGCTGCCGGCCAATGTCGCGGGGCGTTTGAAGCGGCAATGGGAAGCTGAATACAAGCAATGGTGTACTCGAGCGGTGTCTGATGAATGGGTCCGTATCCGGGCTGATGGCATCTACAGTGGTCTCAGAGGCGACGATGGCCGATTGTGCTGCCTGGTTATCATCGGCGTGAACAGCCGGGGTCACAAGCACTTCCTGGCAATCGAAGATGGTGTCAGGCAGTCAAAACAGAGCTGGCGTGAGGTGTTGCTGTCCCTGAAACAACGGGGTCTGGACCAACCCCCGAAGTTGGCAATTGGAGACGGCGCCCCGGGCTTCCGGGCCGCAGTGGAGGAAGTGTATCCGGAGACGGGCGTTCAACGTTGCTGGATGCACAAGACCGGCAATGTGCTGAACTATCTGCCGAAGTCTGTCCAGGAGAAAGCGAAGCAGGGTCTGCATGATATCCGGATGGCAGAAGATCGAGCTGATGCAGACAAGGCGTTCGATAATTTTGAGGAACGTTTCGGTGCAAAGTACCCCGAGGCGGTGGAATGCTTATCGAAAGACCGTGACGCGTTGCTGGCATTTCATGACTTTCCAGCGGAACACTGGACCCGTATCAGGACAACCAATGTCATTGAGTCGAGTTTTGCGACGATCCGGCATGGAACACGCCAAGCCAAAGGTTGTGTCACGCGCAATACGATGTTGACGATGGTCTGCAAGATGGGATTATGCGCAGAAGATTCCTGGCGCAAATTGAGAGGCTTCAGACACCTGGCGAAGGTGATTGAAGGCGTGAAGTCTAAAGATGGAAGCGAGGTGAACAAGGACGACATGCCAGCCGCATGACTAACTTGCCAGACACTACTTTTGACAATAACTCCCATCCGTACCGCGCGTTCCCGTACCTCAGGTGAAAATTTGTTCGTTGGCTTGTTCATAATGGCTCCTTCTACTCATGAGTTGGAGCCTCCGGCAATCCCGGGGCGGTTCAGTTCTCTTCGCTGGTGACCTCCTTTAAAATCGCACAGAAAATCAAAAAAAGAGCCATAAGGCTTGGAACGCGCAAAGGGTAGTCTATAACGCTTGAGAGCCCAAAAAGACCAATTGCAAAAAGAGCGATCAACCCGTTTTGTCTGCGGCGTGATGGTGGCATGGCAAACAACTTGAATGAGCTAGCCGCCAACCATATGCCTCCTGCAACGATCAGTAATATTGCGGCCAGCCCCCCTTCGATCAAAAATTGCAGCCAGTCGTTATGAGCCTGATTTAAGTATGTTTGTCGCAGGATTTCGGTATACTCGAATTGTTTGTAAACGTGTTCAAATGAGCCAAAACCTGAGCCGAACGGGAAATAGGCTTTTACCATTTCAACCAGTACAGGTAAAACCTTGAGTCTCAACCCGCCTAGAGGATCATCTGTCAAAAGCTGGTCTAACGCATTTGCCCTTGATGCATAAGTTATCAGTGACAGAATCCCCAATATCGCCAATGCAAATCCAAAAAGCGTCAATTGACGAGCACTTAACTTACGTTTCCCTATCTTTATAACTCGTCTATTTGCCAACACGTTAGATGAATAGACAAAATATAATGCACCGAAAATCGTCAGTGCAGAAAAACCAATTCCGGCGCGAGAACCGGAAACAAGAATGAGCGTTAAACAAAGAGCTATAGCGACAATTGACAATCCTGACTTTACGCCTGCCAATTTTGCTTTGCTTCCTTGGGAGGCAACATACCAACCCAGCATCGCGATCGTGATCGAAATAAGCAACATTTGATGATTGTTATTGGCGAATAGGCCAACTGGTTCACTCGCGTTGGTATAGCGATAGAAATATAGTAGCCCCTTCTGAGATTCAGCAAGCTGCAATACTCCAATGAAGCCGCTTAACAAACTCAGCGCTATGAACACAGGAATAACCTTGGCGCGATATTTATCGCCTTGGATCGAATACAAAAGATAGGCGGCAAACGGTACAAAAAGCGCAAAAAAACTGTTCCAGGTTTTTGATGGTGATAGAGAAATCGGCCGCCACGGTTGTTCGATTCCGGCAATATTGGCTATCTGACCATATATTCCACGCTCAGGAAGCGACGTCCAAAAGCCGGGAGGCAACGGAATTAGCTGCACAACATGAGCTACGGATAATGCGCACAAAATATAAAACGGAGTACCCAGCATTCTGATGTAAGCAGGCCTTATTGACACGATTGCATATGCCGCGAATATTACCGACAAAGGCCTAAGAATGATGAGCGATTGTATGTCATCTCGCGAACCGCCTCCCAAAAAAAAGACCATGAAGAGGAATACAACTAACCAGTAGAACCGGGTTTTGTCCGAATGAGCTAAAACGTTCTCAAATATTTTCAATGCCAGCATCCATCGTTCGAGTTGAACCGCCCCGGGATTGCCGGAGGCTATTTGGTTTAAGTTACGCTGCCACGGGTGTTTCGTCCAGCGTAGCATGATAGTTTTTCTCAGCTTGTGCTGGCGGGATGTTTCCGGCTGGTTCAAGCAGCCTTTTATTGTTGAACCAGCCGACCCATTCCAGCGTAGCATATTCAACGGCTTCAAACGAGCGCCAAGGACCGCGCCTGTGGATGACCTCGGCTTTGTAAAGGCCATTGATTGTCTCGGCCAAAGCGTTGTCATAGCTGTCACCAACGCTACCGGCCGATGGTTCTATCCCTGCCTCCGCCAAGCGTTCTGTATATTTGATTGATACATATTGGCTGCCACGGTCACTGTGGCGGACAAGGCCGAGCGGACAAGGCCGAGCGGACAAGGCGCTGTCTTATCGCTGACTGTCGTGCGCACTGGTTTGCCGCGAATGACGCCTTGCAAACCCATATCGCGCATCAGCCGTTCCACAGTGCAGCGCGGGGCATCAAAGCCTTCGCGCTTCATCTGTCGCCACACCTTGCGGTATCCATAAACTCCGAAGTTCTCGGCAAATACACGCTTGATCCCTGGCTTCAAGACCAGGTCACGTTGTCCACGCACTGACAGTCGCGCCCGGTCTCTGCGCTTGGCAACGTGGTCATGATAAGTGGATGGGGCGATAGGCAGAACCCTGCACATCGGCTCGACCCCGTATGTTCCACGATGACCGTCAATAAAGGCGATCATCTCTTGAACGGGCGGTCGAACTCCGCCTGAGCAAAATATGCTGATGCTTTGCGCAATATCTCATTGGCTTGCCGAAGCTCCCGATTCTCACGTTCCAGTGCCTTCATACGCTCTGCTGTATCTGTTGGAATACCAGCGCGCCTCCCGCTATCGACTTCTGCCTTCTTGACCCATTCATTGAGGGTCTGAGGCACACAGCCTGTCTTCCCGGATATCGAGACTGCCGTCGCCCAGCGGGATGAATAATCCCCTGAATGATCCAGCACCATCCGTACCGCGCGTTCCCGTACCTCAGGTGAAAATTTGTTCGTTGGCTTGTTCATAATGGCTCCTTCTACTCATGAGTTGGAGCCTCCGGCAATCCCGGGGCGGTTCAATGTTCGGATTGCGGCCTGAATTCGCTCCGATTTAATTTCGACAACCCAATCATTTGTTGAAATAAATACAACGACCCTCCAATTCTTCCAACACCCTTTCCTACAAGCCCCCACCTCTGATACGCCCGCGGTGTGAAGACAAAGAAACCAAAAAACCCCCGCCCCGCTCGCGTCAATCAACCGCTCTCCGTTCGTCTCGAGCGAAATCGGATTACGTTGCCAGCTTGCCAAATGCACTGAATCTCCAGAATCGACCTCATTGCTGCAAACTTTAGTTGACATTCTGGATATGCAAACTACAGTTTGCAGATGATCGAAGTTCGCCAATCCGATATTTTCGCGCAATGGTTTCGGAAGCTAAAGGATAGGCGGGCGAAAGACCGGATTGTCGTGCGCATCCGTCGGATGGAGATGGGCAATCCGGGCGATGTGAAATCGGTTGGCGGCGGGGTACAAGAGGCACGCATATCCTATGGCCCCGGCTACCGGCTCTATTTCACACAGGAAGGTGATGCGTTGATCATCCTGTTATGTGGTGGTGACAAGTCATCACAGGCAAAGGATATCGACAAGGCGAAGGAGATACGAAGTCAGCTTTGATATGGCGGGGAATGGCACCCTCGCGGAAGAACTAGAGCCAATGAAAAGGAGAGAAATGACAATATCAACCACCAAGTGGGATGTGCAGGACTATCTCGATAGTCCGGAGGCGATAGCAGGCTATCTGGAGGCGGCATTTGAGGACGGCGATCCCGCCTTTATCAAGACCGCGCTCAATGACGTGGCGCGCGCCATCGGGATCAGCAAGCTGGAGCGGGAAACCGGCCTGACCCGGGCGGCCCTTTACAAGACGTTCGGCAAGCAGGGCAATCCGACGCTTGATACCTTGCTGAAGGTCACCAAGGCACTGGGCGTCAAGCTGTCCATCGCGGCTTGATCCAACACCCTTTCCTACAAGCCCCCACCTCTGATACGCCCGCGGTGTGAAGACAAAGAAACCAAAAAACCCGCCCCGCTCGCGTCAATCAACCCACCCTAGAAAGAACGTCATGACGGTTTTTGCTTCCGCCAGCCAATTGCTTTAGGGTTCGGGTTTGCAATTGCGGAGGGGCTGGCAATTCATTGGTGGCGGCGACATCAAAGCTTCCAGTGAACCGTTGCTAAAACCCAGCGACCTTGAGAGTCCCACCCTGCTCGACCGCTTGAACGCGATCGATGCCGCCAGCTACTTAAACGAGGGCACGAAAGTGATTTACTTCTGGCTATGGGGCCTGCAATTTTTGGGACTTGCGGTTGTGACGGGACTGGCCCTGTTTGGCGTGAGGATGGCAGGCAAGCGAAAAGGCGCATGAACGCACCCTTCATCCTTCGGCAAGTTCAGGAGGAACGGAAACTGAATAGCCCCTAGTTTTCTGGACACCTTCGGTATTCATTTTTTGCTGTCGTTCGAACTCTACCGGTGACAACATGCCGTTTCTAGCGTGCTTACGTTTTGGATTGTAGAGCATTTCGATATAATCGAACACGTCTTGTCTAGGCTCAGGATTCATTAATTGATCCAGAAGGCGCAGATAGCAGCGATGGTTATGGCGGCCATGAAGGTATCTGCCCTTCGATCATAGCGCGTGTGTATACGCCGCCAGTCTTTGAGTTTTCCAAACATGTTCTCGACCTTGTGGCGTTGCCGGTAGAGCTGTTTGTCGAAGTGCGCGGGCATTGTGCGCCCCTTTCGCGGCGGGATGCACGGTGTGATGCCCTTGGCCTTGAGGGCGGCGCGGTATTCATCGCTGTCATAGCCTTTGTCACCGGTCATCACGCAGGCGCGTTCAGGCAGCGCCGGACAGAGCAGCTTTGCGCCCTTGTGGTCGCTCATCTGGCCTTCGGTCAGACACAGCGCAACAGGCCTGCCTTCGCCATCACAAACGGCGTGTAGTTTGGAGTTCAGGCCGCCTTTGGTGCGCCCGATACATCTGGGTAGAGCCCCTTTTTGAACAGGCTGGAAGCTGTCCTGTGCGCCTTGAGGTGCGTCGCGTCGATCATCAGCACATCGGATTCACCAGCCTGTTTTACCAGCGCTGCAAATATCTGACTGAAGACCCCCAGCTTACTCCACCGGACAAACCGGCTATAGAGCGTCTTGTGAGGACCATAACCCGCTGGAGCATCACACCAGCGAAGGCCGTTCTTGATGACATAGATTATCCCGGAGAGCACCCGTCGGTCATCAACTCCGGGGACACCGTGAGACAGCGGGAAATATGGCTTGATACGGCGTATCTGTGCCTCGCTCAACATCGGTAAATCATTCATGCAAACATCTCCTTTGTGTGAAGCATGTTGAATCAACAACTTTAACGATATGCAAGCAATTTAATGCATCCTGAGCCTAGCCTCTTCGCGGGTTTTATATGTCCGGCGGCGTATTCTTTCACGTTTTAGCAGGTTAAAGAAGCTCTCGACTACAGCGTTGTCGTGGCAATTTCCACGCCTGCTCATCGAGTGTTCCAGATTGTGAGCCCTGAGGAATGATGCCCAGTCCATGCTAGGGCCTGTTGACATTCGGGGTTCCCAAACTTGCTGAACTGTGATTCAAGCTTCCCAAATGGAGGTTTGAATGAATGAAGAGCGTTTTGTTATTTCGGATGAGCTTTGGAAAAAGATTGCGCCGCTCCTGCCAGGCAAGGCCGGGGACCCGGGCGCGACGGGTCGCGATAACCGGCGTTTCATGGAGGCGATACTATGGCGGGTCCGGACAGGGGCACCCTGGCGTGACCTGCCCGGTGAATTCGGGAAGTGGAATACGGTGTTCAAGCGGTTTCGCCGGTGGGCGGAAGCAGGCATTTTCGAGAGTCTTTTCAATGGCATGAATGGTGAGCCAGACCTCGAATATGTTCTCATCGACGGAACGATTGTCCAGGCCCATCAGAAGGCTTCGGGCGCAAAAGGGGGCTCAGCATCAGGCCATCGGGCGGTCTCGTGACGGGCTGACAACCAAAATCGTCGCACTGGTGGATGCGCTCGGGAATATGCTGCGGTTCCTGCTTCTGCCCGGACAGCCGCACGATATGAAGGGGGTGGCTCCGTTGATCCATGAGGTCTCATTTGGAGCGCTTCTGGCCGACAAGGCTTTCGACGCTGACTGGCTCCTGCAGGACCTCGACACGCGAGGCGCTGCTGCTGTCATCCCGCCCAAAGCAAACCGAAACGTGCAGCGAGACTACGATGCGCACATGTACAAGTGGCGTCATCTCATCGAAAACTACTTCGCAAAGATCAAGAAATTCAGAGGTATAGCAACCCGATACGACAAGACCGACACCAGCTATGCCGCCAACTGGTATCTCACCGCAACGCTCATTGCTAGGCGCGGATTGTCAACAGGCCCTAATAATGATGGCACGATTTCGATTGATGAAGTGCGATTGGATGCTGCCCTTGAGGCAGATACGGATGCTGTTTCCAATATGCTTGATCCGCTTATTAAGGACGAAAATAACGAAGGAATTGCGGGCATTGTTGGCAATATTCGTGATCGACTTACAAATGAAAACGGTTCCCTCCAGATTTCTGAAGATCGTCTGGAACGAATTCAAGTGGAACTGGCTAAAGCCAGAGAGAAGCTGGATGTCGATTCTGAAAGATACGAAGAACAACTGCAGCGTACTTTTGCCAATATGGATCGACAACTTGCTGTACTGCAGGCTACACAAAGCTATCTGACACAGCAGATTGCCATCTGGAGCAACGATAATGCATAAGTTTGCAATTGCTCATCAGAACTATCAGGATAGTGGAAAAAAAGCGCGTGTAATGGGTGCTAATGCGCACCAATTGATTGTGATACTTTTCGAGGAATTACTCAATTTGATGGATGAAATTTCGATCAAATTGAACAAGGATGAAAATGCTCGTATTCATCGCGAACAATCCAGCGTCGCTGGCATTTTGGATTCTCTGATTGATGGATTGGATGAAACACGAAGTAGTAGCATCGCCAGCAGCTTGCACCTCATCTACCGACAGTTAAAAGCTCTCATCGTCTTCGAAGACCAGGAAAATAGGTTAGAAAATATTGGAGCGGCAAAGGAAATATTATCAGAAATTGCATCAGCCTAGAACGAAATTGGATGATCAGCTAGTTTCCGCTGGAAACAATTTTTCGCCAGAGTCGGAAGCCTTTATAGACTAGGAACGAGCACAGAATTAACAATACCGATGCGATAATCAGCGCTGCTATGGGATTGGCGAAGGCCAGAACCAACAGCCCGCCGGTCGCAATATCTTCTCCGGTTGAGACCACGGCATTGCTGACCGGTTCCGGGCTGGTATTCACCAACGCCCGTGCCCCGGCTTTTGCTCCGTGGCTCATCAGGGCCGCACCTCCGCCCAGAAGGAATATGATTACCTGCCATGCAGGATCACCGGCATCGACGACAGCCAAAGCCAGAAGTGCGCCGCCCAATGGACGAATCACAGTATGTATTGTGTCCCAAACACTATCCAGCCAAAGAATCTTGTCGGCAAAAAATTCTGCCAATGCGCCGAGTGCACTTATGCCCAAAACCCATGGGTTGGCGAGAGCATCTAGCATTTGTAGATTTTCCGGAAGGCTTATCCATTGCAGGCGCATTGCAAGACCGGTGACGAATATAGTTAGATAGAGCCGCCATCCGGACAAAAGACTGACACTTCCTGCGAGTCCCAAAAGTGCTATAATTCCCATGCAGCAACCTTGGCATGGGCGAATGGCTTTGGCAAATTTCCGTGTATTATCAATTCTGGGCTTGGCATTACCGGAAATTGCTGGTCATGTGATAAGATGAGTAAAACCGCGATACCCGAAAACGATCCCTTTACCGGAAAACCACTAAAGCAGGCTTCGCCTGCTGCTACTGTCGTGATTTTTCGGGAACAACCCAATGATCAACCGCCTCATATTCTGATGGTACAGCGATCATCGAAAATGGCGTTTGCAGCCGGTGCTGCAGTTTTTCCCGGTGGTCGGGTTGATGAAGAGGATTTCGAATTTGCGAAGCGTCTAGGCTATGACGATGTGGATGAATATGGCGCGCGAATTGCGGCTATACGAGAGGCAATTGAAGAAACCGGTATCGCGGTTGGCATCGAAGGAACAGTTACCGAGGGTCAGTTGAAGGAGTCTAGGCATGCGCTGAATGAAGAGGGCTGCCCTTTGTCAGAACTTTGCAATAGATTTGACTGGAAGCTGAATCTCGAAAGCCTAATCCCGTTTGCTCGGTGGCGATCGCCGTTCAACGAAAAGCGCATTTTCGATACACGCTTCTATATCATCGCGGACGATGATGACTCGATCGAGGCGATTGTTGATCAGACTGAAAATTATCATCTATTCTGGGAAACCGCGCAAGGTGTACTGGACAAGCATGAGAAAGGAGAAATCACGGTAATTTTTCCGACTAAACGGAATTTGGAGCGTCTGGCTCAGTTGCATAGTCTTGAAGATGCTAGGAAACATGCCGAGGATTATCCTTCGGAACTGGTTGTGCCATTTGTTGAAGAACGTAATGGCAAGCCACATTTATGCATCGCCGAGGGTAGAGGGTATCCGGTAACATCGGAGCCCATGGATACGGTCATGCGTGGATATAAACCGGCGAAATGATTGGCGCGCCCGGCAGGAGTCGAACCTGCGGCCTCAAGATTAGAAGTCTCGCGCTCTATCCAGCTGAGCTACGGGCGCGCACGGCATTGCCTTTAGCGATATTTCAACATGCTGCAAACAGGGATAGAGTTATAACCGGATCTGGTGTCTGGAAGAATTTGAAGTATGGGGCGTGCCTTGCTGAAATCGTTTTTGTCTGGAAATCGAAAGTAGCAAGAGGAGCCCGCCACACATGGCAAAAGATACTGTGATTGATCCGGGTAGACCGGAGGGAATTGAACCACTGACAGAACTACTCAGACCGGGTGCGAAGCAGTTAATCGCCGAAGCGGTCCAGGCAGAGCCGGATGAGTTGATGACAAAGTTTGATGGTCACAAAACGGCTGACGGACGACAGCGCGTTGTCCGCAGTGGCCATCATCGCGAACGAGAGGTGATTACAGGGGTTGGCAAGGTCAGCGTCGAGGTGCCGAAGATCCGTAGCCGTGAAGGTACGCCGGAATGTTTTCAATCTCTGGTTGTACCGCCCTGCATCCGGCGAACGGCGACGCTGGACGCGGCGAACCCCTGGCTTTATTTGAAGGGTGTTTCGAGTGGCCAGATGCAGAGCGCACCGGAAGCTATTGCCGGCCCCGAGGCTAAAGGGCTGCCGGCCAATGTCGCGGGGCGTTTGAAGCGGCAATGGGAAGCTGAATACAAGCAATGGTGTACTCGAGCGGTGTCTGATGAACGGGTCCATATCCGGGCTGATGGCATCTACAGTGGTCTCAGAGGCGACGATGGCCGATTGTGCTGCCTGGTTATCATCGGCGTGAACAGCCGGGGTCACAAGCACTTCCTGGCAATCGAAGATGGTGTCAGGCAGTCAAAACAGAGCTGGCGTGAGGTGTTGCTGTCCCTGAAACAACGGGGTCTGGACCAACCCCCGAAGTTGGCAATTGGAGACGGCGCCCCGGGCTTCCGGGCCGCAGTGGAGGAAGTGTATCCGGAGACGGGCGTTCAACGTTGCTGGATGCACAAGACCGGCAATGTGCTGAACTATCTGCCGAAGTCTGTCCAGGAGAAAGCGAAGCAGGGTCTGCATGATATCCGGATGGCAGAAGATCGAGCTGATGCAGCAAAGGCGTTCGATAATTTTGAGGAACGTTTCGGTGCAAAGTACCCCGAGGCGGTGGAATGCTTATCGAAAGACCGTGACGCGTTGCTGGCATTTCATGACTTTCCAGCGGAACACTGGACCCGTATCAGGACAACCAATGTCATTGAGTCGAGTTTTGCGACGTTCCGGCATGGAACACGCCAAGCCAAAGGTTGTGTCACGCGCAATACGATGTTGACGATGGTCTGCAAGATGGGATTATGCGCAGAAGATTCCTGGCGCAAATTGAGAGGCTTCAGACACCTGGCGAAGGTGGTTGAAGGCGTGAAGTCTAAAGATGGAAGCGAGGTGAACGAGGACGACATGCCAGCCGCATGACTAACTTGCCAGACACTACTTTTGACAATAACTCAGAACACCGTAGCAGAACTGGCAAATGCCGTCCCGATTGAACCTTGTGCGACTCGTTTCTTAAGCATATCCTATTCATATAACATCCCCTCACTTGGCGGAAAGGGATAAATGCCAACTCGATTCAGGGTTTATCGACCGTCCATACACCGCCTGTGCGACCAGTGGAACAACCGTGCGTCTATATACTCGCGAGCAAAGCCCATGGAACGCTGTACATCGGCGTGACGTCGAATCTGTTTCAGCGGCTTTATCAGCACCGAAACAATCTGATTCCCGGACATACGTCGAAATGTGCGGTCTATCGCCTGGTTCGATTTGAGATGTTTGATGATATGACGAATGCAATTGCGCGGGAAAAGCAATTGAAGAACTGGCATCGTCCGTGGAAGATCAACCTGATTGAATCGGAGAATCCGCAATGGGTTGATCTGGCGGTCAATCTGGGATTGCAGCCTGTCAGAAGCTGATCGAACCCAACCACCGTCATGCTGAACTCGTTTCAGCATCCACCGCGCCCCAATCACAGCATGCGACAACGGAGAAATAGACCCTGAAACAAGTTCAGGGTGACGAAGCTTGTGTTTGAGGGACTGGAGGCGGTCTTCGTTCATTTGATGCCGAACCCCAATTTATCGTGCACATCTCGAACCAATGCCAATGCGCGTTGTGCCGCATGCGTGAATTGAGTTTTTTCATATTCCAAATCAGTTAATCTAAAAACCTTTTCGATTTCGGTATCTTGATCACCATCACGATGCCACTTCCTAAACTGCAAGCCAAAGTCTCCATCTGGTGTGTAATGGGCCGTACAGAAACCATGTAAAAGCAGATGGCGTGTGGGCTGATGGTGTTCGAAAGCATCGATTAGCCATTCTATTTCTTCTCGATAGGCTGAAAAAAACCTTCAATCTCCAAAATTTGTCTTATTTTCGCTATACGCTTCTCGGGCCGATGGGGGAGACGTTCTTTGATTGCTTCATACTCAGGCATATCGTTCGAACGTGCAATTATCTCACCGAATAGATATTCCACTTGGGCGTAGCCATTGGCAATCCAACCCTTCAGACGCTGCCCGTCATCTACAGCATTCATAACGTTTTCTGGTGGCAAAGCCATCACCGCGCCGCCTTCTTCAGCGCCAGCCTGACCAACGCATCGAGCGTCGCACCATCCCCCACTTCCGCATCCGCCGCCGCCACCGCTGCACTCGCTTCGGCCGGTTTGAAGCCCAGATTGAGCATTGCGCTCACCGCATCGGCACTGTTTGACGAAGGCGCGTGAACTGCGCCGCCGCCAGCAACCGGATCACCGGCAATCGCGCCGACCTTGTCCTTCAACTCGTTGACGATCCGGAGCGCCAGTTTCGGCCCCACGCCATTGGCGCGGCTGACCATCGCCTTGTCGCCGGTTGCCACAGCGGTGTTGAGTTCACCCGGTTCGAGCGCGGAGAGGATCGCGAGGGCGACCTTACCGCCGACGCCCTGCACAGAGATTAACAGTCTAAACCAGTCGCGTTCGCTGGCCGAAGCAAAGCCCATCAGGCGCATGTCGTTTTCCGACACCTGCATTTCTGTATAGATGGTAGCGCCGTCACCCTGACCACCGATCATGCCCAGCGTCCGCGATGATGCATGGACCAGGTAGCCGACGCCTTGCACATTCATCACCAGATGGTCGCTGCCGATTTCGTCAAGCGTGCCGGTTAGTTTTGCGATCATGTTCTATATTTCGTCATGCTGAACTTGATTCAGCATTCAGAGCGGCAAGATGCAAGCTTTTCATGTTCTCGCTCTGGATCCCGGATCAAGTCCGGGATGACAATTGAGTTGTTTATCCCTTCCGATGATGCGCATGGGTGATCGCCACGGCCAGCGCATCCGCTGCATCCGCACCTGCCAGTTTCACGCCCGGCAGCAAGATCTTGATCATCGCCTGCACCTGATCCTTATCCGCCTTGCCCACGCCGACCACGGATTTTTTAACCGCCCGCGCAGTATATTCGCCAACTTCCAGACCGCTCCGCGATGCGCCCAGCAGAACAACCCCACGCGCCTGCCCCAGTTTTAATGTGCTCTGCGGATTGCTGTTTACAAACACTTCCTCGACCGCGCAGGCATCAGGTTTGTGCTCAAGCAACAGGTCGGTGAGTTCGAGGTCGAGTTTCAGGAGGCGCGACGCCAGCGCCATTTTTGGATCGGTTTTGATCTGGCCACTGGCGATATGGGACAGGCGATTGCCCTCCGCGCTGATTACACCCCAGCCGGTAGTGCCAAGACCCGGATCAAGGCCGAGAATGATCAATTCTCCCCTCCCGCTTGCGGGAGGGGTCGGGGGTGGGAAGTCTTGCGGGATGTCATTCTATTTCTATGCCCACCCCTAGCCCCTCCCGCAAGCGGGAGGGGGATATTCATTCTGCCGCCAATTTTTCCATGATTTCGTCCGACGCAGTATAATTACCCCAGACGGTCTGGACATCATCATCCTCTTCGAGCGCGTCGATCAGTGCAAGTATGGAAGTCGCCTGCGCTTCATCGACTTCAACTTCGACAGTCGGACGCCAGGCGAGCTTCACATTTTCCGCTTCGCCCAACGATTTTTCCAGCGCGTCGGAAACCTCATGCAAATCTTCCATCGCGGTCCAGATTTCGTGGCCGTCTTCGGTGGATGCAATATCCTCGGCTCCCGCTTCCATCGCCGCTTCCAGAACCGTACCTTCGTCGCCAGCGGTCGCGGGATACTGTATGTAACCAACCCGGTCAAAGCCATGCGACACCGAACCGCTTTCGCCAATATTGCCGCCGTTACGCGAGATAATCGTTCGCACATTGGTAAACGTGCGGTTGGTATTGTCGGTCAAAGTCTCGATAATCAGCGAGACACCACCCGGACCAAAACCTTCGTAACGCACTTCGTTATAGTCAGCGCCTTCGTTGGCCGATGCCTTGTCAATCGCACGTTGGATGCCATCCTTTGGCATAGACACAGCCTTGGCGTTGTTTATGGCCAGTCGGAGGCGCGGGTTCATATCCGGGTCCGGCATGCCCGATTTCGCCGCCATGGTAATCTCGCGCGAAAGCTTGGAAAATTGCGCCGAACGCTTCTTGTCCTGCGCGCCCTTGCGATGCTTGATGTTGTTGAATTTACTATGGCCTGCCATATGAACGATCCATTGTTAGATTAACATATTTTGAGGCTCTTTGCCGTATGTTGCCCAATATCTCAACCGCCAACTGGGCCATAGGATAGAGCACGAAAGCACAGAATGAACCGATTGAAACAGACGGCAAGCGAGCTGGTCGCCTACTTGAATGCACCCACGCTGCAAATGGAGCCACTAGACGGGCCGAAATTCACTGCTGTGGCGTGGTTGTTCCTGCTCAATTTTTTGATTGTAGCAGCGATAGCCGCTGTCTTGTTCCCGGCACTGCTGGTGCTCGAAATCGAAATGCCGGGCAGCATGTCTGAGCTGTTCCAGCGTCCCGTCTGGCAAGTGCTTGCCATAGTAGTGATTGTCGGACCGATAATGGAGGAACTGATCTTCCGCGGCTGGATCAGCGGCAATCCCAGACTGCTGGTGCTGTCTGGCGCAATCATCGCCTGGATTGGAGGATCCTATGCGCTGACGGAATCCGGTTTTTCGGCAGATGCTTCATGGCCTATCATCGCCCTAATAGTCGTGATCGCCGCCGCATCAATATTTGGCCTGATCCGCGTGTGGAAAAAGGATGTGCCAGGATGGTATGTCGGAATTTTCCCGATAATATTCTGGTTACAGGCGCTGCTTTTCGGCTTCATCCACGTGTTCAACTATGCGGGCGAAAACCCGCTAGCCTTGCTACCCTTCGTGCTCCCGCAACTCATCGGCGGCCTGATCTGGGGCTATGCGCGCATCCGCTATGGCTGGTGGAGCAATATCGCAATGCACATGGCCTATAACCTGATCGCAACGAGCGGGTTGCTTTTCATGCTAGTTACCGGTGGTGAACTGGTCAGTTCATAAAATGCATTGCATCCATTCCACGTCACGCCATGCACCCATTTTCCAACCAACTTCGCGGTAAACACCAATAGAGGTAAATCCCCGAGACTGATGGAGCGCAAGGCTGGCCTCGTTTGGCAAAGCAATACCGGCAAAGGCAGCGTGAAATTCTTGTTCTTTCAAAATCGGCAGCAACGATTCGTAAAGCGTGCTTCCAATGCCTTTACCTCCGAGATCGGCATCGACATATACAGCTACATCGCAACTTTTTTGATAGGCTTCACGCGAGCGATGGGGCGAGCCATAGGCATAGCCCGCGACATTGCCATCGACTTTCGCAATCAGCCAAGCATGTGATGCTAGCGCCAGTTCGATTCGGCGAGACATCTCCGCTGCGTCAGGCGGCGTGGTTTCAAAACTGATCCAGCTATCCGTTACAAATGGTGCATATATTTCAGCACATCGACCGGCATCTTTTGACGTTGCCGGTCGGACTTCCATCAGGCCAGACCAAGCGCCGATTTATAAGTATCCAGAATCGCTTCCATTTCCTGCCGGTCATGGGTTTCCATTTTACGCAAGCGAACGATCTGCCGCATGATCTTGGGGTCATAACCCTGCGATTTCGCCTCAGCATAAACATCGCGTATATCATCGGCGATGCCCTTTTTTTCTTCTTCCAGTCGCTCTACCCGTTCGATAAACAGACGCAACTGGTCTGCGGCAACATTGCCTTCGCTCATTCTAAATTCCCTTGAAATGTCAGTTTGGATTCGCCCGCCCGCTCATAAAAGCATCAGGCATTTTTGGCGACCGATTCTTTCATTTTTCTGAGCTGTTCCTCACTCGCCTCGCCCTGATATTTTGCTTTCCATTCGGCCATTGGCATGCCGTGGATTGCTTTGCGTGCTTCATCTTTTGTCATATCGCCACCCGCTCCATTGGTTGCGTCCATCACCCAGTCTGCGAGACAATTGCGGCAAAAGCCGGAAAGGCCCATAAGGTCGATATTTTCTGCATCATGGCGATGCTGCAAGTGACTCACCAGCCGACGAAAGGCCGCCGCAGCCGCTGCATCTGTAATTTTTTTTGCCATATTCTCCACTCTCATTGCTTTTTGTTTTTTTCCTGTCATGAAATGGGGTTAGAGCGCGCAAAGTAAAGCGTGCAACAACAGGAATCTGCTCATGGCATCGCACAAACAATCCCGTGACCGCAAGGTGAAGGTGTTGGCAACGCTTGGTCCAGCCAGCGGAGAGCCGGATATGATCGAAAATATGTTCCGCGCCGGTGTGGATGCCTTCCGCATGAATATGAGCCACGGCGAACATAAAGCCCATGCCGCCAACGTGAAATCGATCCGTGCGCTGGAGAAAAAAGCGAAGCGCCCAATTTCAATCATGGCCGACTTGCAGGGTCCCAAGCTTCGCATCGGTACTTTTGCTAAGGGACCTGTTACCCTGAAAACCGGTGCCAAATTTATCTTGGATAATCTGCGGCAAAAAGGCGATGTGAAACGCGTTCAGCTTCCGCACAAGGAAATCCTGGAAACGCTAAAACCGGACCAGATCCTGCTGCTCGATGATGGGAAAATTCGGCTCAAGGTGCTCGAAGGCGATGGTAAATCAATTACGACGGAAGTGCTAACCGGCGGAGGGCTCTCTGATCGCAAAGGCGTGAATGTACCGGATGTAGTGCTTCCGCTTAGCGTACTCACTGACAAGGACCGGAAGGATTTGACTTTCGCTTTGGAGCAGGATGTCGATTGGATTGCCCTCAGCTTTGTGCAACGTCCAGAAGATGTTGCGGAAGCGCGTCGGCTGATTAACGGCAAAGCAGCATTGCTTGCAAAAATAGAAAAACCTGTAGCGATTGAACGGCTCGATGAGATTCTCGAGCTTTCCGACGCGGTAATGGTAGCGCGCGGTGATTTGGGTGTGGAACTGCGTCCAGAACACGTCCCTCCACTGCAAAAGGAAATTGTTTCCAAGGCTCGCAAACTGGGCCGACCAGTAGTTGTGGCGACGCAGATGCTCGAATCAATGATCAAGTCTCCAACACCGACCCGAGCGGAAGTATCGGATGTCGCAACCGCCATATATGACGGTGCCGATGCGATCATGCTCTCTGCTGAATCAGCAATTGGCGACTGGCCGGTGGAATCGGCACAAATGATGGATCGGATTGCCGAACGTGTGGAAAATGATCCCTCCTACGCACGGCGCGTGCATTTTACGGAAACGCTGCCGGATGAGACCACCGCAGATGCTCTGGCTGCAGCCAGCTATAATATTGCGCGAACCATCGAAACATCAGCAATCGTGTGCTTTACCAACAGCGGATCAACGGCACGCCGAATGGCACGCGAAAGGCCCTCGGTACCGCTGTTGGTGTTAACTCCCAACAGAAAGACAGCGCGCCGGGTTGGGTTGCTTTGGGGCGCCCATGCCGTGGTCACACGTGATGTTTCCAATTTCGAAGAAATGATCGAGAAAGCCAAGCGCATGGCCATGCGACACAAATTGGCTGAGGCGGGGTCACGATTGATCGTTTGTGCCGGAGTGCCATTTGGTACCCCAGGGTCGACCAATTTGCTGCATGTTGTGCGCATGACCGGAAACGAACTAAAGCGCAGCTAGAGGAGTTTCAACGACCGCAGCTCACTCTTCAGAGTGGCAGCATTTTTAAACAGATGCCCCCGGATCCCGACTTGTTCACTGCCCCTGATATTTTCTTCGCGATCATCAATGAAAAGGCATTGTTCAGCGTTTCTTTCAAATCTTTGCAGTGCCAACTCGTAAATCACCCGATCCGGCTTCACTAATTTCTCATCACCTGACACGACAATGTCTTCAAAATGATCAAATATCGGAGCGGTTGGCCGAAAATCCGCCCAGAATTCCGCACCAAAATTTGTGATACCGAAAATTCCCGCGCCGTTCTCAGCGAGTTTTTCAACTATCGCCAGCGAACCTTCGACAGGCCCTGGAATAGTTTCGACAAATCGCGTGGCATATGCGCGGATAAGATTTTCATATTTGGGGAACTGTTTGATCCGCTCCGGAATCATCTCGTTCAGCGGTCGTCCCGCATCATGCTGGAAATGCCATTCGGGCGTCACGACATTGTTCAGGAACCAATCCAGTTCCTGCTGATCGTCAATCAGTTTTTCAAAGAGGCACCGCAAATCCCATCGATAGAGCACATTGCCTACATCGAATATTACGGTGTCAATATTGTTGATGGCAGATCTTCCTACCAAATAAGGCGCTTAGCCCTGACGTGCTTTGAACCGGCGATTCGTTTTGTTGATCACATAAGTGCGGCCACGACGACGAATGACGCGGCAATCACGGTGACGGTTCTTAAGCGACTTCAAAGAGTTGCGGACTTTCATTTTCTTGCGCGCCTTAATCTAAAATATATTGAAAACGGCCCATAGCCGTATGCAGACGGTGCAGTTAGGGTCGATTTTTGCCAAAGTCAAGCATCGTAACTCGCTATTCTCCGCGAATTTCACTCAATTTTCGCTCCCAGGCCAGCGCATGACTGACAATTTCGTCTAAATCCGCATGTTTGGGCTGCCAGGGAAAGCGATCCATGATCGCAGCATTGTCAGAAATCAGCGAATCGGGGTCGCCTGCCCTGCGCCCTTCCATGATGCGGTTGATTTTCAGGTTGGTGACACGATCCACCGAATCGAGAACCTCGAGAACGGAGAACCCACGCCCATAGCCGCAATTGAGCAGGTGATTCTGGCTGGGGTCGGCGATCAGGGCCTCCAGCGCCAGAACATGGGCGGCCGCAAGATCAGAAACATGAATATAATCGCGCACCCCGGTGCCATCGGGCGTATCATAATCAGTGCCGAATACGGCCACACTTTCCCGTTTGCCGAGCGCCGCCTCTACTGCGACTTTAATCAAATGCGTCGCGCCAGCTGTAGACTGCCCGGTCCGTGCCTTTGGATCAGCACCGGCAACGTTAAAATAACGTAAGGCACAGAAGTTTAACTCATACGCAGCCGACACATCGCGTAGCATATGCTCGGTCATTAGTTTCGACATTCCGTAAGGATTGATCGGAACCTGCGGTGTTTCCTCGCGAACGGGGCTTTCCTCTGGGATCCCATAAGTAGCAGCGGTCGAAGAGAAAATGAAATGCCGCACACCGCCTTTGACGGCTGATTCAATCAAGCTGCGGCTCTTGGCGCTGTTATTGTGATAATATTTAAGAGGGTTCTCAACAGATTCCGGAACAATGATCGAGCCCGCAAAATGCATGATCGCGCCGACATTCTGCTCATCGATGATCTTTGCGACAAGTAGGCTATCTTCGATATCACCCTCATAAAAGGCCACTGCGTCTGGGATGGCCCAGCGGAAACCAGTGGTTAGATTGTCAATCACTGCAACATCATCCCAGCCACAGTCGAGCAACGCCAGAACGGCATGGCTGCCAATATAGCCAGCGCCTCCAGTCACCAGTATTTTGAAACGATCCACCATGTTCAGGCCCCTGCAAAGATGCTTTGTTTAGCGTTTATGTAGCTTGGAAATCTATTGATCCGATTAACTGCGCAAGCACGCGGATGCAATTTTTTACCTTCCGGCGAACAAAAATGGGCTATTGTCGGATAAATTTCATGGCGGAGATTAGGTTATGAAGCAATTTCAATCAGTTGTGGTCGCCGCATTGCTGGCCGCGGTAATCGCCTAGGAGGCTCCCTGATCGGCGGCGGCGTTGGTGCTCTTGCCGGTGCGGCAATTGAACGAAGCACCGACCGCTGCCGTAAGCTGCTCAAAAAATACGGTTACGATCGCAATTATGCCGAGCGCGGTTATACACCGCAACGGGCGCCTCGTGCACCGGTTCAATCCCATCATGGTTACGGCTATGGATATGGCTGGCAGGGATATTACCAGCCTGCCTACTATTATCCACCCCAGCCACAGGTCACGACCGTTGTCGTGCAGTCGCAGCCGGTAACGACAACAACCACAACCACGACAATCGAAGAAGAATATTATTATGAGAAGCCGAAATATGTAGCCAAGAAGCGCTACAAACCGGCCAAGCGAGTCTGGAAGCCGCGCCCCAAACCGGCTCCAAAGCTAAAAGGTTGCCAGCAAGCCAACTGCTACTACGACCAGTAGGCGAAGCAGGGCACCAAAACGAAAAAACCCGCCGACTGAGAGGTTGGCGGGTTTTTTGTATCTAATCTTGAAAGCAAATGAGTCTTTAAGACTGGTTTTGATTCTGCTTGCGTAAATGATCGGTAGAGTCGAACCTTAGCCAGCCCTCTGGTCCAAGACGTTCAAGCGGACGGAAACGAATTTTATACTCCATCCGGCGTGATCCATCGACCCAGTAACCAAGATAGACATAAGGCAATCCCGCACGCTTGCTGCGCAGTATGTGGTCCATGATGATGTAATTGCCCAATCCTGTGCGATCAGGATGATCCGCATCAAAGAAGCTGTAAATCATCGACAGGCCGTCGCCCTGTTGGTCCGTGAGACATGCACCAACCAATCGTCCTTTTGAACCATCGTCAGTGGGTTCGCGATACTCAACGAGGAGAGACTTGACGGGTGTTTGCTCAACCATGTCCGAATAGTCCATCTCGTCCATCTCGGTCATACCGCCACCGGGATGCCGTTTGGATAGATATTTCTGAAGCAGCAAAAACTGTTCTTCTGTCGCCCAAGGCTCGCAGGTCTCTACGACCAAGTCTTGATTTCGTCTCAGGTTTTTGCGTTGCGTAGCACTCGGCTTAAACTCAGTTGCAAGGACGCGAACAGAAACACATGCTTTGCAATCTAGGCAGCTTGGTCGATAGGCTACATTCTGGCTACGCCGAAAACCAATCCGGCCAAGGGCATCGTTGAGTTCGTCTGTGTGTGGCCCGTTAAGCTCGGTAAAAACCTTGCGTTCGCTTTTGCCCGGCAGATAGGGGCAGGGGCTAGGGTTTGTTACAAAAAATCGCGGAAAGCGAACCGGAGCGGTCACAGATACCAGCCTTTGCCATTGGTCATGAATCGAGGATTATTATTATGGCGCTTCTTAAGAAGAATGGAAAGCCAATTTACCACATCGATTCATTCGGGTGATCTGGCTGAGCCGGTTGCCGAAGGCCGCGGCCTCGTCGACCAGTTCTTTCACGGCTGCTTCGCCGAGGCTGTCGACACGGGGGATCGAAATGCGGCGAATCTCGCGCGGAAGGTGATCGCGGATATCGGAAGTGCAGATCGCGTGACCGATCACCTGGTAGACGGTCAACCCGGTCGAGCCGAAGTTCGAGCCCAGGGCATTGAGATACCCCTGGAGGATGGCGCGGCGGCGGTTGGAACGGCTGCGGACTGTCTCGAAGCGGTCGCGGATGCGTTCATCGCCGCACTCCATTTTCAGCATTTTCAGCCGATTCTCTATGCTCTCGTAGACGGGTTCGGAGGTGCGGCGTCTTGCCTGAAGAGGGAGGATAAAGTTGCCAAGGCCTGATGCCTCGAGGCGATTCTTCACCACGTCAAGCGCCGCGAGCTTCTCGGCGACGAACAGGACTTTCTTGCCGCCGGCCATGGCCGCGGCAATGAGGTTGACGATGGTTTGAGACTTGCCCGATCCCGGAGGGCCCTCGATCGCGACATGATCACCGCGCGCAATATCGACGAGGGCGGAATACTGAGAGGCATCCGCGTCCATGACGAGGTAGGGTACCGCCTTGGCCACATCCGGGTCGTCTGTATCGTAGGTTTCGGCATAGGAACCGTCGCCGGGCCCGGCGGTTGCAAGCATCCGCGCGACGATCTCGTTCTCGGCTAGCGGACGCTTGGCCGGGTCAAGATCGTGATACATGGCGATCTTCGAGGATGGGAAGATTCCGAAACAGACCTCGCGTCTGACCTTCCAGTCCCATCCGGGCGGCGAGGCATCCTGGACAGCACGCAAGTACGCATCGACACCAGCGTTTCCGCCGCTGGCTTTGTATTCGGGCAGCGAGAGGCCGTGTTCCGATTGCAGTTTCTCGTCCAAGCTGCTGTTGATGACGACTTCGCCCTCCCCGCAAATAAGGAATTCCGCACCCAGGGGCGACTGCCGGCGTTCGATGCGTATTTCCATCAACAGCAGCGGCGAGACGAACTTCTCCCGCTCGCCGGGGTTCTTCCATTCGAGGAGACCGAAGGCGGCGTGCAAGACGTTGATCCCGGTCTCGCGTTCGAATGAGCGCCCTTTTTCACGGATTGACTTAGCCGCGCGGCTCAGCCTGTCGGGCAAGAGAAGGGTTCGGATGCCGTCATCATCGTGCCGGCCGTCCTCGTGCGCGGCCTTCGCCTCAGGCAATAGATGGCTCGGTGAGATTCCGTGCAGCCTTGCGTGCTCGACAAGCGACAACGCATCCTTGGTCTGGCGCGGCGGCATGCCCAGGTCGGCGCGCAGCCGGTCCTTCAGGGCGCGCTCAAGCTCAAGCTCTTTCTCCTCAGCACCAGCGCCGCAGCTATCGATCTTCTCGACCTCCGTGCGATATGTCTCGTCATCGGTGCGGGCGATATGCAGAGCGTCAAGAAATTCGTCTGTCTGCTCATCGGGAATTTCCTCTTCGAGCGCCGGCAAGGGGGCAAGGCGCATCTGTGCACCATCGGCCAGTCCGGCGGCAAGCGCATCGGGCAGTTCATCGACCACACGGATGGCCGACGTCGAAGTTGCTCGGAACCTGATGTGGATGAGCGGATTGCGACGAGTTAGGTCGAGGAGGCGCTTGCGAAGCTCCAATAGTTTCTGAGACACGAGATCGATGATCTCCGGGGAAGCAAGCTCGACCTTGCCTCTTGTTTCGTCACTGAAATCGGCCATGAAAACTCCGATAATTCAAACTAAAGACCTCTGCATGCTTCGCAGATTCAACTCGCCGATGCAGCGTCTGAACTTCTACACATAAATAGATCATCCATCGATAACAATCTCCTTGATGCTACCCTTGAATCAACACCCAAACCTTTATGCAAGCAATTTAACAGGTCCTGAGCCTAGACCAGGCTCTTCCACATTGTAGCAAGCGGAACCGGCACAGCGCCATTCTCATCGGACCACTCGCTTTCAACCTCATATCCGCAAGCCAGATAGAGCGGCTTTCCTGACATGGTCGCGGCCCTTTCCAGCTCACGACAACCCTCCGCTCGCGCCGCATCTTCGGCCGTCTGCAGAATCAGCCTGCCGATCCCTTTGCGGGTGTGATCAGGGTGGGTGTACATTGCCCATATCCGCGCACGTTCGTTGGCAGGATCGAGTGGCCTGGGATCACGGCCTGCCGAATGATTCCCGCCATAAAGCGTCGTGCGCCGAGACCAGCCGCCACAGCCGACGAGTTCACCATTCTCTTCGACACAAAAATATGTTCCGTCATCGATCAATTGGAGATCAAGCCCCGTTCCTGCACACGAAGTCTCAATTTGCTCAGGAATGAGAAACCCCTGCCGGAGCTTTGCAATTGCGCGCTCCATGAGGTCAGCGATTGCGGATGCATTGTCTCGTTTGGCAAGCCGGACTGTGAGCATTTGCTGGTTCCCGAATTAGAAAGGGGCAGCCAGATGGCCGCCGCTCTTCAATTACGTCAGCTGTCCAGTGGTTAGAACTGGAAGCGTGCGCGCACGTAGTAGCTGCCACCGTTGAACCCAAATGGTGACGTGAGTGTGTACCTGGCACCTGCGATGCCAGCATGCGGGTTGCGTGCAGGATATGTATTCAGCAGATTTTGTGCACCCACGGAAACCTCCAGCCCGTCGAGAACTTCGTAACCGAGTTCAGCGTCAACAGTTACGCGTGCACCAGCGTCGATTTCCAGATCGCCCGAGTCTAGGTGAGCCTCGAAAAAGCTACCGAAGTAGTTCGCCCGCAGCAACCCGCGGAGCCGGCCCTCCTCATGTGTCAGATTGAAGAACCCCTTCCATTGAGGGATATTCTCCTGCAGCTGACGGATACGCGTAGCCGAAATAGTGGCATCGAAGTTCGTTACGTCGGTCTTGGTGTAATTGACCGCCAATGTCGCTTGGGTGCGGCCATTCGCCGTCAGATCAAGATTCGCGTTGGCAACAAAGTCGAGACCTTGCGTGCGCGTGTCGAAGGCGTTGTTGAAGACAGCGAATGAAGCAAGGTCTTCAAAACCGGTAAAGTCAGCGCGATCAATCGCTCCAGCTGCACCCAGTTCTGCAATCAAGCCTGCCGTGTCGGTGCTGGTTACTGTTACGCCCGAAGCCGCTGCAAAGTTGAGCAATGCTGCTGTAAAATCGACCTGAGACGAGCGCGAGATACGATCGTTCAACTTGATGTTGAAATAATCGAGTGTGATTGTGACCGGGCTTACACCGGCGGCAAGGCCGATCGTGAAGCTGTCCGACTCCTCCGGCGCTAGCGTTGGGCGAGTGCCAGTTGTTGCTTCAACAAAATCAGCTGCGATCAGACCCGCTGGGCTAAGCAGCGGGAACGTGCCTTCGTCGCGCAGAACACCACCAACAAACGCCGTAGTCACGTTGGTGACATTCGCTTGTCCGGCCGACGGAGCGTGGAAGCCCGTCGAGTAGGTGCTGCGAATGCGGAACGTGTCTGATAGACGGAAGAGACCGCCAACTTTCCACGTCGTTGTAGAGCCAAAGCTCCTGGTGTCTTCGAAGCGCACAGCCCCTTGCAGCGTAAGCGCTTCGATGAGATCGGCCTCAACATCCACATAGAATGCGATGTTGTCTTCTTTGCTTGAGCCAGCATTGTTCGATGAGAAACCACCGAAGCCGTTTGAGCTGGAAGAGAACCCTTGGCCGGTTGGGAAGCCGACCGAAGGGGCTGCTAGCGGCCCAAGTTCAAAAGACGCACGGTCGCCAGCCTTGATGGTGAATTCTTCGTCGCGATATTCCGCACCCGCGGCAACGAAGACGGAACCTTCTCCAGCATCGAACTCATAACCAAGGTCAAAGTTGAAGATGTTTTCTGTCTGGATGTAGCCGCCAGGATTGAATTGGGTGGGCGTTGCCGGGCCAAGCGATGCGTTGATTGTGTTGCGGATAAAGAAGTCAGCTTCACTTTGCCCGTGGCGATAGCTCAAGTCATAGCGCAATCCGCCAAACAGTTCGCCGCGCACACCGCCTGCTAGCGAGAAGTCTGAAATGTCGCCTGCAAAGCGTGGGGTGAAGCCGCCGGGGAACAACTCAATGAAGGAGAAGCAATTGCCGTCAAAGCCATCGCCCGTAACCTGAGCAAGGATCGTTGGATCAGGGCGCAAACCGCCACCCGCTGTTAGAGGAATTCCGGACGGACAATCACCTGCGGTATCAACTGACAGGTCGCCGACACGAATTGAAGGTACGCCGCCCATATCTTCAGCCAACGGCTGTCCTGTAGCGGGATCAACGAATGGACCTTCGTATACACCGCCGCGATTTGTTGGATTGCGGAAGAAGAAGCCACCATCGACATTGCGCGAAGCATAATTGCCGAAAGCGAAGAGCTCAGCCACTTCGGAGATTTCATAACCCATGTTGACAAAGAATTTGAAATCATCGCTCAAAATGGGCTGACCCCACACTTGAGCAGGATTGCCTGCATCCGTGTTGCCAGCAGCAATCAACGCCGCGGCATCATCGCGCTGGACTGAACGGCTAGTGTCATCGGCTTCGCCAAACTCAGCGCTGAAATTGGCAAAACCATTGTCACCGACAGGAACACCAAAGTTTGCTGCGATTTGATAGTTGCCGCCGTCGCCTTCATAAGTAGATCCATAGCGTGCCGAGATTGTGCCGCCATGAGCATCGTCCTTCAGGATGAAGTTCATAACCCCTGCAATTGCGTCCGATCCATATTGCGAAGATGCGCCGTCACGTAGCACTTCAACCTGCTTCAACGCGACCGTAGGGATAACAGAGATGTTCGGGCTTTGTGCGCCATCGGAAATACCGCCACCCAGGAATGCGATCACGGCGCCGCGGTGCATACGCTTGCCATTGACCAATACGAGTGTGTTGTCGGGAGACAGGCCGCGAAGGTTGGCCGGTCGGATAAACGTTGCAGCATCTGAGATAGGCTGCGTGTTAACGTTGTAGGATGGAACAGAGACGCGCAGAAGGTTGCCAATATCGCTATCTGCCTGATTGGCGAGTTCGGCGCCGGAAACAATATCGACCGGGGCTACGGTATCAGCCGCAGAACGGTCTGCTTGGCGAGTGCCAGTAACGATGATTGTACGCCCTTCGTCAGTGTCTGCCTCTTGGGCGAATACTGGCGTTGTTGCTGAAATTGCTGCTGCACCATAAAGTAATGACGAGCGGAATCCGAACCGAATTGAATTTGCTGTTTTCACGAAACACTCTCCCTTTGTGATTTGGCGTGCGCAGATATTGCAAACCCCTGCTGAACGCAAGTTTATTTTGACGCGCGTAACCATTGAGTCACCTGGACACCCGCAACAACGGTTCGATTTGTCGAGATTTGAACATTTGAATTGTTTTGCGGCGCGATGGGTGCGATTGATGTCTAATTCGCTTTGATATTTGACCTTTTAGAAGCGTTTTGAGCCTGTTTGGCTGATTTCAGGCGCCCTTGTCCCGGGGCGCGTCGTCGCTCGTGGAAGATCAGGCACGGGTTTGCCCTTGGGCTTCGTGCGATGGATACGGCTTGTCATCATGTTACGCGCCAGCCACTTCTCGTTCCTCTTTGAACGACAGGCGTTATCGGCCCATACATCAGACGCAGTATTGTTTGCAGCCACCACATCGCGCAGTTGCCGTCCATCGCTGTCCGATGCCGGGATAGTCTTCGCTTTGCGGATGAAGCCATATTGGCGGTCAATGCTGATGTGGTTCTTGTAACCGAACACCGGTGTTGCGATTTGCGGCAGCGGTGTTCCATCAGGGCGGTAGCGGATCTTGCCGCCGCTCTTGAGCGGCCAGCGCGCATCAACATCCTTCTGGTGTGCCTTGCTGGGTTTACCGCGCCAAATCTGCTTTGCTGACCGTCCTGCCTTGACCGCCGCCTTCTCCTCCCCGGTGTTGCGCTGCTTGTGGGCAGGAACATTGGGTCGCGTCTACGATCTGTCCTCCCATGGCCAGATATCCCTGTTCGGCAAGGTGCCGGTCGAAGGCTTGCATCAAGGCTGCGAGTGTGCCGCTCCCGGAAAGGCGGTTACGGTAATGGCGGATGGTGTTCTCGTCCGGCATGGTTCCACCCGGATCAAAACCGAAGAAGCGCATCCAGATCAATCGGTCGCGGATCAAACGCAGGCCTGCCGCCCTTCTTGCCATCGCTGTAGCCAAGGCCCTTCACCAAAAGATCGCGAAAACGCTCGAAATCTACCGTCCCTTCCAGAACCTCCAGCGGATCGCCGACCTTACTTGAACGCTGCAGGTGACCGGACAGCGAAAACAGGCTCGGTGCATGCAGCTATGGTCTCCCTTCAATGCAAACCCTGAATCATATCACTACCGCAAATGCCAGAGGGTATTGCGGGTGTCCAGCTGGTAATGGTTCATGTTTCTGGCCAAATTTCATTGCAAATATTGGCGATGGCAATCAAGCACAGCAGAACTGGAAACACTTTTGTACAAGCATGATGCAGCCATAATGAGAATATTGGATATTCGCTGTTGCAAGAAACGCCTTCGCGCGCGAAGGCGATGCTACCTTCTGGATAATGGTTGTTAATTGCCGCCTCAAGGGCATGCAAATAATCATATTGCCGTTCGATTTGAATGGCGAGTTGGAAGTAACGTATGGCCATACCTGCAACAGCCAACCAGAGAAGAGAAATCCTCGGGGCCGCTTCCAAGCCTAATTCCCGCTGAATTTTCGACCACCTGAGAGATCTCTGCGGTTGACGTTTCACCCGCAGAGATGTTAACTGTAAATAAAATGGGAATTTTGATAACGAGTAACACAGGACTTATAGGCGTTTTGGGACTGTGTTCAGCTCTGGTCGGATGTTCGCAACTACAGAGCCTTGACGATCAACACCAAAACTTGATCGAAACATTCGAAAACAAAATAGGATATGGGACTGATCACTGGATCGAAATGCGGAACCTCGCTGGAAATTGGGAAAAGACCGGGATCATATTTGGATATGTTGACGATTTTGATGCATGCGAGGAAGCGATTTCTGGCTTACGGTCAGTTAACACCGCGCAGAAGTTTCGCTGTGTGCCAGCTCAGCCATGCGTAGAGTGCGCCTGCCAATGAGCGAAATGAGTTGAGACCCACTGAAATCAAGAGCCAGAAAAACAGGCGGTTTCTTCTGTCGAGTACTGTCACATGGAGGTCAAAAGTATCTCTGTAGTGATCACATAGCTTTTCGAAAGTTGGGGCATCGCTCATACCTCAGGCGTCTTGCAGTGCCGTGAGAATGTTGTCCTCCGTGAATGACATTGCCCAAGATGCGCCTGCCTCCAATAGTTCTTCAGGACTAGCATTATTACTGTCCCGCTTAACGCCAACGAGTTTGTTGTTGGGTTCTTCGTTAGCGTCAGCCTCGAGAAGCAGCTGTCCGGTCAATCGGATCGCCCTCATCCACCATAGTGGTTCGGGCATACATGCGAGCCAAGTATGCCGCTGGACCAGCGATAGACGGTTTTATCACCCCAAAGAGGAATGTCTCCCCATGGCATTCGGACAATGAGCGGCTTTGGTTTTTTGCGATCCTCGCATTTTGAATACCACCGCCACTAGACCGCCGCGCGCATCTCCAGACGATGAAACAAACGAAGGGCCTCGATCTCATTGGTCTCAAAAAGCTGTAAGAAACCAGCGCGCGCAGGAGAGGATGGGAAGAACTTGGTGTTTGCTCTGGGCAACTTCGAAATTTTGCCAATTCCTGTGCACGAGCAAGCTCTTCAAACTTCTCCCATGATATCGGCGGCGCAATCTGTTTGTCTAAAAATTCTATAGGCTAGATTAGCCAAGTATTTGCAATAACACCATGGTCCGAATGCTGATCTAACGTATTGAAGGATATGACTACTTTTTCACCAGCATTGCTATTGACCAAGCAATTGTGCGTTACTCATCGAATGGGTTTGCGGGACGCTCTTCACCAAAGCCAAGCCAGAAGAATCGCAAGATCGGAAGAAGTGAGGTGCAATCCATTTTTTCGGTCAGAAGAGGAGGAAGAGTGACCTCTGAACCGCCCCGGGATTGCCGGAGGCTCCAACTCATGAGTAGAAGGAGCCATTATGAACAAGCCAACGAACAAATTTTCACCTGAGGTACGGGAACGCGCGGTACGGATGGTGCTGGATCATTCAGGGGATTATTCATCCCGCTGGGCGACGGCAGTCTCGATATCCGGGAAGACAGGCTGTGTGCCTCAGACCCTCAATGAATGGGTCAAGAAGGCAGAAGTCGATAGCGGGAGGCGCGCTGGTATTCCAACAGATACAGCAGAGCGTATGAAGGCACTGGAACGTGAGAATCGGGAGCTTCGGCAAGCCAATGAGATATTGCGCAAAGCATCAGCATATTTTGCTCAGGCGGAGTTCGACCGCCCGTTCAAGAGATGATCGCCTTTATTGACGGTCATCGTGGAACATACGGGGTCGAGCCGATGTGCAGGGTTCTGCCTATCGCCCCATCCACTTATCATGACCACGTTGCCAAGCGCAGAGACCGGGCGCGACTGTCAGTGCGTGGACAACGTGACCTGGTCTTGAAGCCAGGGATCAAGCGTGTATTTGCCGAGAACTTCGGAGTTTATGGATACCGCAAGGTGTGGCGACAGATGAAGCGCGAAGGCTTTGATGCCCCGCGCTGCACTGTGGAACGGCTGATGCGCGATATGGGTTTGCAAGGCGTCATTCGCGGCAAACCGGTGCGCACGACAGTCAGCGATAAGACAGCGCCTTGTCCGCTCGGCCTTGTCCGCTCGATCACGTAAACCGCCAGTTCCATGCGCCGGCACCCAATATGCTGTGGGTGTCTGACTTCACCTGCGTCGCCACATGGAAGGGCTTTATCTATGTGGCTTTCGTCATTGATGTTTATGCCCGCGCTATCGCTGGCTGGCGGGTTAGCAGAACAGCCCATGCAGGCTTCGTTCCGGATGCCCTGGAACAGGCATTGCATGATCGCAAGCCAGCGCATCGTAGCGGCCTTGTCCGCCACAGTGACCGTGGCAGCCAATATGTATCAATCAAATATACAGAACGCTTGGCGGAGGCAGGGATAGAACCATCGGCCGGTAGCGTTGGTGACAGCTATGACAACGCTTTGGCCGAGACAATCAATGGCCTTTACAAAGCCGAGGTCATCCACAGGCGCGGTCCCTGGCGCTCGTTTGAAGCCGTTGAATATGCTACGCTGGAATGGGTCGGCTGGTTCAACAATAAAAGGCTGCTTGAACCAGTCGGAAACATCCCGCCAGCACAAGCTGAGAAAAACTATCATGCTACGCTGGACGAAACACCCGTGGCAGCGTAACTTAAACCAAATAGCCTCCGGCAATCCCGGGGCGGTTCAATCTATATAGAACCGGGTAGTCCATGGGAGAATGGCTATAACGAGAGCTTCAACGGTAAACTCCGCGATGAGCTACTCAATGGAGAAATATTTTACAGCATGAAGGAGGCAACTATACTGATCGAACGCTGGAGGCGGCACTATAACACTGTCAGACCGCACAGCTCACTGGGCTACAAACCACCGGCACCAACAACAGCCTTGCCTTATCCATCTGAACTGCCCTGCGCTCCGCTCCGGTCAGTCCAGATGGACGGCTTTAACCGCCGTGCTCTAACTTAATAACTGGACCAACAACTAGGGGCAGGTCAATGCCTATAACCAATTGAGAACGGCTCTCAACGACGCCACAGCGCCCGGCGGTGTGGGAAGCGAAGGCGGTCCTTTATCAGGCGATGCCGGCATTCGTGACATGAAACGGCTTTTGGCTGATATCGTGTCCACAAATCTTGTGTCAACCGGACCCTATCAGAGGCTGTCTGATATTGGCATCAATACTAGGGCCTGTTGACATTCGGGGTTTCCAAACTTGCTGAACTCTGCTTCAAGCTTCCCAAATGGAGGTTTGAATGAACGAAGAGCGTTTTGTTATTTCGGATGAGCTTTGGAAAAAGATTGCGCCGCTCCTGCCAGGCAAGGCCGGGGACCCGGGCGCGACGGGTCGCGATAACCGGCGTTTCATGGAGGCGATACTATGGCGGGTCCGGACAGGGGCACCCTGGCGTGACCTGCCCGGTGAATTCGGGAAGTGGAATACGGTGTTCAAGCGGTTTCGCCGGTGGGCGGAAGCAGGCATTTTCGAGAGTCTTTTCAATGGCATGAATGGTGAGCCGGACCTCGAATATGTTCTCATCGACGGAACGATTGTCCAGGCCCATCAGAAGGCTTCGGGCGCAAAAGGGGGCTCAGCATCAGGCCATCGGGCGGTCTCGTGACGGGCTGACAACCAAAATCGTCGCACTGGTGGATGCGCTCGGGAATATGCTGCGGTTCCTGCTTCTGCCCGGACAGCCGCACGATATGAAGGGGGTGGCTCCGTTGATCCATGAGGTCTCATTTGGAGCGCTTCTGGCCGACAAGGCTTTCGACGCTGACTGGCTCCTGCAGGACCTCGACACGCGAGGCGCTGCTGCTGTCATCCCGCCCAAAGCAAACCGAAACGTGCAGCGAGACTACGATGCGCACATGTACAAGTGGCGTCATCTCATCGAAAACTACTTCGCAAAGATCAAGAAATTCAGAGGTATAGCAACCCGATACGACAAGACCGACACCAGCTATGCCGCCAACTGGTATCTCACCGCAACGCTCATTGCTAGGCGCGGATTGTCAACAGGCCCTAGCATCCTCTGCTTGCACGACCGAAAACCCCTGCTTGATAAGATATTCTGCAAGGGGTTCACGCAATGAGAGTTCGTCATCGACTAATAGTATGTTGATCGGTTTCGACATTGGTTTTGTCTACCATGACTTTTGCAAAAAGGAACGGACCGCAGGCCGTTTGGGGGAGGAGGGAGAGAGGCCGGCGATCCGTTCGCAAAAGAGTGGTTCAGGGATTAACCGCCTCTTTTATTTCGATTGGCGCCGTTCGGCACGGTGCGCTTTACGTTCTTCCTTGGTAATCTGGCCATCATTATTGGCATCAACGCGATCAAAACGAGCCTGCGCAGCTGCGGCAAATTCCGACTTGCTAACCATCTGGTCACCGTTGGTATCGGCGCGCTTCATCATGGCCATTCCGCGCATTCCGCGACGCTTGCCGCGCATGCTTTTGCCACCGTGCTTACCTCTCATGGCCTTCATCTCATCCTGGGAGATTTTACCATCGCCATTTGCATCGGCACGAGCAAAACGCTTCGCTTTGCGCTCGGCGCGATAGGCGTCCATTTCGGCAAATCGCTTTGCTTTGCGCGCTTCACGGTCTGCTTTTGAAAGCTGACCATCGCCGTTCACGTCCATCTTGGAGAAGCGCTTTTCGACTGCGGCATTATGTTCTGCCTTTGTAACTACACCATCACCATTGGTGTCGGCACGCATACCTTTGCCGCCGGGCGCTGCAATAGCCACCCCGCCGATTATCACCGCAACCATTGCGCTTGATGCAAGAATTGTCTTTTTCATCGTTCAGTTCCTTATAGTTCTAATTCACGGTTAGCGATCCATCTCAATCGCCATGAGTGATCTTCTACTAGCAGTTTGTCGCTGAACTTTGTCAGAACGGGAGAAAATTGTCGCAAATTGTATCAATTCGTGTGCGCGGTTCATCTGATTGAAAGTTTGGGGCTTCTGGAGCGGGTGAAGGGAATCGAACCCTCGTCGTAAGCTTGGAAGGCTTCCGCTCTACCATTGAGCTACACCCGCTTGATTGTCACACTGGACGAACGGCCTATTGCCACTAGCAATGCCCCACGTCAATCAGGAAACGGCAGCAGTTACCTCGGTTTTTGAGCTTAGATTGTCGAACCAGCTCTGGACCGATGCACGCTCGGTTACGGTCATGTGCAAGCCCAACTTCGATCGACGCCAAAGTACATCCTCGGCTGTTCTCGCAAACTCCTTCTCGACCAGCCACTGAATCTCGCATTCAAAAAGACCTGCACCAAAATTCTGCCCGAGATCCTCCAGATAATCGGCATCAACCAAAATCTTGGCTGTATCGGTACCGTAGGCACGCACCATCCTGATCATAACAGCCCGATCAACGAATGACCATGTCCTTCCATATCGCGCAACCAGCGCGTCGAAGCCATCAACAGGAAAATCTCCGCCCGGCAAATTGGCGTCCGCCGTCCAATCATTAGTGGCGATTCCCAATGCCGATTTTAGCGTTTTCATCGCCTTCAACGCGAGCACCCTATAGGTTGTTATTTTGCCCCCAAAAATCGAAAGCACCGGCGCCCCCCCCTTCGTCATTATAGTCAAAGACAAAGTCTCGGGTAACGGTGGAGGCGGACTGACTCTTGTCGTCAAACAGCGGGCGAACACCCGAATATGTCCACTCGATATGGTCACGTTTCACCGGCTCTTCAAAATACTCGTTAGCCGCAGCGCAGAGATATTCAATCTCATTATCACTAATCTTCGCAGGGCCTTCGTCATAGCTCCAAGGCTGATCAGTTGTACCAATAAGCGTGTAGTTTTCCTGATACGGAATGGCGAAGATAATCCGCCCATCCTTGTTTTGGAAAATATAACTATGATCGCCTTCAAACTTGCGCTTCACGACAATATGACTGCCCTTGACCAGACGAAGTTTCGCTGCGTTACTGCTTTGGTTGTAAAGGGACGTGACCGGATCAACCCAGGGTCCCGCAGCATTAATCAATAACCGGGCCTGCTCCGTTTTGGTTTCACTGCCGTCATTCAACTTGAGCGACCAATGGTCAGTCGATCGTTCAAGGCCAATACATTCGGTCCGCGTCTGAATATCAGCGCCTCGTTCCGCCGCATCACGCGCGGTCAGCACCACAAGCCGTGCATCCTCGACCCAACAATCTGAATAGGCAAACCCCTTTTTAAGGCGTTTTTGCAGTGGATCACCGCGTCTATCTTTCAGCAGGTTCAATCCATTGGTGCCCGGCAATATTTTGCGGCCCCCTAAATGGTCGTAGAAAAATAACCCAAGTCGTAAAAACCAAGCTGGCCGCATTCCTTCGTCGACTGGCAAAACGAAGCGCATTGGCCATATTATGTGCGGCGCAGCATGGAGCAGCACTTCGCGCTCCTTTAAAGCCTTGCGTACCAGACTGAATTCATAGTGCTCCAGGTATCGCAAGCCGCCATGAACAAGCTTCGTACTGGCAGAACTAGTGTGAGAGGCGAGATCGTCGCGCTCGACAAGCAAAACCTTCAAGCCTCTGCCCGCTGCATCGCGCGCAATGCCTACGCCGTTTATACCGCCGCCAATGATAGCCAAATCATACATGTTGCAGCGCAATATAGAACTTCTCGCACAATGCAAAGGAACTTGCCTTTTGGCGTCAACAAATTAGCGTAACCTGGGAAACTGGAGCAAAGAATGGCATCGCAGCAAATATTGGTCATCGACGAAGGCACTACTTCGACAAGAGCAATGCTTTTCGATGCTTCCGGCAAGCTGAAAAGCTCACAGCAAGAGGAATTGCAGCAATATTATCCAGCGCCCGGCCTAGTTGAGCATGATGCTGCCGAGATCTGGGACAAAACTCTCGCCTGTTGTCAAAAGATGGTTTCTCAAGCAGGTGGCGCCGACAAAATTGCAGTCATCGGGATTACCAATCAGCGTGAAACAGTCGTTGCTTGGGACAAGCGAACCGGCGAGCCACTGTGCAAGGCAATTGTCTGGCAGGATCGGCGGACTGCCGGGATATGTGATGACCTAAAGGCGGATGGTCTGGAAGAATTGGTTCAGACCAAAACGGGCCTGCTACTTGATCCTTATTTCTCGGGAAGCAAGATTGGCTGGATGCTGGAGAATTGGCCGGAGGTAGAAGCCGCAGGTGACAATCTAGCATTCGGAACGATCGAATCTTACCTGATCTATCGGCTGACCGGTGGCAAGAAGCATGTGACCGACGCCAGCAATTCAAGCCGGACTATGTTGATGGCGCTGGACGGCAATGATTGGGATGATGAGCTGTTGGAATTGTTTGATATTCCGAAAAAGGCTTTACCGGATATTGTGGATTGTGCCGGTGATTTGGGAAGTACCGATCCAGCGTTGTTTGGCAATGCAATTGCAATTTGCGGGTCGGCGGGCGATCAGCAGGCAGCGACTATTGGACAGGCGTGCCTGAACGTAGGGCAAACAAAAGCGACCTTCGGGACCGGCGCTTTCATTCTCACCAATAGCGGTACCAAAGCGCCAAAGTCAGAACATCGATTATTATCTACAGTATTGTATCAGATAGGCGGTGAGAGAATTTTCGCGTTGGAAGGATCGGTCTTTGTTGCCGGCAGCCTCATGCAATGGCTTCGCGACGATATCGGTCTCCTGAAATTATCGGGAGAGAGCGAAGAACTTGCGCGTTCTGTCGAAGACAATGGCGGTGTATATCTCGTTCCTGCTCTGTCCGGGCTTGGCGCACCGCACTGGAGAGCCGACGCAACCGCGGCAATCTCGGGCCTCAGCTTCTCCGCAAAGAAAGCACATATCGTAAGAGCTGGACTGGAAGCCATGGCATATCAATGCCACGATCTAAAGACTGCCTTCGCTGGAGACGGTGTGGACTGGCAGAGTCTACGTATCGATGGCGGCATGGTCGCCAATAACTGGATGGTACAGGATCTCGCAGATATTCTCGATATTACTGTCGAGCGTCCTGAGTTCTTTGAAACGACGGCTTTAGGTGCAGCAATGCTGGCCGCTGTTGGATGCGGCATCTATGGATCACTGGAAGAAGCTTCTGCCATGATTTCCGGCCAGGACATTTACAATCCTGAGATAGAAGAACCGGAAAGAAATAACAGGCTAGCTAGTTGGCAGAAAGCGGTTGATAGCGTTCTGACAAACTAAAATCAGACCAAAAAAGCCCGCCAAAAGCAGGCTCTTTCGATAGGGGTGAGGCTAACTAGGCGTCTGCCTTATTTTTCTTCGCAGCCTTCTCATCAGCCCAGATAGTGCGGAACGACATATAACCGAGAATCGTAGCTAGAAGAAGGAAAGCAACTACGGCCCACCCGGTTTGCTTGCGTTCTTCCAATTTTGGCTCAGCAGTCCAAATCAAGAACGCTGAAACATCTTTCGCCATCTGATCAATAGTTGCATTCGTTCCATCGGAATAGCTCACTTGATCATCAGCAACCAGTGGGGGAGCCATAGCGAGGTTCAAATTTGCGAAGTAAGGATTGTAGTATAGTCCAGCACCTGGTTTTGCAGAATCCGGTAGATCAGCAGGTGGATCCTGATAACCCGTTAGCAATGAATAGAGATAGGGTGCTCCTCCGACGCGTGCTTTAGTGATCAATGAAAGATCAGGCGGAATGGCATTATTATTTGCTGCAGCTGCTGCCACATCATTCGCAAATGGCTTTGGAAACATGTCGGCTGGTAGAGAAGGACGACTACTCGCTTCACCTGTATCAGGATCAATGTCAGGCGTCTGGATTGGCCAATTGGCAGCAATCGCTTTCACTTCATCTTCATTGTAGCCAAGGTCAGCGAGATTGCGGAAAGCTACTAGTCGGAGAGAGTGGCAAGCTGCACAAACTTCCTTGTAGACTTGAAATCCGCGCTGAAGCTGTTGCCGGTCAAATTTACCAAGCGGGCCATCGCTTTTGAAACTTACCTTCTTGGAGTCTTCATGAAACTGATACTCGACTGCTTTTTCCGGTGGATTAGTTGTGTACTCAATCGCGCCCATCACAAATGATACAAGCAACCAGCCTGAAAAAAAGAGGCCAATCAGTCCGCCAAAAAATTTTACCATTTTTCTAAATCCCCAAATTCTTTAGCTGGCTTTTTCAAGCGGCTTACCGGTGACAGCTTCTGTAATGCTGTTCGGCAATGGTAGTGGTTTTTCAATCCGCGATAGCAGCGGCAATATTATAAGGAAGTATGCAAAATAATATGCACTCGCGACCTGACTGATCATAACATATGGCTCTTCAGCAGGCGCTCCGCCGCAGATGAACAATATAATAGTGAAAATGATCAACAGCCCGAAAGCGATCCGCATTTTTGGACGATAGGTTCCTGATCTCACAGGGCTGGTATCGAGCCATGGCAGGAAGAACCACACCAAAATCGCTGAGAACATCGCAATTACGCCCAACAGCTTCGCAGGTATGAACAGGAAATCGAATGTAAATGCTCTTAGGATTGCGTACCATGGCCAGAAATACCATTCCGGAACGATATGTGCCGGAGTCGATAGCGGGTTCGCCGGAATATAATTGTCCGCATGACCAAGCGCGTTCGGCAGGAAGAACATCATCGCCGCAAAGAAGATCAACGCCACGCCAAGCGTCCAGCCATCTTTCGCGGTGTAATAAGGATGGAAAGGAACAGTGTCCTGCGGTCCTTTTACATCGACGCCCGTGGGGTTGTTCGAACCTGGAATATGCAGCGCCCAGATGTGCATGATTACCACACCAACGATTACAAATGGCAATAGATAATGGAGTGAGAAAAAGCGGTTAAGCGCCGCGTTGTCAGGTGCAAATCCGCCAAGAAGGAGTTCTTGAATGGGCTTACCGACCAGCGGAATGGCTTCAAACAGGCCAGTAATAACTTTCGCTCCCCAGAAGCTCATTTGTCCCCATGGAAGAACGTAACCCAGAAATCCTGTTGCCATTGCCAACAGGTAAATAACCACACCAAGCAACCACAACATCTCTCTAGGTGCCTTGTAGGAACCATAGTAAAGGCCTCTGCCGATATGTAAGTAGAGCGCTATAAAGAAGAAACTCGCGCCGTTTGCGTGTGCATAGCGGAACATCCAACCGCCATTGACGTTACGCATGATATGCTCGACGGAATCGAAGGCAATATTTGCGTTAGCGGCATAATGCATAGTGAGAATGATGCCTGTCACGATCTGAACAACGAGGAAAATTCCGGCTAGCGAGCCAAAATTCCACATATAGTTCAGATTGCGCGGTGCCGGGTAACCGGCGCCTACCGCGTCATATATGAAACGGGGGAGCGGCAGCTGTTTGTCCATCCACTTGCCCAAATCAGTCGTTGGCTCATATTGTTTTGCCCAAGGAAAGCTCATTATTCTGCCCCTTAACCGATTTTCACGACGGTATCTGATAGAAATTCATGCTCTGGCACTTCCAGATTGGTTGGTGCCGGACCTTTGCGAATGCGTGCTGCGGTATCATAGTGAGATCCGTGACATGGGCAGAAATAACCGCCAAATTCGCCTTTGACCTCTCCCTGTGCTGCACCGAGTGGCACGCAACCAAGATGGGTACAAACACCCAGCGTAATCAGCCAGTTTTCTTTGCCCGCCTTTGTTCGATCTGCGAGCGATTCAGGATCGCGTAAGTCATTAACACTGACTGCATTGGCTTCCTCAATTTCCGCCGGTGTCAGGTTCCGAATAAAGGTAGGTTGCTTGCGCCAGCTGAGCTTAATCGCCTGCCCAGGCTGAATTGCAGAAATATCAACCTCAACCGATGCCAGCGCGAGTACATCTGCACTCGGGTTCATTTGGTTGACCAGCGGAAATACCGTCGCAACCGCACCCGCGCCTGCAAAACTTACCGCTGCTATATTTATGAAATCCCGGCGACGAACACCGTCTTCGGTTTCCGGTGCTTCAGCTGCTTCAACTGTTGCCATGTAATCAAGCCCTATCTCTTGGTTTGAACCCCTGTCTGCCAGACCAACTGTTTTCCCTCAATAACAGTTTTGGCAGGCATGAATTGCGCGCCTGATAGCCGCACCATATAGTGTTTGCTAACAGGGAATTTTCGATTGACCAAACATAGTTGATGACTCCATGCTGCACCGATTATGCGTGTGGCACTGTATCAACCCGATATCGCGGGAAATTTGGGAACGATTCTAAGGACTTGTGCATGTCTGAACGTCCCTGTCGACATAATCGAGCCCTGCGGCTTTCCGTTTAGCGATCGTAGTTTGAAACGCGCCGGAATGGACTATTTTGAACAGGCTGACTTCACGCGTCATCCCGACTGGGATGCATTTTGCGCAACTGCCGATTCCCAGTTTGCAAGAATTGTTTTGCTCTCGAGCAAGGCAAAGCATCCGCATCACGAGTTTCGTTTCAAAAAGGATGATATATTACTGTTTGGTTCCGAAAGTGCCGGCGTCCCGATTGATGTACATCAACGAGCCGATGAACGAATCACCATAAAGATGCGCAATGGCATGCGCAGCTTGAACCTTGCAGTATCGGCTGGCATGGCTTTAGGCGAAGCATTGAGACAGACAGGACAATTTCCACAATGACAACGCAACTCGATGACCAGCAGTTGACGGCACAAACGTGGTTCGCGGAACTGCGTGACAAAATCTGCGCCGAGTTTGAGTCGATTGAACGCGAAAATGATAGCGATGCGGCGTTTGACTATATCAAATGGGATCGTAAAAATCCGGATGGCAGTCCGGGTGGTGGCGGTACGCAGGGCCTTATGAAAGGAAAGGTTTTCGAGAAGGTCGGCGTAAATATCTCGACCGTGGACGGCACCTTCAGCGAAGAATTTCAAAAACAGATAAACGGTGCGGAAGAGGATCCGAACTTCTTTGCGACAGGCATCAGCCTGGTTGCACATATGTCGAATCCACACGTACCCAATGTTCACATGAACACTCGTTTCCTTTGTACGACCAAACGATGGTTTGGTGGAGGAGCGGATCTCAATCCAGCGATTCCCTACGAAGATGATACAGAGGAATTCCATGCCCGCATGCGATCCGCTTGTGCGCCGCATAATCCAGAATATTATCCCAAGTTTAAAAAATGGGCGGATGACTATTTCTACATTCCTCACCGCAAAGTTCATCGAGGTGTTGGCGGAATATTCTATGATCATCTGGAACTGGAGCATGAGCCGGATTTTGACCGCCATTTTGCCTTTACCCAGGATGTTGGGCGCGCCTTTCTGGATATATTCCCAAAACTGGTCCGCAAGAGGATGGGAATGAAATGGCTGGATGAGGACAAGCAGCAACAACTGGTCTGGCGAGGACGTTACGCCGAGTTCAATCTAGTCTATGATCGCGGTACGACATTTGGCCTTAAAACCGGTGGCAATGTTGACGCGATCCTGATGAGCCTGCCCCCTGAAGCAAAATGGGATTGATCTGAATGACCAGTGATGTTCCAATCCTAATCGAAGTGCCTCAGGGTCATATTGCGGATGTCATCACACATCTGGAAATGACGAACCGTCCAGAAATAGCGATTCCGGATTCATCGCTGGAAATTATCGAATGGTCCAGACCGAGTGTTGACGAGTATCTGGATCTCTTTCGGGCTATTGGCGAACGTTGGTTATGGCTTTCAAGGCTCATTATGGATGCAGAAGAACTAGCAGCAATTCTTCACAATGATAAAAATCAGGTCTTTAAGATTATCGACGGCGAAAATTCGGTGGGCTTGCTGGAACTCGATTTCAAAGAGGCAGGCCAATGCGAGATTGGATTTTTCGACTTAATCTCATCCTATAATGGCAAGGGCCATGGCTCCTAGCTTATCGCTGAAACTCTACAGCGTGCATGGCGAGCAGATGTCAATCGCGTTTGGCTGCATACTTGCACTTTGGACTCACCGTTCGCTTTGGGCTTTTATCAAAAAGCCGGATTCAAAGCCTATAAACGGGAAGTCAGCATGAATCGCGATCCAAGATTGTTGGGATTGCTCCCAGAAACAGCCGGGCCGCATATCCCGATAATCAGCTAAATACTTCTTCCACATTCTGGGTTCTACCGGTGAGTTGCCGATAGATGGCAGCCACGACGGCGATCAATATCACTTGGAAAACCGCACCTAATGCTGAAGTAAACAAGTTCTCAAAAAACGGCCATCCCGCTCCCCCAGATGCCAAACTAACAATCAGGCCAATCACTAGGCCCGCGACCAACACTGTAATGCCGCCAACCAATATGATCATCACGAGAAACAGCAGGATTGACCAGCCATTGCCTTTCGTAACCTCCCAATTTATCTTGATCGCTTCAATCGGGTTCCGCTCTTCCTGGTCCGCGATAACCATCGGCACCAAAGAGAGCCTACCCAATAGATAAAGGCCAGGAATTATGAATAGCAAAAACCCGAAGAACAGCCCGAACGCGACAATGATGTTCGCGAAAAGGAAAAACAGAAACAGTCCCAATGCTGCCTTTAAGACGTCTCCGACAGTTTCCCTGCGATTGGGTGCCAGAAGCACATAGAGCGACAGGCTACCAAACCCTATAACCAAATTGGAAAGCATTAACCCGAAAGCATTATCTACCAGAAACGCCAATTGGGCGGCCTGTATCTCGGCGGGATCGGTTAAACCTTCTATCGGAGGTTCGCCAACAAAATAGGCCCAGATCATGCTCGGCAGGAACAGAAAAACACCGGCTATCGCTGCAACAGCTTCCTTGTTGGAACCCAGCATAGCCATCGCATCATTCCAGCAGGCCATATAATCCAGTTTCATCTTACTCTTCCTCCAGCGATGATCATTTTCTTCCCTTGCCAGCACAATTCAGAGAGTGCACGAAAAATCCATGTCTATAGATAATCAAATCGAATGGCGCACAAGCGACGAGCAAATTGCCTATCCCGATGCTCTTGCAGAGATGGAAAGACGCAATGCTGCTGTCCAGGCCGGTAATGAAGAGGAATTAATCTGGCTTCTGGAGCATCCTCCGCTTTACACGGCTGGCACGAGCAGTGATCCCTCGGAACTGCTCAGTTCCCAATTTCCTGTTTTTGAAACAGGCCGTGGCGGTCGGCATACGTATCACGGTCCGGGGCAGCGGGTAGGTTATCTGATTTTGGATTTGAAGCGCCGCAACGCAGATGTGCGCGGTTTCGTTCATGCACTAGAAAATTGGATAGTCGCGGCACTGGCAGAATTTGGATTTGAAGCCCGAGCGGTGGATGGCCGTGTCGGGATATGGTGCGATAAGCCAGATGGTCAGGAAGCCAAAATCGGAGCGATTGGTATCCGTATCCGGCGCTGGGTAACCATGCATGGTTTTTCGGTCAATATTAGCCCAGACCTCAATCATTTTGACGGTATTGTACCGTGCGGTATCAGCGAATTTCCGGTTACCAGTCTCAAAGATTTGGGTATCAAAGCGACTATGGCGCAATTTGATGCTGCACTAAAGAAAACTGCACAGGGCTTTTTCGAAGCGATTGAAAAATAGACGTAACCCGAATAATGTTAAGCCCTATAGGATGAGAGGAAAATCATGAACAGACTGACACAAATTTCTGCCATTTCCATTTTGGCTTTGGCTGCCAGCGCCTGTGCTGGCGAAGCAGAAGCACCTGAATCCGATGCCGTCACAGAAACCCGAATGGATGACGTGGATGTCATTGATGGTACCATCAGCGATGAAATGGTTGATGTAGATGCACAGGCTTCGAGTGAAGAATTGGCCGACGGTGAGGATGGTGAAAGTTCCGAAGGTGAGGAAGGCAGCAACGAAGAAGATTCTACTGAATCAGAGTCCGAATAGTTAAGCTAGCCCCAAGATTTTATGTGTCTGCAGTGACAGGCGCCATTTTGGATTTGCCTGAACAAATTCTATGGCTGACTGCAGGTTAGCGGCGCTGGCCTCATCATCGTTACGTGCATCCATGGGTTGTATCAGGTGGTTGGAAAAATCCCATTTTTCCATTTCCTTCCATTCGCTACCTGATTGCGGCCAAACCAGCTTTAACTCGTCACCAGATCGCTGCACTGTCTCACTACCCGCCTTGGGGCTGATGCAAATCCAGTCTATGGAGCTTGGAACGGCAAGCGTACCGTTTGATTCAATTGCAATTTCAAAAGATCGTTCATGCAATGCTGCGATCAATTCATCGTCAACCTGTAGCATGGGTTCACCACCCGTCATTACGACGAACCGAAGCTCTTTGGATTCTCCCCAAATCGCGGCGACAGAATCTGCTATCGCATTGCCATCGTTAAATCGGCCGCCGCCCTCACCGTCCATTCCAACAAAGTCGGTATCGCAAAACTTGCAGACCGCAGATGCCCGGTCTTTTTCCAGACCCGTCCACAAATTACATCCCGCAAATCGCAGAAATACCGCACGCCGCCCGGCATGAACGCCCTCTCCCTGAAGGGTTGGAAACATTTCTTTTACCGCATAGCTCATCAGACAGCATATCGCGTTGGATCAAAAATAGCGGCTTCTTCAAACCCCTTTTTGCGCAATCGGCAGCTATCGCAAAGACCGCAATGCAGGTTGCCATCAGCAGGTTCATAGCAAGACCAACTTAGACCGGGATCAAGCTCCAGCCTTTCGGTTTCCTTGGCAATGGCCGCCTTTGTCATATGCTGCAAAGGCGTTTGAATGGTGAAACCCTGTCCCGTGTCACCGGCCTTGGTTGCCAGATCGGCCAACCTCTCAAAGCTTTGGATAAATTCTGGCCGGCAGTCTGGGTAGCCCGAATAATCAAGCGCATTGACCCCGATGAATATATCCCTCGCTTCTCTGGCTTCGGCCAATCCCAAGGTCAAAGAAAGAAATATCAGGTTGCGCGCTGGCACATAGGTCACCGGAATTTCATTGGTCACACCAGATTTGGGCACGGCAATATTTGCAGTCAGGGCTGATCCACCAAACCGGCTTAAATCCAGCGGCAGAACGAGATGCTCCTTCACCTCCAACCGGTCCGCAATGTTTTGCGCTGATTGTAATTCGATTTTGTGCCGCTGGTTATAGTCAATCGTCAGCGCAATCAGATCAAAGCCCTGCTCTTTTGCAATGGCAGCGGATACCATCGAATCCAAACCACCAGATAACAGGACAACAGCTTTTTTGGTTGAAATAGCCATAATTCCGTCGCGCTAGTCGCCTTGCACGATTGAAGCAAGACCAGTGAGACAAAAATAAGGCCGCATTTCTTTCGAAAGCGGCCTAGTTCGGCTTTTCGGCCGTGAAGGGAGGAATACATACAGAGTATGTTGACCCCTGTTGCCAAAAGAGAGTTAATTTTCATTTAACTATATAGAAAAATCCCGGAACGATCGGAAAAACTAGCAAGCACCTGCATGTCGGCCCTCGACCGAAAATGAGAAAGGTGCATTATTTTCAATGCCCTGCGATTGAATTTGCACGAGACCACTGGATTCCTTGCGGATGGTGGTTACACCATGCCCTAATCCGCCACACTTATAGCTTACCCGCGCAGTTCTGGGACCATCTTCAATCACATAGCGCGAACAAGATGCACTGCCATGCTGGATTTGCAACAACAGCTTTGGATCACCCAAACAAACGCTTTGCCCATCTTCAGTCGAACCGCGAGGCTTTAAGATCCAGGCCCCCTTTTTTAAACCATTTAGCAGTTCCAATCCCGGTGTTTGTGCCGGTGCAGCAACCGTAAATGCAAAGAAAGCCGCAGCAGAAACGCCTAGCGTTTTGATCATATCAGACATTTTCATATTCTGCTCCTCCTTTCAATTTGGCCTCTATAACCGCTGATTGTGGCAACTATCCCATCAAAATGTGGCATCGGATAGGAAATATCCGATAAAATGGCTTAGTTGTTAAGACTCGCACCGGAAATCATGAATTTCTTGCTGCAAAACGCACAATCAATCGAAATATTGCCAGTCTCGTCGATCATATCCCTTTTATCTTCTGCCGGAAATCGCGCGATCACGTCCCGGATATGGTCTTCATTACAGCGGCAACCCTTAACACACGGTTTACCGCTTAAAACCCTCACTTCGTCGCTCTCGCTAAAAAGACGCCAGAGGATACTTTCCAGAGAAAGCTCTTTATTCACAAGCTCTTCAGGAAGGACACTTGCTCCCATTATCGCAACATGCTCCCATTCGGGAGAGGCTGTGTAAAAACGCATTGATTATCGCTATGGTCTGAGCGGCTTTGTTGGAGGCGGTTGCATGAAGCGTTTTGTGGTTGGATCGGATCGTGATCAGACGTTTTTATTGCCGCCATCGCTTGAGGATTATGTGGATGAAGATAATCCGGTCCGTGTGGTGGATGCGTTTACCGACGAACTGGATTTGCGGGAACTGGGATTTTCTGGTGTTGATCCGAAGGACACGGGTCGCCCGGCTTATCATCCAGCGGTGATGCTCAAAATCTATATTTACGGCTATCTCAATCAGGTACAGTCGAGCCGGAGACTGGAGCGCGAGGCGGGCCGCAATCTCGAGCTGATGTGGCTAACCGGCCATCTGGTCCCGGACTTCAAGACAATCGCCAACTTCAGGAAGGACAATGGCCCAGCGATCCAATCCGTTTGCAGTCAGTTTGTGGGGCTATGCCGGGAGCTCGGTCTGTTCGCCAAGGCTGTGGCTGCGATAGACGGGTCGAAGTTCAAGGCTGTGAACGCACGCGAACGCAATCATACACGAGGCAAGCTGAAACGCCGGATTGATCAGGTGGAAAAGAGCATAGCGCGCTATCTCCAGTCACTTGATGCAGCGGACATGCACGATAGCGACGTTGCTGAGGACCGGACGACACAGCTGCGCGAGAAGATCGTGTCCATGAAAGCCAAGCTCCACGAGCTTTGCGCCAAAGAAGCGGAGGTCATCGCTCATCCTGATAAGCAGATATCGCAGACTGATAGCGATGCCAGAGCCATGTCCACGAGCATGAAAGCCTCCGGCATGGTGGGATATAACGTACAAGCTGCTGTGGACACCGGGTACCATCTCATTGTGTCACATGAAGTGACCAATGCACCGCATGACCGGGCCTTCCTCGCTCCTATGACGGAGAAAGCCAAAGTGGCCATGGATGCGGAAGAGATAGAGGTGCTGGCTGATCGCGGTTACTTCAGCGGACCGCAGATCAAGGCATGTGAAGAACAGGGTGCGACGCCGCTTGTGCCAAAGCCCAATACATCAGGCTCTAGAGCAGCAGGCCGGTTCGATAGAAGTGATTTTATCTATGAAGCAGAGACAGACACTCTGCGCTGTCCTGCAGGTGAAGAACTCATCCACCGCTTCACGACAGAAGAAAAGGGGCTGACGCTGAACGCCTATTGGTCGGGCAAATGCCCAGACTGCAAAATCCGATCACAATGCACCACAGCCAAATACCGGCGCATCAAGCGCTGGGAGCACGAAGCCGTGGTCGATGATATGCTCGTACGCCTCAACAATCGCCCCGATGCCATGACCATCCGCAGACAAACGGCTGAACATGTCTTTGGAACACTCAAAAGCTGGATGGGACCGTGCCACTTCCTCACCAAAGGCATCAAAAACGTCGCCACAGAGATGAGCCTCTCGGTTCTCGCCTATAATATCAAACGCCTCATCACCATCATGGGCGTCAAACCGCTCATCAAAGCGATCCGGGCATGATGGTTCTGCGCGCCTGCTGAAATTATCGGCAAAAATCTGACCTGAACGAAAAAATACCCCACGACAGCGCATGACAAACGCGTTTTTACACAGCCTCGGGATTTCGCAGACGTACATGCAGACGTTCTTTTCCCTGTTCACCTTCTGGCAAATGTTGGACGAGCAATCCGCCGACACTCATTTGACCTTCCAATTCCTCCAATGAAACGCGAACTAGGGTCGGTATCTGTTCGGATTGCATAAAGTAGTTTTGCACCGCCTCGGTTAGACTCGCACCCTCCAGTGGAACAATGCCCTGATTGCGGCCACGAGGCTCGGGCTGGTCAAAAGTGATCGCCAAATAGCCTTTGCCAAACAACGCCATCAGGCTCGGTTTCAGTGGCTGCAGAGCGAGTTGTTCACGATCAAATTGCACATAGCCACGCAAATCGCCATTTTGATAGTCGCAGGCGAGCAAGCTGATCACGCCAGCTTCGGTTTGCGCCTGCAATGTCACTTGCGATTCCTCATCCTTCAGCAAAGAACCCATCATCGCGGTCAGGCAGACGGCTTCGGCCAGCAGATCACGGATGTTAGTCGGATAGTTGTGCGCGGATAGGATTTGATCCAATACCGGCCCCAAACGCACCGCCCGCCCCCGGCAATGCTTTTCGGGGATGGAGAAAGTGAGAGTCTGATCGAGAAACGTCTCGTCAGCCATCAGATCTGTCCGAAACACCAGCGCATGATCGATTTCTGGGCATGGATACGATTTTCCGCTTCATCCCAAACCACAGATTGTGGACCGTCGATGACTGAAGGCATAACTTCTTCCCCGCGATGGGCGGGTAGGCAATGGAGAAATAACGCATCATCCTTTGCCTGCTCCATCATGACGTCATTAACCTGATAAGGCATCATTGCGGCGAGCTTGTTATGTACATGCTCCTGCCCCATCGACACCCAAGTGTCGGTGACCACAACATCTGCGCCATCAACCGCTTTATTTTCATCACGATAGACAGAGATATTTGAACCAGAGGCTTTTGCGGCTTCGATAAAGGATTGATCCGGATCATAACCTTGCGGACAGCCAATACGGACGTTGAATTTCATCAAGCCGGCTGCTTCTATGATACTGTTCGGGACATTGTTACCATCGCCGAGCCAAGCCACTTCGAGACCAGGAAGTGCCTTTCCGTGCTCGACCAATGTCAGAAGATCAGCTATGATCTGGCAGGGGTGCGATAGATCGGTCAAACCATTGATTACCGGTACACTGGCATTTTTGGATAACTCAACAATCTTATGATGATCATCAGTTCGGATCATGATTGCATCGCACATGCGCGACAGGACTTTGGCTGTGTCAGCTACAGTTTCGCCGCGTCCAAGCTGCATATCGCCGCTGCTCATCACAATGCTAGAGCCACCGAGTTGGCGGATGCCAACATCGAATGAAACGCGAGTACGGGTGCTGCTCTTCTCAAAGATCATCGCCAGAATATGGTCTTCCAAAGGCCTATCGGGATCATGTTTTCCTTTTGAAAAGCCCTCTCTTGCCGCTTTCCGATCTATGGCATCCGCTATCATCGCTGCAATGCCATCACCTCCTGCATCTGACAGGTTCAGGAAATGCCGGATCATGATTCTGGAGCCTCGTAGTCGGCGGCACCAGAAGAGAGTTTCTCGATGAACGTCGCAATTTCTTCATCACCAATGTTGAGTGGCGGTAATACGCGAAGAGTATTATCTCCGGCTGCAACCGTTAGAAGTCCGTGATTATCTCTCAAGTGAGCAACAAAAGGACGCGGAGCCTCGGTCATGTTGATACCAAGCATCAGGCCCTCACCACGCACTCCGGTGAACAGGTCCGCATAGTTGCCGATAAATTGCTCAATCGCAGCGCGCAGTTTCGCGCCGGTCCTGCGAACCTGCTCCAAAAATTCGTCATTGGCCACGATATCCCAGACAGCATTGCCTGCAGCCATCGCCAGAGGATTGCCGCCATAGGTTGAGCCATGTGTGCCGACGACCATACCTCGGGCAGCCTTCTCGGTTGCGAGACAGGCACCGAAGGGAAAGCCGCCGCCAATACCCTTGGCGCTCGCCATGATGTCCGGTTTGATATCGTAGAGCTCATGGGCGTAGAGCTGACCGGTCCGTGCAACGCCGCATTGCACTTCATCCAGCACGAGCATCAAATCATGCTCGTCGGCCAGATCGCGCAATCCGGTCATAAATTCCTGTGACGCTGGGCGGATACCGCCTTCGCCTTGAATTGGTTCAACAAGAAATCCTGCTGTCTTGTCGGTGACCGCAGCCTTCGCGCCTTCTAGGTCATCAAACTCAACATATTTGAATCCGGCGAGAAGTGGTGAAAAACCGTGGTGCATTTTTTCTTGGTTAGACGCAGAGATCGTCGCCATCGTCCGGCCATGGAAGGCATTCTTGAAGGTGATGATTTCAAAGCGATCACTGCCTTGCGACTGGTGGTAAGCGCGGGTGGCCTTGATCGCACACTCTACCGCCTCGGCACCGCTGTTGGTGAAAAATACGGTGTCAGCAAATGTTGTATCGACCAGACGCTGCGCGAAAGTCTCGCCTTGCGGGCTGCCATACAAATTGGACACATGCATCAAAGTCGCCGCTTGATCCTGGATTGCCTTTGTCAGATGCGGATGGCCATGACCAAGCAGGTTCACCGCAATCCCGCTGGCAAAATCGAGCGCGCGGCTGCCATCTTCGGAAATCAGCCAGGCACCCTCGCCTCGTACAGGACGAAATCCGCACCGGGGATATACGGGCATAAGCGGAGTAATCGACATGGCTTTTTCCTTTGTCATTCCAAACAAAAAGGCGACCGGACTGGCCGCCTCTTTTCGAGATTGCTTCTGTATAGAGTTCTGCAGAAAGGCGGTCAATGCATGGCTATCAAGAACAATCGGATTAATCGAACTGTTCAATCACAAAAAATGCTTTAATTGATTTAACGTATATATCGTTTTCGGCTATAAGCGTTCGCAAGAAAGATTCTGTCCCCCAAAAAATCAAAGAGGAGCAAATTCATGGATATCAAGACCGGTTTAATGTCGAGCACAGGCAGTTGCCCATTCACAGGCAAAGGCGGAGATGGCGGTGTTCGTTCGCTACTCGGACGCACCAATGAGGATTGGTGGCCAGATCAGCTGGAACTCAGCATCCTGACACAGCGCGGCACCTCCCCCGATCCGATGGGCGAAGATTTCGACTATGCCGAAGCGTTCAAGTCGATCGACTATGATGGCCTGAAAAAAGGCCTCACTGCGCTAATGACCGATAACCAGTCATGGTGGCCAGCTGACTATGGTCACTATGGCCCGTTCTTTATCCGTATGGCATGGCACGCAGCGGGCACCTACCGGACAGCTGACGGTCGCGGCGGTGCGAACAGCGGTCAACAGCGTTTCGCTCCGCTGAATTCATGGCCCGATAACGGCAATCTTGACAAGGCGCGTCGTCTGCTTTGGCCAATCAAACAGAAATATGGCAACCAGATCAGTTGGGCCGACCTGTTCATTCTCGCCGGAAATGTAGCAATTGAATCGATGGGCGGACCTGTATTTGGCTTTGGTGGCGGACGCGCTGATGTGTTTGAACCCGAAACCGATGTATATTGGGGAACAGAGGAAGAATGGGTCGACACTGGTGCTGAAACCCGGATCCAACCAGACAAGGATTGGGATCTGGAAAGCCCTCTGGCAGCGATCCAGATGGGACTGATCTACGTGAACCCTGAGGGTCCTGGCGGCAATACCCAGCCGCTAGACGCTGCGCGCGATATGAAAGAAACATTCGCTCGTATGGCCATGAATGACGAAGAAACCGTTGCTCTTACTGCTGGCGGCCACGCTTTTGGTAAGGCGCATGGTGCGGTTGATCCCAGCACCCTTAGCAATGCGCCTGAAGGGGAATCCCTTGAGCGCATGGGCTTTGGCTGGATGACCAATGAAGAGGAAATTGCCCAGGGCAAATACACCACTTCTGGTATCGAAGGTGCCTGGAGCAGCACCCCAACCGAGTGGAATGGCAACTATTTCCGCCTGCTGCTCGATTACGAATATGAACTGGTGGAAAGCCCAGCAGGTGCCAAGCAGTGGCAACCGATCGACCAGAAGGAAGAAGATATGGCGCCAGCAGCGCATGATCCTTCCAAGAAGGTTCCGACGATGATGACCACGGCTGACATGGCTCTGAAAGTTGACCCAGATTATCGCAAAATTTCGGAAAAATTCCGCGATGATCAGGCGGCGTTGGATGATGCATTCGCTCGGGCGTGGTTCAAACTGTGCCACCGCGACATGGGGCCGAAGGTTCGTTATCACGGTCCCGAAGTTCCAGCAGAAGACTTGATCTGGCAAGATCCAATTCCAGCTGGCTCAACCCCAAGTGACAGCGCGGTGACGGATTTCAAATCGGCAATTCTGGACAGCGGTCTGACGGTTAGCGAACTGGTCAAGGCAGCTTGGGCTTCGGCGTCTACTTATCGTCGTTCTGACCATCGCGGCGGTGCCAACGGTGCCCGCGTTCGTCTTGCTCCACAGAAAGACTGGGCTGCCAATGATCCGGCGGAATTGTCGAAAGTTCTTGCAAAGATAGATGAACTGCGCGGCGATCTCTCGATTGCTGATGCAATCGTGCTAGCTGGCACCGCGGCGGTTGAGAAGGCTGCGGGAATTTCCGTGCCATTTGCAGGCGGACGCGGCGACGCGACTGACGAGCAAACCGATGCCGAAAGCTTCGAACCGCTAGAACCAAAAGCTGACGGCTTCCGCAACTATCTCAGCAACAGAATGAGTGTGAGGACAGAAGAGCTTCTGATCGATCGCGCGCATCTGCTCGGTCTTTCCATTCCGGAAATGACAGTATTGGTTGGGGGTCTGCGTGTACTGGGTGCCAATGCTGGCAATTCGCCACACGGCGTGTTGACCGACAATGTTGGGCAGCTCAGCAATGATTTCTTCGTCAACCTGCTCGATATGGGTACCAAATGGTCGCCAGTAAATGACAACGGCGATGAGGAGTTTGTTGGCACCGACCGTGAGAACGGCGAACAGAAATGGACAGCAACTCGCGCTGACCTGGTATTCGGTTCCAACTCTCAGCTTCGCGCGGTTGCTGAAGTCTATGCGCAGAATGACAACAAAGAGAAGTTCGTGAACGACTTTGTTGCAGCCTGGACAAAAGTGATGAACGCGGATCGTTTCGATCTGGCGTAATCGCTAGCAAACCTATCACCAACGCGGCCCGCTGGAGTAATCTGGCGGGCCCTTTTTTTGACTATTTGTGCTCCGCATTTGATGCGGAGCTCTGGAGACCGGCACCAAGACCGCAAGGCTCCGGTTCGTTGGCCGGAGCACAGATTACTCCAGTTCAGCCTTCGCTTGTTCCCAATTCTGCCCATCAAACTTCCGGATCGTTGGCTCCAAGTCGTGTCCAGCATCCAGACAATTGTAACTCACCGACCAACTGTCGGGATGCGAGCGCGGCTGGTAAAAACTCTTCACGCCGCAATGCTGGCAAAACAGATGATCCGCCTGTTCACTTCCGAATTTGTGGCTGGTCAGCGCATCTTCCCCGGATAGGAGTGCGAAATGCTTATGCTGAACAAACAGGTGTAGATATCTGGTTCTCGAGCAGATCGAGCAATTACAATCGAGTAATTCAGGTGACCCTTCAACTTCCGCCTCAAACCGGACCGCACCACAATGACAGCCGCCCGAAACGAGCATCAATTGCGAACTTCGGTCGAGTGAATCGCAATTCTGTTTTCAAGAGTTCTGTGCACCGGGCAACGATCAGCAATCTCCATTAGTCTGGCTCGTTGTTCGTTTGACGAGTCACCCATCAGGGTAATCGATCGATCAATCACATCAATCCGGTTCTCGTCATTGCTGCAGTCGCTGCAATCTCCCACATGTTCGCGGCTATGCTCCAGTTCAATATGCACCAATTCCAACGGCCAATCTTTGCGATCCGCGTACATCTTGATCGTCATCGAAGTGCAACTGCCAAGTGCGGTGAGCAGATAATCATAAGGTGTTGGGCCTGTATCGGTTCCGCCAAACGAAACTGGTTCATCGGCTAGCAATTCATGCTGTCCAGCATTTACTTTCTGCTGGAACTTTCCGTCTGCAGTTTCGACTGTGACGATTGCCGGATTATCTGCCATTCCTTATGCTCCCAAACTATTCAACGGTAACCGATTTCGCCAGATTGCGTGGCTGATCAACGTCCGTACCTTTGGCAACTGCCACATGATAAGCAAGCAACTGGACCGGCACCGCATACACAAGCGGTGCGATCAGTGGATGCACTTTTGGCATTTCGATAGTTGCCATACAACCTTCGCCTGCTTCTGCGAGACCTTCTGCATCAGATATCAACACCACTTTACCACCGCGGGCTCGGACTTCCTGCATATTGCTCACAGTTTTTTCGAAAAGAGGTCCAGAAGAGGCAAGCACAATCACCGGCACAGCCTCGTCAATCAGTGCAATTGGACCGTGCTTCATTTCACCAGAAGCGTAGCCCTCTGCATGGATATAGCTAATTTCTTTGAGCTTGAGCGCACCTTCCAACGCCAGTGGGTAATCCGGTCCTCGGCCAAGATAGAGCACATCACGCGCCGGAGCGATCAAATGCGCCATGTCGACAATATCTTCATCGTGCGCTAGAGCCGCGTTGAGAGCCGCAGGGGTTTCAGTCAAATGCTCGACAATCTCGCGCTCTTCATCACGTGTCATCTTGCCCTTTAGGACCGCTAGGTGCGCCGCCAATGCGGCTAGCACGGCTAGCTGGCAGGTAAACGCCTTTGTTGATGCTACACCAATTTCCGGTCCGGCATGCGTCGGAAGTAGAAGGTCTGATTCTCTCGCCATGCTGCTAGTCGGTACGTTGACCACAACTCCGATTTTTTGATCATTTTCTTTACAGTGGCGAAGTGCCGCCAGCGTGTCCGCCGTTTCCCCAGATTGCGAGATAAACAGCGCCAATCCGCCAGGCTCCAGCACCGGCTCGCGGTATCGGAATTCAGAAGCTACATCGAGATCGACCGGAACCCGCGCAAATGTCTCGAACCAGTATTTCGCAACCATTGCGGCGTAGTATGACGTCCCGCAGGCAACGATGGTGATCCGCGCTATGTCTTTCAGATCAAAATCCATTTGCGACAGAGCGACTTGCTGTTCGAGTGGCCGAATATAGCTCTGAAGAGTCTGGGCAACTACAGTTGGCTGCTCAAAAATCTCCTTCTGCATGTAATGGCGATATTGCCCTTTCTCGATAGTGGCAGCGGATACACCGGAAGTCGTAACTTCTCGTTCGACCGGGTTATTGGCTTCATCGAATATTTGCGTACCGTTGGCGGTAACTACCACCCAGTCGCCCTCTTCCAGATAGGCTATTTTCTGAGTTAGCGGCGCGAGAGTCAAGGCGTCAGAACCAAGATAGGTTTCGCCGTCACCATAACCGACAACTAACGGCGAACCCAAACGCGCACCGATGAGCAAATCTGGATTGGATTTGAACGCAATCGCCAAAGCAAAAGCACCGCGCAATTGGGGGAGCACCTCTTTCACGGCATCTTCAGGGGACTTACCGTTCTCCACTTGCTCGCTAACCAGATGCGCCACAACCTCAGTATCGGTCTCACTCTCAAAACTACGGCCACGTGCAGTTAATTCTTCCCGGAGAGATTTGAAATTTTCGATTATCCCGTTGTGCACCAAAGCCACTTCACTGGCGGCGTGCGGGTGAGCGTTACTGGTGTTGGGCGCGCCATGTGTAGCCCATCGCGTGTGGGCAATACCGATGTTTCCCGGAGCATCATCCTCTTTCAAAACGCCGACAAGATTGACAAGCTTCCCTTCAGCGCGGCGGCGTATAAGTTGACCATCGTGAACGGTACAAACCCCGGCACTGTCGTAACCGCGATATTCCATTCGCTTCAGGCCATCAACCAGGCGATCCGACACGGCGTCCTTGCCTACAATTCCGATAATTCCGCACATAGTTTTTTGGCTTTCTTCTAGAGAGTATAAGGAATGCGAATTCCGGGCATTTCCGCCGGAAAATCTTGATTATTTCGTGTAATAAGGATGCGACCGCTGAGTTGGGCTGAGGCGAGAATGACGGCATCCATTGCCTTGAGCCGCCGCCGGTCACTACGCAGTAGCGCGGCGCGGCGTCCGATTTCTTCATTCACTTCGATAATGTTGAAAAAGGAGAGAAATTCCTCCGCTCGTTCACCATCATCAGGCAGCGCCTTGGTCAGCACCTCTACCCAGGTCAGGCGGCTGATATAGCGGCGGTCATAGCGTTGCAGCTCGACATTGGCGCGGCCGATGTCATTGAGTGCATCAAATAATATGTTTGAATCAAAAACTGCCTCGTTCATGCGCGTCAGGCCGTTTTTCGGCGATAGCGCTCGGCTTCGCGATCGTCATTGGCGTCGAACAGATCGGGAAATTCCTTGCGCACATCCCAGTAATCCGGGTCCCAGGGCCGTGTCCACGAAGCCCGCTCGCGGCACTACCATTCGACCGGATCCTTTGCGTCCCGGCGATCGCGCCAGATACCGAAATATTTCTCGATGCCCTCCTTGGAAGCCTCCGCCCGAAACGCCGCCACAGCCTCCCGCAGCAACTGCGCCCGCGAAGTCCCCTGCTCCGCCGCCTGCGCGTCGAGCCATGTGACATCTTCTTCGGATAAATCGGCAAGTATGCGAGTCATGATATATTGATATCATATCATGATATCATGTCAAGAATGTTCAACAACTAATCGTATTCGCGACCATAGTCAGACCAATAATAAAAATATCCATCTTCATAGATGGCTCCCGCACTACCGTCACCCCAGGGCAATCGACTGAATGTTCACTGTCGGATTGCGGCTTTCATGCAGGCGTCATCGCATGCAGCGGAACGTCGTTTTTGCGGCAGGCTGATTTTGCCTGGTGCGCGACGTAGCAGGTTCATTGCTGCGTGATTGATTGTGGCAAAATTGGCTGCGGCATTTCCGGTTCTGATGCGGCAGTCATCCTGGCGGCAGGTAACATCGAGCACCCGATGCAAACAGTTTTCCACCTGCCAGTGATTGCGGATGTGACGCGCCATTTTCTCGGGCACATCAAGGACGGATGAGATGTAAAATTGCCTGACCGTTTTGGCCTGGCCTCTGATTTCACGAGTGTACCCTGTCATGATCACGGCCTTCAGGCCCGGCCATTTGTGGCGTTCGGTTCTGTATTTGAACAAACTGTGCAGCACCGCGTTTCAATGCGCCCATGACCTGCATCAGCGGCTTCGCTTTTTTCAATGAATTTCGCGCCTGTATCACGCTCCGGATGTTCATCGAAAAACAATTCGACATCCTCGCGCAAGCTTCCCTGGTTGCCCTTCAGGCCGATCACATAACCGGCCTCTTGGTCCATGATTTGTTGGCAAATCTTGCGCTGACATCCTATCGCGTCAATAGTCACGATAGCGCCCTTGAGTGCCAACAGGGCCAGTAGCTCGGGGATCGCTGTTATCTCATTGGACCTGTCGTCAATCTTGCGTTGCCCGGGAACGAGTTGGTGATCACACGCCCAGGCCGAAATCATATGAATGGGTGCTTCAGGGGACCTGGTATCAAATGACCGCCGAAGGGTTTTACCATCGATGGCGACGACACCTTCAGGCGTTTCATGCAAACTCGCCACCCAGGCTATGAAGCAGCGTTGGAAGGCTTCCATATCCAGACGGGAAAACAAGATCCCCGACTGATCATGGCCTGGCGTTCCGTCCTTGAACGGCAAAAAGCGACGCAGGAATTCCAGCTGCTTTTCACCGTAGAGTGCGATTGACGTCCAGCCCCCGGCGCCTGAAATTACGGCGCAATTACGGCGCATAGGACCAGAAGAAAAATCTCGTTCGGTGGGCAGGTGACCTTCGCTTGCTGGCGCGGGTCTTTGACGCCGCCGAAATGCGTCAGAAAACGGGGGGTGGCAGGGTCCGGTGGGGCTTGTGACATGCAAAATCTCCAAAAAAGTGAGCATTCCACTCCCTTGATTCAGAAAAATTACTCCATGTCAGCTGCTTATTCAGTCAATTGCCCTGCCCCTAAAGGCTTACCACCCTTCAATTTATCCAAACCTGCCAGAGTTTGGGGATTTTTGCGTAACCGGCGATGGCTCTTCTGATGGCGCGCAGACCTGCTTTGAAGAGTGAACACAGGGATCGTCGGGCTTTTCGGATCCCCTTTTTTCGCCGCGTTGCGCGACGTGGTATTCTTCGTTTGCTCCGGTAGAAACAGCCCAGTACATGGCGATTGCCAGAACCAGGATGAGGCGCGCCAGTCGATCTGGTCTTCTGATCTGACTTTGGGTGATGCCGAAGCCTCGGGTTTTGAAGTCGGAGAACATGGCCTCAATACTCCATCGCATGCCGTAATCGAGTATCTTGTACTCGGATGGGGTCACGCTCATTGCGATGATCCACGGCTCTTTGTGTCCGTCTTCGTGGAGCACACCGATGTTGGTGAGGACGCCTGTTTCATTAAGCTCTGCCTTTACAATGCCTTCGGGCATCAATTCTGCGATCTCACGGGTTACCACCTCACCTCCCTGATGCTGCAGGGTAAGGTTGCTTTTCAAGCGGAGCCGATAGTCCCAGCCCGCCTTCTGGCACCATTCGATCAAGCGGGCGGTCCCATAGAACCGGTCTCCGGCCAGCAATACGCGCGCGTTTTCTGGAAGCCAGGGCCGCACAGCTTCCAGAAGCTCGTGTTGCACGTGCCATCCAATCGGCCCCTTGGTCTGGCGCACACGCCAGGCGACCGGAAGGGCTCGATCCCTCATCCGCACCGACAGCATCAAGACCTCGTTACCCTCGTTGAGCTTGCTTTGATCAAGGGCCAGTACAGTCGTTTCTCCGGCCTCAATCTGGCGGCGGAAAATCTCCCCTACATAGGCCTGCATGACCTCGTCAGTATCGATATGGGAATTGCCCAAAAGGCGCGAAATGTACTGATATCGGTGGTCCACCGACCCAATCTCACGCGGCAAAGCTGCTGCATTTTCCATCAGATTGACACTCCGCGTGTTCAAAACCACGCTTGCCAGCACCGACAGGCCCTCCCGCCGAGACTTGTGATACCCGGGAAGACGATCCCGAAAATCAGCCTCTATCCTCGAATAAAGCTCTGAAAAACAATCACTTCCCGCCAAAACAACCTCCAATATCAATAGTGGAGACTCCTTGAATCACACAGATCAGCGAGATGTCAAATCAGACGTGGAATTTTGAAGGGTGGTAAGCCCTAAAGGACAGGCTTATTGACATAATTCGCGTTTTGTAATATTGTAACAGCTTGTTGAATTAATATTGCAGCGCAACATAAGCGCTGATTCTGCTGGAGAGGCCGGATGGCTGACGACAAGAAGAGTAAATGGCTGACGACAAGAAGAGTAATTTGCCGCCGTTATCGCTGCATGTGCCGGAACCCAAATTCCGGCCGGGCGATGAGGTTGATTATAGCGATATCGAAATTCAGAAGGCTGGCGACCAGCCGCGCCCTGATGTGTCCGCGAAGCCAGCCGAGATGCAGGATCTGGCCTATGACCTGATCCGCGTGCTGGACGATGATCACAAAGCTGTAGGCCCGTGGGATCCGAAACTGGATGATGAGACGCTGCTCCGGATGCTGCGCACCATGGCGCAGGTGCGGGCGTTTGATGATCGTCTCCACCGACAACAGCGACAGGGCAAGACCAGCTTCTATATGAAATGTACCGGCGAAGAGGCGACGTCGGTGGCGGCGACGATGGCGCTGGATGCAGAAGATATGTGCTTCCCCAGCTATCGCCAGCAGGGCATTTTGTTCGCGCGCGGCTATCCAATGGTCGACATGGTCAACCAGATTTTCTCCAACAAGGAAGACAAGCTGAAAGGCCGTCAGCTGCCGATCATGTATAGCTCAAGGCGGCTGAATTTCTTTACGGTTTCCGGCAATCTCACCACCCAATATCCGCAGGCCGTAGGCTGGGCAATGGCGAGTGCATCCAAGGGTGACAGCCGGATTGCGGCGGTCTGGTGCGGGGAAGGGTCTACGGCGGAGGGCGATTTTCACGCTGCGATGACCTTCGCAACCGTTTACAACGCGCCGGTCATCATGAACGTGATCAACAACCAGTGGGCGATCTCGTCCTTCTCCGGTTTTGCCGGCGCAGAGCGGACAACCTTTGCAGCTCGCGGAGTTGGTTACGGCATTGCTTCGCTACGGGTCGATGGCAATGATCCGCTGGCGGTCTATGCGGCGACACAGTGGGCTGCGGAGCGGGCGCGGACCAATCAGGGGCCAACCGTGATCGAGCATTTCACCTATCGCGCAGATGCTCACTCGACTTCAGATGACCCCAGTTCCTATCGCAGCGTGCAAGAACGCGAGGAATGGCCACTCGGCGATCCGATCATGCGACTCAAGCGGCACCTGATCGAACGCGGCGTCTGGAGTCTCGAACAGCAGGAAGAGATGGATAAGGAATGCGTCGAAGCGGTGAAGGTCGCAGTGAAAGAAGCCGCCAAGAACGGCATTCTCGGCCACGGCCTGCATCAGCCCTTTGAAACCATGTTCCAGGATGTGTTTGAAGAAATGCCCTGGCATCTGCGCGAGCAGGCTGATCAAGCTGACAAGGAACGCGAAATCAAATGGCCCGACGCGGAGGCATCTAAATCATGAGCACCATGAACATGATTGAGGCGATCAATTCCGGCCTCGACAATATGATGGAGCGCGACGACAATGTTGTGATCATGGGCGAGGATGTCGGCTATTTCGGCGGCGTCTTCCGCGCAACCGCTGGCCTGCAGGAAAAATATGGCAAGACGCGCTGCTTCGACAGCCCGATCAGCGAATGCGGCATTATTGGAGCTGCGGTAGGGATGGGGGCCTATGGCCTGCGGCCCGTGCCGGAAATCCAGTTTGCCGATTATATCTATCCCGGCATGGATCAGCTGATTTCCGAGGCCGCGCGCCTGCGGTATCGCTCGGCAGGAGAATTCATCGCACCGATGACCGTGCGTTCACCTTTCGGTGGCGGGATTTTTGGCGGTCAGACCCATAGCCAGTCGCCGGAAGCGATGTTTACGCATGTTTCAGGATTGAAAACGGTTATTCCTTCGACACCCTATGATGCGAAGGGCTTGCTGATTGCCTCTATCGAGGACAATGACCCAGTGCTCTTCTTTGAGCCCAAACGTATCTATAACGGCCCTTTTACCGGCTATTATGACAAACCGGTCGAGCCCTGGTCCAAATTTGATGAAGCCAATGTACCGGATGACCATTATCGCGTCGAACTGGGCAAAGCGAACATCGTGCGGCCCGGCACTGAAGTAACGGTTCTGGCCTATGGCACGATGGTGCATGCCTCCAAAGCGGTGGTCGAAGAACATGATATTGACGCAGAAGTCATCGATTTGCGCACATTGGTGCCGCTTGATATCAAAACCGTCGAAGAATCGGTCAAAAAAACCGGTCGCTGCCTGATTGTGCATGAAGCAACGCGGACAAGTGGTTTTGGCGCGGAATTGTCGGCTCTGGTCCAAGAACGCTGTTTCTATCATCTCGAAGCGTCGATTGAACGCGTCACCGGATTTGATACACCTTATCCGCATTCACTAGAGTGGGCTTACTTCCCGGGGCCAGTTCGCATTGGCGAAGCGCTGGAGAAAATCGTAAAAGGTCTGAAGTCATGAGCAAATTTACATTCAACCTTCCCGATATTGGCGAGGGCATTGCCGAAGCCGAGATCGTCGCATGGCATATCAAGGTCGGCGACACGGTCGAGGAAGATGACCAGATCGCCGACGTGATGACCAACAAGGCTACGGTTGAAATGCCAGCGCCGGTGTCCGGAAAAATCGTCGCTGTGGCCGGTGATGAAGGTGACGTGATTGCCATTGGTTCGATGCTTGTGGAGATTGAGGTCGAGGGCGATGTCGATCTGGAAGAAATCGAAGCGAAAGTCGAAGAACAGGTGATCGAAGAAGCGCCTCAAGCGGCCATGACGTCACCGCAAGTCGCTGAAAAAAAGGAAGAACTTGCCGTCGAAGTTGAAAAGGTTAATCTTCATAAAGAGTCTGAAGAGTTGACTTCCAATGAGCCTGAAAGTGACGTCAAGACACCAGATCCAGCACCCTCAAAAGTACTCGCAACCCCCGCCGTTCGAAAGCGAGCCGCCGATCTCGGTGTCGATCTCAACCAAGTAAAAGCGCAGGGCGATCACATCCGTCACAGCGATCTGGATGCTTTCTTAAACTATGGCTCAGGGCAGGGCTATCTGGCTTCCAATGTCTCCAATAAGCGCGATGACGAGACGATCAAAGTGATCGGGATGCGCCGTAAGATCGCTCAGAACATGGCGGAGTCAAAACGCAATATTCCGCATTTCTCCTATGTCGATGAAATCGATCTGACCGAGCTGGAGGACATGCGGCAGGATCTGAATGGCAATCGCGGTGAGCGGCCCAAGCTGACCATGCTTCCGCTGATGATCGTCGCGATCTGCAAATCATTGCCCAAATTCCCGATGATCAACGCCACATTTGATGATGAAGGCGGTCAGGTAACCCGTCATGGCGCCGTGCACCTGGGAATGGCCACACAGACCGATCAGGGCCTGATGGTGCCTGTGATACGCGATGCTCAGGATAAGAATATATGGCAGTTAGCGGCCGAAATCAGCCGTTTGGCGGAGGGTACGCGCAATGGCGGCCTGAAACCCGAGGAACTCAGCGGATCGACGCTGACATTGACATCATTGGGCCCTCTGGGCGGTATTGCGACCACGCCGGTGATCAATCGCCCGGAAGTGGCGATCATCGGTCCCAACAAGATAGTAGAGCGCCCCGTGTTCGCGGAAAACGGCGAGATTCACGCGCGCAAGCTCATGAATCTGTCGATCTCGTGTGATCACAGGGTCGTCGACGGGTATGATGCCGCCAGTTATGTCCAGGCGCTCAAGCATTTGCTTGAAACTCCTGTTCTATTGTTCGCCGACTAAAAGGCAGCGAATGGAGCGGGCTATTCGGTAAGGATCTTGGATTGTCTGTCTGGATTGGCCCCCCAAAGGCCGGTCCGTTCGTTCAATCTTAAGTCCCTGTTTACCAACAGCCCTGTTTTTGCCCTCCGGTCACGGATTTTGGACGCAACTCACCCCTAGAGCCCCAAACTCGAGAAGGTGTTTTGGTCAAACTTTAACCGGAAGGTAATAAATGGTCCGTCGCGGGTATAGCCGCTCTCTTCAAAGTCGCGATCCTCGAAACCGACCACGTTATAACCGATTGAGATATAGCCGTTTTTGAACGGAGTTATCCCGATACTCGGTCCCCCGCTATAGGCAACAGTATCAAAGTCGTTACCTATCCGCGCGGTCGCCTGTCCACCGATATCAATAGTGTCGGAAAGGTCGAACTTGACGTCCGCACCGACCACATTGGACCAGCCTTTGACATCATCCTGCCCGAATTTGTCGAATACATAGCGACTTCCCCAAAAGAAGCTATATTCGCCGGCTTCGGTAAAGATGCCGTCATCCGCGTCAATCGGCGTATAATTGACGCTTAAACTATTGATAATTCTACGAGAAATGACGTTCCCGTCCACTAGCAGCGGCGCACCGCCGATCGGCCCGGACTGGCCGGAGACCGCATTGCGAACTTTATCCTCGCGATATTCCAATTTCTCCAACCAAGACCACTGACTGTCAGCGGGACGATGGGCCCAACTGATTTCTGCTTCGGTTACCTGTGTTTTGGTGCCGGTTAGATCTTCGGCAACAAATATGCTGCCGATGGCTCCCACAGAACTGCCTTCGCCGATTTCCTTCAAAATTGCCGAGGTAAAGCCGTAGCGTTCGCTCAGATCGCCATCGCGATACTCCAGGCGGCTTGCCCAGCTCCAATCTTCGTCACGGAAGGTTGCGCCAGCTGTTACCGCCACGAAATCCTCTGTAAGACTTGCATCGTTACCCAGAAAACCGCCTGATGCGACAGGCTGCTCAGGATTAATCACATCGCTGCGCTGGAAACCCCCCAAGGTTTCGTTGCCGTCGAGTGAGAAATCGATCGTCCACTTGTCGTCGAGCGGAATGCTCTGTGTCAGGCCGTAAGCGGCGTAGGTCCGCGGGCCAAACTCGGTAATTTCCTGCTGGTTCAGGCTGCTGACAAGCCACATACCTGAACCGCCCCGGGATTGCCGGAGGCTATTTGGTTTAAGTTACGCTGCCATGGGTGTTTCGTCCAGCGTAGCATGATAGTTTTTCTCAGCTTGTGCTGGCGGGATGTTTCCGATTGTTTCAAGCAGCCTTTTATTGTTGAACCAGCCGACCCATTCCAGCGTAGCATATTCAACGGCTTCAAACGAGCGCCAGGGACCGCGCCTGTGGATGACCTCGGCTTTGTAAAGGCCATTGATTGTCTCGGCCAAAGCGTTGTCATAGCTGTCACCAACGCTACCGGCCGATGGTTCTATCCCTGCCTCCGCCAAGCGTTCTGTATATTTGATTGATACATATTGGCTGCCACGGTCACTGTGGCGGACAAGGCCGCTACGATGCGCTGGCTTGCGATCATGCAATGCCTGTTCCAGGGCATCCGGAACGAAGCCTGCATGGGCTGTTCTGCTAACCCGCCAGCCAGCGATAGCGCGGGCATAAACATCAATGACGAAAGCCACATAGATAAAGCCCTTCCATGTGGCGACGCAGGTGAAGTCAGACACCCACAGCATATTGGGTGCCGGCGCATGGAACTGGCGGTTTACGTGATCGAGCGGACAAGGCCGAGCGGACAAGGCCGAGCGGACAAGGCGCTGTCTTATCGCTGACTGTCGTGCGCACCGGTTTGCCGCGAATGACGCCTTGCAAACCCATATCGCGCATCAGCCGTTCCACAGTGCAGCGCGGGGCATCAAAGCCTTCGCGCTTCATCTGTCGCCACACCTTGCGGTATCCATAAACTCCGAAGTTCTCGGCAAATACACGCTTGATCCCTGGCTTCAGGACCAGGTCACGTTGTCCACGCACTGACAGTCGCGCCCGGTCTCTGCGCTTGGCAACGTGGTCATGATAAGTGGATGGGGCGATAGGCAGAACCCTGCACATCGGCTCGACCCCGTATGTTCCACGATGACCGTCAATAAAGGCGATCATCTCTTGAACGGGCGGTCGAACTCCGCCTGAGCAAAATATGCTGATGCTTTGCGCAATATCTCATTGGCTTGCCGAAGCTCCCGATTCTCACGTTCCAGTGCCTTCATACGCTCTGCTGTATCTGTTGGAATACCACGAGTTATAACCGGATCTGGTGTCTGGAAGAATTTGAAGTATGGGGCGTGCCTTGCTGAAATCGTTTTTGTCTGGAAATCGAAAGTAGCAAGAGGAGCCCGCCACACATGGCAAAAGATACTGTGATTGATCCGGGTAGACCGGAGGGAATTGAACCACTGACAGAACTACTCGGATCGGGTGCGAAGCAGTTAATCGCCGAAGCGGTCCAGGCAGAGCCGGATGAGTTGATGACAAAGTTTGATGGTCACAAAACGGCTGACGGACGACAGCGCGTTGTCCGCAGTGGCCATCATCGCGAACGAGAGGTGATTACAGGGGTTGGCAAGGTCAGCGTCGAGGTGCCGAAGATCCGTAGCCGTGAAGGTACGCCGGAATGTTTTCAATCTCTGGTTGTACCGCCCTGCATCCGGCGAACGGCGACGCTGGACGCGGCGAACCCCTGGCTTTATTTGAAGGGTGTTTCGAGTGGCCGGATGCAGAGCGCACCGGAAGCTATTGCCGGCCCCGAGGCTAAAGGGCTGCCGGCCAGTGTCGCGGGGCGTTTGAAGCGGCAATGGGAAGCTGAATACAAGCAATGGTGTACTCGAGCGGTGTCTGATGAATGGGTCCGTATCCGGGCTGATGGCATCTACAGTGGTCTCAGAGGCGACGATGGCCGATTGTGCTGCCTGGTTATCATCGGCGTGAACAGCCGGGGTCACAAGCACTTCCTGGCAATCGAAGATGGTGTCAGGCAGTCAAAACAGAGCTGGCGTGAGGTGTTGCTGTCCCTGAAACAACGGGGTCCGGACCAACCCCCGAAGTTGGCAATTGGAGACGGCGCCCCGGGCTTCCGGGCCGCAGTGGAGGAAGTGTATCCGGAGACGGGCGTTCAACGTTGCTGGCAACGTTGCTGGCAACGTTGCTGGATGCACAAGACCGGCAATGTGCTGAACTATCTGCCGAAGTCTGTCCAGGAGAAAGCGAAGCAGGGTCTGCATGATATCCGGATGGCAGAAGATCGAGCTGATGCAGCAAAGGCGTTCGATAATTTTGAGGAACGTTTCGGTGCAAAGTACCCCGAGGCGGTGGAATGCTTATCGAAAGACCGTGACGCGTTGCCGGCATTTCATGACTTTCCAGCGGAACACTGGACCCGTATCAGGACAACCAATGTCATTGAGTCGAGTTTTGCGACGTTCCGGCATGGAACACGCCAAGCCAAAGGTTGTGTCACGCGCAATACGATGTTGACGATGGTCTGCAAGATGGGATTATGCGCAGAAGATTCCTGGCGCAAATTGAGAGGCTTCGGACACCTGGCGAAGGTGATTGAAGGCGTGAAGTCTAAAGATGGAAGCGAGGTGAACGAGGACGACATCCCAGCCGCATGACTAACTTGCCAGACACTACTTTTGACAATAACTCGGGTTGCTGTCCAGGCACCATTCGGACAGGGGCGTTTTTTAGTCATGGAAGGGGATGTACTTTTGGACCGATTGATTGCGGCACAAAGGAACTCAAAAGTCTAAAAACTTAGTCGTTCTAATGACCACTCTGGGCGCATTTTCGGGCATCCACATTTTCTCAAACATACGTCCGCTTCGCGCCCCAATATCGGCCGTTTCAACGGCTTCGACTTCATCCCAAAACCGGTCTCTAACAGCCATCAATCCATAGCCCAATAGAGAGTCATTGGATTATCTATCAAAAACTTTCGTTGCAGCTCTTCAGTAAGCGCTATTTGTGAAATCACATCTACTAACAATCCATCATCTGGCAGAACATCCTGCATATTGGGGTGCGGCCAATCCGTGCCCCATAGTACGCGATTAGAATAGTCTTCAACGAGCGGACGGACAGTTGCTACAAAATTTGCATAAGGTGGTCCTGCAGGATCAAGTCGGTCAGGACAGGTTACTTTCGTCCAGATATCATCGCGGCTGTCTAGTAGCTCGCGGAATGCCTGGATATCCGGACCATTTGCTCCCTGGCTGACATCCGGTCGGCCCATGTGATCTACAACGATTGGCACTGGTATCTTCGCAATAAACTCCCTCATCTCTTGCAAGATATCCGCTTCAAAGTAGATCACCACATGCCACCCTCTGGGCAAACGGCCTGCCACCTCCAGAAACTTGTCTTTCGGCGCGTTGTCGACAAGGCGCTTGAGGAAGTTAAACCGTACACCGCGAATGCCGCCCTTGTGTAGAGTTTCAAGCTCGGCTCCACCAATATCTGGATCAACAACCGCGACCCCACGCGCCATGCCATTCGATTTCGCAATGGCATCCAGTGTCGCGCTGTTATCGGTGCCATGGCAGCTGGCCTGCACGATCACATTGCGGGAAAACCCCAAATGGTCGCGCAGGGCGAACAGCATTTCCGGGCCAGCATCTTCGGGGAGATATTTTGCCTTGGTGCTGAATGGGAATTGTGCTTGCGGACCGAAGACATGACAATGAGCATCAACCGCACCGGGAGGCGGGGTGAATTTTGGCTTGGACGGACTGGAATGCCAACTGACAATGCGTTTCGGTTCGTTCGCTGAACAATATATATTGCCCATATGATCGGTCCATGTCCGTGACTTATCTGACTTTCCGATGGTCATGCAAATATCTCTCCATCCATCAATTTGCGCGCCGTGCGCAACATGGCCGCACTCGTTACTTCTCCATTTTCATTCACTTCCATTACGCAAGTTGTTTCACCACTGGGATGCTCAACCGACATGGATTTGCGTGTGCCATCGGAAACTTCGGCAATGTCCGCAGCCGGAGTGCCCTTCAACAACGCAGCTGTGGCAACCGTGACTGCGGCAAGCACGCCAACGCCCGCATGGGCGCGGTGCGGTATAAAGCTGCGCACGGTTATCGCCCCGCCATTTCTGGGCGGTGCTACCAACATCATCTTGGGCACCGATTTTTCTGATACATCGCCGAGGTTCATCTTCGGTCCAGCCGCCAATCGGATCTGTTCTAATTGCGCCTTTAGTTCATGCTTATCTTCAAGTTCTTCACGCGTTTCATAACCACTTGCTCCAATATCATCGGCATTCATGATTATGCATGGGATTCCATTGTCGATCAATGTGCAGGAAACACCAGCAATCTTATCAACCAAATGTCCGGTGGGGAGCAAGTCGCCGCACATCGAACCTGCGGTACCACGAAATTCAAGAAGTACGGGCGCAGCAGTTCCCGGCACACCGTCAATTTTTGCATCTCCCACATAGGAGACGGCGCCTTCCGTCGTCTGTACCGTTGCAACAGCTGTCTGGTCTGTATTCACCATATAGATAGTGACTTTGGTTTCGCTATTTCGTGCAGCAACCAGACCACGCTCAATCGCAAAGGGCCCTACACCCGCGAGCATATTGCCGCAATTTTGTGCATCGCTCACTAGTGCCTCATCGACAAATACCTGAAGAAACAGATAATCGACATCGACGCCTTCACGCTCAGACTTTTCGACAATAGCAACTTTGCTGGTCAGCGGGTCCGCTCCGCCCATGCCGTCTATCTGGCGATCATCTGGAGAACCCATAACGCGCAAAAGAAACGCGTCCAACTCTGCTCTGTCTTGTGGCAAGTCATCGGCAAGAAAAAATCCGCCCTTAGACGTTCCGCCCCGCATCCACATGACGCGAGTGCCATCAGACATATTTCAGACCTTCTTTCTCGAGCCGCTCCCGCATCTTATACATATCAAGGCCAAGTTCTCCGCTTGCCAGTTTGGCGCGCTTCTCTTCTTCATTGGCTTCTCGTACTTGTGCCTTTTTGAGAATGTTAGCTGCGTTTTCGCGCTCTACAACACAAACACCATCATCATCCGCAACAACGACATCGCCGGGATTAACTATTGCACCGGCACATACGATAGGAATGTTGACCGATCCTAATGTGTTTTTGACGGTCCCTTGAGCAAAGACAGCTTTGGACCAGACCGGAAAATTCATTTCGGTGAGATCTTTTACATCGCGCACACCCGCATTGATGATGAGACCGCGCCCTCCACGCGCCTGTGCCGATGTTGCTAGTAGATCACCAAAATACCCGTCTTCACACGGGCTAGTTGGCTGCAATACCAATATATCGCCATCGCGCATCTGTTCAATCGCGACATGCACCATCCAGTTGTCGCCGGGAGCAGAGGATATTGTGACAGCATTGCCGGCAACCCGTGCGCCAGCATAAATCGGGGTCATGTGCGAAGCCATCAGGCCTGTTCGGCCTTGTGCTTCATGCACCGTTGCAACGCCGCATTTGGCAAGGCCGTCTACCACGGCCAGATCGGCGCGTTCGATATTCTGGACAACGATGTTCGGCATTTACGGACTCCTTTGGCTGCAAAAAAGTTTACTAACTTTCCACCCAGAACAGCAAGTCGGAACTATGCAATTGATATAATAATATGCTAATTGTCTAAAAAATGATGATTTGGAATTTGAACTTGCGTCACCTGCGCGCTGCTGTCTCCATCGGACGTTTGGGCAGTATTTCTGCAGCATCACAGGCGATCCATATCAGCCAACCGGCGATTACTCAGGGGATTGTAAAACTGGAAGCGCAGCTTGGGCAACCGCTATTTGAGCGGAGAACCGACGGGATGATCCCGACCGAGGCGGGACAGCTGTTCTTCCCGCGCATCGAAACGGCCATAGCCCAGATCGCATCACCACGCGTGACGATGACACAGCTTCGCGCCCTGATTGCGCTGGCCAATGCAGGCAGCTATGCCGAGGCGTCTGCGACCACCGGACTGGCACAGCCTTCCTTGCACCGCGCGGTTGGTGATCTTTCGCTTGCGCTCAAGCGAAAGCTGGTCGAGCGGCGCGGCAAAGGGGTTGCGCTGACCGAGCAAGGTCGCCGCACCGTGCGCCGGTTCCGTCTTGGACGGGCGGAACTGGACGCAGGGCTGAGCGAGCTATCCGCCTTGCTCGGGCGCGAGACGGGGAAGATTACTATTGGCGCAATGCCGCTATCCCGGGCGCGGATATTGCCAGCGGCAGTGGCCGCGTTTCACCGAACCCATCCCGATGTGGCGATCAACATTGTCGAGGGCGCGTTTCACGAACTGATCGAGCCACTGCGCGACGGTGACATCGACCTGATGATCGGGGCTTTGCGTGATCCTTCGCCCGGACCTGACATAAGCCAAAAGCCGCTGTTTGAAGATCGTCCGGTCGTAATCGGTCGGAAAGACCATCCCGCGTCCAAAAGCGATCCTTCGCTGGAGGCGCTTGCGCAATTTCCCTGGACAATTCCGGCATCAAGCACCCCATTGCGCGATGGCTGGCAACGGATATTTAAGGCGCGCTCCATCCCGTTACCCGCGGTGCCCATCGAATGCGGTTCGGTGATCACCATCCGGCAGATATTGATCGAAAGCGATTTTCTGACACTATTGTCTCCCGATCAGGTAGCGGTGGAACTGGAAGCAGGATGGCTCACCAAAATTACCGAAATTCCCAAAGAGTTTATCCGCAATATCGGGATGACAACGCGCATGGACTGGCGGCCAACAGCCATGCAGGCCAAGTTTATCACGATATTGGAAGCTGTATCAGAATCAAATTGAATTCCTAAAAACTTATAGCCGTTTCAAGCTTCCAATTGGCGTGAATGAGCCGCTCCGGATAGTCTGCAACTCATGGATCAATTGATCACTCTTATCGGTTATGGTGAAGCCGGGCGGACATTTGCCCGGGCCGCTGGCTGGCAGTCACGGGCGCATGTGTTCGACGTTCGGAATCTCGAAAAGGCTTTTGCCGAGGACCGGGTGCGCGGCTGTCCCTCGTTGGTGGAAGCACTGTGCGATAGCAAGCAGGCTGTCAGTGTGGTCACAGCCGACCAGGCGCTGATCGTTGCGCAGGAGGCGGCAACCACAATCACATCGGGGACGCTGTTCTTCGATATGAATAGTATCGCACCCGATACCAAACGCGCGGCGGCCAAAGCTATTGAATCCGCCAGCGGTCACTATGTTGATGTCGCTATCATGTCGCCGGTCGATCCGGCTGCTATTGCAGTTCCCTTGCTCGTCTCCGGGCCGCATTCCGAAGAGGGAATGAAGGTTCTAAACGCGCTTGGGTTTGCCAATGTCCGGATTGTCGGCGAAGATGTCGGCCGCGCCTCGACCATAAAGATGCTGCGCTCGGTGATGTACAAAGGCGTTGAGGCGCTGACGGCAGAATGTCTGATTGCTTGCGAGAAAGCAGGCGTGACGGATGAGGTTTTGGGCAGCTTTAACAATGACTGGTCGGCACAAGCAGATTACCGGCTCGACCGGATGATGGTCCACGGCGCAAGGCGGTCGGCGGAAATGTCGGAGGCGGTCAAGACGCTCGAGAACCTCGGCGTTGAACCGCAACTGACCCGCGGAACCGTGGCGCGGCAGGCTGCATTTGGAGACCTTGGTCTCAATCCGCCACCTGAAGGACTGGACGCAAAACTGAAGGCGCTATCCCAATGACAATGATTATCGATTGCCACGGTCATTATACGGTTCTTCCCAAAGCGCATGACGAATGGCGTGAAAAACAGAAGGCGGCCTTTGCGGCTGGCGAGAACGCCCCGCCTTACCCCAAAATTTCCGATGATGAAATCCGCGAAACGATAGAAGCGAACCAGCTCCGCCTGCTGAAAGAGCGCGGCGCGGATATGACGATATTTTCGCCCCGCGCCTCTGCCATGGCCCCGCACGTTGGTGACCAGAGCGTTGCGGTGAAATGGGCGCAGGTCTGCAATGACCTTATTGCCCGGGTGGTCGGGCTTTATCCCGAAACCTTCGCAGGTGTATGCATGTTGCCGCAATCGCCCGAAGCGGACATGACATCGAGTATCATCGAGCTCGAACGCTGCGTCGACATGGGTTTTATTGGCTGCAATCTCAATCCTGATCCGGGCGGCGGCAAGTTCGAACATCCGCCGCTGACTGACAAATACTGGTATCCGTTTTACGAGAAAATGTGCGAGCTGGACGTGCCCGCAATGATTCATGTGTCCGGGAGCTGCAACCCGGCGATGCATGCCACCGGTGCTTATTATATTGCCGCCGACACGATTGCATTCATGCAATTGATCCAGGGCGATTTGTTCAAGGATTTCCCCACGCTTCGCCTGATTATACCGCACGGCGGAGGCGCAGTGCCCTACCACTGGGGGCGCTATCGCGGTCTTGCTGATATGCTTAAACAACCTGACTTGTCAGGTCACGTTATGAATAACGTCTATTTCGACACCTGCGTTTATCACCAGCCGGGGATTAACCTGCTAGCTGATGTGATCGAAAACAAGAATATCCTGTTCGGCAGCGAAATGGTCGGCGCGGTGCGCGGGATTGATCCGCAAACCGGTCATTATTTTGACGATACCAAACGCTATATCGATGCGCTTGATCTGACCGATGCAGAGCGCCATGCGATTTTCGAGGGCAATGCGCGGCGCGTTTATCCGCGGCTGGATGCGCAGTTAAGAAGGCACGGAAAATGACCTGGATTAAGAATGCATGGTACGTTGCCGCTTGGGATTATGAAGTCGGGCCATCGCCTTTGGCGCGAACAATACTCGGCGTACCTGTGGTCCTTTGGCGCAAACTTGATGGCGCGGTTGTTGCGATGCGCGATGCCTGCCCGCACCGGATGCTACCGCTTTCGATGGGGATCAAAGAAGGCGACTCTCTGCGCTGCCGCTATCATGGGCTGAAAATTGGTCCCGATGGAGTGGCGGAGGAAATGCCGCTTAAATCCGATCCGGTGAACACAAAGATTTGCACGGAAATCTTTGCCATCCATGAACGCCATCGCTTTGTCTGGATTTGGATGGGCGATGGTGAAGCCAATCCAGATACTATACCTGACCTTTGGCCTTGTTCGGCAGATGGTTGGGCGTTTGAAGGCGGATATTATAATATCGCTTGCGATTATCGACTGTTGATCGATAATTTGATGGACCTGACCCACGAAACCTATGTGCATCAGGGATCGATTGGCCAGCAGGAATTGATGGAAACGCCGCTTAACACCCGGACTACTGATACCCGTGTATTTGTCGAACGCTGGATACCCGATATTGATCCGCCACCCTTCTGGAAAGGCGCTCTTGGTAAGGAAGGTCAAGTGGATCGCTGGCAGATCTGTGAATTTATCGCGCCCTCGGCTGTGATTATCGATGTGGGTGTTGCTCCTGTTGATGCAGGTGCAAATTTGGAGAAACATGATCAGGGCGTTCGCGGCTTTGTGGTTGATTTTATGACTCCGCAAGACGAAGAAAATAGCCATTACTTCTGGGGCATGGCGCGAGACTTCCGTATTGATGATCCCGGCTTTGGTGTTCGATTCAAACAGCAGCAAAGTCGAGTGTTTGCCGAGGATGTGGAAATACTCGAAGCGCAGCAGCGTTCGATTGCAGCCAACCCATCGCTGAAATTGCTGGCCTATAGCATCGATCAAGGCGGCGTGCGGGCGCGGCAGATGATCGATCGTATTCGCAAGGCGGAGGGAAATTTATGAGCGAACAAGATATCCACGAATATCTCGCAGAATTTGATGATATTCCAGGCACACGAGTTTTTACAACCTCGCAGGCACGGCAAGGATATCATCTCAACCAATTTGCGATGAGCCTGATGCGGGCAGAAAATCGTGAACGCTGGAAGGCCGATGAGAATGCCTATCTGGATGACTGGCCGATGTCGGAGGAACAGAAGCAGGCGGTGCTTGATCGCGATTATAATCGAATGCTTGAACTGGGCGGCAATATCTATTTTCTGAGCAAGATTTTCTCGACTGATGGCATCAGCTTTGCCGAAGCGGTCTCGACAATGACCGACATGAGTTTTCCGGAATATCGCGAGATGATGATGAACGGCGGGCGTTCTCCCGAAGGCAATCGCTCGATAAGGGAGGGTAACTGACATGGCACGCATAACCGCAGGTGTCGCTTCCAGCCATGTTCCTTTGCTTGGCGTCGCAGTCGATCAGGGTAAGACACTGGACGATTATTTTGGGCCAATCTTTGAAGGCTATGAGTGGACCAAAAAATGGGAAGCGGAGCAGAGACCCGATGTAATAATCCTAGTCTATAACGATCATGCTTCCGCCTTTGACGCCAATATCATTCCCACTTTCGCCATTGGTTGCGGCGAGCATTACAAGCCTGCTGATGAAGGCTGGGGACCGCGTCCGGTGCCGGATGTTGAGGGCCATGCAGACCTCGGTTGGCATATCGCGCAGAGCTTGATCCTCGACGATTTTGATATGACCATCATTAACGAACTGGATGTCGATCACGGGCTGACCGTGCCGCTGAGCATGATGTTCGGTCAGCCTGACAATTGGCCCGTTAGAGTCGTTCCACTGGCGGTCAACGTTGTAACCTATCCGGTGCCGTCGGGTAATCGCTGTTGGGCATTGGGAGAAGCGATCGCGCGCGCTGTGGAGAGTTTCCCCGAAGATTTGAATGTGCAAATCTGGGGCACGGGCGGGATGAGCCATCAGCTGCAAGGGACGCGTGCGGGCCTGCTGAACCGCGAATGGGATAACAAGTTTCTCGACCTAATGATCGGCGAAAGTGATGCAGCTCGGCATATTCCTCACATCGAATATCTGCGCGAGACAGGCAGCGAGGGCATCGAAATGGTGATGTGGCTGATCATGCGCGGCGCGTTGGGGAAAGCCACAAAATGCCTGCACCGCCATTATCATATTCCGTGCAGCAATACAGCTGTTGGCCACATCGTGCTGCAACCCGACAATCTATAGGACTGGAGAAAAACCCATGAAAATCGCACTTGCAGGCGGCGGCGCCTTTGGCGAAAAACATCTTGATGGACTGCAAAATATTGACGGCGTGGAGGTGACCGCTTTGGTCGGACGGCGTCAGGAGCCGACACAGGCCATGGCCGATAAATATGGCGTTGGTTTTGCTACCACCGATTATGAAGCCATGCTGGAACGCGATGATGTAGATGCGGTCATCCTCGCCACTCCGACACAAATGCACGCGGATCAGTCGATCAAGGCGATGGATGCGGGCAAGCATGTCGAGGTGGAAATTCCGCTCGCCGACAGCTGGGCCGACAGCGAGGCAGTGATGGCAAAGCAGAAGGAAACCGGCCTTGTCTGCATGGTCGGACATACGCGCCGGTTCAATCCTTCGCATCAATGGGTGCATAACAGGATTAAAGACGGCGAATTTAACATCCAGCAAATGGATGTGCAGACCTATTTCTTCCGGCGTCAGAATATCAATGCCAAAGGTGAAGCGCGGTCATGGACCGACCATCTGCTTTGGCACCATGCCGCACATACCGTCGATCTGTTCGCTTATCAGGCGGGACCGATCGTGCAGGCCAATGCCATTCAGGGGCCGATCCATCCCGAGCTGGGTATTGCGATGGACATGTCGATTCAGCTAAAATCGGAAAGCGGAGCAATTTGCACGCTCTCGCTATCCTTCAATAATGATGGGCCGCTGGGTACCTTCTTTCGTTATATCGGCGATACCGGCACGTACATCGCGCGCTATGATGATCTGGTGGACGGCAAGGAAGAGACGATTGACGTGTCCAAGGTCGATGTGTCGATGAACGGAATCGAATTGCAGGACCGTGAATTTATTGCCTCCGTCCGCGAAGGGCGCGAACCCAATTCTAGCGTTGCGCAGGTGCTCCCTTGCTACAAAGTGCTGCATGATCTGGAACAGCAGTTGGCGTGAAAACACAGGTCGCCATAATCGGCGCTGGCCCCGCGGGACTATTGCTCGGCCATTTGCTTCGTGCCGAAGGAATTGATTGCATCATAGTCGAGCGCGCATCGGCGGATTATGTGCTGGGCCGTATCCGCGCTGGCGTCCTTGAACGGACGACGACCGATCTACTCCACCGGCTCGGCCTTGATGCCCGGCTTAATAGCGAAGGGCTGCTCGAAGAGGGCTTTTGCCTTGCCGATGGCGATAGGCTGATCCGGATCGATACATTCGGTCTGACAGGAGAGCATGTCACCGTTTACGGCCAGACCGAGGTCACCCGCGATCTGATGGATGCAGCGCCCGAACGGGGATTGGAAATTATCTACGAAGCAGCCGATGTTACTTTGCATGATATCGATAGTGATGCGCCCCATATAACTTACCATAAGGCCGGTAACGAGCATAGGATCGACGCGCGTTTCATCGCTGGATGCGACGGCTATCATGGTCCATCGCGGCAAGCCATTCCGAAAAATGTCGCGCAATCCTATGAGCGCGAATATCCGTTTGGCTGGCTTGGCATATTGGCCGATGTACCGCCGTGCCACGACGAGTTGATCTATGCCAATCACGAGCGCGGTTTTGCGCTGGCTTCAATGCGGAGCAAGACGCGCAGCCGCTATTATATCGATGTACCTCTGACCGAAAAAGTCGAGGACTGGAGCGATGACAGACTTTGGGATGAGCTTGCGATCCGTCTCGGTCCGCAGGCTGCAGCGAAGATTACCCGCGGCCCTGCAATAGAAAAGAGCATCGCGCCACTGCGCAGCTTTGTGTTTGAACCTATGCGCCACGAGAGCTTGTTCCTCGCGGGAGATGCTGCACATATCGTCCCGCCCACTGGTGCCAAGGGACTAAATCTCGCTGCATCTGACGTGCATTATCTATCGGAAGCCCTTGCCGGTTTTTTCAATCTCGGTGACAATGACGGCATCGCGAACTATTCTGGAAAGGCATTGGCAAGGGTCTGGAAATCCGAGCGCTTTAGCTGGTCGCTGACAAAGCTGATGCACCGCTTTCCTGAAGACGGGCCATTCGAACGCCGAATGCAACTGGCGGAACTGGATTATATCGCCTCTAGTAAGGCTGCACAGAAATCAATCGCCGAAAATTATGTGGGATTGCCAATATGACCAATCGCTCCATCAATGGAAAAGCTGTCAATCCGATAGGCCTGGGCTGTATGAACCTGTCCTGGGCCTACGGCGATCCGCCAGCGCATGGCGACAAACTGCGCCTGCTCAACGAAGCGCTTGATTTTGGTTATGACCATCTCGATACGGCCAATATTTATGGACTTGGCGCGAATGAGGAATTGCTTGGCGAAGCGGTGATGCATCGGCGCGATGAATTTTTCCTGGCCAGCAAAACAGGTATTATTGTCGATGGTCAGAGGCGCGGCATCGACTGTTCTCCAGTCGCGATCACCGCTTCGCTTGATGAGAGTCTTCAGCGGCTCAGGACCGATCACATCGACCTGTTCTATATGCATCGTTTTGACCCCAAGGTTCCGGTAGCCGACAGCGTCGGCGCGATGGTGCGCGCCAAAGAAGTGGGCAAGATTGGTTCCTATGGGGTATCCGAATGGAATGCCACTCATATTCGCGAGGCTCATGCAGAACATCCCATGGCGGCCGTGCAGACCGAATTTTCGCTTTGGACGCGAAATGTGGAATTGGGTGTTCTTGATGCAACTCGCGAGCTTGGAATTGCATTGATCGCCTTTTCACCCATCGCCCGGGGTGTATTGGGCGGCACGTTTAAGGATCCCGCGGTGCTGGGAGAAAAAGATTTGCGTCGTTCACATCCTCGCTTTAGCGCGGAGAACTGGCCCAAGAACCTCGAGCTGATTAAGAAGTTTGATGCTCTCGCCACAAGTGAAAATCTGAAACCGGCCCAGCTCGCGCTCGCCTGGCTACTGGCTCAGAGCGATCATGTCCACGCCATTCCCGGCACAACCAGCCTCGATCACTTGCGCGAAAATTTTGCAACCCGTAATGTCGCTGTCAGCGCTACAGCGCTTGCAAAAGCCGCTTCACTGATTAACCAGCAGACGGTGTCGGGACATCGCTACCCCGAGGTGATGCGCGGTACTATTGATACGGAGGATTATCCGGCATGATCGAAATGTCGAAGATTAAGGCCATCGACGTTCATGTCCATGCCGAGGTGTCCTGTCACGATCCTGAAGATCCGGTGATGGGCAAATTTTTCGATGCCGCTTCCGCCTATTTCAAAGCCCCGCGCGAACGACCCAAAATGCCAGAGATCGCCGACATCTATCGCGAGCAGCAAATTGCTTTTTGCATTTTCACCGTCGATTGCGAAAGCGGCCTGGGCGCGAAGCGCGTCAGCAACTACGAGATCGCCGAATTTGCCGCCAAAAATGATGACATCTGCATTCCCTTTGCCTCGATTGATCCGCACAAGGGAAAAATGGGCGCACGAGAGGCCCGTGATCTCATCGAAAATCATGGCGTGCAAGGATTCAAATTCCACAATATCCTGCAGGATATCCATCCTGCGGATCGTACCGGCTACCCAATCTATGAAGTGATAAACGAATTTAAACTGCCAGCCATTTTTCACACTGGCCATTCCGGCATGGGAACGGGCATGCGCGGTGGTGGCGGTGTCCACTTAAAATGGGGTCAACCGATGCTGGTCGATGATGTCGCAGTCGATTTCCCCGATATGAAGATCATCCTAGCACATCCCAGCTGGCCATGGGTGGATGAAAACCTATCGATGGCGCTCCACAAGGAAAATGTGTTCATTGACCTGTCCGGGCGGAGCCCGAAATATTTCGCGCCGCAGATTGTCCAATATGCCAATACACAGCTGAAAGAGAAGATGCTGTTTGGTTCGGACTTTCCGCTCATTCATCCGGCCAAATGGATTGAGGCGGCCAAGAACGTCGGGTTCAAGGTCGAAATCATGCCCGGTATTATGAAGGAGAACGCTGCCCGGCTCCTCGGGCTGAGCTAACCGTTTATGCTTCGGTGAGGGTCTGTTCACGCAGGACGTGTTTTAGCGCTTTGCCAGAACCGGTTCGGGGGATGCTTTCCGTCAGCACAATGGATTTCGGTACTTTGAACTTCGCCAACCGTTCGTTACAATGCGCGATCACCGCTTCTTCGATCAGATTTTTTCCGGCAACAGGAATCACAAAGGCACGCCCAACTTCGCCCCATTGTTCGTCGGCTACGCCGATAACCGCGCACTCGGCGACCTCAGGCAACTCGGCAATCGCTGCTTCCACTTCAGCGGGATAGACATTCTCACCGCCGGAAATGAACATATCTTTTTTGCGGTCAACGAGGAAAAAGAAGCCATCTTCATCGCAGCGCGCAGCATCTCCCGTCCTGAACCAGTCGGCTTCAAAAGCTTCTCCCGTTGTGTCGGGTAGGTTCCAGTAACCTTGTGTGATTGTTGGTCCGCGCAACCATAGTTCGCCAACCTCACCGACAGGAACATCAGTGCCAGCGTCATCCACGATGCGCGCTTCCAGTGCAACATAAGGCAATCCAATTGATCCAGCCTTTGCTTTCAGCAACTCGCCGTCGGCAACCGGCATACCAAAATTAGAACAGGTTTCGGTCATTCCGAAGCCATCCGACATGGGGACCCCGGCATCGACAAAGCGTGTAATCTGCGCTGCGGGATTGGGTGCGCCGCCCGTTGCATAAACTTGGAGCGTAGCCAGTTTTTTCGGCTCGAAACCGGGTTGGTTCCACAGTATTTGCGCCATTTGCGGCACTGAAAAATAGTGGGTGACTCCGAGTTCGGGATCGGAAAGTCGTGACAGCGTCTTTTCGGGGTCGAATCCTTGTGAGATCAGTAATGTGCCGCCCGCGAGGATGGGAGTGCGTGAATTGGCGAACAAACCTGCCGTGTGGAAAAGTGGCATGTCGCATAGGAAAACACTGTTCTGCGACACGCCATTGCCCAGTAGAAAGTTGGTTGAACCCCAATAGGCGTTTTCTTCGCTGATCATCACGCCTTTGGGTGTGCCGCTGGTGCCGGACGTGTAGAGCAAGGTCGTTGGTGCATCCCATGATTGCCGCGCGTATAATGACGGCGAATCTCCCCCAAGATCCGCCGTCATCCCCTCAAGATCGCCCAGCAAATGCTGGGCGCCTTTGAAATCGTCAGTTTTCATGTCGGGATCGGTAAACAGCATTGCTGGCGTGGCGTCATCAATGAGTCTGGAAATTTCAGGTGCCGCCAGACGCCAGTTCAAGGGAACAAAAATCGCGCCAGCCCTGACGCAACCAAATTGCAGTAGAATCATTTCCGCGCAGTTTTTCGCAATTGTTGCAACCCGCTCCCCGGATGTTGATCCAAGTTGGCCAATCAACCAGTGCGCAACGCGATTTACTGCCCGGTCAAACTCCGCCCAAGACCATTGTCGGCCACTTTCCAGATCAACGAGTGCCAGCGCAGTTTCCCACGCCCGGCCATGGGTTGCAACATAGTCCAGCATTCGGTCTAGCTCTTGACTTTTTCCTTGTCATAAGCGCCAAGCCCCGGCTTGTAGCTCTTTTCGTCGATGAACTGGCGAATACCTTCCTTGCGGCCTTCATTGTCGTAGCTGTTAGCCGCTTCCTGAGCACGGATCAGATAATCTTGTGCGTTGTCATAGGTCATTTCGCGGACCCGCCGGATTGCATCTTTGGCTGCTTTCAATGCGACCGGATTTTTCTCCTGCAGCACTTTTGCCACTTCTGTCACCCGCGCCTCCAGTTCCGTCGCTGGAACTGACTCGTTAACCAGGCCCCATTCAGCAGCCTTTTTGCCATCAATATTTTCGCCCATCATCGCATGATACATAGCATTGCGGAATCCGGTCAATTCAGCAATCACTTTGGATGCGCCGCCGCCGGGGAGGATGCCCCAGTTGATTTCAGAAAGTCCAAATTGCACATCATCGGCGCAAAAAGCGAGGTCGCTCGCAAATAGCGGGCCATAGCCACCGCCGAAGCACCAGCCGTTGACCATCGCGATGGTTGGTTTCTGATACCAACGCAGACGCTGCCACCAGCTGTAGGCTTCACGCTGTGCCTGACGGGTGCCGTGCAGTCCTTGTGCTTCGGTTTCACGGAAGTATTCCTTCAAATCCATACCGGCCGACCAGGCGGTTCCCTCGCCGGTAAGGACCAACACGCCTACTTCATCGTTGAATTCCAATTCATCGAGTACACGCATCATCTGCCGATTCAGGCGCGGCGACATGCAGTTGCGCTTCTCGGGGCGATTAAATTTCACCCAGGCAATGCCGACGTTGATTTCATAGGCTACGGTGCCGAGTTCTTCAGAGTCAATAGTCATATCAAGTTCCTTAGATTGGATAATGTCCGGGTTGAGTCTCTACGGTGATCCAGCGCAGTTCAGTGAAACTGTCGATACCGGCCTTGCCGCCAAAACGGCCATAACCGGAGGCGCCAACGCCGCCGAAAGGCATCTGTGCTTCGTCGTGTACGGTTGGGCCATTAACATGGCAAATGCCTGATTTGATCTGGCGGGCGACGCCGAGGCCGCGGGCTGTATCGCGGGTGAATACCGAAGCGCTCAGCCCATATTCACTGTCATTTGCGAGAGCAATGGCATCAGCTTCATCCTTTGCGCGGATGATGGCAACGACAGGACCAAAACTTTCCTCGCTATAGATGTTCATATCTTTGGTTACGCCATCGATCGCTGCCGCTGACATAACGACGCTGTCACCTTTCCCCCCGGCGATCAGGCTTGCGCCTTTCCCGATGGCATCATCGATCAGGCTGTTGACATGATCGACCGACTTGGGATCGATCAGCGCGCCCAATGGCGCAGTACCCTCGCGCGGATCACCGGCCTTGAGCGTACTGACTTTTTCGGCAAATTTGTCAGCAAACTCATCCGCTACGGCGTCCACCACAATGATCCGTTCTGTCGACATGCATATCTGGCCTTGATTCATGTAGGCGCCAAAGGCTGCTGCCTTCACAGCTTCGTCGAGATCGGCATCCTCTAGTACCACCAGAGGCGCCTTCCCGCCCAGTTCGAGAACACAGGGTTTCAGATTTTCGGCTGCTCTTTTTGCAATGATCCGGCCAACATTTGTCGAGCCGGTAAAATTCACTCGCTTGACGGCAGGGTTATCGATCAATGCGCTAACAACATCTCCGGCATCTTCCGGGGCATTGGTCACATAGTTGACCACGCCATCGGGAAAGCCGGCCTCGGCAAATGCTTCAATAATTAGCATGTGCGTTTTTGGACTGACTTCACTTGCCTTTAAGATGACGCTGTTGCCGCATGCCAAGGGTACTGCGATCGCGCGTACGCCCAGGATAATGGGCGCATTCCAGGGAGCAATACCCAGGATTACGCCAACCGGTTCGCGCAGGGCCATGGCAAGGCAGCCCGGTTTGTCCGAGGGAATGACTTCGCCGCTAATCTGGGTAGTAAGCGCCGCGGCTTCGCGGATCATGCCTACGGCTAGGTCGATGTTGAACATAGCCCAACCCATGGTCGCGCCGATCTCCCCCATCATGGCATCCACCAGATCGTCCTTGCGCGCCTCCAAGGCATCGGCGGCCTTCATCAGGATTGCTCGGCGTGCGTTTGGACCCATGATCGACCATTCAGAGAAAGCGGCATTTGCACGTTCACAAATGGCATCCATATCACCGGCCTGCATAGCCTCTGCGCTTGACGCTACTTCGCCGGTGACGGGGCTGATCCTTTCAAATTTCATCGAATCTCTCCTATTGTTATATTACATAATAATATATGTTGCTATGTTCAATAGCGTTTGTTAGGTCGCAGATATGAAGGATGCTCTTGCGAATTTTCCCGGATATGCGCTCAGCCGCGCATCGGCCAAAATGCTGGGAAGGTTGGCCGAGCGTCTCGCACCACTGAATTTGCGTCGGGCAGATGCGACGATACTGGTGCAGATTGAAGCGAATCCCGGAATAACCCCCAGTGCGTTGGGCCAGATAGTGGCGATCAAACGGGCCAATATGGTATCGCTGGTCTCGCGATTGGAAAAGTCGGGATATATATCCCGAAATGCACTGGATGGCCGGTCATTCGCTCTGAATTTAACCGAAAAGGGCACCAACATTTGCGGCGACGTCAAGGAAATCCTAAAATTGCACGAAGACCGGCTCATGGCCCGTATTCCCGAAGAGCATCGTGACCATTTCGTTCCGGCACTAAAAGCACTCTGGTCAGAATAGCGGACACGCGGACCTTCAAGCTTTGACGGCCAAAAAATCCCGCCGACCAGCATGCCAGCGGGAGGCTTCTTGGGAGAGCGATCAATCTAAAAATCGTAGGAAAGCTGGACATACCAGTTGCGGGGCCGTGCAAATATGCGCTCCGCATAACCTAGCGTTGCGAGCGAGGCATTACCCTGTATCAGGTACCGCTCATCGAACAGATTTTTGACACCTGCAGTAAGCTTCCAGCCATTATCTTCGTCTTCCAGCGAAAGGGTGGCATCGGCGGTAAAATATCCATCCTGTGCAATGGAAGGGACGCTGCCGGTTATGAAGGACACGGCAGAACTGTATGTACCATCAAACCTCGGAGTGAGCAAAAGGCCGCCGCCCAATTCAAACGGATAGGCGACACCAAAACTGCCTTGGAACGAAGGAGTCAGCGGCAATTCATCTCCCGGCGCGATTGTAGCAGTCGCACCCGGAACCAGTGTAACCGAACTGATATCGTCATCAAGGTGGCTGAGACTTGCATCAAATACCAGTCCCCATGCCGGACGATAACTGAGCTCTAGCTCTGCACCGCGATAGCGCGCCTTACCAGCATTGAAGAGCAGCGGCACAACACCTTGTCTGAAAATCAATTGAATGTCCTCATAGTCTGCCTGGAATACCGCAGCGTTGATCCGGACGTCGCCGAAGTTCATTTTTACGCCGACTTCGTAGCTGTTGACGCTTTCTTCGTCGAATGAAACAGGCACAAAACCCGGCGGCGGCGCGTTATACCGCGTGTTGAAACCGCCAGACTTGAAGCTTCGCGCGAAGGATGCATAAGCACTGACTTCGTCATTGAAACTGTATCGGATGCTGGCCGAGCCGGTCAGCGCAGAGAATGAATCTTTGAAGGGCCTGTAGAAAAGAAACAGCGGTCCCCCTTCGAGAATGGCGAGCGTTGCCAGCGGATCGGGATTGGGTAATGTTGCCGGAAAGATATTCTGGACATTACCCAGATAGGTTTTCCTGTCCTTGGTATAACGAAGGCCGCCCGAAATCTCCAGACCATCTGCAACTTCAATCGATGCCTCGCCAAAGATCGCGATGGAGTCTGTCTCTAGGTCAGAAATCTGCAAATCGCGGGAACCCGGTCCGCCAGCCAGAAGCGATGCAATGAACGGTGGCGCGGGTGGGAATGCCAGCGGAACGGTAATTTCTTCCAGCGTGGTTTCGTTGAAATAATAGCCGCCGAGAATTGCGTTGAAGTTTCCGAAATCAAACTGGAACTGTATTTCCTGACTGAATTGCTGTGAATCGGTTGCGAGATCTGTCGAGATCAGGTCCAGCGGCGTGTTGTCGGGATCGCGGGCGCCGCGTGACGATGTTTCGCGGTAGGATGTAATCGATTTGAGCGTGATCTCGTCGGTCAGTCTCGCGATAGCGGTTCCGGCGATTCCCCAGACTTCGGATTCACTTGTCACGAAGGCTGATCCGCCATTGGTGAAGTCATCAAGCGCCTGGGCATCATTAGCGCATCGTGCGTCAGCAGCTGCAGGGACGAATGGTGCGCCAAAGCGTGGGTCGCCAGGCATCAACGGTGCGAAAGGAATGGTCGCGCCAGGGCACCCAGCGGCCACACTTACAATCGCAGGCACTGGGGCGTTTTCGTTGATCTCGGCAAAGGTGAATGGCGCTCCATTCTCGTCACGCTTGTTATAGTCACCACGCAAGAACAGCTCGAACTCATCCGACGGTTCCCATTTCAGGCCGAAATTGACGCTGAAACTGTCGTCATTGCCCAGATCGACACCATCGAAAACTCTTCTCACATAGCCATCTCTTTTGCGAAGCCCGCCGGAAATTCTTGTGGCAAGCATGTCACCGAGCGGAATGTTGAGAGCGGCAAAGCCTTCATAAAGGTCATCGTCACCGACGCGGACCCGCGCCTTGCCCGAGAATTCTCCGAGTATCGGTTGTTGTGTACGAACAAGAACTGCGCCACCAATGGTATTGCGGCCAAAAAGTGTCCCCTGTGGACCGCGAAGAACTTCGACACCGGCAATATCACCAAAATCGATGGTCCCGCCCACTGCGCGACCGACATAGACTTCGTCAACATAAATACCGACGCCGGGATCAACGGCGGCTGTAGGGTCAAGCTGACCAATGCCGCGAATGAACACAACCGATGCAGCGCTATTCCCGGAAAGCTGTCCGGCTGGTTTGAACTGAAGGTTGGGTGTTATTTTTTCAAGGTCCTGGGTGTTCACAATCTGACGTTGTTCTAATGTTTCGCCGGAAAAGGCGGAAATCGCGATCGGAGTGTCCTGAAGATTCTCATCGCGGCGTCGCGCCGTGACCACGATAACGTTAGAATCTTCATCATCGCTCGCTTCCTGGCCAGTATTCTGCGCCGAAGCTGGTGTCGCTACCGCGGAAATGCTAATCAACGCAAAGGCTAGAGCGCTGGTCTGCAAAAGTGACTTTCTTTGCTTTTCTTTTAACTCAGTCAACATGACATCTTCCTCCCGTTCGATACGGAGTCAGCCAATCCGCAATCGACTTTCTGGCGGCCGACTCAAAATCCATAACTGTTATGTAATACATCATAACAGTTATGGTCAATAGCGTTTCGTTGGCGGTTACGCTACCGCGATAAACGATGGATAATCCAGTTAGGTGTCTTTGGGCTTTGGCAACCAGATCAATCCAATCGCTGCAATCGCCGAACCGGAAGCCATAATGGCGGCCACAACCGGTAGCGATAGGCCGGTCTGGAACAGAACCCCTGCAACAATCGGTGCCAAAGCGGCGCCTCCACGGCCCATACCGATGACGAAGCCTGTGCCACCAGCCCGAACGGCTGTCGGAAAGGAGTGGGCGATCAGCGCGTAAAGGCCTACTACGCCTGCATTTGTACAGAATCCGCCTGCTGCAGCGGCGAGCGACAATCCAAAGAGATCGGCCTGTCCCATGCCGAAGACGGTAACCATCACGGTTGATGCGACCAAGGCTGCCATGACCAGCGCCTTGATCGAATAACGGAGAGTCAGGACACTAAATAGCAGGCTGCCAGCGAGTCCTCCTACATTCGCCCAGACAAGGACACCGCCGGCAGAAGAGGGATCAAACCCCATGTCAACAACAATTTTCGGAACCCACTTAATGATGAAATAGAACGTCATGATGTGAAGGAAGTACGCGCCCGTAAGCAGCAGCGTTATCCGGCTCATTCCGCCGCTGAACAATTCTTGCACGCCTGACTTGCGCTGCACGGGATCAGGTGCCGGCAATTCCGAGATCTGAGAATGCCCCAAAGCCTTGAGGCTCTTGTTGACGCGGGCCAGCGCATCAGGGGGGCGGCGCTGCAAAACCGAGTTTACTGATTCAGGAAGCAAGAAAACAACCAACGGAATAAAGAATGCCGTAGCAGCTGCACCAAGCAAAAAGATGTCGCGCCAGCTGCCGATGGCCAAGAGCTGGCTTGCTACCGAACCGCCCAATATAACCCCCATTGGGTATCCAGCCGCCATTATCGCTACGGCTGCACCGCGCCAACGATCATTGCTGTGTTCGGCAACAAACGCGTTGGTCACCGCCAGCATCCCGCCAATACCTAGCCCGGTAAATAGCCGTGTTGCCGAGAGTACCGTGATGCTCTCGACTTGCGAGGTGCTATACATTCCCAAAGCCATGACCGTAAGACACCCCAGCGCTGTGGGGCGGCGACCGATTTTGTCGGCGACTTGCCCCAGCCAAACCGAGCCAACCGCCATGCCAAACAGTTCCATCGACAGAACCACTCCGAGAGCCGCGCGATTAATTCCCCACTCGTCTGCAATACCGGGAGAAGCGAAGCTGATCGACAATACGTCGAATCCATCGAGCGCATTGAGCGCCACGCACATAGCGATAGCCAGCAGTTGGCGAACGCGCATGCTGGACTGGCCGAGTGTAACCCTGGGGTCCGACCCCACCGCCGACACTTCACTTGCTGCCATTCTTCCTCTCCCCTATTTGCCCAATCAGCCAAACTACCGACAAGCACGAATCGTTTTATTCCAACACGAAAAACCGTAAGAATACGGCCGGTTTTTCTGGCCGCAAGCTGTCGAGTGTTCCAATCAACACTCGCCGGTTCAACCAGTCATACGATCCTTTGGGCGCAGTAACTCGTACAACCGAACGAACATATCGTGTCTTTCTCGATAATGGCTTCTGATCATCCACAACTGCACGATTGCGTACCATTAGCACAGTGCCATCATCTGCCTGTAACTCGTATATCGCGTCGAGTTCGCGAATACCGTCAGCGCGAAAGGTCTGGCGATCTGCTCCGCCAGAAAGAACTTTTCCGGAGAGGCCGGGACCACGAAACGCACCGCCTATAATGGGGACAATGCGTCGTCGGCCCTTCGGCCCATCACCAACTTCAATCGACTCGCCAACCTCCGCCACCACTTCAAGCGCCGTTTTGAACTGCGGGTATTGGGGGGGGAAGCGTTCAGCGAGATCCGCGAGCGTAGGCAAACCAGTTTCCGCTCGCCTGTTCCCTGCTAGAACAGAATTGGGCCTCAAAATTGCGAAGGAACCCAGGCCACCCAATATCCACCGGCGCGAAACCGATTGTTCGTTAGTCGGTGAGGGATTTCCTTTCACTAAGCTAGCCTGGATCATGAAGTGGCGGGAATGCCTTAAAAAGCGACACTCCCGCACTGCATGACGATCAGAATTTTGCCTTTACACCGAAGAAGAAGGTGCGGCCAATAGTATCGTAGAAACCTTGGTTCGTATTCGCGAACACGGCACCACCAGGAGGTCCACCAATTTGGGGCGGCGTCTTGTTCCCGATATTGTTGATGCCGCCAAACACTTCGAACCTATCCAAGAACTCGACGCTGGCCGAAAGATCGAAGTAGTTGAACGCCTCAATCTCGGTGACCATGCCAGTGTTCACGAGACCATCGCGATCTTCCATGCCTCCGATATGGCGCCAAATACCGGTGACGCTCACTGGCCCAGCATTGAGGGTCAACGAATTGAACATCTTCACATCCGGGAAGCCATCAACAGCCGAGACTGTGCCCGCAAAATCGACAAAGGGCAGGCCTTGGAAAGATTGGATTTCATGCTCCAGCAGGAAGTTCACGATCGAGTTGAACCTGATACCGCCATTCTCGCCAAGAAAATCAATGGGAATATTGATGCTTGTCGTCAAGTCGATGCCTGAAGTCTTGATCCCACCCAGGTTCAGTACCGGCTGGTTTATCGGCTCAATGTCGAACGAAGTCGCCGCAGGTGCGAAGATCGTACGAGTGATTTGCTGACACTGGAAAATGTTTGGATCATATGTCGTGTTTGCCACACCATCGAGGTTGAAGCACTGTACAAAGACCTGTGCAGCGCTCAGCGTCTCAATCGCATCTTCAATATCGATTGTGTAGTAATCACCCGTGATCTGAACATCCACCGCGCCCAGGTTGAAATCGAGCACGGCGCCGAAAGTGAATGTATTCGCTTTCTCAGGTACCAGATTTGGGTTACCGTTTGTGATGGTCGGCCCAGAAGAACCACCCTGAGTGTATCTTGGGTCTGCAAGCTGGGCGCCGCAGAGTGAGGCTATACCAATAGCCTCAGGAGTACCAGCGGGCGGCCCCCTGAACCGAGAGCTACATGGGTCAGCGAATGGCTGCACCCTGAGAAGGCTTGCGCGGAAGAATTCTTCGACATTCGGCGCGCGAACAGCACGCTGATATCCGCCGCGGAGCAACAGAGCTTCGCCAATACGTGCGTCGATCTCTGCCTTGAACGTTCCCGTTGTTCCAGCCGGATCATAGTCGGAGATACGTGCGCCAAGACCAAGGTTCAGCTCGCGCAAAAACCCTTCGCCTGTGACCAGTGGAAAGAATAGCTCAGCGGCAAGCTCTTTGACCGTCACATCGCCTTGGGTCGCTGCTGCACTGGCTAGGTTAGCAAGACTACCCGTTGCAATATCAGGGTCAGGGATGAAGCTGTAATCATTTTCGCGGTAATTTGCGGTAAGGGCGAAGCGAGCGTCGCCTCCTCCCATTTCAAACAACGCACCTTCAAGCACGGCCTCAAAAACGAACTGGTCGAGCTTGGTCGTATTGACAGGAGTACGCGAAACGAAAGCCAAGCAGTCTGCAGAAAGCGGCATGGTGTCACCGAATGGGTTGAAACCTCCGGCGCACAGAGGCGAATTGCCAGCTGCATCGGTTGAATCGACAATTCGTTGAACTTCGGCAAAATTGACCGAACCCGAAATTGTGCGGTCGACTGTTTCGGTCTCGCCCAATGAAATGTGGACGTCCCAGTTCAGATCGCGGTCACCAACCTGACCTTTCGCCCCTACAAGGAATTGCCGAACTTCATTTTCCGTGTTGTAAATCCGGCCACCAGCTTGCGTGAAGCGCACCTGATAGTTCTCGATATCATTCGTACCCGCCAATGCGAGCAGATCAGCATTCCCTTGAATCGAAGGGTGGCCATTGGGGATGGTTACACCCCAAATTCCGGCTGAAATCGGCGGAGCACCCTCGTTGAATGCAGTCGAGTTCGCATAAAGAATGTGGCCATAAAGCGAAGTGTTGTCGCTGATATTCAGCTCGGTTTTGGCATAGACATTCAGCTGCTCGAGCGGCACCTGCAGGAAGTTCTCGCACTGACCGCAGTAACGCAGAGTGCCGTTGCCATCGACAATCAGCGGTGATGCAACGGGGTCGGTGAACGGTGCGCTACCTGCCGCTCTGTTTATGTTACTGGCGTTGAATAGGTCGCCATTGTTGTCGAGAGAGACAAGCCCTGCACGACCGGCGCGGAACGTGCCATAAGGTGTAAAGCTACTGGCCTGAGGCGCAGCTGCGAAGAAAGGCCTGTCAACCAGCCGCACACCACCACGATCAGTATATTCTGCAGACACCAGCAGATAGCCATCACCATCCGCATAGTCAGTTCCGAAAGCACCACCGACACGATAGCTGTTCTCGCCCGCTTGATCGATACTGGTAAGCTGCGCAGTAACTTCAAATCCGTCCAAATCGGTACGCGTCTTAAAGTTGACGACGCCGGCCAATGCATCCGAACCATAAGTCGCCGATGCGCCACCCGTTATGACTTCAATACTGCCAATCGCCATAGATGGGATGGTGTTGATGTCGATCGCACCATCAGTGCCAGATGAGATCAGGCGCCTACCGTCCAGAATAACAAGGTTACGCTTCGCGCCAAGGTTTCTCAGGTTGAGGGTTGCTCGACCAGCCGTTCCGCTGTTGCTGTCATTACTGAAGTCGCCAGTGCCAGGGCCAAATTGAGGAAGGTCTCTCAGGAAGTCATCGACCGTAGGGCGACCGGAATCGGTAAAAGCTTCGATGTCGGTCGTTACAAGAGGGCTTGCCGAAACATAGTCCTGCCTTTGAATCCGCGAGCCTGTAACCACAATGACACTATCGCGAGAAGTTGCTTCAGAAGATGCTTCGTCAGCATTTCCTGTCTGATCTTGAGCCATCGCTGGTGCAGCCACAGCCATCGAAGCAATAGTCAACGCCGTTGCACCGAGTATCTTGTTTTTCAAATTCATTTTATTCCTCCCAAAAACTTTTTTATTTCACTATTCGGATTTCCCCGCCCTCAGCGCATCAAGCTGTGCCAGCGCGCATTCTCCAAAAACCGTGAAGGCTTTCGATGTGCGCTGGGGCGTTGAAACAAATGGATGTGATTCGCCTTCCTTTCGGTCGGCCAATGCCGTGATGTTCTTGTCGGTCTGATCGCGCCGGACGTGATTGGAGAGAAATATAGAGATATTCTCATCCTGCACCCGTTGCCGCATCGCAAAGGCCGATTTTGAATAGGCCTCATATTGGGCTGCCTTTGGCCCGAAATTAAATCCGGTTCCGCCCCATAGGACCGCCTTGTGACTTGCTGCACCGTCGTTGACCGTCAAGATTGTTGACACCGTGCCGAGGGTATGACCCGGAGTCACAACCAGCTTGATCGTGGTGTCACCCAGCGTGAGATCATATTCATCGTCGACCAGAATTGCCGGCTGCGGTACATCATTCCAGCCCGGTAGCTGCATACCGCGCTCTGCATCCTGGCTCGTTTCCCAGTCAGTCCGGGACATTATGACTTTGGGATCATATTTCTTGCCAAGATAGGCCGCTCCGCCGCTATGATCTCCGTGACCGTGGCTGACAATCAGGTAGCGAATATCATTTGAGTCAAGGCCCAGCTTGACAAGACCACCTTCAATATCGCGCTGGACTTCCTTGTCGTTCATCAAGGCATCGATAAGAATCAGTCCGGCGTTCGTCTTCACGACCCAAGCCGAAGAGAACTGGTTCCCCACGAAATAGAGATTGTCGAAAACACGCGCCGCCGGAACGCTGCCGGGCATTCGCCAAGGCCGCGCGGTGACGCGTGCCCGGTCGAGGAGGGGAGAGGGATCACCGCAAAGACTGGAAAGGCCTGGAAAATCCGTCGCTGCCGCAGCCAGACCAATCGCCCGGTGATCAACAGCCTCCGCATTCACCGACTTGCCTGCGTTGGGGGCGGGCATGTTACAGGCAAAAAGGGCTCCAGCCGTAAGGGCGGCCAAGCACAAATGTCCCATTTTCGGTGATAACATAATGCCTCTCCTACCCCTTTTTTGGGGCTGACCTAGGAAGCACAGGTAGAAACTCATTTGTGCATCCGCGGTAAAGAATAATTATGACACATTACTAATTTGATGCAATCTTGAAGTCATTATATAAAAATATGAAATAAATAGGGACAGACCTTACTGTTCAATATCGCGATATCGGTGGGTCCGGCAAAGGGTCAACACAGCTTTGGTCAATCCGTCGGTAGTCGTGGATAGACCATCACTCTGGTCAGAAACTAGCTATAGGCAATCCGCAGTAGGCCGGGCTACTTCTTCAGGAATTCGGCCTCAATCGCTATATCCGCGACATCGCCAACTGCTGGCAAACCAGTCTTCATCCCAAAATCGCTTCGCTTTATGCTCGTTTTGGCTGAAAAACCGATCCGGTCCTCGCCGCGCCTGCCCTTGCCATGCTTGTTGAACGCGACATGCAATGTGACTGGTTGCGTGATACCGAGCAAGGTCAACTCGCCGGGAACTGTGGCTGTACTGTCACCTGTCCGATCAAGGCTGTTCGCCTTGAAGCTCACACTGGGATGCTGCTCAGCGTCAAAGAAATCGGCGCTTTTGAGATGTTTGTCTCGAGCGGGCCAACCTGAGTCCAGCGATGCTGTGTCGATGGCGATATCGACAGACGACGAAGCAGGCTGGTCAGGGTTCCAATTCAGGCTGCCAGACACCTTGTCGAAGCGAACGGCAACATTTGAGAATCCCAAATGATCCACTCGAGCCGCTATACCGATATGGCTGCTGTCAAGTTGGTAAGTTCCGGCGGGTACCGTCATGGGGTCCGCGGCCGCTGTACCGTTTGGATTTGCATCTGTCGCCAGAGCCGCTGTTGCGACTACGGCTATTGCGAGCGCGCCAGCTATTAGTTTCATGATCTCTCTCCTTGAATTCCGTCATTTTTATCAAAAACAGGATTATCCGGCGAGCTTATCGCGTATAGTCGGCAAGGCAATACCTGCCGTTATTATGTAAAATTTCAATACAATCAACTGTAGCGAAAACTTATAAGATCATCAAATGTTGCCGGAGTTATCATACCGCGCAAGGTTGTTGCGGACGATTTCAGCCAGCTTGTCGCGATAGCTGTCCTTTGTTCCTGCGACCCACGCCAACGCCAGCGGCAATTCGCTTACCGCATCGCCTTTTGCATCGACCAGCGGGCGGTAAATTACTTGGTCTACCCCAATACGGCTCGTCCATTGGGGGACTAGCGCGGCACCGACTTCAGCTCCTACCAAGTTTACGATTGTCTGTTTTTCCTCGGCCTGCTGCGCAATGACAGGTTTTAGTCCAGCTTGGTTGAACAGGTTCATAGTCAGGTGGTAACTGTGCGGCCTGTTGCGCGGCGATGGTACAATCAAAGGAACATCTTTTAGATCCTCGACATGGATCGCGCTCTTTTTGGTCAAAGCATGCCCTTTGGAAAGAGCTACCACTGTCGGTTCATATAGCAAATGCTCAAATTCAAACTGCGGCCGTGTTGCTGCTGGCGGGCGGACAAATGCTATATCAAGCGCGCCCGACTGCATACGCGGGAGTAATTTGGCGGTCTTGTCCTCGATCAATGCAAGTTCGAGTTCCGGAGCGACTTCCTTGAAATCATGGACCAGCTCCGGGAGCAATCCTGTCGCTGCGCTGTCAATCGCACCAATGCGGAACACGCGGTCTTCAGCATGAGATGTTTCCCGGGCTTTGGCAAAAACATTTTCCGCGCTCGCAAGGAGATCTTTTACTTCTCCCAAGAGCTTGTACCCACTTTGAGTTAACTTCACATTTCTGGTGGACCGTTCAAATAGTCGAACTCCCAACTCCTCTTCCAGAAGCCTGATATTTCGGCCTAGAGCTGAAGGCTGCATGTCAAGGTACCTCGCAGCGCAGCCAAAATGCAGTTCATCGGCAGCAGCAACAAAACAGTTTAACAGCTTGAAATCCACAACGACCCTATCAGAACAAAAAAACAGTTATATTCAAAAAGATTATATAATCTTCCTGCACTTGAACTCTGTTGGTATCCCATGAAGGGTCTGAAAGCAATCGGTTGAGTTTGCTTGGCTGACTTTCGTTCAAAGAGGGGCACGGGCCGCTCTTTTCACTGTAAGGATCGGGGACAATATCTATGATGCGCCGTTATCACCGCTGGGTGAGTTTTCCACTTATTATATTTCTGATCGCTGTCATCGTAACGGGACTCTACCTGCAGGCCGTTGAAATCCAGCATGCAGCAGATGGCGGGCCGGAACGACCACTTGAGCGGACAGCGCCTGAACGCGCTGAAATCCTCGCTGCCGTCGATAGCGCGCTGGAAACTGCCAAGGCCGAACGACCCGATTTCCCTCTTCAGAAGATCGAAATCTCCTACAAGGGCGGCAGCTGGGAAGCCAAGGCGCTGACCAACAAACGCCGCGGACCGAGCGTAACCATCGATGGCAAAAGCGGGAACGTAACCTATGTCGAAAAACCCCCACGCACGGTCCGTACGATTTTCATCCTGCTGCACAGCGGCAAATATTACGGGATGACCGGACTAATCGTCATTATGCTGGCAAGCATCATCCTGCTGTTCCTGTCTGTATCCGGCATATGGGTCTATTATGATATGTGGCGCCGCCGCAGAAAGGCTAAAAAGAAGGGCTTTTTCTGGAAATAGTTTAAGGTTTTTCGCTGCGACAACGCCGGTCAAGAGGAGAATGGCTTTGACACCCTACGCAAGTCCATCGGCTGACTTTGACAGGGGAAGCCACTTCACCTTCCGAATATACGCAATTCTGGCAGTTTCAATTTTGCTGTTGTTTGCGGCATTATCTGCCCCGGCCCTGGCACAGACCGCCGATGATTCCAATCTGGTCGTCACCACACTCGGTACGGGAACACCATCGCTGAAGCCTAACCGGTTTGGCGCGGCGAACCTCGTGCAGGCCGGTGGGTTAAACATCCTGATTGATGCGGGCCGCGGCACATCAATAAGATTGCAGCAAGCTGGCGTGCCACCAGGAAAAATCGATGCGGTCTTTCTAACCCATTTCCATTCGGACCATGTCAACGGCCTTGCTGACCTGTTTACAATAGGCTTCATCAAAGGTGGTTCATTGCGTCGGCGCGTGCAGCCATTTCAGTTATATGGACCGGCTGGCACGAAGCGGCTAGCTGATGGACTGCGACTTGCCCACAAGTCTGACATTGATACACGCATGCTCGACGAAAATGTTCCCGAGATAGCAACGCAGATCGATGTGCATGAGATGGAAGAAGGTGTGATCTTCGATAAAAACGGCGTCAAGGTCACAATCTTCCCTGTCTTGCATGGTGAAAAAATCAAGCCCGCAAGCGGCTATCGTGTCGACTATAAGGGCAAGTCAGTCGTGTTCAGTGGCGACACCAAATATGACCGAACGCTCGTCAAATATGGCAAGGGAGTCGATCTATTGATCCACGAGCTGGGAATGTCGACACCGGAACTGGCAGAGAAGCCGGCGATCCAGACGATATTGAATCATCATACCAGCCCCGAAGATGCCGGCATCATTTTTCGCGATGCCGCGCCAAATCTTGCAGTCTATTCGCATATGGTTTTGCTTGGGCTCCCTCCGATTAGCGAGGTCATCACCCGCACCCGGACCAATTATGATGGCCCATTAGTGATTGCAGAGGACCTAATGCAAGTCATTATTTCGGATCAGGGATTGTCGATATTGAAGGCTGGCCAGTGAACCGACTGGTTTGGTATCGGCGCGGGAATCTCCATTCAGCGCTGAGAATACCCGGCAGTGAGTGATGACTCCCCGCTTGTTTGGGAGCACAAAAAAGCGCTTTAGTTTTGAAGGCGTCATGGAGCGTCTTCTCGTTGCGCATTGCTCAGGGCGCAATCGCGACCCGAAGTCCAAACGCAATAGCATCATTGACCGCCGGATTGGAAGACGGGTTTATGACATACTGGATGTTGGGCTGCAGTTCGAGCCAGTCGGTCACGGTATGAGAATAGGTTGCCTCGATTGCCGTCTCACCTGATCGCCCCGCTGTAGCAGCGCGCCAACTGTCCGACGTTGAAGCATGGGCGATCGCCAAGCCAAAACTATTCTCATTCGCCAAGCCATATTTGAGGCCAGCGGAAGCAAAGCGATCAAACTGGTTGGTTTCTCCCGACGCGATGCCAAGGCGTGCAAATCCGTAAAGCCTGCCTTCGCCAAGATCAGCGAGCTTAGCTTCGCCTCGCAAATAGACACCCTGACTTCTTGATCGGCCCATGCCATCGTTGCGGTCAAAATCGGAAGTGTAACTCCAGGCACCTGCGAGTAAACGGCCATCGTCATTGCCATAGGCAAGTTCACCAAACAGTAGGGCACCATCGCCATTGCCTAGCTTGATTTTGGTTGCCTTGGGACTGGCAGGATCACCAGGTACGCCATCCAGCACCGCCGCGCGCAGTGTCAGCTTCTCAGAAAGATCTACCTGCAATCGTGCGGACAGCGAAGTAACCGGAAAGATAGAAGGGCCGTTGTCGCCGGTCTGCGATAGATCGACACCAATGCCGTGCGCACTACCGATAAACAGCGCTGAACTATCGAGTGCATCGAATTCTGAATTGAGATCGTATAGCCCAACTTTCAGGCTTGTCGATTTGCCAATTGGCGCTTCTAGCCAAGCCTCATACAGGCGAAGCGCGCGTGTGCCTGTCTCAATGTTGCTGACGACGAAAGCATCCCCAGTTAACTCGCTGAGCGACTTTCCATTATTGTAGAGAACATATCCGAAAGCTTTCGCGCCGTGCCAGCCAATTGCCTGCTCCAAATCGACTTCCGCCGTCAGGTCGAGATTGTCGAGATAACGCCAGTCGTCGGAAACACCGCCATTATTATACCAGACATCGGCGGTATAGGCAGCCTCCAAGGTGACTGCATCAGCCTCTCCTTCCTCAGCATGGGCCGGCATATTCAAAAAAGTCGCCGCGAGCAGCCACGGCAAAATACGGCCTGCTACCCTCATACATTTGCTCCAGAGGTTTCGTCAGCAACCGCGCGCACGAATTCCTGATACAAAGGTTCAAAATATTTTGTCTGGGTCCAGAAATGCCCGACGAGCCGGAAACCCAGATCGTCACTTCGCATCGCGGCGCACAGCCCGTGCAGGGAACCAGCAGTGCCCTCACAGGCCATGAAGTGAAGCTTATCAGAAATCGCAGTCGACCTGGCTGTATTGTCCAGATGAAATTCGGATGGCCTGTGCAAGTGCGCAATTTTCAAACACGTCGAATACCTCCACAGCAACACTCCCATCACCAAAGAATGCGCCTCACCAATCTTGCGTTCTTTTTATTGCGGTCGGAACGGCAAAAAAATAAAGACCCCTAATATTATATAAATATTTGGAATAAAAATCGGGTTATGATGATCGTTGTAGCTGTTATGGCGTTTACCATTTGAAACAGAAATTTGGAGAGAGTTAGCCGATGAGCACCGACGGATTTGTTGAAACAGTGGATCGCAAGGCCGAGGAAGGCCGGCTGGAATTTTATGATCGCGCGAGTGAACTAAGCCTTACTCCACTGTGGCGAGTGCTAGGCGGGTTGGTGACCGAGGAACCAAAATCTCCGGCTCAGTCAGCCATTTTTCGCTACGATGAAGTGGAACCCTACCTGCTCGAAGCCTGCGATCTAATCGGCCCTGAAGAGGCTGAACGCAGGGTGTTGGTTTTGGAGAATCCCGGATTGCGCGGTCAATCGCGGATCACACCCAGCCTTTTTGCCGGCTACCAGATTATCCTGCCTGGCGAGATTGCTCCCGCCCACCGGCATGTCGCCTCCGCTCTCCGATTTATCATCGACGGGGCCGATGCCTATTCGGCTATCGCTGGTGAGAAGACGATGATGGAGGAGGGTGACTTTGTTATCACGCCCAACATGGCATGGCACGATCACGGCAATGAATCGGACAGTCCTATGGTATGGTTGGACGGGCTGGATATGCATATGGTCAACCTGTTCTCCGCCAGCTTTCGTGATGGCTATCCGGGTGCCGTCCATCCGTCTTCCAAACCGGAGGACGCCACACTAACAGAAGTCGGTATGAACATGCTCCCTGAAGGTTATAAACACGCATCGCAGACCTCCCCAATCTTCAACTATAGCTATGCCCGAACCCGCGATGCCCTGAATGATATGCAAAAATTCCGCGACCCTGATCCGTGCCATGGTTTCCGCATGAACTACATAAACCCGCTCACCGGCGGTTCGGCGATGCCGACGATCAGCACCGCGATGCGGCTCCTTCCAAAAGGCTTTGTCAGCGAACCCTATCGCAGCACCGCTGGAACAGTCTTTAGCGTCGTAGAGGGAACGGGGCAAGCATGGATCGGTAATCAAAAATTCACTTTCGGTCCCAAAGACCTATTCGTCGCTCCCAGCTGGCAGCGCACAGTTCTCGAATCGGACGAGGATTGCGTGATTTTTTCTTATTCAGATCAGGTTGCACAAGAGAAATTGGACTTTTTCAGGGAGCAACGCGGCGATGACTGAATATTGTTTTTCACCACTGGCACAGGTCGGCGTAGAAGTCGCCGGTATGGACAGCCTGTTTCCGGTACGGAGGGTTTACTGTGTGGGTCGCAACTATGCAGCACATGTGCGCGAGATGGGCGGCGACGAGCGCCAGCCACCATTCTTCTTTCAAAAGCCTGCTGATGCCATTTTACAAAACGATAGCGGGGTACCTTACCCGCCGTTCACAAACGATCTGCAATATGAAATAGAGCTCGTACTCGCAATTGGCAAAGGCGGCGGTGACATCGCTCTTGAAGACGCGGCTGGACATGTCTTTGGAATTGCCGTCGGGATCGACCTCACCCGGCGCGACGTGCAGGTCGCTGCGCGCAAAGCGGGCCGCCCGTGGGAAATAGGCAAGGCCTTTGACCATTCGGCACCGATCTCTGCGATACATCCTTTGGCAAGTAATGAGTTGCCAACGGCCGGTGTGATTAGCTTGTCGGTAAATGGTGATGTTAAGCAAAGCGGCAATCTGGCGGAAATGATTTGGAACTGTACCGAGGTCATCAGTCAGCTTTCCGAACAATACCGCCTGGAACCCGGCGATTTGATTTACACCGGAACTCCGGCAGGCGTTGGTCCGGTGGTTCCCGGAGACAGGATTGAAGGGATGGTAGAGGGCGTTGATCGGATCACGGTCACCATTGCACCGCCGTTTCAAAGCTAGGTTAGATAGGGATGGAGATGAGCAATGAGAAAGTTGACCTTGATATTGAGCGTCTTTGCGGCGGGAACCGTGATGGCCAATAGTCCGGTACAACCACCAAATCTTCCCGAAAAGCTGCCGCATCCTAGTCAGGATGACAAGCTGTTGGGTCTGCGTCTATGGATTGTCGAGACGATGCCCGTGGATCGCGAGAATATCGCCGCCACGATGGAAAAACATATCCGCTACCAGCTGGAACTTGAAGCGAAGGGTATCATGTTTGCGGCCGGCCCCGTACTGGCCGAGGATGCCAAGAAGCCAGATGGAAATGGGATGATCGTCATCCGTGCAAAAGACGAGGATGAAGCGCGCGCGATTTCGGATGCAGACCCGATGCATGCATCGGGCGCACGCAAATACCGCTTGCGACAATGGATCGTGAACGAGGGCAGCTTCACCGTTCGCGTGCCCTTCAGCCGCTATAGCGACCCCGTCATTGAATAAACCAACCGACAAAAAAGGGTCCGCTATGACTCACAACCGACCATTACAGCACAACTCCACTGCCAAATGGCTGCACTGGACCATGGCGTTGCTGATTTTATTGGCTTGGGCAGCAGTTGAGTATCGGCAGAATTTTACCGTGCAGCGCAGTCCGGAAAGTTCAACGGCATTGCAGGTCCACGTACTTGCTGGGTTCAGCATAGCTGCGCTAATATTTCCGCGCTTGATCTGGCGACTGACCCACCGCCAGCCAATACCGCCGCCTAGAAGCAAGGCTGAACATGCGCTGGCCAATCTGGCGCACCTTGCGCTTTACGCCTTCATGATAGCCATGCCCATCACTGGCTATCTTGGCACTGGCCGATCAACTGATGTCTTTGGACTATTCACCATTCCTCGTTTCGATGAAACACCGCTATTTCAGACTTGGGTTGTCGAAGGGCTGGCCATGGATTTCGAACAATGGGAGAAGCCGATTGATTTCATGCACAAGAATATCGGGGGAGAGATTATCCTTCCAGTCCTTCTGACGCTACATATCGGAGCCGCCTTATTCCATCATTTCTGGCGAAAGGATGATGTTCTTATCCGTATGCTGCCCGCCGGGAATACCGATGAAGCTACCGATGTCGGCGAAGATCAGATAGCTACTTAGTCGTAGATTCAATTGTATCATTTGTTTGTATAATATATTGCCCATTGTGATGGTAAGGCTTTGGTTTCTATCCTGTTTGCTTAGCCAGCAGTAGGTTTTCCAATATTGCAGGCTCTGAAGGGGAAAGGGAAGGCATGATATCCGATCTGGAACGCCGAACTATTCGGAAACTGACTTTCCGGATTGTTCCATTTATCATGCTGCTCTATTTTATCGCCTATCTCGACCGGGTGAATATTGGCTTCGCTGCACTTCAGATGAACGAAGATATCGGGCTATCGGCCGCTGCCTTTGGTTTTGGCGCCGGAGTGTTTTTCATCGGATATTTTCTGTTTGAAGTGCCTTCAAACCTCATACTTTATAAAGTGGGTGCGCGCCGATGGATCGCCCGGATCATGCTGACATGGGGATTAATCTCCGCCGGCATGGCTTTTGTTGAGGGTTCAACCAGTTTCTATATATTGCGATTTCTTTTAGGCGCCGCGGAAGCTGGTTTCTTTCCTGGCATTATTCTTTATCTCGGTTTCTGGTTTCCTGCCCGATACCGGGCAGGCATCATCGCAATGTTCATGGCGGCCGTTCCAATATCAACGGCGATCGGTGCACCCATTTCTGGTGCATTGCTGGAACTTGACGGAATGGGAGGCCTTCATGGCTGGCAATGGATGTTCCTCATTGAAGCTGCACCGGCAATTATTCTGGCACCGGTAGTTCTTTTTTTCCTGACCGATAGACCGGAAAAGGCCAACTGGCTGGATGATGACGAGCGTGAATGGCTTGTCGCCGAAATGGCGAAAGAAGAAGCCAAAGTTGGTGATTCCACGCATGGCTCGGCATTGAAAGCACTTGCCAATCCGCGCGTTCTCGGTCTTGCGCTCGTTTATTTCGGGACTTCGGCCGGGCTTTATACCCTGGGCATCTGGGCACCCCAATTTATCAAGGGCTTTGGTGTCAGCAACCTGATGACCGGACTAATTGCAGCCGTACCACCGATAATCTCCGTGCTCGCTATGGTGCTGTGGGCGCGCCACTCTGACAGGACCGGCGAGCGCAACTGGCATGTGGTTATCGCCTGTTCCGTGGCCGCTATTGGTCTCGTTCTAGCAGGACTTTCAACTGCCCTATGGGCCGCGCTACTGGCGCTGATTATCGTCAATGTCGGAATTAGCTCCGCCAAGCCACCGATCTGGGCAATGCCAACGCAGTTTTTGACCGGTGCTTCGGCTGCTACAGGAATTGCTGCAATTAACTCAATAGGAAATCTCGGCGGTTTTGCAGGGCCAACTCTGATTGGCCTCATCAAAGAAAGTACAGGCAGTTTCGAAGGAGGATTGTATGCCGTTGCGGCAATGCTTGTATTGTCTGCGGTTCTGGTTCCATTGCTTGCTAGAAGAAACGCAAAACAAACCGCTACATCAATTCATGAAGAAACATAGATTGCAAGGACACATTGATGCGTGAACACTCTATTGCGGCTATCCCCGCCGATGGTATTGGGCCGGAGGTCATCGATGCTTCGCTCAAGGTTCTGAATGCTCTTGAGGAGCGGCAAAATGACCTGAGTTTTTCTGTGGAATCATTTGATTGGGGTTCTGATCGGTACAGAAAAACGGGTGCCATGATGCCTGAGGATGGCCTAGATCAGCTGAAAAAATTCGATTCAATCCTGTTCGGTGCGGTTGGCGCGCCAGATCTGCCTGACAGCGTTACGCTCTGGGGACTGCGGCTCAAAATCTGCCAGGGTTTCGACCAATATGCCAATGTCCGGCCGACACGGATCTTGCCAAGCATAGAGCCTCCTTTGCGAAACTGCGGTCCCGGAGACCTCGACTGGGTAATCGTTCGTGAAAATAGTGAAGGTGAGTATTCCGGTCACGGCGGCCGCGCGCATCAGGGTCATCCTGAAGAAGTGGCCACCGAAACCGCTATCTTCACGCGCGCCGGTGTCACGCGCATCATGCGCTATGCTTTCAAACTCGCGCAATCGCGACCGAGAAAATTTCTGACTGTGGTGACAAAATCCAATGTCCAGCGTTACGGAATGGTGATGTGGGATGAAATCGCAGCCGAAGTTGCCCAAGAATTTCCAGATGTGACATGGGATAAAATGTTGGTCGACGCGATGACGGTAAGGATGACGTTGGACCCGAAAAGCATCGATACGGTCGTCGCTACCAACCTTCACGCTGACATTCTGTCAGATCTTGCCGGTGCGCTGGCCGGCAGTCTGGGCGTCGCACCGACCGCCAATATCGACCCCGAACGCCGTTTTCCCTCAATGTTTGAACCCATTCACGGGTCGGCTTTTGACATTACAGGCAAAGGCATCGCCAATCCAATCGCCAGCTTCTGGTCGATGGCACAAATGCTGGAACATCTCGATGAAAGGCCATCCGCGGAGCGGTTGATGTCGGCTGTAGAACGAACGACCGCCAATGGCATCTTCACGCCCGATATCGGCGGCACCGCGAACACGGAGCAGTTTACCGATGCCGTGATTGAGGCTTTAAAAACGGGCAATGTCTGATCAGGATCGCTACGCGCGCAAAATATTGCGGCAACTGTTCGACAGCGCGATTAAAAGCGTCCTTCCCGCGTATGCGATCATACGAAATCTACCCGAAAAACCTCGAGGGCGCTGTGTGGTCGTCGGCGCGGGAAAAGCATCTGCCGCCATGGCTCAGGCGGTCGAAAAAGCCTGGCCTGACGTGAAATTATCCGGAGTGGTCGCGACCAGATACGGGCACGCCGAACAATGTGAAAGAGTCCAGATCATTGAAGCTGGGCATCCGGTGCCTGACGAGAAAAGCGAACTTGCAGCCAAAGCGATAATTGATGCGGTTGATGATCTTACCGACGATGATCTGGTCTTGGCGCTTATTTCGGGCGGGGGATCGGCCAACCTTGCCTTGCCGGTGGATGGCCTCGATCTGGTGACGAAACAAGACATCACCCGACAACTGCTACATTCAGGTGCGGCAATCGGCGAGATGAATCTTGTTCGAAGGCATTTGTCGAAAATCAAGGGCGGCGGATTAGGTGAAGCTATAGGCAGTGCTCGCCTAGTCACGTTGATAATCAGCGATGTGCCAGGAGATGACCCACTTGCCGTTGCGTCTGGACCAACAGTTCATGACACGTCTTCGGTGAGGGAAGCGCTTGCGATAATCGATAGATATCGAGTTCAGATCCCGGAGGCAGTCCGGAAGCGTCTTAACCGCCAAGATCCAAGACGCCCACAACAAATCGAACCTGATATCACTGTGATTGCGAGCGGCGACATGGCACTTGAAGACGCCAACAAGACTGCGGGGCAACAGGGCTTGAATGTAGTCAATCTCGGATCGCAGATAGAATGTGAGGCGCTTGAGCTTGGACGCATGATGGCCGGCCTTGCAAAATCGGTCAAAAGCACAGGTGCACCTACGCCGACCCCGTCGCTCATACTGTCGGGTGGTGAAACGACTGTCACCCATGAACAAACAATCAGTGGGAAGGGGGGGCGGAACACAGAGTTCCTCCTGTCGCTGGCAATCGCGCTATCCGGTGAAAGCAAAGTTTGGGCATTGGCGGCTGACACCGATGGAATTGATGGAAGCGAAGATGCAGCAGGGGCAATTGTCACCCCGACAACAATAGAACGCGCCCACGCCGCGGGTTTGGATCCAACGTCTTTCTTGGCAGGACACGATAGCTATTCGTTTTTTGAAGAGATTGGCGATCTATTGATTACGGGCCCGACATTGACCAATGTGAACGATTTCCGAGCAATCTTGATTACAGAATGAGGAGCGATAAAATGAAACATCTTTTTCCGTTAGCGCTGTTTATGCTTTCCTTAGCCGGCGCCAGCTCGTGCGCAAACGAATTGGATCAGGTCAATGCGGTGGAGTCCGAAACCCTTATGACCTTCCCCCATAGGAGTGTTCCGGCTTGAGAGTTAGAGATACGGCTATTTATCTTGAGAAAGGAAAGATAGATGGCACGTAAAAGATATACGCCAGAACAGATAATCGGGATGCTCCGGGAGGCTGAGGTTCGGCTTGCTGGGGAGAGAAGACAGGTGCGATATGCCGGGAGCCAGGCATATCAGAGTTATAACCGGATCTGGTGTCTGGAAGAATTTGAAGTATGCGGCGAGCCTTGCTGAAATCGTTTTTGTCTGGAAATCGAAAGTAGCAAGAGGAGCCCGCCACACATGGCAAAAGATACTGTGATTGATCCGGGTAGACCGGAGGGAATTGAACCACTGACAGAACTACTCAGACCGGGTGCGAAGCAGTTAATCGCCGAAGCGGTCCAGGCAGAGCCGGATGAGTTGATGACAAAGTTTGATGGTCAAAAAACGGCTGACGGACGACAGCGCGTTGTCCGCAGTGGCCATCATCGCGAACGAGAGGTGATTACAGGGGTTGGCAAGGTCAGCGTCGAGGTGCCGAAGATCCGTAGCCGTGAAGGTACGCCGGAATGTTTTCAATCTCTGGTTGTACCGCCCTGCATCCGGCGAACGGCGACGCTGGACGCGGCGAACCCCTGGCTTTATTTGAAGGGTGTTTCGAGTGGCCAGATGCAGAGCGCACCGGAAGCTATTGCCGGCCCCGAGGCTAAAGGGCTGCCGGCCAATGTCGCGGGGCGTTTGAAGCGGCAATGGGAAGCTGAATACAAGCAATGGTGTACTCGAGCGGTGTCTGATGAACGGGTCCGTATCCGGGCTGATGGCATCTACAGTGGTCTCAGAGGCGACGATGGCCGATTGTGCTGCCTGGTTATCATCGGCGTGAACAGCCGGGGTCACAAGCACTTCCTGGCAATCGAAGATGGTGTCAGGCAGTCAAAACAGAGCTGGCGCGAGGTGTTGCTGTCTCTGAAACAACGGGGTCTGGACCAACCCCCGAAGTTGGCAATTGGAGACGGCGCCCCGGGCTTCCGGGCCGCAGTGGAGGAAGTGTATCCGGAGACGGACGTTCAATGTTGCTGGCAACGTTGCTGGCAACGTTGCTGGATGCACAAGACCGGCAATGTGCTGAACTATCTGCCGAAGTCTGTCCAGGAGAAAGCGAAGCAGGGTCTGCATGATATCCGGATGGCAGAAGATCGAGCTGATGCAGAAAAGGCGTTCGATAATTTTGAGGAACGTTTCGGTGCAAAGTACCCCGAGGCGGTGGAATGCTTATCGAAAGACCGTGACGCGTTGCTGGCATTTCATGACTTTCCAGCGGAACACTGGACCCGTATCAGGACAACCAATGTCATTGAGTCGAGTTTTGCGACGTTCCGGCATGGAACACGCCAAGCCAAAGGTTGTGTCACGCGCAATGCGATGTTGACGATGGTCTGCAAGATGGGATTATGCGCAGAAGATTCCTGGCGCAAATTGAGAGGCTTCAGACACCTGGCGAAGGTGGTTGAAGGCGTGAAGTCTAAAGATGGAAGCGAGGTGAACGAGGACGACATGCCAGCCGCATGACTAACTTGCCAGACACTACTTTTGACAATAACTCTGGTCGAACAGCGCGGGCGGCTTGTTACTATATACTATGTATGCGGCAGGGGCGACTTTTGGGTGGCAAAAAAACGGTTCCTGAACGGATAAGGGAAAACAGACCAGCCTATTATGATGCCTTAAGCGAGGCAGACAGACAATGGGCGGAAGGACACTTTAACGTAGATGCCTTGGCTTCATATTTAGCGGATCTGCTGCGACTTCAAATCCTGGATGCCGATTAACTCCGCAACAAAAACACCGCATGTTCAGCCAGCAAATTCGCAAGCCCGCGTGTCGTCTGTTTATCCCCACTCAAAAACCACTGGTTTTCTTGCACCAGCCGCCCCTCCCGCACCAATGCGCGGAAATCATCTATGGTGACATGGTGGATATTGGGCGTGTCGTACCAGCGTTCGGGTAGCAACCGCGTAACGGGCATCGTCCCGCCAAACAGCAATGACATCCGCACGCGCCAGTGGGCGAAGTTAGGGAAACTGACAAAGGCCTGCTTGCCAATGCGCAGCAGTTGTTCAAGAGTCAGGTCCGGACGGTGGGTGGTTTGCAAGGTCTGGCTGAGTACCGCGTAATCAAAACTACCGTCAGGATAGGCAGCGAGGTCGGTGTCGGCATCCCCCTGCACCACGCTAAGCCCCCTGGCTACCGCCGCCGCGACATTGGCGGGATCAATTTCCAGCCCGCGCGCATCGCATCCCTTGTCATCGCGCAATGCCGCCATCAGCGCGCCGTCACCGCAACCAATATCGAGCACGCGGCTGCCGGGGGCTATGTTGTCGGCGATGATCTGGAGGTCGGGGCGAAGTTGGTTCATTGATCAGGTATCCGAGAAATCGATGGCCATAAACCGTTCCGGGTGCGGGTATTCTTTCCAGCCAAACTGCTCATACAAACCTTGTGCGTCTCGCGTCAGCAGGGCCCAGAATCGCAACCCGGTCAGCTCAGGATGGTTTTGCAGATAAGTAAGCATGATTTTCGACAAGCCCTTGCCGCGATGATCCTCAAGGACGTACACATCGGACAGATAGGCAAATGTTGCCCGGTCCGTAACCAAGCGGGCCATTGCGACCTGCTGATCATCAAAGCGAATTGCCACGCAGAGGCTATGCCTGAGTGATTTGGCCACCGTTTCCGCATCTATACCACTCGCCCAGTAGCTGCGCGTCAGATATTCGTGTGTCGCGGCGGGGTCGATCTGGTTCTGATCCGTGATCAGTTCATAGCCATCTGGCAAATCGGACGATTCAACTTTGTTCATGCGCCATCCCCGGCTTTCAAAAACCCGTCAACAATCCGGTCCATCTCGGGATTTTCGAGCAGGAAACTGTCGTGGCCAAAAGGAGCGGATAATTCGACAAAACTCGCCTCAGCGCCGGCGGCGTTGAGCGCATGCACCATCGCGCGCGATTCTGCCGTTGGATAAAGCCAGTCACTGTCAAAGCTGACCAGGCAGAAGCGTGTTTTTGATCCCTTGAACGCCGCCGCCAATGATCCGCCATGATCCTCGGCCAGATCGAAATAGTCCATCGCGCGGGTTATGTAGAGATAGCTGTTGGCGTCGAAGCGATCGGTAAATGTGCTGCCCTGATGCCTTAGATAGCTTTCAACCTGAAAATCAGCATCAAATCCGAAAGTCTTGGCATCCCGATCCTGCAACCGGCGCCCGAATTTCTCGGTCAGGCCTTCTTCGGACAGATAGGTAATATGCGCCGCCATCCGTGCCACGGCAAGACCGCTGACGGGTGGATTTTCGTCTGCATAGTAATCGCCACCCCGCCAGCGCGGATCGGCCATGATCGCTTGCCTGCCAACCTCGTGAAACGCGATATTCTGGGCGCTGTGCTTGGCGGTGGATGCGATGACGATGGCCGACCGTGCACGTTCGGGATAAATCGCAGTCCAGCTGACAGCGAGCATCCCGCCCATCGAACCGCCGACTATTGCATGGAGACACCCTATACCCAGATGGTCGAGCAACAGCGCCTGCGCACGCACCATATCAGCGATGGTCAGCACCGGAAAACTCATGCCCCAGGGGCTATCGGTCGCCGGGTTTATCGAAGCGGGTCCGGAGCTACCCAAGCAGCTACCAATCACATTGGCGCAGATAACGCAGTAGCGGTCCGTATCCATTGGTTTACCCGGCCCAACCATGTCGAGCCACCATCCCGGCTTTCCGGTCACCGGATGAGTTGAAGCGGCATATTGATCCATTGTGAGTGCATGGCAAATCAGGATCGCATTGCTGGCATCGGCGTTGAGCGTACCATAAGTCTCATAAGCAATATCGACAGGCGCGAGCACCGCACCGCTGTCCAGCGGCAGCGGGCCGGAAAGCTGGACGGTCCTGTCCAATCCAAAACGCGTATCGTCAATCATGGGTTGCAGGGGCTAAGGCGCTAAATCCGGGGCGTCAATTGATATTGCAGTTGACTAAAAGCACCTGCCGGTTAGTCCATCGTCTCAAATCGCACACAAATGAGCAAATGATGAGCAAACCAACACCAAAAGACTGGATCATGGGCATCGCACCCTATGTGCCAGGCAAGGCGAGCAGCGATGATGGCAAGAAGCTTGTCAAGCTGTCGGCAAATGAGAACCCATTGGGGTGTAGCCCGTCGGCTGGCGATGCATTGAATGCGGCTTCCGGTTCGGTCGATCGCTATCCCGATCCTGGCTCCACAATCTTGCGCGAAGCTATTGCCGCCAAATATGATCTCGATCCGGCACAGATCATTTGCGGGACGGGTTCGGATGATGTGCTGCACCTCGCTGCCAACGCATTTAGCGGGCCGGGCGATGAGATAATCTATGTGCGCTACGGTTTTGCGGTCTATGATATCGCAGCGCGGCGCTATGGCGGAACACCAGTTATTGCAGATGATGCAGACTATGGCACCGACGTTGATGCAATTCTGGCCAAGGTGAATGACAAAACGCGCGTTGTGTTTGTTGCCAACCCAAACAATCCGACAGGCACCTTTTCATCGCGGGATGAGATTGCGCGATTGCAGGCAGAACTGCCAAGTCATGTCCTGCTGGTTCTTGATGGCGCGTATGCCGAATATCTGGAAGCAGGTGAAGATGATGGCGCACTGGAGCTGGCGAGCACCAAATCGAACGTGTTGGTGACACGCACCTTCTCCAAGATACACGGACTAGCGGCGGAGCGCATCGGCTGGGGCTATGCATCCGAAGAGATTATCGGCGCGATGAACCGCATCCGCCTGCCATTCAATGTTACAACGGCGGGACAAGAAGCGGCTGTGGCTGCACTAGATTCCGATGATTTTGTGACATCAAGCCGTGAGCATAATGCGAATTGGCGAACATGGTTGAACGATGAGGTGACGGCAATGGGCAACCACGGCCTGCGCGTGATTCCGAGCCATACAAACTTCCTGCTCGTCCTTTTTGAAGGTAAGATGTCCGCAGAAGCTGTGAATACCGCGCTGATGGAAAAAGGCTATGCGGTGCGCTGGCTCCCTGGACAAGGGTTGGTCAATGGATTGCGAATGACCATTGGCACAGAAGAGGAAACCCAGGGCCTGGCGCAAGCATTGCGCGAAATACTGGAAGCGGCCAACTAGTGCTGCCCTTCGCTAATATCGCGATCGTTGGGCTAGGCCTGATCGGTTCGTCCATTGCCCATGCCGTACGGGAGAATATGGATGGTGCGCGGCTGACGGGATATGATGCCGATCCAGCGGTCCGGAACAGAGCACTTGAATTGGGATTTTGTCACGACATAACCGACACTGCTGGTGCCGCAGTGGTTGATGCCGACCTGGTCATGCTCTGTGTCCCGGTAGGAGCGATTGCATCTGTGGGTGAGGAAATTGCGTTTGACCTACCGGAAGAAGCAATTGTCAGCGATGTGGGTTCCTCCAAAGATGGTGTTCTGGAAGCCTTGCAGCGCGCGTTGCCAAACACCAAAATCATCCCTGCTCATCCTGTAGCTGGTACCGAAAATAGCGGCCCCGACGCAGGCTTCGCGACACTGTTTCAGGGTCGCTGGTGCATATTAACCCCACCGCACGGCGCGGTCGAAGGCGATGTCGAAAAGGTAAAAGCATTCTGGGAAAAACTGGGTGCGAATATTGAGATTATGGATGCCAAACATCATGATCTGGTACTCGCTGTGACTAGTCACCTACCCCACCTGATTGCCTATACGATTGTTGGCACCGCGAGCGATCTGGAAGACGTAACTCGTAGCGAAGTGATCAAATATTCCGCCGGCGGTTTCCGGGATTTTACACGTATCGCGGCATCAGATCCGACCATGTGGCGCGATGTGTTCCTGTCTAACAAAGAAGCGGTTCTGGAAATGCTCCAACGTTTTTCGGAAGATTTAACGGCCCTGCAACGCGCAATTCGTTGGGACAAAGGTGACGAGTTATTCGATCTATTCACCAAAACCCGGGCTGTGCGTCGCAGGATCATTGAAGAAGGCCAGGATGACGCCGCACCGGATTTCGGTCGCCAGCACGACTAGCTTTCCTCAGGCACTTTCAGTTTTTCCGGGGCATTGAGCATATTAATCGCTTCATGCACCCGTTCGCGGATATCTTCACGGTCCAGACCCGGCTCAATCTCCGGTTGAATTTCATAGGTAATAACACCGCTTCGCTGCACAAATGTATCGTGCGGCGAGATGATCCCGCTGTTCAGCGCCACTGGGACCAGAGGCAACCCCAGTAATTTGTAAACCCCCGCAAACCCGGTTTGCAATTCAGGCCGCTCCCCGTGGTGGGCACGGCTGCCTTCAGCGAAAATCACAATCGGACGGCCTTCTTCGATGGCTTTTTTGGCTTGCTTGATAATCTGTCGCATAGCTGCACCACCGCCGTTGCGGTCGATACCCAGCAGGCCGTGCCGGGTCGCGATCCATCCCCAGACCGGGATCACTAGCAGCTCTTTCTTGGCGATCACGACCGGTTTGTCGAAAATGCGCAATAGATCAATGGTTTCGAACATGCTCTCATGCTTGAACACGTAAAGCAACGGTTCATTACGGATTTCCCCGCCTTTGATTTCTGCGCGGATTCCGAGGATGAACCGAGCGCAAAAATAGTGATATCGGCTCCAATATTGCGCCATATAATAGATGGTTTTCCGCCAAAAAAATGCGCCAACAAAGGTAGCGGCAATGATCGGGATCGAACCGATGTAAAAGACTGGCATGAAGATCAGGGAACGGATAGCTGCCAGCATCACACGCCTGCCAGCGCAGCCAGTCGCCGCATCAAATATTTGTTATATTCTTTGAACAATGTGCCGAGAGACGGTTCGGTCGCCACAGCATCAGAAATGATCTGGACATCGGGTGGCATGGCCCTTTCCAGCTCCAGCCGCGCGCGACGCATATGCCAGTCTGATGTCACCAACCGGACTGATTCATCCTCACGCCGGGCAACCCAACGCGCTGTTTCCAATGCATTGGAGCGTGTATCAACAGCTTGGAAACCAAGATCAATACAGCATTCAAAAAGGTCATCTGGCGTATCATATTCGGCGGCCAGTTCCGAAGGTTTTACCTCGCGATCAACGCCCGAAACCAATAGTCTCGCCGCTTTTTCACTAGCCAATATTTCCAAGGCGCGATCAATGCGTTTCGCCCCGCCCGTCAAAACAACTACTGAGTCTGTCTTCACCTCATCGCCGGTCGCACGCGGCAGATCAATAGCGAACCATGCGAAGCCGATCATCCAGATCAACAAATTGAAACTAAGGAAACGCAGGAACATGGCGATGAACTACAATATCTTTTTCAGAGCGCGCATCACAGTCGAGCGAGCGGTCATCATGGCAAGGAGCATACCCAATATCGGAATTGTAGCGATTATCAACCAACTGTACCATGAAAGACCCAGAGATTGCACCAAACCCGAGCCAATTGCAGAGATTTGCGAGCTAATGAGCCAGATAATCCCGGCCCCGCGATCAAGCCAATTATACCGCCAAGCAGCGCGTCTAGAGCGATGCGGCGCTGAAACAAACGCGTAATCTGTCGGTCGGTCCCGCCGAGTAGGTGGATAACATCAATGGTCTCGCGGTGGGTATTGAGCGCGGAGCGAGCCGAAATAATAACCGCTGCAGCTGTCGCTATAGCAAGCAGCGCCACCAGACCAAAAGCAGTCCATTGGAGCGAGCGGATCAATGCAATAACCGGGGCAATGAAATTGCTGCTGGGTTCCACCCGAGCAGTGCTGGACAGCGGCCTTATGGCGTTTCTGAGTGATTCAAGTTCCGGTTCTGCTGCTGGCCGGATCAGTTTCAAATCGATTAGCGCCGGAATGGGGATATCATTGCTCAACTCCTGTGAGCCGAGCCAGGGTTCAATCAACTCGGCCACCTCTTGCTGCGGCAAAACCCGAACTTGCTCCACCAAGTCGAGACCGCGAAGCCTTGCCGCCACATCATCGGTTTGCAACTGCTTGAAATCCGGATTTGCCTCAACGATTTGTACGGTTGCCCGGCTCGCGAGTTCATCCGAAACATCACCCGCTGCCTGCGCCAGAGCAAGGCCTGCTGCTGCTGCCAAGACAGTGAGAAAAATCATGATCGCTATGACCCAGGGCATCGGCCCCGACAGCCGTCCTTCGGGAATTAGCCGCCGGTCGGCTGATGGAATCACAAACAGATCGAGCATCGCCATGATTTACCGCGATTGATCTTTGGGCAAAGGCGGATGAAGCAGCGACCCGGTAGGGTCTGACAGGATACCCTTTTCCAGTTTCATCATTTGTGCGCCGGGCACCTTGCTCAATAGATGTATGTCATGGGTTGCCACAACAATTGTTGTTCCCAGTGTATTCAGCGCCTCGAATAATTGCAGCAAGCGGATCGCCATTTCCGGGTCAACATTGCCGGTTGGTTCGTCCGCAACCAAAATTTCGGGCCTTCCAATAACCGCGCGGGCAATGGCCACACGTTGCTGTTCACCACCACTAAGCGTTGCTGGCCGTGCATCTGAGCGATCTCCCAATCCGACCCAGTCGAGCATTTCAGCTACTGGTACCTCCAGGTCCCTTTCCTTCACGCCGGCGACACGTAGCGGCAGGGCAATGTTGTCAAAGGCGGAAAGATGCGGGACCAGCCGAAAATCCTGAAAAACGACGCCTATGCGGCGGCGAAATCCGGGAAGCCGCTCACGCGGCATAGTTACGGCATCTTCGCCAAAAAGCCGGATCACACCGCGACTGGGCCGCTGGGATAGATATAGCAATTTCAACAGCGAAGTTTTGCCGGCTCCAGAAGCGCCGGTTAGAAAATAGAAACTGCTAGGGAACAGCGTAAAACTAAGGTCAGCTAACGTTTCAGCACCTGTCCCATAGCGCAGACCAACATTTTCAAATTGAACGATTTCATCCATCGAAATTTTCAAATCCGCTGTCCAAGGCGTTCGGTGGTGAAACGCCAAGGTTCAATAGGACGTTAGGCTGCTTAAAATCAACCATATCATGGATGGGCAAAAACAAGGCATCAGCAAAACCCCCAAAACAGGGAGCTTGTCTCAAAACCGTTAACCACAGGGCTTGCAGTTTATGAATTTACCGTGTTTAGAAGATGGCCATGATATTGAACTGCCCAGCCTGCGAAACCCGATATCTGGTTCCTGATAGTGCGATTGGTGTCGCCGGTCGGTCAGTGCGCTGTGCATCTTGCCGACACAGCTGGTTTCAAGAACCTGCTCCTCAGGAAACAAAGCAATTGGCAGAAGCCGAAGCTCCGGAAAAGCCCGGTATTGCTCCTAAAAACGGAGTTACAGAATCGGTCAAGAAACCGGCCGCACCGACCTCCACAGTGAGCAGAGCACCATCATTTCCTGAAACGCCTCCCTTCGCTTCACGGGAAAGCAGTTTCGCGCATGAACCCCCGTTTAAACCGCGCAGAAATCCAGCAAAACTCTGGACCATTGCGGCCATTATCTTTGCGTTGTTGATCGCGGGAGCAGGTGGTGCGCTCTATGCCTTTGGAGTCCCTAATTGGTTTGAAAATTATCAATTTGCATCGGTTGAAGAAACTCCGCTTCTCATCGAACTCAATCCGAAGCAGGGTCGTCGTACGCTGCAGGATGGAACCGAATATTTTGCTGCCAGCGGTACGGTGATCAATCCAACTGATAGCGAACAAGATATTCCGCCGATGCTGGTCGTCTTGCGCGATGCCAGTGGCCGTATTGTCTATAGTTGGAAAATGAAAGCTCCTGTAGCTTCGTTTGCTCCTGGCGCGAAAGTGACATTCAATGAAGCCAAGCTGGACGTACCGCGGGCAGCTAGCCAGTTGGAGGTTGGCTGGGTAGATAAACCGGCTAGTTAATAGGTAATTCGCAGATCGATAGCCTTAGTAAAATTCTACTATTTGGGACTCTGTTGTATCACCAGATGGGCCATCTGAATACGCGATGGGAAGTGAGTATATCTGGTCACCGGTCGGTCTATGCCGCGCAACAACACGAGACGCTTCACTTTCGAACGCGACAGATTCCCATCTGATAATTCTGGCACTGGCAACAGCCCGTGCTCGGGCACCGGTTGAAGCGGATCCAGAATCGGTTGCCGATGGTCCTGCCATAAGCATTAGAGACAGAAGTATAGTTTCCATATTCTAAATTGAGCCGGAATTGCGGATGTGAACAAGGTAAAGCGAAGGTTAACAGCCGGTCTTTGCGTATCAATTTGAGAATTTTGGCGCTGAAATGAAAATATGTTAAAGAGTGAGACATAGTCAATCTGATGGTAAACAGTGCAATCCCACAATATCAGTTGCGAGCGCATGAGCCCTTTGCTAATGGCTCGCGCCTACCTTGGGGCGGTAATACCGTTTCCCGATCACAGTGCGGTCGTGGCGGAATTGGTAGACGCGCAGCGTTGAGGTCGCTGTGGGATTAATCTCCCGTGGAAGTTCGAGTCTTCTCGACCGCACCATATTGCTTTTATGAGTGGAAATATCATCTAAGACCTTGAAAGGTATAGAGGTTTTAGGCGTTCGAAAGCCCTCGTTGCGGGTATAGGCAAGGTTGTCCAAAAAGGTCAATTTTAGCACCGTTCTCCTCTCTACAAATGACCCCTTATCCCATATTTTCTGCGGGTTTGAGAGAAATAGCAATGCGCGTTCGAACATCTCCTCGAAGTGAACCGCCCCGGGATTGTCGGAGGCTCCAACTCATGAGTAGAAGGAGCCATTATGAACAAGCCAACGAACAAATTTTCACCTGAGGTACGGGAACGCGCGGTACGGATGGTGCTGGATCATTCAGGGGATTATTCATCCCGCTGGGCGACGGCAGTCTCGATATCCGGGAAGACAGGCTGTGTGCCTCAGACCCGCAATGAATGGGTCAAGAAGGCAGAAGTCGATAGCGGGAGGTGCGCTGGTATTCCAACAGATACAGCAGAGCGTATGAAGGCACTGGAACGTGAGAATCGGGAGCTTCGGCAAGCCAATGAGATATTGCGCAAAGCATCAGCATATTTTGCTCAGGCGGAGTTCGACCGCCCGTTCAAGAGATGATCGCCTTTATTGACGGTCATCGTGGAACATACGGGGTCGAGCCGATGTGCAGGGTTCTGCCTATCGCCCCATCCACTTATCATGACCACGTTGCCAAGCGCAGAGACCGGGCGCGACTGTCAGTGCGTGGACAACGTGACCTGGTCCTGAAGCCAGGGATCAAGCGTGTATTTGCCGAGAACTTCGGAGTTTATGGATACCGCAAGGTGTGGCGACAGATGAAGCGCGAAGGCTTTGATGCCCCGCGCTGCACTGTGGAACGGCTGATGCGCGATATGGGTTTGCAAGGCGTCATTCGCGGCAAACCGGTGCGCACGACAGTCAGCGATAAGACAGCGCCTTGTCCGCTCGGCCTTGTCCGCCACAGTGACCGTGGCAGCCAATATGTATCAATCAAATATACAGAACGCTTGGCGGAGGCAGGGATAGAACCATCGGCCGGTAGCGTTGGTGACAGCTATGACAACGCTTTGGCCGAGACAATCAATGGCCTTTACAAAGCCGAGGTCATCCACAGGCGCGGTCCTTGGCGCTCGTTTGAAGCCGTTGAATATGCTACGCTGGAATGGGTCGGCTGGTTCAACAATAAAAGGCTGCTTGAACCAGTCGGAAACATCCCGCCAGCACAAGCTGAGAAAAACTATCATGCTACGCTGGACGAAACACCCATGGCAGCGTAACTTAAACCAAATAGCCTCCGGCAATCCCGGGGCGGTTCAATACGCCCATTAGAATAGGACAAACATATGTCAGAGTTATAACCGGATCTGGTGTCTGGAAGAATTTGAAGTATGGGGCGTGCCTTGCTGAAATCGTTTTTGTCTGGAAATCGAAAGTAGCAAGAGGAGCCCGCCACACATGGCAAAAGATACTGTGATTGATCCGGGTAGACCGGAGGGAATTGAACCACTGACAGAACTACTCAGACCGGGTGCGAAGCAGTTAATCGCCGAAGCGGTCCAGGCAGAGCCGGATGAGTTGATGACAAAGTTTGATGGTCACAAAACGGCTGACGGACGACAGCGCGTTGTCCGCAGTGGCCATCATCGCGAACGAGAGGTGATTACAGGGGTTGGCAAGGTCAGCGTCGAGGTGCCGAAGATCCGTAGCCGTGAAGGTACGCCGGAATGTTTTCAATCTCTGGTTGTACCGCCCTGCATCCGGCGAACGGCGACGCTGGACGCGGCGAACCCCTGGCTTTATTTGAAGGGTGTTTCGAGTGGCCAGATGCAGAGCGCACCGGAAGCTATTGCCGGCCCCGAGGCTAAAGGGCTGCCGGCCAATGTCGCGGGGCGTTTGAAGCGGCAATGGGAAGCTGAATACAAGCAATGGTGTACTCGAGCGGTGTCTGATGAATGGGTCCGTATCCGGGCTGATGGCATCTACAGTGGTCTCAGAGGCGACGATGGCCGATTGTGCTGCCTGGTTATCATCGGCGTGAACAGCCGGGGTCACAAGCACTTCCTGGCAATCGAAGATGGTGTCAGGCAGTCAAAACAGAGCTGGCGTGAGGTGTTGCTGTCCCTGAAACAACGGGGTCTGGACCAACCCCCGAAGTTGGCAATTGGAGACGGCGCCCCGGGCTTCCGGGCCGCAGTGGAGGAAGTGTATCCGGAGACGGGCGTTCAACGTTGCTGGATGCACAAGACCGGCAATGTGCTGAACTATCTGCCGAAGTCTGTCCAGGAGAAAGCGAAGCAGGGTCTGCATGATATCCGGATGGCAGAAGATCGAGCTGATGCAGACAAGGCGTTCGATAATTTTGAGGAACGTTTCGGTGCAAAGTACCCCGAGGCGGTGGAATGCTTATCGAAAGACCGTGACGCGTTGCTGGCATTTCATGACTTTCCAGCGGAACACTGGACCCGTATCAGGACAACCAATGTCATTGAGTCGAGTTTTGCGACGATCCGGCATGGAACACGCCAAGCCAAAGGTTGTGTCACGCGCAATACGATGTTGACGATGGTCTGCAAGATGGGATTATGCGCAGAAGATTCCTGGCGCAAATTGAGAGGCTTCAGACACCTCGCGAAGGTGATTGAAGGCGTGAAGTCTAAAGATGGAAGCGAGGTGAACAAGGACGACATGCCAGCCGCATGACTAACTTGCCAGACACTACTTTTGACAAAAGCGGACTGGTCCGGCGATGCAGAATTAAACAGGCTTTCCCGTGAGGCTGATATGCTGGAGCAATTGCAGGAAGCCGGACGGCGCAACGCTAAGGGCGCAAGATGGACAGCTGCCGCAGCCTTTATTGCATCATTAGCCGCACTGGCCGCACTGCTATGATCGTCGGGCACATTTGACAAAGGCAAAAATATAGGTGATAAGGGCCTATGGAAAACCCCCTTGTCATTACTATCGGCTCGCTGGTCATCATATTTGGGAGCCTCATCGCAGGATCGAAGATCGGCCGTCGAATAGAGAAGCAATGGCAAACCGCAGAACATGGCTTTGTAGCACCGATGTGGGCGCAAGCCGTGTGCGGAGTTATTTCCCTAACAACCGGCTTCGGGCTGATATATTTGCTGCTGTGATGCTTTAAGCCAATGCCTATAAATCTCCACAGTCCCACCAGTGCGCCGTAAGCTTTGGCAAGATCAAGCGTGATTTCCCCGCTGGCAAGCGCTTCGAACACGGCCGGAGCAAGGGCTGCGAGCCTTAGCCGTCCTTCTACAAAGCGAACGGTTTTACCGTAACGTTTGGCAACACCTTCAACATCGGAGCCAGCATCGATAATCGACTGAAAGGCCTCAGCTTCGTCAGCTGGATTAAGCGGTGCGCGCTGAAAGTTTTCAGAAAGACTGATTTCGAGAATCTCATTGTCTTCGCCGTTCTTGACCAGACAGATGATCGGTTCAGTCTTCTTAATCGCCTTTTCCTTGGCAAGCGCTTTCAAGGCTTTGAGGCGCCTGCCACCTGCATCAACCTCGAACTTGCCGCGCGCTATGCTGCGAACAACGAGATTTTGTAGTAGCCCGCGTGCTTTAATGTCAGCCTTGAGTTCTGCATCTGCGGCCGGATCACTATGCTTGCGAACATTCTTTTTGCTGTAGACAAGTTTGTTGAGTGGAATGGATTTGAACATGATTTTAACTCCTGATTGTGCGAACCATCAATTGCAGCGACCATCGCGGTAATCAGGCTCAACAAGACCCAAACCTCCTCCACTCTCTATTCACGGCAATGGGTTCGTTAGTTTATGGGAAGACTGAATGCTGAAGACCGATCAAACAGCGACTTGCACCAGCGGTAAGCTCGTCAAGCGGCGAATCTAGCGGCCAGTTCATCATTCCAGTCGTCGCCCGGGTTGGGCGGACTTAAGCGATATATGCTACGGCCCGGCATCGCGAAATGCTCGCGAGCCTTCTTCTCGGCAAGGTCGCCGCCCGCATCATTATCGACAAACAGATACAATTCTCTGACGCTCTCCGGAATGGTCACAATCCCGAAGCGTTCGTTGCCAAGCGTCGCCCAGCAGGGGATATCTTTGAGGATGGTGGCTGACAATGCGCTTTCTGATCCTTCGGCCAGTCCCAATATGCCATTTCTCGGAGGAAAGAGCCGAACAGTCCCAATTCCGGGAGTACCCAGCGCGCGTTTCGGATTTTTGAAGTTCGCCTGCTTTGCGGTGCGGGCCTCAAGAAACGTGCGCTGGATTGCGATAATGCCCGTATCCGTTCGCACGGCAGCGAGCATGGCAGGCAGGAACCGCACATGGCCCTTGGGACCGAACGGTGTGCGCGCCAGATAGCGTAGCTCGGACGAGGCGATATCGATATGGCGATGCCTGAGATAACTTTCGGCCATACTGCCTGATATTGGCAATGCCTGTTTCCACAGCCGCAACGCGTTGGCGCTGGGCTTGTCGATGGTTGGTGATTTTGGCGGGATCGGGAGAGAGCTTCCATTGAAAAGCGCGGTCGACGGAATACCCTGCCGCGCGAGGGCTTCGAGAACCTCGACCTGCGAGCAACCTGCAAAACAGTGAAAAAGAATCGCGCGGGTGCCGATTGAAACGCCAAGCGATGGCGTACTATCATCATGAGCGGGACAGCAGCACATGCCTTTGCCTGATTTCCAGTAACCGGAAAATCGCTCACAAATTTGGCGCGCGGTTGCCTCCAGAGATGATGCGGGATTTGGCGAGATATTGAGGGACACTGAAAATTTCCTTGGCAACTGACCGGCTTCCTGGGCCCTGCATTCCTCCCCTCTTTTCTCTGCAAGAAAACACTTTCCTACAGGTTTTTGTTCTCTTTAAGTTCTCATTCGATTCGATGCAAGTTGGAGATCTGACGTGATACTAAGAACATTGATTTTTACTGCTTTTCTGGCGCTTTCGGAAACGGTAGCAGCACAAGATTCTGCTGCCGGAAGACTGGACGTCTCTGAAACACAGGATTTGGAGATTTCGGACCAATCGACCGAGACAGGCGACTTCAGATTGTTTCAGCATGGCATTTGGCCCCATCCTGAAACTTCCGGCAATATCTCAGAGCTACCTTTGGTCACGGCAATTCCAATGCCAGCTTCCAAACAACACAAACCAAAACCTATAAGCCGTAAGACTGCGGCCCGGCGTAAGACATATCTACCGTCCATCCGTGCAGCTGAACGGCGTCACAGTCTACCTTATGGTCTTTTGGATGCGTTAATCTGGGCAGAATCGCGTTATAATCCGATGGCGCTGAGCCATGCCGGAGCAGCTGGTCTCACGCAGCTTATGCCCGGCACGGCGTCTGATCTTGGGGTGAGCAATCGATATGATCCAAGCACCAATATAGACGGCGGTGCGCGCTATTTGAGGCAGATGCTAGATAAGTTTGGCAGCGTCCACTTGGCGCTAGCGGCATATAATGCCGGGCCCAATGCGGTGCACAAGGCTAAAGGCATTCCCAGATATCGGGAAACGCGGAATTATGTGAAATCTGTTCTGGCGCGCTGGACAGAATCGTACAGTTAGGACAGACGGCATTCCAACATGACTCATTCCAACTCAAATCGTGTCCGCCTCTCGGGCACACTTATCGTGGGCAAGCGCGGATACCTTCTTCAATGCGAAGACGAGAACGTCTGGAGATTAAACTTCATGGACGTGGATATACCAACCGGCGCCAACGACGTGACGGTAGAAGGCGTTCAATCGGGTGTCGACAATGTCGAAGTCGATTGGATCGGTGAGAAACAGTAAGCCGGAAACTAACTCGATCCAAACTGCTGGATATGATCCTCATGAGCCAAACTTTGTTTCCGTGTTCCCTATTTGTCCTTTTCAATCTCCAAACAAAGTGTTACCCAGAATGCTACCCAGGAGCATTTTTGAATATCTTGGATCAGCTAAGTCATTGAGATATGGTGCGCCCGACAGGATTCGAACCTGTGGCCCCCAGATTAGGAATCTGATGCTCTATCCGACTGAGCTACGGGCGCACCCTGCGGTCATTTAGCTCGTCATACGCCTTCAAGCCAGATTCAATTTTGCGTTTCCGGCGGAGCAACAGGGAAAGGCAAGGGAGCCAATTCAATACCCTCGTCCTCCAAGTCAGAAATATCATCGGCAGTCGCGGTACCGTGGACCGCTTTTTCCTCGCTATCCCCATAGTGCATGGCTCGCGCTTTTTCCGGCAATTCATCACCAACCCATTCGGATTTTTCGAGAATTTCCGATTGCGCTTTTGCGAGTTTGCCAAGCAGTTCCTTATATTCAGCCGGCACCTGCACGGCGCTGTTTTCGATCGATTCCGCTTGTTTAAGAACCGGTTGCGCCGCGGCAACATCGATCCCGGATGATTTTTGATTTCCTTTGGCTCCTACATTGGGAACCATGACAGCTTTTGAGATATTGGCAGAATCACAAACCGGGCAAACCAGCAATCCGTCTAGTTTCTGCTGTTCATATTCCTCCGATGAGTCGAACCAGCCCTCGAATTGATGCGCAGCATCTTCGCATATTAAATCAAATATCATCATGGATAAGTTCCAGTGCGGTTAGCCTTAGGATTTTCAAATTTTCTACGGTTGGTGGTCGCCGGTATTTTTGCCCGCACTTCTCCGATCTTCGACAAATCAATGTCGCAGGTCGCTACTCCGTTTTTGGTTTCCATATCCAGCAAGATTTCACCCCAGGGGTCGATAACCATGGAATGGCCATAGGTTTTGCGTCCATCCCGATGCTCTCCGCATTGCGCCGCAGCCACTACAAATGCGGCCGACTCGATGGCCCGTGCCCGCAAAAGCGCCTTCCAGTGAGCACGGCCAGTCGGAACTGTAAAAGCTGCTGGAACTGCAATGATATCAGCGCCCGCACCCGCTAGAACTGAATAAAGTGCACCAAAGCGTAGGTCATAGCAGATTGACAAACCAATTTTATACTCAGCCCATTCTGCAAGAACGGACCTCTCACCGGGTCTGTAAGCGGCGGATTCCCGGTAAGGCTCGCCCGATCCCAGAGTAACGTCGAACAGATGAATCTTGTCATATCTTCTAGTGATGTGCCCCATCGGATCAATGAGAAAGGATCGATTAACCCAGCGTTCGTCATCTTCATTGTCGGCAATGGCCAGGGATCCAAGAGCGACCCAGATACTTTGAGCCTCGGCCATCTCTACTGCAGTCTGGAGAACGATATCTTCCTGTTCACTGCGTACGGACTGACTGGCCCGGTTCCGATCAAGGTCCATCATGCCAGTCATCTCGGGTGTAAAGATAATATCTGCCCCGTCGCTGGCGGCTTGACCGATGTGATCGCGCAACACTACTGCGTTTTCGGCAGGTTCTATATCACTGCACATTTGTGCCAATGCTATGCGTTTTCTCAATTAGGCCACCAGCAAGGCATCAAGTTTACCGGCCTGCTCCAGCGCTGCCAAATCATCGAATCCGCCAATATGCTGATCATTGATAAATATTTGCGGAACAGTGGAGCCGCCATTTGCACGCTGGATCATCTCTTCCAGTTTAGGACCGCCCATTGTGATATCATATTCCTCAAAGGGAACATTTTTGCCTTCCAGCAGAGATTTGGCCCGGAAACAAAATCCGCAGGTAAACTTGGTATAAATCTCGATCTTTGGCATTGGCTTCCCCATTTCATCAAGAAATAGGTATTTAGAGGGTGATAAGCAAGGTATCGAAATGGCGCTGGTTTTTGAGCGAAGAAGAGCTAAGCGCGTTCCCTTTCTGTTACGACACGAGCCCAGCACAAAACGACTACTTTCTTGACGCCGGCGGATTTAAGGAGCCTGGCGCAACTATTGGTCGTCGCCCCGGTTGTGTAAACGTCATCAACCAGCAAAACGGTTCGTCCATCAATTTGATCATCAATGTTCTTGCCCAGGGATATCGCTCGATTGACCAGTTTCTGGCGCTGCTTTGCGGTCATGAGTCGCAGCGGCGGTGTGGCGATTTTCCTGGTCAGAATAGTGGTTTTTTGTACCAAGCCGGATCGTGCGGCAAGTGCATTAGCAATCAGCACTGACTGATTAAAACCCCTGACCCACAGGCGCTTGCGATGAAGCGGAACGGGTACCAACAGCGAATCATCTTCAAATTCATGCATGAACTTTTGAAGATGCTTTGCGATCAACTCGGCAAAACCCAGTTTCGCAGAATATTTCAAACCCATCGCAATCCGGCCGCTATTATCATCATAGACAACTGCCGCACGCACGCCGTCATGATGAGGGGGCGATACGAGACAATTTCCGCAAACCGCGTCGGCGACATGTTCAAAGGCAAATGGCACACCGCAGGATACGCACCACGGTTCGCTAACGAAATCCAGCTTTTGCCAGCATGGTAAGCAAAATTGATGATCCTCTGCGACAACGACACCGCAAAGCGGACAGCGGCTGGGCAATACCCAATCCACCGGGATTGAGAGCAAGGAAGAGAGAAAACTCATTTTGACTTTTTGCGTTGCCCGCTCGAAGGAACAAGGCAAGATGACCGAAACTGACAATCCATCGGAAATATTTGACCGTACCAGGCGGCGAAAAATTCGAGATCGTGCCTATTCAAGGGCAAGGGGCGAGGATTTTATTCACAAAGCAATGGCCGATGAACTGTTTGAACGATTGCAAATGGTCTCCCGTTCTTTTGATCAATGCCTGCTGCTCGGATTGGGCGCGAAATATTTGGCAAAAAAATTGAAACCCCTGGAACTGCATCACTTTTTCGCTGATTCTTCGTCGCGGGTCGCTGCTGGCACTGGCGGGGTTCAATGCGACGAGGACCGATTGCCTTTTGCTGATAGCAGTTTCGATCTGATCATCTCCCTTGGCACGCTAGATACCGTCAATGATCTCCCCGGCGCGCTAACTCTGATTCGCAAGATCTTGAAACCTGATGGTCTTTTCCTTGGCGCTTTTTTGGGGGCGGAAAGCCTTGTTACCCTCAAATCGACATTGCTTCAGGCCGAGGGTGATCGCGTCGGTAATCACATCCATCCACAAGTAGACATTCGTACAACCGGTGACCTGCTACAGAGAACAGGGTTTGCGCTGCCCGTAGTCGATAGCGATACGTTGGAGTTAAGATATGGCTCTCTCAATCGCTTGTTTTCGGATATCCGGGATATTGGCGGCAGCAATATGCTCCGCAGCAATATCAGGCCTCTTAGAAGGTCTGCGGTGGAAGCGGCACCAGTCCTATTTGCCAATCGTGCCGGCGACGATGGAAAGACTTCCGAGTTTCTTGAATGTATCTATATATCTGGCTGGGCGCCGCATCCTGATCAACCAAAGCCTGCGCCAAGGGGCTCAGGACAGATGTCACTCAAAAACGCCCTGAAGGATCGTTCCTGAGCTGTTATCAGACCCTAGGAAATCTAGTAATTTATCCACAAGAGGGCCATCGGCGGGCGGCATATCCAGCATCTTGAGTTCCGCCAATGTCACCCAGCGAGTTTCAGCCGATTCCAGACTTTTGACGGCACCCGCCCATCGTTTGCATCCGTACAACAATAGCAGCAGGTGCCTTGTTCCCAATGGTTCGCTTGCAAAAGTCAGCGGTTCTAGACTGTCAAAATTGACCTCGATTGACAGTTCTTCCCGCAATTCTCTTACCAGCGCGTCCTCTGGTTTTTCATCTGGCTCTACCTTGCCGCCGGGGAATTCCCACAAACCCGCCATTGGTTTCCCCTCCGGGCGTCTTTGTACCAGAACTTCTCCCTTATCATTGGTCAATGCAGCAGCAACGACAAACAAAAGCGTCGGAATTTTTTCCATCTTTTTTTCCGATGTAAGGGTTTTGTTAACACATATCTGGGAAATCAGTCTCGTTCGCGACTTAGCAGAACTTTATCCATGTTGAGAGAGATATGATCAAATTTTTGAAAAAATTATATCTCTCTGAAAAGGGTGCGACGGCCATTGAATATGGTTTGATTGTAGCATTGATCGCTCTTGCAATAATTGTTGCGATTAGCGGCGTGGGCAATTCGACCGGCAATATGTGGAACTATGTTACCGATGAAGTTGTAACTAGTTCGACATTTTGATTCAGGACTAGGCACTTTAAACATTTATAAAGGTTTCGGCGTTAGTGTGTTGAATGTTGGACCAAATTTACGGTCCAATTGGGTAAGTGAAGTTTGTCAAATAGGAGACCAGACATGAAACTCGTACGTAAAATGTTTAAGAATGAAAAAGGCGCAACGGCTATTGAATATGGCTTGATCGCTGCTCTGATCGCTGTTGCAGCTATTGTTGCAATGGGTCAGTTGGGTGGTAACACCCTGGGCAACACGTTCAACAAAGTTGAAGGCGATATGAACACTGGTTCATAATCCCGACTTCAAATTGAAAAAGGGACGGCAGCTTAACGGCTGCCGTCTTTTTTTGCCTTGTCAATAAGTGACAATCTTCACCTTCTGACCGGCGCGAAGAGCATCGCTTGAACGCAAGCGGTTCAAAACCAAGAAGCGATCCTGCTGATAGGACGTATAAGCCATTCGCTTGGATATACTCGCAATCGTGTCTCCCCTTTGCACCGTTACAACATCAATTTTTCGCGGTTTGATCGCTGATGATTCATTGACCGACATACGGGCCACGCTTTGATACATCGAAGAAAATACCGATGCGCGTCCCGCTGGCGCGATTGTGGCAAAGTGAAATGCACTGCTTTTCGAGAATTCATAGGCAAACACAGTGACATCAACCTGCCCGTTATTGCTATTCACTCGCGCTATTGCATAGGATGCTGGTAATCCATTCACATTGGTTTGCTGGATTTCTCCATAGGAAATTGACTTGTCTTTTCCGGCGAGGCTTTTGAAAGCTGCGTCAATATAGCTGCGCATATTGCCGTTATATGCTCCTGTCGTGAACTGCCCCTGCCCTGCTGATCCGCGAATCGAGACAGCGCGCGTTCCATTTTGCATCCCGAATCCATTCGGGACGGTGAATTTCAGCTTCAGATCGGGATGGAGAAAATTGTTTCCTTCAACAATGCCCTGTTTGGGATCGTCCCCATACATAATGCCGTCAAGATTGGTCAGAAAAATATCGCGATTTCTTTTACCGCCGGTTACTCCCAGTTTACCGGCGTTACTTGCTGCTCGGCTAACGCGGCGGGCCGGGTCAGGATGAGTACTCGACCATTCAGGAGCACTGCGGGCATCACGACCAGCAACCCGGGCATCAATCGCCGACTGGGCAGCCAATGACGCGAGCATCGTAGATAGCGCATTCGGATCATATCCCGCTGAAGCCAGATACTGAATCCCCAGATCATCAGCCTCATATTCCTGTTTGCGTGAATATCTAAGCGTCAGAAGCTGACTACCGGTGCCAAATATCTCCTGCCCTAAACGTCCAAGCTGAGAATCACCCAATAGTACCGCTGAACCAATTTGTCCCAAAACACCCAAAATGCTATTTCTTTTGGCCGCTTTCTGCCGCTTCCGGCCATGTTCAGCTGCAACATGGCCAACTTCATGTCCCAAGACACCTGCCATTTCGGCTTCATCATTCATCAGCGCCATAAGTTGCCGGGTCAGGTAAACATAACCGCCTGGAATGGCGAATGCGTTGTTGGCCGGACTGTTCAGCAGAGTGACGGTAAAATCACTTCGCGCATCTCCCAATCCCGATTGCACAGCTATATCTTGACCAACCCCGACCACATAACTGACCTGGCGTCCCGTATAGGCACCGCCAAATTCTTGCATAAGCTGCGGATGCGCTTCCGCTCCCTTTTTCTTGTCTGCCGCAGAAATGGAGCGTGCCTCGCCGGACTGAGTGGCCGCGGAACTGCCAGCAGATTCAACGGCACCTGCATCAGCGCCAGATCCTGTGCAGGCAACTAGGGACAATGCTGTTGTAACCGCCAGATATTTTGTAAAATTGGAACTCATCATGCTCTCCTCATAATGGTTAACTACATGAGGGAGACGGTGAACAAAAGGGTAGGACCTGTAAAATGGCCTTTCCCAGCGGCAAACCGATAGTCGCAGAGCAGCATTGGTCTACAATGAAATTTGCCAGAGCGAGCCCATATTCAGGAATTTTTCTCGCCGCATAGATCTCAATTCCTTGCGATCGAGAGATAATAATTCCCTCAATTCCGCCGATAGCGCTGCTCCAAGTGATGCAATGCATAGCGCCTTGTCACGGTGGGCACCACCGACTGGTTCTTTTACAATTTTGTCGATAACGCCCAGCTTTTTCAAAGCCTGCGCAGTGATTTTCATGGCGTCAGCAGCGATATCTGCTTTATCTCCAGTCCGCCACAATATCGATGCGCAGCCCTCAGGCGAAATTACCGAATATACGGCATGCTCAAGCATCAGAACGCGCTCGGCAGACGCCAGAGCAACCGCACCGCCGGAACCACCCTCACCCACAATCACCGCTACCAACGGCACGCCGAGCGAAAGGCATTTTTCCGTCGAACGGGCAATTGCTTCTGCTTGACCGCGCTCTTCAGCTGACACGCCAGGAAACGCGCCCGATGTATCAATCAATGTAACAACTGGCAGTGAGAATCGGTCCGCTAGATCCATCAATCGGATCGCCTTGCGATAGCCTTCGGGTTTACCCATGCCAAAATTATGTCGGAGACGGGTTTCGGTATCATCGCCCTTTTCATGGCCGATCACCACCACGCGCAGATCACCCAATTTTGCAAAACCGCCTAAAATCGCCTGATCATCCCCGAAATTGCGATCGCCACCAAGCGGCACGAATTCATCGAACATCTCGACAACCAAATCCTTGAAATGTGGTCGCTCTGGATGCCGGGCAACCTGGGTTTTCTGCCAAGGAGTCAATTTGGCATATGTATCTTTCAACATCTTTGCAGATTTTGTTTCCAGCTTCGCAATTTCTGCTTCAATATCCAGCGATCCCTCGTCGGCCGTATCCTTCAATTCCAGGATTCGTGATTGCAGCGCTGCGATGGGCTTTTCGAAATCAAGAAAAGAGGTCATGCTAATCGGTTAGAACTGCGGGCCCAAAAGGTCAACGCGACAGATTACGTTTGGCTAGCGGATGACGCCGGTTCACCAACTCAACCAGACGCGCCCCATCGACATGTGTATAGATCTGCGTCGTCGAGATATCGCTATGACCCAGTAAGGTTTGCAATGCGCGAAGATCGGCTCCACCCTCCAGAAGATGCGTGGCAAATGCATGGCGTAAAACATGAGGGCTGATTTTGGCTGGATTAATGCCGGCAAGCACCGCGAGGTCCTTTATCAACTGATACAGTCTATTCCGGCTGATATGTCCCTTCCGGGACGGAAACAGAAATTTTTCTTCCGCTGGAACATGCTGTTTCCAAAGATCAACTGCTTTTCGAGCCCGATCAGAAATTGGAACCAGCCGTTCCTTTTCTCCCTTGCCGCTGACGATTAGAAACGGTTTGTCCGCCACTACCGATTTGCGCGGTAAAGCTATAAGTTCGCTGGCACGCAGTCCTGAACCATATAGTAGTTCCAAAATTGCGCTCAAGCGGGCTTTTTTGGATGATATGGAACCTTCAACATCTCTTTTTTCAGCGACTTGGAACAATTTGGCCATATCTTCATGTGATAATATTTTAGGCAAGGAACGTGAATTGGCCGGTCGCGGTAACGCATCGGATGGATCGTCATTGCGGAACCCCTCTTCCAACAGGAATCCGTAAAAACGACGCAATGCGGAAGCCTTGCGAGACACTGTACTATTCTTCAAATCGCCCCATAATCTGGGCAGCTTTTTCAGGTCATCCCGATCCGCTCCGGACAATTTTCCACCGAGATATTCCTCCGCTTGCCACAAATCAGAGCGATAGGCGGAAAGTGTATTGGATGAAGCTCCGCTTTCAGCAGCCATCATTTCGAGAAATCGGTCGATTAGGGCGCTATCATTACTCATCAATCATCAAGTTTAGCGAACAAAGGCAACGAAGGACAACTAGAGATCAGCACCTAAGTGCGGCTTAACGCTTCTACCGCAATCATCCTTGCTTCAGGCTCCAGCCCCACCCGCCTCAATGATCGGGTGATATGATACAAGTGAACCGGAGACATCGCATTCCAGTCACGACCCTGCATGCCTACTGCTGCCAAAAGGGCAACCGTTGCTGGTTGTCCGCGCTGCGCGGCAGATTGGATAGCACGTGTCCATTTGCTACCCTGTGCCAAGTCCAATTCCAGATCGCTGCTAAAATCTTGCTGCGCTTCGGAATCAACGCGATCCAGTCCCGCCAGTGCCGCAAGCAAAAACTGACTGCGCAACTGATTTTCACTGTCATCATTGTCGGCAAACTCATCAAGCGCGCCATAGTCTGTATTTGCGGAGGCATTGGGATTACCTACCGCCAACAATGCCCAGGCATCACTTCCTTCCGGAACTATATTTGTCCAGCGCGCGGCATTGCGATCATAACCAGCCGATAACATCGATGCCAAAAGGTCAAAACTTTCATCAGACAATTCCGCAGAAGCAGGAATCTGGGCTGCTGCCCGAGCTGTCAATATTTTCGCTGAATAGGAGGCCAATATGCTATCCGATCGATCCCAAAGCGATCGCATCGCTGCAATTCGTTCTGCCGAAGAACCGCCGGTATAAGCCTGACGCAGTGTCGACGCTCTTGCCCGCAAGTCGTCAATGGCTTCAGGATCATCATAAGTTGCCGAATAGAGATCGACCATCGCTGAATTGGAAAGCACGCCTAAGGCAGCCGCGATATCAGCTGCCTTCATCCGCGATTCCTTGGAAAGCATCGGAGCCCGCGCACGCCATCCCTGAACATGGCGGCCCGCCTGCCGATACAAAAAGTCTGGTGGCTCAACGCCGGTCGCAGCGCCCAGACCGAAGCGCCAGTTATTAAAATACTGGACTTCATCCCATTTGATGGTGACCGCCCGGCGACCTGCAAAGCCGGCTCCGATCGTCTTTTCGGCTAATAAATAATCAATACCGGTGGCCGCTTTCTCCCGCCGTGCAGAACGTAAAAGCGAAGTGGCACGCCTTTGCTCACCCGAGAGCGAAGCACATATGGGACGGAACATGACCCAAGTCGGAGTATCTTCATGAACCCGATAACCATCCGGAACATAAGGGCATATTCCCGCCGGATCAGCAGTTGCCAGATGGGCCTGCATAGCGACCGTATATAGCCGTGGTGTATAATTACCGCCGTCTACTTTCAGCACCAATGCCCGGGCTGCATCGGCCTCTCCAATGAGCAAAAGCCGCCAAGCACGCTCGGCAACCCAGTCTGCCGCTTTTACATTGTCAGGGCTGTTGACGGTGCTCAAAAGAGTCCGGCGCAATAGAATCGAACCCCACCGCGATATAATTGACCCGTTCAGATTCCTGATGAGGTTGGTCAGATATTGACCGCCCTCATCGCCAAAACCATCTTCAGCCATTCCGCCGGTTTCGGGTTCCAAAACGCCGATTTTTGCAAGCGAGCGGCGCTGACTTTTGGGAAGATAATATCGGGGACGAAACGCTTCTTCCAACTCGCCCAAATCACTTTCGGGATCGATATCCAGAATCGAGGAAGGCGACCGCAGCGAAACATCCGGTACAGAGCCTGGATCACTAACAATGGATGGCCCGGCACTGGGAACTGCAGGACGAGGCGCAACGGGCCCAGGTGCGGGTGTTGGCGTCGGAGCAGGCGCGGGCGCAGGACTTGGGGCGGGTGCCGGAGCCGGATCATCAAAGCCCGGTGGTAATAGGGATTCGGGGTTATCCTGTCCCAGAACCGGCAGAGATATGGCGGTTACCGCGATTGCGGTACTGACCAATGCAATTTTCTTTAGTCCCAAAAGCATATTCAATTCAGCTCATCACCAATAACCGGTTTCTCCACAAGCTGCTCTTTTACTTCAACATCCATTGATGCCAAGAAAAACATCGCAGCTATCAAAAGCCCTAGAAATACAATGATGATTACCAATTTACCTGACATTGCCCTGGTTTATCCTGCATTAAGAATTGTTTGATGATGAGCCGCTTAGAAATTTGCACCGGTTGGCTTACGCTGTATAGCCTTTGCCCCAATGGATAAGAAGTTAAAAGCCTCTTTTGATCAATCTGCACCAGATATCGGTCTGCATATCGACAAACCGCTGGTGCTAATTGGACTGATGGGCGTTGGTAAGACCACAGTAGGCCGACGTTTGGCTAAAAAACTTGATCTTCCTTTTGTCGATGCGGATGAGGAGATTGAAAAAGCTGCTGGACTTTCGATCGCAGAGATATTTGAACGGTTTGACGAATGTTATTTTCGGGATGGCGAACGCCGGGTTATCGCCAGACTAATGGATGACAAGCCGCAGGTTATAGCAACTGGCGGAGGCGCCTTCATGAATGAGGAAACGTGCGAGTTGATTACCAAAAATGCTACTGCCATTTGGCTGGATGCGGATCTTGAGATACTTGTTGAGCGGGTGTCGCGGCGCAATACACGCCCATTGCTAAAGCAAGGAAACCCCGAAGAAATTCTTCGCCGACTAGCCGCGGAACGTAATCCGATTTATGCTCAGGCGCATATCCATGTGATTGGCAACGATTCTCCACACGAGCACACAGTCAATAATATCATCGAAGCACTCAGCCAATGAATCGCATTTCTGTCGAACTCACCGCCGATGGCTATGAAATTCTGGTCGAACCTAGTGCAATTGAAAATGCCGGACAGCTACTCCAGCCGTTCCTGAAAAATAGTCGTGCCTTTATCATCTCCGATGAGAATGTTGCAGCGGTTTTGCTGGAAGAACTGGAAGCTTCTTTGGCCGCTTGCAATATCACCATAACCAAACATATCCTACCTGCGGGCGAATCTACAAAAAGCTGGCAACAGCTTGAATTGTTGAGTAATTCTTTGTTAGAAAACAATATTGAGCGTTCCGATATGTTAATTGCACTGGGTGGTGGTGTGATTGGTGACCTAACCGGGTTCGCCGCATCCATTTTGAAACGCGGATGTGATTTTGTCCAAATCCCAACCACCTTGTTGGCACAGGTCGATAGCAGCGTTGGCGGGAAAACGGCGATCAATAGCAAGGCCGGTAAAAACCTGATCGGAGCGTTCAAGCAACCCAAATTTGTTCTGATTGATCCGAATGTCTTGGGAAGCCTACCCGACCGCGAATTGCGTGCAGGTTATGCCGAAGTAGTCAAATATGGCCTGATTAATGATGCGGATTTTTTTGCCTGGTGTGAAAACAATGGCGAGAAGCTTCTAAACCGCGATCCGGAAACTCTAACCTATGCCATTAGTAAAAGCGTTGCCGCGAAAGCTGCTATTGTCGCTCAGGATGAGAAAGAATTGACGGGCAAACGCGCCCTCCTCAATCTTGGCCATACATTTGGTCATGCGCTGGAAGCAGAGACCGGATATTCAAGCAAACTAGTGCATGGTGAAGCAGTGGCAGCCGGTATGGCGCTTGCATTCTCCTATTCGGTCCGGCGCGATCATTGCCGGGAAATCGATGCATTAAGAGTCGAAGAACATCTCAAAGCGTCCGGGCTTCCCCACAATCTACAGTCAGCATCGGTCAATGCTTCTGGCGAAAGGCTCGTCGCCCATATGATGCACGACAAGAAGATGAGTGCAGGTACCCTGCCCTTCCTGCTTGCCAATGGCATTGGACAGACATTTCTAGCCGAGGACGTGAATCTTAACGATGTAACCGAGTTTCTCGACCTAGCCAGTTAAACCGCTATTCCGGCTTAGGGTTTTCCGGCGAAAACCGGAATTCTGATCCGGCAAACATGTCGCCATCAGCCTTCATCTGCGCTTCAAGCCGGTCGCAGTCACGATCGCGGAACTCCCGGTCTGCTTCTTCAATCAGATCTTCGTCCAGACCGAGTGCATGCAATGTTTGCTTTGACAGATAGATAGCGGATTCGAATACTTCCCGCTTCATTCCAACCACGCCAAGTCCTTTCATATCGAGCAACTGCACCCGATCATATACCCGGACCAGTATCTTGGCATCGGGGAAGGACTGCCGGATCGCCTTTACCTGCTCGGCCCCAAATTCCCTGTCATCAATGCAAAAAACTATGGCATCGGCTTCGTCCGCACCCGCGCGGCGAAGCAGATCAATCCGGGTGCCGTCGCCGTAAAAGACTTTCACGCCAAAACGTTCATGAACATCTATCTGTTCCGGTTTCACATCTATCAGGGTCAGCGATATTCTGGCGCCTTGGAGCATTTGCGAAACCGTCTGCCCGAACCGTCCCTGGCCCACTATGATAACCGATGCCCGGTCAGCATTCGCGGGGCCGTCCAGATGGGCGTTGCTGGTGTTGATTCCAGTGTTAAATCGCTGTGCGAGCAACATAAGAAATGGCGTCGTAGCCATGGAAACCGTAACAACTGCGCCAAATAGACTGCTTGCTGCTGGCTCGATCAACAAGGATTTTTCCGCCTCCGCAAACAGTACGAAACCAAATTCCCCACCCTGACTGAGCAACATTCCCATCGCCAACGCTGGATAGGTTGCCATGCCAAAAGCCTTGCCAAGACCGAAAATGATCGTGATTTTGACAAGCACCAGCAGAGCTGCGGCTGCGAATACAAAGGCGGTGTTTTCAGCTATTACATTCAGGTCGAGCATCATGCCAACAGCGAGGAAAAAGAAGCCAAGCAGCAGCGAACGGAAGGGATCGATATCGGCCTCGAGTTCGTGACGATAGGGCGAATTGGCTAGCATCACACCGGCGATAAAGGCGCCCAAAGCGGGAGACAGGCCGATGACTTCCATCAGGGTGGCGCTTCCGAGAACAGCGACCAAACCGGCGACGATGAAGAGTTCCCGTTCTGCGAATTTGCCAATCACTTTGAGGAGCGGCTGAAGCAGATATTTTCCCGCCAGTATCAAGCCAATGATCGCCAAAATCCCGTATATGGCGACCAGATAACCGGGCAAGGCACCTTCTTCGGCTGGTGCTCGCGACAGAGCTGCGACAATGGTCAGCAATGGAATAAGCGAGAGGTCCTGGAATAGAAGTATGGAAAAAGCTTTTTCGCCCGTTGGCGTATTCAACCTGCCCGACGATTGCAGCTTAGGTAGCACCTGGGCAGTTGACGACAGGGCTAGCGGCAATCCAATCGCAAGGGCGGCGGCCCAGGTGAATTCGGTGGTAAAATAGATAAGCAGAAACAGCGCGATCCCGCATAAGACAACTTGGCTAACACCCAGACCGAATATCGCATTTTTCAGGCGCATCAGCCGTGCAGGCGCCAATTCCAGCCCAACAATGAAGAGCAGCAGGATAATCCCGATTTCGGAAAATTCGAGGATAGTCTGGCCTTCGGAGATGAGGCCAAAGCCTTGCGGGCCGATCAATATACCCGCAATCAGATAGCCCAGTACTGCGCCGATCCCGAACCGACGGAAGATCAGCACCAATACCAGTGCCGCTCCGAGCATAATGAATCCACCAGCGAGCAAGTCGAACAGATGGGTTTCGGTTTCCTGCATGGTCTAGGCTGCCTCCATGTTCGATTGCGCTGCTTCCAACGCGCCGATTAGTGCGTCATACGGCAACATAATCGCGCCATGGCGCCCCTTGTGCTCACGGGCCGCCTCCAGATGGTTCATGTTTCGCCAGTCCCCCGGGCTCTCGTCCGCGCCAATCAGGAAAGCTGCCAACTGGGCTCTCGCCGCTTCGATCTGGCCAGCAGTTTTGCCAATCGCCTCGCCGCCAACAATGGCGGCAGAAGCCTGGCCCAGGGCGCAGGCATTAATCTCTAGGCCTAAATCTTCAATAGTATTTTCACTGGACAGCATTACATCAGCAATGGCGCGGCTGCCGCATGTTTGGGAGCGTTTCTCGGCTGTGCCATCGGGATTATCGAGCCGTTTCTGGTGCGGAATCGATACCGCAAGGCGAAGGATATCGCGGGTATAGAGTGCGCCGCTCACTGATTTTCATCCGTTTCTTCGGGCGATGCCGCGCGGTTTTCTTCGACAAATTCAACCATCGCCTTGCCGCTGGCATTTAGCAGAGGATAAGTGCGCGATTCTTGCAGCCACAAAGGCCGCTGCGCCTCCGCTCCGTAAATCGTGTCATAAATCATTACTGCCAGCAGATAGACCAGTGTCGCAGCAATCAGGCCTTTGATCATGCCGAAACCAAAACCGAGCACGCGGTCTATCGGACCGAGTAGCGACTTTCGGGATTTGGCGCCGATCGATTTGGCAATCCATCTGCCTAGCGCATAGGTTACAATCACGATTGATGCGAACGCCAGCACCGAAGCTCCGCCTTCACTGCCAATGGGAGCGATCAGACGATCCGTGACCGGCGTATGCAGCATCCGCACACCGACAATGATCAGCACCCAGGCGATCAGCGACAGCGCCTCCTGCACAAAGCCACGCAGGAAACCAAGCACGGCGGCCCCGCCCATCAAAACCAATACAAAAATATCAAAGCCAGACATGAAGCCTAGCTAGTCACGGGCGAGCATATGGTCAACGAGATTGGCGAGTTTCGCAAAATGCGATTGCTTCATACCATCGCCGCCTTTTTCACCCGATGCCGGAAGCAAGGCGCGGTCGAAGCCGAGTTTGGAGGCTTCTTTCAGGCGCAGCGGTGTGTTGGATACGGGCCGGATTTCGCCGGACAGCGCGATTTCGCCGAAAATCACCGCGTCGCTAGGCATCGGTTTTTCGGCATGGGCGGATATCAGGGCTGCGGCGACGGCGAGGTCGGCGGCGGGATCGGTCAGGCGGTAGCCGCCTGCGACATTGAGATAGACTTCTGCTCCCGAGAAGCTGAGGCCGCAACGGGCTTCGAGAACGGCTAAAATCATGGCAAGCCGGGAACTGTCCCAGCCGACCACCGAACGGCGGGGTGTTGCGCCGCTAGCCAGTCGTACCGTCAGCGCCTGTATCTCCACCAGCACGGGTCGCGTTCCTTCGAGCGCCGGGAACACGGTCGCCCCGGTCACTTCTTCACTACGATCGGTCAGGAACAGTGCAGACGGATTGGCAACCTCGGTCAGTCCCTTTTCTTCCATCGCGAAGACGCCAATTTCATCGGTCCCGCCAAACCGGTTCTTGATGCTGCGCAAAATCCGGTATTGATGACTGCGTTCGCCTTCAAAGCTCATCACCGTGTCGACCATATGTTCGAGCACGCGCGGGCCGGCGATATTACCATCCTTGGTGACATGACCGACCAGCATGATCATCGTGCCATGTTCCTTGGCGAACTTGATCAGCTCCTGCGCAGAAGCCCGCACCTGACTAACCGTACCCGGCGCGCCTTCTATCAGATCGCTATGCATGGTCTGGATCGAATCGATCACCACAAAATCGGGCGCGTCCTTGCCCAAAGTGGTCAAAATATCGCGTACCGAAGTTGCCGAGGCCAGCTTTACCGGCGCCTTGCCCAGCCCCAGCCGCCGTGCCCGCAGTCGCACTTGATCCGCCGCTTCCTCGCCGGAAATATAGGCCACCGAAAGCCCAGCATCCGCCAGCTTCGCCGAGACCTGCAGCAGCAACGTAGACTTCCCGATCCCCGGATCACCGCCTATCAGCGTCGCCGAACCCGCGACCAGACCGCCGCCAATCGCGCGGTCAAATTCGGCTATGCCGGCCTGCTTGCGTTCGGGCAGCGCAATCTCGCTATCAAGGCCAACCAGCCGCACCTCCCGGCCGCCACTCTGCAAATTATGCTTCGCCGCAAAGACCGTATCGCCCGCTTCCTCGAGCAGCGTATTCCACTCCCCGCAATCCGCACATTGCCCCTGCCAGCGATGCGTAATCGACCCGCATTCCTGACAGACATATTTTTTCTTCGGCTTGGCCATGGAGGTTGTTTAGCAGAACAAATAAGGAACGCTAGAGGTTTTTATGATGTCACTATTGGCTATCTTCTAACATTGAATGTGGTCACCTGGAATACTGCGTGATAGCTGCATATCGCTCCACTCGACCAAGAACTAGGGTGTGAGCCCAAATTAAGGTATTGATTTATTGTACCTTGGCTGATTCAAGTTTCCTGAAGGAGATTGGATGATGCGTTTTGACTTACCGGATGAAGAATGGGCCACCATTGCGCCTTTGCTGCCAGCAGCAAAGCAGGGGCCCAAGCGGATAGATGACCGGCTCATATTGAACGGAATATTCTACATATTGCGCACTGGTGCGCCGTGGCGGGATTTGCCGGAACGATATGGCCCTCGTACGACGGTGTATAATCGTTACATCCGATGGGCGCAGCGCGGGATATGGAAAGGCATATTCGATGCTTTGGCGCAGGAGTGTGAAGACGCGCTGGTGTTCGTAGATGCCAGTATTGTTAAAGCGCACCGGGCCGCCAGTGGCTCAAAAAGGGGGAACTTCAAGAAGCTATTGGCCGCTCACGAGGAGGCCGCACGTGCAAAGTTCACGCTGCTGTAGACGAGTATGGTCGGCCTCTACGTTTGGCAATCTCTGGCGGACAAGTACATGACAGCCAGATGATGGATGCTTTTCTCGATTGGAAAACGCCGCCCCTCGCTATCGTTGCTGACAAAGCCTATGGCAGTGCCCAAATCAGACAGCAGGTCACTGATGAGGGTGCGCTATGCGTGGTTCCTTCAAAAAGTAACGCACGAGAACCGATCCCGCACGATACCAACCTCTATGCCATGCGTAATATCGTCGAACGCTTCTTCTGCAAAATGAAAGATATGCGAAGATTATCAACCCGCTTCGAGAAACACGCACAAAACTTCCTCGCAATGCTACATCTCTTCGCTATCAAATGCTGGATTAAATGAGCCCACACCCTAGTAAGGAATTTTATAAACCAAAACCAACTCTGAATTGCTCTTTGATTTCAAATTAGTTGAAAATGACCAACCTTCGTTTAATCTGTCCTTGATGTTGGATTTGTTGGCTCAAGGATCAATAGCAAGAATAATTGCGATCTCCGGATTCGGTGCGCTGATTGATCAGTTTATGAGACGAGATGCTCACGAAAAGGTCAAGAATTACGTTTTTTCGTTAGACAAAAAAGTGAATTTCCCAGAGTTCGAATCTTCATTGATCACTGGGCTGATCACAATATTTACAAAGCGTGAAAAGATATCAATTGAACCGCCCCGGGATTGCCGGAGGCTCCAACTCATGAGTAGAAGGAGCCATTATGAACAAGCCAACGAACAAATTTTCACCTGAGGTACGGGAACGCGCGGTACGGATGGTGCTGGATCATTCAGGGGATTATTCATCCCGCTGGGCGACGGCAGTCTCGATATCCGGGAAGACAGGCTGTGTGCCTCAGACCCTCAATGAATGGGTCAAGAAGGCAGAAGTCGATAGCGGGAGGCGCGCTGGTATTCCAACAGATACAGCAGAGCGTATGAAGGCACTGGAACGTGAGAATCGGGAGCTTCGGCAAGCCAATGAGATATTGCGCAAAGCATCAGCATATTTTGCTCAGGCGGAGTTCGACCGCCCGTTCAAGAGATGATCGCCTTTATTGACGGTCATCGTGGAACATACGGGGTCGAGCCGATGTGCAGGGTTCTGCCTATCGCCCCATCCACTTATCATGACCACGTTGCCAAGCGCAGAGACCGGGCGCGACTGTCAGTGCGTGGACAACGTGACCTGGTCTTGAAGCCAGGGATCAAGCGTGTATTTGCCGAGAACTTCGGAGTTTATGGATACCGCAAGGTGTGGCGACAGATGAAGCGCGAAGGCTTTGATGCCCCGCGCTGCACTGTGGAACGGCTGATGCGCGATATGGGTTTGCAAGGCGTCATTCGCGGCAAACCGGTGCGCACGACAGTCAGCGATAAGACAGCGCCTTGTCCGCTCGGCCTTGTCCGCTCGGCCTTGTCCGCACGATCCCGAGGCTGTGTAAAAACGCGTTTGTCATGCGCTGTCGTGGGGTATTTTTTCGTTCAGGTCAGATTTTTGCCGATAATTTCAGCAGGCGCGCAGAACCATCATGCCCGGATCGCTTTGATGAGCGGTTTGACGCCCATGATGGTGATGAGGCGTTTGATATTATAGGCGAGAACCGAGAGGCTCATCTCTGTGGCGACGTTTTTGATGCCTTTGGTGAGGAAGTGGCACGGTCCCATCCAGCTTTTGAGTGTTCCAAAGACATGTTCAGCCGTTTGTCTGCGGATGGTCATGGCATCGGGGCGATTGTTGAGGCGTACGAGCATATCATCGACCACGGCTTCGTGCTCCCAGCGCTTGATGCGCCGGTATTTGGCTGTGGTGCATTGTGACCGGATTTTGCAGTCTGGGCATTTGCCCGACCAATAGGCGTTCAGCGTCAGCCCCTTTTCTTCTGTCGTGAAGCGGTGGATGAGTTCTTCACCTGCAGGACAGCGCAGAGTGTCTGTCTCTGCTTCATAGATAAAATCACTTCTATCGAACCGGCCTGCTGCTCTAGAGCCTGATGTATTGGGCTTTGGCACAAGCGGCGTCGCACCCTGTTCTTCACATGCCTTGATCTGCGGTCCGCTGAAGTAACCGCGATCAGCCAGCACCTCTATCTCTTCCGCATCCATGGCCACTTTGGCTTTCTCCGTCATAGGAGCGAGGAAGGCCCGGTCATGCGGTGCATTGGTCACTTCATGTGACACAATGAGATGGTACCCGGTGTCCACAGCAGCTTGTACGTTATATCCCACCATGCCGGAGGCTTTCATGCTCGTGGACATGGCTCTGGCATCGCTATCAGTCTGCGATATCTGCTTATCAGGATGAGCGATGACCTCCGCTTCTTTGGCGCAAAGCTCGTGGAGCTTGGCTTTCATGGACACGATCTTCTCGCGCAGCTGTGTCGTCCGGTCCTCAGCAACGTCGCTATCGTGCATGTCCGCTGCATCAAGTGACTGGAGATAGCGCGCTATGCTCTTTTCCACCTGATCAATCCGGCGTTTCAGCTTGCCTCGTGTATGATTGCGTTCGCGTGCGTTCACAGCCTTGAACTTCGACCCGTCTATCGCAGCCACAGCCTTGGCGAACAGACCGAGCTCCCGGCATAGCCCCACAAACTGACTGCAAACGGATTGGATCGCTGGGCCATTGTCCTTCCTGAAGTTGGCGATTGTCTTGAAGTCCGGGACCAGATGGCCGGTTAGCCACATCAGCTCGAGATTGCGGCCCGCCTCGCGCTCCAGTCTCCGGCTCGACTGTACCTGATTGAGATAGCCGTAAATATAGATTTTGAGCATCACCGCTGGATGATAAGCCGGGCGACCCGTGTCCTTCGGATCAACACCAGAAAATCCCAGTTCCCGCAAATCCAGTTCGTCGGTAAACGCATCCACCACACGGACCGGATTATCTTCATCCACATAATCCTCAAGCGATGGCGGCAATAAAAACGTCTGATCACGATCCGATCCAACCACAAAACGCTTCATGCAACCGCCTCCAACAAAGCCGCTCAGACCATAGCGATAATCAATGCGTTTTTACACAGCCTCTCACGTAAACCGCCAGTTCCATGCGCCGGCACCCAATATGCTGTGGGTGTCTGACTTCACCTGCGTCGCCACATGGAAGGGCTTTATCTATGTGGCTTTCGTCATTGATGTTTATGCCCGCGCTATCGCTGGCTGGCGGGTTAGCAGAACAGCCCATGCAGGCTTCGTTCCGGATGCCCTGGAACAAGCATTGCATGATCGCAAGCCAGCGCATCGTAGCGGCCTTGTCCGCCACAGTGACCGTGGCAGCCAATATGTATCAATCAAATATACAGAACGCTTGGCGGAGGCAGGGATAGAACCATCGGCCGGTAGCGTTGGTGACAGCTATGACAACGCTTTGGCCGAGACAATCAATGGCCTTTACAAAGCCGAGGTCATCCACAGGCGCGGTCCCTGGCGCTCGTTTGAAGCCGTTGAATATGCTACGCTGGAATGGGTCGGCTGGTTCAACAATAAAAGGCTGCTTGAACCAGTCGGAAACATCCCGCCAGCACAAGCTGAGAAAAACTATCATGCTACGCTGGACGAAACACCCGTGGCAGCGTAACTTAAACCAAATAGCCTCCGGCAATCCCGGGGCGGTTCATAGCTGCGATAGCGATGGCAGACAAGAAGGTGTGAGCGCAGCGATCATAGCGGGTATGGATGCGCCTCCAGTCCTTGAGTTTTCCGAACATATTCTCGATTTTGTGGCGTTGGCGGCAGAGGCTTTTATCGAAGCTGGCTGGCAGCCGCCGCCCTTTGCGCGGCGGGATACATGGCGTGATGCGCTTTGCTTTTAATGCCGCTCGATACTCATCGCTGTCATAGCCTTTATCACCGGTCATGCAGGCGGCATGATCCGGAAGTGCCGGGTATGTCAGCTTTGCCCCGATATGGTCGCTCATCTGCCCTTCGCTCAGACACAAGATCAGGGGTCTCCCGTTGCCATCGCACACGGCATGCAACCTGGGAGTTCAGGCCGCCTTTAGTTCGCCCGGTATATCTGGAAACAGACCCTTTTTTAAAAGGCTGGCAGCGGTACGGCGGGCTTTTGGATGCGTGGCATCGATCATCAGCACATCATCGGCATCACTGGTAGCTGCAAGGCGCGCAAATATCTTGTTGAACACGCCCAGGCGGCTCCAGCGCACGAAGCGATTACAGATCGTTTTATGCGGCCCGTAACCAGCAGGGGCATCACGCCAGCGAAGACCGTTCCTGATCACAAAAACAATCCCGCTCGGAACCTTGCGGTCATCAACCCCGGGAACCCCGTGCGACAACGGAAAATACGGCTCTATCCGGCGCATCTGCGCTTCGCTTAACATAAACAGATCACTCATCAACAGCACCTCCTTCAGTGCCGCCTTTGAATCAGCCCTCTCACCGTAATGCAAGCTATCTAACAGGTCCTGAGCCTAGTTGAATAGTTGTAACAACATTTTGTACTTTTGATAAATAGCCGGTGCTCCTTTCATTCACCCAAAATTCACGTACCCTTCGCCACATTCCTCCCATGCAACCCTCCCGGCGCAATATCCTGACCGCAGCGGGCGTCACTCTCCTCACCCCCGCTCCTCTTCTCGCCCAGCGCACCGACCGCGCTTCCCGCCTCGTCAAAGCCGCGCGAGAACAAGTCGACATCACCACCATTTACAGCCAAGCCTATCACGGCATCGGCTATCCTAACGGCGATTTTCCGCACAAGTCCGGCGCATGTACCGATGTGATCATCCGCGCCTATCGCGATAGTCTGGGGCTGGACCTGCAGGAGCTGATCCATCTGGATATGAAAAAGGCCTTTGCCGCCTATCCCAAAATCTGGGGCCTCAGAACGACGGATCGCAATATCGACCATCGCCGCGTGCCGAATATGCGGACATTTTTCAAACGCCGCGGTGCGGAGCAGACTTTCTCGAAAAACGCGGAGGCCTATCTTCCCGGCGATATGGTCACCAGCATTATCGGCGGCAAGCTGGCCCATTGCGGGATTGTGTCGGATCGTCGGACGCGGAGCAAGCGCCCGCTGCTGATCCACAATGTCGGCCGCGGCACCCGCGAAGAAGACCGCCTGTTCGCCTGGCCCATCACCGGCCATTATCGCTGGAGGGTTTGAGCGGTCCGTCATTGCGAGCGAAGCGCGGCAATCCAGAGCAGCACGCGCAGACGCTCTGGATTGCCACGTCCCCCGGATCAAGTCCGGGGTCCTCGCAATGACGTGTTGTTACAAACTCACCACTTGCACCCTCCCCGCCATCCTGTAATCACCATGTCATGCGGCAGAAAGAACTCAGACTGGCCCTGATCTGCTATGGCGGCGTTAGTCTGGCCATCTACATGCACGGCATTACCAAGGAAATCTGGAAGCTGGCGCAGGCCAGCCGCGATTTTCATGATGGCGCGAAAGTCGATGAGTTTAGCAGCCGTCGCACTTATTATGACGTTCTCACCTGGATGGAGCGGGAAACCGGCGTCAAATTGCGCGTCCTGCCGGACATCATTGCAGGAGCCAGTGCAGGCGGGATTAACGGGATTTTCCTTTCGCAGGCGATTATTGCAGGGCAATCGCTCGAGCCGCTGACTGCGCTGTGGCTTGAAACGGCGGATGTCGACAAGTTGCTCGACCCCGATGCGCGGCCGCTGTCGCGTTTCTCGAAATTCTGGGCCGAACCGATCGCATGGATGGCGCTAGGCCGCAAAGGCGGCGCGGTTGAACAGACCGTCTCCAAGGAAGCCCGCGAAGAAGTGAAGATGAAACTCTCCCGCTTCGTCCGTGCCCGCTGGTTTGCGCCTCCCTTTGGCGGCAAGGTTTTTACCGGCCTGATCTGGGATGCATTGCAGGCGGTGCGAGAGACGGATCGCGGACCGAAACTGCTGCCCAATGGTCAGCCGCTGGATCTGTTTGTCACTGTCACCGATTTTGTCGGCCACCCTGAAAAACTGCAACTGCACAGTCCGCCCGAAGCGATGGAGATGGAACACCGGATCACCATCGGTTTTTCGACGCGCGGAAAGAAGAGCACAGATATTGCCGATCCTGCCGAACTGACCTTCGCCGGCCGCGCCACTGCCAGTTTCCCTGGCGCCTTCCCGCCTTTTACAGTGAAGGAGCTGGATGAAGTTCTGGACAAAAAGCAGCATTTCTGGAGCAACCGCAAAAATTTTCTGAAGCGCGTGCTGCCAAACCAATTCCAGCTGGGTACAGCGGAGGACACGGTGCTGATTGACGGTTCGGTGCTGGCCAACGCTCCTTTCGAACAGGCGATTGAGGCGCTGAAAAACCGACCCGCCAAGCGCGAAGTCGATCGACGCTTTGTCTATATCGACCCTCGCCCCGATCTGGATGTGGCCAAAAGCAACCGAGCAATAGAGCGCCTGCGCGCCGCCAAGGACAGCGAAGATGAAACGCTGCCCGGCTTCTTCTCGACCATTTTCGGTGCAATCTCCAACATTCCTCGCGAACAACCGATTCGCGATAATCTGGACGCGATTGCGGGACGTTCGAACCGGATCGTCCAGATGTGCATGATCACCGATAATTTGCGACCGGAAGTCGAACGCAATGTAGAAAGCCTGTTTGGCCGGACGCTTTTTCTCGACAAGCCCACCGCCGCACGAGTTAAATCCTGGCGCCGCAAGTCACGAGACAAGGCCGCGAAGCTCGCCGGATTTTCCTACAGCGCTTACGGCCACCTGAAGCTGGCCACCGTTGTGGATGATATTGCTACAACAATTCGCCGTGCCAAAGACGATCTCAACCTGCACAACCATCCTGCGTTGCGCGATGCAATCTGGGCCGAAATCCGGCGCCGGGGATTGGATATCATCGGCAAGAAGGCCGGTACTGGTCCGACAAAACTTGCGGCCGATTTCTTCCGTGCACATGATTTGGGCTACAGGATCAGGCGGCTGCGCTTTCTGGCAAGACGTCTCGCTCAGGATTTGGACGGAGCGAGCCCGGCCGATCTCGAAGCCATCGAATATATACATGATGTTATCTACGATTGCCTGGCGCTGTATATTGAGCGTGAGACGATCGAGTATCTGGGTGACGATTTTTCAGCTTTGGCGCAGGAAGCCGAAACCAAACCCGCAGCAGTTCTTGACAAGCTGGCCGAAACAAGGGGGCTGGAAGAAGCAGATGTTATAGTCGACGGCATGTTGGCGGATGCTCTTGCCAAAATGCCCAGGACCGAGAAGCGTTCGATGCTGCTCGCCTTTCTCGGCTTTCCTTTCTACGACATCGCCACGCTGCCGCTCTTGCAGGGCGAAGGGCTGGATGAGTTTGATCCGATCAAGGTGGATCGTATTTCGCCGGAAGATGCCAAGTCCATTCGAAAGGGCGGCGTGGCAGCCACGCTAAAAGGTATTGAATTCAATAATTTCGGTGCATTTTTCAGTCGATCCTATCGCGAGAATGATTATCTATGGGGCCGCCTTCATGGAGCAGAACGGATGATCGACATCATGCTCTCCACCCTACCCGAAGCCAATCGTCCGGATGCAGAGACAACTCTTCAGTTCAAGAAGATCATCTTCCGCAATATTGTTGATGAAGAGGAAAGCCGTCTGACCAAGATCGGCCCGCTAATCGCCTCTCTGCGCAAGGAGATTGATCGCGCCAACGGCGTCTAGTGCGAGTGCGGTTGCTCTTGCGCCATAACCGGTTTCTGGAGGCTCTTGTAAACCGCCTCGACAAAAGCATCACCCTTAATAAAGGCTTGCGGGTTGGTGTCCCATTGCGCCGCCGGTTTCATCGCCTGTACTTCTTCCAGCGTCTTGCCCTCACCTTGCGCCATCTCAACCGCTGAAATTACTTCCTGCAACATGTTGCGATAACCCGTCAGGTCCGCCTTGGTTGCCATCGGGCCATGACCGGGAATAATTTTTGTCTCATCATCAATCATCGTCAGCGCTTTCTCCGCTGCAGCCAAAACGCCGCGGACATTTCCGCCGCTGTTGAGATCGATGAACGGCAGCGTGACCTTGTTGAAATACAAATCCCCCATGTGCAGCACATTGGCGTTCTTCCAAAACACGATGCTGTCGCCATCGGTATGGGCATGGCTCATATGTTTGACATGCACTTCATCACCATTGAGATGCAGCTTGATGCCATCATCATAGGTCACGACCGGGAGCGCTTCCTTTGGCGATGCAGGAATGACCCGCTCGCCGCGCTTCGCCTCTTTCGACATCCGGCCCCGGACATTGTCATGCGCCATGATCAGAGCGCCGGCCTTGCCAAAATTTTCGTTCCCGCCGGTATGGTCACCATGCCAGTGCGTGTTGATCAGATATTTGACTGGTTCCGCCCCCAAATCCGCAATTGCCGCCTGGATTTTTGGTGTAAGCGGAGCAAATTGATCGTCGATCAGAACCGTCCCATCGGGTCCATGAGAAACACCCAGATTGCCGCCTGCTCCGAACAGGACCGCAATCCCCTCACCCAGTTTTTCAGCCTTAATCTCAACCTTCGCAAACCGGTCCGCATTTTGTGCCTGAGAGCAGGACATTGCCAATGGCGACGCCATCAGCAATGTAGCAGCAAGCGTTTTTGTCATCATATTTTTCATGGGGGTTCTCCTAAAACTTGCACTCTTATAGCCGACAATCAACGTTTCGCAAAGAACATCAATTGCACCAGCCGTCCATCTTCCGGCGTCTTGCCAAAAGCCATGCCGCTATTGTGAAACATCCACAGGCTGAACAGGATCAATCGGTTAAACCGCATCGGCACGGTCATCACCTTCGCCCATTGCGCCGAATGATTAGTATCCTTGTTCACCACATCTTCGATCAGCGCGTTGATGTCGCTGTAACCGGCCTTCTGGATTACCAGCGGATCGGCCGGTACACGCTCCAATCCTGTGCGCTTATGCCGGAAAAATTCGGTCCCGCCTTTGCAATGTTCGGGCAGCGACAGATACATAATACCGGAGTAAAACGCCGGATCAATATGCACCCCGCTGCGCCCCTTGTCCCCGCGCAAGGTAACCCGGCAATGCAAGTGGCTGGTATTTTCCGCCGCCTTGACCGGCGTATTGATGATACCGCCTACACGTTCGTTCAGGCCTTGCACTTCCAACGGCTTGGTCGAAATATGCCCCGGATAATTGCCATACTTGTTATCCGGATCATAGTTGAGTGCCAAAGCCGCCCGCCGCGCTGCCATCGGGTCGGCGAGGAAGTCATCAATGACAAGAAGCGAAGGTAAGATCACGTGTCAATCTCTACAGGCCAGCGCGTGGCGATCAAGCTTTCGCGTTTTCCAATTTTATTGAGCCAATGTCGCAGCGGGAGCAACTGGCCGATCAGGTTGTCACCTTCCGGCGTCATCTGCACCGGCCGGACAATGCAATAGAGGAATATATCGGCGAGCGAAAAATCCAGGCCAGCGAAATAGGAAGACTCTTCGATCCGTTCACATACCACACCCAGGTGATGCGCGATTTCGGGAATAGCCGCTTCTACAATATCGGACCTCAGCGGTGTCTTCAAATGGCGATGCGCCAGATAGGGCATCAGCAGGCCATGCTCGAAAGTGGGGAACAGATAGTTGTTGGCAATGGCAATCCAGCGAACCATCTCGGCACGAATTCCTGGAATCATCCGGCTGAAGCGCGCCGTCATTATGCGCGTTGTCGATATATTGCGTGATCGCCACGCTTTCGAACAGGTTCAGCCCATCAATCCCGACTGTAGGTACTTTCTGGAACGGATGGCGGCGTTTATTTTCTTCCGACTGCGCGGGTGTCGCGGTGATTTGCCATGCCATGCCCGCTTCCTCTGCCACTGTCTGCACGATGCGGGTGTAGGTGGAGATTACCGTGCCGTGGATGTGAAGTGACGCCGTCAAGAAATCAGTCTTTCTGGTCAGGATATGTGGGTGTCCAATTCTGCAACCACTTCGGCTCTGCCTGCATCACCACATCTTCCTTGATCGCATAAAGGCGTGGATAGGAACCGCCACTTTCCAGATCGCCATTTTTAATTTTAATCAACTGATCGCGCAAGATTTCGATATCCGCCCTGTTCTTCGTCGGCAGTTGTCCATCCTCTCCCGAATGTGCTCCTCGCAAAACAACTTCTGGGCTGCCTTTGGTTGCCCCAAGAATCTTGTGCGCAGATTGCAGATAGTCCCCCATATTGGAGCCAGGATAATAAGCCGACATGCTGCCTGCCGACATATAGTCCCCTGTAAACATGACGTTGTTGGCTTTATCGAGTAACGAAATGGAATTGTCGGTATGTCCAGGCGTGTACAGCAGGGTCAACGCACGTTCTCCCAGATCAATTTGGGAACCAGGCTTGATCCAGTCGTCAATCTTCCAAACAGTCGGATCAATTCCCTCAGCCACGCCGAGATGTTCACCCCAGTTGGGCGTGAACTCATCGCCCTTTGCGCGTTCGCGTAAATGCGGCAGGTCGACCAGAGCCGTCCGGTCATAACTCCCCTGTCCCGTGTGATCGTAATGCAGGTGAGAAGGAATGAAGGTTACAGGGAGGTCGGTAAGCTGCTGTACCACCGGACGAATATCATAGAAACCCACACCAGCATCGAGCAGCAGCGCACGCTCACTGCCAGCAATCAGATAGTTGATGTTGCGTGCCCAGCTATAGGGCTCGGCAATAGCAAAAGTGCGCTCATCCAATTGGACGATTACAAAATACGCTTCTTCGCCAAAAGGTTTCCCATCGACGGGCAGATTGGCCTCTTCCTTGGGCATAATCCGTTCGCCGGTTGTTGCGAGCGAGATAAGTATTCGGTGCCGCTGCCAGACACCAATAGCCAGCAGCAGCACGACAATGATGGCTACTATCCCGAATTTCCTGGCCATGCCCGTATCCCCTAATTCTGGGTCAGGCCTAGCTGGCCGACACCTATTCCGTCAAATCTTCCCAGGCATCTTTAAACTTACCAAAAAACCCGCTTGAATTGGGTGTTTCGTCACCAGTCTCTGTTTCCTGGAACTGTCGTAGGATCTGGCGTTGTTCTTTCGAAAGCCTGGTCGGTGTTTCGACTTCGATCTGCACGACCATATCGCCATTGCCGCGACCGCGCAGGACAGGCATGCCGGCACCGCGTTGGCGGATTTGCTTGCCCGACTGGATGCCGGCGGGAATGCGGATTTCGTGTTTTTCGCCGTCAAGACCGGGGATAGTGATTTCACCGCCCAGAGCGGCCAGCGTGAAACTGATGGGCGCTCGTGTGAACAGGGTTGTTCCCTCGCGCTCGAAAATGTCATGCCGCTCCAGATGGATGAAGATGTAAAGATCGCCGGGGGGAGCACCACGTGCGCCAGCCTCTCCTTTGCCGGATATGCGAATTCTTGTACCAGTATCGACACCGGCGGGAATTTCGACTTCGAGCGTTTGCGGTTTGTCTACGCGGCCTTCACCGTAGCAAACATGGCACGGGTTTTCGATAATTTCACCGCGCCCCTGACAGCTCGTACAGGTGCGTTCAACGACGAAAAAGCCTTGCTGTGCACGGACTTTGCCGTGCCCCTGACAGGTGCCACAGCGTTTGACGCCAGTGCCGGGTTCGGAGCCTGATCCGTCGCATTCGTCGCAGCCAACGGAAACGTCGATTTCGATTTCGGTGTCTTTCCCGTGGAAAGCATCTTCGAATGAGATTTCCATGTCATAGCGCAGGTCTGCACCTCGCGCCGGGCCGCGTTGCTGCTGCTGACTGCCGAAACCGCCGCCTTGTCCGCCACCGCCAAAGATCGTCTCGAATATATCGCCAATGTCATTGAAAGCTGCGCCAGCAAACCCGCCTTGCCCGCCACCCGCATTATTACCGCCGCCATTGGTGAAGGCTGCATGGCCATATTGGTCATAGGCCGCGCGCTTTTGTGGGTCTTTCAGGACATCATAGGCTTCGCTGATCGCCTTGAATTTCGCTTCCGCCTCAGCATCACCGGGGTTTTTGTCCGGGTGCCACTGCATAGCGAGCTTGCGATAGGACGATTTTAGGGTCGCTCCATCACAATCGCGCGATACGCTTAGTTGTTCGTAATAATCCATTTCGGCCGCCATTTCATGCTTCCCCCGAAGCAAGATGTCCGCCGCCCCTATGTCGGAGCGGCGGTATCATGATTACTCAGCCGCCTTGGCGTCTTCTTTTTTGTCGTCGTCGCTATCGTCCGAGTCTTCAACTTCGGAGAATTCCGCATCGACCACATCGTCATCAGCCGCCGACGCTGCTGCATCTGCCGCAGCTGCATCACCGGCGTCACCGCCAGCCGCCTGCTCTGCCTCGTAGATCTTCTGACCCATTTGCATTGCAACCTGCGCCAGCGCTTCGGATTCGGTTTTCATCGCTTCAGGATCGCCACCTTCGATGGCTTCCTTGGTTTTCTTAATGCCTTCCTCGATCTGGCCTTTCAGATCATCATCGATCTTGTCACCATGTTCATCAAGTTGCTTCTCGGTCGAGTGGACAAGGCTTTCAGCATTGTTCTTGGCTTCCGCCTCTTCACGCCGCTTCTTATCTTCCTCGGCAAATTTCTCGGCATCCTGAACCATCTGGTCGATGTCATTGTCAGACAAACCACCAGAAGCCTGGATTTTGATCTGCTGTTCTTTACCGGTGCCTTTGTCTTTGGCGGACACGTTGACGATACCATTAGCATCAATGTCAAATGTCACGTCAATCTGCGGAACACCGCGCGGTGCTGGTGGAATTCCAACCAGATCAAACTGACCGAGCATTTTGTTATCCGCAGCCATTTCGCGCTCACCCTGGAAAACACGGATTGTCACAGCGCCCTGATTGTCATCAGCGGTCGAGTAAACCTGCGATTTCTTCGTCGGGATGGTCGTATTACGATCAATCATGCGGGTAAACACACCACCAAGGGTTTCGATACCCAGCGACAATGGTGTCACGTCAAGCAGCAGAACGTCTTTAACATCGCCCTGCAGCACACCAGCCTGAATTGCGGCACCCATGGCAACGACTTCATCAGGGTTCACCCCGGTGTGAGGTTCTTTCTTGAAGAATTTTTCTACCGTCTCGCGAACCAGCGGCATACGGGTCATGCCGCCAACCATCACGACATCATCAATTTCACTGGAATCAACACCGGCATCTTTCAGAGCTTTCTTGCACGGATCAAGCGTACGCTTAACCAGATCACCAACCAGTTTTTCCAAGTCACTGCGCGTGATCGATTTAACCAGGTGCTTCGGACCGTTCTGGTCAGCCGTAATGAATGGAAGATTGACTTCGGTCGATTGCGCACTGGACAATTCGATCTTCGCTTTTTCCGCTGCTTCTTTCAAACGCTGCAGGGCCAGCTTGTCCTTGGTCAGGTCGATGCTTTCCTGCTTCTTGAAATCGTCGGCAAGAAATTCAACAACCTTCGCATCAAAATCTTCACCACCAAGGAACGTATCACCATTGGTCGATTTTACTTCGAATACGCCGTCACCAATCTCGAGGATCGAAATATCGAATGTACCGCCGCCAAGGTCATAAACGGCAATGGTCTTGCCGTCGTTCTTCTCAAGACCATAGGCCAATGCAGCAGCTGTCGGCTCATTGATGATGCGGAGTACTTCAAGACCGGCAATCTTGCCGGCATCTTTGGTTGCCTGACGCTGTGCGTCGTTAAAATAAGCCGGTACAGTAATAACCGCCTGCTCAACAGTTTCTCCGAGATAGCTTTCCGCGGTTTCTTTCATTTTCTGAAGCGTGTAGGCTGAAATCTGGGATGGAGAATAATCTTCGCCGCCCGCTTTCACCCATGCGTCGCCATTGCCGCCCTTGACGATTTCATACGGAACCAGTTCCATATCTTTCTTCGTCATCGGATCGTCGAACCGGCGACCAATCAGGCGCTTAACTGCAAAAATCGTGCTTTCCGGATTGGTGACCGCCTGACGCTTTGCAGGCTGACCAATGAGGCGCTCGCCTTCTTTTGTGAAAGCCACAACCGATGGTGTTGTCCGTGCACCTTCTGAATTTTCAATAACCTTCGGCTTGCCGCCGTCCATAACGGCAACACAGCTGTTAGTGGTGCCCAAATCAATACCAATTACTTTAGCCATAAATCCCTCAATCAATTTTCTTCAATTAGCAAAATTGCCGCCCGGCCCTTGTGTTTTGGCACCGTTACGGCTTCGTGATGCGATATAGGTGGCATTTTCCTTGGCACAAGGCATGGGACATCCTACATTTGAAAAATAGTGGGTAAACACCCATATCTGGATGGAATTACAGGAGTTTTCCAAGGTCTCATGTTGAAACTGATATCGACAATATTCGCCGCCGTTGCATCCATTTATCTGGTATCATGCGGTCAGGGAGACGTTTTGCGCGCGGATAACGCCGTGGTTAAAATCTCGCCGGTGGAGGGCAATCCATCGGTTGCTTATATGGATTTGCATGGCGGCCGGGTCGAAGTCGATCTGGTCAGCGTTACGTCGGATGATGTCGTGCGCATGGAAATGCATGAGACCACCGAGGAAGATGGAATGGCGATGATGCGCCCAATCAAGTCCGTCAACATCCTGCCGGGTGCAAAGGTCAAAATGGAGCCAGGCGGCAAGCATCTCATGCTGTGGGGTGTGAGCAAGGGAGCGATCAAACGTGGAACTCTGGAATTTAAACTCATCTATTCCAACGACGATCGGATATTGATCGATGCAACCATTGAAAAACCTACGCCAGCCGCAACGGAAACAAGTGATACGAATACAGAAAGCGACAAAGAATAATTGTCTTTCGCAAGCCGCAATAGTCGTTCCCAACCGCTGAGGAAATTGAGCTAAGCCGCTCAGTTTTCGGCGATAGTATCAACTATTCGGATGTCCGAATATACAATCGAAAATGGTGGGTTTTCCAGCCAAAAAAAATCACCATGGCTCCCGATGGTAATCTGTGGTTCCATCCAGGAAGTGACCTGTTTTGTGAAGATTTTTGCCAACAGGATTTGAACCTGCAAGGTTTGTTCATTCACGAGATGGTGCATGTGTGGCAGCATCAGCGGGGCGTTTTCCTGCCGCTCGCCCGGCATCCATTTTGCAGATATGATTATCAGATTGAGCGGGGGAAGCCGTTTATAAAATATGGCGTAGAGCAACAGGCTGAAATTGTCCGGCATGTGTTTTTGCTGATGCAAAAGGCGCGGCTGAAAAACGGCCTGACGCTGGATGATTTCCGGCAAATTACGGACTATCCGTTTAGCGGACTGGAACTAGTGCAGGCCGCTTAAGTCGAGCTTTTCAGCCTGAGGAACAGCTGCCCAGAATTCTGGATCATGGCCAAAGAATATCGTGGCGCCTTTGGAGCGTTCTTTCGCAAGCAACTGCAGTGAAGAACGATATTGCGCCATATCAAAACAATGATCCGGCAAATGCATTTCATCGAGCGAACGCCGCATGTTACAGCAATCCGCCGCTAGTATCGCTTCTCCACCCACTGTCTTCACTTTGGCTGACTGATGCCCCGGCGTGTGGCCCGGTGTCGGGAAGATGACCACGCTTCCATCGCCGAACAGATCATGCTCACCGTGAAGCCGTTTCACCGGCTGACCCGTGTCAAAATCATCGGCATTATAGGCGTTATCTTCGCCTGCATTGCGGTAATCCCACTCCTTGTCCTGCACAATGATTGTTGCATTAGGGAGCAAGGCATTGCCACCGGCATGGTCAAGATGAAGATGCGAGTTTATGATCCATTTGATATCCGCTGGATCAACACCATAGTCGCGGAGACGTTGGTCCACGGTCTCGCCATCCGGCATATCAACGATTTTACCCAAGCCAGTTTCCATCCCGACATAGCGGTCGCTGAAACCGGTATCGAACAGCGCCAGTCCATCGGGATGATCAATCAGAAAAACTGCCGCCGGAACTTTGGTCTTGCCTTCTTCTCCATCCAGGAAAAAACTGGTCGGCAACGTGATATATCCGCAGGTGAATGCGAATAGGAGGACGCCGCTGTCCTGTGATGATCTAAGCATGGAATTTCCTCTCGCGGTCAATCTAACGAAAAAAAGAAATATGCCAACTCAGCAAATTTAGTCAGGCAGCAAACCAATCCGTTCGCGCATCATCCAGCGGGTGATCATCAGGACGGCGACGATACCTAACCCAGTGGCCAGACCGGCCCAAAGACCTTGTCCACCCCAATTCTGGTAAAACGCCAGCCAGATTCCAACACCGATGCCGACCACCCAATAACCAAATCCAACCAATATCATAGGCACGCGCGTGTCATGAAGGCCGCGAAGCATTCCCTGCCCCACCGCTTGTGCACCATCGAACGTCTGGAACAGCGCAGCCACGTAGAGGAACCCAACAGCCAATGAAACTACCCTCGCGTTCTCCGGGTCATTGATATCGATAAAGCCTGAAATCAGCAACTCTGGAATACTCCAGATAATCAGCGCCATCACCATCATGAAGCCAGTACCAACCACAAAACTCGCCCAACCGGCACGGTGAATCATAGCTCTGTCTTCCCGACCAAAACCAATGCCCACCCGAACAGTCGCTGCTTGTGACAGGCCAAAGGGAACCATGAAGGTCAGAGAGGCAACCTGGATGGCAATAGCATGAGCTGCAACCGATGCAGTGTCGATCAGACCCATCAGAAGTACAGCAACAGAAAACACTCCACCCTCCATACCGTAGGTCATCGCGATAGGCAGTCCAAGACGCCAAATCTCACGAAACCGGGCCCAATCAGGTCGCCAGAAATTTCCGAACAAATGATAGCGGCGAAAATGTGGATGTTTCACAACGACGATAGCCATTGCGATAAACATCAAGCTGTTGCTCATAATGCTGCCGATTCCAGCACCCGTCAGACCCAATGCAGGTGCACCAAAGTTTCCAAAAATCAGCGCATAGTTGAAGATTGCGTTGGAAATGACCCCGACTATGCCAATGATTAGGGACCAGATCGGCAACTCCACAGCGGATAGAAAGTTACGCAGGACAATTACACCGAGGAACGGCAGGATGCACCACATGTAGGCACGAATATAGGTCGCTCCATATTCGGCGAGCAATGGGATTTGCCCCATCAACAAGAGAATGTCCTCGGTAAACCAAAGCAGTGTCCAGACTGGCATCATGATCAACACAGCTACCCACATACCCTGCCTGAATGTGCGTCGGATATCGCGCAAGACATGTAGTTTACGGCCAATTACTGTCGCCATCATCGGCGATGTCACTGTCACTAATCCGAAGCAAAAAATTCCGGCAATCATTGAAAGATTGTAACCAATCGAAGCGCCAGCCAATTCCTCCGCTCCCAGCCAACCGAGCATCAGCACATCGGTCGCCCCGATCAGCGCCATGGTTAGGTTGGTCAGGATTAACGGCCAGGCAAGTGCTAGCGACGCGCGCAGTTCATGCTGCCACGGATTGCGCGATTGCCGGTCAAAAACGATGCTGGTCATCGACGCTCGTTAGACGAGAGTTTGAACAGAGGCCAGCGAAACTGCGGCACACAGCATATTTGCCAAATTTGATTTCATTTGATACCATCGAGTCGCTGTTCAGGCGGCCCAACCCGCGCCTGACTTTAACGGTGACCTATGAAATTGTTAGATTATAGCATGTCCGCATCGCGTGGATTTCTCTCGCATTTTGAAATTGTGGATATTGACCTTCCGGATTTTTTTGCGCCCGCGGTTGAGGCTGCACAAAATCTTTCCGGGCTGATGACCAGTGGCCGGGTTCGCCATTGGCTTGAACAAATACCCGAACTGGATTTAAACGATTGGGCGAAAAGCGCGCCGGACGAACAGGTTCGCGTCGCAATGGTGCATTACTCTTTCATGGTGCAAGCCTATGTCTGGGGCGAAACCGAGGCACCGACCGCCCTTCCTGCCAAACTGGCCAAGCCGATGGTGGCACTGGCAGAGCGTCTCGATCAGGCGCCACTCTTGCCCTATAGTTGCTATGTGCTGGACAACTGGACGCGGCTGGGTCGCGATGCGCCGATCACGCTGGACAATGTGCGCATGGTCCAAAATTTCCTCGGCGGTGCGGATGAGAACTGGTTTGTCCTGATCCATGTCGCCATTGAAGCGGCAGCCGGGCCAATTCTTGATCTGGCTTGTCAGTTGGTTGAAGCGGCCCGCGATCAAGATGCTGATCTTGCAACGAAGCTCTTGAACGAAATGCACGGCCACTGGGATTCAGTAAACGCAATTTTCGATGAAATGCCGGTCCACTGTGATCCCTATATCTATTATCAGCGTGTGCGGCCTTATATCCACGGCTGGGCGAACAACCCCGCCCTGCCCGATGGATTGATCTATGAAGGCGTGGAAAAATATGAAGGCAAGGGACAGGCGTTCCGCGGCCAGACCGGGTCGCAAAGTTCGATTGTGCCTAGTATGGATGCACTTTTCCAGGTGAACCACGAACATGATCCATTGCGGGCTTATCTGGATGAACTCCACGCCTATCGGCCAGTACAGCACCGCAAATATATTGAAGATTTGCGGGAACAATCCAAGCTCCGCGCTTTCGCGATCGCGAGCGGCGACAGTGCATTGCGGGATGCTTTTAACGCCAATGTAGAACAGGTCGCGCGGTTTCGAAGCCGGCATCTCGAATATGCCGCCAGCTATATCAACAAACAGGCCAAGACTGGCGATGGCAATGACACCGAAGTTGGCACAGGCGGCACTCCCTTCATGAAATATCTGAAGAAGCATCGCGATGAGAACAGGGCGCAAACAATCTCAGTGTCATCGATTTAGCAGTTGCACCCCAAGCTTGGCCTCTGCCAATAGGTAGTGATCAAGTTTCAGGGGAAGTACATGCTATCGGCAATCGGACTAATGGGTGGTCTAGCCTTGCTCATCTGGATGACCGTGCGCGGAGTGAATATCCTGATCGCCGGACCAGTTGCGGCGGCGATTGTGGCACTGACCAGCGGGTTGGCCTGGCTCCCACCGCTTGCCGCTGAAGGCGCGCCCGATTTCGCGACCGCCTATATGGACGGCTTTGTTGGCTTCTTCAAAAGTTGGTTCTTCATGTTCCTGCTCGGCGCGATATTTGGAGAGATTATGGCGGCCAGCGGGGCCGCCGCCAGTGTCGCACACTGGATTGTCGAGAAAATTGGAATCAAACATGCTGTGCTTGCCGTCGTCGCAGCCTGTGCGGTGCTCACCTATGGCGGGGTCAGCGTTTTTATCGTGGCATTCTCGGTCTATTCGCTCGCTGTGCACTTGTTTCGGGAAGCCAATTTACCGAGACGATTCATTCCGGCGGCATTAGCGTTTGGCTCGGTCACCTTCACCATGACGAGCGCCGGATCGCCCGAAATCCAGAACCTGATCCCGATGGAGTTCCTTGGAACCACCGCCTATGCCGGTTGGGAAGTCAGTATTGTGGTGGCTGTGTTCATGGCGGTTGCCGGGCATTTCTGGTTGAATCGCATGGTCAAACGAGCCGTTGCCAATGGTGAAATATTTGAAGGCCGCGAGACCGATGATGACAATACAGACTATGGTAGCCTGCCCGCGCCCATCCTCTGCTTGCTGCCTCTCGTGGCGGTGCTAGGTGTATTTTTAATCTTCCAATATCCTCAGGATATGGGGCCATTGTCTTCCACCTTACCCGAAGCATCGCTCGACAAATGGGCTCTGGTCGCCGCGTTGGGTTCTGGCGCAATTGTCGCCCTGATTGTTGGATATCAGAAACTCAAGGCAATGCCTGAGGCTTTTTCAAAGGGCGCAACCAGTGCGGTTGTCGCCATCACCAACACCTGCGCAGTAGTTGGCTTTGGCGCAGTGGCAAAGCTCTCGCCAGCCTTTCAGGAAGCACTGATCATGGCGCAAAATATCCCGGGCAGCCCACTTATCGGTGCCGCCGTCGCGGTAACAGTGATCGCTGGTCTGACAGGCTCGGCCAGCGGTGGGCAGTCGATCGCCCTGCCCTTAATCGCACCGCATTACATGGATGTCGGCGCGCAACCAGATGAACTCCACCGAGTAGTTGCAATCTCTTCCGGTGCACTCGATAGCCTGCCACATAATGGCTACGTCGTCACTACGATCCGAGCCGTCTGCGGCGAAACGCACCAGGATGCCTATGGCGCGGTTGGAGCGCTCACAGTGGTCATTCCAGTTGTTGGCACAATCATAGCCGTCGCGCTGTTTGCGATATTTTGATGCAAGTAACCACTCGCCTTTACCAGCCAGAGGACAAACAGGCTTTTATCGATCTAAACCTCGACTGGATCGAAGAGTCTTTTGCCGTCGAGCAATCCGATCGTGAGCAGCTTGAGGGCTTGGAGCGGACAATCCTTGGAACCGGTGGCCAGATTGTCATTGCCGAGTTGGATGGAGCCGTTGTTGGCACCGGCGCAATATTACCGCCTCATTATGATCCGCAAGATGGCCGCAAGTGGTTGGAGATCGTGAAAATGGCCGCGCAAAAGGACCTACGTGGTCAAGGTATTGGGCGAGCGGTGCTTGAAGCCCTCATCGATCAAGGTAGGGCAAAGAGCGCAAATGCGATCTGGCTGGAAACCAATAGTGACCTGAAAGCGGCCACTCATCTTTATGAGAAATGTGGATTCCGTCATCTGTCCGAAAATGAGCTCTGGCCAACGCCCTACGCCCGCTGCAATATACAGATGATACTTAATCTGTAATCCCCAAAAATTCCAACAATGGAACCGGAAAATATTATGACCACCCCAATACACGGCCAATGCGACCCTCGATTCGAGCCAGTCAAAGCGGCTTTTGAAACCAATTTTCGTGAGCATGGTGATATTGGGGCTTCGGTTGCAATCACGATGGGCGGCGAGTTTGTTGTCGATCTTTGGGGAGGCCATCTGGATGAAGAGTGCACCGAGGAATGGCAGGAAGATACGCTAATCAACGTTTGGTCGAGTACCAAGACGATGGCAGCGATGTCGCTGCTCTTGCTTGCAGATCGCGGAGAAGTTGATCTCCACGCGCAGGCTGCAAAATATTGGCCTGAGTTTGCACAGAACGGGAAAGAGGGAGTGGAAGTTAGGCATTTCCTGAACCACAGCGCGGGGCTTTCGGGCATGGACGAAAAAGTGGAAGGCGATGCGCTTTACGATTGGGAATGGATGACAAATGCGCTGGCGAAGCAGGCTCCCTGGTGGGAACCTGGCACACAATCTGGCTATCATGCATTGACGCAAGGACACCTGATTGGCGAGATTGTCCGCCGCGTTACCGGACAGAGCATTGGTACTTTTTTCCGTACAGAAATTGCCGAACCCACAGGTGCAGATTTCCATATTGGCGCCGGAGAAGAACTAGATACGCGTATCACCAATCTCTTTCCGCCCAAGGCTGGTCCAGCCCCGGATCCGGAAACGATTGCCGGCCGGACATTCGCCAATCCGCCAGTCGATGCAACTATCCCAAGAAAACGCGAATGGCGCGCTGCGGAAATTCCGGCCGCCAATGGACAGGCGAATGCCCGCGCCATCGTTCGCGCGCAAACCGCTATGGCCAACGGCGGCCAGGCCTTTGGAAAGACGATTATGTCGGAAGCCGGCACAAAGCGCATTTTTGAGAAACAGATCGAAGGACCTGATCTTGTGCTTGGCGTGCCACTAGTATTTGGTATGGGCTATGGTCTCAACAGCGATCTGGTCCCGATCAGCCCGAATAAAAACACCTGCTTTTGGGGCGGTTATGGCGGATCATCCGTCATCATCGACCAAGACGCAGGCCTGTGTTTTTCCTATGTCATGAACAAGATGGAAAGCGGCCTGCTTGGCGATCCGCGCGGGTTCGGTCTGGCGGCGGCGATGTATATGTCGATGGCCGCTATGTCCTGAATGCCCTGGTCAATCGCTCCAGATAATCACCCAGATTTTCAATCTCTTCCGCATTCAAAACGTCCTGGATTTGCTCATTAACCTTTTGAAATGGCGGCTGGGTGTTTTTGAAGATGCGCAGTCCTTCATCCGTAAGGGTAAGGATTTTCGCACGTCCATCGCTTTCGCTGCTTTCCCGGTGAATATAGTCGAGTTTCAATAGCCGCTTAACCATCGCGGTAACCGCCGACTGGTTTAGGCCGAGTACATTGGCAATATCTTTTTGAGTCACATCATCACGATTGGCAATCACGGACAGCACGCCGAATTGCGCCGTAGTGATGTTGTCATTCTTCAGAAGATCGCGATCCGCTTGCTTCTGCATGAAATGCGCTGCCAGTTGCAGGCGCCAGTATAATTTCAGTTTGGATGCCGACATAGCCATATCCACTATCCCGCTTGCATAATAATGTCTCTTTGAATATACTTCACTATTGAACTATGTGGTAGGAGCAACTTCATGATCACCTCCACGATGCAGCAACTTACCTTTGTCGCAGCCAATCAACTCGAGTGGCGGGAAGTACCAACGCCAAAAATCCAGAACGGCGGACAGGCCGTGGTCAAACCACTCGCTGTCACCCGCTGCGATCTCGATCTGTACATCGCCAATGGTCTCGTCCCAATGAAGGATGAACCCTTTGCTTTTGGTCACGAGATTGCGAGGGAAGTGACTGAAATTGGCGACGATGTGACCAATTTTGCAATTGGTGACCGCGTGATTGTTCCGTTTCAGATCAATTGCGGTAACTGTAAATATTGCAAGATGGGATTGACCAACGGCTGTACCAGGGTACCGCCTTTTTCCGCCTATGGTTTGGCACAAAGCGGCGGTACAGACTGGGGCGGCGGGTTGAGTGATTACATACTGGTTCCCTATGCGGAAGCAATGCTCGTCAAAATTCCCGAGCCGGTTCCGCTAACGGTGGCGGCCGCCATTTCGGACAATGCTAGCGATGGCTATAGGACCGTGGCCGAGCCGCTTAAAAAATTTCCTGATTCAGAAGTGCTGATTGTTGGTGGGCTGGCGCAAAGCGTCGGCCTGTTTGCCGTTCAGGCTGCTGTTGCACTCGGAGCAAAACGTGTCGTTTATACTGATTTCGATAGCAGTCGATTGGCCAAGGCCAAGGCATTTGGCGCTGACGCTCTGGAACGAAAATATGCTGCGGATATGCCGCTCGACGGACAATTTCCCATTGTTGTCGAATCTTCTAACATTCGGGATGGAGTAATCTACGCGCTCCGCTCAACCGCTGCATGCGGCCAATGCACCAGCATTTCAGCACCAGGGCGGACTATCGACAATATCCCGCTCTCGGCCATGTACATGAAAGGCATAACCTACGAAATCAGCCGCGTTCACGCTCGTGCAGAAATCGAGAAAGTGCTGCATTGTGCTTGCGACGGGCACATTGATCATGAAAAAGTCATCACGACCCATGTACCGTTTGAACAGGCACAGGACGTGATGACCGATCCCGAAATCAAAGTGGTGTTTGAAGCTAGCTAAACTATCGCTTCGAAAATCATTTCAATCGCTCAATCTTGCCAGCCGCTTCGTCAATAATCGCTGCGACGTCGAGTATTTTATCCGAATCCTTCTCTTCATCGGCCAAGCGTATACGGATCGTTGATTTCAGATTGTGAACAGCACGGCGGATCGAAGCGCCATCGGCTGCCTTGTCCATTTGGGCCACGCCTTCAAGCCGTTCGAGAATTTCGGCAATATGCTTTTCTTCATCTTTCAGCTTCGCCTTGCCCTCCTTGGTGATCGAATAGATTTTTTTACCGTCCTTGCCCATCTCTTCATCAACTAGGTCCATCTCGGACATTAGCGTCAAAGCTGGATAGACAATGCCGGGGCTCGGCGCATAGTGGCCGCTGGTCAGTTCCTCAATCTGCTTGATCAGGTCATAGCCATGCCGCGGTTCCTCGGCGATCAAATGGAGCAGTATCAGTTTTAGTTCACCGCGCCGGAACATCCGCGCCCGGCGTTTGTGACGCGCAGCGCCTTCAAATGCAGCCTGTGCAAAGGCGCGTGCAAATTTCTGTCCGGTCATACCATTCCATCCTTTTCCGCGGCGTCCGCCTCTAGATCCTTTGGGTCTAAATTTCATTTTAGCTCTCATGGGGGAGTTCCTCTTTTTAACACTAAGTAATGTTTAAGATATATCTTAAATTGAAATTGGCAAGATTCTGAAAGAGTTTTTTGGCAGGCATCTGATTCAAAACGAAATTTTTATGCGGTCCGTATCATCGCAGATGTACGGACAACCGCCCAAAGCAAGGCTGCACCGGACGTGGCGGTCAACAGTCCGCCGACATCAGGCTGAAAAAATGTGGCCGCCTGAATATTGGCACCGAATGAAGCTGGTACAAAAACCAGAAACAGGTAGGCCAATACCGCAGCAAATAACAACGGCAACCAGATACGAAAAGCGGCAACACTGCAAGAATAACGAAAACCACCTTCATCATGATCCCCGGCCGTTTTTCCTTGGGGCCCCCGATAGCCAAAACCGTAGCTCCCCGGCGAAGATATCCGGTATCGCCAAAAGCAAGGCCGGACCCGCCGTTGGCCAAGATGACAAACGCCTGTTTCTTTTCTGGCCGCATGGTAGCCAGCGCTTCAAATCCTGGGTTGGCGCCACTGTGAAAAACAAAGCCTTGTTCCGGCGCGACAAACCAGCCCAGCCCGTATCTTGGTGAAACGTCGCTGGCGGGTTTCATCATCTCGGCTTTGGAAGCGGTCGAGATAATATCATCCTGACCATTCATCATCATTGCCAGATATCTCGCCATGTCACGAGCGCTAGACATGACGCCGCCCTGCACCAGCGATCCGCGGCCCGCTCCGCGACCATCATAGCGCATTTTGGTCCAGAACATTGGTCGATGACCAACTGCATCTTTCCCGCCAGCCTTCCAATCGATCATCCGCGAGTCATCCATACCCAGTGGCTTCATGATTTGGTCTTCGATATAATCACCAAATTCCTGATCGCTCAGAATCTCTACTACACGGCTGAGCAACTGGTAATTTGCATTGGAATAAGCCCATTTCTCTCCGGGAGTGGTCGCTAGTTTAACATCGGTGAGAACAAAAACCCGCCGGTTCAATGCATCCTTGTCGATCGTCAAATCAGCCTGGTTCTGGTTGCCCTGGGCCATGGAAAAACCCGAAGTGTGCGAGAGCAATTGACGGATGGTGATATCGGCGGCTGTAGAGCCCTTGAATTCCGGAAGATACTCAGAAACACTGTCATCCAGTTTAAGTGCGCCTTTTTCCTTCAACTGCATAATCGCCACGGCGGTAAAAGACTTTGAGACGGAACCAATGACAAAAGCGGTTTGGTCGTCAACCGGCTGGCCATTGTCCTTTGCCGTGTGGCCAAAATGCCCGATACTTGTCTGGCCCTTGTCGATCAGCGCATAGGCCACGCCCGGAACACCAGCCTCACGGGCTTCCCTTTCAACGAAAGCCTGTAATTCACCTGCCGATGCAAGGCTGGATTGCCCGAAGCGGCAAAGCAGGTCATGAGCAGGCTAAACAGAAGTAAAATTATGCGCATGGTTCCCCCGTGGACGTCCACTATCCCAGATAGTTTCCGTTATTGCTAGTCGGCAACGCCTCCACCCCCTGATAGTCACGGTCACTGAAAGGAACTTGATATGGATCTCGGAATTTCCGGCAAAACAGCTCTAGTCAATGGCGGCAGTGCCGGCTTGGGGCGCGGTGCCGCTCTGGCTCTTGCACATGAAAAAACAGAACTGTTCGTGACCGCGCGCGGGGAGGAGCGGCTGGCCAAAGCCTGCGAGGACATGGCTAAAGAAACTGGCGCGAATGTTACGCCTATTGTCGCCGATCACGCCAGTGATGAGGGCCGCGAGAAAATTCTCTCAATCTGTCCCGACCCAGATATTCTGGTCGCCACCTGTTCGCCTCCCCCCTTTACCGGCGACTTTCGTACGGTGGATCAGGATGATTGGGAAAAGGCCCTTTCACTGACCCTGCTTAGCCCGGTTGCATATATCAAAGCCGTGATCGACGGCATGATCGAGCGCAAATGGGGACGGATTGTCAATATCGGCACTGGTGCCGCCAAATATCCCGCTGCAATGCGTACCCTTTCAGGCCCACCACGCGCCGCATTGGTCAATTATGCGGTTGGTGTCGCGAAGCAGGTCGCTAAGCACAATGTGATGATCAACAATATCCTGCCCGGCATGCATCACACCGCCGGTTCCCGCGAAACGTTTGACGCGCAAGCCGAAGCCAATGGCACCAGCTATGATGAGGAAGTCGCGAAATTCGTCAAACAGGTCCGCATCCCCGTCGGCCGCTTTGGCGACGCGGAAGATATGGGCGCGTTCGTGGCGCTGTTTTGCAGCGAGATGGCTGGCTATGTGACGGGGCAAAGCCTGGTCATCGACGGCGGGATGGGGAATTCAATCTTTTAGAATCTTGTGCTGACTACAAGCAACATCGTCACTCCAGCGAAGGCTGAGGTTTCAGGCGGTGAGCAGAAAAGTAGAGATTAGGCGCCAGAGATGCCAACCTGCGCTGGCATGACACAATCGATCGCTATTCCTCAGGCTTCTTCGCAACACCCACAAACGCGGGCCGCAGCAAGCGATCCTTGATCACGTAACCAGCCTGCATTTCCTGTACAATGGTTCCGGGTTCTTCGTCAGCGGTTGGTACTTCAACCATGGCCTGATGATGGTTAGGGTCCAATGGAAGCCCCATTGCGGCAACGCGCTTCACGCCGTTTTTCTCGAACACGGTTTCCAGTTCGCGCGCGGTGGCTTCGATGCCGCCGATCAATCCGCCCCATTTTTCCTCGTTTTTCACTTCTTCGGGAATGGCTTCCAACGCGCGCTGCATATTGTCCATCACGCTCAGCATATCGCGGGCAAAGCCGGTTGCGGCATAGGCCTTCGCATCCTGTGCATCTTTTTCCAGACGGCGGCGGACATTTTGTGTTTCTGCCTGTGCATAGAGAACCGCCTGTCGGGCTTCAGCCAGCTGATTTTCCAGATTCTCGATACGGTTATCTGAATTTTCCTCAGCGGGCATTTCTTCACCCTCGCCGCCTTCTTTCATGCTCTCGGGCACGCCTTCCAGTTCCGCTTCGACGGCTGGATCAGTTTTTGGTTCTTCTTTTGCTTCGCCTTCAACTTCTGGCTTTTGATCAGTCATTTGTTCGTCACTCATTTCAATAATCTGGACAGGCTTTGCGCCGTGAAATCTACCATGGGTACGACGCGTGCATAGTTCAAGCGTGTGGGGCCAATTACGCCCACGACGCCGACCACCTGGCCATCCCCGTCTTTATAGGGCGCCGCTATCACAGATGAGCCGGAAAGCGAGAATAATTTGTTCTCCGCGCCGATAAAAATTTTCGCTGCTTCGACATCGCGGGCATTGTCGAGCAGGTTCGCGATCTCCTGCTTGCCCTCCAGCTCGTCGAGCAATTGCCGGACGCGGTCGAGATCGGCGAGGTTGGATTCTTCAAGCAGGTTCGCCTGTCCGCGCACGATCAGCACCGGCCGGTCGGCGGGATCGCGGCTCTAGGTAACAAGACCAGCCTTGACCAAAGCCTCCGATGCTTTGTCGATAGCCAGCTCACCTGCGGCAATCTCTCGCCCCAGCTGCGCCAGTGCATCAGTCAGCGATTTTCCGCCATAGCGGGCGGTGAGATAATTGCCGCCTCGACCAAAGCCGATTCCGAAACGCCGGGCGGCAGATCGAGGACGCGATTTTCAACGTGCCCGTCCTGAGACACCAATATCGCCAACCCCTGCCCTTCGGACAGGTTCACAAAGCTGAATTGTTTAAGCAAAGCCTCCCGCTGCGGCACCAGCACGAGGCCTGCACAGGATGACAGGCCGGAAAGCACCGTGGTCGTGGCGCGCAGGGCGTCCTCGACCGGGCCTTGCTCGGTAATCTGGCTCTCAATCGCGTCGCGCTCTTCCTGCGAAGGCTCTGCCGCCTGCATCATGCCATCGACAAACAGGCGCAGTCCCATCTCCGTCGGCATCCGCCCCGCACTGGTGTGCGGCGCGGCGAGTAGGCCGAGTTCCTCCAGATCCTGCATGACGTTGCGGATGGAGGCGGGGGAAAGTTCGAGCTGCGATATTTTGGATATGGTGCGCGAACCGACGGGTGCGCCGGAGTCCAGATACGCCTCCACCACCACGCGGAAGATGTCTTGCGCTCGCTCGTTCATTTCGGTGATGGGTGTGGTGGTCATAAATCACTCAATGGGAATTGCGGTCTTCGAGTCAACCCAGACTGCGTTTTCGAGTGATTTTTCAATATTGTCGAAAGTGGAAATTACCGAACTTGCCATGTTTTTATTCCCTTTCAATTCGCAGCCTAGATTGAAATGGGCGTGTTGGCTTTTTTGGCCTCATAACTCCAAAGGATATAAATGGATGGTTGACCGGTCCAAGAACTTTGACATTCGAGGCCCATTGAGAAGTCCATTTCCCCCTCAAACAAATCTTCGGCAGTGCTTACTGAACCATCTTCTAAAACCTTTAGACTTTGCTCGAATTTCTCGAAAATTTGCTGGCCGTTTTAAATATCCGTACGTTGTCCAACCGCAGGATCGTCCGCGCTCGGCTTGAAGTAGTGGCCAAGCCTTTCAAATCGGAAAACTTCTATTTCTGCGTGCCCAGCCTTTGAACCCATAGAAACGATAATTTTGATCGGTCGTTCTCCATGGGTATTCGGTTCCCCGACGGAACAAGAAGCGACCAGAAAAGCCGTTAAATAGACAAAACCGATGAGCAAAAACTTAGGTATAGCGAAATCCCTCTGTTGGCAGGCCCTAACAATCTAGCTATCCACCACCCCGAAAGCCACAGGAGAATCACACATGCGCCCATCGGGACGCGCGCCGGACGAGATGCGCGCTATTTCTATTGAAACCGGATTTACCAAACATGCCGAGGGATCGTGTCTGATCTCATTCGGCGACACCCGCGTGCTGTGCACCGCCAGCGTCGAGGAGCGCATTCCGCCGTGGCTGCGCGGCAAAGGCGAAGGCTGGGTCACCGGCGAATATTCAATGCTCCCCCGCGCCACTCATACAAGAGGTTCACGCGAAGCGGCACGCGGCAAGCAATCCGGAAGAACACAGGAAATTCAGCGCCTTATTGGTCGCTCCTTACGCGCAGTCGTCGATATGAAAAAACTCGGCGAGCGGCAAATCACGCTCGATTGCGATGTGATACAGGCCGACGGCGGCACGCGCACAGCATCGATCAGCGGCGCCTGGGTAGCCCTACGCCTCGCGGTCAATGACCTGATGGCGCAGAAGCTGATTTCTGACGATCCCATCGAACAGAAGGTCGCGGCGATTAGTTGCGGCATTTATAATGGCACGCCGGTGCTTGATCTCGATTATGATGAGGATTCGAACGCAGGCGCTGATGCGAATTTCGTGCTGACCGGCGATGGAAACATTGCCGAGGCACAAGCAACGGCTGAGGGCGAGACTTTTGACGACGAAGGCCTGATGCGCCTGATGCGGCTGGCTCGTATGGGTTGTGACCGGATTTTTGAAGAACAGGATAAGGCTGTAGCTTAATCCTCGCCCCTTTAGGCGAGAGGATAGATTGAGTTGCGAGCTTGCTCGCTAGGAAAACTTGCAGAGGGGGACGTACCGCTATCCCCTTTCCAACTTCGCTAGGCAACAAGTTGCCAAGCTTTCGTTTCCTCTCCCCTAAAGGGGCGAGGATGAGGAATGAAACAATGACCCCCGAAAAACAATCACGCAAACTCACCCCCGGCAAACTCATCATCGCCAGCCACAACCAGGGCAAGGTGAAAGAAATCCGCGCCTTGCTGGAACCCTATGGTATCGAACCCGTATCCGCCGGAGACCTGAATCTGCCCGAACCGGAAGAAACCGGCACCACCTTCGCGGAAAACGCGCTGCTAAAGGCCCGTGCCAGTGCGGAAGGTGCGGATTGTGTCGCCCTCGCCGATGACAGTGGGCTATGCGTCCAATCGCTCGATGGCCGCCCAGGAGTCTACACAGCCGACTGGGCCGAACGGCGATGGTTTGAAGGAGAAAAGGGCCGCGATTGGTATATGGCGATGGGTAAAGTGGAGGGATTGCTTGCTGAACAGGGACCAGATGTCGATCGAAGCGCCTATTTCATCGCCACCCTCGCCCTTGCCTGGCCAGACGGGCATCATGAGCTGTTCGAAGGTCGTGTGCATGGCAAACTAGTCTGGCCACCGTGCGGAACAATGGGCTTTGGCTATGACCCTGTATTCTCTCCCAATGGCTTTGACGAGACATTCGCCGAACTCGATCCGCAGCAAAAACACGCGATGAGCCATCGCGCTGATGCTTTCAATAAATTGGTTGAAGCCTGCTTTTGATAGCCCTGACTATCTCGGTTTTCGTTCGTTAGTTAGCGGATCACGTCCAACAATGTTACCACCTGGCCTGTATCGACAAACCAGATATTCGTCGGCTTTGTTGGATGCTACTGCGCAGCCGACGTGGGTGGTCGTCGGCCAGATAACCTGAGTATAGTGACCTACATCTCCCCAGTTGCCGGTATTGCTGTTATCAGGGAAAAATCCGGGTTTGAAAAAACGATCCTCGTCAATCCAGCCGTCGACCATCTGGCGGAAGGAAAATGCACTTGCTGTGCCCGCCCAGAGATTTTCACCCTGATTTGGCCGCGATGGTCCAGGGCTATGCTCAAACCGGCCATTAGCGATCAATTCCTCGGCATAAGCCAAAGCAGCGGCATTTAAGTCCGCATCCAGTTCCACTGGTCCAACACCGACTTCTGCCCGGGCTTCGTTATGCGCGGCCAACATTACGTCTAACATCGCTGTACCGGTTGGCGGCGTAGTTGGCGGTGATCCAGGAAGTGTTACGGGCGGAGCCGGCGTACTTTCAGCCGGTGCGCCTTGTCCGCCGCAACCAGCCAGAGTAACCAGTATTGCAGCTTGCGCGACAACCGTCCCAAATCTAGTGATGCGCCGATGTCCCATCTCTTATCCTCCGCGAATCCAAGCAACCGGGACCAGCTCGCGCTCTACATCCATTGGCCTTTTTGCGTGGCCAAATGTCCCTATTGCGATTTCAATAGCCATGTCCGTGAACAGATTGATCTTGCAACATGGCGTAAAGCGCTGTTTCTCGATCTGAAGCATGAACATAAAGTTAACCCAGTCCCGCAGATAAGCTCGGTTTTTTTCGGTGGTGGCACTCCGTCGCTGATGCCCCCTCAACTCGTCGCGGACCTGATTGTTGAGACCGACAAGCTGTGGGGACTGGAAGAAGGCTGTGAAGTCACTTTGGAGGCTAATCCCTCGTCGGTGGAGGCCGCGCGATTTGCTGATCTGGCCCAGGCAGGCGTGAATAGAGTTTCACTGGGATTACAATCGCTTCACGATGAAACACTGAAATTTCTGGGGCGTGCACATGATGTCGCTGAAGGCCTCGCCGCGCTGGACGTCGCGCAGCAAAATTTCGACCGCGTGAGTTTTGACCTGATTTATGCACGGCCCGGCCAATCTGTCGAAGACTGGCAGTCTGAACTGGATCGCGCGCTGGGTTTTGGGACGGATCATCTGTCGCTCTATCAACTGACGATCGAGCCTGGCACGCGGTTTGAGACGCTGGTTCGTAAGGGTGAATTGGTGCCAGCCGATGATGATCATTGCGCCGACTTGTTCGATCTCACGCAGAAGCTGACAACAGCGGCCGGCCTCCCCGCTTATGAAATCAGCAACCATGCGCAACCCGGCCAGGAGAGCCGTCACAACCTGACCTATTGGCGATATGAAGATTACGCTGGCATCGGCCCCGGTGCACATGGGCGTCGACTGGGCATGGCAACCGAGCGACACAAGAAGCCCGATAATTTCCTGTCCGCTGTGGAACGCAATCAACATGGCCTGAAATCCGAGCAGAGCCTTTCATCACAAACGCGAGCGGCAGAAGCGTTGGTGATGGGGCTCAGGCTGGTCGAAGGCGTTGACGTTGCGAACCTGGAAAGAAAAATTGGCCTGACCGTCAATCAGATGATCGATGGACAGGAACTTGATCAGCTAACAGACCTTGGATTTGTCAAACATGCCGATCATAGGCTCGTAATCTGCTCAAAAGGTATGCCTCTTCTCGATGCAATTCTGCCACGCTTGGTCAGCGATAATCTGACCTAGGCAGTTTTCTATCGGCTGTGGTCGTTGAATTTGCGTCCCGCTCCTGCAATAGTGAAAGAAAAACAGTCGGAGAGCGGCCATGGGCTTTTTCAGTGTCATCAAACGCGAAGTGCATTTCACACGGTCGTTAAAGGCGCTGCTTAATCAGGCCAGAAATGTCGATCCCGAGGATCATATACTGATCACGGATGAAATCGAGACAACCGTCGATAACTTTCCCGACAATGATGTGTTTCATTTTGAAGGCGAAACGATCAGCTACACCGATTTTGATGAACGTGCGAACCGGATCGCGCATTGGGCAATAGCGCAGGGTTTTATCGCAGGCGATACAGTGGCGCTGTTTATGGAAAATGCACCTGACTTTGTTGCGACCTGGTTCGGTCTTTCGAAAGTCGGCGTTGTCACCGCGCTGATCAACAGCAATCTGGAAGGTGCCGGCCTCGCCCACTGTTTGAACATCGTGGATACCAGGGCGGTCATTACCACCGGCGACCTTGCGCCCCGTGTGGTAGCGGTTTCAGACACATTGGATGGTTCTCCGGCACTATGGGATTGGGATGGTACCGTCGGGCAAAATCTGAATGCCGCGCTGGCGAAACTTCCTTCAGATCGCCCAGACAAAAGCCATCGTGCGCATCTGAAGGGCAAGGACCTGTTCCTCTATGTTTACACATCGGGTACAACTGGTCTGCCAAAAGCAGCGAAAATATCGCATGCCCGCGCGCGCCGCAGTTTCCGGGTAACCATTCCCAGTTGCCCGATTACGCCGGAGGACAGGGTTTATATCACCCTGCCGCTTTATCATGTGACGGGCGGATTTTTGGGACTCGGCGGCGTTTTGCTAAGCGGCGCTTCGGCCATCCTAAGGCGCAAGTTTTCTGCGTCCAAATATTGGGATGACGCCGCCGACTATGGAGCAACGGTGATTGTCTATATTGGCGAACTGTGCCGCTATCTGCTTAACCAGCCGGAGCACCCCAAAGAGCGTTCCCACAATATCCGAGTAGGCATCGGCAACGGCCTGCGCGCCGATATCTGGCAGCAATTTGTTGACCGGTTCCAGGTGAATAAATTGCTAGAGGTCTATGGTTCGACAGAGGGCAACATTTTCCTGATCAATATCGATGGCAAAATCGGCGCGGTGGGCCGTATTCCCAAATATCTGGAAAAGCGGTTCGGTGCGGTGAAGATTGTCAAATTTGATGTTGCCGAAGAACAACCTGTGCGCGGAGAGGATGGGTTTTGCCAAGCCGTCGACTGGAATGAAACCGGCGAACTGATCGGCAAAATTGATGCCGATGCACCGTCCGATTTCACCGGCTATCAGGACAAGAAAGCGACCGAGAGCAAAATCCTCCGCAATGTATTCGAAAAAGGCGATGCCTGGTTCCGTAGCGGCGACCTGATGAGCCGCGACCGTGAAGGATACATCTATTTCAAGGACCGGATCGGCGATACCTATCGCTGGAAGGGTGAAAATGTTGCGACAGGAGAAGTCGCAGAGGCGCTGTCACAATATCCGGGGATCAAGACCTCCAATGTTTATGGCGTTGAAATTCCAAACAACGAGGGCCGAGCCGGGATGGCTTCGCTAACGGTCGCCGATGAATTCAACATTGCAACTTTGCGGGCGTTTCTGGCGAAAAACATGCCGCCTTATGCTGTGCCACTGTTTATCCGGATTGAGCCGGAGGCGCAGACGACCGGTACGTTCAAATACCGCAAGGTCGATCTGGTCGATGAAGGTTACGATATTGGCAAGGTCAGCGATCCGATATATTTCGGGGCAACCGGTTCACATGTGTATGAGCCTTTGGATGATGACGGTGTCGCGAAAATCAATGCCGGCGAGGTGCGGGTTTAAGCTTCATTTGGACATCGACTCCACCTCTGCTAGATTCCTTGCATGGATAGCGCCAACGCCGTGATCAAGGACTTCACCACCCATCTCCGCGACGGGAGACGTCGGTCGCAGCATACAGTGCGGGCCTATGTGACAACGGCAGAGCGCTTTTGTGAATTCCTGCAGGACCATTTTGGCGGCGGTGTTGGCGCGGCGGAGATCAAGGCGCTGAAACAGGCAGATATCCGTTCCTATCTCGCCTATCGCCGGGCGGATGGATTGACCAATAACTCTGCCGCTCGGGAATTGTCGGCGATCCGGGCATTCCTGAAATATATCGGCGGTGATGAGGCGCAGATTGCGAAAATCAAGGGACCAAAAGTCAAGAAAGGCGTGCCCCGCCCTGCCTCTCCCGATGACATTCTCGCATTGGCCAATGACGCACAGGAAAGCGCGAGCGAAGACTGGGTTGGTGCGCGTGACTGGGCGGTGCTACTTCTGCTCTACGGCTCGGGCCTGCGGATTAGCGAGGCACTAGACTTGACTACCGATGCTCTGCCGCTTTCCGATACATTGCGTGTCACCGGTAAGCGCGGCAAAACACGTATCGTGCCGCTGCTAAAAGAAGTCCGTGAGGCAATTGAGCGCTACATTGACCTCTGCCCGCATGTGATGGAGGTGGATCGCCCTATTTTCAGAGGCAAACGCGGTGGCGCACTGTCCGCCAACCTGATCCGCCGCGTAGTGCAACAGGCACGCACCAAGCTCGGCATTTCGGACAAAACCACACCTCATGCCTTGAGACACAGTTTTGCGACGCATTTATTGGCTGGCGGAGCGGATTTAAGGAGTTTGCAGGAGTTACTGGGCCACGCCAGCCTGAGTTCAACGCAAGTCTATACTGCGGTCGATGCGGCGCACCTGCTGGACGTATACAACAACGCGCATCCTCGGGCGGGATAACGAAACAACCGGTTAAACACTCGCCATCCGCGCGCCTGCCAGCAAAAGGGCACCGCCAGCCACTCGATTGATCAGGCGAACAATCCATTCTTTTACCTTTCCACTCGTCAGGCGATCACCGGCATAGGCATATAAGCTGTATGAAATCAGATCTAGTACGACCGTCGTTCCCCCCATGATCAGGATTTGCGGCAATATGGGTTTCGAAACATCGAGAAACTGAGGAAGAATTGCAGCAAAATATAAAAGCGCTTTTGAATTGGCAAATTCGACAATGAATCCCTTTCCAAACAAGGAAACAGCGGATTGCAACTTGCCAGTGGGAAATTGAATGCCGCCAGTTTTGCTGAAAATTGCGGATAAACCCAGATAGACGAGATAGGCGACACCAACCCACTTGATAACGCCAAAAATAAACTCCGACGCGATTAGCAGTGATGCGATTCCCATGGCGGATAGAATGAAATAGACGGCATTGGCCGCCGCTACACCGAACACGCCAAAGGTTGCACGTTTGTGGCCATTGCCGGCTTCCTAGGCTGCGATGGCAATTGCCGCAGGGCCCGGAACAAAAATCACGACGGCGGTGGTGAAAAAGAAAATGAAGTAGATTCCGAGTTCCATAGACAATTCCCATTGCCGAACATTGTTTAGTTAATTAGATATATTGCCTAATATTATTCTGCTTCAAGGAATTTATGACTTATGGAACAAGATACGAATAGCATTCAGCCGAAGCGGGTATCGGAGCTGGTTATCGACGATACGGACCGAAGACTGTTAACCGCGCTTACCGAAGATTCGTCTCAATCCTATGCCGATTTGGGTGAAAAAGTGCATCTTTCGGCGCCGGCGGTGCACGAACGGGTCAAAAAGATGAAGGCCGCTGGCGTCATTACGAAAAACACGATCAGTCTGGACGGCGCAAAAATAGGCCGTCCGTTTCTCGCCTTCATTCATGTAAACTGTACCGGCGCCCAGGCCCGCGAAAATTTTGCCAGACTGCATGAAGATGCCGATGTGGAAGAAGTCCATAGCGTGGCCGGAGATTCATGCCTTTTAATAAAGGCCCGATGCAAAGATGCGAGCAGCCTCGATAAACTTCTGGTCCGGATGCGCGAATTTGGCGATGTCACCAACACAAGGAGCCATTGAGAACATATTCGAGGTCTGGCTCACCATTCATGCCATTGAAAAGACTCTCGAAAATGCCTGCTTCCGCCCACCGGCGAAACCGCTTGAACACCGTATTCCACTTCCCGAATTCACCGGGCAGGTCACGCCAGGGTGCCCCTGTCCGGACCCGCCATAGTATCGCCTCCATGAAACGCCGGTTATCGCGACCCGTCGCGCCTGGGTCCTCGGCCTTGCCTGGCAGGAGCGGCGCAATCTTTTTCCAAAGCTCATCCGAAATAACAAAACGCTCTTCGTTCATTCAAACCTCCATTTGGGAAGCTTGAAGCAGAGTTCAGCAAGTTTGGAAACCCCGAATGTCAACAGGCCCTAGTAAAATTAAGGTTTCATTAATCTTTTAGTGATGTACTAATGTGATACACGGCTTCGTAAAATGAGTTGTAGTGGGGAAGCAGCGGGCAGGCTTAGCCGCCTGCAATACACATTATCGAAACAGTCAGACCAACGCTTGGGGACTATAGGTCCCAGCGTGACAAATGTCGCTGACCGTCTGTTTCATATCCATTTCCTCGAAAATGACCTGCTGTGTTTTGTACCAGAATGAAAAACCTGCGCTTGATCTGCGAAGATCAGGTGCTGCGTTCTGGAAAACAAAGCACTGAATAGCCCCTAGATTTCTAGACACCTTCGGTATTCATTTTGAGTTATAACCGGATCTGGTGTCTGGAAGAATTTGAAGTATGGGGCGTGCCTTGCTGAAATCGTTTTTGTCTGGAAATCGAAAGTAGCAAGAGGAGCCCGCCACACATGGCAAAAGATACTGTGATTGATCCGGGTAGACCGGAGGGAATTGAACCACTGACAGAACTACTCAGACCGGGTGCGAAGCAGTTAATCGCCGAAGCGGTCCAGGCAGAGCCGGATGAGTTGATGACAAAGTTTGATGGTCAAAAAACGGCTGACGGACGACAGCGCGTTGTCCGCAGTGGCCATCATCGCGAACGAGAGGTGATTACAGGGGTTGGCAAGGTCAGCGTCGAGGTGCCGAAGATCCGTAGCCGTGAAGGTACGCCGGAATGTTTTCAATCTCTGGTTGTACCGCCCTGCATCCGGCGAACGGCGACGCTGGACGCGGCGAACCCCTGGCTTTATTTGAAGGGTGTTTCGAGTGGCCAGATGCAGAGCGCACCGGAAGCTATTGCCGGCCCCGAGGCTAAAGGGCTGCCGGCCAATGTCGCGGGGCGTTTGAAGCGGCAATGGGAAGCTGAATACAAGCAATGGTGTACTCGAGCGGTGTCTGATGAATGGGTCCATATCCGGGCTGATGGCATCTACAGTGGTCTCAGAGGCGACGATGGCCGATTGTGCTGCCTGGTTATCATCGGCGTGAACAGCCGGGGTCACAAGCACTTCCTGGCAATCGAAGATGGTGTCAGGCAGTCAAAACAGAGCTGGCGTGAGGTGTTGCTGTCTCTGAAACAACGGGGTCTGGACCAACCCCCGAAGTTGGCAATTGGAGACGGCGCCCCGGGCTTCCGGGCCGCAGTGGAGGAAGTGTATCCGGAGACGGGCGTTCAACGTTGCTGGATGCACAAGACCGGCAATGTGCTGAACTATCTGCCGAAGTCTGTCCAGGAGAAAGCGAAGCAGGGTCTGCATGATATCCGGATGGCAGAAGATCGAGCTGATGCAGCAAAGGCGTTCGATAATTTTGAGGAACGTTTCGGTGCAAAGTACCCCGAGGCGGTGGAATGCTTATCGAAAGACCGTGACGCGTTGCTGGCATTTCATGACTTTCCAGCGGAACACTGGACCCGTATCAGGACAACCAATGTCATTGAGTCGAGTTTTGCGACGTTCCGGCATGGAACACGCCAAGCCAAAGGTTGTGTCACGCGCAATGCGATGTTGACGATGGTCTGCAAGATGGGATTATGCGCAGAAGATTCCTGGCGCAAATTGAGAGGCTTCAGACACCTGGCGAAGGTGATTGAAGGCGTGAAGTCTAAAGATGGAAGCGAGGTGAACAAGGACGACATCCCAGCCGCATGACTAACTTGCCAGACACTACTTTTGACAATAACTTACCAAAATTTTATCGATCAGCAATTTGGCGTTAGTTTGATTGGACGAACAATCATATATAAGATCGAAAAGTTTGGTTACGGTATTCCGTTCGGATTTTGAAAGTTTATCAACTGCCGACGGCTTCGTAGGCGCTACCAATTCTTGATCAAGCTTTGATTGCTGCTTGGCCACCCGTTGGTCGAGTGAGTCGCGTTTGCTTAAATCGTACTCTGCCGCGTTGAGCAAACTACTGGCCTCAAATAGGCAACCTCGCGCTTCTGCCTTCTTTCGCTCAATCGCATCAACCGAAAGCGCTCCTTGTTCAATAATCTCGATAAGCTGATCGGTCCTATTCATGGCTGATTCAATGCGTTTGCGCGTGTTGCGTAATGAAGATTGTTTGCGACATTGCCGGGCTACATCATGGCAATGGGGAAGTAACTTCGCATTCAAGTCCGAAAGAGGCTTGTTATGTTCAAATCCATCTCGCCGACCATTGGGCACCAATGACTGACTGAAAATGTGAATTTCCCCGATTGTCCAGGAATTGAACCTTTGCTCCGGGAAAACATCAACAAACACATCGCGCTCACCAATTTGAATGTTACCAATGCGCGCTCTTAGCCCACCAACCAGCGCCCGAGGAGGAATGGCACCAAGATAGTCGCTATGAGCGATCCACCCGGCAGCAATCATTCCATCGTCGCCTTCTATTTCGATCAAATTGACTTCTCCGGTAAGGTTGCCTAATTTTGTCTCAGAAAATGGGAATGATGTTTTGTACGGCTTGCGCAAAGCGTTTGCATCATCGTTGACAAAAATTTGATACTCTTGAAGCGCGCCGAGTTTTGCAAGATGATCTCTTATCTTAGTTGCCTCGCTGAACTCGTCAGAATATGGAACGGGCGCAACCTGTGACAAATAGTCGGTTACCCGATCAATATTCATCAATATATCACCACCCACTCGGACAGGCTTAATTAATTGAACTTCAAAAAAACGATCAGGGTAATCGTCAGAGTCAAATGTCTGAAATTTGGTCACGTTTTCGACCAAGTCTTGAAGGCCTTCGTCGCCACCACCGTTTGACAACGCTTGCTTTATGTCTCGGATATCCCATCGCAGTTCACACACGTTTTGGCCGGGAGTACGAGTCCTAAAAACAAGCTCCTGACAAAAACCAAGTCCTGCTAACCGACCAATACCCCTAAATCCTCTGGCGGATGAGTTACGCTTTGCACTCCCGCCAATCGACAACATCTTTCCTTTGAATTTGGAATGCGGAATGCCTGATCCATTGTCTCTGATCGATATTTTTCTCTCGATATTGTCGATTGAGATTTCGATCCTGGATTCTGCTTCGCGGCCAAGTGCGCCGGACTTAATGGCATCATCAATAGCATCAACGGAATTTTGAATATATTCGCGATAGACGGCAAGAGGGTCGCGATACATCGCACTGCCAAGCAGTTCGATAAGGTCTTTTCCAACAGTTATTTCGTTCATCTGGGAATCCTTCAAGCTACGACTTCAAGGCCAGCATCTTCCACAAGCTCATCGACAGGAACCTGAATATCTTCGGGTAAACTATCTACAGAAATTGCCTTTTGCGCGTCCCAAATTGCTCGTTCTACTTTGCTGTCCAGTTGACGATAGTAGGTCGTGATATTCTTCACTCTCGGACTTAAATGATCCAATCCCTCATATCCCCGTTCTCTAGGAGGCAACTCGGAAAGATACTCCATTAGCTCTGTTCTTTCGGAATCTGAAAGTTTCGAGAATTCTTGGTTATACGCATCCAATTCCTCCCGCCCTTCTCCTTGCTCATACCAATTTCGATTAAATATATAGTGGTGCGGCATATGGAGTAATTTTACGTACTCCTCAGCAGTGTTGCCGAACGCTTTCTTAAAGAATGAAGGCGTACCGCTAACAATGCCGTGTGTCGCTTGCAGAATTATCTGCATCGATCTGAGAAAATGCTTGTTCCAGTGTTTTCCGATATGCGTCCTGTCCGCCAAATCGGTGGGCTGATAACGCATTGGAAAAGAGAAAATGCGAATATCAAGTTCTTCGTTCAGTGTGACATTGAGACGCATACGTTCAAACAGGTCCGTGGGTGTATCCATGAAATTGTAGAGCATGTAGTTTGAAAGATCGGTCAATCCATGCTGGGCGGCGTATCGTATCGCCTGATCATAAGGTTTTTTGACACCCAGGTGGTCAAACGCAATTCGAAGCGGTTTGATGCAGATTGTGCTCAGCACTTGCAAATACATTGGATCTTTGCACAAAATTCGGGCATCCACGCCCTGATTGAAATCAACCCGCCGCTGCACAACACTATTGCCGCGCTTCAACTTTGCACCGGGTGTGAACCCCAAAGCTCTGGTTTCTGCAATAATGTCTTTGAAATTTGCCGAAGCGACAACGTTGTTGTCCATAAAAATGAGGTCCTTTTTTGGACCGTATAGCTTTTCTATTTCCTGGACTGTTTTAGTAACCGAATATGTGTCCCGCATCCCACCTTCTAGCTTGGGAACACCGCAAAAATGGCATTTTCGAATGCATCCGCGCGAAGCGTACACAAAATAGGCATCGTGCACCGGGTATTGGTAACCGATCTGTTCCAAAATGCTGTAGTCGGGCGTCAGGTCCTCTATTGGGGCTCCATTTGCGTCGTCCGAATATAATTCTTCCTCAAAACTATCCAATTGCAGTGACGTGGCCGGAGCTTGATCAAGCAGGCCTTTGATAAAGCGGATCCCCGCCCATTTGTTCTGCGTCACGAATTTTTCATGCATCAATGAAGCCGCAATGCCCCCAACAAAAATCCTGCTTGTATCACCGTTTGCGACCTCGATCGCGAAATCAATTGACCGACCGATTCTCGCCCACTCAAACGAAAATAGTGAAGTTACATATATGCGGTCCCAAGGCTGGCCGATCACCTTTTCATCCTCGCCTTTTATAAAGACTACCTTGTCCTGTTTGCCGCGCGGACCATGATATTGGGCTATTTTCATCAATCCCAACGGGGGGTATTTGTTCTTGTAGCCGGGTTCGATCAGCAAAATTTTCTTATCCGCCATCGAATTTATCCCTGTACCAGTTTTATCGAAACGGCCCTGCGGGCGTCTCTAATCATATCAAGAGCTTGAACTGCTCCCTTCTCGCCGCCTAATCCCTTGAAAGGCCCGCTCGAGGACCAATCAATATCGTGGACAAAGTCAGATAGCTTTGTCGTAAAATACTCTTGGCTTAGAACCACCGGGTCACAATTTGCCTCTTTGGCTATGTCGGCTGCGAGACCCATCAATGCGTAAACACCTATGCCTTTCGTCAGGACATGCTTTCGCGGACTGCTCCATTCAGATTCCAGCAAACCCACAATTGACAGCCAGTAGTTTTCCACGATTTGACAGGCTTCTGCTGGGGACGCAGTTTGCAAAATGTTGCTCCGCGCCAGAAACTTTTTGACCGCTTTTTGCATTGTACGAAGAGACGCTTTTCTAGCCATTCCAGATGTCGCATCCCCACCTAAATCCAATTGGTTGAGCCACGGCGAGGTTGGTTCACGATGAAGAAACAGGGAGATTAGGAGTTCTGGCCGATCTAATGCTAAATCAGCTGTGAGCACAGATGCATGAAAATCCAACAGGCTCGCATTCAAACCTTTGGATTTAGAATTTATTACATTAAAAACCTCCATTTCCTCTCGAAGCTCAAGTCCGATGAAAGCCATAAATGGCAGTGGAACTTGGAGATCAGTCATAAAGCCCATACGGTGCTGGCAATCGACTTGTGCCATTACATGAGGTTCTGAAAGATCAATCAAAAGATTAGCTCTACCATCTTTAAGCTGCTTCAGTTTCCATCCGACATCTTGGCCAGGACGTAAATTAAAAGTCAGAGGAATCGTCGTACCACCGTTAGTTTGAATATATTTACTAAAATCCAGACTGTGGTTTTTGATAAATCTCCGTTGATACCCGGTTCCAGAACTTTCGTCCAAAACGTCTGCAAAACTAACGGCCTTTAGTACTCCTCCGTGCGCGAACCCCATAAAAACTTCGCGAGACCCTGAATTCCCAAGGACGCCATTTATTTTCAACCAATTTGACAAAGGATGTCCCAATCTGTGAATAAACTTGCATTCTATGGGTGCAGTTTCTGTAGATTTCAAATGCAATAGTCAACCTATGAAAATGTTTAGCCATCGGTTTGCAATCCAGCTATTATTGCCAGATTGAATAGCCCCTAGATTTCTGGACACCTTCTTTCCTAAATTTGAGGTAAGGAGACGAAGGTGAGCAAGATACATTTCAGCGAAGATTTTGAACGGGATGCGGTTTCGCAGATTACGGAGCGGGGCTATCCTGTTGCAGAGGTTTGAACCGCCCCGGGATTGCCGGAGGCTCCAACTCATGAGTAGAAGGAGCCATTATGAACAAGCCAACGAACAAATTTTCACCTGAGGTACGGGAACGCGCGGTACGGATGGTGCTGGGGGCAAAACGAAGCGATATCCGAAACCAATTTCTGGTAGAAGCGGCGGTGCTTTGCATGATCGGCGGCGCCATGGGCTTAGCGCTGGCAATTGCTGGCGGTACAGCGTTGACTATCTACGCCGACTTTCCGGTACCTATTGGTATCGGAGTAGGCATAGGAGCAATTATATTCTCAGCGGTCATTGGGCTGGCTTTTGGCGGATATCCAGCAATTCGTGCATCCCGCTTGTCACCGATTGAGGCACTTCGAAGCGAGTAAACCGATCCGTCCACCAATGTTTCTCTAACGCAATGAAGAAACGATTTAGTGTGAGATCAACAGAGTTTAAGTCCATTTTCCGATGTACGCTTTTGCACCCTAAGCGGCCATGACCGCTATATCCTGAGGCTGTGTAAAAACGCATTGATTATCGCTATGGTCTGAGCGGCTTTGTTGGAGGCGGTTGTATGAAGCGTTTTGTGGTTGGATCGGATCGTGATCAGACGTTTTTATTGCCGCCATCGCTTGAGGATTATGTGGATGAAGATAATCCGGTCCGTGTGGTGGATGCGTTTACCGACGAACTGGATTTGCGGGAACTGGGATTTTCTGGTGTTGATCCGAAGGACACGGGTCGCCCGGCTTATCATCCAGCGGTGATGCTCAAAATCTATATTTACGGCTATCTCAATCAGGTACAGTCGAGCCGGAGACTGGAGCGCGAGGCGGGCCGCAATCTCGAGCTGATGTGGCTAACCGGCCATCTGGTCCCGGACTTCAAGACAATCGCCAACTTCAGGAAGGACAATGGCCCAGCGATCCAATCCGTTTGCAGTCAGTTTGTGGGGCTATGCCGGGAGCTCGGTCTGTTCGCCAAGGCTGTGGCTGCGATAGACGGGTCGAAGTTCAAGGCTGTGAACGCACGCGAACGCAATCATACACGAGGCAAGCTGAAACGCCGGATTGATCAGGTGGAAAAGAGCATAGCGCGCTATCTCCAGTCACTTGATGCAGCGGACATGCACGATAGCGACGTTGCTGAGGACCGGACGACACAGCTGCGCGAGAAGATCGTGTCCATGAAAGCCAAGCTCCACGAGCTTTGCGCCAAAGAAGCGGAGGTCATCGCTCATCCTGATAAGCAGATATCGCAGACTGATAGCGATGCCAGAGCCATGTCCACGAGCATGAAAGCCTCCGGCATGGTGGGATATAACGTACAAGCTGCTGTGGACACCGGGTACCATCTCATTGTGTCACATGAAGTGACCAATGCACCGCATGACCGGGCCTTCCTCGCTCCTATGACGGAGAAAGCCAAAGTGGCCATGGATGCGGAAGAGATAGAGGTGCTGGCTGATCGCGGTTACTTCAGCGGACCGCAGATCAAGGCATGTGAAGAACAGGGTGCGATGCCGCTTGTGCCAAAGCCCAATACATCAGGCTCTAGGGCAGCAGGCCGGTTCGATAGAAGTGATTTTATCTATGAAGCAGAGACAGACACTCTGCGCTGTCCTGCAGGTGAAGAACTCATCCACCGCTTCACGACAGAAGAAAAGGGGCTGACGCTGAACGCCTATTGGTCGAGCAAATGCCCAGACTGCAAAATCCGATCACAATGCACCACAGCCAAATACCGGCGCATCAAGCGCTGGGAGCACGAAGCCGTGGTCGATGATATGCTCGTACGCCTCAACAATCGCCCCGATGCCATGACCATCCGCAGACAAACGGCTGAACATGTCTTTGGAACACTCAAAAGCTGGATGGGACCGTGCCACTTCCTCACCAAAGGCATCAAAAACGTCGCCACAGAGATGAGCCTCTCGGTTCTCGCCTATAATATCAAACGCCTCATCACCATCATGGGCGTCAAACCGCTCATCAAAGCGATCCGGGCATGATGGTTCTGCGCGCCTGCTGAAATTATCGGCAAAAATCTGACCTAAACGAAAAAATACCCCACGACAGCGCATGACAAACGCGTTTTTACACAGCCTCTCCTATTAGCGAACTCTGGCTGTCTTAGTGACATACTTTTAAATCACGGCTCAAAAGCCACCAATTCACAGAGGCCAAGCAGCTAAAAAGCCCGCTGGAACAGCCACCATCATTGCGATCCAGAATTGAGAAGCGAGCAAGCTGCCCGCTGTCATGCCGCCCATGTAATAGTCAGTTGCATTCATCGCGATTTCCATTACGCCGATAGAGATGGCTTCACCCAGCCAGATCAATTTCAAAGCCTCCACGAACGATTTGCTTTGGTCTCGCATGACGGGAAGCAAATCAAGTGTGAAACCCGACAGGTAGGCAAGCGATGTTGCTAAAAATATCGTTGGCCACACGCCTAATCCGAGCGCCATTGCGATGATAAGACCCGTCACTTCTCCTATTACACATCCAGTTAGGCAGTGCAGTGTTGCTTTTGCCGATGTAGTAAAAGGGTTCGAACCATGTCCGGCGTGAGTATCACCGTGGCAAGCTGCTTCATGATTATCCATTTCGTTCGTCCATCCATCAAAACCAGAACCTGACGCCGACCACATAGTTGGTGACGCTTGGATCTTCTCCGTCAGCAATCGCAAAATCTCGGCTGCCGCCCAGTTTCCATTCCTGCTCGATACTGATATAAGGTCCAAATTCGGGCGTGATCTCATAGCGCAGCCGTACCCCGGCCTCGATACTGTCGATCCCCGAACCAATTTCCAGCTCGGGAATATCCTGAGCTGAGAAATTTATCTCCGCGCGAGGCTGCAAGATGAGCTTTTGTGTTAGGCGGTGGTCATATTCACCTTCGATGCGCCCCGTCAAATCGCCTTGATTTGAGACAAACGTCGCAACATCGACTTCAAGAAAATAAGGCGCAACACCCTGCGCACCTAACACCAAATGTGTGCGATCGGGCCCGTGAAAATCTTGTCTGACACCGGCTTGCAGGTCAAAGAACGGGCCAATTGCATGGCTCCAAAGTGCTTGCACTTCGGCTTGCTCTATCGCATCTCCGTAGCTGCCTTCCCCTTCGCTCTTGAACCAGAACTTATCCGTGTCGCCGCCATAATAGCCCTGCACATCCCATAGATAGCCATCTTTGCCTTCCCGCGCTCGATATTCGAGACGATCACCCTGAAACCAGAAGAGCGACATATTGCCGTGTTCATCATAAAGCGCGTCGCGTGATTTCTGCATGGCATCTGCGCCCCAGATCGCATCTGCCGCATTGGGTGGGCCTGATTGCGATTGCGGCGACTGCGACATGGGCTTTGTCCCCATGTCATGGCCTGCATGTTCATCATTGCCGCTCTCAACTGGTTTTTCTGTTTTGCCATGATCCATTTTGGAATGGTCCATCTGGCTATGGTCCATTTGCGCCAGCGCAGGAGATGAAAACATCGCGGTAGCCATCATTATGAGAAGCAACTTTTTCATTCGCCAACCTTTTCGGGAAAGGCGACGCTGACAGTCTGCATCATGCCGGCGTGCATATGATAGAGCAGGTGACAGTGGAAAGCCCAATCACCCGGCTCGTTAAAAGTTGCATCAAAGGTTGCACTGCTGCCTGGTTGGACAATGACGGTGTGTTTTTTGGGTTGAGCATGGCCAGCACCGTTGACCAATTCAAAGAAGATGCCGTGCAAATGGATGGGGTGCGCCATCATCGTATCATTGACGAGCTTGACCCTGACCTTTTCATCATAGGCAAAGCGCAAGGGGCTGTCGCTTACGGAGCTGTATTTCTTGCCATCGAAAGACCACATATAGCGCTCCATATTGCCTGTCAAATGGAGTTCCATCTCGCGGTCTGGCTCTCGATGATTGTGGTTGGGATGGAGAGCGCGCAACATTCTGTAATTGAGTACGCGGTGCGGTATATTATCCAGACCCAGCCCCGGATAACCCATCCGATCCTGCGGGCTCATTGCAACCATGTCTATGCCGGGACCGACATTTACACTGGCAGGCAGAAGCGTCGTGTCGCGCATTTTCATGCCGCCCATTTCATGAGCTGAATGATCTATAGCAGGCGCCGGAGTTTCGGGAGCGCCATGGTTCATCTTGGAATGATCCATAGAGCCATGATCCATCTCATCGCCCATTTTGCTGTGATCCATTGTTGAATGATCCATGCCGCCTCCGCCATGACCGTCATGTCCACCTTCGATCATCCCGCCATGTCCCATATCGACCATCGAAAGCAGAGGCGGGTCGCGCAGTTCGGGGAAACTGGCGCGCTGACCGGGCTGTGATGTCAGGGTCGCTCGCGCCATGCCCGATCGATCCATGCTTTCGGCGGCCAATGCAAAAGTGCCTGCTTTGAGCGTGACAATCACGTCATAGGTTTCGGCGACACCGATCTGAAATTCATCGACTTCGGTTGGATGGACATTCTGACCATCAGCTTGCACAACCGTCATTGAGACACCCGGAATGCGAATATTGAAAAAGGTCATGGCGCTGCCATTGATAAAGCGCAGCCGCACCCGCTCTCCCGGTTCAAAAGGCAGTTCCAGAGCATCCGCGGGTCCGTGTCCATTTATCATATAGGTGTAGGTCGGAGCCGAGACATCAGCGATGTCCGTCGGCATCATCCGCATCCGCCCCCACATCAACCGCTCTTCCGCACTCATATCATAGTCATCAAATGTCGCTGTTTTTTGCTGGCTGAAATAGCCTTCGGCAACCTTCAGTTTTTTCATGATCTGGTGTGGATGCATGGAAGTAAATTCAGAGAGCAAGATTACATGCTCGCGATCATATTCAACCGGATCTTTGCCCTCTGGATCAATGATAATCGGACCATAATGCCCCATCTGTTCCTGCAAGCCCGAATGGCTGTGATACCAGTAAGTGCCCGACTGGCGGACGTTGAATTTAGCGGTAAAGTTTCCGCCCGGTTTGATACCGGGAAAGCTGAGGCCTGGAACTCCGTCAAACTGGAATGGCAGTAAAAGACCGTGCCAATGCACAGAACTGTCCTCGGCCAGCATATTGTGCACCATGAGATTGGCGCGAGTACCTTCACGCAAACGTATGAGCGGGCCGGGTATCGTGCCGTTCAAACCAATCCCATGACCAGAGCGTTTTTCAGTGCGAAACATGCCATCAGCAATATGCAGATGAACATCAGGTCCTGAAACTTCATTCATGCCGTTGCGGAGAGAACCGGCCATTTTCCCCATCGCCCATGCAGGCATCGGCAGAGATGCAAATGCCGCAACACCGGCGAGACTTTGAACAACAGTGCGTCGGCTTGGATTAACAGGGCGATTGTTGGACGCTTTGGTCATGGATATTGAAACTCCTGTGAAATCGGAGTATATATACCCCCATAGGGTATTACAATAGAAAGGTAATGTATGCCGTCTGCGACCCACAAGAACAAGCTCAACCGCCTCAAACGGATTGAGGGTCAGGTGCGCGGCATCGCCAGCATGGTCGAGGAAGATCGCTATTGCATGGATATCTTGACTCAGATGCAGGCAGTTAAGTCGGCTCTGTCAAAAGTGGAAGATCAGATACTAAAAGATCATGCTGCCTGCTGTGTAGCTGAGGCCATCAACTCCGGCGACGAGGTCGAGCAGAAAGAAAAGTTCGATGAACTCGTGGAGTTATTTGGAAAGGTGAAGCAATAACTTTGATGTCCGCTTTTGCGTCCTTAGCGCCCATTAGTATTTATGGCGGCTATCCGTCAGCCTTATAACCAAAGGCATCTTCTGCCATTTTCACGACGTCCGGATCGGCCTCTGGCAAATTATCCGGCAAAACTGCCTCCAGCGTTTCTGCCACATGGGTCAAAGCCGCAATTCGTGCGGCCTTTTTGTTGTTCCCGTCAATCACCGTCCACGGCGCCCAGCGCGTGTCGGTGAATTTGAACATATCCTGCATCGCAGTGAGATATTCATCCCGCTTTGACCGATTGCGAAAATCGTCTTTGGTAATCTTCCAACGTTTGAAGGGATTATCCAACCGATCGCCAAAACGCCGGTCCTGTTCTTCCTGCGTTACGTGAAAGAACAGCTTGATCAAATTTGTACCGCCATCAATTTGCTGCGCTTCAAACTCGTTGATTTCGTCATAACCGCGCCCCCATTCGGCACCGCTGCAGAAGCCTTCGACACGTTCAACCAATACGCGGCCATACCAGCTACGATCAAAAACCGCGATCTCTCGACTGCCGGGCAGATTTTTCCAGAAGCGCCAAAGGAAATGCCGGTCTTTCTCTTCCCTGGTCGGTGCTCCAATTGGATAGACTTCAAAATAGCGCGGATCCCATTCGGCGGCCATACGGCGGATAGAACCGCCCTTCCCAGCCGCGTCCCAGCCTTCGAACAACAATATGGTTCGAATACCGTGAATGATATGCTGAGAATGGACGCGCGCCAGCCGCCGTTGGACTTCTTTCAAAGCGTCTGAATAGTCACCGTTATATTTTTCACCGGCTTCGAAATCGGATAGATTGATCGTCATTTTGGTAATTTAACGCAAAAATCCGGGACAGGCCAACCGATTAACCCTGTTCCGTAGCATTTGCGGGATCAGACGCGGACTGGCATGATTCCCAGTCATCCAAAGCGCGTTGATGATCATTGACGCGCTTGATTGCCTCTCCCACTTCATATTTTTTCGGCGATAGCGCCTGCGCCTCTCCATAGTGCGCCAGCGCGCGTTCAAGATCACCGCCGCGCTCGGCACATAATCCGCGATTAAACGCGAGCGAAACATGCACCAAGCCATTCCCGGCGGCTTCGTCCCACATCCGGCAGACTTCGGTTTCGTCTTTCTTGGTCATTTTAACAGCGGCCTTGAAAAATTTGCCGTCCGCTTTGGGCATGCCCTTGCGGCTTTCCAGTACGCTAATTTCGCGGCGATATTGCCGCGGCGCCAGATCGCGACGGATTTCTCGTGCAGTCTCGCTGACCATATTGCGGATCAAGGATTCGCTACTCGAAAATTCCTTGTCATCGCCGAAGCAGATGGTCTCCTCATCCTTTTTCGGAAAAGATTCGGTATAGATGTTACGCCCATTGTCAAAGCGTACCGCCCGCACTTGGGTGCGAAAATTGATGATACGCCGCAGGCAATCGACCTCAATATCCCGTCGTTTTGTGCACTTGTCCTTCGCATCACGCGCGACACAGCGATTGCGCTTGGCGGTGGTTTCATATTGATCGACACCCGCCGTAACATTGCCGGAGAGTGTTGCATCAGGTTCTACGGCAGAGCGCCCGCCGATTACATCGAAATAGGACTGGTCAAATATCGCAACTCCGGAAAGTTGGTCTTCCAGTTCAAAGGCCAATGACTGGCCATCACTACCACCAAAACGATCAATCGCCAATGTTTCAACCATTGCGAAACCCGGTTCATTGGCCGGAGTCAGCCCCTCGATCGTCAAAACTTCTGCTTGCGCTGTTGCTGACAATCCAGTCGCCACAAACAGAGTTGCGCATGTCAATTTGACCTTGTTCATATCCTTACTCCAATCTCATTCAGAAATATCGCTATAATTATGAACGCATGATTACCCCTCTACAATCAGATCGGCAATTTTCTTAGGATCCTGCATTGGCATAAAATGTGTAAGATCAACAAGATAGACGTCCGTGCCATTGGCAAACGCATCGGCGAGTTGCTCTGGTGTTGGCGAAGATGTGAAATCAAACGCGCCTTCCAGTTCGATTTTCGGAGCCCGCAGGATTTTTACAGGCTGGTAGATCTGTTCAATCAACAGATAGGGATCGACCGTCCCACTGGTTGCATAGACCGAGCCCTCGGTTTTGGGCGGACAGGCCAGCTCAAACCCGTCCTGTCCATCCTGCAACAATCCATATTCGCAATAGTCGCGCAGCACCGCTTTATCCCAGAGGCGATATGGATGGCGATCCTGGAAGCGATCGAACATCTCGTCCGGCCCTGTCCAGCTGTTGCGGCGTTTCGAAACCATCTCATTGGACACGCTATAGTCCGGCGGGTTTTGATATATCTCCGGTTCCATGATCACCGGATCGACAAGCACCAGTCGGCTGATGGCATCGGGCAATTGCGCCGCAACCTGGACCAGACAATGCGCACCCATGCTGTGGCCAACGCCGATATCGAAGATATGATTGAGAGACTGGACCAGTTCTGCCGTTGCCTCTGCAATCATTGCCCAGTCTTTGATCTCCGGCTTGGCGCTGCGTCCATGACCAAGCTGATCAACGGCTATTACATGAGTTCCATCAGGAAAAGCAGCAATAACTTTGTCCCAGCAACGGGCATGAAAGCCTGTTGCATGGAGGAGCATAACCGATGGTCCCTCGCCCCTCACTCCCCATTCGAAATAGCAGATGCTGCCATGAGAAGAGGCGAATTCCTGTTGTATCGGATCAGACATGCAAAGCTAGATAGTAGGCCATCAAGCCGCTCTCCACTATCGGAATTGAGATCACCCTTCCTTCGGCGGTTCCACCACCCGGATATGCAGCTCGCGTAGTTGCTTCTGCGATACACCGCTCGGTGCGCTCATCATCAGGTCTTCCGCTTTCTGATTCATTGGGAAGAGAACCACTTCGCGGATATTGGGTTCATTGGCGAGCAGCATCACAATCCGGTCAACACCCGGAGCCGATCCGCCATGCGGTGGCGCGCCATATTTCAGCGCATTGATCATACCCGAAAACTCGGTGTCGACCTGCTCCTTGGTATAACCGGCGATTTCGAACGCCTTGTACATTATGTCGGGTCGATGGTTCCGGATCGCACCCGATGACAGTTCGATCCCGTTACAAACAATATCATATTGCCAGGCCAAAATATCTAGCGGGTCTTTGTTCTCCAGTGCGTCCATCTCTCCCTGAGGCATAGAGAATGGGTTATGTGAGAAGTCGAGTTTCTTGAGTTCTTCGTCATATTCAAACATCGGATAATCAACCACCCAACAGAATTTGAAATCATTCTCGTCGATCAGGCCCAGCTGTTCCGCAGCACGAGTGCGCGCCACGCCTGCCAATTTTGCCGCATCGGCTTCCTTGCCCGCTGCAAAGAATACACCATCGTCGGGACCACATCCCAGATCGGCGAGCAATTTCGCAGTACCTTCCTCACCATGGTTTTTGGCAATCGGCCCGCCCGCATTGCCTTCTTTCATGTTGATATAGCCCAGCCCGGCAAAGCCTTCGCTTCGGGCCCAATCATTCATGCTGTCAAAGAATTTGCGACTGTTCTTGCCCGCGCCCGGCGCAACAAAAGCGCGCACGGTTCCGCCCGTAGACGTGATCTTGTCGAACAGTCCAAAGCCGGAACCTTTGAAATGTTCGCTCACGTCCTGAATGATGATCGGATTGCGCAGATCGGGTTTGTCCGATCCGTATTTCAGCATCGATTCCTTATAAGGGATGCGCGGGAATTCACCGGCAGGCGTTACTGTTCGACCATTGGCGAATTCTTCGAATACGCCGGCCAGGACCGGTTCCAGTGCTTCAAACACATCATCTTGTGTCACAAAGCTCATCTCAAGATCGAGCTGGTAAAACTCTCCGGGCGAACGATCAGCACGCGCATCTTCATCGCGGAAACAGGGCGCGATCTGGAAATAGCGATCAAAACCGGCAACCATCAGCATCTGTTTGAACATCTGAGGCGCCTGTGGCAGCGCGTAGAACTTTCTAGGATGCACGCGGCTGGGCACAAGATAGTCTCGGGCCCCTTCCGGTGATGAGGCGGTTAGAATCGGTGTCTGGAATTCGGTAAAATCCTGCTCGACCATACGGTTGCGCAAGCTGGTAATAACCTGCGAGCGCAGCATCATATTTGTGTGAACCTGCTCACGGCGGAGATCGAGGAAGCGATAGCGGAGGCGAATATCTTCAGGATATTCCTGCTCACCAAATACCGGCATGGGCAGTTCCTCGGCTGGCCCCTGCATAGCAACGGTTTCGGCAACAATCTCAATATCGCCTGTTGGCAGATTTGGATTTACGGTTTCCTCCGAACGCGCCGTCACTTTGCCTGTAACGGTGAGCACCGATTCCTTCCGCGCACCGTCGAGCAATTTGAAAGCATCGCTGCCCTGTTCACTGACAATCTGGGTCAGTCCAAAATGGTCTCGCAAGTCCACAAAGAGCAGGTTTCCGTGATCCCGTTTGTTATGAATCCAGCCAGATAGTCGAGCTTCCTCACCAACATTTGATTTGCGAAGTTCGGAACAATTATGTGAGCGATATGCGTGCATGATGGGCTTTCCAAATAGATAGCTCGCCTCGGCGACAAGTTTTGCAGGCGTAACACAGGGGAAGCGCCCATTTGTCAAGGCTTGAAGCGGATTAAATCAACCCCAGCTTCACCAATTCCTTGTTGGCGAAAACTTTGCGGTCATTTTCATCAGGCATAATCGCGCTTCACCCGGCGCTCATCCAGATTGTTCGTTTTGCCCCAGTGACGGGTAAAGGCGATACCTGCATCATCCAGCGCTTCAACCACCTTCTTGTAGCCACTGTGACTGGTTTCCACATTCGGACCATCGAAATCGATTACTACATTATGATCCCAGTGTGCCGGTGCGAGCAGCCCTTGCGCCTTGCTGATAAACCGAAGCGTCACGACGGTTCCGCCGCCGCCACTGCGAAAACTGTCAATAATCAGATCAAAGGCTTCGCTCAACAGACTTCGATCAAGCGTCACCGAGCCGTTGAACAGGTTGCCGATCGGCGCATGTTCTTCGGTGGTATTCCCACATGTCGCAACAGATTCGGGATCATCGACATCCATATTTTCGGGATAGCCCTTTTCCATCGCCAGTTGCAGAATGTTGGCTTTGAACAAATCGGTATTGGCCATCGCTTTGCCGAGCAAGGTCAGCGCGTCATACCCCGCACCCATTTTCGGGGCTGGCGGCGGCGGGATAGAAGCATCATAGGGGCGCTTGTAAAGAAAACGCAGCAGTGCCTTCTTGTCAAAGGGATCGAATGGATTGAGAATGACCTGCTGAAAATAAGGCTCCTCATTCAATCCGAACTCACGTGAAAATTCCGCGAATTTTCCGGCGCATAGCCAGTCAATATGTTCCCGGCTGATTTCGGTCGCCTTTTGAATGTTGCGTACAATGTTGCGTACCATGTAAATAGGATCGGTTTCGATCAATATTGCTGTGATAAAACCCATCGCACCGACATGAAGCTGACAAGCAGCAAATATTTTGTCATCGCGGATGATTTCAGCGCCGGTCTGGGCGATAAAATCATCAGACAGCACAGCCTTTTTGGGAGAAATCCATAATACCTTTCCGGGGTGACCAGCTGAACCGCGCGGACATGATCCTGGATACCGCCTTCACGCCATACACTACCATGGGTTCCAGTCGCGCAAGCACCGGCAAAGCTTTGACCATTGCTGGCACCGCCAGTCCGCAAAGACCGACCCATTTGCTCCGCGCTTTCATAGACTTCGTCGACTGTTGCGCCGCATTGAACGAGCAACAGGGAATCTGCTTCAAGTTAACCATCTTTGTGGAGATCGGTCGGAGCGAGCTTGAACGTACGGTTCAGTCGCATAGTCTCGACCAGCCAACCATCTTCGACAATGTTAATGGGAGCCGGCGACCATCCGGCCCCGATTGGACGCACGGGTATATCAAATTTTTTTTGCTTCTTTGAGCAATTCAAAAACCGTCTCAGCCGCACCTTTTAAAAATGCCCTGCCATTGGCCTCCTCGTTATTGGCAAGCTCAATCCGGTCCTTGAGATTGCAGGCTGCGGTCTTGTGATAGTTGGCCCAGACTTGCTGGCCGAGGTGAATAATCTCCGCCATTATGCACACCCCACATCGCTGTCACCAGCATAGCAGCGATAGGCTATGCTGACGGTTCGAACAAAACCGAAAGTTACCAGACAGATGAGAACATGTTTTGGGGTCATGAAGAAACGCATGTCGTTTATGCCCAATCCGGCGCAATCGTCGACTTCCAGCGATCGTCCGCGACGCGATGCAAAAGCCCCATGCAAGGATTGTAATTTCTATCGTCTTGCCGCCAATCGGTCGTGGGTCGGCCATAGCCAGATAGGTATCGCCCCACATAGCCATAAGCTGTCCCAACACCAGCAATGCTAAAACACCGATCACCAAAAGTGGCCAAAATGCCATGATCATTCCCCAAAATTGCCATGCGCCCGGTAAAGCATTTGCGGGACGAGCTGCCCGCTGTATAGGACAAAAATGCACATTCATTCTTTGCTGACCGATGATCAGGATATCGCAGAAATTTGTGCGCGTTTCGCCAAAGCCGATTTTGTCGCCGTCGACACCGAATTCATGCGCGAAAATACCTATTGGCCGATATTGTGCCTGATCCAGATTTCTGACGGCAAGGAAGCCGCAGCAATTGATCCACTTGCCGACGGCGTAAATCTTGATCCACTGCTTGATCTGCTGGTGGAAAATGAAGAGGTTTTGAAGGTGTTCCATGCTGGCGGTCAGGATGTGGAGATCATCCACAATATGACTGGCAAAACGCCCCATCCGATTTTTGATACACAGATCGCCGCCATGGCTCTGGGGCCCAGCGAACAAATTGGTTACGCCAATCTGGTGGATAGCTGGCTTGGCATTACACTCGACAAAGGTGCGCGCTTCACTGACTGGTCTCGCCGTCCGCTAAATGACCGGCAACTAAAATATGCCATTGGTGATGTCACACATCTGTCTGAAATTTTCCCAAAAATGCTCGAGCAGCTCAAAGAAACTGGTCGCGGCATGTGGATTAATGCGGAAATGGAAAAGCTTGCCGATCCGGAGAATTATGTAAATGATCCGGAACAGGCCTGGATGCGTGTCAAATCGCAGGGAAGAAACCTGGAAGCGCTCGGGCGTCTAAAAGCGCTGGCTGGATGGCGCGAACGGGAAGCCCAAGCCAAAGACCTGCCGCGCGGACGCATTGTCAGAGATGAGACGCTGGCCGATATTGCGGCGCATCCCCCCAAGGATCAGGCGAAACTGGCGCAGGTGCGAGGGCTCTCCCATGGCTGGAAAAACAACGACATTGGCGAACGGCTGATGGAAGCCTTGGCTGATGCGAAACCTCTGGACCGTGAAGAATTGCCTCAGAAAAATGGCCGTCGTCCAAAAAATGGCAAGGAAAATGCCCTAGTTGCGGATTTGCTTAAACTCCTTCTGAAAATTCGTTCGGCCGAACTCAATGTCGCTTCCCGATTGCTTGCCAAGGCCGGTGACCTGGAGCGTATCGTTGCCGGCGAACGAGAAGGCGTTCCCTTGCTGGAGGGTTGGCGATATGAAGAATTTGGTCGCGATGCTCTTGACCTAATCGAAGGCCGCGTGAGTTTTACGGTAAAAGATGGTAAGCTGAAAATGACTCACCAACCGGATGTTGAAAACGAGGCAGCAAAATGAAATTAGCATCACTTGCTATCATCGCGGCGGCAGTAACATTGACCGGATGTTCAACTTTCCGGCCAGCGGAAAAGACGCCCGAGCAAATCGCCAAAGCCAATTACATTTGTAATGCCAAAGAATTACAGGTTCTGGTTGGCGAGCAAGCGAATGATAATACCGGCGAGCTGGCGCTAAAAAAATCATATGCCAAAACCTTGCGCTGGATACCGCCAAATAGTGCGGTAACGTCTGACTATCGACAGGACCGGCTAACATATCCTATGATGAAGAGATGAGAATCCAGCGGGTCAATTGCGGATAGGTTAAAGCTTCTCGCTGGTTAGCGACGGTTTAAGTCCCAGCATTGCAGCAAGCTGACTATGCCGTTTTTCAACAGCATGGCCATAGAGCTTGGTCATTGAGCCAGGCAGGCGCAATTCCAGTTTTCCGTCAACCCGTCGCAAGCCGGAAAGTTCGAGCGGTTTCCTTGTTCCACCGCTCAGTCTTTGTGCCAGTCGCATGGCCAAGCCCCAAGCAATGGCCCGCTGGGTAGCTTTTTCGTCCGTAAGCATTCCGCCACCTGGGAAAACAGTGTTGCTGCCTCCTCCGAAACTGGTGAACAATGCCTGTCCCAGCATTTCCCGTTCCGAGCCAGTGACTCCCACCCAATTCCCATGCAATCCCATGAAGAGCCCGCGCTCCGCCCGGAAGTTTGGATTGGCTCGCCAGGCCACATCACCTAAATTGCATGCCGCCTGCCGAATACGGTGCCATTCTTTGGGATCATCAGAAAAAATATCCGCAATCCACTTTCCCAATAGCTTGCTGTTGGCAGGAAACCTTGCTTGGGCCGCACCCGATTCTTCGGTTGCCAATAATAGTGGATCGCGCACCGCTTCCTGTTTGTTCAGACGGTGAAATAGCATGCCTTCCCTAACCCCATAAGCCGAGACGATCATCTCGCTACTATCTAGGTAACGGACCATGAAAGCCAGCAACCATGCCGCGTCGTCCAGAGTCGGAATCCGGGAGGTGGAGAGCCCGGGTACTTCTTTCAGTTTGGCTTTGTTCAGACGCGCAAGCTTGCTCACCAAGCGCCGTGCCCGGTGCGGCTCCATTTCATAGTGGTGAATAACAGGCAACGGGTAGCCGGTAGTATGCATATCGACCCGTGCCAGTGATCGCCACGAACCACCGACAAGATAGAAAGGCAGTCCCTGTGCTTCCTTATCCCACCCCAGTTTCTTGAGCATCTTTCGAACCTGGCGCTTAAGCTTGTCTTTACCCTTTGCGCGCAGTTCTGCCACGCGGAGCACACCAAGGGGAAAACTGTGCGTTTCCAAGACTTTTCCATCTTTAATACGCGCGAGTTCTAGACTGCCGCCGCCCAGATCACCCACTATACCGTCCGCTCCCGGAATAGCTGAAAGGACGCCCAGGCCAGCCAATTCGGCTTCTTCTTCTCCTTGCAAGACCAGGGTTTCAATTCCGATTTTTTTCGCGATCTTCAGTAGAACCTTGCCATTGGTCGCATCGCGTACCGCAGCGGTTGCAAAACTTTCAATCGCATCGACATCCATCTCCCGGCAAAGTCGATAAAACCGGTGTAGTGCCGCTTTGGCAAGTTCCATGGAATCGTCCGCGATTGCGCCCGTCGTTGCGAGATGTTTGCCCAGTCCGGCCATCACTTTCTCATTGAACAAAATGGCCGGTACCCGAGCTGGCCCTTGATAGACAACCAGCCGAGTCGAGTTAGATCCAATATCGATTATCGCTGTGCGCCGATAAATTTGTGCCGAATGCTCCATGACCAGTTTTTTTAGTGCTGCATCCCCCATCTGATTTCGACTCAAGCTTTTTTCTTGCGGCGGCGAAGGCTGAGTCGGGGAACAGCATTGCTCTTCTTGAGTGCCTTGCCGCGCCCGGAAAGAGACGGATTGGTCATGAAATACCGGTGAAGATTAAATGGTTTGGATGATGGTTTTATCCGCGTGTAGCCCCCATCAGCATTAAGTTCCCAACTTTGCTCATCATCAATCAAATTGGCGACCATGACCTGATCCAGTATCTGATCGTGCACCGTTTTGTTTGTTATCGGTATCATATACTCAACCCGCCGATCCAGATTGCGTGGCATCCAGTCAGCCGAGGAAATAAACAATTTGGCATCGTCGTTAGGCAGTTCCCTGCCATTTCCAAAAGCCCAAATTCGGCTGTGTTCAAGGAAACGGCCAATGACAGATTTTACCCGGATATTGTCAGACATACCTGGAACACCGGGCCGCAGGCAGCAAATGCCGCGAACAACCAGATCAATGTCAACCCCGGCATTGCTTGCCTGATAGAGTTTTTCGATGATCGCGGGATCGACCAGTGAATTCATCTTTGCCCAGATCATCCCAGGCTTCCCAGCCCTTACATTGGCGATTTCCTTCTCCATCAGCGCCATCAGGTCATTGCGCAAATCGCGCGGTGACATGGAGATGAGTTCCAGTTCTTTCGGTTCCACATAGCCAGTGATATAGTTGAACAGTTGCGCCGCATCTCTGCCGGCCCTTGGATCGTCGGTAAAGAAACTGAGATCAGTATATATTTTGGCTGTTATCGGGTGATAATTACCAGTTCCAAAGTGGCAATAGGTGCGATATCCTTCCGCTTCCTTACGGACGACCATCGATATTTTTGCGTGAGTTTTCCATTCGATAAACCCATAAACCACTTGTACGCCTGCCCGCTCAAGCTCGCTGGCCCAAACCAGATTTTGTTCTTCGTCAAAGCGCGCTTTTAACTCGACCACCGCTGTTACCGACTTGTCGGCTTCGGCTGCATCAATCAGCGCCCGGATAACAGCAGACTGTTTGCCTGCCCGGTACAGGGTCTGTTTGATCGCGACCACATCGGGATCAGCCGCTGCCTGTCTAAGAAATTCGATCACCACCTCAAACGATTCATAAGGGTGATGGACAACAATATCCTTGTCGCGGATAGCAGCAAAACAGTCACCGCTATGTTCGCGAATACGCTCTGGAAATCGTGGGCTATAGGGCGTAAACTTGAGATCGGGTCGATCTTCTTCAACTAACAAATCCAGATCGCCCAGACTGACCAGACCGTCGACCCGGCTCTCCGTTGCGCCTTCGGTAAGCAAATTCTCCCGTAGCATAGAGATTATCGATTCCGAGATATCAGGTCCGATTTCGAGCCGAATTACATCACCACGGCGGCGGCGTTTGATGGCACTTCGGAAATAGCGAACTAGATCTTCCGCTTCCTCCTCAACCTCAATATCACTGTCGCGGATAATCCGGAACAATCCGCTATCGGACACCTTATATCCTGGAAACAAGCGCCCGGAATAGGCCTGAATAACAGACTCCACCGAAACATAAGTTGCAGTTTCGGAAGGCAGGCGAATGAACCGAGGAAGTCCGGACGGGATCATGACCAGTTCGCGGATATTTCGCCTATCGCTTTCACGAACCAGGTCAAAAACCAGACTCAATCCCTTGTTGGAGATAAACGGAAACGGGTGAGCCGGATCCAGTGCCTGCGGAGTCAGAACAGGGAATATCTGGTCAACAAAATGACGTTCCAGCCAGGCAGACTCATCTTCTTGTAGCGCCTCAACTGGCCGAACAAAAATGTCTTCATCTGCCAGTGATTTTAGCAGATCATTCCAAATTATTTGCTGATTATTCATCAACTTATCGGCATGTTCTACTATTGCTTGCAATTGTTGGCTGGCGGTCAACCCGTCGGTGGATCTTTCCTCGATATTCTGGCGATACTGACCGACCAGCCCGGCAAAGCGAACCATGAAAAACTCGTCAAGATTATTTCCTGATATGGACAGGAAGCGCAGCCGTTCCAACAGCGGGTGAGAGTTATTCTGTGCTTCCTCGATGACACGTTCGTTAAACCCGAGCCAACTCAGCTCGCGATTAAAATACCGATCTGAGCCACTCTCAATCTCAGCATCACCAATATATGGTGAGGATGAATTATCCCCATCCGCATTGCCATCCATGACGGAATTTTCGGTTACCGGCTTGTCCATCTATCCTTCTAGCTTCCAGCCTGCTGTTCCAACAAGGCCGCCTTTGCAATTGCCAATGTAATTGGCTTTTTACGCTCGATCGCTATCTTATCCATCTTTTGCGCCAAAAGCTCAACATTGTGATAAGATCGCTCCATTCTTTTCCCCAGATATCCCAAAGCATCCTGCGATATCGATAACCCTCTTTTGGCAAAATATTGTTGCATTAATCCTTCAATCATTACCTGGTCGGGCGAACCGATTTCGAGTAAAAGCGAAGCCGCCAGCCGGGACTTGAGGTCCGGCAACTCAACACCCCATTTTGCAACGGGAAGCGATGCAGAGAGAAGAAGTGGCTTTTTTTCTTCACTTGCGCGGTTCCAGAGATGGAAAATGGGCTCATCATCCTCGCCATCTGCATCATCAAGTATCAGCGCTTTCGCATCACGGGCAAAAGCTGCGGTTATCGCGGTCTTACCCGATGACTTTTCACCAATCAGGATTGCGGTTCGATTTGGCCAAGCCTGCCAATTTTGCAACTGCGCATGGATGTCAGCATTGCATTCAGAGATTAGATACCCGCCACCCGTATTGGGGACAGCGGTTTCCAGTGGTAGCGCTATCTGGCTCACTGTTCCGGCTCTTCGCTCACTGTTCCGGCTCTTCGCTCCCTGCCCCGTCATTTGCGGGAGCTGGGGTTTGACTCGATCCACCGCCCCGTGAAATCCTGAGAGCGCCGCCGCCTTGCTGAACCTGCCATCCCCGTGCTCTTAGCGCTCCCGCCAAAGCTCCGACATCACCGTCATATTTAACGCGCATGACGGAAATACCGCCCAGAGCAAGACTGGAGGTCGCGGCGGAAGATACACCGGGTACTGAACGGACAGATGATTCACCCTGACTAACCGCCCCGACATCGGGAGTGTTATACTGGACAGAAATGGTAATCGCACTTGATGCGGTAGTGTTTGCACCGTCGTCACTGTTCCCGCCATCATCCGACGAAGCGCTATCCGCCGAGCCGCTATCGCCGACATTTGCGGCTGAAGAGCCTGAATCCTCGAGGCCCAATTCACTTTCAAGCTCGGCCTCAAGGGCGGCCAAATCAAACGGATCTTCGATAACCAGTGATTTGTCCGTCTTTAGTACTCCGCGAGAAAGTGCAGCGGTATAAATATTATCGAAGCGTTTAATCGCCTGATCCATCATTTCCGGGATCTTGTCGCTACTGTTCACCTGCAATGTGAAGTTGTTGATGAATTTGTTATCTGGCCCATAGCGTGCGGTAAACTGTCCTGTAACCGGGCCGCCGGGATAAGTGTAATTCAAACGCACAATTGGAATGATGACATCCGCAGCACCAAATTGATCCAGTATATTCCGCCACCAGAGCCTGCTCCGGCGATCGGCCTGTCCGGCAGTAAGAACCAGTGATTCGCTATCAGTGCCGTGAGGCCGAACATAGTCGATCGCGCTATCACCCGCTTTGTATCGCGCCCACGCCTTTTGCCATTCTGTGCGATTTTCAAAAACCTGTGGCGAACCGCCGCTCCACATGATCGGCAGTACCAGCAAAGGCGGTGAGCGGAGCCGTCTGCCGCCAACGCCAAGAATGGAGCCGGCCCGCGCGCGGTCAAACATGACGCCAAGGGTCGCTATATAGCGTTTTGGACCAACCTGTTCCTGTTCGACTATAATGGCCGAGACCATGTTGTTAAGCGCACCGTCTGACAGTCCATTGGTTTTCCCGCCCTGCGTCCGCTCATAAAGCATGCGCCAGGCTTTGCGCTGCGCTTCTTCCCAGCCTTTTTTACGTGCATCAAATGCATCATCCCCGGTGACATCCACCTCGACGCCAAAAACTTCGAAATCTCCGGTACTGGCAAGCGGGGCAACACCGCGCTCCCCTCCTTCCAGTTGCGCATAGACAACCGCTCCCGCGACAATGATGGCAACGGCAATTATGACAGCAATACGGAACTTGAAATCGGCGATAAAACTCATTTGCGCTCTTTTGACGATTATGACGTGGAAATCCAGCGGGGAGTTGTCTAATCGCTCATTGCATGAGTGAAAAGCAAAATGAGCCCGAATCGTACACTTATGCGAAAGCCGGCGTGTCGATTGAGGCAGGTAACGCGCTGGTTAAAGCAATCGCCCCACTGGCCAAAGCGACTGCGCGGGCTGGCGCCAACGCGGAACTGGGCGGGTTTGGCGGTTTTTTCGATTTGAAAGCAGCCGGCTATGACGATCCGTTGCTGGTCGCGGCCAATGACGGCGTTGGGACCAAGCTAAAGCTCGCCATTGATCATGATCGTCATGACAGCGTGGGAATCGATCTGGTCGCGATGTGTGTGAACGATCTGATCGTCCAGGGCGCAGAACCTCTGTTTTTCCTTGACTATTTCGCTACTGGAAAACTGGAAAACGGCGTCGCTGAACGTGTTGTCGCCGGGATCGCAGAAGGTTGCAAGATGTCCGGCTGTGCTTTGATTGGCGGTGAGACAGCGGAAATGCCCGGAATGTATGCCGATGGCGACTATGATCTGGCCGGATTTTGTGTTGGTGCTGTGGAGCGTGAAAAGGCGGTTACCGGAGCGAAAATTGAGTCTGGCGATGTGCTACTTGGGCTTGCATCTTCTGGCATTCATTCCAATGGTTATTCGTTGGTCCGGCGTCTAGCCGAAGACAAGGGCTGGAAGCTTGATCGCCCCGCCCTGTTTGATCCTGAAGTATTGTTGATCGAAGCCTTAATTGCACCAACGCGGATTTATGTAAAATCATTGCTGCCATTGATGCAGTCGGGTCGGATCAAGGCGCTTGCGCATATCACCGGTGGCGGTTTGCTGGAGAATATCCCGCGGGTTTTGCCTGACGGCTTGCATGCGCATGTCGATGCCGGAAGCTGGGAGCAGCCGCGATTGATGGCATTCCTACAGGCACAAGGGAATATCGAACCCGAGGAAATGGCGCGGACGTTTAACTGCGGAATCGGCATGATCTTGGCGGTTTCACCGGATGAGGTGGCCGCTACGACGAGTGATCTCGAAAAGGCAGGAGAAACCGTATTTCGTGTCGGTGAAGTGCGTGATGGCACCAAAGGCTGCACGGTGTCGGGTAACTCTGACATTTGGTCAGCCATGGCCGACTGGTCTGCAACACATGAAGGGTGATCGCACCCCAATCGCTATCCTGATCTCCGGCCGCGGTTCGAACATGGGCGCGTTGATCTACGCCGCGAAAGCTGAAGATTGCCCCTATGAGGTCGTTCTTGTCGCTTCCAACGATCCGAACGCTCGCGGTCTGCGACTCGCCGAAGCCGAGAATATCTCGACTTTCGCTCACCCACACAAAGGCTTAACTCGCAAAAAACATGACCAAATCATGCATGAAGCAGTCACTAAATCCGGAGCAGAATATGTGGTGCTAGCGGGTTATATGCGCATCCTTTCGGATGAGTTTGTCAGCAAATGGCCGGATCATATGCTCAATATCCATCCGAGCCTGCTCCCCAAATATAAGGGTCTTGATACCTATCAACGCGCCATTGACGCGAGCGACAAATTTGCCGGTTGTAGTGTTCATCTCGTTACGCCTGAACTCGACGACGGCCCCGTTCTCGCCCAGACGGAGGTCGCGATATTGCCCAATGATGACGCTGACCGCCTGGCCAACCGTATATTGATTGCTGAACACCAGCTTTATCCCAACACGCTCGCCAACTATGTCACCCGCGAAGAAGATCCAGAGTGGATTTTGCAGCAGGTTCGTGAACGTGCACTGGCGCTGGAAGAAACCCACGAACGGGAAAGTTTCGGCTCCCCTGGCTGGCGGGTGGGCAGCGAGAAAACCGGTAAATATTTCGCCTATTTCACCCAAAGACTGCACGGCGAGGCTAGCGTTGGCTTGCTCGTTAAAACCTCGGGCACGGATGAACAAACCGCACTGCTCGAAGCCGATCCGGAGCTATTCTATCTCCCCAAATTTTACGGCAAAGGCGGCTGGATCGCGATCCGCCTCGACATTGGCCGGACCGACTGGGACTATATATCCGACTGGCTCCGCAAAAGCTGGCGCATGGTCGCACCCAAGCGCCTAGGCAAATTACAGGATGTTGCGGACGAGTTTTAAATCGATACATGGCACCAAAAGTGCACTAGCGGGCGTAACACATTCAGTCTTTGACCTAATTTTTCGGCAAAGACCGCGCTGGTCGACCAAAATGATGCTGTAGTTTGACACCAGTGCGTCAATTAGCGTTTCAAAACCGGCGCAATAGTGGGCTGCTCATGGTGCCGGTTAGAACAGTCTAGTATCCCTTCATCGCCCGCAGCCTCGATGCGTTAATTGAGGGGCGTGTGAATAAAAGGCGTTGGATATGATCGAATGGAAAATTGACACGATCCATTGCTATCCATATATGTCACTTTATAATGACATATATGGATAGCAATGGAGGCGGAATCTGGAAAGCGCTCGGGGATCCTCGGAGACGGCAGATTTTGGAAGCGCTATCCGAAGGGCCCAAGCTAACTGGTGACTTGGTCAAATTGTGCCCTGATATCGGCCGCACCGGGATGCTGCGGCATATCGCCATGCTGAACGAATATAACATGATTATCGTCCGTGCAGACGGGCGCAAAAGATGGAACCATCTCAATCCCGAGCCGATCAAGGCGGTTTGTAACAACTGGATCGCACGTCACATTGACGGAATGGCAAGCTCTGCAGCTCGGCTCAAGCTGCTTGCCGAAACAGGCAATGAAAAGGAGGAATAATGACCATGGCTAAACTGGATATCTGCGATAGCAAGATCATCAAATACCAAATTGAGGTTCCCATCAATCGACCGGTTGAGCAATTGTGGACTGTGATGACCGAAGAGATTGATAGCTGGTGGATGAATGATTTTCGCGCAATGGGTGATGGATCAAAAGTGTCCCTTGACCCCAAAGTTGGTGGCATGCTGGTCGAGAGCGACGGCAATGGTGGCAGCCTGGAATGGTATCGCGTCCAGATGACCGCACCGCCGAAATCACTCTATCTTATTGGCTATCTGGCACCCGATTGGGGTGGGCCTACAACCTCCATGCTCAAACTGGCGCTGGAAGCCGATGGTGCTGGCAGCAAGCTGATAATCTCCGACGCTTTGACAGGCAATGTAACTGATAGGTCTGCCAGTGCAGCCATGGAAGGCTGGCAATTGCTATTTGGTGAAGGATTGAAAAAATATGCGGAGGCATGACCCCCAAACCCATGGCTGCCGAAATTTTAGTTAGCCGTCAAATCCTACAAACACCGCCGCTTCTTCAACTGGCTTTCGTGTTGATACCACCGCGTTGGCCGGGAAACTATCATCCGGCCAGCCCAGCGCGATGCTTTTCATAATAACCTGATCATCGGCGATCCCAGCATGTTCGCGGACTACGGGCGATTGCATGATGCCTTGGCTGTTGATGACAGTGCCAAGCCCGCGAGACCATGCCGCGTTAACGAGCGCCGTTGCTACCGCGCCACAATCAAACGGCGTATCGTCACTGCCGTCCAGAACTTTATCATAGGTAATGATGACGCATACCGGAGCGTCAAACTGGCGGAAACCGCGCATGACCCAGTCCTGCCGCCCTTCCTTGTCATCTCGCTCGATCCCCATCGCTCCAAATAACTGTTTCGCAACCCCTATCTGCCGCTCGCGATGCACTCCGCCAAAGGCCTCACCCGTCCGAAACTCCCGCGATTGCGGTACGCCGGCGAGCATGCGTTCTGTATTGCCTGCGCGTATTTTTTCTAATGGCTCACCAGTGATGACATAAAAGTTATAAGGCTGCGTATTCATCGACGAAGGTGCACGCATCGCTAATGTGAGAATTTCCTCGATGAGTTCTTTGGGTACAGGATCAGGCTTATATCCGCGCGTACTGCGGCGACCGAAAATAACTTCGTCAAATTGCATGGGAGACTCCATTGAAAAATGTTTGGCGCTGGCTAGCGGAGAAGTGGGGGATGTGCAAAGCTCGATATGAATAGTTGGACTGGAGATGGTGTCACTTTTGGATTGGCAATATAGTCTGCTCATTCACCATCAATGCACATAAGAGTGGCGAAGTTTCAATCCAGCAGGCCTCACTGTTGCTGTTGCGAAAGTGGTCGCTTCCGAGGCATTGATTCGCAAAGGTCTACTCGTAAAGGATGGCAGTGCACTGGAACATTTGGTCTTGCAGGTTCTGTTTGTGGAATTTCTTTCAATATTGGATTTTCTGCGACAAAGCCGGAACGGTCGGCAATCTAAACGACGAGGTTTTTCCATCCATCTTCAATGACCTCAGTGCCTGATCGATACTCCAGAACAAATCTGATGGTTCTCAGATAAACCTCAACAACTCATATTTGAATTATACTGTTTTCAAGAAATATGGCCCCTTTCCGCGCATCTGAATCCACGCTTGACCGCTGCCCTTCATCACGCCAAAAGCCAGAAAGAAAACCGCTCTGATCTGGGGCGGTATTTGACTATCAAGGATGGCTATGAAAATCGCGATGATCGGCTCTGGCTATGTCGGCCTTGTATCAGGTGCCTGCTTTGCTGACTTTGGCCATGTAGTAACCTGCGTTGACAAAGATGTTTCCAAAATCGAGAGACTCAATCAAAATATTATGCCGATCTATGAGCCAGGCCTAGCTGAGCTGGTGCAACGAAACGTCGATGAAGGGCGCATTACATTCTCCACGGAAATAGCACCCGCGTTGAAAGATTGTGATGCAGTTTTTATCGCTGTTGGAACTCCATCCCGACGCGGAGATGGCCACGCAGATTTGAACTATGTCTACGCTGCCAGTGAAGAAATTGCGGAGTGCGTCATCAAACCAATCGTGGTTGTAACAAAATCGACGGTTCCAGTGGGTACGGGAGATGAGGTTGAAATTATTTTGTCTAAAAAACTCGATAAGGATCAGTTTGCCGTTGTTTCCAACCCAGAGTTTCTGAGAGAAGGAGCCGCTATCGATGATTTCAAAAGGCCTGATCGCATTGTCATCGGAACGGACGACGAGCGCGCGCGCTCTGTGATGAGCGAGATTTATCGTCCGCTCTTTCTGAACGCATCACCGATACTTTTTACTGGACGCCGAACCGCCGAACTCATCAAATATGCAGCAAATGCTTTTCTTGCCACCAAGATCACTTTCATAAATGAGATCGCAGACCTTTGCGAAAAAGTTGGCGCAAATGTTCAGGAAGTTTCTCACGGCATTGGACTGGATAAGCGGATTGGCGGAAAATTTCTACATGCCGGCCCGGGCTATGGTGGAAGTTGTTTCCCCAAAGATACACTCGCGCTGATGAAAACGGCACAGGATAATGAAAGCCCGCTTCGGATTGTCGAAGCTGTTGTGCAAGTGAATGATCAACGAAAAAGAGCCATGGGGCGAAAAGTTATTCAGGCCTTGTCAGGCAATGTTCGCGACAAGAAGATTGCGCTATTGGGTCTGACTTTCAAACCCAATACTGATGATATGCGTGATGCGCCTTCCATTGCCATCGCACAAACTTTAACTGATGCTGGAGCAAAGGTCACTGCTTATGATCCAGAAGGCATGGCACTGGCTCGCGAAATCATGCCTGATGTAGAGATGATGGAAAGCAGTTATGAGGCAGCTACGGATGCAGATGCAGTTGTGATTGTGACCGAATGGGATGCTTTTCGAGCTCTCGACCTTGAGAAACTGTCTGGGTTGATGTCAGGAAATGCTTTGATTGACTTGCGCAATATTTACGAACCAGCGGACATTGCGAAATCGGGCCTAGAATATACAAGCGTTGGCAGAACATAGTAACCCGTGGAGGGCTGATGAAACTCCGAAAAAAAACTGTTGCGAAACCCTGGGGCCAACGCGTTCTACCTGAGATTTTTGGTGGGGAACGCGCCAAGAAAATCGGGGAGATCTGGTTTCAAACACCTGAAACAGTGACACCAGGCATCATGGTGAAATATCTTTTCACCAGCGAGAAGCTATCGATCCAAGTGCATCCAGATAATCGTATGGCCCGCAAAATAGGGTTGCCAAGCGGAAAAGATGAATGCTGGCTGGTTTTACACGCTGAGCCGGATGCCGTTTTAGGAATTGGCTTGAACAAGCAAGTCAGTAACGAGAAACTGCGTGCAGCTGCAACTTTGGGAGAAATTAAAAACCTGATCGACTGGAAGCCAGTCAAATCGGGGGATTTTTACTATATTCCAGCAGGAACAATCCATGCTATTGGCCTAGGAATCCAGTTGTTGGAAATCCAGCAAAATATTGATGTGACATACCGACTATGCGATTATGGTCGACCTCGGGAGCTCCATCTGAATGAGGCCATTGCTGCTTGCAAAGCCGAGCCATATCGCATGAAATTTCATCAACATGTTGAACCTGATGCCAGTTTGTTAATATCTGACGGTCCCTTTTTCCGATCATTTCAGGTTATCGGTTCGGATTTTGACCTGATCGCATCGCAACCCGCATCCGAATGGCAAGTCATTCCGCTGCAAGGCAGTGTTAAAGTTCGCGGAAAACTGATCAAGGCTGGTGAATGTGGGCTTTGCACCGCGGCGGGAGATATTGATCTTTCTAAGAATGAAAAATGCGTCATTGCCAGCAATATGAAATAAAGGCTTTTCGATGAGTTCCAGAAACGATCTTGTGACTCCAGTGATATTATCCGGCGGTTCGGGCACAAGGCTATGGCCTCTGTCAACAGATCAGAAACCCAAACAATTTTTAGATTTGACCGGTCCAGTGAGCATGTTTCAGCTTACATTGGAGCGATGTGAGCAATCCGGTTTTGATCGACCGATCGTTGTTGGCAGCGAAAAGCATGCAGGATTGGCAGAGGAACAGCTGGCTGAAATAAATTCCAAAGCACAAGCGCTAATTCTCGAACCCTGTGCGCGGAACACAGCACCCGCAATCGCCCTAGCTGCGCTGACATGTGAAGAGCAAAGCGCCTTAATGCTGTTATGCCAAGCGATCATCTGATTAAAAATGTCCGCGAGTTTCAGGATGCCATTGCCGCCTCATTGCCAATAGCAAAGGCTCGATGGCTGGTAATTTTTGGAGTGGAACCCACAGCGCCGGAAACGGGTTATGGTTATATAGAGCAAGGCGAACAGATTGTCGGCAGTGAACGCAGTTTTTCGGCAAAACAATTTGTCGAGAAACCGAATGAGCAAAATGCCGAAAAAATGCTAGGCTCAGGACCTGTTAGATAGCTTGCATTACGGTGAGAAGGCTGATTCAAAGGCGGCACTGAAGGAGGTGCTGTTGATGAGTGATCTGTTTATGTTAAGCGAAGCGCAGATGCGCCGGATAGAGCCGTATTTTCCGTTGTCGCACGGGGTTCCCGGGGTTGATGACCGCAAGGTTCCGAGCGGGATTGTTTTTGTGATCAGGAACGGTCTTCGCTGGCGTGATGCCCCTGCTGGTTACGGGCCGCATAAAACGATCTGTAATCGCTTCGTGCGCTGGAGCCGCCTGGGCGTGTTCAACAAGATATTTGCGCGCCTTGCAGCTACCAGTGATGCCGATGATGTGCTGATGATCGATGCCACGCATCCAAAAGCCCGCCGTACCGCTGCCAGCCTTTTAAAAAAGGGTCTGTTTCCAGATATACCGGGCGAACTAAAGGCGGCCTGAACTCCCAGGTTGCATGCCGTGTGCGATGGCAACGGGAGACCCCTGATCTTGTGTCTGAGCGAAGGGCAGATGAGCGACCATATCGGGGCAAAGCTGACATACCCGGCACTTCCGGATCATGCCGCCTGCATGACCGGTGATAAAGGCTATGACAGCGATGAGTATCGAGCGGCATTAAAAGCAAAGCGCATCACGCCATGTATCCCGCCGCGCAAAGGGCGGCGGCTGCCAGCCAGCTTCGATAAAAGCCTCTGCCGCCAACGCCACAAAATCGAGAATATGTTCGGAAAACTCAAGGACTGGAGGCGCATCCATACCCGCTATGATCGCTGCGCTCACACCTTCCTGTCTGCCATCGCTATCGCAGCTACCGTCATCTTCTGGCTTAGTTAATGAGTCCTGAGCCTAGGGCAGAAAAACTCATCCCAATTTATTTCTTGTGTAAAAGCGAGATAAAGCTGGAATAGGAACGCTACTGCAATAGCCATGACTATTGATAGTTCCAGCTTTCCAAATCTCTGAGAAATGCCGCTGAACGACATCAGGCCGCCTTTTTCCGGGCGTGCAGGTCAGCGGCTTCCACAACCAGTTTTGCCAGATTGGGGCGTCCTGACAAATAGATCGCCCGGTCGGCCTTCAATTGCTCGACCACACCTTTGGTAAGCATTTCATCCACGCCAGCTAAAAGATCCTCTGTCCCCCGCTGGTTCAGCATTTTCAACATACCGGCATCCGCCTGCGCTTTTGTACTTCCCGGGTGATCCCGACCGTCATAAATCGCCGGTACGCCGAGCATAGCGGCCTCGCTAGCCATGGTTGCGCTTTCACCAACATAAAGACGGCATTTTGCCAGCAAATGATGCATTTCGGTTTTGTCACCCTCGTACCGATATCGATCGAAACTAGCGGGCAGTTCATTTTCACTAGAAATATGCACTTTGCCCAACGGATTTAGTTTCCCGGTTAACGCAGATAGTGTTTCCGCGCTCCACCCAGCTTTGCCAATATCATGATTGGCGCGCCAACTAACTGTGCGAATGAAGAAATTTGCCCGATCAGGTTCCCATCCATTCTTAAGCGCAATTTTGTCATCCGCCTGAAAATTCTCGGGATGGAAATAGGATAGTTCTTTACCACCATTCCAACGCGAAGTACGCCCCTTTGGAACAGGCGCGGCGAAAGCTTCCGGCACGTATAGATGGCTGATAAACGGCCATGTTATACCATTTTGCAGCGTGGCTGTGTCGGTATCGTAAAAGCTGACAGAAGGGATACCAAGCAATTTGCCAACATGCGAAATGCTACCCCGCCAAAGCCCAGCATAACGTCAGGATTGAATTTCCGAACCTCGCGAAACAGGCGTGAATCCCGAACGATGAGTTCCATCGCGAGGCCAACTTTTCCATCGCCCGCGGTAGAAAGCGGCTTATGTTCCAGACCAAACCGGTCCAGCAGATCGCATGTTACGTCCTTGTGGCGCGAAACGATCAGTATTGTATCACCGCGCGCTTTCATTGCTTTGATGGCGTTGAGGAAAAACAACACATGCGCTGGGTGAACAACTTCTATCAGGACTCGGATCATGCATTCCTTGCCAGAGTTTGATTGGGGTTTCCGGACACCAGAAACAACGAAACGAGCCCCGCACCTGCCAAACCGGTCAAACGATTAAGTGCCAGCGCCAGAAAAGCCGCCGCAGCAACCGTGCCGGACACAGGAGCGAGCAACGCACCCAGAGACTCGGTTACACCAATACCGGCGGGAACAATTGCGGCTGCATTTCCGATTATTCCGGCCACTGAAAATACGGCGGTATCGATCAACGTTATTCCAACGTTTATGGTCACAAAACAAAGGAATAAGCGAATCATCAGCAACGCGACCATAGCCGCTCTTACAGCCAAAAACTGAATGGCGATGCCGGCGTTACTTTTTATCCCAACCCAAATGGCCAGACCTACACAGACTGCTAAACCAGCCAAGAATGACGCAATGCCGAATGCGCCCGGTAATATCGCAAGAGCGCTCAAACTGGATGCCATTGCCAGCCACAACAATCCGGCAATCAAAATCATCTTTCCCGACTCCACGACCGATGCACCAGCTGAAACCAAAGCGCCTCCCCGGATCAGGCTGCTAGCCGGGACCGGCAGCACATTGGCAATCGTTGCTGTCGACGAAAAGCCTAGTGCTTTTTGCAGGCCAAGTTTCCCGCCAGTCGCATTGGCGCAAAGTACCAATTCATAGGCGTTGAATATCATCGAAACGGGCAAAATCAGAACTACAGCAAATATGGCTACATAATTTAAATCGTTCCAACGTACGTCCAAAGCGACCGCCGACCAGATTACACCGCCAAAAAAGAAAAGAGAGGCTATTGAAATAATCCAAACGCGATGGACCGCAGACCAGTGTTTGGTCGACACCCAGAGTTGATGGAAGAACCCGATCATGAACGTCTAACCGCCCGTTCCCGTACCCAATACCGATTCTTGATCGTCGGTAGCTTGCAGCTTCTCGACATCGTCCTTGTCAGCCAAAGTATCTTCAATGACGCGGATCCGCTCCAATGTCTGCTCCAGCAATTGGCGGTTACGCCCTACCAGATCGGCAACCGCGCCGAACATAATGGCGACTACACCCAAAACTATCATTGATCCGCCGATAACCAGCGATTGGATATGACCCGTTCCGTCACCCGTCGCATAATAATAAAGGAACCGCATGATAGGTGCCGCACCAATGACCGCCGCAATGACGCCAGCAAGCACAAAGACCTTCAGCGGGTTGTACATCGCATATGCGCGGATCATTGTCGTACATTGATTGGCGATAAATTGTGGAATGGATTTGAACAGGCGTGATGGCCGTGTAGCACTGTTTGTCCGTATCGGCACCGACACAATTGCCATCCGCTTGCGCCCAGCCTGAATCAACATTTCTGTGGTGTATGAAAAACTCGAGGTAATATTGATTTTTTGTGCAGCATTGCGACTTATGGCCCGGAAACCGCTAACCGCGTCGGTAATATCGGTATTCGACAATTTTTTGACCGTCGCGCTTCCAAGCCTCTGTAAAATTCGTTTGAACTTCCCGAAATGTTCATTGTCACGAACACCGCGATCCCCGACAACGATATCTGCTTCTCCGGCCAATACCGGTCCGACCAGTTTACCAATATCCTGACCTTCATATTGGTTATCGGCATCGGTGTTTACGATGATATCCGCACCCTCTGAGAGTGCACGGTTTATACCTGATTGAAAAGCAGCTGCTAGTCCGCGATTGGTGCGATGACGAACAATATGGTGCACACCAAAGCGCCTCGCCACATCACTGGTATTGTCGCGACTGCCGTCATCAACAACCAGAAATTCGATCGCATCTATACCGTCAATCTGCCGCGGCAGTGCTACCAGCGTTTCAGGCAAATTCTCCGCTTCATTGAAACAAGGTATCTGGATGATCAACTTCATCGCGCAAATGTTCCTTTTGATGCCCCGAAACTCTTAGAAATCAGGGCGTTCACAACTGTTAAAAATGCACTAAATCGCTATGGTTAACAAAAGGTAAGAAGAGCGGACGAATTCTGCCTTTGCCGCCGGTTTGAGAGATGATACGATACGAAATGACTGAAACTGTGTATCGCCCACGCCGCTCCTGCCTGTACATGCCGGCATCCAATGAACGGGCTTTGGAAAAAGCGAAATCATTGCCCGCCGATACGATAATCTTCGATCTGGAAGATGCGGTGGCACCTGACGCGAAGGAAAATGCGCGCCGGAATGCCTGTGCAGCGTTACACTCTGGTGATTATGGCAGTCGGGAATTGGTAGTTCGTATCAATGCCGTTGAAACGCCCTGGTTTATTGAAGATTTAAGGCAAGTTTGCTTGCATCAAGCCGATGCCGTGCTGGTGCCGAAAATTCAAAGTTCCGAGGACATCCGGAAGATCACTGATTTCATGGAGGACCTGGATACCGATCTGGATACAAAACTCTGGGCGATGATCGAAATGCCGCTGGCCATATTGAATATCGCCGAAATCGCAAAGCATGGTGCCGACAGGCGGCTTAGCAGCTTTGTGATGGGCTTTAATGATTTGGCAAAAGAAATGCGCGCGGAACAGGATCGTCAGCTATTCACACCGGCCATGTCTGAAACAATCATGGCGGCAAGGGCGTATGGCCTGAACGTCATCGATAGCGTTTACAATGATTTCAATGACCCGGACGGTCTGGCAGCAGAATGTGAGCAGGCGCGCAAATACGGGTTTGATGGCAAGACGCTGATCCATCCCTCGCAGATTGATATCGCCAACAAAGCTTTTGCACCAAATGAAGAAAAAATCATCGAGGCAAAGGCCATTATTGCAGCATTTGATGATCCGGTGAATGCCGGCAAGGGCGTAATCGTAGTCGATGGAAAAATGACCGAGATACTGCATCTCAATCAGGCGAAACAAACGATCGCGGTGGCCGAAGCAATAGCGGCGCTAGGAAGCTAAACCATTCCAACTCGACAAACCGACCTTTGATGGTTTAATTAATCAATTGAAATCAAGAAAAACGGGCGCAAACGCCTCTTTACAGGAGACAAAACATGGAAGCTTTGGAAGCGGCAGCTGGCGAGGTCAGCAAAGATGAGATGATGAAACTGTTCGACGCACAACGCGGGGCTTTTCATCAAGAGTTGCCAGTCAGCTATGAAGCTCGCATGGACCGGATTAACAGGACTGCGCAAATGATCCTCGATCATCAGGACGCGCTTTGCGAAGCGGTTTCCAATGATTTTGGGCATCGTAGTAGTGTCCAGACCATCATGACTGACCTGATGTCGGTTGTCGGCCATGCGAAAGACCACAAGAAGAACCTGCGTAAGTGGATGCGCCCGGAAAAACGGAAAATTGATTTTCCTCTCAATCTGATGGGAGCCAGCGGACAGGTAGAATATCAACCCAAGGGTGTGGTCGGCATTATCAGTCCCTGGAACTTCCCGGTTAATTTGGCTTTTGATCCGGCCATTGGTGCGTTTGGAGCTGGCAATCGGGTAATGATCAAGTTTTCCGAATTCACGCCCGAAACTGGAGAACTTTGCAAGAAGCTGGTCGCTGAGTATTTCTCGCCAGAGGAGATGGTGGTGATTACGGGCGGACCGGAAACCGGCAAAGCATTCTCTGAGATTCCTTGGGATCATCTCATTTTTACTGGAGCCGGAAGTATCGCCAAACATGTCATGTCAGCAGCGGCACAAAATTTGACACCGGTAACGCTGGAACTGGGCGGCAAGTCACCAACTATTATTGGTCCCGACGCCGATGTTCAAAAATCAACCCAACGTATTGCCATGGGCAAGATGATGAATGCTGGGCAAATTTGTCTCGCACCAGATTACCTTATGGTACCTCAAGATAAAGAGGATGCAGTAGTTGATGGCATCAAATCCAACGTGTCCGAGCAATATCCTACATTGATACAGAATGATGATTATGCATCAGTGATCAACGCGCGGCACAAAGAGCGTATCCAGGGTTTGATTGATGACGCGGTTGAAAAAGGCGCAAAGCCGACCGTCGTCAATCCTGGCGATGAGGATTTTGATAATACCAACAGCAACAAGATGCCGCTAACGGTGCTTCAAAACGTGAATAACGATATGCGAGTGATGCAGGAGGAGATTTTTGGTCCTGTGCTACCGGTTAAAACATATAGCAATCTTGATGAAGTGGTTGATTATGTGAACGAGAATGACCGTCCGCTTGGTCTCTATTATTTTGGCGAGACCGAGAACGACAAACGCAAGGTACTGGATCGCACGATATCTGGCGGAGTTACGGTCAATGACGTGATTTTCCATATCGCCCAGCACGACCTCCCCTTTGGCGGCGTGGGGCCATCCGGCATGGGTGCTTACACTGGTATAGCGGGTTTCAAGGAATTCAGTCACGCCAAGGCGATTTATCGCCAGCCGAAAATCAACGTCGCCAAACTGGCAGGTTTCCTGCCACCCTATGGCGAAGGCACGCAAAAAACGATCAAGTCGCAAATGAAGCTGTAACATATGGCTGACAAGCCGTTAGCGGGCCTTAAGGTACTGGATTTCACGCGTGTTGTTGCGGGACCCTACGCCACGAGGATGCTGTCGGATTTGGGTGCGGATGTTTTGAAAGTCGAACCGCCTGAAGGCGATGTTACTCGCAAGCTTGGTCTGCAAGCCGATGGCGCGAGTGGATATTACCTCCAAAAAAATATTGGCAAGCGGAACATCTGTGTCGACCTAAAAGCCGATGGTGCCAAGGGGTTGATCCATAAGCTCGCGGCGGATGCCGATATCGTTGTTGAGAATTTCCGCCCGGGTATTATGGACAAGTTCGGCATTGGCTGGGATGACTTATCAAAAATCAATCCCAAGCTAATCATGCTTTCAATTTCAGGTTATGGTCAGGAAGGACCAGATCGCAAGAAGGCCGCCTATGCGCCAGTCCTGCATGCAGAAACGGGCTTGATCGCGCGGCAGGCTGAGATTAGCGGCGGTGCACCAACCGATATGCAGCTCGCACTCGGAGACAGCTATAGTTCATTGCATGGGATTATTGCCATCCTGACGGCACTTCGTGTGCGAGACAAGACAGGGGAAGGTGAACATATCGATCTGGCAATGATCAACGTACTCCACAGTGTTGATGATTATGCGCATTGGGTGCTTGATGACATATGGCCAAAACCAGAGGAGAACAGCGTCTGGGCAGCGCCGGACAATCGGCAAATCCTGATCGTCGGCGATATGAAATGGATTTGGCACCTGTTTTCAAAACGCAACGGATTGGCTGATCCGACTCCGGAGGGAGCAGGTATTGCTACCAAAGTGCAAATGCGCCGCGATGCGATGGTAAAATATATTGAGGATCACGAGAGCTTCGAAGCACTCACCCAAACGCTGGATGCACTCAACCTTGCTTGGGGTGAAGTCCATCCGTTCGACAAACGCATCTACGATCAACCCAGTGCCAGGGAGCATGGCGTGCTTGTGGATGTGAAGGACGATGCCGGACAGGATCGACAGACGATCCAGTCACCGTATCGGTTCTCCAAATCATCCAGCGGCATCACATCCGAAACCCGCCTAGCGAAACGCGGCGAGGATAATATCGCTGCGCTTCAGGATTGGTTGGGTATGGATGAGACTGAAATCAACGCACTCGCAGACAGCAAGGCGCTGGTTTCAGAGTAACCGCCATCCCAGCGAAGGCTGGGATCTTAGGCGGCCGTCAATTGCGGGTTGGATTCCAGCCTTCGATGGAAGAATGACAATCAGGCCTCGGTCTTCCGCTTCTGTCGGCGTTTGAACGATTTTGAGGCATTGTTCCAATGTTTCGGGCCGCCCTTCTTGGGGCCACCTGAGCGTTCACCGTCACCGCGGCCACCGCCACGATTGCCACCTGGGCGTCCTTTGCGCGCACTATGCTTATTCTTGTTGCGGCCACCTGTAGGCTTGGCACCATAGCGTTTTGGTTTCTGGCCATAGATCCGCGGTACAACCTCTTCGCGCGCTGGCTCATCATAACCTTCTGGAAGCAAAATCACTTCAGGTTTCACCCCAGTCAATTTCACAACGTCTCGGAGGAATTGCCGCTCATCCGGAGCAACCAGAGAATAAGAAACTCCCGAAGCCCCCGCCCGTGCAGTCCGGCCTATGCGGTGAACATATTGCTCGGACACGTTGGGCATATCGAAATTGATCACATGCGTGATGCCATCGACATCGATACCCCGTGCCGCAATGTCAGTCGCGACGAGAATATTGATCTTGCCCTTTTTAAAGTCACCCAAAGCGCGTTCGCGTTGTGGCTGGCTTTTATTGCCGTGGATCGCCGCGGAATGAATACCGACCGCGTTCAGGTTTTTGACAACCTTGTCCGCGCCATGTTTCGTCTGGGTAAAAACCAGCATGTGATCAGGATTTTCCTTGTTGATGAAATCCTTGAGCAAGCGCTGTTTGTCATCCTGATTGATAAACGTAACTTTCTGATCAACTCGCTCAGCGGTCGTAGATTGCGGGGCAACCGATACTTGCACAGGGTTGGTCAGAAACTGATCGGCGAGCTGAGAGATGGTCTTTGGCATGGTTGCCGAAAAAAACAGGCTCTGGCGCTTCTTGGGAAGCATCGGGACAATTTTCTTGAGCGGCACAATAAAGCCAAGATCAAGCATTTGATCAGCTTCGTCGAGAACCAGTATTTCAACCTTTTCCAAAGTCAAGCTCCGTTGATCAATCAAGTCAAGCAAGCGACCTGGTGTCGCCACGAGAACATCAACGCCACGCTGCAATATGCGTTTCTGCCTGTTGATCGGGACGCCGCCAAAGGCGGATGTGACATATATTCCAAGTCCTTTGGAATAGCCGACCATGCTGTCTGCAATCTGTCGTGCAAGTTCACGTGTCGGCGCAAGCACCAGCATACGACATTCGTTCCGGCCAAGCTTGCGTTTTGTTTTCAGCAAATGGTGAATGGCAGGTAGAGAAAACGCTGCTGTTTTCCCAGTACCGGTTTGCGCAATGCCAAGAATGTCTTTGCCTTCCAGGCCCGGCGGAATTGCCTGCGCTTGGATCGGGGATGGATTGGTATAACCGCTATCGGCCACGCGTTGTTTAATTGGTTCCGCCAATGCGAAATCAGAGAATTTAGTCAAAAATAATACCTTATAAATAGCAGCCTCGGCGCAGATTCATCCCGATTGGATGCTGCGAAAAGGGCAAGTCGTTAAGACGACCCGCGTAATCAGGCTGCCGGAAATGTTGAGCAGATCGCGGTACTGCCGAAGATTTTCCGCTATGGGAACCTTCTCACGCTAGCGCACCGCAAGACGAACTATTTCGCCTTTGCTGCAATGCAACATAGAGAAGATGCTTGGAAAGTCAAGCTTTGCGGTTAGTATGTTGTTCAATAGTTTCAACAACAGGAACAAATCATGCGCGCATATCTGGTCTCTTCTCTCGCTTTGGCAGCTCTATGGATAACGCCCGCGCATGCTCAAGAAGCAAAAGAAGAAGCCAAACGACCCGCTCTAGAAATCGGCGGAGGCGGACGCCCGATTGGCGAAGGCTGGTCACGTAGTCCCGTAATTGCCCAGCATGGCATGGCGGCCACAGCTCATCCGCTAGCTAGTCAAATCGCGATTGAGATCCTGAAAAAAGGCGGTAGCGCGGTTGATGCGGCTATTGCGGCCAATGCTGCGCTCGGCCTAATGGAACCGACCGGCAATGGCATAGGCGGCGATCTTTTTGCAATTGTTTGGGATCCCAAGACTCAGAAATTACGCGGCCTTAACGCCTCGGGTCGCAGTCCCAAAGGCCGCGATCTGAAAAAGCTCAAAGAGCAATTGGGCGATGCAACGTCCCTGCCCCCATTTGGCCATTTGCCTGTTACTGTGCCGGGAGCGGTGGACGGATGGGCAGAACTACACGGAAAATTTGGCAAGCTCAGCATGGCCGATATCCTGGCACCAACAGTCGAATATGCCGAAGAAGGTCATCCTATTGCACCAGTTATTGGTGAATATCTGAAACGAAATCTGGCGCGTTTCAAGGAATATGAGTCGACCATTACCGAGTTTGAAAACGCCAAAGCAACATATTTCGCCAATGGCGCACCCAAAGCAGGCGAAATTTTCAAAAATCCAGATCTTGGAATGACCTTGCGCAAGATTGGTGAAGGTGGCCGGGATGCCTTTTACAAAGGCGAACTGGCGCGTACCATGGATGCCTATTTCAGGCGTATTGGCGGCGATTTGCGTTACGAGGATTTTGCCGCGCACAAGTCAGAATGGGTTGATGTTGGCTGCGTCAGCTATCGCAAAGGCTATGAAATGTGCCAACTGCCGCCCAATACGCAGGGCTACGCGGCGCTGCAAATGACAAACATCTTGAAAAATGTGGATCTCACGCAATGGCCACGCGGCTCAGCAGAAGTGCTACACTATATTACCGAGGCAAAGCGACTGGCGTTCGAAGACGTTGCTCGCTTCTATGCTGATCCCAACTTTTCTCCTGCCCCGCTCGATTGGCTACTGAGCGATGCATATGGCAAAGAGCGTTTTGCGCTGATCAATCCGACAAAGGCATCACCAGAATTTGGTCCAGGCGAACCCAAAATCGAGGGTGAAGGCGATACGACCTATCTAACCGTTGCTGACAAAGATGGCATGATGGTCAGCCTGATCCAATCCAACTATCGTGGCATGGGTAGCGGTCTTGTACCTGATGGTCTTGGATTCATGTTTCAGGATCGCGGTGAGCTTTTCTCTCTCGATTCTAATCATCCCAATGTCTATGCGCCTGGCAAACGGCCATTTCACACGATCATTCCAGCCTTTATGAAGAAGGATGGCAAGCCGTGGATGTCCTTCGGCCTGATGGGCGGCGGGATGCAGCCGCAGGGTCATGTCCAGGTGATGATCAATATGGTTGATTATGGCATGAACCTGCAGGAGGCGGGCGATGCGGCGCGGTTAAATCATGATGGTGGGCGTTCGCCAACTGATGATCTGGAAGGTACAAGTGCAGAATTGCTGGGAACGCTTCATGTCGAGCCAGGCATCTCGAACAAGACCATCGAAAAGTTAAAAGCCATGGGTCACAATGTAAAAGTGGTGACTAACGGCATCATGTTCGGCGGTTATCAGGCGATTACGCGTGACCCCGAGACCGGCGTGTACACCGGCGCCACCGAAATGCGGAAAGATGGTCAGGCGATTGGCTACTAAGCCAGCCGCTCCGCATGCCAGCGTAGATGATCGTCCATGAACGTCGAGATAAAGAAATAGCTGTGGTCATGCCCCTCACGCATATTTAGCGTGAGTGCGATATCGGCTTTTTTACAGGCCTCAACCAGCAAGTCCGGCTTTAACTGATCTTCCAGAAAATCATCCGCCGCGCCTTGATCCACCAGAATTTCAGGTAGCTTCGCTCCGTCCTCAATCAACGCGCAGGCATCATATTCGCGCCGAGCCACCCTATCTGGCCCCAGATAGTGCCCCAACGCCTTCTTCCCCCATGCACATTCACTTGGCGCAACAATAGGCGAGAAGGCAGATATACTGCGAAACCGATCCGGATTTCTGAGCGCGACCGTCAGCGCGCCATGACCGCCCATGCTATGGCCAAATATACCCTGCCGATTGATATCTACCGGGAATTCGGCCGCAATCAACGCAGGCAGTTCTTGTTCAATATAGCGGCGCATCTGGAAATGCTCGGTCCATGGTTCCTCAGTTGCATCGACATAGAAACCGGCACCCTGCCCCATATCATAGGCCGGATCATCGGGAACACCATCACCGCGCGGAGAAGTGTCAGGGCAAACAACAATCAAGCCCAACTCACTTGCCAGCCGTCGATATTCCCCCTTTTCCATCACATTGGCGTGAGTGCAGGTCAGGCCGGACAAATACCACAACACTGGCAGCGTCTCGCCAACTTCATGATCAGGCACATAGACAGCAAAAGCCATGTCGGTTCCGGTTTTGACGGAGGCATGGGAATAGACTCCCTGCACTCCGCCATGACTTCGATTTTCAGATATAGTTTCCAACGCGATTAGCCTGGGCGGTGAATGGCACAGAGTTTGTTGCCATCTGGATCACGAACATAAGCAAGATGCATTGGCCCCATGCTACTTTCACGCAATCCCGGCGGATCTTCGATTGATGTTCCGCCATTGGCAACACCTGCATCGTGAAATTCCTTAACCTGCTCAGGCGAGTCACATGCAAAACCCACAGTTCCGCCATTCGCCGCCGTGGCTGGATTTCCGTCAATGGGTTCGGAGACAGAGAATGTCCCGCCGTTCGCCATATAAAATAGTCGCGTTGTGCCATCCTTGACATCAACCATTGGCTCGCTCGCACCGAAAACACCCAATAATGCGTTATAGAAGCTTTTGGATTTTTCGATATCATTGGATCCAACCATTATGTGACTGAGCATATTTTTCTCCTTTTGTTTTTTTCTAGTAAACCACCACGCTGCGGATGCTCTCGCCCGCATGCATTAAATCAAAGCCTTTGTTAATCTCTTCCAATGACAGCGTGTGGGTAATCATCGGATCAATCTCGATCTTGCCGTTTACATACCAGTCAACAATTTTCGGGACATCGGTCCGCCCCCTCGCTCCGCCAAATGCAGTTCCCTTCCAGACACGTCCGATGACCAGTTGGAAGGGGCGTGTTGCTATCTCTTTGCCAGCCTCGGCCACACCAATGATGATACTCTCACCCCAACCACGGTGACAGGCCTCTAGAGCCTGTCGCATCACATCAGTATTACCCGTACAATCAAAAGTATAATCAGCACCGCCATCGGTCAATTCGACCAGATGCTCTACAATATCCCCATCAACTTTCCTCGGATTGACGAAATGGGTCATGCCGAACTTACGTCCCCATTCCTCCCGGTCATCATTGATATCCACTCCAATAATCTTGTCTGCACCAACCATCCGGCAACCCTGCAGTACATTCAGGCCAATTCCGCCCAAACCGAATACGATAACGTTGGAGCCGGGCTCCACCTTCGCAGTATTGGTGACTGCTCCCACGCCGGTGGTCACTCCGCAGCCAATATAGCAGCTTTTGTCAAAGGGTGCGTCTGTCCGGATTTTGGCAACGGCAATTTCCGGAAGCACGATGAAGTTGGAGAAAGTTGAACAACCCATATAATGATAGATGGCCTCCCCCTTGTAGGACATCCGGCTGGACCCATCGGGCATTAGGCCCTGCCCCTGTGTAGCCCGGATCGCCGTGCATAAATTGGTTTTCCCGGACAAACAGCTTTTGCACTGTCGGCATTCAGGCGTGTAGAGCGGGATGACATGATCATCTGCAGCAACCGATGTAACACCGGGCCCAACTTCGCGCACAATTCCTGCCCCCTCATGCCCTAGAACGCTAGGAAATTTGCCTTCGCTGTCCAGACCATCCAGCGTGTAGGCATCGGTGTGGCAAATACCGGTCGCCATGATCTCAACCAGCACTTCACCTTCTTTTGGCCCTTCCAGATCGAGTTCGACAATCTCTAACGGTTTCTTGGCTTCAAAAGCGACAGCGGCGCGGGTTTTCATCGAATCTCTTCTTTCAATTGAGGACCAAAACTGATTGGAACATAATCCGCACTTATTCAATCGTTGAACGGAAACATTCATGAAAAAATTTTCTCTAATATCAGCAATTGCGGTCACCATGATCAGCAGCCCTGCCTCAGCGCAGTTGGAAGGTTTCGTGACTGGTCCGGTATTCGAAAATTTTGGCCCCAAAGCTATGGTTCAAACCGATATCGACATCCCGGAAAATACGGTCTTCAAAATTGCCTTTGATGTGAAGGAGAAGGCGAAGCCAGACAAACTCAATCGCTCTTTCGAAAGTGCGGCGCGTTTTATCAACATGCATGTTGCCGCTGGCGTTCCCAATGCGAACATAAAACTGGTTGTCGTTGTTCATGGCGGCGCAGCGATCGATCTGACGCGTGATGCCATTTACAACAACCGGAATGACGGTACGAATAATCCTAGCGCAACAGCCATTGCGGAAATGCAGAAACATGGCGTCGAATTTCACTTATGCGGACAAAGCGCTGCGGCCTACGAGATCAACAAAGCTGATCTGTTACCAGGTGTAAAAATGTCATTGTCAGCGATGACCTCTCACGCCCTGCTGCAACAACAAGGCTATACGCTCAATCCGTTTTAGCCTTCTGGCACCGGCGTTGCACAATTCCAGATTGTATCGCGCAATCCGGCAAGGCGGCCGAAGCGCTGCAATTCCGCCTCGAGCTTTTCCTGCCTTTTACCAGTCCATTTCACCTTTGGTTCCGGCCAGATATTATGCACGTTCAAATGACCTAACTTGCGGTCACCTTTCAGCTCAATCCTTCCGACAAAGCGATCACACTCGAGCAAGGGGTAGACATAATAACCCCATTTACGCTTCGCCGGTGGTACAAACATTTCATTGCGATATTCAAATCCGAACAGGCGATCCAACCGGTCACGATCTCTTACCACCGGATCGAACGGGTTTAGGATGCGCAGGCGTGATGATGGTTTTGGCAGCGCTTGCAATCGTGCTTCGACATCGGCCGGTGCGAATAATTGCAAATGTTGGCGGTTCGCAGCCTGCACTTCAATCGGCATCAGATTCGACCTGGATTTTTCAACCCAGCCTCTCGCTTCCCTAGCATCCATCGCCGCCCAGAAACGTTGTATATCCCCTGTCGAACCAAAGCCTAACCGGTCCAGCGCACTACGGCAGAGCCAGTCAATCTGGTCACCATCTTCCCACTCCGCATTGCGATATTGTTCCGGGATTATCCGCTCCGTCAGGTCATAAAATTTTACGAAATTTTCCCGGTGCGAAGTAGCCAACTCGCCAGCATACCACATATGATCCAGCGCTTTTTTATGCGGCGGACGCGCCCACATCTCTTTTTTGCCTTCAATCTTGGTATTAAACGCATGGGTCGAGAGTGGCCCCTCCTCTGAAATTCGCTGCCGGATTGATGCAATTTCATCGGCGCTCAGCGGTTGTCTATACCAGTCAGATCGGGATGTACGCTCACCCAGTCGCCGGAATTGCCGCGTCCACATTGGGAAATATTCTATCGGTATAACTGAGGCGTCGTGAGTGAAATGCTCAAATAGTGCACGCTCTTTGGCGAGTAAATTGTTGAGCATCGGTTCGCGGTAATTTTGGTTGCGGCTCCATAAAATGTGATGATGTGCGCGAACGACATTTTGAATGGTGTCGAGTTGTACAAAACCGATTTGTTTTATGATCTGGAGTAGATCCAGTTTTCCGGTCGGCGTATTCGCAAGACCCTGTGTGGTCAACCATAACCGCCGCGCATCCCGGTTGCTGATCCGAAGCACCGTCACAGTCGCTGCAATATCCCTTCGGCAAACGTCCGCAAACTATCGTCGCGAGCACCCATGATTACGATACGATCTCCTTGCTCGGTGATTTCGACGATATGATCACCACAGGCCTCTCGTTCCGGAATATGTATCGCATTGCCGCCAGCAGCATTTACCGCATCCGTAATGCTGTCGCTGCCGATACCGCGATCCACCGTACCGCCGAAATAGACGGGATCGCAAAGCACTACACGATCATCACCATCCAGCAACTCTGCAAAAGTCTGAGCCAGTTCTACTCCCATTTTATGAATCGGGCCAAAACCATGTGGCTGGAAAAACGCAATGACACGCCCCGGGAAAGCCTTGAGAGTTTTCAGCGTGGCGGCGATCTTGTCCGGGTTATGGCCAAAATCATCTATCACGCTAGTCTCGTTAGTCGTGCCAATAATATCAAAGCGTCGTGCCAGCCCGGTAAAGCTTGCGAGAGCTTTTATGCTGACTTCGGCGCCGACTCCGACTGCTGAAGCTGCGGCTATGGCGGCGAGCGCATTGGCGATATTGTGCAGTCCGGGAACTTGAAGTTTTACGGAAAAAGCATTTTCGCCAACATGTAATGTAAAGCGACTGCTGAGTGGTGCTTCCTGCACATCCGCCAAGCGGTAGTCGGCATCTTCTGAGAAACCGAAACTGATATCATTTTGGAGATCAAGAGTCTCGACCAATGCAGCCGTTTCATAGTCGTCCGCATTCCAAACCGCTGTCTTCGCCTTGCCCGCAAAACCTCCAAATAGCTGCCGCAATTCCTCCAGGCTTTTGTGATCCAGACTGACATTGTTGAGAACGGCGATATCCGGATCAAACAAGGCAATCGAACCATCACTCTCATCGACTTCGCTGACCATCATACCGCCGCGCCCGACTCTTGAACTTGCAAAGGGCGCATCATCAGCGACAAAATTCTTCATCACCGCGCCGTTCATGATAGTCGGATCGAGGCCTGCCTCGGTTAATATCCAGCCGATCATGCCAGTCACCGTAGATTTTCCGCTTGTCCCGCCGACGGCTATGCTGCGCGATGTGGCGTTGAACAATTCGGCCAGCAATTCGGCCCGGGTCATCCGTTTGCATCCAAGCTTATTGGCTTGTGCCACATCAGGTACAGTATCTTCTATGGCAGCGGAAGCGATCAAAATCTGATCGCCGGAAGTCAAACCACTGCCATCCTGAGGGAAAAGCGATATCCCGCTTTCCCGCAACCACTGAAATTTGGCACCTAGCCTGCCCTGATCCAGCGCTCGGTCGGATCCGACAACAATTGCGCCCGTTTCACGCAAAATCATCGCCAGTGGCAACATGCCTGAACCACCGATGCCGCAAAAATAATATGATTTGTCTTCACTCATTCAACCCCGCTATTGCTTCGCGATGAATTTGGCAATTGCCAGGAGAAGAAAAAATCATGAATCGCAAACGGATCGGCATTTGCGCACCATCCACCCCGTTTTCCCGTGATGATGCAGAGCGGGTCATCGCTCTGGCTGCCGAAAAATATCCTGAAGCGGAACTCACGTTCTCCGACCAATGCTATGCCGGTGCCGGTCATTTTGCTGGTGATGACCAACTGCGCTGCGAGACATTTGTGGCAATGGCCAACGATCCCCGTCTTGACGCAATCTGGTTTGCACGTGGCGGTTATGGGGCGACCAGGATCGCAGAAGACGCCATCGGACAGCTTGAGGCTCCAGCCCAAGACAAGCTTTATGTTGGTTACAGCGATGGAGGTAACTTACTGGCAGCGCTCTACAAGGCGGGGATTGGAAAACAGGCTCATGGACCGATGCCGGTTGATATTCGGCGCCCGGATGGCGACAAGGCAGTACTGAGATCACTGGATTGGATAATTCGGGGCAAACGATCCGCACTGGAGCCTAGCATCGAAGCTGGGCGAATACATATTGCGTTCAACCTGACCACGTTGTCGATGATGGTCGGAACGCCGCTTCTACCAGACCTTTCCGGTCATGTCTTGATGGTAGAGGAAATTTCCGAATATCTATACGCAATTGACCGCGCCCTGTTTAACGTCACGACACACTTGAAAGACACAGGTTTGGCGGGACTGCGCCTCGGACATATGACCGGCATTCCCGAGAATGAACGGCCTTTTGGCCAAGACGAAGATGCTATAGTCCAGCTCTGGTGCAGTCGAAACAAAATTGCCTATCTTGGACGCGCGGAAATTGGGCATGATGCCGGTAATTATGTGGTGCCGTTTGGCGAAATCACTTGTTGAACCTTTGCAGTGCTATCTGAGCGCTCATCGGGGTGAGCGTAAACAAGGTTCAAGGCCGGATTGCCTAGCATAGTTAACGCAATATTTACCGTGCTCAGCTAGTCGCGTCTAATGTACGCGTTTCTTCATGGAAGGATTATAGCCAGCTTGGTGCTGATAGCAGTCGCTTTTGGTGGCTGGTATGCGTCAAAAGAAGCCCTTTTTGACGGCTATGAGTTGCAGTTGAAGGCCCAACGCGACAAGTGAACCGCCCCGGGATTGCCGGAGGCTATTTGGTTTAAGTTACGCTGCCATGGGTGTTTCGTCCAGCGTAGCATAATAGTTTTTCTCAGTTCATCCCATGAAACCGCCAAAGGCAAGATTGCCGAGAATTCGCCCCGGAATGAAGGCGAACAATCCGGCGATGATAAGGCCAATATAGGGACCCTGCATCGCCCGGTAATGTTCCTTGACATTGCCAATCCTCGCCATCCAGATGCCCAATGGAATCGAAACGATGGTGATGACAGCAAAAATGTGGATGAAACTCAGATGCGTTCCAAACAACTCGCTTCCATCTGGTCTTCCGATCCAGAAGCTGACAATTGCGGTCGTGAACATCAGGGCTGCCCAGATCCGGCCAAGAAGCTTGTGCAGCCTGTCACCCTTGCGTCGCCAGAGAATATAGGCGCCAAGCGGAAGGGCCGGGATGACGGTTGCCAGATGAATGATGATAGGGATCGTCAGTCGTTCCCGGGCGGCGGGCAATTCGGATGCGCTCTGTTCGCTGCCAAAATTCGAGAAGGCCATAAGTACCAGTGTTAACAATATCGTCGCACCGCCGACCATCAGCATGCTTGCGAAAGAATAGCCTGATTTCTGAGTATCACTCGTCATTTTAATTTCCTGTATATTCTGGTTACGAGCAAAAAATCGAACAAGTCTGGCGAGCATTCCAGCGCGAATGTGGCAACGGTACCTTTTGTTCGCGAAAGGCTGATAAATCCGACCGTTTGCCCATTGGCGAAACGCGGATGGGCGGCTAGACAGCGGCTATGAACCGAACTTTCCATAGACAACTGGCTGTCGAACTTCTTGTCATTAGCGGCATTGGTTACGCAATTTTTCGTCCGATCAGCTTTGCCGCACGGTGGTTGAGCGAATCGAGCCCCATTCCGTTTCCGCTGGCAATTGCACTCGCGATAGTGGTCGCCGGCTTACCGCTCGCCTTGATGATCGGATTCATGATCAACGGCTTCAGCTGGACCGGGCCCATGCTGCAGGACGGCTTTGCTCTCCTTTATATTCAGGTTGTCGCGATTGGCGTCGGTATTTCCTGTTGATGCAACTTCTCTTTCGCAAGGAAGATGCCGTGCTTGCTGCAGATTCTGCTTCCGCAACAGGCGATATTGAAAAGCCGGCCATTGCAAACAGACTACCTCCAGGGTTTCCGGATCACATTCTCGCGCTCAGCGTCGAAGATCACTATGTCCGCGTCCATGCGCCCGATCATTCGGAAATGCTGCTCATGCGTTTGACGGACGCGATCAGGGAAGTCGCAGAACTGGAAGGATTGCAAGTCCATCGCAGTTGGTGGGTGGCCAAAGATGCTATCCAATCAACAAAACGCGACGGACGAAACCTCCGCCTGATCCTATCCAACGGCCTCGAAGTTCCGGTTTCGCGGTCCAATGTCGGAAAACTGAAACAAACTGGCTGGATTTGATCAAAAGCCTCTTTTGATTTCCGATTTCCCTGTCTAACAAGGCGATGGGATTAGTGGGGTCGGTGTCAGTGAGTCTTTCTGGCCGCGACCAAAATCGGGGAAGCATTCATATGAAACTCATGTCCGGCAATAGTAATTTGCCGCTCGCTCAGGCCATTGCCGACTATCTGAAAATTCCGCTCACCGATGCCAGTGTGAAGCGCTTTGCCGATGACGAGATTTTCATCGAAATTCACGAAAATGTGCGCGGCGAGGATGTGTTTGTTGTCCAGTCAACAAGTCATCCGGCCAATGACAATCTGATGGAATTGCTGATCAGTATCGACGCGCTACGCCGTGCTTCAGCCAAGAGAATTACCGCAGTGCTGCCCTATTTTGGTTATGCACGGCAAGACCGGAAACCTGGCCCAAGGACACCGATCTCGGCAAAACTGGTAGCCAACCTGATCACCGAAGCCGGTGCAGATCGTGTGTTAACAGTTGATTTGCATGCTGGTCAGATTCAGGGCTTTTTCGATATCCCAACTGATAACCTTTATGGTGCCCCGGTTATCGCCGAGGATGTGAAATCGCGACATGCAGACAAGAACATCATGGTTGTGTCACCTGATGTCGGCGGCGTGGTTCGTGCCCGTGCACTCACCAAACGTCTCGACAACGCGCCGCTGGCCATTGTCGACAAACGTCGCGAGCAAGCCGGTGTGTCGGAAGTCATGAACATCATTGGTGATGTCGAAGGCCGATTCTGCCTGATGATTGATGATATAGCGGACAGTGCAGGAACGCTGTGCAACGCCGCCGAGGCGCTGAAGAATGCGGGTGCCACCGATGTGGCGGCCTATATCACTCACGGCGTTCTATCCGGCAAAGCTGTAGAGCGGGTGAATGAATCGCAGCTGCGCAAACTGATCATCACCGATACTATTCAGGCGCCACAATCGGCACTGGATTCTGATAAAATCCGCATCCTTCCTATCGCACCCCTTTTGGGTGAAGCGATCAGCCGTATTGCCGACGAAAGTTCCGTTTCTAGCCTGTTCGATTGAACAAGCTCAACGAGGAAACAGAAAAATGCCAAGCTTTGAAGCTCTGCTGCGATTTCGACTCCACATAGCCGTCCTTGCGATTGTCATCTGCGTCGTGGCGTGGGCGACTGAATTGGCTGAACTTGTATATGTTTGCCCATTTTGCCGGGTTCAACGCACAATTATCGGTTTGCTTGGGGTTTTGCTGCTCTTCAATCCGCAGCATTGGCTCAATCGCTGGATTTCCTCGACGCTGGCTGTGCTCGGCCTCGTTGTCGCATCCATGCAACATTTTAGGGGTTGGGCAAATATTATGTCCGGGGAATTTACCTGGGGCGAATATTGGTATGCCAATGCCTGGGTCCTATCCAGCTGTGCGCTGTTCATCATAACAGGATTGATATTGTACCTATGGACTTGGAGACCAATTGAACTCGTGGATGACCAATGACACCAAAGGATATTGCCTTGGCAGAACAGCTGGCTGAAGCAGCGGGTGAAGCCATTCGCCCTCTTTTCCGTGCGAAATTTGATCAGGAAGCCAAGAGCGATTCCACCTTTGTCACCGAAGCGGATCGAGCGGCCGAGGCGGCTATGCGCGCCATCATTGAGAAAGAGCGCCCCGACGATGGGATTATTGGTGAGGAATATGGCACTCGGAACGAAGGCGCTTCACGGCAATGGGTATTAGACCCCATCGACGGCACGACCAGTTTCATTGCCGGCAGAGCGATATTCGGAACGCTCATCGCGCTGATGCAGGATGGCTTTCCGGTAATTGGAATCATTGATCAGCCGATACAGCACGAACGCTGGATTGGCGTTGTGGGCCGCGAAACATTGTTTAATGGCGAACCGTCCAAGGCAGCACGTTGCCGGAATCTAAAAGATGCTGTCTTGGCGACGACCTCACCCCATTGTTTTGATGAGCATGATGCCGATCATTTTATGGGCTTGGCGGGCAAAGTCGCGACGCGCAAAATCATCTATGGCGGTGATTGCTATAACTATGGTTTGTGCGCTTCTGGTCATGTTGATGTGGTCTGCGAGGCTGGCCTGATGCTCCACGATTACGCCGCGCTTGTTCCTGTGGTGGATGGTTCCGGCGGGATCATGTGTGACTGGAACGGTGAACCGCTGCACGCGGAATCGGATGGCCACGTGCTGGCCATCGGTGATCAGACGCGGATGGATGATGTGCTGGAGGCAATTGCTTGTCATCACTAAATAGCGCGCCGGTCACCATCCGGTTTTTCCTGCCAGCTAAAAAGCTGCGCCCCTATATCAGTACCTATTATCTGACCGAAGTTCGGCCGGAAGATGAAGAGCGCGCCGCTGATTGGCTACACCCGGAATGGGCCAACCTGCGGATCATTGATGGCGTTTTGCCAATGGGCGGTATCGGGAACGAATATCCCCACACCGCGCCGCGCTTCAGCATCGTTGGCCCCACTAGGAGTTATAACCGGATCTGGTGTCTGGAAGAATTTGAAGTATGGGGCGTGCCTTGCTGAAATCGTTTTTGTCTGGAAATCGAAAGTAGCAAGAGGAGCCCGCCACACATGGCAAAAGATACTGTGATTGATCCGGGTAGACCGGAGGGAATTGAACCACTGACAGAACTACTCAGACCGGGTGCGAAGCAGTTAATCGCCGAAGCGGTCCAGGCAGAGCCGGATGAGTTGATGACAAAGTTTGATGGTCACAAAACGGCTGACGGACGACAGCGCGTTGTCCGCAGTGGCCATCATCGCGAACGAGAGGTGATTACAGGGGTTGGCAAGGTCAGCGTCGAGGTGCCGAAGATCCGTAGCCGTGAAGGTACGCCGGAATGTTTTCAATCTCTGGTTGTACCGCCCTGCATCCGGCGAACGGCGACGCTGGACGCGGCGAACCCCTGGCTTTATTTGAAGGGTGTTTCGAGTGGCCAGATGCAGAGCGCACCGGAAGCTATTGCCGGCCCCGAGGCTAAAGGGCTGCCGGCCAATGTCGCGGGGCGTTTGAAGCGGCAATGGGAAGCTGAATACAAGCAATGGTGTACTCGAGCGGTGTCTGATGAATGGGTCCGTATCCGGGCTGATGGCATCTACAGTGGTCTCAGAGGCGACGATGGCCGATTGTGCTGCCTGGTTATCATCGGCGTGAACAGCCGGGGTCACAAGCACTTCCTGGCAATCGAAGATGGTGTCAGGCAGTCAAAACAGAGCTGGCGTGAGGTGTTGCTGTCTCTGAAACAACGGGGTCTGGACCAACCCCCGAAGTTGGCAATTGGAGACGGCGCCCCGGGCTTCCGGGCCGCAGTGGAGGAAGTGTATCCGGAGACGGGCGTTCAACGTTGCTGGCAACGTTGCTGGCAACGTTGCTGGATGCACAAGACCGGCAATGTGCTGAACTATCTGCCGAAGTCTGTCCAGGAGAAAGCGAAGCAGGGTCTGCATGATATCCGGATGGCAGAAGATCGAGCTGATGCAGCAAAGGCGTTCGATAATTTTGAGGAACGTTTCGGTGCAAAGTACCCCGAGGCGGTGGAATGCTTATCGAAAGACCGTGACGCGTTGCTGGCATTTCATGACTTTCCAGCGGAACACTGGACCCGTATCAGGACAACCAATGTCATTGAGTCGAGTTTTGCGACGATCCGGCATGGAACACGCCAAGCCAAAGGTTGTGTCACGCGCAATACGATGTTGACGATGGTCTGCAAGATGGGATTATGCGCAGAAGATTCCTGGCGCAAATTGAGAGGCTTCAGACACCTGGCGAAGGTGGTTGAAGGCGTGAAGTCTAAAGATGGAAGCGAGGTGAACAAGGACGACATGCCAGCCGCATGACTAACTTGCCAGACACTACTTTTGACAATAACTCGCCTTTTTGGCTGCTGGCTTTTTTGCTGGTGCTTTCTTCGCCGCCGGCTTTGCTTCGGCCTCGTCTTCTTCCTCAATCGCCGCTTCCAACTCTTCGCGGGTTACTTTCTTGTCAGTAATATCCGCGTTTTCGAACAGATAATCGACAACCTTGTCTTCATACATCGGCGCACGAAGCTGGGCTGCGGCCATCTGGTCCTGCTGGATATATTCCACAAAGCGCTGGCGATCTTCCTCGCGATATTGCTGCGCCGCCTGCTGAATCAGCATAGACATTTCCTGCTGATTGATCTCGACACCATTGGCTTGACCAATCTCGGATAGCAGCAATCCAAGGCGAACGCGGCGCACCGCGATATCGCGATATTCGTCTTTCGCGTCTTCCATTTCTTTCTTGGCGGCTTCCGGATTTTCTTCCTGAGCGGCTTCCTGTTCCAGTTGCTGCCAGATCTGATTGAATTCCGCTTCAACCATCGATGGCGGAACTTCGAAATCATGATTTGCAGCGAGCTGGTCAAGCAGCTTGCGCTTCATGTGCGTCCGCGTCAGGCCGTTTAGTTCCTGTTCGATCTGGCCTTTGAGCAGTTCCTTCAACTGATCGAGACCTTCGAGACCCATGCTTTTGGCCATTTCGTCATCAGCCTTGGCTTCTTTCGGCTTCTGCACTTCGCCAATCACAACGTCGAATTCGGCGTCTTTACCCTTCAGGTCTTCAACATTGTAGTCATCAGGGAAAGTCACCTTCACCAGCACTTCATCATTGGCTTTCTTGCCAACCAGCTGGTCTTCAAAGCCCGGGATCAAACGACCAGAACCCAGCTCAATCGCCATACTCTCGCCTTTGCCGCCATCAAATGGCACACCATCGACCTTACCTTCGAAATCGATCAGGCACTGATCACCCATTTTGGCTTTGTAGCTCTTGGCAGCGGTTTCAAACCGCTTCTGGCTTTCAGCAAATTTTTCCAGTTGCCCGTTGACCGTTTTCTCGTCGGCTTCGACTTGCAGGCGTTCCAACTTCAATCCATCAATCGATGGTGTTGGGACTTCGGGAAGGACTTCCAGCTCTACCTTAAGCTCAATGTCCTTGCCGGCTTGAGGATCGATCTCCTTGCCGTCTTTCGGCTCGACCGAAGGCTGCATCGCTGGCTTTAACTTGTTATCCTCGATTGTCTTTTGAACGCTTTCCTGAATGGTGGTGTTCACGACATCTTGGGTTATCGCTTCACCATGCATCTTGCGCACCAGATTCGGCGGCACTTTGCCTTTGCGGAAACCAGGCATGTTGACCTGTGGCGCAACTTTTTTGACTTCAGCATCTACGTGCGATTCAATATCCTTCGCGGTGATCTTGATTTCATAAGCGCGTTTCAGCCCTTCGTTCAGCGTTTCAACAGTTTGCATGGTTTCTCTTCAAAGCCTTTATAAATTACAATTTTGATAGGATATTTGCCGTCGTTGGTGCGGGCGAAGGGACTCGAACCCCCACACCCGAAGATACCAGAACCTAAATCTGGCGCGTCTACCAATTCCGCCACGCCCGCACGAGATACACGTCAAAATCCTACCAAAGTCTGATTGACACGCGCGCCTAGCGGAAAGATGCGTGAAGGGCAAGGGTACATTGGGGGTTAAATGCGCAACTTATGAGCCTTCCTCTATCGCATCTGCGGACGATGACTCGACGGCCTCATTTGGCAGATCATCAGCGGTGGTGGCAACCGCGGGTTCCGCTTGGCGTTCTTCTTTGGCCTTGGCCTTCAAATCAATTACCCTATCTCGACTGTAAGCCAATACGCCGTCGATTTCCGGCATTCTATCGATGGTCAGGCCGAAGAAATTATTGATTTTCCCGGTAGCCCTAAAGTCCGCAATCTCACTCGGAGTGTTTTGCAAAGATGACGGAAGTTCGTAATTTACGGTGCCGCCAATGATTCCCTTGCTAATGGATTGCTCCAGATACTTACTTATGCGGAACTGTCTTTTCTGGATCCCAATTGGGCGCGGCATATAGAAAATTACCTAGATTGGTGACTTGTCCGGCTTTCACCTCAAACTGCACACTGCCCATGCAGTTACAGGTCCCAAAATAACCACCATTGGGATTCGCCCACACCGGACCGTAATAAATATATGTCCCCGGTTCGACCTCTTCCATGTAACTAAAGGTCTTACCGTTTTCGTCCTTGGTTTTACCAAAAACAAATTGCGGTCCGAAAGAAGTTGAGTTTCTTAAATCAATCGGATCAATCGAGAAATTTTCACGAGTTGGCTCGACCGGCTTCTTCGGGAGTTTTTTTCGCGTCTTTTTTGCGGTTTCCACCCGCTTTTCCCACCGCTTAAGCTTTTTGGGATATTTGCTTTGCGCTTTTGCAAGCTCCTCTAACCATTCTTCTTCATAGGCCTTGATATCTTCTTCAGACGGAATTTTTAGGAACATGCCTGACGTACGAATTTTGCTATAAAGATAGATGTAGCCTTTTTCTGGATCGAAGGTGAACTTGCCGCTCACAAGGTTCTTTTCCTCTACTGGTTTCGCTGAAACAGCTGCTGATCCCAGTGCGCATATTGAGGCAACCAACGCGATTGCATATCCGAAATTCATGGCGCAAGTACCTCCTGTTGCGGCTTGGGTCCTGAAGCAACTTTTGCTTGCATCAAAAGGTAATTGCGGCGCTTCTCGCCTTTCACCGATCCATGGCCTTCCTCAAAATGAAAATCCTGCCATTTTTCCTTTTCCATCCCGTAGCGATTATATCCTTTAAATCCCATGCAACGACGCATATTCACCCGCCGAATTTTGCGGCGTTCTGCAGAACCAAAAATGGCATCCGCCATCAAACTGCCGATTGCCCCACCAACCGCACCAGCCAGTAGACCGTGTTGAGCCATTGCAGCACCAGTATCGACCTGGTTATAGAAATTTATCCCACGCGACAGCGCATCACATTCGCTAATATCATGAAAAGCCTGATCAAATTTCGTATCGTCCCGGTGGAAGTAGAAATATTTTTCGTAGGTTTTGATTGTGTCAGGTGTCTCTTCAAAGGCGATATCCGGCTGCGCTATTGCGGCAACTTTCTCCGCTGAAAACTGTTCAATTGGTGGTTCGGATTTAATGTGACCTTCCCCCATAGAAGTGTTCCGGCTTGAGAGTTAGAGATACGGCTATTTATCTTGAGAAAGGAAAGATAGATGGCACGTAAAAGATATACGCCAGAACAGATAATCGGGATGCTCCGGGAGGCTGAGGTTCGGCTTGCTGGGGAGAGAAGACAGGTGCGATATGCCGGGAGCCAGGCATATCAGAGCAGAGTTACTATCGCTGGCGCCGCGAGTATGGCGGTTTGAAGGTAAGTCAGGCACGCCGCTTGAAGGCGTTGGAGAAAGAGAATCAGCGGCTTCGCAAGGCAGTATCCAATCCGACACTGGATGCATTGATCCTGAAGGAGGCCGTTGAGGGAAAGTACTGAGCCCTTCGCGCCGCAAAGATGCGGTCGATCATGTGCAGGCGGCGCTGGGTTGTTCCGAACGCCGCGCTTGCAGGGTGATTGGTCAGCATCGTTCCACTCAGCGCAGACAAGCCATTACCAAGCCGGATGAGCAGCCGCTAACGGCTGAGATCATCCGGCTGGCACAGATATATGGCAGATATGGCTATCGGCGGATCACTAGCTTACTGCGTAACAGCGGCTGGCATGTGAATGCCAAGCGAGTGGAGCGTATCTGGAGGCGTGAAGGGCTCAAGATACCAAAGAAGCAGCCAAAGCGGGGAAGGCTCTGGTTTAACGATGGATCATGCGTCAGGCTCAGACCGCAATATCGCGGCCATGTCCGGAGCTATGATTTCGTTATGGATCGCACCCATGATGGCGCACCCATGATGGCAAGGCGTTCAGGATGCTCACCGTCATTGATGAGCATAGCCGGAAGTGCCAGCCGCTCCATGTCCAACGTGAACTGAACAGCGATGATGTACTGGTGGTATTGACCGGCCTATTTGCCAGACATGGCCCGCCAGCCCATATCCGCAGTGACAATGGAGCTGAGTTTACTGCCCATGCGGTACGCGACTGGCTGTCACGTATCGGTGTGAAGACGCTCTATATAGAACCGGGTAGTCCATGGGAGAATGGCTATAACGAGAGCTTCAACGGTAAACTCCGCGATGAGCTACTCAATGGAGAAATATTTTACAGCATGAAGGAGGCAACTATACTGATCGAACGCTGGAGGCGGCACTATAACACTGTCAGACCGCACAGCTCACTGAGCTACAAACCACCGGCACCAACAACAGCCTTGCCTTATCCATCTGAACTGCCCTGCGCTACGCTCCGGTCAGTCCAGATGGACGGCTTTAACCGCCGTGCTCTAACTTAATAACTGGACCAACAACCAGGGGCAGGTCAAATGGCTTGCGCGGCAGCAGCACTAGAACAGCCGAGCACCACCAAACCCAATAGCGAGCATGATATTTTCAATTTTGCGACCCCCTAAAACTCAAATAATACTATCTAATTTAAAGTCTTTTTCAACAATTCATTCACCACCTGCGGATTAGCTTTGCCCTGCATTGCTTTCATTGTCTGACCAACGAAGAAGCCGAACAGCTTGTCTTTGCCATCCCTATATTCGGCGACTTTATCTTCGTTGGCTGCGATCACTTCGGCGATAACTTTTTCGATCGCTCCGGTATCAGATTCCTGCTTCAGGCCTTTTTCCTCAACAATCTTCGCAGCACCATCACCGGTTTCAAGCATGATTTCGAACACCTGCTTTGCGATTTTTCCAGAGATTGTACCGTCAGAGATCAGGCCGAGCAGTTCGGCTGCCTCTGCGGGAGAAACAGGGCTTTCTTCTATCGATTTGCCCATGTTGTTCAGCGCGCCGAAAAGTTCGGACATCATCCAGTTGGCGGCGCTTTTTGCGATTTTCTCAGGTTCGTCCGAAGTATCCAGCAGTTCTTCAAACCAGATCGCCGTTTCATGCTCTGCCGTTATAACGGCTGCATTATAGGCGCTAAGACCAAGCACATTTTTGTAGCGCGCCCGCTTTTCGTCCGGGAGTTCGGGAAGGCTCGCCTTGCAATCGAAAATGAAATCATCTTCCAGTTCCAGCGGCAGCAAGTCCGGATCGGGGAAATAGCGATAGTCGTGCGCGTCTTCTTTGGAACGCATCGAACGGGTTTCGTTCTTTTCTGTGTCATACAGGCGGGTTTCCTGAACCACTTCGCTGCCGTCTTCGATCAGGTCTACCTGACGGCGGGCTTCGATCTCGATAACCTGCTGGACAAAACGCACGCTGTTAACGTTCTTTGTCTCGGTCCGCGTGCCCAGTTCTTCGCCGGGTTTGCGCACAGACACGTTCACATCGGCGCGCATCGAACCCTGCTCCATATTGCCGTCACAGCTGCCGACATAGCGCAGGATCGACCGGAGCTTTTTAACATAGGCCCCCGCCTCTTTCGGCGATGTCATGTCGGGCTTAGAGACAATTTCCATCAGCGCCACGCCGCAGCGGTTTAGATCGACATAGCTCATCGTCGGGTGCTGATCGTGCATCAGCTTGCCGGCATCCTGCTCGATATGGATGCGCTCGATGCCAATCGCCTTGCCGTGCGCATCGGGGTCTTTTTCATCGAGTGAAATCTGGATTTCACCCTCACCCACGATCGGATGGTAAAGCTGCGAAATCTGGTAGCCCTGCGGTAAATCGGCGTAGAAATAATTCTTGCGGTCGAAGCGCGAATATTTGTTGATCTGCGCATTGATCGCGAGACCCGTCCGCACCGCTTGCCGCACGCATTCCTGATTGGGAACGGGCAGCATACCGGGCATCGCGGCGTCGACCAGACTAACCTGCGTATTCGGCTCCGCGCCAAATTCGGTGGAGGCGCCAGAGAAGAGTTTTGCGTTGGAAGTCACCTGCGCATGGACCTCAAGGCCGATCACGACCTCCCACTCGCCTGTTGCGCCTTGTACTCTGTATGTTGATTCAGTCATTCGGGTTATATCCTAAAGTCCTCAAAATTCGCCTGTAATAGTGGCCGGCCATGATCACAGAACTGAACATCCAAGTTATCAAAATCATCGAAATTGGACCATAAATTGAAACGTCGATGTATTCTCGGTAGTTCATTGAAATTAGTGGGAAAAAAACGGGAAAGACAAATATCACTGTATAAATTGCCGTGTGTTTTATCTTAAGTTTTTTGTCCATGTGCCCAACGCGCAAAAATGTATTCCGCAATTGATCGTGAACGAATACCAGCCAAATTGAAATCATTGGCAACGACAGTACAATCAGAACCAAACTATACATAAGTTTTTCTGGTTGCTCGGCACCCATATCAAAATCAAATTTTCCAATAAACGCTCCAAATGCGGCGGCGTGTGGTAAACTCACCGCGAAAATAGATTTCTCCCAATTACTCAGTTGAGTCGCAATTTCGCGTTGTTCATCAACTAGGTCTGTCATCTACCACCATTGCTCAGGCTTAGCCACAAATCCAGCCCGCTCTTCCAACGCTAGCCCTGCGTTAAACACCGACTGCTCATCCAGCGCCTTGCCGATGATCTGCAATCCAAGCGGAAGGCCCTCTTCCGTAACCGCAGCGGGCACGGACATCGCGGGCAATCCGGCCAGTGACGCAGGCACCGCGAACACGTCGTTCAGATACATCGCAATCGGATTGTCCGACTGCTCACCGGGCGAAAATGCCGCGGTGGGAGTGGTCGGCGCGAGGATCACGTCGCATTGCGACCATGCATTCTCAAAATCCTGCGCGATTAAAGTACGCACTTTCTGGGCCTGAGTGAAATAGGCGTCGTAGTAGCCGGCAGACAGAACATAGGTGCCGATCATGATTCGCCGCTTCACTTCATCGCCAAATCCGGCCTCACGCGTCGCGGCGTACATATCTTGCAGCCCTGCCCCGTCCGGCAGATCGCGCTGGCCATAACGCACACCATCATAGCGCGCGAGATTGGACGACGCCTCCGCGGGTGCGATAATATAATAAGCCGGCAGCGCATATTTGGTGTGCGGCAGCGAGATATCGACAATCTCCGCCCCGGCATCTTTCAGCCATACCTTGCCCTGCTCCCAGCTTTTTAAAATCTGCTCGTCAATGCCGTCCATCGTATATTCTTTGGGAATGCCGACGCGTTTTCCGGCGAGATTGCTGTCGAGTTGTGCTTCCCATTCGGGCACCGGCAGATCGAGCGAAGTCGAATCCTTGGAATCAAATCCGGCCATCGATTCGAGCATGGTCGCACAATCGCGCACATCCTTCGCCATCGGCCCCGCCTGATCGAGCGAACTGGCAAACGCAATCACGCCCCAGCGCGAACAACGTCCATATGTGGGTTTAAAGCCGGTGATGCCGGTGAAAGCCGCAGGCTGACGGATCGAACCGCCTGTATCGGTACCTGTCGCCGCTGGGCAAAGCTGCACCGAAACCGCTGCAGACGATCCACCCGAGCTGCCACCTGCGACAAGATCCTTGTTGCTGTCCTTTGCACGCCAGGGTGAGATGACATTTCCGAATGCGCTGGTCTCGTTGGACGAACCCATCGCAAACTGATCCATATTGAGCTTGCCGAGCATCCCCGCTCCAGCAGCGAACAGATTGGCCGAAACAGTCGATTCATATTGCGGTGTAAAGCCGTCCAATATGCCGCTCGCCGCCGTGGTGAGAACGCCTTCGGTGCAGAACAGATCCTTCATTCCGATGGGCACGCCGGCCATTTTACTAAGCGTTTCGCCCTTGGCTTTAGCCTCGTCCGCTGCCTTAGCGGCATTCAAAGCATGATCCGGGGTTTCCACCAGGAATGCGTTGAGTGGCTTGGCAGCACTAACACGCTCGATAAAAGTCTCAGCCACTTCGACAGCAGTGAATTCGCCATTGTCTATACCGCCACGAATGCCAGCGATGCCTAAATCTTGAATATCGGCCATTATTCAATCACCTTCGGCACAGCAAAGAAGCCGTGTTCGGCAACCGGAGCATTGGCCAGAACCTTGTCACGCTTGTCGCCATCGGTCACTTCATCGTCACGCAGGCGCAGCTTGTTCGGGATAACCGCCGTCATTGGTTCAACATCGGAACAATCGACTTCGCCCAATTGTTCCACCCAACCCAGAATCTGGTTGAGCTCTGGAACGAGATGCTCACATTCCTCATCGGTAATGGCAATTCGCGACAGATTTGCGATCTTCTGGACCGTTTCTTTATCGACTGACATGATTCATTCTTTTCCGGTTCATCTTTTTTCGGGTAATTTGGAAAAATATTGTGTACCGAGCGCCGCTAGCATTGGCGCTTTGACCTATCAAGCCGAATGAGTCGCAATTCAGCCCGTTGGAGTAATAATTGGCCCGTAAGTTTCTATATTTTGTCGCAGCGATGACGGTGCTCGTTATAGCTGGAGCGTTTATCCTCGATTCCTATGGCGAAGAACTGGCGGAAATTGCTTTTGTGCCGGACGTGGAGTTTGAGGAGCAGGTGCAGCTAGAAGTGAATATCTACTCAGATGTGGATATGTGGCTAGCTCATCCGGAGAAAACGAAGAAAAATCCCGCTCTCTGGCTACCCAAAAGGCTTGAGGAAACTGAATCAGGCCTTGCTGCCAAAGACAAAGCGGCGATTTTCTTCATCCATCCCACTTCGTTCCTGAAGAAAAACCAATGGAATGCACCGCTGGATGATGAAGAGTCACAAGCGCGCGCACGTATTTTCCTACGTGGGCAGGCCAGCGCCTTCAATGCGGTCGGTGATGTTTGGGCTCCGCGTTACCGTCAGGCTGCTATTGGCGCCTTCCTGACCGACAAGGAGGAAGGTGTGTTAGCTCTTGATGCTGCTTATCAGGATGTACTCTCATTGCCTTTGATCAGTTTGTCGCCTCTATTCCTGCTGAGCAACCAATCATGCTAGCAGGTCATAGTCAGGGTAGCCTGCATCTCACTAACCTATTGAAAGATCGCGTGGCAGGGACGGCGCTCGCTAACCGAATTGTTACTGCTTATGTCGTTGGTTGGCCTGTTTCGGTTGAATCTGATTTGCCAGCATTGGGATTACCAGCTTGCGAAGCGGCAGAACAAGTCAGTTGCTTGCTAAGTTGGGAAAGCTTTGCTGAGCCGGCTGACTATGAGAACATCCTGAAAGTCTACGACCAGACTGAAGGATTTACCGGGAAACCCAGAACAGGAACGGCCCTGCTATGCACCAATCCAGTGGCAGGAACACCCGGAGCGGAAACAACGGGAGATCAGAATTTGGGGACATTGGTTCCCAATGATGAGTTGAGCGACGCCACACTGATAGAAGGCGCGGTGCCAGCTCGCTGCGATGATCGCGGTTTCCTGCTAATCGGAGATCCATCTGATCTGGGCCCCTACACCCTGCCCGGGAACAACTATCATGTGTACGATTATAGCCTGTTCTGGGCGAATGTCCGGACGGATGCGATGCGGAGGCTTTTGGCATTCCGGGCGCGTTGATCACCGAAGATCGCATGGCCTTTAAGGCTGACTTGCCCGATCGTGGGCGGTTGCTCGGTCTTGATATTGGTACCAAGACGGTCGGCTTGGCACTTTGTGATGCTGGGTGGTCGATCGCCACGGCTGCCGAAACCATCGCGCGCCGTAAATTTTCCAAGGACTTGGAACATATCCAAAAGGTTGTGGCAGATCAAAATGTCGTTGGACTGGTAGCTGGGTTGCCGCTCAATCTGGATGGCAGTCAAAGCAAACAAACTCAGGCATCCAGAGCCTTTGCACAAAATTTGCATGTGTTTGAGTTGCCCATTTTGCTTTGGGATGAACGCTGGAGTACGCGGGCAGTCGAACGTGATTTAATCGCTTCTGACGTTACACGAAAGAAGCGGGCCAAGGTCATCGACCAGATGGCTGCCGCCTATATTTTGCAGGGCGCGATAGACGGGCTTGCCGCATTGGATTGAGCGCTTTATAGAGCCCACTTTAATGACATCGACAGATACCAGTTCGCCCCATCAGTTTCCGGAAGGTTCTAATGCTTTTCCACATCGCCATCTATTGGGTATTGCCGGGCTGCAACCCTGGGAGATTCTATACCTCCTCAAAGAGGCCCAACAATGGGTCGATCTCAACAAAAAATCGAGCAAACACGCAGATCGTCTTGATGGATTGACGGTCATCAATGCGTTTTTTGAGAATAGCACCAGAACCCTGCTTTCCTTTGAAATAGCTGGGAAACGCATGGGTGCTGATGTCGTGAACATGCATGCCGCGCAATCGAGCGTGAAAAAGGGTGAAACATTAATCGATACAGCGGTTACGCTGAACTCTATGAAGGCAGATGCGATTGTAATCCGTCATGCCAGTTCCGGGGCGGTACAGTTGATTGCGGACAAGGTTGATTGCCCGGTACTCAATGCGGGCGATGGCAGCCATGAACACCCCACACAGGCGCTCTTGGATGCGCTGACCATCCAGCGTCGCAAAGGCGACATAAGCGGATTAACCGTCACAATATGCGGTGATGTGATGCACAGCCGGGTGGCACGATCGAACATCTACTGCCTGACGACTTTGGTTGCGGAAGTAAGGGTTTGCGCGCCACCTTCATTGTTGCCCGATGCGCTCGACAGAATGAATGTGGATGCTTTTTCCAATTTCGATCAGGCATTGGATGGTTCAGACGTTGTGATGATGCTGCGCCTACAAAATGAACGCATGAATGGGGATTTCATTCCCAGCCCGCGAGAATATCATTATCTTTTTGGCCTGACCAAAGAGCGACTTGCCAAGGCCAAACCAGATGCTTTGGTCATGCACCCTGGTCCCATGAACCGCGGCGTAGAAATAAGCAGTGAAATTGCCGATGATCTCGAACGATCAGCGATCACCGAGCAGGTGGAAATGGGCGTGGCGGTGCGCATGGCCTGTCTGGACATTCTGACAAGACAATCACGCGGCGTGGAGGGCTGGTCATGAGAAGCCTCTTTACCAATGCCCAATTAGTCTTGCCTGATCAGGACACTCCCCAATTGGGTTCGATCCTGATTGATGGAGATATGATCTCTGAAGTTGGAAATATAACTGGTTCAAAAGAATCCGAAATCATTGATGGCAAAGGTCAAATTCTGGCGCCCGGTATCGTTGACTTGGGTGTGTTCGCGATTGACAAGCCAGCCTTTAATTTTGGCGGTATTACAAGGGCGGCCTTGATGCCAGACCAAAATCCCATTCTGGATATGCCGGCAATGATCAAGCATCTCGCCACAGAGGGTAAACCGGATCTGTGGTCCCATCCGATTGCGGCCGCTACCAAGGCATTGGCGGGTCAGGAACTAGCCGAAATAGCCTTAATGCAGCAAGCTGGAGCAAAAGCAGTTGCCACAGGCCGGAAGTGGATACCGGACAGCGGTATCATGCTTAAATTGCTGCAATATTGCGAGGCCCTCAAATTGCCTGTGATTATGCATAGTGAAGATGGCGGGTTAACCGGAAATGCCGTCGCGACCGCCGGAGAAACGGCAACGCGCCTTGGACTGTCCAGTGCGCCTGCTTCCGCTGAAGCTTTGTCGATCGCGCGCGATATTTCGTTGATCCGGGAAACCAATGCCAGGATCCATTTTCGGCAAGTCACGACAAAATATGGACTGGAATTGATCAGGCAGGCAAAGTTTGAAGAATTGCCTGTAACCTGCGGCATCACTCCAGCTCACTTATTCCTTTCAGACATAGCTGTAAGCGATTTTCGAACCTTTGCCCGCCTATCACCTCCCCTGCGTTCAGAAGAGGATCGCGAAGCTTGTCTGGAAGCCATCAAGGATGGAACGATTGATGTAATCTCATCAGGTCACGACCCTCGCGGCCCGGAGGACAAACGCCTACCGTTTGCAGAAGCCGAAGTTGGCATGGCTGGAGCCGAGACCTTGCTTGCGCTGTCGCTTAACCTGGTACGGGATGGTTTGATTTCGATGAATCGGATGATCAAATTATTGTCTACCAATCCGGCAGAAATACTGGGAATTAAGGCTGGCGCTCTAGCTAAAGATTATGAAGCGGATCTTATCCTGATCGACCCTGACAGCCCATGGCAGGTAGATACTCGTAAAATGGCCGCATCTGCGGGCAATACGCCGTTCGACGGGCTTCCGGTTCAAGGGCGCGTGACAGCCATATATAAAGGCGGAAAAGCGCTTTAGCTTTCCCGCCCTTAACTGGATATATTGAGTGTTTTAGCGTGCAGCCATACGAACAGGTGCGGCTTTGTTCACGCCCTTAACGTTGCGAACGATACAGGCACTGCCCTTGGCCTTAAGACCGGCACACATAGCTTTTGCAGTTTCCGAATTGCCGAAACCCATAGCGGCCAAACGATAGAGCGTTTTGCCTTTTACGGTTATCTTTGAACTCGCATATTGGAATGCCGCCAAGTCTTTGTTCTTGCTGGACAAGATGTTCCAAGCCCGTTTTGCACCCTCAGCCGTTGAAAATGCACCGAGCTGAACGAGGTGTGTACCGGAAACCTTACGCGGTTTCGGCGCGAACGCAACTTTCTGTAGAACCGGTTTAACCGCAGCAATGGTTTGCACCGCAGGTGTCTTAACCGGAGTCAATTGTGCAACCTGAACTGGCTTGTCGGCTTTTCACCTTCAACAATAAATTTCTTGCTCGGTTGGACCTTCACCGGGGCTTTCGCAGCTTTCACTACCGGCGCTGAAACCTTGGCAGCAGACTTGCTCGCTGGAACGGCGACTTTGGATACCTTGACGTTATTCTCGTTGGCCATGAAATCCGCTGCTTTTTCGCTACGCGGTGCTGGGCCAATTGCCGGAAGCGGCGTGTTACGATCAAAACTGGCAACTTCGCGGCTATAATCCTGGGCCGGGTTGACAGTTGCGACTGCTGGTGCCGCCGGAGCCGCATTTAGAGCAAGACGCACAGGCTGACCTAGGTCATTGGCGATAGGAGTAACATTGAGCAATGAAGCAACACGAACCTGGTAGGCGCCTGGACGGGCCATTTGTGCCCACTGCATCATGCGAGAATCCACAGTTGACGGTGTCATGTCCTGCATCGCCATCAATTTTGCTTCTTTCCAGCGGCCGTCCAAAGCATATGCTAGGCCGAGATTCTGACGTGTGCGGCCAGTTACATCGGCGCTACGGATTGCCTGCTCCAGAACCGCTACAGCCGAACCAGCATCACCAGCCAAAGCGAGTGCCAAACCATAATCTGCTGTTGGAATATATTGACGGTTGGATTGAACGAGGCGTTTTGCTTGATCAGCTTTGCCCTGCCCCAACTGGGTAAGTGCTAGGCTCAAAATGGTACGCGTATCATTTTTGCCCAGTTCCATTGCATCTTTGAAGCTGCGCTCTGCAGAAGCAAAACGGCCAGCGGAGAGATATGCCTGACCAAGAAGAGCATGGGTTTCAGGATCGGTACCTACACCGGCTACCGAGCGTTCAGCAAATGCAATCGCTTTTTCATTTTGCCCTTTAGAAAGAGCCTTCTGCGCTTTTTTCGCATATTTCGCGCCATCCTTGACCGTCGCCGGTTTGCTGGACGAAGATGCGACTGAACCGCCGCCAAACGGACCGCAACCGGTCAATGTCATGCTGACCATCATAGTCGATGCAGCTAGTTTCAGTATCATATCGCGTTTCATGTTAATGCCCTCGCAATTGTAATTCGGTGGTTCTGGTCAGTGTTAAATTCTTCATCACAGGTTCACTGAGCGCCGCGTGACGGAACATGCTGCGCCAGCTCATCAAGTTCAGGGATATTCTTCAAATATTCGTCCACAGCTTTGGTTACCAATTGCTGTGCCGAAACGTTTTTGACGGCTGTTGCCAGACGCAATCTAAGGTGCCGATCAGCATCCAGACGAAGCGTGAAGGCAGCCTTTGCCTTCTTCGTGCGCGACTTGGTTGCCGGCCTTGATTTTCTCGGCCGATGCTTGTTGTCACGCGCGGCCTTCACAACCGCACTATGTTCCTCAAGTGGTTTGACTTCCTTGGAAATTGACAAAGGCGGCGGCGGAACTGGTTCAGATTTCTGTTCTGTCTTTTCCGCTTTCTTCTCGTCTTTTTCAGGTGCCAGTTTGGCAACGATTTCTTCTTGCTGCTTTTTCACAGCTGGAACCGCTTCCGGAATTGCACCCGCCAAGGGATTGTGGTTAATCTGTTCGACCGGTGCCACTTTGCTATGGTCAGGATCGGTATCATAACCCATATCATTCCAGCCCAAATCTTCATGCGGATCGTGATCAGCATGCTGCTCGGGACTGTCAGGAAAATTAATGCCCTGACGCCGCATTGCCGGCTTAGCCTTGCCTTTTCGGGCCAGTAAACTCGAAGAGAGAGAGAGGCAAATGGTTTGGATTCGGTCATTTTTTCGGCCTCACCCATCAAGAACCAATGACCCGACGGCCGAAGCCACCTGCCGGACGTTGGAATCCTTGCTGCGGTCTTTGTGCAACAGCAGGAGCCGAGAAGCCTTGCTGGCGCAATATTGCCAGATCAGCGGCAAGCCGCAAAACAGTTGTTTGGGCAAAGGCTGGCAATTCAGCTTCGCGTTCATTCCACCAGTCAGCGAGCGATCCCTGCGGATCAATATCAATCAGAACAACCGGGCCAGCGCCAGCTAGTTGGGCTTGCACAGCCAAATGACCAGACAATGTCGTCTTGCCGGAACCACCTTTTTGCGATGCCATTGCTAGAACACGCACGCTATTCCCCTTGTTTAATCACGGGTAAATCCATCACCCAATTGGAATTTCAGGGACCTGTCTGACAGAACAGGGCTAAAATAGGGTTAACAGCAAATCCTACTTTTCTTGATTAACGAAAAAATGTTGCGCGCCGTTACAATCCGATTCATCATTTGCTCATATTGATTTTGCTAGACTTCTAACATCGATGCATATTAGCTAGGCTCAGGACCTGTTAGATAGCTTGCATTACGGTGAGAAGGCTGATTCAAAGGCGGCACTGAAGGAGGTGCTGTTGATGAGTGATCTGTTTATGTTAAGCGAAGCGCAGATGCGCCGGATAGAGCCGTATTTTCCGTTGTCGCACGGGGTTCCCGGGGTTGATGACCGCAAGGTTCCGAGCGGGATTGTTTTTGTGATCAGGAACGGTCTTCGCTGGCGTGATGCCCCTGCTGGTTACGGGCCGCATAAAACGATCTGTAATCGCTTCGTGCGCTGGAGCCGCCTGGGCGTGTTCAACAAGATATTTGCGCGCCTTGCAGCTACCAGTGATGCCGATGATGTGCTGATGATCGATGCCACGCATCCAAAAGCCCGCCGTACCGCTGCCAGCCTTTTAAAAAAGGGTCTGTTTCCAGATATACCGGGCGAACTAAAGGCGGCCTGAACTCCCAGGTTGCATGCCGTGTGCGATGGCAACGGGAGACCCCTGATCTTGTGTCTGAGCGAAGGGCAGATGAGCGACCATATCGGGGCAAAGCTGACATACCCGGCACTTCCGGATCATGCCGCCTGCATGACCGGTGATAAAGGCTATGACAGCGATGAGTATCGAGCGGCATTAAAAGCAAAGCGCATCACGCCATGTATCCCGCCGCGCAAAGGGCGGCGGCTGCCAGCCAGCTTCGATAAAAGCCTCTGCCGCCAACGCCACAAAATCGAGAATATGTTCGGAAAACTCAAGGACTGGAGGCGCATCCATACCCGCTATGATCGCTGCGCTCACACCTTCTTGTCTGCCATCGCTATCGCAGCTACCGTCATCTTCTGGCTTAGTTAATGAGTCCTGAGCCTAGTCCCCCGTCAGTATTCGGTCGACCAATTGCTTTACCGTCGGCACAAATCCATTCGAATAAAATGGATCCTTGCCAAAATTGTAGGCGCCGTGCCCGGCAAACATCAAATGTTCTTCTACTGGTGCGCCATGAACAATTTCCTGCAGACTCTTCTGAATACAGAAACTGCGCGGATCGGCGAGACGGCCCGTGCTATTATTGTCATGATCTTTCCAGGAAGAGAATCCGCAATGCGACAGACAGCCCATGCAATCGGCCTGATCCTTGCGGATCATTTTAGCTTCATCAGGTTTTGCAAAAATCAGGGTATTGTCAGGCGTTTTCATCGCCATGGTGAAACCGAGGCCATCCCATTCGCGAGCACGCAACAGGTCCTTTCGCGTAACCCAGAAATTCTTGCCCTTTATCCCGACATCAAGCTGATGGGTATGCTCGCCGGCCTTTTCGGTGGAGTACGGAATTTGCCGCTCCGAACGGGATTCGAGGCTGCGCAAAAATTCGTTGCGAACGGCGGATGAGTAAAAGCCGGTTGGCGAAAACTTGTGGAGCAGCACATCGCCTTCATCAATTTTGGTAAGCTCGCTCTTCCAACTTTGCGGTATTGGGCTTTCTCTCGTCAAAAGCGGCCGTGTACCAAATTGAAAAGCAATCTGACCTAATTCTTCATTCCCAATCCAGTTTTCCCAGTCGCGCATATACCAGACCCCACCAGCCATGATGATCGGAACATCATCAGAAATGCCTTCACCGCGCATCACCTCCCGCAGCGCCTTGACACGCGGATAAGGATCTTCAGGCTTTTTAGGATCTTCAGCATTGGACAGGCCATTATGTCCACCCGCGAGCCAGGGATCTTCATAGACCACCGCCGCCATCAGATCCGAAACCTTGTGATAGGCACGTTTCCAAAGCGCCCTAAAAGCGCGAGCCGAGCTGATGATAGGCAGGTAATTCACGCCATATTGCTGAGCAATCTCGGAAAGCTTGTAAGGCATCCCCGCACCGCAGGTAACACCCGCAACCATGCCTTTGGTCTTTTCCAGAACTCCGTGGAGGACTTGCTGTGCACCGCCCATTTCCCAAAGTACATTGATATTAATCGCGCCCTGGCCATTGGAAATTTCATATGCTCTCGAGACCTGCGCCACTGCGCCATCAACCGCATATTTGATCAGCTCTTGGTGGCGCTCTTCGCGTTTTCGGCCATGATAGATTTGGGGGATGACATTGCCATCCTCATCATAGCTATCCGCATTCACGGCGGAAACTGTGCCAATACCGCCTGCAGCAGCCCAAGCTCCCGAGCTAGCATGATTGGTAACTGCGACGCCTTTTCCACCCTCAATTAGCGGCCAAACTTCGCGCTCGCCATATTGGATGGGTTTTAAACCCTTGAACAATGAAATCTCCTGCGTTCCCCTTGGTGCCGCTATAGGCACTCTGTTTTCAAAAATCTGCAAAAATCGGGATGTGATCCCTATCCTGATGCCCTAACTGGCCAAATCACTCCGGCCCAAAGCATGCCCGTAGAGCTGCGCATAGCGTCCCAACATCTTGCTTTCATTATATTCCGCCTGCGCTTTCATTTTGTTTTGCGCGCCGATATCTTCCCGGAGTTGCTTGTGCTGGACCAGTGTGACCAAGGCTTCGGCAAATTGCTTTTCATCAGATGCCGGTTTGATGAACCCTTGATTGGGTTGTGATACCATAGATTTCACATCGCCGACATCCGTTGCCACGATCGGACAACCGGCTACCATCGCTTCGATCAGAGAAATCGGGAACTGTTCACTATCAGAGGACAAAGCGAAGATATCAAATAGTCCGGCGTAGCGAGAGGGATCGGGAAGGAACCCAAGCATCAATAACCGATCCGCCATATTATGGTGCTCCGCCTCCGCCAATATCGCCGCTTTCTCTGGCCCTTCACCAACGACAACAAGCTTCACCTTGTCGCCTGCAGCAGCGCATGCCCGGACCAGACGGGGCAAATTCTTGATGGCGCGCAACCCGGCTATTGTTCCGACCACCAGTTCATCAGCTGTTTTTTTGAAACCGGGAATGGAGCCACGTTGCGGTTTTTTTTCAAATTTTTTGACATCAATCCCGTTGGGAATTCGCTGAACTTTTCCGACTGGTTGTTTCCATACGGTCTTTGCAATCTCTTCCAATCGAATTGACGGAACGACGAGAGCTAGGCTGCCACCCAACGCAAATTTCCGGAACATATTGCGTTTCCAGTTTAATTTTTCCTGCTCATCCTCATTGAAACCATCCTCATGATGAATCAATGGAGGAAGTCCGCCTAGCCGCGAAAATAGCGTCCGGGCCATTACGCCATCCATCGATCCCCAATTATAGGAAAGGATCAGGTCAAACTGACGGAAATATTCCACAAATTCGCGATATCGCGAGAGTGATGGCTTGCCCGCGAGCGATGGAGCGTCTGTCGGAAAGCTCACATTGATTTTCCCGTTAATCGCATCACGTGCGGACAGCTGATCGGGTTCAGCAGAAAGGATCGTATGCTCAGCCTTACCGCCCAAATGGTTCATCAACCGAACCGCCCTCGCCTCTTTTCCGCCGAGGTTAAACGTGCTGTGCAGGTGGAGGATTTTTGACCGCTTCATCAATCTATCCGTTTCAGGAAGCTGGCGATTGCCTCCAGCGCCGCTGGCTCTTCCAACGTAGGCGCATGACCGACGCGCGGTACAGTTACAAGTTCACCTTGATCGAGGACATCCAACATCTTTGCCGCAGTTTCATTGCTGAACAAGTCTGACAATTCACCGCGCAACAGCAAAGTGGGGACCGTTTTCAAGGATTCCATTGCTTTCCATAAAGCACCGCTGCCACCGCCTCTGGAATCAAATGGTTCGGCAATTTTCAAATCATAATCCAGCTTGATCCGTCCGGAACTGTTCATGCGATAAACTTTTTTGGCAAAAGCAATCCAATCGTTCAATGTGAAATCCGGGAATATATCGCTGCTCGTTGCAGCAATATCGCGTCCCGCATGAGCCCAGGTTTCAAAACTCCGGCCCTGTCCAACATAATCACCAATGCGTTTGAGGCCCGCAGTATCAACTTCGGGTCCAATATCGTTCAGCATCGCGCCTGCGACCCGGTCCGCATGGGACGCAGCCAGAACCATCGTCACAATCCCGCCCAAGGACGTACCAAAGAAAATCGCCTTGGGGATTTTCAACTCATCCATCAGCTTGATGACATCCGCGACATAGGTTTTTGGATGATAGGACGAACTATCTTTCGCATATTCGCTTTTTCCGCGCCCGCGGAGGTTGACCATCAGCAATCGCCGTTCGCCGTTCATAAACGGGCCGAGATGCGCAAAATCGCGTACATTTCTGGTCAGACCGGGAATGCAAATGACAGGTGTCTTGTTGTTGGTCGATTGATAATCACGGCAATGCAGCTTCAATCCATCTTCGGACTGCCAGTAAAAATCCTCATAGATATATTCGTTCGACATGCGCCCGCCAATTTCCCCATATGGTCTTGCTGCGAGGGGCATTAGCGGCCACTAACGCAAAATGCCATATAAACCGCAATCCGACCCGAAAAGCACCCGTTATAAAGCGGATGTAAAAATCACTGATTTAGGCGCCGATATCGGCGACCCAGTGCAAGCTGCTGATTTCCCGAAACACATATTGCGGTTTCGCAACTCTCGCTGGGATCAGAGCGTCGGTCTAGATTCTTTGGACGAGGTACAGTGGGTCAATTACTTCGGCAAATTTCAACCTTTGCCCGACAATCTCAAACAACCGCTTGCAATGCGCTATCACGGCCATCAATTTCGCACCTACAATCCCGAAATTGGCGATGGCCGCGGGTTTCTTTTTGCCCAGCTCAGAGATCATGAAGATCGGTTGATGGATTTAGGCACCAAGGGTTCAGGAACAACACCCTGGAGCCGCGAAGGTGACGGCAAACTCACATTAAAGGGGGCGGTGCGCGAAATTCTGGCGACCGAAATGCTTGAAGCGCTTGGCGTTGATACATCAAAGACATTTTCGGTCGTCGAAACTGGCGAAGAGTTATATCGCAGCGATGAACCCTCTCCCGCACGATCCGCCGTGATGACCCGCCTCAGCCATAGCCATATCCGATTTGGCACTTTCCAGTGTATCGCCTTCGAACAAAATGAAGAGTTGATGGGCCAACTCGTCGATTATTGCCTCGAACAATTTTTTGGCGGCGCCAAAATCGACAGTCCCGCTGCCGAACTATTTGAACATGTTACAGCCAACGTCGCTCGTTTGGCCGGCGCTTATATGACCGCAGGTTTTGTTCATGGCGTTCTCAACACGGACAATATCAACATTACTGGGGAAAGCTTCGACTATGGGCCCTGGCGCTTCACGCCTTATTGGGAACCGGGCTTCACAGCCGCCTATTTTGATCATCAGGGACTATATTGCTTCGCGCGCCAACCAGAGGCTTTGCATTGGAACCTTGCGCAACTGGCTAGCGCACTTCGTCTGATTTGCGACAGCGATCCTTTGGTAGCAACATTGGAATCTTTCCCTCGCGCTTATGGCGAGGCTTTCACCAAACATTTCTGCTGGCGCCTTGGCTTGAAATCAGAGGGTTTTGATAAGGACAAGCCTTTGGTTGTGGCTGCGGAAAAAGCCCTCGCGGCCAAAACTTGTACAATTGACAATTTTTTCCACCACTGGGGCCAATCGATCAATCCGGATCGGAAAAACTATGCAGGGGGTCAGTTTGATGACCTGCGCGAAGAAATGAAAAAGCGGGTACGAACAAGACCCCTCGAACATGATTATTGGCGGCGAAAAACACCGTGTTCCATGCATATTGAAGAAGTCGAATCGATCTGGGACGAAATCGCTGACGAGGACAATTGGCAGCCTCTTGAACAGAAAATTTCTGACATCCGGGAAATGGGCAAGGCCTTGCGCGATCAATAGTCGAAAAATGCCCAAAAAGTGAGAAAAAATTAACCATGTTGCGCCTAGTGCTATAGGTTGTATTTACAGGTAAACTAATTTGGTGTGCGGGCCTTTCTACGTGGTCACCAAAAGATGGGAAAATGGGGCAAGTTTTGAGTGAGTTAGTCTCAATCGAACCAGCAACTGGAGCAGTTCTCTGGAATGGTCAGGAAGGTGATGCTGATGCAGCAGTCGCCAACGCACGTCGCGCCTGGCCAGCATGGGCTGCCATGGCGCTCACGGCCCGTATTGAGGCTGTTAGGCGTTACGCCAATCGTATCCGCAGTCAGTCCGACCAGTTCGCCGAGTTAATTGCCCGGGAAACCGGAAAACCCATATGGGAGGCACGCACGGAGGTCGAGTCGGTCGTAAAAAAGATCGATATATCGGTGACCGCCTACGCCGAACGAACATCACAACGTCAGCTGCCCAGTCAAGCCAATATGCGAGCCGCACTGCGACACAAGCCGCATGGCGTTCTGGCTGTTCTCGGTCCCTATAATTTTCCGGCCCATCTACCCAATGGCCACATTGTGCCAGCATTGATTGCCGGAAATACAATTGTCTTCAAGCCATCGGAAAAAACGCCTGCAGTTGGCGAGTTTCTGATCGACTGCTTCAACAAGGCCGGATTACCGACCGGCGTGGTCAATGTTGTGCAGGGCGGCGTCGAAGTTGGAAAAAAACTGACCAAAAATGAGGGTATTGACGGTGTTCTTTTTACAGGCTCTGCGCAAACCGGTATTGCACTAAATCGGCAGTTTGCCGACCGTCCCGATAAAATTCTTGCTCTGGAAATGGGCGGAAATAATCCCATCATTGCATGGGATACCGATGATATCTACAGCGCCGCCGTCTTGGTCGCTCAATCAGCTTTCCTAACCGCGGGACAGCGTTGTTCAGCAGCTAGTCGCTTGATCGTCAGGGATGGAATTTACGAGCGGGTTGTAAAAGAAGTGAAACGGATCGCTGATCGGCTAATCATTGACGAACCGTTTAGCAAACCTGCTCCGTTCATGGGGCCAGTTATCGACAATGATGCCGCTGACGGGCTAACCGAAAGCTTTCTGGCGCTAATGAGTGCGGGTGCAAAGCCAATCAAGCATATGGCTAGGCCAATAGACGAAAGGCCGTTTCTAACGCCCGGAATTATTGATGTGACAGATATGGCTGAAAGACCGGACATCGAGTTATTCGGCCCCATTCTTCAGGTCATCCGCGTGAGTGATTTTGATGAAGCCATCGCGGAAGCGAACAACACACGATATGGGCTGTCCGCCGCGCTAGTTGGCGGTACCGCCGAAGAATATAATAAATTCTGGTCAAACAGTCGGGCGGGCATTGTAAACTGGAACAAGATGACTGTCGGCGCCTCCTCCGATGCGCCGTTTGGCGGCATCGGCCTTTCAGGTAATCACCGGCCAAGTGCTTATTATGCGGCCGACTATTGCGCCTATCCCGTCGTATCCATGGAAGCCGAACAGACCCGAGCATCCATTGGTATCGGATTGAAAGACGAGGAAAAGGCCGAAACCTGAGCAGGATAGCTGAGCTTATCCGGCTAAAAAAACTTCTGCTTTGAAGAAAAGTACCTATTCCAGCATATCGACTGCATGGAAATTTCAAAAAGACAATTCTCCGGTAGAGGAAAAGTATTTCTGGTTGGCGCTGGTCCGGGCGATCCGGAACTGCTCACCTTGCGCGCAGCACGACTGCTGGCAGAAGCGGAAGTACTGGTTCATGATGGTCTGGTGAGCGCTGACATATTGGCTCTGGCTAACCCGAAAGCGCACAAGATTTCAGTGGCCAAAAAACGCTCCAAACACAGCGTAGCTCAAAATCAAATCAACGAAATTCTGATTGACGAAGCGATGGCTGGAAAACTGGTCGTCCGACTGAAGGGCGGCGATCCCTTTATCTTCGGACGCGGCGGCGAAGAAGCCGATGATTGCGTCAAAGCAGGTGTCGAAGTGGAAGTTGTGCCTGGAATCAGCGCCGCTCTCGGTTGTGCTGCCCAGGCAAAAATGCCCCTCACCCATCGTGATGCGTCGAGCGCGGTATCCTTTGTCGCTGGCCAATGCAAAGGGCTGTCTGATCAGAATTGGTCCGGTCTTGCCGGACAAGGTCGTACGCTCGTCATCTATATGGGCGTCGCAAATGCCGAAGCGATTGTGGAAAAATTGATTGATGATGGGGCTGCTCCGGATTTGCCGGTTGCGGTTCTGGAAAATGGAACCCGCGACGATTTTCGCGCCATGCGGACATTGCTCACCGATTTGGGCGCCATGGTCGTTCGGGAAAATGTGAAGAGCCCCGCTTTACTCGTGGTTGGTGAAGTCGCGCGCTACGGCGATGCCGAGAATAGATTCCTGGAATATGCAAAAGCGGCAGGAGTGCTGGCATGAAATTACTTACAGGCAATGACTTGAAAACCGGAGATGTCGTCTGGTGGAACGGACTGGACTGGTCTCGGTTTGTCGCGGATGCAACGGATGTCTCCGAGGACGGTGAAGGAATTTTGCATCGCGAAGAAGCTGCTCGGCGGGTCAACGTGCCGTATATTATTGATGCTGAACAAACCGACGAGGGGCCACGTCCTGCACACATAAAAGAACGTGTGCGTGCTCTTGGCCCGACTGTTCGTCCCGACCTCACATTAAAACCGGCTGATCCCAATGCCGAAGACTGGGTGATCTGACATGTATCAATATGACCAATATGATCAGAAAATGGTCGACACACGCGTCGAGGAATTCCGCGATCAGGTGAAGCGCCGTTTGAACGGTGAACTGACCGAAGACCAATTCAAACCGCTGCGGCTTATGAATGGCCTGTATCTACAACTCCACGCCTATATGCTGCGTGTTGCAATCCCTTATGGCACGCTAAATGGCAAGCAGATGCGGATGCTGGCGCATATCGCGCGCAAGTATGACCGTGATTACGGGCATTTCACCACGCGGCAGAATATTCAGTATAACTGGATTAAGCTGGAAGAAGCGCCTGATTTGCTGGCGGAGCTCGCTAGTGTCGAAATGCACGCGATCCAGACCAGCGGCAACTGTATCCGTAACATCTCTTCGGACCAGTTTGCAGGCGCGACCACCGATGAAATCGCCGATCCACGTCCCTGGGCGGAAATTTTGCGGCAATGGTCCAGCTTTCACCCGGAATTTTCCTATCTACCGCGCAAGTTCAAAATTGCCGTCATTGCGAGCGAGACCGACAGGGCCGCTATGAAACTGCACGATATTGGTATTCAATTGGTGCACAATGAAGCAGGCGAACTGGGTGCAAAATTCTTTGTCGGTGGCGGAATGGGCCGGACGCCGATGATCGCGCCGGAGATTCGCGACTTCGTGCCTGCCGATGAACTGATCAGCTATGCCGAGGCCTGCCTGCGGGTTTATAATCGCTACGGACGACGGGATAACAAGTACAAAGCACGGATCAAAATCCTCGTCCATGAACTCGGCAAAGATGAATATACCCGACAGGTCGAAGAAGAATTTGCGCATATGAAGGAACTAGGCCTCAATCCCCCAGTTGAGGAACTTGCTCGAATTACGGAATTTTTCCCGGACCCGGCATTTGATACGAATGCTAGCGACGATCTGGATCTGTCCGATCCCGATTTCGCGATCTGGGTTGATCAGAATATCGATACTCATAAGAAACCGGGTTACGCAATTGCGACAATTAGCCTGAAGCCAAAAGGCGGTATTCCGGGCGATGCTTCTTCGGCTCAAATCGACTTGATGGCTGATTTGGCGGAGCAATATAGCTTTGACGAACTGCGCGTCACCCACAGTCAAAATATCGTTCTGCCACATGTTAGGAAGAGTGATCTTTATGCGCTTTGGCAGAAACTGGATGAAGCTGGCCTGGCACCTGCCAATCTCGACCTGATCACTGACAGCATCGCGTGCCCTGGTCTGGACTATTGCAGCCTCGCCAATGCGCGTTCGATCCCCCTCGCCCAGAAGATCAGTGAACGCTTTGCCGATCAGGGACGCCAAAAGGAACTGGGTGAGCTAAAACTCAAGATTTCTGGCTGTATCAACGCCTGTGGTCATCATCATGCCGGGCATATTGGTATTCTTGGCGTGGACCGCAAAGGTACTGAAAACTATCAGCTTTTACTTGGCGGTTCAGCGGCAGAAGATACCAGTCTGGCAAAGATTACCGGGCCCGGCTTTACCGAAGATGGCGTAATCGATGCGATTGAAACCGTGACCGATCTTTACATTGCACAACGTGAAGACGGAGAGCGGTTTATTGACACTTATCGCCGCGTTGGAATGGAGCCGTTCAAGGAGGCTATCTATGGTTGAAGCATTTCGATTGCGCGACGATGAACCGCATGAAGAGCCGGCGGGATCTTTGGATGCTTTTCTGGATCAATCCAACGCCACGGCTGTGCGGATTGAATCTGGTGAGGACGTGCGGCAACTCTTGCCCTTTCTTGACCGCCTGGCACTGATCGAAATTGATTTTCCAGCCTTTGGCGATGGTCGCGGCTATTCCGCAGCTCAAATCCTGCGCGAAGAAGGCTATGACGGTGAGCTACGCGCCAGCGGTGATGTGCTGGTCGACCAGCTTCCATTTATGCGGCGCTGCGGATTTGATTCTTTCGCACCGGAAAAACCGATTGATCCTGCAGCGATGAAAACCGCACTGGATCGCTATGAACATGTTTATCAAGGAACCACTGACCAGCGTTCCCCGATCTGGAAATTGCGTCATGGGTGAAGTTGCACGAAAAATCGATTTTATCGACGCACGGCCTGCGTTCACACAGGCGGATGCAGACGCTCTAAATACGCGGTTTACTGGCGTTGATACGGCCATCATGTTGAAGACATTGTTTGCCGAAAATCAACTGGGCGAAGTGGGTTTGGTTTCTTCATTTGGCACCGAAGCGGCTGTCTTGCTGCATCTTGTCGCCAAGGCTGACCCGGACGTGCCGGTGATTTTCGTTGATACGCTCAAGATGTTCCCCGAAACCCTCGACTATCGCGACCAGTTGATCCGCGAACTGGGCATCAAAAATGCACAAATTGTGACTCCGAAAGCCGACGTTCTCGCCGAGAAAGATCAAAACGGTCTGCGCTGGTCTTTTGACCCCGATGGCTGCTGCGAAATTCGCAAGGTCGAGCCCCTCGCTCGTGCCAAAGCTGGCCTGGACACGTGGATATCAGGACGCAAAGCGTTTCAATCGGTCACCCGCGAAAACCTCCCGCGATTTGAGGTCGTGGACGGCAAGCTAAAGATCAACCCGCTCGGTGAGTGGACCAAGGATGATCTCGATGCCTATTTCGAGGAACATGATATCCCTCGCCATCCTCTGGAAGCGCAAGGCTATCGGTCAGTTGGTTGTGCGCCCTGCACCTCCAAGGTCAAACCCGGTGAAGATCCGCGTGCAGGCAGATGGCGCGGATGGGACAAGACGGAATGCGGTATTCACGAAGAAGTAACGCCCGTTCCGGAAGCGGAAGATGATGGAGCAAATGATCCGATCTTCTAAACAGTAGAGTGATCCATAATTTGCGTTTGCCCTGAATTACCATATGGTTTCCACCACAACGTGAATAACATGGGGAAACCAAATGAGAAAAACAGTCTTTGCCGCACTTGCTGCGGTATCGTTGACGATTGCACCGATGGCACATGCCAGTGAAAGCATTGTCAGCGACCCGTCGTCAGATGCAGATTGTTTGGTGGCACTGCTCGTCTTGGCTGATCAGGCAGAAAAAGAAGATGAAGATGCACTATTCACTGTGGCGATATACTATTTCGGCAGACTAGGCGGCGAAGGGAAAGCTAATTCTGCATTCCTTCTTTCAAGAATGGGTCGTTTTGCCGACGATGAAAGCTTGTTTCTCACAGAAGCGGAGAGCTGCATCACAGACTTTGAAACAGAGTCCAAGAAGTTCGACGAGCTTTCAAAACTGCTGGAATAGTCGGTTGGTTCAGTTGTGCTAACTAGGTCCGGGAGCCAGGCTCAGGACATATTAATTGAGCCAGAAGATCACTGTAGCGGCTATAGCGATAGCTGACATGAAGGTGTGGGCGCACCTGTCATAGCGTGTGTGTACACGCCTCCATTCTTTGAGTTTGCCGAACATATTCTCGATTTTGTGCCGCTGTCGGTAGAGGTTTTTATCGAAGCTGGCGGGTAATATTCTTCCCTTTCGGGGCGGGATGCACGGGGCGATACCTTTGACTTTGAGGGCCGCGCGATACTCATCACTGTCATATCCTTTGTCCCCGATCATGTGGGCAGCATGGTCAGGAAGCGCCGGATATGTGAGTTTTGCGCCGATATGGTCGCTCATCTGGCCCTCGCTCAGGCACAAGATCAACGGTCTGCCATTACCATCGCACACCGCGTGGAGCTTTGCGTTCAAGCCGCCTTTGGTACGACCAATACGTCTGGGTAAAGCCCCTTTTTTAAAAGGCTGGCAGAAGTCCGGTGTGCTTTGAGATGGGTAGCGTCGATCATCAAGCATTCATCGGCGTCACTGGTGGCTGCAAGGGCAGCGAATATCTTGTTGAACACCCCCAGCTTGCTCCAGCGGATAAAGCGATTGTAGATCGTCTTGTGCGGCCCGTAAGCAGCAGACGCATCGCGCCAGCGCAAGCCATTACGGATCACAAAGATAATCCCCGAGAGTACACGCCGGTCATCAACCCCTGGAACGCCGTGTGATAACGGAAAATATGGCTCTATCCGGCGCATCTGCGTCTTGCTCAACATATATAGATCACTCATCGTCAACACCTCCTTGTCAACACCTCCTTGTGTGTCGCCGTTGAATCAGTCATTCCATCATCATGCAAGCAATTTAACAGGTCCTGAGCCTAATGATTTTTGCGGAATGATCTGCTGCCACGGAATCTATAATAGCTGTTCAAATGCGAACTGACAAATACACGGCAATCTCGCCAAGTGTGATTTCGAATATCTCAGTCTTTTGAACATCAGTTCGGTTTTGTCTTTCTATACATTCTTTGGATTGGAGCGCTTCGTAATTTATGCAGGATGGCAGTTGGCCGCTCATACTTTAACCAAGCGACCATCTCTCTCCAACTTGTTCAGGCTTTCGCTGTCGCTTCCTTCGCTGCCAGTTCCTTATCGCCATATCCACCTTTCTTGTTCTCCGGGAAAATCGGCCAGGCGAGCTGCTGGGTAAAAGGAGCGTGAGCAAGGTTTTCCACGCCATAGCTGTCAAGATAGCGCCGGGTGCTTTTGGCTGTACCGAAAAGGATATCCCAGAAGAACAGCAAGTTTCCGAAATTGCCCTTGTATTTTATTACACTATCGCTCTGGTGCGGACCATGATGTGCGTCATAGTGCGGGTTGTAGAGAAACGGCACACTGTGGGAAAACCGGTGCCTCCACTATTGCATTATGTCGTCAAAGATGAGGAACCGGCCTATCGCAGCAATTTTCGGGAATCCACCGCATGACGCCGCCCTGAAACGGTGTCCAAAGACCGGTTCTGATCCCGGCCGCTTTTAGTGTATCGCTGGTCCAATTGTTGCAGGTATTGAATGCTGTATAATGACCAACGGATTCATAAAATAGATCGGCTTCGCCATATCCTTTTGACGGGGTGGGTTGGCCGTTGTCATTCAGCGAGAATTTGGATTTTACAGCTTCCACGATGTGGCGATATTCGGCCTCGCTGACCTTCAAGCTGCGGCGATAATGGGGATAAGCCTGTGGATATTGCAGATGATAGACGTGGACAAGCGTGTTGCCGGTCCCGAATACCGCGCTCAGTGCATCCCGAACGCGCAGGTCAGTCCATTTCTCGGCATTGCGATATATGCCTTCATGGCCCCAACCGACCAAGATGTGACTGCCATAACGCGAAGGGTCCCTGAGATGCTCCGACCGGATAAGATCACTCCAGTCATGAACATCGCTCCAGATTGGCATGATGATCCCGGTGTGCAGGCCATTGGTTTCGATGAACAATTCAATGCCATCTTCCGGTTCCTGCCAGTTCTGATTGGCCGGGAATATACTTCCCATAAGAGCTGCAAGTAGATAGAATGTGATGGCAAAGCCAAGCAATAAGCCAAGCTTTTGCAACCATTTGGCCGGTTTAGTTGCCATTGAAACCAATTTGCTGTAAAGACGCACCATGCTATCCGAACCTGAACTTGAAACCCACGTCTATGACAAGCCGCCAGCGCACGCAAATGCGGACTGGACCATTGACCAAGATTGGGCGTCCTATTCGGCAGAAGAGCATGAGACCTGGAATGTACTTTATGCGCGACAAAAGGATATGCTTCCGGGCAGGGCGGCACAGGCGTTTCTGGATGGAGTCGATATTCTAAACCTATCGAAGCCAGGCATTCCCGATTTTGACGAACTCAACCGGATTTTGATGGATGCCACAGGCTGGCAGGTTGTAGCTGTGCCGGGTTTGGTGCCAGACGATGTGTTCTTCAATCATCTGGCCAATCGACGTTTTGTTTCTGGAAATTTCATCCGTAAGCGGGATCAGCTGGATTATCTGCAAGAGCCTGACATTTTTCATGATGTTTTCGGGCATGTGCCAATGCTCGCGGATCAGCGTTTTGCCGACTATATGGCCGCTTATGGGCGTGGTGGCCTCAGGGCACTGAAATTCGGGACATTGAAGCAGTTGGCGCGGCTTTACTGGCATACAGTAGAATTCGGGCTGATCCAGGAAGCCGGCGGGCTGCGCATTTACGGTGCTGGGATTGTTTCCAGTTATGGAGAGAGCGTTTTTGCACTGGATGATGATAGTCCCAACCGGATCATGTTTGATCTGGAGCGGGTGCTTAGAACCGAGTACCGGATTGATGACTACCAGCAGAACTACTTTGTCATTCCGTCATTGGATGAATTGCTCCGCGTGACGGTCGAGACCGATTTCAAGCCGGTCTATGACAAGATCGCAGGCATGTCGGATATTGCCATTGCGGAAATCATTGACAGCGATGAAGTGCTGACCAAGGGTAGGCAGCAATACGCACTATCGAAGTCGGGGGAGGCGACGGTAATCTGAAGGAGATTAACACTCCCCAAAATAGTCATCGGCCAATGGTGATTTGGTCCGCAATCGTGACCTTTTACGACCATAATTGCGCACCTTCACAAATGTCAGGCAGGGCCATAGATTTTCTAAACGACTGTTTCGCAAACGAAAACCGGCACGTTGATAAGCGCGAACGACTTCCGTTTTTTGATCCTCTAGCAGACCGGCAAGAATGAGCGTTGTTCCTGTTTTCGCAGCTACAGTGACTTGCGGTGCAAGCGAAACCAGCGGACCAGCCAATATATTCGCAATGATCAGATCAAAGGGAGCACGTCGCTGGATAGCGGGATGATTGAGGTGAACCGCCCCGGGATTGCCGGAGGCTATTTGGTTTAAGTTACGCTGCCACGGGTGTTTCGTCCAGCGTAGCATGATAGTTTTTCTCAGCTTGTGCTGGCGGGATGTTTCCGACTGGTTCAAGCAGCCTTTTATTGTTGAACCAGCCGACCCATTCCAGCGTAGCATATTCAACGGCTTCAAACGAGCGCCAGGGACCGCGCCTGTGGATGACCCCGGCTTTGTAAAGGCCATTGATTGTCTCGGCCAAAGCGTTGTCATAGCTGTCACCAACGCTACCGGCCGATGGTTCTATCCCTGCCTCCGCCAAGCGTTCTGTATATTTGATTGATACATATTGGCTGCCACGGTTACTGTGGCGGACAAGGCCGCTACGATGCGCTGGCTTGCGATCATGCAATGCCTGTTCCAGGGCATCCGGAACGAAGCCTGCATGGGCTGTTCTGCTAACCCGCCAGCCAGCGATAGCGCGGGCATAAACATCAATGACGAAAGCCACATAGATAAAGCCCTTCCATGTGGCGACGCAGGTGAAGTCAGACACCCACAGCATATTGGGTGCCGGCGCATGGAACTGGCGGTTTACGTGAGAGGCTGTGTAAAAACGCATTGATTATCGCTATGGTCTGAGCGGCTTTGCTGGAGGCGGTTGCATGAAGCGTTTTGTGGTTGGATCGGATCGTGATCAGACGTTTTTATTGCCGCCATCGCTTGAGGATTATGTGGATGAAGATAATCCGGTCCGTGTGGTGGATGCGTTTACCGACGAACTGGATTTGCGGGAACTGGGATTTTCTGGTGTTGATCCGAAGGACACGGGTCGCCCGGCTTATCATCCAGCGGTGATGCTCAAAATCTATATTTACGGCTATCTCAATCAGGTACAGTCGAGCCGGAGACTGGAGCGCGAGGCGGGCCGCAATCTCGAGCTGATGTGGCTAACCGGCCATCTGGTCCCGGACTTCAAGACAATCGCCAACTTCAGGAAGGACAATGGCCCAGCGATCCAATCCGTTTGCAGTCAGTTTGTGGGGCTATGCCGGGAGCTCGGTCTGTTCGCCAAGGCTGTGGCTGCGATAGACGGGTCGAAGTTCAAGGCTGTGAACGCACGCGAACGCAATCATACACGAGGCAAGCTGAAACGCCGGATTGATCAGGTGGAAAAGAGCATAGCGCGCTATCTCCAGTCACTTGATGCAGCGGACATGCACGATAGCGACGTTGCTGAGGACCGGACGACACAGCTGCGCGAGAAGATCGTGTCCATGAAAGCCAAGCTCCACGAGCTTTGCGCCAAAGAAGCGGAGGTCATCGCTCATCCTGATAAGCAGATATCGCAGACTGATAGCGATGCCAGAGCCATGTCCACGAGCATGAAAGCCTCCGGCATGGTGGGATATAACGTACAAGCTGCTGTGGACACCGGGTACCATCTCATTGTGTCACATGAAGTGACCAATGCACCGCATGACCGGGCCTTCCTCGCTCCTATGACGGAGAAAGCCAAAGTGGCCATGGATGCGGAAGAGATAGAGGTGCTGGCTGATCGCGGTTACTTCAGCGGACCGCAGATCAAGGCATGTGAAGAACAGGGTGCGATGCCGCTTGTGCCAAAGCCCAATACATCAGGCTCTAGGGCAGCAGGCCGGTTCGATAGAAGTGATTTTATCTATGAAGCAGAGACAGACACTCTGCGCTGTCCTGCAGGTGAAGAACTCATCCACCGCTTCACGACAGAAGAAAAGGGGCTGACGCTGAACGCCTATTGGTCGAGCAAATGCCCAGACTGCAAAATCCGATCACAATGCACCACAGCCAAATACCGGCGCATCAAGCGCTGGGAGCACGAAGCCGTGGTCGATGATATGCTCGTACGCCTCAACAATCGCCCCGATGCCATGACCATCCGCAGACAAACGGCTGAACATGTCTTTGGAACACTCAAAAGCTGGATGGGACCGTGCCACTTCCTCACCAAAGGCATCAAAAACGTCGCCACAGAGATGAGCCTCTCGGTTCTCGCCTATAATATCAAACGCCTCATCACCATCATGGGCGTCAAACCGCTCATCAAAGCGATCCGGGCATGATGGTTCTGCGCGCCTGCTGAAATTATCGGCAAAAATCTGACCTGAACGAAAAAATACCCCACGACAGCGCATGACAAACGCGTTTTTACACAGCCTCGTGATCGAGCGGACAAGGCCGAGCGGACAAGGCGCTGTCTTATCGCTGACTGTCGTGCGCACCGGTTTGCCGCGAATGACGCCTTGCAAACCCATATCGCGCATCAGCCGTTCCACAGTGCAGCGCGGGGCATCAAAGCCTTCGCGCTTCATCTGTCGCCACACCTTGCGGTATCCATAAACTCCGAAGTTCTCGGCAAATACACGCTTGATCCCTGGCTTCAAGACCAGGTCACGTTGTCCACGCACTGACAGTCGCGCCCGGTCTCTGCGCTTGGCAACGTGGTCATGATAAGTGGATGGGGCGATAGGCAGAACCCTGCACATCGGCTCGACCCCGTATGTTCCACGATGACCGTCAATAAAGGCGATCATCTCTTGAACGGGCGGTCGAACTCCGCCTGAGCAAAATATGCTGATGCTTTGCGCAATATCTCATTGGCTTGCCGAAGCTCCCGATTCTCACGTTCCAGTGCCTTCATACGCTCTGCTGTATCTGTTGGAATACCAGCGCACCTCCCGCTATCGACTTCTGCCTTCTTGACCCATTCATTGAGGGTCTGAGGCACACAGCCTGTCTTCCCGGATATCGAGACTGCCGTCGCCCAGCGGGATGAATAATCCCCTGAATGATCCAGCACCATCCGTACCGCGCGTTCCCGTACCTCAGGTGAAAATTTGTTCGTTGGCTTGTTCATAATGGCTCCTTCTACTCATGAGTTGGAGCCTCCGACAATCCCGGGGCGGTTCAAGGCCATTGCTCCGCAATAAACGAACAGAACGTGTATGATTGCCCATCGGAATATTGTTCAAAAGCGCATTGTTGCGACTGACATCCACTGCGATTTGATCGATATCGCCCGCCAATATTTTTGCGCTCGGCCACAAATGGTGTGCCGCAAAGGCTAGTAATCCCGTGCCTTTTCCAATGTCTATGATATTTTTGAAGCGCTGGCATCGCTGTCTCAACTGATCGAGTGATTGCAAGCATCCAAGAGTGGTTTCGTGATGCCCGGTGCCAAAAGCCTCACTAGCGTTGATGCAGATATTCCGCACGCCGCTTAGGTCTGAAGGCGGAGCATTGGATGTATGCACATAGAAGCGACCAGTGTGGAGCGGTTCTAGGCCCGCCTGACTCAATGTCACCTAATCCTCGTTGGCCAGTTTTTCTACTTTTGGTTTTGCTTTGGTTGAGGGTGCCAATTGCGCAATATTCTGAAGCATTTTTGTATTGGGCTTGCTCTCTCGCAATACACATCAATTGCCCACTTGTTTCCATCCTCTCGGGTTACGATTGTCGGCACGGTATCTGATGAGGTCATGAAGAGACTATCTAACGCAAGCGCATCTGATTCTGCTCGCGTACAAGGCAAGGTGACTTTCCAAGTCGTAACTGCCTCAGGCATTTTCACTTTCCGCTTCCAATATGTCGGAAGCTTCCATCCAGTTAGCTTCGGCGGCTTCCAGTTTCTCCTGCATTTCGGCGCGCAATTTCATCAACTCTGTCATAGTGTAACCTGCCAATTGCTCCTCAGCCGAGGAAGGATCGAACATCGCCTGATCAATGGCCGATACGGTGATGCTATACATCTCCATATCCTTTTCCGCGGCATTCAGGGTTTTGCGAACTTCGCTGAGTTGTTTGCGTCTTTCTGCGGCCTGACGACGCTCTTCCTTTCGATTGCCGCCGCCCGATTTGCCTTCTGATTTCTCTTCCTGATTCTTACCCAATACAAAGTCAGTATAATTGTTGAGCGTGCCTGCAAACTCCTTGGCTCGGCCACTATCCACCATGACCAGGCGATCCGCCGTCAATTCCAGCATATGGCGATCATGACTGACCATAATCACGGCGCCGCTATATTCGTTCAGTGCATGGACAAGCGCCTCGCGGGCATCGACATCGAGATGGTTTTTAGGTTCATCAAGGATCAACAAATGTGGAGCATCGCGGGTAATTAGCGCGAGCGCCAAGCGCGCCCGTTCACCGCCGGAAAGTTTGCCTACTTTGATGGTCGCCTTGTCGCCTGAAAAACCAAAACGCCCCAATTGCGCACGAACTGCTCCTAGTTTGGCATCCGGCATCAGCCGCGTCATGTGCTCAAGCGGTGTTTCATCGGTATCAAGTTCTTCCACTTGATATTGCGTAAAATAACCAACTGTCAGCTTGCTAGATTTGTTGATCTCGTCAGCTTTGGGTTCAAGTTGACTCGCCAGCAAACGAGCCAATGTGGTTTTGCCGTTACCATTTCGTCCGAGCAAAGCGGTTCGATCATCGGGATCCAATCGGAGGTTCAGTTTTGAAAGGACTATGTTCTCGCCATAACCGACAGCAGCGTCATCCAATGTGATCAACGGGGGTTTCAATTCCGCCGGGCTTGGAAAATGAAAGCTTAGCGAAGGGTCCTCAATCCCAGCGGCAATCGGCTCCATCCGTGCCAGCGCCTTAACGCGGCTTTGCGCCTGTTTCGCGCTATGCGCTTTGGCACCCCAGCGGTCGACAAAGGGTTGCAATTTGTCACGCTCGGCAAGCTGTTTCTGCCGTGTCGATTCCTGTTGGGCCTGCCTTTCGGCACGTTGTTTTTCAAACGCGTCATAGCCGCCGGAGTAAAGCGTCGTCTTGCCGTGCTGAAGGTGCAATATATGATCGACAACATTGTTGAGCAGGTCGCGTTCGTGGCTGACAACCAATATCGTTGCCGGATAGCTGCGCAGGAAATTCTCCAGCCAGAGCGTCGCTTCGAGATCGAGGTGGTTGGAAGGCTCGTCAAGCAACAGCATATCTGGTTGCGAAAATAGCAATGCACCCAGAGCCACCCGCATCCGCCAGCCACCGGAAAAACTATCCATTGGTTGTTGCTGCGCTTCTTCATCAAATCCCAGGCCGATCAGGATTTTGGCAGCGCGGGCTGGGGCGCTGTGCGCATCAATCATGTTGAGACGCTCGTGAACTTCCGCAACCCTGTGCGGATCATCTGCGGTTTCCGCTTCACTCAATAATTCCGCGCGTTCGACATCGGCAGCAAGAACTGTCTCGAGCGGAGAGGCCTGACCTGCTGGCGCTTCCTGGGCAATATAGCCCAGACGTGCATCTTTCGGTAAATCGACACTCCCGTCATCTGGTTCGAGCATCCCAGCGACAACTTTCATCAAGGTCGATTTACCTGCACCGTTGCGACCAATCAGCCCAACCCGCGCACCGGGAGGCAAAGCAGCGGTCGCGCCTTCCAATATGGTCGAACCGCCAAGGCGCACCTTTATGTTGCTGAAGTTAAGCATCGGTGCCGGTTAGCGGACGTTAGGCGATTCCGCTAGCGAAAGGTCGATTTCATATTTCTGCTTCAATTCACTTCGCAAATGGCTATGCATGAAGGTTCGCAGGCAGCAAAAGTGATAAAATCAAATGCCTACGATCGGGGTCTTTCGACAAAGAATTCCCGAAATATTGGGAGACGGGATTTGGCGGAAGGAACTATGGCTGATAGGCCAACCAGTGGTGCCGGTGGCACTCCTGATACTGGCTATGGCCGTAAAAACTACCGAAGATATGTGCTCGGTATGTTGCTGGTTGTTTATATTTTCAATTTCATCGACCGAACGATAATCAATATTCTCACAGAACCGATCAAGGAAACTTTCGGTGTTGAGGACTGGCAGATGGGGCTGCTCGGTGGTCCGGCATTTGCGATACTCTATACGTTTGTCGGCATCCCCATTGCGCGCTTTTCGGAGAAAAATCACCGGGTCTGGATTATTGCTGCATCCGTCGCGCTGTGGAGCCTGGTGACGGTTCTTTGCGGTTTTGCGATGAGTTTCCTGGGGCTGTTCATTTTTCGCATTGGTGTCAGCATTGGCGAGGCAGGCTGTTCGCCTCCAGCAAACTCGATCATTGCCGATTATTTTATTCCCAAAGAGCGATCCACTGCAGTTTCGGTATATGCTCTGGGAATCCCGCTTGGCAACATGGTTGCCTATGTCTTCGGTGGTTTTGTCGTTGGCAGTCTTGATGGTACAACGGTTGGCGCGATGCTCGAAAGCTGGAAGTGGCACTGGGCCACAGGCTTGCTTGATTGGCAAAACATCGAAGCCTGGCGTGTCGCGTTTGTTGTTGTTGGTGTTCCCGGGATCATTGTCGCCTTTTTGGTAAAAATGACGATCAAGGAACCGTCACGGGGTTACACCGATCCACCGGAGATGCAAAATAAGGAGCAGGTGGGTTTCGGCGAGGTTTTGAAAATCCTCAAAACTAAACCATCTTATTGGCATATCACCTTGGGTGTCACGATTGCTTCCTTTGTCAACTATGGCGTCGGTCAGTTTTTCGTATCCTTTCTCATCCGCGCACATGACATGTCTATTTTCGATGCGTCAGTGAAAATGGCGATGGCGTTGGCGCTAATGGCGTCGATCGGGACCTATATGTCGGGTTATCTGGCGGACAAATATGCTGAGCGTTTTCCCAAGGCACTCGCACTCATCCCAATGTTTGCCGTCGCGGGCGTCATTCCGATGCATGTGACAGGTTATCTGACCGATAATCTGTGGCTGGCCGTACCACTTCTTATGGTGGGTCAGATGCTGCTCTATACGTATCTCTGTCCGCTTTACGCGGTGCCTAGCGGGGTGGTTGATAGCCGAATGCGGGCTACTGCGGTCGCGGTGACTTTGTTCATTGTAAATTTGCTTGGCTATGGTCTTGGCCCTCCGCTTATCGGGGCGCTGTCGACCATATTGAATTCCACATTCCTGTCGGGACTAGATCCGAGCCTGACGCTGGAAGCTTGCAAAGAAACCAACCTAGCAGCGGCTGCTCAATCTGCCTGTGACGCCGCCAATGCGGACGGGCGGCAATGGTCGATGATCATATTCAAATGCATGTATATCTGGTCGGTTTTCCACTTCTATATGGCGAGCAGGACAATTCAGAAAGATATGGGACGTTAAGAAGAGCCTTTAGCGTTTGCTAGCTAGCCAAATGGTGTGCTTCGCGCCCTTGCCATTGCTGCGTGCGCTAACTTTACACTCTTCCACGACAAACCTGGATTTGTGCAAACGTGCAATAAATTGAGGATCGCTGCTACTCGACCAGATCGCCAGAACGCCGCCGGTCCGCATTGCCGACTTTGCTTTGGCAAGCCCAGCCATCGAATAAAGTTGGTCATCGGCCTCGCTGGTTATTCCATCCGGGCCGTTGTCAACATCCAGCAAGATAGCATCATATTTCTGATTGGCGGCGGCAATGACATCACCAACATCGCCGATCATGATCTTGGCGCGAGGATCATCGAGGCATCCTCCCGTCAGATTGATCATATGACCGCGCGCCCACTCGATGATTTTAGGAACCAGTTTGATAGTCTCGGCCAAAGCATTAGCAGGCAATAGCTCTAGCGCTACCCGGAGCGTGAAGCCCATGCCGTAACCGCCGATGAGTATGCGGGGGCGCTCCGTTGCCAGCTTCGCACAACCGAGCGTGGCAAGCGCTTCTTCCGATCCGCTCAGCCTGCTGTTCATCAGTTCATTGGGGCCGAGAGCAATTGAATATTCATCGCCGTTTTTCATTTTCCGGCAGAACAGGCGCAGTTCCCTTCCATCAGGAATTGTCGCGGTGTCTAATAGCTCCCGTTCAATCATTTAGCGGACAAAACTCGCGCCATTGGCGTCGAGCACAGCGCCAGTCATACTGGGAGGCGCATCCATCGCGCACCATCGGGCCATTTCGGCGATTTCTTCCGGCTGGGCTACCCGGCCTAGGGGGATATCATCGAGTAATTTGGCGCCGCCTCGACTTTCAAGATAATCTTCCGCCATACCGGTCATCGTAAAGCCGGGGCAGATCGTGAAAGCCAAAATCTCTTCGCTCGCATATGCGCGAGCGATGGTCTTGGTCTCGCTGCCATGCCGCCTTTCGAAGCCGCATAATGCCAATGTGCGGGACTATCTCCGCGATAGGCGGCGCGGCTGGCTATGTTGACGATCCGACCGGGCGATTCTCGTTCCTGCCAATGCCTCACTGCAAAGCGGCAAAGTTCTGCTGAAGCGGTTAAGTTGATTTGCATGGTCCGGTTCCAGCTTTCCAGCCACGCTTGATCAGGATCATCCAGAGGATTGGGATCAAAAATTCCCGCATTGTTGATAAGCACATCAACACGCCCGTCCAATCTAGCTAGCGCTTCTTTCCAGCATATCCCAGCACCTTCCGGTTTCCCGAAATGGCGCTGAGCAAATCGCTTTCATTTGCCGTGCTTTGCCCAACGGCTTTTACGGCATCAGACTGAATCGCCGTTAAAATAGCTTTTCCAATGCCGCGACTGGCGCCGGTGATCAGGATATGGATTTTGTCATTTGTCATGGATGTGCAAATAGAGCGGCTCGCCGCAAAGGTCCAATAGCGAAAAGGAAACTGGACATATTGCCGTATCGGATCGACGCCTGATCCAAGATATTCGAGAAAAATCAGACCGCGCGCTTTGCATAAGCCTGTCTTTTCGCTAAGGCTTTGTACAAATGAGAAGACTCCGGAGGTCGCCCGGGTCTGAAATTGATCAGGGGACTATTATGACCGAGATGTCGGGCAAGCCATCCAATCGTCCAATATCACCGCACCTTTCGGGCGGTGGGGGCCTTTTGCACTATGTCTGGGGCCCTCACATGCTAGTCTCAATCCTGCACCGGATTGCGGGAGACGGAATGGCTCTGGTTGGAATGCCGCTAATGGTTTGGTGGTTTTATTCGATTTCGGCTGGCGCTGAGAGCTATGAATATTTCCTCAGCTGGTTTGATTTTTACTATCTAGGATATGTCGTACTGGTTGGATTGACCTTTGCCTTTTTTGAGCATTTATTTTCTGGCCTTCGCCACTTTGTGATGGATGCTGGTGCTGGATATGAGCTGAAGACAAACAAAATGTGGTCGATTGCGGTCCCATTTTTCGCCGTCATCGTGACCGCCATCATCTGGCTCTCGGTCGCTTTTCAAAACCTCTAAACGTTAGGATCGGATCAATGGGCTCAGGAACCAATATTGGCCGGGTACGCGGCCTCGGATCGGCACAGGAAGGCGCACATCACTGGATTGTCCAGCGTGTAACCGCTGTCGCCAACATGTTATTGATGCTTTGGTTGATTTTCTCACTGTTGCGTTTGCCGAATTACAAGCATGAATTGATGGTCGAGTGGCTCGCCTCACCACTCGTTGCGGTGCCTATGATCCTTATGCTGATCAGTGTGTTTTGGCATTTGCGTCTTGGTCTGCAAGTGCTGATCGAGGATTATATTCCTGATCACGGCATGAAGTTCGGCTTGCTAACTTTGCTCAACTTCTTCGCCATCGGTGGTGCCGCCCTCGGCATCTTCTCGGTCGCCAAAATCGCCTTTACCGGAGTGGCTGCATAATGCCTGATACAAACGAAAACGCTAGTACACAGCCTGCTTATAAGATCATTGATCACACCTATGACACGGTTGTTGTGGGTGCCGGTGGTTCCGGCCTGCGCGCCACAATGGGTTCAGCAGAATCCGGCCTGAAAACGGCCTGTATTACAAAGGTCTTTCCAACGCGGTCACATACGGTTGCAGCGCAGGGCGGGATTGCCGCGTCACTGGGCAACAATACGCCGGATCACTGGACCTGGCACATGTATGACACGGTCAAGGGATCGGATTGGCTGGGCGATCAGGATGCAATCGAATATCTCGTCCGTGAAGCGCCGCAGGCGGTTTATGAACTTGAACATGCCGGTGTACCGTTTTCGCGCAATGACGATGGTACAATTTACCAGCGTCCATTCGGTGGTCATATGCAGAATATGGGTGAGGGGCCTCCGGTCCAGCGTACCTGCGCTGCTGCCGACCGTACCGGCCATGCAATGCTGCATGCGCTCTATCAGCAGAGCCTGAAATATGATGCTGACTTCTTTATCGAATATTTCGCCATCGATCTGATCATGGAAGATGGTGAGTGCCGCGGCGTCATTGCGATTTGCCTCGATGATGGTTCGATCCACCGTTTCCGCAGCAAGGCGGTTGTGCTGGCTACCGGCGGTTCCGGGCGATGCTATTTCAGCGCAACTTCGGCGCATACCTGTACCGGCGACGGTGGCGGCATGGTGCTGCGTGCTGGATTGCCGCTTCAGGATATGGAATTTGTCCAGTTCCACCCGACCGGCATTTATGGTGCGGGTGTGTTGATTACCGAAGGCGCACGCGGCGAGGGTGGTTATCTCACCAACTCCGAAGGCGAGCGTTTCATGGAACGCTATGCACCGAGCGCGAAAGATCTCGCCAGCCGCGATGTTGTTTCACAATGTATGGCAACCGAAATCCGTGCGGGACGCGGCGTCGGTCCTGAAAAAGACCACATCTATCTGCATCTGGATCATATCGCTCCGGATGTTTTGGCCGAACGATTGCCGGGGATCACCGAATCTGGCAAGATTTTTGCCGGCGTTGATCTGACCTGGGAAGCTTTGCCTGTCGTCCCAACGGTCCATTACAATATGGGCGGTATTCCTTGTAACTATCATGGCGAAGTGGTGAATCCAACCAAGGATGATCCGGATGCGATTGTCGAAGGGCTTTATGCCGTGGGAGAGACGGCATGTGTGTCTGTGCATGGTGCTAACCGTCTCGGCTCCAACTCGCTGATCGATCTGGTGGTCTTTGGTCGCGCAACCGGCCTGCGTCTGAAAGAAAAATTGACGCCGAATGATAGTCACAAGCCATTGCCGGAAGACAGCGCTGATTTGGCATTGGCGCGGCTAGACCATTTCCGGAATGCAAAAGGCAGTGTGCCGACCGCCGATTTGCGGTTGGAAATGCAAAAAACAATGCAGGCCCACGCAGCGGTGTTCCGCGATGACACGCTTCTCGCTGAAGGTGTGGCTGCGATGGACAAGGTAAACGCCAAACTCGCCGATATTAGCGTGACTGACCGTTCATTGATCTGGAACACCGATCTGATCGAGACGCTTGAGCTTGATAACCTTATGAGCCAGGCGATGGTCACTATTCGCAGCGCCGCCAACCGCAAGGAAAGCCGCGGTGCGCACAAACAGGAAGATCATCCGGATCGCGATGATAAAAACTGGATGAAGCATACGACCATTACCTTTGAAGGTTGGGGCGGCAAAGGCGGCAAAAGCGACATTAGCTATCGCCCGGTGCATGATTACACGCTGACCGACGAAGCGGAATATGTGAAACCAAAGGCACGGGTTTATTGAGGGTTGTCGTTTGCTGTCCTATTGGCGGCAATCGGATTATTGACATCTTTTGTTGCGTTACGATTGCGCCCACAGCCGGTATCTGACTGCGCCTCATTAATTCCCTTGGGTGTTGCCGGAATAATCCATGGAAACATTCTTCCACAAGCACAATAGCAATCTGAAACGAACAAAACCGGAAACTTTCAAAAATGCCCAACGAAGACCAAATCGAATATTGGAATGATAGCGCTGGCGAGCAGTGGGTGGCGGAGCAGGTTGTCATGGATGCGATGTTGGTTGATGTGACGCGCGTACTGATGGAGAATGCAGCGCCGAAATCAGGTGAACGCGTTCTGGATATCGGTTGCGGCACCGGTGAGACATCGGTGATTGCGGCAGATGGGGGTGCACATGTCACCGGCGTTGATGTTTCCGAACCGATGCTGGCTCTGGCCAAAGAACGTTTGGGTGATCGCGGTGAAACAGCACTCGCCGATGCTTCGGAATATCGGGATGAGAATGGATTCGACCTGATCATGTCGCGTTTTGGTGTGATGTTTTTTGATGACCCGAACGTGGCCTTTGCGAACATATACTCCAATCTAAAACCGGGCGGACGGATGTGCTTCGCCTGCTGGCGATCGCCGCAGGAAAATGACTGGGTTATTCTACCGATGATGGCAGTGAAGCCTTTCTTACCAGAAACACCCGATCAGGACCCACATGCCCCAGGGCCCTTTGCCTTAGCCGATCCAGAGAGATTGCGAGGAATTTTAGAAGATGCTGACTTCGCGGATGTCAGCATAAAGCCCGTCGATATAGAAATGGTGCTGGCCGATGGCGGCGGCGTGGATCAGGCATTGCGCTTCGTCACCAAAATCGGTCCGACCGCCAAAGCGATAGCGGATATGGATGAAGCGACCAAAGCAAAAATGCAAGAAGCATTGCGAGAGGTTTTGGTGCCCCATGACAATGAAGGCCGTATTGCTTTGAAAGGCGCGATCTGGATTGCGCAGGCCGGACGGCACTAGTGACAGCGTTAATCCGCTAACGCAGCGGTTTGCGTAGCTGGCAAAGCATCGTCAGCTTTATCAGAACACCCCTGGCTATGGGCAATGCCTTTGAGGAAACTTCGCCTTGCAAATCCCGCTGCCAGTGCGGCTTGATAGCGCCGTCTTTCCGTATTGACACCAGTCAGTTCCCGAACCACACCGCGAAATGGGATGATGCCACCCAAAAAGCCACCCGCAATGCGACTGACGCTGCGTTCGCGTTTTTCGGCGCGTGATAAATTGGGGTTCTCATTCACATCTGGACCAAGCAGGGGGCGTAGACTGGTGATCTCGGTATGGATCGCGCGGCATCCTACGACACCGGTCAAATCATAGGGCGCCTTGCGGATTTCCTGCAATCGGACCGGAATTTTATCCTTGTGAAGGTTCACATCTTTGGCGGGCTGCATCACAGCCTTTTCTGCATGATGCAGCATGGGTTGTTCGGTATTGGGCGTTTCTGCCGCAGCAGATATGCTCCAACTCCCGATCAAAGCGACGCCAGCCAAAGCGGTGCTTGCCTTATGCATTTTTCTCTCCCTTGCTGCCCCCAAGGTAGTTTTTATTCTTTACTCCTATGGCCGAGCTGACGCCCCGCATCCTCGTTCGCGGCCGACGCCTTTCAGAAATCCCCTTCTGACTGTGCCAGCATAAACCGCGCGATTATAACGTCGCCGTTCTGCGTTTGCGCCGGTAACCTCGCCGATCAGACCGCCAAAGGGAATGATCGAACCAACCGCACTTCCGGCCACTCTACCGGCCGTTTCTTCACGCTTTTTTCGTTTGGACTTGTCCACCTTCTCATTCACATCGGGTCCGAGAACGGCATTAAGTTCACGCACTTCTCGCTGGATTGCCGAACAACTGCGAAGACCGTTCAAGCTATAAGGGTTTTTTCGGATATCCTTGAGTTTTTGCGGGACTTCCTTGCCATCAAACGGTTCGGTGATCTTGTCACCGGTCTCTTCCACCGTAGATCCTTTTTTGGTGCCTTGCTGCGCAAAGGCCGGTGTAGTTATGATGGACATAGCCAAGAACAGGCCGCCCAAGTGCCTTATTTTCTTCATTTTGATCCCCTGAACACGGTTTTAACGAAACCGCAGATTGTCTCGATTCAGTTGATTAACTGCCGTGACACCCATCAGCTTCATGTCGCGTTCAATCTCAGCTTGCAGTAAAGAAAGGATTCGCTCAACCCCCGGTTGTCCAGCAGCGGCCAACGCATAAAGATAAAGCCGCCCACCGGAGCATGCTTTTGCGCCAACACTAAGTGCCTTCAAGACATGGCTGCCGCGAGTAATGCCGCCATCACATATCACATCGAGTTTATCTCCGACGGCATCGACAATCTCAGCGAGTTGGTCGAACGGAGCACGGCTGCCATCCAGTTGCCGACCGCCATGATTGGAGACCATAATCGCCGTTGCACCAATATCGACCGCGCGTTTGGCATCCGCGACCGACATGATCCCTTTCAGGCAGAACTCTCCATTCCAGTCTTTCGCGATCTCCTCCGCCATTTTCCAGTCAAGTGACTGGTCGAGCATATTGGTGAAATAGTCGGCGACAGATTTTGGGACGCTGGTTCCTTCCGAAACATGATCTTTCAGGTTGGAGAGTTCAAACTTCTCTCGGAACATGTAGTTCATACCCCAGCCGGGCTTCGCGGCGTAGCTCCAGAAGCTGGTCGGCGTGATCCTGGGTGGACTGGTAAATCCGGAGCGCAAACACCGCTCCCGGTTCCCGCCGACAATAGTGTCTACTGTAAGCGTAAGGGCATCAAACTTGGCGGCTTTGCAACGCTCCACCATCGAGCGATTGAGGCCTTTGTCTTTATGCACATAGATCTGGAACATTTTGGGTGAGCTAATGCTCTCGCCAATCTCTTCGATGCTGACGGTTCCAAGCGAACTGATACCAAAGAAAGTTCCAAATTTTTCTGCCGCTCGCGCAACGGCCCGCTCTCCCTGCCAGTGAAACAAGCGTTGCAATGCGGTTGGTGACAAGAAAAGTGGCATCTCCAGTTTCCTACCCATCACCGTTGTGCTTAGGTCTATTTGTTCGACTCCAGCGAGGACGTTGGGAACGAGATCGCAATTTTCATAGGCCGCCGTGTTTCGTCGCCGGGTCACCTCATCGTCTGCCGCGCCGTCGATATAATCAAAAATCGGAAAAGGCAGTTGTTTTTTTGCCAGTGCGCGAAAGTCGTTCACATTGTGGCAATCCGCAATATTCATAAGGGCCTTTCGATTCAGTGCACGTGTGCCTCGACTCGTCGTGGAGGGTGGAGTGTTTCTTTGACGTTTTTAGACGATCACGGGCGTGGAGCAAGCAGCCATTGCTGGCAATGGGTTGCGAACTGAAAGGGAAGTAAATAACTGATATACAAGAAGATGAACCCGAACCACCGAAACCGGAGCGATCCCCCGGAGCCAAATTCCTTATTGTACTGGCGCTGGGCTTTCTGCTTACCATACCACTTTTTGCAACCTGGTTGCTGGTTTACGACCGTCAGAGCCAGAGTGAAACAGCGCAGCAAAGCATTGTATCCGGCTGGGGAGGGGAGCAGGTATTTTCTGGCCCCAAACTGGTCCTGCCATACACGGCCAAGGTTCAGGAAACGGTTGAGCAGGATGGCAAGACTGTAACTCGCACGAACACAGTGAAGCGCGAACTCTATGTGGCGCCAGAGACTATCAAGCTCGACAGCAGCCTGAAACCACAGACCAAGAAACGCGCTATCTATGAAGTGGTGGTTTACGATACCAATGTCACTGGTACGGCACGTTTCAAACTGCCGGACGATTTTGACCGCAACGGAATAGCGATAGACGATATTGACTTTGAGCGTGCCGAACTACGTTTTGGTCTATCCGACGCGCGCGGATTGTCTGGCGACAATAAGGTAACACTGGACGGTCAAACGCTGACATTGAAACCGGGCAAAGGCCTGAGCGAATCTGGCAATAGCGGTTTCTTTGCCTGGGTGGACGCCAGCAAAATTCGAGATGGCGAAATGTCGGCCGAATTTGCGGTGCGTTTTAAGGGTAACGAGAGCATTACTGTTGCACCGCACGCCGGACAGACCGAATGGACAGTTCAGTCGAAATGGCCACATCCGAGCTTTGCAGGTAGTTTCCTACCAGAAAGCCGGACTATTTCTGCGGATGGTTTTGAAGCTAAATATGTGATTACCAATCTGGCTTTGGGCACATCACTTGTTTCGAAAGAGGCACGGCAACAAGTTATGCCGGGATCGGCTACTGAGGCGCGCTATTATGATCCGAGCAGCAATGTCCCGGCCAGCGCGACAGTCAGTCTGATCCAGCCTGTTGATCTCTATGGACAGGTTGACCGGGCCGCCAAATATGGCTTCCTGATCATCGGTTTTACTTTTGTCGCCTTTCTGTTGTTCGATTTGATCGGCGGGATTCGAATATCGTCAGTTCAATATATATTGATGGGTGCGGCGCTGGTGCTGTTCTTCGTGCTGCTGCTCGCCTTTGCCGAGATTATCGGTTTTGCGCTGGCATTTGTGGCTGCTTCGGCTGCGACAATTGGATTGATCACAGCTTATTCCGCATCCGTCCTTGCCAGCTGGCGAAGGGCCTCAATAATAGGCGGTTTGCTGGCGGCTCTTTATGGAGCGATCTACATATTGCTGAGCCTTGAAGCCTATTCACTGCTCATCGGATCGCTGCTGATCTTTGCTGCACTGGCTGGCGTCATGTACGTCACCCGGCGGCTTGACTGGTCAAGCACCCTAAAACGGCCAAAAACTGGCTAATGCAAAAGTCTAGCGCACCGCGCCTCGTGCAAACGTATCGCACGAGGCCGGGTCGCCAGACTGCATGCCCTTGCGGAGCCACGCCATCCGTTGTTCCGAGCTACCATGGGTAAACATGCTTTCAATTGGTCGCTGACCGGCCCCTCGCATCAATGTATCATCGCCGATAGCATGGGCAGCATTTAATCCTTCTTCGACATCACCCGGTTCCATTCGTTCAGCATTTTGCGCGGCCCAGACACCAGCATAGCAATCGGCCTGCAGCTCCATGCGAACCTGAAGGGCGTTGCCATCGGCCTTGCCAACTCGGGCCTGCTGGTTGCGAACTTGATCAGCGACTCCACTCAGATTTTGAATATGATGACCCACTTCATGGGCGATCACATAAGCCTGTGCAAAGTCGCCTCTGGCACCCATCCGTGTTTCCATTTCCTTGAAAAATGACGTGTCGAGATAAATTCCTTGATCGGCTGGGCAATAAAAAGGTCCGGCCGCTGAACTGGCCGCGCCGCAACCGCGAGACTCTACTCCGCCCTCGTAAAAGTTTAATGTCGGCGGGCGGTAGGTACTTCCATTTGTCTGAAATAGTCTCGACCATGTTTGCTCGGTAGACGCCAATACGCGACCAGCAAATTGCTCGCTTTTCGTATCATAAGCCACTGCATCGCCGGATGAAGAACCCGAGCCCCCGCCAAGCAATCCGCCACCTCCGCCGGTGAAGTAAAGAAAAGCCAGTGCACCGGCACCCAGTAACAGTACGGTGCCGCAACCCATTTTGCGGCCCAGCAGCATCGGGAGAAAGCTAAGGATTAGTCCCAATCCTCCGCCACCACCACCCATTCCACGGCCACCGCTGCGTCCATGGTCACGGACATTTTTGCTGGGATCCAGATCGTCCAAACGCATTGCTTATCTCCTCATTCGAATCTCAATTCGCCTGAATCCACAAAAAGCGCAAGCATCGAACAATTGTTTTACAAAAAGCCATTGCAGTCGTGATCCAGAGTTTTACAGTTCGGCCAAAGGAGAAACTGATGTTCTTAAAAGGCAAAACGGCGCTCATTACCGGTTCGACGTCAGGCATTGGCGCTGGCTATGCAAAGGCGCTCGCCGCTGAGGGAGCCTCAGTAATGATCAACGGCTTTGGTGATGAAGGTGAAATTGAAATACTGCGTCAGGAGTTGGAAACACTCAGCAGAACTAAGGCGCTTTACAGCAATGCCGATATGACCAAGCCGGAAGAAATCAGGCAGATGTGCAGCGATTGTGCCGATCAACTGGGTGCAGTTGATATCCTGATCAACAATGCCGGCATCCAATTTGTCTCGCCGGTTGATGAGTTTCCCGAGGACAAATGGAATGACATCATGGACATCATCATGAACAGTGCCTTCCACACCACCAAGGCTGTACTTCCGGGCATGAAGGAAAATAGCTGGGGACGGATTATCAACACCGGATCAATGCACAGCAAAGTCGCCAGTCCCTACAAATCGGCCTATAACGCTGCGAAACACGCAATTGCGGGGTTCAGCAAAACCATCGCGTTGGAGGTTGCCCAACAGGGTATAACGGTGAACACAATCTCGCCGGGTTACACCTGGACGCCTCTGATCGAGGGACAGATTCCTGCTACCATGGAAGTGAGAGGATTGACGCGGGAAGAGGTGATCAACGACGTTCTGCTGGCACCGCAACCCAGCAAGGAATTTGTCCAGATCGAACAGATAGGAGCGCTGGCGGTGTTTCTCTGCAAGGATGACGCGCGATCTATCATTGGTGCGAATATTTCCATAGACGGCGGATGGACTGCGCAATGATTGCATTAGCATTACTTGTCATGGCAGCATCAGCTGATACCGCTCATCTTAAGTCTCAATGGCGTGAACAGGCAACAGAGGCCGATGTAAAGCGGCTAGACGATTGGGAGAAGGCTCTCAAAACTGGTCGCGATGGAGCTATCAACGGCGGTCATGATTCAGATGTGAAAAAGCGTGCGCCCCTATTTGAAAATGTTGCTGCAAAGCCGGATAGCAACATTCCAGCCGGTCTTTATAACTGCTCAATTACCAAGCTTGATGGCAATCCTGACGGCGGCTTGCCTTATATAGACTATCCGGAATTTAGATGCCGAATTACCGATATGGTTGGACGCAAACATTTCACAAAGCTGACCGGATCGCAAATGACCATAGGCTGGATATATGAAGTTGGCCGCAAGCAATCGATTTATCTTGGTACGTTGATGTATGGCTATGAAAATGCACTAACCCCATATGGTAAAACGCCCGAGCGAGATCAGGCGGCCGTTGTTCAGCGCATCGGCAAGGACCGCTGGCGGATGGTTTTTCCCTATCCATATTATGAAAGCCAGGTCGATGTAATGGAACTTACACCGGTCAATTGAATTTTCTGGAGTTATAACCGGATCTGGTGTCTGGAAGAATTTGAAGTATGGGGCGTGCCTTGCTGAAATCGTTTTTGTCTGGAAATCGAAAGTAGCAAGAGGAGCCCGCCACACATGGCAAAAGATACTGTGATTGATCCGGGTAGACCGGAGGGAATTGAACCACTGACAGAACTACTCAGACCGGGTGCGAAGCAGTTAATCGCCGAAGCGGTCCAGGCAGAGCCGGATGAGTTGATGACAAAGTTTGATGGTCAAAAAACGGCTGACGGACGACAGCGCGTTGTCCGCAGTGGCCATCATCGCGAACGAGAGGTGATTACAGGGGTTGGCAAGGTCAGCGTCGAGGTGCCGAAGATCCGTAGCCGTGAAGGTACGCCGGAATGTTTTCAATCTCTGGTTGTACCGCCCTGCATCCGGCGAACGGCGACGCTGGACGCGGCGAACCCCTGGCTTTATTTGAAGGGTGTTTCGAGTGGCCAGATGCAGAGCGCACCGGAAGCTATTGCCGGCCCCGAGGCTAAAGGGCTGCCGGCCAATGTCGCGGGGCGTTTGAAGCGGCAATGGGAAGCTGAATACAAGCAATGGTGTACTCGAGCGGTGTCTGATGAACGGGTCCATATCCGGGCTGATGGCATCTACAGTGGTCTCAGAGGCGACGATGGCCGATTGTGCTGCCTGGTTATCATCGGCGTGAACAGCCGGGGTCACAAGCACTTCCTGGCAATCGAAGATGGTGTCAGGCAGTCAAAACAGAGCTGGCGTGAGGTGTTGCTGTCCCTGAAACAACGGGGTCTGGACCAACCCCCGAAGTTGGCAATTGGAGACGGCGCCCCGGGCTTCCGGGCCGCAGTGGAGGAAGTGTATCCGGAGACGGGCGTTCAACGTTGCTGGCAACGTTGCTGGATGCACAAGACCGGCAATGTGCTGAACTATCTGCCGAAGTCTGTCCAGGAGAAAGCGAAGCAGGGTCTGCATGATATCCGGATGGCAGAAGATCGAGCTGATGCAGACAAGGCGTTCGATAATTTTGAGGAACGTTTCGGTGCAAAGTACCCCGAGGCGGTGGAATGCTTATCGAAAGACCGTGACGCGTTGCTGGCATTTCATGACTTTCCAGCGGAACACTGGACCCGTATCAGGACAACCAATGTCATTGAGTCGAGTTTTGCGACGTTCCGGCATGGAACACGCCAAGCCAAAGGTTGTGTCACGCGCAATACGATGTTGACGATGGTCTGCAAGATGGGATTATGCGCAGAAGATTCCTGGCGCAAATTGAGAGGCTTCAGACACCTGGCGAAGGTGGTTGAAGGCGTGAAGTCTAAAGATGGAAGCGAGGTGAACGAGGACGACATGCCAGCCGCATGACTAACTTGCCAGACACTACTTTTGACAATAACTCAGAATGGCTGCCCGCCCTGAGTATCAAGGATATATTTAGCGTCATGATGACGGCATGGGCACTCGGTTACTTTTTCTACCGGTGGCGAGGACTCAATACATGAAGAACCGGCTAAAGGTTCTTCGCGCCGAGCGGGACTGGTCCCAAGCTGATCTGGCCAGTCATCTCGGGGTTTCGCGCCAGAGCGTCAACGCGATCGAGACGGGGAAATATGACCCCTCACTCCCGCTGGCCTTCAAAATTGCCGATTTGTTCGAGATGACAATCGAAGAGGTTTTCCAGCGGGATTGAGGTTCCCGATCAGCCAAGTTTGGCGTGAGCGAAAAGAACACCGAATGGTTTGCACCAGATCACAACCTGATCAAATCCGTTTTTCAACGCCGAAGCTGGGATTGTGTAGCTCTGTTCGCCTTTGCTGCTTTTCAGCTTCGCAATCTCGACATATTGCCCGCGCTTTACATCCCCGGATTTGTTGATGGAATTGGCGTTGGAAAGCCAGACGCGCAAGTCCGGTCCTTTCGATACCTGAAAGCCAGTAAAGGTCAAAGTTGCCGAACCGTCTGCATTATGCGTCATGGTTACGGTGCCCTGACCCGTCTTGCTGCCAGCGCCGGAAAAACTGCCGCTTTTACTGATGGTGGATTGTGCGGTCGCGGCGCTTGTTAGCAGAACCGGCGTAACGCCGGAAAGCAAAACGGTCGATAATAATGCATAGGTAATCAGTGTCTTGGTCATGTATATTCTCCTTATGCACAGGGGTTCGATGGTTCGGCGGATCTGGTTACCAAAGAAAATCTTCGCCGGGTGCTTGCCTTTCTTTGCCGGAGAGATAGGTTGGAGAAATGACCGAGCCATTTACCGCCTGGCACACTGATGTGGACAATGCGCTGAAACGGCGTGTGCGGATCGAGACGATTGGCAAGACATTCGTTCTCTACGAACGGCAATGGCGCAGCGAGGCCTATTTCTTCGGCGATCTGGTGTATAAGGGCCGCGAGGGCGAGAGCGAGGTCTTTGGTCTCGAGGATGGCCTCAAGGACCGCCCGAAATGGCGGCTTGGTTTCAAGGGCGACTTGCCGCCCGAATTGTCCAATCTTCTTCCGCAGCGAAAGCAGCCGTTGCTAAGCAATATCGGCATGCTGATTATCGCTTTTCTCTGTTTGGGAATTGTCTATTTCGCCGTCACATAATAGAGCGGCCAAATGGAAGATGACATTAAATATCTAGATCGCCCCAGTGGTTCGACACTCGCATATTGTCACACCCGGCCCAAAGATGACGTGAATGGGACCACACTGGTTTTCCTGCCCGGCTATATGTCGGATATGGAGGGTGGCAAGGCGCTGGCGGTTGATGCCTGGGCGAAGGAGCAAGGCAGAGCCATGCTACGCCTTGACTATGCCGGATGCGGGGCCAGCGGCGGCGAGTTTGAAGAACAGAGCCTGATTGACTGGCGCGATGATGTGCTGTTCCTGATTGATGAAGTGACTTCCGGCTCAATCACGCTGATCGGCTCGTCTATGGGCGGCTGGCTGATGCTGCTTGTGGCATTGGCCCGGCCAATGCGGGTCAAACAATTGGTCGGTATCGCGGCGGCTCCCGACTTTACCGATTGGGGTTTTTCGCAGGAGGGCAAGATGACCATCCTGCGCGATGGCAAGCTGGAAGAGCATAGCGAATATTCGGACGAACCCTACGTCACGACCAATGTCTTCTGGCAGTCTGGCGAGGCCAACCGTCTGCTGCAAAAGGAGATTGCCTTTGATGGCACCGTACGGTTACTCCATGGTCAGAAAGACGAGGATGTGCCATGGGCTTATGCTCTGGAAATCGCCAAAAAAATGCGTTCAGATGACGTGCAGGTCCATCTGGTAAAGGACGGTGATCACCGCCTGTCACGTGATCAGGATATCGAGCTTTTGATCGATGTGATTGCGCGACTGGACTAACAATCCCAGGAACTCCCTTGTTTACTCCTCTTATCTTTATCGCTGTACAATCGGTCACGCCATATGGCTCGCCGGCGCCGGAAATTTTGGAACCGGTTAAGCGGCAAAATCCGGCAGAGCAGCGGTTTAACCGATGTCTCGATCTTGCTTTGGATAATCCGCAAAACGGCGTTTCTGACGCCAATCAATGGCTGATCGAAGGTGGCGGTTTTCTGGCCCGGCACTGCCTTGGGTTTGCCTATGCCGAACAATTAAACTGGTCTGCCGCTACGCAGGCTTTTGTGGCTGCGGCTCAGGAAGCGGAAGTCGCTCAGGACAAACGTATCGCCAAATTCTGGGCGCAGGCAGGCAATGCGGCGCTGGCCGGTGGCGAGGCGCAAAAGGCGCTGGAATATCTCAATTCTGCACTGGTGCAGGGTACGCTCAAAGGGTTGGCAAAGGGGTTGGTCCATCTGGATCGGGCGCGAGCGCATGTCGCGCTTGAGGACTATCCGGCAGCAAAAGCCGAATTTGCTATGGTTCATGAACTGGCACCGGAGGATCCGCTGGGCTGGTTGCTATCAGCAACGCTTGCGCGGCGGATGGGGAATCTGGTGCTTGCCAAAAACGACATTGCAGAGGCCGACAAACGTGCACCGGGGGATCCGGCTATCGCGCTTGAAGCCGGCAATATTGCTTATGAAGCCGGCGATACGGTCAACGCAAAAGCGAATTGGGAAAAGGCGATTGAAATCAGCGCCGAAAGCCGCTCGGCCAAGATTGCCCGAAAATATCTGGGTCAGCTGGTCACCAAAGTGGAAGAATAAACGGCCCTCCTTCTTTCAAATAGCCGGCTAGCCGTTTAGGATTGGCGAACAAGTAATTTGGAAAGTGATTCCCTTGATCAAGCATCTCAAAACTATATCGATTTTAGCTGGCGTCACCATCCTGGCAGCTTGTGGCAGCAATGAGGCTACTCCCGAACCGGGTGAATATCAGCAGTCGATGAAAATAACCGCGCTAGAGCTTGCAGGTTTGGAAGGCGACGCCAAGGCTGAAATGATCCGGCAGATGGAAGAGGCAGGTAACAGCATTGGTACTAAGTTCTGCATGAGTGCTGAGCAGGGTGAAAGCCAGTGGAAAGAAGCCGCTTCCCAAATGGCGGGTCTTCTGGGCGGTAATTGTGAGACAGTCAGGGATGAAGGTTCGGCAAACAGTCTTGATCTTGAATTGCAGTGCAAGGGAACCGCGCAAGGCGATGTCATAGTGACGATGACCGGCACCGCGAAATCCGATGGCTATGACAGTCAGATGGCTTTTGATATGAAAAACCCGGAAAATGGCGAAACAAACAAGCTCGCCATGGATATTGGCGCAAAGCGCGTGGGCGATTGCTCCACTTAATCCGCCAGATTGACCCAACAATTATCCAATTTCTATGGGTAACAGGGATTGGAAAAATATCTTTACCGGCTGATAAAAAGATACGAAACACCGGCAGGGTAAGATGTAACGCGAGTTTAGCAAAAGCCGGGACAAGCAGGAAAACAGATTCTTGAACTCATGAATCCCGGCGTCAGCTATATCCTGCGGACTCTATTACTGGTGCGGATACAAGACAGACACAAACTACCACCAACTCAATCCAGATAAAAATTCACCGTCGTGACCACACGTACCTTTTTGTAGGGGGTGTCGCTGACACCATATCCGCCACCATCGCCGTCGCGGGAGGAGATGCTGAAATAGCCCTGGGTGGCGGATTTTATACTGCCGACATCGGTGCCGCTGTCCAAGGCAAATTGCTCGGCGGATTTGCGGGCGTCCTTGGTGGCTTCGGCAACCATTTCCGGTTTAATCTCGTCCAGCTTGGTGAAAGTATAGCTCATGCCAGAGCCGTCTTCGAGCACCACGCCGCGGCGGACGAGATCAAACTGGCGTGCCACCGCGGCTTGAGCTTTTTCAATGTCATCGGTGCGTAGCGACAGGCGCTGACGGATGGTATATTGTGGTACGCCGCTTGAACTATATTGGTTCACATTGGCTCCGGTTGGTTTCAGTGCTTCTCCCTTGAATCCCAGTTCCCCAAAAAAACCGGTTATTGCTTTGGTGTCCCGGTCGATATCGGCCTGTGCGCTTTGCAGATCAGAAGATTGTGCGCTGTAAGCAATTGTCCAGGTCGCGAGATCGGCGGTCACTTCGCGTTCCGCAAGGCCGCGTACGGTCACACTGCGGTCTGCCTTTTTCGACCGCAACAGCCCGTCACCCATCAGATAGCCACCGGCGATCAGGCCGATGGAGAGGATGCCGGCGCTGGCCAGCCAAATCTTGTTTTTGTTCTCGATAAATTTCTCACCCATCTCTCTTTCCCTCATTCAAAAAGCCCATTAGGCTGATCCAAACGACCCGGAACCGAATTGCGTTATCTGCGATGAACCGTTTTTGGATAGCGATGAATGGAGTGATAAATGACCATCAAATATCTGCACACCATGTTGAGGATTACCGATCCTGATGCTTCTGTCGCTTTTTTCAAATTACTCGGTCTCGAAGAAGTAAGGCGATATGAAATTGAGGCTGGGCGTTTCACGCTGATATTTCTCGCCGCTCCAGGACAAAAAGACGTCGCAGAGGTGGAACTAACTTATAACTGGCCACCGAAAGATGGCGGCAAACCGGAACAATATCGTGGTGGTCGTAATTTCGGTCATCTGGCCTACAGCGTCGACAATATTTACAAGCTTTGTCAGAAATTGATGGATGCGGGCGTTACGATCAATCGTCCGCCCCGCGATGGACATATGGCCTTTGTCCGGTCGCCTGATAATATTTCGGTGGAACTGTTACAGAAGGGCGAGAATCTAACGCCGCAGGAACCGTGGGCGAGCATGGAAAATACTGGGGAGTGGTAGGAAAGAGGCTAAGCAGCTGACCTTTCATATTCAGGGCAGGGTAGTGGCAGTTCTCTGACTGGAGCATCGTTGCAAGTTAGCTGGTTTCGGCCAGATTTTTTTGCCTAATACAACAGCTTGTCCACATCTGAATATATCTGCCCAAAATCACGAGACTTTGAATTGTCCCCAAGGTGCAGCAGCCCGCAACTTGCGGTAACTGGTTTTGACAGTCCCGTGACTTGGTGGGCAACTTGCTGCGTTATTGTGCGGCGCAGACGTTCTGCTTCCTGTACAGCGTTGGATTGGCGGATAAGCAAGATAAACTCCTCGCCACCAATTCTTCCAGAAATAGTTGTTTTGCTAGCCGCAAGGGCGCTAGCAACCGCCTCCAATACCCGGTCTCCAATGTCATGACCATGCTCGTCGTTCACGTCTTTGAAAAAATCAAGATCGATAAGGGCCATAGCGGTAATATTGTTTCTTTCATTTTTGAATTCCCGCTCGATACCACGACGGTTTATCAGGTTGGTCAAGGGATCGGTATCAGCCAGTTCTTTCAGAATATGCGCTTGCACACGGGCTTTATCCCGTTGGCGTTTAATCGTAACAAATCGTTCCGCAACACCAAGAGATGTGATGGTTATTTCGATTGCGACCCCAGCATATAGGAGATGATCGAACCAATGAGGAGCGGTATAAAGCGCCAAACCACGGCCCAATCGTTCACAGCTAACCAGCAATATTGGTGTCCACGCAGCCAGCTGGATGCGAGCGGCCCGACTGTTGCGTCTAAGTGCTTGTGCGATGGCGGCAATAAATAGGATCAATACCGGAGCAAAAGACAAATAATAAAGCTGATTGGCGTGCGGGCGCATAAATTCTGTGGGAATATTCGATACAACCATCATTCCCATAAGCCAGATAGGCACTAGGGCCTGTTGACATTCGGGGTTTCCAAACTTGCTGAACTCTGCTTCAAGCTTCCCAAATGGAGGTTTGAATGAACGAAGAGCGTTTTGTTATTTCGGATGAGCTTTGGAAAAAGATTGCGCCGCTCCTGCCAGGCAAGGCCGGGGACCCGGGCGCGACGGGTCGCGATAACCGGCGTTTCATGGAGGCGATACTATGGCGGGTCCGGACAGGGGCACCCTGGCGTGACCTGCCCGGTGAATTCGGGAAGTGGAATACGGTGTTCAAGCGGTTTCGCCGGTGGGCGGAAGCAGGCATTTTCGAGAGTCTTTTCAATGGCATGAATGGTGAGCCAGACCTCGAATATGTTCTCATCGACGGAACGATTGTCCAGGCCCATCAGAAGGCTTCGGGCGCAAAAGGGGGCTCAGCATCAGGCCATCGGGCGGTCTCGTGACGGGCTGACAACCAAAATCGTCGCACTGGTGGATGCGCTCGGGAATATGCTGCGGTTCCTGCTTCTGCCCGGACAGCCGCACGATATGAAGGGGGTGGCTCCGTTGATCCATGAGGTCTCATTTGGAGCGCTTCTGGCCGACAAGGCTTTCGACGCTGACTGGCTCCTGCAGGACCTCGACACGCGAGGCGCTGCTGCTGTCATCCCGCCCAAAGCAAACCGAAACGTGCAGCGAGACTACGATGCGCACATGTACAAGTGGCGTCATCTCATCGAAAACTACTTCGCAAAGATCAAGAAATTCAGAGGTATAGCAACCCGATACGACAAGACCGACACCAGCTATGCCGCCAACTGGTATCTCACCGCAACGCTCATTGCTAGGCGCGGATTGTCAACAGACCCTAGTTTTAGCATTTTGCGCATTGTCGGAGAAAGGTTTTCTGCTTCAATAAAGCTTGCGGCAAACAGAGATGCAAATGACACAGCGGCCGAGAATGCGAACGGTGTAAGCACAGTCAACAGAAATAGCGGTGGTTCTGACAGAAAATGATAGGCGAGACTGGAAGATAACCCGGTATACGCGAGACAGAAGAAAGTCATTCCCAGATGGCAGAGCAGAAACGGTTCTCGCAGAGCCTTATAAAATGCCAGATTGTATATGAGGGGCGCCAAGGCGAGACCGATAAAGATACAAATAATGAAAAGAACTTTGATTGATTGACCGCTGTGCCCGGTATCGTTGGTAATGACAGCTTTTGTCATCATAGAACTCATCCACGGATGATCAATTGCAACGGCGACTTCTATGATTTCGCCATCCACCTGTGGCAGCTGTAAATCCATTAGTGACCCAGTCCGCCAATTCTTGACTGCTTCTTCGGCTTTCCAGTGACGCGATGCGACGTTTCCTGCTTTATCACGCGAATAGATTGTTAGGTTGGTAAACCGATTCAGATCTGTGCGCAATTTCAGTTTGGATTGGTGATCATGGATCGCCTTTTTATCGAAGAACAGCCAAACTCTAGGTCCCTCGATAGACCATCGGTTATTACCACAATTTTTGGATATGCTGCCAGTGATAATCTGCTCATAACTGGTTTTAGCAGAGGTTTGTGCCGTGCAATTGGCTACGTCTGATGCAGTCGCGTTTGCTGGGGACGAAACTACAGCCGTCCAGAACAACAACAGCAAAAGACTTGCAATCCGCAAGGCTTCATCCTTCCTCTCAAGCATGAATATTGACGCAACTATCTGTCAAATAGTGTAAAATGCTTATTTTCCGGTTAACCATCGACAAGTTTGGTATTGCAGCATAAATTGCCGCACATGCTTGAGATTATCCGAATTCCCGTCCTGTCCGATAACTATATTTGGCTTGTTCACGACCCCGCTTCCGGTGAGACGATAGTAGTTGATCCCGCCGTTGCCGATGCCCCGCTGGGGGAGGCCGAAAAGCGGGGCTGGAAAATCACCCAGATCTGGAACACCCACTGGCATCCCGATCATACCGGCGGCAATGCCGACATCAAGGCAGCGACCGGCTGCCATATTACTGGCCCGGAGGCGGAAAGGGAACGCATTCCAACGCTTGATATGATGGTCAAGGAAGGTGATAAGATGCAGCTAGGCGATGTCGTTGCGGGTGTTATCGATGTACCGGCGCATACCTCTGGCCATATCGCATTCCATATCCCGTCCGAGAATGCCGTGTTTGTGGGTGATACGCTATTTGCTATGGGGTGCGGGCGCCTGTTTGAAGGAACACCGGATCAGATGTTCACGAACATGCGCAAGCTGGAGCAGCTACCGGACAAAACCAGAGTTTATTGCGCGCACGAATATACGCAGGCCAATGGGGAATACGCTTTGGTCGCCGAACCGGATAATCTGGCGCTCAAGGAACGCATGGCTGAAGTCATGACTCTGCGTGAACGCGGTGAAGCAACCGTGCCGACAACCATTGCATTGGAGAAGTCAACTAATCCGTTCATGCGTGCAAAGTCGGTGGAGATATTGGCCGAAAGACGCACCGCGAAGGACAATTTTTGACCTTCTGTCCAAGCTTCATTTCACGTTAAGCCCATTTTGTGATATAAAGTTACTCGATGGGGCGGAAACACAGGAGTACTGGCATGAATAAACTTCTATTGGCATTGCCTGCAGCGATGTTGTTGGCGGCACCCGCAACCAGCGGTGAGCAAGTTAAACTGACCGAAAAAGAGCAGGCGAAATTTGACAAACGCATGGAAGGAAGAACAGCGGGTAAACCGCTCAGTTGTATTCCAAACCATGCCCAGCGCAACATGACGGTGATTAGGCTCAGGATTCATTAATTGATCCAGAAGGCGCAGATAGCAGCGATGGTTATGGCGGCCATGAAGGTATCTGCCCTTCGATCATAGCGCGTGTGTATACGCCGCCAGTCTTTGAGTTTTCCAAACATGTTCTCGACCTTGTGGCGTTGCCGGTAGAGCTGTTTGTCGAAGTGCGCGGGCATTGTGCGCCCCTTTCGCGGCGGGATGCACGGTGTGATGCCCTTGGCCTTGAGGGCGGCGCGGTATTCATCGCTGTCATAGCCTTTGTCACCGGTCATCACGCAGGCGCGTTCAGGCAGCGCCGGACAGAGCAGCTTTGCGCCCTTGTGGTCGCTCATCTGGCCTTCGGTCAGACACAGCGCAACAGGCCTGCCTTCGCCATCACAAACGGCGTGTAGTTTGGAGTTCAGGCCGCCTTTGGTGCGCCCGATACATCTGGGTAGAGCCCCTTTTTGAACAGGCTGGAAGCTGTCCTGTGCGCCTTGAGGTGCGTCGCGTCGATCATCAGCACATCGGATTCACCAGCCTGTTTTACCAGCGCTGCAAATATCTGACTGAAGACCCCCAGCTTACTCCACCGGACAAACCGGCTATAGAGCGTCTTGTGAGGACCATAACCCGCTGGAGCATCACACCAGCGAAGGCCGTTCTTGATGACATAGATTATCCCGGAGAGCACCCGTCGGTCATCAACTCCGGGGACACCGTGAGACAGCGGGAAATATGGCTTGATACGGCGTATCTGTGCCTCGCTCAACATCGGTAAATCATTCATGCAAACATCTCCTTTGTGTGAAGCATGTTGAATCAACAACTTTAACGATATGCAAGCAATTTAATGCATCCTGAGCCTAGCGATGATGTTTTGATTTTCGGCAGTCGTCGCAACGCCAAGACCATTTATGTCAATAAGCCTTATGGCGGTTGCCGTAATGCTGATCGCAACATATTGGTCTACAGCAAGCCCACATCATCGCTGTGTCGCGGTGAAATTGTTCGGGTTGTCGACAACTCGATTGGTGGTACGATTGACAGCTGTGCATTTGGTGAATTTGTACCATATACCAAGAGTAGCAGCTAATCGGAACGATCTACTTCTTATAGAGAGAATTCAACCGCTCCTGATAGCGTTCTTTGATCACATGGCGCCGGATTTTCATGCTTGGCGTCAGTTCCTCATTTTCAATTGCAAAAGGCTCGTCGGCAAATTCGAACCGGCGGACTTTTTCGATCACCGACAGGTCCTTGTTAACCCGGTCGACAGCTTCGCGCACCGCAGCTTTAAACTGCGGGTCTGCCTGTAGCTTGATAAAATCATAAGCGACGCCCTGCTCGCGAGACCATTCCAGGGCCCATTCGGGGTCCGGCACAATAACGCCAACCATATAGGGGCGTTTGTCGCCGGTAATCATCGCCTGAAGAATTTCCGGTTGCAATGTGAGCATGCCTTCAACTTTTTGTGGCGCGATATTATCGCCCTTGTCATTAACGATCAGGTCCTTCTTGCGATCGGTAATCGCCACCCGGCCGGCTTCATCGATATGGCCGATATCGCCCGTATGTAACCAGCCATCTTTTAAAACTTTGTCGGTTTCCGGCTTGTTGCGCCAATAACCGTGCATCACCAGTTCGCCGCGCACTAGGATTTCACCATCCTCGGCAATCTTAACCTCGGTATCGATCATCGGCGGGCCGACCGTATCCATTTTTAAGCCCGTGCGCGGACGATTACAGGCAATGATTGGACCGGATTCGGTCTGGCCATAGCCCTGCAACATGGTGAGGCCGAGAGACTGGAAGAACACACCAATATCTGGATTGAGCGGTGCGCCGCCAGAAACCATCGCCTTGATCCGGCCGCCAAAACGCTGCTGCACTTTTGGCCGTAAAGTCTTGTTGAGGAACACATCCATAGGCTTGTCGCGTTTGCGTTTCTTGCCGCCAGCCTCCCGCTCGCCAATGGCCAGTGCTTTGCCCAGAAGATAGTTTGGCATCTTGCCCTGCTTCTCAACGGTCTTGATCAGACGCTGGCGCAGGACTTCGAACAGGCGTGGGACGACAACCATGATGGTGGGGCGGACTTCTTCGATATTGGAGGCGAGTTTTTCCAGACCTTCCGAATAATATATCTCCGCACCCAATCCAATTGGGAAGAACTGTCCGGCGCTATGTTCATAGGCGTGACTGAGTGGCAGGAAGGAGAGAAATACTTCCTTGTCCCAGCCAAAATCATTTTCGATCACTTCTGCGGGACCTTTGACATTATGAAGGATCGCACCGTGATGCTGCATGACGCCGCGCGGTTTGCCGCCTGTGCCGCTGGTGTAGATGATACAAGCCGTCTCATCGCGCGCAATTGAGGATGTTCCTTCACGGACTTCGGCGACGACTTCATCGCTGCCCTGCACCAGATCGGACCATTGGTGGATATCAAAGTCACCGGTTTGTCCGATTCTAAGATCAGAAATCCCAATCACGATATCGGCATCGGCTGATTTGATAACCGACGGGATTAAGTTGGTCGCCAGCTTGCTGTCCGACACGATGACGGCACGCGCGCCGCTATTATCGAGAATATGCTGATGATCACTGGGCGTGTTGGTTGTGTAGGTGGGAACCGTGATACAGCCCGCAGCCATAATGCCCAGATCGGCAATGCACCATTCGGGCCGATTTTCGGAAACCAGCATGACTCGATCGCCCTTTTTCAGGCCAATATCCTTCAGTGATTTTGCAAATGACGCAACCTGACGTGCGGCCTCGTTCCAGCTGGTTGGTCGCCATTCGCCATCAATTTTGGCGCTCAGGAAAGGCTTGTCGCCGCCCTGTTCAGCGCGATGGAAAAACATCGATACCAAATTGTCGAAGTCATCAAACTCCAGATAGCGGTTCTTGGCTTTCTTCTTCGCCATCCTCATATCCTCTCAGATTATCGTTTCGCTCCACCATAGTAGAGTTAGCAACTGGTTATCAAGGAAGCTCGGTTACAGCTTGGCCAATACTGCGCGGATCGGCAGCTCCGACCCAGCCCTGATCGGTTTTTTGTGCACCAGCCAGTTTCGACGGCAATCCTGAAGTTACTACGATATGGCCCAATTTGCTGAGCTCTGTTTGCAATTTCACCAGATCGGTATCTTTTTCAATTAACAGGCCGGAGCCGCCGAAATAGATATTTGGCATCGCCATCGCCTGTTCCAGCGTCTTGCCATAATCTAGGACACCGATCAGCGTCTTGGTGACATGCATGATGATCCGTTTGCCACCTGCGGAGCCCAGCGCGAGGATTGGCTGTCCGGATTTGTCATATACTATGGTTGGCGACATGGAGGAAAGAGGGCGCTTGCCCGCCTGTACGCGGTTTGGCACTGGTGCGCCGTCAATTTCCGGAGTGAAAGTGAAGTCGGTTAGCTCGTTGTTGAGCACCATACCGCGTGCAATCAACTGGCTGCCAAAGGGGCCTTCGACGGTGGATGTCATATTGGCGACATTGCCTTCGCTATCAACCGCGGTGAAATGGGTGGTCGAGGGCACTTCCGAAGATGCGGCCTGCGTTCTCGCCTGCGCACCGGGAGGATTACCCGCCGGATAGGTCTCAATATCAGGAAATGTCGGTCGCGCGCGTTGTGGGGCAATCATCTGCGACCGTTTCGCAAGATAGGCCTTGTCGATCAAACCGTCGACAGGGACCGCGACAAAATCCTTGTCGCCCAGATATTTCTGTCGGTCAGCATAGGCAAGGCGCATGGCCTCGCCAATCACATGCCAGGCCTGAGCCGGGCTCTCGGCATAGAGTTTGGCTAGGTCATATTTCTCAATCATGCCCAATATGCCGAGTACCGTGGTCGCGCCCGAAGACGGCGGTCCCATGCCGCAGATTTTATACCCGCGGTAAGTCGAGCAAACCGGCGCACGCAAAATTGCGTGATAATTGTCAAGGTCATCCTGGGTTATTGCGGTCTGGTTTTGCGGCGCTTTGGCTACCGCGTCAGAAATCGCCTTGGCGGTCTTGCCGGAATAAAAGGCATCTGCGCCATTGGCCTGCAGATCTTTCAGGAGAGCTGCCAGTTCCGGATTTTTGATAATCGTGCCAACCGGCGCTGGAGCACCATCACGCCAATATAGTTTGCGGATTTCAGGAAAATTCTCCCACAATCCGCCCAGGCGTTTCATCCAGAAATGCTGCGGGCCGGTAACGGCATAGCCATTTTCTGCCAATCTGATGGCTGGTTCAAAAATCGCTTCCCAGGGCAATTTGCCCCATTTTTTGTGGGCCATTTCCATCAGCCGCATATTGCCTGGAACGCCGACCGAAATGCCGCCAGGAACCGATTGGCGGAACCCCATTGGCTTGCCGTCTTCATCGAGGAAGCGTTTTGCTCCAGCCGCAGCAGGAGCCATTTCGCGTCCATCAATGGTCTGCATCCAGTTCTGTTTTGCATCGTGATGGAGGAAAAAACCGCCGCCGCCTATCCCGCTGGATTGCGGTTCGACAACCGTTAGCGCGAGCATCATTGCCATCGCTGCATCGGTAGCAGAGCCTCCTGCCTGCAACATTTCAAAGCCGGCTTTGGTCGCTTCCGGATGGGCCGAAGCAGCGGTACCGATATTCTTGGTTTCGTGGTGTTTTGCCTGCGCTGGAACAATGGTCAGCAGGACGACTGCGAAAAACGAGATAAGCTGTTTCATAAGCTCAGTTTGTATGGCTGCGCCAGCGGTTTGGCAAATTATTTGTCGCCGGTTCCCACAGCATCGGAAACAGATGCAAAACCGTCACGTTTCAGCAGCTTGGCGAGATCGGAGGCCATGCATCGCGCGATGCTCGGCCCCTCGTAAATCATTCCGGTGTAGAGCTGGATGAGGGAAGCTCCTGCCCGGATGCGTTCATAGGCATTTTCTGCTGTCGAAATACCGCCTACGCCGATTAGCGGGATATTACTGTCACTGGCCTTGCGAAAATCCTTTAGTCGCTGGAGCGCCATGTCTTTTAGCGGTGCGCCGGACAATCCTCCAGTTTCCTTCTGATTTCGCGATTTCAGTTTGTCCCGGGTGATAGTGGTATTGGACACGATAATTGCATCCAGATTCTGGTGGCTTACAACATCCACAATATCGTCGACATCGGCTGGTTCCAGATCGGGAGCAACTTTCAAAAAGACCGGTACCGTGTCGTTTCCACGTGCTTCCATCACCGCAGAAAGCAAATCTTCCAGAGCACCCTTATCCTGCAACGCCCGCAAGCCCGGCGTGTTGGGTGAACTGATATTTACGGTCAGATAGTCTGCCAGCGGCGCCATATTTTTCACGCCGATTACATAGTCTGCAATCCGGTCTTCGCTGTCTTTGTTGGCGCCAATATTGATGCCAAGTACGCCTTTACCGATGCGAGCCTTCATCCGTTTCAGACGCGGGATGGCTTTTTCCTGTCCCTGATTGTTGAAGCCAAGACGATTGATTACCGCCTTGTCTTCGATCAGCCGGAAAACGCGGGGCCTGGGGTTGCCCGCCTGCGGAAGCGGAGTCAGTGTACCGACTTCTGCATAGCCAAAACCCAAGCGGATTAGCGCATCTGGCACTTCGCCATTCTTGTCGAAACCGGGCGCCATGCCGATTGGGTTGGGGAAGGTCAGGCCAGCGACATTGGTAGCCAGAACAGGATCATTTTTTGGCGCTGGCCCCACAGGCACTGCCTTCAACCCCCCAATGGTCATTCTATGCGCGCGTTCGGCGTCGAGTTGAAATAATAGCGGTTTGGCGAGGGAATAAAGCATCGGCTGCGCCTATGGCAGGGCAGCTATTTTCGCGCAATGATTGATGATATGGAAAACGCCAAACCTTCTGCTAAAGCGGCCGCAACAATATTTCAAAGGACTCACAATGATTGCCACCCCACAATTTGATTTTCAACTCGGTGAAATGGCGGACCAGATCCGCGACACCACGCGGCGGTTTGCCGAAGAGAAAATCATGCCGATTGCCGACAAGGTCGATCGTGAAGACTGGTTCCCGCGCGATCTCTGGCCACAAATGGGAGAATTGGGTCTGCACGGGATTACTGTGGATGAGGAAGATGGCGGGCTGGGGCTTGGCTATCTGGAACATGCGATTGCGGTCGAAGAAATTTCCCGCGCCAGTGCCTCCGTCGGTCTGAGTTACGGTGCACACAGCAATCTGTGTATCAACCAGATTCGCCGTTGGGCTTCTGCTGAACAGAAAGCGAAATATCTGCCCAAACTGATTTCCGGTGAACATGTTGGCTCACTAGCCATGTCCGAAGCAGGAGCGGGCAGCGACGTTGTTGGGATGAAGCTCAAGGCTGAAGCAGTGCAGGGTGGTTACCTGCTTAACGGTACAAAGTTCTGGATTACTAACTCCACTGAGGCCGACACGCTGGTGGTCTATGGAAAGACACGCCCGGATGAGGGGTCCGGTGGCATCACAGCATTCTTGATTGAAAAAGACATGAAGGGTTTCTCCATCGGGCAACATATCGAGAAAGTTGGCCATCGCGGCAGTCCAACCGCTGAGCTGGTTTTCGATGATTGCGAAGTGCCCGAAGAAAATGTGATGGGTCCGGTCAATGGCGGTGTCGGGGTGCTGATGAGCGGTCTCGACTATGAACGCGCCGTTTTAGCCGCATTGCCCTTGGGTTTGATGCAGGCCTGTATCGACACCGTTATTCCCTATGTCCGCGAGCGCAAACAGTTCGGAAAACCGATTGGCACGTTCCAGCTGATGCAGGCCAAAGTTGCCGACATGTATGTTCGCCTCAACAGCGCGCGGAGCTATGTCTACGCAGTCAACAAGGCTTGCGATTCAGATCAGACTACGCGGTTCGATGCCGCTGGAGCGATCATGCTGGCATCAGAGAACAGCGTGAAAGTGGCCGAAGAAGCCATCCAGGCGCTGGGCGGTGCGGGCTACACTACCGATTGGCCCGTTGAGCGTTACTGGCGCGACAGCAAGTTGCTCGATATTGGTGCTGGGACGAATGAGATCCGCCGGATGTTGATTGGCCGAGAGTTAATTGGAGGCGGATGAACCAGCCACCGCCATTTTCCCTGACCCGGCTAGATCATATTGTTCTCTGCGTCGCGGACGTTGCAACAACTCGTGAATATTACGAACGTGTTCTTGGAATGGAATTGCGAGAAGAACGGCCAGGAAAATGGTCGCTGCATTTCGGCGATCACAAGATCAGTCTTCAGGATGCCTCAACGGCTCCGGATATCGCTAAAGACACCGTTCCCGGCAGTGGCAATTTCTGCATATTGACCGACGTTCCAATTGAAGATGTTGTGGCTCACCTGAGAAAAGAGGGTGTGGATATCCGTATCGGACCGGCTGAGCGCGAGGGCGCAATTGGAAAGATAATGTCAGTCTATTTCAACGATCCGGACGGTAATCTGGTCGAGATCAGCAGGTTGATCGAAAGTGCACCGTCCGTGATTGCGAAGAAATTTCCCTAGGCAGCCGAACTATATGCGCAGATGGGCTGGGTACTGCCGGATCAGATTGAACGCGTTTACGATCCATCCAAGGCGGAGCGACTGCTTGGTTTCAGACCAAAAACTGATTTTCAGTCAATACTGAACGCGCTGGAAAATAACAAAAAACTGCCATTCGAGCATGATGCTAGTTACATCTCGCCCAAAGAGAGATCAGCTGCTTCCGAGAGTCGAATCACCGAATATTGCTAAGTCCGCAAACTCTCCCAAGGTTCCGTAATCGCAAAGGTCGTACCCGGGTTCTGCACATTGACGAACATTGTCTGACCATCGGGGGAGAAACAAGCGCCGCAGAATTCAGACTCATCTTTGTGCGCGTTTTTGGCGAAGTCGTAGATTTTGCCATCGGGCGTCAGGCCGCGCAGATACTGGCTGCCAAGGCCATCTTCACACAGGATAATATCTCCCCACGGCGCCAGCGCCAGATTATCGCACAGGTCCAGCGTGTCGGCGCTTTGCGATTCGTAGATCAGCGTCAGCTTGCCGCCTTCATCGGCATCGCCACCCGGTGTATAGCGCCAAACCTGTCCAGTGCGCGCCTTTCCGCCCTGGGTGCAGGTGAAGAAAACTTCCCCCACATTGCTGCCTGGTCTTATGCCGAAATCCATGCCTTCTCCGCGGCAGAATTGTGCGGCTCCCGCTGCGTGGCCGCGACGGTTCAGGTCACCATCGGGAGAGGTGACCTTTTTCATGTCGATCCATTCGACATCAAATTCCTGGCCGACCGCGATTTCCGGATCATTGCCGCCCCAATCCTTTGCCCAATTGTTGGTGACAGCCGATTTCCATCCCTTGATTGCAAGTGCCTGTAGCTCGCCACCTTTCCTGAGCTGGCCATTGGTCTTGGGCAGAAAGCGATAGAAAAGCCCGCTTCGATCATCTTCCGTCATGTAGACAATGCTGCTGGATGGATCGACCGCGACGGCTTCATGGGCGAAGCGCCCCATGTCTTTGAGGGGTACTGCATCAATCAGCCCGGTCGCTGCCGATGGCGTTTCAAAAACAAAGCCGTGATATTTTTGTGCCTCCTGCGGTGGCTTCAACATCTGTTCTTCGCAACTTAGCCAGCTGCCCCATGGGGTAGGGCCACCAGCACAATTGGCCGCCGTTCCGGTCAAGACCAGATAATCGCTCTCCATGCGTTTGTTTTTCAGGTCATAAACAACCTTGGTTACGCCGCCGAAAAACGGTGAGCCATCAACCTTGCGGTCATAGAGCTGTTTTTTCGACACGCGATCCAGCAGTTCATTGCCCTTGCCAAACGGGCTTCCGGTCGGGACATTGACCCAGTTTTCGTGATTGCGCATCAATTTTCGTGATTGCGCATCAATATGCATTTGTCTGCAGAAGTGGGATCGGCGAAACAGGCCATGCCGTCATGTCGACCTAGTCGGAAGAAGCCATCAGCCATTTTGCCCCCAGTTTCGCCGAACGCGACATAAGAAAATCCCGCCGGCAAGTCGAGAAGACGTTTGGGATCGGACACCAGTGCCATACCGCTATTTGCGCTCTTGGCCGTCGCGCATCCGGCCACGCCAAATGCTGCATAAAATAATCCAACCGCCTGCGCATTGTGCATAAATTGTCTGCGGGATAGTGCCATGGTCGATCTTTCCTGTTATTCGCGCATATTGTAACGCATTTTTCCTTTCCCTGCCATTTATCGGCACAAGAAAACAGTTTTATGACTTATACTTTGATCACCGCCAATCGCAATTATTCCAGCTGGTCGCTACGGCCAGAGTTATAACCGGATCTGGTGTCTGGAAGAATTTGAAGTATGGGGCGTGCCTTGCTGAAATCGTTTTTGTCTGGAAATCGAAAGTAGCAAGAGGAGCCCGCCACACATGGCAAAAGATACTGTGATTGATCCGGGTAGACCGGAGGGAATTGAACCACTGACAGAACTACTCAGACCGGGTGCGAAGCAGTTAATCGCCGAAGCGGTCCCGGCAGAGCCGGATGAGTTGATGACAAAGTTTGATGGTCACAAAACGGCTGACGGACGACAGCGCGTTGTCCGCAGTGGCCATCATCGCGAACGAGAGGTGATTACAGGGGTTGGCAAGGTCAGCGTCGAGGTGCCGAAGATCCGTAGCCGTGAAGGTACGCCGGAATGTTTTCAATCTCTGGTTGTACCGCCCTGCATCCGGCGAACGGCGACGCTGGACGCGGCGAACCCCTGGCTTTATTTGAAGGGTGTTTCGAGTGGCCAGATGCAGAGCGCACCGGAAGCTATTGCCGGCCCCGAGGCTAAAGGGCTGCCGGCCAATGTCGCGGGGCGTTTGAAGCGGCAATGGGAAGCTGAATACAAGCAATGGTGTACTCGAGCGGTGTCTGATGAATGGGTCCATATCCGGGCTGATGGCATCTACAGTGGTCTCAGAGGCGACGATGGCCGATTGTGCTGCCTGGTTATCATCGGCGTGAACAGCCGGGGTCACAAGCACTTCCTGGCAATCGAAGATGGTGTCAGGCAGTCAAAACAGAGCTGGCGTGAGGTGTTGCTGTCTCTGAAACAACGGGGTCTGGACCAACCCCCGAAGTTGGCAATTGGAGACGGCGCCCCGGGCTTCCGGGCCGCAGTGGAGGAAGTGTATCCGGAGACGGGCGTTCAACGTTGCTGGATGCACAAGACCGGCAATGTGCTGAACTATCTGCCGAAGTCTGTCCAGGAGAAAGCGAAGCAGGGTCTGCATGATATCCGGATGGCAGAAGATCGAGCTGATGCAGACAAGGCGTTCGATAATTTTGAGGAACGTTTCGGTGCAAAGTACCCCGAGGCGGTGGAATGCTTATCGAAAGACCGTGACGCGTTGCCGGCATTTCATGACTTTCCAGCGGAACACTGGACCCGTATCAGGACAACCAATGTCATTGAGTCGAGTTTTGCGACGATCCGGCATGGAACACGCCAAGCCAAAGGTTGTGTCACGCGCAATACGATGTTGACGATGGTCTGCAAGATGGGATTATGCGCAGAAGATTCCTGGCGCAAATTGAGAGGCTTCAGACACCTGGCGAAGGTGATTGAAGGCGTGAAGTCTAAAGATGGAAGCGAGGTGAACGAGGACGACATGCCAGCCGCATGATTAACTTGCCAGACACTACTTTTGACAATAACTCGAACCAAATGACGGCTCTTGCTAAGTTTTTGACCTAGGCTCAGGACTTATTAACTAAGCCAGAAGATGACGGTAGCTGCGATAGCGATGGCAGACAAGAAGGTGTGAGCGCAGCGATCATAGCGGGTATGGATGCGCCTCCAGTCCTTGAGTTTTCCGAACATATTCTCGATTTTGTGGCGTTGGCGGCAGAGGCTTTTATCGAAGCTGGCTGGCAGCCGCCGCCCTTTGCGCGGCGGGATACATGGCGTGATGCGCTTTGCTTTTAATGCCGCTCGATACTCATCGCTGTCATAGCCTTTATCACCGGTCATGCAGGCGGCATGATCCGGAAGTGCCGGGTATGTCAGCTTTGCCCCGATATGGTCGCTCATCTGCCCTTCGCTCAGACACAAGATCAGGGGTCTCCCGTTGCCATCGCACACGGCATGCAACCTGGGAGTTCAGGCCGCCTTTAGTTCGCCCGGTATATCTGGAAACAGACCCTTTTTTAAAAGGCTGGCAGCGGTACGGCGGGCTTTTGGATGCGTGGCATCGATCATCAGCACATCACCGGCATCACTGGTAGCTGCAAGGCGCGCAAATATCTTGTTGAACACGCCCAGGCGGCTCCAGCGCACGAAGCGATTACAGATCGTTTTATGCGGCCCGTAACCAGCAGGGGCATCACGCCAGCGAAGACCGTTCCTGATCACAAAAACAATCCCGCTCGGAACCTTGCGGTCATCAACCCCGGGAACCCCGTGCGACAACGGAAAATACGGCTCTATCCGGCGCATCTGCGCTTCGCTTAACATAAACAGATCACTCATCAACAGCACCTCCTTCAGTGCCGCCTTTGAATCAGCCTTCTCACCGTAATGCAAGCTATCTAACAGGTCCTGAGCCTAATTGTTATTTTTCAGTAGTTTTCTGAATGTGTTCGCGTCGTATTTTGCTTCATCTGATCCGGTATAATATGCAGCTCTGACGCCAATTTTTTCAAATCCAAGCTGCTGATAAAGGGATTGCGCCGGATTGTCGGACCGGACTTCCAAAAAGATGACTTCCACGTTTTCCTTGCGGGCCCGCAAGGTAATTTGTTGTAACAAGGCAGTTGCGATGCCGATTTTTCTGTATTCTGGAGTCACTGCGATCATTAAAAGTTCTTCTTCACTAGCAATCGCTCGACTAATTGCAAAGCCGCTTAGATCGCCATCGATCCTTGTAAGCAATAACCGTGTACCGGGCAAGCAAAGCATGGATCGGCACTGATTATTATTCCAGGATTCACCGTAAGTTTTTGAAAAAGAATGTTCCATTACGGCCATCACTTCTGGTAAATTTTCCAATCCGCCATATTCAAAATGCAAATCGCCAAGCTGGTTAAGGAGAAATAAACTTGAAGCGTTGTTCTCGATCATATCGAATGTGACCTTACAGCATCTGGTTCACGAACGTAAATTGGGGTTACGTAAGAGAGTAATTGATCTTCATCCAGCAGGATGGAATTGGCGGCGCTGGGAAGACAGTTCTCTGTTTCGATTTTGTTACTCGCAATCTCGCCAAGTTTGGCAGCGCCAGAGCCATATACTATTTTTGACCGCATTTTTTGAGTTGCTACCTCAGGATTCAGCGACTCGAGTTCATCTAGCGCTATCGCTTCGGCTGAAAAATTCTGGACAAAATATTCTCCGTGCCCGGCCAACATGCAAACATATATCGGTCTCGCATTGGCTCTATTGCATAGCGATTGAACCGCGACCAGATGGAGGCATTGATAGCCCTTTAATTCTGCCTGCCAAGCAAGTGCGAGCGCCTTGGCCGCTGAAATGCCTATTCTTGCACCGGTAAAGCTACCAGGTCCGCAGTTAACTAATATTCGGTCGGCATGCCCCTTTTCCGGCAAAGAAGCGATCATCGGGATTAGCTTTTCGGCATGACCACGGCCAATTTCCTGGAAGTCACTAGCGATGAGTTTGCGATCATCGAACAACGCAACCGAACAGGCGGTCGTTGCCGTATCAATCGCCAATATACGTATGCCCATCAGTCAGATGATCGCATTAAATTTCCCAAAGTCCGGGCGCGGACTGCGGTCAAAAATAGTTGAGGGATCGCCATATCCTAAAGTCGAAATGAAATTCGACTTCACACTGGGTTGATTTGCAAAAAACTCTCTGTCGACCGCGTCATTGTCGAAACCCGACATGGGGCCAGTGTCCAAACCCAAAGCGCGAGCAGCGAGAATGAAATAGCCTCCCTGTAAGGAACTATTGCGTATTGCGTGAATTTTCCGTGCTTCCGCATCTCCCGCAAACCAGCTTTTCGCATCATCATGCGGAAATAGTTCGGGTAGATATTCATGGAAATCCCAATCCATGCCAATGATAACGGCAGCTGGTGCTTCGCGGATTTTGTCCTGATTGCCGGGAGAGGAATGTGAGGCGAGTCGATCTTTGGCTTCCTGACTATGACACCAAATCAGTCTTGCAGGAAGCATATTGGCGCTGGTTGGGCCCATTTTCATGAGGTCCCAAATAGCGTTGATCTGCTGGTTTGAAACAGGCTTGTCGTGATATCCGTTAAAGGTTCGCGCTTCCCGGAACATTTGATCCAGAGCTTTGTCGTCAAGCGGTTGGTTCATGCTATCCTCGAGTTCGGTATCAGCAATATTCAGGCGGCTCTGACTTCTGTCACTTCGGGAACATAATGTTTAAGCAGCGACTCGATGCCATGTTTCAGCGTGGCGGTGGACGAGGGGCAGCCAGCACAGGCGCCTTGCATCTTCAGGAACACGGTTCCTTTGTTAAAGCCGCGATAAATAATGTCACCGCCATCATTGGCCACGGCGGGGCGGACACGTGTTTCGATTAGCTCCCTAATTTGGGCAACAATATCCGCATCTTCCGGATCATCATGAACTTCTTCTTCAGGCGAGACGCTGATTTCACCCGCAGACCCTAGTTTGAATAGTGGCAGGTTGGCCGAGAAATGATCTAGCAATATACTTAGCACTTGTGGTTTTAGATCATTCCAATCGGAACCGGGGCCAGCGGTGACTGAAACAAAGTCCGAACCGAAAAATACACCGGTTACGTCACCGAGCGTGAACAAAGCTTCTGCAAGAGGAGAAATTTCAGCGTCCTCGGGCGAAGCAAAATCTCGCGTACCATCAGACATTACGGTCTGACCCAAAAGAAATTTGAGTGTCGAAGGATTGGGTGTTTTTTCGGTTTCTATAAGCATGTTTGGAATGTGGGATGATTCTGACAAGCGATCAAGGGAAAATGCTTAAGATTCCTTCGATTCTCTGATGGAATATTCACTAGCCAGTCAGTTTGGCCGTGCTTATACCTGTTTTATGAAGTCTATCCTCTCGCGTTCACTCGGAACATTTGCCGCCTTTTCACTGGCTTTTTTGGCATCTGTATCAGTCCACCCCGCCCAAGCGCAAAACCAGATAGTTCAAAGTGAGTCGGAAGATGAACTTCCCTGGCTATACAAGGGCAGTGACGTCCCGATCGATAAAAGTTGGACGTTCGGGGAGCTCGAAAACGGGCTGCGCTATGCTTTAAAGAAAAACGGCGTTCCGCCGGGTCAAGTTTCGGTCCGTGTCAGGCTTGATGTCGGTTCGCTGATGGAACGAGAAGATGAAAGAGGTTTTGCCCACTTTATGGAGCATCTCTCTTTCCGGGGATCAAAATTTGTTCCCGATGGAGAAGCCAAGCGCATTTGGCAGCGCTTGGGCGCGACGTTCGGAAGCGACAGCAATGCAGAAACGACTCCCACCCAAACCGTATATAAGCTGGATTTGCCCAACGCGAATAGAGAGAGCTTGAATGAAAGTCTGAAAATCATAGCAGGAATGATGAGCGATCCCGGTCTTTCAGACCAGGCCGTCAATGCGGAAAGACCGGTTGTCATTGCGGAACTGAGAGAGCGCGCCGGGCCACAGACGAAAGTTCAGGAGGCGACTCGTGAACTATATTTTACGGGCCAAAGACTGGCAAATCGTTCACCAATTGGGACTGTTGAGACGTTAAATGGCGCCAGTGCCATAAAGATGCAGCTATTTCATCAACGTTGGTACCGTCCTGAAAATACGGTCATTGTGATTGCTGGAGATGGCGACCCGATGATGTTTGAAGAGCTTCTCAAAGCACATTTTTCCGATTGGCAGGGCAGGGGTGATCCGGGAACAATACCAGATTTTGGTACGCCAACGGAAACTGGTGACAAAAGCCGGGTCGTGATCGAACCAACATTGCCACGATTTATATCGATGGCAACCGTGCGTCCCTGGGAACAGGTGGACGACACGATTGCTTATAATCAGCAAATATTGATCGATTTATTGGCGCTACAACTGATCAACCGGCGCCTTGAATCCAAAGCGCGCGCTGGCGGCAGTTTTTTACAGGCCAATGTTTCGCAGGATGATGTCAGCCGTTCGATCGATGGCACGTTTATCAATATTGTACCGCTAGATGACGATTGGGAGGCAGCTCTCAAAGACGTACGATCGGTAATCGCCGATGCCACGACTACAGCGCCTTCGGAAGCCGATATTGCCAGAGAAATTGCGGAATTTGATGCAGCATTGGCTATCGGTGCCGAAGGATACCCGACCGAAGCTGCTCGCAAACAGGCAGATGACATCGTCAACGCCGTTGATAACCGCGAAACCGTTGCGACACCGCAAGTGGCTCTGGATGTGTTTCGTGATATGCGCGACCTTTACACACCGGAACGCCTTTTGGAATCAACGCGTAACCTGTTTCAGGGGACGGTCACCCGAGCTTTATTGAATTCTCCAAAGGTTTTGGAGAATGGTAAAGAGCGACTGGCATCTGCTCTAACTGTGGATGTTAGCGCCGCGTCCGGTGCGCGACTAAAACAAGCCAATATCGGCTTCGACAAACTGCGGAAAATTGGTCGCAAGGGCAAGATTGTCGAATCTCGGAAAATAGAACGCTTCGATATGGAGAAATTGCTGCTCTCCAATGGTGTTCGTGTTCTGCTTTTCCCCAACAATGCTGAGCGCAACAAAATCATGGTCAATGCGCGGTTCGGAAAGGGATATAGCAGTCTTTCTACAGATGAAGAATCCATTGCTTGGTCAAGTGGCATGGCATTGATGGCGAGCGGAGTTGACGATTTCGGGCAAGAAGAACTGGACAAACTGACTACCGGCAGGCGCATCGGGTTGAGCTTTGATATTGACAATGATGCTTTTGAGATGACAGCGGATACAAGAGCGGCGGATTTGAGAGATCAGCTGCATTTGATGGCTGCAAAATTGCAATATCCTCGTTGGGATGCGGCGCCTGTCATACGCGGACGCGCGGCGTCGATTATAGGCTATGAAAGTTTTTCAGCATCACCTCAGTCTGTTTTGCAGCGTGATCTTCAATGGTTGGTTCGCAATCAGGACCCACGCTGGAAGACTCCGGACAAAGAAGATTTTGAAGCGCTCGATCCTAAGCAATTCAGGGCGTTTTGGGAGCCAATCCTGAAAAGTGGTCCAGTTGAATTAATGCTGTTTGGTGATTTTGAACGCGATGAAGTGGTAGAAGCTGTCCTTGAAACTTTCGGCGCTCTAAAAAAACGCGAGCAACCTGAAATTCCAATCGGTGCAAAATCACCATCCTTTCCTGATGGAAATTCTGGTCCGAAAATCCTTACTCACAGAGGTGACGAGAACCGGGCTGCCGCGGTTGTTGCATGGCCAACCGGTGGAGGGCTTGAAAATGTCAGGGAAAGTAGGCGTCTGGAAGTTCTGGTCTCCATTTTCAATGATCGGATGTTCGAAATTTTGCGCTCGCAGCAGGGTGCAAGTTACAGCCCGCAAGTGTCGAACAATTGGCCAGTCGATTTTGAAAGCGGCGGTTACATCAGTGCAACCAGCCAATTGACGCCTGACAATGTGGATCGATTCTACAATGTCGCTGAACTCATAGCCAAGGATTTACGCGAGAAGCCTGTCAGTGAAGACGAGCTAAAGCGTGTGGTGGAGCCGCTCCGTCAACTAATTGCGCGTGCAAGTAGCGGCAACACCTTTTGGATGAGCCAGCTGGAAGGCGCTACCTTTAGGCCCGAAAAATTCACTGCTCTCGGAACACTGCTATCAGATTATACCGTCATTACACCGGACGAGGTTCAATCTCTCGCCCAGAAATATTTAGTGGTTTCGAAAGAATGGAAACTGGTTGTATTACCCGAAAATGTAAATACCAGTGCAAATGGTGACTAAGTTCTGGTCTAAGCTTCGTCGAGTAACAAGAGCAATTGCTCGTTGGTCGGCCGCTTTTTGTAATCGCCCGAGACTGACTTTCCTTTGATAGTTCCGTCCTGGGCAATCATGAATACCGCAGCGTAAGGAACTCCAACGGCCCGACCTTCGGTATATTGCGGATCGCGAACGCCAAATGCATCGATTGTCACCGATTCTTCATCGGACAACATCTGATATTCCAGCATTTGATTCATCGCGAATCGATCTTGGGCATCAGCGCTGTCATAGCTCACACCATATATGTCATAGCCGCGTTCTTTGATTTCCGGAACAATTGCATTGATAGCTTTCAACTGGGTCTGACAGAACGGGCACCATTCAACCGAACGTGTGAAAACCAAAACAGCTGGGCCTTCTTCTAATATTTTAGCAAGGCGTTGTTCGCCTTCCGCAGTATTGAAAACAGCATTTTCCGGAACTTTTTCGCCTACGGAAAGGCCGGCATCAATTGTATCCGCAGGGGCAATAGGTTTGACCTCTACTTGTTTCATCGGACTTTCTTTTGCCGATTCCTCAATCGCTGCTTGTTCCGCTGGCGCGCCGCAGGCGGTCAGAGCTAGAGGTGAAACAACAATGAGTGAAAGTTTACTGGGCTTCATAATATACTCCGCATGGTTATCTGCCCTAATTCGCGTCAGATAAGGAAATGGTTACACTGATACCTGATCCAAATCATATATATTTGATAGGTTGAATAGACCTATAGCACATATTTGGACAGATCTGTGTCCTTGGCGACATCTGAAAGCTGTTCATCTACATATTTGGCGTCGACCGTAATCGCCTCGCCTTTCCTGTCTTCGGCCTCAAAGCTAATCTCTTCCAGCAATTTTTCCATCACCGTCTGAAGGCGCCGCGCGCCGATATTTTCGACCGCCTCGTTCACATTGGCCGCAATCTGTGCCAGTTTGGCAATCGCATCTTCTGCGATTTCGATGGTTACCTCTTCTGTGCCGAGCAGGGCAGTATATTGCTCGGGTAAATTGGCTTTCGTTTCAGTCAAAATTCGAACAAAATCTTCCTCTGTCAGCGCGCGCAATTCAACGCGAATAGGGAGACGACCCTGTAATTCCGGTAACATATCGCTTGGTTTGGAGATGTGGAAAGCGCCCGATGCAATGAACAAAATGTGATCGGTCTTCATCGGTCCATATTTGGTGGCCACCGTTGTGCCTTCAATCAATGGGAGCAGGTCACGTTGTACGCCTTCACGGCTGACCGATCCTCCGCGAACGTCACTGACGGCAATTTTGTCAATTTCATCCAAAAAAACGATCCCGTTTGCTTCAGCATCTGAAATGGCAGAACGAGAAATATCATCGTCGTCCAGACGTTTGTCTGATTCTTCTTCAACTAGCTTGTCCCAGGCATCTGCAACGCGCATCTTCCGGCGTTTCATATTGTGTTGCCCAAAAGCCTTGCCCATCATGTCGGACAGATTGATCATACCAACCTGACCAGTCATCCCCGGAATTTCCATCGGGGCGTTGGGGGTGTCCTCCACTTCGATTTCAATTTCCGTGTCGTTCATGTGATTATCGACCACTCGCTGACGAAAACTCTCGCGGGTGGCTTCACTGGCATTTTCTCCGCAAAGCACATCAAGCAAACGTTTCATCGCGGCATCTGAAGCCGCTTCGCGCACAGCCTCCCTGCGCCGCTCGCGTTCCAGTCTCACCGCTTCTTCTGCAAGATCGCGAGCAATCTGTTCGACATCGCGGCCGACATATCCAACCTCGGTGAATTTGGTTGCTTCAATCTTGATAAACGGTGCATCGGCAAGCTTCGCCAAGCGACGCGATATCTCCGTTTTACCACAACCGGTCGGTCCGATCATGAGGATGTTTTTTGGTGTTACTTCATCTCGTAAATCGGCAGGAAGCCGCTGTCTCCGCCAACGGTTCCGCAATGCCACGGCGACCGCACGCTTAGCATCTTTTTGTCCGACGATATGTTCGTCCAACGCTTTCACGATGACTTTTGGGGTTAGATTATCCAGCATAATCGGTCTTTATCTCTCATGATTTGTTGCTTGATCGGCAAAGGTCAGGACGCACTATCGAGGGTTTCTATGGTCACCTGATCATTGGTGTAGACACAGATATCTGCCGCAATAGACATTGCTTTCTTTGCCAACTTCTCTGCATTTTTTTCATAGTCCATCAGTGCGCGAGCTGCCGACAAGGCATAGTTACCGCCGGACCCAATAGCGGCAATACCATGTTCCGGCTCAAGCACATCGCCATTGCCTGTGAGAATAAGGGTAACGTCCTTGTCAGCGACGATCATCAGTGCCTCAAGATTCCGCAGATATTTGTCGGTGCGCCAGTCTTTGGCCAATTCCACTGCTGCGCGCATCAACTGGCCATTATGTCGTTCCAGTTTCGCCTCGAGGCGTTCAAACAACGTGAAGGCATCAGCCGTTGCCCCTGCAAAGCCGCCAATGACAGAACCATCATGCAATTGCCGGACTTTCCGCGCATTGGGTTTCATGACGGTGTCACCCATGGACACCTGTCCATCGCCGATGACGACAACTTTGCCACTTTTTCGAACCGAAAGGATGGTTGTGCCATGCCAGGAGGGCAGCGCGCTATGCTGGTTATTATTCATAAGCGGCATATGGGCAGTGGCATTCACAAGTGCAACTGCCAGTTGCCTAACTTTGCATCATTATCCGGATTTCGTCTCCGGAATACAGAGTTATTGTCAAAAGTAGTGTCTGGCAAGTTAGTCATGCGGCTGGGATGTCGTCCTCGTTCACCTCGCTTCCATCTTTAGACTTCACGCCTTCAACCACCTTCGCCAGGTGTCTGAAGCCTCTCAATTTGCGCCAGGAATCTTCTGCGCATAATCCCATCTTGCAGACCATCGTCAACATCGTATTGCGCGTGACACAACCTTTGGCTTGGCGTGTTCCATGCCGGAACGTCGCAAAACTCGACTCAATGACATTGGTTGTCCTGATACGGGTCCAGTGTTCCGCTGGAAAGTCATGAAATGCCGGCAACGCGTCACGGTCTTTCGATAAGCATTCCACCGCCTCGGGGTACTTTGCACCGAAACGTTCCTCAAAATTATCGAACGCCTTTTCTGCATCAGCTCGATCTTCTGCCATCCGGATATCATGCAGACCCTGCTTCGCTTTCTCCTGGACAGACTTCGGCAGATAGTTCAGCACATTGCCGGTCTTGTGCATCCAGCAACGTTGAACGCCCGTCTCCGGATACACTTCCTCCACTGCGGCCCGGAAGCCCGGGGCGCCGTCTCCAATTGCCAACTTCGGGGGTTGGTCCAGACCCCGTTGTTTCAGAGACAGCAACACCTCACGCCAGCTCTGTTTTGACTGCCTGACACCATCTTCGATTGCCAGGAAGTGCTTGTGACCCCGGCTGTTCACGCCGATGATAACCAGGCAGCACAATCGGCCATCGTCGCCTCTGAGACCACTGTAGATGCCATCAGCCCGGATATGGACCCATTCATCAGACACCGCTCGAGTACACCATTGCTTGTATTCAGCTTCCCATTGCCGCTTCAAACGCCCCGCGACATTGGCCGGCAGCCCTTTAGCCTCGGGGCCGGCAATAGCTTCCGGTGCGCTCTGCATCTGGCCACTCGAAACACCCTTCAAATAAAGCCAGGGGTTCGCCGCGTCCAGCGTCGCCGTTCGCCGGATGCAGGGCGGTACAACCAGAGATTGAAAACATTCCGGCGTACCTTCACGGCTACGGATCTTCGGCACCTCGACGCTGACCTTGCCAACCCCTGTAATCACCTCTCGTTCGCGATGATGGCCACTGCGGACAACGCGCTGTCGTCCGTCAGCCGTTTTGTGACCATCAAACTTTGTCATCAACTCATCCGGCTCTGCCTGGACCGCTTCGGCGATTAACTGCTTCGCACCCGGTCTGAGTAGTTCTGTCAGTGGTTCAATTCCCTCCGGTCTACCCGGATCAATCACAGTATCTTTTGCCATGTGTGGCGGGCTCCTCTTGCTACTTTCGATTTCCAGACAAAAACGATTTCAGCAAGGCACGCCCCATACTTCAAATTCTTCCAGACACCAGATCCGGTTATAACTCTGACATATGTTTGTCCTATTCTAATGGGCGGTTCATCCCGGGGCGGTTCAGCTGCTTGCAGTATTTTTCACTTAAGTTTTCTCACTCTGTTGATCGTAGAAGCGGGCAGCCTCCGACTTTGAGATAACCAAGCTACCATCTCAATACCTAACTGCGTAAAATTGCGTGATCTTTTTTACGCATGCTTGTGGCATATGTGCACCATGCCAGCGATATTCACAGGTAATTAGCAGCTTGACTACGAAAAATGTTGTAGCACTATTATTGTCATGTTAGAGGATGGAAAAATCAGAATAATTTGGGGAGGATATAGATATATATGTCGATGAGAAAAGCTAAGCTCGTGGGTTTTGCATCTGCAACGTCGGTTTTGGGGTTTTCTGTCCCTGCACTGGCGCAAACAGGAGGCGAGCAAACCGAGGATGATTCGGGCAATACCGTTATTGTTGTGACTGCTCAGAAAAGAGAGCAAAATCTTCAGGATGTTCCGATCGCGATTTCAGCTTTTGACACAGCATCGCTTGAAACCAATCGTATTGAGGGTGTAGAGGATCTCGGCAAAGTGGCACCTGGCGTTTATGTGACACCTAATCCGGCTGATCCGAACGGTGTCCGTATCAACATTCGTGGTATCGGTACATTCGACCCGCAGGTTGGACAGGATAGCCGTGTCGCACTTTATGTGGACGGTGTTTATCTCGGGAAGACTCAAGGTCTTGCATTTGACTCGCCCGATTTGGAACGCGTTGAGATACTGAAAGGTCCGCAGGGTACATTATATGGCCGTAACTCTGTGGCGGGTGCGGTTAATCTGATTTCTGCACGTCCCAACGCAGATGGTTGGTCCGGCAAAGTTAGCGCTGAATATGGCCGATTCAATCATCTGAAATTCTCCGGCGCGTTGAATATTCCCATCGGAGATGTTGGCGGGCTGCGAGTTTCTGGCCTTGTCTCTGATCGCGATGGCTGGGTCAAAAATGATGGCCCGGGCGTTGATTTTGGCGGAGGAACGAAACAGAGTTTTCGCGTGGCATTTGGCGCCGACCTGACACCGGATGTGCGTTTTGACATTGCAGCTGACTATAACAAAACCCGCAGCGAGCCATTATTTTATCAATCTATCCCGGGGTTTGCCAATCCCGATTCGTTTTTTGCAGCGGCCGTTGCCACTGCGCCCGGACGGCAGAATCGGACAACGACACCGTTCACCAATGAAAAAGGCAGATTGGTAACTCAGGGCGTATCAGCTAATCTTGAATGGGACTATGCTGATAATCATAGCGTAAAGTTTACCGCTGCGTATCGTGAAGCGGACAGCCGACGTTTTTCCACCCTCGTTCCAACGGCAAATCCGCTAATCCTGCAGGGTATTTTGAGCGCGGATATTATTCCAAACCCACCAGCGCCCGGCGGCGTTCCCGGTGTGCAATCTATCCGCGGTCTCGTCGCCGGATCGGCATTGGCATTCCAATTGGCGGGGCGTCCGATCAGAGCAGATTTTACCAATCCATTTACTGGAGCTTTTGGTCCAAACACCGGACTGTTTCTCAACCAACCGGGTGGGGCGTTGAATCTGGAAGGCCATGAACAACTCAGTTTTGAAGCAACGTTCAACGGCAAGTTTGCTGATGGTGCGATCGAATATACGACGGGTCTTTATTATTATGACGAAGAAACCGGAACCGATGTAAACAATGTTGGTAATCTTGACGATGTGAACTCTTATCTGTTTGTCCTAGCTGGACTTAGCCCAGCTTTGGGGTCGCCAATCATTACCTCTGCGTTGACAGCGCAAGAACTGGCGCCAACTTTGAATAATCCATTTGTTCCGCAAGCGACGAAGGATTTCTTGATTCAGACGCAGTTGTTGCCTTCGGTGAACACTTTGACTGCAATTTATGGCGGCGCAAGACAATCTGCTGCCAATGATCTGCGAATCAGTTCAGAGGCTTTCGCTATATATGGCGAGGTGACATGGCATGTGAATGACATGTTGCGCTTGACGGGAGGTCTGCGTTGGTCGGATGAAAGCAAGAATGGTCTAGGCCAGCCAAAATCAGCGTTTTTCCTCGACAACACCGATCTTTTGGGTAATCCAATTTTACCCAATGTAGGTGGCTTCAGCTTCTCGAAACTTAACCCATCACTGGTTGTAGAATTCGATATCCATGAAGATATTTTATACTACGCAAGCTTCAAACAGTCATTCCGGTCGGGTGGTTTCAACCAGGGTGCAATTGGACTGCGCGTGCCTGGACAGACATTTGGACCTGACTTCCTGTTTGATCGCGAAGATATCAACGCCTATGAGTTTGGTATGAAAGCGGATATTTTTGACAATCGACTTCGGATCAATGCGGCTGGTTTCTACTATGATATTTCTGACCTTCAAACCACGGTGGCCTTGAACCCGATCATCGCGACATCTCGTGCGGTTGTTAATACCGATGAGAAAATCTGGGGTGCAGAAGTTGATGTTCTGTTCGCAGTAACCGACGAATTGTCGCTGTTCGGCACCTACAGCTACGTCAACGGCAATGCCGGCGATGTGACAAATCCTCTCACAGGAATTGTCGAAGTGCGAACCGAGCTGCAAGGTACGCCAAAAAACAGCTACCGCGTCGGTTTCGACTTCAAAACGCCCGTGAGCGACTCAATCGAACTGTTCGCCAATGCAAGCTATAGTCACAAGGACTCAGTGCTAGCAATTCCGCAAAATGCGCTACGACTTTCCAACCAAAACCTGGTAGGCGGACGCATAGGGATAAATTGGGAAACAAATGGCGGTCAGGAATTCACACTGGCGCTATGGGGCGAGAATATTTTTGACGACAAATATCAAATTGACTCGCTGCCTTTTGAAACTTTTGCCTTCCGCACACAGATTTTTGGGCAACCGGCTTCTTATGGTGTGACTGCTGGTTTCAAATTCTAGTCCATAGAAATTTCGTCACAAAGGGTGGGTCGACTTCAGTCTGCCCACCCTTTTTTTTGAAGTATTGGACGCCATGTCGTCTAGTTTGAGATAAACAAAGAGGTATCGTCAAATGTTGAAAATTACTGGAATCGTTGCGACAACACTATTGTCGGTAATGGCAACTAGTGTTGTCGCCCAAGAGGAATCGCAAATCAAGTTGGATACCTCAGATGTTCGCGCTGGTGGAACGCCCGTTGGCGATCTTATTCGCATCCCCATTGAGAGGACGGCGATTACCGACAATGTGTTCTACGTATCGGGGCTCGCCAACGTTTATATGGTGAACACCTCAGAAGGCGCGATTGTCATCGATACCGGCTTTGCGCATCAGGCTCCGAAACAAATGGCTTTGCTGAAGGAAGTGCTGACCGGGCCGGTAAAGTATATCTTTCTGCCGCAAGCACAGCAGGATGATATTGGCGGCATCCCTTTGATTCGCGATGCGGCAACCTATGTGCATGATGAAATCTGGAAGGGTTTGAGCGCTGGTAAAGATGTGTATCAGTTGATGAGAGAGATCAAACTACCCGAGAGTATGTCCGGTCTCAGCCAGCAACATGGGCGGGTGCAGTGGACCGTTCGCGAGACCGTCAATCAGGCCGGCGCATGGTTCCCCTATCGCCATACCAGCGAACTTTATCCCTACCGGCCGCACGAGATTTGTCCGAACCTTGTTAAAATGGCGGGTGAAGAGAATGTTCTGAAGGAAGCAGGTGCGCTGCGCGAAGCTGGAAAACTCGAACAGGCGCTGATGATGACGGAGGCTGCTGCAGCAGCCAATCCGGCTAGTAAGTATGCCATGCGCGAGCAAGTTGACGTTTTGAAGGCTCTGCTCAAACGCGCCCAGGAAACCCACAACACATTCAGCGAAGTGGCGTGGCTGCAATTTCAGATTCGGACAGTGAACAAAAAGCTGGGAGAGTAAGGGTTTTCCGCGCGGCAATCAGGACTGAAAAATGAAAAAATCATCTTCGGAATCGTCGCTGTAGTTCTACTTGTCGGTGTCTATTTTTTTGGAACTTTCAACACCAGCAAAGTAATATCCATCCCGGATGCCGAGTGGGCAGAGGGTAGCGAAGCAGCAGCCGCTTGGCGGGAATTTACTGTCGCAACGGAAGCTGCCGGAGCCCGTGCATTTACAGCCAGCACTTCCGAGCGAGAGAAACGGGAAGCGATATTTTATCTCTCTCAACTGGCGTCGGCGGCGTTGGAGATGAAGCTGGCTAAGGGCAGCACAAGTGAGCCGCAATTCACTGACTGGATGGGTGATTATCGAAAGTTCCTGGGCGACACACCGGATGCTATTTACCAAACGGCCGCATTGTCGTCGGACTATAGCTACGAAATTACGGGCAATCGTCGCGGCGCCAATTATCTCGGATTCGTGCTCTATGGTCGGCAAATTACAGGCTGGAACCGCATTGCTGGCAGCCTTTCGGGTTCCGATCTGAAGTTCGACAACAAAGGTAATTTTCATATCATAGTCAGCGAAACCAAACCTGACGACGCCAGCGCCAACTGGATGCAACTGGAAAGTGATGTTCATACGGTCATGGTCCGGCAGTACTATTTTGATCGGGACGGCGCAGAAGAGGCGGAACTTTCTATTCGCAATCTGAATCCCATGAAGCCGGAACCATTGACAGATTCTGAAATCGCAAACCGGCTTCGGGACGCTGCAAGTTTCTTTACCGATACAGTGGATGGCGCGATTGCATTGTCTGCAATGTTTGTAGACAGCCCAAATGATATCGAGCCGCCGATGTCATTCAACAGTGATTTTGCTGGAATCTTCTATCCCACTGATGACAACGAATATCATGGCGCCTGGTTTCGTCTGGCGGAGGATGAAGCGCTGGTGATCGAGGGAACTGCGTCCGATGCACCCTATTGGGGCTTGTCATTGCAAAACCGTTGGATGCAATCACTGGATCATAAAAAACCACACAGTTGCTTTGAACAACAAGCAATTGTCCATCGAGAATGGCCGATACCGAGTTGTGGTGGCGCACAAAAAACCACCATCCGGTAACTGGTTGGACACCACTGGTTTGCGTGAAGGGTTTCTGTCAATCCGGTTTCAGCAATCACAGGGTGGCGAACGACCTACACTAAAACTGGTCAAGTTTGACGAGCTATAGAGTTTAGATCCCGTATCCGCCGGCGACCGCAATCTGTTGTCCGGTAATATAGGTGGCCTTGTTTGAAGCCAGGAATATTGCGGCATGGGCAATTTCTTCCGGTTGGCCCCAGCGTTTGATCGCCAGACCCTTTTGCACTTCCTCCACCCAATGTTCGTCAAACACGCCCTGTTTGGTGAGTTCCAGAAACATGCCTGCCTCGATAACGCCAACCAGCACGCTGTTCGCGCGGATGTTGTTGCGACCCTCTTCGCGAGCGATCCCCTGAATCAGGCTTTCATTGGCTGCCTTGGGCGTTACTGACAACATATCGCGCTCTGGAAAACGCAAATCGCCTGCCGATCCCAGGTGTACAAATGATCCACCGCCCTTCTCTTTCATATGAGCAATCAGATTTGTCGAGGCATTGAAAAACCCATGAACTTCGGTGTTGATCGCATTTTGCCATTGTTCTGCGGTGCATTCCGATATCAATACCTGCTCTACCAGTGGCCCTGCACCCCAAACCATAGTATGGATACGGCCATGCTCGGCAATCGCTCCGCTGATCGCCGATTTCAAAGCCCCGGCATCGGTGACATCACATTGATGGATACTCGCCTTTTGACCCGCCACTTCGACTTCCGCTGCAAGGGCTTCGGCATCATCTTTTTTGGAACGCCACATGATCGCAACGGCTGTTCCCGATTTGCCAAATTCACGCGCCACAACCTTTCCTATCCCCCCGGTTGCCCCGAAAACCATGACCGCACCTTTGGGAAATTCGTCTGTCTGGTTCATTTGCTGGTCCTTAACTGGATCATTGGATTTTGGGTTTTTAGAATATGACTTTTCGAACACGGTTCGTAAAGTTGCTTTTTGGAAACATCAAACACCTCGTTTCGAATGGATTATGCGCGACTGGTTCAATAAGAGAAAAAGAGTTAAACTGGCTTACTGTCAGATCGCTGTCGATTTCATTGGTTGGAAAATGTGACTCGCTATGGGTGAAAAACTAACTTTCGATGGCGGTGTTGCGGTTATCACCGGAGCGGCGAGCGGGATAGGTGCCGGAATTGCTCGGCACGCAGCATCGCTCAATATGAAATTGGTTCTTGCTGACTGGAATGCAGAGGCCCTTGACCAAACTGCTGATAACCTCGAGACAGAAACCCTCGCAATTCATACGGACGTTCGTAACTCGGAATCCGTGCAAGCACTGTGTGATGCCACATTCGAAAAATTTGGTGCGGTTGATCTTCTCTTTAATAATGCCGGTGTTCTCACCAGCGGATTGAGTTGGGAGATAGATGAGGAAACATGGCAAAGATCGATTGATGTCAATCTGGTCGGTGCCATACATGTCATTCGCAGTTTCATTCCCCCGATGATTGAGAGTAAGCAGATTGCTGCGCTCGTTAACACCGGTTCTGTTGGAGGGTTTTTTCCTACGCCATTGATGGCACCTTATTCGGCGACAAAATTTGCTATGACCGCCATCACTGAAGCGCTGGCCAACGAACTGACTTCAATCAATAGCAAGATACGAGTTTCGCTACTCGCTCCGGGGCCTGTGAAAACCGATCTTATGAATGAAACCGCTCCCCCTGAATCTACTGAATTTATGAATGCTCTGCGCGATATGACCGATGACAAAGGTTTGTCGCCTGATGAATTTGCACCTCTTGTATTCGAAGCGATAGAGCGAGGAGATTATTGGATAACGCCGCAACCGGACTCTCTTGATCACCGATTGGCTGAAAGAACCAAAATGATCTTGGAACGCCGCGATCCTGTGGTGAAGTAAATCTGATTAGGCTTTGCGGCACACGGACTTAGTCCCGAACAGCGTCGCTGCCAATTCGAACGGCAACAATGGCGACTACCCCTATCGCGACGGCCCCCAAAAACACTGAGAATGCGGTTGAATAGCTACCATATTGATCGAAGGAGTTATTGATAAACCCCACGAAGAACATCGCCATGACCTGCGTGAAAAGCGCCGTTGCGCCAAATGCGATACCAAAGCTTCTGGCACCAAAAACCTGAGAGCATAGTACCGACCAGACGGGATATATTCCGCCAACGGCAGCGCCGAATATCGAGGCGAAAATGAGCATCGCCATATAAGAGGGCTGGACCAGAAACACACCCAAAAGCAGTGCGTGAAACAAGGCAACCAGGACATAGAGCCACCGAATGTCCAGGCGTTCAGCCAAATATCCAACGATCAGTTTTCCAACGATTGCCGATCCCGTCATGGCTGTCACAACCGAAGCGGCCTGTGCTGCGCTGAACCCGATATCGACCATGAATGGATATTGTGCCGTCAATATTGCCTGGTCACTCGCCAGCAACAACCCGATACCCAATGTTACCAGCCAAAAATTCCTGTTTGTCAGAAGGTTCAAAAACGACCACTGATGGCCTGACATATCCTGCGTTTCAGATTGGCCAGTCTGCTCGCCAAATTCCTTCAACTGATTGTCCGCTGGACGATCTCTGGCCACCAGAAATCCAGTCAATATGATGATGATACCAACCGTGACCCCCATGACAAACAGGGCATCACGCCAGCCAAAATTCTCAATGAGAGTAGCGACCGCAGGCACCATGACGAAACCACCGGCAGAGGAAGCAACTGACGCAATACCCAGAGCCCTTCCCCTTCGTCTTTCAAACCACCGTGTTGTAATGGTATTGGCAGCGAGTCCGCCAGCAAGCACCATGGCCGGACCAAGGCACAATGCGATGGCGATCAGGACAATGACGGGGGAAGCGGTCTGGGATATTGTAACAAACCCCAACGCATAGGCTATTCCGCCGGCTGGCATCAGCCATTTCACCGAAAAACGATCATAGAGCCGGCCGAGTATCGGTGACCAAAATGCGATGCCTATCAACATCGCAATAAAGCCATTGCTCGCCTCCCCGCGGGTTATCCCGAACTCTTCCGTTACGGGGATGACAAGCAGTTGATAGATGTAGATCGAACCGCCGATTACCAGCATTGCCGATAGGAAGCAGCCTGCCAAAACTAGCCAGCCGGGATAAAACAAACCTATTCTAGAATCCTGAACTTCGTCCGTTGGGCTGTCGGTCATATATGCGCGACCAACGTACTCACTGCTTCATCCGGCATACAAAAAGACTCGCGCGCGCCGTCCAGAACCTCGTCTTTGATTCGCGCTCCAGTGTAAAAATCTGCTTTTGTGAAGCCGGCATCCAATAGCCGCGATTCTAGTGTTTCTTCCTTGTACCGACTCTTTATCGGTTCGCCCATTTGTTCGACAACCTTCCGCAGTTCGGCAATCGAATCCTCAACCGCATCTGCAAGAACGGCGCTTTCTTCAGGCATAAAATCCATCACAAGTTCGCTCCCCGCCGCAAAGGAGCCTAACACGGCTAGGGTAGTTCTCACAGCAGCATCGTCGAGATACATGTGAACGCCAAGCCATGTAAACATGGTTGGCACTGCTGGGTTTATTCCGCTTTGCTGCAATGCCTCCGCCAAAGTTTGGTTTTCGAAATTGAAAGCTGCAAAAGACAATTTTTCAGGGATATCGATACCAGCGCGATCAAGCGCTTCATGTTTAAGATTCTGTGTATCAGGATGGTCGACCTCAAAAACTTTCAAATCGCCAAGTAGCTCAGCCCTTCGATAGGCGAGTGTATCGAGCCCGGCACCCAATATTACCAGCTGCTGAAGATCGGATCCCCGACGAGCTTGTAGGCGATGTTCCGTGAGCCGAGACCGAATGCAAATGGAATGTTCGATCTGCTCAACAAAAGAAGCGGCGACCTCCTTCCCACCCAATTGGGTAAAACTGGCGACTAAGCCATCGTTAGCTGCCTTCACCGCCTCGGCATCCGGCAGGCCAGAAATAGCGAGCGCGAGATTATCCTCGAGAAGTTTTGGCTCCGGTGCGAACAAAAAATGATGTGCCCTTTGCATCGCAACAAACTGAGCGGTTTGACTAGCTTGCCCCGGCGTCACTGGTTAGTAAACCGGCTTGCTCAAGGCACCATGCCTTCGGGAGCGCCCGGCAACACCGGTTGGAAATAACCGGACGACCAGCCACCATCGACTGCAATTTCAGCGCCAGTGACATAGCTGGCTTCATCAGTTGCGAGGAACAGAGACGCTTGTGCGATTTCCTCAGGTTTTCCGATGCGCTGCAAAGGCACGCGGCCGAACGCAGCGTTCAATTCTTCCGGTGGCAAATCGCGGGAGTTGCCCATTGGTGTGTCAACACCGCCCGGATGCACAGAATTTACCCTTATGCCTGAGGTGCCGAGTTCATAAGCCAGCGATTTGGTCAAGCCGCGAAGCGCCCACTTACTCGCCGTATAAACCGTCAAGCCATTGCAGCCACGCAAACCATCGACTGAACTGATATTGACAATTGAGCCTTTGCCCGCCGCTTTCATGACCGGACTGACATGCTTGATACCCAGCATCGGACCAATGGTATTGATCCCAATCACATGTTGTGCGTCATCAGCGCTCAGTGCCTCGATCGGTGTAAAATGCACAACGCCGGCATTGTTGATCAGCGCATCAATGCCGCCAAGATCATCTTTGGCTGCCGCAACAACGGCAGCCCAATCATCATCGGAGGTCACATCATGTTTGATGAAACGGGCTGCGGCGCCAATATCATCGGCGACTGCCTGCCCTTCTTCCTCAAGCACATCGGTCAGGACAACATTAGCGCCTTCACTTGCAAACAGCCGAGCCGTTGCTTCGCCCATACCACGCGCAGCACCGGTGATGATCGCCACTTTTCCATCAAGACGCACCATTTCTAGGAAGCCACTGCTGGGTTATTTTCATCCAGATCGACGTAGAATTGCTTCATATATTCGCGCCATTTCAGAATCGGGCCATCACCATCGCAGAGCAGCGGTTTTGGACGATATTTCTTGTTGTCCCAGACAATCAGGTCAACGGATTCAAAGCCCTTGGACTCTTCGCCTTCGGCTTCTCCAATCGAGTGATGATAGAGGTGGGTTGCTACCTGTGAATCCTCAGATCCTTCTTCATATTTTTTCCAAGTGAAAGCCATACGTGTGCGGGTCATTTCCTCATCGGTCGGCGTTGACATGGCGAACATCAGCATTTTGACATCACCGCGACAATGACGTGTTGCATTGACGCCAGGGCCATAGCCGGTGCCGTAAATATAGCCGTTCATGATGTCATAATTCCAGATTGGACCGTCTGCAGAAGCCTCGACATCAGGAATCATTGGCGCGCCATGCAGGAATTTCAGATGCGGCGTATCGACCGAATTTTCGCCAATTTCCTGAATACAGGTGCCGATATCCCACATGTGAAACTTCACTTCGACATGATTGTCGGGATCTTCAAACTCCGGAATTTCCGGCAGGTCCCACATTGGCTCTTCACCCTTTGGGTGATACCAGACGAAAACCATCCCGTATTTTTCAACGACCGGAAGCGCCTTCAAAATCGGCTTTTTCTTGGCGATACCCGGCATGACTTTGCCGTAAGGAATTTTCTTGCACCAGCCTTCGCTGTCAAATTCCCAATTGTGGAACGGGCATTGAATATTCTCGCCAACGACCTTGCCGCCGTGACCAAGATGCGCGCCGAGATGCGGGCAGAAAGGATCGGTCATGCCGAATGTTCCATCTTCGCCGCGGAACATCACCCATTCTTTGCCAAAGACTTTCTCAATCTTGATCTCGCCAGGTTTTATTTCATGCGAATATTGGACGCAGAACCAGCCATAAGGAATGGGGAAAGGACAACGTTCCAGTTCGTCGCCGGTTTGAATGCGGTCGATCTTTCTCATCTCGTTCATGCTGCTTCTCCTAACTCTTCTGCTTTTAGTGATTTGGCGGAATTTCTTTCGCCGTTGACTTTGATTTTGAAACTCATTGCCGGTCCGGGTGTCGGCGCAGTCTTTGTCTTAAGTACGTAGTCGGGCGATTCCAACGCAATGTCCAGCCGATGGAACAGACGTGCGATACAAATACCCATCAGAACTTCGGCTAGGCTCTGCCCGAGACATGTATGAGTACCCCGGCCAAACGGCGCATAAGCTCCGGGCTGCAGATGCTCACGTCGATCATAGCGTTCGGGATCAAACTTATGCGGCTCAGGAAAAAACTCTTCCATAAAATGGGGTACGCTGGTCCCGATGAATATTTTCTCATCTTTGGGGATGACATAGCCCTCAAATTCCAGATCATGATTTGTGGTGCGCATCTGGGCCACCGCGATGGGCCAGAGACGCATACCTTCTTTGATGCAATTTTGAATATAAACCAGTCCAAGCACATCGCGCTCTGTTACCGTGTCTTTTGAAAACAACTCGTCCGCTTCGGCCTGCACCTTCTCCAACACACCTGGTGTTTTCAATATGCCGTAAACCGCAGCGGCCAGTGTATTGGCAACCGTATCAAGACCGGCGACATAAGGACCAGTGAGCACCAGTTTCAAATCGCGTTTCTGAATAAGTTCTGGATCATTCAGATGTCCGCGCATCACATCACCGAGCAGATTTTTGGGCAGTGTCCCAGCTTCAGCATGGGCAAAGAACTCATCCACCATCTGCTCGCCCAGCTCATCCACACGCTCAGCGGCCTTTTTAAACTCCGGCATCTTCATCATGAAACCGGGCCGCTGCTTAGTGACGAGAACATTTAAAATGTAGAGGATATTGACCCGTATATCGCGAACATAATCAAGCGGTGCATTGCCGGTCATCACCTCTCCCAACATATGCACAATCATATATTGGAAGGCCTCAACGACCGGAACTTCACCATCGCTCCAGTCACGAACAATGGAGATATCAACGATATCGGTCAGCTCATGATAGCGGCCATCCATCGCACCACGCGAAAATCCGTCGCGCATAATCGCGCGTAACTTCTGGTGATCTTCACCATCCACACCGGTCAATGTTTTGGAAGCACCATGATGGTCGACAAAATCCTGCCAAAACTCCTTGGACCGCAATCCACGGCGGGCAGCCTTTGTGTTCATGAACTTGCCCGCTTCTGGACCGGCAATCACAATGCTCTTCTGACCAAAAACGTTTACGCGATAAACCGGGCCGTAGTCGCGAAAGCAGCGTACAAAAAAAGCAGCCGGGTCTTTCGACATCTCCAGCGTGTTGCCAAGTACCGGCAATCCACTCACATTGGGAATTGGATTTGATTCAACCTGGGTAACCGGCTGCGTCGCCATTTTCGAACCTCTCACAGAATCACTTTTCGAACATCATTCGGTTAATCGCGTAACGCCGTGGAACTGTCAACTACAAATCTCTCAAAAACCGCTGTTTTTCGTGCCTTCAAGACACAACATCGCTTGACTCACCGATAAACTCGTCTATTTCTGAACGTCGTTCGGAAAATATCGAATCACAGGGATAGGATTATGGCACAGAAGACAGCCTTTATTACGGGTGCAGCGATGGGCATGGGGGCTTTGAAAGCAAAAGTTCTGGCCGAAAGAGGCTGGAAGGTCTTTGCCGGCGTTCTGCCCGGAGCGGATACGTCAGAGCTTGGCACACATGATAACATCATCGCCGTTGAACAGGATGTTTCCTCCGATGAATCGGTAAAAGCCAGCGCTGCAATCGTTGAAAAGGAACTGGCCGGTGCTCCACTCGATTTGCTGATCAACAACGCGGGTGTCGCCGACCTTGCATCCGGTGTCATGGAAGGTGTCTCAATTGAAAATGGCAAAAGGCTTTTTGAGATAAATACCTGGGGCACACTCCGAGTGTGTAAGGAATTTCTGCCTATGGTCCGACGCGGTGCTCCGCATTCACGCGTTATCAATTTCGCTTCCGGTGCCGTAAAAGCCAATCCCCCGGGATCTGGCATCTATAATATGTCAAAACATGCCGTTACTGGGTTGACGCGTACTCTTCGCTACGAGTTGGCACCATTCGGCATTCAGGTTACTGCTGTCGAGCCGGGCGCGGTTAAAACCCATATGACAGCAAACTCCAGAGAGACGACTAAATCTATCTGGAACAGTGTCTCCGAGGAGATGAACGATGTTTACGGTCCGCATCTGAAATACACCACGACCGAAAAAATGCCCGAACAGATTGAAGCGGGCAATGAACCGATGGTCGTTGTGGAACAGGTTCTGGCTTTGCTCGATAAAAAGAAATGGAAGCCCTATTATCTCGTTGGCAACGACGTCAAACCATTGAAGATGCTTTACAACTTGTTGTCCGAAACAGCGTTTGAAAAGATGCTGATGAAGGCCAACGGTATTCCTCAATATAAAGGCTGATCCATGTCTGATATCAAAGCACAATTTGAGAAGCTTCAGTCTTCCAAGCTGAAACTGCGCAACAGCACCGCCGCCGAACGTGCACGCAAATTGCATGCGCTGTGGGAAGCGACCAAGGCACGTAAGGAAGACTTGTTTGTCGCCACAAACAAAGAGCGCGGTACGCACGACCTCGATGTTGCGGCTGAATTGATGATGGTCAAATCGGAAATCGATTTTGTTGCCAAGCACACCGCCAGTTGGATGAAGCCCGAAAAAGTCCGCAACTCAATGGCGACAATGGGCAAGCGCTGCGAAATTCGCCGGCAGTCCAAAGGCGTTGTGCTCAATATCGCAGCTTATAATGCGCCCACGGCGGAATCGATTGTCCCAGCCGTGGCAGCTATATCGGCTGGCAATGCGATAGCCGTAAAAACATCAGAATATGCGCCGCATAGCGCACAAATCGTTCAGGAGATTTTTAACGAGGCCATGCCAGAGGATGAAGGCCAGGTTTTTCAGGGCGGTGTGGAAGTGGCACAAGAGCTTCTCGCCCTGCCCTTTGATCATATTTATTATACAGGCGGGATGGCAGTCGGCAAAATTGTGATGAAGGCTGCCGCCGACAATTTCGCATCGGTCACTCTCGAAATGGGTGGCAAGTCGCCCGTGGTAATTGACGAAACGGCAGATATCGAAAATGCGGCAACAAAACTCGCATGGGGCCGAGTGATGAACGCCGGGCAGGTTTGTATCGGACCAGAATATGTGCTGATCCATGAAAGCCGGAAGGATGAGTTTCTCAAACTGATCGTCGAAAAGATCAACGAGCAATATAACAGCGAAGGCACTGGATTCCAGAACAGCAAATATGTTCCCCGTATCATCAACGAGCGCCATCATGGCCGGATCAAGGGCCTGATCGATGATGCCACCGAGAAAGGTGCAACACTCGTTTGCGGTGGTGGATCTGATGCAGCGGATCGCTATATCGAACCAACCGTCCTGACCGATATGTCCGAAGATATGGATATTATGCAGGAAGAGGTTTTTGGCCCAGTTCTGTCGGTCATTCCTTGGTCTAATCGCCAGGAAGTGCTTGATTCCATTGAGCGCCGTCCGACCCCATTGGCGCTCTATATCTATTCCAAGGACAAGGAATTCATTGAATATTTCCTGAGCAATACATCATCTGGGTCAGCAGTGGTAAACAGCAACTGCATCCAGTCCGGCACCAATCCGCGCCTGCCTTTCGGCGGCGTTGGAACATCTGGCATGGGCCGTGTTGGCGGTTATGAAGGCTTTAAGTCGATGTCGAATGAACGCTCGGTTGTGCACCAGCCGCTCGACCGATTCCGCGACATATTGATCAACCTGCCGCCTTATTCAGAGCGCTATAACAATCTGATCATGAAGGCGTTGAAGTAGATACGAACCTACGCTTCGGGTAAAACCAAGGCCTCATCCTGGCCATGGTCGCGGGCAATGGTGCGCAGGGCGGATTTCAGCAGATTTTTTATTCTCTCGCTTGGAGGGCTGGTGAGCCTCTCCATCGCTTGGCTGAATAGTGGAAATTCGGATTTATCGAGCCGGGAAAACTGCCTCTTCGCAATTTCCTTTGGATCCTCGTCCTGTGCCTCAAAATCATTTTGACGCACTTCTTCAACAGCGCCTGCAAACGCGGCAAAGCCGGCCATATTGAAAATCTGCATTCCCACATCTGCTTCGAAACCACGGTCATGCATGACGGAGAGGAAACGTTCCGCGAGTTTAAACTGTACTGGAAATCCAAACTCACGAACGTGATTGGCCAGGATTATCGAAGGATTGGCCGCAAGATGATGTTCGATGCACAGCGCAAATTCATAGGCATATTGCGCCCAGTGCTGGCCTTCGTCCTCGGGCAAGTCCATATCTGACAGCGCATGCACCGCCGCCGCCCTCATCAATTCCTTGCGATTGTCCCAATATTGATAAAGCGTCGCGGTACCGACATTCAGATGGTCGGCGAGCTTTTTCATGGTGAGACCTTCGAGGCCCACTTTCAAAGCTCCCTCGATTATCTCGTCATGAGTGAGCAGTCTGGGACGCCCGTATACGACTTCCTTTTGCTTATCTTTTGCCGCAATTTCGGACATACAAACCCTTTTCCGAACGATATTCGAATAATCAATGGAATAATCGGCTCTGTCAATCGCCATTGCGACTTTGCTTTGCTATGCGATGATGATGCAAATGATTGATGGGCCTCAGTTGGAAGAGATAGTTGACGCAAAACTGCCGCGTGAATCATTGGGTCCTGACAGTGACTGGCCCTGCATTGCTATCAACCTGGAGACAGCAAAGAACGCTCATACTTCATGGCTGAGAAACCTGCCCTGCCCTATCATCGGAATTGGCGAGGGACCACTAGCAAGCCATTGCGATACTGTTCTCCAGGATAAAAGATCGCTTTCAGCCATCGTCGACAATATTAAAAATGCTCCTCTCGCTGCAATGGTTCTAGTCCAGCATTTACGGGCATCAGAAGCGCTCGATATTCAGGATGCACTGACCGCCGAAAGTTTCGCTTATGCCACTTTGCAAAATGGACCAGAATTTCAACATTGGTTGAACGAACACGGGCAGCAAAAAAGCACGCTGTCTCCATCCGAACCGCTGATCGTAAATCTCGAAAAGGGCATTCTAAGCCTCACTTTGAACGATAGTGATAATCACAATGCCATCGGTGCAAGCATGCGTGATGCATTATGTGAAGCGCTCGATTTGGCGCTTGCCGACGAGACAATTGAAGAAGTCCATCTATCTGCCAATGGCAGGGCCTTTTCAACGGGAGGCGCTGTTGAAGAATTTGGGCATTCTTCTGATCCGGCCACTGCACATTGGGTACGAAGTTTGCGGCTACCAGCATGGCGATGCGCTCGGCTTGCCGAGAAACTCCGTGTACATGTTCAGGGCGCTGCGATCGGAGCGGGAGCAGAAATCGCTGCCTTTGGCCATCATGTATCGGCAACGTCTGATACTTGGTTCCAATTGCCCGAACTAAAATATGGCCTAATTCCTGGCGCAGGCGGTACTGCCAGCATAGCTAAAAGGATTGGCCGCCAACGGACCACGTTCATGGCCCTCTCGATGAAACGAATTGATGCTCAAACGGCGCTTGAATGGGATTTGATCGATGAGATATTGTCGTAGACCAGATTACCCCGGACCCAAGTGGCCGACACATTCACTTCTCCAATATCCCGGCTAGCTTCCAACCAACTGCGATCCAGCAGGCACAAATCAGCAGCTTCACCTTCAGCAATTTTTCTAGCTATCCCGCCAGCATCTTTCGTTGGCTTGGTATAGAGTGCTAACGCAGCCTCCGATGTAATTTCCTCATCCTGGTCAAACCCGGATGGCCGATTGACCGCGCTTGCCATGGCGCGCCATGGATCAATGTCGCCAAACGGCGCATCACTCCCAGCAGCCATTTTGACGTCCGCATCAACAAATGATCGCAGACGCCATAAGTTTGGCTGCTCATGGCTCTCCACATCACGTAGATAAGCTTCCTGACGTTCAGCAATAAAATTCGGCTGAGTAACGACTGTTAGGCCAAGCTTTGCGATCTGATCAATGATATCATTGTCTGCAATAGCGGCATGTTCGATCCGGTCGCCGAAGTGCACGCCTGCCTCTTTAATTGCGGCAAGACTAAGCATCATTTCTGCGCGGGTTACGCAATGTATTGCTACAGCACGATCATGGTCATGTGCGTTGGCAATCTGTGCGGTGAGATCAGCGAGTGGTGGCAGATCATGATCGTGATTATGAATCTTGAGAGGGCCCGGTCTGGCATTGCCGGTACTCGCAAGTCCGTGCAGCTTTTCACTACCCATGATCGTCAAATTTAGCTGCTCTTCATAGGCTGTGTAATGTTCAAAATCCGCAAGGTTGTTTCCAGGAGTCACTTCAGTAACGCCAGTGATCCCGAAAGAATGAAGTTTCTTGATCAGGACATCAAGAACTGGGCGTGTGGCTGGCAAAGCCTTCCGAAGTGCGGCATCGGCATCAATCAGCTTTCCATCCGTAGGAATATTGATGTCGAGTAAATCTATCGCCCGACTATTGAATACCCACATCCGGCCGCCGCGATGTTGCATCCGAACAGGCCTATCCGGACCATGCTCGTCCAGCCAGCGGCGGTCAATTTCTCCGGCGACACTATGATGATAACCGATCCCACGGAGCCAGCCATCCCCCGAAGCAGCAATCAAGGCAGCGACTAACTGTTCCATGTTTTCAACATGTGGTGGGCCACATCTCACGGAATTCAATGCTGCGGCAGAGGCATTCAAATGGATATGATGATCATGAAGGCCTGGAAGAAGTGCACCTCCTCGCCCATCGATAATGTGCTCCTTGTCCATTGGATCCAAGGCAAAATCGATCAACGCTATCTTGCCATCCTGAATGCGGACCGAGTATATTTTGCCCTCCAGTTCGACATTGCGGATCAGCATATTGATTCCATCACGGCACTTGTGCTTTTACCAAGCGGTTCGGCTTCCCCCGACAGATTTCGCATTGGATACAAGGAACCAGCGTCTCTCACGGCTAGCTCCTGCCATTCCCTCGCAACATTTCCCAAGTCATCGGACATTTCCGAAATCTGCGCAGCATGATGAACTATGTCGACCATCGATAACTCGATAAGTACATTTTTGCCTTGCTGCCATTTTGCCCATGCTGCCAACGCCGCGTAAATTCCCGAGATCGGATCAGCAATTGCGTCTCCCACAAAGCAAGGTGCTCCCCATGTCCGCTCCATCACTGTGCAAGGCCCGGCGCTGACCCCGATATCATCGCCAAAGCCTATTCGGTTGTCGTGATCACCATAAGCCATCAATCGAAGCCAGATTTTACCTGGTTTTTGCTGAGTCATTTTCCCGGCATCAATACCCAATTGGCGAAGAGCACGCGGGCGGGATGCTTCAATGACAATATCCGCAGCGGATAGAAGAGCCTGCAAATCAGCACGGCCTTTTTCCGAACTAAAGTCCAATGCAACGGACCTCTTCCCCGCGTTGAGCAGATTATAAAAATCGATATTGCCCTGCCGAGATCCATCCGGTCGGGATATGCTCTCTACTTTGATCACCTGAGCACCCATCAAGTGCAGCAAGTTTCCAGTCAACGGTCCGGCCCATAGTCCGGATAGGTCGACAACCAAGGGTATTTTGCTCGCACTCCGCTGTCCTTCAAACCGGGTTTCTTTAAACCATTTTGAAGTCCGTCCAATATCATCCAATGCAACTGGCAAGCCCAGTTCAATGCCCATATCAAGCAGTGTCTGCGCGCTTTTGGACTCTACCAGTTGCTTAATTTCTTCCCATGATGATGCCGGTTCGCCAATCCATGCTTCCATCAAATCCCAGTCGTCATCACGAGCGAGGTTGACCGCGATCCTGCCATCATTTGCGTCCAGCAAACGGCAATGTCCGCCTGTGCTGCTGCGCCCTGCGCGTGTCAGCCCCATCAATCGCGCTCTTTCACCAAGCAGAAGCGAGCCGTTCAGGGGCAGTCTGGATGGATCATCGGAAATTGCCTTGAGCGCCAACATGGCGCCATCAACAGAAGCAGCCAGAGGTAACGACGGCATCAACGGGGCACTATCCGGAGGTCCGCATAGTGGTAGCATTCCCGCTCGTCGCCAGGCCAATGCTGGATGATCTGCAACGTTTGCTATTTTGGTGGAAACACCGAGTTCGCCAAGCAATTGCTCAGCAACCTCAGCGGCATTCCTAAAGTGCGGCAATTTGATCGCGGAGAACGCGTCGGAGCAATTTTCCGGTCTCGTTATAAGGCAGCTCATCCATAAAGATGATTTTCGATGGCACTCGGCTTGATCGAAGCCTGTTTTTCACCATTGCGCAGAGATCTTCCTCGCTTGGTTGATCGCCATTGCACACGACAGCCGCACCAACAGCTTCACCCCATTGTTCATCTGCCACAGCAACCACAGCGACATCTTTGATCGCATCATGGGAGATTAGGACATCCTCCACTTCGCCGGGAGAAATATTCTCCCCGCCCCGCACAATGACATCATCGGCCCGACCATCGAGAAAAAGATAACCTTCGCCATCAACAAAACCCACATCCTTGGTCGGGAACCAGCCTTCGTCATCCAGCTGTGACCCCATGCCTTTATATTCACCGCCAACCTGTTCACCGCGTACATAGACTAATCCCACCTCGTCCGGCGCGCATAATTTGCCGTCTTCAGATTTGATCAAAAGTTCAATTGTCGGTAGCGGCTGCCCCACCGAACCCAGGCGTCGTTTCACAAGCGGATCGTTCGACTCCATCGCCGCCCGGTGCGCATCTGGATCAAGCAGGCAGATCGTTGAACTGGTTTCCGTCAGACCGTAGGCGTTGGTAAAATTCGCGTGCGGCAATAATTCCATCGCTTTCTCAATCACTGCCAGCGGCATCTTCCCGCCGCCATAGGACAGTGCCTGCAGGCCAGGAAGATCGAGTGAAACGCCATTGGCTTCAACATATTCAATGATGTGCTGCAACATCGTTGGCACCACGAAAGCATGCGTTACACTTTCATCCCGTGCGAGGGCAATCCATGCTTCAGCAGAAAAATTGGGAAGCTGCACCATCCGGCGACCGGCATAGGTAGAAGAGAGTACCGCCGATATTCCGGCGATATGATAAGGCGGAACAGCAACGAGGCTCGCCTCATCCTCTCCCGCGCTCATGAATTCGACGCTGCCAAATATATAGGCCATCAGATTGGCATGACGCAGGATCGCACTTTTTGGTTCACCCGTGGTTCCGCTAGTAAAAAGTTCGATGGCAATTCCACCTTCGATATCTGGGGCTTCACCATCCATGCTTTCGCCGGACATCACATCCTCGCGGCGTACCAATTCGATATCATTATATAGATGATCGTTTTCGGAGATCAGCAATGCAGGTCTAACCCGGCTCATCAGCGCTTCAATCTGTTCGCTCGCGAGCCGGTAGTTGATCGGCACAAAGGGTGTCCCGGCAAGCGCAGCACCAAATATCGCCGCCGACATGGCCGGATGGTTTTCCGCTAGATAGGCCAATCTTTGTCCCGGCTTTACCTGCGCCGCAATCTGACGCGCAGCGGTATCAAGTTCCGCATAGGTCATTCGTTGACCGCCCGCAGTGATTGCTTCGCGATCGCCCATGGCCTCGGCGGCCATTTGCAGGATGAGGTGGATGTTCATCGGTACCGGAAATCAGTCGGAAGACGGCAGTTTTTTGGCTTGCTTCACGTCCAGAGAAACACCGTTCACCTGCACCGTACCATCACCACCTCGTGTGCAGAGAAACTCCATCGTCTCTCCCTCGTCGACATAACGTTTCCCGACCAACGTGCCGCCGGCGAGGTCACTGTTAATATCGCCCTTATCACCGTCATCGGCGGACATAGGCGTGCCGCCGCAGGTGATTTCCAGTTCCTCTGCTGGAACTCGCAACGCCATGATCTGTGTTTGACACACGGTGCTGCTCAGTTTGGTTCCAGCCTTGTATGTTTCGCCCATATTCTGTTCCTATTTCCCTATGATCGCCCCGGCGACACCCGACGCCAGGAATACAGTTTCAACATCCTCTACCTGATTGGCAGCAGTTCCACGAATTTGCCGCACTCCCTCGGTGATGTTGTTCATACCGTGGATATAACCTTCGCCCATCAGACCACCATTGGGGCTGAGTGGCGATTTTCCATCCAGTTCCATATGGCCGCCCTTGATATAGTCCTTGGCCTCACCAACACCGCAATATTTAAATCCTTCGAGCTGGCGCAAAATCTGCGGCGTAAAATTGTCGTAGATCATTGCCACGTCTGTGTCTTTGGGAGCGATATCGCAGACTGCCGCCAGCTTTTCCGTCACACGATTTGCAATGTCATGAGTGATCAGGTCGCCTTCGTAGAAGTCGGAGATGATCTCGTGATTGAACAGCATTGAATATTCGGCGCCCAAGATGCGTGCCGGCTTCTGCTTAAGATCCTTTGCCTTGTCCATGCGTGTGATAACCAGCGCAACACCGCCGTCCGATTCCTGGCAGCAATCCAGCAATCGCAACCAGGGTTCGACAATCCAGCGGCTGCTCTGATGATCTTCCAGTGTGATGGGTTTTTCATAGAACCACGACGCGGGATTGGTTGCAGCGTGTTTGCGCATCAATACCGCGATCCGACCGAGATCCTCCGACGTCACGCCAAATTTATCTAGATATGGACCGCAAGACAGAGCTTCCCAGGCGGCAGGCGTTTGCGCTCCGAAAGGAAAGCACCATTCCAGAAAGGTCGAGCTATGCGCATCCGGGCTGATCGACATCGCCGGTTGGCCAAAGCGATATTGGGAGCGCTCATTCATCGCCCGCCAGATTACAAAAGTATCGCACATTCCGGATTCGACCGCATTCTTCGCATGAACAATCGTTGTCACTGACGCCGCACCACCTTGCGGCAGGCGCGTAGTGTAGTTGATATCCTTGCAACCCAGCGATCGCATCACATCAATCTCGTCGCTATTGTCGAGGCTGAAGGTGGTCATGCCGTCAATATCGTGCGGATTTACCCCGGCATCTTGACAGGCGGCCAAGATGGCTTCGACAGCCAGCTGCTGTTCGGAGCGACCGGAATTTTTGGAAAACCCGGTTTGACCAATGCCGACAATAGCGGCTTGCCGTGAGCCATCGACCATCAGTTTTCTCCCGCTGCGCGAAAGACGGGAACGGCTTTGTCACCTGACGTTTTGGCAAAATCGACTTCAAGCGCCATACCAATTTCGATGTCACCGGTTTCGACGTCTTCGAGATTGCTAACCATGCGGATGTCTTCTTCGAGTTCCACCAGAATCGCGATCGGTGATTCCGGGAAACCGAATGAAGCTGGCCTGGCTTGTCTTACCCAGCTTAACAGTTTTCCTTTGCCGGAAAGTTTTTGAACCGACTTCTCGGTTGAATGACAAGTCGGGCAAATCGGACGCGGCGGATGCCAGAGGACATCACATTTTTCGCATTTTTGCGCGACTAGTTCACCGCGCTCACAAGCCTCCCAGAAGAAAGCGGTATCAATGCGCTGGATAGGATCAGGACGCATGGATCAAAGCCCCCACGGATTTTCGGTTGCTTCCTGCCCATCAAGCGGTGGATGGCACAGGATCGCATGTTCTTTCGCCAGTCCGCCAATCTCTTCGTCGCTATAACCCAGTTCGCTAAGCAAGGCAGCGCTATTGTCGCCTACAATCAGCGGCGGTGATTTTGCACCGACGGGTGTGCCAGAAAGTTGATAGGAAACACCAATCTGTTCAAGCTTACCGACGTCATGCGTATCGTAAGAAACCGTCCAACCCTTTTCACTCAAAGCGCTGTTATCGAAAAGTCTTTTGGAAACCTCACCGTCGGATAGTGAGGCAGGAACTCCAGCATCAGCCAGCTTTTTCAGCCATTCATCGGAAGATGCCGAACCGAAATCGCGCTCCTTGGCAATATTATCAAATGCCGCTTTATGTGCATCACTGATCGCCGCGACCTGAATCCATTTGTCATCACCGCATTTGTAAATTCGATAATAGTCCGAATAGCCGGTCTGACCGGCGTCGAGGCGAGGTCGTTCCACCGCACCGCCATCGGGTTTTGCCACCCCGTAGCTGGTGTTGAGCAGAGCCGCATTGACGATGGATGTATCGACAAACTGGCCCTTACCGGTTTTCTCACGTTCCATCAGCGCCTGACAAATTGCCGAAGCCGACAGGAAACCATTGCCGGTATCGCCGAGCGAAGTCAGCGACCATACCGGATGCCCTTCACCTGTGTGCAATGCGCCATCCTCATGCTGGATACCTGCAAGACACGCCCCGGTCTGATCATTGCCAGGCAGGTTCTTGCGCGGACCATCTTCAAAACCCCGACTATGGCAATAGATCAATCTTGGGAATTCATCTTTCAGACTGGCATAGTCCATGCCCATCCGTTCGACCGCCGGATAGCGCATATTATGCTGTACCACGTCGCAGGTTGCGATCAGCTTCTTGAGTACTTCCAGCCCCTTGGGATGTTTCAACATCAACGCGATCGAGCGTTTTCCACGATTGGCCATGCCGGCGATATGCGTGCGGTGCCAATAGGCGTCCCACAGCGTGTTTATCTTGATCACCTCCGCGCCCATGTCGGACAGTAACTGACAGCCAAATGGTCCGGCAATTGCCAGACCCAGATCTAGTACGCGAACTCCGTCGAGTGGGCCTTTGCCATTGGCTTTAGCAGGAGCTGAGCCCGCTTCAGGAACAGCCAGCGAGGCAGCATATTCCTTGACAGCATTTGTGTCGGTGCCGGTCGCGCGGGTCGGTCCTTGAATCGCACCCTGACTATTATCCATGCGATAGGTGATACCGACCTGATTAAGCGGCCCCAGTTCCGGATCATCCAACGTCGTCACGCATTTGTCGTTGATCAGCAACGGATCGGTCAGCGAGTCTTCCAGACTGCGGCATTCCTGAATGGTCATATTGCCATCAGTCGCCGCAGCCACCCAATCCGCTGCCGGAAATTTCTTCACTGCGTCAGCCAAAATCGGCTGATAATGCGCCATAACAAGCAGCTCTTCAGGACCAATACCGAAGCGATCGGGGTCATTTTGTACGGTCAGGTCGGGCGAGGCATTGATTTCATCGCCCTTGGACGCTTCCAAAATGAACCGCGGATTGGGAACCCAGTTGTGTATCCACTTACCGTCAGCACACTGAAAATGCCCCTTCGGACTGGCAGCTCCCATAATCCATGTGTTGAACCCTTCAGCATCGGGATTGTCGGCCCGCTGCCAAACGCCGCTGCCACAGGCCAAAGCGCCCTGATAGAGCGAGGTCGAAACCTTTTGACCTTGCCCGCTCTTTTCGCGCGCATATAGCGCCGCCGAAATACCGGTTATGGCAGAGAACATCGCCCCGAGACTTGGCCATGGTGATGCCACGAACAATGGCCCTTCGCGATTTGCGCCCTGCACCCAGTCCGGATCAATTTCGACCGCATCGGCAAACGGATCTTCACGGCCGGCGATATGATAGAGTGATCCTTCAGGCCATCCGCGCTGTTCATATTGCAGTCCGGTTTTGGCGGCGACAAGCGCATCATATCCTGGTTCATCACGATGCTCTCCATCTTCACCATAGGCGGTGATCGAGCAGTAAATCAGTTTCGGATTGATGGCTGCGAGCGTTTCAAAATCAATGCCCAACCGGCTGGTCACATCAGGAGAAAAACTCTCGATCAAGATATCCGCATCAGCCGCCAGTTTAAGGAATAATGCCTTGTCGGCATCATCTTTCAAATTGAATACGGCATTTTTCTTCCCGCGATGCCAGACCTTGTAACCCAGCAATCCATCAAAAGGATCACTCTCCGGCCGTTCAATTCGGGTTACATCTGCACCATGATCGGCAAGCAGCATCCCGGTCATCGGCCCCGCGATTCCCCAGCTCAGGTCAAGCACCTTCAAACTATCCAGTACACCAGCCATATTCAATCCTTTTCCTAAGCACACAGCCCTTCTTGCCTTTGTAAAAAAATAGGGTATTACATATTTGCCCGAACACTGGTATCATCAGTTTCCACTTCTGGTTCCGTTTCCCGTGATCCTTGGTTAACATTGCAGCACAAAAGTGCGCGGGCCGAAACCTGATCCCGAAACCTGATCCGGGCCATCGACAGGCTCCCGCAGCGGCTGAGCGACGCAAAACCGTCAATCAGGAAGACGGCTCAATGATCTCGCTCAATGATCCCGGGCGGGTCCAGTCCCACCCGCGATAATCATTTCCACCGCGCGTCATGCAGACGCCAGTAGGCATCCGTCCCGGTCAGCCGGGAGTCTTCGCCGATCAGGTCGAACGGAAGACGGCCCGCCTTGCTTCGCGCGCCAGGGTTGGCACCAGCGTCAAGCAGCGCCTGCACCAGATCCGGTGATCCGAACGCTGCTGCCCTATGCAGCGGCGTCAATCCATCCTTGCTTCGCGCCTCCAGGTCCGCCCCGGCCTGCACAAGTGCCTGCACCAGATCCGGTGATCCGTGCGCTGCCGCCCTATGCAGCGGCGTCCATCCATACTCGTCGTCCCGCGCCTCCAGGTTCGCCCCGGCCTCCAGGCAGCGGGCCATATCGGCCGGCGTCGCCACGGCAAAGAATTGGCGGGTATTCCAGGTGGCACAATCCGCCTCTGCAAGGGCGGCAGAGGGCCCGGCCCAGAGCGCCAGCACAAAGACACAGGTAATTTTCGACAATTTATCCAGGCGCATCAATATTCTCCTTCATTACCCGCCTTCATTACCTGCACGTCACCGCCGCATTTGAACAGGTCATTCACAGCCGGAGGCAGCTTTGTCAACACCCCCGGCCGCACCCTCCTGTCGCGCATCAATCAGGCTGGGACTCCCTGGCCGCGACCTTTGTGATGATGGCACTTTGTGACGATGGCGGCCTTTTACGGCTGGATCAAGGATTTTGTTGAGCGGCCTTGCCCCGGGGTCGAGAACAAGTTGCTTGCAGGATCCGCAAATTTCCTTTATTTTCCTGAAGTATTCCCGGGAACAGAGTTTAGGGCCCGGGCCGCACAGGATGAAGACAGGAAATTCGGGCCGTGAGCAACAAAGAAGCGGAACGCGCGGAACTGCACAAGACCATCTGGCGCATCGCCAACGACCTGCGCGGCAGCGTCGATGGCTGGGACTTCAAAACCTACGTGCTTGGCATGTTGTTCTACCGCTTCATCTCTGAGAACCTGACCGCCTATCTCAACGTGCAAGAACGCAAGGCGGGTAATTCGGACTTCGATTACACCACGCTGAGTGATGCAGATGCCGAATTCGGCCGCGACGAGACGGTGAAGGAAAAGGGCTTCTACATCCTGCCCTCGCACCTGTTCGCCAATGTACGCCAGCGGGCCCGGCATGATGCCAACCTCAACGAAACCCTGAGCCGCATCTTTACCGATATTGAGGGCTCCGCCGTTGGGGCCGACAGCGAAAACGACATCAAGGGCCTGTTCGACGACCTCGACGTCAATTCAAGCAAGCTCGGCGCATCAGTGGCCAGGCGCAATGAAAAGCTGGTGAAGCTGCTCGACGCCATCGGCGATCTGCCGCTCTCCAACGGCTCGGGCGGTTTTTCGGACAACACCATAGACCTGTTCGGCGACGCCTACGAATACCTGATGCAGATGTATGCCTCCACCGCTGGCAAATCCGGGGGCGAGTTCTACACCCCGCAGGAGGTTTCCGAGCTGCTGGCCCGTATCACCGTGGTGGGAAAGACCGAGGTCAACAAGGTGTACGATCCTGCCTGCGGATCGGGCTCGCTGCTGCTGAAATTCGCCAAGGTGCTGGGCCATGACAAGGTGCGCCAGGGCTTCTTCGGGCAGGAAGTCAACCTCACCACCTTCAACCTGTGCCGCATCAATATGTTCCTGCACAACGTCAATTACGAAAAGTTCGACGTTGCCCATGGCGATACGCTGACGGACCCTGTCCACTGGGATGACGAGGCTACGTGCAAAAATACAACCACGACGGCACACACCTTCTTATCGGTCGTCAAGGTGCTTTATGTGGAAACGTCCAGCGTACAAATGGAAAGTTTTACGCAACTGAACACGCGGTCGTAGTTACTACGGACGATGAAATGAATGTGCATTGGGCATTCCACATGCTGACAAAAATGAACCTCAACCGGTACGCATCGAAGTCAGCACAACCTGGTCTCGCAGTCAGCAAACTCGCGGAGATCAAGATCCCCATCCCACCCCTCTCTGAACAAGAACGCATCGTCGTCATTCTGGATAAATTCGATGCCCTTGTGAACGACCTTTCCAGCGGCCTGCCCGCCGAGATCAAGGCCCGACGCCAGCAGTATGAGCACTACCGCGACCGGTTGCTGGCTTTTCGAGAAGCCGCGTGAACAAAGGGGTGCCGACTTGCTGGATTATTGCCGGTCCCAATGGCGCCGGCAAGACCACTTTTGCGCTGGAATATTTGCCTCGGGTGGCGCGCCATGCCCGTTTTGTCAATGCTGACCTGATCGCCGCCGGGCTGTCGCCGCTCGCGCCTGAACGGGAATTGTTCGCGGCCAGCCGCATCTTTACGCGCGAGATCAAACGGCGCATCGCGGCCCGCGAAGATTTCGCCTTTGAAACCACTCTGGCGGGACGCGCCAATCTGCGACTGGTCAAGCGCCTGCAAGCCGGCGGTTGGCGGATAGAGCTGATCTACCTGGCCTTGCCCAATGTCGAGATGTCGAGGCTACGGGTGGCCGAACGTGTCGCGCACGGCGGGCACTGTATCCCCGCAACGGATATCGAACGCCGCTTTCCACGCAGTCTGCGCCACCTGTTTGGCGAATTCAGCCATCGCGTTGATCGTTGCACGTGCTTCATGAACGACGGCGAAAGCCCGGCCTTAGTGTTCGAGCAGCACGGCACTGTCCGCAATATTGTCCATGACGACGACTACCAGCTTTTGCTTGAGGAGGCCAACCGATGAATATCGTAAGAAAAGCCGTACCTTCGCCGGAAGGACAAAGACAACTGGAATCACTTCGCCGGGCCGTCGCCCATGCCCTGGAGAGAAAACGTCGCCTAGGCCAATACGCCGTGATCTGGCGGAATGGCAAACCGGCCACAGAAGGCGAGGATGCGCCGGACCGGGCTTCAAGGCAATGAGCGAAGACTTTACGAGGTACCGTATCGAGCCGGTCGCGCTTTCAGACGAAAGCACGGTCGTCGCCGAATTCGTGGCCGAGGGTGCGCGGGAAGCGGGCTATCAGTCCGAGGCCGAACTGGAAAAGGCCTTCATAACGCAATTGCGGATGCAGGCTTACGAGTACTTGCCGATCACCTCGGAAGCCGGCCTGGTCGCCAACCTGCGCCGCCAGTTGGAGAAGCTCAACAAGATCACCTTCTCCGATGCCGAATGGGAACGCGTTTTCACCACCTGCATCGCGGGCTCAAATGACGGCATCGTTGAAAAGACCGCGCGCATTCAGGAAGACCATATCCAGATTCTCAAGCGCGACGACGGCAGCACCAAGAACATTTACCTGATCGACAAACAGAATATTCACAACAACGCCTTGCAGGTGATCAACCAGTATGAAGTAGAAGGCGCGCGCGCCAACCGCTACGACGTCACCATCCTGGTCAACGGCCTGCCGATGGTGCATGTGGAACTCAAGCGCCGGGGCGTGGACATCCGCGAGGCCTTCAACCAGATCAAGCGCTACCAGCGCGACAGTTTCTGGGCCGGCTGTGGGCTGTTCGAGTACGTCCAGCTGTTTGTCATCAGCAACGGCACGTTGACCAAGTATTACAGCAACACGGTGCGCGACGGTCATCTGGCGGAACAGCGCGGAAAACGCTCGCGCCAGAAGACCTCCAACAGCTTTGCATTCGCCAGCTGGTGGGCCGATGCCAAAAACCACCCCATCACCGGGTTGACCAATTTCACCAGGACATTTTTCGCCAAGCACTCGCTGTTAAACGTGCTGACCCGCTATTGCGTGTTCGATGTGGACCGCAAACTGCTGGTGATGCGGCCTTATCAGATCGTGGCAGCGGAGCAGATTCTGCAACGCATCGCGACCGCCACCAATCACCAGCGGTTGGGGACAGAGGCGGCAGGCGGTTACATCTGGCACACCACCGGCTCAGGCAAGACACTGACCAGTTTCAAGGCCGCCCAATTGGCGTGCAGGCTGCCGGAGATCGACAAGGTGCTGTTCGTGGTCGACCGCAAGGATCTGGATCACCAGACCATGCGCGAATACGAGCGCTTTGAAAAAGGCGCGGCCAACTCCAGCACATCAACGGCGAAACTGCAAGAGCAGTTGGAAGACCCGGACGCGCGCATCATCATTACCACCATCCAGAAGCTTTCGCGTTTTGTGGCAAAACACAAGAAGCACCCGGTTTACGACGCCCATGTGGTGGTGATTTTCGATGAATGCCACCGCAGCCAGTTCGGTGACATGCATGGCGAAATCACCCGGGTGTTCAGGCGCTATCACCTGTTCGGCTTCACCGGCACGCCCATCTTCGCCGATAATGCGGGCAGCCATGGTAACCCGCTCAGGCGCACCACGGAACATGCCTTTGGCGATCAACTGCACACCTATACAATCGTCGACGCCATCAACGACAAGAATGTGCTGCCGTTTCGCGTCGACTACATCAACACGATCAGGATGGGCTCCAGCATCGAGGACAAAAAGGTGTCGGCCATTGACACGGAGCGGGCGTTGCTGGCCCCGGAGCGTATCAAGAAGGTGGTGAGCTACATTCGTGAGCACTTCGACCAGAAAACCAGGCGTGCCGCATCCTACCGCCATGACGGCAAGCATCTGGCCGGGTTCAACTCGTTGTTCGCCACGGCCTCCATCGACGCGGCCAAGCGCTATTACACCGAATTCGCCGAACAGGAAAAAATGCTGCCGTCCGCACGGCGTCTCAAGGTGGGGCTGATTTACAGCTTTACCGCCAATGAGGAAGAAGCCGATGGCCTGCTGAGCGAAGAGGAATTCGAAACCGAAGGGCTGGATCAAAGCTCCCGGGATTTTCTGGACGGGGCGATCAGGGACTACAATACCCTGTTTGGCACCAGCTTCGACACCTCGGCCGACAAGTTCCAGAACTACTACAAGGATTTGTCGCAGCGTCTGAAGAACCGCGAACTGGATATGGTGATCGTGGTCAATATGTTCCTGACCGGCTTCGACGCCACCACGCTCAACACCCTGTGGGTGGACAAGAACCTGCGTGCCCATGGGTTGATCCAGGCCTATTCGCGCACCAACCGCATCCTCAATTCGGTCAAGACCTACGGCAACATTATATCCTTCCGCGACCTTGAACAGAAAACCAACGACGCCCTGGCCCTGTTTGGCAACAAGGACGCCAAAGGCATCGTGCTGCTGAAACCTTATGCCGAGTACGACAGGGAGTACCGGCAACGGATCGAGAACCTGGTCGAGACGTTTCCGCTTGGCGAAGCCATCATCGGCGAAGCGGCCCAGAAGGCGTTTATCAAGCTCTTTGGCTCGATCTTGCGGCTGATGAATATTCTTACGGCATTCGACGATTTCGCGGGCAACGAGATTCTCAGCGAGCGCGATTTCCAGGATTATCAAAGTGTTTACCTGAACCTCTATGCCGAGTTCCGCAGCACGTCCGAAGCGGAAAAGGAATCGATCAACGATGACGTGGTGTTCGAGATCGAGCTGATCAAACAGGTCGAGATCAACGTCGATTACATCCTGATGCTGGTCGAGAAGTACCTGAAGAAGAAGGGCTCGGGCGAAGACAAGGAAATCCGGGCCACCATCGAGCGTGCGATCAATGCCAGCCCCAGCTTGCGCAACAAGAAAGATCTCATCGAGCAGTTTGTGGACGCCGTCTCCACGAAGGCCAAGGTCGATGCGCAATGGCAGTCCTTCGTGGCGGTAAAAAAGGCCGAGGAGCTTGACCGCATCATTGCCGATGAAGGCCTCAACGCCGATGAGACGAAGGCGCTTATTGACAACGCGTTCCGCGACGGCGCGATCCCTGTCACCGGCACCGCCATCACAAAGATCCTGCCGCCTGTTTCAAGGTTCAGCAAAAATAACGACCATGCGGTGAAAAAGCAAACAGTGCTGGACAAACTGAGCGCGTTCTTCGAGCGGTTCTTCGGCTTGATCTGAGACAGCTTGATCTGAGACAGCTTGATCTGAGACAGCTTGATCTGAGACAGGGGAAAAACTGAACAATGGGCCTCAATCTCGCAAGAACTGTCGTAGATTTCCTCGCCGAACGGACCGAACAGAAATTCACCGCGCGAACGCTCCAAGCGATTGATATCTTTGGCTCAGAAAAAGCGTGCATAAGTCTTGATTTATGCACGCACAACGCTGCACCATCATCTCGCGCTTTGACGTCTCCAAGACAATACAGCCCCCGCAATATCGGATTCTGGCATCTCACCCGCCCAACGGTCCCAGAATTCGATGGTTGCGCTATTTGGTTTGTATCTCGGCTCTCCAACTCGGACCCTGGTTGGCAAAAGGCTTGCATCACCAACAACCAATGCTTCCCCAACATCGAGAACTGGTAACAAATCTCCAAAACCGCCAAGGCTATCAGGCAGAAGTCTTCGGATAACACTCTGATCATCACCATTCGTAAGACGCATGGCGACCACATTGTTGCACTGGCTCAATACCGTCCTGTTCACCTCCGATGGACGTTGACTAATGACAACTAGCCCGACACCGTACTTCCGGCCTTCTTTGGCAAGGCGTTCAAAAATCCCTACGGAGATATCGTCAACCCCGTCGCGACCTGCTCGCTCGGGAATGTAGAGGTGCGCCTCATCACAGAACAAAGCAACAGGATGGCGCTTTTCCACCGGAGTCCATTGAGTAATGTTGAAAACCAGTCTTGCAAGAAGGCTGACCATCAAAGGCAGGATGTCAGAGGGAACTTCCGAAAAATCAATAATCTTGATGCCGCCGCGGTTGTCGGCCTGCGTTCCTCTGCTTGCAGTCAGTGCGTGGGCTAATCTCGGCAGCCATTCCATATCCATGCATTCTGCATGCGGTTGAAAAAGAAAACCAAGGCGGCGATCTAGGTGCTTTGCTTCAAAACGAGCAACCAAGCGGCTCAATTTTCCATTAAAATCTCCGGCTTTCGTTGTGTCCGCCCTAGCGCCTTCTACGCGTTCGGTATCAAGGCACTTCAGACGCTCAAGAACTTCGTCGAGTGGAAATGGAACTGGGCTATCAACTGTGAAATTATCCAATATCTCTGCATGGTTTCCGTCGGTGAGATACTTACGCTTTGAGCCCGTAATGCTGTTGGCCATCACCATTGCTTGGTTGGGTGCATTCTGATCAGAGCGATCCACAAAGAGCGAAACCATGGCTTCATACCCGAGAAGCCAATATGGAAGATAAAGAACGCCATCATCAAGCCCTTGATCTTGCTCAAGGTCGCCCGGACCAGCTACACGCAAGTGCCGGAATTCTTCACCGTCTAGCGTCTTATATTCACCGTGAATATCGAATAGTATGGCGTTGGCCTGATCGAGAACTGCCACCTGATCTAGCATGCGCGCGGTTGTGTACGATTTTCCTGAGCCGGTGCTGCCAACAATGACGGCATGACGCTGAAAAAGTCGGTTGCCATTGAGAAACGCTGTAGCATTCTCGTCGAGGGTATATTTCCCAAGCTCCAGCTGCGGCCCATCACCCGATACATTGGAGATGACCTGCATGAAGTCCGTCAGACGCTCACCTTCAAGGGCAAAGCAGTTAGCGTCAATTTCCGGCACAGTCTCAAGTGTTCTTCGGAAAATATTCTCTAGAAGCCCCTGCTTATCAATCAAGGTTCCGATCAAAGAAACCCGCACCAAGTTGTTCTCAGGCAAATCTACGACTTCGTCGGCATCGTCCTTCGATTCATCTGGCTTGATTTCAGGCGCTTTGCGCGTGATCCTCGACACCACACCGACCAAGTGTTGCCCGGCCTTACTGCTCTGAAGTGCGACCAATCGATTAACCTGCACTCGCTTTAGGCGCTCAAGTTCATCGACTCGTACAACGACTACCGCCGTATCAACGGCAATAATCTTACCTAACGCTTCACCATCACCGTAATCAAAAATTGCCATCTAAAACCTCACAATGCCATCTTGTTAAAATTTTCAAACGACCAGAGATCGGGCTGAGCAATGCTAAATCCTTTGGGATACTCTGGCATGAACACCCGCGTCCCGTCGCCGTCCCTCTCAAGCGCCATATATGCTTGCCTTGCGCTGGCAGCGAGAAACCCTTTCGCTTCATCCGTAAGTGTGTGCGCCAAAATCACGATTGGGACGTTACGTTGCCTGCATTTATCGACGATTTTCGGCTGAATGTGCCGATCACGAAAGCCGTATCCGACACAAAGAAAAGAGGCCGCTTGATCCAGTGCGCGGTCTGCTCCTTGGATGGCGGAACGAAAAGGCTCGTCATGTGTTCGCTCATATTTGCTGACGCCTGGCGTCACTATCAGCGGCTCAAAATTCTCTGGCAATCGTTCCGAAAACGGCAAGGAGACGACACAACCAGCGTTGTCCACAAACCAATCTAGCGAACCATGAACCTTCCAGATTCTGACCGTCCTTGCCGCATGCGCTCCACGTCGAATTGACACTGGATCGCTGCCCTCACGGCTTCGAATGATACCTGGCGCAAAACCTGTAGCGTGAATGTATCCCGCTACGTCAGTCGCGTACTCAGCCACACGGTCATAATTTGGTGTCACAATATTTGTGACCATGTGAGTGCTCTTGAACATTCCCTGGAGCAAGTCAGACAGGCTAAAATGCTCCTGCCCTCGTGCTGCCCGCGCCATTAAAGCTAGGTCATCCTCCGCAATGGCCTCCCACGTACGTGCGACAATCTTCTCGACGAGACTCGGCGGCGCAGCCGTTTTTAGCAAAGCCTCCTCAAGGCCATCACCTTCCGCCAGAGCCGTTCTAATTAGCCGCCAAGCATCGATTTCCTCGCCTTCGTCAGGTTCGATGTGATCTTGAAGATACTGGGCCAGATCACTCATGCTTCTAAAGTCATGAACGACCGATGCCCCGCTTCCCAAGATGACGACCGGATGTTGCTGAACACAGCTTTGGGCTACCGTGGCAATTCTCTCAATGATCTTTTCTTCTTCGCTCATAGCTTGATCTCCGTGTCGGAGTTTCCGGCGGCGAGTGCGTTCATGTAGGCAAGGCACAGCTCGCAGGAGCGGTATTTGCCGCCATAGGCGGCCTTTTCTTCGCGCTCAACAATCGGGAAGGTCGAGTAGATGTAGCGGATATCATCGCGGTCGGTGATGCCGTAAAGGTGGAAGAAGACGGCATCGAGCTTGGCGCGCAGAACGAGGCGGCGCTCTTCGTCCCAAGTGAAGGGGAGGCTTCACGGTTCCAGCCGCGTCTACGTAGCCCATGTCCCGCACCTCCAGGTTCGCCCCGGCCTGGACAAGTGCCTGCACCAGATCCGGTGATCCGGACACTGCTGCCATATGCAGCGGCGTCAATCCATCCTTGCCGCCCCGCGCCTCCAGGTTCGCCCCGGCCTCCAGGCAGCGGGCCATATCGGCCGGCGTCGCCACGGCAAAGAATTGGCGGGTATTCCAGGTGGCACAATCCGCCTCTGCAAGGGCGGCAGAGGGCCCGGCCCAGAGCGCCAGCACAAAGACACAGGTAATTTTCGACAATTTATCCAGGCGCATCAATATTCTCCTTCATTACCCGCCTTCATTACCTGCACGTCACCGCCGCATTTGAACAGGTCATTCACAGCCGGAGGCAGCTTTGTCAACACCCCCGGCCGCACCCTTCCTGTCGCGCATCAATCAGGCTGGGACTCCCTGGCCGCGACCTTTGTGATGATGGCACTTTGTGACGATGGCGGCCTTTTACGGCTGGATCAAGGATTTTGCTGGATCAGGGATTTTGCTGGATCAGGGATTTTGCGGTTTTTGATTCTTGCCCTCTTCAATATATCCATATCTCCCAAAGTTCCGGGGTTTTGGCGGAGCCCGCGAGAGATATTCGTGGAGCACGAAGGCCTGTTTTGAAGAGGGAATACAGGGAGCGTCGGGTTGTGTCGCGAAAGCGGTGGAAATTATCAGGGCAATCGCGCTTCAGAAGCCTTGCATGAGCGTTTTGAGTGTTTCACCTTTGGAGCAAACCCACCAGCTTTAGCTGGTAGAGGGCTTCAGCCGTTTTTGTTTGCTGCGCCCTATCCTTTCATAAAATGGCCGGCTCGCAGGCGAAGCCATTTTATGAAAGGATAGTGCTTATGTCATACAGGCGAGGGTGTCACACGGCTTTTCATCACCGGTATCATATTGTCCGGGCACCGAAATACCGGTTCAAGGTGCTGCATGGGGAAGTACGCCTCAAAGTGCGGGAGATTATCCGGCATGTTTGTGATGAACTGCCGGCATGTTTGTGATGAACTGGACGTGAAGATCATCCATGGTGCACTGTCACGCGATCATGTGCATATGTTTGTCGAGATACCGCCCCATATAGCGGTCTCTGACTTCGTGCGCAGAGCCAAAGGGCGGTCATCGCGCAAGATACAGCAGGAGTTCGGGCATATCCGCAAACGCTATTGGGGGCAGCGCTTCTGGCAGCGAGGCTATGTCTCCACCACATCAGGAAACATCACCGGTGCGCTCATCCTGAATTATCTGGACAAACACACCAGGCCAAATGAAACTGGCTTCAGCCATCCCCCATGAACCTGCCGGCGTCAGCCGGTTAGTCGTTCAGTTTATGTGCGATATTGGCTAGCATCGCGGCGCATAAGTGCGTGAGCCACCGTCTCCGGCGGCCCGCCCGCATAGCGCGGATTTGGAATTTCAGGTTCAGGTCGCTTAAGTTCCACGGCCATACGTTTCCTCCAATTAGCCCATAAGCCAATTAGCCCATAAGGTTGTCAATTCGCCCGAATAGGCCAGGCAAATCATATTCGTGAATCCTGAAACCTGTACCGTGATTACGCACGGGTTTGTCAGGCGACTGATGCATCCGAATATCAATAAATGCCTTTCCAGGGCCTTTGCTCGCCATAATTCGCTCCTTGTCTTAATTCACGTACCACAATAGAGCGTTTACCAGTGTTCGGCCAAGTATGTAATGCCCAAAAAATAGGCTATAGGACTTTCCGAACGATGTTCAGAAATACATGAATTCAAACCATAGTCAACCGCATTCGATCAACGATAAGGACGACAGATGCCAAAAATCACCGCTATTTATCACGATGGGAAAGAACATGTTCTGGATGCATCGGCTGACGATGTCCTGATGGAAACTCTCCGCGATGCTGATCTGGTTGAAGCAACCTGCGGCGGTGCAGCATCATGTGGCACTTGCCATGTTTACATGCACAAGGACTGGCTCTCCAAAACCGGAGAGCGGACCGAAGATGAAGGCTATATGCTCGAATCGCTTGAAGAGCATGTTGAAATCAAAGAGTCCTCACGCCTGGCCTGTCAGATTACAGTTTCGGATGAACATGACGGACTAACGCTGGATATTGCTCCCCAAATATGAAGCAAAGCGAGTTAACAACGGCCATCAACGGAATTGACGGATCGGAATTTTATCTCAACGCAATTCTGTATCAACCCACAGGGCCGTCGTCCGGATTGGTTTTTTTCTGTCTGCCCGGTGGCAGCGTGTCGCGGGACTATTTCGATCTCGGGATGATTGATGGAACCGACTATAGTTTTGTATCGTGGATGACCTCATATGGTCACAGCCTGATTACCATGGACCATCCAGGCACAGCGACGAATCCTTTACCGGATCAGCACCCTTTTTTGCAACCGCGCCATGCCAGTGACTATCTTGCTGAAGCATTTGGTCAATTTCTCACCAAGGCTAAAATTCAGGACTTGAAAGTAATTGGCCTGGGCCATTCCATGGGCGGGATGACCACCACTTTGATCCAAGCACGTCACAGCTTGTTTGCCGGTATTGCTCTGCTGGGATCAAGTGCGCGTGGTTTGGACTGGGGCCTGGATGATCGGGAGAAAGAATATATTGGAAATCCGATTGCACTGGAGAAGGATCTGGAAGAACTGACACTACGAAAATTTGGTATGGAATTTCCCATGATCAATCAGGGACCCAGCGGAGAATCCATCACCTTCGGCGGGGCAACGCCTGAACTGAATATGCGATTACGAGAAACCACAATTCCCCTGTTCGGAGCGGGCGGAATGATGAGTATGGTACGCGGCAGTTTTGCCCTCGAAGCGGCGGCTATCGAAACTTCGATGTTCCTTGCATTTGGTGATCATGACATTGGCGCTCCACCGAATGAAGTTCCGCAAGACTATCCGAATGCGGCCAGCCTCGAGCTGCACATAATGGAAAAATGTGGGCACAATAGCTTAGCTTTCCCAACAATCGCAGAGCTTTGTTCCAAACTCGACCGGTGGGCGAGAAGCCTCAGCGACTAAGTTTTTCTCGCGTATCGCGCAGGCGGTAGTCCAACCAGTAAATCTCATAACTATTCTTCGAACCACTCTTGGCCCGGTCCAGCAATATCTGCAATGCTTCCTCCCGAACAGCTAGTGCATCTTTGTTCGCTTGATCCGCGCCTAAAATAATATCCAACAAGTGCAACGCCTTGAGCGGTTCAGCGCCCGCGACATAAACAGCCGCCTTTTTCGTCAACGCATCCGCATCCGCGAGCTCCAATATATCACCATAAACGGCTGACTGCGGCACATGATAAAGCTCGGTAGTGCGATCAAAATGAAACCACGTCGCGTAATATTCCCAGATCGATTTGACCGCCCATGACACCTTGCCGTGTTCCTGTGTCAAAGCGAGTTCCTGCGGCAACGCGACTTGTTCCATCAATTGCTCGACCGTCTTGCCAGCTTTCATGCCCTCCACAGTTGCATCATGTACATAGCGAACCGCATCGCGCATCTTAACAAGACCGGAACTGATCACCGCTTTGTCGGTGATCGGATCTTTGTGGCTCGGAATGATCATATCAGGGTCAAGAGCAATCACCGTTTCAAGCGAATTGATATACTCCATGGGTTTACGGATTTTTTCCCCGCGCATGGTGAAGACATTGGGGAATTGCGGGAACAACGGCCCAAAGAAATCGCCGCTTAAAAGAATTTTCTTTTCCGGTAGCCAGAGAACCAGATTGTCCGCTCCTTCCGCACCGGGCAACGCGAGCAATTCAAATTTAACTCCGCCTTGTTCAAATTTATAGGGCTGGCCATTAGACACCTTGATGGTCGGTTCAATGCCGCCGTACGAAAGCAAAGCATTGGTCGGGGGCGTTTCCGGCATAAACGGAAACAGAGTCCGGTTGCGAAACCAGAAATATTCTTGCAGCTCGGTGAGGTAGCGCTGTTCTTCCTCAAATTCTGCATGAGCAACGATCTCAACGCCATCCTTCCGCCAAAGCTTCACGCCGCCGCTATGATCGGCATGGGAATGGCTGACAACAATATGCGTCAGATCAAGATCACCCACCACAGCCTCAAGTGCCTTATACTGTTTGGCCGCTTGTGTCGGGAGACCCGCATCAAAGAGCACATGCCCGGCATTCGTTGTCACTAGCTGAGCATTACCAACGCCAGTCGCCTGAAAAACACCATCGCTGATTTCGCGGGCGCGGATTGGGATATTGATAAACTCTGCAGCAACGCTGTTTCCACCCTCGGCGGCTTTTTCCATCTGACCGGCCGCCAGATCGCCCACCGTGTCCAGTGCTTCAATCTTCGCAGCCTGGCGCGCATCTTCGGAAAAATAAAAAATCGCACCTGCAATCAATGCGATCACCACCAATGCAATGGCACCCCACTTCAGAACCTGCTTCATGATAGCTCCCCAACATCCCGTTCACGGTGCCCATCGGGCCTTTGCGACCCTCAAAAGCATTTAACCGGCTTCGTAATTTTCTTACCCATTTTTCTGCGAAATTCCAATGATGATTGGTTTTTTTCTGGTTTTGCGTAAACAATCACTGTAAGTATTACGAAAATTGCGGTCAGAGTGATTGTCGACTAAAAAATAGGAAACTGAAATATGGCAAAGGCAGTAGTTTCGGGAAGCGCTTCAGGAATCGGGAACTGTGTAAAAGCGCGCCTCGAAAAACAAGGCTTCGAAGTCACTGGAATTGACATCAAGGATGCGGATGTAACCGCCGACCTTTCCACTGCCGAAGGACGCCAGGCCGCCATTGACGGAGCACTGAAACACACCGGCGGAGAAATTGACATTCTGGTGCTGGCTGCAGGCCTGGGCGGACATCTGGAAGACGGACAGCTCGTTGCGAAGGTCAATTATTACGGCGCTGTCACGGTGCTGGACAGCCTGAAAGATGCAGTGGCCAAACAGCAAGGCCGCGTTGTGGTTATTTCCTCCAACAGCGCTCAGATGCATATGGACCCCAACAATGATCTGGCGAAAGCTCTGCTCGATGGAACCGAGGAAGAGGCGATGGCTGTAATTGGCGGCAACCATGCTGCACTTACCTATGGCGTATCTAAACATGCTTTGGCGCGGGCGGTTCGGAGACGAGCGGCAGAATGGGGCGCGGCCGGAATTCGCCTGAACGCTATTGCACCTGGAATGACCGAGACACCAATGTTCCGCGGAGCTGCTGACCATCCCGAGATCGGCAAGAGCGTTGATGCCATTCCGATCCCGCAAAATCGCTATGCCGAACCAGATGAAATTGCCGGTGTAATCGAATTCATGCTGAGCGATGCCGCCGACTATATGCATGGCAGTATTATCTATGTCGATGGCGGCACCGACGCACAGCTAAGGCCAGACGCTTTCTAGTCGTAAAGGACTCTGCCCTTTTCACCGTAGCGCTCTTGCAGCACTTTTGACGAGCATTCTCCATAGCCAACATAGGCCTCATCCTGGATTTTTTCAGCCGTGATAACTGCGTCGGCATAGTCTTTGGGTGCGCGCCAGCCCGGGTGGGGCATGAGTTGCACTACCACACCGCCGATAGGGTGTTGAGCCAAACGAGCGTCGAGCAGTTTCGTCAAGCGCTTCACCTGCCGAGGATGTTTGCTTGCTATGTCAGTAGTCTCGGAGGGATCGGCCTTCACGTCGAACAACAACGTCTCAACAGCGGTATCGCGGCGGGTATGATCGATAGTTTGCACCAGCTTCCAGCGATCATCCAAAATGCCATGCATGAAGCGGTTATATATTGGTGAGTTCGTGGTGAAATATAGCGGCTGTCCGCGCCAGTCCGCACCCTGCCCTGTCACGGCATCCCATCGATTGACGCCATCCAGTTGTTTTTTGCTGCCAAGTTCAACGCCAGCTGCACTCGTTAGTGTCGGCAATAAATCAAGTACCGAAATCGCCGCATTGTTGAGTGTGCCAGCCGGAATAACCTCCGGCCAGCGCAGCACCGTCGGAACCCTGATACCGCCCTCGAATGTCTCCGTCTTGCCGCCTCTCAGCGGTGTATTGTCCGCACCAAATCCGGGAAAGCCGCCATTGTCGCTGAAGAACAGCACAATGGTATTGTCTGCAATCCCCTGCTTATCCAGTGCATCGAGAATGCGTCCTATTGCCTGGTCCATGGAATCGACCATCGCAGCATATGTTTTCTTCGGCGAAGTCGGGAGATCAAGACGCCGGGGATATTTGCTGATATCATCTTCTTTTGCATTCATTGGCGAATGTGGTGCGAGGAAAGGGACATAAAGAAAAAACGGGTTCTCCTTGTCGCGGATCGATGTGAGATAGCGCACCGCCTGATCGCCATGGATATCTGTCAAATATTCGCCTTCATGCCGGACAGATTTTCCATTCTCCTGAAAATCATGACCACCGGCAAATTCATGGTCGAAATAGTGGATGTTCGTATTGAGATGCCCGTAAAAATGATCAAATCCGCGCGCATTGGGTGTGTGCTGTTCAATCGTGTGTCCCAAATGCCATTTGCCGACCATCGCCGTCTCATATCCTGCCGCCTTGAAACTCTCCGGCATGAAATGCTCATCGAGTGAAACGCCGCCATCATTCCATGGCATGATCCCGGCATTGGCCATGCCCAGCTTGATCGGATCGCGTCCGGTCATCAAAGCTGAACGCGTCGGTGTGCAGATCGGCATGACGTAAAACCGCTCGAGCCGCATGCCTTCCTTGGCGAGACGGTCAATATTGGGCGTTCGGATATCACTGCCGTGAAACCCGACATCGGCCCAGCCAAGATCATCTGCCAGCAGGATGATCACATTGGGCGGCGTATCGCTTTGTCTTTCTTCGATCAAGCTAGCGATATTGGGTGTCGGCTTCTGATCAGCAAATTCCGGCGCCGAGGACGAAGGGTTGCCGAACCAGATATATCCGGCAAGCGCGACAATCGCCAAAACACCAAATGATATGCCGAGCCAGCGTTTCATCAGTCGTAAAGTATCTTGCCCTTGTCACCATAACGTTGTTGCAACACTGTGCTGGCAAGAGCACCAAAGCCCTCATGCGGCTTCTCTTGAACTTTGTCGGCGGGGATGATTACGTCAGCATAATCCTTCGGTGCACGCCAACCCGGATGTGGAGAAATCTGAACATAGGTACCGCCTACGGGATGTTCGGCCAAACGCTCATCCAGGATGTCCTGCAGTCGCTTCACCTGATCCGGGTGCGCCTTGGAAATGTCCTTCTCTTCATTCGGGTCGTCATAGATATCGAACAGCATGGTCTCGACGATGGACTCACGTCGCTGATGATCGACAGTCTGGATCAGCTTCCACTTTCCATCCAGAACGCCATATTGGAAATAATTATAGACCGGAATGTTGGAGGTAAAAACCAGCGGTACTCCACGCGCGATATCGCCCTTGCCGAGAACAGCCTGCCAGCGGTCAATGCCATCAATTTCCTTTTCAATACCGGGTTCCACGCCGGTTGCGCTGGCGAGGGTCGGGAACAGATCCATCACTGATACTACTGCATCATTGACCGTATCGGCTGGGAGAACTTCAGGCCAACGGATAACCGCAGGGACGCGAATACCGCCTTCGAACGTTTCCAGCTTGCCACCGCGCAGAGGTCCGTTATCAGAGCCGTAATTTTCAAATCCGCCATTGTCGCTGAAAAACAGCACAATGGTATTGTCAGCTATCCCCTGCTCATCCAGCGTGTCGAGTATGCGCCCGATCTGCTGATCCATATTGTCGACCATAGCCGCATAGGTTTTCTGTGTCGCAGTCGGCAAGTCCAGCCGGCGCGGATATTTCGCTAGATCTTCATCCTTCGCTTCCATCGGCGAATGCGGTGCCAAAAACGGCACATAGAGGAAGAACGGCTTAGACTTGTCGCGGACTTCCTTAAGATAACGCACCGCCTCTTCACCATGAACATCAGTCGCATATTCGCCCTCGTGTTTCACCGACTTTCCATTCTCCTGAAAGTCATGGCCCTTGGCAAATTCATGCTCGAAATAACTTACCTGTGTGTGCAGATGGCCGTGGAAATGATTGAATCCGCGCGCATTGGGAAGATGCTGCTCAATCGTATGGCCGAGATGCCATTTTCCGATCATGGCAGTATCATATCCAGCTTCTTGATAGCTTTCCGGCATGAAACGCTCGCCCAGATCGACGCCGCCATCCTGCCACGCCATCAATACAGCGTTGCCCAGGCCAAGCTTGATCGGATCGCGTCCGGTCATTAGCGCGGAACGAGTTGGTGAACAGATTGGCGTCGCATAAAAACGCTCCAGCCGCATGCCTTCCTTGGCAAGGCGATCAATGTTCGGTGTCTCGATGTCGGAGCCATGATAGCCGACATCGCCCCAACCCAGATCATCAGCCAAGATAACAACCACATTGGGCGGCGTTGTGCTGGTGCGCTGTTTGACTAGGCTGGCTAGGTTTGGCGTCGCCTCACTCTTCAACCCTGCCGATGAAGGTGGCCGGTTTCCATAGTAGAAATAAGCTGCAGCAGCCCCAACGACAATCAATCCCAACACAATCAATAATGCACGTTTCATTCGATCTCATCCCTCTCCAAAAGATCAACTGACCACTTTCCGAACCATGTTCGATAAATGCGATCAAAGCAAGCCCCGGTTGTGAGATTCACTGAAACCGCCTGTCTATCGCCAGCATCCGCGATTTTATCTGTTCTCGCCGCTCCGCTTCTGAAATCTCCTCGGTTTCCGGCGGCAAGTGATCTCCAATCTCGTCAAAAAGAACTTTCAAGGCCACGGGAACTTCATTCGGAATTTGCCCTAATCCCTGCCAACGCATCATGATCAGACCGCGCCGGTGACCCGAAGTATCCAGCCAATTCCAGACGCCCGGATCGCGGTCCGCGATCACGAAACGGATCATGCCGTCATCGCCCACGTTTGCCTGCTTGCTGGTCAGGCTGGTGATGCGGGTTCGATAGTTCATGCTGACAAACCAGCGGCTGGCCAGTTGGATACCCTGATAGGGTGCATCTGATTTTCGCACCGTTATGATAAGGGCTTCATCGGGCTGCAAATCAAATGTACCGAATGCGGAATATTGTCCTTTCAATCCATTGCGGGTTTCCCGAAAGCGCCCGATGGTGTTGGCTGGAACCGCGGCCCAAATGCGTTTAGAAATGGCAAGCCAGCTTGCTGTTCGGTCGTGCAAAGACTGTGCAGCGCGATTGATTTGAAAGGCAGCTCGCTTGGCATTTAAAACTGGTGGTGATGACGGACAATCGGAGCACATTCGCTCTATAAGAAGCCAGTCTGGTTTTGGATTTGTACGCCAAGCACTATCGGTAAAGCGAGCCAAGGCCGTCTCCGCTCGCGGTTCCAGTTTCAACCAATTTTCTGCATCTAGTGGTCGCTCTGCCGAAGCGATTATTTCAAAACGCCCTTCATCATCGACCACAAGGTCGTTGAAAGCCACAGTATCGATAATGTCCCCCGGGCCAGCTGTGCCCACACCGGGCTGACCGCCAATGGATTGCAAATAAAGCGCACGGCCTGAATTCAGGCGGCCGGTGATACGATATTTCTGAGTTCCATCGATGATCGCTGCACGATATTCATTGTCGGGATTGTCCATGCCGCTTTTCGAATTGAGATCTGCCATTGGCACAAATCGGGGGAAGTAAGGATTCTGAAGCGCGGAAATGGTGATCGCATCAATGACGTTGCGCAGGACCATCTGGTAGCCCTCAGCCATTGAAGCCGGGTTGTCGGCAAACTGTTCCTGTGCTTTTACAAGCGCCAACGATTGTTCCTGCGCCTTTGAAAAATTCTCCCATGCCCTTTCGATATCCGGGTCATTCAGATCAATGGCCAAAGGCTCGATCTGTGCGACCAGTGCATTCGGGATTAGAAACAACGACAAACCCAAACATGCAATCAGTTTCAGGGAAAGCATCGCCATCTCAGTTGCTTATCCAGCCACCGATTGATCAACCATTGTCGGATAATCTGTATAACCCTCATGCTCGCCAACGTAGAGTTTACCATAATCCGGCTTTGCCAGATCGGCACCGGCAGCAATTCGCTCCACCAGATCGGGATTGGCAATAAAGGCGCGGCCAAAAGACACCGCGTCAGCCCTGCCCTTACCAAGTATTTGCTCGGCGCTGTCAGCTTTCAGATTGTTATTCGTGACAATCGCGCCCGACCAGTTTGCGCGAACCATTGCCAACGTGTCCAGATCCTCCAAGGCCATATCAATGACATGGATATAGCCGAGACCAAGACTGTCAGCAGCTTTGATAAAGGGAGCAAATGTCTCCTCAGGATTCGCCGGATCCATCCCGTTATAAGGATTGCTGGGGGAAATCCTGAAACCAATCCGGTCACCGCCAATTGCATCGGCCATCGCCTGTAGTACCATCAACGGAAAGCGAATGCGATTTTCGACTGATCCGCCATATTCATCATCTCGTAAATTGCTTGCCGGGTTCAGGAATTGATTGATCAGATAACCACTGGCGCAATGAAGCTCGACCGCATCAAATCCGGCCTCCCGCGCGTTGCGAGCAGCCTGGGCGAACTGTTCGACAACCGTTGAGATTTCTTCTGTGCCAAGTGCTCGCGGCTCTGCAGTAGAGGCTGGCACACCATCCGGACCCGGCACTTTCTCAGGGCAGGCAATTGCAGATGGAGCAACAATATCCGCTTCAGATCCGCGATTGGAAGGAACAACGACCCGGCCACAATGCATTAGCTGAATCGCGATCTTGCCGCCCGCATCGTGCACGGCCTCCGTCACTTTTGTCCAACCATCAATCTGTTCCTGTGAATGGATACCCGGCGTTCGCCAGTAGCCTTTTCCTTCCCGGCAAGGCTGTGTGCCCTCGGTGATGATCAGACCAGCGCTTGCCCGCTGCCGATAATATTCGACCATCAACTCCGTTGGTTCATCATCTGGCCCGGCGCGATCCCGCGTCATCGGTGCCATCATTATCCGATTTTGCAGTTCCACAGCCCCCAATTGCAACGGTTCAAAAAGCTTTTTGGTCATATGTTCCCCAGATGAAAAAGGGCCAGGGAGGAGTGATCGTCCCTGACCCTTTAGTTGGCCAATCCCCCAATTGGCCGAAACTCAGGCGACTTCTTCCCATGGATTGTTGATCGTACCATTGGACACATATTTTCCATTGGCACGCGTCTGAAACTCTCCTGCACGGGCGCGCGGATTATAGAATTGCTTATACCAGATGCGCAGTTTGTCGAAGGGTCCATCACCTTTGACCATCATCGGTGCTAGACAAGGGCGCTTGTTGGCCCAGATTTCGAAGTCCTGCGAAAAAGCTGCGAGACTGGCCGCCTGATATCCTCGACCTGCCGCAATATCTTCTTCGTTCGGCACCTCATTGGGTACCTTGACCATCAATGCATGCCAGACTTTGATTTTGCCATCCTCTACCGGAGTATGCGCAATCAGCATATGGGAAGGATATTCGCCAACCATGATCGACTGCAATATTCCCGGCCCGGTATACCAGGTGTCATTGGTCATCGGCTCAGCGCCAGATCCGGCCAGTGTTTTATGACCAGCGGTCAGAATTTGCCGAATTTCATGGTTGTCGAAAACATTCTCAAAAAGCACCATGTCGGTTGAGCCGTGCACTGGGCCCAGATGCCCCTTGTCGACCATGTTATCGACGACTTCCTGTGGATGCGATTCCAACTCGCCAAGAATATCAATTTTCCAGTTTACCCAATGCGGCTGATCCCACATTTCAAAAGCGGGCAGATCATATTCCGGCTCGCCACCTTCTTCATCAAACCACATCCACAAACATCCAGCACGCTCGGTTAGCTGCCAGTTTTTAAGACAGGCCTTCCTTGGAGGCTTCGCAGGAGAATAAGGAATGTCATTGCACTGGCCATCGGGACCAAAACGCCAGCCATGATAGGGGCAGCGAATATTGTCGCCTTCGACATGCTCATTGTCTGTAACAACATATGAGGTCGAATTTTGTGCCAAATGCGTCCCCATATGTGGACAATAGGCTTCGACAAGAAAAGGGCGTCCAGATTCACCGCGATAGAGGACCATGTCTTCGCCAAAAAAGCGGACGGCGAGCGGTGTTGTCGTCGCTTCTTCCGTGGCGCCAACCATGAACCATCCGCGCGGATAGGTGAATTCACCCAGACCATATTCAGCCGTTGTTGCCATGATCGAATCCCTCTCCAGAAAGTCTATCAGTCCATATACAGAATTGTGGGGCACTTTTGCAATGCAAAATGGTGGCGTTTTTCAGTATTTCTACTCAAATGCGTATTTTTAGACAGGATAATTTACGCAAACAAAGGTCAAACAATCAATCTCCATTGGTGATTGCAGCTTTCTCCGTAATCTTCACCGTCCGCGCATTATATTTTACCGTTTTGACCGCAATCGAAGACTCCACATGATGGACTCCGGCAAACGAAAGGATTTGCTCAGATGCGATCTCGTGCAAATCATCAAGTTCGTTGAACACACAAAAGGCCATGATATTAAATCGCCCCATGGTGATCATGACCGCGTTGATGGATGCCATATCCGCAATCTTGCCAGCAACTTCGCGCACCTGGTCCACTTCTGCCTGAACACCGATAATCGCCATCTTGGCGCTGTTAGCCAATCCAAAGCTGGTTATGGCGGTGAAAGCTATCATGCCTTCCTGCTGCAATCGCTTCACCCGTCCGCGCACTGTACCTTCTGTTACACCAAGGTCTGCAGCAATCTTGCGGTTGGACACCCGGGCATCTTTGGAAAGCACCTTGATCAGTTGCTGATCCAGATCGTCTAGTGCGGGCTGGCTCATGCTGCTCCCCTCGCTTCAATCGGTGCAACATCAAATTTGTACTTGATCACATCAACCGCAATGGCCGGCATCATCGAACGAATGCCTTTCACCTGTGAAAACTTGTTGAGCAAAAGATCAGACAGATCGCCAAAATCATGCAAAGCGACCAATAAATCAATATCGTAGCGCCCAGTTACAAGATGCGCAGCGAACACTTCCGGAAATTCCGCCAGTTCTTCGGCCACCTCGGAAGAGGGGCGACCATCCACTTCAATGGCAACTTCCATAAGCACATTATAGCCATGCGCGGCAAAATCGGAGACCGCGATCACGCGCAGCTTATTGGCATCTTCCATCCGGCGGATACGTGCCGACACAGTAGCTGCTGTAAGGTCCAGTTTATCCGCAATCTGCTGATTGGTTGCGCGTCCATTTTCGCGAAGCTGTTCAACGATTGCCATGTCAATATCGTCAACAGCAAACTCTTCACTCATGCAAAACCCCTTGCCTACTTTTACCGCAATTTGCGTTTCTATTCATGCATGTTTTTCCGCAATCTGTTACTGAATATCCACAAAAACCTATGCTTGCGTATTTTTAGAGGGTGAAAGATTTTCCCGATCCTGCTCCAGACTTTTCGCTCCCAGCCAGATAAGTACGGCACCGACAAGACCAACCGGTACGATGAATGTCAAACCTTGCCGGATTCCGTTCGCATCCGCCCCAAATATATCGCTGATTTCTCCGGCGAGCCATGGACCCAATACAAACCCAAGAAGATTAACGGCCAGCATCGCCAGCGCAGTTCCTGTCGCCCGCATATGATCCGGCAGAATATACTGCAGGCTGGCATAAAGGCCCACCGACCAGCCACCGCCAAGCAATCCAGCGGGAATTGCCCAGATCACGGCGTTGTCCACCGATGATGCCCAGATGGCACCCATCACGGATAATGTCGCAAGCGTTAACGCAATTGCAGACAACGCGAGCGCTCGTGCGTAACCATTTTTTACCAGATAATCGACCAAGGCACCAAAGCCGATCACGCCGATAAAGGCTGGAACAGTAAAGGCGGTGCCAAAGGCGCTACCCGCTTCGGTCTGCGTCATATCATAGGCACGGGAGAAAAGTGTCGGTCCCCAAAAACCGAAAGCAATCCCCGACATCACACCCAATCCCATTCCAATCGCCATCAGGCAATAGCTAGGAACCCTGACCAGTTTTTTGAACGTGTCAATCAGCCGAGGATTCTCTGCGACGACATTTTCGCGAGCTGGTTCGCGGATCATCAACCATGCCAGAACAACGACAAGAAAACCTGCCCCACCCATGACCTTGAATGCAAACCGCCAATCTTCTTGTGAGGCTAACGCTGGCCCCCCGGTGTAGCCCAATATCTGTCCAACATAGACCGAGAGCGCCATCACAGCGAAAGCCTTGCCGCGCTGCTCCGGCAGGAAATAGGCTGCTATGAGCGAATAGGCGGGTGCCTGAAATGCCGCTTCGCCAATCCCAACCCCGACACGGGATGCAGCCAAAGACCAGGGGCCGATGGCAAAGCCCGACAAAACCGTAAAAATGCTCCAGATGACACAGCCAATGCAGATGATAGCTATCCGTGAGTTTCGGTCTGCATAAAAGGCAATTGGAATGGCCAATGTGGAATAAAGAACGGCAAAGGATGGACCGAGCAAGAATCCCATGAAGCCATCGCTGACATTGAATTCAGCCTTTATCGGTTCTACCAGGCCCGCCAACAAATATCGGTCAGCATAGTTGAACACCGAAATACCAAACAGCAACGCGAGTGCAAGCCAAGGATTGGTCAATTTTGGTTTTGAAGAGACTCCCATCAATCGCGCATCTGCATGCCGCCATTGACGTGCCAGACCTGGCCGTTGACCCAGGCGCCATCCTCGGAAGCGAGAAAGGCAATGGCAGCGGCAATATCATCTGGTTCGCCTAAGCGAGTATGCGGAAGAAACTTGAGCGACTTCTCAACCTGCTCATCTGTCATGTGAATTTTCACAGCCTCGGTCATAACAACACCTGGACAGATCACGTTGGCCCGGATTCCTTTTTTGCCCCATTTGCTGGCGACATGGCGGGCCAGCGCGTGGATTGCATTTTTGGTCATCGGATAGGCAACTTGCCAGGGACTGCCCCCAGACGCTGCACCGGAGGAGGTGTAGATCATTGCGCCAGACCCTCTTTCCAGCATAACTGGCAACGCAGCTTGCGTAGCAATGAAATGACTTTTGGCATTGATCGCAAAGCTCTTGTCGAGCGTTTCCAGCGAGCAATTGAGTGCATCTATATCACCTTCCGTGCCGCCAGCCAGATTGCTGTGATAAAAATCGAGGCTGCCAAACTCGGATACCGCCGCTTCGACAATAGCCTTTTGTGAATCCTCAGATGTTCCATCCAGATCAACGCCAAGTGCCCTTCCGCCATCTGCCTTAATTGCATCGGCCACTTCACGCGCCCAATCGCCTTGGATATCACCAATTACAACTGACGCCCCTTCGCTCGCCAATCGCTTGGCAGTTGCCGCGCCAATGCCGCGTCCGCCTCCGGCTACGATGCCGATTTTTCCGGATAAACCTCTCATCTAAATCGCCTCTTCTTTGGCAAATTCCTGCTTTTTGAGGAATTCAGTCATGATTGCTTTTGCTTTTTTGTCCGCTTCCGGGTCATTACCGAGAATATATCCCTCACCGATGCAATGCGGTGTTTCAATACTGATGGCAGTTCGAATGAAGGCACGTTCACCCCGTGTCGCGTTTGCTTTCGGATGTTTTACCGGCTTACCGTCTACGAGCGGAACGCCGGTTTTCGGATCGTAGGAAAAATCGCAACCCCGAACGAAGGGGCTATCTCCCATGGAGCGGGGCCGGTCGATTTCCCAGGCATGTCCAGCGCCTTCCAGCACATGACTCTCGACTGATACGCCATTGGCTTTCAGAATCTCCTGAACGTGAGCGCAAGCTTTTGGATCGACGCTATTGTCTTCGTCACCAAAAATCGCCAGATAAGCGCCGCCTGTTGTCGTATCCTCGCCAAGGGTCTGATGGCAAGGCCCGTAGAAATTCATATGCAATGCGAAGGGTGGAACGTCCGGTGCGACGATCTGCTTCAATCTTGGATCGAGCACATAACGTGTCACCATCCCCCCATAGCTGTAGCCAGTGACGCCAATTTTCTCCGCGTCGATTGCGGGATGAGTGCCCAGCAACTTCAGGGCAGAAAAAGCATCGACAATGATATCACTCTCAGTCGCCGACAGCACCTTGCGGATATAATGCTCCTCACTGGCATCGCCACGCGGCGTGTAATAATCGAGCACAAAAGCGGCGATACCTAGCTCGTTGAATATCTTCGCATATTCATATTCGCGTTCAGGCCTGATGCCGCCGCTGCCATGCAAAATGACAACCGCTGGAACCGGATTGTCAGCACTGGCTGCTTCCGGCATGAATAATTCGCCAACACCGCTATGGGTCGACAGGTCGTCATAACCGGTCAGCAATCGCGAGAAGTCATAAGGGCTCTTGGTGGGAAAGTAGATCTTGCCGTCACTATTTTCATCAAGTTCTGAAACCGGTTCAGGAAGCTCTGGCATCTCCGCCAAATCAACGGAGTCATTCCACGGCAATCCGATACCGAGATATTTCGTTTCCACATAATAGATGCCTGCACCCGCCCCGACGACGATGAGCAGCACCAACCCCAGAACAACCTTCTTCAGCACCTAGCTGCCTTCAACGTAAAATTTGGCATAATGCTGGCGGAATCTGGCAATCGGACCATCACCCGCACAGACCAACGCATCAGGCAGATATTTCTGCCGATCCCAGACCACTTTATCCTGGTCAAACTGCTTGCAGATATCCTTAATAATCGCATTTGCTATGCCCGCCATTGGACCTTCCGCTTGTTTCTTTGGTTGCGTGAAACAAAAGCGCGCGTGGACATGGTCTTTTTCAATAGGCGTAATGCAGGCGATCAGCAGCGTTTCCGAAATGCCGGTAAAGCGCGTCCAGCTTTGGCCTGGGCCGATATTCTTGAAGGCAATGCCTCCATCGACTTCACCCTGCGGCGTACCCATTTTCATGCTGAGACTAGCGGCACGCCAATGATCACCCCACTCGAATTCATAGTCGGGCATTGAAGCGGCGCCATGGATATATTTGAAATGCGCAGCATCAACTCCATTTTCCGCCATATTCTGAAGGCTGCCGTACACGTTCCATTCGAAAATATCATAGTCGGTCCAGTCATCACTGATCGCCTCCGGCACATGCTCGACCTCCCATTCGGGTGCTGCATTTGCAGGGTGGTACCAAAACCATATCCAGCGATTGGCTTCGCTAACCGGCCATTGTTTTTCGCACGGTCGCTTCACCTGCGGCGGAATCGATTTGGAATAGGGGATGCTCTCGACAACACCTTCGCCATTATAGCTCCAGGCATGGAACGGGCATTCCAGATTGTTGCCTTCAACGCGTCCACCATAGCCCATATGCGCTCCGAGATGACGGCAATAGGCATCAAGCATGCGTACTTCACCATCATCTCCGCGCCAGACAACAAGGTCGGTTGAAAAATAACGCAGCGGTTTGACTTCACCCACAGCAAGGTCAGCCGAGAGCATTGCTGGATACCAACCATATGCATAGGGCATATCAAGATTACGGTCTGTTACAGGGGAACGATTTTCCACCTCTGCCTTGCGCCATTCGAGCAGTTCTTCCCGGCTCATTTTTTCCAGTTCCTGCCAGACAGCAACCGGTGCAGTTCGGGCGTCACCAGCGGGTTTGCGATCAGCATCAGCCATGATACTTCTCCTCAACTAATTCCTAATCACCGGGGTTGTCTCAGCGATCAGATGTTCTCGAAAGGAGCAGACTTCCCGGCTCCTGAAAACCTATAATCCAAAAACCTTCATCGCATTTTCGCGCAGGAATTTCGGCCAGACTTTATCCTTGAACGGTACATTGGGCATGTCCTTGAAAATTCGATCCAGGCTCAATCCCATCGGAAAATATCCCGCATAGATAATTTTGTCCGCGCCGCGTGTATTTGCATAGTCGATGATCGCCTTGGGATAATGTTTCGGCGCGAAGGCGCTGGTGGAATAATAGAGATTAGGCCATTTCAGCATAAGCTTCACCGCTAGGTCTTCCCAAGGCTCTGCGCCATGTCGCATAACGATTTTCAGGTCGGGGAAGAACCAGCAGACTTCATCAAGATATTCCACTTTCTGAGTGTCCATCGGGATACGCGGACCCGGAATACCCGCGTTGAGGCAAATCGGAATATCCAGTTCCACCGCAGCCGTGTACAGCGGGAACATATATTTGTGATTGATCGCAACCTGCGGATTGGTACCGGCGGGAAAGACGCTGATCGATGAAATTCCGACCTCGCTGTGAATGCGTTTGATCCGCTTTACCTCGTCGACGCCCTTGTTGGGATCGCATGGAACATCAAAGAAAAATCGGTCCGGGAATTTTTCCTTGGCCCGACGCGAAGTATCATTTTCATTCCAGCCAACCATCGCCTTTTCAATGTTGAACCTATCCATCTGGTCAACAGTCCAGCTGACAAAGTCATCGACATTCTTGGTTTGGGGAATGTCCTTGAACATGTATTGCGCTGGCATGGAGAACATTTTCAATGTCTCCTCATCCTTGATCAGCGGCCTGAAACTCTCAAACCAGTCGCCGCGATCATCTGCCTCGGGAATGCCCAGCATGCAGTCAATAATTCCAATATCTGTTGGCATGCCCATTATGCAGATTCTCCTGCCATTGCGGGCCATTCAGCCCTTAGTTTTACTTTATCCACTTTGCCAACGGCATTGCGAGGCAACGGCTGATCCGAAAATACAACTTTACCGGGAGCCTTATATTTGGCCAGTTTTTCGCCGACGGTGTCAATGATAGTTTGCTCATCGATATTGTCGGCTACCGCCACCGATACCAAAAGTTCACCAAGACGATCATCTGGAATACCAAAGGCTGCACATTCCGTAACCTCGGGCATCTCGCTCATTACGCGCTCAACTTCGGCGCAGTAGATATTTTCACCGCCAGAGATCACCATGTCTTTTTTGCGATCAACGATAAAGACATATCCTTCCTCGTCGACATATCCAACATCTCCGGTATTCAGCCAGCCATCATCGCCAAGCACTTCGGCGGTTGCTTCGGGATTGCCCCAATAGCCCTGCATCACCATAGCGCCGCGAACGATTATTTCACCCGCTTCGCCTGTCGCAAGAAGATTACCATCCGGATCAGCGATTTTCATATCGACCAGATTGAGCACCCGGCCGGCCGATGCGCGGTTGCGGATAAAGTCTTCTCCCACCGCCATTGCAACGCTGCCCGAACATTCGGTCATGCCATATCCCGTACCCATCACGGCCTGCGGGCAAATTTCCCGGACTGCATCAAGCAGATTGACTGGCAGAGCCTGGCCGCCTGTCCCGATGTTACGCAACGAAGACAGATCAGCGCCTTCATTTTTCGCCGCACTTACCATATCCCAAAGCATAGTCGGAACGGCGGTGAACTGCGTAATCTGTTCTTGCTGAATGGTTTTCATTGCATCCACTGCATTCCAGCGGCGGACAATGACCACCTTTGTTCCCGCAAAAAGCGGCGAAAGAAATGCTGCGCCCAGGCCTGAAATATGAAACAAGGGATAGACCTGCAAAACAGCCTGTTGCGGCATATTGGCCAGGATGGTTGTCACCGGAATGCCCATCTGGTTTGCCATATTGTGCAGCACCATCAGTCCAGACATTTGCATCGACATGATACCGGTGATCAGGTTTTTATGGCTCAGCACCGCACCTTTGACGCGTCCAGTAGTCCCGGAAGTAAACAGGATGGCACACGGATCATCCGGATTGGCGACGGGATAATCAGCGCTTTTGACTACTATACCTTCGGTTGGAAAATCGCCGGTCTCGATAATGCGTCCTTCAAATCCACCGTCCCGTAATAACGCAGCGCGTTCGGTATCGGCCAGCACCAGCTTGGCATCCACACCTTCGATTGCCGCTCTAAGCTCTTCCGGTGCACCGCGACTATTGACCAGAGCGGTTACGCCGCCAGCTCGCTGTGCTGCCAGAAAACCGATCATCCATTCGGCCCGATTGCGCATACAGATCGCCACATGATCACCGCGCTCAATCTCCAGCATCGGCACCAACGCATCGCGGAGCTGAAAAACATCTTCAAAGGAAAGCCGACGGTCACCCTCGACAATGAAGGTCTTTTGACCATGCCCACGCGCTGCCTCGATCAGCATGTTGAGATCGGGCGGCGCATTGGTAAACTGACGCAAACCGTCGCGTTCACCAGTTTCAAAAGGCGAACCCAGTGCCGAGACAGCTTCAAAAATGGGATCGGCTTGCGTCATCAACTACCTCTAATAGACCGCAGCCGGGTTTTTATCATTCGGACTGCCCAGCATATCGCGATAACTCGGCTTTTCATTGCCGCGATCTGTAACGCCGAGCTCCTTGGCGATTTCCGCTCCAATTAGCGTCTGCCCGGATAGCTCATCCCGATTGGAGGCCTTGTCTATGCCATCAATGATATGCGCAGTGAATTCAGGGTTTTCGGCTGTGTCGATGAAGCCTTCATATTGTTCGGGATTGGTTTTTTGAGCGATCAGCGAACGTTCGGTGATCAACGGCCCCATCCAGATTGAAACGGAAATCACACCGGTCTCGCGCAAGTCATGCTCCATATCATGGGCAAACTTGTCGAGGCCAGCCTTCTGCGCGCCATAGGCCGGTCCGTGCATGTAGCAACTGGCACCGAACGAAGAACCAAATGCAATCACACCGCTGCCCTGTTTCACCATCATCTTTGCTGCGTGCCAGCTTGCGATATAGGCAGAACGCAATCCCACATCGAGAATATTTACGGCGTCCGTCTCTTTCTCCCAGAATGGTTTTTTCTCGATCAGTTGATGATGGATATAAGCAGCATTGTTGACCAACACATCCAGCCGACCATGCTCTTCCTCAATCTGTTTGAATAGCGCCGCGACCTGATCATCATCGCCATGATCGCACATCACGGCGATTCCTTTGCCGCCTAGCTCGCTCACTTTCGCAGCGGTTTCAGCAACGGTACTAGGCAACACCGTACCATCCCAACCTTTGGCATCGCCTGGCTCAACCGTGCGCCCAGTGACATAGACCGTATATCCTAACTCTCCAAAGCCGCGTGCAATACCAGCCCCTGCGCCTCGACTTGCCCCCGTAACCAGCACTACCTTGGTATCAGTCATCCAAATGCCCTCCCGATTCGACGCAAAAACGCCCCTAAATCCATAAATAGCGTAGATTTGCGAAAAGAAAAGGCTTGTTTTTTACGCAAATGGCCAATTCTAGGTAGAATATCACCTTCGGTTCAATAGTTAAACTGGCTTGTCGGGAAGACGTCAATTGTGCCTGGCTCAATAAACCGGCCACAGCTTTCCATCATGATTCCCAGATTTTCATCGAATTTTTCCTGATCTCCCTTAGCGTCAAAGAATATTTGAGGGTCAGTCAGCGCTTCAATCGGAAAACACTCTTCGACAATCGCTACATATGGAGATGCTTCATCCATCAGCGGTTCGATCACCAGGTTCTGGATATATTCAAAGTTGGACTGAGTATCGATAGCTACTTGGGTGTGATAGTCCCGCCAGACTGCTCGCCAGTCCTTCCAGTCCATTTTTGGCGGAAGAGTGAGAAACGCCATCTGCGCAAAGCCATCGGTTCGCTCACCTGCTTGTGGTGGTTGTTTCACATTGGCAATGATAGTGGATTCCGCAACCAGCCATGCGTGAAATTTCGAACAGTATTTGCCGATCGCATTGTCCAAGGCTTCTCGAAATATGATGTTGGATGACGGCAACCAGAATTGAACCACTGCATTAGGAAGAGGATCACCCCGGCTTTGAATCAATCCAGATCCGGCCGCAACATCGTCATCCTGAATATTGATCCGTATATTGATTCCACCTTTTTCACCGATAACAGAGGGCAATTCTCGACGAAGTCTTTCACCGTCTGCATCCCAAAGCACGTAAATCAATTTTTCCATTAATGCCTCCCGGACAACAAGTTAATCGAAATTTGCCTGACCGCCATCAAGCGGAATAGTTGCGCCGGTAAGATATCCCATTTCGGGTTTACACAATGCCGCAACCGCACGGCCAATATCCTCTTCACACCGACCGATCCGGCCCAGAGGAATGGTTTTGAAAAACTCTTTCGCCTCATCCGGGTTGTTTTCAATCCAGTATTTCAGGCTCGGAGAATCGGCGTGCGGGGCAATGTTCATGACCCGGATATTGTCGCTACCCCATTCAGAAGCAGCGCTTCTGGTAAGCGGGCGCATTGCCTGCTTGATTGCACCATAAGGTCCGTATCCTGCCATGTCCCAGCGGATACCGGCAGAAGAAATCATATTGAAAATGACCCCGCCGCCACGCTCTTTCATTGCTGGTTGTACCAGCTTCATCAATCTGAATACTGCTAGTGGTCCCGATTCAAGTCCCGCCGTAAAGGCTTCATCAGTCACTTTCGCAATTGGTCCGAGTGGAACTTCCTGCGCATTGTTGACCAATATGTCGATGCCACCCCATTGATCGGTCACATCAGCAACAGCCGCACTCAGATCAGCGGCAGATTTCACGTCACCTGAAACAATCATTGCCTCTGCACCGCGCTCTTCAATAATCGCCGCCGTCGCTTCCAGTTTCGACACAGTTCGACCAAAAAGCGCAACTTTCACACCCTCAGAGGCCATAGCGAGAGCTATTCCCTGTCCCACGCCCTGCCCGGCGCCAGTGATCAAAGCGACTTTGTCCTTCAGTGCACCCATGCTATAGACTCTCCATATTCGTAATTATTTGCATATCTTTTTACGCATATTGTTGACAGAAGGCCATAGAAAACGGCAAATGCGTCGCTACGGAGGATTTTATCTTGTCTGAAGCTTTTTCACCGTTGAATATCGGGCCGCTCACTCTGCGTAACCGTTTCGTGAAAGCGGCTACCAATGAAGGTATGGCAAAACGCGGTATAGTCACAAAGGGTTTGGCGCGTTTTCATGAGCGCATTGCCGAGGGCGGCGCAGCGATGTCTACAGTGGCCTATTGTGCGACTTCCGATGATGGCCGAACGTTTGTTGATCAGGCCGTGCTCGACGATGTATCCATTGATGATTTTCGCGCCCTGACAGATGGTGTGCACAAACATGGCGCCGCAGCCTGTGCGCAAATAACCCACGCGGGAAGCTTCACTTTTCTCGGCAAAGATATTTTGAAGACCAATCGTCCCCTGTCCTCCAGCGGTGGCTTCAACAAAGTTGGCGTGATGTCCGGGCGCTATTTCAAGAAGAAAATGAACAGAGACGAATTGACGGCGATGTCTGAAGAATTCGTCGCCGCCGCACTGCGAGCCAAAGAAGCAGGCTTTGATGCTGTGGAACTGCATATGGGCCACGGCTATCTGCTCAGCCAGTTTGTTTCGAAAATCTATAACAAGCGCCGTGACGATTTTGGTGGTTCCATTGAGAAACGCATGAATTTTCCTTCCGAGGTTTTGAAGAAGGTTCTGGATGCTGTGGGCAAAGACCTTGCCGTGGTCGTCAAATATTCGATGACCGATGGTCCCAAAGGCAATGACATTAATGACGGTATCGCCGTGGCAAAACGGCTGGAAGCAGACGGCGCACATTTGGCGGTTCTGTCCAACGGGCTCAACGTTGAATCCATCACGGCGATGTTCGGTTCTCCACTGCCCAAGGCGAGTGCAGGTGCAGGAAATGCGATTGTTAAAATCGGTAGCTGGATTCAATCACTGACCGAACCGAAAGATGTGCAATTCCGCGAGAGCTATCTGCGCGAACTGGCGCAAAAGGTGCGGGCCAATGTGGATATGCCGCTAGCCTATCTCGGTGGGATCCAGTCTTTGCAGGGAGTCGAAAATGCAATGGCCGATGGTTTTGATACCATCGCTATGGGTCGTGCGCTGGTCTTCGATCCAAACTTCGTCAAAGACCTTCAATCGGGAGCAATCACTCAATCCGGCTGCACAGCTTGCAATCGCTGCGTGACCATGATGTACACGCCGGGCGGCACAAGTTGTATTGAATCGAAATATAAACCCGATCCTGAACTCAACAAATTTGGAGCCGCCGCATGAGCCAGGATTTTTCTGGACAAGTCGCATTCATAACCGGCGGTAGCGATGGCATTGGCCGGGCGACGGCGGAGTTGCTGGCCGAGCACGGTGCAACCGTCGTTGTCTGCGCTCGGGGTGAAGAGAAACTCAAAGCGACTGGCGAAGCCATCACTGAGGCGGGTGGAAAGGTTGAAACCCACCAGTTGGATGTAACCGACAGTGAAGCATTTGCCGCTCTGGTTGACGATGTTGCTAAACGTCATGGCCGTCTCGACATGATGGTCAATAATGCAATGGCGGTACACTACGCACCTATCTCAAAGCTCAAGCTGGAACATTGGCGTAAGGATTTTGCCGTCAATGCCGATGCCGTTTTTGTCGGCACCAAGGCGGCGATGGAAATCATGATGGCTGCGGGCAAGGGTTCGATCGTCAATATTTCTTCGACCACCGCCATTCGTGCAGCGCCATTTATGTCGAGTTACTCCGCATCAAAGGCTGCTCTGATTCAATTTACGGCCGTGGCGGCGATGGAAGCAGCACGTTCAGGTGTGCGTATCAACGCGATCGTACCAGGCCAGGTGCAGACCGCCGGCAATGAAGATTTCGCCGCCAAAGCTCCCGACGTTGCGGCCAAAACCGCAGAGGCCATTCCGATGGGACGTGGAGGCGAGCCAGGGGAACTTGCGGAAACGATCGCATTCATGCTGTCGGATGCCGCCAGCTATATCACCGGCGTTGCCCTGCCAGTCGATGGTGGGAAATCCGCGCAACTTTACTTGCCAAGCTAGAGCCCAAGAAACAGGAAACGAATATGAGTTGGGACAAAGAAGTCGATATATTGGTCGTTGGATCGGGCGCAGGCGCGCTTCTGTCCGCACTGGTTGCGGCGGACAATCATGCTGATGTCCTGATTGTTGAAAAGGAACCTCTTTGGGGCGGAACATCAGCGACTTCAGGAGCCGGTATCTGGATCCCGGATAGCGACAATGCCAAGGAAGTGGGCTTTGAAGACGACACCGAAGATGCGTTCAAATATGTCCGTGCACTTTCCGCTGACAACGTACCTGATGACAATATTCGCGGCTATGTTGACAATGCGGCGGAGATGTTACGCTGGCTGCAGGCCAACTCCAATGTGCGGTATCAGTCCTTTCCCTATCCCGACTATCATGCGGAAAATCCAGGCGGCAGTCCAACCGGATATCGCACGCATCTGCCCCTGCCGATGGAAGGGAAATATACACATGAATCCATCAAGACTTTGCGGCACCCGTCAACAGCAGCAAGCTTGTTCGGCTATATCAACTGGGACATCGCTGAGGCCTATACTTTCCTGTTCCGGCCCAAATTCTGGTGGCTGACACTTGCACGGATGCTGAAGGATTATTGGCTGGATCTGCCCTTTCGTTTCACTTCGGACAAGGACCGTCGCCTGACACAGGGCAACGCGTTGACTGGCGGTCTGCGGCTTGCCCTGATCGATAAGGATGTCCCGCTATGGCTCGAAAGCCCTATGAAGGAACTGATAAAGGAAAAAGGCAAAGTCGTCGGTGCCGTAATTGAACAGCGTGGCAAAGCCATGCGCATCAAAGCCAATAAGGGCGTCATTTTGGCCGCTGGCGGTTTTGATAAGAATGAAGACATGCGAGCGGAACACGCGCCGCTTTATCAAAGTGCCCAATATTCGGGAGGCACTTCCGGCAATACCGGCGACAGCATAAGAGCTGGCAAGGACGTTGGCGCGGGCACGATGAACATGCACTCGGCCTGGGCGGCTCCCGTCTGGTATGTTCCGGGCGAAGCGGGTGGAAGGCTTTGCGCTATGGAACGGGCGCTTCCTGGCTGTATCATGGTGACCCAAAGCGGCGAGCGCTTCATGAACGAGGCGGCGTCCTACCACATTGTCGGCCAGCAAATGGCTCAACGCCAAAAAGATCACGGCGATGCCGACCCAACCTGGTTTGTCTTTGATGCCGACTATCGCCGCAAATATCCTGCCGGCCCATTGCTGCCTGTTATTCCAGACTGGCTGCAAGAAGGCGCGGTGCAATCGATCATGAAAAAAGCGAAAACGGTCGTCGATCTGGCCGAACAACTTGGAATTGATCCGCAAAAACTGGAATCCACAGTATCGCGTTTCAACGATCATGCTGCAAAGGGCGAAGATCCCGACTTCCATCGCGGCGAACCGGCCTATGACAAAATGTACGGCGATCCAAGCGTCACGCCAAACCCATGTCTGGCGCCAATCGACAAGGGGCCGTTCTATGCCATGCCCATGTATCCGGGAGATATCGGAACCAACGGGGGCTTGAAAACCAACGCCAAAGCGCAAGTGGTCAATGACAAAGACAAGCCGATTGCGGGACTCTATGCGATTGGCAACAACGCTGCTTCCTCGATGGGTGAAAGCTATCCCGGTGCTGGTGTAACCATTGGTCCGGCACTAACATTCGGCTATATTGCCGCAAGGGACGCGCTAGGTGTCAATGATTAGCGGCTCTAACGACCTCATGCTGACAGCCAAACAGGAAGGCAGCAGGTCTCTTAGTTTGTTCCCACAATCTGTCATAAAATCGATAGTTACAACATCTGGAGCACGATATGCCTGAAACGATTTTGGCAGAGACTTCCGGCAAGATTCTCACGATTACACTCAACCGGCCCGAGAAGCTAAACGCACTCACTCCCAAACTGCTGGCCGAAGTTAAAGCGCAACTCGATGATGCAGCGATCGATGATGACGTATCTGTCGTAGTCATAAAGTCAGCCGGACGTGCTTTTTGCGCCGGCTATGATCTGAATGAGGAAAACTGGATCACATCCCAATATCCAGCAAATTATCCCGACGGCGTGGACCACGAACAAGATCAGAAAGATATTGGTGAACTGCTGGACTACTGGCTTGATATGTGGTGGTTTCCCAAGCCGATTATTTGTCAGGTGCAAGGCGCCTGCCTGTCAGGTGCAGGTGAATTGTTGGCGGTTTCGGATCTCGTAATCGCGGGCGAAGAAGCAAGTTTCGGACATCCGGCAGGAAGGGACCTTGGTATCCCGCCGACAGTCTTCTTTTGGCCGCTGACGATCGGTATGCGCAAAACCAAGGAAATGCTCTACTCAGCGCGTTCTATGGACGCACATGAAGCAGAGAAGCTGGGCCTGATCAACAAGGTTGTACCGACGGACAAGCTTGAAAAAGAGACCCGGGCATTAGCAGAAGATATCGCCAAAACACCAGTAAATCATCTGAAGATATTGAAGTCGGCTACCAATAATTTTTATGACAATATGAGCTTGGAGAAATCAACGCGACAAGCGTCAGACCTCGACGCCGAGTTTCATCAGAGTCCTGTGTTCCTAGCGTTTTTTAATCTGGTTCGAGAAAAGGGAATGAAAGCGGCGCTAAAGGAACGCAAGCGGCTATTTGGCTAACCTGCTACGACGCAATTCCGCGACACGATTGGTGCCCATCAGTCTTTATGAGATCCTTCATCTACAGCAGCAAGCGAAGGACTGTAGCCTGGTGTGAACCAGATCGGAGAGGCCCAGGCCATTTCGTAAATATTCTTGGGCTGATCATTTTTACAATCCGCAGGTCGCTGATTTGCCGAAAGTGCTGAACATTGCGATTCGCTCCAGCGGTTGGAGGCCGTTTCGACCGCTCTCATATAGTAATAGGTTGAAACGCCCGCGTCATATTCCGGGTCCTGATAGACAGCGCAGAGGCCATCGCCCTGTTTTTGCGCGGCCAGATCAATCACCTTATTGTGTTTCTGACCATCGCGATCAATCCAACCTTTGATAAGCTGCAACCTCTCCAGCGGATTGGATCGCGCATCACGCTTGGCCTGAACCAGAAACTGGAATGGTTGCAACTGCGCCGGGAGTTTCGAGCCCATCGGCGTACCCTGTTTATAGGCCAGCGCCAGCCAATTGGTGTTGGAGCAGAGATTGGCATCATAGCGCCCGGCAAAAAAGCGAGGTTCAATGCGAGGCCCACTGGTGCCAAAGGCTTCACGGCGTTTCATCGACTGGAATATTGCATCTCGCGAATTTTCAATGGCATAGACTCCTGCCAAACCGCCCGGATTGCTCATCAGACGGTTGAAACGCCCCAAACCTGCTTCCGGTTGGAGGCGGCCCGGCAAATCCGTTTCATAGGCAATATGGCCTCGCCAACTAGCCTCACCCGTTCCGCCCGCTGCACTAATATGTGTATCGGTGCTGCCGATAAACCCAAACTCAAACGGATTGGGGCCACCTTCCTGCTCCTTGTCCATCCCATAGAGCAACGCGCCCCGTGCATAATCGCGTGAAGACAAGCAAAAGCCCTTGTAGAGATTGTCTTTGTAATCGAGATGAACGCTGGAGCATTCCGGGCTGTTCGATGTGCTGAGAGATGGGAGATAGGCGAAAATATCGATCGCTGTCTCTTCTTTGCCAATCTGACGGATTGTTTCAACATCGCAAAGCTCATCCACATCGCCCAATATATCAGTCGTGCCATTGAGGCATTCCGATGCCCCCTTATGCTGGAAAATCTCAACCAGCCGATCATATGCAGCACGCAATTGCCAATAAGCGGCCTGGGACTTTACTGAAAAGCCATCCATATATTCTAGGCTGAAAGTGTTGCCGCCGGAAATATTGCTGTTGTGGGGAATGGAGAGCACATCACAGGCCGCAATCCCTTCCCGGCATTCCTTTTCAAAGGCCTGTAGCAGCAAATGATTGAATGGGTGCGATACAAAACTGAAAGGCTGATCAGGAACGCTCGCGTTGCGAAAGATAGTGTTGCGGTGCATGTGCTGGGCGTTGGGTGCGCGGGTATATTCATAGCCGACGAAACTGGTGAATTGGCAGGACGGAGACTTGTCATAGGCGGTCTCTGCTGACCGGATCATATCCTGCCAGACCAGTTTTTCGGCTTCCAGACAGTCTTTGCTATTGGGCCCGCAAACATCGGCATTGCGCTCCGGTCGAGGGGTGCCGTTCACCCCCATGATTGCGCGAACGCCATCTTCACCGCCAGCGCGGAAAGATTGGCAGGTCTCACTGTCATATCCGGGAAAAGCACCTTTGGTTCGGCAGATATAACCTTCACCAAATGTTCCCGCATGATCAGTCACAGCCGCAAAATCGAGCGGCTCGGCAAGCTGGATGGTTTCCTCAGATTCCCGCTTCACGCCGGTGGGCACAGGAAGTGCGATGGGTTCTCCTTTTGCAAATTTATAAGCATCATCCGGCATCGTGCGCGTCCCGTCAGGATAAGCATCAGCTGATATTGCCGTGTGGATATGAAGATCGCCAAACATCGCTTTCTTGGTCGGAAAGCGCTCACGACATTCGGGCCGTTCTTCGGTGTAAGCTAGTTCCGGCTGGTAACCGAAGGTGTAATATTCAGGTGCCGATTTGGGTGAAGTGGGCACTTCGATCTGGACGGTTTTATCGATCGAATAGCGTGTGATTGACGACAGGATTTTATAGGCTGCGAACAGCACCACCGCGAGAAGCACCATGCAAATAAAACCAATTTTGAGCGCTCGAACCAAGGTCTAGTCCGCCCTCACCTTCACTTTGGGCGCGTCCTGCCCGCGTCGCATAGCGTGAAGGAAGCCTTCCATTGGAGCTGGCTCCGGAACAGGTCCATCATGGTCGCCATCGCGCTCCCAATATTCGGCGAAGCTGGGAAACAGTTTGTGAAAATTGCCCTCGGTCTGATCCTGCCCCGGCCAACGCATTTTGTTGTCCCCAACCGGGGGCTTGATCAAATCAGTAGCGTACCAGTAAAGCGGCAAGCGACGTTCAAAAAACCACTGGCCATCCTGGCGCACATAGTCGTCGGCATACATCATCTGCATGATGACCCATTCGTCCTGACCGCGATCAACCGGGGTTTCGTGCTCGTTTTTCGAATATACAATTCCGTGTGCATGATCAGGATCATCAAACTCGATAACATGCCCGCCAATATGATGGGACGTTCCGGTAAACGGAGACCGCAACGTCCCATCCATGTATGTGCGGAGTGCTTTACGACCCGAAGCATCTTTTCCTACACGAACATCCCGTGGGAATAGCGTAACCATCATGTCGATGTCACGCATATCGAGGGTAAGCGCATATTTCGCCGCAAGCTGACGGATCGCGTCAAGCGATTCCAGCCGGTCAATGCGCGTTTCCAAATCACTCATGCTTTTGGATTATACCAGATGGGCGATGTATAGGCACGCTCTTGCGCAACCAGTGTAACCTCGTCCGGCAGGGTGAGATTGTAACGGATCGCGTCGAACAGCACCCAGCGCGGCGTTGGAATTTCAAGCACACGAACATAATAGAAAGCCTTTACTGTTGGATCGAATTCCGGATCAGTCCAGACGGTCTGCAGCTCGCCAGTGCCGATACTGTTCTCATATTCTGCGGACTTTAGGTCAACGGTATTGCCAACTGCTGGAACCTTGCCGCCGACCAGCGTTCGATTTTCCATGTCGCTCCAAATGACGTCAAACACCTTCTCCTGGGTGTTGCCGGAACTGTCGATCCAGCCTTTCACAACCTGCACCCGGTCAAGATTGGCACCCTCCGGGTCTTTAAGTGCAAAAACTATGAAGTGAGGGGCCTCATCACCGGTCGCGTTCAAATCGCCACCCATTGGAACACCGCGTGCATAGCCTTCTTTCACCCAGTCCTTGGCCATATCTTCTTCGGTAAAATCAAACCCGCCAAAAAATCGTACGCTCATGCGTGGACCCGTTGTGGCATAAGTTTCCCGCCGCGCCATCGCATCGAAAATCGCCTCGCGGGTATTAGCTGTCGCCCAGACCGCAGCATAGCCTCCCGCCAGATAGTGCCAGTTGAAGCGATTCCCCCGGGACCCGAGATTCATCTTCTTGTTTACCCGATCGCGGCCTTCAGGCGTTGGTTCGTTGAACGTATGCTTGCCGAAGAAGTTATCCTCATCACCGGTGGCGAGGGCTGTGTGAGAGTCCGTCGAACCAATCTGGCCCAGTTTGTAAGGATTGACGCCAATCTCTTTTTCAATCTCCAATCCGCGTTTCAAAGCAGACCGCACATAGCTACCGGCAAACATTTGCTCCGTCATTTTGATCTTGGCACTGATATTCGCCTTATCCCAACCGGCAACACCAAAGCTCGCGAATTCATCATTGGGCGAGAGATAGGGGTGAGTCTCGCTATCACCCTTGATCTGGGTTGTCTCGACAATCGGCTCCATCCGCTGGCGCAATGTCGCCTCTTCCACAGTCATCGGTCCACCTGGTGATCCTGAGGTCTCGAACATCAGGCCATTGGAAACATTACTGTTATGCGGGATCGCCAGCACCCGACCGCCTGTATCTTTTTCATAGGCCGCCATATATTGCCACAGCTGATAGGGCGTTTCGCCACTTGCCGAAGGGAATGGAGTAATCGTGCCGACTTTGTCCGCACCATCCCGGAACATCACCACCCGGTGGAGGTTATTGCCGTCCGGCATCGACGTATATTCAAAGCCGTTAAACGCGGTAAATTTACCTGGTGCATTATAGTCATCCACGACTTCAATATGGTCATCCCAGATTTCTTTGCCCTGCTTATTGGCTTCTTCCGGATCAGCGACTTGTGACGAAGCTTCCGGATCGCCAGCCATATCGATCATCTCGTTCATTGCTTGGGTAGACTCTTCGGGGCCGGCGTTGAACATGTCGTGCCAGCGTTTTAGCCGGTCATTAGGCAACAGGAAACGCGGCGCTTCTGCAATCATTTTGGTAAAACCAAGGCCATCGCTGTGATCGGAAATAACCAAAAAATCTAGCGGTCGGGAGAGCTGCGCTTCAATGCCCATGGTTGAGGTCACTTTTTCACCACTGGCAAACCGAAGCGCCGCTTCTGCATCGAGCCGCACACCCCAGCCAAATGCATCGGGAGAATTCGCGGTGTGAAGGTGTGTATCGCCCCAGAAGACCTGTTCGGGATATTCCGTTTCCACAACTTCGATCTCTTCGCCGCCAAACAAGCTGTTCGGCCCACTATCGCACCCAGCCATACTGAAAAGAGCAGAACCTGCCAGCAGCGACACGCAGAAGTTTTTCGTATTCATGAACTCGCCATCCTCCCAATGAATTGCACGCAATATTCCGCAAATTATCGCTTTGGGCAAGTTTTTCCTTGCGATTGCGTAAAATATCGCGTCCATTTCTGCGAATGAGTGAGGGAAAAGAATTTGACTATGTGATTGTGGGAGCAGGTTCCGCCGGTTGCGTCCTCGCCAATCGGTTGTCGGCAAACCCCCAAAACCGGGTGGCCCTTATTGAAGCAGGAAAGCGCGGCAGCAATTTCTTGATCCATATGCCGCGTGGTTATGGAAAAACGACGACTCAGCCGGGTGAGAGCTGGCATTATTTCAGCGAGCCGGAACCATTCATAGAAAACCACCGCATGCTGCTGCCACGCGGAAAAGGTCTTGGCGGGTCGTCCAACATCAATGGGATGATTTATATCCGCGGCCAGCGTGCTGACTATGACCAGTGGAGCCAGCTCGGCGCAACAGGCTGGGGATGGCAGGACGTCTTGCCCTATTTCAAAAGTTCAACCAGCCATGCGACCGAAACGAGTGAATATTATGGCTTAGGGCCACTATGGGTAGAGCAAACGCCAGAACATGATTCAACGTGCGATTCTATCGTAGAGGCATTTGCTGAAATTGGCGTGCCGACCAACGCCGACTTTAACGGCGAAGAACAATTTGGCGCCGGCTATTTCCACACCAATATTAAAGACGGAAAAAGGTGGTCAGCGGCCAAAGCCTATCTGAAGCCCGCATTGAAACGGTCCAATCTAACTGTCTTTACAGAAGCCCATGCTGAGAAAATTCTGTTTGAAGGAAAGCGCGCGAGTGGCTTGCAATTCCGCGACAGAAAGGGGTCGCAAAAGATTATTGCACATCGAGAGGTGATCCTTTCGGCAGGAGCCTATCATAGCCCGCAATTGCTCCAATTGTCCGGGATTGGCCCAGCAGAGCATCTCAAGTCTATCGGCGTTGATGTTGTTGCCGACAGCGCGGAAGTCGGTGCAAATCTGCAAGACCACCTGATCCCGCCCATGGCGTGGCGGCTGGTTGAGGGAGCATATAGCCACAATAGAGAATTCACGGCTCCCAAGGTCGTCTGGCATACACTTCGCTATTTGATAACCAAACGCGGACCGATGGCGGGACCAGCTGCAGAGGTCGGTGCCTTTGTCAAAAGCAATCCGGCACTTGATCAGCCCGACATCCAGTTTCATTGCCTGCCGGTCAGCGGTGATCTGGATCGCGCGGCAGCAGGAGAACCATCCGCGCCCCTGCCCTGGCCCGGCTTATCGTTGGCTCCCTATTTCCTGCGTCCGGAATCGCGTGGTACCGCAATGGCAGCGAGTTCCGATTCATTTGCTATCCCAGCGATTGTCCACAATTATCTGCAAGCTACTGAAGATTGGCTAGTGACAGTCGCCGCCATGAAAATTGCGCGCCAAGTTGCGTCCGCACCAAGCCTTGCAAAACTCATCGTCGAAGAAACTGATCCTGGAGCCAGCGCACAATCAGACGATGAACTGCTAGCCTTTGCGCGCCAATTTGGTGTAACTGGCTATCACCCGGTGGGAACATGCCGCATGGGTAGCGATGCGGCAGCGGTTGTTGATCCCAAATTGTGTGTGAACAACATCAATGGCTTGCGCGTTGTCGACGCCTCAGTCATGCCTCGACTGGTATCGGGTAACACCCATGCCGCAACGGTGATGATCGCTGAAAAGGCTTCAGACATGATTCTGACCAAAAACCAGAACTAACCGACGGTTTGCAAATTCAGTTGCGGCCAGATAGCATTGGATCTGAAATCAAGGTGGAACAGGATGCGAAGATGAAAAAATGGGGCTTACGGATTGGGATAATCGTACTGTTATTGGTCGGCGCATCCTATTTATTCCGCGAACAGATAATTTTCGGACTGATGAAATATCAAATGGCGCCGGAAACGGCCTTTGATGAAAAGCAAGCTCCTCCCGCCTTGGACTATTCCGAAGATAGCGCCTGGGCGGCGCTTCCAAGTATAAAGGATAATGCTGATTTTGTGCCAGAGCAATTGAGCGCTCGTACAGAACCTTCTGAAGTCGCGGTTTTCTTCCTGCACCCCACTACCTATCTTTCTGATGATGCTTGGAATGCGCCCACAGACGATCCAGATTCCAGTGAGTTTCGAGACGAACTAGTGCTGCGAGCACAGGCCAGTGCGTTCAATGGATGCTGTGATGTCTATGCGCCAAAATACAGGCAGGCAACGCTTTGGTCCTTCATGGATGAAACGGGTTCCGGCGAAAAAGCACGTGCCTTTGCCTTTACCGATATTGAACGTGCATTTGATCAATTTCTAACGCGGATTGGCGACAAGCCTTTCATCATTGCAGGTCACAGTCAGGGCGGCGATCATACAGTGCGCTTGCTAAAAGCACGCGTTACGGGAACGCCTTTGAAAAACAGAATGGTAGCTGCCTATCCCGTTGGCTTCGGGTTTCAGAAAAGCGACATGGAAAATGATATGTCAGACATTCCCGTTTGCTCTCAACCAACACAAACCGGATGTTATGTGACTTGGAATTCCCTGGGCGCAAAAGCAAATGCATTCCCTGACTATGTCGGCGCGGTGTGTGTCAATCCACTGAGCTGGACAACCGATCAAAAGGAAGTCCCGGCCAGTGAAAATCCAGGCTCACTCGGAGTCGGTGAAACGACTCGTTATGAGGAAGGTGTAACGAGCGCACAGTGCCAAAATGATCGATTGCTCGTGGGCGAATTCCAATCCGACATGTTCGATAATCTACCAATGAATATGGGTGAAGATAATCACCATATCCTCGATTACTCGCTTTTTTATAACAGTGTTCGGAAAAATGCAGTAGATCGAGTGGAAGCATATTTGAAAGAAAATCAGAATTAGCCAAAGTTCTCCGGCGCTTCCCCCATTGCCTGAACTGTGGATTGACCGTTCTCATCAACACCGTGAATTAAGCAGCTTTTCCGGTTGGACCGACTTTCGGCGATCCACCAGCGATCATCCTGTTTCAGATATATATCCTGATATTCTACGCCCATCTGGGTCAGGGTGCGCTGCTCCAGGTTGATATTGTGGAAATAGAGCGGCCACCAACCGGTTGCACGGTTGTCGCTTTCAAATTCGATGATCCCAGTACCACCTTGATGGATATCGAAAATATGATCGCCGCAACCCATCTGCTTGTAGATTTCGATAAACGGGTCAGGTTCTTCAAATGGCGGGAAACCGTCGAACAGGATTTTTGCATCGGGAAGGAAACAATCGCGCATCGTCTCCGGATCCTTGGCATCGGAAGCGCGCAAGTAACGCATTTTCAGATCGCGAATTGCACGATCATCCTCAAGTCTTTGCAGGCACTCTTCGACACTCATTTTCCATTTCCTTCCACCGGCCGGTTCACGCGCGACAATGCTCGCCATTCTCCATCGCGCTTTTCAAAAATCCATTTGTTTAATGAGACCCGCCAAGCTTCGTAACCGTCACCGGATTTTCGGAACAGCTTACTGTAACCCTCAGCATGCGCTGTATTTCCATCAATCGAAACGTCATGCGGTGACAGGACATGTGCGCAGCCTTCCGCCATGAGCCCCTGGTGAAACTCGCTGGTAATCAACGCCGCAATGGCATCTCGCCCCTTGGATACGCCAAAACCGCCAACGTCATATTCGCCCTCTTGCCACCAGATTTTGGCAACCGCATCTGCATCGCCGCGATCCGCTGCCGGACCATAGCCAGCGATCAGGTTGCGGATGGCCTCCGCATCCTCCAGCCATTGGATGCGATCTTCCAAGTCAGCCAAGTTCACCCCGATGCATAGCTTCGGCATAGGCCTTCAACGCAACTGCGGTATTGGTGAAACAGCGCCTTACCCACGGCCCGCAAAATGTCATTACGTGCCAGCCGTGCTTTCCGAGAAAAGCATCGGACGAAACATAAGTGCAGCTCTCGGGGCCAGTTTCTTCGATAATCTGGTCCCGTCGAGCGGGATAGGGAAACTCATCAACCCACTTTGCGCCCCATGACAGCAGGTTCGGTTCATTCTTCTCGCAGACATATTCAATATTGGGTTGCAGTTCGCCAGGCATCGTTTGGCTGACCAGTTGCATGTAAACCGGCGCATCCATTTCGAGCGTTGATTCCGCCATCACGCAAAAGGGATTCCAACGATTATATTTTTCAAGATCCACGAGAATATCCCAGATAAGCTGTGCCGGAACGCCAATTTCCACCTTGTCGCTGACAACCATCCAGTCCTTGTTAAAGCCATTGATCGGGTCTTCTTCTGGCGTCTTTGCTTCCGCCATCCATGGCATGTTCCAGGGGTCCATCACACTATCTCCTCCAGTTTGACGACACCTGCTTCGGGTATCGGATTCTGTTCCGCGTCCTGCCAGCGCAGCAAGGCGGTGCCTTCGCAATGACCACATGTGTCGATCCAGTTACCAACACCAGGGTCGTTTCCTGCAACGACAATCCGAAGGCTGCCGTCGGGTTCCCGTTTTGCCGAGTGTTTGTTCACAGTCACCTGCGCAAAGCGATAATCAAGGCTTTCCATCCACCAGTTGTTAAGCTGAAAATTCCAGTAATCGCATTCGGGCGGCGTGACTTCGATTAACCAGGCCTCATCGGGTTCAAGCTTCCAGTAGCTATGCAAGTAGAAAAGATCTTTTGCACCGCCTGCCTTTTGATAAATCTGCTGATCGAAAGCGTGAAAACTATTCGGATATTCCGCAAACATCCGTGTCCAGTCGGCAAAGGTATTCGCTACACCCTGCACAAACTGAGCAGTCGTTGCTAAACCCCGCTCTAGCGTTTCAGGCTGAATTGGTGGCGGACTATCCGGTCCGCCAATGCGTTCTATTTGAAACTCGCCTTCGGTCTCGTTGCCGCAATCTAGCGCATTTTGTCGCACGATAATGATATTGGCATCCGGTTCGAGCCTCAGCCAGTTGCCGGGTTGTTCTTCGCAACTGGCAATGATCTCCACCTCGCCATTTGGACCCCATTGAATTTCTTCATCCATGAGTGAACCGGTCGCCTGTGCCGTTCCATCGCTGTCGTACCGCATTGCATTGGCGATAATAGAGAAATATTTCAGACTGCCACGCGTGCCAGTGATGCGGTAATCTTTAGACCCATCAATTTGGGCGTTGAGATAAGCGCTATCAGGATTGTCAGCCCCAATCTTCGCGGTCTCGTGGCTCAACTTATAGAAAAAAGGAAAGTCGGTGTCGGTCGCTTCAACATATTGCTCTAGCGCCAGCTTAGTGAGACGCGAGAGATAGCGAAATCCTTCGGTACGCGAGAGCAGATCATCCGGTGCGTTGTCGGCCAGAACAATATCGCCAGCAGCCTTGAGCTGATCGCAAAAGTCGGCCCATGCTTTTCCGCTGGTAACCGCATCACTCATGGAGCCACCCAGTCCCCGCCATTCACGTCGAGCGCGGCACCGGTCACTTCACTCGCATAGTCAGATAGCAGGAAATAAACCGTCTTCGCGCAATCCTTGTCCGGTGGAATATGGCCAACTGGAATCTCACTCGCTCGTTGTTTCCGAAATGCCTCGCCTTCATCGCCCATGTTTTTGAAGAACCCATCGAGCGGGACGCCGTCCATCCAGCCCATCAACGCCGTGTTGGCGCGGATGCCGGTCCCGGCAAGTTCAATAGCAAGCTGTCGTGACAACTGGTTCAATGCCGCCTTGCACATCGCATAGCCACCTTCCCCCGGCATCGGCTTCCGCGTCGCAAGCGTCGAAATATTGACGATGCTACCGCTGCCCTGCTCCTTCATCGCAGGAATAATGGCCTGAGCCATCCGCAATCCGCCTAGCGCGATCACATCAAATGCCTGCGCAAGCTGATCAATCTCGGCAGCTTCCAGATTGGCCCAATCGGGGTGATAGTAAGCGCTATGCACCAGACCGTCGATACGCCCCCATTTATCGAGCGTAGCCTTCGCCAAATTATGGCATTGGGCAGTGTCAGATACATCGGTTGGAACCGCGATCACATCCCCGCCATCTGCTTCAATTTCTGCGCGAACTTGTTCGATAAAACCAGTCGAGCGTGCCGAAATCGCTACCTTGGCCCCTTCCTTCACAGCACCTCGGCACATTGCTTGCCCCATGCCAGATCCTGCTCCAGTGATGATCACCACCTTGTCCTGTAAGATCATGAATCATCTCCTAGATATTGTTGGTGATAGGCGGCAAATTCCTTGGCAATGCCTTTAGCCGTCAAACCGAACTGCTCGGCAGTATATTTGTGCTTCGGCCTTTTGCCGCGTTCATTGTCGGCCATACATTCATCCATCGCCTGTTTTTCCGGATCGCCAAAGTCCAGACCGATAGCATGCATCACATGCCGCACGGTATCGATAGGATCACTCACAGTATCTTGATATCGCACGTCAACAATCTGATCATTCGAAAGTGTCGATCGCAGGCTTTCAAATCGCTCAAGCCCTTCGCTGAACCGACGAGTCCAATAGGCACCCTGTTTCAATGGATCATAAGTCGTCGACGCGTTGATGCTCAGCGAAGCACACATGCTGCAATAGCTTGGGAGCACCTGCTCCACATCACGGTGTGTCATCACGAGTTTGATATCGGGAAAAACAGCCAGCAATCCGTTCATTCCACCGAGCAAGTGATGCGGCGTTTTCAGCACCCATTTTTTACGTTCACCGCCGCGCTGGTGCTGGATCGCCTGCATGAATTTCAAAAGATCGCGATAGGCTGGTTCATGGTCCTGCTCAGCCTGCCAAAAGCCATAATTCGGGATAGGCATCATTGAGTCATAGGTAGTAGAGAGAAACGTCCGGTCGAGCAGAATGACTTCTTCGGCAACCACTTCCGCTTCTATCGGATCGATGCTCTCAAAATCTGGCCATTCGGTGAGCAACTGGTCCACCACCTGATGCGCCATTTGAATACGCGGGCCTGGATCGCCCGTTTTTTCATCGGGAAAGGGCAGCGGGAAACAGGTTTCCCACCACTGTAGCGACGTAAGCTCTGGCGCACTTGCGAGCAAGCGGTGGATGACAGTCGATCCGGTTCGCGGTAGGCCGATTATCGCGCAGGTCGGTTCGATAACTTCATCCGCTGCTTCGGGATGATCCTTGAAATATTGCACCAGCGCTAGCCGGTCCATCAAGGCAGCCTGAATACGTTGACCAGCACCCGCGTCAGGCGCGATTAGGCCTGCGTCCGTATTGGTTTCCTCAACCAAGCGAGCCAAAGGTTCCATGAACCAGTCATCGCCAAAATCGGATAGGGTCGTTTGGTTCTTTGCTTGCTCAAGCAAGCCATCCACTGAAAGAGGTGTAGCGCTCATTTAGACAATCCAGCCAAGAGCAACAAAGCCCATGATGGATCTGCGCGATTATCAGTTCCGTGCGGTGCATCCGCTCCTGCTTGAGACAAGCCTTCTTCATTCACCGGTTGCACATATCCGTGATCGAAAACAATCTTGCGACGCGCAAACTTCCAAACACCTTCGCGCCGTTCATAACTGTCCATATAGCGACCGTGAATGATAATTTCCTGTCGGGGCGTATCCCGCGTTCGGTGAAAATTATAGCTGTAATGTTCGCCTTCAGCAGCATCGCCATCGACAGTTATCAGCGAGTTGCTGATCGCATGAATGGTGCAATCGAGCGGTTCTAGAACCCCGGGAAGCCATGCAACATAGTCATCCGGAGAGCCACAGAACATCTCGCCATGGTCATCAATCGCATCATCCCAATAGAGAGAGCGGATCAGACCATAATCGCGCCGGTCCACACCCCGGCAGTAGCGCATCACCAGATCGGCAATGACAAGACGATCGAGAGCCTCCCGTTCGTTCAAGCCGCCGCCCTGCGACCGGCTTGTCGCCCGAAGAAGGTGCAATCGGCGAGGCTCATCCCCGAACTGTAGCCATGCCCCCAGGCTGGGAGACCGCTTGTGCAACGACCCGCCGCAAACAGACCCGGTATCGGATTGCCTGTACGATCCAAGACTTCGCCATCGGTGGATGTCTTGAGCCCGCCTAAAGTGAAAAAGCTAAAATAGCTGGTCTCAAAGTTTAACTCGAGTGCAACAAAAGGCGCTTGATCTAGCGGCTTCAAAATCGGCTCGCGCTTGTCAAACAGCGGATCCCGTCCCTCTTTCGCGTGCTTGTTGTAATATGCCATGGTCGCCGACAAGGTGCCCTCTGGCATTTCCAGCTCGGCCTCGACTTCTTCCCAAGTCTCTCCCGTTCCAGCTATATCGGTCCGCGCCAGTTCCAGGGCCTGCGAGAAATGCGCGCTGTCGAGCAGCAGATAGACTTTACCACCCGGCTGATCGACTGCGGTGCGCGAAACGCGTCCATGATAGCAATCTTCATTGATAAAGCGTTGACCTTGCACATTGACGAATATACCATTGGCTTGAGGCTCGGGTATCGTCCACGGGCAGGTCGTGAAAAACTGTTCCATGTGAATGGCTTCGCCGCCTGCACCGACTCCCAAATTGATTCCTGTTCCGTCGTCTTGATCGCCGATCGGATCGTTGATCTTGAACGTTTCAGGGCAATATTTTCGACGCATTTCCTCATTCATCACGAAGCCGCCGGTAGCGAGTACAACGCCTTTGGTCGCTTTGACAAATCTCGGTTGGTTGTCGATCCGGGCAACTGCTCCAACAATCGCATCTCCATCCTGCACCAACGCCAAAGCGCGAGCATCGGTAACGACCTCAGCGCCCAAATCGCGCACGCGTTGCTCGATAATATCCATCAACGGCCGCCCGCCGCCCCAACCCATATGCTGGATCACATGCCCACGCGGTGCAGGCCTCGCTTTGTCACAGAAAGGTGCAGCTGCCTCACTACCCGACCAAATAAGCGTGCTATCATCCATCGGTTCAATCTGTTTGCCAGGCAGGAAATTTCCGCGATAAGGAACACCCTGTATCTTCAGCCATTCATAGTGATTTAGCGCTTCGGCGGCATAGAGATCGCACTTGGCTTCGTCCACGCACGGCCCGCCTGCCAATTTCATATAGGTAGCAAAATCATCAGTGCTGTCTTCGAAACCAGCCTCGCGCTGTGCATCCGTACCGCCATTGCCGCCTAGATAAATCTCTCCTCCCGAAAGACCCGATGCGCCGCCACTCCCCGATCCCCGTTCGAAGAGCATCACATTGGCGCCAGTTTCTGCAGCCTCAATCGCCGCACACGCTCCTGCCGCGCCAAATCCGATAACCGCCACATCGCATTCAAGATCCCAGCTCTTGACGTCCTCTACTGGCAACGGCCGATGCAGCGAAATCTCACTCATCCGGCATTCTCGTTGTCAGAACCCTGTTCCTTGCGTCCACCTCTCATCAAGGCGCGAACTCGCGCTGATTCAGCGACTTCCCGGCCCATGTCGCGGAGCATGGATTCAATCTTTTTGTCCAGACATCTGCCATCTGCATCAAAAACCGGCTGCGCAGTGTTAATCGCGACACCCAAAGGCGTGTTCCAGCCACGCAATGCATGCACAATTCCGCGGAGTGCGGTCAGGGTTGTCACCGCACCCTGCCAACCAGCACCGGTTGTGATGGAGCCAACGGGACGACCGTGGAAATAAGGCCATTCGTCTTCCGCCATATCCTGTGTATAATCGAGCGCGTTTTTGATCAGCCCCGAAATGCTGCCATGATAACCGGGTGAACCGATGATGATACCATCGGCACGGCGCAGGGCGTCCATAAGATACGTGGCTTCGGGCGTTCTTTCCTTTCGTTCCCAAGCATATATCGGCATTTCCAAGGCCGGACCGGGAATCAGCAATATTTCCGCCCCACCCTGAGCCGCCCCATCCAGCGATGTCTGGATCGCTTTTTCAGTGATACTGTTGGGGGAAAGTGTACCACCTAGTCCCACCACAAAAGGCGGATTTGGCGGTTCTTCGCTATTTTGTGCAAGGTCAATCGCGATATCAAGGCTTGTCATAGCAACTATCCGGTTCCTTCCAGTTCCTTTAGCATGTCCAGTGCCACATCGACGATCATGTCTTCCTGCCCACCGACCATTTTTCGACGACCAAGTTCGACTAGAATATCCCTTGTATCAAGCCCATAATCTTTCGCAGCCTTTTCAGCATGGCGCAGGAAGCTGGAATAGACTCCTGCATAGCCGAGGCTCAACGTCTCGCGGTCTACCCTCACAGGGCGATCCTGAAGCGGTCGGACCAAATCTTCTGCGGCGTCCATTAACATCATCACATCACAGCCGTGGTTCCAGCCCTTGCGATCTGCGGCGGCGATGAAAACTTCTAGCGGTGCATTGCCGGCACCAGCGCCCATTCCGGCAAGGCTGGCATCTATACGCACGCCACCTTCCTGCGCCGCGACAATGGAATTAGCCACCCCGAGCGACAGATTGTGATGCGCATGCATCCCGCGTTGTGTGTCCGGCTTCAGTACCTTGTCATAGGCACGGAACCGGTCCCGCACGCCATCCATGTCAAGCGCGCCGCCGCTGTCTGTAACATAGACGCAATGCGCACCATAACTTTCCATCAGCAGCGCCTGTTGAGCCAAGTCTTCTGATTCGATCATATGGCTCATCATCAGGAAGCCAGACACATCCATGCCCAGATCGCGGGCGATGCCGATATGCTGTTTCGAAACATCTGCCTCAGTACAATGGGTCGCCACTCGCACCGAGCGTACGCCCAGATCATAGGCACGGCGCAATTCTTCTTCGGTTCCAACGCCTGGTAAGATCAGTGTTGTCAGTACGCATTTATCGAGAACCTCTGCGACGGCTTCCAGCCATTCCCAATCGGTATGTGCACCAAACCCATAGTTAAAGCTCGCCCCGTTAAGGCCGTCGCCATGTGCAACTTCAATCGCATCGACACCAGCCGCCTCGATGGCTTTGGCAATATCGCGAACGTGATCGATGCCGTACATGTGACGGATCGCATGCATGCCATCGCGCAGGGTCACATCCTGGATGTAGAGCTTGTCCTTCTCTACATCGAAACTCATGCCGCCATCCTTTTTTCGGCCAGCAATTCGCCTGTCGCCTTGGCCGCGGCGGTCATGATGTCTAGATTGCCGGAATAGGGCGGCAGGTAATCGCCAGCGCCTTCTACTTCGAGAAAGATGCTGGTCTTGATGCCGGTAAACTCGCCCTGTCCGGGAATTTTGAGCGGATTGTTGTCACCAACACGTTCAAATTGGACTTCCTGTTTCAGACGATAGCCTAGTACATAGCTCTGCACTTTCTTGACCATCGCTTCGATTGACGCGCGTATTTCTTCTTCCTCAGCATCTTCTGAAAGCGTGAATACCGTATCACGCATGATCATTGGCGGTTCCGCTGGATTGAGGATGATGATCGCCTTACCCCTTGTAGCACCGCCCACTTCTTCAATCCCGCGCTTTGTAGTGCGCGTGAATTCATCAATGTTGGCGCGTGTGCCGGGTCCAGCTGATCGCGATGAAACCGAGGCTACAATCTCCGCATAATGTACTTTCGCAACCTGACTGACCGCAGCCACCATCGGGATGGTCGCCTGCCCGCCACAAGTCACCATATTCACATTGGGCTGATCGAGATGCTCAGTCATATTGACTGGCGGGATGGTGAACGGCCCGATGGCCGCCGGTGTAAGGTCCACAACCTGTATCCCGTCTGCTCGAAGGGCATCGTCATGCATCTGGTGCGCATAGGCAGAAGTTGCATCAAAAGCGATGCCGATATCCTTATAACAATCGAGCTTTTTCAGGCCCTCTATCCCTTCATGCGTTGTCGCAACGCTGCGCTCCTTGGCCATCGCAAGTCCTTCGCTATGAGGGTCGATTCCAACCACCGCAATCAGTTCCATATTCTGCGGATATTTTAGCATCTTGATCATCAGGTCGGTACCAATATTGCCCGAACCAATAATCGCTGCTTTCACTTTGCTCATATTTTTCCCTTAGACAAACTTCGCTGTGCAGCCGCCGATGCCATGCAATTCCATTTCAAAAACATCGCCCTTCACAGCCGACTCCAACGGGACCAATGACCCGGACAGAATGGTTTCCCCTGCATCGAGTGTAACGCCATATTCACCGAGCGTATTGGCCAGCCAGGCAACGGCTTGCGCCGGATTGCCCTGCACTGCCGAACCCAAACCTTCCGATAATGGCTCACCGTTCTTGGTAACAGTTACTTTTAGATTGGGGAGATCGTGCTCTTTAGGATCGGCATGATCTTCGCCCAGAATGAAAACACCGCAGGACGCGTTATCAGCAACTGTATCAACTATCCCGATTTTCCAGTCTTCAATCCGGCTGTCCACAATCTCAAAGCATGGCGCGATATATTCAGTCGCGGCCACAACATCTGCTGCCGTCACTCCCGGCCCTTCCAGACCCTCTTTCAGAACAAAAGCAATTTCCGCTTCTGCGCGGGGGGCAATAAGCGCTTTAGCATCTACATCAATGTCGCCAACAACATGCATCGGCTCGGTCAGGAAACCGAAATCGGGCTGATGTACACCGAGCATATCTTGCACCGCCTTGGATGTAACGCCGATCTTCTTTCCTACAACGGTTTCACCTTCCGCCTGCCGACGTTTCAGGAAATCGAGACTGATCGCATAGGCATCGTCAATAGTGAGCGATGGATCGCGTTCGATCAGTGGTTTGATGGCACTGCGATTGCGGAGGGCCTGGAACAGTTCCTCGCCATATTTTTCAGAGATGCTCATTGAGGAATTCTACCGAATAGCGATTGAATTCGGCGCTGCGTTCCAGCTGCACCCAGTGACCAGTCCGTCCGAAGGTAACGGCCCGTACATTGTCACACTGATCTAGGAAAAGTCGCGAATGGGTTTCCGGACAGAATTCATCGTTTAATCCCCACAAAACCAATATCGGCTGTTTCAACTTGCCAAGCTCTGATCCCAGATTGGGTGTAATCATGCGCGCGAGCACGTCCTTGGACTGTTCCTTGGCAACGGCAAATCGCTCCTTCACCAGTTCATCGGTGATTTTAGGTGCAAAGTCTGGATGAACTAGATTGCAGGTCAGGTTGCGCTGCTCTTCTTCGTTAAAATCATCGCTGCCAAAGCTGCTTTTCATCTTGGCGATACCCGGCATGGTGAAATAGGCCGCCTGTTTCTGCAGACAACCAGGTGCCATCATGACGAAGGCGGTCGCGAATCCGGGATGATCCAGCTCCATCTGGACAGCGATCCCGCCGCCCAACGAATTCCCGACCAAAACGGCCGTATCGACGCCGTGCTGCTTCAGCGCATCGTAAACCGTGTTGGTGAAAAGCTGCAGCGTGTAATCGATATCTTCCGGCTTTGACGACGCCCCATAACCGATCAGGTCAGGTAGGATAACCCGATATCCGGCATCGACAAAAGAATCGATATTCTCCCGAAAGTTGGAGCCGCCCGACGCACCCGGGCCGCTACCGTGCAGGAACACAACCGGCGTACCTTCTCCCTTTTCCTGAATGTGAATGTCATATCCGCCCGTAACGGAATAAGTCGCCTGCGATAATCCTCCCATATTCCGCTCTCTTACAAGAAAGTGAATGCAGGCGGTTGGCCTAACATGGTGCCGACAACATCGCCGGTACGGTTGTTTGGATCATTGGCAACATGCGCGCGGGCCGCATTTAGGTCGAGCCAGGGTTGGATTATATCGCTTGATGTATAAATCGCGCGGCCACCCAGCAACTGCACAATCTCATCCACAAGCCTCGCCAGTCTGCGAACAACGGTCGAAGACTGATAGGCATAGAGCGCCCGCTTCTCCATGGGGATTTCCTCGCCGCTTTCGGCAATTTCAATCAAATCCTCAAAAGTGGTTTTCAAGGTCAGATCCATTTCCAGCATTTGGCTGTGTGCCGACGCTATCGCTCCATGAAGCATCGGGTCTTCTTTACTGGCTTTGCCGGTATTGGTCGACACACGGTCTTCCATAATCGCCATCGCCGCATTTATCGCCGCTTTGGCCCCGCCAAATGCAGCCGTCGAAACCGAACGAACAAAAACCTGCGCCCATGGTAAAGAATACAAAGGCGCCTCATTCACAGCTTGCCTTGGATTGTCGCAGTTGAACCCGTCAACTGCACGGTGAGTGCGATATTCGGGAACAAAGACACGATCAACAATGATGTCATGGCTTCCCGTACCTTGCAGACCAAAGACCTGCCAGCTTTCCGGGTCAATGGTATAATCTTCCCGCGGAAGCAGGAAGGTCCGCATGTCTGGCGGGCCTTCACCACCCTCAGGAAATACAAGAGCGCCGAGCAACACCCAACCGCAATGCAGCGATCCGGTAGAGAAACCCCAATGTCCACTCAGATAGAATCCACCGTCGGCATGCTCAACTTTTCCGACCGGCTGGTAGGTTGACGAGACGATCATCTCATGGTCATCACCCCAAACTTCCTCCTGTGCCTTGTCATCAAACAGTGCCAATTCATAGGGATGACAGCCCACAACACCGTACATCCAACCCGTGGACATGCATCCTTCTGCCAACAACTTCTGCACCGCAAAAAAAGTGTTGGGGTGCATTTCGAAGCCGCCATAGCGTTTTGGCTGAAGAATTTTGAAGAATCCGGCTTCCTTCATTTCCGCAATAGTTTCTTCAGGAACATTGCGATCAGACGTACATTGCTTGGCCCGGGATTTCAGCGTTGGGATCATCGCTCTGGCACGATCGACCAGTTCACCATGCGTCGGGATATCTCCCGCTTGTGATTTTAACGCTGTTACCGATGCCATCTCAAATCTCCATCAGATCATTCGACTCAAACAGGCCTTTGCTTGAATTCGTAATTTTTTGTCTCATAAAATACGCAAATCGTCAATTGAAAAGCTATTTTGCTTTCATTATTGTTGTTTTTGCGGTTATAGGATTGCTGATTCTATGAATTGGTGATTTGGGTGTTGGGAGCAAAATGCAGTTCGATCTGGATGGAAAGACGGCAATCGTCACCGGAGGCACACGCGGCCTTGGGCGCGATATAGCGAATACCCTCGTAGATCAGGATTGTCAGATCATGGTATGCGGTCGCAACCAACCAGAGGGATTGTCAGAAAATGTCGGATTTTTTCAGGCCGATATTCGCAAGGCCGATCAGGCAGAAGCTCTAGTAGAGGCGACAATCAGCAAGTTTGGCGGTTTGGATATCCTCGTCAACAATGCGGGAGGCTCGCCGGAAACCGAAGCTGCGACTGCTAGCACACGATTTGCCGATGCAATTGTGCAGCTTAACTTGATGGCACCCTATTATATGGCCCGGGCGAGCCACGCCCATCTGGTAAAGTCAGACAATAGTAGCATTATCAATATCGGAAGTGTCGCTGGCATTCGTCCCGCTCCAGGGACTGCAATCTACGGTGCGGCCAAAGCAGGCCTTATGAATTTGACGCAAAGCCTGGCTCAAGAATGGGGCAAGGACGGGATCAGGGTCAACGCAATCATCGTGGGATTAGCCGAAACGGAAAATGTAGAAGCGACCTATGGCGATGCCGACGCGCAAGCAGCCGTCGCCGCATCGCTTCCGCTGGGCCGCATGTGCCGGGGACAGGATGTTGCAGATGCTATCTGTTTTCTGGCCTCTAATGCCGCAAAATATATTTCCGGTGCCAGGCTCAATGTCGATGGCGGCGGTGAAAGACCGTATTTCTTGGATTTGGTAAAAGGGAGTTAAGGCGATGCCTTCAGAATCGGGCGTGCAATCGCTGGGCTATGTGGTGATCGAAACCACGGATATCGAAAGTTGGGACAGCTATCTCAAAAATATCATTGGTGCCATGCCCGGTGGAACTGGTGATGATGGCGCCGCTCTTTACCGTCTGGACGAACGCACGGCCCGATTTTGGGTTATAGAGAGTGAGATGGAACGCTTTTCTGTTGCGGGTTGGGAACTTGCAGATGCCGATGCGTTTGAGGAGATGGTCGAAGATTTGCGTGCCGCTGGCTGCGACGTGGAGATTGGCGATGCAGCTTCTCGTGGCGTCAGCGCGCTAGCATGCGCTAACGATCCCGCCGGCAATAGTTTTGAAATCTTTCACGGTGCAGCAGAAGCGGACGCTGCCTTTTCCTCTCCGGCCGGTGTTAGCAAATTTGTGACCGGCAAGCTCGGCATGGGCCATGTTGTCTATGGCACTCTGGCTTTTGATGAAGCGCGCGCATTCTACCGAGATGTCATGGGCTTTGGCGAAAGTGACATTCCTGAAATTGAAGTTGGGCCGCCTGGAACGCCCAAAATGGGGACCTGCTTCATGCATGCTGCAACCGGCCGCCATCACAGTGTCGCCCTCCTGCAAATGCCCGAACCGCCCACCGGGTGTGTTCACATCATGGTCGAAGCCGGCGAGATGGCCGACGTCGAAGCGGGTTACGAACGCATGAAGCAGGCGCAAATTCCCGAATCCGCTTCTTTAGGTAAGCATACGAATGATCAAGTGACGAGCTTCTATATGCAATCCCCTGCAGGCTTTGACGTAGAGTTTGGGTGGGGCGGGCTCGTGCTTGATCCTGAAACATGGGAAACTACTGCTCATATTCAGATGGATGAATGGGGACATGAATGGGCCTGGCAAAAAACTGCTGCCGAAGCTGCTGAAGCGGAGGCTGGAACCTGATGCTCGACAAAAGAACGACACCGGCAGAGATTGTCAGTCAGCTATCCGATGGCATGACACTCGGCATTGGCGGTTGGGGACCGAGGCGAAAGCCGATGGCATTGATCCGTGAAATCATTCGCAGCAATTTGAAAGACTTGACCATCGTTGCGTATGGCGGCGCTGATGTTGGAATGCTCTGCGCGGCGGGCAAGGTGAAAAAGTTGGTTTTTGCCTTTGTCTCTCTCGATGCCATTCCGCTTGAACCATGGTTCCGCAAAGCGCGGGAATCAGGCGAAATTGAGGTACTGGAACTGGACGAAGGCATGTTTCAATGGGGATTGAAGGCTGCGGCTTTCGGGCTTCCATTTCTTCCAACGCGGGTTGGTTTGGGCACCGATTTGGCGGAACTTGGCGGATTGAAAACGGTGCAGTCACCTTATGATGATCAGGAGACACTGGTTGCTATGCCAGCGTTAAAATTGGATGCTGCGTTGCTCCACGTCAACCGCTGCGATCATCGCGGCAATGTGCAGTTGCTGGGACCGGACTTCTACTATGATGAATGGTTCGCGAAGGCAGCCGAGAAAACCTATCTTTCCTGCGAAGAGCTCGTCGACAAGATGGAGGATCACTATCCGGACGACGCCAAAGGCAACGTCTTCGAACGCTGTTTTGTTTCGGGCGTAACCGAGATCCGATGCGGCGCACATCCTTCCTCGATGCCGCCACTTTACGGTCCGGATATGAAGGCATTCAAAGCTTATGCTGGAGCAGCAAAAGAGCCGGGAGAATGGAGCGCTGTTGCCGATCAGATTGTTGGCGCGGACGAAGCGGAATACTTTCAGAATAATGGCGGGAAGGAAGCGGTAATGAGCATTCCGCTGGCGATATACTGATGAGCGATATTACTCTGGCAGAACTCTGCATCTTCGCTTGTTCGGAAACTTTTCGCACTGATCGTGAAATTATCGCCACCGGCATCGGACCCGTGCCGCGCATCGGCGCTGGGCTTGCCAAGCTCACTCATTCGCCCGGTCTGATGATGACCGATGGTGAAGCCTATCTGGTAGAACAGCCAGTGCCACTCGGACCGCGTGATTATGATGATCGTAAGCCAGCGGGCCACCTGCCATTCTCACGCTTCTTTGATGCAGCCGTCTGGACGGGACGCCGCCATGCGATGGTGACGCCCACTCAAATTGATCGTTTTGGCCAGACTAACCTGTCACAACTTGGCGGAACGCACAAGCAGCCCAAGGTGCAGATGCTGGGCGTTCGAGGGTTCCCCGGCAACAGCATCTATCACGCCAATTCGATGTTCATTCCGTTTCACTCAATTCGTACGTTAGTCGAAGGCGAAGTCGATATGGTATCGAGCGCAGGCTATAATCCCGCCAAGCGAATTCCCGGCGGCAACTATGATCATATCGATCTGCAAAAAATGATCACCAATCTTTGCGTGATGGATTTTGGGGGGCCGAACAATGCAGTGCGTGTGGTGACACTCCATCCCGGTGTAAAGTTCGAAGAAGTGCAAGAGGCAACTGGCTTTGAATTGATTGACGCGGTGGAAGGTGAAACCGTTCTACCTGATGCTGATGCGCTAGCCATTATCAACCAACTTGATCCGCATGGATTTCGTGCGAAAGTCATTCGCGACGATCCGCCAGCGATAAGGAATTAAATATGAGCGAAGATATCGTTCCTCTTGAAGACGTTACACCGGAATATGAAACCGACGAACCTATCCTCTATGAGGCCAAGGATGGCATCGCCTGGGTCACGTTGAACCGGCCGGATTTTCACAACGTCCAGAACAGTCAGATGACCTATGCGCTCGATGATGCCTTCATGAAGGCCGTCGGTGATGACAGCGTGAAATGCATTGTCCTTAAATCGGATGCCAAGCATTTCAGTGCAGGTCATGACATTGGTTCTCCAGGCCGTGATTTTCATAGCAGCTTTGACCGCCGCCTAATGTGGTACGATCATGCCAATAAGCCGGGTGCAGAAAAAGCGTATATCCGTGAGCAGGAAGTATATCTGGGCATGTGCAAGCGCTGGCGAGATATTCCGAAGCCTACAATTGCTCAGGTGCACAAAGGATGTATTGCGGGCGGGTTAATGCTTGCATGGGTGTGTGATCTGATCATCGCTTCGGATGATGCGTTTTTTCAGGATCCTGTTCTACAAATGGGTTTCCCTGGATTGGAATATTTTGCCCATTGTCACGAGCTAAACCCGCGTATCGCGAAAGAATTCTTGTTCTTGGGGGAACGCATGCCGGCTCAGCGCGCCTATGAAATGGGCATGTTGAACAAGGTGGTTGCCCGCGAAGATTTGGCGGATGAAGTGCTGCGCATCGCGCAGCGTATAGCGGAACAACCGCGCTTAGCTTTGCAACTCGCAAAACAAGCCTGCAACCATATGGAAACGCTGTCGGGTAAAGAGGCCGGGATCGATGCAGCCTTTGGCTATCACCATTTTGCGCACGCACAGAACCAGTTGACCAAGGGCGATTACATCGCCGGGTTGGACGGGAAAAAGATGGCTGAACGTAACAAGAAGCAAGAAGCAGCCAAGGGCTGATCCATGTCCAATCCGCTTACTACGCCTTTAACTGAGATGTTGGGTTGCCGCTTGCCGGTGGTCCAGACCGCCATGGGCTGGATTGCGACACCCCAATTGGTCGCAGCAAGTAGTAATGCTGGAGCGTTCGGCTTTCTTGCAGGCGCAGTGATGCAGCCGAAGGAACTGGCGCAAGAAATTGACAAGCTCAAAAACATCGCACCCCATAAGTTTGGTGTGAATTTTCATAGCTTCCAACCGGGAGCAAAGGAAATTGTGGAGGTCATCCTTGCCAATAGCGATCGGGTGCGAGCCGTCAGTTTCGGTCGCGGCCCCGATGCAGAAATGATCGGCAAGTTTCGTGATGCCGGAATTATCTGCATGCCAACCGTTGGCTTGCAAAAGCATGCCGAAAAGATGGTGGCTTTGGGCTGCCAGGTGATCACCATTCAAGGCGGTGAAGGTGGTGGTCATACAGGTTCTGTTGCAACGACTGTGTTACTTCCTCAAGTTCTCGATGCCGTGAATGTGCCGGTTGTCGCAGCCGGTGGTTTCGCCGATGGGCGCGGGTTGGCCGCAGCTTTGGCCTATGGCGCAGCTGGTATTGCGATGGGAACGCGTTTCATGATGACTAGCGACAGTCCTGTACCAGCTGGGCCAAAATCAGCATATACCGGCGCAACAACGAACGATATCACTGTCACTACGAAAATCGATGGCATCCCTCAGCGGATGATCATCAATCCCATGCTGAAACAGATTGAACGGTCGGGCGCGTTGTCCAAATGGCAGCGCGGTTTGATGGCTGGTTTGGCGATGAAAAAACAAACTGGCGCGAGTTGGGGTGATTTGATCAAAACCGCACGCGGCATGACCGCACATGGTGAGATGTCCTTGCCCGATGCAATGATGGCAGCCGCAGCGCCCATGCTGCTTCAAAAAGCAGTTGTTGAAGGCGACGAAAAAGATGGTCTGATGGCAACCGGTATGGTCGCTGGTCGCCTGACTTCACTGCCAAGCTGTGAAGAATTACTCACTGGAATTGAGAAAGATGCGCTGGAGCGAATAGCTTCGCTCACAACCAGCCGAAATTTAGAGGGAGCGGCCTGATGCCCATTACCTGCACCGTAAATGATAAAATTGCGGAGATTGTTTTCGATGTTCCACCGGTCAACGCCTTTGACAGTGATACATGGATGTCTTTGCCGGATATTATTACAGAGGCTGGGAGAAATCCGGATGCCAACTGCGTCCTGATCCGCGCCGAGGGAAAAGGTTTTTGTGGCGGTGTGGACATCAAGGAAATGCAGGCCCATCCCGAGCGGATCACCATCCTCAATCGCGGCAACTATCTGACCTACAAAGCCATTCGTGATGCAGAAATCCCGGTAGTGACGGCGGTTCACAATTTTGTAATTGGGGGGGGTATCGGGATTAGTGGTGCGAGCGATGTGGTGATCGCGGCGGACGACGCCTATTTCTCACTTCCAGAAGTAGATCGCGGGGCCATGGGTGGGGCTTCTCATCTTTCACGAATGTTGCCGCTTCATAAAGTACGGGCGGCTTTCTTTACGGGCGGCACAGTTCCCGCTGAGGAAGCTTATCGTCTTGGTGCCGTCGAAAAAGTCGTTCCACGTTCTGATCTGGAAAAAGAGGCTCGTGAATTTTGCGGTGTTATCGCGGGTAAATCGCGCAAGGCACTGGTCATCGCAAAAGAGGCGCTCAATGGCCTTGAAGAACGCGATGTTGATCGTGGCTATCGTTGGGAACAGGGTTTCACGCTCGAAATGTACATGCACGAAGACAGCCAGAAATCGCGCGACGCTTTTGTTGAAACGGGTGGCAAAGCCGAATTCTGATGGACCTCAGTTACACACCTCAACAAGACGCATTTCGCGCCGAGATACGCACATGGCTCGCGGTCAACGTGCCAGAAAAGCCGCTTTTGACGCTGGAAGGCGAAGAGGGATTTCATCAGCATGTCGAATGGGAGCGAAAACTCGCCAGCGGAAATTGGGGTATGGTCACCTGGCCCGAGCAATATGGTGGACGCGGGCTGGACCTGATTGAATGGCTGATTTTCGAGGAAGAATATTGGGCCGCCGGCGCACCCCTGCGGGTCAATCAGAATGGTATTTTCCTGCTCGGACCGACAGTTATGGAATATGGCACGGACGAGCAGAAGGCGCGCTTTCTGACCCCGATGGCAAAAGGCGAAAAAATCTGGGCACAAGCATGGTCCGAGCCTGGAGCCGGTAGCGATATGGCGGCGATTACGACCAAGGCCGTTCGCGATGGTGATGAATATGTGATCTCGGGTCAGAAGACTTGGTCGAGCCGTGCAAGCTTTGCCGATTGGGGCTTTGGGTTGTTCCGGACAGAGGAAGGCAGCAAGCGGCACAAGGGATTGAGCTTCATATTATTCGATCTCAACAGCCCCGGCATCACCCGCCGTCCAATCCGGCAGCTACATGGCGAACCGGGATTTGCGGAACTATTCTTCGATGAAGTTCGCGTGCCAGCGGAAAACATGCTGGCTGGTGAAGGTGAAGGCTGGAATGTGGCGATGGCGACAGCCGGATTTGAACGCGGTTTGATGCTTCGGTCACCGGGACGTTTCCAGGCCGCGGCCAAGCGACTGGTGGACCTCTATCGAGAGCATGAAAGTGATGCCTCCCCTTCTACGCGGGAAGCCGTTTCGCAGGCATGGATGCAGACACAAGCCTACGCATATAATACTTATGCAGTTGCTGCTAAGATTATGGCGGGGGGGGAAATCGGAGCGGAGGCCAGTCTCAACAAGATTTTCTGGTCCGAACTAGACCGGATGATGCACCGTATCGCGATGCATTTGCTGGGCGCGGCCGCAGAGCTCACACATTTCGATGACGGCTCGATCAACCAGTGGCTCGATGGCTATATCTTCTCGCTCTCCGGACCGATCTACGCCGGTTCCAATGAAATCCAGCGCAATATCACCGCAGAACGCATGCTCGGTTTGCCAAGGCAGGGAGCAGGCTGATGGAATTTCTCCTTACCGAAGATCAACTGACGCTGGCCCAAGGTGTGAGAGATTATCTCGCCGGTACACATGGTCCTGAAGTGCTGCGTCGCCTAGATGAAGAAGGTAATCGCGATCCAACCATCTGGCAAGGACTGGTTGAAATGGGATTGCCGGGCTTGCTGGTTCCCGAGGATAAAGGCGGTCTTGGTCAGAAGCTGATCGATGCAGTGCTGATCGCCGCCGAATGTGGCCGTGCCTGTTTGGCAGAACCACTGGTCGATACTGCTTTTGTCGCCGTGCCTTGGCTGATTTCCAAAGGAGAGACCAGCGCCTTGCAGGCGATTGCGGCCGGGGAAAAGAACGTTCCGCTAGCGCACAAAATTAACGGTTGGGAAGCGGATGGCGACGGCGAAGCACTGAAAAGTGTTGATCCCATGCGTAACTTGACCGCCCTGCCAGCTGATGCAACCGACAATCCGTACCTGCTCAATATCGGCGCATTAATGTCAGCAGCGCAGTTGATCGGTCTCGCCGATGCTATGCTGGATCAGGCGGTGGAATATGCCAAAAATCGCAACCAGTTCGGCCAACCTATTGGCGCATTTCAGGCTGTAAAACATCATCTGGCCAGCGCAACAGTTGCTCTCGAATTTGCCAAGCCCGTTGTCTGGCGTGCAGCGCAGGCGATGGATGACAGTATCGATAGTGAGCCTATTCATGTCAGCCATGCGAAGCTCGCAGCGGGCGATGCGGCGTTGCAAATGGCTGAAACCGCCATTCAGGTACATGGCGCAATGGGTTATACCTATGAAGTCGATCTCCATTTCTGGATGAAGCGCAGCTGGGCGTTGATCGGCGGTTGGGGCAGCCGAGGTTTTCATTCCAAACGGGTTGATGGCGCCGTGATCGGTGGATCGCTCGAAACCGGACCGCAACATACATTTGCATAAGAGGAAGTTTGATGGCTGAAGCCTATATTATTGATGCGGTTAGAACACCGATGGGGCGCAAGAAGGGGACGCTAGCGGAATTGCATCCAGCCGACTTGGGCGCGCACCCAATCAAGACACTGACGGATCGCCTGGATTTCGATATGGGAGCCGTCGACGACGTTGTCTGGGGTTGCTGTGACACAATTGGCCCACAAGCGGGCGATATTGGACGTACCGTCTGGTTGGTCGCGGGTCTGCCACAACATGTGCCCGGTACGACGGTGGACCGCCAATGCGGATCGTCACAGCAAGCGCTCCACTTTGCCGCCCAAGGCGTAATGAGCGGGACGCAGGATCTCGTGGTTGCTGGCGGTTCCCAAGCGATGAACGCGATTCCCATCAGTGCCGCGATGTACGCCGGTCAGCCCTATGGATTTGACAACCCATTCAACACATCTCCCGGTTGGGTGGAACGTTATGGCGACGGGCTACTCAACCAGATTAAGTCGGCACAGATGATTGCCGATAAATGGGAAATCAGCCGTGAGGAGATGGAAGAATTTGCTTTCGCCTCGCACGAGCGTGCACAAAAGGCGACGGACGAAGGCTGGTTCAAAAATGAAATCGCCCCGCTCAATGGCCTTGAGCAAGATGAAACCATTCGTCCAAATACGACACTGGAGGGACTTGCCGAACTTAACCCGGTGGGTGGAGAAGGCACTATTACACCGGGCGTTGCAAGCCAGAATTGCGATGGTGCTGCAGCGATGTTGGTCGCTTCGGAACAGGCAGTGAAGGATCATGGACTGAAACCCCGTGCACGGATCCACCATATTTCGGTACGTGCCGATGACCCTGTGTGGATGCTCACCGCTCCAATGCCAGCGACCGAACATGCTTTGAAAAGGGCGGACATGACCATCGATGATATTGATTTGTTCGAATGCAACGAAGCCTTTGCCTCCATCCCAATGGCATGGATGAAAGAACTCAATATTCCGCATGAGAAAGTGAACGTCCACGGTGGCGCGATTGCACTGGGTCATCCGCTTGGCGGAACCGGTGCGCGTCTGATGACAACATTGCTCAACGCTTTGGAACGCACTGGCGGGAAATATGGTTTGCAGACCATGTGCGAAGGCGGCGGGCAGGCGAATGTAACCATTGTGGAGAGGTTGTAGCTGCAATGGCCAATGCCACGATTGAAATACCCAATCTGATCTATCGCTACGCAGCGGCGATTGATGCTGCCGATTTTGAAGGCGCAGCGGCAATGTTTGACCAAGGACATGTCACTGTAGATGGCAACAAAATCAAGGGTGCGGAAAATATCAAAGCGATGTGGCACAGTTGGATCCGACTCTATCCGGACGGAACACCCAGAACGCGACACCTAATTACTAACCCGATTATCGAACTGTCAGGCGATGAGAAAACCGCCAGCTGTCAGGCACAATGGACGGTTCTGCAGGCAACCGATGAACTGCCGTTCCAACCGATTGCAACAGGCCGCTATCTTGACAGTTTCGCCATCATCGACGGCGTATGGCGCTACACAGAGAAACAATATTTGCAAACCGATTTGGTGGGCGACACCAGCCGTCATACGAAACAGCCATTGGAAGAGAGAGCATAAATGGGAATTTGTGACAACAGGACAGTCATCATCACCGGCGCGGCACGCGGTCTAGGTAAGAGCTATGCGCTCGCCTTTGCCGCAGAGGGCGCGAACGTTGTGGTCAATGATATCGGCACGTCGCTGGGCGGTGAAGGCCGCGATACCAGCGCCACAGATTCTGTGGTTGAGGAGATTAAATCTTCGGGCGGAAACGCTATCGCCAATTATGAAGATGTAACCGATTGGGATTCTGGCAATCGTGTTGTCGATGCAGCTGTTGAAGCCTTTGGTGATTTGCATGTCGTCGTGAATAACGCAGGCATTGTGCGTGACCGGATGTTTGTCTCTGCGACGCTCGATGAGTGGGATGCAACCATGCATGTCCACCTGCGCGGGCATTTCTGCATTGCGCGCCACGCCGTTGATTACTGGCGCGGACGGTCGAAAGAAGGGCATGAAATTGATGCACGGATTATCAATACCACTAGTGGCGCGGGGCTTCAGGGATCGATTGCTCAGGCAGCCTATTCGACCGCGAAAGGCGGCATTGCCAGCCTGACACTCGTTCAGGCCGCAGAACTGGGGCGCTATGGCATCACGGCGAACGCCCTCGCCCCGTCTGCCCGTACGCGAATGACCGAACAGGCTTTTGCCGATAAAATGGCTACTGATGGAAATGCGTTTGATGTTATGCATCCCGATAATATTGCACCGACAGTCGTTTGGTTGGGATCATCGTTATCAAAGGACGTAACCGGCTGCGTTTTCGAATTGGAAGGCGGAAAGATCATGCTGGAAGACGGCTGGCGCGAAGGGCCGGCTGTTGACAAGGGCGCAAAATGGGATCCAGCCGATGTCGGAGATGCCGTGTCCAGACTGATCGAAGAGCGCGTCGAACCGCGAAAAGTCTGGGGCACTGCCTAATGGATTTCGCCTTCACCGAAGAACAGGCAATGATCGCAGAGACGGCGCAATCTTTCTTCCGTGAAAATGCGACCAGCGAACGGACGCGGGCCGCAATGGAAAGCGACGGGATTGACCGGCAATTGTGGAGCGATTTCTGTCAGGAACTGGGACTCGGAGGTATCATTGTTCCGGAAGAACATGGCGGCGCAGGTCTTGGGCATGTTGAACTAGCCATTGTTGCCGAAGCAGCTGGCGCTCAGGTTGTGGCCCTGCCCTTGCTCAATCTCGCCATCGTAACCGCAATGCTGACAGCGGGCGGTAGCGACCAACAGAAACAAAACTGGCTGCCAAAACTGGTTTCCGGTGAAGCCATTGGTGCGGCAGCGGGCAATGATACCGTCACCTTTGATGGCAATAAGCTGAACGGCAGCTTTGAATTTGTCGCCCATGCGGGAATCGCAGATATGTTCATTCTTGCCCATCCTGATCAAGCATGGATTGTCGAGAAAGGGGCACCGGGTCTGTCGATAGAGACAATTACATCAATGGACCAAACAAGACCGCTGGCCACAATCACTCTGGATGATGTGGAAGGTGATCCGATTGCGGATTCTGCAGCGACAATAGCTTCTTCCCAGGCCGCAGCCTGGATTACACTTGCTGCGGAGGCTTTAGGCGGCGCGCAAGCCTGTCTCGACCGCACAATTGAATATGCCAACGAACGTGTCCAATTTGGGCGCCCGATTGGCAGTTTTCAGGCCTACAAACATCGCCTTGCCGACATGATGATCGAGATCGAACAGGCACGATCAGCAGTCTATTGGGCCGCATGTGCGCAGGATGAACAAACGGATGATCCGCAGCTTGCCCTTCACGCCGCAAAGAGTTTCTGTGCTGACACATTCTTCAAATGTGCGTCCGACATGATCCAGCTCCATGGAGGAATAGGCTTTACATGGGAACATGATGCACATCTCTATTTCAAGCGCGCGCGCAGTATCCAGACGATGTTGATGGATGGCCAGTGGCATCGTGAGCAGATTGCGGCGATGATTCTGGGAGAAGCGGCATGAAGCTTGGCTTTACCCCAGAAGATGAAGAATTTCGTGCGGAGGTGGCGGATTGGCTAGACGGGCAGATGTCCGGAGACTTTGCCGACATCAAAGACGTTCAAGGCCTCACCGCAATGCCCGAAAGACGCAAAGAATGGGAACAGCGTCTGGGAGAGAACCGCTGGTCCGTCATCGGTTGGCCTGAGCAATGGGGTGGGCGAGACGCCACACTCATGCAGCAAGTCATCTTTGCCGAGGAATATGCACGGTCTGGTGCGCCCAATCGCATCGGGCATCTTGGCATAGAGCTACTCGGGCCGACATTGATTGCTTTTGGCACGGAAGAACAGAAACAGCGCTTCCTTCCCGATATCGCCGCTGGCAAAGTCTATTGGTGTCAAGGCTATAGCGAGCCAGGTGCCGGCAGCGATTTGGCCAATGTTCGGACCAAAGCGCGTGTTGATGAAGCGACTGGCGAATGGGTTGTTGATGGCCAGAAAATCTGGACAAGCCTCGCCCAAATCAGCGACTGGGTGTTTGTAGTTGCCCGTTCCGAAGAGGGGACAAAGGGGCCGAAGGGCTTGACCTTCCTTCTGGTTCCCGTCGATCAACCCGGCGTTGAAATCCGTCCGATCAAGCAGATCAATGGCGATGCAGAATTCAATGAAACCTTCTTTGATGGTGCACGAACCAGCGCGGAAAACCTGGTGTCCGAGCCGGGCAAAGGCTGGCAGGTTGCGATGGGATTACTGGCGTTCGAGCGTGGCGTTTCGACGCTTGGTCAGCAAATGGCATTTCGCAATGAACTGGATGCAATCATTGCCGCGGTGAAAGACAATGGGACGGCGAATGACCCGCTGATCCGACAACGCATAGCCAAAGCTGAAATCGGCCTGCGGCTGATGCGTTATGGGGCGCTCAGAATGCTCAGCAATAGCGATCATAGCAAACCAGATGGCGCGGCTTTGACCTATAAGATTCAATGGGCCAGCTGGCGGCGCGATCTGGGGGAGCTGGCGATGGATGTGCTGGGACAGGCAGGAGAAATCACCACGAATACAGAATATGAGTGGGACATGCTGCCCAACCTGTTCCTCTATTCTCGAGCCGACACAATTTACGGCGGCACCAACCAGATACAGCGTAATATTATCGCGGAACGGGCGCTTGGTATGCCCCGCGAGCCACGAGGTGAAACATGAGCAAGACAGTCCCGCCCTATCCGGAAGGGCATAATCTGCTGAAAGGCAAGACAGTAGTTATCACCGCTGCCGCTGGTACCGGAATTGGCTTCGCCACAGCCAAGCGTGCGGCTGAAGAAGGTGCGAAAGTCTTAATCTCAGACTTCCATGAGCGACGTCTCGGCGAGGCCGCTGGCCGGATTGCTGAAGAAGTTGGTGTACGCCCCGCAACATGTGTTTGCGATGTGACCTATCAGGAGCATATCGATAATCTCCGCAATACTGCGATTAAGGAACTCGGCCATGTCGATATTTTGATCAACAACGCTGGTTTGGGTGGCGAGGTCAATGTGGTCGACATGACCGATGAACAATGGGAACGGGTTCTCGATGTGACTCTCAACAGCGTCTTTCGCATGACGCGCTCTTTCCTGCCACATATGCAGGAACGCGAGACCGGTGCCATTGTTAACAACGCGTCGGTACTCGGTTGGCGAGCGCAGAAGGGACAGGCGCACTATGCTGCGGCGAAGGCGGGCGTGATGGCCTTTACACGCTGCTCCGCCATTGAAGCCGCCGAATTTGGAGTGCGTATTAATGCTGTTGCTCCAAGCATCGCTATGCATGCCTTCCTCGCCAAGGTGACGACGGATGAGTTACTAGAGGAACTCTCGGCCAAGGAAGCATTTGGCCGACCGGCAGAAGTCTGGGAAATCGCTAATGTCATGTTGTTCCTCGCCAGCAACCTTTCATCCTATATGACCGGAGAAATTGTCTCCGTGTCGAGCCAGAGAGCCTGAATATGACAAAGGTTTACGATAGCCCGCGCGATTTGATTGGTCAGGAAGGAATCAAGTTTGGACCGTCTGACTGGCTCCTGATCGATCAGGAACGCGTGAACGGATTTGCCGATGTGACGGGCGATCATCAATGGATCCATGTCGATGAGGAACGCGCGAAGGAAGGCCCATTTGGCGGCACCATCGCACACGGATACTTGACCATGAGTTTGGTGAACCTGTTCCTGCCGACTTTGGTTGAGGTGCGTGGTTTCAAACACGCTGTGAACATCGGCGCTGACAAATTGCGGTTCCTCTCTCCCGTTCTCGTGGGGAGTAATATTCGCGCCATTGGCGAGGTTGTTTCCGTCGAGGAAATCAAAGGCTCCATCCAGCAGGTAGTTCGCGTCACGATAGAAATTGAAGGCAGCGAGAAACCTGCCTGCGTCATTGATACTATTAGCCGTTATTATCCGGAGGACTAAACATGCCCGTTTCTGTTGAAGACAAGATCAAAGCCGTTGAAACATATATCGACTCCTTTTCCAAGTCAGATGTCGAAGCGATTGTCGGGCTCTACGCCGATGACGCGACTATCGAGGATCCGGTCGGCACGCCTCTGAAAGAAGGCATTGAAGCTGTGCGCGAATTCTACACGGGCGCCGTCGCCAATGGCGCGCAGCTGGAAGCGACGGGTACACCGCGCTGTACCGGTGATTATGTCGCCTTTCCGTTCAAGGCCAAGATCAACATGAATGGCACGGCCTCTCATATCGAGATTATCGACACCTTTCGGTTCAACGACGAAGGCAAGGTCGTTGAGATGAAAGCCTATTGGGGGCCGGAAAACCTGAAAGCCGGCTAGTGAACGAGACCACACTCCCCTCTACTATCCCGCATGTCGCTGAGGCAGCTGCAAAACAATGGGGTGATGCTCCTGCACTGTTGAAAAACGGCAAGACATGGAGTTTTGATGAACTTTGGCGACATGCCCGGGCCAGTGCCTCGGCTTTTCTGGCAGTTGATATTGGAAAAGGCGACAGAATTTCTATCTGGGCACCCAATAGCCGGGAATGGATTGTAATAGCTCTGGGCGCGCTGACAATTGGTGCCGCAATCGTGCCGCTCAACACCCGCCTAAAAGGGCGTGAGGCTGGTGATATATTGCGGAGAACTAATGCGAAGCTGTTGTTCACCGTCGATGATTTCCTTGATACCAATTACCCCACCTTGATTACCGATGAAAACCTGCCCAATCTGGATCAGACGATCATTATTGGCAGCGATTGGGAAGATTTTCTGTCAAAAGGCAAGGGTTGGAATGATCCATTGGTTGACCAAGCCCTTACTGCGTTGTCACCAGAAGATGTCTCAGACATCATGTTCACGAGCGGTACCACCGGCGCGCCCAAAGGTGCCCTCTCCACCCATAGCCGTATTGTTCCCATGTTCCGGCATTGGGTTGAGGTTATGGGGTTACAGGCCGGAGAACGGTATCTAATCATCAATCCGTTTTTTCACAGCTTTGGTTACAAAGCGGGCTGGGTCGCGGCACTGATTGCGGGCGCGGTCATCGTTCCGATGCCTAATTTCGATATCCCTGCGGTTATTGACCGGATTGAGCAGGATAAGATCAACTTCCTCCCTGGGCCGCCGACAATCTACCAATCTCTGCTTGCCGCCAAGGCGGAACGAGATTTTGACACTTCATCGCTGCGCGGAGCCGCAACTGGAGCAGCCACTGTTCCGCCCGAGCTTATCCGACGGATGCGCGAAGAATTGAACCTCGTCGATACGGTTACCGCCTACGGCATGACTGAATGCTCAACCATTACCGCATGCCGCAGTGGTGATCCGGCAGAGCTCATCGCGCAAAGTTGCGGCAAGGCGATCCCCGGTCTCGAAGTGATCATCGCCGGTGATAACGGCAAAGAAGTTATGCGCGGAGAGACTGGCGAAATCTGGGTACGCGGTTACGGTGTTATGCTAGGCTATCTTGATGATCCCGAAGCCACCGCCGAGGCAATTGACGGCGATGGCTGGTTGCACACGGGTGACGTCGGTGAAATGGATGAGAATGGTTATGTTCGGATCACTGACCGAAAAAAGGATATGTATATATCCGGCGGATTCAATTGTTACCCGGCGGAAATTGAAAAACTGCTTTCAGAGCATCCGGCGGTGAAGATGGTCGCAGTCATAGGCGTACCGGATGATCGCATGGGTGAAGTTGGCATGGCATTTGTGGTAACTCGCCCCAATGCTGATACTAGCGAAACCGATCTGATCAATTGGTCCAAAGAAAATATCGCCAATTATAAGGTTCCTCGATCATTCAAAGTGGTCGATGGCTTACCGCTCAATGCTTCCGGAAAAGTAATGAAAAATAGATTGCGGGAAATTGTATAGATTGACCGGAGAATACCGAATGAGGCGCAGACCTGGAATGACCTGCCTTGGCTTCGTGCTGAACGCAGCGAGATGATGGATCAGCCGGTATTGGGGAAAAGCCGGCGTTTTAAACCTGATATAGAAGGACCGGTCGAGCCGGGCCGTTATTGGTTTTAGGGGGAGTGATCCTGAGTGCCTCAAGGCGATGAAGCAAGCCTGCTCTGGACTCCCCGGCAGGCGCGTATAGGTTCTGTCAAAAGAATCATACGGAGAGAGATGCCATGTATCCCGGAAAGCAAGTTAAAACACGCGCCGATCAGCCCGCCTTCATCATGGCGGAGAGCGGGGAGACGGTTACCTATGGCGAGCTGGACGCGCGGTCTAACCGGATTGCGCATCTGCTGCGGGTGCGCGGATTGCAGCGACTCGACCATTACGCGATCTTTATGGAGAATAGCAGCCGCTATATCGAATGCTGCGCGGCCGGGCTCTACTATACCTGCGTCAACAGCTACCTGACGGCGGAGGAGCTGGCATATATCGTCAATAACAGCCAGTCGCAGGTCTTGTTCACGTCAGAGAAAAAGCGCGATGTCGCGCTGGCGGCGCTGAAGGATTGTCCGAAGGTCAAACTGGTCGTGATTATCGATGGACCCGGTGATGGGGATGTGGTGGTCAATCTGGAGGAGGCAGTTTCGGATTTCCCCGATACACCGATCGAGGATGAATATCTGGGGGCGGCGATGCTCTACAGCTCCGGCACCACCGGGCGGCCCAAGGGGATTATTCGAGAGTTGCCCGAACAAGGTCCGGAGGAGGATTTGCCGGTGTTCCATTTCCTGGTGCATCTTTGGAAATATCGCGAGGGCATGATCTATCTGTCCCCCGCGCCGCTGTATCACAGCGCCCCGCAGGCTGCGGTTGGTTCAACCATTGCCATGGGCGGCACCGTGGTCATCATGGAGCGTTTTGATCCCGAACGCTATTTGCAGCTGGTCGAGAAATACACGGTCACCCATACACAGTTGGTCCCGACAATGTTCTCTCGGATGCTCAAACTCCCGGAAGACGTGCGCACAAAATTTGATGTTTCGTCGCTCGAAATCGCGGTCCATGCAGCGGCACCCGGACGACAGCGCGTTGTCCGCAGTGGCCATCATCGCGAACGAGAGGTGATTACAGGGGTTGGCAAGGTCAGCGTCGAGGTGCCGAAGATCCGTAGCCGTGAAGGTACGCCGGAATGTTTTCAATCTCTGGTTGTACCGCCCTGCATCCGGCGAACGGCGACGCTGGACGCGGCGAACCCCTGGCTTTATTTGAAGGGTGTTTCGAGTGGCCAGATGCAGAGCGCACCGGAAGCTATTGCCGGCCCCGAGGCTAAAGGGCTGCCGGCCAATGTCGCGGGGCGTTTGAAGCGGCAATGGGAAGCTGAATACAAACAATGGTGTACTCGAGCGGTGTCTGATGAACGGGTACATATCCGGGCTGATGGCATCTACAGTGGTCTCAGAGGCGACGATGGCCGATTGTGCTGCCTGGTTATCATCGGCGTGAACAGCCGGGGTCACAAGCACTTCCTGGCAATCGAAGATGGTGTCAGGCAGTCAAAACAGAGCTGGCGTGAGGTGTTGCTGTCTCTGAAACAACGGGGTCTGGACCAACCCCCGAAGTTGGCAATTGGAGACGGCGCCCCGGGCTTCCGGGCCGCAGTGGAGGAAGTGTATCCGGAGACGGGCGTTCAACGTTGCTGGCAACGTTGCTGGCAACGTTGCTGGATGCACAAGACCGGCAATGTGCTGAACTATCTGCCGAAGTCTGTCCAGGAGAAAGCGAAGCAGGGTCTGCATGATATCCGGATGGCAGAAGATCGAGCTGATGCAGCAAAGGCGTTCGATAATTTTGAGGAACGTTTCGGTGCAAAGTACCCCGAGGCGGTGGAATGCTTATCGAAAGACCGTGACGCGTTGCCGGCATTTCATGACTTTCCAGCGGAACACTGGACCCGTATCAGGACAACCAATGTCATTGAGTCGAGTTTTGCGACGATCCGGCATGGAACACGCCAAGCCAAAGGTTGTGTCACGCGCAATACGATGTTGACGATGGTCTGCAAGATGGGATTATGCGCAGAAGATTCCTGGCGCAAATTGAGAGGCTTCAGACACCTGGCGAAGGTGATTGAAGGCGTGAAGTCTAAAGATGGAAGCGAGGTGAACAAGGACGACATGCCAGCCGCATGATTAGGCTCAGGATGCATTAAATTGCTTGCATATCGTTAAAGTTGTTGATTCAACATGCTTCACACAAAGGAGATGTTTGCATGAATGATTTACCGATGTTGAGCGAGGCACAGATACGCCGTATCAAGCCATATTTCCCGCTGTCTCACGGTGTCCCCGGAGTTGATGACCGACGGGTGCTCTCCGGGATAATCTATGTCATCAAGAACGGCCTTCGCTGGTGTGATGCTCCAGCGGGTTATGGTCCTCACAAGACGCTCTATAGCCGGTTTGTCCGGTGGAGTAAGCTGGGGGTCTTCAGTCAGATATTTGCAGCGCTGGTAAAACAGGCTGGTGAATCCGATGTGCTGATGATCGACGCGACGCACCTCAAGGCGCACAGGACAGCTTCCAGCCTGTTCAAAAAGGGGCTCTACCCAGATGTATCGGGCGCACCAAAGGCGGCCTGAACTCCAAACTACACGCCGTTTGTGATGGCGAAGGCAGGCCTGTTGCGCTGTGTCTGACCGAAGGCCAGATGAGCGACCACAAGGGCGCAAAGCTGCTCTGTCCGGCGCTGCCTGAACGCGCCTGCGTGATGACCGGTGACAAAGGCTATGACAGCGATGAATACCGCGCCGCCCTCAAGGCCAAGGGCATCACACCGTGCATCCCGCCGCGAAAGGGGCGCACAATGCCCGCGCACTTCGACAAACAGCTCTACCGGCAACGCCACAAGGTCGAGAACATGTTTGGAAAACTCAAAGACTGGCGGCGTATACACACGCGCTATGATCGAAGGGCAGATACCTTCATGGCCGCCATAACCATCGCTGCTATCTGCGCCTTCTGGATCAATTAATGAATCCTGAGCCTAACTTGCCAGACACTACTTTTGACAATAACTCATCTTTCTCTTGGTTCTGGCCTATCGGAACAAGCATTGATCCTAAGTCAACTCGCCCTTCTGGTGCGTTCCGGACTGCCCGTGGACCGCTCGCTTGATCTACTGCGTGATCAAGCCAGCAAGGCGCGGCAAAAGAAGTTACTCGGTGATGTGTTGGCGCAGGTCAAAGAGGGTAAAGGTCTCGCAAGCGCGTTAGAAGCACAGCGAATTTTCCCCACCTATGTGACCGGTGTAATCCGGTCATCAGAAAAAAGCGGTAATTTGGGAGAAGCATTAACTTCCTTGTCCACGCGGATGAGTCAGGCCACGGAAACCCGTACCAAGCTTATTACTGCTTTGACCTATCCTGTCGCCGTTTTGATTGCCACAATAACCGCGCTATTCATTGTGCTTACCAGCGTGGTACCGCAATTTGAGCCGGTATTTGTGGGCCAAGAGGAAAAACTGCCTGCGCTTACCAATTTTGTTCTTGGCCTTTCAGCGTTCACACAAAGCTATGGCATGTTTATTTTGGGTTTTCTGTTGGTAGCTGGCCTCCTAATCTGGCTGCTTGTTAAATCGGAAACCGGGCAGCAAGCTCTTAGCAAGCTTGCCCCCTATTTGCCCGGAATGGGTTTGCGCGATCAATATTTGGCAGCGCAATTTACGGGACTCCTTTCCACGCTGATTGGCAATGGATTAACGGTTGTTCGGGCGCTTCCTTTGGCTCGCGAGACGCTCTCCAGTTCCAGGTGGAAGCGCGAACTTGGTACAGTTGAAAATCAAATACGTGAGGGCAGTCGTTTGTCGTATGCGCTGGAGGCAACATCTGTATTCCCGCGTACAGCTAGCCGCCTCATTGAGGTTGGCGAACGCACCGGTAAGCTCGGCGAGACCTGTGGTCATGCTTCTAAAATTATGGGTGATGCCGCGGGCGCTAGAATTGAGCGTATCGTTAGCCTCGTCAATCCAATCGCGATCATATTGCTTGGCGGCTTGGTCGCGATGCTGGTCGCCGGTGTCATGCTTGGTATTTTTACCCTGGGAGATTTTGCAGAATGAATTTGGTTCACAAACAAGGTAAGTCCGCCAAGAAAGATGCGGAAGCGGGCTTTACCTTGATGGAAATGCTCGTGGTCTTAGTGGTGATCGGTCTCATTGCAGCTGTTGCGATACCACAAATTACAAAGCTTATGGGCAGCGCAAAATCAAAATCCACAAAAGTGCAAATGGAAACATTGTCAGCAAGCCTGCGCTACTTTGAAATGGATACTGGCTCTTATCCTACCAGCGAGCAAGGGCTCGAAGTTTTATGGTCGATGCCAGAGCCAGAGCCGGGTTGGAGCGGCCCCTACCTGCGCCAAGAACGGCAACTGAAGGACCCCTGGAACAACGAATTTATCTATCGTTCTCCGGTTGAAGGCGCGCCATTTGAGCTAATCTCTCTAGGCGCCGATGGCAAAGAAGGAGGGACTGGCGAGAATGCCGACATCAAAGCCATCCCTTAGGAAGGCAAGCCAGCAAAATTTACAAAAACACAATGACTTTACGCTTGTAGAGCTTTTGGTGGTGCTAGCAATTATGTCTTTGGGTGCGGTGCTTTTCATTGGCGCTAGCGGGAACGGCAGCGGCATTGACAAAAAATCCGAAATAGCAAAACTCGAACAGGAAATAGCCGACGCGCGCAGACTTGCCCTTCAAAGCGCGGCAACGCAGGTAGTCGATTTCGACAAATCAGCATTGGTGCTCAAGCCTACATTAGGCACCGCGCGCAATCTGATCTTTTATAGCGATGGTTCGACCAATGGCGGCTCGGTGATTTCGGCCAATCGAGAGGTTTTTAAAGTTCGCTGGATTGATGGGGTGATTATTAAATGAACTCCAAACTATCAGAACAGGGCTTTACGCTTGTGGAGGTGCTCGTTTCGCTCATCGTCGGCGCATTGCTGCTGAGTTCCCTTGGCTGGGTAATAGGAGCTCTGACCAAAGATCTAAAGTCGGCTGAAACACAACAGCATTCAAAAGAAATACTGCATATTTCAAAGTTTCTGGAGCGAGTGTTTGTGGATGCGCGTTTTGCAGATGATAAAAACAATCCCTTGCCGCGTTCGCAGGGTGTGTTGAATTTCCAAATGCGCGCGCCGGAAGCATCGGGTAAAGACGGCTATGTAACTGCAAAATTGTCAGTCTCGAACGGATCGGGCGGCAAGGCCCTAAAAATTGCATTTCCCGGCACCGAGCTTCCCGAAGCCGGACTGATCAGCGGCGCAAAAGACATCGCGTTTAGCTATGATCAGAATGAAGACAGGCAAAACCCAAATGTTTTTCTTGAGCGCATAGCGATCACAGTTCAGAAAAAAGATGTATCCGCGCCCGATATCATAAACTTGCGCCCCCGGATTAATGCGGTCGGAACCTGCGTGTTTGACCCTATTTCACAGCAGTGTCGCTCATGAATATAAGCGTCTCTTCTTTTGCAGATACGGCTCATGATTTTTGGGGCTGGTGGAGCGATGAACTAGCATCCATGTTGCCGGCTGCAATGCGGGGTGAAGCGACCCAGCGCGACCGTTTCGACATGTTTTTGGGCCCAGATGAAACGGTGATTGAAGTTGTCGAACAAGGCGCAGCGCGCCGTATGCAGGAACCATGTTCATTCGATGCGCTTAGCGAAGAGGCATGGGAGCAGATTGAAGGTTTTGCGGAGGTACATAGGCTCAGATTGTTTTTGGGTGATCCCGATATTTTGGAAATTCCAGTCACTTTGCCGCGCGCAAGTTCTGGCCAAATCCGTTCCGCTCTTGCTCTTCAATTGCCAAGCCTCGTGCCGATCATGCCCGATCAGATTGATTGGGATTTTATTGAGCTTTCGCGTGATGAGAAGGAAATCCATATACTGCTGGGCATGGCGCGTTCGAGCAGACTAGACGCGCTTGAACAGGTTTTTGCTGAGCAAGGCCTTATGCCGCCGACCTTTTGCGCAGGCGCCGATAAAAACACATTTGTTTTGCGTAAACCGCTCGAGCTTGCAGGGAGCCCGATAAGTGACAAGAAAATGAAACTTGGAATAACGGTTGCCGCGATGCTGGCGGTTATACCTATTGCAACTATCAGCGGCGCAGAATTGCTCACATCACTTAATCTTGATCGGGCGGGCCGCCTGGAAAATGATCTTGCGCCCCGATTAGGCCGCGAGAAAGAAGCGCAGCGTGAGGAGATGGTTCGCCGGGCTGCTGCCCCGCTCCTAAATATCCCCAGCGCTAGCAATTTGCTCGAGAACCTGGCCCAGAAGCTACCCGCGTCCGATTGGGCCGTCTCATCCACGCAGATGCCTGATGGAGATTTTGAGTTTGTTGCCGATATGGCAAACCGCGAAGCTGCCGAGGAGGCGCTTCGTAAAGATGGGAATATCAAACAACTTCGAGCGGAAGAAGAAATCGCCACAGAAAGCCTGCGTTCACGCGTTCGGTACAGGATATCAAGATGAGTGATGTTCGAGCTGATCAAGTGCAAAATGTGATGCAACAATTTTCGCCGATAACGCGGAAGTTTTTGGCTGTGGCAATATTGTTCCTGACGCTTTTTGCAGTCTGGAGCCTAGTCCTTAGTCCCATCGCAGCCCAGATGGATGTCAGTCTAACCAAGCTTAGCGATGCTCGTTTTCAGCGTGAGCGTTTGGAGGCGATACAAGCGCGCCCAGAACCTGAGAGCGCTGAGGCTATCCCAGCGGGCATGATCTTGCGCGCGAAGTCTAGAGAGGAAGCTAACACACAATTTGGTGGATATTTAAGCAATATTGCGGCTCAAAATGGTCTTGAGATAACCGCTATCGCCTCTCGGCCCGACACCAAAGGGAGCAAACTTGTCGCATTTGATCTAGCGCTTACGGGAGAGGAAGTTGGCGTTGCGCAGTTTATCAATACATTGGAGCGAGGCAATCCGGTGCTTCGTTTGCGGACATGGCAGATCGATAGTGCATCGATTGTCGGTATTTCCGATATGCCGGTAGATGGGGAAACCGGAGGGTCAAGTCCAAGCCGCTCAAATATCCGGTTCTCTGGGCAGATAGTGGGAGCATGGATAAAGTCATGATCTCGCGCATTGATAAATATTGGCTGATTTTGGGGGTCACGGCGTTGATGATGATCGGCGTGCCATGGTGGCTATTGTCCCATCAGCCCGAGCAGATTCCAAATACGCCTCCCCTCTATGTCACAAAAATCAAACCGCAAGAAATTGTTGCTGTCGATGTGCTCACGCAAAAACCAATTTTCAACGCCGAGCGCGCACCACTTGCTTTTATGGAAGAGCAACAAGCCCAAGCAGATATGGCTGCTGAAGTGCCGGAAGAAACTGCTCCGGAAGCTGCTCCTGCACCAACGCTAGTGGGGCTGGTTTCAAAAAGGCGCGGCAAGTCCGTTGCTATTGTCAAAAGCGGTGACGGGGAAACAAAAACCATGTCCCCCGGACAGGCAATAGATGGTTGGCGTTTGGTATCGGTTGGCAAATCAGGCGCTCGCTTTGCCTCGGCGGGAACGCAAATCAACGTCAGTCTTGATTTTAGCAACAAAGCTATTGGCGGTCCGGCAGCTGAACCAACGCCAAAAGATGTTGAGATACTGGAGAACCCAAATGAGTAGTTTTTGCATTGGTCTCAAGAGGGTAAGTGCTGGTGTTTCGGCTGCGGTGATTGCGCTAATGATAGCGGCCTCCGGACTGGCCAGCGCATCTGCGCAGACGCCAAAATCTGGTAATATTGTCTATGATGAAGTGAATGGATATTCGCTTGCCTTCGTCGATGCGGATGTAAAGCGGGTGGTTGATGCCGTCATGGGGTCGATGCTGGGCGCAAATTATTCAATCGATGCCGATGTCAGCGGTAATATTACGTTGAGAACGGTAAAGCCTGTCGCTGAAAGATCCTTGATACCTCTACTTGAAGAAGCTTTGGGAAGCGTCGATGCGGTGATAATCAAACGCGGCAATAGTTTTAGAATTGTCTCCCGGGCAAAAGCGCGCAGCGTTGCCCCAATTACCGCTCCGGTTATGCGGCTACCAACAAGCAATACGTCAGGAGAGGTTAGAAAATTTCCGCCATCTACGCCCGGCTTTTTAACCGAAATTATTGATCTAAACTACGGCAGCGCTGACGAGATTGCGAAACTTATTTCTGAAATGTTAGGCGATGAAATTGCCTCCCCGTCCAATGATGGCCGCAATCAGATTTTGATCAGTGGTAGTGCTGATCAGCGCGATTCTGCCAAGCAGCTCGTCGGCCGCTTTGATGTGGATACATTGGCGCAAATGAACTTTGAGATTTACCGGCTTGAAAATGTCGATGCCGATACAATTGTGGCTGAACTCGATAAAATATTTGAACCGCCGTTTGACATTATCGGTTCACGTATAAGATTGGTGCCGTTGCCCCGGCTACGCTCTGTTCTTGGCATTGCCGGAAACGGCGCTGATCTGGCACGTATTGAACCGTGGATAAGGCGTTTGGACAATGGCGGCTCCGGCAAGCGCAAGCTTTATAGTTACGCTGTTCAAAACGGACGTGCAGCTGATATCGCGCGGTCTCTTCAGCTTGTACTGGGCAACTCCGGTGGAGCTTCCGGACCAGAGCCAATCGAGCGACCCCGCATCAATATTGGTGGCTTCGACGATGCAACGAGGGACAGAGGCGGATTGGATAATGTATCAACTCCAACACGAACTTCTGTACCAGCCAACACGTCAACGCTTTCAGGCAACTTGCGGATTGTCCCCAATAATCAAAACAACAGCCTTTTGATCTATACCAATGGCGAAGAATATGGATTTATTCGAGAGGCGCTGGAAAAACTTGATCAACCTGTTGCGCAGGTTTTGATAGAGGCGACTTTAGCCGAAGTAACATTGGGCGATGATCTTCGCTTTGGTGTGGACTTTTCAATCTTTCGTTCCGGCTCCAATGGCACCAACACTATAACGAATAGCGGGACAGGGGGCGCTACACCTGTTTCGAGTTTTCCAGGCTTCTCTAATTGGCTGATGTCAAGTTCGTTGGTTTAATTGTTGTCTATCATCTGGGTCACGCTTCTCTCCGCAGTCTATGTTTGTAGCTGCATGCATGTATAAGATCGGTCAGGGAGTGCCTTGCTTTCGGGCGCGCTTTTATGGCGCATCGGACACTTGCGGCGTCATTCCCATAGCAACGTCCAGATGAGGACGCTTCTTCCTTTGGTTTGATCAGGTTTGCGTCATGCTGTTACCTTCTGCTCATTCCATTGGAACTGGGTACCATCGATCCACATCCGGTGAAGGATGACGGCAAGTTTGCGAGCAACTGCAACGGTAGCGCGTCTACGCCCTTTTGTTCGAACCAGATGCAGGCCCCATGCTTTAAGCGGTGACATCGTGCGTGTTCTGGTGAGCAGTGAGTGGGCGGCTGAGTAGAGCGCCGAGCGGACATCTGCATCACCAGCTTTGGATATCCGGCCTTGGCTATCACTCTCGCCTGACTGGAAGCGCCGGGGTGTTAGACCGAAGTGGGCGCCAACAAGCCGTGATGATTTAAACCGCGCCGGATCATCAATGGCTGCCTTGAAGTGCAAGGCTGTCACCGCTCCTGCACCTGGTGCTGTCATCAGCAGCATGCAGACCGGATCGGTTCCAGCAACCAGCTTCACGCGCCGACCCATCTCCTGATAACTGGTAAGCAGCACCTGCTGCGCATCCAACATCGGTAGAAGTGCATATGTCAAAGCTTCATCCGCTTCGATGATGGGCTTCACTGTTTCCGCAAAGCGGTGGTGTGCTAACGTGGATGGCAGACGGATACCAAAGACCTTGAGCAAACCGCGTATCTCATTCTCCAGATCGATGCAGCGGCTCAGCAATGTCTTGCGGCTCGCCAGCAGCGTACGGATATGATGACTTTCTGCGCTCTTCATATGTACCGCGCGATACCAACCTGAACGCACCACTTGCGCGATGCCGCGTGCATCATTCCGATCCGTCTTGTTGCGCATCGCCGATAAAGCTGCACTGACGTGCCGGGCCTCCATGCACACGACATCATATCCGACCGCCTTTAATCCATGGAACAGCGTCTGGCTCATCGTCCCGGCTTCAAAGCCAATACGGTCTATCGAATGATCCAGATTATGCAGGCATTCGACAATCTCATCGACCTCACAGGCCACCGCCCGTTCCAGAACAATCTCGCCTTCACCATCAATCACACAAAGTGCCACAGAACGTAACGCTACATCTAGTCCTACATAATATCCCATCATCTCATCCCTTCAGTTGCTGGCTAAAACCAGCAATCTAACGGGAACTCGACCCATAATCAGTTCCACCAATTACGCATGCTTCTCTGTATCGGTAATTGGGTCTTCTGCTTCGGCCGTTCTCAACACATTGCAATCTAAAACCAATGTACAAGTTTTGTCAGCACCTAAAATCTTGACATTGAATAATGAACCGGCAACGTTGCAGGTAGGCGATCAGGTTCCCATCGTGACTCAGCAATCGCAGGGCGTGACCTCGCCCGGTTCACCGATTGTGAACAATATTGAACTTCGCGATACTGGCGTCATTTTACAAGTTACGCCGCGCGTCAATGATAGCGGGACGATCATATTGGATATCTCGCAGGAAGTGAGCGATGTTGCGACCACTACAACTTCGGGTATCAATTCTCCAACAATCCAGCAGCGCCGTTTGTCGAGCACTGTTGCAACGCGCTCCGGTCAAATGATTGCACTTGGCGGGTTGATTAGAAATCGCAAAACTCGAGAGAAGTCTGGAATTCCATTCTTAAGTCAAATCCCCGTGATCGGCGGACTGTTTGGACGTAAAGTTGATACCGGAAGCCGCACGGAACTTATCATATTGATCACGCCAACCGTTATTCGTTCACCCGAAGAGACCAAGAATATTGTGGATGCGCTAATCGATGGATTGGATTTAACCCGACCGCTAGTCGATCAAGCAAAATCCGGTTTGGTTGGCGCACGGTTGAAACCATCAGATGATGTAACTGGAAATGACTCTTCAGTGAGAGACGACGTTCAATAGCTTCGCGCTGCACATATTTTGGGAGTATTTTTCCGCAAGCAACATCTTGCCGTTTCAGTGATATTGCGCGTTAGCTAACCGGCTGCCCTTGATGCGGGCAATGGTTTTGCCTGCGGCCTGAACATGGTCGGTCTTCACATTTGAGGTCGCATCATCGCGGTGGATGAGGGAGCTGGACGCGCCATAGACCGAATAAATCGTCTTGCCCGCCACAACCTGTTTGGCGCGCTTGAGATTGCCGTCATAGACAAACGAGCCATTCGCCGCGCCGCCCGATACAGCGGTTGGCTGATCGGCAAAGTCATAGGTAGAGCCGAACTGGCCATTATTGGTCACATTGCCGCGTACATCAAAGGCGTGGTATTTCCATGCATTGCCATCGGCGATGAATGGGGGAGCGGAACAACGTGACCGGTGGATACTGGGAAGCCGGGTCCAAAGTTTGTCAAGGTTCGGTCCAATTAGCTGTGGAAATGCGTTATGTTGGATGGATTGTTGCTGATGTTGTAAAGATCGTTGTGTTGAGGATTGTGGCCGCAATCCGCGAACCTTATCATTATCAGAATATTTACTCCAGAGATAAAAAGTTCTTCAAACTAAGAGGGGCATAAGATTTGTTCAGATACCGGAAGCAGTAACCGCTCTTTCCAACATAGATAGTTTCTGTCTGTTTCCCCGAAACAAATTTGATTAAACCAACATAGTCGGTATCACACTGACCGTTCAACTTCCCGTGCTTTTCTAGCCACTCAAAGTGTTCTGTATCTTGAAATGTACCGCATTTGGAGGAACAGCTTACTTTCTTGACCAGCGATACACGGTCCAACAAAAGTTCTATTGTTGGGATATCGTGCAAGGTTGTGCGTTCGTATATTTCAACACTGTCAGCATCAGTGATCAACTTTCCTAGAGTGTGGTCAAATTCATATTCAGTCAGCTTGTACCCATCGTGAGTACATGAACCAAGAAAAAATGCGACAAACAAAAATTTCAACATAGCATTAGCAACTGTTCAATGGTGGCACAGGAGAGGTAGAGCAACCTGTTCCCTGAGTATCATGATAGTCGGATCGCTGCGGTTCGCCAAGCTCTTTTGCAATTTGGTTTTCGACTGACGTCGCCCTTGCTTCTTCTGGGGCTATCCCCACGCTAACCGTTATTATCGTAACTCCATTTGCGTCGACTGTTGGAGCTACCGGTGGCCCGGGTGGCCTAATACTGTCTGTTTTCAGTCCGCCCGGGTCACGAGTGTGCCTTTCCGCATGGGAAATTTCATGGGCACCGCCGAGGGCGGGTGATTGCGTTCCATTTGATGTCTCTAGTGTTGATTCAACGTTCATTATTACAGTCCGGGAGTCGGGTTTGAATTCCGAGTCCATTTGCGTGGTGCTGAAAATGGTATAGGTATCCGGCGAAGCTTCCATAGCCTCCATATTGGCTCGGTGTGTTGCCGATCCCGAAAGGTAAGCTAATGCCGCTTCTCCTTTTGCTTGATTTTGCGGTGAATCAGCTGCGTACTCTATTTTTTCACCTGTGGGATCAAACGCATTTACTGGCTCGTTTCCGACGTAGGCATATCTATTGAAGTACCGCACGCCCCCTCTCCTAAATCCAATGGGGTCCTTGCTCAAAAACCGCCCGATCACAGGATCATAATATCTGGCCTGCATATAAGTCAGGCCGGTGGCACTATCATCGATATGACCAGTAAATCCTTCGTCATCCTGATTGGCGGTGGGGTCGAGGCGTTTCTCGCCATAGGGGGTGAAGTCCTCTCGCCAGGCTATGGTGCCAGCGGATGTGGTTGAGGATACCGGCGAGCCCAGATGGTCCTGATGCATATAGCTGACCGAGCTGCCCTTGATGCGGGCAATGGTCTTGCCAGCGGCCTGGACATAGTCAGTCTTCACATTCGACGTCGCATCATCTCGGTGGATGAGTGAACCCGATGCACCATAGATCGAGTAGATCGTCTTGCCCGCCACAACCTGTTTGGCGCGTTTCAGGTTGCCGTCATAGACATAAGAGCCGCTAGCCGCGCCGCCGGAGGTCGCCGTGGGTTGGTCCGCAAAGTCATAGGTAAAGCCGAATGTGCCATTGTTGGTGACATTGCCGCGAGTGTCGTAGGCATAGTTTTTCCATGCATTGCCATCGCCGGTGTCCCGCACGCGCTGTAACCGGTTGTTGCTTGAGAAATACTGGATTTCCACGGTCCGGCTACCCAATTGCTTGCGCCGGATATTGTCCAGCGCATCATAGGTGAAGTTGCCTGAGCCCCAGGCACCCGATGCCGTTTTGAGGCGGTTGAGGCCGTCATAGGTGAACGCCTTGTTCTGACCAGATACCGCGCTGTCGTTGATCGCAGTGATCCGGCCATTCTTGTCGTGGGCATAGCCGAAATGCACCGCCTTGGTCGTGCCCTTGCGGGTGTAGATCGAGGACAGCAACTGGCGACTGTTATAGGCGGCGGTATGCACGAAGCCATTGCCGTAGTTGATGTTGTTGACATTGCCATTGGTGTGATAGGTTATCCCGCTGGCATAGGTCGTGCTGCCTACATGCTTGGCTTTCGTGGCCTGCCCCATTCCGTTGGGCGCAAATTCGACCCGTCTGCCGGTCGAGAAGGTCTGGAAGGCAAGCGCATTGATCGTATTATATTCATATCCGGTTGCATAGGTGCGGCCATCGATCAGCAGTTTCTCTTCGGTGAGCTGATTGGCATTGTCATAAGTGTAGCGCCAATCCGACGTTCCACGCAGTCGCCGGGTGACATTGCCATTGTCATCATATTCATTGCTAATGTCAGGCGTTGAGCCGGGGAAGTTGACCAGCGTGACCCGCCCCAGATTATCATAGGTTGATGCAATCTTGGAAGCGGCAGGCGGGGCGGTACATGCTGTGCCAACCGCTTGTCCTTTGGCAAGACCGGTTACCTGGTTGGCATTGTCATATTGATAAAGCGTATCGCCGGTTTCCGGCACGGAATGGCGACACAATCGCAGGCGGCTGTCATAATAATGTTTCTGCGTGCTGGTAACGTTAAAGCCATTCTGATCGCCATATTGGGTGGCGGTCAGCAAGTTGCCATAAATGTCGTAAGTCATATCGGTAAACTTGCCGAGCGGCTGGGCGATGCGAGTTGGCTCACCGTCAGAAGGACTGCCAAATGCCGTTGTGGTCGTTGTGGTCTGATTGCCTTCCGGATCGGTCACGCGGACCTTGTTGCCTGCAAGATATTCATAGCTCGTTGTTGCAAAAGGAGCGACATTTTCCTTCACCGTCAGTACCCGGCCCAACCCGTCATAGGTTGTTTCAATTCCGTCTGTTGGTTGACGATTGGGTATTGTGGTGGGGAAGGAGCTGAATGTCTCGCGGCCAAGCTCATCAAAGGTCTTTTTTGTGAAGGTTACCAGACCTCCGCCACTGATTGCACGGCGGCGTTCCCTCCATGGACGGTGGTATTCGTCATAGAAAGTTATAATTTCTTCCGTTCCGCGAACAGCATACTGGCGAAAGGTTGAAGTACCAACATTAGAATAGGTAATGTTGGTATCCGCCCAAGGAGATGGCCGGTCTACCTTGGTCATCCAGCCGACATCATTATATTCGTAGCCAGTCACATTGCCTTTTGCGTCGGTCTCACTCGTGACCCAGCCGTTGGCATCGAGCGTGCGGTACAAAATCTTGCCATCGCGCCGCGTAAACGTGCGCGGCTGGCCGCGATAATAGTTGGTCAGGGTTGCAGTGTAATTGCGCGGATCCTTGATCGTGTGAAGATTGCCATCGGCATGATAGGTATAGGTTTCCCAGCGCACCCCGAACCGGTTGTGATAGGTGCGCAGACCCTTGGTGTTGTAACCAACGCGGTCGAATTCCTTGCCGTTCTTGACGATGCGCAGGGGAAGCCCGACAATATTATCGCTGGCCCTATGCCAATAGGTCACATCGGTGATGCGCTGCGTAGATTGCTGCGAGCTGTACTTCTTGATCCTGTTCGGCTGACCATAGTCGGCAAAGCGGCTGGTGTTTACTTTATTGAAAGTATATTCGCTGGTGTACGTAACACCATCGCGCACGATGGTTTTCTTTTTGACCGGGCGCTTGTCATAGACCGCGCAAGGCCTGAACGGGCCGTTGTACCAATCATCATTGGCGGGGCTTGTTTGGCAGGTCTCATCATAAGGAATGGCAGGATAAAGAAGTGAAGACACGTCACGCGTAAGGTCATGTTCATAGGTTATGGTTTCTCCAGCGCCGCTTGCCGGAACGACTTCTTCTTTTTTCAAAAGCCCATGACCTTCACCGAACGCCAGATAATGATATTTGCGCTTGGTACCGTCAGGACCGGTTACACGTGTCCAGTTATTATCCATTGGGCCAGCCGCATCCGGTTCCTGGAGGCGATATTCGAAATCCCATGTAGCGGTAGGAAGCCCAGCACCGGAGATCGTCTTAGAAACCACCGACATGGCCCTATAGTAGGGCAGGCCTTCGTCTGGCTGATTCGGCTCGCTAGCCTGGTTGCACTGGTTGTTATTCGGATAAGTGACAGCAGGACCCATAATCTGATAACCCGAGTGACTATTACCCTGGATGTTGACATTTATGTTGGAACTCGTTCCCGTATATCGGTATGCAGATGCCAAGAAGTTTGTTTCGCGCAGGCGGAACGTTCCGGTCGCGCCATCGGGATGCTTCATGGTCATTGTTGTGTCATGGGGCGCACATTTGGTAAATTCATGCGGCTCATAGATCATGCTGCGCAAACCGTGAGTGCTGGTGCCCAACCGCCAATGCCTTCCGTCGGGCAGAAAAACTTTGTGTAGCATGCCGATATTTGGATCGCTGTGGGGCGTGTACTGATAGATCCAGGTCCGACCATTTGCCGTTACACTCGTGACCATCTTTGAGTTCAGATAGGTTGGATTTGAGCTCGTTACCTTGTAAGTAAGATTGATGCTGCGGGCGTCATTGCTGTAAATACGTGTCAGTTCCGAGCGCGAATTATAGTCATAGCGAACCCAATTGCCATGCACATCCAGAACCTCCGTGACGAGGTAAACGGAATAATACCGGTAGAATGAGTGTGTACCCTTGACCCACTGGCCATTATAGGACGCATATTCATAAGGAACAGCCAGTCCCTTTGCCCGGCGAGTTGCAGACCGGCCAAATTTGTATTTGGTCCCATCAGGTCCAATCACAACCGTTGCGCACCGTCCAGCAAAGTCGGTCGATTGGCCGCCCGGGGCCCAGTTTGCCTTGGGATCGTATGGTTTGGTGTGGTGTCCCTGAAAACCGGATAACCCCTTGCCAGGCACATGCAGGATGACACCATCGGAGCTTTTATCGGAATCAACCTGTGCCGACGCCCCCGAGGGAGCGCTAAATGATAGTGTCGCGCCTATCCCGCCCGCGTTGGTCAGGCACCCACCATTGAACTGGGCAGGACTGCCGCCATGCCTGATGTAGGCAATTGGCAGATCGAGCACCCAGTCGCCAAATGCATGCTGAAAAGGTGTTTCGGAGGTTACACCCTGTGCAATCTTGCGGCGCAAGGCAACTTCAAGACCTGAGTTGCCGGGTATCACAACGTCGGTATGCTCAAAAGAGATCCCGCCGGTACTGTTGTCGATCCTGTCGCCCATCAGGTCGTTGCCATGGGGCTTCAAGCGCTGAACCATCCCGCCGGATAGTCTGAAGTCATGGGTCTTGGACAAGCTTTCTATTCTGATTCCACCGCCGCCCTCATCATCGTCATCATCCTGAGCAAAAACAACGGTTGGCACCATCACCGCCAGAAAGATACCAAGTATAGCAAGAAATCGAACGATCATGTGAAGGCCCCCGCGAATACATCCTCAAATCCAAATACAACATAAAACAATATAATGTGAGTTCGAAATCTCACATTAAGAAATGCCTAGAGTTATTGTCAAAAGTAGTGTCTGGCAAGTTAGTCATGCGGCTGGGATGTCGTCCTTGTTCACCTCGCTTCCATCTTTAGACTTCACGCCTTCAATCACCTTCGCCAGGTGTCTGAAGCCTCTCAATTTGCGCCAGGAATCTTCTGCGCATAATCCCATCTTGCAGACCATCGTCAACATCGTATTGCGCGTGACACAACCTTTGGCTTGGCGTGTTCCATGCCGGATCGTCGCAAAACTCGACTCAATGACATTGGTTGTCCTGATACGGGTCCAGTGTTCCGCTGGAAAGTCATGAAATGCCGGCAACGCGTCACGGTCTTTCGATAAGCATTCCACCGCCTCGGGGTACTTTGCACCGAAACGTTCCTCAAAATTATCGAACGCCTTTGCTGCATCAGCTCGATCTTCTGCCATCCGGATATCATGCAGACCCTGCTTCGCTTTCTCCTGGACAGACTTCGGCAGATAGTTCAGCACATTGCCGGTCTTGTGCATCCAGCAACGTTGAACGCCCGTCTCCGGATACACTTCCTCCACTGCGGCCCGGAAGCCCGGGGCGCCGTCTCCAATTGCCAACTTCGGGGGTTGGTCCAGACCCCGTTGTTTCAGAGACAGCAACACCTCACGCCAGCTCTGTTTTGACTGCCTGACACCATCTTCGATTGCCAGGAAGTGCTTGTGACCCCGGCTGTTCACGCCGATGATAACCAGGCAGCACAATCGGCCATCGTCGCCTCTGAGACCACTGTAGATGCCATCAGCCCGGATATGGACCCATTCATCAGACACCGCTCGAGTACACCATTGCTTGTATTCAGCTTCCCATTGCCGCTTCAAACGCCCCGCGACATTGGCCGGCAGCCCTTTAGCCTCGGGGCCGGCAATAGCTTCCGGTGCGCTCTGCATCTGGCCACTCGAAACACCCTTCAAATAAAGCCAGGGGTTCGCCGCGTCCAGCGTCGCCGTTCGCCGGATGCAGGGCGGTACAACCAGAGATTGAAAACATTCCGGCGTACCTTCACGGCTACGGATCTTCGCCACCTCGACGCTGACCTTGCCAACCCCTGTAATCACCTCTCGTTCGCGATGATGGCCACTGCGGACAACGCGCTGTCGTCCGTCAGCCGTTTTGTGACCATCAAACTTTGTCATCAACTCATCCGGCTCTGCCTGGACCGCTTCGGCGATTAACTGCTTCGCACCCGGTCTGAGTAGTTCTGTCAGTGGTTCAATTCCCTCCGGTCTACCCGGATCAATCACAGTATCTTTTGCCATGTGTGGCGGGCTCCTCTTGCTACTTTCGATTTCCAGACAAAAACGATTTCAGCAAGGCACGCCCCATACTTCAAATTCTTCCAGACACCAGATCCGGTTATAACTCAACGCTTGGCGATAGGCTGGTTTAACTTCCCAATATGTTTCACCTGTACTGGAGTTCGTGGTCCTTTGGAACACCCCGGCCTGATTGCTCATTTTTCCGCTTCCTCTTTGCTTTTTACTCGGTATCCATCGATACGTTGAATTCGTTTCACCACCAAGGCGGCTGCCGGACGAAGCAACTTGCTCTCCGCACATTTCCTTCTGTCCAACAAACAATGCATGGACAAATGTCTGAACAGAGTAAGATTTCGGCCTAAACACCAATATTTGCCAGCATGCCGGTTAGCATGCTCCGCAAGAACCAGTTCTTCCGGAAAACTCAGGCGATCTACATGTAATTCCTGACATCGCTCCACTAATATTCTTGAATCCGGAATGTCATTTTCATTTTTGAATTGGTTTGGCGTGATCGCGATATAAGCTGGGGAGAAACGATCAATGCCGTATTTTTTGTACGCAATTTCTGCCCAGCTCAAATGTGACCAATCAACAGGGCTATTGCCTTCGATGATGGAAATAAGCTGCTGGTCTTTTTGAGATAGTCTCCCTGCGGGCATTGTGACTTTATTTTCAACCATACAAGAAAAATAGAGTTTCGGATACTTTTCCGGCGATTCATCAGCCGGATAAAAAAGACGGCTATCTCCGTCCTTCCAAACATATTGTTTGCATTTTTCATGCGCTAGGTTCATCGAAAGCCAGTAGCGTTCGTTCACGGTCAACTGATCTTGGGAGTCGACGTTGCTCACTTGGCGACTGATCTCACCAGTTTCCTTCTGCAAAGCAGTGGCTGCGCATCCCGGCACAACCAACAATATCAAACTGAGATATAAAAAAGCAATTCGAAACACGACCCACCCCATTTAGCTTCCGACTTTCAGCCGAAGCGACAAAAACACCTCAGGCCCATTGACCCGAGCTAAGGTTGCGAAGCCCCCACCTATGATTGGCGGCTTTCTGAGGACTCGCGGATGCGACTTTCTTACCTTTACGAAAACCGGCCTCCAATTCAAGAACAAATTTCTGCTGTGAAATGTTTTTATATGAGCGATGTAAAAAATAATTAGCCGCTATTATCAAATTGCAAACTTGTTCACCGTTCTCGCCCTGCCTCATCAAGCGTTTTAGCGATTGGTGAGAGGAGATAATCAATGATGCGTCTTGTGCCGGTTTTGATTTCGGCTTGGACGGCCAGACCGGGACCGATGGGGGTACGCTGGCCGTTGACCATGAGATGACGCTGCTTCAGTTTGATCCGCGCATCATAGACAAGGCCCAGATTTTCATCCTGAATGGCATCGCGGCTGATATTATCCACCACGCCTTCAATTAAACCGTAATCAGTAAAGTTAAACGCCTCCAGTTTGACGCGTACAGGCTGCCCCAGTTTGATAAAGCCAATGTCGCGGTTAAGTATCTGCGCTTTCACCTGCATAGCTTCCCCATCAGGTACGATCACCATGATGGGTTCAGCAGGCTGTACTACGCCGCCTATGGTGGTAAGGGTAAGTTGCTGTACGGTCCCATCAACCGGCGAGCGAATTTGCTGGAACTCGCGGCGCTTGGCCGATTTTTGAAGCTCCGCCTCCGCCATGGCCGAGCGATCCATGGCCTCTGCCTTTTCCGTGACTGCGCCTCGACCAAAGCTCTGCCTGAGCCGTCTTATCTGTGCATCCAAATTTCGGATGGCGGCGCCAGCGCGCTCAGCATTGGCGCGCTGTATATCAATATTGCGTTCATGCTCGACCTTGACTTGTTCAATTTCGAGTAGACGCAGACGCGGGAAATAGCCTTTCTCATAAAGTTCGCGCCGTCCCTCCAATTGCTGCTCTAGCAAAGGAAGTGTTTGTGTAAGTTTCGCAATCTCGGCATTAGCCGCAGAGAGCTCTGCGCGGCGCTCAGCTCTTTGTTGGTTGAGACTGGCCTTCTCTGCTTCATATTCAGCAATTGCCGTTTGCACATATTGGGCCTGCGTTGCAGACACATTGGCGGGAGTTCCGGGAGGCGCTCTGAAACCTGCGCCTCCTCCCTTCAAATGTGCAAGCAGCGCATCATTGCGCGCAGCAACTATTTCGGCCGACAAAAGCTGCTGTGCGCTTTGCGTTTCATCAGCGGTAGAGATAGTAGGATCGAGCTCCACAAGCAGTTGCCCCTTTTTGACCTTTTCACCATTGCGCACATGGATCGCGCGGATTGATCCGATCTCTATGGGCTGGAGCACTTTCGTGCTGGCCGAGGGCACGACTTTTCCGGTCGCGGTTGCAACCACATCAACCCGTCCGACAAATGACCAGAGCAGAGCAACTGCAAAAAGGGTGCATAGGATGATGAGCAGGTAGCGCAGGCCAGGGCTGGGCGGCTTTTCCATAATTTCCAGAGCAGCAGGCAGAAATTCATGGTCGCTTTTGGACTTGAAGGCATCGTCGCGTGCATTCTGGTCTGCCCAGGCAGCGCGAAATATCATCCAGTGTTTTGAAAAGGCAGGAAACCGCCGTGTGAACCGGCCTTCCTGCTTTGGTGTTTCCTCGTCAGCGGTAACCGGCTTTGTCTCCTGCACATTCATTGTGCTGGCTCCACCTGCTCTTCAAGACCCATCTGTTTTGCATAGAGCTTGGCATAGCGCCCGCCAGCGCGCAGGAGCTCTTCATGTTTGCCGACTTCCGTGATTGCACCTTCTTCGACCGTTACAATCCGATCACATTGCCGAACAGCGGACAGACGGTGGGCAATGATAATCACCGTGCGTCCTTTGGCTATATGGGACAGGTTGTTCTGGATAATTTCTTCGCTTTCAGCATCCAATGCGGATGTAGCTTCGTCGAGTATCAATATACGCGGATTGCCAACCAGAGCGCGGGCAATGGCCAAACGCTGTCGTTGACCGCCGGAAAGATTGCCGCCGCGTTCCTCAATAACAGTGTCATAGCCATGGGGGAGTTCCAAAATAAACTCATGTGCTCCGGCAAGTGTCGCCGCGCCGATGACAGACTCCATCGGCAAAGTAGGGTCGGCCAGAGCGATATTTTCCCGGACAGAACGGTTAAAGAGAATATTCTCCTGCAAGACCACACCGATCTGGCGGCGTAGCCATGCCGGATCGACCAGGGCCAAATCGGTGCCATCGACCAGAACCCTACCCTGTTCGGGAACATAAAGCCGCTGGACCAATTTGGTTAGCGTCGGCTTACCTGAACCTGAAGGACCGACGATACCCAGCATCTCACCCGGTGCAATGTCAAGACTGACACCGCGCAAGGCTTCCGGCGCATCGGGACGATAGCGAAACCTGACAGAATCAAATTCTATCTCGCCCTTGATGGGCGGCAAGCTTGCCCTGTTTGGATTATGTTCCGGCTCAGCAGGTGCATTCAATATGTCGCCCAAGCGATCCACCGATATCCGCACTTGCTGAAAATCCTGCCATAATTGTGAGAGCCGCAATATGGGCTGCGCTACCCTTCCAGCAAGCATGTTGAAGGCTACCAGTGAGCCGACGGTAAAAGTGCCTGCAATCACTGCTTTGGCACCAAAGAATAGAATCGCAACAGTGGTAAGCTTGGAAACAGCCTGAATAAGATGACTGCCCCAGTTGGAAAGGATGGCGACCTTGAAGCCCGTCTGTGTGTAACCGGAGAAGAGCTTCTCCCATTTATCGCGCATCTGCGGCTCCACAGCCATGGATTTGAGCGTGCCTATGCCTGTAACTGTCTCGACAAGAAACGCCTGATTTTCTGCGCCCCGGCGGAATTTTTCATCGAGGCGGGCGCGAAGTGGGGGCGTGATAAATATGGAGATCAGCACATAAATCGGGATTGTCAGCGCGACGATCAATGTCAGGAACGATGAATAAATATACATCACCACAAAGAAAACGATGGTGAAGAACAGATCAATCACCACCGTCACCGCATTGCTGGTTAGAAATTCGCGTATGTTTTCAAGTTCCCGCACACGCGCAACGCTATCGCCAACACGCCGCGCCTCAAAATAGCTGACCGGCAGATTGACCAGGTGACGAAACATATTTGCCGACAGCTCTGCATCCACCCTATTTGTGGTATGGGCAAAAAGCCAATTGCGCAGCGCCGACAATATCGTTTCCCATACGAGCACCACTGCCAGACCAAATGCAAGCACCTCCAATGTGGTAAGCGACTGGTGCACGAGCACCTTGTCGATGACGAGCTGAAAGAAAATCGGAGAGGCCAGCGCCATAAGCTGCAGAAAGAAGCTGCCCAGCAAAACGTCCCGTAGTGATTTGCGATATTTAACGAGCGCCGGAATGAACCAGCTAATATCAAAGGGCCGCTTCTCACCGCTAATTTTCTCACGAGACGTCAGCAGAAGCAGACAACCTTTGTCGCCGTTTAGAACAAATAGCGTTTCAAATTCATCCGATGACAAAACGATAGGGCGTTCATCCGCTGGGCGTTGAATCAGAAAACGGGAATTAAGGCTGTCCTCTTCAATCTTGAGGAGGATAAATGCGCCGCCGTCATTCTCCCGGACTATGGCCGGTAAAGGCAGCTTTGATAGCTCTGCAAGTCGCGTGTCTTTGAGCCTAGCGATTAACCCCAGCTTTTTAGCAATCCGTGACACGTCCTCAAGGCTATAGGGATCATCACCCTTGCCGCGGTCATGGTGAATCTGACCTGCATCCGCCGCAACGCCCAAGAACTTTGCAAGCAGGACAAAACAGGAAAGCGCGGGGTCACTTACCGTGCCAACACCGGATATGCGACCAGTTTCTTGCTCCATATCTGGAGAAGAATTGTTCAATTAAACCCCCTATTTGGGCTATGATATCACCAAGGTGCGACCTTATGGTTATTGGTGGCCGAAGTAATCAGGTGGGTGAGATAGAGCAAGTAAATTATTGAGGCCTCAACGACAGCATCGTGGGGTATTTCACAGCCCAACAGCATTATTTGGATGAAGGTTTCTTGCGTTTGCTTTATGAAAGAAGGTTCATTTGTCATCGGGTACAGATGTTCAGACGCACTTACCCCAGCATCCTCTCAATCACGGCGCCGATCTGCTCCGCTGCCTCCAGCACATGATCATCATCCAAATGAGCATAGCGCGCAGTTGATTTGACGCTGGCATGGCCAAGCAGCCGGCCAATCATCGGCAGCGTCTCCTTGTTCATTGCAGCGTGACTCGCAAAAGTGTGCCTGAGATCATGGATACGCAGGCCCGGCAAACCTGCTGCGCCCCGGAACTGCCGCCAATAGGTATTGATGCAGCGGACTGGGCGGCGAAAGGACGTGTTCCAGAATACCCAAGGTATCTTGCCATGGCGCGGAATGGTATCGAGGATGCCGCGCGCCTCATCGCCTAGCCAGACCATACGCGGACCTGTCTTGCCGTAACGCAGCTTGATCCGCTTGCCGTGAATGTCCTTCCAATGTAATCCCAGAATCTCACCGCGCCTGCATCTCTTCTGGGCGGAGGACAAGTTGCAAGCAATGTACAGGGTGTCACACGATTCCGGCCCAGTAAGTCATCGAACAATGAAACCCGGAATTTTCGGCAACAAGCCCAATCGATAACGCCAACCAAAATTGCCTTTGTCACTACAGGAAGATCGGCATCGGCCAGTGAATTGGTGATCAATGCGATGATCCCTTATCTGGGCAATGAAATGGCACTGATCGGCAGTGATACATTCGGCAAACCGGTGGGCCAAGTTGGATTGGATCAGGCGGCTTGTGATGACCGTATCCGAATAGTTGCATTCGCCACGGAAAATGCCGATGGCAATGCCAATTATTTTGATGGTCTTTCCGGATCGGTTGCCAATAGCTGTGAAGCTCCAGATGATCTGACTGTTCCGCTCGGAAATCCAGCAGAAACATCAATTGCAAGGGCACTAGGCTTTCTTTCGGGAGCTGCCTGCACTCCGATTAGCAACAGTCAACCGGGAACGATAGCAAGCCAAAACGAACCTGCTGAATTTGGAAGTCTGGACACGAAGACACTATTAATGCCCGTGCAGCCAACCCCGGCTCAGCGTGAAGTTCCAGGTAGTTTCTAAATCGGACAATCGGCACATGGAGATTGAAATGTCCGCTGAATCGGATTTGGAGAGAGGCGGTTTGTCAATTTGCCGCAAAACAATGTTAAACTGATGGAAGCCAGCTTGCCGACATTGGGCGATGCATATGAAGGCGTGGCCAATGACCTGTTCGAACGATATATTGAAAACCATTCGTAATTTGCAGATGCTGTTAGTAGTTCGGAAGCATTACCAGGCAGGATGCGTGGCAAAGCCTGCCACGGTCAAGCCGCTCTCCCCTTCAATTGCCGCATCCGTATCAGCAGGTACAGCGCGAAGCCAACAGCGACACCATGAATGATCCCTAGCAACGCACAAATCCAACCGTGGCGGATACCAAGCGATCTTGCTTCGTAGGCAATCCATGCGGCGAGAATGACCCAGCAGGCCAGCACATTGGAAGAATATCCGCTGGAATAGGGATTGACGAACCCGGCCGCGAAGGCACCCACCACATCCGGCTCGGCGATCAATGGCGGAATAACGATTGCCACAAATATCAGCAGGAACACTGCCGCAGCGGAGATTATTATTGCTTTGAAGAGGGTCTCGTTCATATCAGTCTCATTTCATTGCTCGTCACCATGGAAGAGCGGGTGAAAGCCAATGACGGTATCAGGCATTGCGGTACGAAGCGGCAATATTTGAAAAAATTCTGCTGGTTCTCCGTCCGGGCAAAGCTCCGGGAACAACTGGAACCCAAAACGGCTATAATAATCCGGGTTGCCAACCAGAATTGACCTTCCCCCATAGAAGTGTTCCGGCTTGAGAGTTAGAGATACGGCTATTTATCTTGAGAAAGGAAAGATAGATGGCACGTAAAAGATATACGCCAGAACAGATAATCGGGATGCTCCGGGATGCTGAGGTTCGGCTTGCTGGGGAGAGAAGACAGGTGCGATATGCCGGGAGCCAGGCATATCAGAGCAGAGTTACTATCGCTGGCGCCGCGAGTATGGCGGTTTGAAGGTAAGTCAGGCACGCCGCTTGAAGGCGTTGGAGAAAGAGAATCAGCGGCTTCGCAAGGCAGTATCCAATCCGACACTGGATGCATTGATCCTGAAGGAGGCCGTTGAGGGAAAGTACTGAGCCCTTCGCGCCGCAAAGATGCGGTCGATCATGTGCAGGCGGCGCTGGGTTGTTCCGAACGCCGCGCTTGCAGGGTGATTGGTCAGCATCGTTCCACTCAGCGCAGACAAGCCATTACCAAGCCGGATGAGCAGCCGCTAACGGCTGAGATCATCCGGCTGGCACAGATATATGGCAGATATGGCTATCGGCGGATCACTAGCTTACTGCGTAACAGCGGCTGGCATGTGAATGCCAAGCGAGTGGAGCGTATCTGGAGGCGTGAAGGGCTCAAGATACCAAAGAAGCAGCCAAAGCGGGGAAGGCTCTGGTTTAACGATGGATCATGCGTCAGGCTCAGACCGCAATATCGCGGCCATGTCCGGAGCCATGTCTGGAGCTATGTCTGGAGCTATGATTTGGTTATGGATCGCACCCATGATGGCGCACCCATGATGGCGCACCCATGATGGCAAGGCGTTCAGGATGCTCACCGTCATTGATGAGCATAGCCGGGAGTGCCTGGCGCTCCATGTCCAACGTAAACTGAACAGCGATGATGTACTGGTGGTATTGACCGGCCTATTTGCCAGACATGGCCCGCCAGCCCATATCCGCAGTGACAATGGAGCTGAGTTTACTGCCCATGCGGTACGCGACTGGCTGTCACGTATCGGTGTGAAGACGCTCTATATAGAACCGGGTAGTCCATGGGAGAATGGCTATAACGAGAGCTTCAACGGTAAACGAGTTATAACCGGATCTGGTGTCTGGAAGAATTTGAAGTATGGGGCGTGCCTTGCTGAAATCGTTTTTGTCTGGAAATCGAAAGTAGCAAGAGGAGCCCGCCACACATGGCAAAAGATACTGTGATTGATCCGGGTAGACCGGAGGGAATTGAACCACTGACAGAACTACTCAGACCGGGTGCGAAGCAGTTAATCGCCGAAGCGGTCCAGGCAGAGCCGGATGAGTTGATGACAAAGTTTGATGGTCACAAAACGGCTGACGGACGACAGCGCGTTGTCCGCAGTGGCCATCATCGCGAACGAGAGGTGATTACAGGGGTTGGCAAGGTCAGCGTCGAGGTGCCGAAGATCCGTAGCCGTGAAGGTACGCCGGAATGTTTTCAATCTCTGGTTGTACCGCCCTGCATCCGGCGAACGGCGACGCTGGACGCGGCGAACCCCTGGCTTTATTTGAAGGGTGTTTCGAGTGGCCAGATGCAGAGCGCACCGGAAGCTATTGCCGGCCCCGAGGCTAAAGGGCTGCCGGCCAGTGTCGCGGGGCGTTTGAAGCGGCAATGGGAAGCTGAATACAAGCAATGGTGTACTCGAGCGGTGTCTGATGAATGGGTCCATATCCGGGCTGATGGCATCTACAGTGGTCTCAGAGGCGACGATGGCCGATTGTGCTGCCTGGTTATCATCGGCGTGAACAGCCGGGGTCACAAGCACTTCCTGGCAATCGAAGATGGTGTCAGGCAGTCAAAACAGAGCTGGCGTGAGGTGTTGCTGTCCCTGAAACAACGGGGTCTGGACCAACCCCCGAAGTTGGCAATTGGAGACGGCGCCCCGGGCTTCCGGGCCGCAGTGGAGGAAGTGTATCCGGAGACGGGCGTTCAACGTTGCTGGATGCACAAGACCGGCAATGTGCTGAACTATCTGCCGAAGTCTGTCCAGGAGAAAGCGAAGCAGGGTCTGCATGATATCCGGATGGCAGAAGATCGAGCTGATGCAGCAAAGGCGTTCGATAATTTTGAGGAACGTTTCGGTGCAAAGTACCCCGAGGCGGTGGAATGCTTATCGAAAGACCGTGACGCGTTGCCGGCATTTCATGACTTTCCAGCGGAACACTGGACCCGTATCAGGACAACCAATGTCATTGAGTCGAGTTTTGCGACGATCCGGCATGGAACACGCCAAGCCAAAGGTTGTGTCACGCGCAATGCGATGTTGACGATGGTCTGCAAGATGGGATTATGCGCAGAAGATTCCTGGCGCAAATTGAGAGGCTTCAGACACCTGGCGAAGGTGATTGAAGGCGTGAAGTCTAAAGATGGAAGCGAGGTGAACAAGGACGACATGCCAGCCGCATGATTAACTTGCCAGACACTACTTTTGACAATAACTCGGCCCTGATCCTTCAGCAAATCTGTGCAGCGGCTGGCCGGAACATATTCGGCAAGAAAAGAGCAAAGCTTTTATTTGACCTTTTCCGGGGCTTGAAAAAAATGCCGCTGATTGGCAAATCCATCGCGCTCGATGAGCTGTTTTTCGGGTTGATAAGCAGGCGCGCCGGGCTCGGTGGTCTCAAAAAATTGCGTAAACATCCCGACGGCCTGTTGCTGGAAGACAATCAGCCAGGCGACTTTCTGGGGCAGCGCGTAGAAACGGCGTCGGGCAAGGTAGAACTGGCTCCACCCGAGTTCCTGGAGCGTGCCGCAACACTGGACGATGTCTATGAGAAAGAACTTCAGAATAGTACCGCGCTGAAACTGATCCAGAAACGCGAACGCTTTACCCACAATAGCTGGGCGCACAATGTGCACGCCTTCGTAAAAGGAAAGCGGAACACAAATTATCTCTATATTCACCCCGAGGATGCGGGGTCGCGGCAATTGAAAGACGGCGATCTGGCGCGGATCAGCGCCAATGGAAAGTCCATTCGCGTACCCGCCAAGTTCGATCCCAATATGATGATCGGCACGGTCAGCGTCCCGCACGGTTGGGGACATCAGAAAGCTGACGGTCTCAGCGTGGCGAGTGAGACGACGGGCGTGAATGTGAACGTCATTTTACCGGACGGTTCTGAATCGATTGAGCCTATTTCCGGAATGGCGCATCTGAACGGCGTGCTGGTTGATGTGACGCCCTGCCCATAATGGCTGGCTGGCAGCCTCGACGAATGTAATGACGAGTTAGGATATGGAAATGGAAATATTAAAGACAGCAACAGATTGGGCAAAGGCCGAAGCGTTCTCTTCCGCATTTTTCATTGCGTTCGCGATACTGTTTTTGCTGGCCAGCCTAGGGTTTTGGCAATTGGGTAAAAGCGAGATTGCCAGAGCCTATGTCATTCCGACATTATTGGCAGGTGCGCTGCTCATCATAATCGGGATTGGGCTGGTTTACGCTAATCAGACAAGGATTGCCGAGTGGCCAGGTGTCTATAATGATGACCCCGCCGCATTCATCGCAGCAGAACTGGTGAGAGTGGATGGAGTACTGGCCGAGTATAAGACGATTGTCTTCACAGCGATCCCGATCATCATCGCCGCCTGTGCTGCATTGATCTATTTCCTCGACACTCCGATCTGGCGGTCAAGCCTGATTACAACCATCGCCATGCTGACGGTGATACTCTTGATAGATGGCACCGCCCAATCCCGGATAGCGGCTTATAAAGAGCAGCTCCTAGCAGCGCAGGCAAAGTCATAGATGTTTTGAATCCTGTAAGGAGATAAATATGGTCTATCTAGCCTATGTTTTTTCAGCATTTTGCTTCGTGAATGGCATCCCGCATTTTTTCCAAGGGGTGTGCGGAAATCGTTTCTAAAGCCCATTCGCCAGTCCGCCGGGAGTAGGTGAATCTTCGCCCTTGATCAACGTGCTTTGGGGCGCTTTCAATTTCTTGCTGGGTTATATCGTGCTTTACTATGCAGGATTTTTCGAGGTGGGACAGAACATCGCAATCTATGTGTTTGCGCTGGCCGTTTTTGCTTCCTCAATCATTCTGGCCGTTGTTTTTGGGCGGATAAGAAATCGAAAATCAACAGATCGCAGTTAGGTGAATGAATGAAACTAATCGAAGAATTCACATTGTTCTTGGGAGCGGCGGTTCCAACTCCCATCGGCCAAGGGCCTTTTGGAAATCGGATAGTTCACGAAATAGCCAATGGCAAAGTCATCGGCGAACGCATAAGCGGCAAATTACTGGGTGCTTCCGACTGGTCACTTGTTGGGGACGATGGCTTTCTAAGAATTGACGCGCGCGGACAGATTGAAACTGACGATGGGGCCTGTTTATACATTCAGTATCAAGGCTTACTGGAATTATCTGAAAGGCTCAGAGACGCTTTAGAAAAGGGCGAAGGTACCGATTTTGAAGATCAATATTGCATCATCAATATGCGGATCGAAACCGGAGATGAGCGATATAAATGGGTCAACACGGCCTTGTTCATGGGGCAAGGCCGTTCTTTATCTGATCGCGGTGTAGAATATCGTATCTACCGGCCGGGATAACCGCGCCTCTCAATTGTCGTCAAGCGCGGCATGGACCTCTTGCTCGATCTTGGCCTTTAGCCTCGCATAGCTTTCGCCTGTGTCACGAGAGATCGCGACAATATGGTCATGCTCCACCTTCCAGCGCTGCCCACCATCGGGCAAGGTCACAATCTTCACACTGACTTCACCATGAGAGGTTTTGACCTTCCTAATTTCGCGCTCGAGCATCTGTTTCCAGATCGGCTTAATGCGTACGCCAATCGAGGAAGACTCCGTCATCAGCAGCTTGGCAAGCTCATCAAGTTTCTCGGCACGGCACAGGACCGTTACTGATTGTGCCAACCGGCTCTTCTTCATCACGATTGGTGTCAAAAAGGCATCGCTCGCCCCTGCCTCGAACAGGCTATCGAGCATCGGCTGAAATCCCTCGGCCGACATATCATCGATATTGGTCGCAAGCTCATAGTTCGCGGCCGGCGGAATATCCGATGTCGAGCCCTCATCATATTCGCCCAGCAGGACACGTAGAACATTGGGAACGGTGAAATCCTTATGGCCAATCCCGTAACCGACAGTCTCATTTGTAAACACGCCTTGGGGCTGAAAATGATCAACATTGCTTTTGAGAATGGCCGCACCGGTTGGAGTGGTGGCCTCCCCTTCCAGTCCGCCGCTTTGGCTTGGAACGCCTTCCAATATTTCACTGGTTGCCGGGGCAGGCACCGGAAAATTCCCGTGGACGCATTGGACGCGCGCCGCACCTAACTCCACCGGTCCGCACAAAATCATGTCAACTTTCAAATATTCGAGCGCAATCGCAGTGCCTACAATATCGACAATGGAATCGATTGCGCCGACCTCGTGGAAATGGACCTCGTCCAGTGGCTTGTCATGAATTTTACCCTCGGCTTCGCCAACCAATCGAAACATGTCGAGCGCCCGGTCGATGACGCCCTGATCATAGGGCGCGGATTCGATCATTTGTTTGATTTCACGATAGGTTCTGGAACCGTCATGATTATGAGTATGCCCGTGGCCGCGCTCATGGCTATGATTGTGATCATGACCATGGTTGTCGCCAGATGCTGATGCCATCTGATGCACGCGGACCTGCGTTCCAGAAATACCCATCTTCATCGCGCCGGAAACGTCCAGCCTGAACTCATCATCGAGTTCCAGCTTGCCCAGTTCGGTTCGCAGATGTTCCTCCGGAACGCCGATGTCGATCAGTGCTGCGAGAGTCATGTCTCCGCTGATACCGGCGTGACAATGAAAATATAGCGCTCTACTCATCTTGCCACCTCATGATATCTGGCCGGGATTCAGGAGAGCCGCGGTCATCCGATTGGCCATTTCCAGAAGATCTTCGGAATCGACATCAAGCGAATCAAATGCATCCTTGTGGCACAGTCCAACCAAAAGGACATTGAGCATTACAATGACCGACTGCGGCGAACCTGCCTCGGACGGGACGCGATCGCTGATCAGGTGAATGGTGGCCTCATACCATTCGGACAGAAGACCAGCCATTTTGGGCGACCGAGCAGCAGAAAGATGCGCTTCGACGTTCAACATTCGCGCATCCCGACCTTTGTCGGCCAGCAAAACTTTGGCTGTCTCCTGCACGAAGGTGTTGAGGTCAGGCGCCACCTCGGCAAGCTTGAAAAGATGGAAGGATTGCAGCGCCGATCGGCAAGACTGGACCAGCAAATCTTCCCGTCCGTCAAAATGGCTGTAAATTGCCCCCTTGGTGACGGCAGCGCGTTTGGTAATCTCATCTAAGGTGGCCCCGTTCAGACCCTTCTCGGCAAAAATGGACGCTGCGGCCTCGAGCAGGACTTTGCGCGTTTTTTTACTCTCTTCCGCGCTGCGACGGCCCAAACGCCGTGGAGGGTTTTTCGATTTGGCCAATGGGGATGTTCCGGGCAATTTGTTTTCGACTCCGAGATCTGGGCTTGTTTAAGCCCTTTACAGCACGATCTTTTTTACATACCAAATGTTTAATATGTTTATGGTCCTTGCACAATGGACCATTTTGGAAAGCGCTACAATAGATGGAGACCATGACAACAAGCGATCGTTATCCGCTGGCAGCCTATGATGGTGCGCGCCCTCCAGCGCCAACATGGTTTCGCAAAGCTGTTGAGACGCCCTATACTTCGCATCACGTAAATGTTGATGGAGCAGATATCTGGTATCAGCAATGGGGAAGTGCCAACAATCCGGGATTGCTGCTAGTCCATGGAAACGGCGCGCATAGTCACTGGTATGATTTCATCGCACCCACATTCATGGATGATTTCAATGTTGTTGCCATCGATCATTCGAGCATGGGTGATTCTGATTGGCGGGACAGCTACAGCCTAGAACAATTTTCGGCCGAACAAATTGCGGTGATGCAAGATAGCGGCATGCTTGATCATTCAGTCAAGCCGATTATCGCCGCGCACTCCTTTGGAGGACTTATCTCGCTGATCACCACAAGTCTGATCGGAGACCGTTTGAGCGGATTGCTGCTTATGGACTCAACTGTTTTGCGGCCCGAAGAGGTTCTCAACCACCCTAGGCCGAAGCCGTCGTCCAAAGATGTTTTCTTTCCTGACCTGCAATCGGCACTGAATCGCTTTCGCTTGTTGCCGCCCCAAGTACAAAAAAATGCAAATCACTATATTCAGGACCACATCGCACGACATAGCCTCAAACAGGAGACACGGAACGGCGTGACGGGCTGGGTCTGGAAATTTGACCCGGAATTGTGGGCAAAGCTTGATTGGGACGATGCAAAGCCGTGGGCGGCATTGGGCAATATTTCCTGCAAATTTGGCTGCGTAAGAGGTGGGCGGTCGACCCTGTTTACCGATGACATACTAGAGAGCATGAGCAGTCAGGTTGAAGCACCATTCCTGACAATCGAGGACGCAGGCCATCACCTGTTTTTAGACAAACCGCAGGAATGCATTTCCGCGATGCGGAAGATTTTCTCTCGCTGGAATGCCAATTCAGGCTTAGCGAGTAACCAGTTACAGCGACCAACTGTGCCCGGTAGCCTTCTCGGTCCAATCCCACAATCTGGCCATAGTGTCCTTGTCATAGGCGTGGGGCTTCAGCGTGCCTTTTCCAACAGGGCCGACAAATTCCATGCGGCCAGTAGGGCCATAAAGCGCCCGCGGCTCTAGTCCATCCTCGGTCGAGCACATCAATGACGGATAGGCTCCGTTTTCAGCGGGTTGAACAATCGGCGACAGGGTCATTAGCCAGAAAGTAAAGCGCATCATCGGACTGCCACTGGTTTTGATGAGCGCCGTCGCCGACGAACCCGGGTGGCAAACATAGACCTGCATATTCTTGCCAGCCGCATTGATCCTGTCTTGCAGTTCATAGGCAAACATCATTTGTCCGAGCTTGCTCTGGCTGTAAGCACTATTCGCGTTATATTTCTTGTCCCAGTTGATGTCATCGAACTGGATTGTTTTGAGACCCATGTTGTAACCAAGACTCGACACAACAACGATACGGCCTTTGGATTCTTCGATCCGGTCGAACAGCAATCCGCATAACAGGAAGTGTCCGCAATGGTTGGTGCCAAGCTGGCTTTCAAAACCGTCCACCGTCATTTGCTGCTTCGGAACCTGCGCTATCGCTGCGTTGCAGATCAGGGAGTCAATCTGTGGCACCTGTTCCAACACTTCTGCTGCCGCTTTCCGAACGGAATCCAGTACCGACAGATCCATGGTGATCAACGTAACGTCAGCATCGCTGCCGAATTCCTGTTTCAGAGTATCCACCGTCGCCGCTGACTTTTCCGGATTGCGGTTCAGCATCACGACTTTCGCACCTTTGGACAGAAGGATTCGAACTGCCTCAAATCCGGTACCGGATGTAGCCCCCGTGATCAGGTAAGTCTTGCCCGTTTGCGATCCTAGCCGTTCCGGCGTCCAGCCTTCGGGTCCAAATGTAGTATCTGCCATAGTTGTTGCTCCTGCTAAGAGATTGTTCTGTTTGCGTTAATTGCGCTCAGCCGTCCGAATGCTGCCACCCTCGACAATGAAGGCCATGGGCCCTAGGATAAGCTCCGGTATAGAAAGCCCCCTAGCGCCCAAGCTCTTCTGTTTCATCGAACTACCCACAATATTTGATCATGACACATCTTATGTGACGTGTTACTCAAATATTGCCGACTTGCACAGTCCTAAAAAGCCATATTATGGGTGCATTGGAGTACAGCTCGCGCGGGTCCGATGCTCCAGACAGTCTGGTAGGGAAATTTCCTGCTGCTGATGCGGACAGCCGCAACTTCGGGATCGAATTCGGTATCTACAAAAAAGAAGTGAATTTCTACAAGTTTCTGCAACCCAAAGCCCGGATCACAACGCCTCATTGCTATTTTACCGAAATCGACGAGGCAACAAGTGAATTTGTCTTGCTAATGAGCGATGAGGCGCCTGCTGCCCAAGGAGACCAGTTGGAAGGGATAGACCTTTCCCAAGCACGCGAAAAGTGGCTAACGAAGCGGCCAAGCTGCATTCGGCCTTCTGGATGGATCGGGAAGTCATCGAGCTTGATTGGCTCCAGCCGACGCCGCAAGTGCTGGCCGTCTTCGAACCGGAAGCCATGCGCAAGGCGTCCAGTTTGTTCGTGATAATGGGCGGATAGGTGTTTTTGTTAAAAGCGAAAGCTAGGAGCTTTCGACGTTCCTAGCGCCGTTATCAGGTCTGCCGTTGTTGGGATTGGGTATCTTATAGGTTCCCTTCCTCAGAGAACTTGCAGCCATTGTCGCGCCGACTGATCTAATAGCGGAGAAAATTGCTAAGATTGCCGGGATTGCAGACCACCAAATAGAGAAAAGCCACCAAGTCAAGGCAGTGGCGATAAGCAGAAACCAAAACGCTGTTGCATGTTCTTGAGCGGCTTTATCAAAATCAATCGCGGTAGCTGTTCGTGCATTTACCATATGCCCTTATCACCTATATTTTTTCCTTTGTCAAACTCGGCAAAGATTCGGTAGTGGGTCAGTTTGAAATTTGAACTCCTTGCGCTCAATCCCTATGTTATGTTTAGAACATCATTGGAGATTATATGTATATCGTTCGCACATCCTCAAAAATAATAGCCGGGGCAATTCATGCTAAGACTGCCAAAAAAGCGCTTGAGTTGGCGAGGCCCCATTTTGAGAACAATACAGATGTCAAAATCGAAAAAGACGGCCTCGTTTATGATTTTAAAGAATTGGAATTGATCGTCGATAACGTCAAGGTCGGTGATGATGCCTGAGGGCACGAAAAAGCCCAAACGCCCTCGCGATCCGAACCAGCTTGCAAAGCTAATGGTAGATATTGCTTCCGGTGAGGAAGAAGAAGCGGAAGAAACTGAATTGCAGAAGCGCGCTGCCAAGGGCGGTAAAGCCCGAGCGAAGGTTTTGACACCTGCACAGCGATCAGAGATAGCGAGTATTGCAGCACAGGCCCGTTGAAAGAAAAAGGACTAACCCGCTTCCTTTGCTTCGCGCTCCAGCATTTCTAGCGCCTTGCGTTCCTCATAGTCCTCCGTGAAATCCATCTCAAACTGAATAGGCTCATCGCTAGGATAGGTGTGGTTCATGTGTTCAACATCTGACTTTGCCCGATAAACGTCATTGACGATTGAATCGCGACGCTGCTTAGCCGCCTTACGGCGTAGCTGGGGGGTGCCGCCGCTATCAATATCAAACCAGAGCGTCCGTTGTGCGCCGTTCTCCAGAATCGCCACACACTGCTTGGCCCGATAGACGGTATATCTTATGCAAATCCTGTGGCCTTAATGTCAGGCGGCCATTCGCAACCGCCCATTCAATAAAATTGTTGGGGTCGTTCGTATCGTTACCAGTGAGAGATTATCACTCGTCCCAAACCCTTGTAATCTGTTCGTTATAGTTTGCCATTTTCAGTTCCTTAAAGTCCTACTTCCGCTACTTTCCCCCAACCATCTCTAAGCTGCCAATCCAAAAATTGTTCATGCACTTTGGTTAAATATCGACGCAGAAAAGCGAACGCTCGTTCGTCGCCTTCCAAGTGCCGTTGATGCTGAATCTGTCCGATCACAATTGCGGGGTGGATGTGATGGCGCGCAGCAAATGCCAGAACGTCTTTTTCTGAAATCCATTTGCCCTTTCGCCTCATAAACGAGGCCAATTTATCTTGTGGGATTAAAAATTCAGCGGCGGCAGCGTCCGCTCTCTTTTCCTCATCCGGCAAGTCGTTCTCGCTTCTATCTGGTTCAAAAACATCTGGCGCGGAATATCCAACATCCTTTCCATCTTCCTGCAAAACATGCTCAATTTCATGCCGCAGGACGAAGCAAAGATTGTCAGGGCGGTTTAACCGCAACGACAGGCCTATCACGGGTTGGTCATCCAACCAAGTGCAAACACCATCAATTTTAGAGCCTTGCAATGGCTCAACAAACACAGTTCTCACACCACATTCTAACAGCAGCGCGGGGATATGCGTAAAATCATCAATATCAAGCATGTGCGCGCGAATATCGGGCAAAGTATCTAGCAGCTTCGCCTTGTCATATTTGGGAGCCTCGGTGTTTTTTGCGATCATGCTCACCCTATGTAGCCAAACAAGTTGATTGCCTGTAATCTCATCGCAGGATGATTTCTTCGCCACGTGGCGCATCTCTTCGCCGCCAAACATCGGAATGCTATCAATGCTGTTCGTATTGAAAAAGCGCATCATCTGCACGTCCAGCAGATCAGCTTCCGTTTCTTCAATCCACCCACGTTTAATCATTTCGCGGACAGGGAATTTTGAAGCCCACCTGGCGCGTGTGCGAACTCCGGGGTCCGGCAATTTAGCCTTTTGCAGATCATAGATTTTTTGAAGGTTTGCAAAAAGCTCGGCAGGAACATCAAAAGCATCGCCGAGCGAATTTGCCAAGTCCGGCGTGATTGAATTTTTGCCCTTCAAAATAGGGTTTAGCTGCTGTGGACTCATCCCCAAAATATACGCCAGATCAACTTGCATCCATTCACGCGCTTCCATTTCTTCCAAAATGAAAGTTCCTGGGTGGTCAATATGATTGGTTGCTCTGGCCATTAGTGGTAATCCTCAATCGACAAAATTGTAGCCTTTTGCGGTTCTGCATCGCTGTCCAGTTCAAATACCATACGATATTTGTCATTCAGCCGGATGGACCTTTGACCTTCGCGGTCGCCACTCAATTTTTCGTAATGCAAACTTTTCCAATTCCTTAATGTCCGGTCATCTGTTGCGGCTCTCAAAACAGTCAGCTTTCTACGCGCAGACTTGATCACAGCGACAGGAAGCCGAATTGTTCCAGCTCCGTCTGTCTCAATGAGTACCAGCGCTGGGTCCGCAAACTCGATTTCCATACCACTGTGTAGCCTAGGTGAATCCTTATATAAAGCCCTATTAACAGATGTTATTAAACTGACTGTTATGCTTGCCTGAATGCAAAGGGTCAGGTGTAAAATCCTCATAAGCAAGCTATCCTCAACAGAACGTGCCACCATCCTTCACATGCTATGCGAAGGTAACAGCATACGCTCAATCGTGCGTATGACAGGTGCCAGCAAAAACACAGTCTCGAAGCTGCTGATTGATGCTGGCAAGGCTTGCGCCGCCTATCACGAAGCCAACGTCCGCAATCTCAAAACAACCCGCGTGGAAGTCGATGAAATCTGGTCATTCACCTATGCCAAACAAAAGAACGTTAAAACTGCAAAGGCTGCTCCCGCCAATGCTGGCGACACATGGACGTGGACCGCGATTGATGCAGATAGCAAGATGATTGTTTCCTATCTGGTCGGTGGCCGCGATGCTGAATACGCAATGTGGTTTATGGATGATCTGCGCAGTCGCCTTGCCAATCGTGTTCAACTGACCAGCGACGGTCACAAATCCTATCTTGAAGCTGTCGAAGGCGCTTTTGGCGCGGATGTTGACTATGCGCAGCTAATCAAAATATATGGCAATGCGCCGGAAAGTTTCAAAGGCCGTTACAGCCCCGCTGAATGCACTGGCATCAAGAAACGCCGGATTGAGGGTGAGCCTGACAAGAAACTGGTCAGCACGTCCTACGTCGAGCGCAGCAACCTAACCATGCGGATGCATATGCGGCGTTTTACCCGCCTGACAAATGGGTTCAGCAAGAAGGTTGAAAACCACGCCCATGCGGTTGCCCTTCACATGATGTATTACAATTTCGTTCGGATGCACAAAACACTTCGCATGTCGCCAGCTATGGCCGCTGGCGTTTCAGACAAACTTTGGGAGATGACAGATATTGTGAAATTGGTAGAAGATGCGGAAGCGGTCAAGCCAACCAAGCGCGGCCCTTACAAAAAGAATATTTCAAACTGACCCACTACCATCTGTGTCTGGTGCATGTGGATTTTCGTCCCGACAATATGCTGTTTGCGACCAGTGAAGGTGGAAGATCGCTTTCCCTGGTCGACTGGCAATCGATAGGACCTGGCCCTGCTGCAACCGATCTGGGCTATTGTTATGCTGGCGCGCTTGGGCCTGAATTGCGCCAAAGCCACGAAACAGAGCTAATCGATCACTATGTGCAGGAATTGGAACGCCTCGGCGCAGGGCCGTATGACCCCGATCAGCTAAAACGTCATTATGTGCTTGGCGCCTATCAGCTGTTCAAGACTGCGTTTCATTCATCGATGTTTGTAGAACGCACCGAACGCGGCGATGCCATGTTTATGAAAATGCTCAATGGCGCTGTAGATTTGATCCACGATCATGACGCGCAGGATTGGTTCGCCTAAACCTCACTAAGCGAGCGGCAGCGTCCCTACATCGGGAACCCCGACAACGAAATCTCCCAGTTCCTCAACCTCTGGCGGTTTGGCCAGGAAAGTCTGAAACACTTTCTGGCCATCGATATGCCGGCTGATATGAAATTTGAGCGCTTCGGCGTTCGTATAGCTTTCGACCATGAAATACTCATGCGGCGTCTTGGTCTTCCAGAACGCATAGACGCGTGTATCCGGCTCGTGGCCAGGCATGGACGCGACGATACCACGGATATGCTCCAGAAAGTGCTCCTCCTTTTCGGGAAGCACCTGCATGCGTATCAGGAGTGTAGTCATCTAGGTTCCTGTCCAGTTCGGTTCACGCTTCTCTGCAAATGCTTTCGGGCCTTCTTGCGCGTCATTGGAGGTAAAGACCTTTTTGCTCAGCGGCTCTTGCATTTTCCAAAGCTCTTCCTCGTCATAGCCTTGCGCTGCTGCGCGCAGAAGCTGCTTGGATGCAGCGACAGCAAGCGGCGCATTCTTCGCTACGCGTTCTGCCAGGGCGATGGCCGCATCAACCGCCCCGCCCACCTCGGTAAGCTGGGAGACCATGCCTGCATCCTTGGCTTCTTCGGCCGTAATCGGATCGCCAGTGATCGCCATTTCCATCGCTTTGGCATAGCCAACGCGGCTCGGCAGTCGGAACAATCCGGCAGCAGCCGCGAACAGACCAACCTTGACCTCGCGAATGCCGATCTTGGCGCCCTTGGCGGCGACCAGAAGATCACAGCTCAGCGCCAATTCGCAGCCGCCTGCAATGGCGAACCCTTCTACCGCCCCGATGATCGGTTTTTTGCAGCCATCGCGCACAAAATTGCCGAAAGCGGAGACATCCTCGCCCTTGAGGAAGGCTTTCAAATCCATGCCTGCGCAGAAATAGCCACCCGCCCCAGTCAGCACTCCTGCGGTCAGATTGGGATCATCATTCAATTCTTTCAACGCTTCCCAGAGTCCGTTCGACAAGGCGCCATTGATGGCATTGCGTGCATCGGGACGGTTCATGGTGATAATCATGACCCGGTCACGACGTTCGACCAGAACGGCTTCTTCGCCAGTTGTTGCATTCATTTTTCTATTCTCCTGATTTATTCGTTTCCCGTCCGCATAGTCGGAATGCTTTTATTCGACGCGCTCTGCGACACATATTTTGGTCGCAAAATACCCTCATAGTTTCACAAGACCGGCTTTAGAGATTGAGGTGACAGTCGTCAATTATTGTGTCGTGTTGACTGCATCGGATACACTGGCTAACAAACTGCAAAGCACGAAAGAACATCGGCATGAAACCAAAGATTCAATCATGCATTGCATCCAGATGGGTCGAGCTGATGATATCAATTTCGCGTTCTTGAACATATTTTTCGGACTTATTTGTTGGAGAAAACCACATGCACATTAATGATCAAACGGCAGCAGTTGTTACCGGAGGCGCATCCGGGCTTGGGCGAGCTTCGGCCGAGGCTCTGGCGGACGTCGGACTAAAAGTCGCCATCTTCGATCTCAATGAAGAAGGCGGACAAGAAGTTGCCGACAGTATCGGCGGTGTCTTCTGCAAAACGGACATCATGGATGAAGAAGGTGTCCTACGAAGTTTTGAACAGGCACGCGAGGCACACGGCCAGGAGCGCGTTCTGGTCCACTGTGCAGTGGCGGCCAAGCCGCCAAAAAAGACGGTATACATGGACAAAAAGACCGGCGAGTATAAACGGCAATCGACTGGGGACTATGCCTTTGCGGCCGAAGGTACATTGGTCGCGAGCTATCGCCTTGCTTCCATCGCTGCGCTCGGCATGGCTTCCCTTGAGCCTCTGGAAGATGACGAACGCGGCGTGATTACCCTTACCTCTTCAGCGGCGGCCCAGGATGGGCAAATCGGGCAAACCGGATACGGCTCCTGTAAAGCGGGCGTAAATGGCCTGGTCCTGCCAATGGCCCGGGATTTGATGAACCTCGGCATCCGGGTAAATTCGGTCATGCCAGGAATTTTCGCGACACCGCCCATGATGGCTGCTCCCGAGCCTGTGTTGTCATCGCTTGCCACGTCCGTCCCCTTCCCCAAACGACTGGGTAAGCCGGAAGAATTTGGCTCCCTGATACTTGAGCTGGTCAAGAACAGCTATTTCAATGGTCAAAATCTTCGCATTGACGGCGCAATCCGCATGGCACCCAAATAGACGGAGAACCCGCGACGGACTGATATATTTATTTTGCTCCGTCGGAAATACCGGTGAGCCCATAGGGCGCGTAAGACCCCAGGCACAAATGCTCGAGGGCACCTATGCCTTCTCGGCTGCCATCGCTGACCCGGACCACTTGTTGCACATGCAGGTTATGAGGGTCCTCAAGATCAAGCGATTCAGGATCAAATGAATCGCTGCCGATTTCGAGTTCCCCATGCCATGTTCCTTGCTTCCAGACCGGGTGCAAATAACCCAGGCCTTTCATGTTGAACAAGAGGACCGGTTCAAAAGTGATTGTCCGGACATTGCTCTGCCGGTCAATCAGGTCGATTTTTGCAGTCTCAATCGACCTTGTCCCGGGAATATATTTTAGGCGATGAGCGACTCTGGCCATATGCTCTACGCTAGTATCCTCTGTTCCGGGAACATCTTCTTCGCTCGGATAGGTTGGTATAACCATGCCCTCATTGTGAAGGCTCTCTCCCTCTGCACCGTCGAAAAATATGGCATGGGTAGCATGGTCATCCCAAAACAGAGGTGCCCACAAGAAAAAACATTGGGCGGTGATAGTGCCGGAGCGCCTCCCGACTCTGGTTCACCCACGCCGCGCACGCCCCATGAGCGATCCTTGGTCCCGCGACATTGCTTCTCGTCCACAATGATATTGCCATCGGGATGCTGAATTTGGCCCGACCAGCGGCCAAACTGATCAAATCGTGTAGCGTCCATCGCACGGCGCGCGCCTTCCCAGAGGGTTTGCCGCTTTTCCTGCACCGGGGACGTTCGGGTGGAGAATATCAGATCACAGCTGATGCCGGTCTCGTTATCCTCTAAAACCGCTCGCGTTCGGCGCATTGGCTCCAGAATCTCGATGCGAAATGGGCCTACCTGCATCTCGGTGCGTTCGAGCGGCGCCCGGCAAGAGGCAAAAAAGCAGTGCTGCCTGCCACCCTTTTCCACGACGCTGAATGCACAGTCGAGAATGCCGCGATGCGGGTATATCGCCATACCGATGCCAAAGTACCAATCCCCTTCGACTGAATAGCCGTTAAACCAGGTGCGATCATAAAAATTACGATCGCTGGTCGCAGGATGCGCCAATGGTTCTGGCGTCTGGTGAATCGGTAAGTCATCAAGCAGGTTCAGCATCGAATTGCCCCTTCAGAGTAGATTATTTTCCCGCCTCGGCCTTGGCTCACATGTCATCCCGGGTCCTTTGGGAATTGCGGCAAGTCTGCGTCGATATGTGCCCAGGGTGGAGCCGAAGACGTCCATACCGTCATTTGTGGCTTGAATGATCCGGGATCATCAAACGTCCCGACCTTGATTATTTTCAGACCTGGCGCAGCGGATAGTTCGCTGAACATCGGTGTGCCACATTCCGCACAAAAGTGCGTGTCACATCATTGCCGCCTTCCGATTTGACGGTGAATCCCTTGGTCTCGCCCTTTAGCAATTCAAAAGCAGGTTCGGGAACACCAACAATGTTTGCCGGGCCGCCGCCCGATACGTATTGGCAATCCCGGCAGTGACAAATGGCACTGGCCATGATTTTTTCGGAATCGCACTCATATCGCACGGCACCGCACAAACATCCTCCGGGTAGTTTTCCTATCATAATACCCTCCCTTGATTGTGGACTTTCCATACTGTAGATGACGCGGTCCTAGCCCCGCCATCCACAATAAAATGGACCGACTACACCCGCTCAACAATTATTGCAGGAGCCATACCGCCAGCAGCACACATGGTAACAAGCCCGCGCTTCTTGTCCTGACGTTCAAGCTCATCGATCATGGTGCCAATCAGGATGGAACCGGTTGCACCGATAGGATGTCCGAGTGCCATCGCACCGCCGTTGACGTTCACAGTCTCGCGGTCGAGATCGAGATCGCAGATGAACTTCTCCGCTACGACGGAGAAAGCTTCGTTGATTTCCCAAAGATCAATATCATCCTTGGTGAGACCTGCCTTAGCGAGAACCTTGTTTGCAGCAGGAACAGGCGCGTTGAGCATCAGTGTCGGGCAGTCACCCATATTGCACATCGCGACAACCTTGGCGCGCGGCGTCAGACCGTTCTTGTCGGCATATTGTTCCGATGCCAACAACACGCCTGCTGCCCCATCGACAACGCCAGAGCTGTTGCCAGCATGATGAAAATGTTCGATTTCCAGATCCGGATATTTCTGGTTGATCAGCCCGCGAAAGGTTGTTCCTTTTTCATCAAGCGGAACATCAGCCAACTTGGCGAAGCTGGGTTGCAATTCGGCAAGACCTTCGGCGGTTGTCTGTGGCCGAGGGAACTCTTCCTTGTCGAGAATCACGCTGCCGTCATCGGCAACTACCGGAACCACACTCTTGTCGAAACGGCCTTCCTTGATTGCTCGGTCGGCATTTTGCTGGCTCTTAAGTGCCAGTGCATCGAGTGCTTCGCGATCAATACCTTCCAAGCTGGCAATCGCGTCGCCGCAAATGCCCTGATGCGATTGCGGATGTGTTTCTCGAAGACGCTCATTGCCGCTTCCCATCATCAAAGGGCCAAGACCGGCTGCCATCTCGTCTTTGCCGCGTTCAGCGGTATAGGACATCATCTCGGTACCGCCACCGATCACCAGATATTCCATCCCGGACATGATCTGCGCCGCAGCAAAATTTACCGATGTAATCCCACCGCCACAGAAACGATCAAGTGTCGTCCCGCTCGAACGGATATCATAACCGGCATCCAGCGCCGCCATCCGGCCCATATCACCGCCCTGCTTGCCGGATTGACTTGATGTTGACCAGATAACATCGTCAACCTCGGCAGTATTAAGGTCGTTTCGCTCCTTTATTGCTTTGAGGACCGTTGCAGCGAGATGCTGCGGATGTTCATTCGCCAGAGCACCCTTACCCACTTTGCCAATCCCGCGCGGGGTTCGGACTGCGTCGATTATATATGCTTCATTCATTGTTTTTCCCTTTGATGTTTTGTTGATCATGCAGATTTCTGATTGATTGGTGAAGCCCTAAATTTCAGCCGCCTGAGCTGCCCGCTCCAGCGATTCATGCGTTTCACCCATTGTCTGGCAAAAATGCCGGATCCGGCGCATAAAGAGCTGAACATCAAAATCGGCAGCAAAGCCATTGGCACCATGAAAACAGAAGGTATCGTTAGCCCCGCGCTCAAACAGCTCGTTGGCCAGCGCCTTGGTCGATGCGATTTCTTCAACGGCATCCTTAGCCGTGTCGACCATCCAGGCGGCCTGATATACAAGCAAGCGGATGGTTTCATTGTTGATGTGCATATCCGCACAGGGGTGAGCAACCGCCTGAAACGCCCCGATCGGTCGCCCGAAAGCTTCGCGTTGCGCGGCATATTCAGTTGCCAGTTTCTTGATCGTCTCTGACAGGCCAATGGCCTCTGCTGTCGCGAGCAGTGCGCCCACATGCAAGCCATGATGAAGAGCGGCAAGCGCAACGTCGCCAACTCCAATCACGCGATCTTGCGGTATGGCAGCTTCATTCAACTCGACCGATGAAACCGGAACGCCTGCTCCGGAATGGTGAGGAGTGATGACCAAACCTTGGCTGTCAGCATCGACTATAATTATGGCTGTTTTACCTTCTGGCGTGATGGCCGAAATCAGCAATTCATCTGCCGAGGAGGCAAAGGGCACCATGATCTTTTTGCCGGAAATTGTGTAGCTATCGCCTTGAGAAGCAAGCGGCAGGCGCACTGCGTCCCATTCATTGCGCGCATTTTCGTCAATCAAGGCAGGCGCGAAGATTTTACCGGATGCGATATCAGCAAGGCTGCGATCACGGTGAGCACTTTGTGGAAGATTGCGCAAAATTTCCGATGAAAGGCCTGCACTCGCTATCAATGGAACTGTTGCCCCTGCCCGGCCTACTTCTTCCAAGGCCACACATGCATCGACAAGGCTTTCGCCCCATCCCCCAAATTCTTTTGGAATAGTCATTTTGGTGAGGCCCAGCGCGACGCCTTCATCCCAGATAGCTCTGGAGAAACCTTCGCTCGATTGCTCGGCTTCGCGCATCAGCTCGGCCGAAAATTTCTTTTCCAGCATGCCCTGCACATTTTCCTGCAGCGCGGCCTGCTCATCGCTCAGATTGAAATCCATGTTCGCCTATCCTCTGGGTAGCCCCAGCTCACGCTGGGCAATGATGTTGCGCTGGATCGCGCTGGGTCCGGCTGCCACCAGCACTGGCAGCGCATAAACCCACCACATATAGGGGCCGCCAAGATGCGCTATCCCCATCGGATCATCATCTTTCAGTAAACCTCTTTGGCCAGTCACTTCAAGAGCAAGCTCTGCGGTCGCGATCGTGATGTCGCCGGCCAGCACCTTGAAAGCGGCTGCATCAGTCAGCGACGGGTTCACGGTCACCTTGTCCATGACGAGGCGCAGGCCGCGGTTTAAAGCTCTAAGGCGCATGATCTTTGTACGGATATCTCCGCGCTCGCGAAGAGGGCGTCCGTTGCTGTCTTTCGCGTCTTTTATATATTCGATCAATTGATCCAGCTGAATCTCAATGCGACCTGCATAGCCGAGACCCACACGCTCCCGTTCAAGCACTTTCATGGCGACCGTCCAGCCCTGATCTCGAGGCCCGACCAGTGAATCATACGGCACCTCGGCGTCTTCGAAAATCAGTTCCTGCACCTTGGATTGGCCAGCCATTGTCGGAGTATCGCGCATGATGATCCTTGGTGTATCCATGTCGGCGACCATCAACGAAATGCCGCTATGCTTGGCAGATTCAGGATCGGTTCGAACCAGCAAAATGCAATGATCCGCATTGCTGGCATAGCTGACCCAGGTCTTGTGACCATTAAGCTTGAAGCCTTTGCCGGTATCTTCGGCAGTCATTTTCAAAGCGGCCAGATCGGATCCACAATGCGGCTCGGTGAAGCCCTGGCACCAGCACACTTCGCCCGCACTTATCGGGTTGAGGTAGCGATTCTTCTGTTCTTCAGTGCCGTACATCATGATGGCATAGCCAATGAAGTTCAGGCTTTGATATTGCTGCCCGCGCGGTTCACCCATCGCCCACATTTCTTCGCGCAGGACATTCTGGAACCAGACATCCGCCTCAGACCCGCCATATTCCTTGGGCCAGGCCAGAGTCAGCCAACCTTTCGCTGCCAATTTTTTACAGAACTCGCGAGAAAACTCGTAGGAACGATCATCATCAGCGAGAATGTTGGTCCACCAGTCCGGAATTTCCTCCTTCATGAATGCGCGCAGCTCTGTTCGAAAGGCTTCTGCTTCTGCTGGATACTCAAAGTTCATGTTCGTTCTCTTCCAATGAAGCAGTTTAAGTTTCGACACGCGCTGCCTCAACTTGGAGCGTCAGCCAGTGATCCTTGTCGCGCACGTAACGCGCGCCGAGATCGGATTCCAAAAATAGCATCGCGCCATGGGGTGCCCCCGGATAGACGTGCAATTCGCAAGGCACTCCGCACTCTCCCAACCGCAATGCGTAGGCAATATCCTCATCTCGAAATCCGTCAGCGCCACCGACACAGATATAGGCGGGTGGAAGTCCGGTAAGATCCTCCGCGCGCGATGGGGCAGCGAGATAGGGAACATCATCGCCGCCATAGAGATCGCCGAGATAGGACTGCCAGCCAAATTGATTTGATTCCTTGGTCCAACCGATCAGCTCGGCCTGGCTCGATGCTGTGATCTGACGATCATCCAGCATCGGACAGTCGAGTAGCTGATACGCCAATTTATACTCTCCGCGATCACGGACCATGAGCGCAAGCGCAGAAGCTAACCCGCCTCCTGCACTAATCCCATGAATTCCGATCCTCGCGGGATCAATTCCAAGGGATTCCGCATTTGCAAACACCCAGGCGAGCCCTTCATAGCAATCCTCGAGTGGAGCGGGATATGGGCGCTCCGGTGCGAGCCGATATTCAACAGAGATGCCGACGCACCCCGTTTTCTGACAGAGATTGTCGAACAGGCCATCATCCATGTCGTTCGAACCCATGACATAGCCACCGCCGTGGATCGAATAAACACACGGCCGGTTTGTCTGCGTTGCTCCCTTTTGCTGATGCACCCGTACGGTCAGTCTGGGCTCTTCTCGCACCACATGATCCACACGCTCAACCGCATCCGATAGCGGCGGAGCGGGAAGTGAGCCCCCTCGCATATCTTCGAGTGTTTCCGCGCTGGCGTGCGTATTCATTATGACAGGGAATTGTTCCACGAGCGCTGCAATGCTGGGATCAAGTTCGGTTGCCACCATATCTTTCTCCTGTTCCATTCATTCATCCATTGGCGGAGGGAACGGCGCGCCAACATGCTGCAACTCGGTGCCAAACTCATCCGGAAAGCGGCGGAACAATTCATCCATGGAAAAGCCGACATCTTCCTGTGCATTGATGACCTTATGCGGCTGGATGGCATCGTACAAAGCGAGCCGGCCGCCCATTATGCCAAACATCTGGCCATTGATATCCGCCGCCTCATCACTCAGCAAATAGGCAACGATTGGCGCGATATGTTTGGGATCGCGCCAGGTTTCCAGCGCATTGCTGCTATGAAACGCCGCAGCTTCCTTTATATCGGGAAGGCGCATGTCGATAAGCCGCGTTGCTGCACCGGGGAAAATGACATTTGACGTGATGCCATATTGGGCAAAATATGTTGCCATGCCGAGCATCAAGCCGATCACGCCGGCTTTTGATGCGCCATAGAGGCTGGTGTCGTCGTCGCTCACACTGCCATGATCGGCGGCGATTGCGGACGAGGATGAAAAATAGATGAGACGTCCGCTGCCTTGCTTACGCATATGCGGGACAGCGGCACGCACGGGGCCAAATTGCCCCTTCATATTTACCCGAACCACAGTATCCCACTCTTCGTCGGAAACTTCCCATAGCGGCTTTGCGGGTGCCATGATGCCGGCATTGCATACCAGGCCGTCAATGCGCCCGAAATTTTCCACCGCCGTCCGCACGACATTTTCGCCGCCAGCGACTGTCGCAACGTCGTCGTAAACCGCGACTGCTTCTCCCCCTGCATCGCGAATTTCCTCCACGACATGATCAGCAGGTTTTTGCGAAGCAGCACCACCACCTTCACCATCGCCGCCATAATCGGAAACGACGATTCGTGCGCCCTCGCCAGCAAACTTCAGGGCAAGCGCCCGACCGATGCCTCGCCCGGCCCCGGTAATTGTAATGCTTTTGCCCTTCAGCCTGTCAGTCATTGTGAACATTCCTCAAACATCAATCATGGATGCAAAATTCAGGGGTTACAAAAAACATATTTTGTGTCATTGCTTTTATATCATTGCAAGGAAAAAGGGATTTTGTGGAGAAGATTATGACCGATCATATCAAAGACAAATCAATCATCGTTACCGGCGCAGCCAGCGGGTTTGGCAGGCTGGTGAGCCAAAAAGCGGCAGCGATGGGTGCGAAAGTGACCTGTGCGGACTTAAATGCAGAAGGCCTTGAACAGGTCGTGTCAGAACTGACTGACCAGGGACTGGCTGCACAAGGCGTTGTGACAGACGTTCGCGACGCCGGGCAGGTACAGGCACTGGCCGATGCCGCGATCGCAGAATTTGGCGCAATCGACGTGATGGTCAACAATGCCGGCACCATGCCTCTTGCATTTTTTGCAGACCACAAAGATGCATTGGAAAAATGGCACCAGTGCATCGATATCAATTTCAAGGGGGTCGTTAACGGCATCGCTGCGGTCCACGATCAGATGATCAAGCAAGGTAGCGGACATGTGATCAATATCTCGTCTATCTACGGCAACGCACCAGTCGTTGGCAGTGGGGTTTATTCGGCTACCAAGGCAGCTGTGAATTATCTGTCGGACACGCTGAGAGTCGAGTCGCATGGCAAGATCAAGGTCACTGCGATCAGGCCAACCGGTGTCCCCACCAACCTGAACAGCACGATGGTGAATCCGGCGGCTTCGATCGGAATCATGGGTCATTTTGGCCCCGAAGAATTTCAGAAAATGGCTGAGCAAGGCGAAGAATATCTAGCCAGTCTGAGTGCCGATGAAGATAGCATGGAATGTCGACTGATCTCACCCGAGCAGATTGCCGACAATATCATCTATGCGATTAATCAGCCCCCGGGCGTTTCGGTGAGTGATATTACTGTTCGCGCGACAGATGATCGCATGATACTTTAGGGTCAGAACCTAGGCGCGCCCCGTAACGCTCATCCTTAGATCAAGTATGGGCGCGTCGAGTATGGCGCGCCCAACATCCACGGCATCAGCTCCGGCCTGAGCGGCAGGTTCAAGGTCATCAAGGCCAAGGCCGCCGCCAAATGCGAGCTGGATGCGCCCGCGCCAATTTCGTTGTTCTAGCGCTTCGTTCACAGCCTTTAAGTCTTCAAGCTCACCTGTATCGACCATCACCACTCCGGCGCCATTTTCCACGGCATAGAGCGTTTCTTCAACAGACTTCACCTGAATGGAGACGGGGCCATGATTGACTTTTTTCCCGGCCTTGATCGCCTCGGCTACGCCTCCAAACATCAAGACCGAGTTCTTGCCCATGTAGACAAATTTTCCCTCGACCAGCCGGGGCTGGATTTCCGCGCTCGCAAGCCCCGCGCGCAGCAGGGGCTTGAGCGCTGGAGGCAGTTTCTTCCATCCTCCACAGGCGATGGATAGCCCGGGTGGCGCTATGGCACGGAACTCAGAAGCCCGCGTTGCAATACCTGAAGCAAAGCCAAGGCTACCCATGATAAAATCTTCGGCAATGCTTAGCTGTTGGGCAGTGCCAACTACTTCAATGATCACATCGCCTGAAGCGACAGCTTGCCCTTCTTTTACCCGCACATTCCAGTCTCCACAGGGAGCAGGAGCAAGTTCCGGATCGACGAATTCCAGGCCGGCAATGATACCCGGTTCAGTCGTTTCAACAACGGCCCGGAATGTTCCGGTCAATCCGCCAAAGAGCTGTTCAGCAATAGAAACAGCAGTCTGTTTTGAGGGGCTAGTCAATCGGAGCTCTTCAACTGGTTCAGCATGCGGATTGCACCGCAGGCAGCTCCAAACCCATTGTCTATGTTCGTTACAAGGACGCCCTGCCCGCAGCTTGCCAGCATGGAATTGAGCGCGGTGCCTCCCCCTTCTGCGACACCATAGCCAACCGAAGTCGGAACAGCGATTAGTGGCTGTGCAACCAGGCCGCCCAAAACCGATGCTAGCGCAGCGTCCCAACCGGCGACCGCAATCACAACATCATGGGTTTTGATTTCATCGATCCTGTCAAACAGACGATGGATGCCAGCCACACCGACGTCGGAATAAAGTGATGTAGAAAAACCCGAAAATTCAAGGGTTCGCTTGGCCTCTCCGGCAATCCGCAAGTCCGACGTACCGGCGGTGACCACGGCGATCGAACCAGAGTTTTTGGGAAGAGGACCATGCAATATCCCTGTGGCTGAAAGCGAGTCGTAATCCAACTCGTTCGTTAGCGCTGAATCCAACCTGTCAAACATATCCTGCGGTAGCCGGGTAAACAGCGTGGGACAGTCTGGCTTTGCTATCAGCTCGGTCAGGATCAAGTTTACCGACGCGTCATCTTTTCCCTGGCAGACAATCGCCTCTGGCATGCCCAAGCGTTCATGGCGTTGATCATCATGGGTAAAGGTCATTCTTGCCCCACAAAAGCCCGTCCGGGCTGATAGGGGAGAGCGTCCAATTCAACGCGCAAGATCGCTGGTTCGATTGCTGCAATGCTCAGTCCGACATCTTCGAGCAGCGCTGGATCAATCTTTGAGCGATGACCCGAAGGCACCTCTATCCGCATGCTGTCTCCGTCCAGTCTGCAACGGACAACATCCAAACTGGTGCGTTCTTTGACCAGATTTTCGGCAGCATGGATCGCCTTGAGCCGCGAAGCCGTCACGCGCGTACCGGTATAAAGTCGGCTGGCAAGACATGGCGAAGCAGGAAGCTCGGCGAATGGGAGGTCAAATGAGCGCGCCAGTTCACGGATGTCCTCCTTGCTGAATTCTGCTTCGATCCAGGGATGCCGGACATTGTTTTCAGACGCTGCATCCAGTCCAGGCCGATACTCTCCCAGATCATTCAGGTTCGCGCCGCTAACGATGGTGCCATGCCCCGCCAATTGCGCTACAATTTCTTGCAGGCTCGAATAGAGATTGGACTTGCAAAAATAGCATCGATTTACCGGATTGCTGAGATATTCTTCATCCGCAAACTCCCCCGATTGCACAATCTGGAGGTCCCAGCCTTCTTCGCCCGCCAGCGCCTTCACTCTCTCTGTTGCTTCAGGAGGCACTGCGGGGCTGATAGCATGGGCGACCGTAACGGGCGCATCCATCTTGCGATGCGTTATCCATGCCAGCAATGTTGAATCAATTCCGCCACTGCAGGCGACGACAATAGGGCCTATCCCGTCAAGAACGGGTGTAATGCGCGATAAGAGCTCAGTCTGCATCGATCCTACCCCTTGATAATCCAATACGCACCCAGACAGATCGCACCCAGCCCCACTCCTATTTGCAATGCAACAATATAGTCAGGAGAGATTTCTCTCAGTGCCTTTTGAACGCGATCATAGCAAAGCGAAAAAACGATCATCGCCGCCAGAACGCCAGTGCAAAACACCGCGATAAATGCCATTCCGGCACCCAGTTCCAGCAGCGCAATTGGAATTCAGTGCGAGCAGAGACGCGCTTCCCGCCAATCCATGAACAAAACCAATCAACAGGGGAGTCGCGGCAAAGTAGGTTGGAGAATTTGCGCGTCTGGATCCCTGGGTCGTCTCGGATTGGGGTCTAAGAGACCAAAGAACGGATGCGCCGGTCAGTATAAGTATAATGCCCACCACAGATTCGGCGCTGGCAAATATGGCCTCGGGCAAATGTTGTCCGGTGAGGAAAATCAGGCTCGCCACCGCCATGATCATGAGGCCGTGACCGACCGACCAGAAGACTGCATATTGCACTGGCTTGGTGATACCATTTGGGGTTTGGCGCGAGGACAGCGCTGAAATCGTCATGACATGGTCAGGGTCCAGCGCATGCAGGAAGCCGCGCCCGAGACCCAATGACAGGATGGTCAAGAGGATTGCAGGCGTCATTCCTTGGCGTCTGTTCGCAATGATTCCAGCAAGAGGCCGAACTGCTCAAATGCAGCTGTTATTACTGACTTGGCTTTGGGGCTGGCAAATAGCGCTTGCGCCAGACCCCAGACGGAGTGAACATAAAAAACGGCGGTAGCCCGGGCATCTGCATCTTTGTCTATGAAGCCTTCTTTCTGGCAAATAGTCAAAATGCGCTGGATGCGAGCAACCTGCTCCCGCGACAATTGTTCAACCCGGGCAGAAAGCTTCCCGTCGCCCGACGTGAGCGCAGCAGCATGAATAGCCATTCCGCCCGTCGTCCAAACATCGCGTTCGCTCTTTCCGTGCAATGTGCCATAATATTGCTTCAGCGCTTCAAGATGGTCCTTTAAAATTTCCCAGGCTTCTTCTGCTGAAACATCGTCCGGGCAGTCGATCAGCGCGATATGATTGTCTCGTAATATGTGATCTTCGAGAATCTCAAGCGCCAGCTCGGATCTGTCGGCATAATGATATTGAGCCAGCGTCCGGCTGAAACCGGCGCGCAGGCTGATTGCTGCGAGTGAGGTGGATTCATACCCATCTTTAGAAAAGAGGTAGAGCGCAGCCTCCCGCAGGCGATCTTTTGCCTCGGCAGTCCGCTCTTCTTGCGTTCGAGAAACAGCTTTGGCTTCCATTGCACCTCTTTCATGGCGAGCTTGATTGAACCTTGTATATAAACTTACTGTCTGATAGTAAATAAGTTAAATCGATCAGATTCAGACACGAAACAGCCATTTGCAGGGTGATATGCCGAAAAAAGTGAGAATGGTCGCCAAGATCATAACCGAGAATTGCACCGGCTGCCGCCTGTGCGAACAGGTTTGCCCGACTGTTGCTATCGGGATGCGTCCGCGGCGCGAAGATGAGCCGGGCAAATCGAGGAATATAGCTGAGCTGGATTCGGCCGCCTGTTATAATGCGCAAGGCTGCGTTGAATTATGCGCTGATGATGCGATTGAAATGGTTGAACTAGAAGAGCCATTCGAAGTTGGCTTTGGCATCCAGGACAAGGTGGATACCGATGAGGTAAAAGCGCTGTGCAAGAAATCTGGCTTTTCACCAATCATGCGAATCTGTGTGTGCACCGATACGAATGCAGGAGACATCGCTGCCGCTGTAATCGGCGGAGCCGATACACCCGAAGCCGTCTCACTTGCGACCGGCGTGAGGACTGGTTGCCAGGAACTTTGCCTGCAGCCAATCCTGCGCATTCTGGCCAAAGCTGGTCATGAAGACATGGAGCGCAATCCCAAGACGGGTTTCCAGTGGTATGGAGAATCGGCAGTCTTGTGGGATCATCTCGATGCGAAGGGCGAGTTTCCGGAGGAAATCCTCGAGCACTATCCAAACTTTCCGCTGGAAACCGAACGGGCGGACATGGGAAAACTTTCTAAAAGGAGCCGCAAATGAACATCGCCGCACCTATCATGGACGATCTGCGTCCACCTCCTTTCCACGAAACCTGGAATCATCGGAAACCTGCCGAGGTCGTGAAGAAACGCGCGGCCGATCTTCCCGATATGACGGCCCTGTCTGTCCGCGCAGTTATGCCGGACTTGCCAGAGACGATTTGGGCAGAGGATCCGCTTCTCGGGCCAACCAATGTCGATGAAGTCCGCCGCCACGCAAAGGCTCAGGCCGAGGCGATGGATTGGTCAAAGATCGAAAAAGGCCGGATGGTCAACATCATCGCCAACCCGCATGGTTTCCAGCTTTGTGGCGAGGCCTATGTCACCATGCTCGAAGTCATCGCCGAGCATGTTCGCACCACCCGCGAAGCACGCGTGCGCGTGCGTATCGCTGAATCGATGGGGCATATCGAGAACCCGGACTGGGTGAAGATCTACAATCTGGAAGAACGCTTTGGCGATGTAACCGAATGTCCGCAAATCGGACCCGGCAAAAAAGTCGATACGCGATTGGGCGACATGTATGTCCTGAAGAAGCTGTTCGATGCGCCCTACTTCATTCACACCCATGTGACAGAGATGCGCGAAGGCTATCTCCACCGCATGATGGACCGGCTCTTCAAACCTTTCGGCATGTCATACGCGCGCCTCGAATCCCGCTCGGCCTATCATTTCGGGTTCGGTCCGCGCACCGGCCAGATTGTCTCGCGCGAAATTTTTGAAAGCCCGGACATACAGGATCGCTATGTCGGAACGATGGTGCTCGATACAACGTCCGAAGGCGTTGTGGGCGTCCATGGAAATAACGACTTATACGCGCTCGACCGCAGCCTCGCAGCCGGGATCATGACCAACTATGGTGCCGTCATGCGGATTTTGGGCGAAATCGACGATTGCGTTGTGATCTTCGATGATCATGGCTGCTCGGTTTATACCTATGCAGGCGGTATTGCCTTCGACAACATGTTGTGCGCCGATGTCGACTTTCTCGACCTCGACAATCTTTCCGTACTGGCACCGGAAATTCACGACAGATCCGATCCGGGTCTGACCATGGGCAAGAACAACGCGATCAAGAGTATCGTCATCAACTATATGGCTGGCGGTGTGCCCCAACCCTTCGTCTGGAAGAATTTTCCAATCCATATTGTCGGTGAGACAGTCAAGAAGTGGCTTTACAATGACCCGACCAATTATCACATTTCGGACGCAAAACCACAGGTCTGGTCATCACTCGATGAAGCAGTCGCCGCGGCTTGCAAGGCAGGGAATACAAAGAATGTCATCGCCTTTGACCGCACTCCCGGAGCGTTCCGGGTAAGCCGCCCTCTTGCGGAACATCTGATGAAGCGCGCGCGCGCAGTGCGCAAGCAGGTTGAAGAAGAGCTGCTTCCCAAATGGCTCCGCCAGAGAGGGTTGGCCTGATGACTTCGGTCCAGCTGCTGGACAAGACGGAGGTTTGGTTGCGCGGCGTACATCTCGACAATGCTGACCTTCCCGAGATTGCTGATGCAGTTGCAGACGTGTTGGAATTGCAGTCTGACAAAGTTTTCGTAACCGATGTACGAGAAGGCCTGGTCGTTCTTGATATTCTTTCACCGCGCGTCGAATTGGAATCCGTGACCGGAAAGCAGGACGGGATATTTGAACGGATCAAGAGCGTATCAGGTGTCAGCGTTGATGCAGGCGCCACAGTTCACAGTGAGGGTATTTTGGGTGTCATCGGAACGCCCCGCGAAGAGGTCGGCAGCTACCTCAAAGGCGCTCAGCGTTTGGAACAGCAACTGATCGATTTCGCCGCAAAACGCGTTGCTGTGATCAGCACCGGCAGTGAGCTTGTCAGTGGCCAGGTCAAAGACACCAACTTCATCGCTATCAAGGAGGCAATGGAGCCAGCAGGCTATGAGGTCGTTTATGGCGGGGTCGCGGGCGACTCCGAGCGCGAAATCGCAGGACTGGTCGCACGTCTATCGAGCGAAGGATTTGGTCTGGTCATCACCACCGGCGGTGTTGGCGCAGAGGATAAGGACAAGACAATCGAGGCGATTAGCCTGTTAGACAACGATATATCGACCGCAGTACTTGCTAAATTCAAGAAGGGCCATGGCCGTCATGTCAAAGACAGCATTCGGATCGGCATTGCAAAAATGGGCTGGTCGACGATTGTTTCGCTTCCCGGCCCAACCCATGAGGTCAAGCTGGCACTCCCGGTGCTGATCCAGGGGATTGCTGACGAAATGGATGCGGAGGAATTGATCGAGGCAATGGCGGTGCCAATCCGCGCAACGCTACCTCAGCAGCATCAGCACGTACATCATCACCATTAAGGTCTTGCAGCCAAAATCACTGGCTGGCGGCAAGATACTCGTCTTTGAGCACCCGCTTGTATAATTTTCCGGTTGGCAGGCGGGGGAGTTCAGGCCGGAAATCAACTACTTTCGGCACCTTATAGTGGGCGATAGAATCTCTCATATATTCCACCAGTTCCGCCGCAAGATCATCATTACCTTCAACGCCATCGGCAGGTTGCACAACGGCCTGCACAAACTCGCCCATTTCTTCGTCCGGCAAACCAAATACCGCGACATCAGTCACCTTGTCGTGCATGATCAGGCAGTCTTCAATCTCCTGCGGGTAGATATTGACCCCGCCAGAGATGATCATGAACGCCTTGCGGTCGGTCAGATATAAAAAGCCATCTTCGTCAATATATCCAACATCACCCAGCGCTGACCAATTCGAATGGTCTGGATGCTGGGCGGCGCGGGTCTTTTCCGGTGCGCCGTGATATTCAAACGGCATCGTCTCATTTTCAAAATAGATGGTCCCAGCCTCCCCTGTTGGGAGCTCATGGCCTTCATCATCGCAGATATGCAGTATCCCCATCATCGGCTTGCCGACTGAACCAGGATGATCAAGCCAGTCCTGCGGTCCGATAAATGTCGCACCATTGCCTTCGGTACCGGCATAATATTCGAAGATGATCGGACCAAACCAGTCGAGCATCTGCTGCTTGATTTCGACCGGACAAGGCGCGGCAGCATGAACGCAGAACGTCAGGGAACTCAGATCATGCCGTGTGCGATCTTCTTCGGGCAGTTTTAGCATGCGGACGAACATTGTCGGCACAACCTGCGTCGCTGTGACCTTGTATTTTTCGACATATTCGAGGAACAACTGCGGGTCGAATTTCTCCATGATGACTCCCGTGCCGCCAACTTCGTGGAGACCTCCGGTCCACGATAAAGGTGCCGCATGATAAAGTGGCGCCGGACACAGATACACGGTGTTCTCGTCAAATCCGCCAACCATCCGTCCCATCATTGAGGCTTGCATCGGAGATTCCTGTATCGGGACGCCAAATAGCGGTCGCTTGATACCCTTGGGTTGGCCGGTAGTACCCGAGGAATAGAGCATGATCGCACCCAGTGGTTCATTTTCCAGTGGTTCGGCGGGAAAGGCTTCGAGTGCTTCATCAAAATCCCGGAATGTGTCATCGGTACCGCCAATCATCAGCCTGATTGTGCAGTTGGGTGCTTGCTTCAATGCTTCGGTTGCAACATCGTTATAGCGAGGCGTTGTGATAAGCGCCTTCGAATCGCTGTCGCTCAGGATGAAGCCGCCCTCTTCGGCAGAGAGGAACCGATTGACCGCGGTATAGTATAAACCGCTGCGGTGCGCGGCCCAGTAACCGATATAATATTCCAAGATGTTTTCGGCCCATATGGCAAACCGATCCCCTTCTTTCAGACCCTCGGTGCGCAGCATCTGCGCCAACTGGTTGGATCGATCATTAAGTTCGCGATAGGTCATGATCTCGCCGGACCCGGCCATGATGAGGGCGGGTTTGTCGGGTGTCTTTTCAGCGAACTTTCCTGGGTACATGGCTTTGGTTCCTCTCCTGCTATGCTAACCGGCATTAGTCGCCGCGATTGTCAACGGATGACCTCCAACAAAGGTTGCCGCTATCGAATTCCCGGGGTTGCCCCCTAACACAAAATACATTAAATGTGTCGCATGCTCTGGGGCGTAATAGAAATGAGGCCTGTCTGCTGTCAAGCCATTCCAAGGCACGAGAAATAGGAAAACAAATATGAGCAGAAAAAAGAGCTTCGGACTGGACCTTACAACCGTAGTCAAAGCAGGACCGGGAAGTCGCATGCAGGTGCCCAAGACTTTTGCCGGTATGGGCAGTAGCCGTGTTGCCCTGATCACGGATAAAGGACTGATCGAGGCTGGCGTCGTTGACAAGGTTGCCGAGGCTTTTGCAGAATCTGACGTTTCAATCGCAGGAACGTTTGATGGAGTTCGACAGGACAACGATACCCGCGACATAAATGAAATCGCAGGGTGGTATAAAGACATAGGAGCTGATGGCATCCTTGGCGTAGGTGGCGGCAGTGTTATGGATGCTGCAAAGTCAGCAAAGGCCCTGCTCGGAATGGGAGCCACCGACATTCTCGAATTATTTGGGGGGCGAACTATTGTTTCTTACGCCCGCCCGAAAGCCAAGCCGCTTGGCATCCCACACATCTCGACCCCCACGACTTCTGGTACGGGAGCGGAAGTGTCTCAGGGCTCCGCCATCTTGCACGCAGAAACGCGCAAGAAGCTGATCTTCTTCCATCAGCATTCAAATTCGGATTTCGCTTTCCTCGATCCTGAACTCACGGTCAGCCTGCCCCGGCACCTTACGGCTGAACCGGCGTTTGATTCACTGGTCCATTGTTTTGAAGGGTTCTTCACACCGCTTCACAACAGCTTCGCAGATGCGCTGGCTCTGCGTGCGGCTCGCCTGATTTTGGATAACCTTCCAATAGCGGTGGAGGATCCAGGCAATCTCGATGCGCGTGGCGAGTTGCAGGCGGCCAGCACGATGTCGGTTACTGCCAGTGTTTCCGGGCGCGGTGCGGCGCCTATCCATAATTTTGCAGATGCAGTAGGACCGCATTACGGGATTTCGCACGGGCTCTCCAACGCGGTTTATGCGCCCATAGTGCTTAAAAACTTTCCTTCACATTATCTGAAAAGAATCCGAACATTTGCCCAGGGATTGGGAATGACAACAGAATCGAAAAGCGATGAGGAATTGCTCGCCGAAGTCAAAACCGAAGTAGTCAACCTCATGCAGATATGTGGCATTCAGTCCAAATTTGATATCAACGTCGATGCGAAAGAATACGCGCATCTGGTCAAGGAAGTGAAAGAAGACCCTGCTGGCATGGCATATCCATTGCCGGATGATGTCATCGAAACCTGCCTAAAAGAGAGCCTGAACGTCAACGCCTGACAACAACTGTCATGCTCAAAATGAATAAAAGCACAAAATCAAGGAAACACATATGGAATATCTTCCTCTCGGCAACACTGGCCTCTATGTTTCGCGGCTATGCTTTGGCGCCATGACATTCGTTGAAGAAGACCAAAAGGGTTTGGACTGGATCGGCAATGAAGGACAAGATAACGCCGACAGCATGGTCGCAGCCGCCTTTGATGCTGGGATCAACTTCTTCGACACCGCCAATATGTATGCCGGTGGTGCGTCGGAGCGGATGCTGGGCAAGGCCCTAGGGGAAAAACGCAAGAATACGGTTGTTGCGACCAAGCTCTACCATCCTATGGGTCACGGTGCGAATGCCGTTGGAACCAGCCGGCTTGCCGTAATGCGCGAGGTTGAAAAAAGCCTGAAACGCCTCGGCACCGATTATATCGATATGTATCAGGTTCATGGCTGGGACAAGACGACGCCAATCGAAGAGACGATGCGCGCACTCGACGATTGTGTGCGTCAGGGCAAGGTACGCTATATTGGCCTTTCCAACTTTGCCGCATGGCAGATGGCCGTGGCCGATAGCGCGGCTCTGCAAATGGGCACAGAGCGTTTTTGTTCAGCGCAAATCTACTATTCTTTGGTGGGCCGTGATTCCGAACGTGACATCATTCCTGCACTAGAACACCTGGGTATGGGTTCGATGATCTACTCGCCGCTAGCCGCCGGTTTCCTTTCCGGAAAATACACCGATTCAGACGACACCAAGGGCCGCCGTACCATGATCAGCTATCCTCCTGTTGATCAGGAATTGGGTGACCAGGTCGTTTATGTCCTGCGCGATATTGCCGAGGCCCATAGTGTTTCGCCCAGCCAAGTGGCGATCAACTGGGTTCTCCAGCAAAAAGGCGTCACATCGGTGATTATCGGTGCGCGGACAGCGGACCAGCTTGCCGACAATTTTGAAGCCTTTAACCTCAAAATGAGTGATGAAGAGCTTCAGAAGTTGAATGAAGTCAGCGCACGGCCCATGCAATATCCGCAGTGGCAGCCAGCACTGGACCGCAGTCAGGGTGCTGGCGCTGGGATCGCCCATTCGAAAAAAGTCGGTAGTGCCAAGTGATTGTTGTGAACAATAAAACGAGCGCGCGATGACAGTTCCAGAAGCAATACCTGGATATAGCCTCGCAGAGACACCGCGCCGTCACGTTCGGCAGCGGCCGGATGCACCTGCGCTTGTGTTCGAGGACGTTACCCTCACCTATGGTGATTTTGACAAAGCCTGTTCCCGTGTCGCCAATGCGTTCAAGGCATCAGGGATAGCCGAAGGGGATCGCGTTGCCTTTCTCGGCAAAAATATCCCTGAATATTTCACTTTCGCCTTTGGTGCGGCGAAGATTGGTGCAGTAACTGTAGGGGTCAACTGGCGCCTGGCTCCACCCGAAATCGATTTCATTCTCGATCATGGCGAAGTCAAGCTGCTGGTGATCGACAAAGAATATCTTGGCCATCTTGATGTGCTAAAGCTGGCGGGAAATCCTATAATACTGACCGTTGGCGGCGATGGAACACATCCCGAATTTGCTGACTGGATGGCAGATCATTCAAACGATGATCCTGGCTTTGTACCCCATCCCGATGATACCGCTATGCAGGTCTATACATCGGGAACGACAGGCAAGCCGAAGGGCGTGGAGATCACCCACCGCAATCTCGGCGCTTCATTTGCTCCGTTTATTCAAATCACTGGCCTGTCGTCTGACAGCGTCACACTGCAAGTGCTCCCCATGTTTCATATCGGAGGCAGCATGGGTGCCTATCTGGGGCTGTGGTGCGGTAGCACCAATGTCGTACAGCGTGAGATCAATCCGGCTGATATGCTCCCGGCCGTTGCGAAGCATAGGGTAACAAACATTATGTCCGTGCCCGCAGTGCTGCAAATGTTCCCCGCCGTTCCCGGCGCCCAGCAACTCGACCTCTCTTCGGTCAAACTGATCAACTATGGTGCTTCGCCAATATCGCAGGATGTGCTGGACAGTACGATGGAATTGTTTGGCTGCCCGTTGACGCAAACCTATGGCTTGACCGAAAGCTGTGGTCTGGTGAGTTATCTTCCCCCGGAAGATCACGACCCGACCGGCCCGCGCGCTCACCTGATGCGTTCTGCCGGAAAGCCAACACCGGGTGCTGAAATCAAAATTGTCGGGCCGGATGGAAAAGAAATGCCGGAAGGCGAAACAGGCGAAATATGGACCCGGTCATACCAGAACATGAAGGGCTTTTGGAAAGACCCGGAAGCAACCGCCGCTGTCTTTCCCGAAGGGCGCGATGCGGATGGTTTAGGTTGGCTAGCGACCGGCGATGCAGGTGCGATGGAAGGCGGCTATCTGTTTATCAAGGACCGGGTGAAAGACATGATCGTTTCCGGCGCTGAAAATATCTACCCGGCCGAGATTGAAAACGTCCTGATGTCGCACCCGGATATTGCCGATACCGCCGTGATCGGAATTCCCAGTGAGAAGTGGGGCGAAACTCCCCTCGCCTTTGTTGTCGCGGAAAATGGTTATGAACTAGATTCGGAAGATATTATTGCTTACTGCGCAGAACGATTGGCGCGATACAAACTTCCGTCAAAAATTGAATTCGTCAAAGAAATACCGCGTAATCCATCCGGCAAGATTCTGAAAGTTGAGCTGCGCAAGCCTTATTGGAAAGGGCATGAGCGCGCGGTCAACTGACGGATCATTTCGTCTTACTCAGGAATATCAAGCGCTCGCTTAGCGATCAGGTTCTTCTGAATCTCGTGCGTACCGCCCCAGATAGAATGGGAACGGGTGAACAACCACTCGCGGGTCCATTGCAGCTGGCTAGGCAAGAAACCCGGTCCTTCCCAGCCCAGGCTTCCCGTACCGGCCGCCACCATCGCCAGATCGTGCATTTCTTTCTCCATATCGCCCCAGCGATATTTTCCGAATGAAGTCAGATCACGACCCTGTTGCCCAGCCTTCGCTTCTTCGGCAGCGCGGCGCATGGTGAGACCGAGTGCGCGGGCATCAATTTGATGGGCAGCCAGGCGTTCGCGCAAGGTTGGATCGGCAAGCTGGCCATGTTTCATGCCAACCTCACGCTTCAGCAATTCGTTGATGGTTTCTTTTGCTTCAAAAATAATCACATCGTGAATGTCGGTCGAGCGTTCATGTTGCAGCAGACGTTTGGCAACGCTCCAACCACTGTTAAGCTCTCCCACCACGTCAGAGGCACTGGCGCGAGCGCCCTCCAAAAACACCTGATTAAACTCCGAACTACCGTCGATTAGCTTGAGCGGTGCAACCTCAATCCCTGGCTGATCCATGTTCAGTAAGATAAAACTGATCCCCTGATGTTTGGGCGCATCGGGGTCAGTGCGCGTCAGGCAGAACATCCAGTCCGCCTTATGCGCGCCCGACGTCCATATCTTTGAGCCGTTGATCACGTATTCATCGCCGTCGCTCTCTGCACGTGTCTGCAAACTGGCAAGATCAGATCCAGCTCCCGGTTCGCTAAAACCTTGGCACCAATAAGTTTCATTGCGGGCAATTTTCGGCAGATGTTCGCGCCGCTGTTCCTCGGTTCCCAATTCCAATAGCGTCGGGCCAAGCATGGAAATGCCTGGGTGACTGGGGCTGGGAGCATCAACTGCCCTCAACTCTTTGCGAAGCGCCGCAGTGAACTTCTTGTCCAACCCCGCCCCGCCATATTTCTCAGGCCAATCGGGTGTGACCCATCCCTGACCTGCCATGGCATCAAACCATTTTTTCAAATCATTCTCAGGGAGGCCGGGCTTGTTGCCGAAACGCAGATGCTCCGGCAGGTTCTTTGCAAGGAACTCTTTGACGTCTTGCTTGAATGTTTCGAGGTCACTCATCCCGCTCTCCTCAATAGCCTTGCAGCGAGGCAAAGCGCCGCTGATGATAGGTCTCGTCGCCAAGGGTTAGCTCAGCAGCCTTCAGCCGCTTCAAGAAAAGACCGATGTCCAATTCGTCTGTTATACCCATGCCGCCATGCATCTGAACCCCTTCGGCGCCAATCAACCGCGCCGCCTTGTTGGCCTGTGCTTTCGCGGCACTGACACTCAGCGTCGCATCATCGCGATCTTCATCAATTGCATTTAGGCCATCGAGCAATAGTGTCCTGGCGAATTCAAGTTCAGCAAACATCTCTGCAGCACGATGCCGCAAGGCCTGGAAGGTCCCGATTTTGACGCCAAATTGTTCGCGTTCTTTCAGATAGGCAACCGTTCGTTCGAAGACTTCATCAACCATGCCGACAATTTCAGCGACCAGGCCAATCGTCGCTTGGTCGAGTACGCGCTCCAGCAAGTCGGCATCACCAAGCAAACGATCTGCACCAACGTTCACGTTGGAAAAGGTGACGTGAGCAGCATTCCGCCCGTCCATCATTGTGGTGCGCTGAATTTCAATGCCACCTGCATTGGCGTCTACAAGAAAGAGAGCGAGGCCCTCACGATCACCCGATTTTCCCGACCGGTGAGCAAGAACGACCAATTGATCAGCCACATGCCCATCCAGCACGTAAGTTTTCTCTCCGGTGATCGCATATCCATCTCCGGACCGGATTGCTTCAGTTTTGGCTGCATAGGGATTAAAACGACCCGTCTCTTCAAAAGCCAGCCCAACCAGTAGCTCGCCCGCCGCAACTGAGGGCAAAACTTCTAACTTTACCTCATCATTGGTCGATAAGCGAACCGCATTGGTTCCGAGTAAAAGCGTCGAGAGAAGCGGCTCAGGTGCGAGCACTCGCCCTCCTTCCACCAGAACCACACTAAGCTCGCGAATTCCCATTTCGCTACCGCCATGTTCTTCTGGAAGCATGATCCCAAGCCAACCAAGTTCAGACATTTCTTTCCAGAGATCGCGAGAAAAGCCAGTCGCATCGTGCTCGTCGCGAAGCGTTCGCATACGCTCGATCGGTGAGTTGTCAGTGAAAAACTTCTGGGCCGAATCCTTGAGCATTTGCTGTTCTTCGCTCAGTATCAATGACATCGCAGCCTGCCTCCAATTCAGATTGGTTGCTTATATACTAAACAGATGGTACGTAAACAGAGGAATCCGGCGAAGTTGCCATATTAGACCCAACCAACCCGGCAGCGCCTCCAGAAAGAGTAACAGTGTGCCTAATCCCCTTCGGGTAAACCCTCCAATTTTCCCAACACGATCAAAAGGTAGATCAGAGAATGAACTTCGAATTTAGCGACAAAACCCAGGCCATGATTGAAAAGCTTCAGGCGTTTATGGATGCACATATCATTCCGGTGGATCAGGAAGTTCACGAGTGGAACCAGAACCATGAAAACCGATGGAAACCTTGGCTTGGCCTTGAACCGCTCAAAGAAAAAGCAAGAGCGGCAGGCCTTTGGAACCTGTTTCTACCGGTAGAATATGGCGATTACAGTCCCGGCCTCACCAATCTGGAATATGCGCCTTTGGCAGAGATTATGGGACGGCATGTCTGGTGCTGTGAAGTCTTTAACTGCGCCGCACCCGATACTGGCAATATGGAGGTCTTCGCAAAATTTGGCACTGACGCACAAAAGGCCGAATGGCTCGATCCGCTACTGAACGGTGAAATCCGGTCAGCCTATTTGATGACCGAACCCGACCATGCCTGTTCGGACGCTACCAATGTACGCACCGAAATTCGCGGCGACGGTGACGACTATGTCATCAACGGAAAGAAATGGTGGATCTCCGGCATCATGGATCCGCGCTGCAAATTACTGCTGCTTATGGGACAAACCAATCCGGAAAACCCGCGCCATTCCCAGCAATCGACCGTTATCATTCCGCGCGACACGCCCGGCGTGGAAGTCATTCGCCCCCAGACAGTTTTTGGTGATGTCGATTCACCCGGCGGTCACTGCGAAGTGCATTTGAAAGATGTACGCATCCCAAAATCAAACATCATATTGGGCGAAGGACGCGGATTTGAAATTGCGCAGGGGCGTCTTGGCCCGGGACGCATTCACCACTGCATGCGATCAATCGGACAAGCGCAACTGGCACTGGAACTGATGTGTCAGCGCGTAACAGAGCGAAAGACTTTCGGCCGCATGCTGTCGGACCGTTCAAGCATCCGTATGGAAATTGCCCATAGCTACTGCGATATCGAGCAAGCCCGCCTGCTCACGCTAAAGGCCGCCGATGCGATCGACCGATATGGCGCCAAAAATGCCAAGGGCCTGATCGGTGCGATCAAGGTGGTTGCTCCGAAAATGGCGCAAACTGTCGCTGATCGGGCTATCCAGATCTTCGGTGGTATGGGCGTCAGCGATGATGTGCCCCTGGCAAATATCATGGCAACCCAACGCTTTATAAGACTTGCCGATGGTCCCGATGAAGTCCACGCCTCTCAACTGGGCAAGTTCAAGATTGGCCAATATGCCAAACCGGGCGCCGGATGGAATCCGGTTCCAACAGATTGATCTCATCCGAACGGAACGCCCAGCCATGAAAACCTTGCTCCGAACCCCTTGGTACTATGGTTGGAATATTGTCGTTGCCGGAATGGCGACGCAAGCGGTCACCTTGGGCATCATCCTCTACAGTTTTACCTTCTGGATTGCGCACTGGACCGAAGATTTCGACGTGAGCCGCACGGAAGTGATGACGGTTTTTCTGGCGGTACAGGTTGGCTCGGCGCTTTTCTCGCCGATCGCAGGCCGAGCGCTCGATAAATTTCCGGCTCGCTATTTGATCCTGTTCGGTGCGGTGAGTTTGGCAAGCGGCCTAGCCCTAGCAGCTTTCGCGACAAGCTTTTGGCAGATCATCGTGATTTACAGCCTGCTCACGGTTGTGGGAATGGTCTGGGCAGGCGTTATGCCAGCGGCCACGCTCGTGGCCAGATGGTTTGATCGCCGGCGCGGCATGGCCATGGGAATTTGCACCATCGGCACGTCTTTGGGCGGGTTCTTTTTACCGCCGCTGGTTACCTATTTGCAGCAGGAATATGGCTGGCGAGATGCCAACCAGATGCTGGCCGTGCTGGCACTGGTCATTATCTCCATAGCCGCGCTGATCGTATTTGATTCACCGGAAAGTGCCGGAGTGGCGCATGAGGGCAAATCGGACGGTGACCAGAAAGCAAACCAGGTGCAGAACAGCCGGCAATGGACAACCCAAGATGCGCTAAAGTCGAAAATATTCTGGGCCATTGCATTAAGTTTTTTGTGTTTATCGTTTTCTACAAACGCAGTTATGCAGAATTTGGCACCGCTCGGTGAGGATGCCGGGATGGCACCTACAACCCTGTCATGGTATGTCTCTACCCTGGCGCTGGTCATGATATTTGCCAAGCTCGGGATCGGTTATTTGGCCGACCGGATAGATTATAGAATCCTTCTGGGGATGACTTTGACCCTTGTTGCCTCGTCCATCGCCATATTGGCAGTTTTTGGCATCAGCGAAATCACTCTGCTATCCGCTGTGATTGCTCTCGGTGTGGGCATGGGTGGTTTGCTGCCGATGCTGGGCGTGATCGTTGCAAATATATTTGGACTTGCATCATTCGGTCGGATGCAGGGCCTGTTAATTCTGGTGATGCTTCCAGGGTCATTGGGGCCAGTAATGGCAGCGTCTATCTATGACAGCACAGGCAGCTATCAATTGGCCTGGATTATCCTGTTGGTTTTGCTGGCCCCGGCGGTGTTGTTCATTCGCGGAATTAGAAAAACTGTCACTCCGGTTGGAACCGTCTGATGTGAATTGTTGTGACTGGATCCATTACCCAGCAAACCGGCTGGCGATCCAGTTCGAGAGCTCTTCAATGGACGCATCACCTGCTTCCAGAAACTTCGCGTATAGCTGGAAAACATGCGGCATTTCCGGCCAAATTTTCAGCTCCACCGGGACACCCGCGTTGCCCGCTCTTTCGGCCAGAGTGGTGCTGTCGGATAGCAGCACCTCCTCAGTTCCGACATGTATGAGCATTGGGGGTAACCCTGTCAGGTCTCCATAAATCGGCGAGATAAGTTCATTTTTGCGATCCGCGCCATCAGCATAAGACCCAGCCATTTCGTTGAGCGTATCCGGGTCAGCCATAAAATCCCTGTCCTTGCAGGCACCATGACTCCAGCCGGACAAGGTGAGATCAGTGAATGGCGACATCATCGCCAAACCAGCCGGCATCGGAAGGTCCAGAGTTTTCGCCTTCAGCATTGAGGCGACTGTCAATCCGCCGCCTGCACTGTCACCGCAAATCACGATGCGATCAGGAGAACCTGCTTTATCCAGCAGGTCACGATATGCTGATACCGCATCATCGACAGCGGCAGGGAATGGGTTTTCCGGTGCCAGGCGATAATCAATACTCCAGACGTTCGAACCAGAATGTTTGGCCAGCGCGCTGGTGATTCCCAAATGCGTCGTTGGGCTGCCCATAATGTAACCACCGCCATGCAGGTGGAGGATATGGAAGCCTGATTGAGTAGGCGGCTCAAGCCGAATGCAAGGCACACCGCCAAGCTCGGCCGAGTGGGTTGTAACATCTTCCGCTACCGGAAATCTCGCACATACTTCCACCATATTTGCGCGCTTTTTATCAATAGATGCATTGGCATCTTCCTTTTCGGTACTTGCCTTCAGAAGATCGAGGAAATCGCGTGGGTTCATTTTCATGTTGGGCACCTTTCAATATGCTTTGGATTACCACCGTCAGATTTTGAGCGGCATTTCACCCCAATTTTTGAAGGTCAACACCGTTGCAATCTGAGCATTTACATACTAACCATATAGTATCTAAACGAGTCGAAATCGCAATGGAAAACGTGAAGCAAAGACCGCAACAGGGAGATGGCGCTGCCGCCAGTGCGGTCGATGAAACAGTTGTAGTGCCAAAAAGACTCGGTCGGCGGACACCTGAGGAAAGTAGGGAAACGAAACAGGCGCTTTTGGATGCAGCAGCAGCAGCCTTTGCAGAACAGGGATTAAACGGGGCAAAACTGGACGACATAGCCAGGCGCGCTGGCGTGACAAAAGGTGCCATCTATAGCCACTTTGACGGGCGTGAAGATCTGCTTGTTAAGGCATGCCGCTCGGCGATACGATCACTGCACGTGTTTGAATTTGCCGCCGAAGCACCCGACCTGCCCACGTTTGTCAAAGAGACGGTAGATATCCTCATGGCACCAGAGAACCGGGCCGCGCGGATGCTCAACATTGAGGTACATCTTTCGGCAACACGGTCTGAGCTTATGGCTGACCTGCTGGCCGATTGGCATACCGAGAGCCTTGAAACGCTGAGGGATCGAGCATCACAAGGCGCCGTTTCGCCAGAGACCGCCATGATGATTATTCACGTTTTACTGCTTGGCCTAAGCCACATTGATGCCTTTGAGGCCGTGGGATCGGACCGGGCGGAGGTTCTCAAGATCGCGAACCGTTTGACCCGATCTGTTATTGGGGAAATTTCCTGATGAACCGACGACGTTATATATTGTGCGGGAGACACTAGATGGAGTTTAACTTTCCAGCCGAAGCCGAGAAGTTTCGCGGCGAGCTGAAAAAGTTTATCGAACAGGAGCTACCCGAATGGTGGGTTGATCTGTTTACCGATGATGAACGGATATTTCCCTTCACGCGTGAATTCTGCATGAAAATGGCGGATAAGGACTGGCTGACAAATGCGTGGCCGAGCGAAAATGGCGGAGCCGATGCAGACGTCTGGAACCAGATGGTCGTGCGCGAGGAAATGTGGGCAAACGGCGAACCACGCGGCCCGCAATATATGAGCCTGAATTATATCGGCCCCATGCTGATGGAATTCGGCACGCCCGAACAGCAGGAACGCTTCCTGAAACCGATGGCCGCTGGCGAAGTTATCTGGTGCCAGGGATTCTCCGAACCTGGTGCAGGCTCCGACCTTGCGTCACTTAAAACCAAAGCGACCGCAACAGATGATGGCTTTGTTGTGAATGGCCAGAAAATCTGGACCAGCTATGCGACGGCGGCAGATTGGTGCCTGTTGCTGTGCCGATCGGATGAGGGTGAACGCAAGCATCAGGGTCTTTCGATGCTGCTGGTCGATATGAAAACTCCCGGAATCACGGTTCGTCCAATCGATTCAATGGGCGGGCAGAAGGAATTCAACGAAGTCTTCTTTGACGATGCAGTCGTCCCTCATGACTGTTTGCTAGGGCCGCAAGGCGAAGGCTGGCAGGTCGCGATTGCTGCCCTCGCATATGAGCGTGTCGGCGCAGCTGTTTTCATGCGCGCAAAACTGCTCATGGACAGGCTCATTGAGTATGTAAAAACAACCAAGGACGAGAACGGCAAGCCGCTCGCAGAAAAGGCATCGGTTCGCTCCGGACTGGTGCGGCTTTATGCCCGCTACCGAGCAGCAAGGCTGTTATGCTACCGCGTGGTTTCGGCGATGGACGCAGGCGACAACAATCCGGTTTATCCCGCCGTTAACAAGGTCTTCTCCGCCGAATTCAACGTCATGATGGGCAATATCGGCCTCGATATTCTCGGAGCGAAAGGCCAGCTTGCGATGGAGGATGAAGCATCGCCGCTCGACGGCCTTTTGAACCACCATTGGGTGCACTCAATCCCGCATGTGATAGCGATGGGATCGAATGAGATACAGCGCAATATCATCTCTCAACGCGGCCTCGGCCTGCCTCGCTAGGAACCTAACATGGACTTTCAACTCAACGAAACCCAGTCAATGATCCAGGAAGGCGCACGGCGCCTTTTGGAGAATTCCTTTCCACCCGAAAAAGCGCGCGCGGCAGAGGCCAGCGAAGACGGCTTTTCAAGAGAAATCTGGAAACAAATGTCTGAGCTGGGGTGGACCGGCGCTGCGCTTCCCGAAGAGGTTGGAGGCGGCGGCTTGGGCAATCTGGAACTGTGCGTACTGGCCGAAGAGCTGGGCCGCGCAGCAGCCTCAACGCCGCTGGCTGTGACGGCAGGTTTTACTGCCACTGTTTTGCGAAAAGTCGAGCGGACCGAGACAACACAGGCGCTTTTGTCCAAGCTGGCATCTAGCGATACGATCATCACACCGGCACTGGCAGAACCCCAAGGACGCGATGAGCGTTCCACGCCGACAAGTGTTTTCACTGAAGCCGCCGATGGCGGCACAGTATCAGGCACTAAAATCATGGTGCCCTTCGCTTCGGCAGCCTCGCTGTTACTCGTTTCACTGACAACATCTGATGGCGAACTTGTGCTTGTCGGCGTTGAGCGTGATGGCGACGGCGTTACGGTCAAACGACACCAAACCTTAGGCGGTGATCCGCTGTTCCGTGTCGAATTGGCAGATGTCCCTGTCTCGGCGGACCATGTCTTTGCACGGGGAGCGGACGCACAAAGCGCTATTGATGCAGCGCTGGATGCCGCCACGGTCCTCGCCACAGCAGAAGCGGCTGGCAATTGCGAAAAAATGGTTCTGATTGGATCGGAATATGCCGGAACCCGCGAACAATTCGGAGTGAAGATCGGTAGTTTCCAAGCAGTAGCGCATCCGCTTGCCGACATGCGCATCCAGACCGATGCCTGCCGATTGCTGGCCGCAGAGACGGGCTGGTTGCTCGATAGCGGTGAGGATGCCGCCCTTGAAGTGGCTGCGACGAAGGTGTTTGCGAATGAGGTCATCGTTGAAATGATCCATGCCGCCCACGCAGTGCACGGCGCAATCGGATACACGATGGAATATGACCTTCAGCTATTCACCCGCAGGGCACGTGCATTTTGCCTGTCGCATGGTGATACAGAAGGTCAGACGGAGCGCGCTGCCGCAGCGCTAGGGCTATAGAGGAGAAACATTATGAGTGAACTGCTCGAATCCCTCGAAAATGGTGTTCTTACACTGACTTTCAATCGGCCCGAACGCCAGAATGCGATGACGGAGACGCTTGCTGATGCATTTCTGGACGCGGAGAGGCGCGCTGCCGAAAATCCTGCTGTCCGCTGCGTAGCGCTTACCGGCGCCGGCAAGGCCTTTTCTGCCGGCGGCGACATGGAAGGCATGCAGTCTTTTCAGGCTAGCGAAATCCCGCTTGAAGAACGCGTTGAGCTTTTGCGCAAGGGTACCGAAGTGGTGGAGCTTTTGCACGAAATGCCAAAGCCAACGGTTGCGCTTATCAACGGGGCAGCAGCAGGCGCCGGCCTCGTATTCGCACTCGCCTGCGACATGCGGTTCAGTCTGGACACGGCAAAACTGACAACGGCCTTCGTAAAGATCGGGGCATGTGGAGACAGCGGCTTGTCCTACTTCCTGCCGCGTATCGTTGGCCCCGCAAAAGCCTATGAGCTGATGTACCTTTCAGACGTCCTGACCGGACAAGAGGCGCGCGACATCGGACTGGTAACCAGATCCGCACCTGCCACTGAGTTCAACGAGGCCGCTCGGGCCTTTGCCCAGCGCCTGGCAGATTTACCCACAGTCGCTGTCGGCCTTATAAAACAGAATCTGATCGCTTCACACTCGGCAACTTTGGGTGAGGTCCTCGACCTGGAATCTGCGAATATGATCCGCTCTTTCGATACAGAGGATCACAAGAATGCGGTCCAAGCCTTCTTGAACAAACAGCAACCAAAGTTTGAGGGACGATAATGACCAACGCGGCAAGCGAAACACCCGTCTATGACGCCATCATCATTGGCGCAGGCTTCTCCGGCCTCTACGCTCTGCACAAGCTGCGAGATCAGGAGGGACTTAAAGTTCGCGCCTTTGATGCTGCGGGCGGGGTCGGCGGCACCTGGTGGTATAATCGCTATCCTGGCGCGCGCGTGGACGGCCCGAGCACTCCCTATTACGGCTACATGTTTTCAAAAGAATTGGCCGAAGAATGGGACTGGACCGAAACCCAGTCGGGCGGTCCGGAGATTCTCTCTTATCTTGAACATGTTGCAGACCGCTTTGATCTGAAGAAGGATATCCAGTTCAACACCTGGATCACTGACGCACGCTTTGATGAACAAACCCAGCGCTGGACCATAGAAACGGACAAAGGCGAAACAGCCTCAGCGCAGTTTTTGATCTGCGGACTGGGTGTGCTCTTCGTCCCAAACAAGCCTGACTATCCGGGCTTCGATGACTTCAGCGGTGAATGTTACCATACCGGTCGCTGGCCCCACGAAGAAGTATCCTTCAAAGGCAAACGCGTTGGCGTGATCGGGACGGGTTCTTCTGGCATTCAAGCCATTCCCGAGATCGCCAAGGAAGCTGATCATGTCACCGTGTTCCAGCGTACCGCCCAATATACCATGCCGGCACGCAATCGGCCGATTTCAAAAGAAGAGCTGACAGAACTGCGTGCTGAATGGGGAGAGATACGCGAGCAGATGCGCAACAATCCTGCGGGATTTCCCTTCGAGATGAGTAACAAAAGGGCAGATGACTACACGTTTGAAGAACGACATGCGGTTTACGAGGAGCTTTGGGAGCGAGGTGGTTTCGGCCTGGCCCTCCAGAGCTTCAAAGGTGTAATGGTAAAGCGGGACCTTAACGAAGAAATTGGAGCTTTTGTTTGCAGCAAGATCAGGGAAACTGTTGAAGACCCGCAACTCGCGGAAAAGCTGTCTCCCAAATATCTGTTTGGCACCAAACGGCTCATCCTCGACAACGGATATTATGAGACTTACAATCGCGACAACGTTGCTCTGGTAGATATATCAGAAAATCCGATCGAGAAATTCACCGAGACAGGCCTGCGCACTTCCGATGCTGAATATCCGATCGATATGCTGGTTCTGGCGACTGGGTTCGATGCTGTTTCCGGTTCCATCCTGAAGCTCAATCCAAAGGGCCGTGACGGGGTGAGCCTGAAACAGAAATGGCAAGGTCGTTTTGAGACCTATTTCGGCATATCTATTCCGGATTTTCCTAACCTGTTCTCCATTCATGGGCCTGGATCGCCCGGCGTATTCTTCACAATTCCGCTCGGGACAGAGCAAACGGTCGACTGGATCGCAGATTGCATGCAGCATATGAAGGCAAACGATCTTGGCGTTGTTGATTGCACCAGAGAAGCCGCGGAAAGCTGGGGGCAAGAGGTTGATGGAATGGCGCAGCATACGCTCTATCCTGAAACCCCTTCCTGGTATTCTGGCGCAAATATTCCCGGGAAGCCCAAACAATTTCTCGGACATCTCAACGGTGTGCGCTTTTATGATCAACTGCATAATGTGGCAGATGAGGGGTATCGGGGTTTTACCTTTGAGCCAGCAAGTGAAAAGCAGGAAGCTGGGTAACCTCAACGTCCGACCTTTTTTGCATCAACCCTATTTTCCCAAACTGACGGGGCTGCCGATATGGAAACAATACGAATAGACGATCTTGAGAACCCCATTCCGACACCGGCTGCGTCGCAGATAATGAGAGATCTGGAAGCGGTTGGTATCAGCATGGATCGGGCAGAGCTGATCGAACTGGCCAAAGCACAGCTCGACGTCCAGCTGAAAATTGATGACGGGTTTCTTGATCGCTTTATGAAACCGTTTGAAGAAGCGCAGGCCAATGGGTCTGTCCATAAACTCGGGTTGCTCACAATGCAGCAGTTACAAGTTTCGGCCATGGTCGATCATAGCCGCATGGAATATATGTTCGACCAGTATCCGGAAATTTCGGCGAGCCCGGTTAAAGAACCACTGGTCGTTGCGGGAATGCCGCGGTCTGGAACAACCTATCTCCTTCAACTGATTTCCAAAGAGCCGTCATTGATGACACTGAAAAAATGGGAGTCAATCTGCCCCTTTCCCAGCAAGGCAACGCTCGATGGAGAAGCGCCGGATACCCGGCGGGAGGAAGCGCGCGAAAAGTTCGAGGCTTTTCATTCAATTTTACCGCTGGCACGAACACTCTACAACGTAGATTTGGACGACTCGACCGAAGAATTGGAGGTGATGATCAAAGGCGGCTACGGGATCATGCCAAGCTTTTTTGGGAATTGTCCGGAGTTTGACGGCTGGTTCTACGGCACTGCCCAGATTGACGGCTATGAATATCTGTACCGCCAATTGCAGGCGCTGCAATGGCTGAAGAAGGCCGATGCAGACAAAAGATGGCTGCTTAAAACCCCGCAACATCTTGGCGCTCTTGATGCCCTGGATTCCGTGTTCCCCGATGCGACGGTGGTATTCACACATCGTGATCCGGCATCGGTTTTCACATCATTGATAACATTGATTGGCTACGGCATTCGTCAGAGCTATTCGCGCGTAACAAAAGAACAAATTTTAAATATCACCCGCCGGATGCAACACGGATTTCTGCGCGGACTAGTGAAGCATTCTGACAGATTTGAGGACCGCAGCGTGCATGTCTATTTCGACAAGCTAATGGCCAACTATCACGATCCGGTCGCCGAAATTTACGAAGCGGCTGGTATGCCATTTGAGAATGAGGCGAAAGCGCGCGTAGACCAGCAGGCGGGCCTGTTCCAACGCGGCGGCCAGGGCGGGCGCGTGGTCTACGACCTTGAAGGCGATTTTGGCATAACGCGGGATCAGGTGCGCGAAGAGTTTTCATACTATCTGGACAAGTTTCCCGTCGCCATTGAGGAGCAACATCAATGAGTTCTAGTCATGAATCAAACCGCGCCACCATGGAACGCTGGTACAACGAAATGTGGGGAAAAACCGACAGCTCGAAGATCAAGGATTGTATCGCACCGGAATATCTGCGGCACGATGTGACCGGTGCAAACAATATAGTCACTATCGATTCCTACACGGCGATGACCAAAGCGGGAATGGATGGCAAGATCGTCAATGACTTCACATATGCCACTGTCATGGAAGGCGATTTCATCGGCACCTTTGCGCGATACACGTTCGGCGATGGAGAACAGTGGGATTGGGTGCAATTGTTCCGACTGGAAAACGGTCGGCTTGCGGAGACCTGGCTGCCGGGAATGGGAGGCAACGAGATCAGAGCTTATCCCAAACCCGAAGACGCTTGGACAGGAAACGAGGTTCCGGGCCAAAATCAGGTACCAATGTCTGCTACTAAAAAAATTGTTCGGGAATGGTTCGAACATTTGGCGGCCGGTACCGATGCTGCGGACTGTTTGTGCAGCATTGTTCGTTCCCATGACATGAAGGATGCGGATGTCGAACTAGATGCGGCCGCCTTCAAAAATCGTTGGCGCTCACTGATGCAAAATGACCCCGCGAGCGAATTGAAGTTGTTCGTGATCGAAGAAGGTTACATCGCCATTGCCACAGGCATGTGGAAACTTGGCCACGACAAGCGGGAATGGAATTGGGTGCAGGCGTTCCGTATTGAAGGCGGTAAAATTGCCCAAAGCTGGATCACCAGCATCGGCGGCACCGATGCCTCGATCATCCAGAGCCCGGAAATCAAATGGGACCGCAGCGTATTGCCGATAAATGCAACCCGCTTCGGCGCAAAGGTTTCAGCCGAGAATCGGTCCGTTCAAACGTAATCAGGCACTGCTTTGAATGTTGGCCCGGCCGATATTCAGAGAACAAATTTGGTTTTCTCTACATACCTTCGGTCAACCAGAGATCCGTCTGCGCGCCCGCGCTACGCAGCTTAACAAGCTCCTGATATTCATCGGTTTTATACCATTCGCGGGCCACTTCCACTGAAGGAAATTCGATAATGGTGATCGACATAGGAGTCGGTTTTTCGCCTTCCAGAGACTCGATCTTTGTGCTCCGTGCATGGTATTTTGCGCCCACATTGGCGAGCTGAACTTTGACCTTTTCGCTATATTCGGCAAGCCAGGATGGGTCCGTAACTTCAACCAAACCGATTAGATATGCTGACATCTTCTGTTCTCCTCTTGACGGCCTTATGTTTTTAGCCTTGTAATGAATATATGGCATGATACACATTTTGTGAATTGTGTCGAACGGAATTATTCGAAAAGGACCTGAACATGGATCTGTCAAAACGCGCAGCGAAATTGCTTCTGCCGGATACATATGCCGATCCGGAAGAGGTTCATGAGATCATGACCCAGATCCGCAAAGAAGAACCGGTGATCTGGGTTGAGCCGGACGGTGTACGCCCCATTTGGTTGGCGTCTCGCGCTGAGGATGTGAAATTTGTCGAAAACAATGCGGGCAAATTTCTTGCTGGTCCCAGGCCAGCGCTGATGACCATTGAACAGGAACAGAAGAATCTGGAGTTGTTTGGCCGGGATACTGGGCCAATGGACACGCTCATTCAAATGGATGGAGATCGTCATCGCTCCCGCCGGGCAATTACGCAGGAGTGGTTTCGGATCAACCACATTAAAAATTTCAGGGATAGCATTGATGCGATTTCAAAGTCTTTTGTTGATCGCATGGCATCGCTTCAGCCCGAGTGCGATTTCGCAAATGACGTTGCTTTTCTCTACCCTCTTCGCGTCATCAATTCGATGACAGGATTGCCGGAGGAGCTTGACCCGGTCATCCTCAAGCTGACCCAACAGAATTTCGGCGGATCTGACGATGATGTGGCCAACATGGATGAAGAGTTCATGGCTCGCATGGCAACAACCTTGATGGAATTCCAGGAAATATTCGCTCCCATCATTGAGGATCGTAGGAAAAATCCACGTGACGATCTGGCCACAGCTCTGGCCAACGCCAAGGTAGATGGCGAGCCGCTGCCTGACATGGAAATCATGGGCTACTTCCTGATCGTCGCGACCGCCGGGCATGATACGACCAGCACCACTACGGCAGGTGGAATGCTGGAACTCATTCGTCATCCCGATCAGCTACAGAAATTGAAAGATAATCCTAAGCTGATACCAATGGCTATCGAGGAATTTTTCCGCTGGGTATCGCCGGTAAAGCATTTCTTCAGAACGGCGACCGAGAATGTAGAACTGGGCGGAAAGACTATTCGAAAAGGAGAGCATATCGCTGTCCTGTTTTCATCGGCATGCCGTGATGAAGAAGTGTATGATGACCCGTTCACCTTCAATATTGAACGTAAGCCCAATCCTCATCTGGCATTTGGCGCAGGTCCGCATCTCTGTCTGGGCATGAATCTTGCCAGAATTGAGATTGCCAGTTTCTTCAACGAACTACTGCCCCGTCTCGACAGTATTGAGCTAAATGGTGATCCCGCCTTCACCAAGGCTGCCTTTGTCACTGGTCTGAAGTCGCTGCCGATCAAATTTAAGATGCGCTGAGTCTTCGAGTGCCATTCGTATTGAAACTGCTACTTCTCATTGCAGGCAGTATTCTATGGTCAAGCTCCGGCAGGCCGCAATGCGGGCAACAGGAAGTCAGTCAGAAACGCCCGCTGTTCTTTTTCGCTATAATCATCGCGAATGAGTAGCAACGCATGCACATTAGCAAGCAATTCGACAATTCTCTCATCGGACAGTTCCGGGCGCACCAAACCTTGCTCGCGCCCAATCTGAATTACACCCGACCACAGTTCGATTATTTCGGCTTTGATTTCATCGCGGGGGCCAAATAGAAAAAGCTCTATCCGGTGATTGGTATCCCTCTTGATAATCTCATTGAAGAGCTTGTCCTCCCTGCTGATACGCATGGAGTAAACCGATCCTTCCACTATCGCTTTTTCAAAGCCCTCAATCCGGGACAGTTTTTTCCGCAGCTTTCCACCAAGGGCTCGCATGCGTTGTTGCAGGATATATTCGATCAAAGCGGGGCGATCATCAAAAATCCTGTACAGGGTTTTGCGCGATATCCCGGCTTCCTCTGCTATATCAGCCATGGAGGTTCTTTGTGGGCCATATCGTTCAAAGCACCGTAACGCCGCCTCGCATACCTCGTTGCGAGGGCTATCCTTGACATTCGTCTTTGCGCCGGTGTCTTTAACTTCCTGCAACATTGTTGGTCCCTATCCTGGTTTCACGGTCTCTATAACCAAACAGATGTTAATGCGTCCACCACTGCCGTTCAGATGAATGACTATTCTGCGGCAACGGCATAGTGATCGACAGATTCCGAAGTGATACGGCCAAAAGCTCCAGGCGTTTTGCCGGTGGGCTCGTCACCCTGATGCGTAATCTCACCATTGACGATGATATAATCATAGCCCCCTGCCCTTGCCTGCCGCCGCCAGTCGCCGCCGGGCATGTCATGCACGATTTCATACTGGCTCATATCAAAATGAAGCCTGTCGAGTTCGTAGATCAATATGTCGGCTTTGAACCCCGGCAAGAGCGCGCCGCGATCTTTAACCTTGAGGGATTTTGCGCTTTTCAGGCTAAGCTGAAAGTGCATTTCTTCCAATGTCAATCGCTTCTCTTCCCGCACCAGCCAAATCAACAAATCTGTCGCATAGTGTCCCATGCCAAAGGCCTTGGTATGGGCTCCGCCGTCCGAACCACCGCCGACAACCCCTGCATGTGCCATATATTCCAATGCCTGTTCCGGCGTGGTTGCTGAAATCGGCGCAGACTTCAGTTGCAGTTTCAATTTGGACTTCACGCCCAAATCGAGCATGGTGGCTACCACACTCTGGCCGGTCTCTGCCGCAATCTCTGCCAAGGTTTTTCCCAAATAGGATTTAAGCTCTGCATTGTCGCCAACCGCGATGACCGTTTGTCCTTCCAGACCTGCCGCGCCATTTGACGGGCCGGCACTGGCATATTGTTCCTCAAATCCCTGAACGAAACTTGGGTTGCCAATGAGTTCCAAAACCTCTTCATCCGAACTGCAGGCGACGATTTCCCGGATAGCGGGCAGCTGGCCACCGGCAGTGTCCAATTCCCTGATACCGCATTCAACCCAACCACGGTTGAGCAAACAGCCTACAGTGACGTCGCAGCCATTGGCCCGCATTTCGTTGAGCCAGTCCAGGTCATAAGATACGATATCCGTCAGCTGGTCATGGGTGAGAAAAGTGTTGTGAATAATTCGAACGCCGGTGCCTTTCACCAACTCAGCAACGCGCTCAGTAATCGAACGGTCGCCAAAATAAACGATCTGCGGTAGCATCTGGATAACGCCTTCGCCGCGGTCCACGAGAGCGCGGCAAATCTCTACTATAGCATCATGATCCATGGCATCGGTCGGCATACTGGTTCCGTCCACATCGACATGCGAGTTACCTTCAGCACCCATCACCGACATGGAAATGCCGATCGCACCCGCATCCATGCCCTCGTTGATCAGACGATGAATTTCGGTCATTTCCTCTGCATTGGGGCTGCGCGACTTGGCCGCCTCAATCCCCATCACGTATACTAGCAGCGGATTAAGTGGCAGATAGGTCAAAACATTCACACCCTTGGCAAGGCCGCGGACCTCTTCCAGATATTCGGGGAAGGATTCCCAGTTCCAGGGTAATGCTGCCCGTTGGTGGGCAACCGGGATTTGCTCGGTTGTCTCCATCATACCCATCAACCGCTCCCGGTCCTTCTCTCGAACCGGAGCAAATCCGAAACCGCAATTGGCATTAGCAACTGTGGTCACACCATTGCGTCCGGCATCGAGACAATAAGGATCCCAAAAAAGCGCCGCGTCATAATGGGTGTGCTGGGTTATATGGCCCGGCGCGACGATCTTTCCGGTGGCATCAATTCTGTCAGAAGCCTGGCGACCCCGCAGATTGCCTATCTCGGCAATCTCGTCGCCAACGATGCCCACATCGGCATAGGTTCCGGCACCGCCAGTACCATCAACAACATAACCACCTTCGATGATTGTATCAAATTCCCGCATCGCTCTTTCTCCAAAATCCCAAGGATCCAGCTCAAAGCCCCCGATTCAGCCATGTCTTGTGACAATTACGTCTTGTGACAATTACGCAACTACGTCTTGTGACAATTACGCAACGGATTGTGGCACAGTCTCTTATTTTTGTCACCCCGCAATTGACACAAAGTACATTATATGTATCAAAGGTCAGGATACGGCACGAGAAGAATCAAATTCGGTCGCAAATTTTTAGGGAGGAGACATTATGTCTGCAGCAAGAAACAACGCGCGTACGGGCAATCGACTGGTGAAACATATATTGTTGGGGTCAGCGGCTGCAATGCTGCCGTTGAGTGCAGCGCATGCGCAAACAGGCGACCAGTCCGATGTAGCGGAAAATGATGACAATATTATCATCGTGACGGCGACCTTGCGGGAGCGGTCGCTTCAGGACATTCCGCTATCTGTGACAGCGCTAGGCGGAGACGCACTGGAAAATGCGGCAGTTACCAATGTTGAAAGTCTGCAATTTTCCGTGCCTGGCCTTAATATCACAACTTCCGCGGGATCGGGCTTTCAATCAAGTGTTCGTATCCGCGGCGTCGGGACTTCCAGTACCAATATTGGTTTTGAGGGTTCTGTCGGTATCTTTATCGATGGCGTTTACAGGCCGCGTGCTGGCACATCATTAGGCGATTTTGCCGATGTGGAGCGGATAGAGGTGTTGCGCGGTGCGCAGAGCACCCTGTTTGGCCGCAATACAACAGCGGGGGCGATCAGTGTTATAACGAAGAAGCCGGAACTGGACGAATTCAGTGGTTCTGCCCGTGCAACCGTTGGTAATTTTGACCGCGTGCAGCTGCGGGGCATCGTCAACGTTCCGATCGTGCAAGATGAGATGGCTTTCCGCTTTTCGGCAGACTACAACAAGCGTGACGGCTTCCTGCAAAACCTGATTCCGGGTGTGGGCGATCTCAATGATCGCGACCGCATCAATCTTCGTGGCCAGCTGCTATTTCAACCCACACCGGACCTGTCATTTCGGTTTATCGCTACTTACTTCTCAGCAGACGAAACTTGCTGTGGTGCGTCTACCTTCAACGCTGGCGGCTTCGTTACCGCAGGCAATGCTGGCGGATTGGCCGCGGTTGGAATCACTGCGCCTGTCCAAACTGAAGAAAGCCAGTTTGATGACTTCCTGACGGCCCGTAACACTCCGACCTTTGACGATCAGGAAGAAATTGGCGTTCAGATTGATGTTGATTGGCAAATAAGCGACAGCGTCAATTGGTTTACGCAGCTATCCTACTCGGACTATGAACAAACCGCGTCGTCGGATCAGGATCAGACATCTATCGATTTTACCATTGTCGATCCGAACAATCCGAATATGGTTACGCAGGAACAGTTCACTCTTGAAACCAGACTTTCTGGCGAAATAGGTGACTCTATCAACTGGATTACTGGTTTATATTATTCAAACGAAAAACTTGGCCAGGATTTTGACATTACTTTTGGTACCGGTGCAACCGGCATTAACGCCTTGCTTACGGGTACTCCGGGTTTTCCACCGTTCGGGTTTACTGCGGGCGACAATCAACAATCCATTCTGCGTCAGGACACAGACGTATTTTCGGCCTTTGGCCAGCTGGACGTCGATATCACCGATCGGTTCAACATCACCGGTGGCTTGCGCTACACCTCAGAGGATAAGAACGGCACGGGACAGTTCACCACCAATATCGGACCGCTCTTCAATCTCTTTATTCTGCCGGGCGCGTCAACGTTCGATGCTGATCAGGATGCAAATGAGCTAACCGGCTCGGTCTCTGTGGCTTACGAGTTTACGGATGATGTCAGCATCTATGGTAGCTATACCCGCGGATATAAGTCGGGCGGTATCAACCTGGATGTTCTTGGCGGACAGGCCGGTTATGATGCAGGATCGATTGGTGCCCTTGCCGGAAATAACTTTGCCGGTTTCGGTGCTATCGTCGCGGATTCTACCTTCCCGGAAGAAACGGTTGAAGCTTTTGAAGCCGGGCTTAGAACTCAATTTTGGGACAGGCGCGCGACTTTTAATCTCACGGGCTTCTATTCCGTTTTCACCAATTTCCAGTTGCTGCAATTTACAGGCGTCAGCTTCAACAGTGTGGCTGCACCTGAAGTGAAAACCAAGGGTATTGAGGCCGAGTTCGTGTTGAACCCGGCTAAAGGACTGGATATCAACGCGCAATATACATACGCCGATGCCTATTATAGTGAGCCCTTTCCGCTGCTGGGCTTCGTGAGCGGGCAAACCATAAACAACGCGCCAAAGCATAGCGCGTCCGTCAACGTTAACTACAGCACACCTATCGGCGACAACTTTAAGGGCTTTGTAAATGGCGGCTGGTTCTACAACAGCTCATATAATGCCAGCTCTAGTCTTGAGCCAACGCGTGTGCAGGAAGCCTTTTCCAAGTTCAATGGCCGGATCGGCTTTAGCACCGAGAATGATAGTATCGGTCTGGAATTATGGTGCCGTAACTGTTTCGACAAGGCGGCGGCGCAGATTGTTTTCTCTTCGCCTATTCTCGACGACTCCGAATTTGCATTCATGCAGGCACCAATGGAATGGGGCTTGACGCTGACGACGCGCTTCTAAAGCACTGTTTATAAAGCATGTTTGGGCGGCGAAGCGTTTAACCACGCTTTGCCGCCCATTTTTTTTGGACGAGGGCGAGGGCATACCAAAAGTACCAAACACTTTGAGCGAGCAAAAAATGGATATCAAAAATATAGTCTCAAAGCTTAGGTATCTGAGTGGCGGTTTTATCGCGGTCGTAGCGATGGCCGCCTCGACCGCCTGCTCACCTTCGGTAGACGGGGACACGGCCAGCACCTTCGGTCAGAATAATTCTTCGCTATCAGAGGCCGAATATCCGACAGAAGTATTGTGGGGAGATACGCATCTGCACACGTCAAACTCATTCGACGCGCGCGCAGTGGGAGCCACTCTGGATGCCGAAGCCGCCTACCGCTTCGCCCGTGGTGAAGAGGTCGTCTCGTCGAGCGGACAGGCAGCACGCCTAGCACGCCCGCTAGACTTTCTGGTTGTCTCCGACCACTCGACCTGATGGGTTCGATTGATGAGCTGATCAAGGGCAACGAAATCTTTACCGCCAACCCGGCGCTGCGCGAAGCGCGGGAGAAACTCCTCAAGGGAGGGCCGGACGTCGGCAAGACGCTACTCGGCTTGATCTCCGCAGTTCAGGGCGATGCTTCGAATCCATTGATAAACGAGAAAGTATTTCGATCAGTATGGGATCGGAACATTGCGGCGGCCGATCGTTACAACGAGCCCGGACGGTTCACAGCCATGATAGGGTATGAATGGACCCCTTCACAAGGAGGGGGCAATGACCACCGCAACGTGCTTTACCGGGACAGTGCCGAGCAGGCGAAGCAGATGCTTCCTTTCACGGCTGCACAAAGTGTAAATCCTCAGGATCTGTGGGCATGGATGGAGCGATATGAGGAAATGACCGGCGGTCAGGTACTCGCCATCGCCCATAACGCAAATCTGTCGAACGGTACGATGTTTCCGTTAGAAACCAATCATGCAACCGGAAAACCCCTAACCGGCGACTATGTTGAGAAGCGAATTCGCTGGGAACCGCTCTACGAGGCGACGCAGATGAAGGGTGACACCGAAGCCCATCCCTATCTCTCGCCAGATGATGAGTTTGCGGATTTCGAATCCTGGGACCGCGGGAATACGACTCTTTTGGAGCCGAAAAAACCCGAGATGTTGCAATATGAGTACGCCCGTGAAGCGCTCAAGAACGGACTGGCGCTCGAACGGAAGTTTGGTACGAATCCCTACCGTTTCGGTATGGTCGGCTCCACCGACAGTCACACCGGGCTCGCAACCGGTGAAGAAGACAATTATTTTGGAGCACTTGCGAACATAGAGCCGCGCGCAACCCGGTCATCGGAGCCGATGCTCAGAATTGTGAACAACCCTGACACATGGCAGACTGCGGAAACGAGCGCGTCTGGTTACACTGCGGTGTGGGCCACGGAGAATACCCACGAGGCGATTTTCGATGCCATGAAACGAGGCGAAGTCTATGCGACCAGCGGGCCGCGCATGACGGTGCGTTTCTTTGGCGGCTTCGCTTTCGATCCTGCCGATGCCAACCCCTCCGTGCTCGCGCGCATGGGCTACAAAAAGGGTGTCCCCATGGGCGGCGATATTTCTCTATCGGGGAAAACGCGCACCCCCACCTTCCTGATCGGCGCGATGAAGGACCCCGATGGCCGGACCCATGAGAAGATTTTCAACGTTGCGTGGGGCGATACGCACCGCCGCGCACTTTTGGACAATGGCAAGCTTCCTCCTGTGGGCAACACAGTAGACATCAAAAATGCGACATGGAGCGATTCCATTGGCGACGCGCAGCTGGCTACTTTCTGGACCGACCCTGAATTCGATCCAAAGCAACCTTCATTCTACTATGTGCGAGTTCTCGAAATTCCGACTCCGCGCTGGCCGGTGTACGATGCGAAACGCTTTGGAATCAAACTCGCACCGGACGCGAAGACGAGCATTCAGGAGCGCACCTATAGTTCGCCGATCTGGTATAATCCCTAGTCTGGCTGCTAGCCAACCAGCGATTTTCGGTTTTCCAGCAAGCGAAGATCCGGTGCACAACTGGCAAAGGTTGAGGGATAGACAATACCTGGCTCATGCCCGCAGACGACCGGGATCGATTGAAGGATCGGGACCGCACTTGCATAATAAAGCGGGCTGGTGTCATCTCCCGGGTGGAAAAACAGACTGTCTCTGAAAGAGGCTTTCACCGCGACCGTGCATTTCACCGATGTCGGCTTGCCCTCAATTTCGATATCCCAGCTGGAATCCTCTTTGCCGACATAGGGCGAATGTTCCTCGCTCAAATAACCGCTGGCGCTGGCGCTCAGTCTGAGCTCGCCATCAATATATCCTTCAAAGCGGTGCGTAGATGCTTTGACGGAGTCTTTGGGAAAGGCCATGTCGAATCGATCGCCATTCGCCACTGACAATTCAAACGCATTATCCGTGGTGTAATATGTGCTGCTCATTTTGAACTCATCCAGCATCTTGCCGTAGATCGACTTGGCTGCGAAATTCAGCGTTTCATGGAAATAGTATTTTTCCCAAGTTGCCTGGAAGGCTGTCAGCTTTTTCGCCTCCTCCAATGGCAAGCCATAACCAGCCGCGTTCCACATTTTTTCGCTACCGGTTTGGAGCGCCAAATTGGAATATTCGTCGACTTTCATAAATTCGACTTCATTGCACAGGCCAGATAGGGTCATGGCTACCCGCTCAAACCAGAAGCCGGGATTTTCGCCGCTGCCATGCAAGCAGCTTTGGCCCTTTTGGCAGGCATCTTCGAATTTTTTAACATAGTCCTCACCATGCACAGGTGGATAGTGAAAGCAGGTCGGACTGATAACATTCTTACCTGATTCAAGCAGCTTGACGACCATCGCCTCGGTCGCTTCTTCCAAATGCGGCATCGGGAAATAGCTGCTCCAGATCACGCAGTCGGCATCCATATCCACTATGGCCTGCTTGTCGTTGGTGATTGTGATGCCTAAAGGCTCCCTGGCCAATCACTTCGCCGACATCCAGCCCCTCTTTACGTTTGCTGAAGCCCATTACGCCGACAAGCTCAAATTCCGGACGTCGTAGCAGTTCCCGAAGCACTGCCGTACCAATCGCGCCGGTGCCAGCCACGATGACTTTATACGGATCTCTCATTGGTCCTCCCCGATTGGCAATCTAAGCTGAAGTTGTACATAGTATCAAAGTCAATCTAGCGATACATTATCCATATAATGTGTCATGTTTCATATTGTAGTATAGGAGAGTGTCGGATGCATCAACTGATGAAAGCAGTGCTTAACAAAGGCTTCCTGGCCATCACCACGCTGTGTTTTGCGCCTGCGCTCAGCGCTCAAGACAAATTGCAAACAAGACAGCTTTTGCAGGAGCGGAACAAGGAGTTCGAACAGGACATTATTCGTGTCAGCGAAAGCGTCTACACCGCAGTCGGTTATGGATTGAGTCCGGTATCGATGATTGTTGGTGATGACGGCTTGGTAATTGTCGATACAGGTCTTGATCCGGCTGCGGGAAAAGCGGTGATGGCCGCATTCCGAAAAATCACGAACCTGCCGGTTAAAGCCATTATTTTCACTCATGGTCATGGTGATCACACGGGCGGTGCCAGAGCTTTTATGGAAGATGGCACCCAAGTTTGGGCGCGGGAGCCCTTCAATGTTGAAGATGGGCAGTTTGCGGAGGCCGGTTTGAAGGCTGTTTACCAAACTCGCGGTTTCCGGCAGTTTGGTGTCCTGGTTCCCGAGGATGGTATAGAGCATGTTGGCATCGGTGCGCGCTATTTCCCCGCGCCTGATCCGAACGCCGGTGAGGCCAGCAAACCTGTCAGCCCCACTCATACATTTCGTGATGCTGGAACCTCACTGGATATTGCCGGTTTAAAACTCGAGCTTGTGGCGGCGAGCGGAGAAACCAGTGATCAGCTGTTTGTGTGGTTTGATGAAGAGCGTGTGGTGTTTGCGGGCGACAATTTCTACAAATCCTGGCCCAATCTTTATGCCATTCGCGGAACAGCCTATCGCGATGTGAACGCCTGGGTCAAAAGCCTGGCCGCGATGCTGGAAAAGAAACCGCATCATCTGGTCGGCGGACATACGCGTCCGATTGTTGGTGAGGCTCAAACCACCAAAGTCCTGACCAACTACCGCGATGCAGTGAAATATGTCTTTGATAAGACTGTCGAAGGAATGGAAAAAGGGCTGACCCCCGATGAGCTGGTCAGCTATGCAAAGCTCCCCGAAAAATATCAAAATCTTGACTATCTCAGGCCCTATTATGGCCATCCCGACTGGGGTGTGCGTTCGATTTTCACCGGCTATCTGGGCTGGTTTGACGGCAATCCAACCAGTCTGTTCCCGCTGGCGCCGAAAGAGAAGGCTGTACAAATGGTGCAATTGGCTGGTGGACCTCAGGCTATGCAAGAGGCCATGAACAAAGCAAAGAAAGCACAGCAATATCAATGGGCGTTACAGCTGTCAGATTACCTGCTCCAGCTTTCTCCCAATGACCGGGCCTTGCTGCTAACCCGAGCAGACCTGTTGGACGCCAGAGCACAACAGGTGCTCAATGTGACCGCCCGAAACTATTATCGCTCCTACGCATTCGAATTGCGCAAAAAGGCGGATGCGATGGCGCGTAAATCTACAACTTTACTTCCCAGCAATTGACACATATTACATATTATGTATCAAGGGTCGCAAGATTTTGAACTCCCAGGCCAAATCGGGGGATTGGCCGAACTGAGCGTGGTGGCAGCTCCTGCCACCACGCTTCCCTTTTTGGGCAATTGCTGCAACAGACCGCAAAGTCGGCGTCCCTGAACAAAGGGGATCCAGAAACAACAACCAATGACTGGAAGAAATATGATCAAGACACGCATTACCGAAAAGTTTGGAATTGAAACGCCGATATTAATGGGTGGCATGACCGGCGTCGGTTATGGCGAGCTTGTTGCCGCTGTTGCAAATGCAGGAGCACTAGGGTTCATTACCGCTCATATATACCCATCTGGTGAGGCACTGAAAGAGGAAATCGCCAAGACGCAAGAGCTCACCGACAAGCCTTTTGGGGTAAATCTTACGCTCATGCCTTCCATCAATCCATACCCTATGATGAATATCGTGAGGCAATCATCGAAAGTGGTCTCAAAATTGTCGAGACGGCCGGCCGCGCTCCCACCGATCATCTGCCTGCCTTTAAAGAGGCCGATGTGACGGTGATCCACAAATGCACGAGCGTACGTCATTCGGATTCAGCTGTACGAAAAGGCGTGGATATGATCAGTATCGACGGCTTTGAATGTGCTGGCCACCCCGGCGAAGATGATGTGGGGTTGGTCGTGTTACTTCCAGCGACGGTTGACGCACTGCCCGACACGCCAATTGTTGCCAGCGGCGGGATGGCCGATGGCCGCAGCCTGATTGCAGCACTGGCTCTTGGCGCAGATGCCGTGAACATGGGCACTCGTTTTTGTGCGACACAAGAGGCGCAAATCCCCGAAGAAATGAAACGCAAGATCGTCGAGAATAACGAGCTTGATACAGTGCTTGTTGGGCGCAACCTGCACAATACGGCACGCGTCGCTCGCAATGCGGTATCGGAGGAGGTTGCGACGATCCAACGCGACCCAACAACCGGTTTTGACGACGTCAAGCATCTGATGGCAGGCGCCCGCGCGCGCGAAGAAGTTTTTGGCAAGGGCAATATGGACGGCGGTATCTGGACCAGTGGACAGAGCCAAGCGCTGGTCCGCGATATTCCAACCTGCAAGGAATTGGTTGATAATATTATGGCGCAGGCAGAGGCCGTGAAAAAACGGGTTAGCGGAAGTTAAGCGTGAGTTCGGCGAACGCCTCAGTATTGCCTCTGGGGGCTCTTGAAGACTATCTTGGATCGCATCTCGGCAGCTCGCTGAAAAATCTGTCTGCCACAGAATTTTCTGGCGGCGGATCGAACCCGACTTACCTGATGAATTCAAGCATGGGACAGTATGTCCTGCGCAGCAAGCCAATCGGCAAACTGGTCTCGGGAGCGCATGCAATTGATCGCGAGTACCGCGTTATCAACGCGCTGGGCAAAACTGATTTTCCCGTGCCAAAAACCTTCCTCTACTGTGAAGACACCGATGTCATAGGCGCTGAATTCTATATCATGGAATATGTCGATGGCAGCGTGGCAGAAGATTTCACGCTTCCCGATGCAAACCCGGCCCAGCGCGCCGCGATTTATGACTCAATGAATGAAACGATCGCCCTGCTTCATTCCATCGACCCTGATGAAGTCGGTCTATCGGACTACGGCAAGCCGGGAAATTATTTCGAGCGCCAAATCAATCTTTGGATGCGGCAATATCAGCAACAGGATCAATCCATACCACGGTTTAAAGACCTGGCTAGCTGGCTGACGGAAAATCTCATCACCGACGACCGGCGATCCATTGTGCACGGCGACTATCGTCTCGCGAACATTATCGTGGCACCCGATACGCCCAAAATCGCAGCAGTGCTGGACTGGGAACTTTCGACAATTGGCCATCCGCTGGCAGACTTCACTTACAACTTGTCGCAATGGTACTTGCCTAATGTCAACCAGGCGTTTGGGAAAGTGACACTGGCAGATACCGATCTGGATGCGCTCGGTATTCCATCGCTGGAGATCTATGCAAAAAGCTACGCTGACAGAGTGGGTATTGAAATTTCGTCCAAGGATCTAAACTACGGTATCGCGTTCAATCTGTATCGCCTGGCCAGCATCGTCATCGGCGTGATTGGGCGCGCCAAGTCGGGCACGGCAAAAAATGAATTTACCAGATCTTCCGCGCATAATCTTGACCCCATGATCGATCTGGCCTGGCACTATATGGAAAAGGCGGAGGCCAGTTAGCCCGCCACATCGCTTGCTGGAATTATACGGAGAAGAAGCGCCATGAACAAAGTGTTGGACATTGCCATTGTCGGCGACATCAGTGCGGAAGACGATTTTCTACACGACATTCAATCGGCCTCTAATTTTAGTGAGTCTAACCTGTTTTACTATGCTGGAGAAACCGCCTCCGGCAAAACTGTCGGCGGCATCATTCGCGTCGCCAATAAACCCAATGAGGGCTATGCGGAAGCCACCGTGCTTTACTTCCCCGGCGATCGCTCGGCATATTTCAAATACGAAAGACCCGAAATATCCGGCAATACATCCTGGCAGGTATCGGGATGGGATCTCAATGTTGTAACCCCGGGCGGCATTGAATTTGGATCAGCCTATAAGGGTGAAGCTTTTCATTTCAGCGATCCTCATCTTCTGGCTAATCCGAAACAGGCATTTCAAGAACCGGTTCGCGAATTGGCGCTAGAATTCAACCATTATGGGAAGTCACCCATGGTTGAATTCAGGTACAACAGAGACACGCACACCGCCGAAATGAAAGACATAATGGATACCAAAGGGCTGCATCAACTCACGTCCTTTTCGGGGTCGGTCGCCATTGACGGAAAAGCCGCAGAAGCAGTGAATGGCTATGGCTGGCGCGATCACAATTGGGGACCACGCAATTGGCAGGCATTTCCCCGTCACGCTTTCTATACCGGAAACTTCGATCAAGAATGCGGCTTCGTGCTGTTCCAAACTGAAGGCGGCAAGGGCTATTTCATGCATGATGGGTCCGACAAAATCTACGAAGTCGCAGAACTGAATATGGTCACAAAGTACAAGGACGATGACCTGGAGCCCGTTTCAATGCGCGCGGAAATCATGCTAGGCAATGGCGCGGCACATGTGATTGAGGGAGAACAAATTGACTTCATTCCGCTGCGCAATCGCCGTGATGGCATGACCACCCATTTGGGCTATTCACTTTGGCGCTATCGATTGGATGACAGGCGGGAAGGCCTAGGGATAGCCGAGCATATGTCACAGATCAAAGATTGAAGCTGAAGCCGAGATAAGAAGCAAACCGGCTTACATTTTATTCTTGATGTGAATAGCTCCTAGATTTCTGGACACCTTCTTTCCTGAATTTGAGGTAAGGAGACGAAGGTGAGCAAGATACATTTCAGCGAAGATTTTAAACGGGATGCGGTTTCGCAGATTACGGAGCGGGGCTATCCTGTTGCAGAGGTTTCACGGCGTTTGGGTGTTAGTCAACATTCACTTTATGCGTGGAAGAAGAAGTTCGGATCGGCATCTGGCGGTGATGATGGCAGGGATGCTGAGATCAGACGATTGAAGCGCGAACTGACGCGGGTGACCGAGGAGCGCGATATATTAAAAAAAGCCACTGCGTATTTCGCCAGAGATGCAAAGTGAGATACGCGTTTGTTGCTGAGCATCGGCCTGTGTTTTCGGTACGTGCGATGTGTCGCAGCTTGTGTATCCATCCCAGTGGCTTCTGCGCATGGCTCAGGAACCCGCTGAGCAAACGGGCCAAGGAAGACGTCCGGCAGACCGAACTGATCCGGGAAGCATGGGAAGAGAGCGGTAAAGTCTATGGCTATCGCAAGCTTCACGATGATCTGCTGGATCAGGGTGAGACATGCTCTGCCAACAGAGTGGCGCGCTTAGCCAGTGTTTGGCTGGGAGCAAAGCGCAGATTGGCTATAAACGGCGCCCTGGCAGCTACAATGGCAAGCCATCCATGGTCGTCGATAACACGCTGGATAGGCAGTTCGATGTCACAGTGCCGGATAAAGCTTGGGTGACGGACATTACCTATATTCGAACGCAGCAAGGATTTGCCTGTCTGGCGGTCGTGATCGACCTTTACTCGCGGCGTGTGGTCGGTTGGTCGATGCAAAGCCGTCAGACGACGGATGTAGTCCTGCAAGCATTACTCATGGCGGTGTGGCGCAGGAAGCCGAAGCACAGGGTGCTGATCCACTCAGACCAAGGCTCTCAATTCACTAGCATGGACTGGGCATCATTCCTCAGGGCTCACAATCTGGAACACTCGATGAGCAGGCGTGGAAATTGCCACGACAACGCTGTAGTCGAGAGCTTCTTTAACCTGCTAAAACGTGAAAGAATACGCCGCCGGACATATAAAACCCGCGAAGAGGCTAGACAAGACGTGTTCGATTATATCGAAATGCTCTACAATCCAAAACGTAAGCACGCTAGGAACGGCATGTTGTCACCGGTAGAGTTCGAACGACAGCAAAAAATGAATACCGAAGGTGTCTAGGCTCAGGATGCATTAAATTGCTTGCATATCGTTAAAGTTGTTGATTCAACATGCTTCACACAAAGGAGATGTTTGCATGAATGATTTACCGATGTTGAGCGAGGCACAGATACGCCGTATCAAGCCATATTTCCCGCTGTCTCACGGTGTCCCCAGAGTTGATGACCGACGGGTGCTCTCCGGGATAATCTATGTCATCAAGAACGGCCTTCGCTGGTGTGATGCTCCAGCGGGTTATGGTCCTCACAAGACGCTCTATAGCCGGTTTGTCCGGTGGAGTAAGCTGGGGGTCTTCAGTCAGATATTTGCAGCGCTGGTAAAACAGGCTGGTGAATCCGATGTGCTGATGATCGACGCGACGCACCTCAAGGCGCACAGGACAGCTTCCAGCCTGTTCAAAAAGGGGCTCTACCCAGATGTATCGGGCGCACCAAAGGCGGCCTGAACTCCCAGGTTGCATGCCGTGTGCGATGGCAACGGGAGACCCCTGATCTTGTGTCTGAGCGAAGGGCAGATGAGCGACCATATCGGGGCAAAGCTGACATACCCGGCACTTCCGGATCATGCCGCCTGCATGACCGGTGATAAAGGCTATGACAGCGATGAGTATCGAGCGGCATTAAAAGCAAAGCGCATCACGCCATGTATCCCGCCGCGCAAAGGGCGGCGGCTGCCAGCCAGCTTCGATAAAAGCCTCTGCCGCCAACGCCACAAAATCGAGAATATGTTCGGAAAACTCAAGGACTGGAGGCGCATCCATACCCGCTATGATCGCTGCGCTCACACCTTCTTGTCTGCCATCGCTATCGCAGCTACCGTCATCTTCTGGCTTAGTTAATGAGTCCTGAGCCTAGGGTGTGGGCTCATTTAATCCAGCATTTGATAGCGAAGAGATGTAGCATTGCGAGGAAGTTTTGTGCGTGTTTCTCGAAGCGGGTTGATAATCTTCGCATATCTTTCATTTTGCAGAAGAAGCGTTCGACGATATTACGCATGGCATAGAGGTTGGTATCGTGCGGGATCGGTTCTCGTGCGTTACTTTTTGAAGGAACCACGCATAGCGCACCCTCATCAGTGACCTGCTGTCTGATTTGGGCACTGCCATAGGCTTTGTCAGCAACGATAGCGAGGGGCGGCGTTTTCCAATCGAGAAAAGCATCCATCATCTGGCTGTCATGTACTTGTCCGCCAGAGATTGCCAAACGTAGAGGCCGACCATACTCGTCTACAGCAGCGTGAACTTTGCACGTGCGGCCTCCTCGTGAGCGGCCAATAGCTTCTTGAAGTTCCCCCTTTTTGAGCCACTGGCGGCCCGGTGCGCTTTAACAATACTGGCATCTACGAACACCAGCGCGTCTTCACACTCCTGCGCCAAAGCATCGAATATGCCTTTCCATATCCCGCGCTGCGCCCATCGGATGTAACGATTATACACCGTCGTACGAGGGCCATATCGTTCCGGCAAATCCCGCCACGGCGCACCAGTGCGCAATATGTAGAATATTCCGTTCAATATGAGCCGGTCATCTATCCGCTTGGGCCCCTGCTTTGCTGCTGGCAGCAAAGGCGCAATGGTGGCCCATTCTTCATCCGGTAAGTCAAAACGCATCATCCAATCTCCTTCAGGAAACTTGAATCAGCCAAGGTACAATAAATCAATACCTTAATTTGGGTTCACACCCTAGAAATCTAGGGGCTATTCAGACCGCCGAATTCCCCACAATGCCAGGTCATTGGCCACACGGCCCAGCAGACGCATTGGGCGTTTTACTTGAATGAGCAGGATTACGCGGCGTTCGTGGGTGTCATTATGCACTTCATGGGCATAGCTATCATCGAAGATGAGCCATTTGCCAGCCTTCCAATATACGTCAGTGTTTTCAACCTGCATGACACATTTTTCGGGCTGGCTGGGAATGATCAGCCCAAGGTGACAAGTCACCAATCCGCAGGTGACACCGCGATGGCGAGGAATGATTGCTCCCGGTTCCAGGATCGAGAAAAATGCCGAATTCAGATTTGGAATCTGCCGGACCAATTCAGCTGTCCTTGGTGCGCGAGCGCAATTTTCAGTCACTTCATAACCATATCCGAACAGGAAAAAGGAACGCCAATTGCCATCCCCGGCAATACGCGCATGATCGGGCGAAATCTCTTTGAGCGGTGGGACAGCATCTCGGAAACGCAATATTGAGCGTGCCTCTTCTGCGATGATTTGCCAATCGTCTGCAATTGGTTCAGTCCAATCAAAATACGAACTTTCGACCAGTGGTGTTGTCGGGATCCTTGATTGCGCGGAAGAAATTCGATTCACGGTTCCGCGTAAACGCTTTCCCATTCTGATAAGGAAAGGACGGTTTTTTAGCGGGTTATCTGACGAGGTATTTGCACTGATCTCGGCCATTTTCACAATCCCAAAGTGAATTGCCCCGCGACCCTGTGCATCACATTATATTGTTAAATATGACAAAAATTCGACCAACAGATGCCAAGAATCTGTCAAGGGCACCGAACCTAACGAGATGGGCTTAATGGTGCTTTGAACCAGACAAATGGTAGAAAATGTTGATTTAGCGCCGTTTTAGAGCAGGCTGTCGAAGCGTACTAGACGTATTGCGGTACTTTCTGCATCCATTCTCAAGACAGGGGAATCATCTGCATAAGGAGTATATGCAATGCATTCCAAACCAGCCCCAAAACGTTTTCGCAGGATGACGCCTTATCTCATTACAGCAGGCGTTGGTCTTTCCGTCGCGACATCTGCGGCGGCCTCTCCTGATGGCGAGAAAGCAAAAGATGCGATGGAATCAGAAATTCCGGCGCCAACTATTGACACCAATGGAGACGGCACTGCCGATGCATGGGACCGCAGCGGCGACGGGAAGCCTGATGCCTGGGATACCAATGGCGATGGGAAGCCTGATCTGCTTGATGATAATGCCGACGGGCAGCCTGACTAAAGGCCAACTATATACTTACGCCGGATTACATTAGTGATCCGGCGTCCTTTTCGGCTCGAACAATTCTTCAAACATGCTCAGCATGGCAGCCTTGCTTTGCCGGTCCGCCGAGCCGTTATAGGCGACCGCATCCATGGATTTATGGTCGCTGGCCGGATCGGTAAACCCGTGCACCACGCCGGAATAGATATGAAGGTGGCAATTCACACCCGCGACATCCATTTCTTCAAGGAAGGTGCGCACTTGCTTTGGCGGAACCAATGGATCTGCGCGGCCATGACACACCAAAAGGCGCGCTTTCACCTTGTTTCGCTTCGCCGGGAGCGGTGTTGCTAGAAGGCCGTGAAAACTGACGACCAGAGCGAGGTCTTCACCGCTTCGCGCCATTTCCAGTACAATTTCGCCGCCCATACAATAGCCAATCGCAGCAAGGCGGTGGTTGGCCAGTTTCGAACGGGTGCGCAGTTCTTCCAATGCAACCCGAAATCGTTCCCGGTAGTGATCTGCATCGCTGCGCAGTTCATCCGCCAGCATTCTAGCCTGCTTCATATCATCGACAAAGCCCTGGCCATAAATGTCACAGACCATGGCCGAATAGCCCAAGGACGCCAGCCACCGGGCACGATCAAACATTAGATCCGATGGACCGGCAATAGTCGGAACGATTAATATACCCGCGCGCGGATAACGGCTTGGCTGAGCCAAATAGCCCGCCAGTTCAACATCACCATGATGATAGGTGAAAGTGTTGACTTCAATCGAACTCATTCGGTGGGAAGAAACTCCGGTACGGACAGGTAGCGCTCACCCGTGTCATAGTTGAAGCCGAGTACTTTTGCGCCTTCGCCAAGCTCAGGTAATTTCTGTGCGATAGCGGCCAGTGTCGCGCCGGAACTGATTCCCACAAGCATCCCCTCTTCCTTGGCAGCGCGCAGTGCCATTGCTTTGGCATCGGCTGGAGCAACTTGTATAGCACCATCAATCGATTGCGTATGTAAATTCTCAGGGATAAATCCCGCGCCGATTCCTTGAATGGGATGCGGTCCCGGTTGACCGCCACTGATCACGGGGGAGTCGGTTGGTTCCACTGCGTAAACCTTTAAGCCGCTCCAATGTTCCTTCAGCACTTCCGCAACGCCGGTTATATGCCCGCCAGTGCCAACACCGGTAATGATGGCGTCGAGGGGATCATCTTTGAAGTCGGCCAATATTTCCTGAGCCGTCGTGCGCTTGTGTATTTCAAAATTGGCTGGGTTTTCAAATTGCGCGGGCATCCATGAACTAGGTGTTGAATCGACTAATTCGGTGGCGCGTTCGATGGCTCCCTTCATCCCTTTTTCTTTGGGTGTGAGGTCAAACGAGGCACCATAGGCGAGCATCAATCGGCGACGTTCGATGGACATGGACTCCGGCATGACTAGAACGAGCTTATAGCCTTTTACTGCAGCGACCATTGCGAGACCGACCCCGGTATTGCCAGAAGTTGGCTCAATAATTGTACCGCCCGGCTGCAAGGCACAAGATTTTTCCGCATCTTCGATCATCGCGAGGCCGATACGATCCTTGATCGACCCACCGGGATTGGACCGTTCCGATTTCACCCAGACATTAGCGTTACCGAACAGGCGCTGAATTTTGATGTGCGGTGTGTTGCCGATGGTTTCGAGAATGCTGTTGGCGATCATTTCTAGCTCCTAATATTCAAGTTTTAACTGGCTCGACTTCATTGTCATCAAGATCATCGGGTGGATCAAACGTTTTTGCTGCACCCAATTGGGGAAAAAGACGAGACCATAATCCTGTCACTGCTATAGCACCTGCGCCGCCAGCTACAATGGCCGCAATTGGTCCGAAGAGAACCGCAAGGCCTCCGGACAAGGCATCGCCTAATTCGTTAGATGCGCTGATGGTCATTTGGCTGACCGCATTGACACGCCCTCTCTTCGCATCTGGAGTGTGCAATTGAATGAGCGAGCTACGCACATAAACACCAAACATGTCTGCCGCTCCGCATATCGCAAGGCATAGCATGGAAAGAGGGAGCGATTTACTAAACCCAAAGCCGATGGTTGCGAGTCCAAATACTCCCATCGCGACGAGCATGCTGTTGCCAACATTCTTGGACAGTGGCGCAAAGGAGAAGATGCCAGCGACGATAACAGCGCCAACAGCGGGAGACGCTGCAAGCAATGACAATCCTATCTCGCCCGCATTCAGAATGTCTTTTGCAAAAACTGGAATCATAGCCGTTGCTCCGGCAAGAAACATGACCAGTAAATCCAGTGTGATCGCGCCCAGCACCAATTTGTTAGTCCAGACATAGGACATGCCATCCATTACCTGTTTGATTGGTCCCTTGGTTTTGTCCATCACTACACGCGGTACGGGTCCAATAAGAAACATTGATAAAGTCGCGAAAGCGTAGAGCTCGGCGCAAAGAAAATATGGTAGTGATGGCGCTATCTTGTACAACGGACCGGCCATACCCGGCCCCGCGATAACGCCGACCTGCCAGGCAATTGTGGACAGGGCAATTGCGCGGGGGATCGATGCCTTTGGTACCAGATTGGGTGCCAATGAAGTCATCGCTGGCCCCAAAAAAGCCCGGCAAATTCCAAGCAAAACGGCAATGAAATAAATCCACCACAGGCTGACCTGATCGCCAATGGTCAGAAACCCGAGAAGCATCGCAATGGCTGCCTGTACTCCAAGCACCGCGCGCGAAATCCAGCGACGGTCGAGGCGGTCGGCCACCCATCCGACCAGCGGGGTGAGGATGAAAAGCGGCACGAATTGCAGCAGTCCCAGCAATCCCAGGATTCCGGCCGACGCACCAATTCCCATATCTTCACGCGCGAGATTATAAGCCTGCCAGCCGATTATAAGCATCATCGCATAGAGCGCGAACATCGACATGAGGCGCGCGAACCAGAGGTAGCGGTAATTGGCGATTGAAAATGGATGAGGCGCGGATTGGGTCACTAGCGAACTGCTAGCGATAACAACGGCTTGCTGCAATCACGCGATTGATCCTGACTATGGTCATATAGGGGTAAGTGATCCCAATCTCTGGAAATCCTAGCCTTTAACGCTGCTTTTTAACTTTCTCCAATATGCCGTGCCGCGGCGACACAGTGCCAGAAAATGCCTGGAATTTGGCCAAAAACTGCATAGTCCGATCTCAGACAACTGGAGTGTTTCATGTCTGGTCAGGTTGATACAAAATTCAGCAAACGCATTTTCTGGTTTGGGATTTTCATCGTCATTGTTTTGGCGACGATAGCTATTGTCCGCGTTGATGCATTGCGGGCTGCGGTTACAGAATCTAAAATTCAGAATATTGCTGTTGCCGAAGTCAAACCTGCATCGTCAAACGGTCTTTCCCAGCAAGCCGAAAAACCGGACTCTAAACTGAAGAAAACCAGTCTAGCGGGCAAATTTAGCGAGCCAAAATTACTGAACGATCAATTCACCGTAAAACGCATCCTCAAGTTTGACGAACCCTTTGTCCACGGTTTCTGGATCTGGGATGACGAAGGCGTGCCCAATGGTGAAATCATCATTACCGTAGATCTAAAAGCAGAATCAATGTCAGTGTTTCGGGATGGTCATGAAATTGGCGCTGCCGTAATCTCTTTTGGCGATGCGCTGAAACCTACGCCTACCGGGGTCTATCCCATTACACAGAAAAGCAAGAATCACGTCTCCAACATATATGGCACGCCGATGCCCTATATGCTCCGGATGACCAATGATGGTATTTCCATACATGGTGCCAACGTCCGATGGGGGTGGGGGACACGGGGCTGTATCGGTGTTCCGACCGAATTTGCGGCCAAAATATTTGAGCAAGTGAAGCTGGGCGACCGGGTGATTGTCACTAACGGCAAAATGCTGAACGTTGGCTGAGGTGTTCGCGAAGGTCGATATCGTTCATTTGCATATCGCATCGATCAATAGAGTTAGGGCATCTATATTGCGAACCGTAACATGTCGGAAGGGACCGTGATCCATGCAAACAGCGCTCAGGTTCCTCATTGCGATTTTCGGTGTCATCTGCATGGGGATTGCCCTCGTTCACATAGCTATCGGCCCTTCCGCCATTCCCGGCGGTGTTCCAGTTAATGCCACCATGGACAGTGAAGATCGGTTTTATGCGACATTGTTTCTCGGGTTTGGTGCCGCTCTGATCTGGTGCAGTCGAAATCTGCGCGCACGCGCCGGCACGTTACATTTTCTGCTTCTGATTTTCTTCCTTGGGGGCTGCGCGCGGATCGTTTCTGCCGTTCAAGTCGGTCCGCCCAATCTATTCTTCCAGATTCTATGGGCGCTGGAACTCATCCTGCCTCCCATTTTCTGGTATTGGCATAAAAAGGCATTTTCAAATACGGTTTAACCCGTCACTTCGGCGGCACACCATCGCCGAAGACATTGATCGCCTTGTTGAAGGGCGCCTTGCGTTCGCTGTCATAGTTGGAAGGCGCAAATCCGCCGTCATCCCACAATATATCCGCTTCGGGAGTTTTGGGGCAAGCCTTCAGGTTTCCTTGCGCGGCTTCATCCAGCACATTCCATTCCCGGCGCAGTTCTTCCAGACACCAGACTCGGTAGCGCGAAGATGGAACCTGTTCATAGGTCGTACCTTGAATGATCATGTCAAAACGCCCCAGTTCTTCGCCTAAAGCCTCCGCATTCTGCCGGTGCTGCGCCAGATTGGTTTCGCAACATTCTTTCAGCAGCGCAGCCAGTTCATCATCAATCTTATCTACCAGTTTAGGCGCGTTACCGGCCTCTGTGTTCCACACTCGTGCTACCCATTCATAAACGCCCGGAGCCCGTTGCCGCATTATTTCCGCCGGATAGGGATCCATCGCGAAATGTCGGAACATTGGCCCCATCATCCCGAAATCAGCTATGGTTGGCGCATCACCCAGTAGATAGGGCCGCTTTGCCAGTATTGCTTCCATTAGGTCGAGCGCCTTCAGATAGGTTTGGTCACAATGGGCACGGCTCTTCGCATTTACTCCGTCGCCCTTTACGAAACCACCTAGCTGCCGCCGCTTGATCATCCAGATTGCGAGCCAACGCGGATACAATTTTTGCGGTTCGACAATATCCTCAAAAATCGCTTGCGCTGCATAGTTCCGTGAATTGCGATAGCTCCAGCGATAATGCATCGCCGGTCGCCACAGCCATTCGTAGGCATAATCTTCGATCATCAGGGCTGCGAAGCGCAGCACCGGATCTTCAGGATAGATGCCGCACCCCTTTTTCTCGGCGCGTTCCTGTTCGCCATCCAGCCAAGCCAGCATCGGCGTGCTGTCAGTCATCCACCGGCCATCATCCAGCTCGACCACTGGCATCTGTACCGCACCGGCTCCGGCGATCAGCTTTTCTTCCTTGCCGACGGTCGGATGGTTCTCATAGGCTATTCCACGATACCGCAAATAGGCTTCGAGCTTGCCGGTATAGTAGGAAATTTTACAGCCATAGACTTTCATTGATTTTCCCCGGTGCAGATAATCGTGGAGGCTTGAGTACCGGATTTTCAGTTGGGCTGGCAAGGGTGGCCAAGCTGCCCGCATTGGCGCCGAGGATTTCAGCGGAATTTGTACTTTTTTATATAGAGCGAGTTGCTTCTGGACAATGTAGGCACAATCCAGACCACCGACATTTCGACCATGGTCGCGCTGCGCGATCAATGGCGCTTTCTTGACAGGGCCGCATTGGCACCTGATAAGAGATACAGTAATTAGAAAAAGTCGCACTGGAGAGACGATTTGAGCGATACGGCCATAGTGCGTGAAACCGCTCAAAAACCTTCAATCTGGACAAAACTGGCCTATGGCTTTGGATCGGTAGCTTACGGAACCAAAGACAATGGTCTCAAATATTTTCTGCTGATTTTCTATTCCCAAGTGGTGGGCATGGACTCGCGGTTGGTCAGCATAGCCATCATGATTGCGTTGTTGTTCGATGCGATGAGTGATCCAATCGTTGGTTACTGGTCGGACAATTTTCGTTCGAAATGGGGACGCCGGCACCCATTTATGTATGCAGCTGCGATCCCTGTGGCATTGAGTTATTACTTCATCTGGACACCGCCCGAAGGATGGAGCGATCAGGCGTTGTTCTGGTACATCCTGCTGATGGCGATAATGATCCGCACGTTCATAACCGTTTACGAGACCCCTAGTGCCGCCCTCGCTCCGGAGTTGACCGATGACTATGACGAGCGCAGCAGCGTCATCAGCTTTCGATATTTCTTCGGCTGGTTTGGCGGCAATGCGATGTCGGTGATTTTGTTCGCACTGATCTTTCCCGCATTCGTTACGGTGACGATCACCAATGGCCAGTTCAATCCTGACGCTTATGCCTTCTATGGAATGGTTGGTTCGCTGTTGATATTCATCGCCATCATGGTTTCTGCGCTGGGGACTCACCATTACATTCCAAAACTCCGTCAGCCGCCGCCAAAGCGTGACATGACGTTAAAGATGATTTTTTCTGAAATCTATCAGACGGTGGCCAGTCCATCTTTCTTTGCGTTGTTTTTTGCATCGTTGCTCGGCTTTATAGCCAGTGGATTTGCTGCAGGTCTCGCATTCTATTTCACAACTTACTATTGGGGTTTTTCGGCTGAACAAATCGGCGCGATCACCTTCGGTGTGTTCTTCTCCGCTTTTATAGGTGGCGGATTGGCGCCATGGGTGACCAAAAAAATTGGCAAAAAACGCGGTGCCATTATCATTGGTCTGATCGCCTTCATCGGCGCACCTATGCCGATCTTCTTGCGATTGTTTGATCTGCTTCCAGCTAATGGAACACCGGAGATTTTCTGGATCGTGCTGATTACCAATACTATCGATGTTGGCCTCATCATTTGCTACCAAATTCTGGCTGCTTCTATGATGGCTGATCTAGTGGAGCAGGGTGAAGCCAAAACCGGAAATCGATCCGAAGGTCTGTTCTTTGCTGCAGCGACCTTCATGCGAAAATTTGGTGAAGGCTTTGGCATTGTGATCGCGGGCTTTGTTCTGTCGGCAGTAGGTGTGGCGGCAGGAGCTGCACAGGGTGAATTGTCGGAAGATACCTTATGGTGGCTGGGCGCGGTCTATGTACCGGTGATACTGGGTCTGTGGCTGACCATGGTTAGCATTATCGGTTTCTACAAGATCGACCGTACCAAGCATGAGGAAACAGTGCGGGAGCTAAATGTGCGAAACGCAGCGGGATAGCCTGCTTGATTTATCAGGTGCCTGATTGTTTTCGGAAAGGCCAGTTGGTTACGCCGCCGACTATCAGTGCCCACCATACAAAGACTGGTTGAAACAAAAGGCGCGGGCCGTGGTACCACCAGCTCGCCGTCTCTCCGCCAATGGCGATATTGTTGACTGCATGGTTGATGTTCGCTGGCCATACACAAAGTGCATAAAGAGCTAGACCAATGCCAGCCGCATAGCGGGCCTTCGGGATGAGATGCGGCGGGATCACAAGGCCGACAGCGCCGGCAATTTCAGCAAGGCCGGTCAGGAAAACCACCTGCTCGGGGAAGGGGACCCAGCCCGGTGTAATTTTCAGGAATCCGTCGGGAGAGGCGATATGTGCAATACCTGCGATCAAGTAGAATAGTGCCAATAGATAACGGAAAAAGGAGCGGCTTTTACTCTTTTTCTCAATCACTTAGCTCGCCCCAACCGGGCGACCACGGTGACAAAAAAGGCGGTTGACCAACCGAGCAGAAGGAAGCCGTTCAGACCTTCAATCGCCGCGATCATCTGCCAATCGGTGCTCAGGCCTTCGCTATTATAGCCGGTGGTCGAGTAGGTGATCGTGGAGAAATATATCGCCTGCTCAAAGGTGGGGATCGCATCGACAATTCGGTAAACGACTGCATAGACCCAGATTTCAATTCCGTGGAGAACGAACAGGCCGAACACGAGTACCAGTGTGACAAACATCCCGCGCGGCGAAGTTGGATGGATATGCTCCTCCCGCTCATCCCGGCGTTCGATACGTAGATAGCGGGCCAGACCAAATATTCCGGCGCCGTGGATCAGGACAGTGAGCAACACCATGAGTATGCCAACCGTAAGTTGAGCGGCCATGCGACTTAATCTCCCCAGGCTGGAGGCGGTGCGTCGACTACCTTGGAAAGGTCAAATTCAACGCGGAAGAAGCGTTTGTTCGGTCCATCGGGACGCCGCAGTTCATAGGCGAATTTGGCATCGTTCTGGCCGGGAGCTGTTATGTCTACAGCCCAGATATTGGTGATGGAGCCTTCCAGTTCATTGGCCTGAAACAATGTGATTGATTCTCCATCAACAGGAAATTCCTGTCGCTCCGCTGATCCCTCATCGTCGGTATCGCCACCGTAATTGGTGACTGTGTCGAGTGAACCATCTTCGTGCCGGTGACGATGTTTAAGGCGTATTCCTTCCTTCGTGCGGGTAATTATCCAGGTGCGCGAGCGGTTCCATTGATCATTTTCTCCGGCGACATGAAAGGGAATTTCGACCTTGTCCGGATTGCATCTGGCGACGTGCATGACCATTGCTTTGCCTCGAAAATCGGCATCAACCTCCTCATCGGAAACCAGTTTTCCTTCATATGCTTTGTCACAAAGCAACGAGATGCGTTCGAAAAAAAGGTCTTGTGGTGATGTCTGCGGTTTTGGCTCGTTACCAGGAACGCAGGCGGTGAGGCTAATCGATAAGGCTATTGCTATCGTATATTTCTGGATTTTCATGGTCATTTGATTACACTCTTTCCCGCAAGCTTCAAATCTGAACCGCCCCGGGATTGTCGGAGGCTCCAACTCATGAGTAGAAGGAGCCATTATGAACAAGCCAACGAACAAATTTTCACCTGAGGTACGGGAACGCGCGGTACGGATGGTGCTGGATCATTCAGGGGATTATTCATCCCGCTGGGCGACGGCAGTCTCGATATCCGGGAAGACAGGCTGTGTGCCTCAGACCCTCAATGAATGGGTCAAGAAGGCAGAAGTCGATAGCGGGAGGTGCGCTGGTATTCCAACAGATACAGCAGAGCGTATGAAGGCACTGGAACGTGAGAATCGGGAGCTTCGGCAAGCCAATGAGATATTGCGCAAAGCATCAGCATATTTTGCTCAGGCGGAGTTCGACCGCCCGTTCAAGAGATGATCGCCTTTATTGACGGTCATCGTGGAACATACGGGGTCGAGCCGATGTGCAGGGTTCTGCCTATCGCCCCATCCACTTATCATGACCACGTTGCCAAGCGCAGAGACCGGGCGCGACTGTCAGTGCGTGGACAACGTGACCTGGTCTTGAAGCCAGGGATCAAGCGTGTATTTGCCGAGAACTTCGGAGTTTATGGATACCGCAAGGTGTGGCGACAGATGAAGCGCGAAGGCTTTGATGCCCCGCGCTGCACTGTGGAACGGCTGATGCGCGATATGGGTTTGCAAGGCGTCATTCGCGGCAAACCGGTGCGCACGACAGTCAGCGATAAGACAGCGCCTTGTCCGCTCGGCCTTGTCCGCTCGATCACGTAAACCGCCAGTTCCATGCGCCGGCACCCAATATGCTGTGGGTGTCTGACTTCACCTGCGTCGCCACATGGAAGGGCTTTATCTATGTGGCTTTCGTCATTGATGTTTATGCCCGCGCTATCGCTGGCTGGCGGGTTGGCAGAACAGCCCATGCAGGCTTCGTTCCGGATGCCCTGGAACAGGCATTGCATGATCGCAAGCCAGCGCATCGTAGCGGCCTTGTCCGCCACAGTGACCGTGGCAGCCAATATGTATCAATCAAATATACAGAACGCTTGGCGGAGGCAGGGATAGAACCATCGGCCGGTAGCGTTGGTGACAGCTATGACAACGCTTTGGCCGAGACAATCAATGGCCTTTACAAAGCCGAGGTCATCCACAGGCGCGGTCCCTGGCGCTCGTTTGAAGCCGTTGAATATGCTACGCTGGAATGGGTCGGCTGGTTCAACAATAAAAGGCTGCTTGAACCAGTCGGAAACATCCCGCCAGCACAAGCTGAGAAAAACTATCATGCTACGCTGGACGAAACACCCGTGGCAGCGTAACTTAAACCAAATAGCCTCCGGCAATCCCGGGGCGGTTCAAACCTTCTGTGCACTATCATTTGCCAGCGTCCATTCTCACTGCTAGGGGCGACTGAGCTAATACTCGCGTTTTGACGAAATCTTGTTTCCGCGCGCTCGCCAAGAGCCGCCTGCTATTTTTTCCCTCTTCTCGAATTTGGCGACACCTGTCTGGGTCCGCAATGTCGCGGGACCGTACATAGAATTGAATAGGAATATGATTATGCCAACAGGCACCGTAAAATTTTTTAATGCAGACAAAGGCTATGGTTTTATTGCACCGGAAGACGGCGGCGATGACAGCTTTGTTCACATCACAGCCGTTCAGGCTGCAGGCATGCAGACGCTCGAAAAAGAGCAGCGCATCACTTATGACGTAGAAACCGGCCGTAACGGCAAGGAAGCTGCGGTGAACCTGCAACAGGCATAGTCGAAATCGACATATGGTTTTTAAGGGGCGGGGATGCGATGGTGTTCCCGCCTTTTTTGTTTGTGAAGGTTGTTGTTTCAATGCGCTTTAGGACCGCTTTGGACGTAAAAGCGGTCGATATTCAGCACAGTGTTGGACAGCTGTATCGAGCAGTTCTATGAAATTCACATGACACGATTCCGGTACGGTATCTTGGCGACCTGTCTTGTTCTGAGCAGTTGTGCCGAAACACAGAGTGATCATGAAGCTCTGGAAAGTTTACTGGGTGTCGAAATATGCGATAGCCTTGCTGTAAAACTCACACAAACAGAAGGAACTCAATCGCTGTTTCGTTTCGACGAGGTGTATATTTTTGAAGTAAATGGGGAACTCGTTTGCACGGAACGCATGATTAATGCCGTTAGATCAAGCCGACTATGTACCCTCTATCCAGGGCAGGTTTCGTGTCCGGATGCACATGGAAACGTGCTCACCATTGATCGAACATCGAAACACATCAAGGTAACGTTTGCTAGCTAGACTGCAGCTTTCGGGAGAGGCTGTGTAAAAACGCATTGATTATCGCTATGGTCTGAGCGGCTTTGTTGGAGGCGGTTGCATGAAGCGTTTTGTGGTTGGATCGGATCGTGATCAGACGTTTTTATTGCCGCCATCGCTTGAGGATTATGTGGATGAAGATAATCCGGTCCGTGTGGTGGATGCGTTTACCGACGAACTGGATTTGCGGGAACTGGGATTTTCTGGTGTTGATCCGAAGGACACGGGTCGCCCGGCTTATCATCCAGCGGTGATGCTCAAAATCTATATTTACGGCTATCTCAATCAGGTACAGTCGAGCCGGAGACTGGAGCGCGAGGCGGGCCGCAATCTCGAGCTGATGTGGCTAACCGGCCATCTGGTCCCGGACTTCAAGACAATCGCCAACTTCAGGAAGGACAATGGCCCAGCGATCCAATCCGTTTGCAGTCAGTTTGTGGGGCTATGCCGGGAGCTCGGTCTGTTCGCCAAGGCTGTGGCTGCGATAGACGGGTCGAAGTTCAAGGCTGTGAACGCACGCGAACGCAATCATACACGAGGCAAGCTGAAACGCCGGATTGATCAGGTGGAAAAGAGCATAGCGCGCTATCTCCAGTCACTTGATGCAGCGGACATGCACGATAGCGACGTTGCTGAGGACCGGACGACACAGCTGCGCGAGAAGATCGTGTCCATGAAAGCCAAGCTCCACGAGCTTTGCGCCAAAGAAGCGGAGGTCATCGCTCATCCTGATAAGCAGATATCGCAGACTGATAGCGATGCCAGAGCCATGTCCACGAGCATGAAAGCCTCCGGCATGGTGGGATATAACGTACAAGCTGCTGTGGACACCGGGTACCATCTCATTGTGTCACATGAAGTGACCAATGCACCGCATGACCGGGCCTTCCTCGCTCCTATGACGGAGAAAGCCAAAGTGGCCATGGATGCGGAAGAGATAGAGGTGCTGGCTGATCGCGGTTACTTCAGCGGACCGCAGATCAAGGCATGTGAAGAACAGGGTGCGACGCCGCTTGTGCCAAAGCCCAATACATCAGGCTCTAGGGCAGCAGGCCGGTTCGATAGAAGTGATTTTATCTATGAAGCAGAGACAGACACTCTGCGCTGTCCTGCAGGTGAAGAACTCATCCACCGCTTCACGACAGAAGAAAAGGGGCTGACGCTGAACGCCTATTGGTCGAGCAAATGCCCAGACTGCAAAATCCGATCACAATGCACCACAGCCAAATACCGGCGCATCAAGCGCTGGGAGCACGAAGCCGTGGTCGATGATATGCTCGTACGCCTCAACAATCGCCCCGATGCCATGACCATCCGCAGACAAACGGCTGAACATGTCTTTGGAACACTCAAAAGCTGGATGGGACCGTGCCACTTCCTCACCAAAGGCATCAAAAACGTCGCCACAGAGATGAGCCTCTCGGTTCTCGCCTATAATATCAAACGCCTCATCACCATCATGGGCGTCAAACCGCTCATCAAAGCGATCCGGGCATGATGGTTCTGCGCGCCTGCTGAAATTATCGGCAAAAATCTGACCTGAACGAAAAAATACCCCACGACAGCGCATGACAAACGCGTTTTTACACAGCCTCGGGATAAAGCAGCCTCAAGGAATGCGGCCTCGATTATTGAGGATACTAGGGTCTGTTGACAATCCGCGCCTAGCAATGAGCGTTGCGGTGAGATACCAGTTGGCGGCATAGCTGGTGTCGGTCTTGTCGTATCGGGTTGCTATACCTCTGAATTCCTTGATCTTTGCGAAGTAGTTTTCGATGAGATGACGCCACTTGTACATGTGCGCATCGTAGTCTCGCTGCACGTTTCGGTTTGCTTTGGGCGGGATGACAGCAGCAGCGCCTCGCGTGTCGAGGTCCTGCAGGAGCCAGTCAGCGTCGAAAGCCTTGTCGGCCAGAAGCGCTCCAAATGAGACCTCATGGATCAACGGAGCCACCCCCTTCATATCGTGCGGCTGTCCGGGCAGAAGCAGGAACCGCAGCATATTCCCGAGCGCATCCACCAGTGCGACGATTTTGGTTGTCAGCCCGTCACGAGACCGCCCGATGGCCTGATGCTGAGCCCCCTTTTGCGCCCGAAGCCTTCTGATGGGCCTGGACAATCGTTCCGTCGATGAGAACATATTCGAGGTCTGGCTCACCATTCATGCCATTGAAAAGACTCTCGAAAATGCCTGCTTCCGCCCACCGGCGAAACCGCTTGAACACCGTATTCCACTTCCCGAATTCACCGGGCAGGTCACGCCAGGGTGCCCCTGTCCGGACCCGCCATAGTATCGCCTCCATGAAACGCCGGTTATCGCGACCCGTCGCGCCCGGGTCCCCGGCCTTGCCTGGCAGGAGCGGCGCAATCTTTTTCCAAAGCTCATCCGAAATAACAAAACGCTCTTCGTTCATTCAAACCTCCATTTGGGAAGCTTGAAGCAGAGTTCAGCAAGTTTGAAAACCCCGAATGTCAACAGACCCTAGTAAAATTAAGGTTTCATTAATCTTTTAGTGATGTACTAATGTGATACACGGCTTCGTAAAATGAGTTGTAGTGGGGAAGCAGCGGGCAGGCTTAGCCGCCTGCAATACACATTATCGAAACAGTCAGACCAACGCTTGGGGACTATAGGTCCCAGCGTGACAAATGTCGCTGACCGTCTGTTTCATATCCATTTCCTCGAAAATGACCTGCTGTGTTTTGTACCAGAATGAAAAACCTGCGCTTGATCTGCGAAGATCAGGTGCTGCGTTCTGGAAAACAAAGCACTGAATAGCCCCTAGATTTCTAGACACCTTCGGTATTCATTTTGAGTTATAACCGGATCTGGTGTCTGGAAGAATTTGAAGTATGGGGCGTGCCTTGCTGAAATCGTTTTTGTCTGGAAATCGAAAGAAGCAAGAGGAGCACGCCACACATGGCAAAAGATACTGTGATTGATCCGGGTAGACCGGAGGGAATTGAACCACTGACAGAACTACTCAGACCGGGTGCGAAGCAGTTAATCGCCGAAGCGGTCCAGGCAGAGCCGGATGAGTTGATGACAAAGTTTGATGGTCACAAAACGGCTGACGGACGACAGCGCGTTGTCCGCAGTGGCCATCATCGCGAACGAGAGGTGATTACAGGGGTTGGCAAGGTCAGCGTCGAGGTGCCGAAGATCCGTAGCCGTGAAGGTACGCCGGAATGTTTTCAATCTCTGGTTGTACCGCCCTGCATCCGGCGAACGGCGACGCTGGACGCGGCGAACCCCTGGCTTTATTTGAAGGGTGTTTCGAGTGGCCAGATGCAGAGCGCACCGGAAGCTATTGCCGGCCCCGAGGCTAAAGGGCTGCCGGCCAGTGTCGCGGGGCGTTTGAAGCGGCAATGGGAAGCTGAATACAAGCAATGGTGTACTCGAGCGGTGTCTGATGAACGGGTCCATATCCGGGCTGATGGCATCTACAGTGGTCTCAGAGGCGACGATGGCCGATTGTGCTGCCTGGTTATCATCGGCGTGAACAGCCGGGGTCACAAGCACTTCCTGGCAATCGAAGATGGTGTCAGGCAGTCAAAACAGAGCTGGCGCGAGGTGTTGCTGTCTCTGAAACAACGGGGTCTGGACCAACCCCCGAAGTTGGCAATTGGAGACGGCGCCCCGGGCTTCCGGGCCGCAGTGGAGGAAGTGTATCCGGAGACGGGCGTTCAACGTTGCTGGCAACGTTGCTGGCAACGTTGCTGGATGCACAAGACCGGCAATGTGCTGAACTATCTGCCGAAGTCTGTCCAGGAGAAAGCGAAGCAGGGTCTGCATGATATCCGGATGGCAGAAGATCGAGCTGATGCAGAAAAGGCGTTCGATAATTTTGAGGAACGTTTCGGTGCAAAGTACCCCGAGGCGGTGGAATGCTTATCGAAAGACCGTGACGCGTTGCCGGCATTTCATGACTTTCCAGCGGAACACTGGACCCGTATCAGGACAACCAATGTCATTGAGTCGAGTTTTGCGACGTTCCGGCATGGAACACGCCAAGCCAAAGGTTGTGTCACGCGCAATACGATGTTGACGATGGTCTGCAAGATGGGATTATGCGCAGAAGATTCCTGGCGCAAATTGAGAGGCTTCAGACACCTGGCGAAGGTGATTGAAGGCGTGAAGTCTAAAGATGGAAGCGAGGTGAACGAGGACGACATGCCAGCCGCATGACTAACTTGCCAGACACTACTTTTGACAATAACTCCCGGATGTCAGCCGCGATCCGCAATCGGTGCGCAATCGTGTTGAGGCAATGGAAAAGGTATTGGAAAATACCTTTGTCATTCCAGGTATCAATCAGCCAATTGGCCTTGATTCTCTTGTTGGTTTTGTTCCCGTAGTCGGTGATATTGTGACTGCTTTGATGGGGTCCTATATTGTCTGGGAAGCTCGAAATCTGGGCATGTCCAAATGGCAATTGTCCCGCATGGCCGCAAATGTTGGCATTGATATGACGCTCGGTGCGGTTCCGGTCGCGGGCGACCTGTTCGACTTTTTCTGGCGTTCCAACAGCCGAAACCTGAAAATCGTACGCAAACATCTCGACAAGCATCATCCAGGGACGAGAACGCTGGAGGGTTAAGCAACCCCGTTCAAGCCCCCCGCCAAATCTTGATCGGCTGATCAGGTTTCACGGCCTGCATACGGGCCGGGCACCTTTTGGGTCGAAAATTCTTGCCCAGACATAACCGCACTTCCTGGAGCCAACCTCGCTGATTCACTTTCAGCCTAATCATGTCCGGTTCGAGCCCGTCATTCTCCAACGCAAAAGCATTGCGAAACTTTCCCGCAGTCAAAGGACTACGCGATAGCCGGTCCATATTGGGATATTGCACCGCATCGAACATGATCCGCGACACTCTGAAATAGGTCTCCGGACGCTTGGTCATGCACGTGCCATGTTTGGCCCATTCATGCGCCATCAGTTTGGTTGTCGGCATCATGCAGAAATTGCGCTTTACGATCGGTATGGAAAGCCTCCTAGTCGCTCGGCACCATTGCGGATAGGCTGAACTGCGCGCATCGGGCCAAAGGCCGTGGAGAATGAACCCAAAACTGCCATCCTTGCCGCTGCACTGAGTCTTGTGGCGCGGTTGATCTTTTCGCGTGCGGCAAAATTCAGGGGACCAGCTTAGTGCCAGCGTATAGCTTGCAATCGTTTTGACCCGGCGCGGTTCACTCGCGGGTTTGCGTTCTGCAGGTGCGGATTGGAGCATGGATGGTGCCCGGCATTGGTAGGATTGGGCATGGGATACGGAAGAGACAAACAAAGTCATTGCCACCAAAATTCCTGCTGTTCTCATTGAAGTTCTCCCAGATCTTGCTGACCCAATTTTTCAAACCACCGAATTGACGGTTGCAGAAACAACAACGGCAAAATCGCTGTCAATATTCCCATCATCATGACCGTGTTCACATGCCAATAGATTCCGTTGAGCAATATGCTGATCCAGATAAACGCAAGCAAGCCTACGAAGACCCAGCGGGCAGCGGACCTCTTTCTGCGAAACAGAAAGTACCAGATCGCGATCTTCGCTGTCGTGATTCCGACCTCCCAGGCCATTGAGATCATGAAAATATTGGGTTCGTCAGCCGTCGCGCGATAGAGGAGCGGCATATAATGCCCCGCCAGCGCGACACCGGCAATGATGTGGAGCATGAGCAGACGTTTGGAGAGACGGATTGTCCAAGGTTCGATGACCGATTTAGATTCTTCTTCGTCCTGCTGAACTTGTTTCAGCATCTCCTTGGGATTTCTCCAGCCGATGGAGATCCTGAACCAAGTTCAGGATGACGAAAGACGTTAAACCTGTTCAAAATCCAACCCAATATCGGCAGCGGGCGCGCTTTGCGTAAACCTCCCCACTGAAACAAAGTCCACACCCGTTTCTGCCTTGCCCCGGATCGTTTCGAGGTTGATCCCGCCGCTCGCCTCAGTCGCCGCGCGGTCGCCGATCAGCGTTACCGCGCCGCGCAGGGTCGCCGGGTCCATATTGTCTAACAACAAATGCGTTGCGCCAGCCGCCAGTGCCGGTTTAATTTGGTCGACCCGGTCCACCTCGACGACAATGGTCTCGATCTTGGCATCCACCGCCAGCTTTACCGCCTTGGCAATATCGCCGGCGACCGCGACGTGATTATCCTTGATCATGGCTGCGTCCCACAGGCCCATCCGGTGGTTCTGCGCCCCGCCCATCCGTGTTGCGTATTTTTCCAGTACGCGCAGCCCCGGTATGGTCTTACGCGTGTCGAGCAGGGTGCAGCCTGTGCCCTGTATCGCCCGCACATATTCGGCGGTCATGCTGGCGATGCCCGTCAAATGCTGCACCGTATTGAGCGCGCTGCGTTCGGCGGTCAGCATCGCGCGACCCTTACCCTTCAGGCGCATGATATCGGTGCCAGCAGCGACCGCCTCACCTTCCTGCGCGAGAATTTCAATCTCCACATCGGGATCGAGCGTTCGAAAAAATGCCTCGGCAATCGGCAGTCCTGCAATCACCGCTTCGTGACGGCTGTCCATAACGCCCGTGAAGATGGTGTCGGCGGGGATTACGGCTTCGGACGTAACATCGCGGCCTGTAGGGCCAAGGTCTTCGGCGAGGGTGGACTGGACGAATGCGTCGAGATCGAAGCGGTCTAGAGTGAAGGTCATGGTTTCTTGTAACCATTCCCACGCATGGCTCAAGATAAACAATCAATGGCCGAAACTGGCATCTCAGGCGTCCAAACACTAACCTTAGGCAATGAAGAAACGCGGCTACGTCTATATAATGGCGAACAAGCGATACGGCGTATTGTACATCGGCGTCACCAGCAATCTGGTAGCCCGTGTCCATGCTCATCGTGAAGGAAGAGGCGGGCAATTCACGAGCAAGTATAACACGAGAATGCTCGTCTATTTTGAGGAATATGTAACCATCAACGAAGCCATAGCCCGCGAAAAAGCAATCAAGGTGTGGCAACGGATGTGGAAGATCAGGGCTATCGAGGAAATGAACCCGACTTGGGATGATCTCTATCTGCGTTTTAACAACTAGAATATTTCATACTGCCTGAGACCCCAGCCTTCGCTGGGGTGACGAATGACACAAACCCTACTCCACCCTGTCATGCCAGCGCTGGCTGGCATCTCAGGTGTCAACACCGATGCTGCCAAGGGGATAAACTCATCGTCCTCGGGCTTTCAAAAACTTGTTATATTGTCCGGCAATCAGGAATATTCGATGTAGGCCTGCTCGCTTTTTATCATCAGGAAGTAATGCATCCTTCCTGTTAACCGTGTCGCACTCGACGATGTGATTATCTTTCAAATTCACATCAATATAGTAATATTTCTTATTGGGGTTTTGCATTTTCCAATATCCTTCGGGAAAGTCCAAAACGAGCCAAAGCTATGGGTACTCACCCTTCATGTGCCAGATCGGTCGGCCCCAAATCGCCCTGCCCAATGGTCGCGCTCGCCATTTCCAGCATCCGGTCCAGCGACTTCTTCGCCGCCAGGCGCAGTTCCTCATTCATCTCGATCCGCGGTTCCAGATCACGTAGCGCCACGTATAATTTCTCCATCGTGTTTAGCGCCATATAGGGGCAGATGTTGCAGTTGCAGTTGCCATCCGCGCCGGGGGCGCCGATGAAGTTTTTCTCTGGAACCGCCTTTTCCATCTGGTGGATGATATGCGGTTCGGTGGCGATAATGATGGTGTCGCCTTCAAATTCCTTCGCATATTTCAGGATCGCGCTGGTCGAACCGACCATGTCCGCATGATCGACAATATAGGCCGGGCATTCAGGATGCGCGGCGACCGGGGCGTCGGGATGCTGCTGTTTCAGCTTGAGCAGTTCGGTTTCGCTAAACGCTTCGTGGACGATGCACACGCCGGGCCAGAGCAGCATGTCGCGGCCGGTCTGCCGCGCGATATAACCGCCAAGATGTTTGTCCGGCCCAAAGATCACTTTCTGATCCTTCGGGATTTGCTTGAGAATATGCTCCGCCGAAGAGCTGGTAACGATGATATCGCTCAGCGCCTTCACCTCTGCCGAACAGTTTATATATGTAAGCGCGATATGGTCGGGATGTTCTTCGCGGAACGCCTTGAATTTGTCCGGCGGACAGGAGTCTTCAAGCGAACAACCCGCATCAAGATCAGGCAATACAACGATTTTTTCTGGCGACAAGATTTTCGCGGTCTCTGCCATGAATTTCACACCGCAAAAGGCAATCACATCTGCATCTGTTTCCGCAGCTTTGCGGGATAACTCAAGGGAATCACCGACAAAATCGGCAATATCCTGAATTTCCGGCTTCTGGTAATAATGGGTCAGGATGATCGCATTGCGCTCCTTGCGCAGCCGATTGATCTCCTCGATCACGTCTACGCCAGCCAGGCTTCCACCAATTCCACCACGTGCATCCATCATTTTGCTCCTTTTGGGTACATGCACGCTTTATATAGGAAGGGATTGTGCATTTGTCTTGTGCGTTGCGCGCAGAATTGCGTAAAACCCTGTCTAAGGTCGAAAAGAACCGCAGGAGAAATATCCGATGTACAATGTCCAGCTGACAGATTCCTATTTTCCGGCACAGCAGAATACGCCTTATCGCGAGATGACAATTGCCGGAATGCTGCGCGAACAGGCGGAACGATTGGGAGAACAAAAGGCGCTGAGAGAACTGCTGGACGATGGCGAAATTGGCCGTGAATGGACCTATGCCGAATTGCTTGACGATGCCGAGAAAGTGGGCCGCGCCCTCGCCTCTCGCCACGAAAAAGGCGCACGGATTGGAATTTTTTCGAGTAATTGCCCCGAATGGGTTCTAATCGAATATGGCGCAGCTTTGGCGGGGATAACGCTGGTCACGATCAACCCATCCTTCACCCCGCGCGAAGTGAAGTTCGTACTCGAACAATCGGGATCGGAGGCGATCTACTATCTACCTATCATGCGCGGCACAGACCTGAAACCGATAGTCGATGCCGCCTGTAATGAATTGCCTGCAATCAAACATCGGATATCGATCAAGGACAATGACGCGCTTCTCGATGGACATGACAGCGGCGAACTGCGCGAAACCGAGCCATTTGACGTCGTGCAGATTCAATATACCTCAGGCACGGCCGGCTTTCCCAAAGGCGTGCTGCTTCATCAGCAGGGCCTGCTCCAGAGCAATTTCGATGTGTTCGACCGGATCGGGGTGGAAGAAGGTGACAGCTATGTCTGTCCCTTTCCGTTATTCCACACAGCGGGCGGCGCGGTAAGCGTGCTGGGCAGCCTGACCAAGGGTGCGACGATGATTCTGGTGTCGATTTTGATCCCGCCGCTGTCGTCAAATGTATAGCGCGCGAAAAACCGCAAATATTGGGCGGTGTCCCCACTATGCTGGTCGGGATTATCGAAGCAGCACGCGCGATGAATGCGGATTGCACTTCGATCCGGCGGAGTGTCAGTGGCGGCGCACTGGTCGCGCCTGATCTGGTGCGTGGTGGTCAGGAGATTTTCGGTGCGCCAATCCTGATTGTCTATGGTCAGACCGAATGCTCGCCGGGCCTCACCCATACCTGGCCCACCGACAGCGAACAGGACCTGACCCAGACCATCGGCCAGCCGCTGGCGCACATGGAAGTGTCGATTAGAGATACGAACGATAACTCGGTCTGTCCGATTGGTGTGCAGGGCGAAATCTGCGTGCGCGGCTATCACGTCATGAAGGGCTATAATGACAATCCGGAGGCTACTGCTGCGGCAATTGATAGTGATGGTTGGCTACACACAGGCGATCTCGGTACGATGGATGAACGCGGCTATTGCAAGATCACAGGCCGCGTGAAGGAAATGATCATTCGAGGCGGTGAAAACCTATTCCCGGCAGAAATCGAAGCAGCGATGCTCGAACATCCGATGGTCGCCGAAGTGGCTGTTGCCGGTGTCGCCGATGAAAAATGGGGCGAACTGGTTGCCTGCTTCATGCGTGCTGCCGAGGGTGAAAAGCCTTCGGTCGAAGAGTTGCGCGGCTTCATTCGCGAACGTTTATCGCCGCAGAAAACGCCAGCCTATTGGGTATGGGTCACCGAATGGCCGATGACCGGATCGGGAAAAATCCAGAAATTCGAATTAGGCAAAGCGTTTGAGCGCGGGGAGTTTGAAGACCAGATGGCTTAGCCCGGAACCCGGAACTTCACGATCCGGTTGAGCACTTCCAGATCCTCGTCCATCCCGCCGACGATATAGTAATCCTCGCCCGACTTCGCCAGCGCGCGGTGGTCCATGCTGGGTTCCGCCAACCGCCCCAGTTCCTGCCATTGATCGATTTTCAGATCATAAGCGAAATAGCCACCCGATGGTTTCGCCGGTACTCCGTCATAGCCAACGCCGTTATAATTGTATGGATTATCGCCTCCGCCAGCAAAAATCACCTGCCCTAGACCGTTGTCGCCAATCGCTGCCATTCGGTAGCGAGCCGGACCGGCATGATCATCCACCCGCCGCCAGTTTATAATCCGCGGGTCGCCTGGATCGATATCACCGCGCCAAGTAAACTTGGCAGCAACAAATTTACGTTTTCCATCAACCAGTTGCGGTGCCACTGCCACTCCATCAGAGACGATTATGCTGCCATTTGCCAATCCGCCAGCATGACCGAATACTGGCTCTCCCGGAAATTCAGAGGCGACGCTCCAAATATCAAATTGCGTATCGTAGAGCTGAACAAGGCTTATATTGCCTTCATCATGCCAGCCCGAGATCAGATAAATGTAGTGATCTTTATAAGCCACAGCGACCGTATCATCGACCGGCGTTGGAATATCCGTTTTCGCCTCATAGCGCCCCGTCTTGGGATCAAAGGCGAACAATTCGGGCGTCGAAACCTCGTCGCCTTCTTCGGCGACCGTATAGCCGCCAAAAATATAGACTTTCCCGGCGATGGTGACAGCAGCACTGGCGAGACGACCTTCAGACACCGGAACAGAGGCGATCACCTTGCATTCCTGCTTTGCAATTACACAGGAGAATGCGGCCTTACTTATTCCGCGCCAGCTTTTATCCAGCTGCAATCCATTGAAGCTGTAGATTGTTGGACCGTCGGGTCCCTCCGCCACAGCTACGGCGTTGCTGGTAATCGGTTCTGGCAATTCAAAGTCTACCACTTCAGTGACCGGTTCAACCTCAACCGCCGGTTCGCATGCTGCCAAGGTAAAAGCTGCAGCGAGCAACCCAAATTTTTTCATTTTGCCTGCTCCTCCGCCTTGCTCTCGGCCAACACATCCTTGATCGATCGAGACAAATCCCATTGGTCTTTATTCGCACTACGCTCATAGGGGAAGAAAGCATCCACTTGCGCTTCCAGCCCGGCAGCTTTGAGCGGCAAGGCGAAGCTGCTTTCCACCGCGCGTCGGGCCGCATCTCTGGCCAGCTTGATCTGTATCGGGTTCTGGGCCTGTTTGGTAAGCTCCGTCAGCGCTTTTTTGCGATTTGACTGATCCAGCACGTCCTCCGCATTGGTCAATGCGATCAAGATACCGCCATCGTCATAGGTCTGGATTTTGTCGATCTGCACCTCCGGACAAGCGGTTTCGATAGCTGGAAGTTGCACCGACAAAATGCCTTTCTCCGCATCCCAACGCACATCATTTTCAGTGAGCTTCGCCAGGTCCAGTTCATATCGAACCAGTCCGGGTAGAATCAGTGTCTTGCGCGCAGACAGGCCAAGCCGGGTCAAACTGGTCGTGACCGAGGCATTGTAACTGGCTTCGAAAACCGTAAGCCGATTCTGCTCCCGGATACCTTCCAGACTGGCGCTGGCTATAGTCACTGGATCAGGCGCGAACGTCTTTTCAACCCGCGAAAAGAATAACCAAGCAAGAAGGATCAGGATGAGACCAACGGTGCCTGCCAGAGCAATAGGCAACCAGATGCGTTTGCTCACGCCTTGATGCTCCAGACTTCGCCGCCGAGCGCAACGACATCACGATCTTGCAAATCAAGCAGGTGCGCGCGCACCGATTGGCCCGCCGCGCCTTTCAAACGCGGGTCGAGGCCCTTGTACATTTTGGGAACCATATCGATGATTTCATGCGGTGCTTCTTCGAGCAGTTTCAATATCTGCCGCTCGCGCTGTTTTCGGTGCCCCATCATACCGCGCACCAGCTGTCGCGGTTTGTCGACTTTCTTGCCATGCGCGGGATAATAGACTTTGTCATCGCGGTCATAGATTTTCTGCAGGCTGGCCATATAGTCGGACATATTGCCATCAGGCGGAACAATCACACTGGTAGACCAGGCCATGACATGGTCGCCGGTGAACAAGGCACCGCTCTCCTGCACTGCAAGGCACAGATGATTGGAGGTATGACCCGGTGTAGCAACCGCTTCAATCGTCCAGCCATCGCCCGAAATGGTTTGCCCATCGGCCAAAACACGATCCGGAGAATAGCTCTTGTCGAACGCCTCGTCGGAACGCGGCAAATCGGATTCAATCACCAGCGGTGCACAGCCAACAATTTCTGCCCCTGTTCGCTCTTTCAGCGGAATCGCCGCCGGGCTATGGTCGCGGTGCGTGTGGGTACACATGATTGCTTTGATCTCAGCATCGCCAACCGCAGCTATGATCGCATCAATATGCTCATCGATCGCCGGACCAGGATCGATAACGGCGCGGTCGGTTTCGTTGCCAACAACGTAGGTTTGGGTACCCGTAAAGGTATAGGGACTGGGATTGCCAGCCAACACACGGGCGACCAGCGGTTCCATCTGTTCCGCAACACCGGTCGGAAATTTACTTGGGTCATAATCCATATAGTCGATTTGGCACATTCGGCCCATAAAACAAACAGCAATGTCACGACAAAAATGGGCGGTCCCGTTTCGGGAACCGCCCAGATCTGCGGACCTTAAAGGAGCGTAGCCCGTTGGAATGCCCTTATGTCATGGACAGGCGGGCCTTCAATTGCTTGATATCGCGGTCATAGGCACGAAGCTTTTGACGCTTCAATTTGCCGTTGTCATTGCATTTAGCCGCTTCGGCGCGTTCGCGTTCAAGACCGCGAAGCGTGATCTTCATCAGATTCTTTTCATCGATATTGACCTTTAATGTGCCGCACCCAGCGACAATCGCAAACGCGTGCTTGGTCAGGCCATCTTTATCGCCAGCCAGCGCAAACTGCTTGTTCATCGAGCTGCAATCAAGTTGTGGCTCAGTCACTGCTCGTGTGGGCAGCGCCGGCCGGGGAGCAAGGGGCGGTCTTGGAGCAAATGATATCTCTGCAACCTGATTAGCTATGCTCCAAATCCTTGTGGTTTGACGCTTTGCTTTCTTCGCTTCGCGCTTGGCCTCCCAAACGGAACGTTCGACTTCGCGCTGGCTTTCCCGCATGGCGCGCCCAGCTTCACGGCGGGCTTCCTCAAGCTCACGCTCGACCTCGCGCATTTCGAACCGCATTTCCCGTTTATGCTCACGCAATTCTGCATCCGCTTCAAGTCGCGATTCCTCAGCCTCGCTGACCTGCTCACGGACTTCTTGATCGCTCAGTTTCCGGTTAGTCCTCAATACTGCAGAACTGCAGAAGCTTTTCCATCTCCTCGGGGCTAGGCATGTTCTCGGGAACTGCATCCGAAAAGCTCATGCCATGCTGCGCCAAAATTGCCTCAAAATAAGCCCTCAAAGCCTTCCACTGTTCATTGTTCTTCACATTAACCAATTGAGGGATGGCCATATCATAGACCTTCTTGAGAATATTCAATCTTTCAACAGTACGCTGCCTCATGTTCGCTTCTAACTGAAGAGCCAGTTGCGGATCGTATTTTGCTATTTCATATAACAGCCTGTCCCTCTCACTCATTTCCCCGCTTTGTTCTGGCGGCTCCGTTTGCTGAACTGGCTGAACTGCCGGCAGGAACTGCGTATCTGGCTGAATGGTTCGGCCATCATGCTTGATCCGATGCACATATTGCTTGTCATTGGCAAAATCCTTTGAACCGTTGAGCATTGTGATATTCACGGCCTTCTCATCGCCGGCGATTGCTGGCGGTTCAGGCGGCACCGGTGCCGCAGGGGCCTGCGGAGCGCTGAGTTTTTTGAATGAAGGCACCATTTTACCCAGTTTTTTGTCGATTTCGCTTTTTTTCAATTTGCGTTTCGACTGAAACTCAAACGTACCACGTTTGTTGCTGACAGTGTATTTGTAGCCCTTTTTGGTTTTCTCAGTGACCAGAACACCATTGTCACCAACATCGACCGAAGTTCCGGCAGATTTCACGTGAACACCATCGTCCCTGCTTTCGATATGTGCTGCACTGGCATCATCAGCTTCGATATAAACAACGGTCGCTGTTGCAGGCAGCGCCACAACTGTACTCGCACCCACCATCAACATGCCCAATTTCTTGCGAAAGCCTGACTTTTCAGAGCTCCCTAGCATCTTCAATCGACCCTTGATCTTGTCTTTCTGATTCAGCGGACTGGCCAGACCCAATTGATGTCGGGAGGCCGACTTTGCAATTGTTCGGCCATAAATGGCCCGGACTTCCTGTCCACTTTTCTGAAGAATGCGGGCATCGCAGGCGGTTTCCTGGTCTTCGCGGAACGCCACCCAGGCAAACCAAGCTATCGGATTAAACCAGTGGAGCGACAGCACCAGCAGCCCAGCAAAATTGGCAAATAAATCCCCGGATTCGTGATGGGCTATTTCATGTTCCAACGCCAACGCGCGTTCCGCGGGAGAATAGTTTCGGAAAAAATCGGTCGGGACAGCAATGTATTTCTGGAACAGACCAAAGGCTAATGGTCCGCCAACAGCGGCCGTTTCCAATATGCGGATATTGTCATGCTTGCCAACCAAGATGACCATCCGAGACGATATCTTCGCGGAACGGATGTAGGATGCCAGTTTGCTGATAAACAGCATTCCTGCACCTCCAGCCCAGATGATAAGTGCAACGAACAGCCAGTCAATTGATGCGAGCGTCCCACTGACAACAGCCTCGGTGGGAACCGCTGAGGCAAGCTCTGAGAATGAGGCTCCGGATGCTGCCATCGGAGCAGCCGTTTCGGCCGGAGCCGGAGCTTCCAATGTCAAAATCGGCATGAAAAGGCGCGCAGCGGGCAATGCCCAGAGTGCATAAGCAATTTTGGGGCCAAAATAGTGACTAACGGGTTTCCGGATCAAAAGGACAAACGCCATCAACAGTGTCATTGAGATCATTGTGTCCATTATCCATTGGGTCATTTCGGTGCTCATCCCTTTAACTCCCTAGAAGCTCCTCAATTTCACGAATGTCATCGGCGCTGAGCTCATCGGTTTCCGCCAAATGAGCAACCAATGGCGTGACTTTCCCCTCGAAAAGACGATCGACAAATTTGCGTGAGACGCCGGCGAGATAGGTATCTCTCTCAACCAGCGGCGAATAAAGAAAACGGCGGCCATCGCGTTCTGTACCAACAACAGCTTTGGCTGCGAGACGGGAAAGAAGTGTCTTGACGGTTTGCAGCGACAACCTGATCAGCGACTTCGGTCGCAGTCAAGGGTGCCTGTTTCCAGAGCACTTCCATTATTTCATGTTCCGCATCGCTGATACGTTCGACCATGCTGACTCTCCCCAAGAATCCCAAATATGACTACATCTGTAGTTCCATTGACTACAAATGTAAACAGGGAGCTATAATCCGAGCTGTCGTTAATCCGTCAAATATCGGCCGTTTGTCGAAAATTCTTACAATGTTACAAAGGTTAAAGTGCCGTTAGCCAACTAAGTCATTGAAAAATATGGAACCGCCAAAACTGGCACACTGGGTGCAAGGTAAAGGGTGTTCCTATTGTTTCACACCGGGCACCCGGACCTAAGAATGAGGGGGACGGCGTACTGGTCTCCGCTGTCCCCTCCCATTCAAGAGATTACAAACACTACCCACATTCCAAGCGGCTCGGTACTCCTATACCGGGCCGCTCTTGATTCTAATGATGTGTTTGAGTGGAACGCCTAGCCCTCGGCCGGCGCGACTTTTTTCTCGGCCATCAGTTCGCCCAGTTCGCCAGCTTCATACATTTCCATCATGATATCGCTGCCGCCGACAAATTCACCCTTGACGTATAGCTGCGGAATAGTGGGCCAATCAGAAAATTCCTTGATACCCTGCCGGACTTCCATGTCCTGTAGAACATCAACAGATTCAAAACCGACATTAAGCCGTTCAAGGATCGCTACAGCACGGCTGGAGAAACCGCATTGCGGGAATAGCGGCGTACCTTTCATGAAAAGCACCACGTCATTGGCTTTCACCACACCATCAATTTTAGCGTTTACATCGCTCATATTCATTCTCCTATTCAGGAACGGCAGTTGTTAGTTGCAGAGCATGCAATTCTCCGCCCATCTTGCCCTTTAACGCCGCATAGACGGCCTGATGTTGTTTCACGCGATTCATGCCTTCAAAGGCCGAAGAAATAACTTTCGCTGCATAGTGATCACCATCGCCAGCGAGATCTGTAATTTCCACTTCCGCACTGGGAAAGGCTTCCAAAATCATCGCCTTTATATCTTCGCTGGCCATCGGCATCGAACGCTACCCGTCAGCTTCTTCCATGAACTGACGCCGTGCCTCGTTCATATTTTCTTCGAGGGCCGCACGGATTGCCGCATCGTCAACGTCCACATTGGCAGCTTGAAAATCGGCTAAAAGCTTACGGATTACATCTTCGTCACCAGCTTCTTCAAAATCAGCAGCAACAACTTCCTTGGCGTAGTCCGCAACATCAGTGCCTGTTTTACCCAGTTTTTCGGCAGCCCACTCGCCAGTTAGACGATTGCGGCGCGCTGTCACCTTGAATTGCAATTCTGCATCGCGGGCAAACTTGTTCTCAAATGCCTTTTTGCGATCGTTAAAATCAGCCATTAATTTCCCTCAAATATTGTTTCTCTAGAAATAGGAAGGTGCCTTACTTCTCACAAGAGCGTCGGCCGGATTAATCGGCGATTTTGACCACCAATTTACCGATTGCGCCGCGATCGGCCATTTTCTGGATCGCATCGCCCGCATTCTCGAATACGAAAGTCTCCGAAACACGCGGTTGAATCTTGCCCTGATCCCACAGCTTGAATAACCGGTTGATATGCGCGCGGTTCGCCTTTGGATCGCGAGCGGCAAAAGCACCCCAGAATACACCCGCCACGTCACACGATTTAAGCAAAGTCAGGTTGAGCGGTAGTTTGGCAATACCAGCCGGAAACCCGACAACCAGAAAACGCCCTTCCCAACCGATAGAACGCACTGCTGGTTCGCTATAATCGCCACCGACAGCATCGTAGATCACATCATAACCTGAGGGCGCAGCCGCTTTGAACTGGTTGGCCAAGGCTTTGGACTGATCCTTGCCAAATAGTGCACGCTCGTAAACAATTGTCTCGTCGGCTCCCGCTTCCTTGCAAAAGGCCGCCTTTTCTTCGGATGACACAGCCGCCACGACGCGCGCGCCAAAGGCCTTGCCAAGCTCCACCGCCGCAATACCGACACCACCGGATGCGCCGAGAACCAGCAGGTCGTCGCCTTCCTTGAGATGACCCCGATCCACCAGAGCGTGGATTGATGTTCCGTAAGTCAAGATAAGCGCAGAAGCATCATCATAGCTCACATTATCGGGGATCTTGAACACACTGTTCTGATCAACGGCGACTTTTTCAACCAGCCCGCCGTTACCGCAGGTTGACGCAACGCGGTCACCGACTTTCAAACCGTCAACGCCTTCGCCAACTTCGGAAATCACGCCAGAAACTTCACCACCAGGCGCGAACGGCCGTTCGGGTTTGAACTGATACAGGTCCTGAATAATCAGCACGTCGGGATAGTTGATCGAACAGGCTTTTACATCAATGACCACCTGGCCTTTGCCAGCTTTTGAATCATCCACATCCAGCATTTCTAGCGTGTCTGGACCGCCAACTTTTGTCGACATCAGTGCTTTCATATTCATCCCTTCCCCGGAATTTCTGTTTCTTCAGGCAGCTTGGGGTTTCATCCAGGGCTGCGCAGAATCAATACGTTGTTCAAAACTTTCTATGGCATCGGATTTCGCCAATGTCAGGTCTATTTCGTCGGTGCCTTGCATCAGACATTGATGCCGGAACGGATCCATCTCAAATATGAAGCGATCCTGAAACGGCGTGGTGACACTCATGCTCTCCATATCGACCGTTATCGGCTCTGTCTTGGCAACCTCCATCAAACGGTCAATGGCCTCTTGCGGCAGCGCGATGGCAAGCAAGCCATTCTTGAAGGCATTACCCGAAAAAATATCGGAAAAGCTAGGCGCAATCACCGCCTTGATACCCATGTCATTGAGCGCCCATGCGGCATGTTCACGGCTCGAACCACAGCCAAAATTATCACCAGCGATCAATATGTTGGCATCTGCATATTCCGGATCATCAAAGACATTACCATCCTGCGCACGAATGGTTTCAAAAGCGCCCTGCCCCAATCCTTCGCGGGAGATCGTCTTCAGCCATGCCGCCGGAATGATTACATCGGTATCGACATTTTTCTGACCAAATGGAATGGCGCGACCTTCAACGCGCTGAACGGCCTTCATTGTTTTCCTTCGCCCTCGTCTTCATCTTCGGGTTCATTTTCATATTTGATGTCGGATTTGGCTGATTTAAAATCATCCATCTGCCGCATCTTGTGGCGCCCAGCGTAGATCAGCGCCGCCGCGACGGCGGCTGAACCAATGGCAGCGCCAACTTTTGTCGACGTCTTCCATTTGCCAGATTTTCCATTCTTGTCGCCTTTTTCAGTCTCGGCTTCAGGCTTTTTGTCGTCGTCATTCATCAATCTGGTTCCTATTTTACGAGTTCACGCACGTCGGTCAGTTTGCCGGTCACAGCAGCAGCAGCAGCCATGGCGGGGGACATCAGGTGGGTGCGTGCGCCCGGTCCTTGTCGTCCTACAAAATTCCGGTTGGAAGTGGAAGCGCATCGCTCTCCGGCTGGTACTTTGTCGGGGTTCATGCCTAAACAGGCCGAGCATCCCGGTTCGCGCCATTCAAATCCGGCGTCGGTAAAAATGCGATCAAGGCCTTCCTGTTCGGCCTGTGCTTTCACAAGACCGGAGCCGGGCACGACGATCGCCCATTTTACATTGTCCGCTTTCTTGCGCCCTTCCAGCACCGTTGCAGCGGCACGGAGGTCTTCGATCCGGCTGTTGGTGCAGCTGCCGATAAAGATATTCTCCACTGTGACATCACTGAGAGTTTGGCCTGGTTCGAGGCCCATATAATCGAGTGATTTTTGCGCGGCAACCTGCTTGGATGGATCAGCGAAACTCATCGGAAAAGGCACTTCACTGCTAACCGGCGCGACATCTTCCGGACTGGTACCCCAGGTCACCGTTGGAGCTACATCCGCAGCGTTGATGGTCACGCTCTTGTCGAACTGCGCTCCTTCATCCGTCGGCAGCGATTTCCAGTACGCAACTGCCGCATCCCAATCCGTTCCCTGCGGAGCCATTGGACAGCCTTTCAAATATTCGAATGTCTTTTCATCGGGCGCGATCAGGCCAGCGCGAGCGCCTGCTTCAATCGACATGTTGGAGACGGTCAGGCGGCCCTCAATCGACATCTCTTCAAATACCTTGCCGCGATATTCGATCACATGCCCGGTGCCGCCAGCCGTGCCAATCACTCCTATGATGTGAAGGATCAAGTCTTTCGGACTGATGCCGGGACCGAGGTCACCCTTAACGCGAATCTCCATGGATTTCGAGCGGGTTAGCTGGAGAGTCTGAGTCGCCAGCACATGTTCAACCTCGCTTGTGCCGATGCCGAATGCCAGCGCTCCCAGCGCTCCGTGCGCCGCGGTATGGCTATCGCCACAAACCAGTGTTGTCCCCGGCAGCGTAAAGCCCTGTTCCGGGCCGATGACATGGACAATACCCTGTTTGATATCACTCGCACCGATATATTCGATCCCGAAAGCTGGGGCGTTGGCCTCCAACGCTTCCAATTGGGCTGCACTTTGCGGATCGGCGATGGGGATTTTGTTACCATCCGCATCCAGACGCGGGGTGGTCGGCAGGTTATGATCAGGCACAGCCAGCGTCAGATCGGGGCGGCGTACCTTGCGGCCAACCTTACGAAGCCCTTCAAAAGCTTGCGGGCTAGTCACTTCATGGACCAGATGGCGATCTATGTAGATCAAAGCCGTGCCATCATCACGCTGGTCGACGACATGCGCATCCCAGATTTTTTCGTATAATGTTTTCGCATCAGTCATTGGCATCCCACTCTTGATATGGGATTTCGTTTAGACAGATCAATCTTTGGTGCAAGATAGAATAGGCTTCAAATGCCGCCAAAGAGTGACTATCTTCGCACCATGAGCATTTTTGCCATCCTTGCGACCATCCTTGCCTCCGTCATCGCGCGATGGAATTTATCGCATGGGGCGCGCATAAATATATCATGCACGGCTTTGGCTGGGCGTGGCATCGCGATCATCATGAGCCGCATGATAATGCGCTGGAGAAGAACGATCTTTACGGCATTGTCGGCGCGGCGATGAGCATTTCGATGTTTGTTGTCGGATCGCCGATGATCATGGGTGCCAGCCATTGGGAGCCGGGCACATGGATTGGCCTCGGCATACTATTCTACGGCATCATCTACACACTGATCCACGACGGCTTGGTGCACCAGCGTTACTTCAAGTACGTCCCCAAGCGCGGCTATGCCAAGCGGTTGGTGCAGGCGCACAAGCTGCACCACGCCACCATTGGCAAGGAAGGCGGCGTAAGCTTCAGCTTCGTCTTCGCCCGCGATCCGGTGAAGTTGAAGGAGCAGCGGGAGAGCGGGGTTGCTGTTGTTCGGGATGCTGTGACCGAAACTTCAGCACAATGAAACAGCAGCAGTCTTTCAAGAATGAGACCGAAAAACCAATGTATGTTGGTGTCGAGCCGTGGCCGGAATATTTCGAACTTGAAAAAGGCGATGTGCTGACGATTGTACACGACGCACCCGCCAATGGTGATGCAATCCAAGTTGACTATGTCGAGGACAATGAATTGCGGGTATGGCCTATGGGCGAAGTTGACGATCTAAAGATCTTGTTCAACGGACAACCAGCCGACAATAAAAGCTGGAATTTCAAACATCGCTAGTTCTCTGCGGGAGGCTGTCACCTGACCGTCATTGCGAGCGTAGCGAAGCAATCCAGAGCGTCGCTCACCGCTCTGGATTGCCGCGTCGCCTTCGGCTCCTCGCAATGACGGTCAAATTTTATAGGTGGCGTCGATGAAACCTGAACCAGACATAAAACTCGATGGTTTTTCGTTATGGGTTACTGGAAGACAGTTTCCCGATAGCTCAGACTACTGGGATGGAAATTGGCTAAATATTAGGGCCAACATGACTGTTCCTAACGCAAAAGTATCATGTGATGGTCCAATTTTAATGACATCCAATTTTGCTAGATTTCGCGATGAACTCACTGAATTGAAATCGAAACTTTCTGGCAATGCCACTCTGTCCGGATTGGAACCAGAACTAGAAATTCGTATGCAAATGAATAACCTTGGTCATATTGACTGTGAAATCGAAATTACTCCCGATCAACTGAATCAAAATCATCAATTCAGGATACAATTGGATCAATCGTATTTATCGGGCTTGATGGAAGGTTGTGAAGCAATTTTGGACAGATTTCCTGTTGTCGGCAAACCCTAACCGTCATGCCAGCGAAGGCTGGCATCCTAGGCGAACATTCCCAAATTTAGCGCCAAGACGCCAGAGACCCCAGCCTTCGCTGGGGTGACGGGAACTACGATGGCCGAGGCAAGAGGACCGGTCCGCCAATCTCCACCGTCTTCTGATAGCCCGGTCTTGCGACCAGCGCGTCGAAATAGCGTTTGCAGTTCGGGAGGCTTTCCAATTGGCCTAACGCCGAACGCCCCTCCAGCATATAGTGCAGGTTGATATCCGCGCCGGTAAATTTGTCCGCGACGAGGAATTCCTTGCCCTCCAGCTCCGCCTCCAGATGATCGAGCAGCTTCACCACTTCCGCCTGCAGGAAACCGTCCATCACTTCCGGCAGCCCGCCCAGCATCGGTGCGATGCCGGTGATGATGAAGCTCATCCCCATCGTACCTTCCGCAAAGTGCAGCCATTCGAGATATTTTGCCCGTTCGGCATGATCCGGCGCAACACCAAGCGCGCCGTCGCTGTGCCGCTCGATCAGATACTCAATGATAGCACCGGATTCGACCATGACATGGCCATCGACCTCCACCGTCGGCGCCTTCGCGAGCCGGTGCGCCTCACCCAGTTCCGGTGGCGACCGCCGCGTCACCGGGTCGCGGTGATACACCTCCATCTCATAATCAATCCCCGCTTCTTCGCAGAGCCAGATGATACGCGAAGAACGCGAATAGCCGAGATGGTGCAGTTTGATGGTCATATGGGGCTCCTTTGAAGATGCAGCAAATGTGCTGCACCAAAGCCCGCTGGTCAACGGCTATTTAGTGCCCCACCACACCCAGGCTCTCGAACGGCCGATCATTCTCGCTATATTTCTCGACAATTGTTGCGCTGGCTTCGTTGAGGCCGAAAATTTCAACCGATTTGCCTTCGCCCTTCAACCGCTCGACAATCTTGTCGAGCATACCGGTTGCGCTGATGTCCCAGAAATGCGCTTCGTGAACGTCAATAATGACCCTGTCGATATCGTCCTCGTTAAACTCGATTGCTTCGTACATCAGGTCGACGGAGCCGAAGAAAATCTGCCCGCCAAAGACGTAGCGATGCGTCGTGACCTCCACAAAATCCTGGATCGTAACCAGCTGCCGCACTTTCCAAGCAAAGAATATACCGGAGAGAAGGACGCCGGTGAGAACCCCGATGGACAGATCATGGGTAGCGACCACCATCACCACCGTGGCGATCATCACGAAGTTTGATGGCCATGGATGATGCGTAATTTCGGTAAAGCTTTTCCAGCGGAAGGTACTGATCGAAACAAAGATCATCACCGCAACCAGCGCCGGCATTGGAATCTGTGCGACCCACTGGCCAAGGCCGACAATCAGCACCAAGAGCATCACGCCAGCCACAAAAGTCGACAGCCGCCTCCGCCCGCCGGATTTGATATTGATCACCGACTGACCAATCATCGCACAGCCGCCCATGCCGCCGATAAAGCCAGTCACGAAATTGGCGATACCCTGTCCGTAAGTCTCACGTTTCTTGTCACTGCGGGTTTCGGTCATATCGTCGACAATCGAGGCCGTAAGGAGGCTTTCGAGCAATCCGACCGCGGCCATCGCCAAGGAGTATGGTGCGATGATCTGAAACGTTTCCCAGGTGATCGGGATTTGCGGAACGTGGAACCAGGGCAGGCTATCGGGCAGTTCGCCCATATCACCGACGGTAAAGACATCCGCCTTGAAATACATGCTGACACCAGCCAGCACAATAATCGCGGCCAGCGGCGATGGCACCAAAGTCGTGATTTTGGGCAGGCCATAAATAATTGCAAGACCCGCTGCGACCATCGCATAGGTCTGCCACGTCATCGCCGCTCCCGTCAGTTGCGGAATTTGCGCCATGAAGATCAGGATCGCCAGCGCATTCACAAAGCCGGTAATCACCGAACGCGAGATAAAACGCATCAACAGATCGAGCCTGAGAAGGGCTGCGATAGCCTGAAAAATGCCCATCAATATGGTTGCCGCGAACAAATATTCGACGCCATGATCGCGCACCAATGGCACAACCAGAACCGCAGCCGTCGCGGCGCTGATCATCCCCGGCCTGCCGCCGATCATCGAAATGATTACCGCAATCGAGAAACTTGCATAGAGGCCAACCCGCGGATCAACACCGGCGATTATCGCAAAGCCAATTGCCTCAGGGATTAGCGCCAGTGCAACCACCAGTCCGGCCAAAAACTCAGATTTGGGATTAGCGAGCCAGGCGCGGCGAAAGTCGCTGTGAATTGCCATGGACAGCCTTACTCAGTTCAGGAAAATGCTGCGGCGCAACATCAATAAGATGCGCCTTTGGCCGAGTGGTGCTCGCTAGTCAACCACATCGAATTGCATTGATGGTTATCGTGCCGCTTAAACCGCTCTAAAATCCTCGGTCACAGTCGCTACCGCCGCAATCTCTTCTTCATGGCCAATTTCGCGGTGCGGTTTGGCTAGTGCTTGCCGCTCCCAATCCTGCATCGCCGGGTGAGCAAGAATATGGTCGACCCAATCGCGACCTGCGGTCCCGATATCCAGATCATAGCTGCGCACACGATAGACAACTGGCGCATAGAAAGCATCGACTGCGGTAAACGCACTTCCGGCCAACAAGGGACCGCCAAATTCATCAAGTCCCTGCGCAAACAATTCACCAATCCTGTCCGTGTCCCGATTCAATCCTGCGCTAATTTCATGCAGTTTCGCTCGGACCCCGACATTCATCGGACAAATATTTCTCAGTGCCGTAAACCCGCCATGCATTTCGGAAGCAGCGCACCGCGCCCACATCCGTGCCTTCTCCTTTATCGGCCAGCAGCCTTCATGCCGCTCAGCGAGATATTTGATGATTGCCAGCGAGTCCCAAATCGTCCGCGTCCGGTCATCTGCCGAGTGATGTTTCAGGCATGGCACCTGCGCATTGGGAGAAAATTCCCGGAAATTTTCGTAATTTTCCGCCTCAAAATAGACAATTTTGTCCTCAAACGGAATATCCAATGCGTTCATCAGTATCTAGGGCCGTAGGAGTTATTGTCAAAAGTAGGCTCAGGACCTGTTAGATAGCTTGCATTACGATGAGAAGGCTGATTCAAAGGCGGCACTGAAGGAGGTGCTGTTGATGAGTGATCTGTTTATGTTAAGCGAAGCGCAGATGCGCCGGATAGAGCCGTATTTTCCGTTGTCGCACGGGGTTCCCGGGGTTGATGACCGCAAGGTTCCGAGCGGGATTGTTTTTGTGATCAGGAACGGTCTTCGCTGGCCTGCTGGTTACGGGCCGCATAAAACGATCTGTAATCGCTTCGTGCGCTGGAGCCGCCTGGGCGTGTTCAACAAGATATTTGCGCGCCTTGCAGCTACCAGTGATGCCGATGATGTGCTGATGATCGATGCCACGCATCCAAAAGCCCGCCGTACCGCTGCCAGCCTTTTAAAAAAGGGTCTGTTTCCAGATATACCGGGCGAACTAAAGGCGGCCTGAACTCCCAGGTTGCATGCCGTGTGCGATGGCAACGGGAGACCCCTGATCTTGTGTCTGAGCGAAGGGCAGATGAGCGACCATATCGGGGCAAAGCTGACATACCCGGCACTTCCGGATCATGCCGCCTGCATGACCGGTGATAAAGGCTATGACAGCGATGAGTATCGAGCGGCATTAAAAGCAAAGCGCATCACGCCATGTATCCCGCCGCGCAAAGGGCGGCGGCTGCCAGCCAGCTTCGATAAAAGCCTCTGCCGCCAACGCCACAAAATCGAGAATATGTTCGGAAAACTCAAGGACTGGAGGCGCATCCATACCCGCTATGATCGCTGCGCTCACACCTTCTTGTCTGCCATCGCTATCGCAGCTACCGTCATCTTCTGGCTTAGTTAATAAGTCCTGAGCCTAGGTCAAAAACTTAGCAAGAGCCGTCATTTGGTTCGAGTTATTGTCAAAAGTAGTGTCTGGCAAGTTAGTCATGCGGCTGGCATGTCGTCCTTGTTCACCTCGCTTCCATCTTTAGACTTCACGCCTTCAATCACCTTCGCCAGGTGTCTGAAGCCTCTCAATTTGCGCCAGGAATCTTCTGCGCATAATCCCATCTTGCAGACCATCGTCAACATCGCATTGCGCGTGACACAACCTTTGGCTTGGCGTGTTCCATGCCGGATCGTCGCAAAACTCGACTCAATGACATTGGTTGTCCTGATACGGGTCCAGTGTTCCGCTGGAAAGTCATGAAATGCCGGCAACGCGTCACGGTCTTTCGATAAGCATTCCACCGCCTCGGGGTACTTTGCACCGAAACGTTCCTCAAAATTATCGAACGCCTTGTCTGCATCAGCTCGATCTTCTGCCATCCGGATATCATGCAGACCCTGCTTCGCTTTCTCCTGGACAGACTTCGGCAGATAGTTCAGCACATTGCCGGTCTTGTGCATCCAGCAACGTTGCCAGCAACGTTGAACGCCCGTCTCCGGATACACTTCCTCCACTGCGGCCCGGAAGCCCGGGGCGCCGTCTCCAATTGCCAACTTCGGGGGTTGGTCCAGACCCCGTTGTTTCAGGGACAGCAACACCTCACGCCAGCTCTGTTTTGACTGCCTGACACCATCTTCGATTGCCAGGAAGTGCTTGTGACCCCGGCTGTTCACGCCGATGATAACCAGGCAGCACAATCGGCCATCGTCGCCTCTGAGACCACTGTAGATGCCATCAGCCCGGATATGGACCCATTCATCAGACACCGCTCGAGTACACCATTGCTTGTATTCAGCTTCCCATTGCCGCTTCAAACGCCCCGCGACATTGGCCGGCAGCCCTTTAGCCTCGGGGCCGGCAATAGCTTCCGGTGCGCTCTGCATCTGGCCACTCGAAACACCCTTCAAATAAAGCCAGGGGTTCGCCGCGTCCAGCGTCGCCGTTCGCCGGATGCAGGGCGGTACAACCAGAGATTGAAAACATTCCGGCGTACCTTCACGGCTACGGATCTTCGGCACCTCGACGCTGACCTTGCCAACCCCTGTAATCACCTCTCGTTCGCGATGATGGCCACTGCGGACAACGCGCTGTCGTCCGTCAGCCGTTTTGTGACCATCAAACTTTGTCATCAACTCATCCGGCTCTGCCTGGACCGCTTCGGCGATTAACTGCTTCGCACCCGGTCTGAGTAGTTCTGTCAGTGGTTCAATTCCCTCCGGTCTACCCGGATCAATCACAGTATCTTTTGCCATGTGTGGCGGGCTCCTCTTGCTACTTTCGATTTCCAGACAAAAACGATTTCAGCAAGGCACGCCCCATACTTCAAATTCTTCCAGACACCAGATCCGGTTATAACTCAAAACTCAAGGACTGGAGGCGCATCCATACCCGCTATGATCGCTGCGCTCACACCTTCTTGTCTGCCATCGCTATCGCAGCTACCGTCATCTTCTGGCTTAGTTAATGAGTCCTGAGCCTAGGTAAGTTTGGTATTAGTCATGTTTGACAGTTGCGGCCTGCTGTCATTTGTGTAAATAAGCCATTGGCAAAAGCCTAATAACCACAATGATGGTCGCACAAAGGGAATGCTATGACAGAGGAAGAACTCGCTCTGGATGAGACGTTAATCACGCTCACTTCAGACATAGTTGCTGCACATGTCAGCAACAACAGTGTCGCCGTTTCAGACTTACCACTCATCATCAACAATGTTCATGGTGCCTTGGCAGGTTTAACAGGAAAAGCCGCAGAACAAGCTAAACCTGAACCCGCAGTTCCAATAAAATCTTCAATCAAGCCAGACTATGTTGTCTGCTTGGAAGACGGCAAAAAACTGAAGATGTTAAAACGGTATTTGATGACCCATTACAAGATGACCCCGGATGACTATCGAACCAAATGGGGGCTCCCCGCCAGCTACCCGATGGTAGCTCCCAACTATGCGGAAAAGCGAGCGGAACTTGCTAGAGCCATTGGCTTAGGTAAGAAAAAGGGTAAACGCACAAAAAAGAAATAGCATTGAAATCGCTCTTGATTCAATGAGAAATTCTGTGGGGAAATTGCAATAAATCAGCGCAATTTCTCCTTTTCATTATTGGTCTGAGGGCATAAGAGTTACGTCAAATTGACTGGACGGAGTATATGCCGCAGAAAATTGATCTTGAAGCTCTATTTGCCGAAAAAGGATTACGGATCACCGATCAGCGTAAAGTGATGGCGCGTGTCATTTCCGATTCCGAAGATCACCCCGATGTCGAAACGCTTCATGCCCGCGCTTCAGCGATTGATTCCCGGATTTCCATTGCAACCGTTTACCGCACCGTTCGACTGTTTGAAGAAGCGGGTATATTGGATCGTCATGATTTTGGAGATGGCCGAGCTCGGTATGAAGCTGTACCTGAATCCCATCATGATCACTTGATTGATGTTGAGACTGGCAAGGTCATTGAATTTGTCGATCCCGAACTAGAGGCTTTACAGAAAATTATCGCAGAGAAACTGGGATATCGCCTCGTCGATCACCGCATGGAACTTTATGGCGTATCTCTCGCCAGAAAAAGCTAATCTGCCGGAGATTGACCCGGATGCACGACCTTGTGACACCCAACCCATGGCTTATCGGCTTTGGGACGGAACATCGATAATGGGTTATCTCAGGTTCACTCTTCGCATGCTGATGCTGTTTACGGCGCTGTTCGTACTTGTCCCACTTTACTATATTTGGCGGGTTTTGAGGATATCCAATCCCTGGCCAAAAACATTCCTAAAAATCGCCGCTTATGCTTGCGGTGCGCGGGTTAAAGTTTACGGAATCCCGATAAAGCGCGACGTTTTCTTTATCTCAAACCACATCTCTTGGGTCGATATCGCGATTTTGGGCGGTCATAGCGGTACAGCCTTTGTCTCGAAGCAAGAAATAGCAGACTGGCCGATAATTGGCTGGCTATGCAGACTCAACGATACGGTTTTTGTTTCCCGTGGGGATCGTATGGCTGTGGCCGAACAAATAAATGAACTGCGCGATGCACTGGAAGAAACCTGGGCAATCACGATTTTTCCGGAAGGCACTACGACCGACGGGTCTTATCTCCTTCCTTTCAAAGCACCTTTACTGAAAGTTTTGGAAACACCGCCACCAGGCATCATGGTTCAACCCGTCTTTCTTGACTATGGAAAGAATGGTCATGAAATCGGCTGGGTTGGAGACGAAAGCGTGCCTTCCAACGCATGGAGGTTGCTAACCCGGCGTCGCGGATTTCCGGTTCATGTTCATTTCCTTGAGCCGTTTGATCCCGATCATTTTGATGGCCGCAAGGCGATTGCGGCGGAGGCTCGACGCCAGATTGCCGCAAAGCTTTCTTCTTCACTGGGAGGCAAAGCCATTGTATAGGCGCGCGCTATGACTCAAGCCGATCCCAAGAAATTTCGTGTCAAGAACTTTGGCTGCCAGATGAATGTCTATGACGGCGACCGCATGTCGGAAATGCTGATTGATCGAGGCATGACCGGCGCGGCCGATAGCGAAGATGCCGACCTGGTTGTGCTAAACACGTGCCACATAAGGGAAAAAGCGGCTGAAAAAGTATATTCCGATATCGGGCGTCTGCGTAAAAAAGATGGCAGCAGCCCAATGATTGCGGTCGCCGGCTGTGTGGCACAAGCGGAAGGCAAGGAAATTTCTCGTCGTGCACCCAGTGTTGATATAGTCGTTGGTCCGCAAGCCTATCATCGACTCCCGCAAATGATTGAGACGGCAAAATCCGGAAAACACGCTCTTGATACCGATATGCCGGCCATATCGAAATTTGATGTCCTTCCGACACGTGGGCAGCAGGCACGGCCCAATGCGTTTCTCACGGTGCAAGAAGGTTGTGACAAGTTTTGCACCTATTGCGTGGTTCCCTATACCCGCGGTGCTGAAATCTCGCGTCCATGGACCGATCTGGTTAATGAAGCCAAGGCGCTTGTGGATGGCGGCGCTTTGGAAATCACATTACTCGGCCAGAACGTAAATGCGTGGACCGGTGAAGACGAAAAGGGACAGGCACAAGGACTTGATGGCTTAATCCGGGCGCTTGACCGGATCGATGGTCTGCAACGTATTCGCTATATGACCAGCCATCCCAACGATATGACCGAGGGGTTGATCATTGCGCATGGCGAAGTGGCAAAACTCATGCCTTATCTGCATTTGCCGGTCCAGTCAGGGAGCGATCGCATTCTAAAGGCCATGAACCGTTCGCATTCACGCGACAGTTACCTGCGAATCATGAAAAAAATGCGCGAAGTAAGGCCGGACATAGCCTTTTCCGGTGACTTCATTGTTGGCTTTCCTGGTGAAACCGAGGCCGATTTTGAGGATACACTTAGCATCATTCGTGAAACTGGCTACTCACAGGCTTTCTCGTTCAAATATTCTGCGCGACCCGGCACTCCTGCAGCGACCATGGAAGATCAAATCGCACCTGAGATTATGAGCGAGCGACTGCAGCGGTTGCAAGCCCTGCTCAATGAACAGCAGTATGATTTTAACAAGCAACTTGTGGGTAAAAAGACCGATGTCTTGTTTGAACGCGTTGGGAAGATGGAAGGCCAATTTGTTGGCAAAACGCCATGGCTGACATCTGTCCATGTCATCGCACCAAATCTGTCGATTGGCGATATGGTGACAGTTGATATTGAAAGCGCCGGTCCAAATAGCCTCGCTGGTCAGTTATGTGAAAGAATAGCTGCTTGATGGCGCGCAAAGCTACCCAGGAAAACAAGACCAACCTGATCACGCTGGACGTGGAATTTGATGCTCCTCAGCTGCTCGGCGACCTCTTTGGCGAATATGATCGCAATATCGTGGCTATAGAAAATCGCCTCGGCGTCTATATCGCTGCGCGCGGACAGAAACTGAAGATCGAAGGGCAGGAAGAAGCGGCAATGCAGGCCCGTGACGTCCTAACTGGGATTTACAATCGCATTGAGAAAGGTCAGGATATTGATGCCGGAGCGGTAGAGGCAATTATCGCAATGGCTGCTGACCCCCGTGTTGCCAAGGCTACTCCGTCAACCTCGACAAAGATATCATCACGCAAAGATGTTTCTGAACCACCCAAGGTCATGATCAAGACCAAGAAGAAGACTATCTTCCCTCGATCAACGCGGCAGGCAATCTATATGGAAGCACTGGCTCGCGACGACATGATTTTCGCCCTGGGCCCAGCTGGAACTGGCAAGACATATCTGGCCGTCGCACAGGCGGTGTCGCAATTAATTACCGGTTCGGTCAATCGCCTAATCCTGTCTCGTCCAGCGGTTGAAGCAGGAGAAAAAATTGGTTTTCTGCCAGGCGATATGAAAGAGAAAGTGGATTCGTTTTTGCGTCCGCTATACGACGCACTTTACAACACGCTACCTGCCGAACAAGTTGAGCGCCGCATTGAAAGTGGTGAAATTGAAATCGCGCCCATTGCTTTCATGCGCGGCCGCACATTAGCCGATGCGTTTGTAATATTGGATGAAGCGCAAAACACCACACCGGCACAAATGAAGATGTTTCTTACGCGTTTTGGCATGAACAGCCGGATGGTAATTTGCGGGGATCCCAAACAGGTCGATCTTCCCGGCGAAGCAATTTCCGGCTTGGCCGACGCCGTTCACAAACTGAACGATGTCGAAAGTGTAAGTATGGTGAAATTCGGTGCTGCCGACGTTGTCCGCCACCCGCTGGTGGGCAAGATCGTCGAGGCTTATGAGGGCAAAGATGCCACTGATTGAGCTTGATGTTGGATCGAATTGGAATGCAAATCAGGACTGGCAGAAAATCTGTGAAGATAGTTCAACCGCGGCCTTTTCAGTCTCTCCATATGCTTTTCTTTTGACGAAGGGATTTGCAACTGAGATCAGCGTCAAATTCTCGGACAATACCGAAGTTCAGCAGCTCAACCATTCCTATCGCGGCAAGGACAAACCGACCAATGTCCTTTCATTTCCAATGGTACAAAAAGATTTGCTAACCTCGCTTTCCTACAGCGATGACGGAGAAATTCTGCTTGGTGATATCATCCTGGCCAAGACCGTGTGTCAGAATGAAGCCGGTGAAAAACAGATACCACTTGGGGACCATGTTTCCCATCTGATTGTACATGGAACCTTGCATTTACTGGGCTATGATCACCAAGACGAAGCCGAGGCTTTGCTTATGGAGGGAGTTGAAGTAAAAGCCCTCCAAACGCTTGGCATTGCCAATCCCTATACCGACGACAGTGTGAAAAGATAAAAACAAATGCCCGACGAAAAAATTGGCCAGTTCAACGGCCAGGCGCAGGAAGAAGAACCCGGACGAATATGGCGGAGCCTGAAGGCTCTGCTATTCGGTGATCCGGAAGATAACAGCCTACGCGCCCAGCTCGAAGAAGTTATCGATGAGCATGAAAGCGATAATGAAGGCGAAGACAATACCGAACAGGGTTTGTCTGCTGTAGAGCTGGAAATGCTCCGCAATCTCCTGCATTTCAGTGATCATGATGTCGATGATATCGCAGTCCCGCGTGCGGACATTATTGCGATCGACGAAAGCGCCACTTTTGATGAATATGTAAAGATATTTTCGGAACATGGACATAGCCGCATCCCGGTTTACCGTGAAAGCCTCGATACAATAATTGGCATGGTCCACATCAAGGATATTTTTGCTATTGTCGCCAAAGGCGAAACGCATCCAACCGACATCACTCCGTTTCTCCGGCAACCTCGATTTGTGCCGGAATCGATGGGTGTTATTGACCTGTTGGCGGAAATGCGCGCGACGCGCACCCATCTCGCCATCATTTTAGATGAATATAGTGGTACAGAAGGCCTCGTCACCATCGAAGATATTGTAGAGGAAATTGTCGGCGAGATTGAAGACGAGCATGACGAAGAGCCAACCCCAATGCTGATCGCACGCCAGGACGGCGCCTGGGATGTCGATGCTCGTGCGGAACTGGATGATATCGGTAAAGAGATTGCCCCCGTTCTGGAAGAGATTGAGGAAGATGTCGACACAATTGGCGGATTGTCATTTGTATTGGCGGGTCATATTCCCAAAGCTGGTGAAATGCTTGATCATCCCAGCGGATGGCGACTGGAAATCAAGGAGGCTGATGATCGCAAGGTCAGGAAGCTCCGCTTGCACCCTCCCACTAAAGATTCAGCTAGCGACTAAAATTAGTTTCCAACCAACTGGCGCGCGCGATTTCTCCATGCATCAGCCAATATGCCAATTTTTGAAAGGTATTCGAGTTCGACCTCATTTCCTTTATGCCCACCACCAATGATCAGGCGAAAGACCTTGCTAAGTGGCCATTTGGGAAAAGGCCGTTCGATCTGTTTGATAACATCACCTTGAACGACCACTCCGGGTTCCAGAACCCGGAAATACGAGCCTGACTTGGTGGTTTCGATTACCGTTTTCAGCACATCTGGTTTATCAAATCGATAATTAAGTTTCCAGCAGGGCTGGCGAGCCTGACTGCATTGGATGATTGCTTCTCCAACCTCAAAAATATCGCCAAGGCATAATTCATCCTCAGTCATTCGCTGACAACTGAAATTCTCCCCAAATGCTCCGGGTGCATTCAGTGCGCCCACGTCCGGGTATTTCTCCTGCCAGAATGCATAGTGTTCGGTCGGATAAAGGTGCAATGCCTTGTCGCGGCCACCGTGGTGAAGCATGTCAGCGACCTGATTGCCTTCCAATCCGAACTCGCCGAGCATGGGCGGACTATCGACCGGTTCTTTGACAATGGCGCTGAGTTCGCCATCCTCACGAAATGGTTGCGGGGTACCAATCAGCAATGTATCGAGCTTCGTCCTGATCACGATCCAAACGTTAACCAGCCAAGATCATATTGGCAATTTTTCTCCCACTATGCTTTGAAGGTTTCAATGGAAATTAGTGATCTTCGTATTGCTCTGTATAGCGGCAACTATAACTTCGTGCGGGATGGTGCCAATCAGGCGCTAAACCGGCTGGTTGGCTATTTACTGCGGCAAGGAGCAGCAGTTCGGGTTTACTCCCCCACCACAAATACACCGGCATTCGAGCCCACTGGCGATTTGATTAGTGTTCCCTCAGTCGCCTTTCCCGGGCGAGGAGAATATCAGTTTCCGACACATATTTCTTCCCGCGTTAAACGGGATTTAACCGATTTTCGCCCCAATATCATACAGATATCAAGCCCCGACCGCGCAGGCCATAAAATGGTGGGTTGGGCGCGAAAGCAAGGTATTCCTGTACTTGCGTCCGTGCATACACGATTTGAGACTTATCCACGCTACTATAACCTGGCATTTCTGGAGCCGATAGTCGAAGCCATATTGCGGCGCCTTTATCGCCGTTGCGATGCATTGGTGGCACCTTCAGAATCTATGGCACAGGTACTGCGCGATCAGCGGATGAACTATGACGTCGGCATCTGGTCCCGCGGCGTCGACAAGGAGATTTTCAACAGCAGTAGACGCGATCTCAAGTGGCGACAGCAATATGGTATTGCGGATGACATACCGGTTATTGGCTTTCTCGGCCGGCTGGTCATGGAAAAAGGCCTAGATGTCTTTTCGGACTCCATTGATGAATTGAAACGTCGCAATGTTGACCATCATGTGCTTGTGATTGGCGAAGGTCCAGCCCAGCAGTGGTTTGAAGATCGCATACCAGGCGCATCCTTTGTCGGTTTTCAAAATGGTGCAGACTTGGGGCGAGCTGTTGCCAGCATGGATATGCTTTTCAATCCGTCGATCACTGAAACTTTTGGCAATGTGACATTGGAAGCCATGGCCTGCGGGCTACCTGTTGTCGCGGCCGAAGCAACAGGAAGTCAAAGCCTGGTTAAGGACGATGTATCCGGAAAACTTATTGTGCCCGGTGCCATCCGTGATTTTGCGGATGCACTCCAGGCTTATTGCGGAAATGAGGAGTTGCGCCAATCGCATGGCATCGCTGGCGAAAAACGCGCTGACGAGTTTAGTTGGGATCAGATCAATCATGCCGTTGCAGAAACCTATATCCGTCTGATCCGACAACGTCAGGATGGCCGCGGTCCGCTGTCTTCAGAGGCAATTCGCTAGAAGCCTGACTAACGCAGAATGCCCTGGCGGCGCATCCGCATCGAATACCCGAGCATGAACAACGTAGTGACCCAAATAAGAGCTGACAGCCCGATACTATCCAGTTCCTCCGGTATATCGGTGATGAATCGTTGAAAGATTGTGCTTCCGATCAAACCAATAATCGAAATGCTAATTGAGGTAACTGCCCATCGGCTGCGAAACAGCAAAAGAATCGAACCTAGAAAGGCTCCCCAAACGCCAAGCGCCCAGAAAGCATCGGCCCACGGCGGAACTGAATCAAAATAGGCAATCTGTTCAGGTGTCATTCCCAGCGATTCAAGATTACCAGTCTGCGTAGAAACATAACTGAAAATACCAATCGAATTCCAGAACAATGTGATAATCCCCACGACCCACAAGTGCCAGGGCGTCTTTGATTGTGCTGTATCATTCATAACTATTCTCCCCCAGTCAGGCTGATTCTAACATGTTTGGAGCGAATGTCAAAAATCATACCAGCTCAATCTTACCACCCTTCAATTTATCCAAACCTGCCAGAGTTTGGGGATTTTTGCGTAACCGGCGATGGCTCTTCTGATGGCGCGCAGACCTGCTTTGAAGAGTGAACACAGGGATCGTCGGGCTTTTCGGATCCCCTTTTTTCGCCGCGTTGCGCGACGTGGTATTCTTCGTTTGCTCCGGTAGAAACAGCCCAGTACATGGCGATTGCCAGAACCAGGATGAGGCGCGCCAGTCGATCTGGTCTTCTGATCTGACTTTGGGTGATGCCGAAGCCTCGGGTTTTGAAGTCGGAGAACATGGCCTCAATACTCCATCGCATGCCGTAATCGAGTATCTTGTACTCGGATGGGGTCACGCTCATTGCGATGATCCACGGCTCTTTGTGTCCGTCTTCGTGGAGCACACCGATGTTGGTGAGGACGCCTGTTTCATTAAGCTCTGCCTTTACAATGCCTTCGGGCATCAATTCTGCGATCTCACGGGTTACCACCTCACCTCCCTGATGCTGCAGGGTAAGGTTGCTTTTCAAGCGGAGCCGATAGTCCCAGCCCGCCTTCTGGCACCATTCGATCAAGCGGGCGGTCCCATAGAACCGGTCTCCGGCCAGCAATACGCGCGCGTTTTCTGGAAGCCAGGGCCGCACAGCTTCCAGAAGCTCGTGTTGCACGTGCCATCCAATCGGCCCCTTGGTCTGGCGCACACGCCAGGCGACCGGAAGGGCTCGATCCCTCATCCGCACCGACAGCATCAAGACCTCGTTACCCTCGTTGAGCTTGCTTTGATCAAGGGCCAGTACAGTCGTTTCTCCGGCCTCAATCTGGCGGCGGAAAATCTCCCCTACATAGGCCTGCATGACCTCGTCAGTATCGATATGGGAATTGCCCAAAAGGCGCGAAATGTACTGATACCGGTGGTCCACCGACCCAATCTCACGCGGCAAAGCTGCTGCATTTTCCATCAGATTGACACTCCGCGTGTTCAAAACCACGCTTGCCAGCACCGACAGGCCCTCCCGCCGAGACTTGTGATACCCGGGAAGACGATCCCGAAAATCAGCCTCTATCCTCGAATAAAGCTCTGAAAAATAATCACTTCCCGCCAAAACAACCTCCAATATCAATAGTGGAGACTCCTTGAATCACACAGATCAGCGAGATGTCAAATCAGACGTGGAATTTTGAAGGGTGGTAAGCCAGCTCAATGAACTGTCTGGCCTTACTGGCTAAAAATGCGATAGAGAACGATAATGGCCGACCTTTTTCAACAGGATGATGGAGAACATCAGGAGCAGGCTTTGGCGGCAAATACGCCACTGGCTGAACGGTTGCGTCCCAAAATTCTTAGTGAAGTAGTAGGACAGGATCACCTCGTGGGAGATGGTGGTTCTTTGGCACAGATGATAAAAGTTGGAAAGCTGTCGTCGATCATATTCTGGGGTCCACCCGGTACAGGGAAAACGACCCTCGCTCGCCTGCTCGCGAACGAAACTGAACTGCATTTCAAATCAATTTCAGCGGTTTTTTCTGGCGTTGCCGATCTGAAAAAGGTGTTCGCCGAAGCCGAACAGCGTCAGCAAATTGATCAATCGACGCTGTTATTTGTGGACGAAATACACCGCTTTAACCGCTCCCAGCAGGATAGTTTCCTGCCCTATGTCGAAAAAGGCACGGTCACACTGGTTGGAGCAACTACCGAAAATCCATCTTTTGAGCTAAATGCCGCGCTTATGAGCCGCGCACAGGTATTGATTTTGAATCGTCTGGATAGCGAAGCGCTGGAACAACTACTGAACAAAGCCGAGGCGCTGGAAGATCAGAAATTACCAGTCACGATGGAAGCGAGAGAGGCCTTAGTCGCAAGCGCAGATGGTGATGGACGTTTCCTACTCAACCAAGCTGAGACATTGTTTTCGTTGAACATTCAAGAAGCTCTGGATCCCGCTGCTCTCGCCAAGCTGCTGCATCGACGCATGGCGGTCTATGACAAAGATCGCGAAGGTCATTATAACCTGATTTCTGCGTTGCATAAGGCCATGCGTGGTTCGGATCCGCAGGCGTCCCTATATTATCTGGCGCGAATGCTCGTTGCTGGCGAGGAACCGCTCTATGTGCTCCGCCGCATTGTTCGATTTGCGAGCGAAGATATTGGCATGGCCGATCCCCAGGCGCTGGTCCAAACACTTGCCGCTAAAGATGCGTACGAATTCCTTGGTAGCCCAGAGGGTGAACTGGCGATCGCCCAAGCATGCCTTTATTGCGCCACTGCTCCCAAGTCGAATGCGGCCTACAAAGCGCAAAAGTCCGCCTGGAAATCAGCGAAACAAACCGGATCGCTGATGCCGCCGCAAAATATCCTAAACGCACCGACTAAACTAATGAAAGATATCGGCTATGGTTCTGGCTACAGCTATGATCACGAGAGTGATGACGGTTTTTCCGGAGACAATTATTGGCCTGAGGAAATGCAACCGGAAAAATTTTACGAACCGGTTGATCGCGGATTTGAGCACAAAGTCCGAGATAGACTGGAATATTGGGAGAATTTGAGACGTGAAAAAGGCAATTAGTATATTTGCTGTGATCGCATTATTCGGGATGCCTGCCCTTGCGCAGAAAATGGATGAAGGTAAGCCTTATGATCGTGCTCTTGCGGCTGGATATAAGGCGCAATTTACCTGCTCAGCCCTCTGGAATGGAGGTAAGTCCACCGCAGATATTGAAGCCGACGAATTGACCGGAATCTATTCGCGTATTGCGGATATTGTTCCAATGATGAAAACCGAAATCGATAATGATGAGCGTCAAGTCCGTGTCAAATTTGCAGAAGACATGCCTCCACGTACCGCAATCTGGAATCGAAATAGCGGTTGTACCGCAATGCCGATTGGATTTGGTGGACTAAAAACAGGAGCACCCGTGAAAGAGCGTCAATATAATGATGATCTGCCTTGGCCGATGGGTGATGTTCACCCTGAGATTAGAGCTGTCGGGGCGATTTCAGCCACACGCCAAATCGTTAGGTCTGCATTTGATGCTGAAACTTTTGACAATGGCAGCAAAACAAGCGCTGTGCTAATCGTGTACAAAGATCAAATCATTGCGGAACAGTATAAAGCTGGCCATGATCTGCACACTGCACAGCGCACCTGGTCTGTAGCAAAATCCATTGCAGGCACATTGATTGGACATTCCGTCCAGCAAGGCATGGCCAATGTCAAAGCCCGAGCCCGTATACCGGAGTGGAAGAAGTTTGGTGATCCACGTACATCTATAACAATCGACAACCTGATGCGGATGGCCAGCGGACTCACAAGCGACACAGCTCGCAACCGGACTGATGCGATCTATATGGGCGGAACTAGCGTTAGTCAGCAAGCGACCAGCTGGCCGCTACTCCACCCTCCCGGAACAAAATTCCGTTATGCCAACAACGACACATTACTGGCGGTGCTGGCAACGCAAGCAGAGCATGAAGACTGGAAATATAAACTCAGCAACTACATGCCAGAACAGCATGATTTCGATCCTTATGGCTTCTTTCAAAAGCTTGGAATGACGCGGACTTATGCCGAAACCGACTGGCAGGATAATTATATTCTCTCGAGCCAGGTTTGGACGACTGCGCGCGACTTAGGTCGGTTGGGCTTGCTCTATCTCAGCAATGGCATGTGGGAGGGCAAACGGCTGCTACCTGAGAACTGGCGTGAATATGTCAGTCCACCTTCTGGCCCGCAGCCTGAAGGGCGAAATTTTGGATATGGCGCGACATTCTGGTTGATGAACCAATCGGCAGGCATTCCAAAAGACACATTTGCCGCCTTCGGAAATCGTGGTCAGTATCTGGTGATAATCCCCTCAATGGATATGGCCATTGTCAGGAGGGGCTATGACACGCGCGAAACCCGCTTCGATATTGAAGCCTTTACTCAGGCCATTGTGAAAGTCATCGGCCAATGAGCCATACCTATCGCGCAGCGGTTTGCACAGACCTTACCGGACCGCAATCCATCGAGATACATGAGAAGACCGCTCAACCACTGGAACCAGGGCAAGTTCGAATTGCCGTGAAAGCGGCTGGATTGAATTTTCCCGATCTGTTGATGACCTATGGTAAATATCAGTTCCGGCCCGATCCTCCCTTTGTACCGGGAATGGATGCAGCGGGTGAGATCATTGAAGTTGCGGATGATGTCAAACAGTGGAAAGCTGGCGACAGTATTATGGCTGGATCGAAAGGTGGGACTTTTGCGGAACAGCTTGTCGTAACCGCTCAGGCTTGTTCAAGATTGCCAAACGCCTTGACCTACGAAGAAGGTTGTTGCTGGCAAGCGGCAGCAAATACGGCATGGCATGCGTTGGTAGAACAGGGCAAACTGAAGGCAGGCGAAACTGTCCTGATACTGGGTGCCAGCGGCGGCGTGGGTATGGCTGCGGTTAAACTTGCCAAGGAAATGGGAGTTCAAGTCATCGGGACGGGTTCAACCCTTGAAAAGCGCAGTGCAATTGTGAAAGCTGGCGCAGATCATGTACTTGAGCCTTCAGACCCCGAATTGGCTACCAAGGTCAAAGAACTGACTGGCGGAATAGGCGCGGAAGTAGTCTTCGACCCTGTCGGCGGTGATCTCGCGACAAAAGCAACACGATCCATAGCCCATGGCGGTAGATATTTGATTGTCGGCTTCGCTAGCGGCGATATCCCCTCTTTTCCAGCCAATCACATATTGATCAAAACTTATACGGTTATAGGCATCAGAGCCGGTGCTACGCCGCGCCGCGTTCCGGAAATTGCGGCAAGGCAAAAGCAGGCAATGACTGAACTGGCAGGGCAAGGCGCCATGCGCCCTCATATTTCACATCGCTTTCCCCTAGATGAAGTTACAGATGCACTTCTCTCACTTGAAAAACGCGAAGTGATTGGTCGCGCAGTGCTGCTGCTGGACTAATTTCAACGATTTTACATGTGATTACATGAATGAGCGCTTCTCAGTAGACTCAACCCTGTAACTCGACATGAGAAAGTGTTAACAGTTTTCGCAGATTCGCGGATAGGGATCGAGTTATAACCGGATCTGGTGTCTGGAAGAATTTGAAGTATGGGGCGTGCCTTGCTGAAATCGTTTTTGTCTGGAAATCGAAAGTAGCAAGAGGAGCCCGCCACACATGGCAAAAGATACTGTGATTGATCCGGGTAGACCGGAGGGAATTGAACCACTGACAGAACTACTCAGACCGGGTGCGAAGCAGTTAATCGCCGAAGCGGTCCAGGCAGAGCCGGATGAGTTGATGACAAAGTTTGATGGTCACAAAACGGCTGACGGACGACAGCGCGTTGTCCGCAGTGGCCATCATCGCGAACGAGAGGTGATTACAGGGGTTGGCAAGGTCAGCGTCGAGGTGCCGAAGATCCGTAGCCGTGAAGGTACGCCGGAATGTTTTCAATCTCTGGTTGTACCGCCCTGCATCCGGCGAACGGCGACGCTGGACGCGGCGAACCCCTGGCTTTATTTGAAGGGTGTTTCGAGTGGCCAGATGCAGAGCGCACCGGAAGCTATTGCCGGCCCCGAGGCTAAAGGGCTGCCGGCCAATGTCGCGGGGCGTTTGAAGCGGCAATGGGAAGCTGAATACAAGCAATGGTGTACTCGAGCGGTGTCTGATGAATGGGTCCATATCCGGGCTGATGGCATCTACAGTGGTCTCAGAGGCGACGATGGCCGATTGTGCTGCCTGGTTATCATCGGCGTGAACAGCCGGGGTCACAAGCACTTCCTGGCAATCGAAGATGGTGTCAGGCAGTCAAAACAGAGCTGGCGTGAGGTGTTGCTGTCTCTGAAACAACGGGGTCTGGACCAACCCCCGAAGTTGGCAATTGGAGACGGCGCCCCGGGCTTCCGGGCCGCAGTGGAGGAAGTGTATCCGGAGACGGGCGTTCAACGTTGCTGGATGCACAAGACCGGCAATGTGCTGAACTATCTGCCGAAGTCTGTCCAGGAGAAAGCGAAGCAGGGTCTGCATGATATCCGGATGGCAGAAGATCGAGCTGATGCAGCAAAGGCGTTCGATAATTTTGAGGAACGTTTCGGTGCAAAGTACCCCGAGGCGGTGGAATGCTTATCGAAAGACCGTGACGCGTTGCTGGCATTTCATGACTTTCCAGCGGAACACTGGACCCGTATCAGGACAACCAATGTCATTGAGTCGAGTTTTGCGACGATCCGGCATGGAACACGCCAAGCCAAAGGTTGTGTCACGCGCAATACGATGTTGACGATGGCCTGCAAGATGGGATTATGCGCAGAAGATTCCTGGCGCAAATTGAGAGGCTTCAGACACCTGGCGAAGGTGATTGAAGGCGTGAAGTCTAAAGATGGAAGCGAGGTGAACAAGGACGACATGCCAGCCGCATGACTAACTTGCCAGACACTACTTTTGACAATAACTCCCGAAATTTCCGAACCAACATTGATTGTATTGAGCGCGCGTAACTTGCCGCTGGCCGAGACCACTCGGGTGACCTCGCCGCGAGTTACCGGTTCCAATACATATTCATAAGTGGCAGGAGACGGGAAAATCACTTTATACAATAAGGCCAAAAACAAGACCGCAATCAGGCCAGAAATTGCAGGATGGTTGCGCACCCATTTTACTATCCGGCTTATGATCAGTTTTCTCCCTGTCTTAGCTAACTAAGTCACTATGTCATGGAGATTAAGGTTACGCAATATGAGGCTGAAAATTGGATTATAATTGTTGCTCTTTAACGTCAGCTATCCGGGATAAAGCAGCGGCATAGAAGCTACCCCTTATAATTTTTTCCGATATAACGAGTCAGAGGCGTATCCGTCCGGTACTTTGGCCCGCGCGGATTTTTGGTGTCATAAACCACCACATTTTCCAGCACGCGTTTGACGTAATTCCGCGTTTCTGAAATCGGGATTTCCTCGATCCATTTGATCCAGTCGATCCCGCCCATGCGGGGGTCACCGTTGCGGCGGAGGAAGCGGTTTACGTTGCCGGGCCCAGCGTTATACGCGGCGATGGCGAGCGGGTAGCTGCCGCCATAATAGTCGAGCATTCGCTGGAAATAGCCGCTGCCGAGGCGAATGTTATATTGTGGATCGCCAGTAAGGCCCGAGAAATTGTAGCGGAGACCAACTTTGCCGGACTGTTCGCGCGCTGTGCCGGGCATGAGCTGCATCAATCCGCGTGCACCGGCATGGCTGATCGCGCCTTGGGCAAACTGGCTTTCCTGACGGGTAATCGCGTGAATGATGGTCCAGCTATTTTCATGGCCGAACGGCACAGGCATGGTCGGGAAGGCGGTTTCATCGATCGCGCCGACGTCAGTGCTTAATGCGCTGATACCTTTTATTACTCCGAGATCCCGGGCTCCAATTCGGCGCGAAAAATCGCTGAGCAATACATAGTCTTTAGCGGTCTTGGCATTGGCGGCCAGAGCGCGGTGGAACCGGATTTGCTCTTTCCACGGCGCGGTTCTGGTGGCCGCTTTTGTGGCAACCGCCAGCGGCTCTTGTTCAAAACTACGCCGATCCGTCTCGGTTATCTCGACCGTAGGCTTGCGATTAAACACCGGTATTGAGCGATTCAGTCGTTCATGGGCAAGCTGACCGTAGAAATAGGCCGGAAATTGCGCAGCTTTTTCAAAATAGGCGGTAGCCTGCTCCGTTTGACGCGCTGATGCCGCAGCGCGCCCGGCCCAGTAATAGCCTTTGGACTGGATGTTGGGACTGTTATAAGACCGCGCATAGCGATCAAACATCTGCATCGCGCGATCCGGTCGGTTCTGATTGTGAAGGGCAACATTGCCAGCCAACCAAGTCAGGTCCGAATAGCGGTCCCGGACACGGCTATTCTGTTCAGCGATGTTTGTCGGCTGATCATAGGCATCGTCTACTTTTGAGGCGATATTATAAGCGAGAGTCCATTGCCTGTCATTCGCAGCTGCTTTCGCATTTAGTAACAATGATTGATACCAGGTTTCCGGTTTTTGCGGCTTTACCCTCAATGCCGGACGATCAGCAAGCAGGCGACGAGCTGAAAAGCTCTGCCCTTTGCTGCGCAGGTACCGAGCACGATCAGCCAGATAACCAGAATCATCACGCGCTATCGCGCCAACGACGCTGGCTTTTGTATTTGCGTCAGACGCTTCGGTTAGCTGCGCCAGGCGGGCATCAAAAACTGGTCGCTGGCTGGAAGAAGTCAGGCCAAGCTGACGGCGCGCTGCTCTGGTAGCACGCGCCCAAAGCAGCGCATTCATCCGTTCATCGTGATCATCGATCGACAGTATGGAACTAAACCGTTCAATCATCGCGCCCTCGACCGTGTCGGTTAGGGTGCCGCCGCGCCAAGCTTTGCGTGCCATTGCATTGGCTTCATCCCGGCGGCCCTGATTGAGCAAGGCGACCGCATATTTTGCCGCACCGACATTTGTTGTGGGCTCGAACCTCTCAAAATAAGCAATGACCCTCTGGGGTGAGAAGCTGGTAATGTTTATGGCCTGCTCCGCATTTTGGCGCATTCGCGATTCGTCGGGCCAGCCGGGATAGGTCATCAGGAAACCGGCATAATCCTCGAATGAATAATTGTCCGAGCCTGTCAGGACGCGCCAGCGCTGCAGGCCCAAAACAGGATTACCACCGGTCGGATCAGAAAGTCCGCTGCCGCCGCTTTGCCAACCCGATTGATCGCTCGCATATTCTGCGGCCATACAGGTGGCAGGGGTTACTAGTAGCGCGGCTATAACAATTCTTGATACCATGCTGGACATTTTGGGGGTAGGCTCCTTATCAGGCGCTGAACAGTGTACTATATGTTTGTTAATCTAACGAAAGTCTTGGCGAATAACTAGCCAAGAATAAAGGAGTAAATCCATGTTCTCCGGCTCAATTCCGGCTCTGGCGACTCCCTTTTGCGACGGAGCGTTTGCAGAAGGTGCTTTTCGCGATCTTGTCGAATGGCAAATTGGGCAAGGCAGTGGCGCGCTTGTGCCGTGCGGTACGACCGGCGAAGCGGCTACGTTGAGCTTTGAAGAACATTTTGACGTTGTTCGGGTGTGTGTCGAACAGGCCGATGGAAGAGTTCCTGTTATCGCCGGTTGCGGATCGAACGACACGAAGATTGCGCTGAAAAATATGAACAAGGCGAAGGAAGTTGGTGCTGATGCGGCGCTCGTGGTGCCTCCTTATTATAACAAGCCCAATCAGACAGGGATTTTGGCCCATTTTGAGATGCTGCTTGATGGCTGTGACCTGCCAATCATTTTGTATAACGTGCCTAGCAGGACGGTTTCCGATATTGCCGTGGAGACGATGGCGAAGCTTGCCAATCATGCCAATATTGTCGGCGTGAAAGACGCAACCGCCGATATGGATCGGGTCAGCGCGCAAAGAGAAGCCTGCGGAAAAGATTTCTGCCAGATATCGGGGAATGACTATCTGACCCTTGGCTATATGGCGATGGGTGGGAAAGGTTGTATCTCGGTTACGGCAAATGTAGCACCAAAACTATGTGCGGAATTTGTGAGTGCCTGTCTTGACGGCGACTATATAAAGGCGCTGGAATATCAGGACAATCTTTACCCGCTTCATAGCGCGATGTTTGCCGATGCTTCCCCCGGGCCAGCCAAATACGCACTGTCCCGGGTGATGGAGAGTTTCCCCACTGAACTTCGTCTTCCCATGACACCGCCTTCTGGAGCGGCCAGGAAACAGGTGGATGCCGCTCTGGAAAGGGCCGGACTAGTCTGATGGCCAAGCCGCGTTTGCCCGAATTCGACAAGCAGAAGATCGTCGCCGAAAACCGGCGCGCGCGTTACGATTATCATCTTGAAGAGAAGTTCGAAGCGGGGATCATGTTAACCGGTACAGAAGTGAAATCGCTTCGCTTCGGGTCGGGTTCCATCGCGGAAAGCTATGCCGAAGTTAAGGATGACGAAATTTGGCTGATCAACGCCAATATCCCCGAATGGAGCCACGGCAACCGGCATAATCATACACCGACGAGGCCGCGAAAATTGCTGCTCAATCGCCGTGAAATAAACAAATTTTATGGCGCCGTGAACCGCAAGGGCATGACCATTGTGCCATTGAGCATCTATTTTAACGGCAAGGGCAGGGCAAAGCTTGAACTCGCGCTCGCCAAGGGTAAGAAGGCTCCCGACAAGCGCCAGACCGAGAAAGATCGGGACTGGAAGCGGCAGCAGGGTAGATTGATGCGCGAACATGGATGACGATTATTCTGATGGTGGCCGATTTGGTCGGTGGTTGGACAAAAACATGCCAACGCGCGCTGGCATGGAGAAGAACAAATATCTCCGGCCAATAGCACATCGTTTTTTACGATCAGAATTATGGCGATTTACCCGGCGCTCGGTACCACGAGGAGTGGCGTTGGGCATGTTGGCAGCTTTCCTGATTCCGATAGGGCAAATTTTTGTGGCCGTGTTTCTGGCGCTTCCAGTGCGTGCAAATGTTCCCGTAGCCGCGCTCACGACCTTTATCACGAATCCGTTCACTTACCCGTTCTGGATCGCGGGTGCCAACCAGATTGGCAAGTTCATTTTGCGTATTGATGCCATGACCTTTGGGCAGCCGCTAAACACGCAGATAAAGGGTGAATTTGGTGAGTGGCTTGATTGGTTTTTCCTAGAAGCTGGCGTAACGGCTTTCGGATTTCTTTGCCTCGCGATATTTTTTGGCTCGATTGGTTATCTTATCAGTTCTTTTGGCTGGCGCTGGTGGGTAGGCCGTAAACGGTCAAAGCGATTGCATGCGCTTCGCCTTAAGAGATCTGAAAATGAATAGGGGCGGCGATGGCGACTAAAGCGCAAAATGACCTGACCCTACTAAACCCAAGCACACGCAAGGAAGCGCTCGATATTCGCATTCGGGCAGCTCTGCTCGGTCTCGCAATTTTAGCGTCGCTGAGTCTGCTCTATTGGCAGGTGCAAAATACCACGTTGCTGATTGCCTTTTTGGCATTGGTGATAACTATTGGCGCCGTCGTCTTTTTCCTCCGCCCGCAAGTAGCTGCTGCCGATGAAGATGCAGCCGAAGTAGCAGACTGGGCGGTTACCCGCATGGTGGCGGACCAGTCAGAGATGGGACTGGCCATTACTGATCGAGCCGGCAGGCTGGTTTGTGCCAATGAGCTTTTTACCAAATGGTTTAATGGTCCGGCTATACCACCACAATTGCCCGTACAGGCCGGCGGGAATGAATTGCTTGCTACCGCTGGCAGGGACGCCTGGCGTGATGGACGAGGTTATGCGGAAGGACTGAAGCGCGGCGTTGCCGAATATGATGCGCGGGTATCGCGATCCGGGCAGGGTGATGAATATCTGCTTTGGCAGTTCAAGCCCAAAATCCACGCAGATGTGCTGGATGATATGATCCGGATGGTTGGCGGTGCGGGCGGCAGAGCGCTGTCGGAAGCGGGCATCATGGCAACCGTTATGGGCGGTGAAGGACGGATCAGGACGTCTAATCAGGCATTTGCCCTGCGTGCCACAGGACGCACCGAAGCCAATATCTCCGGGCGAAATTTCATCAATTTTCTGCGTTCCGATGACAAGGGAGGGATATATTTTGAACGCGAAGGACGGCATGGTTCTCCCGTTCGTCTGTTTCATATCCCGCTCGATCGCGACAAGGAAAAGGCACCGGCACTAATCCTGTTGATTGATGATGACGGCGGAATGGTGGAGCGCGGTAAGGCTCTGGAGCAGGTTGAGTCGATGCTTTCGCTCCTGCCGCTTGGCCTGGCGATCACAGACCGCGACGGACGCTTCATCTTCCTGAATGAAGCTTTTGCCCGAACGGCTGGTGTAAGGGAAGGCGAAAAGCCGCTCTATCCCGGTGATCTGATGATCAAGGAAGACAAGTCTGCGGTTGCCGATGCGGTGCGGCGCTATGCCACCGGACAGCCAATGACTGGGGACCTTGCCGTCCGGCTGCGCAATGGCGGCGAAGAACCGGTTGCTCTGGGGATCGCCGGGGTGCGGGGGCTTGGCGATGCGGCTGTGCTGCTCTCGATCAAGGACAACAGTGAAGAATCAAAACTCAAATCACAGGTGGCGCAAGCGACCAAAATGCAAGCTGTGGGTCAGCTCGCGGGCGGCGTTGCCCATGATTTCAATAACATACTGACTGCCATAATTGGCCATTGTGATCTGATGTTATTGCGGCATGCGCCGGGTGATAGCGACTATGACGATATCATGCAGGTCAAGAATAACAGTAACCGTGCGGCCGGGCTAACACGGCAATTGCTGGCATTCTCCCGGCAACAGACTTTGCGTCCCCAAGTCCTGCAACTACCGGATGTGGTGGCCGATGTTTCCAATCTGCTAAAACGGCTACTGGCGGACAATGTGGAGCTGGAAGTCAAGCATGGCCGCAATCTGGGACTGGTGCGTGCAGATCCTGGTCAGCTGGAGCAGGTGGTTATCAATCTGGGTGTCAACGCCCGCGACGCGATGCCCGATGGCGGCAAGATTTCGATCGGCACCAAGGCGGTTTCTGCTGCTGACGTCCGAAGTTTGAAAAGCGATATATTGCCGGTCGGTGATTATACTGCTTTGTTTGTCACCGATACCGGAAAGGGCATCCCACCCGATATCATTGGTAAGATATTTGAGCCTTTCTTCACCACCAAGGATGTAGGCAAGGGGACGGGTCTCGGTCTTTCGACTGTTTATGGCATTATCAAACAAAGTGGCGGTTATATCTTTGCCGATTCAACGCTTGGTAAAGGCACAACTTTCTCGATCTATTTCCTGGTTCACAAACAGGTTGGAGAAGAATCCGCGAAAATAGATCAGGCAAGTAAAGCAGTCGCCAAGAAGGAACTCTGGGGCAGCGGTCATATTCTGTTGGTAGAAGATGAAGATATGGTGCGCGCCGTCGCCGAGCGTGCATTAACGCGTCAGGGCTATACTGTAGCGACAGCCAGTGATGGTGAAGAGGGGCTGGCGCATCTGGCGGGCGAAGATAATTTTGACATGATTGTCTCCGATGTTGTGATGCCCAATATGGACGGGCCAGCCATGGCGAAAGAGGTGCGCAAGCAATATCCGGATATGCCAATATTATTCATGTCTGGTTATGCCGAGGAACAGCTGCGCAAGTCGATCAATCTGGACAATGTTGCCTTTTTGCCCAAACCATTTTCCGTAGCGCAAATTGCGGAAGCGGTTGGAGAGGTTTTGGCCGAACATGCAAAATAGGTGGGTCAGTGTCAGATTAAACTATTGATATAATTAGAATAATAAACATCGCAAAAAATTTATGTTCCCCTCTTGTTCTAGTAGAACAAATGCGGTACATGTTGTTCATCATTGATTGCAATGACGGAAACATTTAGCGAAGGGGACAGGCAAATGGCTACCAATTTAAAAGTAGTAGAATCGGATAATCAATTGAATTCATCGGACAGGCAAAAGGCGCTCGACGCCGCATTGGCGCAAATTGATCGCGCGTTTGGAAAAGGTTCGGCTATGAAGCTGGGCTCGCGTGAAGCGCTGGAGGTGGAAGCTATCTCTACCGGTTCACTGGGACTGGACATTGCGCTTGGCATCGGCGGACTGCCCAAAGGGCGCGTTATTGAAGTCTACGGTCCTGAAAGTTCAGGCAAGACGACTTTGGCTTTGCATGTGATTGCCGAAGCCCAAAAAAATGGTGGTACGGCTGCATTTGTTGATGCGGAACATGCGCTTGATCCAGTTTATGCAAAAGCGCTGGGTGTGAATACTGATGAGCTGATTATCTCGCAGCCTGATACCGGCGAGCAGGCGCTCGAAATTACCGATACATTGGTGCGTTCCAATGCGATTGACATATTGGTCGTGGACTCGGTTGCCGCATTGGTACCGCGCGCCGAGATTGAAGGCGAAATGGGTGACACCCATGTTGGCCTCCAAGCACGCCTGATGAGCCAGGCCCTGCGCAAGCTAACTGGTTCGATCAGTCGCTCCAAATGCATGGTGATTTTCATCAACCAGATTCGGATGAAAATTGGCGTGATGTATGGTAGTCCCGAAACCACTTCAGGCGGTAATGCGCTGAAATTCTACGCGTCCGTGCGTCTCGATATCCGCCGTACCGGCCAGATCAAGGAACGCGATGATATTGTGGGTAACTCAACCCGCGTCAAAGTGGTTAAGAACAAGGTTGCTCCGCCGTTCAAACAGGTCGAATTCGACATCATGTACGGACAAGGCATCTCCAAAGTTGGCGAAATTATCGATTTGGGCGTCAAGGCTGGCGTAGTCGAAAAGTCCGGTTCGTGGTTCTCCTACGACTCGATCCGCATCGGGCAGGGGCGTGAAAACTCCAAGTGGTATTTGCTCGAAAACCCGGAAATCATGGAAAAACTGGAAAAGCAAATCCGCGGTGAACAAGAAGAGATTGCCGAGGAAATGATGGCCGGTCCTATAGGCAAAGCCGATGACGGCGACGACGCTGAATAAATAGTTTTCAAATGTGGGAGGATATTGGTCCCTTCATTTGACACCATGATTGCAAGTTTTACCGGATCACTTCCCCCGAGGCGATCCTCGGCACCGGGCCGTCCTTCTGTCCCCCGACATTCAGGACGGCCCTTTTTTATTTTCTCTATGTTGGAGACCAGAGTTGGAAATCGACTTGTAGGAGATACAGCCAGCGAAAAACCACTTTGTCAGGACTAAGCTGGCTTTCCGGGGGTCAATTTGGTCAACTTTGAAAAGGTAATTTCGCTTAGTTCCTATGGTTAGATAAAGGGTTATAGTGTCGAATAGCAGTTCAAGCGCATATAAATTATCTCTACGCCTGCACCCCCGATAAATTCCCCAATGAGTGATTGCACGGGATTGTAAACTGACAATCCCTCGCCTAAGTCCAAATCATGCAAACTACTAATGACATAAGGCGCTCGTTCCTTGATTATTTTGGTGGACAGGGACATGAGATTGTTCCTTCGTCGCCGCTTGTGCCGCATAATGATCCAACGCTCATGTTCGTCAATGCGGGCATGGTGCCGTTCAAAAATATCTTCACGGGTGTAGAAAGAAGCGACTTTTCGACCGCTACATCCAGTCAGAAATGTGTTCGTGCGGGCGGCAAGCATAATGATCTCGATAATGTCGGATACACGGCCCGGCATCACACCTTCTTTGAAATGCTCGGTAATTTTTCATTCGGCGATTATTTCAAAGAACAAGCCATTCATAACGCCTGGGAATTGATCACAAAAGTTTGGGGCATAGCTCCCGCTAAGCTGACCGCGACGGTCTATCATACGGATGAAGAAGCCTTTGATCTTTGGAAAAAAATATCTGGACTTCCTGACGAGCGCATTATTCGCATCGCAACAAATGACAATTTCTGGGCGATGGGCGATACTGGTCCTTGCGGACCCTGTAGCGAGATATTCTATGACCATGGCGATCATATCGAAGGCGGTCCTCCGGGAAGCCCTAACGAAGACGACGACCGATTTGTTGAAATCTGGAACCTGGTCTTCATGCAATATGACCAGAGCACGGAAGGTGAAAGAACAGAATTGCCGAAGCCATCCATTGATACTGGCATGGGTTTGGAACGGGTTGCTGCGGTTCTGCAGGGAACACATGACAATTATGAAATAGACCTCTTCAAGGCGCTTATCGCTGAATCCGGTTCTTTGACGGGCACTAAAACGACGGGCGATAATCAGGCCAGTCACCGCGTTATCGCCGACCACTTGCGGGCTTCATCCTTTCTCGTTGCCGACGGCGTGCTGCCCGCCAATGAAGGACGCGGCTATGTATTGCGCCGGATCATGCGGCGGGCGATGCGGCATGCTCATTTGCTGGGTGCCAAAGACCCGCTAATGCATCAGATGGTTGGCGCTTTGATTGGAGAAATGGGCAATGCTTTCCCCGAATTAATTCGAGCCAAACCGCTTATTGAAGAAACGTTGCTCCGCGAAGAAACCAATTTCCGCCGAACACTGGATAACGGTTTGAAACTGCTCGATGCTGAAATTGCCGATATGAATGAAGGCGATACATTGCCAGGCGAGACCGCGTTCAAACTCTACGATACATTTGGCTTCCCTTACGACTTGACCGAAGATGCGTTGCGTGCGCAGTCATTAAAAGTTGATCGCGCCGGTTTCGATACCGCTATGGAAGAACAGAAAGCCGCAGCCCGCGCGGCCTGGAGAGGGTCGGGCGAACAGGCCTCAGAATCGATATGGTTTGATATTGCCGAACGGAAAGGCAGCACGGAGTTTACCGGCTATACTGCGGAAGAAGGCGAGGGCGTCGTTGTTGCTCTGGTCAAGGACGGCGCAGAGGTGTCGTCTGCAAAAGCCGGTGACGAGATAGTCCTGCTCACCAACCAAACGCCTTTTTATGGTGAAAGCGGCGGTCAGATGGGTGATAGCGGCGTTGTAGCCGGAGCGAACGGTCTAAGGGCGATCGTTTCAGACACCAGTAAACCTCTGGGCCGCTTGCATGCGCACAATTTGCAAGTCGAAAGTGGCGCAGTCTCGGTGGGTGACACCGTTCATCTGGGCGTAGACGGCAAACGTCGGACAGAGTTGCGCGCCAATCATAGTGCGACCCATTTATTGCATAAGGCTCTCCGCCATCATCTTGGAGATCACGTAACGCAGAAGGGCAGTCTAGTTGCGCCGGATCGGCTAAGGTTTGACTTTTCTCATCCTGAAGCTCTCACGGGTGATGAGGTCCGGAAAATCGAAGCCGGTGTGAACGCGCAGGTTCGAGGTAATAGTCAGGTGATAACCCGTTTGATGAGTCCCGATGATGCTGTTGCCGCCGGTGCACTGGCTCTTTTCGGCGAGAAATATGGCGATGAAGTACGCGTCTTATCAATGGGCGCAGAAAACGGAGCCGACTATTCGGTCGAACTTTGTGGCGGAACCCATGTCAACGCGCTCGGCGATATCGGTGTGTTTGTCATCATTTCGGAATCTGCGGTTTCCAGCGGTGTACGCCGGATTGAGGCGCTGACCGGAGAAGCGGGAAGGCTATGGCTTACTGATCGCGATGCAAAACTGAAGTCAATAGCAGCCGCGCTGAAGGCTTCGCCAGAAGAGGCTGCCGACCGAGTTGTCGTACTTGTTGACGAACGCAAAAAACTGGAACGCGAATTGGCTGAGGCAAAAAAAGTCCTGGCCCTGGCTGGCGATGGAGGCGGGTCACCTGATGCGGCAGTCGAAACAGTAGGCGATGTTCAATTTAGCGGTCAGATTATTGAAGGCCTAAATCCCAAAGAGCTCCGCGATCTGGTCGATGAAGCCAAAAAGCAAATGGAAAGCGGTATTGGGGCTCTTGTCGCTGTGAACGATGGCAAAGCTGCCGTTGCAGCCGGAGTGACTGATGATCTGACTGATCGGTTCAATGCGGTCAAGCTGGTTCAGGCCGGCGTCGCTGCTGTTGGCGGCAAAGGTGGCGGTGGTCGTCCGGATATGGCGCAAGGCGGTGGTCCGGATGGATCAAAGGCTCAAGAAGCAATTGCCGCGATTAAGGCTATTCTTGCGGAGTAAGTTTTTCATTCAGCTTTGATTTGGCATCGTCTGCAACTTTGGAAACCGATTTCAGAATTGGTTGTTCGACCAGCTCCCCTTCCGATTGAATTCGCTTCCTGAATTCGTCGCGCTTCTCATGTATGGACGCGATGACGGGTCCCATTGCCACACCATTTTCGACCAACACCGCTTCTGAAAGTTGCAAAGATCCTTCCAGTGCTTCTGGAACGGCATCCGTTGCACCGGCCTGATAAAGCTCGGCGACATGATCAATATCACGCGCACGCGCTATGATCGGGAGATCGGGAACCCAGGCGCGAACCTTCTTCACAAGCTGCACCGACAAAACTGGTTCGTTCATGGTCAGCACCAATGCATTGGCATGCCCCAATCGCAACTTGTCGAGCATCTCATTGCGCGAAACATTGCCAAAAATGATCGGGTAGCCGTCACGCCTGGCTTTGGCGACTGTGTCTATATCTGATTCGACCGCCAGAAACTTTTGATCATGCGTTTTCAGCATATCTGCAACCAGAAGCCCAACGCGTCCAAAGCCGATGATGATCGTTTGTTTGGCCTCTATCTGTGTATCGTCGAGAGGCTCTCCGCCTCCACGCATTTCAACACGGCGAGCCATATCATGCCCAAAGCGCGCTAAAAGCGGTGTTATCGTCAGCCCGACCGCGGTGACGATTTGCCAAAATGCTGCCGTTTGCGGTTGAATGACTTGTGCTTGTGCAGCGGCAGCCAGCACGATCAGGGTTGTTTCAGATGGACTGGCCATTAGAACACCGGCCTCTGTTGCCGTGCCTACCCGGGCTCCTGCAAATCTTAGAAGGCCTCCGGTAACAATTGCCTTGACGACGACTACGCCAACGACCGCGGTGACGAGTGTTGCCCAATTTTCCAAGATTACTCTTATGTCGATCTGCATACCAACGGTAATCAGGAAAACGCCAAGTGCCAGCCCCTTAAAAGGTTCGGTAATGACCTCCACTTCACCATGATATTCTGTTTCTGCAATTAGAAGTCCCGCGAGCAATGCGCCCACAATCGGTGACAGGCCGGTCGCAGCGGTGGCAAGGCTTGCCAGAATGATGACTAGCAGGCTGACTGCCAGAAAAAGCTCTGGACTTTTGGTTCGTGCGGCCTGTGCAAAAATGCGTGGGAGCAGCGTCCGGCCAAGTACGAGCATCGCCAATATGACTATTCCGCTCCATAGTAACGTTTGACCCAATTCATCCCAACCACCCTCTGCACTCATAACTGGAGAAATTGCGCCCAGCAGGAAAATGATCGGGACGATAGCGACGTCTTCAAAAAGCAACATGGCGAGAGCGGCTTTGCCGACTGGGCTTTTTGTTCCTGACATGGGAAGAACCAAGGCCGTAGATGATAGTGCTAGGGCGAGGCCCAATCCAACTGCACCTTGCCAGTTTTGCTGCGGGTAGCCGTAGAGGAAAATCGCTCCCCCAATGAGTGCGGCGGATATCGATAGCTCTGCCGCGCCAACTCCGAACACCAGCCTTCGCAATGACCAGAGTCGTTTGAATGACAGTTCGAGCCCGATCGAGAAAAGTAACAATATGATCCCGAATTCGGCGAAGGGTGCAATCGCTTCACGGTCGTTGATCGTCATATAGCGTAGCCACTCATACTGGCCTTGCAGCGACCCCAAACCGGATGGTCCAAGCAAGATGCCAACCAGAATGAAACCGATTATCGGTGTGATCCGGAAACGTGCAAAGGCCGGGATGATAATGCCAGCTGCACCCAATATCACGATGGCATCGATAAAGGCCGGATTGTCGAGCGGACTGTGCATTATGCGACTCTATACGCGAACTATGTTATTTGTCAGCATGTTACATTGTGGAGACCATGAATGGCTGAAGATGATCGAGACATATTGATAGTAGGTGGCGGTCCAGCAGGCATGATGGCAGGGCTATTATTTGCGCGGGCCGGTTTGAAAGTCACGGTTTTGGAGAAACATTCCGATTTTCTGCGCGATTTTCGTGGGGATACGGTGCATCCTTCAACACTTGAGCTCTTTAATCAACTCGGCATGCTGGATGACCTTTTCAAACTGCCTCACAGCAAGCTGGATCAAGCATCTATCCATATTGCTGGCTAGGTGATTAAAGCGGTCGATTTTCGACATTTGCCAGTCATCGCTCCTTATATCGCAATGATGCCACAATGGGATTTGCTTGATTTTATTGCAACCAAGGCCAGGCAATATTCTGGATTTGAGCTAAGGATGGAAACTGAAGCGATTGATATCGTCCAAGATGGAGAAGGTCGCACTTCAGGAGTTAAGACGGCGGCAGGGCAGGCACTTTCTGCAAAGTTGGTTATTGCTGCAGATGGTCGAAGATCAATCCTCCGCGGAAAGGCATGGCTTCCTTTACAGAATATCGGCGCGCCTATGGATGTGTTCTGGTTTCGTGTGGATAAGCTGCAAGGCTATGGCGGTGACGTTTTCGGCACCATTCAGGCCGGTAAGTTCATGGTGATGATTGATCGTGATGACTATTATCAATGCGCATTCGTTTTCAACAAAGGGAAAGCCGAACAAGTCCGCAGCGCTGGTTTGGAAGCATTTCGAAAGAGTTTAAAATCGCTGGTGCCGGATTTGAGCAATGCTTTCGATCAAATTGTCAGTTGGGATCAAGTTAAAATGCTGGAAGTTTCACTGGACCGATTGAAAAGTTGGCATCAACCCGGCCTACTTGTGATTGGCGATGCCGCGCATGCCATGTCTCCAATTGGTGTGGGGATCAATATTGCTGTCCAGGATGCTGTGACGGCGGCCAATGTACTCGCCAAATCAATGGCGAATGGTGATGATCCTGATCCACTTTTGGAGCACGTCTATGCCCGGCGGATCAAACCGGTGAAAAGGATGCAAGCCTTTCAGAAATTTGCGCAGGACAATGTGATTGCACCACTATTGAAGCGAAGCAAGCCGATTGAAAAACCGTTCCTGCCGCTCAGGATATTGCATAAAACACCTTTGTTGAGGCGTATTCCTAGTCGCATTATCGGAATGGGTTTCGGCCGAGAGGATATCCAATCGCCCGATGCCTTCAGCAATTCAGACTGACTATGTCCAGCTATCCATTTCTTTTTCGAGATTGACGCGGATCGCTTCAAAGAACTGCTCGGACGTCAGCCAGTTTTGATCCGGGCCGATGAGGATCGCGAGATCCTTCGTCATTTCGCCATTCTCAACGGTTTCGATGCAGACACGCTCCAGCGTTTCTGCAAATCGTGTAACCTCTGGGGTCTCGTCGAACTTGCCACGATAGATAAGGCCGCGCGTCCAAGCGAAGATGGATGCGATCGGGTTTGTAGACGTAGCCTTACCCTGCTGGTGCTGGCGATAGTGGCGGGTAACGGTGCCGTGCGCGGCTTCCGCTTCGACGCAATCTCCGGAGGGCGTCATCAAGACAGATGTCATAAGCCCGAGAGAGCCAAAGCCCTGTGCAACCGTATCAGATTGAACATCGCCATCGTAATTTTTGCAGGCCCAGACAAATTTGCCAGACCATTTCATTGCTGTGGCAACCATGTCGTCGATCAAGCGATGTTCGTACAGAATTCCCGCCTTATCAAAGTCCGCCTTGAATTCTGCTTTAAACACTTCTTCAAACAGGTCTTTGAAACGACCATCATATTTTTTCATGATCGTGTTCTTGGTCGACAGATATACCGGCCATTCGCGTTGCAGACCATAATTCATGCTGGCGCGAGCGAAGTCGCGTATCGAATCGTCGAGATTATACATCGCCATCGCTACACCGGATGACGGGAATTGAAATACTTCCTCGTCCTGTACGCTGCCATCGTCGCCCTCAAATATCAGACGTAGCTTGCCGGGACCGGGAACGATCATGTCTGTTGCACGGTATTGATCACCAAAAGCATGACGCCCGATAACAATCGGATCTGTCCAGCCTGGAACCAGACGAGGGACGTTGTCGATTACGATTGGCTCGCGGAAAACAACGCCACCCAGAATGTTCCGGATGGTACCATTGGGCGACTTCCACATCCGTTTAAGGTCAAATTCTTCAACGCGCGCTTCATCGGGAGTAATCGTCGCACATTTTACGCCGACACCATGTTTCTTGATCGCATTGGCCGCGTCTACAGTGATTTTGTCGTTCGTCTCGTCGCGCTTTTCAACGGAAAGATCGTAATAGTGCAGGTCAATATCGAGATAAGGTTCAATCAGCTTTTCGCGAATCCATTGCCAGATGATGCGCGTCATTTCATCGCCATCGATTTCGACGACCGGATTTTTGACCTTAATTTTCGACATAGGGATATTTCTTTCCTGAATATGGAATAGACGGGAGGAGTTGAGTTGGGAGCCTCTTAGCAAAGATCGTCATTTGTTCAACCATCTGTTGCATCAATGAGTGCTTCAATTGCAAATTATGGTGAAGCAAAAGTTTCAGGCAGTGTTGTCATAGCAACACGCTGTCCCTAAGTAGTCTGCATGGCAATCGAGAAATACAATAACAAGGGCGTCGGCGAAGCAAAATGGGCTTTCCCGCCGGTACATCCGGAAGGCCGCAAATTCGCGGTTATAGCGGTGGGCATTACCGCGGTATTCGCATTTATGGCCTGGGAAACTTTGGCTTGGCCTATGGCGGCTGTAACCGCTTGGGTCCTGGCCTTTTTTCGTGATCCTAAACGAGTAACGCCGTTGGATGACAAATATATCGTCGCTCCGGCCGACGGTCTGGTGAATTTGATCACTCCGGTAAAGCCGCCGCCAGAATTGCAAGGTGAGGACGGCCTGCCCGATGAAGAGATGTTGCGCGTCTCGATATTCATGAGCGTTTTTGATGTTCACATCAATCGCACCCCAATTGAAGGCACCATTAAGCGCGTTGCTTATATTTCTGGGAAATTCCTGAATGCTGACCTGGACAAGGCTAGCGAAGACAATGAACGGCAGCATTTTCTGGTTGAACGCAATGATGGTTTGAAAATCGGTTTCACCCAGATTGCTGGTCTGGTCGCGCGCCGGATTTTGTCCTTTGTAAAAGAAGGTGACTTTGTCGCGGCGGGCCAACGGATCGGATTGATCCGATTCGGTAGCCGCGTGGATGTTTATCTACCCAAAGGGACCACACCAAATGTGGTTCTAGGACAACGCACCATTGCCGGCGAGACCGTTATTGCAGAAATTGGCGCGAACCGTGAAATTGAAGGTGTCGGTCAATAGTGGCAGGCAAGAACACCATCAGGCCTGGACGAGGAATTTCTCTTAGATCATTTGCACCCAACGCGGTGACAGCTTTGGCCCTTTGTGTGGGGCTCAGCAGCGTAAGATTTGCATATCTTGAAAACTGGGTATTGGCAGCAGGAGCCATCGTGCTTGCTGGAATATTGGATGGCCTCGATGGACGCGTTGCGCGTTTGCTCAATGCACAAAGTCGCTTTGGTGCTGAACTTGATTCCCTTTCTGATGTCATAGCGTTTGGCGTCGCACCAGCCTTGGTCATGTTTTTCTGGTCTACTCAGCACATGCCACAATTTGGCTGGATGTTGTCGCTGACCATGGCAGTCGGTTGCGCGCTTCGATTAGCACGCTTCAATGCCCATATTGATGATGAAGAAGACCAGCCTCACAAATCGGCAGGATTTCTGACCGGTATTCCGGCTCCGGTTGGGGCTGGGCTGGCTATGCTCCCGCTTTATCTATGGATGATCACAGATCTCGAAATATTTCGTCACTATAGCATTGTAGCGCCTTGGATCGTTTTGATCGCGTTTCTGATGATTTCGAATACTGCGACTTATAGCTGGTCTTCGCTCAGGCTTCGCAAAAACATCCGGCTGGAGGCCTTGGCTGTTGTGGCACTTCTGGGCGTTGCCTTAATCAACAATCCTTGGATCATGCTGACCGGAATCAGTGTGGGATATCTAATTCTGATCCCATTAAGCATCCGAAGCTATGCAAAGGTCAAGCGGCAGCGGAAAGCGGAACTGGCTGCAGCGCCCGGTTCTTCCGCATCATCTGATGAGGCTTGATATTGCGTACCCGAAAAGGCGCTTCGGGAATAATCGTTGGGCTTTCGTTCTTGGCCAGACCATTCAGCATCACCGCGCTAATTTTCTCGCGACAGCCGAAAAACATTAGGGTCTGTTGACAATCCGCGCCTAGCAATGAGCGTTGCGGTGAGATACCAGTTGGCGGCATAGCTGGTGTCGGTCTTGTCGTATCGGGTTGCTATACCTCTGAATTTCTTGATCTTTGCGAAGTAGTTTTCGATGAGATGACGCCACTTGTACATGTGCGCATCGTAGTCTCGCTGCACGTTTCGGTTTGCTTTGGGCGGGATGACAGCAGCAGCGCCTCGCGTGTCGAGGTCCTGCAGGAGCCAGTCAGCGTCGAAAGCCTTGTCGGCCAGAAGCGCTCCAAATGAGACCTCATGGATCAACGGAGCCACCCCCTTCATATCGTGCGGCTGTCCGGGCAGAAGCAGGAACCGCAGCATATTCCCGAGCGCATCCACCAGTGCGACGATTTTGGTTGTCAGCCCGTCACGAGACCGCCCGATGGCCTGATGCTGAGCCCCCTTTTGCGCCCGAAGCCTTCTGATGGGCCTGGACAATCGTTCCGTCGATGAGAACATATTCGAGGTCTGGCTCACCATTCATGCCATTGAAAAGACTCTCGAAAATGCCTGCTTCCGCCCACCGGCGAAACCGCTTGAACACCGTATTCCACTTCCCGAATTCACCGGGCAGGTCACGCCAGGGTGCCCCTGTCCGGACCCGCCATAGTATCGCCTCCATGAAACGCCGGTTATCGCGACCCGTCGCGCCCGGGTCCCCGGCCTTGCCTGGCAGGAGCGGCGCAATCTTTTTCCAAAGCTCATCCGAAATAACAAAACGCTCTTCGTTCATTCAAACCTCCATTTGGGAAGCTTGAAGCAGAGTTCAGCAAGTTTGAAAACCCCGAATGTCAACAGACCCTAGTAGCAATCAGGACCCTGGCGAGTTTTCGGTTCTATCTTCGCTCGGCCCTGACAATATCGTGTTTGAACAGGGCGACACCTTCTCCGTTCGCGCTGAGGGTGATGAGGAAGTAGTTGAGCGCCTGAGATACAAGCTGTCTGATGGCAACCTGAAAATCGGTCGCGTAAAAGAGCGAGGCTTGGGATGGGAGTCTGGTACGGCAACCGTCTTTGTCAGCGCCCCCAGTCTGGAAGCGGCAAAACTGGCTGGTTCGGGCAATATGGAAGTTGATAAAATGTCCGGCGACAGCGCCAAGGTCAGCATTGGCGGTTCCGGAAACGTCAAGGTGAAAAAGCTCAAGACGGCCAGCTTGAAGGGCAGTATCGCGGGATCTGGCAATCTCAATATTTCCGGCCAAGCGGATCAAACCAACATCTCTATCGCCGGTTCCGGCAATGTGAAGGGCAAGAAGCTCAAAGCGGATACAATCAGCGTGAAAATTGCCGGTAGCGGCGATGTCGTGCTTTCTTCCGATGGAACAGTTGATGCTAAAATTGCTGGTTCCGGAAATGTCCGCGTGCATGGCAAAGCCAAATGTACATCCAAGACAACGGGTTCTGGCAACGTGAATTGCGGCTAAGCACTAGCTTGAATTGTTAAAATAGCTTGGCACAGGCGCGGTCCTGTGCCAGATTCTATTGCGATGCCAAATTTATGGGAAAAATATGCTGTTCCGCCCCTGATCCGCTTTGCCTGTTCGCAGCCAGCGGTAATGAAAGACCGCAGCAAGATTGTACCACGGGCCGAAGGCAAAGTGCTTGAATTGGGCTGCGGCGGCGGTATCAATCTGCAATTTTATGACCGAGATCGAGTCGAAAAGCTCTCGGGCCTAGATTCTTCGGCTGAATTGCTCGACTATACGCGCAGTGAGGCCGCCTCGCGCGGTTTCGACATGGACATTCTCGATGGTATTGGTGAGGCGATGCCGTTCAAGGATGACAGCTTCGATACCGTCCTCGCCACATTTACTTTGTGCTCGGTTCAGGATGGCGCACAGGTGCTCAAGGAAATGCGGCGGGTATTGAAGCCGGGTGGTAAAATCCTATTCCTCGAACATGGCAGGGCGCCAGATTCAGGCCCCGAAAAATGGCAACGGCGGCTGGAACCAATGTGGAAACATATTGCAGGTGGTTGTCATTTGCATCGCCGGGTAATCAAGAAATTCGAGGCCAACGGCTTTGCAGTCGATAATAGCGACGGCCATTACGCGCCAAAAACACCGCGATTTCTGGGCTGGATGGAAATGGGTGAAGCGCGCCCAATATGAAGAATATAATCCTCATGATTTCCGCGGCATTGCTTGCTGTGTCCGGAACAGCACAAGCTAAAGAGCGCAAATTATCGGTTTACAGTTTTGATTCCGTATGGATTATTGGCAATGTCAATGTCAGCATTCAAACAGGCGAAGGACCGTCTGCGGTTGCTGAAGCGGAATCCCACCGGGCATTGGACCGCGTCTCTCTCCGCAGGGCTGGTGATCAACTGGTTGTATCGGTTCTCGAACGCACCAATCAGACCAATCGCTTTTCCAGCGAGGCGCCAATTGAGCTGAGGCTAACTACCAACCGGCTTAGCAAAATCGTGCATCGCGGAGCGGGCAATGTTGCGGTCGATAAACTGGAAGGCCGCAACACCAGTGCCCGCGTCGGCGGTTTTGGTAGCATGACAATTGGCAATATAGACACCGATCAGCTGGAGGTCAGCATGAACGGTGGCGGTGAGTTAATTGTCGGTGGAGAGGCACGGAAGGCAAAAATTGTTCTGTTCGGTTCAAGCAGCCTTGATGCGTCGGCACTATTGGTGGACGATCTCGATCTGTCCCATCGCGGTCCCTCCAACACTCAGATTACAGTCGAAAAACACGCTGAAATCAAGAATAACGGGTCTGGTTCCATTAAGATTGGCGGACGACCCGATTGTCTGGTGCGTTCGGTCGGATCGGCTGAGATTATCTGTAATCCCAAAAGCTGAATGACAGTCTTGAACTAGTGAACGGTCCCGATCGTCTGGTCAATCGACAGCAACACACATAGTCGCTCGACCTGCCGCCATTTACAATAGTGTAGGTGATTGCCAACAGCTCGGCTTTTATCGGCGCGGTTGGCCGCCTCCAGTCCCGCTTCCTCGCCAAAATTGGCAAGCAGCTGTTCCGCATCGGTATAATTGCTGGTGTCGATAAATACTGGCGGTTGCAAGTCGGGCTCCCGGGCAAGGTTTGCGCGAGCGTTAATCCCGCGAACTGGAACTCTCGGCTCTACTGAGCACCCATGGCAAAACCGTCAAAAGCCATGGTGAACAAAAGCTTATGGTCCTATTTACCAATTCCAACTGGCTATCTATTTCCAACGGCGCTATGGCGCAGGAATGAGCTATAATCAGGCCTCCAACCATTCTGGCGAACCATCGGAGAATCGCAGCGCAGGCGGCTTTTTTATCGCACTGGGTACCGTTGCGGGTGCCGTGATCGGCGCCCTGATGGGCCAGCCATCAATCGGCTTTCTGGCTGGCCTCGCATTAGGCAGCATCCTGGCTTTGGCGATCTGGCTAAAAGAACGCTAGCCCTTGCCGCCACGCTTGTTTTTGGCGGGTTTGGTTCCTATTGTTGAAGCATGAAACATTTGAGAAACATTCTAATTCTGATCCTTGCCCTGGTGATTATAGGCATCGGATATTTGTACTTTGTCCATGGCGATGAAGCCCAAATTCCGCTGGAACAAACGACCGGTGTTGAGCCTAGTCTGACCAGTGTGCGACCTGAGAAAATCCCGACTATCAACGTGAAGGAAGCAGAGCCCTGGGGTGAAGAAGGTGCACCTATTCCCGCTGAAGGCTTTGTCGTGGAACGTTTTGCCGAAAATCTTGAGCACCCCCGTTCGATGCTTCGTCTGCCCAACGGTGATATATTGGTCGCAGAAACCAATAGTCCTCCGCGGACCAATAAAGGTGTTGAAGGCTGGGTATTGCGTAATCTTATGCAAAAAGCAGGAGCCGGAACGCGGTCCGCCAATCGCATTACCCTGTTGCGCGACAGCGATCAGGATGGCCAGGTTGATGAGAGTTTCGCCTTCCTTGAGGACTTAAACTCTCCCTTCGGCATGGTTCTCGTCGATGGCTATCTTTATGTCGCCAACACCGGCACAGTTTTTGCCTATGAATATGAAGAAGGCATGACGAAAATCACGGATGATGGTCGCCGTGTCGCAAATCTCAATGCCAAGGCGCCCAACAACCATTGGACGCGCGGTCTGTTAGCCAGTCAGGATGGCAAATATCTCTATATTTCGGTTGGTTCGAACAGTAATATTGGCGAGAACGGGATGGATACGGAAAAGCAGCGGGCAGCGATCCTGCAGGTCGAGCTCGCTACGAATGACAAGGTCATCTATGCCGATGGCCTGCGTAATCCGGTCGGCATGGCCTATCTACCAGGCACGGACAAATTTTACACAGTGGTGAATGAACGGGATATGCTGGGTAGCGATATGGTGCCAGATTACCTCACCGAAGTGCGTTGGGGCTCTCACTATGGTTGGCCCTGGCATTTCTGGGGAGGTTTTGTTGATCCGCGGGTGGATCCCAAAAATCTTGATCATCGCCAATATGAACGGCGTCCCGATTATGGGTTAGGTGCACATACAGCGCCGCTTGGTCTTGCTTTTTCGCACGGCCAGAATCTGGGCGAACCGTTTCACAAGGGCGCTATCATTGCCCGCCACGGGTCGTGGAATCGTATTCCTTATTCCGGTTATGATGTCGTTTATGTCGATTTTAATGAAAGTGGCCAGCCAGTTGGGAAGCCGGTGACATTGTTGTCGGGCTTTGTGAATGATGAGGAAAAAGCGAAAGGTCGCCCGACCATGGTCGAATTCGATTCGACAGGGGCTTTGCTGGTTAGCGATGATGTCGCCGGGATTATCTGGCGGGTGTCGCGAAAGGGGGCTGCTTCCACCGAACCCGCTGCGGAATAAACTAAAGCTATTTTCCGGCGCGACCGGCGAGCTCGACAATATATTGCCATGCCACGCGCCCTGAACGACTACCGCGCTGTTTCGACCATAGCAGAGCGCCTTCCTCTTCAAACGGTAACTCATATGCCTCAGCATATTTTGTGATCATCGCGAGATACTCATCTTGCGATGCAGCATGGAAGCCAAGGCGCAGGCCAAAGCGATCCGACAGCGCCAACTTGTCATCCACCACATCGCGCGGATTCACCGGGTCATCCTGCTCGGCCATTGAACGAGATACTATATGTCGGCGGTTCGATGTCACATAAAGTCTGACATTGACTGGCCGCTGTGAGGCCCCGCCCTCGATCATGCAACGGAGCAGGCGGGGGGCTGCGCTGTCATTTTCAAAGCTGATATCATCGATGAACAAAATATATGGGCGCGCGGTTTCTCCAAGCATTTGAAACAATATTGGTAGGCTATCTAAATGATCGGATGGGGCTTCAACTAGAGCCACATCTGATCCGCCTTTCTGCAGAGATTGCACAACCGACTTTGCCAGTGCCGATTTGCCCATGCCGCGCGATCCCCAAAGGAGAACATCGTGAGCGGAATGCCCAAAGGCATGACGTTGTGAATTTTCAATCAACCGCTCTTTCTGATCATCGATTCCGGTAAGTAGCTCCAGAGCGATGGGGTTAAAATCCCCGATCAGGTTTAGGGATTTGCCGTTCCAGTGAAAGGCAGCACCAACATCCAGGTCAATGGATTTGATCGGTGGTGGAGAAAGACGTTCAAGCGCATCAGCGATGCGGACCAGAGCGTCATTCTCACCATCACTGCCCATGATCAGGCGACCAGTTCCTCACTGTCGAGGCTATAGAGGATGTCCGCACCGCCCATGGCGGCAGCTTTCAATCCCAAGGCTTCGGGTACCAAATGGCTCAGATAATAGCGGGTCGTCAATATTTTGGATTTCAGGAACGGATCATCGCCTCCTGCTGATTCGGCCTCCGCGATCCGGTGCTGTTTCGCCATTAACATCCCGCAGGTCGCGGTCGCCAACATGGTCATGAAGGGATAACTGCCTGCGAGGCGATCATCAATCGAGGCTTCTCCGCCAGCCATCCAAGTGGCAACATCTTCGCACATGAGGGCAAGTGTCATCAGGCTATCATGGTTTTTTGCTTCGGCTTTAATGTCTGCGATGAGCGCCATCATGGCATTGCCGCCGTCGAGCCCGAGTTTGCGTCCGACAAGATCGGCAGCCTGAATGCCGTTTGTACCTTCATATATCGGTGCAATCCGGGCATCGCGGAAATGCTGACCGGCGCCGGTTTCCTCGACAAAGCCCATGCCGCCATGGACCTGGACCCCAATGGATGCGACCTCATTGCCGATATCGGTGCCATATCCTTTGATCAGCGGGGTCAGGATCTCCGCTCGCGATTTCGCACCTTCGATGCCCAAAGTCGCACGGTCCACTGATGACGTTGCATAATAGAGCAAGGCTCGTGCCGCCTGCGTCAACGCTTTGGAACGCAGCAGCATCCGTCGCACGTCAGGATGTTCAATGATCGCCACTGGGTCCTTGGTTCCGCTTCCTGCCCTCGCCGATTGTACCCGTTCCGCTGCGAAATTACTGGCTTGCTGGGTTGCCCGCTCGGCGATCTGGACGCCTTGAGAGCCGACATTAATCCGCGCATTGTTCATCATCGTGAACATTGCTTTCATCCCGCCAAATTCACCGCCGATCAGTTCGCCGATACATTCATCCTCTTCGCCATAAGCCATGATACAAGTGGGAGAACCGTGAATGCCAATCTTGTGCTCAATAGAGACACAGCGCGCGTCGTTTGACGCACCGATTTCGCCATCTTCATTGATGTGGTTTTTCGGGACTATGAAGAGTGAAATCCCGCGCGTGCCTTCGGGTGCTCCCGGCGTTCGAGCCAATACTAGATGGATGATATTGTCCGTGAGATCATGCTCGCCGAAGGTAATGAAAATCTTTTGACCCTTGATCTTGTACTTGCCCGCATGCTCGCCGTTGGTAATCGGCTCCGCGGTCGAACGTAGCGCGCCCACATCACTGCCAGCTTGCGGCTCGGTCAGGTTCATAGTGCCAGTCCAGGTACCGGAAATCAGGTTGGGTAGATACTTCGCCTTTTGCTCATCGTTACCATGGGCGTGCAATGCCTCAATCGCGCCAAAGCTTAGCATTGGGCAAAGCGTGAAGGCAAAATTCGCGGCACCGCATGTTTCGAGAATCAGCGCAGACAACGAATAGGGAAGACCCTGACCGCCATATTCTTCCGGCCCGTCAATCGAAGCCCAGCCGCCTTCAACAAATTGCTGATAGGCTTGCTTGAACCCTTCCGGCGTGGTGACGGTGCCATCGCTCCACTTCGCCCCTACTGTGTCGCCAATCCTGTTCAGCGGGGCAAATTCTCCCATGGCAAACTGGCCAATGCCTTCCACAATCGCTTCAACCATATCCTCACTGGCACCGGCAAAGCATTCATGGCTCGCCATTCTGCCAATTTCGGCAATATGCTTGAGGACGAAATTCTGTTCCTGGCTGGGGGCTATGAAGGTCATGAATCAATCCGCTGTTTATTGTTGTTTCGCGGCGCTATAGCGCAGGCCCATGACAGGCTCAAATGAACAAATGGGCAGGGTGAAAAAAGCGACTGAACAATTACGTTCGGGTCGATTGGTGGTTGTGCCGACCGAAACTGTCTATGGGCTGGCTGCGGACGCCACCAATGCAGATGCTATTGCCAAAATATATCGCACCAAGGGCCGCCCCGACTTCAATCCTTTGATTGTCCATGTGCCCAGTTTGGACGCGGCGCAACTGCTAGGCAAGTTTGATGAACTCGCCTTGACGCTGGCCGAAAAATTCTGGCCCGGTCCGCTGACTTTGGTGTTGCCTAAAACAGCGCAATGCCCGGTTGCAGCGGCGGTAACTGCCGGGCTCGATACGATTGCCGTTCGCTGCCCCGCCCATCCGGTGATGCGCGAACTGCTGGAGATATCAGAGCTCTTTCTTGCGGCGCCTTCGGCCAACAAAAGTGGTGGACTCAGCCCCACAACGCCTGCGCATGTGCAGGAAAGTTTGGGCTCGGATGCGCCAATGGTATTGGATGGCGGTCCCTGCGAGCAAGGGTTAGAATCGACGATCATTGCTGTGCGGGAGGAAGGATATCAAATCCTGCGACCCGGTCCTGTTACAACAGAAGAGCTGATTGAAGCTACCAGTCAGGAACCGTTAGCGATCAACAACAAGAAAATTGAGGCACCCGGCCAGTTAGCCAACCATTACTCGCCATCAAAGCCGTTGCGACTAAACGCGGAACAGGTGGCGGCTGACGAATTTCATATCGGCTTTGGTGCCGTATCTGGAAATCGAAATTTATCATATTCTGGCGATTTGGCAGAAGCAGCGGCGAATCTTTTCGCATTTCTGCATATGGCCGATGCCGCCCAACAACACCGAATAGCCATTGCCCCTGTGCCAGAAACCGGCATGGGACAGGCGATAAATGATCGGCTGCACCGCGCTGCTGCCGAATCCTGAAACAACTTGTTACAAGCTCTAACGCCCAGAAATTTGAGATTTTCGGGGATTTGATCTATGTGAACAATCCACTAGCCCACGAATATGGGCCGGTTTGTTTTGGATAAATAGTTTGGGGGAATGGACATGACAACAATGCAAAAGTCATTGGCAGAATTTTTGGGGACCTTTTGGCTCGTCTTTGGCGGGTGCGGTAGCGCGGTGATCGCGGCCGCTTTTCCAGAGGTTGGAATCGGATTATTGGGCGTATCGTTGGCCTTTGGCCTGACGGTAGTGACTATGGCCTATGCGATCGGACATATTAGCGGATGTCATCTAAATCCTGCTGTGACCATCGGCCTTTGGGCTGGTGGGCGTTTTCCAGCCAATGAAATCCCGGTTTATATCATCGCACAGGTCGTCGGCGCTGTAGTTGCCGCTGGCGCACTCTATATGATCGTTACCGGCAATCCAGATTATGATCTCGCCACCAATGGTCTAGCTGCCAATGGCGTGGGAGAAAAATCACCCGGTGGCTATGCGATGGGCGCTGGCATTGCGATAGAAGTCCTGCTGACGTTCTTCTTCCTGATGATCATATTGGGTGCAACAGATGGCCGTGCGCCGGCTGGTTTTGCACCGTTGGCTATTGGCCTGGGTCTAACACTGATCCACTTGATCAGCATTCCGGTTACCAACACGTCAGTCAACCCGGCGCGTAGCACCGGACCTGCTTTGATTGAGGGTGGCATAGCATTGTCGCAGCTCTGGGTATTTTGGGTAGCACCAATTGCCGGTGCTATATTGGCCGGCTTTGTCTACAAGATTGTCGGCGGTAGTGGAAATGATGTCGTTGGCTCCGAAGACTGACAGCTATTTGATATCATCATAATGCAAAGGGCCGGATCGATGATTCGGCCCTTTTTTAGTTGCAAAATGCAATTTTTCTTTTGACCGAATCTAATCGTGATTTAAACAGTGCCATCAAAGGGGTGTTATTTGCTCAAGATGGTGGGTTTCGGACGACAATATCTGGCCGGTCTGGCCACCATCGCTCTCATGGGATGTGGAGAGGCTGAGCCTCAAGAAGAAGCCAAGAATTATGATCCAATCCCGGCCGCTGTTGCGATTGCTCAGCCGGCCAGCGATACCGAAACCTTGACCCTACCCGGTACCGTCCGCCTCCGGCGGGAGACTGCCCTAGGTTTCACCACAGGTGGTAAAGTAGCCTCCGTGCGCTATGAGGAGGGTGATCAAGTAAAGCGCGGTGCTGTGCTGGCGGCGCTGGATACCAGTACAGTCTCTGCAGATCTCGAAGCCGCGAAGGCGGAAGAAGACCGGGCCGAGGCGCAATATGAGCGGATCAATACTCTCTACAAGGATGGCTGGGTTACAAAGGCCCAGCTTGAGCAATCGGAAGCAGCAATGCGTGCCGCACGTGCAAGCGTCAAGGCCAGCAGTTTTGCAAGCAACACCTCCCATATTCATGCGCCGAGCGAAGGGATCATCTTAACACGCAATGTTGATGCAGGACAGGTCGTCGCAGCAGGCCAGACCGTCATAGTGCTGGGTGAAACCGGTAAAGGCTTTGTTCTTCGTGTACCGATGACTGATGCTGATGCATCTCGTGTCCGCGTCGGTATGCGAGCGACAGTTGCCGTTAGCGGTGTTCAGGAGGAGCCGATTGAGGCCGTCGTCAGCGAAAAGGATGGCAGGGCCGATGCTCGAACCGGAACGTTTGAAATTAGCTTTCTCCTACCTGCCAATGGCCGCCTGCGATCAGGCCAATTGGGCACGGTGGAAATTCAGGTGGCACGCAACGGCAGCGGTTCACTTGCTATCCCATCCACAGCGATATTTGGCATAAGATCAGGCGAAGGATTGGTCTTCACCGTGGACGACAACAATAAGGTTTCCCAGCAAGCGGTGATACTCGGCCCATTGACGGACAGCAGTGTTGAGATCGTGTCGGGTCTTGCGCAGGGAGCGTCAATCGTAACGCGCGGTGTCGAAGATTTACGCGATGGCGATGTCATCAAACCGATAAGATCGCCAAAGTGATTTCGCTTCTCTTGATCGGGATTTCAAAAAATTGAGATGCTCGCCCGGTTTGTCATAGAACGCTGGCAGCTAACCTTTGTACTATTTCTGCTGATGTCTGTGCTTGGCGTTTTCGCCTTTAACAATATCACCCGCGCCGTAGATCCGCATTTTCCTATTCCCTCGGTAACGGTCATTGCCATTCTCCCCGGCGCAGATGCGCAGGACATGGAAGAGACGGTGGCGAAGCCGATTGAGGATGTGTTGCAGGGCCTCGACGATGTCCTGGAGCTGGAGTCTACAAGCACCGATGGGGGCACTGTAATACGCGTCGAATTTAGCGACTGGTCGGGTGATGTTGATGGTTATTTCGACGATGTGGTGCGCGAAGTGTCCGCAATCCGCGAACAACTGCCTGACAATCTTGTCCGCTTGGAATACCGTAAATTCCGTACAACAGAAGCGGCGGTCGTTCAGCTTGCTATGGTTAGTGATACTGCTTCCTGGCGCCGGATGGAGAAATATGCCGATGATCTGGTCGACAACCTCACCCGCTATAGTGGCGTAAGAGAAGCGCGCATTTTTGGGCTGCCCGATCCGGAAGTCAGTGTGATCATCAATTCGGCCCGGCTTTCTGAGCTGAGAGTACCATCCAGTGCCGTCGCCGATGCGTTGCGGCAGGGCGGTATTGAGATGCCGGGCGGCGCTGTGCAGAGCGGCGGTCGGCGTTTGAACGTCAAAACAGGAGGAGCCTATCGTGACCTGGGATCAATCCGGGCGCTGCCTTTGCGCGCTTCCGATGGCACGGTGCTGAAAGTAGATGATGTCGCTCAAGTGGAATGGGGCGCCGACGAGCAAATCTATCGCACGAAACATCAAGGGAACCGGGCCGTTTTTATAACTGCGACCCAGAAAGACGGTATCGATGTTACCCGTCTAAAACAACAGCTTGATGTCGAACTGGCACGGCAGCGAAAATTACTCCCACCGGATATCAAGCTGGAAATGCAATTTGATCAAAGCAGGGATGTCGAGCGGTGTCTCAGCGAACTAGGCAGAGACTTCCTGATCGCTATTGGACTGGTAATCTTTACCCTGCTGCCACTTGGATTTCGCGCGTCGGGGATTGTGATGATCTCAATCCCGCTATCGCTCGCGTCCGGGCTTTTGGTACTTTATACGATGGGTTTCAATCTTAGTCAGCTTTCCATCGCGGGCTTCATTGTATCGCTCGGCTTGCTGGTGGATGACAGTATTGTCGTGACCGAAAATATCGCCCGCCATTTGCGGATGGGTAAATCAAGGAAACAGGCCGCGATCGACGCCAGTTTGGAAATCCGCGCGGCGGTTACCGGGCCGACTTTGTGTTGGTTTTTGCTTTTGCGCCGCTGCTCTATCTACCGGGTGGAGCGGGTTCTTATACGCGGTCATTCTTTGTCTCGATCATGGCAACCGTATTGGCTTCTTTGGTAATTTCGCTGTCCCTGATTCCGTTTCTGGCTAGTCGAATGCTGAAGCGCGACGAAGATCCGGAAGGCAATGCCGCCTATCAATGGGTGAACGGAAAGATCCATTCTATCTATCATCCCTTCCTACACCTTGCGTTGGCCGCTCCGTGGAAAACGGTGATCATTGCTCTGTTGCTGTGTCTGTCTGCCTTTGCGCTGGTACCGCGCATGGGATTCTCACTATTTCCTTTTGCTGATTCACCTTATTTCCGGGTATCGGTAGAAACCGAGCAGGGGAGTAGTCTGGATCAAACAGAGTCTGTTGTCGATGAGGTGTCAGCAATTCTCGCTCAGGAACCGAGTATCAAGGTGCGAGCCGAAAATATCGGCAATGGTAATCCGCAGGTTTTCTATAATGTTGGTCCGCGAGCAGAACGCACCAATTATGCCGAGATTCTGGCGGTGATGGATTTCTGGGATACCGGCGAAAGCCCGGCCATGGTGCGCCGTTTGCGCGGGCAACTAGACAAAATTCCCGGCGCTAGAATCAAGGTTGAACTGTTCAACAATGGCCCGCCGGTCGAAGCGCCAATTGCGTACAGGATTAGGGGGCCAAAAATTGATGTGCTGAAAGACCTGTCGCAGCAGGTTACAGAGATATTACGTGATACGTCCGGCGCGCGCGATATCGTCAATCCCCTCGCAACAGACAAAATCGACCTTGATATTGGACTCGATCAGAACAAGGCGGCGCTGCTCAATATTCCACCAGGTGAACCCCGGCGCGCTATCCGTCTGGCCCTGAGCGGAGAAAGAGCGGCCTTTTTCCGCGATGAGGAAGGCGATAATTATCCGGTGACAGTGCGCTTGCCGCTTGACAATAACCAGCCCGTTTCTGCGCTCGATGACGTTTATTTGGCGACCAGAAATGGTGATCCGGTGCCGTTGTCGCAGGTTTCCAATCCGACTCTCAAAAATGTCGTACCTGAAATCTCCCGCAATCAACTGGAACGCGTGGTTACCGTGACTGCCCAGGTTGACTATGGCCGTGTACCAGCCACGGTGAATAATGCTGCTGTGCAGCAGATAAATAATATTGAATTTCCCGAGGGTTATACTTTTGAAATTGGCGGCGAGTCCGAGGCTATCGGCGACACATTTGCAGATTTTGGCCCCATTGTCGTAACTGCACTGCTACTGATTTTCGGGATATTGGTTGCCGAGTTTGGTCGTTTCCGAGAAACGATTGTCGTTGCAGGCGTGGTTCCGCTGGGAACTTTCGGCGGGCTGATCGCGCTCTACATCACCGGCAACTCACTGAGTTTTATGGCGATTATCGGTTTCATCGCACTGGTCGGCATAGAAATCAAAAACTCGATCCTGCTGGTCGACTTTACCGCCCAGTTGTGCGAACGCGGCGTGGGCTTGCGACAGGCGATTGAGGAGGCGGGCGAGGTTCGCTTCCTGCCGGTGCTGCTGACGTCAATTACGGCAATTGGCGGATTGATCAGTTCGACCTTGCTTTCCCGTGTTGTGACACCAGCTATGTATCTGCTGGTCGCGCGCAGAGATGAAGCAAAGCGGCTGGAAAAAGAGAAAAATGGCGACAATCAAGGATCCTCCGATCAACCCATATCCGCCTAAAAGGAGCAAGACATGACAATGCAGGAAGCGATATTTGCTGGTGGCTGTTTCTGGTGCACCGAAGCGGTGTTTAACGACATAGCCGGCGTGCATTCGGTTGAGAGCGGATATATTGGTGGACAGAAACCTGACCCGACTTATCGAGAGGTTTGCTCTGGAACAACCGGTCATGCCGAAGCAATTAAAATTGGTTTTGACGATGAGGTTGTGAGCTATTCTGACCTGCTTGATATTTTCTTTGCTACCCATGATCCGACACAGCTTAATCGGCAGGGCAATGATGTTGGAACCCAGTACCGCTCGGCCATTTTCCCGATGGATGATGAGCAACGCGCAGAGGCTGAGACCGGAATTGAGAGGGCGACCGCAGACCGGATTGATCCCATTGTTACGACGATCGAAGGCCCGGCAACTTGGTATGTGGCTGAGGATTATCATCATCAGTACTGGGCCGACGAGGGGCGGGGCAATCCATATTGTGTTGCAACCATCCCGCCAAAGCTGCAAAAGCTGCGCATCAGTTTTTCTGACAAGTTGAAGGATAGCGCCGACGCATGAAACCAATCAAGAAAGCCGTTTTCCCGGTGGCGGGTATGGGAACTCGGTTCCTGCCCGCGACCAAGGTGATGCCAAAAGAGCTGTTCCCGATCGTGGACCGCCCGCTGCTGCAATATGCAGTGGATGAGGCGTTGGAAGCAGGCATCGAACAGATGATCTTTGTCAACGGCCGCGGCAAGGGCATGATCGAGGATCATTTCGACATGGCCTATGAGCTGGAACGGACCATGGGCGATCGCGACAAGGATGGTTCGGTGCTTGATGGGACAAGACTCAAACCCGGTGATTGTGTGTTTGTCCGCCAGCAGGAGCCATTGGGTCTTGGCCACGCGATCTGGTGTGCCCGGGATATTGTTGGCGATGAACCTTTCGTGATCCTCTTGCCTGATGAGTTCATGGTCGGTGCGCCCGGCTGTATGAAGCAGATGGTCGATGCTTACAGCGATCTCGGAGGGAACGTAGTTTGCGCGCTGGAAATACCGATGGAAGATACGCCTTCCTATGGTGTCATTGATCCAGGCACACGGAATGGGCCGATCACCGAAGTGAAAGGACTGGTCGAGAAACCCGCTGCGGGAACCGCTCCGTCCAACCTGATCCTTCCGGGTCGTTACATCCTGCAACCAGAAGTCATGCGTATATTGGAAACGCAGGAAGCTGGTGCGGGAGGTGAAATTCAACTGACCGATGCGATGGCGCAGATGATTGGACAACAGCCTTTTCACGGCATGACTTTTGACGGCAAACGTTATGATTGCGGATCGAAGCAGGGCTATGTTGAAGCTAATCTGGCATTGGCACTGGCCAATCCGGAAATTGGTGCTGATATTCGCAAAATAGCGACAAAGCTGCTGGCTGATGTTTGAAATCACGTTCAGGCTTGTTTCAGACTGACGGGCGCAAGGGAGCGCTGAACAGAAGAATATCATGCGTATAATTGCCCTGGTTTCGGTTTCTCTCATTCCACTTGCACTCTCTGGCTGTGTGGCAAGCAAGATTGTGACTGCACCATTCAAGGCCGCCGGAACGGTAGTTGAAACCGCTGTTGATGCGACGACACAAACCCAGTCCGAGAAGGAAGAGGACGTCGGCCGCAAGGTGCTTGCTCAGCGCAAGAAACAGCGTGAAGAATGCCTGGATGATGCGCGCAACAATCAGGAACGCAAGGATTGCAAAGAGCGCTTTAACGACGATTATTGAACGGTCACGGTTAGCAATGGCGGTTCATATTTTCCATCTACCGGCTCCAGAGCATTCATCTTCGCAATCTCTTCCTCGAACAACTTGACCCGCTTCTTCCATCGATAATGGGTGGAGGCCGAGAAAATCCCCTTGCCATGTTCCTTGCCATAACGCGTCCAGAACCGGATCGCCGCCTGCGGATCATATCCTGCATTTTTCATCATCCAGACCGATAGCCGATCCGCCTCAATCTCGGTCTGTTTGATCCGGCCGGCGCTTTTGCCAAATTGTCCGAAAAACCCGCGATTGACCTTTTGCTTATTCAGTCGCTCCTTATGTTTGAGAAGGTTATGCGCCAATTCATGCGCAGCGATGGCTGCAAGCTCATCATCGCTCTCCACATATTCGGCCAACGCAGAGGTGATGGTCACTATCTTCCCGTCCGCTGAGGCCTTCCGCTCTTTATCAGGGCGAATCTGGAACTGACTGGCACAGGCTGCACTCGGAGAAATTTGGGTATTGATCTCCTCGCCATCGCGCAACAGCACAGCGAATGATGCACTGTTTCGGAAGTTGATGCGCCCCTTCATCTCGCTGACCATAAAACGATTGACGGCCGCTAGTCGCCGATATTGCGGTTGTTCTTTCTTTAGCTCGGGATCATCAATTGATACTTCTGACAAGGCCTTTCCGTTGATCGAAAGAAGCCCATCCCCTGGATTGACAGAGCGGGAATTGATTCCGGCGATTGCATTTACCGATATTGGGGCTTGAAATTTATGGACGGCTCTGGCTGCAATCTTGTCTCCATATTGCGTAATATCATGTAACAGCATTCCGCTGCGATAGATCCTATCCTGACAAAATCGGACATTCTCTGTTGCTAGGCGGTATCCAATTCCATGCAATCGCTTGTCAAGCGACTGCAGGCTTTTCAAGGCCTGCACTGCTGCTGGATATGCACTTTGGGCAGCGACAGGGACCATGCCGTAAAGCATCGCGAGTAGAAGCATCGACAAGCATCTGAAAAGCATCATATATCTCTACCCGACAGACCCTTGCACCGCGCTGAATATCGCCTTGTCATCGGTCAGGTTCCACCATGCCAGTATCAAGGCGGCACCAACCAGAACTGCAGCAGCGACTTTCTGGAAAACCGGTTGAGCTGAATCGGCTTCGCCTAGATTTCGCGCCTTTGAGGCGATGGCAGCGTAAAAGGTAAGCCCGGTGGTTTCGGTAAGCACTGTCAAGCCGGCCAGTATCGCAAATTGCAGCAGCAAGTTTCCATCGGGATCAATAAAAGGCGGGATGAAAGCAACATAGAACATCAGTGCCTTCGGGTTCGACATGTGAACGGCCAGTCCATTGACAAAACCCTTCTTGAAGTTCGCGGCTTCTGCCGATTGACCGGCCAACCGGCTATCCTTTCCGCGCAGCATCTGTACACCCATCCAGGCGAGGTAGAAAACCCCGATCCAGCGCAGTGCGGTATAAGCGATCGGAAATTGCTGGATCAGAGCGATCAAACCAAAGGCGGTCAGCGCATACCAGATAAAGTTGCCAAAATTGACTCCCACGATTGGCCCAAACGCCCCGCGCATCCCTCCCGCTGGCCCGCGCGGTAGGGCATGGCTGACAGTGACCATTGTAGCCGGTCCGGGTGTCAGGCAGATCATCAGGTCGGCGATGACGAACAGCAGGATGGTCTCAAAAGGCATGTTGAATTTGCTGCACTTTTCCAGCGAAGTTTACAATGTGTACAGGGTTAAGAGAAGCTTTTCCGGCATCGGGCCAAAATCCAGCAAATATGCAATTTATACACATAACGGCCCGTCGGAAAAACCCGCCGCCGGTACGTTTGGGAAATAGGGACAAGATTTGAGGACGCGAAATCTCATAGGGTTTGGCTATCACAAAATTGAGTGTGTAGGACAGCATCAATTGAGTGCTAGCGCAGGTGTTCCCGCAAGTGCTCAATCAACGCATTTACCCGCGCCGGGCGCAGGGGGGAGGGCGGCATCACGATGTTGAGGTTGATCGGCTCGAAATGCCAGTTCTTCAGGATCGTGACCAGCCGCCCAGCCTCAATCTCTTCCTCGCATAGAAAGTCAGGCAGATTGCTAATTCCATGGCCAGCAACCGCTGCGGCGAGTTCCAGCGAACCGTTATTGGTTCGCATCCGACATTTCGGCTGCACGCTGACTTTTTTGCCTTTGGGCCCGTTCACGTGCCAGGTTTCCGGCGTCGGCTGGTTCGAATAGATGAAACAATCATGCTGGCTCAGTTCCGATGGATGCTTTGGTTCGCCTTTGCGTTTCAGATAGCTCGGCGCGGCTATGAAATGGCGGTCCATGGCGCGCAATGTGATGGCGCGTAGGCTGCTGTCGGGCAGCGCGGCGATCCGCACAGCGAGGTCAAAGCCTTCCTCAACTAGGTCCACTTGTGCATCGCTGAGTTGCACATCAACGGTGATCTCGGGATACAGCGTCATGAATTCGGCAATCACCGGTGCTAGGTGTGATATTCCATAGCTGAGCGGTGCCGCGACGCGCACCTGACCGCGCAATAGCTGGGTTGTATCACGCGCCCGCCTCCATCGCCGCTTCACCATCATGAGCGATCTGCTGGGCGTGCTATAAAAGGGCTTTTCCGGCAGTAGAGAGCGATATTTTCCTTGATGTCCGGTGAAACCAGCCGCGCTACTGCCGCGAATATCGCCCATGCTTCATAATCGGGTAACGCCATCAATTTATATTAGTAAATAAATGGAAACAATCAATTTCTATCTTGTCTATTTGGGAAACTCACTTTCGCGCCTATTTCATTCTCAAGACGAACGGAAACACTCTGTTCAAACAGGAGAATGACAATGATTGAGAAACGCGCATTTAACGATCTGGCCCATGTTGATTATGAATGGCTGCAGGCCCGCCACCATTTTTCCTTTGGCAAATACTGGGATCCCAACCGTATGGGTTTTGGACCAATCCGGGTGTGGAATGATGACGAGATCAATCCGCAAACCGGCTTCCCGATGCATGGCCACAAAGATATGGAGATCATCACTTATGTTCGCGAAGGGGCGATTACCCACCGCGACAATATGGGCAATGAAGGCCGGACCGAGGCGGGCGATGTCCAGGTGATGAGCACCGGAAGCGGCGTGACGCATAGCGAGTATAATCTGGAAGATGAACAGACAAAGCTGTTCCAGATCTGGATTGAACCCCGCGCGCCGGGCGGCGATGCCCGTTGGGATGCGAAATCCTTTCCTAAGGGCGATCGTTCCGGACAGTTGGAAATTCTAGCCAGCGGGTTTGATGAGGATATCGACCGCGGTGCCCTGATGATCCAGGCCGATGCTCGGCTTTACGGTGCGACGCTAGAGAAAGGCACGTCCCTAATCCACGAGATTGCCGAAGGTGCGCATATCTATATGGTTGGCTCCGCTGGGACCCTCCGCATCAATGGAGAAGAAATCACAGCCCGCGATGCTGTTGCCATCCGCGACGTGGATTCGCTTGAAATCGAAGCTTTGGACGACGCCGAACTGGTTTTTGTCGAGGCTCTTGAAAACCAGAACTGACACCCGCAATGGAGGGGCGCTTTTTCTCCCGATCGCAGGCGCCCCTTCAAATCCTTCATTCACAAACAAGGAACAATCTTATGACACAATCCCAACCTGTACTCCGCATCGATGCCAGCGCCCGTAAGAACGGTTCATCATCACGGGCGCTAACGGATGCAATGATCGAGAAACTCGCACCAGAAAATATCATCACCCGCGATGTTGCAAATGGCATCCCATTTGTCACCGAAGACTGGGTGAATGCCAATTTCACCGATGAAACAGCCCGCAGCGACGAGCAGAAAGCCACCCTAGCTGGATTCGATGCATTGGTAGATGAAGTGCTGGCTGCCGATACGTTGGTTATCGGAGTTCCGATCTACAACTTCGGTGTACCTGCGGCGCTCAAGGCCTGGATTGATATGATCGCACGGGCGCGCAAAACCTTTCAATACACGCCCAACGGCCCTGAAGGTCTCCTGACTGGAAAGAAAGCCTATATAATGATGGCTTCTGGCGGAACCGAGGTCGGCAGCGAAATTGACTTTGCGTCCGGTTATTTGCGCCATGTGCTTGGATTTGTTGGAATCACCGATGTAACCATTGTCGCCGCAGATCGGCAGATGATGAAAGGTAAGGAAGCGGTTGAGAAAGCCTTGGAAAAGCTGTCTGGACTCTAAATGCTCAGGCCAACAAAAAGCCCCGCTGGATCATCTCCAGCGGGGCTTTTGCTTATTTGATTGAAGCGAGAGAGTTACTTCTCTTCGTCGCCTTCTGCTTCAGCTGCAGCGGCTTCTTCGGCTGGTGTTTCCTCAACAACCACTTCTTCTGCCGGAGCCGCAAAGACTTCCTCAGCGGTTGGCTCTGCTTCAGCGGGAGCGGCAGCTTCGGCTACACTTCTTCCGCTTTCAAGTCTTCGGCAGCCTGCATCTTCTGTTGCTGGGCACGAAGTGCTGCGTCTTTCGAAGATGCCGCGATACGGGCGCGGTTCATGCCCGCACCGGTACCAGCCGGGATCAGGCGGCCCACGATAACATTCTCTTTGAGACCGATCAGCGTGTCCTTCTTACCTTCAACCGCGGCCTGCGTCAGCACACGTGTGGTTTCCTGGAACGAAGCCGCAGAGATGAAGCTTCGCGTTTGCAGCGACGCCTTGGTGATCCCCAAGAGAACCGGTTTACCTTCAGCAGGCGTCTGTTTCTTGGTTAGCTTGGCATTATATTCCAGCATCTCTTCCTTGTCGATTTGCTCGCCAGGAAGAAGCGTAGTGTCGCCGCCATTGGTGATTTCAACTTTCTGCAACATCTGACGAACGATCGTCTCAATGTGTTTGTCGTTGATTTTCACGCCCTGCAAACGATAGACTTCCTGAATTTCCAAAACCAGATATTCGGCCAGAGCCTCAATTCCCAGAACTTCCAGAATGTCATGAGGATCAGGAGAACCGGAGACAAGATTGTCGCCTTTCTTGACCAGATCGCCTTTCTGCACGTCTATGACTTTCGTCTTTGGTACCAGATATTCGACTGGATCGCCTTCTTCCGGAACAATCGCGATTTTACGCTTCGCCTTGTAGTCGCGGACAAATTCAATCCGGCCATCGATTTTCGCGATGATCGAGTTATCCTTCGGAATACGCGCTTCGAACAGTTCGGCCACACGCGGCAGACCGCCGGTAATATCGCGGGTCTTGGCAGCTTCGCGAGAAACACGGGCGATAATGTCACCCGCAACCACCTTCTGGCCGTCCTCGACCGAGAGCGTAGCGCCATTGGCAAGCATATACCGGCCAGCTTCACCGCTATTTTCGTCGAGGAAGGTCATCCGCGGACGCAGATCTTCCTTATTCGCTCCGCGACCAGAGGCCTGATATTCGGTAATCACACGCTGTGCGATACCCGTGGCTTCATCGGTCTGTTTGGTCATCGTTTTGCCTTCGATGACATCTTGATATTTGATGACACCCGGCTTCTCGGTAATCACCGGCATGGTGAACGGATTCCATTCAGCCAGACGATCGCCCAGTTTAACCTTCGCGCCATCCTTGACCAGCACACTGGTACCATAAGGTACCTTGTCTGCAGAACGTTCACGGCCCTCATTGTCGATAACTGCAATTTCACCCGAGCGCGCGAGCGACAGGAAGCGTCCATTCTTGTCTTCGATCACTGGCATGTCGCGATATTCAACCGTACCTTCGGCAACTGCCTCCAGATTGGACTGCTCGTTAAGCTGTGCCGCGCCGCCGATGTGGAAGGTCCGCATCGTCAGCTGTGTGCCTGGCTCGCCGATCGACTGGGCTGCAATAACGCCAACCGCTTCGCCAATGTTCACAGGTGTGCCGCGAGCAAGGTCACGACCGTAACAGGTGCCGCAGACACCCATTTTGGATTCGCAAACCAGCGGAGAACGAATACGCGCGGACTGGATGCCGAGCTCTTCGATCACCTTGATCGCCGCTTCGTCGAGCAATGTGCCAGATTTGATCACAACGCTGTCGTCTTTCGAATCAACGATATCTTCGGCCATGGTCCGACCCAGGATACGTTCGCCCAATGACGCAATGACGCTACCGCCCTGAACGATGGCTTTCATCTCCAGCGCGTTTTCGGTGCCACAATCTTCTTCGACAATCGTACAGTCTTGAGACACGTCAACCAGACGACGGGTCAAATAACCCGAGTTTGCAGTTTTCAGCGCCGTATCCGTGAGACCCTTACGGCCGCCGTGGGTGGAGTTGAAATACTCAAGAACGGTCAGGCCTTCCTTAAAGTTGGAAATAATCGGTGTTTCGATAATTTCACCAGAAGGTTTGGCCATCAGCCCGCGCATGCCGCCCAGCTGCTTCATCTGTGCCGGGCTACCGCGCGCACCGGCGTGGCTCATCATGTAGATTGCGTTGATCTCTTTCTCGCGGCCATGCTCGTCTTCTGGCGTCGCAGCCAGCTCGTCCATCATCGCGTTCGCGACCGTGTCACCACAGCGGGACCAGGCGTCGATCACCTTGTTATATTTTTCCTGCTGCGTAATCAGGCCATCTTGATATTGCTGCTCATAATCAGCCACCAGCGCCTTTGTTTCTTCAACCGTAGCATCTTTGGAATCAGGGATGATCATGTCATCCTTGCCGAAGGAAATGCCGGCTTTACAGGCGTGGCGGAAACCGAGGCACATGATCGCATCGGCAAATAGCACGGTGTCTTTTTGACCGGTGTAGCGATAGACTTGGTCGATCACGTCGCCGACTTCTTTCTTGGTCAAAAGACGGTTCACAACTTCGAATGGCACTTTTTGTGATTGCGGCAAACATTCCGCGATCAGCATCCGGCCCGGTGTGGTTTCCACGCGTAGCATCACTTCGTTGCCGTCTTCGTCGGTCTGCGGCACGCGGGTGTGGATTTTCGAGTGAAGCGTAACAGCGCCCACTTCCAGCGCCTGATGCACCTCGGCCATGTCGGCAATGATCATGCCTTCGCCAGGTTCGCCTTTGCGATCCATGGTGAGATAATAGATGCCCAAGACCATATCCTGTGAAGGAACGATGATCGGCTTACCATTGGCCGGTGACAGGATGTTGTTGGTAGACATCATCAAGACACGAGCTTCCAGTTGCGCTTCGAGACTCAACGGCACGTGGACAGCCATTTGGTCACCATCAAAGTCGGCGTTAAACGCTGAACAAACCAGTGGGTGAAGCTGGATCGCTTTACCTTCGATCAGTACCGGCTCAAATGCCTGGATACCCAGACGGTGAAGCGTTGGTGCGCGGTTCAGCATCACGGGATGCTCGCGGATCACTTCCTCGAGGATATCCCAGACTTCCTTGCGCTCTTTCTCGACCCATTTCTTCGCCTGTTTCAGCGTCATCGACAGGCCTTTGGCGTCGAGACGGGCGTAGATGAACGGCTTGAACAGTTCCAAGGCCATCTTCTTCGGCAAACCGCACTGATGCAATTTCAGCTCAGGACCGGTTACGATCACCGAACGACCAGAATAATCGACACGCTTACCAAGAAGGTTCTGGCGGAAACGGCCCTGCTTGCCTTTCAACATGTCGCTGAGAGATTTTAACGGACGCTTGTTGGCACCGGTAATGGTCCGACCACGACGGCCATTGTCAAACAGCGCATCGACAGATTCCTGCAACATGCGCTTCTCGTTGCGTACGATAATATCTGGTGCGCACAGTTCCATCAGGCGTTTCAAACGGTTGTTCCGGTTGATTACACGCCGATACAGATCGTTGAGATCCGACGTCGCGAAACGGCCACCATCAAGCGGCACCAGCGGGCGCAGCTCGGGCGGGATTACAGGAATAATCTCAAGGATCATCCATTCTGGTTTGTTGCCAGATTCGATGAAGCTCTCGACAACTTTCAGGCGTTTGATGATCTTCTTGGGTTTCAGTGTGGACTTGGTGGTCCGCAGATCTTCCATCAGATCTTCTTTTTCGCGCTCCAGATCGAGGTCCTGCAACATGATCTTGACCGCTTCTGCACCGATACCGGCAGAAAAAGCGTCTTCGCCATATTCGTCCTGCGCTTTGAGCAGCTCGTCCTCGGTCAGTAGCTGGAATTTTTCCAAAGCGGTCAAACCAGGTTCGATAACCACATAGCTTTCGAAATATAGTACGCGTTCCAGCTGCTTGAGCTGCATGTCGAGCAGCAAGCCGATGCGGCTAGGCAGTGATTTCAGGAACCAGATATGAACGACAGGAGCAGCAAGATCGATATGACCCATGCGCTCACGGCGAACCTTTGTTACCGTGACTTCGACACCGCATTTCTCACAGACAATGCCTTTATATTTCATGCGCTTATACTTGCCGCACAGACATTCGTAATCTTTTACAGGACCAAAGATACGCGCACAGAACAGACCGTCGCGTTCTGGTTTGAATGTCCGGTAATTGATCGTCTCTGGCTTCTTGATTTCACCAAAGGACCAGCTGCGGATACGCTCTGGAGAAGCGAGGCCGATCTGGATTTGGTCAAATGTTTCCGGCTTTGCGATCGGATTTGCGAAATTTGTTACTTGGTTCATGTCTTAATTCCTCTTGGGCTCTCGCCCCAAATTTGAAAATGCGGTGGTGGAGTATGTTTAGTTCCTCACTCCGCCGCTATCGCAACGCCGTCGTCATCATCGCCGCCTTCTTCATCTTCGTCGCCGAAGCTGGAGAGTTGGACGTTGAGGCCGAGTGACCGCATTTCCTTGACCAGAACGTTAAAGCTTTCGGGAACCCCGGCTTCGAAAGTATCGTCACCCTTGACGATGGCTTCGTATACCTTGGTCCGGCCGATGACATCATCGGATTTGACCGTAAGCATTTCTTGTAGCGTGTAAGCCGCGCCGTAAGCCTGCAATGCCCAGACTTCCATTTCCCCGAAACGCTGTCCGCCAAACTGTGCTTTACCGCCCAGTGGCTGCTGCGTGACAAGGCTGTAAGGGCCGATTGAACGTGCGTGAATCTTGTCGTCAACGAGGTGATGCAGCTTGAGCATGTAAATATAGCCCACTGTCACCTTGCGGTCGAACTTGTCGCCGGTCCGTCCGTCGTAAAGATCAACCTGACCACTGCGATCCAGACCCGCAAGTTCCAGCATATCCGAAACGTCGCTTTCATGCGCGCCGTCAAACACCGGTGTACCCATCGGAACACCGTTGCGCAGATGGCCTGCCATTTCGACGATTTTGTCGGTATCGCGAGAATCAATATCTTCGTGATATTGCTCGCCATAGATGACCTTTAGCCGCTCCTTGACCGCATCAGGCGGCGGTGCCGCCTTCGGATCCGGGTTTGCCAGTTTCCATTCTTCCAGAGCATTGGTCACCTGCTCGCCCAGACCACGTGCGGCCCAGCCAAGATGGGTTTCAAAAATCTGTCCGACGTTCATACGGGAAGGAACGCCTAGCGGGTTGAGCACGATGTCAACCGGCGTACCATCTTCGAGGAACGGCGTGTCTTCTTGCGGAAGGATGCGGGAGATAACACCCTTGTTCCCGTGACGGCCGGCCATTTTGTCACCAGGTTGAAGCTTGCGCTTCACAGCAACGAAGACCTTGACCATTTTCAGCACGCCCGGAGCAAGCTCGTCGCCGCGCTCCAGCTTCTCACGGCGATCTTCAAACCGTTCGTTGATCAGCTTGATCGCTTCGTCATATTGCTGACGGGTGGCTTCGAAATCGGCTTGGACCTTGTCGTCCTTGACCGCGATTTTCCACCAGTCGACCTGCTCCAGTTCGGTGAGGCCTTCCAGATCGATCTTTGCGCCCTTCTTCATCGGCTTTGGCGCGGAGGTCGCGGTCAGGCCGATCAGCATGTCTTTCAATGTGTTGAAAGTCGCACGGTTCAAAATGGCGCGCTCATCGTCGCGATCTTTGGTGAAGCGCGAAATTTCTTCGCGTTCAATCGCCAAGGCACGTTCGTCCTTGTCGATGCCGTGGCGGTTGAACACTCGTACTTCAACGACCGTTCCGGCAACACCGGGAGGCAGACGTAGCGACGTATCGCGAACGTCCGAAGCCTTCTCACCAAAGATGGCGCGGAGGAGTTTCTCTTCCGGTGTCATCGGGCTTTCGCCTTTTGGTGTGATCTTGCCGACGAGAATATCGCCCGGCTCGATTTCAGCACCGATATAGACAATGCCTGCTTCATCAAGGTTGCGTAGCGCTTCCTCACTGACATTGGGAACATCACGGGTAATATCTTCTGGGCCGAGCTTTGTATCGCGAGCCATGACTTCAAATTCTTCGATATGGATTGAGGTAAAGACATCGTCTTTCACAATCCGCTCGGAGATCAGGATACTATCCTCATAGTTGTAGCCATTCCAGGGCATGAAGGCGACGAGGCTGTTTTTGCCCAGTGCCAGTTCGCCCATATCGGTCGATGGACCATCAGCCAGCGTGTCGCCCTGCTGGACAATATCGCCAACCTTCACCAGCGGACGCTGGTTGATGCAGGTATTCTGGTTGGAACGCTGGAATTTCTGCAGCGTGTAAATGTCCACGCCTGATTTACCAGCTTCAACAGCACCCGATGCACGAATAACAATACGCGTTGCATCGACTTGGTCGACGATACCAGCGCGTTTTGCGGCAATCGCAGCGCCAGAGTCGCGAGCTACAGTTTCTTCCATGCCGGTGCCAACAAATGGTGCCTCTGCTTTGACAAGCGGCACAGCCTGACGTTGCATGTTCGATCCCATGAGCGCACGGTTGGCGTCATCGTTCTCGAGGAACGGAATGAGCGAGGCTGCAACAGATACAAGTTGTTTCGGGCTAACGTCCATCAGCGTGATGATATCGCGCGGTGCCATCAAGAATTCACCAGCCTGACGCGAGGAAACAATTTCCTCGGCAAAGCTGCCGTCGTCATTGAGGTCAGCGTTAGCCTGCGCAACGGTATGCTTCTGCTCTTCCATCGCTGAGAGATAGACAACTTCGTCAGTGACCTTGCCGTCAACCACTTTCCGGTAGGGTGTTTCAATGAAGCCATATTGGTTGACGCGGCTGAACGATGCCAGCGAGTTGATCAGGCCAATATTTGGTCCCTCAGGCGTCTCAATCGGACAGATCCGGCCATAGTGGGTCGGGTGAACGTCGCGGACTTCGAAGCCGGCACGTTCACGGGTCAGACCGCCAGGCCCAAGAGCTGAGACGCGGCGTTTATGGGTGACTTCCGACAATGGATTGGTCTGGTCCATAAATTGAGACAGCTGAGAGCTTCCGAAGAACTCACGAACCGTTGCCACGGCAGGCTTTGCGTTGATCAGGTCGTTGGGCATCACTGTCGATACATCAACGCTGGACATGCGTTCTTTAACCGCACGTTCCATGCGCAGCAGGCCAACGCGGTACTGGTTCTCGAGCAATTCACCTACAGAACGCACCCGGCGGTTGCCAAGATTATCGATGTCATCGACTTCACCCTTGCCATCTTTCAGATCGACTAAGGTTTTAACAACTTCGAGAATGTCTTCCTTGCGCAGGATCGTATAATCGGCCGGCGCGTCGAGTTCGAGGCGCATGTTGAGTTTGACACGGCCAACTGCGCTTAGGTCATAACGCTCTGGATCGAAGAACAGGCCTTCGAACAAGGCTTCAGCCGTCTCACGTGTTGGTGGTTCGCCGGGGCGCATGACGCGGTAGATATCCGACAGTGCGCCATCGCGATCATCAGCCTTGTCGACTTTGAGCGTGTTGCGGATCCACGGACCTGTGGTCACGTGATCGATGTCGAGCAGTTCGAGTGAATCAATGCCAGCGGCGTCCATTTTCTCGAGATTTTCTTCGCTCACTTCATCACCGGCTTCGATATAAATCTCGCCGGTTTTCTCGTTAATCAGATCGAAAGCGCTATAGCGACCGAAAATTTCCTCGGTCGGGATGACAATGTCTTTCATCCCATCGTTTTCCGCCTTCTTGGCTGCACGGGGTGTGATTTTCTGACCCGTTTCGAAAACAACCTCACCGCTCTTCGCATCAACAATGTCAAAGGCAGGCTTCTGGCCTTTCCATTGTTCCATCACGAATGGAATGGTCCAGCCGTCCTTCGCGCGTTTATAGACGATACGCTCGTAGAACAGGTTAAGGATATCTTCTTCGGAATAGCCTTGTTTTACAATTTTGACCATTTCAGCCGACTTGGTGCGGCCTTCGTCTTCGATCTTGCCCTGATTAAACTCAATCGCGCCCATTGGTTCGCGAATGGTGATCTGGTTGCCATCGACTTCGAGGATTTCAGCAGGCTGTTTCATGCCGCCAACGCGAACCATTTCGCCAGCCTTGAATGGCGGTTTCTTCTCTTTGACTTCAATGATCGCATCACCGAGCGAACGTAAGAGAGCAGTCACAGGCAATTTACGCTTACGGTCGATGCGGACGTTGACGATATCTTTCGCGTCAAATTCAAAATCGAGCCAGCTACCGCGATACGGAATAACGCGGGCTGCAAAGAGGAACTTTCCGGATGAGTGGGTTTTGCCGCGGTCATGGTCGAACAGCACACCGGGCGAACGGTGCATCTGGCTGACAATAACGCGCTCTGTGCCGTTGATGACGAACGTGCCGTTCTTGGTCATCAAAGGCATGTCGCCCATGTAAACGTCTTGCTCTTTAATATCGAGAACGGAGCGGGCTTCGGTTTCCGGATCGACTTCAAACACGATCAGGCGAAGAGTCACTTTCATCGGCGCTGCATAGGTGATGCCCCGCTGGCGACATTCTTCGACGTTATACTTGGGATCTTCTAGCTCGTAATTGACGAAATCCATTTCGGCCGTACCGGCGAAATCGCGGATCGGGAATACACTGCGCAGCGTTTTTTCCAAGCCAGAGACATAATCAATCTCTTTGTTTGAACGCAGGAATTGTTCGTATGATTCGCGCTGCACCTCGATCAGGTTTGGCATATCTATAACTTCGTGAATGTCGCCAAAAATCTTGCGAATGCGTTTCTTGCGGGTGGGTGCCGGGGCCGTTGTTTTGACCTTGGATGCCGTCGTTACCATATGTTTTTGCCTTCTCGCCATCACCGGAATTTCGGTGGAAAATCAAATATGTGGAGGCGCTCAGAACTACAAAAAGCCGCATATCTCCACCGACCATTTCGGGCTGTGGAAACTGCAGCTTTTTAGCGTCCTGATAACCGGTCAGATTTCATTTCTTATGGCGCGCTGCGCAACTGCGGCCCTGTCTCGAAATCTGCGGTGAGAGGGAGATATAGGAAGATGCCCGCTATGCGTCAAGGGGCGGGATTTGGCGCTTCCGGTTCCTCTCCATACCATTTAGTTGCGAGTACACGAACGAGCCAGAACAGCATGATCAGAAGAATGAGCGGTTCGGGAATATTCAATATGCCGCTTTCGCGAATGGCTTCCGAAAAGGCCGTTGCGCCGGGACCGGTGAACAAGGAGCCAGCAGCGATAAAATAGGCAAAACACATCCGCCAGAGATGCCGCGCGATGCGCTGCTTCCCCGAAATACCGAGGCGGGCAATGATGACTAGATCGCTAACGGCGGCCAACAATCCTAATCCTGCGAAGAAATAGTGCGGGAAGGCAGGCAGGCCGTCCTTCAGGCCATCCGGACTGTTTTGCGCTTCAAGGCCAAGCATTACGCCACCCACAGTAACGCCGAGCGCGACAATCAGCGCCAAATAATCCAGCGGATTGCTTTCACCATCTTTCCGCTTCGCCGCCATCCATGACGTTCCCACGAGATATATTGTGAATACACCCGCGAGAGCCGAAATGGCCATGGGCAGGACAATCGCCATATAAGCGCCAGCCAGTGCCATGATTATCATTGAACCGAAGAATATATTGCCGACCATCCGGTGCGGTCGCGATCCTTTGGCGGTAAACAAAGCCAAGCCGCCCGCTAGCACCGCCACTGTCCCGAAAATAATGTGGATATATGTCACTATGGTCATTGGCCAATTCCTGATTTCGAGACTCGATGAGAACTGGCGCATAAATCAATACTTATTGAAAAACAATAAAACACTTGACGTTTTTCGATATATTGATATTGATAAACGATAAATTGTTCGAATCAAAAACGGAAAGACCATGACGGATACCCCCAAAAACAACGATATCGTCCTCAAATCCACACGTGGATTATTGATCTTCAGCAAATGGTTGCTGATCCTCGGCGTCGGCACCTTGACCATCGCCCTACCAACAATCCTTATATTCAACGAAAAGATCGTGACCGCGATGGCGGAAGTCTTCGTAACGCCGCCCGGCCCGGAAGTGGTTGGCTTGATCGCGGGGATAATATTGCTCGCCATCATCCTGATATTGCTCACGCTGTTCGCGCTTAATCGGCTGAAAAAAATCGTGGACTCAGTGAGTGAGGGCAATCCCTTCACCCGGATCAACGGTACCCGGCTGCGCGGCATGGGCGTTGCGGTGCTCGCCATCCAGATTGTGACATTTATCGGCGGCCTGCTTGCCACTGGTCTGCTCACCATGCTTGGCGAAGTCAAACCGGGGCAGGATTTTCAGATGACAATTGACGGCAGTGTTTCGCTTAGCGGCATATTGCTGTTCCTTCTCCTGATCATCCTAGCTCGCGTGTTTGATCGCGGTGCTGAGATGCGCGAAGAGCTGGAAGGTACGGTTTGATGGCGATCCAGGTCAAACTCGACGATCTGCTCCACGACAACCGGATGACATTGTCCGAACTGTCAGAGCGCGTCGGCATAACGCTTGCCAACCTGTCGATCCTGAAGACCGGCAAGGCAAAGGCGATGCGGTTCACAACGCTGGAAGCAATCTGCAGGGAGCTGGATTGCCAGCCGGGTGATTTACTGGTGTTTGAAGAAGGCGATTGACCGTTGGTCTAGGCAAAATTGTTTTGCCGCTTAGATAGCATATAAGCAGCGTCGGAATTTCTCTATGTCCGGGCTACCACTATGCTTTTCCTCGATGCCTTTTTCCGCTTTTCAGGAATTGGCTTACTGGCCCTTCTCGCGTTCCTCAACTGGCGCGACTATCGTGAATGGAATAGCGCACCTTATCTGATCCTGAGCTGTATCAGCGTTTCTGCTCTCTTCATCGGCTACGCGCCCAATTCCCTTATGCCGCCCGAGCCATTGCTCGGCATCGCACGGTTCGTCGATATCCCGCACCTGATATTCGTCTGGCTGTTTGCGCTTTCCTTGTTCGACAAGGATTTCAAGCTGGGCACGTTTCATATCGTCATCGCCATCTTCTACTGCGCGCCGATTTTTTGGCTCCGGCTAACTTTCATGTTGCCGCTACCCGAAAGGCCGGACTGGCTGATCCCCTATGGCAGCGCGACATCGGCGATATTGATGGCGCATCTCTGCTATGTCACATTGAGCGGGCGGACAGATGATATGCTGGAAAAGCGCCGTGCTTCTAGAATTTACTTTGTCATCGTCATCGTGCTGGTCGCGCTTGCTGCAGCTGTTACAGACTTGATGCCTGCCAATGGTGAGCTTGTCGATCGCAAAACGGCGAAAATTCTCGCGATCTGGATTGCCATTGTCTGGGGTGCCTATTGGATGCTCTCTTTCGACCGGATCGCGGTGAATTTCGGTGAGATAAATGGATCGGGTCGAGATCTGGATGCCCGAGATGAGGAATTGAAAGAGCGGCTGGTGCAGGCGATGGCGAAGCAGGAAATTTATCGGCAGAAGAACCTCACCATCGTCTCACTGGCGGAACATCTGGGCGTAAGCCAGCACAAGCTTCGACAGCTGATCAACCAGGGATTGGGCCATCCCAATTTCAGCAGTTTTGTGAACGGATATCGGGTTGATGCGGTAAAGCGGGCTTTTGATTCTAGGGACTCCGCTTCGCTGCCGATTCTTACAATTGCGATGGACTGCGGGTTCAAATTCATCTCCCCGTTTAACAATGCTTTCAAACAGATAGAGGGCATGACCCCGAGCGAATATCGAAAAACGGTATCATCTGCCCAGAACCTTGGCGATTGGCCAATAGCGCGAAATCAATATAGTTTTCCGCGAAATCAGGGCGCTGCCGAGCAAGCCAACATTCCCCCACTCCGTTAGATCGAAGGCATAACGCTTGGAACAAGGAGTATGTGATGTTGGCTTGTTGGCAGCAAATTGATGGAATTGATGCAACGGATTGGAAATTGCAAAAGCTGATTGCCGGAGTTTTGGCTGCATTGGTTTTTTTGCAAGCTCCCGCAAATGCGCAACAATCGGACGACCCTCGCATAGATCAAGCCATTGCGCGGATGACCGCTGCTTATGGCGGTGATGCCTTGAAAAACCTTCGCACTGTGTCGATGAAAATTGACCGGCGATTGGCCTGGACTGGACAGGGGCAGACCGCTGATTTTGTCAATTTCGTTTCCGACCGACAGCATAAAGTTTTTGATGTGCAGGCGCAGCGCGGCAGCGTCGAACGCTGGGTGAACCAGAATGGCAGTGTATTTCACAACCGCTTTGTAGTTGCCAGCGATGGAGCCGCGGTCATTGACTATTTCACCATGAGCAAAAGACCGTCTGAGCAAGGAAACTATTGGCGCTTTTATAATGGCGACTACAGATCGAGCGATCTTTTGATGGCGCATATGCTGGCGACCAACCCGCCAGCGGTGAAATATGAACGCCAGGAAACCTATCGGGGCATTGAATTTGATGTGCTGGGCTTTGAAGTGCTTGCCGAAACCCAGCGCATAGAAATTTTTGTTTCGCGTGAAGACGGCCTCATCCACCGGGCGATCATGAACCGGCCAATCGGTCCGGTGAACATCATATTCTCATCCCATCGGAAGACTGAAGGCATTGTCCAATGCAGGTGAAATGCGAATTTTTCTGAATGGTAACCTCGTTGAATATGATCATGGGTTTGATTTGTCTGTAAACCAGAATGTCGCTGATCTGATCGCGATTGAAGCTGGTTTGAAAGCACCACCACAGGCCGTCGATGACTCGGCTATGACGGTCAACCGATTGGCGCCGGGCTTCTATCATGTCGGCAAGGAAGACTATTCCGCCTTTGCCGAACAGGATGATCACTATATCGCGATCAATGCCTATCCCGGTATCAAGGAACGCTATGAAGCTTTGGTTGCCGAAACTGGCAAGAACCTGCCGCTCAAATATATGATCGTGACCCACCATCACAGCGATCATATGGACGGCATTGATGAGGCAGTGGAACTTGGCGCAACGTTGTTGGTCACGCCGGAGACCGAGAAGCAACTCAAACAGGAGTGCCGCGACAAAGAGCGGACCGACCACCGATAACAAAGCCAGTGCGAACAGGCCGAACGCGCTGATGACGAAGCCGATGGCAGCACATAGCAAGGTGGCTATAAGTACCATCACGACAAGAAAACCCGAAAAGACGGCATAGCCAATATCGGGAAGCGTGCCTTGAGTTTCCTGATAAATCGCTGCGATCTTGCGCATAGTGTTGGCGGTTTCAAAGCCGGTGCCTGCCAGCTTGTCATAAAAGCCGCCAAGACCGCCAACATCCGCGCCGCCAAGAGCGCTAGCGAACTGGCTGGGTAGGCCGCCAAGTGCGAACATGCCGATCTGGGTTCCGTAAAGCGACGTTACGGCAAAATAGAGGAAAGCGAGTTGGCAGCCGCGATAGACGTATTCGCGGAATGGATATTGCACAGCGCCGCGCATGATCGCGTAGCCGAGCAGTGAAATATAGATCACGATACCGATGCGCAGCGCGGGCGATACAATGCCGATTATAGCAGCATATTTACCAACGATCGCGCCCAAGGCGGAGTTAAGCGCCTCAAACATCGTGGTAAAAACATGGTCACTAAAATCCATTTCGGCACCTAGTCCTTTTGGCTTGTTTCTATTGAGTTAGTTGAAGCTGTGACTTGGCGAATGCTGCTGCACGGCAGTTGGTCGTGACTACGGCAGGCTGTTCGCTCGCCGGGGCATTCGAACCTGCCCACTGGCGGCAAATTTCCTGCATTGGCTCGATCTCGGCAGGGTGGGCAGCATAATATTTCCAACTTCTGGCTGGCATATCGCCGTCCGTCCCGTTCGAAGTCTCAGACACGCCGCACCCCGCGAGCAATAGTAGGATCGTCAGGCGTGCGGCCCGCATGGTCATTGCCCCCGGTAGTAGAGGCTTGCTTCATCAAGCTTTTGTGCCAAGGCGGCTTGACCTTCAGCGGCGCGAGCGCGTTCCTGTGCTTTTTGTTGTAGGGCGATGGCTTGCAAGCGCAGCTGGTCGTTCTGCATGGCGGCAGATTCCAATTGCAACCGCGCGGTCAGATCAGCTACTTCCTTAGCCGTGGATGCGGTGGCCAATCTGCTGCGTAATTGGTCCAGTCCCTGCGACCGTGATGTAACAGCAGCGCCGACATTTTCTGCAAGGCCGGCATTGATACCAATGTTACGCGCATTGAGATCAAAGGCAGCGCGCGACTGCTCCGAGCCTGCAAGGCCAAGCCGGTCCAGAAGTCCGCGATAGACTTCATCGGCCTTTGCGCGCCCTGTGCCAACAACATTGAGATCGCCAGTTCCGAATCCTTCGAGCGAACCGTTTGATGTGTCGAGTTCGCGTAGCGCATCGGTTTTCAGCTGCTGGGCCAATGTCGGAATATCAGTGAGCTTGTTTAAATCCTCATAGAGCTTTTTAGCTTCGGCAATTTGCTCCTTGCCTTGCTGGACCATTTGTATGGTTTGCCTGACCGTGTTGATTTGCTGGATCAGGCTGGCGCTGTCATGGACCGCTATGCCTTGGGCAAATGCGGGCATGGGGGCTGCGAAAAGCAGTGTTGCACATAGTATCTGTGTCAATTTCTTCATGATTTTACCTTTCTTCGTGGTTCAGCGCCGTTGTTGGACTCAGCTGGGACGCCTCCGGCTATGGAAGAGGGGAAGCCAGGTGGCAGGGTCGCTTCCAACCTCAGCAATGATTTCATCGACTTGGGCTGTGGTTTCGGCGCGGCCCGACAGTACTGCCAGCGCGTCATCGAGACCGCTCAAATCAAGTTCGACCACCACGCTGTCATGGCCCTGTTTGACCAGAAACTTATGGCTTTCAGGCGAGAGATCTTCGCGCACAAGTTTGAATTCGGCCCCTGACAGGGCGAATCCATCCACATAATCGCGCCGCGCACCAAAAGGATTTGGCAACATGATCTTGGTTGCGACCTGTTCAAGGATTGAATGGCTTATATCGCTTTTAAGCGCGTCTGCTGGTGACTGTGTCGCGAACACCATAAGGGCATTGCGCTTCCGGTAAGTTTTTAGGCCGTCCTGGGCGAAGCGCCGGAAGGCTTCATCGCCCAGCGCCTTCCAGAATTCATCAATGCAGATAATCATCCGCTCGCCGGTTAGGAGCTGGTCGACCCGGTGAAAGAGATACAGCATGACGGGCGTGCGGATATCGGCGTTGTCGAGGAAGTCGGTCATGTCGAAACCGATAAACCGCGCATCTAGTGTCATGCTGTCATCGGGATTGTCGAACACCCAGCCTAGCGAGCCTTCCGATGTCCATTTTTCTAGTCGTGCGCCAACGCCGCTGGCATCCTTCATGCCGAGCATTGAGCGCAGTGCGCTGAGCGAACGGTCTGCTACGGGCAGCTTCATGACCGCATTTATGCCGTCCCCAATACGTCGTTCTTCCTGTACCGAGATAGGCTTCCCGTCGGCGCGAACCAATTGGCGAATGAAGAGCGAGAGAAAGCTTTTGTCTGGGGCGCAGTCAGTCAGCGCCTTCAGCGGGGAGAAGCCGGTTGGCACTCCGTTATGAAGAGCAAAGTAGGTTCCGCCGCTTGCTTGCACGAAAATTTGTGCGCCGCGGTCTTTGTCGATGAATATATGCCGTGCGCCGGTTTTTTCCGCTTGTGCCATCAGAAAGTTAAGCAGCACAGTCTTGCCGCCGCCTGAGGGACCAATGATCAGCGTGTGACCCAGATCGCCTTTATGGAAATTGAAGAAATAGGGGCTGCGCGCGCTGGTTTTGAGAAGCGCTATTGCGTCACCCCAATGATTGCCGTTTGCCTGCCCTGCGGGAAAAGTATGAAAGGGCGAAAAGGCGGCGAAATTGAGTGATGTTATAGGCGCGGGCCGGGCGCGCCACGCGAAATTGCCGACAAGCTGCGACCATCCCGGTATCGGCAAGGGCTGCGCGGGCCACAGACATGTGATCGCGCAAGGCGCGCATACTTGTCCCATAAACGGCAAGCGTGAAATGGTGATCGCCCAATACGAAGCGATTTGACATCAGATCGTCGCTTGCATCAATTAGCGCATCGGCCTGGCTGACCGCCCGGTCGCCTGAATTTTCCATTTGCGTCATACGCAGCCGGAATTTCTCGGTTGCCGCCGCCCGTCCGAGGAAGGTGAAAGACTGTGTGAGCACGAACCCGAAATCGACTGACAGCAACGCTTCAAACTGGCGCGGTGTAGTTTGCGCGGGGTATTCTCGGATTCCGAAAATGCCGCCAAAGGCTGATGTGTCGGCACTGCGAACCTCGATAGTTTCCGTGCCGAAAATCGTCCGCTCGCAGTAAAGTGCGCCGCCCAGATGACCGCGCACCACGGGAACCCGGACATGGCGTCCGGTCATCACCATGTCAGCGACTTCCATTGTTTCGGAAAACATCAATCCGCGATGCGTATATATCCCGCAGCGGCGCGGCTGACAGCGCGCCATGAGCTTTTCAAAGTCGCGAGCCTTGTCGTCGAGCAATTCGACCAGTGCATCATCGATCAGCGGGCCTTTTTCCGCGTTCTTTGAAACCTTCCGCTTGAAGAGCTGGATGATTTTGTCGCTTCCCGTTGCAGCCGGACGAATGACAAGGCTGACAAAGAAGCGGTTGATGAACATCCGCTCCCGGTTGATGCGGCCAAAATAGGAGCGGTCCAGATCTGCGGCGAAGCCCGACTTGAAAGCTCCACCAGGATATTGATCCACGCGCATTCTGATAAGATGGGCCCAGACTGACAGTCGTTCATCGTGCAGGTTTCGAAGTAATCCATTTAACTTCGTATGCCAGTCGTTGAGATCACGCACATCCGATGCCTCGAAGGCGCGGCCGGTGAGTTCGAAAGTCAACATGATGTCGCCAGAATCGAGCGCCACAATTTCCTCGTTTATATGGCGCGCATAGGGCAGAAATTTTTTAGGGGTTACCTCGCGCTGCGCTATTTTGAGCGGCACAGAATTGTTGGAAGCGAGCAATCTACCCATGACGGCCAAAGCCTTTGCGGCGCAAGCCCGTTAGAGGCAGTGGTGAGTAGCTGCTTCCTCCCCAGAAACTGCGGTTCCGATTGCCCGCTTTGGTCCGACCCCAAAGGAACAGCAGGCGAAACGCATTGACGTCGTGGCGAACGATCAGCCGCGAAATCGAATATCCGAAGGCCGCGATCAATCCGGCATAAAGCGGGCTATTGCTTTGAATTAGCATTGATGCGCTAACGATCAATAGTAAAACCGCCGCTTCGATCGGAATTCCCGCCCAGAGTGCCGGGCGTGTCACGGCGAGGAACAGCGTGTTCTTAGTCAGACTTTCGGTTTGCTCGTTCATCGCCGTCAACCCGCAATGAGACCGACGATGGAATCCGCCGAAAAGACTATGGCGATGCCAATAATGACCGTCACCAGAACAGCGGTCGAAGCGCGCCCTGTAAACCAGAGTAGGCCGGTTACAATTACGGCGATCACTGCCAGCGTGCGAAGAAGCGTCGATGATAAAAGGCCGCGCACATTGCTTGCAAAGCTTTCCAAATTCTGTGCGTAGGCTGGCTCCGGTAGTATAAGCGAAATTAGCAGCGCGGATATCAGTGCTATGCTCCAGATAATCCCGTTTTGCCGATTGCTTCGATGCCAACTGAATTTTGATGCGCTAAATGTCCGTCTCGTGCGAACACTCCGCGTCTTGCTAAGGATAATGCTCATATGCTGCCCCTTTCATTCTCTGTGATTCTTCTGGTTTCACGTTCGTAAGCCGCACGCTCAAAGAGGTTCCAGCGCGGGGGCGGTGCGGGGCGGGCCTTCGGTTGACGTGCCGCATTTTCAGCGGCGATATCGGCCCGCAAATCACTCCTTATTTCCGCGAATGGTTGCGATGCTGTGGTAATATAAGACGCCTGCAAATCGGCGATTCCAGCGTTGCCGACGACCTTGGCAACGTAACCGTTGCGAAATCCGCGCGTCTGGCTTCCGGTGTTGTACATTGAGAGAGCAATCCGAAGGGCAGTTTGTGGATCGCGTCCGGCCTTCACAGAATTATAATTATGGGTGAGAACTTGGCCTAGGGCAGCAATATTTGTGCAGGGGTCGAACACCGTTTCCCATGTGAGGTCAAGCCAATGCATGTTGCGCGAGTTGATCTGACCAAGACCCAGATCTACTGAATATCCTGCTGCGACATAACGTTTAGCCGTAGCGGCGGCCGTTTCTGCGCTGGATTGGCCGCCCGGTTGCCGTGCGCCATTGACGTTCAAAGCAAAAGCATGTCCACGGCTTTCAGTCTGGATAATCGCAATGACCGTCTCAGGTGCAACTGTTGGCGCGCATTGCAGCGCCAAAACAGCGATGTTTGCGGTAGTATAAGTCACTGGGTCTCAATCTCCTCGGTTCTAATGGAGGATGGACAGTGCTTTCGACAGTTCCTAGGCTCAGGATGCATTAAATTGCTTGCATATCGTTAAAGTTGTTGATTCAACATGCTTCACACAAAGGAGATGTTTGCATGAATGATTTACCGATGTTGAGCGAGGCACAGATACGCCGTATCAAGCCATATTTCCCGCTGTCTCACGGTGTCCCCGGAGTTGATGACCGACGGGTGCTCTCCGGGATAATCTATGTCATCAAGAACGGCCTTCGCTGGTGTGATGCTCCAGCGGGTTATGGTCCTCACAAGACGCTCTATAGCCGGTTTGTCCGGTGGAGTAAGCTGGGGGTCTTCAGTCAGATATTTGCAGCGCTGGTAAAACAGGCTGGTGAATCCGATGTGCTGATGATCGACGCGACGCACCTCAAGGCGCACAGGACAGCTTCCAGCCTGTTCAAAAAGGGGCTCTACCCAGATGTATCGGGCGCACCAAAGGCGGCCTGAACTCCAAACTACACGCCGTTTGTGATGGCGAAGGCAGGCCTGTTGCGCTGTGTCTGACCGAAGGCCAGATGAGCGACCACAAGGGCGCAAAGCTGCTCTGTCCGGCGCTGCCTGAACGCGCCTGCGTGATGACCGGTGACAAAGGCTATGACAGCGATGAATACCGCGCCGCCCTCAAGGCCAAGGGCATCACACCGTGCATCCCGCCGCGAAAGGGGCGCACAATGCCCGCGCACTTCGACAAACAGCTCTACCGGCAACGCCACAAGGTCGAGAACATGTTTGGAAAACTCAAAGACTGGCGGCGTATACACACGCGCTATGATCGAAGGGCAGATACCTTCATGGCCGCCATAACCATCGCTGCTATCTGCGCCTTCTGGATCAATTAATGAATCCTGAGCCTAGTCAAGACTATAGAACTGCTATTCCAAAGAAGATAAAGCGTTGTGAGCATGAAATAAAATATAAATCGTGCTTCAATAATCTGGATATAGATTTAAAAATGAAATTTACTTGATTCGACTTACTTATTGAAAGGAACCGGAGGTTTTAACATCTGATTTGGTTTGCTAACCTATTTTCTACAGCGCCCGTCTAAGTGAAATGCCTTACAATCGGGGAAGGCGCTTAACGACTGTTGTGGATTGAACGACTGTTGTGGATTGAACGATTGCTGTGTCAGTAGATGAGAACGGCAGAAATCGGTCAACTACGGTTTGGAGTTCTTGTATGTCACTGACGACTACTTTTGCGAGAAAGCAGTCTTCCCCGGTTACGCGATCTGCTTCGACCACCTCAGGTAGGTCGATGAGCATTTGTGCCACTCTTTTGACTTCGCTTGGTATAGCGTGCATTCGAACATGTGCAACGACACCGAGGCCGAAAACCTTTGGACCTACCAAGATAGTATATCCGCGTATTGCGCCGGCATCTTCCATCTTGTGAATGCGTTCTTTAATGCTTGGGCTGGATAGGCCGATTTGTGCAGCGAGTTCACGTATGGTCATTCGACCGTTTTCGGATAATGCGGCGATTATTGCTCGATCAATCTTGTCGAGGGCCCGGACGACGTAACGACTTCGGTTCATGATAGATTTCTAGCTGGGAGAATCGAGCTAGGCATTGGAATTACAGAGGTAGGAGGTGTTGACAAAGTGGATTCCCAAACGATGTAAAATCTGATTCAAGGTAGCTTTTGCAAGGAGGTTATTTTGATTCGAGGATTGATGAGTGACGAGGAATGGGCATGTTTGGAACCGTTTGTGGTGGAACGCGGCCCACGTAGCGGTCGTCGCCCGAAGAACCATAGGCTTGTATTGGATGGGATATTCTGGATTGCACGGACGGGTGTAGCATGGCGCGATTTGCATGAGCATTTTGGCAAATGGTCGAGCGTGTACCGCCAGTTCAGGCGCTGGACATTATCCGGCCTTTGGGAGCTATTACTCGAAGCCTTTAACGATAGCGGCGGTGGGAACCCAAGTTTGCAAATGATCGACAGCACAATAATCCGGGCGCACCATTGTTCAGCCGGCGCTAAAGGGGGACTCCGAAAGAGGGTCTTGGCCGTTCAAAGGGTGGCTTCACGACCAAGGTCCACCTCCGCATCAATGGGGTGGGCCTGCCTATCGCGTTTGCACTGACTGGCGGTGAAGTCTCGGACTTCAAGGGCTATCTACCGATGATGAATGCAGATGGGCCGCCGCCCAAGGTGCTGCTGGCCGACAAAGGCTATGATGCTGACTTCATCCGTGAGGATATGGAACGACGTGGCGGCATGGCGATGATACCAACCAAACGGAACCGCAAGGTCCAGTTGCCTGTCGATCCCGCTATTTACGCGCTACGTAACATGGTTGAACGCTGCTTCAATAAACTCAAAAATGCCAGAAGACTGGCAACCCGATACGATAAAACAGCCGATAGCTATCTTGGCTTCATTCACATCGTATCAATCCGATTATGGATGCGCCAATTTGTCAACAGGTCCTAGATTAAATCAGAAAATGCCAACGTAAAAAATTGGCAGCGGATTCAATGGGCCCAATGCATAATTGTGAGATTGTAAATGTAGGAACGGAGCTAGCCATTTCTATTTCCGGGTGTGTTAAGGGGCGGGGCCAATCCCGCGTCCAGCCGACATCCACCCGTCGTTCGTAACGGTGATCGTAAACGATGGTGAGTGGGCCATAGCGCCCCCGCAAATTTTGTAACAGCACATCCGATAGAAAGACATCGAGTATTCAGTCGGGAACTCGCCGGTCAGGCCACTGCCATTAAGCTTGCATTGCCGCCCGCAGCGGTGGTGTCGATTGAGACAGAGACTTCTTCGAGCATCCAATCCTTGCGATATGGTTGATCCAATCCACCAAGCTGAACGATTGGTATAGGACCATGTTTAGTAGCGATCGCTGTCAGGATTGGTGAAATATCTTCGCCGGTTTCTTCAATCAAAACATGGGCAAACGGAGGCTCAGATTGCCAGTCTTTCAGCCATTCGATCGGGATCGACGGTTCTGACTTCAGGCCGTCAACAAGTCGACTCTCGCTCTGCGGGATTGCAGCGTTGTTTCTAGTCGCTCGGACCGCCGCGAGTTGCTGTTCAAGTCCATCACATGTCGCCGGTAGCAACAATACACGTCCACGAGGGTGAACCGAATAAAGATTCTTCTCACCAACCGGGCCTGATAGTTCTACCTGCTCACCAATCTCTGGCGCGTGACTCATGCAGTCTTTGACCAATCGTTCAAGATAGAGCGGTCCACCAGCTTTCGGCCCGGTGCCGGAAAGGCCGCGCCCGCCAAATGGTTGTACGCCCACAATCGCACCGATAACGTTGCGATTGACGTAGAGGTTGCCGACCTCCACTTGTCCTGTAACAGCTGCTATGGTCTCATCGATCCGACTGTGAACACCGAACGTTAGGCCATAGCCAGTAGCCTTGATCTGACCCAACAACTCTGGGAGGTTGCGCCGATCATAGCGTATAACATGGAGCACCGGCCCGAACACTTCCCGGTCAAGCTGACCGGCATCGTCGATCTCGATCATTGTCGGCGCAATGAAAGTACCTTCCGTTAGTTCTTCGCCCAATTCGAGTTGTTCGATAGCGTGCCCGGCTTCACGCATTCGCTCGATATGGGCGCGGATTGTCGATTGGGCTTCCATGGATATGACCGGTCCGACATCTACCTTTAGCTTGTCGGTTGAACCGACGCGCAATTCGGCGAGGGCGCCGCTCAGCATCGTCAGCATGCGGTCTGCGATATCTTCCTGGAGGCACAGGATGCGGAGAGCGGAACATCGCTGGCCAGCACTGTCGAAGGCACTAGCCAGGACATCGCGCACCACCTGTTCGGGCAGTGCTGAACTATCAACCACCATCGCATTCTGTCCGCCCGTTTCGGCAATCAGTGGGATAGGCGAGCCGTTTGCCAACGTCCGTGCAGTCAATTGGCCTTGAATATGCTTTGCTACCTCGGTCGAACCTGTAAAGATGACTCCGCAGGTTTCTGGCGCCGCAACAAGTGCGGCGCCTATCGCGCCAGCACCGGGAATGAACTGGAGTACCTCCTCAGGTACGCCTGCCTCATGAAGGATTTTGACTGCACACGCAGCTATCAGCGGTGTTTCCTCGGCAGGCTTAGCGAGTACTGTGTTACCTGCCACGAGAGCCGCAACCAATTGACCGGTAAATATCGCCAGAGGGAAGTTCCAAGGACTTGTGCAAACCACCGGCCCAAGTGGGATGGCATCACCTAGCCGTTCTCGCGCCTCCTTGGCGTAGTAGCGCAGAAAGTCGACTGTCTCGCGTACCTCAGTGACGGCGTTGGGTGCCGACTTGCCCGCTTCGCGCATGATCAAATCAAGCATCGTTTCCATCTGAGCTTCGAAAAGATTGGCGGCCTTGTCGAGGCAACCTGCGCGATTAGCCACAGGAGTAGAAGCCCACGCTTCGAACGCGTTTTGCGAACGCCGCATCTTTAACGCAATGCTTTCAGGAGTTGCCCAACAAACTTTTCCAACGACATCCCGATGGTCAGCCGGATTTACGACTGGTTCACTATCGGTTGCTCCATCCTCGGTGAAGGTAGGCTCGGCGTTCCTATCAGTCGAAGCGTTTGCCGGTAGCGTATTGGAAAGCTCTGCCAGAACCGTTTCGTCCGTTAGATCCAGTCCTCGTGAGTTTCTGCGGTCGGGATAGAGATCGCGGGATAATTTGGTCAACGGGTGAGTCGAACCGACTGGTTCGATCGCTTCCGCCTTCAAAACCGGGTCGGCGGTCAAATCTTCGACGGTTACATTTTCATCCCATGTCAGATTGACGAATGATGAGTTCGCACCATTCTCGAGTAGCCGCCTTACGAGATACGCTAGCAAAGTCTCGTGAGTGCCAACAGGCGCATAAATTCGGCATGGCCGGTCGAGTTTCTTCGGATCGACGACCTCTTCATAGAGAGATTCGCCCATGCCGTGGAGACACTGAAACTCATAGTCACCTTGCCTAAATTTGTTGCCCGCGAGGTGATAGATCGTCGCTAAGGTCTGCGCGTTGTGTGTCGCAAATTGGGGGAACACTTGTTTAGGTGCAGCCAGTAATTTTTTTGCGCATGCGATATAGCTAACATCGGTGTGAACCTTACGCGTAAAGACTGGGAAGTCGGTCAATCCTTCGACCTGTGCCTGTTTGATCTCGCTATCCCAATAGGCACCTTTGACCAGCCTAACCATAATCCGTCGGTTTGAACGTTGCGCTAGATCGATGATCCAATCGATCACCATTGGACAGCGCTTACCATATGCCTGAACGACGAATCCGAGACCCTCCCAGCCGATTAGTTCCTGATCAAGTGCGAGCACTTCGATGACGTCAAGAGAGATATCCAATCGGTAGGCTTCCTCGGCGTCGATATTGAAGCCGATGTCGTAGTTTTTGGATAACCGTGCCAGCTCACGAACTTTGGGTAATAATTCACTGATGATCCGGTCTGACTGTGAACGCTCATAGCGTGGATGCAGTGCAGAAAGCTTGATTGAGATACCAGGGCTTTCATAGATGCCTTGATCTTGAGCAGCTTTGCCAATCGCATGGATCGCGCGTTCATAGTCGGTGTAGTACGAATCAGCATCGGCCATGGTCATCGCAGCTTCGCCCAGCATGTCGTAACTGTAGGTGAAACCTTTGGTTTTGTGCTCGGTCGAACGTTTCAGCGCTTCTTTGATGGTCTCGCCAGTGATGAATTGTCCGCCCATCAACTCCATAGCTATCTTAACACCGCTGCGGATTACCGGCTCGCCTGCTCGCTTGATCAAGCCCGTGAGAGCTGAGCGGAGGCTACTATCTTTTGCGGGTGTTACGAGCTTTCCCGATACCACCAAACCCCAGGTAGCAGCATTGACGAAAATTGAACGATCGTCGCCAAGGTGCAACTGCCATTTGCCAAATGAAATCTTGTCACGGATCAGTGCATCGCGCGTTGCGTTATCGGGAACGCGCAATAGCGCCTCAGCAAGGCACATCAGCGCGACGCCTTCTTGGCTCGAAAGGGAGTATTCCTTGACTATTCCTTCGAGTCCGCCACGTTGGCCTTTCTCTCGAAGGCATGTGACAAGATGCTTTGCCGTAGCGGAGATGTCGCCCGCTGTGATATCATCGACACGCGCGGCTTTAAGTAGCGGTTGCATCGCCGCCGGCTCGGGCAATCGATAGGCAGCTGTGACTGCCTGGCGCAGTGGGGTTTGAACACCTAACGGTGGGGCGAAATGGGCGAATGACCCCACAGGGCCGGTTTCATTTATACTTACCAAGGTAATCTACTCCGCTCGCGGTCGTCCGTTCACAACCGACTTCGTCAAGGACCACATCAGTCAATTCAAAATTGGACGGGACGCTAACTTACAAATCCCAAATTGATTTTCTATATTCCATAGATTGTTGTTCGGGTAAGTTGCGGAGGTAAGCAAGTGACACACTGAGTAGAAAGGTAAATAATTGGAGTAGTTTTTTTCAATTTCCCAAATCGAACCTACCCCACTGGTTAGTTTTGTTGACTAACAAAGTTAACTATACGTCAAAGGCGTGGAACAACATTCGAGAGACGCTTAAACTCTGCGTTTTCCTAGCCGCGATGATAGAGCGTTAAGGTATCGTTCTTCACGAACCTTATCTTCCTGTTGGGCTTCATACCGTGGGCAAACACCGATAATCTAACGGAAATGCGGTGGCCATTTTCTGTGCTGGTTAGGATGGAGAATAGGCTGAGTTTGTTCTTTCTAGTTTGTACAACAAAAAACAAACCACAAATGCCGCTAGGAATCCATCCAACGCTGAAATCATGGTTAAACCAACCCCCAAGGTTTGACTCGCGACAGCTACAGCAGAACCAAGCAGCCAAATACCCAGATTTTGGTACCGAAACGATTTCCCAGTATTAGCTGTCTTCGATCTGAACAGAGCTTCGAACGAAAATACAGCTATCGCCGGGGGAAACACATAGCCCAGAATTATGAGAAACTCGACGAATGCAGATTGAACCCCCAGCAGTGCTAAACCTGCGCCTAAGACGGCGGTCAAAACGATTATCCAACGGAACTTCATTCCACGCAAAATTGTCGAAGTTGCCAAGGAGGATGAATAGAGGCACATTATTCCATTTAGCATAAGCCCCAAGGGCAGAACTAGTGTGACGATTGCAGGCACCCCAAGCGCTAAAAGCATCGCTGCCGGGTCGGGGGCACCGGTATTAAAACCGACATAAGCATATGCCATAATAACTAGGCCAAAAATAACACCAAGTGAGGCCAGCGTAGCAGTTATTGCTCGATTTGCTGACGCAATGAAGCGGCTATAGTCGGGCATTATCAAACATCCGACTACATATGAACCGACAATCGCTGAAACACCTGTGCCGAAAGCCGGAGATGTACTGATTACCGGGCTATAATCAACGTTGTGCATAAGTGCCTTTATCAAAAGATAAATCATTAAAAGCGTCAGAATTGGGAGAAAAAAACAGGGGGGCTTTGGAAATGAACTCAATGCCGCGAATTGAGGCAATACAAATCAAAAGAGACGCTACAACAACTCCTATCCATTGAGGAGCCGCGAGATCGAAAGCCGCTTTGCTTGAACTTTGAACCAATTCACCAATAAACCCCATTTCAACAGCAAACCAACCCAGTAGGGCGAGGGCGATTGCAAAGTTTAGAAATTTAGCACCTTCTACACCAAAAGCATTTTCAGCGAGTAGCGAAGTTGAAAAACGAGTGCGCACGCCTGCATATGCCGTGAGCGCAGCAAGAACGGCCGTGAGACCGCAACCCATAGCAATTACAATAGCCGCATTCCCTATACCATATTCGCGTCCGATCGAGCTTCCTAGAATCATGATCGGCACGCCCATAACAGCATTTATAATGATCAGTGATATAGACAGCGCTGAACGATTGGCTTGGGCTTCTGGTACTGCCTCTCGGGGATACTCATTGCTCATCGTTTTACTCCTCAAGCGAAACAGTCTTCGCGTTGCATCGGATCATTTGCACACTGAACCGCCCCGGGATTGCCGGAGGCTATTTGGTTTAAGTTACGCTGCCATGGGTGTTTCGTCCAGCGTAGCATATTCAACGGCTTCAAACGAGCGCCAGGGACCGCGCCTGTGGATGACCTCGGCTTTGTAAAGGCCATTGATTGTCTCGGCCAAAGCGTTGTCATAGCTGTCACCAACGCTACCGGCCGATGGTTCTATCCCTGCCTCCGCCAAGCGTTCTGTATATTTGATTGATACATATTGGCTGCCACGGTCACTGTGGCGGACAAGGCCGCTACGATGCGCTGGCTTGCGATCATGCAATGCCTGTTCCAGGGCATCCGGAACGAAGCCTGCATGGGCTGTTCTGCTAACCCGCCAGCCAGCGATAGCGCGGGCATAAACATCAATGACGAAAGCCACATAGATAAAGCCCTTCCATGTGGCGACGCAGGTGAAGTCAGACACCCACAGCATATTGGGTGCCGGCGCATGGAACTGGCGGTTTACGTGATCGAGCGGACAAGGCCGAGCGGACAAGGCGCTGTCTTATCGCTGACTGTCGTGCGCACCGGTTTGCCGCGAATGACGCCTTGCAAACCCATATCGCGCATCAGCCGTTCCACAGTGCAGCGCGGGGCATCAAAGCCTTCGCGCTTCATCTGTCGCCACACCTTGCGGTATCCATAAACTCCGAAGTTCTCGGCAAATACACGCTTGATCCCTGGCTTCAGGACCAGGTCACGTTGTCCACGCACTGACAGTCGCGCCCGGTCTCTGCGCTTGGCAACGTGGTCATGATAAGTGGATGGGGCGATAGGCAGAACCCTGCACATCGGCTCGACCCCGTATGTTCCACGATGACCGTCAATAAAGGCGATCATCTCTTGAACGGGCGGTCGAACTCCGCCTGAGCAAAATATGCTGATGCTTTGCGCAATATCTCATTGGCTTGCCGAAGCTCCCGATTCTCACGTTCCAGTGCCTTCATACGCTCTGCTGTATCTGTTGGAATACCAGCGCGCCTCCCGCTATCGACTTCTGCCTTCTTGACCCATTCATTGAGGGTCTGAGGCACACAGCCTGTCTTCCCGGATATCGAGACTGCCGTCGCCCAGCGGGATGAATAATCCCCTGAATGATCCAGCACCATCCGTACCGCGCGTTCCCGTACCTCAGGTGAAAATTTGTTCGTTGGCTTGTTCATAATGGCTCCTTCTACTCATGAGTTGGAGCCTCCGGCAATCCCGGGGCGGTTCATGGCGTGCTCCTCTTGCTACTTTCGATTTCTAGACAAAACCGATTTCAGCAAGGCACGCCGCATACTTCAAATTCTTCCAGACACCAGATCCGGTTATAACTCTAGTGGCCCTGTGACATCCTCTGTTTGCCCCAATGTCAGTGCCAGAATTGGGGTGGTGGCACAAATCACTATGAATGCGAGAAAGTCGAGCCAAGGCCATTCCAGATAATAGCGCGTGCTGGTCACGAAATACGAAAAGTGTCAACATCGCCTTTACGTTGCCCTTGCCGGCCATCTCAAACCACTTCATCACAATTGCTTCGATTTTTGATAACTTGCGCATCCCGTCAGGCGTCTTGATCCAAACTCGTTCCTTCAACATAGCAAGCACCATGTTGTTCAAGTTTTTCGCACCTTTGGGTCGACCTTTAGGATTGCCCGATTGACCCTTTTTGAATTGTCCAGATTTGGGGGGCTTTTGGTACCCTACATCATAATCCTTTGACTTCTTGGCTGCGGTTGGCGGTGCAGATTCCCGATCGATCGACGTATAGACGGGGTTTGTCTTTGCGTCATTTGATGGAGCGGGTGGTTGTTTTTGCGGAACGTTTTTCGGCTTAACGCGTCTGACAGGCATATATGCCTCCTTTTAAAACTTTGGGAGAAACACACCACGCCGCAAGGCGCGGCGCGAGGGTAATTATTCAGCGGCTTGCAAAGAAGCCGGGCAATCCAATTTGCGCGCAACAGCGACTGTTTCAAACGTATCACCGCTTTCTGCCAGAATCGCCTGCAAGCCCGTCATCTCCTGCCAGCGCCTTATGGATATATCGACATAGCCAGGATCAATTTCGATGCCCGCTGCTCGCCTTCCGGCGCGCTGAGCCGCAAGAATAGTGGTGCCGGATCCCATGAAGGCATCGAGCACAAGGTCACCATGATGGGTCACATCCCTGATGTAATCCGCTACCAATGCGACAGGCTTGACGGTTGGATGGTCGGCCAAGTCAGCGTCACGGTTCGTGCCAAAGCTATTGGCGCCGGCATAATTCCAGACATTTGTCCGATACCTGCCAAATTTACCGAGCTGCACATTGTTGACGTGAGGCGCCCTACCCTTTTTCGCAATTACAACCAGCTCGTGCTGAGAGCGATAAAGTGACCCCATCCCGCCGTTGACTTTCTCCAGACGCACAGGTTGAGCGGACGTAGCCCTACAGATCGAAGAGCCGACTGCAACTCGAACAAATGACGCCAGTCCATGCAAAGCGCCAATACTGCTCCATCCTTTAGATTTGGAAGCATCGCCTCCAGATATTGCTGATTGAAAGTGACAAACTCATCTTCGCTCATCTCTCCCGAGGCCATGGCAAACTCACGATGTTTGCGTTTTCCCAATCCAGAGACATGGCCATCGATTTTCACATTATATGGAGGGTCGGTGAAAGCTGCCACTGCATGGTCATCACCGAGAAGAGTTTTCCAGTTAACTGGATCAAGGCACGATCCGCATTGCAACCGATGATCGCCAAGCTTCCATACATCGCCCGCTATTGTGACTGGCTGTCGGGGTCGGTTAGGAATTGAGTCAGCGGAATCTGGCTCATCACTATCCTTTGCGTCAGCGAACTCGACCTGCATTGCATCGATCTCAGCGGTTTCAAATCCGGCAAGTTCAACGGAAAGTTCCGATGCGTCGATAATCGCTTCAAACTCGATCAGCAGAGCAGTTTTACTCCATGTACCCATCTCGGCAATGCGATAGGCCTGTTTTTCTGCATCAGTGAGATGGCTGATCATAACGATCAGCACTTCATCAAGCCTTGACTTACGCGCAGCTTGAAGCCGGGCTTCACCCGAGATGATCATGTAGTTTTCATCGACAAGGATCGGATTGATAAATCCAAATCGTTCGAACGAAGCTACCATTCGCGCAATTTGGTCATCGCAATGCTTGCGCGGATTGTTCTTTCTACGTTTGATCTTGCTCGGGTGAACAGTCTGTTGTTCACCCAGTCGATCTGCTATCTGATTATGCTTGGTATCGAATATTGCCAGTTGTGGCTTTTGTCTTTTTCTTTGCTTGCACTTCATTTGTAACAGTCCTTTTTCTTCCAACCGAGAAAAAGGAGAACGCGCAAAACTCAACAACGCGAATTCTCCCAGAAACTCTCGGTTCTGGTTGAAATCCGGTTGCTGCTTCGCTGCTTCAATTTTGAAGCGCTCTTCTGCACCTAAGATTTTGATCCACTATGAATCGCGATGGTTGCTACATTGTGAGCCATAACATGTCAATGGAATAAAGTCGTAACTACTTGATATTAAGTGAAACCTATCCTTTATTTTTTGTCAAGAGGATCGCGAGACACATGACTGAGCAGGTGCTATCATCTAGGAAGAAGCTGCGTACGGCGAGCTGTCTATTTTAAAACTTAACATAATGAACCTTATCGCCCTCGGCAATTTCCTGGGCACAGAGAAGTACTTTCCTATCCAAAGAGTCCAAGATTAGGCTAGCTAATCCGGTAGCGTTAGATTGTTTCAATTGCGATTTGCCTACTTCTTCTCAAACATGGCCATCATGCAAGTGGGTTTCCCGCATTGAGCCTAAACACCTAGCAATGGGTTCTATACTATACAATTGCCCAAAAAAGAAAGAGAAACCAGAAACCAATGACTGAAATGACAGGTGCCGAAGCATTATTGGGCCAGATTATGGCAAACGGTGTGGATACGATATTTGGTCTGCCCGGTGGACAGCTCGATTATTTTTTTGATGCAATGTACAATGCCGGTGACGCGATCACGACCTATTGCACCCGACATGAGCAGGGCGCTGCCTATATGGCCTTTGGTTATGCCCGCTCCACTGGAAAGCCGGGCGTATATGCCGTCGTTCCCGGTCCTGGCGTATTGAACAGCACAGCTGCCATTTGTTCGGCCTATGCCACCAACGCTCCCGTCTTTTGTCTGACGGGCCAGATTCCAACGGTCGGTCTGGGCAAGGGTATTGGATATTTGCATGAACTTCCCGATCAACTGGCGACCATGCGCAGCCTGACCAAATGGGCAGACCGTGCGATGACACCACAAGAGGCCCCAGGACTGGTAAGCGAAGCATTTAATCAGATGTGCGGTGGGCGGCAACGTCCAATCAGTCTGGAAATGCCGATGGATATCATGGCGGAGAAAGCTGATATGTCACTTTTATCCGCCGCCGATATTCCGGCCGGACCAGCGGTTGATTCAGATGCCATTGACCGTGCGGCCAAACTATTGGCGGGCGCGAAGAAGCCTATGATCATCGCTGGCGGTGGGGCCATTGCCGCTGGATCGGCTCTGGAACGACTCGCTACTTTCCTGCAAGCACCGGTCGTCAGCTTCCGCAGCGGGCGCGGTGTTATCAGCGACCGCAGCTATCTGTCGCAAATGTTCCCAGCCGGTAACGACATGTGGAAACAGGCCGATGTCATCATTGGTCTGGGCAGCCGGATGGAACAGCAATATCTCTATTGGGGTATTGGCCCGGATATGAAAATCATTCGCATTGATATTGATGAAGAAGAACTTGATCGTATCGACGCCCCCGAAGTTTCTATCCATGCCGATGCCGCAGATGCGGTCCCTGCCCTGCTCGCTGCGCTGGAGAAGATCAGCGAGCCCAAAGCATCCCGCGAGGACGAATTGACTGGCGTCAAAGCAAATTTGCGTCGTCAGATTGAAGAACGTGTCCAACCGCAAGTCGGGTTTCTGGATGCCATTCGCCGCGCCCTACCTGATGATGGGTTTTTCGTCGATGAGATTACGCAAGCTGGCTATGCTTCCTGGTATAGCTTCCCGGTATATGAACCGCGCCACCATGTTAGTTGCGGCTATCAGGGGACATTGGGCTATGGCTACGCAACTGCATTGGGTGTGCAGGCAGCCCATCCCGATAAGGCAGTGGTCAATATCGTTGGCGACGGCGGCTTCATGTTTACCGCCAATGAAATGGCAACGACAGCGGCCTATAATCTGCCGCTGGTGACGGTGCTGTTCAACAATAACAAATTTCAAAATGTCCAACGGCAGCAGAAAGAATGGTTTGATGGACGGCTGATTGCGTCCGACCTGCACAACCCCGATTTTGTCAAATATGCTGATAGTTTTGGCATCAGGGCAGAACGCGTGACAACGCCGGAACAATTGGAAAGAGCCGTCAAAGCAGCCCTCGAACGGCGAGAGCCCTGCTTGATAGAAGTGCCGACCGAGGATATGGCGACGCCGTGGCCATTCATCATTCGCCAACCGGTATTCGAACAGGGCTGCAAATAGGGGTTAGTCGATGGCTACAAACAATCTCAACGTCATATCAGACAGCGATACGCCGCAGCCGACCAAGGGCGTCCTCAGCCTGTCCCCCTATGTACAGGGTAAAGGTGCGATTGAAGGCGTGAAAAAACCGCTCAAGCTATCTTCCAATGAATCCATGTCCGGGCCCAGCCCGAAAGCAAAGACCGCCTATGCCGCCTTTACCGATGATAATGATCTAAGCTGTTATCCCGATGGCAGTCAATTTGCCTTGCGGTCCGCCATTGGGCGCACTTTTGATATTAATCCTGACAATGTCGTCTGCGGCAACGGGTCGGACGAACTGATCCAATTGTTGATGCGGGCCTATCTGTCGCCCGGCGATGAAGTTGTCGTTAGCCAATATAGTTTTGGCATGGCCTATGTGCATGCTATTGCGCAGGGCGCGACACCCGTAACCGCATCGGAAGATGACCTGAAACCGGATACTGATGCGCTGCTGGCAAAAATATCGTCCAAAACCAAAATGGTAGTTCTCGCCTCTCCCAATAATCCGGTGGGACAATATATTACCCGCAGCGAATTACAGCGGCTGCGCGATGGTCTGGCCCCGCATATCATTTTGCTCTGCGATTCTGCCTATGCCGATTATGTCGAAAATGACGATTATGATGATGGATCGGCGCTGGTTTCCGCGGGCGACAACACTGTGATGACCCGGACATTTTCAAAACTCTATGGCCTTGCTGCGCTGCGCATCGGATGGATGTACGCGCCCAGCGCTATCATCGATGCCGTTCAGCGTATTCGCACGCCTTTTAACGCCAATGCCGCCGCACTGGCCGCAGCAGAAGCCGCTGTTCTGGATCAGGATTATGCGAAGCAGATGCGCGACATGAACAATTCGGAATTAGAACGCATTGCGGCTGCAACAACAGAAATGGGAATTGAATTCATTCCGTCGGTCGCCAATTTCTATTTGCTGAAATTTTCTGATGGTGCGAAAACGCCAGCCGGTGCGGGTGCTCATCTGGAAGCCAATGGCATAATCCCACGCCCGGTCAATGCCGGTGGGCCAGAGGATTGCCTGCGTATCACGGTTGGATTGCCTGCACAAAATGATAGCGTCATCGCGGTATTGCGTGAATTTATGGCAAGCTGAGCAGATAAAGGAACATCATGCACAGCATTTCCGCCGCGACGTCATTCTTAAACGAAACACAACCTTTCCTAGTCGATGGCAAATGGGCGATGGGCGATAGCGCATCTGTCGTTCCATGCCTTGATCCAGCGACCGGGACAGAGATTGGGGGCGCAGCACTCGCTACTGCCGTTGATGCTGATCGGGCTGCGATTGCCGCACGCCGAGCATTTGATGACAAACGCTGGCGCGGCAAAACACCCGCCGAACGACAACGCATATTGCTGCGTGCCGCCGGTCTGATCGAACGGGATGCGCAGATACTGGCGGAACTGGAAACGATAAATGGCGGGAAGCCTTATGGAGGCGCGCTGCACAGCGAAATTCCGCATAGTGCAGAAACCTTCCGATATTATGCCGGTTGGGTAACGAAGCTGGGTGGTCAGATTTTCGAACCCTCTGTTCCGGGCCGGGAATATCATGCTTTTGTTCGGGAAGACCCGGTCGGTGTTGCCGCACTGATAACACCGTGGAACGGTGCGCTGGTATCTGCCGCGTGGAAACTCGCCCCTGCCCTCGCGGCGGGTTGCAGCTGTATTTTAAAACCCGCTGAACTGACGCCCCTGTCATCGCTTTATCTCGGACGTTTGCTGATGGAGGCCGGCGTTCCCGAAGGCGTCATAAACGTCCTGCCGGGCAAAGGCCGGGATGTCGGCGCGGCGCTGGTCAAACATCCGCTGGTTTCGAAAGTTTCGTTCACCGGATCAACCAGCGTTGGCAAACAATTGCTGGCGGATAGCAAAGACGATATCACCCGGCTGTCGCTGGAACTCGGTGGCAAGTCGCCGGTATTGATCTTCGATGATGCCGACCTCGATATCGCGATCCCAACCGCTGCCGACGCGATTTTTGGAAATGCCGGGCAAGTCTGTGTGGCTGGTTCGCGCATTTATGCGCAGCGCGGTATTTTTGACAAGATTGTCTCCGGTATCGCTGACATTGCGGAAGGCCATAAGGTCGGCCCGGGTGTTGATCCGGAAACAACCATGGGACCATTGATTAGCAGCAATCACCGAAATGGTGTTCATGCAATGGTTGAACAAGCAGAGTTCGACGGCGCCAATATCGTGACAGGCGGCAAGATGCTGGACGGGGAAGGATTTTTCTATGCACCCACCGTCCTGACTGGCGCTAAACAAAGCTGCGCTGTCGTGCAGGAAGAAGTCTTTGGACCGGTTGTAACAATAACACCCTTTGACAATGAGGCCGATGCTTTGCGGCTTGCCAATGACAGCAAATATGGTCTGGCCGCCAGCATCTGGACCGGGGATCTGTCCCGCGCACTACGCCTCTCCGCGGATATTGAATCTGGCATAATCTGGATCAACGATCATGGAATCCCGGAGTTGGCCATGCCGATAGGCGGCGTTAAGCAATCCGGCATCGGACGGGAGCACGGTCTTCAGGGGTTGAAAGCGTTTACCGAAACACGATCGGTCATGATGCGTCTTTAGTTTCCAACGCATTTTCTGCTTCTATTTCGTCCATCAACCAATAGGAAAATGCCTTGATCGCGGCATCATCTGAATCGCCTGGCCGGCAAACAACATAATAGGCCAGACCTGCCGGCATTGATTCCTTGAACGGTCTAACCAATTGTCCTGTCTTGATCGCATCGGCAACCAAGGCGCCCCTGCCTAGTGCAAACCCATTCCCCTCGATACAAGCCTGAACCACAAGCTGGGAATGGTTAAACCCGAAACCCCTGCGAACATTGATTGGTTTAACGCCAAAATTCTTGAGAAAAAGCTCCCAATCGATCGACATTACATCATGGAGTAGTTCAAATTCCTCCAGCTCATCCAGACTGGTCGGCTTCTCGCGTCCTTCAAACAGGCTGGGGCTGCAAACGGGAAATATTTCTTCGTCCATGAACTTGTAAACATGCAGTCCCGGCCACGTGCCATTACCATAGCGGATTTCCAGATCCGAATGACCGCTGCCCAAACTATCTTCCTCCACGGGAGACGATACAAATCGGACATCAATATCGGGAAAACGCTGATGAAAACTCTGTAATCGCGGTAGTATCCAGACGCTGGCAAATGAATCCAGCACCGAAACATTCAAAACCTGACTATCATCATCCCGCGCGATTTCCGATGTTGCCGTAGCCATGATATCCAGCGCCTCAGTCATCGGACCTAGCATCCGTTCACCCTCGACGGTCAGTTTCAATGATCGGTTGAGACGCTTGAACAGTGGTTTTCCAAACCAGGTTTCAAGAGCTCTGATCTGATGACTAACCGCAGCTTGCGTTACACATAGCTCCTCGGCAGCTTTGGTGAAGCTGAGATGTCGACCAGCGCATTCGAAGACGCGCAAAGCCAGAAGAGGCGGTAAGCGGCGGGTCATTTTTCTACCACATAAGTTAGGCTAATCTTTTGAATGACTAACCCCTGTTTGTAAAGCGACCCCCGGTTGCTTTAATCAATTGGATCACAGCCTGTTACTGAGATGGTACACATTATGAAAATCATATCCGCAAAAACGATTGTCACCTGTCCGGGGCGCAATTTTGTGACCCTGAAAATCGAAACAGACGAGGGAATCTGCGGTCTCGGCGATGCTACAGTCAATGGACGCGAGCTATCGGTTGTTTCCTATCTTGATGATCATGTGATCCCTTGTTTGATTGGCAAAGATGCGAGTCGCATTGAGGATATCTGGCACTATCTGTATCGCGGAGCATATTGGCGGCGCGGACCGATCACCATGGCCGCAATTGCAGCTGTTGATACGGCATTGTGGGACATCAAAGCCAAAGCGACAGGGATGCCTCTGTACCAGTTGCTGGGAGGAAAAAGCCGGGAATCGGTGATGGTATACGGCCATGCCAATGGACGCGACATTGAAGAAACTTCGGATGAAGTCGCGCGATACATCGAGATGGGCTACAAAGCCATTCGGGCGCAAACAGGCGTTCCGGGATTGGCTTCGACTTACGGAGTATCGCAGGACAAGATGTACTACGAGCCTGCGGATGCCGAACTGCCGTCAGAAAACGTCTGGGCGACAGAAAAATACCTTGATCACACGCCAAAGCTTTTTGAACATCTGCGTGAACGTTTTGGTTTTGAACCGCATTTGCTGCATGATGTGCACCACAGATTGACGCCCATTGAAGCTGGCCGGCTCGGTAAATCGTTGGAGCCATATCGCTTGTTCTGGATGGAAGATGCCACACCAGCCGAAAATCAAGAAGCTTTTAGGCTGATCCGTCAGCATACGGTGACACCGCTTGCCGTCGGAGAAATATTCAACACAATCTGGGATTGCAAAGATCTCATCCAGAACCAGCTGATCGATTATATCCGTGCGACGGTCGTCCATGCTGGCGGGATAACCCATTTACGGCGCATTGCTGATCTTGCAGCAATGTATCAGATCCGGACCGGCTGTCACGGTGCAACCGACCTGTCTCCGATATGCATGGGGGCGGCTTTGAACTTTAATATCTGGGTGCCCAATTTCGGTATTCAGGAATATATGCGCCACACCGAGGAAACCGATGCGGTCTTCCCTCATAGTTACAGCTTCAAGGACGGAGCGCTCTTCCCGGGAGATACTCCGGGTCACGGCGTGGACATCGATGAAAAACTCGCGGCCAAATACCCGTATAAACCCGCTTATTTGCCTGTAAATCGCCTGGAAGATGGAACGCTTTGGCACTGGTAATGTCGATCTGCTCCATCACATCGTAGGATGAAGGAACTCAATCTCAGTCAAAACAAATGGCTGCGGTATTCCGCTTTCGCGACACTATATGCGGCACAGGGTATTCCCGATGCGATGGTGTTGATTATTTTTCCGGCCTATCTGGCCGCAAATGGGATGACAGCTGCTGCTATCGGAACTTTTCTGGCAACTGCGATGTTGCCAAATTCGGCAAAATTATTTGCCGGTCCGCTCATTGATCGCGTGGCCTATCTACCGATGGGTCGACGGCGACCTTGGGTAATTTTCGGCCAGTTCGGAATAGCCATCAGCTTTCTATTTCTCGCATCCATCGGTGAACCAGCTGATAATCTCAGTCTGTTCGCGATTGGTGCCTTTTGCATCACTCTGGCAACGGTATTTCAGGACGTTGCCACCGATGGAATGGTGATGGATGTCGTGCCTTCGCATGAACAGGGCCGTGCCAATGGGATCATGTGGGGCAGCAAGACACTTGGCACCGCCGCTGCAGGAGCCAGTGGTGCGGCAATATTGGCTTTTGGGGGGTTTGAAGCCATGGCCTATTTTGCTGCCGCAATATTGCTTGGCGTACTGATATTTGTTCTTGTTCTGAGAGAACGGCCGGGTGAGCGTTTGCTACCCTGGACCGCTGGCACGACTAGCACCGAAACCGCGGCAAGACAGACATCCAGCTGGAAAATATTGTTGACTCAATTATTCGCCGCCATCCGCCGTCCGGCGGCGATGCGATTGATTGGCATTTCAATTTGCATAGGATTGATAGCCGGACTGTCCGGCGCCTTGCTGCCAGTATTATTGGTTCAGGAATTTCACTGGAACGAAACCGACTACTCCCAGTTTCGGTCCAGCCTCAAACTTTTCGCAGGGGTGGCCGGAATATTTGCCGGCGGGGTGCTGGTGGATTATCTGGGACATCGGCGATCATTGGTCACACTTTTTGCGACACTTATGACCGTCAATTTCGCTATGGCGATGGCACTCCGGTTTCAACTCGGCGGACTCTATCTTGCTGCTTTTGAAATGCTGCTGGTGTTCATTTTCATCGCGTTTTTTGCAGCGACCATGAGGCAATGCTGGAAGATGATTGCCGCGACCCAATTCTCTTTCACTATGGTCTGCGGGAATATCGCGTTAGTGATCGGTGCAGCCATGCTTGGTCCATTGATCGAACCATTTGGCGAACAGGGTGTACTGTTTACGCTTGCCGGATTTGCAGCATTAGCCACCATGATTGCAGGGGGACTAAAACTGGAAGATCAAGAGGCAGAATCTAGTTAAATTTACTCAGCTGATAATGCTGCTTCAACTTCCCTTGCATTCAGATTGCTAAAATCACCATGAATTGCGTGTTTCATGACGCAGGCCTGCAGTGCAAATCTCGCAATCCGTGCAGCATCCCAATCATGTGTGACACCATAGAGCGCTGCTGCGGCAAAAGCATCACCGCTGCCAATTCGATCGACAACAGGATTTATTGTCTGAGGAGATTCGTGAGCCGTTCCTGATCGTGTACTAAAATGCGCTCCAAGCTGATGATGATCGTTGCCAATAATTGTCCGCGATGTTGCTGCTATCATCTCCAAATTGGGGAATTCTCGAAAGGCCGCTTCCGCAGAACTTTCAAACGCATCCAGCGCTTTTTCTTCACTCTGTGGCGTACCAGTTAAAAGTGATACATCCTAGGGCCCGGCAAAGAGTAGATCTGCATGCTGTGCCAATGCCGCCAAGATTGCCGGTGCATCCTGTTCCCTGTTTTGCCAGAGCAATGGCCGATAGTTGCAATCAAAAGAGATTCGGACGCCCGCATCTTTGGCGGCGACGCAAGCATTGCGCAGTGCTTGCAAAGGGCCCTCTCCCAAAGCGGCGGTAATACCGGAAATATGAAGCCATGACGCATTCGACAATGCTGTCGTCCAATCTATCTCGTGAGGAGAAGCAGAGGCAAAAGCCGATCCTTCCCGGTCGTAAATCAAGCCCCCTTCCCGGCCGGTGATTTGCGAGTTCAGGAAAAACAGTCCCATTCGGCCCGGCTTGCGAACGACCGATCCGGTGTCAACGCCGTGATCCGACAAGGTCTTCAAAGCGCGATCACCCAACGCATTTTCTGGAAGGACTGTGGCCATGCGGGATTGCAGTCCTAACGAAGCCAGGGAGATAGCGACATTTGCTTCCGCACCGGCGACATGAGAGGAATAGTGCAATGAGCTTATCAATTCTTGATCGATTTCCGAGGCCGAAAGTCTGAGTAACATTTCGCCAAAACAGACAATTGATCGTGAAACGGACATTATCGGGAAAGTGACAAAGCCACGGCGGCTTTCGCTCGTTCGGTGATTTTGGCAAAATGGCCGTTCGCAATATCATCAGCTGGTGCGATCCATGTGCCTCCGACAGCTCCAACCGTTGGTACAGAAAGATAGTCAGTCAGATTTTTCAATGTAACGCCGCCGGTTGGCATGATTTTCAGTTCCGGGAGTACTGCACCAATGGCTTGAACTGTTTTCGCACCGCCCAGTTGCTCAGCCGGGAACAGCTTCACAAAATGTAGCCCCGAACTGATCGCACGCATTGCTTCGCTGACCGTCGCAATTCCAGGAGTTATCGGTACCTCATTGCGCCGTGCCCAGCCAACAACTGCCGGATCAAAGCCTGGGCTAACCAGAAACTTTGCCCTGGCACCAACCGCATTTTCCGCCTGCTCAATGCTCAAAACGGTTCCCGCGCCAACAATCATATTATTCTGTTTTGTTGCAGCTGAAATGGCATCGATTGCAGTCTCGGAACGCAGGGTGATTTCTATTGTTCCCAGACCTCCCCGGAAAAGCGCTTCGATTAGTCCTTCCATCTGGCCGGGTTCACCCGGGATGACCACTGGAACAATGCGATCCTCTGTAATTCGATCGAAGACGCTCGATTCTACCACGGCTTGTTCAATCCTTTACGTGTCCGTCGTTCCTCCCAATCATCATCGGATTTGATTGATTTCTTCCCCCCGAAAAGCAACGCGAAGGGAAGCGTTAGGACAAAAACCCACGCGGATGGACTGATGGCCAAGGCGCCCAGAGACTTCAATGCATCCCGGGGCGTGATGGTCACAATTGTTTCCAGTGTGCTGTCCGCACTGCTTTCAATGACCAGATCACCGCCGCGTCGGACGATACGACCTATGCTAAAATCAATATCAGCAAGAGAACTGACTACACGCATTGCTAACCCTTCCCTAATCGCGTTTCAGCGTACCAATATCCTGCGCTCGCTTCACACGTTCTGCATGCTGATTGGCCATGTCATCCACTGTCTTGTCGGCAGGCGGTGTAAACTGTCCGCGGCCATAAATGTCACGAAATACCTCTTTCACGGGGCCCATTTTGTCGGCCAGTGTCCGCGGTGGCTTACCGCTGGGAAACTGGTTGGCCGGATAGATAGGATTTTCATATATTTGTTTGAAGCCTTCGGTCCGTACGTCAACCCAGGTATTGTGATTGCAACGCGACCGGTGCTCGCGCAGGCTTTCTATATCAATGGTGACACCCATTACCTGTTCCTCCGGATAGGGCGAATGCCGCATCACCATGCCTTGATAATCAATCGCAAAGCTGTTGCCGGGGCAGAAGGCTTTGGGATAGAAATCATAATCCACTGTGCCCCAGTTGGAGCCCAGCACATAAGCCATATTGTCATGCGCACGTGCACGGCGGGTAAACATCCAGAAATCCCAAGGCTCTGATACACCTTCCACTTCCTGCAGCGCAACCGGATGGCAGATTACTTCTGCACCATTGTAACCCAGCGCCCTAGAGACTTCTGGCGTACAACCATCATGACAAGTCATGGTGCCAAGCTTGCCAATATCGGTATCGATAACCGGAAACAGATTCTTGATATCGCCGCCGAAGACCTCTTTATACTCGTCAAAAATATCGTGCGGGCTGGTACCAAGGCCAATGGAAGCCGGAATATGCCATTTGTGATACTTCAGCACGACATCGCCTGACGGGCCAATAATAAACGCCGTGTTAAACCATCGATCGGGGAACTCCGGCACTTTCTCAATCACGCCACCGCCAGCGATATAAAGGTTATATTCCTTCGCCTTTTGTCCCAGCGCCTGCATTTCTGGGCTATCGAGCGTGATCGCTTTTTTCATAAAACTGTCAATGCCATGTTCGCCTTTGCCGGGCGTTGTTACGCCTTGCATGAAATATTCCGGAAAAACGACTAGACGCGACGGCAGTTCCCAGAAATAGCCAACACCAAAATCGATCATGTTCATGGCGCGATCGAGGTTTTGTTTAATCCCGTCACGATCATCAGCAACCACAACATGAGGCTGCATTATCAATGCGGTATATTTGTCAATCTTCGGTGCTGTCATCTTTGTTTCCTCTTTCAATGCGACCTACCAGAAGTCCGCAGGTTCAATTCCCATATCGTCAAGCATCACGCGTGCCGTAATCGTTCCCATTGCCGAGATTCCGCCGCCCGGATGGCAATGCGGTCCGGTCATGTACAAATCCTTGATGGGCGAGCGGTAATGGGCATATCCAGGAAAAGGCCGGAAACTTCCCAATTGCGCAGCAATGCGTTCCCCGCCATTTGTCGTTCCGTCGACAAAGCTGGGGTTGGCATCTTCCAGCGTGTGTCTGTGTTGAATGTGCATTCCCAATATGGTTTTCTCATTGATATTGGGCGCATATTGCTGAAGCTTTGGCAGCAATACCGTCTTGGTATATTCCTCGCCGATCTCGTCCCAGGTCCGTCCGTCTGCAAGCCAGTTCGAAACATAGGTATCGAAGATCAATGTATGTTGTCCCTCGGGTGCACGCGTCGGGTCCAGCTTGGTCCAGCAAGCCGACCATAAAAAGGGATCACTGGGCGGCTTGCCGGTAGCCAGTTCGGCATAGAAGTTGATCATCTGATCCATCGAATCCACGATCCGGTGGAACGGACATTCGCTCATATCCGCGCCGTTGGTGAACTCAGGTGCTTCGCTGAGTGCTAGCTGTGCACGGCAGATGCTGATCTTGCCGAAAGAATAGCTTTTCACCATATCGTTGAATTCCGGCTCAAAATGCTCTTCGCCGATAAATTTGTGGAACATCTGTTTGGGTTCCAGCGCCGAGACAATGGCACGTTTGGCCATGATCGTTTCGCCGCTTTCCAACCGAACGCCTTTCGCCTGACCATCTTCGACGATGATCCTATCGATCGGAGCTTCGGTCATCACTTTTCCACCTTGCTCCTCCACCAGCTTGGCCATGGCGATTGGCAATTCCATGCTGCCACCTTCAGGAATGGCCTGCCCGTAATAGTGGATAGCGGGGATCATGATGTAGAAGGACTGTCCCCCACCTTCCTGATCCGGCAAAATCTGCGGGGCCAGTGCCCAGTTTAGCATTACCGCTTTGACAAAATCATTTTCAAAATTGGTTTCGACCCAGGCACGCGCCGACATGGAAAATTCCCGCAGTCTGCGAAGCCCCGCCTCGCTGGTTTCCAGCGCACTGGACAGAGCGGACGGCGCAGCAGGAGGCGAGAAAAAGGCTTTGATAAACCCTTCCCGTACCTGCTCAAAATCCGCGTAGACCGATTTGTACCGTGCTGCATCAGCCTCTGAATAGGCCGCGATAGACTCGCAGGTTTTGTCAATCGATTTGTAAATGACAATGCCGGGCCCACCTTTTTTGTCGGGATGACCGGTGATATGATCATCGGGTTCCAGATATTTCAAACCGAGCCGTTCCAGATCAGGTTGAATTTCCTTGAAATCGGGGTTACACTGAATCCAGACGTGCGATGATCCGTAAAGATCATGCTTGAAACCGGGCAGCGTCACTTCCTGTGTAACAGCGCCGCCGCCGACCCACGGATTGCGCTCGACCACACAGACCTTCAATCCCTTGCGGGAAAGCGTCGCTGCACAGGCGAGGCCGTTTACGCCGCCACCGGCAATCACGACATCAAAATCCGCCATCGTTTCCCCAATCTACTTTTTGAACGTGCTTTCGAATGTATCGACAATTGCGCGCAGTGGGAAATTAGTCACGCTGATAGACCGCGTGAGCAATATTCATGAGTGCCTAAAAATAAAAATGCATCGAGATACTGGAAACTCCGGTAAACTCGTCTTCGGAAAACGATATTGCTCGGGAGTAGGCTCAATCGCGAATATATTGATTAGCGGCGCATCGCGAGGCCTGGGGCGGGCGCTGACCCAAGAATTCGCACAGCGCGGCGATCACGTTCACGCAGGCTATTACGCGAACAAACCGGAATTTGATCGTTACTCCAAAGGGGCGATCTCACCGGTATCGCTGAATGTCCGTGATCTGGAATCCACCTCTATCGCATGCAGTCATTGTGCCGCCGAAGAACCCCTCGATATCCTGATCAACAATGCCGGGTTACATTTAGGCGGTCCACTGACGGAACTGGAGCAGGATGATTTCAAACATGTCCTTGACGTCAACCTGCTGGGTGTCTGGCGGCTGACCAAGGCGGCCCTGCCCCATATGCCTGATGGTAGCACTATCGTAATGATATCATCGCTTTCCGGGCTGGTCGGCCTGCCAGGGGATGGCGCGTACGCGGCAAGCAAATTTGCATTGGAAGGCATGAGCCAAAGCTTAGCGGCAGAACTGACACCGCGCAACATCCGGGTGCTGGTTATCGAGCCCGGCTGCATCGCCACTGGTTTTGCCGGAAACGAGGACGGCGACGATCCCCAAACCGTCGCCGAACAGATCGCCGACATCGTCAAAACACCTGGGCCAGAGATGCGCTATCCACTGGGCAGCATGGGCAAAACCGTATCGGATCAATTGCATTTGGATCGCGGCGACAGAGCAGAAGCCATAGTGAAAAGTGTCACTGGGAACGGGTAGCAATAAGCAACAAGCCAATGAAAAACATTGGTGTTGGAAACAGAATGCAGGGAGAAACCGAACAGTGACATTAATTGGCTCAGAAGATTATTTTCTACAACTGGCCACATTATTGAGCCTTGTCTGGTTTGGATTCTGGTCTGAAACACATCCGATTGCCTGCAAAATCCCGGGCGTTGTCTGGATATTGATATTGGGTGTTTTGTTATCAAACACGGGCGTCCTGCCATTAGAATCCGGCCTTTACGGCGTGATATTCGGCTATATTTTGCCGCTGGCGGTCCCGCTACTGTTGTACAAAGCGACGCTGACCAAGATCCTTAAGGAAAGCGGGATGGTTCTGCCGATCTTCCTTATTGGTTCCGTCGCGGTTTTTGTCGCTGCGTTGATCGGCTATTATCTTCTCGATCTGGGTGATCTGGGCGCAAAAGTTGCCGCCACCTATACCGCGGCATGGATCGGCGGCATGGTTAATATGGTTGCCCTGTCAGAGCTCACCCAAATGGCACCATCGGAATTTTCGGTGGTCGTCAGCGCCAGCGCTCCGGTGAGCATTATTGGCCTCAGTACCCTTGCAGTATTGCCGCAGATCCCATTTATTCGCCGACATTTTGCTTCAAAGATCATGGATGAACAGGCCGAAGTAAAAAATGCACCCTCCATGCAGGCTCAGAATATTTCATTTAAACTCAATCATGTAGCGGGCGTATTGGCCCTGAGCGCAGTTATATGCGTTGCCGGAAACCTGGTTACGGACTTTCTCGACATCGGCAATTACCGTCTGTTCACGATCACCATCATCGCCGTGCTTCTGGCCAATGTCTTCTCCAAATCACTAAGCACGGTTGAGGGAGATTTTGAACTCGGCATGTTTGGCATGTATCTGTTTTTTGCCGCCATCGGTGCCAGCACGGACGCGGTTACATTCATCACCAAAGCACCGATTTTCTTTGCCTACGGTTTAATCATCATCTTCGCCCATATCGGCTTCATGCTGCTGGTCGCAAAGCTGTTCAAATTCGACCTAGCGGAAACGATTATCGGATCAGGCGCCAATATTGTCGGGGCTGCACCAGCCGCCGGTATTGCGTCGGCCAAAGGATGGAAAAACCTCGTCACGCCGGCCATTGCAACCGGTATGCTGGGATATGCAATCGGGAACTTCTTTGGCCTGGGCATGTTTCATCTATTGCAGTGATTGCGTCCGGTCTGAAACGCTATCTGGAAATGGCCGCAAAACCATAAACTTGGTTATTCAGGAAAAGTCTTGTCCGGTTCGTGGGTTCGGAGCGGTTCAAATTCGGAGCGCGCGGTGGCAAGTTCCCGCTTCATCTTGGCGACAATTTTGGGGTGCCGGTCGGCGTGGCTATATTCCTCTATTCCGATTCCGCTGGCCCGAAACAGTAATTCATAAGCCGAGGTAAAGCCGTCAAGCTGATCAAATTTCTCAAACGCGCCTATGGACCGCCGGTAATAGCTATGTGTCAGATATTTCCAATCCTGGTCTCGAATGCCAACAACCTGCTCATTGTTAAAATAGAACAGATACCTGTCCTTCTTCGGCTCATCTGCAGCCAAAATGGGTAAAAGACTCTCGCCATCAACGATTTCTGCCCGAGGCACTACATTGACCGCATCGGCAATGGTAGGCAGGATATCAATGTTCATGCCGATAGCATCAGTTTCGAACGGCTTTTTGATCCCGTTTGGCCATGAAACAATCATCGGCACACGATAAGCTCCTTCGAACGTGGAACCTTTGCCACCCTTCAAACCAGCCGTGGCCCCTTCAAAGAAAGGTCCATTGTCGCTCGTTATGATGATGATTGTATTATCGAAGATATCATTGCGTTTCAGGGTTTCGACAATCGTAGCGGTACTGGCATCCAGCTCCTCAACAACATCGCCATAGGTGCCGGCCTGTGATTTTCCGGCAAAATCTTTTGAAGCATAGAGCGGAATATGCGGCATTGTGTGCGAAACAAATAGCAGGAAAGATTGATTTGCGCTGGCATCAATAAACGCGGTTGCCTGTTGCGTATAACGCTTTGTCAGCGTCGATTGTTCTACCGGTTGCTCAATCACCTTGTCGCCAGAATATAGAGCAAAATTCGGCATGTCATTGCTATGCGGAACACCATAAAACAGATCAAAACCATGCTTCACCGGCACATGATCTGGAAAGCCGCCCAAATGCCATTTGCCGATCAGCATTGTGCGGTAATCGGCGCGCTGCGCAATCTCTGCAAGGGTTTCTTCGGTTTCGGGAAGTCCACGTGTGTCGGCAGCGGTGATGACATTATAACCAAGTCCCGTTCGTATCGGATATCGACCCGTCATCAATCCCGCGCGCGAAGGTGTGCAAATATTGGCGCTGGCATAAAATTGTGTGAAATTTACACCAGTTTTTGCAAGCCGGTCAATGGCCGGTGTTTTGATTTGGGTAGAGCCATTTGCGCCTATGTCTCCATAGCCAAGATCATCAGCCAATATGATGACGACATTAGGGTTTCGTGCTTCGGTTGTACCCGGTTCACCCTCTTTTTCCTGAGAGCAGGAGATAAGAAATCCGGCAAAGATGAACGACAGCAAATATCTGTGCATGGGAATGACGGGCCTTTGCGATTTCAATCGGAACCGAAGTCTAACGAACTTGCGGCGATCAAATGGTAAAAAAAAAGCCCGCCCCTAAAAGAAGGAGCGAGCCCAAAAATTTCATTCACTTCGGCTTAGCCACCAAATTTATATTTGGCGCTGATTCCCCAAACCCGTGGATGCGGCCGAAGCCTGATGCCACCAAGGCCGAAATTATCCTGGGTGCCGGTGTAATAGTCCTCTTTCAACAGATTCTCTATAAATCCAGCGACTTCAAACCTATCCGATTTCAAACCAAGACGGAAATTCACAACCGTAAATGCCGGTGGCTGGTAAGGGAAACGGGGCAAGCCAAGACGGGCTGCTGCAACACCTTCCAAATCACCAGCGGCAGATGAACGGAAGTTGAGTTCCGGCCGAACATAGAAGTCCATCGAATCGCTAACCGCAGTGGTGTAATCAAGGGCCGCACTAAAGGTGAACTCAGGCGTGTTGGGTAAACGAAGCCCAGTCAGATTGACATTATTCTCTCCGGCCAAAGTTGCCATTGGAAAATTATCAAACTTGCTGTCCAAATAGCCAAACGCCGCTTGCGCCGAAAACTCACTGGATAATTTTGCACGCAGATCAATTTCGAAACCAAAGTTGCTTGCTTTGGCTGCGTTCAGTGTCGCCTCAACAGATGATGAAATATCATTGGGGTCGCGCAGGAAGTTCGTTTGTACCTGCAAATCCGACCAGTCGAGATAGAAGATCGATGCATTGTAACTCAGGTCGCCATTCGCGGTCTGTCCTTTGAAACCAGCTTCATAGTTCCACAACCGCTCTGATCCGAAGGGATTATTGCCGGTTGTTATAAGGTCAATACCACCGGCCTTATAGCCTTTCGAAACTGTTGCGTAGATGCTGTTGTATGCATCCAGTTCATAACGAATAACAAAACGCGGGGAGAAATCATTGAAGCTAACCTGACCAAAATTGGTCGATGGCGGGCTTTCAAATGCCACAACTCCGAATTCACGGTTGCTGATTTTGTCATTGCTGTACCGGCCACCAACCGTCAGGTGCAGTTCCGGTGTCACATTCAAGGTTGCATCCGCAAAAACAGCCCAACTTGTGGTTTTGGAAACCCTGTTATTTTCATTGATCCGGAAACCCGCAGGTATTGGCGGCAGCAAACCGATGACCTGCCCGGTTACGGGATTGGTATAACTGCCCTGCGTACCAGCCTGAATGGAGTTGAATTGGGTGATGCGATCATGCGCATAAAGCCCACCAATCACCCAGTCGACGGTCTGCGATCCGCTTGATTGAACCCGCAATTCCTGACTAAATGATCGGCCCTTATAACGGTTGGTACGGTTAATCGCATCGGCAGAAATATTGTCCTGATCGAACAAGCGGCTATTCTTACTTTCTAGATAGCCGGTGATAGAACGCACTTCAAATCCATCCCCTTCAATGCTGATCCGGTTATTGATAACCAAAAACTCGTTTCGATTAAATTCCGGCGCATTGTGGTTTACCATCCGTTGATTTGTCGGATAAAAACCAAGTTGATCATCGATGGGAACAAACGCCGCACCAAAAATACTTTGCGTATCCAAATCGATCACACCCGAAGGTACCGTTGCATCCAGACCTTCATCTTCATCGGTGTAAGCAACCGATATGTCCCAGGTCACATTGTCCATTGGCAGGGCCCGCAACGCACCGCGAAAATGCAGATACTCATATCCGCTATTGGGTGCACCTGCTGGATTGACATTTCTGATAATTCCGTTGCTTTCCTCGTAAGAGGCAAGGCCGCGGAAATAGAGATTATCGGTCAACGGCACATTGACAATACCATATGTCTGCCACGTATCGAAACGACCATATTCCGCCCCAACCTCTGCATACAGATCGGGCCCTGGCTTTTTCGTGGTAATGTTCAATGCGCCGCCCGAAGCATTGCGGCCAAAAAAAGTGCCCTGGGGGCCACGCAGAACTTCGATCCGTTCAATATCAAGAAGTTGCGGATTGTAGGTCCCGTTCGCGGTCGATCCAACGCTTTGCTCATCCAGATAATAACCAATGGATTGCTGGGTCGAAACCTCGCCCAGATCGACATTGGATACACCACGGATCGAAATGTTGATGGATCGGTTGCCGGATTCGCCGTCCTCAGTGAACGACACATTCGGTGCAAAAGCGAGGTAATCCTTCGCTTCCGTGATATCGGATTTTTCAATTTCGTCGGCTGAGAAAGTCGAAATACTGATAGGAACGTCTTTTAGAGCTTCTTCGCGGCGCTGAGCAGAAACAATAATTATATTGCTATCTGCTTCATCGGTTGCGGCATTGTCGGATTGCGCAAATGCCGGGCTTGCAAATCCGGCTATCGCGCCGATGGACACCCCTGCGTAGATAGCTACTTTCTTACTAATTCCTTGCTTAGAGCGTTTCATTTTCATTCCTCCCTATAATTTTATCTGAGATGATCTTTCGATCCATGCATTCATTTTCATTTTTCTTCGCGGATATTTCACAGGCAATTTAGAATTGTACGAGATCAATCAGCAATCTAGATATTTTTGCAGACCACATTAACTGGCCTCATGGATGAGCAAGCGGAAGTTTATGGCTTTGTATCCGGTATCAAGACGCGCACAAATTTGATTCAGGCAACCATATAAGTAGAACTCATGTCCCGATAAGGCCGTGATGGTTTATGTTGCTCCCGTTGAATGGCCGTACAGAGCCATTGAAATTTTGGGAGTCCATAACTGTAGTGACCTTGACGTGCGATCAATCAGCCATTTTTCTGGAGCAATTTCCTACTCATGGGGATGGACAGCGCGTTGCCTACAAGGATGTTCTCAACCGCAAAGGCGAAGTTACCGGAGGAGGAAGCGAGGCTCTTTCCAAAGCTGAGCCCGCAACTGAATCAGCCGATGTTATCACGGCTCTGGAAGACGCCGGTTGTCAATTGGTCGGTCGCACCAATATGCACGAACTGGCCTTTGGTGTCACCGGCGTCAATCATTGGACCGGGACTCCGACAAACCCCAGATATCCTGATCTGATCCCGGGTGGTTCGTCTAGTGGATCTGCTGCTGCGGTCGCCGCCAATATGGTCGACTTCGCGATTGGTACAGATACTGGCGGTTCGATCCGCGTACCTGCCACATGTTGCGGAATTGTCGGCCTGAAACCCACATATGGACGGGTTAGCAGGATTGGCGCTGTGCCAGATAAAAGCAGCCTGGATTGCATCGGCCCCTTTGCCAGGTCAGTTGATATGATTGTCCGGGCCATGGCAATATTGGTCCCGAATTGGAAACCGGTAGGTCCCATCACGTCGGCACGCGTTGGTTTTGTGACGACCCAATCCGATGCGCTGATTACAAATATGGCCCGAAATCAGGCCGAAGCGATTTTTGAAGTTACGGAAGTTGCAATATCCTTGTTCATGGATGCCGTCGATGCGGGCATGAAAATCATCGGACATGAAACTGCAAATGCCTTTGCTCACTTGCTGGAAACAGGACAGGTCGGGCAGGATGTTGCCGACCGGTTGACCGCCGCAAAACAGATTACCGATGCACAATTGCAGAAAGCAGAGGATATCCGGATCGCTTTTCGCGCCCAGGTTGATGCCGCATTGGAACTGGTCGATGCACTGGTCTTGCCCAGCATGCCTTGCCCCGTACCAACATTGATCGAGGCGAAGGATGCTGCAGCAGCCATTCCCATTACCGCGACATGCCGTCCGTTTAATCTGTCGGGACATCCAGCGATATCGCTTCCCATCGGAGAGATTGGGGGAAGTCCGGTTGCCATGCAGCTTGTGGGGAAAATGAATCAAGACGAAGCGCTTTGCGCGCTTGCCGGCCTAGTGCCGATTGAAGGATGAGGAGAGAGAATATGAGCGTAGTGAAACTGAAGGAAGAGGATCAGGATAGCGGTTTTTCCGCTCTGCTCGATGATATTCGCGCACGGCGTTCGGAATTTCATGAGCAGGGACATATCTCACAGGATATCATCGAGCGGTTTCAAGCAGCCGGAATTTATCGCGCCTTTGTTCCGAAACAATTTGGCGGAACCGAGAAAACGCCGATGGAATTCCTTCGTGTGATCGAGGAAATCTCTTCTGCCGATGGATCGACAGGTTGGGTGGCCAGCTTTGGCTTTGCAACCAAATATCTCTCCTCGCTTCCTGCTGACACACTGGCCGAAATATATGCCGATACGCCTGATATTGTTTTTGCCGGGGCCGTCTTCCCGCCACAAATGGCAATCAAGGAAGAAGGTGGCTACCGGGTAAAAGGCCGTTGGGGATTTGGCAGCGGTTCCATGGGTGCCTCGCTGATCGGCGTTGGTATAAAGGTCGAAGGCGAAGGCGGGGGCCTGCCGCGCATGGCGGTCATGCCGCGCAGCAAGATTTCTATTGAAGAAAACTGGGATGTGATGGGGATGCTGGCAACCGGCAGCCATGATCTGGTTGTCGATGACGTTCTTGTTCCCGAACATTACACGCTTATCCGCGGTGCCGCACCGACCATCGACACACCGGCCTATCGATACCCGAGCATGGGAATTGCCGCACAAGTGCTCGCCGTTGTCGGATTAGGTGTCGCACGCGAGGCCATTGATGAGATTGTCCGCCTCGCCACTCGCAAAAATTCAATCACCGGCGCACCGTCCATGTCAGATCGTCCAAACTTCCAGATTGCTTATTCCCAAATGGAGGCCGCTTTGGGGTCAGCCCGGGCGTGGTTCTATGAAGTGACTGAAAAGGCATGGGACGTGATTGTCGCTGGCGATGAATTGTCGCAAAAGGAACTGACGATGATCCGCATTGCTTCAACCAATGCTGCTCGCGTTGGTGCCGATGTCACGCGGCGCGCTTTCGAGATGTCGGGCACCACCGGCATCTTCAACACACACCCGCTATCCCGCCATGTGCAAGACGCAATGGTTGTCGCACAGCACGCCTTTATGAACGATGGCACATGGCAGTCGGGTGGCTCTGTCCTGCTCGGCAACGGAGCGCCTCCGGGATATCCATAAACGACCAGCATAATAGACAAAGGACCGACTGATGAATGACCAACCTGAGAAACTACGCGTGCTATTTTGCGGCGCAGTACTGCAATCGTTTTTTGATCTGCCGTCTGCCGATATCATGGACGTGTTGAAAGCGACCGGAAAAATGCTGCGTATCATGCGCGAGATCCCTGGTGTTGAAGTGATTGGCACGATGGATGATGATGAAACCATGGTCGGCACATCGCCAACCGGCTTCCCATGGACCTTTTACATATTGGCTCATGTCGACACGCGTGAAACCGTTGTCGAGGCCTGCAACCTGTTTCGCACCACCGAAGTGGGTGACTATCGGCTGTGGAAATATATGCGCGTCGAGGCCCGCATTGGCCGCGAACTGGTGATGCCTGAATGAGTGAAGCCACACTCCCGGAATTGAACCAGCGACTGGAGCGACTGGAATCGGAAAGCGCGATCCGGCGGTTGGTGGCGCGTTATTTCCAGATCTGCGACGATCTGGGGCCGGACACCCCCCTGGATGAGCTGGGTAACCTGTTCACCCTTGATGCTTTGTGGGAAGGCAAAGGCCGCTACCAAAAGGCCTTTGGCGGTTATCAGGGTCGCGAGGCGATTGTCGCCATGATCGGCAGTTATTGCGCACCCGAACCGCATTTTGCGATGACCGGTCATTTCTTTTCTGCAGAAGATATTCAGGTTTCCGGCGATACTGCCACCGGCGCGTGGATGATGTTGCAATGTTCAACCTATGCCGATGACAAATCGGATTTGCGCAGCGCCTGTCTGAGTATCGATTTCCGGAATGAAGGCGGTGCCTGGCGCATTTCGCATTTCCGCAGCACCAATATTTTTGCCCGGCGCGTTGATGGCTGGATCGATGCTGAAGAAATTCCGGTGCCAGACGATTCAAAAGATGGAGCGATACAATGACATCCGTGTCCTACGAAGACCTCGTGAAACCAGATCGTGTTCATACCTCTCTCTACAAGGATCCTGCGATTTTTGAGGAAGAGATTGATCGCATCTTCAATAAAACCTGGGTTTGGGTCGCGCATGACAGCGAATTGCCCAATCCCGGCGATTTTGTAACCACTCATATTGGCCGCCAACCAGTGATCGTCAATCGCGACAAAAAAGGCGAAGTGCGCGTGATGCTGAACCGTTGTCGCCATCGCGGCGCGACAATTTGCGAGCATAAGAAGGGCAATGCGGTTGGCTTTGTCTGTCCGTACCACGCGTGGACTTATGGACAGGATGGAAGCCTGAAAGGCTTGCCTTTGCCCAAAGGGTATAAGGATTTTGACAAGTCGGAATATGGCCTGATCACGCTGCGGACCGAAAGCTATAATGGCCTGATCTTTGCGACCTTGAATGATGATGTACAACCGCTCGATGAATTTTTGGGTCGGGCAAAACCGTGGATCGACCTGTTCATGAAACAAGGTGGCGGGTTTCCGGTCAAAACCATGGGTGAACATAAGTTCACCTTCCCCGGTAATTGGAAAATCCAGCTGGAAAATACCACCGACGCCTATCATTTTCCGGTGGTTCACAAAAGCTTCCTGACCTCGCTGGATGGCGACACAGAACAGCTATTTTCCTTTATGGATGCAGGCGGCTATGTCGAAGATCTTGGCAACGGCCACAGCGTCATGGTGATGATCCCCGAACTGGTCGATCTGGAAGCCAATCTGGATGATCCCATTCCCGACCGCTTTGCCGAACTCGCAGAAGATTTGCGTCAGGATCATAGCGAAGAGGAGGTCCTGCGGATCGTTCGCGCGGTGACCGGGACCGGATTCAACGTCAATCTGTTTCCCAATCTGGCCTGTTCCATGGCTTTTTTCCGGGTGCTGCGGCCCCTATCGGTAGAGGAAACCGAAATTCGCCATATCGCCATCGGCATGGACGGCGGCCCGGCTGCAGCCAATCAGGCACGGCTGCGGCTGCACGAACATTTTCAAGGGCCCATGGGTTTTGGTACGCCCGATGATGCGGAAGCATGGGAGCGTGTCCAGCGCGGTTCCGAAGCGGGTGAGGATGACATCTGGATCATGCTCAATCGCGGAGAGGACAAAACTACCACCAATGCCGGCGATGTGACCGCTGAAACCGGGATGCGGGCCGCTTATCAAATGTGGAAAAAGATGATGGTCGCATGAACCAGAAGCTGACAACCGATCTTGCCGCCGCGGCAGAATTTATTTGGTATGAGGCGGATTTGCTCGACCAGAAAGACTATCAGGAATGGCTCACATTGTGGGACGATGACGGGAAATATATCATCCCGATCGATCCACTCGAAACGGATTTCGAGAATAGTCTGAACTATGCCTATGACGGCGCCGCCATGCGTGACATGCGGGTACGCAGATTGTCCAGCGGGCAATCGATGTCGGCTGCTCACGCAGCTCACACATTGCGCACGGTTTCACGCTTTCGCCGGCTTGAAAATGACGGCGACGACAACGTCCATATTCGCTGTGCACAAAATCTGGTGCAATATAAATTCGACAAGCATGGTATTTATGCGGCCAACGTCACATGGTCTTTACGACCAGACGGCGATAGCTTTAAAATCGTCCGGAAAATCGTGCGTTTGATAAACTCTACGGACGCCCTTGCCGGGATAACCTTTTTGCTATGACAATTCCCGCGCATCATAACGTCGCTATTGTCACCGGGGCCGCAGGCGGACTGGGTGCGAAAATCTCCAATCGCCTTGCTGGTGAAGGATATCGGGTTGTCATGACTGATGTTGATGCCAGTGGTCTTGAGTCCGCTGCGGCGGAGATAGGCGGAGAGGTAACAACCACTATTCTGGACGTGCGCGATCCCGAGAGCTTTCGTGCGGTCGTAGAACTGGCCAGCGAAAAATGGGGCGGTGTCGGCGTTCTGATCAACAACGCGGCGCTGACAAAAACAACACCGCTATTCGACATTTCTCCCGAAGAATTTGACGCGGTTACCGCAATTACGCTGAATGGTACGTTTATCGGCTGTCAGATTCTGGGGCGGCATATGCGGAAAAACGGCTATGGACGGATCATCAATATGGCCTCTTTGGCCGGACAAAATGGCGGCGCAGCGACGGGCGCCCACTATGCGGCGTCCAAAGGCGGTATCATGACTCTCACCAAGGTCTTTGCCCGCGATCTCGCGGCCGATGGCGTGACCGTCAATGCAATATCGCCAGGACCGCTGGACCTGGATTCCGTTCGCTCACTGCTTCCGCCCGACAAGTTGGAAACCGTAACCAGATCCATTCCCGCCGGTGTTCTGGGCGACCCCGATTATATCGCAAAGCTGGTTCTGTTATTGGCCGACCCTGCTGCAGTATCGGCCATAGGTGCAACCTATGATGTCAATGGCGGACTTTATCTGCGCTAAACCACGTTGTTACTGCTTCGCAATTCCGCGAAATATTCCTGACAATATGCTTCGACCAATTTTGCCGCTTCGGACAGATCAGTGTCGGCACGGCCGGCGATTAAGATGCCAATTTTTTCGACATCATCGGTAATCTGTTTGGTGACCAACGGCTTGCCATCATAGCTCATCATATTGGCTGGTTTTGTCACCAGCAACGCATAGCCCGCACCATTGGCCACCATCGAACGAACCAGCTCAAACGACGACGTTCGCATCCCGATTTGCGGCTTCAGACCGGCAGCCTCAAACAGCGATAGGAAATATTCGCGGCTGAGTGGTGCATCGAGAAGAATGAGCGGATCTGTTTGAAGATGCGCCAATGAAACGGAATTCTCGCTCGCCAAAATATGACTTTCGGGAAGCAGAATATAGGGCCGCATCTCGGCCAGCGGTTTTACAAACAAGCTATCCGGTAAATGCCGGTCATCAACGATCGAGAAATCCACATCGTGGCTGGCTGCTGCATCAACCGCCTGTGCCTGATCCCCTTCGATAACTTCAATCTGCAGGGACGGTTCCTTTTTTTGAATAGCGGTCAAAAGTGCAGGCAGTATAAACGGACCGAAGGAATTGAGGCACCCCAGCCTGACTCTATCCACTTTCGCCTGTCGAGAGGATTTTTCGAGTGCGGCATTTGGTAAGCTGAACGGGGTGCCATAGGATCGATTGGCGTAAATCAGCGGCAAGCCCGTGTCCGCGAGTTTCATCGCCTGTACTTCACCGAAGAATACATGATGGGTTCCAACGATCACGTCATTGGTCAGGCGGCAGTCAAAGGATACCAGCGCGTTTCCCAGCGCGGGTGCGCCGGTGGCTAATTCTTGCCAATTCCCGCAGGAAAATTTGGCTTCACCCTTGTCCCCATAGCGTCCGGCGAAAGTGTCCGAGATAAACGACTGATCATCGCGCAAGATATTCACGCAAAACACACCGTTTTCGATGATGGGCGCAGCGCCGGAGCTGGCATCATTGACACAGACCAGCAAAGTCGGGTTTTCCGTGTCCGCCGATACCGATGACATGGCCGAGACAGTCACGCCAGATCGCCCAGCCGGACCGCCGGTCGTCACAATGTTGACGGTCGCGGCCGCAAAACTCATGCCTTGCAGAAAATCCTGTTTGAGGTCGGTCACGATGGAACCCCCAGAAAATTGCGCACTGCATCCGAGAACTCTTCGGGTAACTCAACATTGCTAAGATGCGCGGCATTCAGTTCAACCAAACTTGCATCCGGAATATTATTTGCGAGATACTGCGCATGTTCCGGCGGTGTCGCCGGGTCTCTGAGTCCCGCAACGACCAAGGTAGGAACAGAAATCAACGGCAGGATGGGGCGCATATCCATGTCCCGAATGGCAGCAGAACAACCGGCATAGCCTGTCGCTTTGGTGCCTTCCAGAAGCTCCCTTATCTGCCCCACCGCAGCATCGCCGGACGCCCGAAAACCTGCTGTGAACCAACGTTCCAGAACCGGTTCAACCATCGGTTCCATCCCATTTTCAAGAACCGCCGCGATACGATCTGCCCAGTCAGCTGGCGGCCCCATATAGGAGGATGTATTGGCCAGTATCAGCCGACCAATCCGCCCTGGTGCGCGGTATCCTAGCCATTGTCCGGTCATACCGCCGAGCGATACGCCCAGAAAATGCGCTGTTTCAATTTCCAGATGATCGAGCAACTCGACAACATCCCGGCCCAGCCGGTCCATCGCATAACCACCATCCGGTGCATCGGATGCTCCATGGCCGCGCATATCATAGCGCAGCAAGGAAAAATTCGATCCCAACACCTTTGCCTGCGCGTCAAAAAGCGCCATGGCCGTGCCCAGCGAAGGAGAGAATAGGAGGACCGGCGCACCCGGTTTAGGCTGATAATCATAGACTAGCCGGCAACCATCATCGGTGTGGACGCTTCCCGCCGTCATGCCGGGCGCGGCCTTGTCGTCAGTTTTTCGATGCGTTTCTCGTTGATCGTGCTTTGAATGATCCGGTCGACATAAATGCCGGGAATATGGATGCAGTCCGGATCGAACATGCCGGGTTCGACAATCTCCTCCACTTCCACCACGGTCACTTTCCCCGCCGTCGCCATGTTCGGGTTGAAATTGCGTGCGGTTTTACGGAACATCAAATTGCCGACCGTATCCGCGCGCCATGCCTTTATGATCGACAAATCTGCACGCAACCATTTCTCACGCACATAAAGCTCTCCGTCAAACTCCTCGACCGGCTTCCCTTCAGCGACCACTGTTCCAACGCCAGTCTTGGTAAAAAAGGCTGGAATACCGGCACCACCGGCACGAATACGTTCGGCCAATGTTCCTTGCGGGCTCAGTTCCAGTTCCAGCTCGCCTTCCAAATACAGGCTTTCAAAAAGTTTATTCTCACCGACATAAGAGCTGATCATCTTTTTGATCTGACCATTGTTAAGCAACATCCAAAGCCCAAAGCCATCAGCTCCGCAATTGTTCGAGATGACAGTCAAGTCCTTGACGCCCACATCCCGAATAGCGGGTATCAGGCTTTCCGGGTTTCCCGAAAGGCCAAATCCGCCGGACATTATTGTCATGCCGTCGAACAACACACCAGCCAGAGCGGCTTCCGGATTATCAACGACTTTCTGTACCATCTAGGCGCTCAAACGCGGTCGAGCTGAGAATTTTTCATCGTCCGATGATTGGGCTTTCTGAAGCTCGAAATCAAATTCGACATGGGCGGTATCTCCATCTCGATTTGGCACAGGCAGCAAGCCATCGCGTGTCCCGAAAGCGAAATCGCTGCGAGCCAGCGGGTCGTCTCCGAAACTAATCTGCGTGGTCAAAGCACGGTAACCGGGAGCTTCAACAAAGAAATGCACATGGGCCGGTCGATCGCCATGACGACCAAGCACCTGCATCAGTTTTTCGGTAGCACCGCCGGGAGGGCAGCTATACCCGCGCGGCATTTTCGATTCAAACGCATAGTGCCCGTCATCGCCCAATTGGATACGGCGGCGATTGTTGAATGGTGATTGTTCACCGGTCGGGTCGAAATGCGAATAAAAACCTTTCGAATTGGCATGCCATACATGCAGAATGGCATCCTTCACCGGTTCTCCATCCTGCCCGCGGAGAACACCGGACATGGTCAATGTTTCGGTATCATCGGGATCGGTAGAAAGGTTCACCCCATTTTCTGCCAGCGGCGCGCCTTCAACATATAGTGGCCCTTCGATGGTGCGCGGCGTTCCCCCGTGATAGCCCTGTTCGGCATCTTTGGCATCCATATGCAAATCGAGAAAATGCTCCAGTCCGACACCGGGAACGATTAAACCAAATTCCTCTGCCCCGCCCTGCAAAAAGGCAGTGGCTTCCCAAAATTCGCTTTCGGTAATGTCATGTTTTTCAACAATCGTCATGATCGCTTCCAACAGATCCCGCGTGATAGCTTTTAGACGCGGAGCGCCGCCATCTTCGCTGACCCCGCTCGCGCGATCCAGAAGGTCCTGAACGGCTTCGCTTTTAACAATGTCTGTCATTGATGCTCTCCTGATTAAATCTGTTCGACGGCAGATGGATGCTGACAAAGTGATGTCACATATACATCCATGAAAGGATAAAGTGGTAGGCTCATCACAATGTCATGTAGCTCCTGCGCGTCGGCAACATCAAAAATACTGACATTGGCGTATTGCCCTGTCACCCGCCACAAATGGCGCCATTTTTCACTATTCTGCAGTTCTTCCGCGCGCGCCTTTTCCGTCGCTTTCAACGCTTCAAATTCATCCTTGTCGATATCCAGCGGTGGTTTCACAACCATCTCTACCATGAACAACATCGTCTTCTCCCTATCTGTCAGTTGCGAGCAAATCGCGCCAATTTGTCTTCATCCACTTTGATGCCCAGCCCCGGCCCGGTCGGCACGGTAAGCGAAAAGTCACTATATTCGAGCGGCTCTTCCAATATTTCTTCGGTCATCAGCAATGGACCGAACAGCTCCGTGCCCCATTTCATCGGGTCAAGAGTGGCAAACAGATGTGCGGACGCGGCGGTCCCCACCGCCCCTTCCAGCATTGTCCCGCCATAGAGCGCAATGGCGGCGCCATCCGCGATGGCGGCTACTTCGCGTCCTGCCATCAAGCCTCCCGATTGGGCAATTTTAAGGGCAAAGACATCGGCGGCCCGTTCATCGGCAAAACGCTGTGCGCTCACCGGACCGGTCAGTGCCTCATCCGCCATGATCGCGATATCAAACCGATCGCATAACGCCTTCATCCCCGCGACATCATGACCGACCAGAGGTTGCTCGATCAGATCAACCCCAGCATCCTGCAGCAGCGCCGCGCCCTGGTCTGCCTGTCCCCGGGTCCAATGCTGATTAACATCGACCCGGATGCTGGCTCGTCCTTCGAAAGCGCGGGCGATGGCTGCAACATGGGCACAGTCATCGACGACATTGCGTGTGCCGATCTTGAGTTTGAAATCCCGATGGAGCCGCGCGCTTAAGACACGCTCGCCTTCCTCTATATCCTCTTCGGTATTGCCGCTGGCGAGTGCCCAGGCAATCGGTAACCTTTCATGCTGCACCACACCCAATAGAGCGCTGACCGGCTGGTTCATTGCTTGACCCAGCCCATCCAACAGCGCGGTTTCTATCGCACATTTGGCAAAGCGGTTACCCACGATATGTCCCGCGAACAACGCCATGGCCGCCGCCGGATTATCGGCATCCTGCCCGATTAGCATTGGTGCAAAATAGGTATCGATATTGGTTTTGATGCTTTCCGGGCTTTCTTCTCCATAGGCTAGCCCGCCTATGGTTGTAGCCTCCCCCATGCCGACAATGCCGTCATCGCGCCGGACAAAAATCAGCACCACGGTTTGCGACATCATTGTGGTCATCGCGAGTACATGCGGGCGAATGGTCGGAATATCCGCAATGACCACCCTGATACTGTCGATTTTCGCCATTATCCCATCACCCAAAATGCACCTCGTATCCCATCACCCAAAATGCACCTCGTATCCCATCACCCAAAATGCACCTCGTCACAATGATCGGACTCAACCGATATTGCATTTTAGAATTTCTCTTATGCCGGATTAGATTCGCTAAAGGGGCTGCATTTCACTGCGTTCTCCCGCGACTTCGGATTAGTTTTTTGAGCACATCATCTGAACGATATTTGGTCCTGTCGATCTAGCCTGGACAGGTCCGCTGGGTTATTCATGTGCCATTGAAAGACCGTGTACAAATGGTCGGGAAGGACGATGGATGACCGTATTGCAAAAAGGCTGGACACGCGATGAAATGGCGGCGCGGGCCGCGCAGGATCTGAAGGATGGTTTTTATGTCAATCTGGGTATTGGCATCCCGACATTGGCGGCCAATCATATTCCCGATGGTGTCGAGGTTGCACTGCAATCAGAGAATGGCATGCTGGGCATCGGCCCCTTTCCGTTCGAGGGCGAAGAGGATCCGGATTTGATCAATGCGGGAAAGCAGACCGTCAGTGCACTACCAACATCGAGCTTCTTTTCGAGCGGCGACAGTTTTGCGATGGTCCGCGGCGGCCATATCGATCTGGCTGTGCTGGGCGCCATGCAGGTTGCAGAAAACGGAGATATAGCCAATTGGATGATCCCCGGAAAAATGGTCAAGGGCATGGGCGGCGCGATGGATCTGGTTGCGGGTGTGAAGAAGATCATCGTGATGATGGATCACTGCTCCAAAGATGGCAGTCCAAAGTTTATTCCCGAATGCACACTGCCGCTAACCGGCCAGAATGTTGTGGATATGATCATTACTGATTTATGCGTTATGCAGCGCGTCGCTAAAGAAAGAAGCTTCAAGTTGATAGAACTGGCATCTGGATCTGGCGTCTCGGCAGTGACCTTCCCCCATAGAAGTGTTCCGGCTTGAGAGTTAGAGATACGGCTATTTATCTTGAGAAAGGAAAGATAGATGGCACGTAAAAGATATACGCCAGAACAGATAATCGGGATGCTCCGGGATGCTGAGGTTCGGCTTGCTGGGGGAGAGAAGACAGGTGCGATATGCCGGGAGCCAGGCTCAGGACATATTAATTGAGCCAGAAGATCACTGTAGCGGCTATAGCGATAGCTGACATGAAGGTGTGGGCGCACCTGTCATAGCGTGTGTGTACACGCCTCCATTCTTTGAGTTTGCCGAACATATTCTCGATTTTGTGCCGCTGTCGGTAGAGGTTTTTATCGAAGCTGGCGGGTAATATTCTTCCCTTTCGGGGCGGGATGCACGGGGCGATACCTTTGACTTTGAGGGCCGCGCGATACTCATCACTGTCATATCCTTTGTCCCCGATCATGTGGGCAGCATGGTCAGGAAGCGCCGGATATGTGAGTTTTGCGCCGATATGGTCGCTCATCTGGCCCTCGCTCAGGCACAAGATCAACGGTCTGCCATTACCATCGCACACCGCGTGGAGCTTTGCGTTCAAGCCGCCTTTGGTACGACCAATACGTCTGGGTAAAGCCCCTTTTTTAAAAGGCTGGCAGAAGTCCGGTGTGCTTTGAGATGGGTAGCGTCGATCATCAAGCATTCATCGGCGTCACTGGTGGCTGCAAGGGCAGCGAATATCTTGTTGAACACCCCCAGCTTGCTCCAGCGGGTAAAGCGATTGTAGATCGTCTTGTGCGGCCCGTAAGCAGCAGACGCATCGCGCCAGCGCAAGCCATTACGGATCACAAAGATAATCCCCGAGAGTACACGCCGGTCATCAACCCCTGGAACGCCGTGTGATAACGGAAAATATGGCTCTATCCGGCGCATCTGCGTCTTGCTCAACATATATAGATCACTCATCGTCAACACCTCCTTGTCAACACCTCCTTGTGTGTCGCCGTTGAATCAGCCATTCCATCATCATGCAAGCAATTTAACAGGTCCTGAGCCTACTATATTGTCAAAATAGGAATCGGCTTGTTTGATTCCCCGGCGATCAATACTGTATCGCCAGATTTCGGCCAAATCCTCTTCGACCGCTAATGTAAGATCGACATTTTGGCCGTTGAAACTCAATGGCCGGCACGTTTCTTTGCTTTGTCTCGGATCTCATCAAATGAAAGAGTCGAGAAATCCCCAGAAGCGGCCTGGTCCATCCTCGTTTCCAAAAAAGCACAAAGTTTCGTGAACGTTTCTTGTGTGTCAGCTTTAGAGGAAATTTCAGGAAGAGAGCGAACAAGTACATAATCCTTGATGCTAAGACCGCTCAGAGCTGCGACAGCCTTCAGTTTTCGATGTTCGTCGTCGGTTATTTCAATAGAAAGTCTTGCCATTTTTCTCGGATATCACAAAATTTGTCAAAAAACAACATTTATACAAAAACCCCAAAATTGTATTTATTTAGCATAATATATATTATCAAATTCATATGCCGGCCAATTGCTGGTAAAGCCCACTACAGCCCCAAAACGCGCTTAGCTATTATGTTGCGTTGAATTTCATTTGTATCACCGTAGATGGTTTGTGCGCGAGTACCGAAATAATTGGCTACCGCCGGAGCGGCGAATCTGGCATCGCCGGTCCATAATGGGCTGACACCATCTTCAAACTTCCGCATGCCATGATCAGCGGCAGCTTCGAGAAATAGGGCTGTTATTTCCTGGGCAATTTCTGTCGCCATTACCTTCAATGTTGACGCTTCATTTCCCGGTGCGCCGCCATCCCGCACAGACGCAAGCACCCGCAAAGTCGTAATCTCCAGCGCATCGACGTTAATTTCTGCTTGGCTCAGTCGCCAAGCGAAAATTCATCATCGATGAGCCGCTGGTTGCCGCCGGTCGGTACCTGAGAGGCAATCTGGCGGATGCTGGCCAATTGTTTGCGCTTGCCACCAATGCGGGCATAGGATGTACGTTCATTGCCAAGCAGATATTGGGAATAGGACCATCCTTTGCCTTCATCTCCAATGCGATTGGAGACCGGAACCCGAACATCGTCAAATTCACATTGGCTGAGCACATATTTCCCATCGATGGTGATGATGGGCTTTATTGTCACACCCGGAGAATCAAGTCGGCAGCAGATAAATGTAATCCCCTGCTGCTTTTTCTCTTCCTTTGATGTGCGCGTCAGCAGGAAAATCCAGTCGGCATGCTGCGCCGCGGAGGTCCATATCTTGGTGACATTGAGTAGATATTCATCGCCATCGCGGATCGCCGAAAACTGGAGCGACGCAAGATCGGATCCCGCTTCCGGTTCGCTATATCCTTGCGCCCAACCGACTGAGCCGTCGCGGATGCCAGGCAGCCACTCGACCTTTTGCTCTTCGGTTCCGAATGTATAGATAACGGGACCGACATACACGACACCCATGGGCGTCACGGTCGGCGCGCCTGCACGTTCCAGCTCTTCGTCAAAGACATATTGCTCTTCGATGGACCAGCCGGGTCCGCCATATTCCTCCGGCCAGGCGCTGGCCAGCCATCCTTTGCTGCCAAGCGCCATTTCCGCGCGCCGGATTTCAGCGGTGGTCAAGCTCGCGCCGGTAGCCACTTTTTCCAATATATCCTTCGGGTATTCACTTTCAAAATAGGCGCGGATATTATGCCGGAAAGCGGCGAGTTCGGGATTTTGATCGAGGTTCATTCTTCCATCTTCCTATTCTCCGCCATCTGCCGCTTAGAGTTATAACTCTCCTGCCGATACCAGCAAACGATCACCTTCACTCGCAATCTGGTCGCTCCACAAATGGGTTTTGGACTGCGATAAATCGCGTAGACTATATCGCACTGACTTTCACTTCTACGCCTGAAAATCGCGGCATGTGGTTAATGGTTTGGACGCCCTCATCCAGTGATATCAACCGACCGGTGTGAGTTCCTAGCGGGTCGTTGATGCTGTCCGTCAGCGACGATCCCCACATATGGGGTATCGCGATCACACCTGGCTTCATCGATGGGTCTTTTTTTGTCACGGCGGTCACCTTGCCAAATTTCGATTCGACAAGCGCCGTTTGACCATCTTCCAATTTGCACGCTGCTATATCATCGGGGTGCATGAACAGAGGGTTGGTCGGAAAGCGTTTACGGGTTCTGGCCGCATCGCGGAACGAGCCATTCATCGCGTCGAGAATTCGGCGCGTCGAAAGCACCAGTGGAAATTCGCTGTTTTTGGGCCGCTGCTCTAACTCGGCAGTCAGCTCGGCGGCGACATCTTCAGGCATTAGGCTGAGCCGCGCGCCGTCATCTTCTTCAGGCTCAGCGACAATCACCGGTTCAATATCTGGCGTGATACCACTGGGGTTCGACTTGAGGGCATCATAGTCCACCGGTGTTTGTTTAACAATTTCCTTGATCAGCTTCTCAGCTTCGGGCTTGTTTTTCATATCGAGTTTATAGCCATCAGGCATCGACGCGAACGATGCACCAAAAATCGGTAGTTTTAATTCCAACTGATAACCCAGACGCTTTGACACACCCCAAAGGAACTCCCATTCGGGCAACACACCCGGCGGCGGTGTTAATACAGGCTCTGTCATTTGCGCAAATGGCTGGTGGTAGGCGTAATCACCAACCACAGTGCAGTCATATCGCTCATATGGCAAAGCCGGAGGTACTATATAATGCGCCAGCTTGGCTGTGTCCGTCATCCGGGGGTCAAGCGCCACCAATAATTCTAACGATTTAAATGCAGGGATTGTCTTTTCGGGATGACCCAAGGCCTGCACTGGGTTGCCGCCAATCGCGACTAGCGCCCGTATGCGATCCGGGCTGTCAGCGGTAATTTCGTCGGGTATGATCCCGGAGGGAAACTCACCGTACAGCTGACCAATGTCGCTGTCGCTGACGGCTTTAGGTTCGCTTTCCCAAGTGCGGTTAGCCGGGATCACCGAAAATACAGATGGGGCCGGTACAAATACCCCGGGATTCGGCACGGCGTCGCCCGGTTTGCGGTAACCGCCGCAAATCGCGTTAAAGGCTTCAATCATGTGTTCGCTAAGATTTGGAATTGCGGCTCATATTGGAGCCGGTACCACTGCCAACGGTAGATTTTTTCGCGGTACCCATTAGTCGCGCAACTTCTTCCAACTGCGCCTGAGGTAGATCGAGGCGCTTGGCAACATATTCGGCGCTGAAAGGTTCGACAGCTTGTTTCAGCTCTTCAAACTGCTGGGTGTAGCGCTCGCAAAACGCCTTGTCATGCCAGCCATTTTTAATGGTGATATGAATCAGACCAGCAAACAGATTGGATCATCACCCGGGTTAATCTGCAGGTGAATATCCGCCATTCGCGCCGTCTCTGTAAGCCGGGGGTCTACAACAATAAATGTCATGTCACGTTTTTTGGCTGTACGGATCGACTTATGGACACCCGTATTGCGTATCCCGGTCCACGGCTTACCCATATGGCTCACCGCCGGGTTGTTACCCACCGCCATCAATACATCAGCTTCGGTATCATTGTATTTCCAGGTGGGCACCATGCCGAAACGGCCATCTTTGACCCACTTGGCAGATTGGTCAATCGTCTGCGTGGAAAACACATTTGGCGTGCCAATGCAGTTAAGAAATGACTTAAACAATGGCATACTCAATGTACCGTAGCCATGGGTGCCGTTAAAAAATGCAACAGATCGAGGGCCATGTTCATCGATAATGGCTTTCAGCTTTTCAGCCACCTCGTCCATCAAAGCTTCCTGATCAATATCGGCAACGGAGCCATCTGACTGCCGTTTTTTACAGTTCACCAGCCTGTCTTCACCGTTATGGAAGTCCATACTGGAATAACCTTTGATGCAGAAATACCCCTCAGAACCGCCGTTACCCTTATCACCAGATACTGCAGTGACCTTGTTGTCTTCAACTTCGACGTTTATTCCACAAAAAGCGCCGCAGTTCCGACAATAGGTTTTATGGTTGGTTGACATTATTTAATCCTTCCCAAATCGGACATATTTGCGAGTTCCACTCGATGACGCCATTTCACGCGAACCGCCCAGCGCATCGACGCGGTGTGCCACATTGGCTAGCTTGAAATCCGGATGCAGCGCGAGATTCATCGCCCAGTATGGGTGAGTAACAAAGCTCCACAAACTCTTGAGGTCGAATTTGGGCGGCATAACCATGCCAGTGCGCAAGTCGCGTTCACGGTTTCCCGCCATTGCCATATCGACCGTGAGGCAAAGTGCTTCATACCCCGACGCTTTGCAACGCTCGACGAATTCCAGCGTCAATCCACGATCCTTGAGGATATAGACCTGAAACATCTTGGGCGTAGAAATGGTGTCCGCGACCTCTTCCAAGGATGTCGTCCCGAGCGTCGACAAAGACTAAAATGTGCCAAACTTTTCGGCTGCACGGGCCACCGCCAGTTCTTTGCCGTGGTGGAACAATCTGGACATGCCGGTAGGCGCAAGAAAAAAGGGCAAGTCGCATGATTGCCCGAAAATATCGGTTGATAGGTCGATTGTGCTTACGTCACGCAGGACCTCAGGCAATAGCTGATAATCGTCGAAAGCACTGGTGTTGCGCTGGATCGTCCACTCGTCATCCGATCCGCCATCGATGTAATGGAACATGGGCGCAGGTAGGCGGCGCTTGGCGGCGCGCCTCAGGTCGGCGATGTTATGGCAATGTTTCAGGGCCATGATGTCGCTCCGCCGCAATCACGACCTGTTTTTGCGTGCCAAGCCCCTCAATGCCCAATTCCATGCGGTCGCCCACATCAAGATAGACCGGCGGCGTCTGCCCGAGACCGACTCCGGGAGGCGTTCCGGTCGAGATCACATCGCCCGGTTGCAAACTCATGAACTGCGAGAGGTAGCTAACAATAAAAGCAGATTTAAAGACCATCGTCCGGGTGTTCCCGTCCTGATAGCGCTTGCCATTGACCTCCAACCACATGCCAAGGTTATCCGGATCGGCCACTTCGTTTGCAGTGACCAGCCACGGGCCGATCGGCCCGAATGTGTCGCAGCCCTTGCCCTTAGTCCATTGGCCGTGTCGTTCAATCTGGAATGCCCGCTCGGAAATATCGTTGCACACGCAATATCCGGCAATCGCTTTGGCGGCCTCTTCCTCGTCAGCATAGGAAACGTGGCTGCCAATCACGATTGCAAGTTCAACTTCCCAATCCAGCTTGGTGCTGCCCTTAGGTTTGACGATAGGGTCGTTCGGCCCGTTGATCGCGCTGGTCGCTTTCATGAATATGACAGGCTCAGGCGGGACGGTAGTTCCCGTCTCAGCAGCATGATCGCTGTAGTTGAGACCGATGCAGATAAATTTTCCGACACCGGCTACGCAAGGGCCAAAGCGTACATCTTCCGCAAGTTCAGGCAGTGTAGTTGGATCAATACCGGCAAGTTTTGTCAGCCCCTCAGGAGACAGTGCATTGCCATCGATTTCCGAGATTTGTGCAGTTAGATCACGCAGCCGACCCGAAGAGTCGACCAACACCGGTTTTTCCCGTCCTTTCGGGCCAACGCGTGCAAGTTTCATAAGCTGATATCCTTTGTTGGATGATTGATTGTGTCATGTTCCGAGAGGTCGAATATCTTCCGGGCTTGCTTCCACTTCACACAGGAAGACGAACTCGCGAGCGGCTGCTGGAATTGATCCATGCGCTTTTCCCATTCGTGCGACGCATTGCTTGAGACCCGGGTCGATGCGTCGCCACCCTCGTCATTTTCTGTCAACACCACCAAGGGATTGGCAAAGCGGTAGATTTCCATGATGCGAACACCAGCGGTCCGGATATCGGCCGAAACCTGGCTTGCACTTCACCGGGCCGATGGCAGGCGTCATACTCATCCGCCATCGTCTTATTCTTTAGATCAAGCAGAAAAACCTGGCGGGTCATGCAGACGCCATTCTCGAATGTCGCCGGCCCATCGCGAGACCGAACGCAATGACGACGGCAAAGCTTGCCAGCGGTACTGCCATTCCAACTTGAATCGATCCTGCGCGATCAGCGATCAGGCCAATCAGCGGCGGGAACAAGGCACCGCCGATGATTGCCATTATGATAAGCGAAGAGCCGAGTTTCGTTTTTGCGCTGAGATCTTCGACACCTAGAGCGAAAATCGTCGGGAACATGATCGACATGAAGAAGCTCGTGAGACCGAGCGCGGCAAGCGATGTCCAACCTGTTGTTGCAATTGCTACACCGCACAGGAGAGCCGCAATCAGGCCATAGATCACCAGCATTCTTTCAGGGCGTATTAAGCGCATCAATGCGGTCCCGGCAAAGCGTCCGATCATGAAGCCCATCAGGCTGAAGCCGAGGTAGTTGGCCGCGTTTTTCTCTCCGACACCGACGGTATCCTGAGCGAAATTGATGAAATAGCTCCAGATTCCGACCTGTGCGCCGACGTAGAAAAACTGCGTGATTACCGCCCATCGCAGATGACGAAACGACCAAATCGAGCGCGCGGCGTCCTCCTCGGTGTCAGTCAGGTTTTCACCATCCTCCGCGATATGCGGGAAGCGCGCAAAAAAGATCAATGCAGCCAGCGCCAGCACAATAGCCGCGAGGCCGAGATATGGAATTTGAACAGCCTGTGCTTCGGTCGCGAGATAGGCGTCGACTGCTTGCGGACTCATTACCGCCAACTCTTCGGTCGTGTGCTCCACCCCGGAAAAAATCAGTGCTCCGCCCAAGAACGGCGCAACAAAACCTCCAAGGCCGTTGAAACTTTGCGCAAGATTAAGGCGCTGGGCGGCCGTTGCTTTTGGCCCCATAGCGGTGATGTAAGGGTTGGCAGCAGTTTCCAAAAAGGCAAGACCCGCCGCGATTACATATAGCGCCAGCAGGAAGAATCCGAACTGCCGCACATCGGCTGCCGGATAGAACAGCACTGCGCCCAGCGCATATAGGGCGAGTCCGATTAAGATGCCGTTCTTATATCCAACCTTGGTCATCACCCATCCCGCCGGAAGGGCCACGGTGAAATAGCCGAAGTAAAACGCCGTCTGGACCAGGCCCGATTGCATCCGCGTCAGATCAAGAGCTTTCTGGAATTGCTTGATCAGGATGTCGTTGAAGTTATTGGCAATGGCCCACATGAAAAACAAGCTGGTGACCAGAGCGAAAGCGAACAAATATGGCTTTGCCACGAGCGCGGCCTTGCCCTCCTCTCCCCGCTCCGCTGGTTCGATATTCCGTGGTACCAAAGCCATTTACCTTCCTCTCAAATGCCCGATGCGATCAGGTCAGCTATTCGACCAGCCGCCATCGATCACATGTGTCTGTCCAGTGGTGAAGCCCGAGGCGTCGCTGGCGAGATAGAGCGCGAGCGCAGCAATCTCTTGCGGATCACCGATCCTTCCCATGGGCTGACGGGCCGTAAAATCTGCCATCGCTTTGTCGAAATCGCCGGTGTCACGCAGCCGCTGTTCCAGCGAAGGCGAATGCACCGTTCCGGGACAAATCGCATTACAGCGAATGCCTTGCCCGACGAAATCAGCAGCCACGGCTTTGGTCAAACCGATAACCGCAGCCTTGCTGGCACCGTAAACAAACCGTCCGGGCACGCCGATGATCGAGCTGGCGACCGAAGACATGTTGATGATCGAACCGCAGCCGTTTTCGATCATGCCCGGCAACAAGGCGCGGATCATCCGGTACATTGCGGTGACATTAAGATCGAAAGAGAAGGACCAATCCTTCTCGCCGCAATCGAGAATTGTGCCGCTGTGAACGAACCCGGCACAATTAAAGAGAATGTCGAATGACGGGCGCTCGACCAATGCAGCAATGGCTTCCTGATCTGTCACATCGAGACGCAACGTTTCACAACCACTGAGTTCAGCCAATGCTGCATCATTTACATCGGTTGCCAGCACGGCAGCCCCGGCATCGCGAAAAGCTTCGGCGCTGGCACGGCCAATGCCCTGTCCTGCTGCGGTCACAAGCGCCCGCTTTCCCGTTAGATCCAATGAAACTGTCACGCGGGGGCTCCTTCGGGTGCGGCGCTGGGTAAACAGGCCGGACCGCTCGCTTCAAAACTTTTGTAAGTGAGAATGAATTCTTGATGACCTAGCTCTTCGGAAAGGCTCTGTTGGCCTACTGCCACTCTGCACACCTGATCGAAGATTTCTTCGCCCACATCGTCGAGGGTTGCCTTACCGGTCAGGATAGCCCCAGCATCGACGTCCATATCCTCACTCAGACGCGCATAAGTCTCGGGATTGGCGCATATCTTGATCACAGGGGAAATCGCTGATCCGACAACTGACCCGCGTCCGGTGGTGAACAGGATCAGATGGCATCCCGAGGCAATCAGTTCTACGACCTCGGCGTTGTCCGAAATATTAGGGAAACCGAAACGCACTTCGCCGTCCGGAACTACATCCATCAGATAGAGACCTGGGCCAGGTGGAATATCTCCGGGTTTGATCAACCCGGAAATTGGGGAATCACCCGACTTGGAATAGGCGCCGAGAGATTTTTCTTCCTGCGTCGTTAGCCCGCCATCAGCGTTACCAGGAGCGAAACTACCGTAACCCAGGGTTGAGTAATATCGCTCCGCTTTGGCAACCGCCGCTTCGATCTCCAGACCAAGTTCTGGCGTTACGGCACGTTCCGCCATCACCTGTTCGCAGCCAATCAATTCGCCTGTTTCCTCAAAAATGCAGGTCGCATTTTCGGTGATCAACCGGTCGAAGCAGCGCCCCACTGCCGGATTGGCAGTGATGCCGCTGGTGCCATCAGATCCTCCGCAAATAGTGCCGACGACGAGGTCCGAAACAGTCATATCAGCGCGTGGCGCTTTTCCTGCTTCTGCCTTGATACGCGCGATGGCGTCGAGGCCTTCCGCGATGGTGGATTTGGTCCCGCCAGCCTGCTGAATTACGAGAGTTTCGACAGGCCGGCCGCTTTCGCCAATCGCTTCAGCAAGGCCGTCGCGATCAAAACCCTCGCACCCCAATGAGACAATCAAGGCACCGCCAACATTGGGATGCGTGGCGAGTTGTTTCATCATGCGGAAGGCGTAGCCATTGGGATAGCAACCGGGGAACCCGACCAGTTGCACGGAAGCTTCATCGGCTTTTGTGACTATTGCTCGCGCTACATGATGTGCGCACTCAACCAGATAGATGACCAGCACATTATTGCGAATTCCAAGACGACCATCCGGACGTAAATAACCGGAAAACTTCTGCGCAGCGTTCATGACCGGATCTCGCGAATTCGAACAGCATCCCGGCCATGAGCAGGTATGTAGTCGCTCTTGAGGTTGTGACTGTGAATATGTTCACCCGGTTCGACCGGAGCGGTCATTGAGCCGATAGAAATGCCATATCGCAGCACCTTGTCGCCGGTTGCGAGAGGATAGCGGGCAACTTTGTGGCCAAGGGCGACATCTTGCTTAAGCAGATAGTCGTTACCGTCGAGCACAATGGTTCCCCCAGCCATTGCAGGCCGCACGCAAACAAGAATATTGTCCTTTTTATGCAGTAATACGAACTGCTCCGGCGCAGACGGGCCGGCGACAGGATTAATCGATGCCATAAAATTGCCTTCCATTGCCGCCAAAAATTGCGACGCGGTCCTGTTCATTAAGGTTGGAAAGCATGCGCTCACATTGTTTCACCCAGTCACCATAATGTCCCGCCAATTCGAGCACGGGCCAGTCGCTGCCCCAGATCAGCCTATGCGGGCCGAAACTGGCGAGCAGATGGTCCAGCCACGGTTGGATGGCTTCCTCGGAGCAATCACTGCCGGCCTCGGTCCAAAGACCCGAAAGTTTGCAATGCACATTGGGGTTCTCGGCGAGTTTCAAAATATCGTCCGCCCACTCATCTCGTTCACCACTGGCTATTGGCGGTTTGCCAGCGTGGTCGATTACAATCGGCAATGTGGAGTAACGCCGCGCCAAAGCGCTGAGGTCAGTCACCTGGCGAGCGAGCACCAGACCATCGAGCGAGAGGCCTCGCTCAATCATAACTTTGAAAATGTTCCCAAATTCTTCACGCAATAGCCAGCCGGGTTCGTCGATGGATTGGACCATCGGTCGCAGACCTTTCAGCAGAGGGCTGCTCGCAAGCCTATCCATCTGGTCGAGTGCATCTTCTGCCTCAAAATCGATCCAGCCGACGACGCCCTCTACGAAATCAATTTTGTCCGCGATCGCAAGACAGTAGTCGGTCTCGGCTAGACTGGGAGCAGCCTGAACAAGGATTGTTCCAAGGATCTGAGCCTGCTCCAGTTTAGGGCGCAGATCATCCGGCCCAAAATCACGGTAGATAGGCGCAAGGTCGGATGTCGGCCAGTCGGTGAAACGGTTCGCCAACTTCCAGAAATGTTGATGAGAATCGAACCGCATTGATTATGCGCCCGCCTGCGGGACTGGTGCTGCTGGATCAAGCAAGCCCTCCGAGACCAACTCCACCCAGAATGCATCAGGAATGGCCTGTTCAGCCAATCGCTGGGTCTGATGCACGCGGCGCGCTTCACCCATTCCCGGTATAACGCACTGCACGACCGGGTGCGCTAGCGGAAACTGAAGTGCAGCAGCAGCCAGCGTTACGCCATGTTTATCGCAAACGGCCTCGATATGTTTAACCCCCGCAACGATATCAGCGGGAGCCGTCTCATAATTGTAGTAAATATCGCCGCCACGACGCGTTCCGGTGGCTAGGATACCGCTGTTGTAGGCTCCGCCCAGAATGATCTTGGCGCCATGCACTTCGCATTGAGGTAGGAAACCGTGCAATGGCTCTTGCTCAAGCAGTGTATATCGTCCAGCGAGAAGGAAGCAGTCCCAGCGGCCGATTTCCATCGCTTCGGCACAGACTTCCCATTCATTTACACCCAACCCGATCGCAGAAACATCGCCAGTGGAACGAAGCTTGTCGAGCGCCCGATAGCCGCTGTCGGCTAGATCGGTAAAATGACGTTTATTCTCCTCACCATGCGTCAATCGTCCAATGTCGTGAACCAGCAGAATATCAATTCTCGCAAGGCCCAGCCGCTGGAGACTCGCCTCGTAGGATCGCATTATTCCGTCATATGTATAGTCGTAACGCGCCTGAAACGACATCGGCGTGACGAAACCGTGCCGCTGTTCGGGCAAATCTGGCGCATGATCAGGTTCGAGAATCCGGCCAACTTTGGTGGATAGAATGAACTGGCCGCGCGGTCTGCCACGAAGAGCATCGCCCAACCGACGCTCCGACAGGCCCAATCCATAATGCGGCGCAGTATCGAAATACCGCATACCGATGTCCCATGCGGCATCAACGGTTGCAAATGCTTGATCACGGTCAATTGCTCGGTAGAGATTGCCGAGTGACGCACAGCCCAATCCCAAGGCGGATAACTGATTGACCGAATCTGCCGACACTCGTAACTCCTCCTTAAACCATATATAAAATGCTTTTGTATATTTGCAAATTCATTTTCTCTGGACATGACTACCTTTCTTGCGAGAAAGACATTTCACAAGTGAAATGGGATTATATGCAGAACAAAGATGGAAGCGGTGCCATGCAACCGAGCAAAACCAAAGGTAAAAAGCAGTACTCCGCGCCTGCGTTGGAAAAAGGTCTCGATATCCTTGAGCTTATGGCAAAAGAGCCGGAAGCGATCAGTCTGAAAGAAATCGCTGAGCGTCTCGAACGATCAGTGGGTGAAATATTCAGAATGCTCGCGGTGCTCGAGCAGCGAGGGTATGTGCAAGCAGGGGAAGGTGGCGAACGCTACCAACTCAGCATGCGACTTTTCCAACTCGCACACTGGCACCTGCCAATAAATCGTCTGACGAGTGCTGCAGCAGACCCCATGCGGCGGTTGGCCCTGCAAACCGGACAGTCCTGCCATCTGACAATTTTATCCGGTTCGCGCATCGTAGTTATTACTAGGCAGGACAGTTATAAGGATCGCAGTTTTGCCATGCGTGTCGGAGCGGAATCGCCGATACTGTCGTCTTGTTCCGGGCGGATGTTCTTCGCTTTGGCTGCTCCCTACACCAAACAAACATTGCTTGAGCGGATCAAGGCCGACGGGGGTGATGTCGCAGAAGCGGCGAAGGCAAATGAGTTTGCTGCGATGCTGAAAGACCAATCCTATCTTGAACTTCCAAGCGAGCAAGTCGAAGGCATTCTAGACATCGGCACGCCAATCTCCGACCATGACGGCTCCATTGCGGCTGCACTTGTTATCCCCTTCCTTCATCGCATCGACAAGGATAATGAGTCTGAACTTGGCGCACTCCGCGAGCACCTTATCGATGCCGGGGCCGCCATTTCGGCAAATCTTGGCCGGATGGCAGTCGAATAAAATGTCGTTTTATATGTGGAATTTATAGACTTATCCTGAACTGGATGGCAAACAGCCGTGCATGTCTTCTGCCAGTACGAGAATTTTTCAAACCCGGCGCTGGCCGTGCGCCGCGGAAGATCGGCTTGATAGGCTGGGATTTGTAGTAAGAACCAAAACCGATGGGCAATTGAATCAAGCTGAGCTTCGACAAGCGCTGGAAAGTAGCAATATTTTCTGCCCGACTGTTTCCGATCGTATCGATGCGGATCTGCTTGAAGGGCTTGACCTGCGAGGTAAACTGATCGCGAATTACGGAGCGGGCGTAAGCCATATCGATACGAAAGTTGCGCATTCAGCCGGAGCTGTGATCACAAACACCCCCGATATCCTCACCGAAGCTACCGCGGAAATCGCCCTGTCTCTAATGCTTGCAACTGCCCGACGAACCGGAGAGGGCGAACGCGAACTACGAGCCGGAAACTGGTCCGGGTGGCGACCAATGCACATGCTGGGACGCTGTGTTACCGGTAAGACACTAGGCTTGGTCGGTTATGGCCGGATAGCACAGGCGTTGGCCCGAAAAGCACATTTCGGATTGGATATGAATATCCTGGTCTGGAATCGCTCCGCTATCGCCACTGATAGTCTGGATGCGCTCAACGCCCGGCAACTCGACCTCGAGGCCCTGCTCGGGCACTGCGATTTCGTATCGCTACATATTCCTGGTGGCCCCGCAACACGGCATTTGTTTAGCGAGGATCGTTTGGCACAGGTGAAGCCCGGTGCCATCCTTATCAATACTGCGCGTGGTGAAATCATTGATGAGACCGCGTTGGTCGCAGCGCTGGATGGCGGACCGCTTGCTGGCGCCGGTCTCGATGTGTTCGAAAATGAACCAGAGATCGCACCAGCACTTCAGCGTCGCGAGAATGTCGTATTGCTACCGCATCTAGGTAGCGCCACGCTAGAAACCCGCACTGCGATGGGCTTGCGTGTGGCGGAGAACATTACTGCTTGGCTCAATAGCAAGACGCCGCGTGATTTGGTTCGATGACCCCGGAAAATCCGCGAAAGTTTCTTCGTATTCTGATCAATGCGGTAGTTGCGAGCGCACGGCCCGAGACCTGTGTGCCACCGCGACTCCTTGATCCGCCCAGGAGACGCACCGTTGTCGTTGGCGTAGGGAAAGCAGCAGCGGCGATGGCCCAAGCTGTATGACGGAATTTTCCCGCTCCTTTCTCAAGAGTTGTAGTCACCCGCTAAGGATCAGGGCCGCCCAGTCGCGATAGCCGAGATCGATCAGAGTAGAGATTGGTCAGCGTTCGGCTAAATCGGTCAGGCCGACGAGCTTCCAACTACCTTTGGATAACATTTGTGATGTCTTCTGGATCCGGCCGTAATGATCGGAATGGAAATGCGTGACGACCGCTCAATCAAGTCCCGTCAGATTTGACGGTGCAAATTGCTTTATTTGATCCGCAGTCCATTCGCCTAGTCTACGCCCGCCAACTGAACCGCTGGTGCCAATTTCAATGATTTATAGCTGGCACCCCAGTCATCGGGCGGCGCGCCGGCATCGACGAGCATTGTCATACCATTGGACAGAACAACAAATGTAGAGTTTTCTCGGCCTGTTTGGATATGGTGAATATCCATATATCCTGGAGCCCAAGCAGGCAACTGTTCGGATAACGCATAGGCCGGCGCAGGTTGCCGAGCCTCGGAATTCGACACACACCCTGGCAGACTTAAGAAACCGAATGTCATAACAATCACCGAAGTGAGCATTCTACTGGAAACGAAATGTGCGTTTGTTATCTTCGGGTCTTCCTTCTAGAATGGACATTCACCTTTGAATGTGACCGGATTGCACCGGACATAACGGTTAAATCCAAACCGGACCTGATAATTGGAGAAGCGTCTGTCCGGGATAGGATAATCTGTCAGTATGAACTGAGCACCGCTCTCAAAAGCACTTTGGCGCCTGTTCGTTTTATTAAGTCTGCTTTCGATTGAGGCTGTGTAAAAACGCATTGATTATCGCTATGGTCTGAGCGGCTTTGTTGGAGGCGGTTGCATGAAGCGTTTTGTGGTTGGATCGGATCGTGATCAGACGTTTTTATTGCCGCCATCGCTTGAGGATTATGTGGATGAAGATAATCCGGTCCGTGTGGTGGATGCGTTTACCGACGAACTGGATTTGCGGGAACTGGGATTTTCTGGTGTTGATCCGAAGGACACGGGTCGCCCGGCTTATCATCCAGCGGTGATGCTCAAAATCTATATTTACGGCTATCTCAATCAGGTACAGTCGAGCCGGAGACTGGAGCGCGAGGCGGGCCGCAATCTCGAGCTGATGTGGCTAACCGGCCATCTGGTCCCGGACTTCAAGACAATCGCCAACTTCAGGAAGGACAATGGCCCAGCGATCCAATCCGTTTGCAGTCAGTTTGCGGGGCTATGCCGGGAGCTCGGTCTGTTCGCCAAGGCTGTGGCTGCGATAGATGGGTCGAAGTTCAAGGCTGTGAACGCACGCGAACGCAATCATACACGAGGCAAGCTGAAACGCCGGATTGATCAGGTGGAAAAGAGCATAGCGCGCTATCTCCAGTCACTTGATGCAGCGGACATGCACGATAGCGACGTTGCTGAGGACCGGACGACACAGCTGCGCGAGAAGATCGTGTCCATGAAAGCCAAGCTCCACGAGCTTTGCGCCAAAGAAGCGGAGGTCATCGCTCATCCTGATAAGCAGATATCGCAGACTGATAGCGATGCCAGAGCCATGTCCACGAGCATGAAAGCCTCCGGCATGGTGGGATATAACGTACAAGCTGCTGTGGACACCGGGTACCATCTCATTGTGTCACATGAAGTGACCAATGCACCGCATGACCGGGCCTTCCTCGCTCCTATGACGGAGAAAGCCAAAGTGGCCATGGATGCGGAAGAGATAGAGGTGCTGGCTGATCGCGGTTACTTCAGCGGACCGCAGATCAAGGCATGTGAAGAACAGGGTGCGACGCCGCTTGTGCCAAAGCCCAATACATCAGGCTCTAGGGCAGCAGGCCGGTTCGATAGAAGTGATTTTATCTATGAAGCAGAGACAGACACTCTGCGCTGTCCTGCAGGTGAAGAACTCATCCACCGCTTCACGACAGAAGAAAAGGGGCTGACGCTGAACGCCTATTGGTCGAGCAAATGCCCAGACTGCAAAATCCGATCACAATGCACCACAGCCAAATACCGGCGCATCAAGCGCTGGGAGCACGAAGCCGTGGTCGATGATATGCTCGTACGCCTCAACAATCGCCCCGATGCCATGACCATCCGCAGACAAACGGCTGAACATGTCTTTGGAACACTCAAAAGCTGGATGGGACCGTGCCACTTCCTCACCAAAGGCATCAAAAACGTCGCCACAGAGATGAGCCTCTCGGTTCTCGCCTATAATATCAAACGCCTCATCACCATCATGGGCGTCAAACCGCTCATCAAAGCGATCCGGGCATGATGGTTCTGCGCGCCTGCTGAAATTATCGGCAAAAATCTGACCTAAACGAAAAAATACCCCACGACAGCGCATGACAAACGCGTTTTTACACAGCCTCGATTGTGTGGGTATCTGCCTGAACGGTTGCCAGTTGACCATTCCTGATCACACGCCGCAAGTCTGGATAGTCCGGATCGGGGATGCGGAACCAACCAGCATTTCGGTGATCTAAGGTGTGGCTGGTGAAGAAAAGTCGTTCGGTCAGATTTGGTAACGCTCGATGATAACTGTTTGTCTCGGTTTCTTTGTTTAGCAACAAAAACACGAAATGCCCCGCCATCTCGTCGAGCGTTGGCCACCCGGTTCCCTTTATGGCTTTGGAAAGCGAACTATGATCACCTTGTGCGTCCGCTGGCGTAAAAACTTTGTCTCTACCAAGCACCTCGGAGATCTCGCTCTCAAGCGAAGCCCAAGCCCTTAAATCAAATGGAGGCTCATCTGGAGGCGTGTAGGCATTAGCAAGAGCTGGTTTTGCGCCGACCTTTGCTTCTATTTGTATGACGATGGGTAAATGGCGCGAATTTGCGTCGGACCAGCTCTTGATTTCACCCAAACAATCTTTGAGTGTTAGGCACGTGCTGAGAACATCTGTGCCTCCATGAAACACCTTGAAGCCAGGCTGCTCCATGCGGCCTTCGGGATCAAAGACAAATGTCGTAGGTACATCACTTGCCTGAAGTGCTCGCAACGCTCCGGGTTGCGCGAATTTGCCGCCTTGCGGGTCGTAGTGAATATCGATTTCAAACTGACGCATCCCTAGTTCCAATTGGATCGTCAACGACGGGTGTGTATAATCCAGCGCTTGATAAAGCTTGGCTGCTGGCCAAGCGTCGCTTTCTTTATAGTCGGTGAGTTTAGCCAGAGTTACCAGCGCTACGTTCGGTGCTATATGGTAGCTGTTGTGGGTCCCGATATATTGGAGTTGATTGAAGCGCAACTTGCCTGTGGAACCAGTCACCTCAATTTCAGTTGAGTTATCTTGCCGTGATTGTTGCAAATCTCGGGATGCCGGTGTTGGCGAGAAAATCGCAGATAGTGCGCTTACAATACAACCCATCCGCCAAGCCTGACGATAAATTCTGGATTTCAAAGTTGCCATCTTGAACCGCCCCGGGATTGCCGGAGGCTCCAACTCATGAGTAGAAGGAGCCATTATGAACAAGCCAACGAACAAATTTTCACCTGAGGTACGGGAACGCGCGGTACGGATGGTGCTGGATCATTCAGGGGATTATTCATCCCGCTGGGCGACGGCAGTCTCGATATCCGGGAAGACAGGCTGTGTGCCTCAGACCCGCAATGAATGGGTCAAGAAGGCAGAAGTCGATAGCGGGAGGTGCGCTGGTATTCCAACAGATACAGCAGAGCGTATGAAGGCACTGGAACGTGAGAATCGGGAGCTTCGGCAAGCCAATGAGATATTGCGCAAAGCATCAGCATATTTTGCTCAGGCGGAGTTCGACCGCCCGTTCAAGAGATGATCGCCTTTATTGACGGTCATCGTGGAACATACGGGGTCGAGCCGATGTGCAGGGTTCTGCCTATCGCCCCATCCACTTATCATGACCACGTTGCCAAGCGCAGAGACCGGGCGCGACTGTCAGTGCGTGGACAACGTGACCTGGTCCTGAAGCCAGGGATCAAGCGTGTATTTGCCGAGAACTTCGGAGTTTATGGATACCGCAAGGTGTGGCGACAGATGAAGCGCGAAGGCTTTGATGCCCCGCGCTGCACTGTGGAACGGCTGATGCGCGATATGGGTTTGCAAGGCGTCATTCGCGGCAAACCGGTGCGCACGACAGTCAGCGATAAGACAGCGCCTTGTCCGCTCGGCCTTGTCCGCCACAGTGACCGTGGCAGCCAATATGTATCAATCAAATATACAGAACGCTTGGCGGAGGCAGGGATAGAACCATCGGCCGGTAGCGTTGGTGACAGCTATGACAACGCTTTGGCCGAGACAATCAATGGCCTTTACAAAGCCGGGGTCATCCACAGGCGCGGTCCCTGGCGCTCGTTTGAAGCCGTTGAATATGCTACGCTGGAATGGGTCGGCTGGTTCAACAATAAAAGGCTGCTTGAACCAGTCGGAAACATCCCGCCAGCACAAGCTGAGAAAAACTATTATGCTACGCTGGACGAAACACCCGTGGCAGCGTAACTTAAACCAAATAGCCTCCGGCAATCCCGGGGCGGTTCAGACAGCATCAGCATGACCAACAGTACAAGCAAGACATCGATTAGCGGGGTGATATTGAGCTCTGCCATGGGACGACTGTCAACCGGTTGAGCCTTTTGCAGATGCAAACTCCGCTTTGCTGTGATGATCATTAGACATTCCCTTCAAGCCATCTCTTAACTAGTGATGATATATCATATTATATGGATATTTGCAATTTTCGGGGATATCCGTTTCCGGTTGACTCTATTTAAATAATGGATATGTTAAATAACGAATCAGTTAATAAAAGAGTTTCCATGAACCAGCTTTCACCGATATTTGCTGCCCTTGGCGATCCAACGCGGTTTGCGATTGTAGACCGCCTGTTGCGCGAAGGAGAATTGAGCGCAGGCGAGATTGCCGAGACTGCACCCATTTCCTCCCCGGCCTTTTCTCGCCATTTGAAGGTCTTGCGCGGTGCGGGCTTGTTGGAACAGCGTGTAGATCGCCAGCGACGCCTATATTCGGTGCGCCCAGAAGCAGTGCAACGAATCTCCGCATGGACGCTAACCATGCGCGGCGATGATACCGGATCGCTGCACAAGGTGTCGGGCGACATTATCGAATATAGTCCGCCACACCGGCTTCGCTATAGCTGGGCCTGGTATGACGATGATGACGTGCGCGGACATGAGAGCGAGGTCAGCTTTCTGATTGAGCCAGATGGTGACGGTGTGAGGCTGACAATGTGTCATAGCGGTCTGGAAGATGAAGAGAGCTTTGAGGCGCATCAGGACGGATGGCAGTCGACCTTCACAAAGCTCGACGGGATATTTGCCTGAAAAGAAAATTTCACAAGAGGAGAGAGGAAATGCCAAAATTTATATTTGCCTATATGGCGGCAGCATGCCGGATAGCACTGCCGAAGTTGAAGAAGTCATGACCAAGTGGCAATCTTGGCTCGGCGGAATGGGCGAAGATGCTGTGGATTTTGGCAATCCGGGCGGACCGTCCAAAACGGTATCGGCATCGGGTGTGGCAGACGACGGCGGTGCGAACCCGATATCCGGTTACTCGCTGGTCAATGCTGCCGATATGGACGCTGCTATTGAAATGGCAAAAGGTTGCCCAGCACTGAGCAATGGCGGCACGGTCGAAGTCGCTGAAGCTATGGATATGTAGTCGCTGAGTCCAAGGCAGGCGACGATTTCCAAAAAGCCGCTTGCCTTATTCCCCCGACAGCGCGAAAACTGCACTTATGTCGGATGAAATTGAAGCAATCGGCGCAGCAGTGGAGGGCGGTCTGGTCGCGAAAGCGGTTGATGACGAGGGTAAGCTTGTCCGCGCCGAGGGAGAAGTCTCCGGTGCACCGTTCCATTGGCGCGCTGTGGCACGACATTCTGCATGGTGTATTACATTTTGAGGGCAAGTTTTGGCGTACCTTGCCATTACTGGCCTGGAAGCCCGGGGATCTGACCCGGCGTTACATTCATGGCGAGCGGGCGCGTTTTATTTCGCCGATGGCGCTGTTTCTGTTTTCCATTTTCATGATGTTCGCGGTGTTTTCGTTCTTGGGCGACCCGTTTTCTTCCGGCGCTGACGATGTTCTGGATGCCGGAGTGGATTCCGGGATAGCCACCCAATCTGACCAGATGGATGGCCAGATCGAGGCCAAGACTGCGCAATTGCCGCAGGCGAGCGGCGAAAAGCTGATTGAGCTTGAAAACGAAATCCTTGATCTGAAAAAGGGACGCAATATCCTTGCGACAGTGACTGGAGAAGATCCGCCTTATCCAGATATCGACCTTTCCGACGGAAATACGCAGGTTGGCAACTACAGTGACGAAGACTTGGAAAAAATCCAGGACGGTATGGAAGATATTCGGGATGGTAACATTCTGAACGATACCAGCGAGATTAGCACGGGTTCACCCGAGGCCGACCAATTTCTCCGCAGCGCTGTAGAAAATGTGACCTCCAACCCGGACCTGCTGCTCTATAAGCTACAGGCAAATGGTTATAAATTCGCCTGGTTACTGATCCCGATATCTATTCCGTTTGTCTGGCTGACCGTCATCGGAAGGCGCGGGTTTCATTTCTATGATCACGCCGTTTTCGCGACTTATTCGATCGCCTTCATGTCATTACTGTTCATCACTTGCGCCGTCTTGGCTGCCATTGGAGTATCGGATGGAATCTGGGGCGGGCTGCTGATATTTTACCCACCTATCCACATGTACCGGCAGTTGCGACACGCCTATTCCCTGTCACGACCCGAGGCGTTTATCCGTGTCATATTCCTGTTCTTTTTTACGTTTATCAGCATCCTGATTTTCTTTTTCATTTTATTGACGCTCGGCGTCCTAGGGTAAAACATGACCGTTAATATTGATCGCCGTCAGCTCATGGCTCTGGGGACTTTCGGTCTGGGCGCGATGAGCATGCCTGCATCGGCCGCCTTGACGGGAGCCAAGGGTTTTACCCACGGCGTTGCCAGTGGCGAGCCTTCCGAGTTTTCAATTCTGCTTTGGACACGCTATGTCGCTGACGGTGATACCAAACTGACCGTCGAGTTAAGCGAACAACTGGATTTTGGGCGCACGTCTGCCGCTTTAGATGTGACCGCGCAGGCCAGCCGCGACCATATTGCAAAAATCAACGTTGAAAGCTTGGAAGCGAACAAATGGTATTTTTATCGCTTTATCGCGCCGGATGGAACCAAGTCTGCAACCGGCCGGACGCGAACGGGCCTACCCAAAAGTTCAATATGGGCGTGTTCAGTTGTTCCAATATGCCCTTCGGATATTTCAATGCTTATGCCCATGCCGCGACGCGTAATGATCTCGACTTGATCGTCCATACCGGTGATTATCTCTACGAATATGGCCTTGGTGTTTATCCTTCTAAGGAGCAATCATTGGCAGGGCGTTTGGTTGCGCCGGATCATGAAATGATAGCCTTAGCCGACTACCGGCTTCGCTATGCATCCTATCGCAAGGATCCGAACCTGCAGCGGCTCCACCAGCTCTTTCCAATGATCGCGATGTGGGATGATCACGAGTTTACCAATGATGCGCCCAAGACTGGCGCGCAAAATCATGACAGCAACGAGGGCGATTGGGCGGTGCGTAAGCGAGCGGCACCAAGTGGCAAGTCTGGTCACAGCAGTGCATCATGGGCAGTCTCAAATCTCCGCAGGAGACAAGTAACTGGGTTGATCCCAACGCACCTCCGTTCGTCCAGCTTCGCGTAAAAATAGGACAGATGGCGGCACAGGCGGGATTGCCGTTCAATATGGATGCCTGGGATGGTTATACGGCGGCACGAGATCGCATTTTACGGGAAATCGCCAATGCAAATGCCGATCTCATCGTTCTGACCGGAGATAGCCATAATGGCTGGGCGTTTAATCTGGACGTCGATGGCACGCCGGCTGGCGTAGAATTTGCCGGGCAGAGCGTGACCTCTCCCGGCTTCGAAAATTTCTTCCCCGGTGCACAACCGGATGACATCACTAGGGCGCTGCGCGAGACCAATTCCCAGCTGCATTGGGCCGACACGTCCAATCGCGGTTATATGACGGTGTCCCTGACACCCGAATTGGCCAGCTCGACATGGCATTTCCTTGATACGATCAGACAACACTCGACATTCTCTTGAAAATTCCGCAAGGCTTCGCGTTCCTGAAACGCAACCAATGAAAGCCAAGGGATAATGTCCGAAGAATTCTACCGCATTAAACGCCTGCCACCTTATGTGTTTGCTGAAGTGAACGCGATGAAGGCGGAAGCGCGAGCGGCGGGCGCGGATATTATCGACCTCGGCATGGGCAATCCGGACGGAATGCCTGCACAGCATGTCATCGACAAATTGTCCGAAGTAGCCAATGATCCCAGCGCGCATCGCTACAGCGCGTCCAAAGGCATTAAGGGTTTGCGCAAGGCTCAGGCCGCTTACTATAAGCGCCGCTTTGACGTTGATCTCGATATGGACAGCGAAGTTGTTGTCACGCTCGGTTCCAAGGAAGGCCTCGCAAACCTCGCGCAGGCGATCACCGCACCCGGTGATGTTATTCTCGCACCCAATCCATCCTATCCGATTCACACATTCGGATTCATCATCGCGGGTGCGGCGATCCGTTCGATCCCTGCGGCTCCCGGTCCGGATTTTTTCACACGTCTCGAATATGCGATGAGCTACTCCGTGCCGAAACCGTCAGTGCTCGTCATGGGCTATCCCAGCAACCCGACCGCCTATGTTGCCGATCTCGATTTTTACCAGAAAGTCGTCGACTTTGCGCGCGAGCATAAGCTGTGGGTAATCAGCGATCTTGCCTATGCAGAGATTTACTTCGGCGACACACCAACGCCCTCCATGCTTCAGATTAAGGGTGCGAAAGACTGCGTGGTCGAGTTTACCAGCATGTCCAAAACATACTCCATGCCAGGCTGGCGCATGGGCTTTGCGGTGGGCAACCAGAAACTGATCAGCGCACTGACGCGGGTTAAAAGCTATCTCGATTATGGTGCCTTCACGCCGATCCAGGTCGCGGCAACCGCGGCACTCAATGGACCACAGGACATTGTTGATGAAAACCGCGCGCTCTACAAAAGCCGCCGCGACATCATGGTCGAAAGCTTTGGCCGCGCCGGATGGAACATTCCTTACCCTGAAGCCAGCATGTTCGCCTGGGCCCCAATCCCCGAGCAGTTCAAGGAACAGGGCTCGATGGAATTTGCCAAGCAGTTGATTGCTGAGGCAGGTGTTGCTGTATCCCCCGGCACCGGTTTTGGTGACGAAGGCGAGGGCTTTGTGCGGCTGGCGATGGTCGAGAATGAACAGCGGATTCGGCAGGCGGCGCGAAGCATCAAGAAGTTCTTGAGCAAGGGGTGAGCAGGCGGATCATGTTGATCCATAGAAGTTCTTCTGCTCAGGCTTTACATTCTTTCGAAACTGCGACTAGCGAAAGCAGCTCTTGTATCATATTCGCCGCAATTTTTTCTGGATTGTCAAACTCATAACGATCTAGATTTGCAGGCAGAGACAAACTGCCATGAATCGCCGCCCAGAAGAGTTGAGCCATTTCGTGGACTTCAAACGATCTGAAAATTTTGCAATCTTGTCCTTGCTCCAACGCAGTGCAGAGATTCGTGTAGAAAATATCATCTTTCAAGGGAACGGTTTCAGTTGGTTTTTGATCCTCAGGCCGTACAAAAAGAAACGCGCCGCGAAACACGCGGTGATTTTCGATGGAAAACCTGACATAATGTTCAAGCAATACTCGGATCTTGTCATCGGGATTTTCAGTCTGGTCAAAGTCAGCTTGCATCGCAGATTTTAGTCCTTGAACCGGCTCCAACCAAAGAAATTGACCTAGTTCTGACCTATCCTTAAAATATTTGTAGAAGGTTCCAATAGAGATTTCAGCTTCCTTGATGACATCGCGAATTGTAATCTCTTCCCAACCGCGGACATCGTTTGGTTCCAGTTGCCGACGTCGGGCGATGCGCAGCACGGCATCTCGAATATGCCTGCGCATTCCAGATTTTTGTTCGGCAGTTAAGGCTGGCCTGGGCATGTGGAACCTTTGTTTCGCATCTCAACGATACCGTATATCGATACTCCAATCGGATCAAAGCTTTAGATTACGGTGTTGGTTTCTCGAACATCGCAGGAAATGCGTTTCCAATATACCACCTATCAATAATTCGCCTTTTAATGTTGTGGCAACGCTCGAACCCGATAGCTCGCGACCATCATTCATATAGATGGTTTTAGAAGCCATCGGTGACTGATCGACATCGATGCTGATCACATGAGACGGAGAGACTTTTGTCGCATCGCCAATATGCGCCAATAGATCAAATATTTTGGGATGCGCTCCGGCAAGAAGTTTGCCATCTTCGCTCCACTCCAAATTGTCTACCGCGGTATCAACGGAAATCACATCGACAAAATCCCATTCTCGGATGGAAGTGCCTCGTTTGAATCGTTTCACGCTTCGCCCCAATGCTTCTCCCACATATAGTGTCTTCTGGTCTTTTGAGAGCATGATACCGTTAAGCACTTTTTAGGCCTTTCAGGAGGAAAGACCCCTTTGAACCGTCGAAATAGCTAATGGAGGATCGGGAAAGCCCGAGATACTCCTCAATTCTGGCCATGAAAGATGATTGCGGACTACCGTGATCATTGGTTACAAAAAACTGTTCACTGGCCACAGCTTTGATGTCATTGGGCGAAATGAGTTCCGGATAATGAATGCGACGTTTCAGAGCCAGGCTGTGATCGGCATTAACGGTAAATACTAGAATCTCATGTTGATCGCGGGCCGGGTGGTTGACGACATACAGTTCACGTTGGCCATCTTTCAAATGGAGCAGGTCAATGCCATGCGGACGAAAGACCCCACCAGCATTCACATTCAATCGGCGTGGCCGACTGTCTTTGTCCGAAAGGTCGAGCAACCAGATATCACCGTTGGCCACATTCTCCTCATTTCCTGATCTGTAGCTTTCAAAAACTTTACGGCCATTTCCGGATGAAATAAACGCGACCCGGTTATTGGCATCAATGTTCATGTCTTCCGAGCTAGGAGGGCCATGCATTTTCCTACAAGTGCCATAACTGACAGACTGAACTTCGACGAATGTACCGGCATCCCTTGCGATCCGATAAAGTTGAAAAGCGATCAAGCCGAACACTACCAAGATAAAAAATAGCTTTTTGGACATAGTCTTTTTTCTCCGCGAGACTTGTCGCTCGCTTGACAGGTCATATCACTCCATATAATAAACATGTTCTCTTTATCAATATATTTAGCAGCAATCGACCGAAACCAGGATTATAAGGGCTCATATGGCGACCACAAAAACCATGTTCCAATCGCTAGAATCCGATCAGGGATCGGATAATAGTTATCAGAACAGAACACTGCGTTCGCAGACTCGCATCGGCTGGATGCTCGAAAAATGGGTGGGCATTCCACTAAACCTTATAGAGGTTCTGGGATATAGAGGTTCTGGGATCATATCTGATTGTGCGCCCGATGAACTGGGCGCTGCGGCATTTAGACGGGTTATCACACAAGCTGGACGGGACGGCGCTAAAACGTATTTTGCAGCATGTCCTGTTCCCGGTGATAATGATCGCGGGGCTATTTGTCGGATTTGCAGCCACCGAAGCGGGTGCTTCGCTGCAATCGCTCACTACGCTCGCTCTTATTCCAGTCGTCATCGGCCTGATCGTGGCTCCGCTCGAACGGCTGCTACTCTATAGCCGCAACTGGCTGGAAGGCGGGAATGACACATCGGTTGATCTAATGATGTTTATCTCTGGCGCATTCTGGAACGGATTTTCAAAATATTTGATCCAGGTTCTTTTTCTGGTCGGACTTGTTGAAGCGATGGAATCGTACGGACATGGTCTTTGGCCGACGCAGCTACCCGCATTAGTGCAGGTATTCCTGTTCATCCTGATCAAGGATTTTTTCCGCTACTGGCTCCACCGCGCCCTGCACGAGGTGCCGTTCCTGTGGCGTTTCCACGCGGCGCATCACTCGGTGAAACGGCTCTACTGGCTCAATGGCATCCGCAGCCACCCTGTTGAAGTGGTCGGGCAGGCGGTTCTGTTTGCAGTCCCCTATGCGTTGCTGCAGCCACCGGCGGAAATTATCATGGTGGCCATTCTCATGCAGCTTACCATCGGAATTTTCCAGCATGCCAATATCGACCTCAAGCTGGGATTTTGGGAATATATCTTCTCGACCGGTGACAATCACCGCTACCACCATTATCCCAACAAGGAAGTTGGCGATTCCAACTATGGTGGGGAATTCATCCTCTTCGATATCCTGTTCGGCACCTTCCACAAGGTAAAAGGCGAACGCCCCCACGACCGCATCGGCATCGGCACGGCGCCCAATTGTCCGGCGCCCAATTGTCCAATGACGATGGCGGGGCTTTACGATGCTTCTACTCAACCCATCCATTGCCGCTCCTCTCCCGATGTCGGGAACACTTTTTTGCTACGCGCGCGAACGCAGGCGCACACGCGTCCATGGCTGTCTTTCCCAAGTATTGTGGTAAAATTTCCTACCGGGCAGAACAGCTTTTGCTTTAGGGGGTGTGACCTGGCGTGACCCTGTGGCCTACCACCACTATGCCGGTGCGGGTCAAACTGCGAAGTCTGGGTGGCAATTTTGGCAACTTTGAAAAGAAACTAACCATCTCATGATCAAAAAAATCGACTTCTTCTTCGACCTCTCCTCTCCATGGACGCGGCTCGCCTTTCACAACATCCAGCCGATCATTGCGGAAAATGATGCAGAGATTGTGTGGCGGCCATTCCTGGTTGGCGGTGTGTTTAACGCGGTGAACCAAAGCGTTTACGCAGCGCGGGAAAATCCGGACAATATCAAGTTGGTGCATAGCTTTCGTGTGCTCAAAGACTGGGCGAAGCTGGCCGGCGTTGCGATGAATTTTCCGTCGGAGCACCATCCGGTGAAATCGGTCTATGCGATGCGGGTCTGCTGCGCGCTGGAGGAGGATCAAGCGGCTTTGCACAAATTCGCAACCGCCGCGTTTGATGCTTGCTATGGCGACCAGCGCAATCTGGATGACCCGGAAGTGCTGATTGCAATAGCCAATGAGGTTGGGCTGGACGGGCAGGCGCTGGCCGCGCAGACGCAGGATCAGGTGATCAAGGACCGGTTGCGCGCCAATACCGAGGAGGCAATTGCCCGTGGTTCCTATGGTTCGCCTAGCATCTTTGTGCCGTTCGGCGATGGTGCCAAAAAAGGGGAACGCATGTATTTCGGTAATGATCAGTTGCCGCTTGTTAATTGGGCGATTAAACAGGACTGAGAATCGTAACAATCCGTCATCCCAGCGAAGGTTGGGATCTCAGGCGACTGGAACTCGTCATTGCGGCTAGCGGTCGGAGACCCTAGCCTTCGCTGGGGTGACGAAGAAGGAGAAAACCATGTCAGAACGCGTCACCATTTCCGTTGAAAACCATATCGCCGATGTCCGGTTCAACCGACCGGAGAAGATGAACGCGCTTGATGGCGAGCAGATTGATGCGATTGTCGAGGCTGGCGAGAAGCTCGCTATCATGGAGGATGTTCGCGCCATTGTCCTGTCTGGCGAGGGTAAAGCGTTTTGTGCCGGTCTCGACATGGCGAACTTCGCGGCCTCCGCTGCAGCGGCTTCCGAGAATGATGGCGAAAAATCTCCGCTCAAACATACGCTCGCCGAGCGAACCCACAGCAATGCTAACAAGTTCCAGCATATCGTGCTGCTCTGGCGGAAGTTGAAGGCGCCGGTTATCGCGGCGGTGCACGGCCCCTGCATCGGCGGCGGCCTGCAATTTGCCAGCGCGGCTGATATACGTGTGGTTGCGCCCGATGCGAAAATGTCGATCATGGAAATGCGCTGGGGGCTTATTCCTGACATGGGCAGTTACACAACCTGGCGCAGCTTTGTGCGTGATGATATTTTGCGTGAACTGACTTACACCAACCGCATTTTTACTGGCGAAGAAGGCAAGGAACTGGGCTTTGTGACGCATCTCGCCGATCATCCGCATGCCAAAGCTATGGAAATCGCGACGGAGATTGCAGGCAAACATCCGCAGGCGGTGCAGCTTGCAAAAGAGCTAATCAACAAGCTGCCGGATATGAACGAAGATGAAATCCTGCTGGCGGAATCCGAAGGGCAGGACAAGGTCAGCCGCACACCCAATCAGGTCGAAGCGGTTTACGCATTCATGCAGAAGCGCGCCCCAAATTTTGTAGACTAAGGCCTGTTGACATTCGGGGTTCCCAAACTTGCTGAACTCTGCTTCAAGCTTCCCAAATGGAGGTTTGAATGAATGAATGAAGAGCGTTTTGTTATTTCGGATGAGCTTTGGAAAAAGATTGCGCCGCTCCTGCCAGGCAAGGCCGGGGACCCGGGCGCGACGGGTCGCGATAACCGGCGTTTCATGGAGGCGATACTATGGCGGGTCCGGACAGGGGCACCCTGGCGTGACCTGCCCGGTGAATTCGGGAAGTGGAATACGGTGTTCAAGCGGTTTCGCCGGTGGGCGGAAGCAGGCATTTTCGAGAGTCTTTTCAATGGCATGAATGGTGAGCCAGACCTCGAATATGTTCTCATCGACGGAACGATTGTCCAGGCCCATCAGAAGGCTTCGGGCGCAAAAGGGGGCTCAGCATCAGGCCATCGGGCGGTCTCGTGACGGGCTGACAACCAAAATCGTCGCACTGGTGGATGCGCTCGGGAATATGCTGCGGTTCCTGCTTCTGCCCGGACAGCCGCACGATATGAAGGGGGTGGCTCCGTTGATCCATGAGGTCTCATTTGGAGCGCTTCTGGCCGACAAGGCTTTCGACGCTGACTGGCTCCTGCAGGACCTCGACACGCGAGGCGCTGCTGCTGTCATCCCGCCCAAAGCAAACCGAAACGTGCAGCGAGACTACGATGCGCACATGTACAAGTGGCGTCATCTCATCGAAAACTACTTCGCAAAGATCAAGAAATTCAGAGGTATAGCAACCCGATACGACAAGACCGACACCAGCTATGCCGCCAACTGGTATCTCACCGCAACGCTCATTGCTAGGCGCGGATTGTCAACAGGCCCTAGTAGGAAGATTGCATATTGTCTAGGCTCAGGATTCATTAATTGATCCAGAAGGCGCAGATAGCAGCGATGGTTATGGCGGCCATGAAGGTATCTGCCCTTCGATCATAGCGCGTGTGTATACGCCGCCAGTCTTTGAGTTTTCCAAACATGTTCTCGACCTTGTGGCGTTGCCGGTAGAGCTGTTTGTCGAAGTGCGCGGGCATTGTGCGCCCCTTTCGCGGCGGGATGCACGGTGTGATGCCCTTGGCCTTGAGGGCGGCGCGGTATTCATCGCTGTCATAGCCTTTGTCACCGGTCATCACGCAGGCGCGTTCAGGCAGCGCCGGATAGAGCAGCTTTGCGCCCTTGTGGTCGCTCATCTGGCCTTCGGTCAGACACAGCGCAACAGGCCTGCCTTCGCCATCACAAACGGCGTGTAGTTTGGAGTTCAGGCCGCCTTTGGTGCGCCCGATACATCTGGGTAGAGCCCCTTTTTGAACAGGCTGGAAGCTGTCCTGTGCGCCTTGAGGTGCGTCGCGTCGATCATCAGCACATCGGATTCACCAGCCTGTTTTACCAGCGCTGCAAATATCTGACTGAAGACCCCCAGCTTACTCCACCGGACAAACCGGCTATAGAGCGTCTTGTGAGGACCATAACCCGCTGGAGCATCACACCAGCGAAGGCCGTTCTTGATGACATAGATTATCCCGGAGAGCACCCGTCGGTCATCAACTCCGGGGACACCGTGAGACAGCGGGAAATATGGCTTGATACGGCGTATCTGTGCCTCGCTCAACATCGGTAAATCATTCATGCAAACATCTCCTTTGTGTGAAGCATGTTGAATCAACAACTTTAACGATATGCAAGCAATTTGATGCATCCTGAGCCTAGGATAAATCCTATTAGGGGTTTGAAAGGCACGATAAATGGATGATGTACGAGAAACACTGGATCGGCTGATCCGTAAGAACGGAGACGATTATTCCGGCCTCTCGCGCATGCTTGGCCGTAACCCGGCCTATATACAGCAGTTTATCAAACGCGGCACACCAAGAAAACTTGACCCGGACGACAGGCGCCAGCTGGCCGGCTTTTACGGCATTGATGAGGAGCTTCTGGGCGGTCCGCCGCCGGTCACTCCTAGCGGAATGGTAGAAATTCCTACTCTCGATGTGGATGCATCAGCTGGATTTGGCGCAATTGCGACAAGCGAGAACCGGCAAAACCGGATGGGTTTTGATGAAAAATGGCTACGCAAGATAACGCCTGCCAAAGCGCCTAGCCTGTCCTTGATCCGAGTGATGGGCGATTCCATGGAGCCGACATTGTCAAACGGCGATGACGTCCTGGTCGATGCATCAGATCATGGATCAAGACTGCGCGACGGTGTCTATGTGATCCGCTCTGATGACGCGCTGGTGGTAAAGCGTATTGCGCTCGGCCCAAGCGGCAAACTCATTACAATTGCAAGTGACAATGCCGCCTATCCCACCTAGAATGGTGTTGAGCGAGAAAGCGTTGAAATAATCGGACGCGTTATCTGGTTTGGCCGCGCACTTTAACCGGGCCCATTGCGCGCCCTTCCCTACAATGTAATTTCCATGGCTTTTTCCGCTTCCTTGGCGAGATCGGGTTGATTGTTCCTTTCATTGTCATGGCTCTGTTCATTGACGCTCGCCAAGCCTTTGGCAGCGGCTTTGCCAAGCCGGTTTGTCACTTCAAGCGCTGATGTTTTCGCGCCATCATTGCGCCCTAGGGCGGCTTCCAACTTGTCGCGATTATCAACAATCAGCGTCAACTGATCACGCAGGCGCGTAATCGTCACCAAGAATATTTGCTTGTTTGACAGATAGCGCTCCCGGCTGTTCATCAAGGCAATACCGCGATCCGAAGTCAGGCCCTGAGCCATATGGGCATTGAGCGCATAGGCTAGATCAATACGCTTTAGCATCGGATCATTATGGCCAAGCTGATGCTCGGCTCCGTCCGCGGCGCGCACCAGGACATGGGTTCTTGTGATTTCCATGATTTTGGCCTGCGCAGCGTTATAGAGCCCGCGTTTATGATCGCTATCGGTCCACCGGATCTGATCACCAGAATATATCGTCAGGTCTTTCTTTTCAAAAAGTGCAAGCTTATCGTCACTTCCATGCGAACGCAGCTTTGCCGGGCGCAAGCGGTGTTTTCTGCCCTTCCAATCGGATAACAATACCATTTTGCGGGATCGGTCGACCGACTTTACGCCATATTGGCCCTTGTGAAGTCCCTGGCTGCGTTCAGCTTTTGCCAATTCCAGGACCATGCCGGGCTTGTAAGCTGACAGAGAGCGCAGTTCCTCGCGTGTCAGGTTAACGCGCGACAATGTTTCGGCCGTAAACTCGGTCTTAGCCAATTCTCCATTGGCTTTGAGACCGGTCTGGACAGCTTCGTTCACCTCGCCGCGCAGACGCCGGCCCGATGCGTAAATGGAAGTGGCCTTGCGCTCGTCAGGAGGCAAGGAAAGCCACTGTTCTGCGGCAACAACGGCGCTATCTTCTGCAACTTCAACGATATTGTCGCTGAGATAATCGAGCGCCCCGGATATATCGCCAGCTTGCGCTGCATATTGCGCGCGACGCAGCGTTTTGTCGTGCGCGCGAAGATTGGTAATCATCTTGGCTGTTTCAACACCAGCAGATTGCATGAGCGAAAAAGGTTTGCCCGCATCAACAGCGCCAAGCTGCTTTTTATCGCCAATCATGACAAGGCGATCTGTTTCCAGAATGTTAGCAAGCCGGACCAGCTTTTCCTTGTCGATATTGGAAACCATGGAGGCTTCATCAAGCACCAGCACATGATCCTTCATCGCCGTTTTGGCCAAAGCGAGTGCCTTTGAATTTGGCTTGTCCTCAAGCAGCGCCTTGTGGTTTCCTATGAATTTGGCAAGCGTCATCGATGTGATGCCGGTATCGCGTTCCAACATTTGAACGAGCGTGTTTTGTACAGTAAGGCCAAGGACGCTTTTGCCCTGTTCGCGCAAAAGCTGCGCGGCTGGTTTGAGCAGACTGCTCTTGCCGGCTCCTGCTATACCTTGAACGGCAATAATCCTGTCGCGGGACGATAATATGAGTTTGCCTGCCTCTTCTTGCCCCAGGTTGAGCGTCATACCATATTTTGCCTCGGCAAGTTTCTGCAGCTTTTCGCCGGACACATTGCTTGCAAGAACCGGCGCGCCCCGCCCGCGCCCGGTTTCAACGGCATTCAAAATACGATCTTCCAGCCCAAGGGCATCGCGCGTCGTCAAAAACCCTTTGGATGCCCCCTGCCCCCGCACAAGATAACCGGAGCTCTCCAACTCCTTCACACGCTTTTCAATAGGCGCAATGGTCGCCGGTAATCCAAAATCGAGCGCGGTTTTCAAGATATCGGTGACGGCAAAGGCTGCCTCGCGCTGTCCTAAATGGCGGATGGCGGAAGCTGTCGCCTGCGCCGCCGCAATCTCTGCAGCCGGTTTGGATAATATGTCCTTTGGTATCAGCGGATCAGAGGGCGGCGCTTTTATCTTGGCTGCGAACGCGCTCAGCAACATTTTTCCGCGCTCGACCAAAGAGGTCAGCGCTTTACCTGGTTCCGCGCGTTCCAGCCTGTTAGCGTTCGCGCGGTCGATAATCGCATCAAGGTCAAGGCCCCTGTTTAGCGCTGCCTCTCGCCAATCATCCGCGAGCTTTGCCCGGTCTGCGATCTTTTCTTTGGGCGACCGGGTTGCCAGTGTCGCGATCAAACCTGCTTCGAGGCCCGGCCCAAGGCGCGTAGATTGGATTTCCTTCCTGCGCGATGAAAAAGCCATAATGTGCGCGCGGGATATGCCAGCAGCTTCAAAATTGCCATACTTGCCCTGACGGCCGGTTTCATATCCCAGTTTCTCCACTTCGAGCCTGAACCTTGCCATAGCCATGCTGTTGAGCAGCGTGTTCATTGACCAGAGTTTGTCATTGCGCAGGGAGCGCCATTTGCCATCATTTGCGCGCGTTGCATTGGCAACCACGGCATGAAAATGGACATTGGGTTCCTGATTGCGGTTGGTGTCATGCTGGAACAGAGCCGCGGCGAGATTGCCAGTGGGTACGATTTTTTCCTTTCGCGCTGTCATAATCCTTGTCTCAGCAGCGTTTTTCTCCGCCCAGGATATCGTCTCTTTGACTGCCACGCGATAGGCGGTGATGATACGCTTGTCGCCGCCAACAAGAGCCAGCAATGACCAGCTTTTGGGGAGAGAAAAAGTAAGATCGGTTCCAGCCCGGTGTCCTCTCGCTTCGCTGCCCAGGCGCGTGCCATCTGGCAGTTCACCGCGCAGAAGCGCCCCAAACCGCGCGGCATCCACCTCGCCTTTAAGACCCACATATGCGGCACCTTTCCCAGCCCACTCTCCCGAACGATCAGCGTCAGCCTTGGTGTAATAATTATCCGCAGCGAAATAGTTGGCTGCGCCGCCAGCAGAGCGAACATTGGCAACCGAAAGCATCAGCTTATGCTCCCTAGATCGATGGGATGGAGCGCGCTCCGAAAATAACGCCCGCGCTTTGGGTTCAGGGTCAGCGGCCTGTGCAACGTCCTCATATGTCCATGTCACCAAGATCATCGATTTCGCGCGATCCAATGGCGCCTTCGCGCTGCTCCTTCATGGGGTCGCGATCATCTTCCACGGAGGGTGGCTTTTGCGGGGTCAGGGGCTTTTGAGGAGCGCCTGGTTTTTGACCGGCAGCTTTTTGATCTTGCCCATTTCCATCATTTGGACTGCCTGATCGTTCGGGAGAGTTTTCGTATTTTTGGCGTCGGGTGGTCGGGTTTTTATGCGCCCGAAAGCTGGCATCTGAGCCCTTTTGCTCCGGCTGTTTGTTATCTACGCGGGCGTGATCGCGCGCATCAAACACCGCCGACAAGAGATCCGTTTCGTGCTCGACCTTGTTGCCTTGCGTTCCTGCTTTGCCGACCGCGTGAGCTTCACTTTGTTCGTCAAATGCCAACTGTTCTTCGCCGCTTTTCGGCTCAATCCCTGTGCCGCCATCCTCAACCGCCGCGCGCTTGTCATCACCGTCTGGACGATCATCGGGCTTTGGTGGCAGCATAGCTCTGTCCATCCCGGGATTGTCGTCTCTCGGTTCAAAACCATCCGCAACAGTCACCCTGTCCTGCGGTTCAAGTTTTATTTCCGCGGCAGGAAAGCCATCGGCAAATTTGATATAGCCTGACAGACTTTCAAGATTAGTAAGCTGATCAGCAAGTACCAACGCCTTGATCGTCGTTTTGCTATTGGATGTGACCGCGTCACGGGCATTGTCATGACCATAGCTATAGCCTTCATCGATCTCGACGACCTCTTGATGGCCTATAGCATCAGAGCACCATTCTGCCGTTCCTTTGTCCCCACATGCCAGTATTAGTTTTGTTCGCGACAGGGATGCCAAGGTCTTGGCGATATCTTCGCCATAAACCTCCTTGAGTTTTGCAAATGTATGGATGCCCGTGACGATTGCGCCGCCAAAGTTGCGCGCCGTTTGAAGGCCTTGTTCGAGCGCTGGCAGACGGTGCAATGCGCCCAATTCATCCATGAAAAACCAGAGCCTGAGGTCGCGCGCGGTATTCATAGACATAAGTGTGTGCATGGAAATATTCATCCACAAGGTAAGCAGTTTGGAAAGAATGCCCATATCGACATAGCGCGCTGAAACAAACAATATTGATCCCGGCTTGCTATCGTTCCCCCGCACTCAGTCACGGATCGAAAAGCGGGAACCGGAAGTTGGAAGTAGCATCAATGCATGCGCATTGGCATTTAAAACCGCGCGGATGGAGATAGCCATTTTCGCAGCCTCCGGCGATGTCATAGGTTCAGCAAGCGTTCCTTCAACCAGCTTATGAACTTCTGACAAATCAGCGGTCATTAACCGCTCGGCAAGCGCTGCATTGGTCGGCGTTCCTGCTCGTACAAGCGCCATGCAGGATTCCATGAATATAGAACGCGCGCCCAAAACCCAAAACTGGTCATTGCTGCCGCCATCGCTTGGAATGAGCGCCTCTGATGCAGTATGAAACTCAGACACACTGCTGCATTCATCAAACAGGCTCCACTGCGGACAGCGTGCATCCATTGGGTTTAAGATGACATCCCGATCCGGATCATAAAAGCGGGAAATAAAGGCGCCGGTAAGATCAAAAATAACCGCTCGCTGTCCTTTTTCTCGCGCCTGGGATATAAGATCGAGAAGCGCCACAGTTTTACCCGTTCCGGTGGTACCAACCAGCATGGTGTGCTCAATTTCTTTGCGCCAAGGATAGCTGATACCGGCAATTTTTGCTGGTATATAAAATCCAGATTGGGCGAGTTTTATTGCGCCAACAAGCCACCAGAGCCAGCCCAGTTCAGGTTTGAGTTCGCTGTTCTGCTTCTTAAAATTACCGCGCCAGATTGCCCGTTTCAGATCTTGCAGGCTTGAAAGCGTTGCACCGCGCACAAACCGCTTTTCCTTGAACGAACCACCGAAGAACTCTACAATCCAGTAGAATATGAAAAAAGCTGGCAAAAAAGTGATGGCTGTGAACAAAAGTGCAAGACCAAGTGCGGCCCATAATTCCGCTACCGCGCGCTGGACCGGCGGCCAATCAGATAAGCTTCTAATCACGATTTCAAGGGTAGAACCATCCATTTGTCGAATGCTGACAAGCTTCTCTGGATCAAGTTCCAGAAAATTGTAGAAGCGCGCATAAATGTCCATCGAAATGAGATAGAGCTGGTGGTCGGTGAGCGATGATTTGACCTGCACATAGCTGACGATTGCAAGCAATATTACGCCGACGATAAGCGGCAGTTTGAGCCCCGCGGCAAACATGAAGCCAAAATGGCCAAGCAGCTGACTACCGCGCGTGAAATTACCAAGATTACGCTTCATGGATGGTCTCCCCGCCAGAAGACTGCAGAAGGCCCAAATCATCGATCCTGCGGGCATAGTCGTCGTACACCCTAGCGCGCAGATTTTTATCGGGATGGGCCGCTAGAAGCGCATCAAGCGCGATGGAAATAAACACCGATTGACGCTCTGGTTTGTCTGTATCTTGACAGGAACTGCTGTCATCATCCTGCGCCCGGTAGGCGGCCATGATGATATCGCGAAGGATCACGCTAACGGTAAGGTCAAGCGCAGCTGCGGCTTCTCTTATCCAGCTTGCTACGTGCACCGGCACATAGGTTTGAAGAGGTATATGTCTAGTCAATTTTCTGTTCCTCTCTGGGGAAACAGAAGCCTGACTTACTCTACGAAAGGCACTGCTAATCTACATGGGCACGAGCCTGTAGGAAAACGGTTTTTTACGACAATATTTCAATCGCTTATTTTTCCGCACGTTTGATCTGAATGGGATTTTGGCCAGTGCTTCAGATCCAAATAGGTAACTGCATTTGATCGTTTTTGGCAGTTTTGTAGACCCTGCAAACCGAAAAGGTTCGCGTACGGTGTGCATCATATTGTTCCCGGTTCGGACACGTTTTGTCCTGATTGATCTTGGCCGTAGAAAGAATGAATTTCTCCCCGCCACCTGCGGAACACATAGCCTTTCCGGCGCTTGAGGGAAAGACATTAGCGGCGAAAATTTGTTCTCACAAAATCGTATTTTGGTAACAAATAGCCAGCCCGTTAGACCGAACTGCGATGTGACCTTGGAACCCAGCTACCGGACAAATGATCTCTCTTGACTTATCGTGTAGTTCCTCCACCAGCGAGCAAAAAAGAAGACACTAACGGTTTCCACGTCACCAGAAGGGAGCAAACTTCGGCTACTGATTCGGCCTGATTCAGGGCCATTCACGACCATAGCCGAATTGGCATTGCGGACGGACTAAATAGCAAAGAACCATGCAAATCTGAGCGCCCACTTTGGACGCAACCTCCTGTTGCGCAAAACAGTTTTTAGTTTATGAATAGTCAAGTAAAGGGGAAAGATAAGGTTGATCCGAAATCGTCGAACGTCTCCGAATAAGCGACGCGAAGTACGAAATTATTGACGGTATATTTGCGGGTCACGTCTACGAATAACGTTCGGAAAACAAATGATTGAGGCATAGTGCATTGACGGCGCAGAAGAAAAAGAAAGTAGACAGTCGCCAAGAGCCTGCTACGCGAGAAGCATATACCACGGAAATGGGCGTCATGCTGCACAGCAAGATAGAAGATGCCTTCAATTCCAGGCAACTGCGAAAGCAACGCGGCAAAATAAACCTGATCGTCACTTCACCCCCGTTCCCGCTGGTGCGAAAAAAGAGATACGGCAACGAGACGGGCGAAGCGTATCTGCAGTGGATTGAATCGCTCGCGAAACCTCTGACAGAAATGCTCACTGAAGACGGGTCAATCGTCATCGAGATTGGGAATGCCTGGGAGGAAGGCGCACCGATAATGTCTACACTTCCGCTAGAGACGCTTCTAGCCTTCAAGCGAGCCGCAAATCTAAATTTATGCCAGCATGTAATCTGCCACAATCCCGCTCGGCTCCCCAGCCCTGCCGCGTGGGTGAATTTGAAACGAGCGCGGCTGAAGGACTCGTTCACACATGTCTGGTGGTTGTCAAAAGCGGAGTTTCCAAAAGCTGACAACAGGCGAGTGCTCAATCCTTATAGCAAAGACATGAAGAAGCTCCTGAAAAGGCAATCATACAATGCTGGAACGAGGCCGTCCGGGCATGTAATTTCAAAGACAGGCTTTTTGAAAGATCATGGAGGTTCGATCGGGCCAAATGTACTTGATCTAACAGGTGAGCACTACCCGGAAGCGCTACTCAAATACACTGGCACCGGGTGGGATGCGGCATATCGAAACTATTGCAAAGAAAACGACCTTCCGAGCCATCCAGCGAGGATGCAACCGGCATTGTCTGCGTTCTTTGTGGAGTTTTTGACCGATGAGAATGATCTCGTGTTCGACCCGTTCGGAGGATCAAACACAACTGGAAGTGTTGCGGAAAGTTTGGGTCGTCGATGGATTTCTGTCGAGGCAGATAAAAACTACGTTGAAGGTTCCAAGGGGCGGTTCATCGGCCTTGCCGGGCAAGGTAAATGATGATCTGCTATTCCTTGGCAATCGGCTTGTTAACTGGCCCCAAATCATGATTGCAACGTCGTTATCACACAACGACGATGGATATTCAGGCGATTTGGCATCTCTGAATCTCGAAACCGAGTACCGCTCAATCAAGGATGATCCTGTCGAGAATTTCTATACGCGCTGCCTTCGAGAAGCGAAGCTATACCGCAGAGCGGCGGGATACTTTCGGTCAAGCGTATTCCTTTTAGTTGGACCATCCATAATCTCTTTTATTCGAAAAGGAGGAAGAATTCAGTTGATTTGCTCTCCGGCACTAGACGCGGGAGACGTTGAAAAAATAACGGAAGGATATGCAAAACGGGAATCAGAACTTGCTTCAATACTGATCGAGCAGTTCGACGCATTGCTAGAGAACCCTCACACAGCCGTCGGGGCTAAGACACTTGCGACGTTGATCGCCATCGGATCGCTTGATTTGAAAATAGCGATGCGTCGAGATCGGGGCGGCATCTATCACGAGAAAATCGGGATATTCTCAGACGGCCAAGAAAACAAAGTGAGCTTTAAGGGATCGGCGAATGAAACTTGGAGTGGGTGGAGCAAGCAAGGCAACTTTGAATCGATAGAAGTATTTTGTAGCTGGAGAGGTGGTCTTGAGGCAGATCGGATTACCAAACACGAGGCGCATTTCGATGGACTTTGGAGTGGTGAAGACGAGGATATAAAGGTTTGTGCGCTGCCAAAATCGGCAAAAGATTTCTTCGAAAAGTTCGCTTCGCCCAACCTAACATCTCTCGCTGCGGAGGATACAATGCCTAAAGCGCCTCGCAGAATACCAATGCCTCACCAATCAAAGGCTATCGAAAACTGGACAAAAGCAGGAGGGCGGGGGATTTTTGAACACGCGACGGGCAGCGGAAAAACTTTCACCGCGATAACGTCAATCAAAGAGCATGTCTGTGATGGGAAAGCTGCGATCATACTGGTACCTAGTCGCCTCCTTCTTTCACAGTGGGCGGACGAGATTGCAGAAGAGATTCCAGACGCGGCGCTGTTGTTGGCTGGCGCGGGAAACACTAGATGGCGAAGTTCCAATAGACTGAGGGCTATGACGGACTCTGACGCCTCCCTCGGCCCCAGAATCACCATTTCTACAATGCGGACAGCTGCATCCGATGATTTCCGCTCGAACGTGAGCGGAGGCGACCATCTCTTAGTCGTGGCGGATGAGGTCCACCAAATTGGGAGCAGAGAAAATTCTCGCTTTCTTTTTACTGAAGCAGGAGCGAGATTAGGTCTGAGTGCAACCCCTAAGCGATACGGTGATCCTGAGGGTACCGAAAAGATTTTCTCGTATTTTGGACCAGTCGTACTTCCAAAGATAACTCTGATAGACGCAGTAGATGCAGGTCGACTGGTCCCATACGAATACCATCCTCATCCGGTGCAACTTTCAGCTACAGAAGCAGAAGACTGGCGCGTTCAATCGCTAGCGATAAGCAAGGAAATTGCTCGGTCTAAGAACGATCAAGAAGGTCAAAAAATATTGAGCGAACGTGCGCGCATGATGCTGATCAAGCGTGCTCGGATCGCCAAGAAGGCAACTGCTAAAGTCTCTCTGGCTCAAAGCGTCTTAACAAGAGAGTTTGAAGCAGGACAGAGCTGGCTAGTCTATTGTGAAGATGGTGGTCAACTTGCCGATGTATTGCTTGCCCTAAAAGAACGTGGCCTCGACCCAATAGAGTACCATTCCTCAATGGAAGGTGATCGCGAAGCGACCATGATCTGGTTTAGGAAGTTTGGTGGTATTTTGGTTTCAATTCGGTGTCTCGATGAAGGTGTAGATATACCTGCTGTATCGCACGCGCTAATTCTTGCATCGTCACAAAACCCCCGCCAATTTATCCAAAGACGGGGACGTGTACTTCGAAAATCACCTGGAAAGAGCCTAGCGGTGATACATGACGCAATTGTCACGCCTGTAGATCCTGAAGATGAAAAGGAGCAAATGGGTTTGCTGAAGGCTGAGCTAGTCCGGTCTGTAGAATTTGCGAGAAACGCAATCAACCAAATGGCGGCGGCTAATCTCCGTGAGATAGCAATAGAGATGGGCATAGACCCAGACAAGTTTGATCCAAACGAGGGTGATGAAATCGATGACTGATAGCGATGATCTGGCGCTCCAAACGCTACTAGATGTGCAACAGGAGATTGCACCGGAGCTTGACCCAGAGCTTCTCCGCGCCTGTTACGAAATACAGCGGCGACATCAGTTCAACCGGGATCGCTCGCAGCCATCTGTGGCGATGGAGCGATTGATAGACGAAATGATCGACAAACTAGTTGCGGAAGCTGACGACAAATGAAGCTAAGTACCCTTATTGCTAAGAACTTCATGCCATACCGTGACCCTGTCACGGTCGAATTCCCTGCCGATGATCACCAAAACGTCATGTTGGTTTTCGGAGATAACATGCGAGGGAAGACTTCACTCCTGAACGCACTGCGCTGGGGGTTTTATGGAAAAGCAATGGGCCGCCACTCGCGACCAATTCCCCTACAGAAACTTGTCAACCGAGACGGTGCAAGAATGGATGACTGGGACGTCGAGGTCTTCTTAAAGTTTGAGGCTAATGGTCGCGAGTATGAGCTAAGGCGGACAGCGACTCGGAGATCACATGTCGCAACTCCCTCCCGGCCTGAAGACTTTATTGTTGCAACACATCTGACCCGTGACGGTGTTGTGATTGCAGGCGATCAAGTTGAGGCAGAGATTAACAATTTCGCTCCAGAGCAAGTTGCACGGTTTTTTCTTTTTGATGGAGAATTGCTGGGAGAATATGAAGAACTATTGATCGAGGGCAGCGAACAAGGGCGCCAAATAAAAGAGGCAATCGAGCAGGTTCTTGGTGTGCCGGCGTTAACCAATGGTCGCGCAGAATTAGGCGCAATCTTGAAAGCGGCAACAAAAAAGCAGACACAAGAAATGGCACATGTGAAAGGGCTGGAACGTTCTGCGGCAAACATGAGCAGTCTCACCACACGCTTGGAGAGTCAGGAAAAAGACCTCACAGGGCTTCAAGAGAAAATTGCGAAGACCCGTGACGAGCGTATAAGTCTTGAGGATGATCTTGAACAGGCGGCTTCATTGCTGGCACACAAGGCAAACCTTGATGCTGCACAAAAGTCTGCCGAAGAAGCCACTGATACGCTGAGACACAAAAGACAAGAAAGACACGGAATACTCTCGTCTGCCTGGCGGGATATGCTTGATGCGAAACTCGATGCGCGACGTAAGGTTTTGCGTGATCGCCAAAAACAATCAGAAGAGTTGCTGAAAAAAAGCATCCGGCTGGAAGATAAAATCCAGGACATAGGAAGCGCTCTTGATCAGAAAGAATGCCCGACTTGTTCACAGCCCTTCCCGGAAGAGGATCGAGAAAAGCTCGGCACTCAACTTGGACTTCTGGAAAGCAAGTATAAGAAACTGCTTGTTGAAAGTTCCGATCTGCCCGACGGTGCTTCCGAGCTAGCATTGCTCGATGAAATTCGAGGGATAAACGCACAAGATAGGATCAAGGAGATTGATCGGGATATTCGTGCAGCTGAAGTTAAACTCCAACGCGCAGAAAATGACATCGAAAGAGCACATGAGAATATCGCTGGCCACGATACGGCAGAGTTAGCTCGAAAAAGAGTGCTGCTCCAAGAAAAATTGAAAGAGGAAGGACGGCTTACCGAAGCCATAAAGCAAGGTGAAAAGGAGATTGCCAAGACAAACGATGAATTGGCGGTAGCTCGCAAATCGATTGAAGGGCTTGCAGGTGCAGGGTCTCAAAGAAGTACGATCAAGGCTCGCCTAGTTGGTGATGTAGAATCCTGTTTCGCAGCCAGTGTTGAGAGGCTGCGCGACAAACTGCGAGAACGTGTTCAAGAACTTGCGAGCAATTCCTTTAAGGAAATGACCACACAGCAGTCGTACCGTGGTCTGGAGATCAATGAGAATTATGGTCTAAGCATTATAGATAGTGTGGGCCAACCCGTCTCAATTCGTAGCGCTGGTGCAGAACAAGTTGTCGCTCTTTCTCTCATTGATGGCTTGAATCGAACTGGCCGCTCGATTGGGCCAGTTGTTATGGACACCCCTTTTGGGAGACTTGATCCACATCACCGCGACAACATTCTACGCTACCTACCCACGGTAACGAGTCAATTTGTGTTGTTGGTTCATGGTGGTGAGATACGTCCGGAAACCGATCTTACTTCGATCAAGTCCAAGATCGGCGCAAGCTACCGAATTAAAGAAATTTCAGAGAACCAATCGACTGTCGAAAGGATAAGTTTGTGACTAGCGATCTGATCAACGTCGGGCTGTCAGAGACCACGGACGACAAGCTGGCTGAACTAAAGGAAATGGGCGTTTTTGCCGAAAAAATAGATGGATACCGCTTTGGCGTAAGTCTTGCGTTGGCTCAGGGTGCTGAACCGGGTGAACTTACAAAACGAGTAAACTTATATAACGTCGGATCGCTTGACCCGGACCAGATGCTGAGGCGTTCGGTGGAATGTTTAGTACCCGAAAAATTGTCCCAAACCACTGTCTATCGCTTGATTGAGCGCTTGGCCGACTGGGGTGTTCAGGAACTCTATTCGCAGGCAAAGTCAGGCGAGATAGATTTCGTTGAATTGCTTGAACAGGTCAAGGTCAAGCAAAGTTGATATGTTTAGCTCACTCCGAGCCTTCTTACTTATTCGTGACAAAGATGGCGAATGGACCATCGAGGTGTTCCACTCCTTAAAGGAGATTGTTGACACATGGGAAAAAGCTATGCCCCAGTCCTCAGGCGGGGTTTTACACGTCGGGTTTGATCGCAGAAATGCGAGATCGTTCGAAGCAATCGCTCAGGAGCATCCGGGCCGTCTGCTGTTAACGCCGGGAGCCCGAGGCGCTTTGCCCTCTAGCTATGAATCGTCATTCAATCCCGTTGGTCATGTCGGAGAGGAACCAATATACCTAGCGCTAGATGGATGGGGTTACTCAATCGAGGAACCCGTACAAGACATCCCGACAGACACACCAAAAGCAAGGGGATGGGTAAGGGACTTTCTGGACCAACATAACACCTACCGATCTGATTTGATTGCGAACAAGATTCTTGATGATGAGTCATATTTGGAAAACGAAGAGTACTTGGACGAATCCCTTCGCGTTGAACTGGCTAAGTTTCGGTTTCAGTATTTGCTAGGGGTGGCCAAGAATGACCCGACTGAAATGGCAAGATGCGCGCCGCCATGGCTCATGAGCCGCTGCTTCTCAGATTTTAACCTAACCGTGCGGTTGGACAATGTTTTTCGTCGAAACGGCATTGAAACGGTGTTCGACTTGGGGCGACGATCACTAGATGACCTTTTTGGCTTTCAAAATTTTGGGCGAACTTCTTGTCGTGATCTCTGCCAAATAATTACTGATTCGGTGGATGCAGGGCCATCACAATCTCGGGAAAAGATTCTTGAGGCCATACGAAATGGTGAGTCAGAAGCGATCCGGACTGGGTCCGAAAATTCCAGTCTGATCGAAGCCGTCGAAATCTGTTTCAAAGGATTGAAGCCTCGTGAGGCCGATATTCTCATGCGGCGAATGGGCTGGGATAGCCAAGCTGAGACTTTGGAAGAAATTGGAACGGTCTATGGCGTAACCCGCGAACGAATTCGCCAAATCGAAAGCAAGACCATTAAGAAGATAATCAAACAAGAAGTCTGGGATGACCTTTTGGGGGCGAAGCTTAAGGTCCTTCTTTCTGAACGAAAATATCCCTTGCCTTTGATCGGTGCTGCTGCACTTGATCCATGGTTCGCTGGTCTATCCGATCATCAAGGAGCTGCCAAATATCTGATTTCGAAGCTGTGTGACGCAGGTGTTTCAGTATTAGAGATCGAGGGTATCGAATACCTAACATTTTTGAGGGAGCAGGATTGGTTGACAGCTCGGAAGTCTGCACAAGAGGTTTTGGTCAATGCCGTCAACAAAGGCTGGACCAGAGCTGACTGTGAGTATCAAGTTGGACTTCTTCTGCCAGCAGAGTCAGCCGAGTTTCGAGGCATGCTTTGGGACAATTGTTCTCGTTGGTGCCATTTTGCGGGCGACGAAGGCGACGAAGTGCTCGTTTCATTCGGCAGAGGTGTCGAACAAATAGTCGAGGCAGTCTTGCATGAGACTGAGCATCCCCTGCACTATTCTGAAATTGCCAAGGTCGCTGAGGAGCGCTTAGGTAAACCAATAGATGAAAGGCGTGTTCATAACGCAGCGGCGGAAGTTGGCTACTTATTTGGACCAGGGACTTACGGAACCTTGCAACATATGTCAGTTGCTCGCTCTGAGTGGGAAAGCTTTGCAGATGAAGCAATTGACATCGTCACCGAAGGTGATCCTGGACGACAGTGGCATACCTCTGAACTGGTGCAAATATTGGCAGAACGCGAAATTGAGCTACCCTCACATTTCGATAAGTACCAACTGGATATTGCGTTAAAACAGACTGGCGATTTGCAGTCATTTGGTAGAATGGTTTGGTCAGATGGTGGTGATGAAGGACTGAACGGACGTGTAGACATCAGACAAGCGGTTGTCGCTATTGTTAAGGATGCGGGTTCGCCAATCACGACTTCCGAGCTACGCCAGCGGTTGATCGCCGTGCGCGGCATAAATGAAGGAATGCAATTTCATATCGTTGATCCTCTAATCAAGTTGGATGCTAAGACATGGGGTATCAATGATCGCGACATTGATTTGAAACGTGAAGAACAGGAGAAATTGTTTGAAACTGTCTCATCAACGCTAAAGGAGAGGCAAGAGCCGCTCGGAATCGCGGAGATTGCCAGGCTATCGCCGAAAAGTGTTCCTAACCGTGCACTTCAGTGTCTGTTCTACCTTGACGAGAGGTTTCAGCTCGACAACAATCGGAGAGTATCACTCGCAAATTGGAGTTGATTTCAGAGTTGCCATGACCAAAACATGCCTCAGGATAGCTAGCCGGTTAGGCTACCGCATCCAGCCCATTGCGCTGAATAATAGACAGCAATCTTAGCGCAGGACCACCCGGCTTCTTCGCGCCGCGCTCCCAGTCGGAAACAAGATTTCGTGAGACATTGAGATAACGGGCAAAGACGGGCTGCGAGACATGTTCGGCTTCACGGATAGCCTTGATCTCCTTTGGCGAGAGAACCAGCGCTGGCGCAAGGCAGGCTTCATCAAACTCGCGCATGGTGCGCTTATCGATACTGCCCGCATCATGCAGGCCTTCCATCATCTCATGGACGGCCGCCATCGCGTCACTCTTATAGGTCTTTGCCTTACTCATCGTCTTTCACCTCGACCAATCGGCCTGCTTTCACTTCGGTTGCAATCTCATCTTCGTTCAAGCCCAACATAATGCCCGCAGCTTTGCGATAGACCTTCAATTCCGCCACGCTTAGGTTTGCTTTCGCACTCTTGGCAAAGGCAAACACAAATATCGCCCTCTCTCCTGAGCGGAAGACTAGGATCGAGCGATAGCCGCCCGATTTACCTCCACCCCGGCGGGCAATGCGTTGCTTGACAAGTCCGCTGCCGAGATCAGCATCAATCAAGCCTCTTTCGGCCCGGTGGACTGCATCAACAAGCGCTGCATTGCCAATTTTTTCCTTCGCTGCAAATTTGGCGAACCACCGGTTGGCATAGATGCGGATAGATGGTTCGTCAGTCATGTAACATATCCTCACTATCACACATAGTATTATATTTCAATGAATGCTCTTCCATCGCCTCTTCAATCAAATCTCCAATCCTCTGCGAGGCTTCAATGACCTGCCCATCATCGAGATGTGCATAGCGCGATGTCGTGGTTATATGTGCATGACCCAGGAGCTTGCCGATCATCGGCAGGGTTTCGGACCTTGCCGCAGCGTGGCTGGCAAAGCTGTGTCTCAGGTCATGAAGGCGCAGTTCAGGCAGGCCAGCATCATGCTTCACGCCTTCCCAATATGCGCCAATGTCACGAACGGGTTTGCGTGTTTTGGGGTTCCAGAACACTTCTTGATGCTTCTTGTGACGCGGCAGGCAGGATAGAAGCGATTTCGCTTCCTCGCCCAGCCAGACCGTTCGCGGACCTGTCTTGCTGTCCGTGAGAAGCAATCGCCGCCCCTTAACCTCCGACCAGAGCAGACCAAGGATTTCTGATTTCCTGCAGCCGGTCAGGATCAGCAGATAAACAATAACCGATTGCAGCGGATAGTCCTTGCGCCGATTATCCAGCGCTTTTCCAAGCCGCGCAAATTCCTGATCAGAAAGAAAGCGCTCGCACTTGCGGCGCTTGTTGGTGCGAATGAACGCACAAGGATTGCTACCTTCTTCGCGGAATCCCCATGCCTCGGCTTTGTTCAGCATGGCGCGCAATATCTCAAAGCATCTATTGCCTGCCCCCGGCCCGCCGCGATTGGTGACATCGTTAAACCAGGCTTGCACATCTGCTTCCTCGATCTCGTCCACAAATTTTCCTGCAAAAGCACTATCGAGATAGCGGCAGCGATAGTTGGATTGTGTCAAACGCGTCGATTGCTTCCATTTCGGCAGCATCTTGTTCCAGTAGATTTCCAGAAAGTCATTGTAGCTGGGTATCTTGCTTGTAGTTTTTCGCTCCTCCGCCGGGTTCTCGCCGGCCTGGGCGCGGATCAGCACCTTTCGCGCTACATCCATCGCCTGCTTTTCGCTCAGGATATTTGTATTGCCTAAAGTCACAGTTCGCGTTGTTCCTTGCATGCGCGCTTGAACAACATAGACTTGCTTTCCGCTGTCATAGATGCGTGTGCCAAAGCCGGGAAGTTTTTCGGACCACTGCGTCGTTCTGAGCCGCCCTTTCCGGCCACGGCTGCTTTGGCGGTCGATATAGAGCGCCGCCAGTTCTTCAGCGACAATACTGTTCAATGTCCGCGCGTTCATGATGCCACTCCGATGCACTTTGCAATGGAGCCGGAAACTCTCGATGCGGCATCGGCGATCACATCATCGGATAGATGGGCATATTTGGCGGTTGTTTCTGCAAGCGCATGACCAAGCAATTTTCCAATCACCATGAGCGAGACATTGTTCTGGATACCGGTTGAGGCAAAGCTGTGCCGTAGGTCGTGCAAGCGAACATCGGGTAAGGCGGCGTGGTTGCGTATTTTACGCCAGATGGGGTCGAGGCATATCCCGCGCCCTGACCAGGGCGCGGGAAAGACAAGGCCGCTTTCTTTATCACCCTTCACCGCTTCAAGCACCGTCTGCGCCTGATCATTGAGATAGATAATCTTTGCATCTGTTTTGCTATCCGGAAGCATGATGCGCGGTGGCTGCACCCATTCCCAGCGCAGGCTTTCTATCTCCCCGCGCCTTGCGCCGGTATAGATCAGCAGACGTATGGCCTGGACCGCCAACGGTTTACGCGCCTCAAAATCACGTAATGCCAAGGATAAACGCCTGAACTCGGCGGCATTCAAAAACCGCTCCATGGGTTTGCGCTTGTATCTCGGTGTTCCCTTGCAGGGATTGGAACCGCGTCGGCGCAAGCCCAATTGCTCGGCATAGTTCATCATCACAGATAAAACGGGCAAGGTCCGGTTGAACTTGCCGGGTTGCGCTGCAAAGCCATCGCGCCAGAGCATGACATCGCTTTTGCGAAGTTCATCCACGCGCCGGTCTCCAAAGGCATCCAGGATGTCGCGATAGATTGCCATCCTGTTGCGCTTCTGCGTGCTTGGTTTCCAGTGGCGCGCATAATCTGACCAGAAGCGGTCAGCATAATCCTGCATCAGTAGAGAGGCGTTTTGAGACTTTTCTTCGCTCGCACCTGCGGGCAGCCCATCCAGTATGGCCTTGGCAAGTTCCTTCCGTGCCAGCTGTCTTGCCTCCTGCGCGCTTACCTGACGAGCGCGGCCAAGCGAAATACGCTTTTGCTTGCCGCGCCTTCTCAGCATCACAAACCAAGTCTTCTGTCCCGATGGCAGGATACGCAGTCCAAATCCGGGAAGGTCATCATCCCAATAGGTAAAATCTATCCCCTGCGCTTTGCGCCGTGCGATGTTACCGTTCAGGTGAACGGTCTCGCTGGATGGGTTTTGAGGTGATTCGTTTGCTGGTTTGAGCTGATTTTTCTGCTCATTTCGTGGTAACAAATAGCCATCTTGAAACATCGATTTTACTCCTGCTAGAGGAACAAAAATGATGTGATTTTAATGGTTTACAAAATCTTACTGCAGTAATGCTGCGTACGGTGTGCCCCATTTGCGCGCGCCGGTATCCTGGTAAAACTCCCAGAAATAGTCCCAATGCTGCCGTTCTATTTGATCTCCGGAAAGTTGAACAATCTTAACATGCTCCTGAGCCTTCCGGCGTTCCTTTTTGATGGCTTTGCGTTTGCGGGATGACAGCACCGCCAGAAAGTCATCGAAGCTCCCATAGTCATTGTTGCGCCAATGGAACTGACTATCGGATCGAATTAACCAGTTTGCCTTCTCAAAATAACCAATTTGGTTTTCATCAATAAACGTCGCATGTACCGAAGAAATGCCGTTATTTGTTGCCAACTGTTCGGCCGCCCGGAGCAGCGACAACGCCTTAGTTTTGTCGCGCAGCAATATTCTGGGGCCGGGAACCGGCGAAAAGGGAGATGCAATCTGGATTTTGGGATAATATTGGCCTCCGGCATTTTCAAAAGCATGGGCCCATTGCTGGTCGAAAATATACTCTCCCTGACTGTGAGATTTCAAATAGCTTGGCAGGCAGCCTGCAATTTCTCCCGCCTGGTCTTCGATTACAATTGGTAAGGACTTCCAGCCGGTTCCGGGTCCTACACTATGCGATTCTTCCATCGCGGATAGAAAGGCATGCGATACAAACGGGTTGGCCGACCCAGCGCAATCATCCCACTGGTCGGCTGGTAAACCTGCTATGTCGTTCGCGACACGCGCAACAATCTCGTCTTGTTTGGGAGAATCGGCCATGCTTCGCAGAAGCTATCAGCTATCCGGGATTTCATAAACAGGTTCGTCGGAATGTATTGACGCGATTTTTTCCTGTTCTGCGATTCGTACCGTCCATGTCACGACTGGTAATCCGCGCTGGCGATTAGATGCGGCGAAACTGGAAGGAAAATCGCGCACATCATAAGCAAGAAATTCCGGTTTGGCTGTCCATAAATATTGATGTCGGACATATCGGTCCTTCAGACCTTTTGCGTTTTCTTCTGTGATCACCAGACCCTGCACGACATGTTCGGCGTTCTTACGGAACCATGCCGAGACGAGTGGATTGAAGGACATGACCGCAGCCTTGCCATTATAACCCTCAAGAGCTCGTCTCACAGACAGGCAAAGGGGCCCAACGCGGCGGTTTCTCGACTTGATCTCAATTAGTATCGGAGCCCGCCCGGCAATCTGTTCTAGTGTCTCGCGCAGGCGAGGAATTTTCCCGTGGCCATCTTTCAGCTCGCACTAATCAAAATCGCCAGCCCGCATGTTAGAAAGCTCTCCTGAATTATCAGTTAGTCGGTCTAGTTCATAGTCATGAAAAACAAACGCTGTGCCGTCTTCCGCTGCTTGCACATCGCACTCTATTCCATGGCCTTGAGCAATAGCCGCTTCAAAAGCCGCAGGGCTGTTTTCCAATATACCTTTCCCATGCAAACCGCGATGGGCGTAGGGTTGGCCCTTCAAGAAATTGACGCGGCTTGAATCTGGCGCGGGAGCAAGCCAGCTGTCCAGTCCGATTTTAAGCTTGTCGAAGAGCGACAATGGCGTCCACCTCAACAGCCACACCGAGGGGTAAGGCTGCTACACCAACGGCACTGCGCGCATGAACCCCCGTGTCGCCGAAAATGACCTCCATCATATCTGAGCACCCATTGGCGACTTTGGGATGATCGGTGAAGTCTGGTGTGCTGTTGACAAAGGCGCCGAGTTTCACGATCCGTTCAACTTGGTCGAGCGAACCGGCAAAGGCCTTGATCTGTGCCACAATCATCAATGCACAGGCTTTCGCGGCCTCCTGCCCCTCTTCCACCGACATATTTTCACCAAGGCGGCCCTTGATCAGTTGCCCATCAACCATAGACACCTGTCCACTGATGTGCAGCAGGCCATTGACCTCAACCGCAGGTAGATAGGATGCCACCGGTGCTGCGGCCTTGGGCAATTCTATGCCCTTATCGTTGAGCGCTTTTTCGATATTGTGTGTCATATCCAAAGACTTTCATGCATGCTGCGTAGGGTCAAGTTTTTCCGCTGGCTCTTCAATGTAAGGAGCCGGTTCGGCGCGTTCTAGAATGTCGGTGATCCAGCCAATGGCATCTGGCCAAAGATCAATGCGGACGTGTGCCATTTTGTTGGTCTTAACATGCTTTGCCAATATTGGTTCGCCGACCATCTGAAGCCGCCAAACATCCGGCATTGATTCCGCAACGCTTTGATGCTGATGCCCCAAGTCATCGACAAAGACTGTCACGCTGGGCTGATACTCGGGAACAATTTTTCCCAGAGCCTCACCCTTGCCACCCTGATTGCAATGAACAGGAAAATCAATGCCGACTGCTTTTAGTTGTTCGGCGCGAGCGTCCTGCCGGTCATCCATCAGGTTGGTCAAAATTGCGATGTCCGCCAATTCGGACAGGTGGTTGAGAGCGTCAACCGCACCATCTATCGCGCCTTGCCGGTGCATTTCGGTGTCGAAAAAGGCCTGAAGCAAAGGCCAGACGTCTTCTCGCGCAACGACCGTACCATCGTGTTTGTGGCGTAACGCATTGACGAAATCACCGGATTCCAGATCGAAGTGTATATGCTTTTCGCTATCCAGCCATTGCTGGAACGGCACCACCATGTGCAGCAATACTTCGTCGCAATCGCTTATGAGCAAAGGCCTCTGACTCAAGAAAAATCTCCAGTTTGATTGAGTTTTTGCGCCGCCTGAGCGAGCTGTTCTGGCCGAATGCCAATAGATTCCGCACAGGCAATCAGATCTGGTTCGTGATTGGCAAGAAAGCCAAGCAGTGCCGATAACATCGCTGGATCTTCCAAGCCGGCACGCAAATCTCTGGGGTCAAGACCAGTTAGAGTCAGCAATCGTTGTGCCCGGTCTTCATCCTGCAAGACCCAGCCCAGAGCTTGCAGTGCCAATATTTCTGCATCGCCGCCGAGATTGTGATTTGTTTCCATTTCGGCTTTCGCCTAAAGAGTTGGTTCGCGATTGCAAGGGGACAAATAGACCGTGGCAAAAAGAGTTTTGGTGGTCGAGGACAATGAGTTGAACCCGAAGCTGTTCTGCGACTTGCTCCGCGCACATGGATTTGTGGTTGAACCGATTAAGGACGGCCGCGAAGTACTCGACAAGGCGCGCAGTTTTGTCCCCAATTTAATCGTAATGGATATTCAATTGCCGCATATCAGCGGGCTTGAACTTATTGAACAGATCAAGAAAGATTCGCAGCTCAAGATCATCCCGGTCATGGCGGTGACCGCCTATGCTGGCAAAGGCGACGAAGACCGGATTTTAACGGCCGGCGCCGAGGCCTATGTTTCAAAGCCGATATCAGTAGCGAGATTTATCGAATCAGTGCAGAAAGTCTTGCACCGGTGACGCCTAAGCAAAGCCGAATTATTTAATCTTCGCTTCTTTGAAATCAACATGCTTGCGGGCGATTGGATCATATTTCCGCATCACCATTTTTTCGGTCAGATTGCGCGGATTTTTCTTGGTTACGTAAAAAAAGCCGGTGTCTTCCGTGCTGACGAGTTTAATCTTTACAGTGGCTGACTTCGCCATGGCGCGTTCCTCAATAACAATATGCTGAAATAAAAAAACGACGCGCTAGGCGCCGTGTCAATATGGCGCGCTAATGCTCAAAACCGGTGTGATTGTCAAGAAAAAGCCGATATCGTAAATATGCTCATCGGTATTAAAGGAATTTACTCTTCCTTAACCATGTTTTCCCATGGTCGATCCATTCCGATATCAGACTTGGGGGCAAGCAGATGGATCATGATCAAAGTCTTCACATTCAGGCAGAAATGCTCAATCTTATCGATGGTATTCCGACTCAGCTGATGGTTGAGCATCCGCTTCAGTTCATACTGCACCTCGACCAGGTCCGGCTGAAAGCGTCACAACATCGTTTGACCGCTGTTCATGATCTTGTTTGTATTTGTGAATCCGAACTGCAGAAAACACTGGAAAGCGGAGGCGGAGCAACTGTGGCTAGAGCTTATTTGGCGGCTATGCGTGAAGCGCTGGATTGCGGACCAATGGATGCGCAAATGTCGGAGGCGATGATGTCCAATGTTGCCTTGCGCCTCGGTGGTCAACCCTAGCGCGAGTATGTCGTGGATGCTTTTCTAACCTCGCTTTTCGCATTAGCGCTTGTTGAAATCGGCGATCGGCCTCAGATTTTGTGCGCTGCTCTGGCCATTCGCTTCGGCTGCACCTTTCCGGTTTTGTTGGGCCTAGGTTTGGCAACTTTGGTCAATTGCATGATTTCTGCATTTTTTGGGCAGGCAATCCACCAATGGATCAGCGAAGAGCCGCTGCAGCTATTCTATGCGCTATCATTGATACTAGCCGGAATCGGGATGCTGGCCTAGCGACGATCCGTCGACTTGCTTGAAAACTGGACGCTAAGTCCTTTTCTCATTTCATTTCTTGGTTTGTTTATCCTGCAGTTTGGCGACAAGGGTCAGTTTATATTGGCAGCAACTGCCGCCCGCACTGATATGTGGCTACTGCCGGCTATAGGAGGATGGTTGGGGGTTATGGCTGCCTGTGTCCCTGCACTGCTGCTGCAGGAAAAGCTGGCGGCCATGCTTCCCATCACGCGTATTCGGCAGAGCGGCGCTATACTCCTATTTTTCATTGGCGCGTATCTGGCGCTCGATGCTTGGGGCATCATCTAAAATCCAACAAATCGATCAGCAAACGCAGATAAATCGATTTGAACGATTATAGAAAGTCGGATTGTTCGTTGGATAGCGTAAAGTTTAACCCCTATTTTGGCTTCAGAAAATGAAAATTGATGGAGTTAGGTTATGACCACCGGAGACAATGCAAAAATAGCCGTTGCCGAGGCCTTGAATGGGATTCTGGCCGACAGTTTTGCTCTATATTTAAAAACCAAGAACTTTCATTGGCATGTTTCGGGACCGCACTTTCGCGACTACCATTTGATGTTCGACGAGCAAGCGGCTCAACTACTGGCAACGACCGATATCATCGCCGAACGTGTTCGTAAAAATGGTCATCGAACTTTGACATCAATTGGCGACATCACTCAGCGTCAAAGCCTGACAGATAATGATGCAGACAAAGTGTCGGCATTAGATATGCTTGCTGAGTTGCGCGCAGACAATCTTGCACTGGTTAGCAGATATCGATCTACCAAGGAGTTGGCAGGTGAAGCCGGTGACAACGCGACGGACGGTATGCTTGATGACTGGACTGACCAAGCCGAAGAACGAGCCTGGTTTTTATTGGAGATGGCAGAGAAATCTTGATCGCATTTGCCCCCTGCTAAGCTGATTCGCCCTTGGCGATCAGCTCAAAGGTTAACTTTCTGTTGCCATTTCGTCACAATTGCGACCAATTTTAGGATTGTAAAACGGAGTAAACCGGGGAATTTCAGGGTTTTTTTCTTCCTAACGAAAAAGCGCCATTTTTGGCTTTGCTTTAGGATTGAAAATTCAGCAAAGAAGGTCCCAATGACTCGATATCACTCGGCATTTTACTAGGGGAAATCAAATCCATGGCTAAGAAGCTTAACTCCACAAAACGTTCTTCTTTCATGCTTAATGCAGCAGCAGGTGCTCTTGCTGTGGCAATGTTTGCAACGCCTTCTCAGGCGATTGTTTCAAATGACAACTTCACGCCAACCGATATTATTGACGAAACGGGCGCCAATGGTGTTGGCATGTTTTTCCGAAATGATGGATTTGTTTGTTCCGGTACCTTGATCAACCCACGTACTGTTCTGTTTGGAGTTATAACCGGATCTGGTGTCTGGAAGAATTTGAAGTATGGGGCGTGCCTTGCTGAAATCGTTTTTGTCTGGAAATCGAAAGAAGCAAGAGGAGCACGCCACACATGGCAAAAGATACTGTGATTGATCCGGGTAGACCGGAGGGAATTGAACCACTGACAGAACTACTCAGACCGGGTGCGAAGCAGTTAATCGCCGAAGCGGTCCAGGCAGAGCCGGATGAGTTGATGACAAAGTTTGATGGTCACAAAACGGCTGACGGACGACAGCGCGTTGTCCGCAGTGGCCATCATCGCGAACGAGAGGTGATTACAGGGGTTGGCAAGGTCAGCGTCGAGGTGGCGAAGATCCGTAGCCGTGAAGGTACGCCGGAATGTTTTCAATCTCTGGTTGTACCGCCCTGCATCCGGCGAACGGCGACGCTGGACGCGGCGAACCCCTGGCTTTATTTGAAGGGTGTTTCGAGTGGCCAGATGCAGAGCGCACCGGAAGCTATTGCCGGCCCCGAGGCTAAAGGGCTGCCGGCCAATGTCGCGGGGCGTTTGAAGCGGCAATGGGAAGCTGAATACAAACAATGGTGTACTCGAGCGGTGTCTGATGAACGGGTACATATCCGGGCTGATGGCATCTACAGTGGTCTCAGAGGCGACGATGGCCGATTGTGCTGCCTGGTTATCATCGGCGTGAACAGCCGGGGTCACAAGTACTTCCTGGCAATCGAAGATGGTGTCAGGCAGTCAAAACAGAGCTGGCGCGAGGTGTTGCTGTCTCTGAAACAACGGGGTCTGGACCAACCCCCGAAGTTGGCAATTGGAGACGGCGCCCCGGGCTTCCGGGCCGCAGTGGAGGAAGTGTATCCGGAGACGGGCGTTCAACGTTGCTGGCAACGTTGCTGGCAACGTTGCTGGCAACGTTGCTGGATGCACAAGACCGGCAATGTGCTGAACTATCTGCCGAAGTCTGTCCAGGAGAAAGCGAAGCAGGGTCTGCATGATATCCGGATGGCAGAAGATCGAGCTGATGCAGAAAAGGCGTTCGATAATTTTGAGGAACGTTTCGGTGCAAAGTACCCCGAGGCGGTGGAATGCTTATCGAAAGACCGTGACGCGTTGCCGGCATTTCATGACTTTCCAGCGGAACACTGGACCCGTATCAGGACAACCAATGTCATTGAGTCGAGTTTTGCGACGATCCGGCATGGAACACGCCAAGCCAAAGGTTGTGTCACGCGCAATACGATGTTGACGATGGTCTGCAAGATGGGATTATGCGCAGAAGATTCCTGGCGCAAATTGAGAGGCTTCAGACACCTGGCGAAGGTGATTGAAGGCGTGAAGTCTAAAGATGGAAGCGAGGTGAACAAGGACGACATGCCAGCCGCATGACTAACTTGCCAGACACTACTTTTGACAATAACTCCTATTCAGAACGCATCCGCGATAAAGTAGCTGCTTCCAAGAAGAAAGGTATGTGGATGGGCGGCGGAGTCCCCTACGGTTATGATGTCGAAGAGCGACAGCTCCTAATCAATGAGATTGAATCCCAAATAGTGCTGCTTGTTTTTGAACGTTATGCTGAACTCAAATCGGTACCTCAGCTGGTCGATGAACTCGCCGCAAAAGACATTCGGACTAAAACCCGGGTATTCAAATCCGGGCGGATCGCCGGTGGCATCCACTTCAAGACCGGTACTTTGACCCACCTTCTTCAAAATCCAATCTATGCCGGCAAGGTTCGGCATAATGGCAAAATCTTTGATGGTGTGCACAAGCCTATTATCTCAGACGAACTATTTGAGCGTGTACAATCTATTTTGCTGAAAACCGGCACAACAATGCACTAGGCAAGAAGAGCCGAAACCCCAGTTTGCTGACCGGCATTATCTCGGATCCTGATAGAAAACCCATGACGCCAACGCACGCGATGAAGGGCTCGAAACGCTATCGCTATTACGTCACACGGACACCGCCTTGCGATCAATCTGACAAGTGGCGAATGCCGGCAGGTGAGATAGAACAGCTTGTCATCGATGCAATAGCGGGCCAGCTGGCAATCAGCAGCTGTTCGGAAACTGAAGATGCTTGGGAAGTAGAAGCTCAGCTAGGTCTGGATCGCCAAACCTCAATTGATCTGCCCGCAATGTCTATCACTGAACAACGGAGATTGTTGCTCAGGTGCAAAACTCAAGTTTCAATCAACAGTGAAGCAATCGAAATCGAGTTCACTCCTCCCAATCAGGATCAACCAATAGGGCTTTCGATTCAGGCAAAACTGGTCAACAGGGGATCGGAAGTGAGATTGGCAATTGCACCTGACGACGGCCCCATCAAACGTGACCCAGATCCAGTTCTACTCAGATTGATCGCTCATGCCTTTGCAGCGCAGGATCTTCTGGTTCGGAAGATATCCTCCCCGATGATCAATCACTATAAGCAGCGACACTTGCAGCAGCTAGTGAGGCTAAGCTTCATGGCCCCTGATATTATCTCTGCAATAGTTGATGGAACTCAGCCTCCGGACCTTACCGGACGCAAGATCATGCGGATCAACAAAATCCCTTTAGACTGGGCCAGTCAACGTAAGATGTTCGGGTTCCCTACGGCCTAAAAACACCAGAAATCGAAAAGTGCATCTGGACTCCAATATTTGGGCCATCGAGACACTTGGCCATTTTGCCCTCATATCGCGGCTTCCAAATGGTCTCTGGCGACAAGACTCAAGCATCATCATCGGCTAACTAACCGAAAAATAGAGATAAAATACGTGAAACATCTGCTGCGCGTGAGACTTTGAAAATTAAGGAAAAAAGTGGTGCCCGGAGACAGATTCGAACTGCCGACACAGCGATTTTCAGTCGCTTGCTCTACCAACTGAGCTATCCGGGCATCTGGGGTTGTGCAAAGCGACATCCCCTTTGGGAACAGGCGCTATAGGCGGGGCGGGCTTGGCTTGTCTAGCCTAAAAATGGCCGATTTGCGACCCGCATTCACGCTTCACCATCGCGGCCAGTTTCATCGCTGAAATGGTCCATTAGCTGATCTGGGGAAACCGGCGGACCAGGTACCTTATAGCCCTCTCCCAGCCACTGCAGTAAATCGCGATCCTTGCATCCTGGGCTGCAGAACGGCTTGTGTTCGGCAACTTGCGGTTTCTTACAAACCGGGCAACTTGTTTGTTTGTTGGCTTGCAAGCGTGAAACTATCCGAGAAGCTGCGGGAACAGTCCAAATAGCAGGATCAGGAAAACGGCTATAGGAGCGAGCCAGCCGATCAGGAACCGGTACACGCCCAGCATTCCTGCCGACAATCCTGTTTCTGCCTGGACGAGGCTTTTGTCCGCCTTCCAGCCAATGAAAATTGAAGTCAGCAACGCCGTTAACGGTAACAGGACCTTGCCGACCAATCCGTCAATCGTATCGAATATATTCGCTTCGGCAAAAAGCGACCAAAAACCGAGCAAACGGATGTCCAACCAAACGTTGAGCGAAAGCGCACAAGCAACGCCAATAAGAAAAATCACACCGCCCGTAATCCAGGCGGCCTTCGGACGGCTCCATCCGGATTTTTCTTTGGCCCAGGCGGTAACGGCTTCGAGGAGCGAAATCGAACTGGTCAGCGCTGCAAAGAAAACGAGCACGAAGAACAATAGTCCAACGAGCGACCCTGCAGGCATGGTGTGGAAGGCTATTGGTAGTGATTGGAACACCAGCGTTGGTCCAGCGGCAGCATCGAGTCCAACGGCAAAAACTATCGGAAAGATCATCAGGCCGGCCAATATGGCGACGCCGGTATCGGCGAAACCGATCATGACAGCAGTCGGTGCAAGCTTAGTCTCCTTCGACACATAGCCGCCATAAGTGATTAACGCAGCCGATGCGACGCTCATCGAAAACAGCGCTTGTCCTAGGGCTTCATTAATCACCGAAGCATTTAGCTTGGAAAAATCCGGGGTGAAAAGGAATGCCACGGCCTTGCCAAACTCCCCTGTAAAGGCACCGTAAATGGTGATCAGCACCAGCAACACGAAAAATGCCGGCATCAATATGGTTGCGGCCTTTTCAATCCCATCGGTAACCCCGCGGGCAACGATCCAGATTGTAACCCCCATGAACAGCACATGCATGCCCAGAAGCAACGTATTATTGGCAAACAGATCGGTCATGCGATCAGGAATGGTTTCCGGACTTTCGGATGCCAATGCACCGGCCAGGGGGTTGCCCGAGAACAGCGCGCCTAAAAAATCAGCCCCCATTACACCGACATAGTATAGCACCCAACCGGCAACGACGCTGTAAAAGGAAAGGATCATGCCAGCGCCGAGAATTCCGAATCCGCCAAATATGCTCCATTTACGGCTGACGCCAGAATCTTCGGCCACTTTCACCACGCTGTGATAGGCGTCGCTGCGACCGTGACGGCCAATCAATACTTCCGACAAAACCATCGGCAGGCCGATAAGGACCACGCAGGCTATATAGACGAGAACAAAGGCGCCGCCGCCATTTTCGCCGGCCAGTGTGGGAAAGCGCCAGATATTGCCAAGGCCAACTGCGGCACCCGCCGCTGCCAAGATAAAGGCCCATCGTGAGGACCAACCTTCTCCACCTAGTGCAACTGCGCCTGCCATATCTACTCCCCTAAATCATCTTGTCCGGCTTTGCGGATCGTTGCAGCCGTTACTAGCCCCGCATCAGCATGGGGCCAAGCGGTTTTCCCGCAAAAATATGGACATGCAGATGCGGAACCTCCTGATGACCATCCTTTCCGATATTGGCGAGCAGCCGATAACCTGGCTCTACCATGCCCGCTTGTCGAGCAACATGACCAACCGCACGAACAAATCCGGTGATTTCAGCATCACTGGCCTTGGCGGCAAAATCATCCCAGCTGACATATTTTCCTTTCGGGATCACAAGAATATGATGCGGTGCCTGCGGGTTGATGTCGTGAAAGGCCAGAACCCACTCATCTTCATAGACCGTCTTGTTAGGAATTTCCCCGCGCAAGATTTTCGCGAAGATATTATCGTCATCATAAGAGCTTGTCGCATCAATGGCCATTAACTTGTTCCTCTTAATGTCTTTTCTTCCAATCCAGATAATCCATCGCGCTGCGCAAGCTCTGCGACCACATCTTCCAGTAATATATCCATATCCGAAAGCAAGACTATGAGATGAAACAATAAATCAGCTGATTCACCGATCATTCCGTCACGATCATCCTGAATGGCGGCAATTACCGTCTCGGTGGCTTCCTCGCCGATTTTCTCGGCCATTTTGGTACGCCCTTTGGCGCGAAGGGAGGCAACATAGCTTTCACCCGGATCGGCATTCCGGCGTTCAAGAATTGTCTTTTCCAGCGCTATTAATCGGTCATCCATAGGTTACCGTTTGGGCGAAGCGAGCATTGTAGGTCAAGCCAATATGCACAATAAAAGGGCTGCCAAACCCTTGGCAGCCCTTTTTGGATTGGAGCACGAAGCGCCCCGACTTACTTCTTTCTCAAGCCTTTTTGGACTTGCGACGGCGTGCCACGAGACGACCGGTGACCAGACCAGCCATGCCAAGACCCAGCATCAAGAGATTGGATGGTTCGGGAACGGGCGTGCCGCCGCTGCTTCCGGTTGAACCACCAGTTGATGTAGATGTCGTTCCGCCGGTAGATGTGCTGGTCGTTCCGCCATAGCTGGAGCTGCCATAACCCGAAGATCCCCATCCGGAGCTACCCCATCCTGAAGAACCCCAACCGGATGATCCCCAACCGGAGCTGCCCCAGCCAGAGCTTCCGCCCCAGGATCCGCGGCCATTGGTATACTAGGTTGCTTCAGCCGGCGCGGCGACGGCGAACGCCGTTGCGGCCGCACCTGCCAATATTGCTGTTTTAATCAATTTCATCGGTCTTCTCCGCCTATTCACACGCTTGATTCACAAATCTACTCACTGTTAACCAAGCAAGCTTCCTGCCAAGATAGAGAATTAGAGGATTTCAGCGGTTCATAATGGTTAACGGAATTGGCGGTTTCCTTAACTATGTAATGAAACCCGACATTAACCATTTTTATATGCGGATAGATTCTGGAAAATCTTACACTGATGCGATGACCGATTTGGCATTAGAAACAAAAAAAACGCCGCTGCCATAATCGGGCAGCAGCGCATTTTTCACATCTTTGATGGCGTATCAGTCTTGGCTCTTATTCCTGCGACGAAGACGGATCATACGACCCGCAGCCAATCCGCCAGCGCCCAATCCGAACAATACCAGCACGCCTGGCCCTGGAACAGGTGTTCCGCCGGTTGATCCGGTTGATCCACCCGAACTGGAGGAACTGGAAGAGCTTGATGATGAACTGCTCGAAGAACTGCTGGAGCTGGTTGAGCCACCAAAGCTGGAAGAGCCGCCAGTAGAAGTAGATACGCCGCCGGTTGAGGTGGAAACACCGCCATAACTGCTTGAGCCGTAGCAGCCGGAACCACCACTGCTGCCGCCTTTGCCACCGCGTCCGCCAGCTTTGCCTTTGGTAATGGTTTTACCGCCACCCTGCGCCTGATAGTCGCTAGTCTGTGTCGGATAGATTGCATTAGCCGGAACGGCTATAAATGCGCCCGCTGAAATTGAAGCAACCAGTGCTGCACGTACCTTATTCATAAACTCCCCCATCGGGCTGTTAAACTTTTGAACCTGCTATTCCAGACACTGAATTTACGCAGCACGAGGAAAAGGTTTCAAAAGTGTTAATCCATGATTGGAGTTAATTTTGTGTGAAAATAGATGGTTAAGAAAGTATTATTTCAAACCGTCTCATAATGGATCAACTGCGAGCCGGAAGGTTAGCAGCGCGCAAAGCCGCATGCGCCTCGGCAATACTATGCTCGCCAAAGTGGAAAATCGAAGCTGCGAGCACCGCATTGGCACCGCCTTTTTTGACACCTTCAACCAGATGATCAAGATTGCCGACTCCGCCGCTGGCGACAACCGGGATGGAAACTGCATCGGCCATCGCGCGGGTTAGTTCCAGGTCATAGCCATCGCGGGTGCCGTCACGATCCATTGAGGTGACAAGCAGCTCCCCTGCCCCTAGCCCGGCCATACGAACCGCATGTTCCAGCGCGTCCACCCCGGTTGGCGTACGACCGCCATGGGTGTAGATTTCCCACCTGCCATTTCCAACTTGCCGCGCATCAATAGATGCGACCATGCACTGACTGCCAAAGCGTTGGGCAATGTCGCTGACCACTTCAGGACGCGCTACAGCGGCGCTGTTGACGGCGACTTTGTCTGCTCCCGCCATAAGGAGAGCTCGCGCGTCATCCGCCGTACGAACGCCGCCGCCGACGGTGACCGGCATGAAACAAACTTCTGCAGTGCGCCGGACCACGTCGATGATGGTATCGCGATTTTCATGGGATGCGCCTATGTCGAGGAAACAAAGTTCATCTGCACCGGCTGCGTCATAGGCTTTCGCCTGTTCTACCGGATCACCAGCATCTACCAGATCAACGAAGTTCACGCCCTTGACCACACGGCCGTTGGAAACGTCGAGGCAAGGAATAACGCGAATACGGACTGTCATACTCTTTGGTCCTTCGGACTGCGCGCCCACATCCGTGGCTGCTCTGCACCGACCGTGCAAAGGCACAGACCTTTGCGGAAGTGAGCGAGAGCGAACAAAAGACTCACCTGTTCGCCATTGCAATGGCGGTTGCCAGGTCCAGCCTGCCATCATAAAGCGCGCGTCCGATGATCACGCCTTCAATTCCATCATCGGCGAACTGGCTGAGCAGGTGAATATCATCCAGACCTTTGACGCCCCCACTGGCGATCACGGGAATATCAACACTGCGCGCCAAATCGACCGTTGCATCTATATTGCAACCAGTAAGCATCCCGTCGCGCCCCACATCAGTGAACAAGATCGATGCCACGCCAGCATCCTCGAAACGCCGTGCCAAATCGCGGACACTAACGTCGGAGACATCGGCCCAACCCTCGGTCGCGACCATGCCATCGCGTGCGTCGACGGCCACGACGATGCCGCCTTCAAATTCCTTGGCCATATCCTTGACGAAATCGGGATCTTTTAGAGCTGCGGTACCAATCACCAGCCGCGCCACGCCTAGTTCAAACCAGCGTTCGACTGTTTCCCGGTTTCTGATCCCGCCGCCCAGTTGCACATAGCCTGGAAAGCCGGCGACAATCGCTTCGACCGCTTCGGCATTTTTGGGCGATCCCGCGAACGCGCCATCCAGATCAACCACATGGACATGTTCCGCACCAGCTTCGGCGAACAATCCAGCCTGCTCTGCCGGATTGTCGCCATAGACGGTGGCACGGTCCATATCGCCCTCGGTCAGACGGACAACTTCGCCGCCTTTTAGATCGATGGCAGGAAATACGATCATGGTTTCCACTCCAGAAAGCGCTTGAGGAAGGCAAGCCCATAGGCCTGACTTTTCTCAGGATGAAATTGCACGCCGATGGCAGAGCCAGTCTGGATCGCTGCCACAACCTCGCCGCCATGATCGGTGGTGGCGCAAACCGATGTTGGGCTCTGATTGCACTTGAATTGGTAGCTGTGCAAAAAATAGGCCTCCCCCGCTTCGATCAAATCATGCGCGCCTGTCGGTACGACTTCATTCCAGCCCATATGGGGGATTTTGAGATTTTCGGTGGCTTCCATCTTCTCAACCGATCCAGCGACCCAACTCATTCCGTGATGGGTACCATGTTCGACCCCATATTCCGCCATCAATTGCATCCCAACACAAATACCAAGAAAAGGCTTTGCCTTGCCCAAAACCTGATCTTCGAGCGTTTCGGTCATGCCTTCGATGCCAAATAGAGCATCACGGCAGGCGCCAAAGGCTCCGACGCCAGGCAATATAATACGGTCTGCTGAAGCGACCCGTTTAGGACTAGCGGTGATCGAAATATCACGCGTACCGGCCGCCTTCAGCGCGCTGTGAACACTGTGCAAATTACCGGCGCCAAAATCGATTAGCGCTATCGTCTCAGCCACCAAGCTGCCCCTTGGTCGATGGGATCGCATCTCCCTTGCGCGGATCGCGTTCGACCGCCTGCCGCATCGCGCGGGCAAAGCCTTTGAAAATACTCTCCGCAATATGGTGATTATTTTCACCGGTCAGAAGGTCAATATGCAACGTAATTCCTGCGCTATCGGCGACACTATGAAACCAGTGCTTGAACAATTCGGTATCCATTTCTCCCAGCCGTTCCTGCGAAAATGCGGCGTTCCAGACTAGATAAGGCCGCCCGGAAATATCCAGCGCTACCCGGCTCAGAGTTTCGTCCATAGGGGAATAAGCGCTACCATATCGAACAATCCCGGCCTTGTCGCCCAGCGCTTCCTCAATCGCCTGACCCAGCGCAATGGCGCTATCCTCGGTCGTGTGATGCTGGTCGACATGCAAATCGCCCTTCACGCGAAGCTTTAGGTCGATCAGCGAATGCCTCGAAAACTGCTCGATCATATGGTCCAGAAAACCGATTCCTGTGGACACTTCATAATCGCCGGTACCATCGAGATTCAGCTCGACAAAAATCTCGGTTTCCTTGGTGTTTCGCTCTATTTTACCGCTTCTCATGCGGCCAGCCTATAACCGCTTGCACGGCTCAGGCAAGAATTTCGCATCGATTGACCGGAAAAAGGCCGATACGCCCTTGACCAGCGCGCTGCTAAGCGTCACCAAGTGAGTATGAGCGAAAGCACGCCAGACAGCCTGATTCCCTACGACGAGATCGTTCAGGAAGCGTTGCGCGCCGTTGTCAGCCGTGTGCTCGGCGAAGTGGAACGCGACGGCCTGCCCGGCGAACATCATTTCTACATCACATTCAAGACCCGCGCGCCGGGCGTTGATATTCCGCAGCATTTGATTGAAAAATTTCCCGATGAGATGCCCATCGTCATTCAAAACCGCTATTGGGATTTGAAGGTTAGTGAAGACCGATTCGAGGTTGGGCTAAGCTTCAACCAGATCAGCTCGATGCTGCACATTCCCTTTGCCGCGATTACGTCCTTTGTCGATCCGGCTGTTGATTTCGCACTGCAATTTCACGTTGATGAAGTCGAGGGCGAAGTGGATGCACATGAGCCAGCCGAAAATGACGGCGATGAGAATGGCGAGCCGGAGCTGGTTGACGACGGATCGAACGTGGTGACGGTGGACTTCGGCAAAAAGGAATAGGCGCGTCGCCAAACAGAATTCTTTGCAACAAAACTGGAATTTTCTATCTAGGTGTCTTATCTTAATAAGACGCTATAGCGTTTACCCATCGCTATGGCACAGAAACTGGAGAAATCATGGCCGATACCCGAACGGAATCCGATAGTATTGGCGACATCCAAGTCCCGACGGATGCCTATTGGGGCGCGCAGACCCAGCGCAGTATAGAAAACTTCCCTTTCCCCCGGCATGAACGCATGCCGATCCGAATTATCCATGCGTTGGCGACGGTCAAACAGGCCGCGGCGCGGGTAAATGGCATACATGGGCTGGAAGCTGAAATCTCGGCTGGCATCGAAAAGGCCGCCAAAGCGGTCCGGTCGGGTGAACATGACAATCAGTTTCCCCTGACCATCTGGCAGACCGGTTCGGGTACCCAGACCAATATGAATGTCAATGAAGTCATCGCGGGGATCGCCAATGAAGCGATTTACGGCACGCGCGGCGGCAAATATCCGGTCCACCCCAATGATCATGTCAATCGCGGGCAATCCTCGAACGACAGCTTCCCGACCGCGATGCATGTCGGCGCAGCTCTGGCGCTGGAAGTAGAACTCTTCCCAGCGCTTGAGCAATTGCATGATGCGCTGGCCGAGAAAGCACAGCGCTGGAAGGGTATCGTCAAAATTGGCCGCACCCACCTACAGGACGCTACCCCGCTGACTCTTGGTCAGGAATTTTCCGGCTATGCGGCGCAATTGCTGGCTAATCGTGACAGGATTGAAGACGTTTTGCCACGCTTGTATCAACTGGCGCAGGGCGGAACCGCCGTTGGAACTGGCCTGAATGCTCCGGAAAATTTCGGTGAGCATATCGCCAACGAAATTTCGAAAATCACAGGCCTGAAATTTACTTCAGCACCCAATAAATTCGCCGAATTGGCCGCGCATGACACAATGGTCGAGCTATCCGGTGCACTCAACACGCTTGCTGTATCGCTCATGAAAATCGCCAATGATATCCGTTTGCTTGGCTCTGGCCCGCGTTCTGGTCTCGGCGAACTTTCCCTGCCCGCCAACGAACCAGGCAGCTCAATTATGCCGGGCAAGGTTAATCCGACCCAGTGCGAAATGCTGACTATGGTGGCGGCGCAAATGATTGGCAATCATCAGGCGGTGACGGCAGGCGGTATGCAGGGGCATCTCGAGCTTAACGTTTTCAAGCCAATGATCGCGGCCAATGTGCTACGATCTATCGAAATTGCCTCTATCGGCATGTCCAACTTTGCCGAACGCTGTGTTGAGGGACTGACAGCCAATGAGAAACGCATTCAGGAGCTGGTCGACAACTCGCTGATGCTGGTGACCGCGCTGGCTCCGGTCATCGGATATGACAATGCGTCCAAGATCGCGAAGCATGCGCATGACAAGGGAATTACTCTGAAAGCAGCCGCGCTGGACTTGGGTCTGGTTGACGAAAGTACGTTCGATGCCCACGTTAAGCCACAGGATATGATCTAGTTTCGGGAGTTTTTTGATGTCAATATTGCGTACCGCAGCCACCGCCGTTGTTGGAAGCGAAATAGCCAAGCGCAAGAAGGGCAATGGCCTGCTAGGCTTTGGACTGGGTTTGATTGCGACAAGAATCGCGACCCGATCCCTGCCCGGCGCCATGTTGATCGGCGGTGCGATGGTGGCGAAAGCGCTCTATGACCGTGCGCAGGAAGAGGAAGAAGAGCTTTCAGCGGCGGATCAGGTGATAGATATCGAAGGACGTCCCGTACCGAAGGAAGAGGCAGCCGCCTAGACTACGCACTTTACGTTCATATCAAACGCCGCGCACTGGCGATCTGCCTGTTCAACAGTGATCGCCAAGTGGTCCGATGATTTGTCGCCCTTTGTTGCGACAACTTCAAATGGCCTATCCAGTTCGACATAACGACTAAATTCAATCCCTCCGTTCATCAGCAGGGTTTCCTCACCGCGCAGCAGGTTCACAAATTGCCGCACGACGTCGGCAAGCTGGTTGCTGTTCACATGATCGCCCGAACCGCTGTGATAGGGATGCACGGGCATGAAGCCCCTCGCCTTTGGTACCAGCGCCTGAACCGACGGTTTTTCACCGTCAACCAGCAGCGAGACAAAACAATGGTCCTGCTCGGCCACGCCGACCATTGAGGCGGGCGCAAATTCAAAATCGGCAACGTTAACTGGCGCTAGCGCCTTTTTCTTGGCCTTTGAAGTTATTGTCAAAAGTAGTGTCTGGCAAGTTAGTCATGCGGCTGGCATGTCGTCCTTGTTCACCTCGCTTCCATCTTTAGACTTCACGCCTTCAACCACCTTCGCCAGGTGTCTGAAGCCTCTCAATTTGCGCCAGGAATCTTCTGCGCATAATCCCATCTTGCAGACCATCGTCAACATCGTATTGCGCGTGACACAACCTTTGGCTTGGCGTGTTCCATGCCGGAACGTCGCAAAACTCGACTCAATGACATTGGTTGTCCTGATACGGGTCCAGTGTTCCGCTGGAAAGTCATGAAATGCCGGCAACGCGTCACGGTCTTTCGATAAGCATTCCACCGCCTCGGGGTACTTTGCACCGAAACGTTCCTCAAAATTATCGAACGCCTTTTCTGCATCAGCTCGATCTTCTGCCATCCGGATATCATGCAGACCCTGCTTCGCTTTCTCCTGGACAGACTTCGGCAGATAGTTCAGCACATTGCCGGTCTTGTGCATCCAGCAACGTTGAACGCCCGTCTCCGGATACACTTCCTCCACTGCGGCCCGGAAGCCCGGGGCGCCGTCTCCAATTGCCAACTTCGGGGGTTGGTCCAGACCCCGTTGTTTCAGAGACAGCAACACCTCACGCCAGCTCTGTTTTGACTGCCTGACACCATCTTCGATTGCCAGGAAGTGCTTGTGACCCCGGCTGTTCACGCCGATGATAACCAGGCAGCACAATCGGCCATCGTCGCCTCTGAGACCACTGTAGATGCCATCAGCCCGGATATGGACCCATTCATCAGACACCGCTCGAGTACACCATTGCTTGTATTCAGCTTCCCATTGCCGCTTCAAACGCCCCGCGACATTGGCCGGCAGCCCTTTAGCCTCGGGGCCGGCAATAGCTTCCGGTGCGCTCTGCATCTGGCCACTCGAAACACCCTTCAAATAAAGCCAGGGGTTCGCCGCGTCCAGCGTCGCCGTTCGCCGGATGCAGGGCGGTACAACCAGAGATTGAAAACATTCCGGCGTACCTTCACGGCTACGGATCTTCGGCACCTCGACGCTGACCTTGCCAACCCCTGTAATCACCTCTCGTTCGCGATGATGGCCACTGCGGACAACGCGCTGTCGTCCGTCAGCCGTTTTTTGACCATCAAACTTTGTCATCAACTCATCCGGCTCTGCCTGGACCGCTTCGGCGATTAACTGCTTCGCACCCGGTCTGAGTAGTTCTGTCAGTGGTTCAATTCCCTCCGGTCTACCCGGATCAATCACAGTATCTTTTGCCATGTGTGGCGGGCTCCTCTTGCTACTTTCGATTTCCAGACAAAAACGATTTCAGCAAGGCACGCCCCATACTTCAAATTCTTCCAGACACCAGATCCGGTTATAACTCCGCGCCAATGCCCATCCAGCATAAGCCGCCAAGACCGGCAATAATGAGCCGCTCTTCGTAGAAAAAACCTGCAAGGTAGGTAGGGTTGACTGACCATATCAAGCCGAAAACGATGAACGGCAATGACCCACAATACACAATATAGGCCGATGCCTTGGATTCAGAGGACATGGTCTTGATCTTCAGTTTCATCTGTGCACGTTTGCGCAGCACATCTGCAAGATTAGAGAGCGTTTCCGCTAGGTTACCACCTGTTTCGCGCTGGATCGCAATGGTGATGCAGAAGAACTTGAATTCTGCAGTATCAAGGCGCTTTGCGCTCTCGTTAAGCGCATCTTCCATTGTGCGACCGATTTTGATGCGGTCTACAATCTGGGTAAATTCTTCGCCAACCGGACCGTCAATTTCTTTCGCGACGACGCCAATTGTTTCAGTCACGGGCAAACCGGAGCGAAGGCCGCGAACCAAAAGCTCGATGGCATCGGGGAAGGATTGCGTGAATTTATTGACCCGGCGACCAATGAGAAAACCGACCACCATGTGCGGAATGCCAAAGCCCCCGGCCAGTCCGGCAAACAGACAAAGGAAAATCGGAGCTCCATAAAAGAACAAACCGACGGCAGTAACTACCGCGAGACCACCGCAAAAGTAAAAGAACTGAGTCAATGTCCATGGCTTGCCAGTCTGTTCCAGACGAATGGCCAACTTGTCCATGCGGGACATTGTTTCGCCAGCCGGGCGGTGATTCTTCTTTCGAGCACTGATCGCTTTCTTCATCTGCTCTTCGACTTTGACATTGGCACTGTCCGAATGACGGAACTTGACCTTGTCCAGCCTCTTTGCCTGAGCCTTTGCTTCGGAAGGACCCATGAAGGCGAAAATCACCAGCATCAGGAACACCAATGCACCAGCACCAATTATCGCAGTCTGCATTAAATCCATTATCTGGTTTCCCAATCAGTTAAAAAGTTGCTCAACCCCTTTATTCCGCTGGAGTTTCGGCTTCTTCTTTCTGTTTCTTGTTTTTGGACGGCAGCAGCGATTTCAAACCGCCGAGCTTACCCATCAGCGATGTTTTCTCGCCGACAGAATCCTCGTCTTCTCCGCCCTTAACTGCGCCTAATACTTGTTCAGCAAGTTGCACAACTTTCGCGCTCGCCTTGCTTGATTTCCCGGCCTCGACAAAAGCTTGGCCCAGCTTGGCTGAATGCGCTGCGGTTTTTGGATCAGACGGGATAACGATATCGATCGAGCGCTCAATCGAGCGCTCAAAATCCTGACGTGAAATTTCAAGACCGCCGGTCTGAACCTTGTTGGCAACCACAATCACCTTGCTCTGTGCTGCATGAGATTTTAGCCATGACAGCAAACGGATAGCGTCACGTGCGGACGCCAGGGTTAGCTCGGTTACAACAACCGTTGCGTTTACATCACCCAAAAGGTGTGGATAACTGATCAACATGTCCCGCGGCAGATCAATGACGGTGCATTCAAATGCAGCGCGGAATTCTTCCTGAAGTTGGAAAAACGCCGTCCCGTCGGTCATCACAGGTTGGTTGATCGGAGCTTCTGCTGACAAAAGAGAGAGCTTCTCATTGGCCTTGATCATGGCGCGTTCGATAAACAGGCCATCAATACGGCTAGGATTATCAATCGCGTCGGTTAGACCACGTCTAGGTTCCAGATCCAGCGACAAAGCAGCGGTTCCGAAATGAACGTCGAGATCAAGCAATGCTGTTAGGCGCTCTTTTTCATGGCTCAGCAACCAAGCAAGTGACGTGGCGATCGTAGATGCACCTACACCGCCGCGCGTGCCGATAATGGCAGTTGATACGTGCGGTTTGTCGGTACCTGCTTCTTCCGTTTTTGGTGCGTTAAGTGCAGTTTGTGCCTGGCCGAGTACGTCGCGGAGTTGTTCCGGGCTAAATGGTTTCAGGAGATAATCCTGCAAACCGCTGACAATGAGGTCACGATACAGACGGACGTCATTGACCTGTCCCATTGCAATCACGACTGTACCGGGTTCGCAAACCTCAGCCAAAGAATTGATATCGGCGAGCGGGTCACCCGATTCCGACAGGTCTACTAGCAAAATGTTTGGGCTGGCAGAAACAGAGAGTATCTGTACCGCATTGCGCAAACCACCTTTGTGGCATTTGTCCGTTGGCCAACCCATTTCTTCAACGACAGGGCGCAAAAGATCGAGAGTGTCATCATCGCAAACAAAGGCAGAGAACAGATCACGTCCGTTCGGTGCACCGGGTTTCCAGGGAGCGTTCATTATTGGCCTCCAACTTTCTTGTCACGATATGCGCGAATTGCTTTTGAAGCGCGTGTTTGGTCTTCTTCGTTGACACTTTGTCCACGGACCAGATCTTCAGGATCTGCCACCATGGCTGCCAGTGAGCTGTTGGTTTCACAGCCATAATTATCGCTAGTACGACCTTGGAAGTCTGTGTGGCTGCGATGGCTCCAATCCGGGCAACCCGGAACGGATGCCGTTGAGCGGGATACAACCACGCGGATCGCGCCAGATGGTACGCGGCCTTGCGTGACGGGAGCAATGTCGCTTACCAGCAAACCATATTGTGATACCAAAGATTCAACCGCTCCGCGTGCTGCGCCGCTGGATGAGTAGTTCGGATCTTCAATTGATACACGGTCACCATAACCGAGTTCCAGAGCATCAAACCAACCGGCAAGACGACGTTGTTCGTTCGAGGGCATAGCACCCGATCCACCGGTATTTACGTCCAGCACATAGTGCGAGCGTTCAACTACTGGTTGGCGTTCACTATTAACCGACCGATTGGCGGTTGTGCTGCCACAAGCCGAGACAGAAAGCCCGAGAGCATGCGTAATTGGTGGAACTGATTATGGGTCGAGTTCCCGTTAGATTGCTGGTTTTAGCCAGCAACTGAAGGGATGAGATGATGGGATATTATGTAGGACTAGATGTAGCGTTACGTTCTGTGGCACTTTGTGTGATTGATGGTGAAGGCGAGATTGTTCTGGAACGGGCGGTGGCCTGTGAGGTCGATGAGATTGTCGAATGCCTGCATAATCTGGATCATTCGATAGACCGTATTGGCTTTGAAGCCGGGACGATGAGCCAGACGCTGTTCCATGGATTAAAGGCGGTCGGATATGATGTCGTGTGCATGGAGGCCCGGCACGTCAGTGCAGCTTTATCGGCGATGCGCAACAAGACGGATCGGAATGATGCACGCGGCATCGCGCAAGTGGTGCGTTCAGGTTGGTATCGCGCGGTACATATGAAGAGCGCAGAAAGTCATCATATCCGTACGCTGCTGGCGAGCCGCAAGACATTGCTGAGCCGCTGCATCGATCTGGAGAATGAGATACGCGGTTTGCTCAAGGTCTTTGGTATCCGTCTGCCATCCACGTTAGCACACCACCGCTTTGCGGAAACAGTGAAGCCCATCATCGAAGCGGATGAAGCTTTGACATATGCACTTCTACCGATGTTGGATGCGCAGCAGGTGCTGCTTACCAGTTATCAGGAGATGGGTCGGCGCGTGAAGCTGGTTGCTGGAACCGATCCGGTCTGCATGCTGCTGATGACAGCACCAGGTGCAGGAGCGGTGACAGCCTTGCACTTCAAGGCAGCCATTGATGATCCGGCGCGGTTTAAATCATCACGGCTTGTTGGCGCCCACTTCGGTCTAACACCCCGGCGCTTCCAGTCAGGCGAGAGTGATAGCCAAGGCCGGATATCCAAAGCTGGTGATGCAGATGTCCGCTCGGCGCTCTACTCAGCCGCCCACTCACTGCTCACCAGAACACGCACGATGTCACCGCTTAAAGCATGGGGCCTGCATCTGGTTCGAACAAAAGGGCGTAGACGCGCTACCGTTGCAGTTGCTCGCAAACTTGCCGTCATCCTTCACCGGATGTGGATCGATGGTACCCAGTTCCAATGGAATGAGCAGAAGGTAACAGCATGACGCAAACCTGATCAAACCAAAGGAAGAAGCGTCCTCATCTGGACGTTGCTATGGGAATGACGCCGCAAGTGTCCGATGCGCCATAAAAGCGCGCCCGAAAGCAAGGCACTCCCTGACCGATCTTATACATGCATGCAGCTACAAACATAGACTGCGGAGAGAAGCGTGACCCAGATGATAGACAACAATTAAACCAACGAACTTGACATCAGCCAATTAGAGAAGAAGGCGCAGATAGCAGCGATGGTTATGGCGGCCATGAAGGTATCTGCCCTTCGATCATAGCGCGTGTGTATACGCCGCCAGTCTTTGAGTTTTCCAAACATGTTCTCGACCTTGTGGCGTTGCCGGTAGAGCTGTTTGTCGAAGTGCGCGGGCATTGTGCGCCCCTTTCGCGGCGGGATGCACGGTGTGATGCCCTTGGCCTTGAGGGCGGCGCGGTATTCATCGCTGTCATAGCCTTTGTCACCGGTCATCACGCAGGCGCGTTCAGGCAGCGCCGGACAGAGCAGCTTTGCGCCCTTGTGGTCGCTCATCTGGCCTTCGGTCAGACACAGCGCAACAGGCCTGCCTTCGCCATCACAAACGGCGTGTAGTCTGGAGTTCAGGCCGCCTTTGGTGCGCCCGATACATCCGGGTAGAGCCCCTTTTTGAACAGGCTGGAAGCTGTCCTGTGCGCCTTGAGGTGCGTCGCGTCGATCATCAGCACATCGGATTCACCAGCCTGTTTTACCAGCGCTGCAAATATCTGACTGAAGACCCCCAGCTTACTCCACCGGACAAACCGGCTATAGAGCGTCTTGTGAGGACCATAACCCGCTGGAGCATCACACCAGCGAAGGCCGTTCTTGATGACATAGATTATCCCGGAGAGCACCCGTCGGTCATCAACTCCGGGGACACCGTGAGACAGCGGGAAATATGGCTTGATACGGCGTATCTGTGCCTCGCTCAACATCGGTAAATCATTCATGCAAACATCTCCTTTGTGTGAAGCATGTTGAATCAACAACTTTAACGATATGCAAGCAATTTAATGCATCCTGAGCCTAGGAGTCTTGTCGATCGCGGAGTTGTAATTGTTTTGCATCAAGCCAGCGATCATGAAGCTTTCGCCAGACCCAAGTTCCACCGTTGTTTCAGCTTTGCGCGTCGAAACGGCTGGGATGCTGAAACCGTTGAGTACAACTGCACCGTTGGAAGATATTTCCGATACCTCGGGTGCCACACGGATCGAAATTCGGCCGTTCGACAAAACCGTTGGAGTATATGTCAGGCTCACGCCGAAGTCTTTATACTCGACGGAAACTTCACCCAGGCCAGTAGACATTGGAACCGGAAATCGTAGTCAGGTTTGGTGATGCCAGTGTACTTACAAGTCCTACACGCTCGGATACGTCCAAGGCGGTGGCGATATCTAGACCAAATAAACGACCAGCCGCCTGAACTGTGTTCAGACCGTTAGAATCGCTGTAATTGAAGCTCATTCCACCAGGTGTTACGAATTGACCAGTTGAGGGATTGAACGGCAGTGAAATAGATTCGGCAGGAAGACCAAATAAATTTGAAGCATCCAGGTTTGGAAATCCGGCTGTACTGAAATTGCCGATGGTACCAATGTTGCGGCCCCGTGAAATTCCAAACTGGAAACCGCCAGTAGTATCCCGGGTCAAAACATTGCCATTTATCTCCTTGGCCAAGCTGCGACTGACTTCGGCAAACCGAACTTTCAAATTTACCTGCATTGGTGTCGAGGTCTTGAGCCGACTGACAACCCGAGTGCCGTCGCCAACATAAGCCTGAACCAAGCTTTCAGCTTCTTCCGCATCATCCGGATTTTCAATCGTGCCAGTTAGTAGTACAAAATTGTTTGTGGAACTGACCGCGATATCGGCACCCGGCATGGCAAGGGCGAGCATTTGGTCAATTGATGATATTTCAGCGCCAACCGATACTTCAGCAGAATAAACTACTTTACCGGATCGGCTGGTGGCATAGAAACTTGTCTGACCACCTCTTTTCCCGAAAATATAGATCTGGCGCGGTGAACGGACCTGGACATCAGCGATATTTTTTTCAACGATGAAAACGTCTTCAATCGGGCTGGACAAGTTGATTAGTTTGCCGCGACCGACAGCAAGGCTCACACGAGATTGCGGTGTGGAAACGTTAGCTGACTGGGCTTGAACCGGGCTTGTTGCCTGAGCAGCGAGAGCCAGTGCCAGGGCAGCTGCCAGCGCTGAAGCGAGGGCGTGTTTAGCTGAACGGCTTGGTTTTGCTAATTGCAGGGCCATTATTTGTCTCCAAACTCAATTTCTCTAGGAGTGTCGCTGCCACGTGCTACGCGGACAACCGGTCCTTTTGGTTTCTCTTTCTCAGCCAGAGGCGGAGGGGTGCGTGCTTCAAAGCGGGACACGTCGCCACCGGTTGAGAAGGTTGATTTCTTGGTGCTCGGACGCGCCGCCAATGAACGGATAAGAGCGGCTTCTTCGACCGGGTCATCTGTCTCAGGCAATTTAACCTCACCTGATGCAATGGCTTCTTCCAGTTCAGCACTACTGTCTGCGAGCGAACGCAAAGCCAGGCTGAATGTACCCAGTGTCTGGGCAACAGCAATTTTCTCTGCAATTTTTGGTGTGGCTTCGAGCGTTACCAATTTTGCTTTCTTGGCGACGGTCTGGCCATTCTCGTTCTTGCTTGCAGTCACACGATTATCAGTGGCGAGAACACGCAGGTTCCGGATAACTGTTTCGGAGACTTTCAGTTCTGGACCTTCACCTTTAACCGATTGTGTGAGCATCAGGTCAATCCGGTCACCGGGGAACACAAATCCTGCTACGCCGGTCAATCCTGATACGGGAATAGTAATAGCGCGCATGCCTGGACCGAGTGCTGCAGCAAGGAACCCACGATCACCTAGGCTAACAAGAGCCCCTTTGGTGGCAGGTTGGCCGGCAGTAATCGCATTGCGTGCTACCGTTCCATGCAATTGTTCGATATTCGTGCCTTCTTTCAGGAAGTAAGCCTCTTCGACCAGTTCCTCAGGCCAAGGTTGGAACTTGAAAGCATCTGGAGTGATGATAGTGCCAACAGGTAAGGCGCGTGTGGCGACGAGAACTTCTTCGCCCATCACCTCGGCTTTTTTGGCAACTGCCTGCGGAGCCGACGCATCGGCAAACATGTTTCTGGCGAGCAAAGCAGTGACTGCTGCCACAACCAGCGCACCAACCAGTAAAATGATTTTCTTCTTATCCATGACGATTTCCGCCTCCTGAATGCCCCCGCCGAAAAATCCAATTGGCGGTCATCGCTTCTTTCAAGTAAAATGGTTAAAATATCGTTCGTAAAACATTCCTGTGATGATCCAGAGCCCCGCAAATGAGATCGCGACATCGTACGGCACCTTTATTGGACCCTCATGTTTTTGGATTTTCTTGCTGATCATCATTAACAGGGTCAGCACTCCGCCAGCGATCGACATCACCACCAGCATTTCAATAAATGTAAGCCAATGTAGCCAGAGCGCTATGGCTCCCAGCAGTTTTACATCGCCGCCGCCCATCGCTCCAATCGCGAAAACTCCGGTAAATATGGTAAACACGACCATAGCTATGCCAATTTGCCAGACCATGCCTGGCCAAAAAGCCATGTCGCTTGCTATCCAGAATAGCGTTGCAGCAAGAGCGATAGCCAAATTCAACTTGTTTGATATCTGCCTGCTTTTAATGTCGGTAATGGCAGCGACAATCAGCGCAATTGCCAATCCGCCCCAGAGCAAGTAAATGAAATGTTCCCCGTTCATGAGAAACATCCTTAAAAATAATCCCTTACCAAATCGTAACCATGATTAACGGAGCGGCAGTTGAGTCAAGACAGTAGCAAAAGCTTTGACCGCCGTTCCATTCCAGTGGAAGCCACAGAGGGAAAGTGGATTGCTGCCGATGGCTGGGAATTGCGGCGGTTGGACTGGCGTGGTCAGGGCGACAATCCACGCGGATCGGTTTTGTTCATGACTGGACGTGCCGATTTTTACGAGAAATATCTGGAGACGTTTCGCGATTTTCAGGCCGCTGGATGGAATGTGACAACAGTTGACTGGCGTGGACAAGGCGGTTCCGGACGCTGTGGACCACATCAACATGTTGCTCATATTGACGATTTTTTGACCTGGGTGTCGGATCTGGAGCAGCTGTTCAGCGAATGGCGCGCGGACAATCCGGCCCCCCATGTCGTTGTGGGGCACAGCATGGGGGGGCACCTTGTTATGCGGGCCCTAGCGGAAAACGCGATTGATCCCGATGCAACAATCCTTAGTGCGCCCATGTTGGGGCCTGCGGGCGGCGGGATGCCCCCATGGGCTGCCCAATTGGCTGCCAAATTCATGTGCTGGACGGGACGTGCCAGAAGAAGAGCGTGGAAGGGAAATGACAAGCCACTGGAACCCGACTTACTGCGTCAGCGGCTACTCACTCACGATATCGATCGATATTCGGACGAGTTTTTCTGGTTTGCCGAAAGACCCCGGCTCAGGCTAGGTCCGGCTAGCTGGCGCTGGGTCGAACGGGCTTATAGTTCGGCACGCAAACTCGGCAATCCATTTCATTTACGGAACGTTGAATCACCGGTTCTATTTCTTGTTACATCGGTCGATGAACTGGTTGACAATGCCAAGATTGAAATGGTGCACCAGCTTTTGCCGCGATCAGAGATAAAAATGTTTGGCGAAGAATGCGCGCATGAGATTTTTCGCGAGGTTGACGAGGTTCGCGAGGCGGCACTTGGCACCAGTTTCGAGTTTCTCGAACGAGTGGCACCGAGAATATGACCCATCATGATGTTGCGATTATTGGCGCAGGTATCGCCGGAGCCAGTATGGCATCTGAATTGGCACCCCAGTGCTCGGTCCTGCTGCTAGAAGCCGAAGATCAGCCCGGCTATCATGCTACCGGCAGGTCTGCTGCTTTCTGGACGGAGACTTATGGCGGCCCCCAAATACAGCCTTTAACGACAGCATCCCGAAAATTTCTTGAACAGCCTGAGCCAGACTTTTCAGGCAATAGCTTTCTGAAACCGCGCGGCGCGATCAATATTGCAACTAGTGAACAGCATCATCTGGTTGGTAACTTCATGGCTGATTTTAAGGGAAGCGGCGTTGCCATGGAAAAATGGGATGCCGGCCAAGTCGCGAAGGCTATTCCTAACCTGAAGTCTTGCTGGACGAGCGCGGTCTATGAACCGGATTGCTGTGATATTGATGTTGGTGCCTTGCATCAGGCCTATTTGCGAAACGCCAAGAAGCAAGGTGCAATCTTGCAGAACCGTGCGCGTATCGACCGGATTAGCTGGACGGATGGACGCTGGAACCTAAAATCGCTGCATGGTGAGTATCAGGTGGATCGGTTGATAAATGCAGCCGGCGCATGGGCTGACGAGATCGCGGTGCTGGCCGGAGTGAAGCCAATTGATGTCACGCCCATGCGCCGCACTATGGTGCAGTTACAAACTTGGCCAGAATCCAAGCCTGATGAAGCGCTCATAGTAGCGCTCGATGGCAGTTTTTATTTTAAGCCGGAAGCAGGTGGCAGCTATTGGCTTAGTCCGCACGATGAAATTCCAAGCCCGCCCATTGATGCAGCCCCGGAAGAAATAGATGTTGCGATTGCCGTAGATCGGTTTGAGAATGTGCTGGATGTTGAAGTGAAATCCATCACGCGAAAATGGGCAGGCTTGCGGAGTTTTTGCCCGGACCGCCTGCCCGTCTTTGGCTTCGATTCGGGCAATCCAAATTTTTTCTGGTTTGCTGGTCAAGGGGGATTCGGCATTCAAACCGCACCTGCCGCAGCGCGACTAAGCAAAGCTCTGTTTCTCAGCGAGCAGCCAGATAACGTCGTGCAAAACGTGAATGCCTCACTCTATAAACCTGATCGCTTTCGATAGATGAAAGTCTGTCAGAAAATTTGCCGTTGCGTTGATCGTTGCATTAGTTATTAGAAAGCCAAGGCTATCATGCCTAAAAAAACAGGAGAGGTTGCTCATGCCACATAAGTTTGAAATCTATCGCGACAAAAAGAAGGAATTTCGGGTTCGCTTCAAACATAATAGCGAGATCATGTTTTCAACCGAAGGCTATAGCAGCAAGGCAAGCGCTAAGAATGCGATCAAGTCGATATTGAAAAACGGTCCGAACGCAGAAATCGAAGATAACAGCTGAGGCAGTTTAGCTAACAAGCCAAACTTCAGCCGTCATACATGATCTGCAACGCAGCATCGCTTGCCAATTGGTCGGCGCGTTCATTGTCGGCATCGCCATCATGGCCCTTGACCCAGATCCAATCGATCTGATGAGGGTCTACTGCGTCCAGAAGATCTTGCCACAAGTCGGCGTTTTTCACCGGCTTCTTTGCTGCTGTGCGCCAGCCGTTTTTTTGCCATCCATGGATCCATTTGGTGATGCCGTCTTTCACATAGGTGCTGTCGATGGACAGGCGGACATGGCAAGGTTGTTTTAGAGCATTGAGCGCCTCTATGGCTGCGCGCAATTCCATTCGGTTGTTGGTGGTATTTGGCTCACCGCCCGAAATTTCCTTTTCCGTTTTGCCATAACGGATTAGCGCGCCCCAGCCGCCAGGGCCGGGATTGCCTTTACACGCGCCATCGGTGGCAATCTCAACGGTTTTCAGATTGGTCATGCTGTGAAAATCTCGGGATGGTTTTGATAATAATTTAGTCGGGTCAGAAAAGCGCTGGGATCTTTGCGTGTCACGAGCGCGTCAGCTGGAGTATTAATCCAGTCATAGGCACGGGAAAGCAGAAAACGGAGTGAGGCTCCTCGCGCCAATATTGGCAATGCCATGCGCTCCTCTTGGGACAATCCGAAACTTTCCATGTATCCCGCGATTAGCGCATCCGAAATATCGGGGCGAAAACTGATGTCTTCTTCAGTAAAACACCAAGCTGTATGCATCACGGCCAGATCATAGGTTCGGATATCGGTGCATGAAAAATAAAAGTCGATAAGTCCGGTCACCTGATTGTCCAGCATGAGCACATTGTCAGGAAAAAGATCGGCATGTATTACCGATTGTGACAATTTTTTGGGCCAGTTTTCATCCAGATAATCGAGTTCCAATTCGACGAGGTTGAAAAGACCATCTTGAACATCATTCAATCCGGTTTGACCACAATCTGCCGCCAGCTTTCGCCAACCCTCGTGGCTAAGGTCATTGGGCCTGGATTGATCGAAATCAGTCAATGCTTCGTGCATTCTACCCAATGTATAACTCGCTGCCGCCGCTTGTTGAGGCGTTGGTGTGGTGACCGAGACGCCGTTCAGAAACACGATAAGACATGCCGAACGGCCACATAATTGCTGTATTTTTATGCCGCTTCGATCAGCAACCATCGGCGGAACCGCACAGCCTTTCAAAGCCAAATGATCAAGCATATCAATGAAAAAGGGAAGGTCGGTAGGATCAACGCGCTTTTCATAGAGAGTCAGGATAAAACGATCCTGTGTCGTTTCTATCAGATAGTTGCTATTCTCAACGCCCTCGGCAATGCCTTTGGCGGAGACCAAGGTGCCGACTTCGTAACGCTCAAGAAACTGCTCAATTTCTTCTGCACTGACTTTGGTATAAACGGCCATCAGGCGACTTCGAGGCCCCTCGGAAGCTTGAATATCATCCGTTCCTTGGCAGTGCGGACTTTCTCTTCATGAACTACAAAGCGCTTTTCCAGCGCGGCGACAACTTCTCTAACGAGAATTTCGGGAGCGGATGCTCCGGCCGTTAATCCGATCGTATTGACGCCCTCTAGCCATTTAAAGTCAATCTCATCGGCTCGCTGGATCAGATAGGAATCGGTGCCTTCTCTTTCTGCCACTTCAACGAGGCGCAGACTGTTGGAGCTATTGGGCGCGCCAATTACCAATACAAGTTCACTTTCAGCAGCAATGCGTTTTACCGCTTCCTGGCGATTGGATGTAGCGTAGCAGATATCCTCGCCTTTCGGTCCAACAATATTGGGGAAACGTTCCTGCAAGCGTTCGACAATTGCCCTAGTGTCATCAACCGACAGGGTAGTTTGCGTGAGAAAGGCTAGATTATTCTTGTCTTCCGGCTCCAATGCCTCAACGTCTTCGACCGTTTCGACCAGAGTCATTTGCCCTTCTTCCACCTGTCCAAATGTTCCGATTACTTCCGGGTGATTGGCATGACCCACAAAAATGATATGCCGTCCATGCTCCACTTGCCGTTCTGCCTGCCGATGGACTTTAGAAACCAACGGGCATGTGGCGTCCAGATATTCCAATCCGCGTTCTTCCGCTTTGTGAGGAACAGCCTTGGGCACGCCATGCGCGGAAAATACGACTGGAACGCCATCGGGTATTTCGTCCAGTTCTTCTACAAAAATCGCGCCTAGTGTCTTCAATTCATCGACAACATATTTATTGTGCACAATTTCATGACGCACATAAACGGGTGCTCCATATTTTTCGATCGCCAGTTTGACAATTTTTATTGCCCGGTCGACACCTGCACAAAAACCGCGCGGCGCCGCGACAAGCAGGGAAATAGGGGGTTTTTCGTGCATATCCTGGTTCATGAAGTCCGCCTTAGTGAAAATCCTGCGTTACGAAAAGATAATCCGTTCATCCTGTGGACGGTTGCGCGCCTCTAAAGGCCTAGATAAGGGATGTGCCAGAAATTGAAAGTTCTGAACCAACAAAAGGCGAAGCCCGGAGTTGGCTCTGGAAAAGGCAAGGAATTTTGATTGTGCGTTTTGACAAAATCATTTTGGCGGGTTTGACCATATTGGCTGTTGCCGGATGCGCCAGAGATGGAGATTTGGATGTGAGCTCCGGTGTTGGCGTCAGCGTAACACGCACTGGTTGTCCGGCAGTTGCTGTTCCTGATCATACCGGTGACATCACGATCTTCAATCCAGTCAACAGCACGGACGCAAGCGCCATTGATGTGGTGGCAAATATCACCAATGTGCGCTCCACTTGCAACAGCGAGGGTGCCCGTATCTATACAGAAGCGACGTTTGATATATTTGGGGTGCGGTCCAACCCGCGTGGCTCGCGCACCGTAACGGTGCCTTATTTCTCAACGGTAGTGCAGGGCGGCACCGCTGTAGTTGCCAAGCGCGTCAAGACCGTCACCTTGCAATTTGCGGATGGCCAATATCGCGCATCAAGCTCGGCCAAGGCAGGTTCTTATATCGACGCTGCTGCAGCGCGTTTGCCGGAAGATGTCGTTGAACGTCTGACCCGACGACGCAAACCGGGAGATCTCGATGCGGCGTTGGATCCACTGGCCGATCCAACGATACGGGCGCAAGTAAACCGGGCAACGTTCGATCTGCTCATAGGTTTTCAGTTGTCGCCTGCACAGTTGCAATATAACGCAACACGCTAATATTAACTTGATAGCCGACCAAATTGTGCACTGATAATGCCGGTGGTGGGCATTTCTTCATATTTCGAATAGGGTGAAACCATGCTGTTTCCCACGTTTAAAAAACATATTAATGACGCGCTGGATGCGCTTGTCGCATCGGGCGAGGTTTCAGCCGATCTGGAGCGCAAGAATGTAACGCTGGAACCACCGCGCGATCCGTCTCACGGTGACCTTTCGACCAATGCCGCGATGGTATTGTCCAAAGCTGCGGGTATGAGATCACGCGATCTGGCGGAGAAAATTGTTTCCGAGCTTGATGCACTGGATGATGTAAAGTCCGCAGAAATTGCAGGGCCGGGCTTTATCAATTTACGGGTCAGCGATGCGGTTTTGATCGAGGAGCTGCTGACAATAGACAGACTTGGTGCGGACTTTGGTCGTTCCAGTGTCGGTGACGGCGTTACCGTCAACGTCGAATATGTTTCTGCCAATCCAACCGGCCCGATGCATATGGGGCATTGCCGGGGAGCTGTGGTCGGCGATGCTTTGGCCGATCTTCTGGAATTTAGCGGACATGAGGTGATCCGCGAATATTATGTCAATGATGCAGGGTCACAGGTGGATACGCTCGCACGGTCTGCACATCTGCGCTATCTTGAAGCGCTGGGGCAGGATATTGGCGGGATTCCAGAAGGGCTCTATCCGGGTGAATATCTGAAACCGGTCGGCGAGGCGCTGGCGACCGAATTTGGCAACAAATATAAGAACGCGCCTGAAGAAGATTGGCTGTTAACCTTCAAAAAGGCCGCTGTTGCCGTGATGATGGACATGATTCGCTCCGATCTGGCGATGCTCGGCATTAATCACGACATATTTGCTTCGGAAGCCGAACTGCATGAAGCGGGCAAGGCTGATGCGGCGGAAGCCGAGTTGCGGACACGTGATCTGGTATATGACGGTGTGCTGGAAAAACCAAAAGGGAAGACCGTTGATGATTGGGAACCGGTCGAATTACCGCTTTTTCGGTCAACGCAATTTGGTGATGACCAAGACCGCCCGATCAAGAAATCGGATGGTAAATGGACCTATTTTGGCGGTGATTTAGCCTATCATTTTCAGAAGGCGCAAAATGCCCAAGAGTTGATTGATATCTGGGGGGCGGACCATGCCGGGACTGTTAAACGGATCAAGGCGGCAGTGCAGGCGTTGACCAAAGGCGAAACCAAATTTGATGTGAAGCTTGTACAGATGGTGCACCTAATGCGCGATGGTGAACCGGTTAAAATGTCTAAACGGTCCGGGAATTTTGTGACTATTGCTGATGTCGTCGAGGAAGTTGGTGAGGATGTGGTGCGTTTCACCATGCTTACGCGCAAGGCGGATGCGCAGATGGAATTTGATTTTGCCAAGGTCATGAAAGCCTCTCGCGACAATCCGGTCTTTTACGTGCAATATGCCCATGCCCGGATTCAGTCGATCATCAGAAAGGCGGCAGAAAAGAATATCCATCCGTCCAATGATGATCTTTCACTGCTTGGTAAAGAGGAACTTGACCTCGTCAAGTTAGCCGCTCAGTTCCCGCGTATCGTCGAATCAGCAGCCGCTGCCCGGGAACCGCACCGAGTCGCGTTTTACCTAAATGACCTCGCAGCAGCCTTTCACGGCTTTTATAATTTGGGCAATGACCGGCCTGATAAGCGGATATTAATGGTTAATGATCATAAGACCACGTCCGCTAGGCTTTTCTTAGCCAAGAATATCGGGCAAACTGTTAAAAATGGTCTCGCGCTCATGGGGGTTGAGGCCGCTGAATCGATGTAGATGGAGCGTAAAATGTCGGATGTAACTCGCGATAGTCTGGATTTGGATGATGAAGATCGCCTGCCATGGTTGGAGATCGCAGATGACTATGAGGAAGAGGGCGAATATTCTCCGCTTCGGATAGCCTTGTTCATACTGGCCGGCGTTGTGCTTTTGGGCGCAATTGTGGGTGGGATTTACTGGATGCAAAACCGTGATGGCGGCGTTGATGGGGATGGCGAGTTGATCGCTGCGCAGGAAGGCGATTACAAAGTTCGCCCAGATGACGCGCAATCCAAGCAGTTTGAAGGTGAAGGCGATGCAAGTTTTGCCGCGAGCGAAGGACAGGAAACCGAGGCGAAGCTTGGCACAGCTACTCCAGTAGAAGCACCGGTTCGTAAAGAACCTGCTGCGACGGATGATAGTGCCGGTGCCACGCCGGGAAGTGGTACATTGATTCAATTGGGTGCATTTAGCTCTGCAACCAATGCCGACCGGGAATGGGCTGGATATGCGCGCCGATTTGAATCCATTGGCAAACTGCCAAAGAAAATTGTGCCTGGTTCGGTTGAAGGCGGCACAATTTATCGTCTGAATGCGGTCGCACCAAATGCGCAAGCAGCGCAAGAGGTCTGTAATGGCCTGAAAGCAGCCGGTGAAAGCTGCATGGTGGTTCGCTAAAACAACTGGCTAAATCGTATCAACAGGGGACGCGCTGTGGATAACGGCGCTTTTCGCTTGTCCGGAATCTGCTTTTTGCGCAATATAGTCGCGGAGAAGTGGGTATTTTTGCGTAATGACACCAGCAGTTTTCGGAATCTCAGGTCTAACCCTGACCGCTGACGAAAAAGCGTTTTTCAAGGAAAGCGATCCGTCGGGTTACATCATCTTTGGTCGCAATATTGAGAGCAAGGAACAGCTGGGCGCTCTGACCGACGAATTGCGCGCCATTCAAGGTCGCGATGATCTGGCCATTCTGATTGATCAGGAGGGCGGCCGGGTTCAGCGCATGAGCGAACCAGTTTGGCCAAAATTTCCTGCCGGTGAAGTGTTTGACAAATTATACGAAATTGCCCCTGCTACGGCCATAGAAGCAGCGCGGCTTAACGCACAGGCATTGGCCGTTAGTTTGAACGAAGTTGGGATAACGGTTGATTGCTTGCCATTGCTTGACGTGCGCCAACCGGATGCCAATAATGTGATTGGCGATCGCGCGCTGGGCAGTGAACCCATGCGCGTTGCAGCGTTGGGCAGGGCGATACTGGATGGCTTGCAGAAAGGCGGCGTTGTTGGCGTGGTCAAGCATATGCCGGGTCATGGTCGAACCAGCGTCGATACGCACAAAGCCCTTCCCACGGTGACGGCCAGCGACGAAGAGCTGGAAATGGATTTGCAGCCTTTCAATACTCTCAAAGACGCCCCGATGGGCATGACCGGGCATCTGATATTCAACGCTTGGGATGCAGATACGCCATCCACGCTTTCTGAAAAGATTGTCCAAGGCATTATCCGCGATCGAATTGGCTTTGATGGCCTGCTTTACACCGATGATTTGGATATGGAGGCTTTGTCTGGATCCGTTCCGGAACGCGCGGAACGAGCGCAAAAGGCTGGGTGTGACATCGCGCTCAACTGCTGGGCCAAGATGGATGACATGACTGGAATCGTGGAGCGATTGTCAGCTATGTCTGAGAAGACAAAACTGCGGCTCGACAACGCGATGGCGACCATCTCTGATGTTGCTGCCAATGATGGTCCGGAATTTGGCGAGCTTGTCACGAAGCGCGATGAACTGATGGCGGCTGCCGCATGAGCGAAGAGATCGAAACCGAACCAGAAAGTTTTTTCTTCCCGCCGGAAAGCGTTTCGGAGGACGAGGCTCTGACGCTCAATATTGACGGCTGGGAAGGGCCACTTGATCTTTTGCTGGCACTGGCACGCAACCAGAAGGTTGATCTGCGCGAGATTTCCATTCTCGAACTGGTGCAGGAATATCTGAAATATATTGCCAATGCCGAATCCATGAAACTGGAACTGGCGGCCGATTATCTTGTGATGGCGGCCTGGCTGACTTACCTCAAATCCGGTTTGTTACTGCCAAAAGATCCGGAAGTTGATCCTTCACCGGAAGAACTGGCGCTACGTTTGCAAATGCGGCTGGAACGTCTCAACGCGATGCGGGAGGCAGGTGCGCGTCTTTTGGGTCGCGACCGGATTGGGCGTGATGTGTTTGCTCGTGGTGCGCCTGAAGGATTGAAAGTCCTGAAAAACCGGGAATGGACAGCGGAATATTATGACCTGATCTCGGCCTATTCACGTGTGAAGGTCCGCAACGCTCCAGCGATTCACGTGGTGAAACAGCGCATGGTGATGACGCTCGAAGACGCTTTGGCGCGGGTGTCGATGATGCTCGGTGAGGCGATTGATTGGATGGATATTCGAGACTTCCTGCCACCGGGAGCCGATCCGGAACTGCGTAAATCGGCGCTAGCATCGAGTTTTCTGGCGTCGCTGGAACTGGCTCGGCAGGGAAAATTGGTGCTCCAACAGGAAGAGAGCTTTGCACCGCTCAGGATAAAGGCAACAGAAAATGGCTGAAGATATAGTTGAAGACACTAGCCTGATTGAAGGCGCGGTTGAGGACATTGCAACCTCCAAACGTGCGGTAGAAGCGACGTTGTTCGCTTCGGAAAAACCAATGACTGTGGCTGATATAAAGCTTTATGTTGGAGAAGATGTCGATGTCGCCGGAGCGCTCGTCGCTTTGCAGGAAGATTACGAACATAGGGGGATTGTGCTTCTGAAGACCGGCAACCGTTGGCATTTTCAAACTGCACATGACCTGTCACACCTGCTCCGACGTGAGCGCCAGGAATTGCGTAAACTCAGCCGGGCGGGAATGGAGACGCTGGCCATCATTGCCTATCATGAACCGGTTAGCCGCGCCGAAATCGAAGCCATAAGAGGCGTTCAGGTCGCAAAAGGCACTCTTGATGTGTTGATGGAAGCCGGATGGGTTCGTCCCACAGGTCGCCGGGAAGTGCCAGGCAGGCCGTTGATATATGCGACAACCGCCGAATTTCTAACCCATTTCGGCCTGCAAAGCCGTAAGGACTTGCCAGGCATAGGTGACCTGAAAGCCGCAGGATTGCTCGATCCTGTCGATCTCGCACTCGAAAAAATGGAGATGGAGGGTGAGGAGGAAAATCCGGATGGAGAAGCTTCCAATGAACAGCGAGAAATCGAAGATGTTGACGAGAATGGTGAACAAATCGCTGTTTTGCTGGAAAACGAGCCTGAGAACGCCTAAATAGAGTGCAGTAGTCAGGAGAATTCACATGCAACCGAGTGTTTGGCAAATTTTGATAGTCGCAGCCTTGGTGCTGATCCTGTTCGGTCGTGGCCGGATTTCGGAAATGATGGGAGATGTCGGTAAGGGTATCAAATCCTTTAAAAAGGGCATTTCTGAAGAAGAAGCCAAGGCTACCGAGCCTTCGCAGCAAATCGACAGCAAGGTGGCGGAAGCACCGACCGAAACCAAGACCGCAGACAAGACGGCTGGTTGAACCCGTCCGTTAGTGAAGCGGGCTGCGCTCAGACATGTTTGACATAGGCTTTCCCGAAATGGCGGTGATCGCGATGATCGCCGTGATTGTCATTGGTCCCAAGGAATTGCCTCGTGCTTTGGCTACGGCTGGCAAATGGATGGGCAAGGCACGCGGAGTCATGTCGAATTTCCGCACCGGGCTCGATGCGATGGTACGCGAAGCCGAACTTCAGGAAATGGAAAAGAAATGGGCGTCCGAAAACGAACGCATCATGAAGGAGCATCCAGCGCTGCCCGACCCAGATGAAGAAGAGCCGAAAATGGAAGCGAAACCTGATGAATCTCCCGCTGATGAGGATATCGCTGACCCAAAATCTGCTGACAGCGCCAAGTCATGAACGATCAGAGCACTCCCGATATTGACGACAGCAAGGCACCGTTGCTCGAGCATTTAATCGAATTGCGCCAGCGCTTGTTGTGGGGCGTTGCCGCTTTGGTCGTGGCATTCGGTTTCAGCCTGTTCTTCGCCGATGAGATTTTTGCGATATTGGTCAAGCCGCTCACAGCTGCTTTCCCGGCAGGTGAAGGCACGATTATATACACAAAACTCTACGAAGCCTTCTTCGTCGAGATCAAGGTGGCGATGTTCGCGGCCTTTTTCCTCGCTTTTCCAATCATATCCAACCAGCTTTGGACTTTTGTCGCACCAGGACTCTATGCCAATGAGAAAAAGGCGTTCCTGCCGTTCCTCGTTGCGACACCTCTGCTATTCATGGCAGGTGCAGCACTTGCCTATTTCATTGTTATGCCAACGGCCTTTCGCTTTTTCATCGGTTTTGAAGGTGAAGTAGGCGGTCTCTCGCAAGAAGCGTTGCCTGCAATGGGTGACTATCTCTCACTGGTGATACAGTTCATTCTAGCCTTCGGTGTCTGTTTCCAACTGCCCGTATTGTTGCTGTTACTAAACCGGGCAGGACTGGTCACCCGTCAGCAGCTCAAAGGCCTGCGTCGTTATATGATCGTTGCTGCTTTTGCGCTGGCTGCAATTCTGACACCGCCAGATGTGATATCGCAGCTGATGCTCGGTGTGCCGTTGATATTGCTCTACGAAGTGTCTCTTGCGATAATGTGGTTCACCGACCGCAAGAAGGTCGAAGAAACTTAATCAATCGCATCCTGACCGGCTTCGCCAACCGACTCAATGTCCCGGCCAAGGCCCTTAACCGTGGCGCAGGCACTAAGCAGCAACATCGAGGCTACCGCGGTTGCGGCAATGAATTTCTGCATTTTTGTTCACCTTAGAAACTGAATCTGGCACTGACGCGAAAATCGCGACCGGCCAGCGCTACAAAATCCTTTGTGAACGAAGCATGACGACGTGCGCTGACATCAAAAATATTGTTGGCCGATGCTATCAAAGTAATGCCGCCTTCGCGCCCAAGAGGACGCCATGCTGCAGAAGCATTGACTAAGGTGAAGCTGTCGGTCGGTGTTTCAAAAGCCGCAACGCGATTTTGGCTGTCATTCCACTCAACCTCTGCGCCCACTTTGAACATGTCGCTGTCAGCTTCAATACCGCCGAGAAGACGGAGAGGCGGGATGCGCGGTACAGGTCCGCCGCCATTGTCGATTTTTGCCCGAACATAGTCCGCCACACCATTGACAACAATATCGAAACCACCGGTTTGGGCAACGGTCACCGCTGCCGATGCTTCAACGCCCCAATAGGTGGCATCGCGCTGGAAATACTGGAATACTGGTAGTTCATCTTCTTCAGCGCCCGTTGCGGCATCAAAAATGAACCCATCGAACCAGTTGGCGTAAACGGTAGCGCTTAGATCTACCTTATCGCTATTCCAGCGGGCATAGAGCTCGCCGCCCCAGCTTTTCTCGGTATCGAAATTAGGATTGCCGATCTCAAATGCCTGCGTCGCGATATGTGGTCCGTTCGAAAGCAGTTCTTCCGCTGAAGGCGCTCGCTCCGAACGGCTAATGTTGGCGCCGATTTTCAGCGCTTCATCTCCGGGTGAATAGGCAAAGCCAATGGCTCCAGAGAAGGCATCAAAACTGCGATCGAAGTTTACCAGACTGGATGAGACGCCGGTATTTTCAAAACGCAGCGCGCCTTCCACCTCGAAATCTCCAAGGTCGATTTCCTGAACGGTGAAAAGAGCAATGCTCTCAACATCGTTTTTAGGGACAAAGGCTTCCGCACCAACCGCATTGAATTCGCGCGCCAGATATTGGGTGCCGATAACGCCGCGCCAGCCATTTCGTTCGGCCTGAACCAGTTCAGCGCGAGCTTCGACACCTTCGACAAAGAAAAGTGTACCGACTTCATCACCTTCAAATTCGGTATGCTCGTAGTCCGAATAACCGGCCCGGAAGTTGAGTGTTTCAAAGAAGCCTTCTCCAAGTTGAACACCGCCGCGCAGGTCAACACGGATTTGTTCCAGTCCAATGGTGACTGGACCTTCTTCTTCCTCTTCACCCTCTTCTTCGCCGTGGTGATGGCCAGCGCCCGGACGTCCGGGAACACCATAGTCACTGTCATAATAGCTTACGGAAAAGCCGATATTACCGCCCTCATCGATAAAGGCGAGGCCTGCACCCGCCGTCCATGTGCGAGTTGCCGTATTTTCGATACGACCGCTTGCGTTGGCAGCCTCACGGAATTCCTCGGCTTCTTCAAATTCGCCTTCTTCCTCTTCTTCAGCCGCCTCTTCAAGAAGTTCAGCGCGCAGTTCGGGTGCTACGACAAAGCCGGGAATCCGGACATCATCTGTGTCGCGGAAGCTACCATTGACATGGAACACCAACTTGTTGGTAAGGGGTACGTCGACCGAAGCACCAACGCTCCAGTCATCGGCTGCGTTGCCAAAGCCGCCGAGCGCATCGAAATGGATCGCTTCTTCGGGAACGTCGCGCGGAATCCGCTTGTCGATCACGTTGACCGCTCCGCCGATTGCATCGCCGCCAAACAGCAGCACCGCCGGACCGCGCAGCACTTCAACGCGCTGAGCTGTCAACGGATCAATAGGTGTAGCATGATCAACCGAACTGGCTGCGGCATCCAACGTGCCGATACCATCGGTCAATACACGCACACGCGGTCCCTGAAACCCGCGCAAAACGGGGCGTGACGATCCGGGTGAAAAACTAGTGGCGGAGACGCCAGGCAATTTTGTCAAGCTATCGCCGATTTGCCCGCGCAAATCTTCAGCCAATTCTTCGCCGGTCAGGGCGGAGGTGCCGGCTAATATATCAAGCTGATCGATATAGGGAGCCGTGACGATAATCATATCATCATTGTGAAAATCGTCTGATTGAGCCTGTTCGTTCTGGGCGAAGGCGGGGGAAGCCATCAGCGCAAAGCTGGCGGAGGAGATCAATAGCTTGTTTTTCATCGCATATACTCAACAGTTGGAGGACAATTGCTGAAGCAGATATGAGTAATGTAATGTTATATCAATCCCAAATATGCGATTGTCGTCAAACTGTTGCAAATTTGCTATAGTCGGCGCTCAGTTAAGGAGGAACGGGAAATGGCAGAATGGAAAGAAGACGGATATAATAGTGTTACGGCCTATTTGACGGTCGATGATGCGGCGGCTGCGATTGAGTTTTACAAGCAAGCATTTGGCGCAACCGAACATATGCGGATGCCAATGGGTGACAAGATTGGGCATGCCGATGTTGTGATTGGTGATACGCATATCATGTTATCGGATGAATTTCCGGAGATGGAAAAACTGGGACCAAAAGCGCGAGGTGGAGCAACCTCTAGCCTGATGATTTATGTGCCCGATGTAGATGCGGCGTTTGACAAAGCGGTCGCGGCTGGTGCTGAAATTACCCGGCCTGTCGAAGATCAATTTTATGGTGATCGTTCGGGCTGGTTAAAGGACCCCTTTGGGCATGAGTGGACGATATCGACGCATATTGAGGATGTGTCGGAAGAAGAAATGAACAAGCGGATGTCCGAAATGATGGCAGGCGAGGGGGCCTGAATCCTTTTCCCTTGAGGGAGAAGGATACGCAGCCTTATCTGCAGGATTAGGCGCAGTTGTATGAGGGGTGCTTCGACATTCAAGGTTAGTACACCCTCATGCAGCTACGACTAGGTTCGACCCTCACCAAGCCTTCACATCCTTCTCCCTCAAGGGAAAAGGCAATTATGCTTGCACCATCCTGCTGTTCCCAACATAACCCACCCATGACCTTCACAAAAAAAATCCTTCTCCTCGGCTCGGGTGAACTGGGCCGTGAATTTGTTGTTTCTGCTAAACGCCTAGGCGCCTATGTTATTGCCTGCGATGCATATGAACATGCGCCGGCCATGCAGGTTGCCGATGCATCGGAAACCTTTTCCATGCTTGATGGTGACAAGCTGCGGGCAGCGATTGAAAAGCACCAGCCCGATCTGATTGTCCCCGAAGTGGAAGCCATCCGGACAGAAATTCTCGCAGAGGTTGAGGCGGAGGGATTCAACGTCGTTCCCTCCGCCCGCGCAACCCAGCTGACCATGAACCGCGATGCCATCCGCGATGTGGCTGCGCAGGAACTCGGCTTGACGACTTCGCGCTATCATTACGCAGAGAGTTTCGGAGAAGTCTCCAGTGCAGCAAAGGATATCGGCCTACCGCTCGTGATCAAACCGGTTATGTCCTCCTCGGGCAAGGGGCAGAGCAAGGTTGACAGTGAAAGCGATTTAGAGGCAGCCTGGAACTATGCTGTCGACAACATGCGCGGTGACCGGGCGCGAGTTATTGTCGAGCAGTTTATTGACTTTGATTATGAGATCACGATGCTGACCGTTCGCACAAAAGAGGGTGTGCTTTTCTGCCCACCAATTGGCCACCGGCAGGAACGCGGAGACTATCAGGAAAGCTGGCAACCTGCAGCGATGACCGATACAGCGCTGACTACTGCGCAGGATATGGCCCGGAAGGTGGTCGATAATCTTGCGGGAGACGGGAAAGGCTATGGCCTGTTTGGTGTCGAATTTTTCGTGACCAAAGAAGGCAAAGTAATCTTCTCCGAACTCAGCCCGCGCCCACATGATACGGGCATGGTGACACTGATAGGCCAGAATTTGAGCGAGTTTGACCTGCATGCCCGTGCGATCATGGGTATGCCGATTCCGCATATTGCGCTTACCGCTCTGGCCAGTGCTAGTGCCGTGATATTGGCGGACAAGGATAGCGATACTTTTTCATTTGCCGGTGTCGAAGACGCTTTGGTACTGGGCAGCGAAGGTGCAGAAACAGATGTCCGCATTTTTGGCAAACCGGTCACACGGCCCTATCGGCGTATGGCGGTGGCGCTAGCCACGGGGACGGATACCGATGCAGCTCGCCAACTGGCTAAAAAAACGGCCGATGCCGTATCGATAGAATAGCAAAACAAACAATAAACGCAGGAGACCTCAGAGTGACTGATCGCAGCAATTTCGGAGCCGAAACGACCACTGATGAAGTTCTGGAAGGCATCAGTCTTTCGGACAAACTCGTTGTTATAACTGGCGGCGCATCGGGGCTTGGCGCAGAAACGGCGCGGGCGATGGCAGCGAAAGGTGCACAAATAGTTATTCCCGTTCGTGATTTGTCGAAGGGCGAAGCGGCTGCCCAGGAAATCAGGTCGGCAACCGGCAACGACAATATCGAAGTGATGGAAATGGACCTGGGTTCGATGGAAAGCGTTCGTGCTTTTGCCGATGCATTTCTCGCCAAATATGATCGGATCAATCTGCTGATCAACAACGCTGGCGTTATGGCTTGTCCGAAAGCTGAGACGGCGGATGGCCTCGAGATGCAATTTGGTACCAACCATATCGGTCACTTCCTCATGACCAATCTGATGATGCCAGCGGTGCTGAAAGGGAAGGGGCGCATCGTTAACTTGTCTTCGCGTGGCCATCACCGCGATGAAGTCCATTTCGATGATCTAAACTTTGAAAATCGAGAATATGAAAAATGGGCATCCTATGGTCAGGCAAAAACAGCGAATGTGTTGTTTACGGTCGGACTGGAAAAGCGCCTCGCCGACAAGGGCGTGCACAGTTACGCTGTTCACCCCGGCGGAATTGTGACCAATCTCGGTCGGCATCTCAATGAGCAGGATGTGACCGATTTAATGGCCCGAATGAAAGAGTCCAGCGGCGATGCACCGGTCTTGAAATCAGTCGAGGCAGGAGCGGCTACGACATGCTTTGCCGCAACGGCGCCAGAACTGGAAGGCAAAGGCGGTGTCTATTGCGAAGACTGCCACGTCGCGGAGGTTGATGATGAAGATCCAACTGGCAGCGTACGCAGCTATGCCGTTGATCCTAAAAAAGCCGAGAAATTATGGGTGGTTTCGGAGCAGATTGTCGGGCAGAAATTCGCCCACTAGATCGAAGAATACACCAACGGAGATTTTATCCAAATGACGCATCCCTATGTCCTCTATGGTTCCCCGCTGTCACCATTTCAGCGTAAAGTCGAAGTGGTCCTGTCCCTGAAAGGTTTCGACTATGAATGTGAGGCAGTGAATGTAATGGGCATGCCGGACTGGTATAAGGAAATATCTCCACTGGCGCGCATTCCTTCTTTGCGCGACCCTTCTATCGCCGCCGAAGGGCCGGAGGGCACCATTACCGACAGTTCTGCGATTTGTGGTTACCTGGAAAAGAAACAGCCGGATCCTGCCGTCTATCCCGATGACCCTTTCAACCATGGCCGAGCGCTTTGGCTAGAGGAGTTTGCGGACACCGGATTGGCGATGGCCGGCGGAATGGGATTGTTCCGGCCGATTATCTTCAATCTGTTTCAGGGCAAGAAACCGGACCTCGATACCGCTCGCAAGACCTGGAACGATAAGTTACCGCCGCTATGGGATTATCTGGAAAAGCAGCTTGATGGCCGCACCCATTTCTTTGGCGAAAGCATCTCCATTGCCGACGTTGCGGTTGCTGCGCAGATATTTCAGACCGATATGCTGGCCGGAACTCCCGATGCAGAGAAATGGCCTGGTCTCGTCTCGCATTTTGAATCCATGAAAAAGCATGACTGCATGCAGCGCAATATTGCCGCTTGTGATAAAATTTTTGCAAAATTGGTTCCGGAGAAATTCGACCTAAACTACAATAAACGTTAACAAGCCTGTAAAATCATGTGAAATATTGGTAACCTATTCGTTAGGGTCAAAAAGTTAGCAACGCACATCAGGTATTGGCGCCTTTTGTGCTGGGTAAGTGCTCACTCGTCCGGAGGATTACATAATGGGTTTTTTTAGAAGGAAAGTGGAGCCTCCGCTGGAGGAATTTGACGTTCCGCAACCTGTCAATCTTTCAGCAGTTGACAATATGGCAGCCGTTGAAAAGCTAGTTTTTGAAGAAAAACCGAAGCCACGTCATGATTATGGCCTACATGTCATTGTTTTCGCGAATGAAAAAGGCGGTGTGGGTAAATCAACGATCGCGTTCCATACTTGTGTTGCATTGTGCAATGCTGGAGAGTCAGTAGCCGTTGCCGACTTGGATCATCGACGGCAATCTCTGGTCAGAACATTGCGTAAAAGAGAAGAAATGAGCCGTCATTTGGAGATTGAATTTTCGGTTCCGGAAATGCCCCAATTGCACGATCAGAATGCGGCTAGCCTTGACGAGATATTGCGAAAACACCGACGCAGTCATGATTTCATTGTCATTGATGTAGCTGGCTATGACTCCCCGGTTGCGCGTCACGCCATCAAGCTGGCCAATACATTAGTCACGCCGATTAATGACTCATTTATAGATATTGAAGTGCTGGGACATATTGATCCAAAAAGTTTGAATTTCAATGTACTGGCACCTTTTTCGCGGCTGGTACAAAACGAAATGCAAAGACGAATCGTCAGTTTACGAGGCCCGATGGAATGGATGGTGGTGCAAAACCGGTTGCGTAGTATCAAAACGCTGAACGAACAAAAATTTGTGAATGCTCTGGAAGAAATTTCAAAAGATGCGGGATTCCGTCTGGTACCGGGACTGCACGAACGCGTTATTTATCGAGAGCTGATTCCCTTTGGTCTGACTTTACTTGATTTGCCATCTATCCCGCAAATGGCGCGAGCCCATCCGGTTGCTGAAGATGAATTGCAGACGCTGCTGAGTTCTCTAAAATTGCCGGTAGAGGTGCCGTTTTAAGAGAGGTTAGTCGGCAAGCGGATGACCCTCTGGCAACTTAAGAAAATCAGCGACCCACTATCGCTGTGTCATCAAGAATAACGCGTAAATTGCTGGCATGGTCAGCATTGAAACCACAGTCTGAACCGCAATTAGGTTGGCCGACAACGTCGCGTCCCCGCCTAACTGGCGTGAGAGGATATAGCCACTGCTCGCGGTCGGCGTGGCCGCTGCGATAACTACGATGGCAAAGTTGAGCGGTGAAAGGTCTAGTATCAGGCCAATGCCGAGTGTCGCTAACGGAAACGCGGTCAGGCGGATGACCGACCAGATCATGGTGGTCTTACCAGCCCGTCTAAATGCCGCAATGTCGACCGCCGCTCCTAGCACTAGCAGGCCGAGTGCAAGCGTTGCATCACCCAATATATTGAGTGCTTCTTCCATTATGCCGGTTGGCGCGAGGCCCAGCATATTGAGCGCAAAGCCAATTGCGCATGCGATGATCAGAGGGTTGCGGAGCAAATCAACGGTAATATGCGGCTTTGGCTTTCCATTCGACGCGGCATATCGCGTCAGGGCCCAGACCGACATAACATTGGCAACCGAGGTCAGTATGGCTGCTGCAAATGCCATCAGAACCAAACCTTGCTCGCCAAATAATGTGCCGGCAATGGACAGCCCAATAAATGTGTTCCAGCGCACATTCGACTGGATGATGGAACCCTTCCGTGGGCTACCTGTTTGTTTGTTATCGCCGTTTTGCCGAGACGTCAGACCAATCAGGCCAAGGAATAGCTGCGCTCCGACCAGAGCGAGAGCCATGCCCAGCGGTGCGGTTTCGAACGACGCTTTAGCCAGAAGCTGGACGATCAATGCTGGAAAGAAAACAAAATAGGTCAGCCGCTCCATCGCGCGCCAGCCTTCTTCGGGAACGAAATTACGCGCTGCCAGAAGCCACCCCATCATAACCAATATGACGATAGGGATCAGTGCCTGGACAAAGGGTATCATTGTTTGGCCAAAGTGACCAAATTACATCGGTTTTGTCTTGAGCGGCAGTAGATCTGGAAAATCCGGTTCGCGTTTTTCGCCCATCGCCGCAACTGCTTCCTGAATATGCGACGGCGGGAACATGCCCGCGTTCCAGACACCAATGTAATCCAGCGTATCAGCGGTATTATGATCGCGGCCATAGGTATTATGATCGCGGCCATAGTTGATAAGTACTTTGCAACCGGTGACCGCCAGCGGAGATTTGGATGCGATTTCTTTTGCCGCCTTCATGACGTGGGCAAAGCATTCTTCCTGCGTGTCGAACACATCGTTGACCAGACCAAGTTCTTTTGCTTTTGCGGCGTCAATCCGGCGACCGGTATAGGCCATTTCCTTGACCCAGCCTTCGGGGACGTAGCGTTGCAACCGCGGAAATGTACCGACGTCAGCGGTCATGCCGATATTGGTTTCCTGTATGCAGAAAAAAGCGTCCTTCGTATACCATCGGATGTCGCCCGCTGTAATCATGTCGATTGCCCCGCCAATCACACCGCCATGCAGCGCGAAAAGCACCGGAATCCGAGCTTCCTCAAGTGCATTGAAGCTATGCTGAATATATTTAACATTGGAGCGAAACATTTCCGCGACAACATGGCGATCAGCGCCTTCGGTTTTGTTGTTACGATCGGGCGCAAAAACTGACAGGTCCATGCCAGCGGAAAAATGGCGTCCGGTTGAGCTAATGACTATGACGCGCGCCCGGGCATTGGCGTCGATATCCTCGACAATTTCCGGCAGGTCATTCCAGAACGCTTTGTTCATACTGTTGAATTTGTCCGGACGGTTCATCTGGATGTGCGCGATATTATTTTCGATCAAGACATCAAAACATTCATAGGAATTGCTGGTCATTTCGCTTCTCACTTTGCCTGAAAAATAATCGAAAGCCGCTTAGCATGGATGTTCATATGAACGAACTGGCAATTTCACTTTGGATTGACAGGTTTGGTTGCAAGATCTGTTTTGGATCAAAGGGGATATCACATGATACCAGTCGATCCGGTCAACCTCTTTGATCCTTCACCATTTGGACCGGTAAGCTACTATGGTCATATTGCGATTGCGATGCTGGTTGTTCGGGCGGCGCCCCCTTTGATGGTGGCTGAATTTTATCAATATCTCTCCATTCCCGTCGGTGTGATCCTCTTCGCGCCATTAGTCATTGCGCCTCTTATGATTTGGCTTTTTTTCGCAAGCTGCCTCCCGTTTCTGACTAACCAGCGGCTTTTATACGATTCTATAGCCTTTGATTTGCGAGCGGCTACATATACAATAGTGCTATAAAAATACTACTTCATTGGGTTCGCACAGGCAGTCACATCAAGGGGCTAAACTATGGGAATTTCAATAGAAGATATAGCGCTCTCCGCGGGGTCTTTCCTGTTAGGGGGCAGCAAACTCAATCGCATATTGGTCAACAAACTGATCAATCGCGCACGCAACCGTCCGCATCCCTGGACTACAAAACATGATTATATCAGCTGGTCTGGGCTGACCGACCGGACGTTCAATGCACGTTTATTACCAGCCAAGCCCTATCCAGCCGATGAAGCTTTGGGAACACGCAGACCGCCCATTGATGATGTGGTTGCGCTTTTCTTGGCTGATCCGTCCGGACAGCGCGAATGCCCGAAATCAACGATGCTCTTTCCCGCTTTCGCGCAATATCTGACCGACGGTTTTCTGCGCACCCAAATGTCAAACGATCCCCCTTTCGGATTGGGCGAGGAAGATCGAAGGCGCACCACTTCCAACCATGAAATTGATCAAAGCCCGCTATATGGCCGCACAGCAGCACAAACCGAAGTGCTGAGAACGATGAGTGAAGAGGCTGGGCAAAAAGGGCGGCTCAAGTCACAATCGCTAGGTGGAGAGGAATATTCGCCATTTTTATTTGGTACAAATGGCAAGGTGAAACCGGAGTTTCTTGATGCGGTGGGGAACGCCATTCTAAATTTGCCGCTTGGGCTGAATAACTTGCCAACCGGAGCTCCGCATTTTGCCAATTTCTTTGCCGTGGGCGGCGACCGCGTAAATTCGACACCCCAGGTTATGATGATGAACACTCTGTGGCTGCGCGAGCATAATCGGTTGGCGGGTCTACTAGAGAGCAACTACCCCAATTGGGATGACGAGCGAGTGTTTGAAACCACGCGAAATATCATCATCGTGATGTTCATCAAAATTGTGGTTGAGGAATATATCAATCATATCAACACCGCGAAGTTTAAATTTCGGGCAGATCCCGGGGTAGCGTGGACGGCGGATTGGAACCGGCCCAACCTGATGACGACCGAGTTCAGCCTGCTTTATCGCTGGCATCCATTGGTGCCACAGACTGTCAATTGGGGCGGACAGGGCCATGATGGCGGCTCTCTGTTGCTCAATAATCAGGTCTTGCTCAACGCCGGTCTGGTACAAAGCTTTGTTGATATTTCAGCAAATCATTCAACCGCGCTTGATCTGAACAATTCTGCCAGTTTCCTGATCGGAGCGGAAAAGAATGCGATTGAGCAGGCCAAGAGCAACAACGTCGCTACCTACAACGACTACCGTCGCGCAATGGGAATGGACCCCGCGGAGTCATATTCCGAACTGGTAGGCAAAACCAAAGATCCAACAGAAAAAGCAAGGCGCGCGGCACTGGCAACCGAACTTGAACGCTTATACGGCGACATAGAGAATGTAGAATTCTATGTCGGCCTTTTCGCCGAACCCAGTGACAAGAATGGCCCGCTACCGGACTTAATTCTGGCGATGGTGGCGATGGATGCCTTTTCACAGGCTTTCACCAATCCGCTGCTCAGCGAACATGTCTATGGTGATGAGCAGAACCGCCTGTTGGCTTTTTCCCGGGAGGTCTTGAAGCGATTAACAGCACCGATACGCTGCGCGACATTTTGGAGCGCAACTCCACCGGACTAGACAGTCAGTTTGTTGGCATGACAAGACGTGATTGGGAGAGAAGCTAACATTGGAAAATCGGAAGCGTGCAAATAAAGCATAGCTTTGTGCTACCCAAATTCTTCCCGTCTTGCGGTTGAGAAGCGCGGCGCCTATTAAGTGATTATGTCATTCATTCCCCATACGCTCGACCTGATCGGAAACACGCCCCTAGTCAGGCTGGAAACTGCCAGTAAAGAGGCGGGCTGTGATATATTTGGCAAGTGCGAATTTGCCAATCCGGGCGCATCGGTTAAGGATCGCGCTGCACTTTACATTATTCAGGATGCGGAAGAGCGCGGTCTATTGAAGCCGGGCGGGCGGATAGTCGAAGGGACGGCCGGTAATACCGGTATCGGCATCGCGTTGGTCGCCAATGCCAAGGGCTATAAGTCGACAATAGTCATGCCTGAAACCCAGTCGCGCGAAAAAATGGATACGCTACGCGCTCTTGGAGCAGAACTGGTTACGGTTCCTGCTGCACCCTATTCAAGTCCGTGCCATTTTGTACATACATCGCGGCGTATGGCGGAGGAAACCCAGGGTGCCGTCTGGGCAAACCAGTTTGACAATGTTGCCAATCGCCGCGCTCATATTGAGACTACGGCTGAAGAAATCTGGCAGCAAATGGAGGGCAATATCGACGGCTTCACCTGCGCCGCTGGGACTGGTGGCACCATTGCCGGCGTAGGTATGGGCCTGAAGGCCAAGAATGAAAATGCCGCAATTGCACTTACCGATCCTCATGGCGCAGCGCTCTATGAGTTTTATGCCAACGGTGAACTCAAATCGGAAGGGTCGAGTGTCGCTGAAGGCATTGGCCAAGGGCGTGTCACCGGCAATCTGGAAGATGCACCTATCGACACACAATTTCGGATCAGTGATGAAGAAGGCCTGAAATGGGTCGAGCGACTATTGCAAGAGGAAGGCCTTTGCCTAGGTCTCTCATCGGGCATTAATGTTGCCGGTGCTATCGCGTTTGGCAAAAAACTAGGTAAGGGGAGCAAGATCGTGACGATTTTATGCGACACGGGTTTTCGCTATTTGTCATCGCTATACAATGCTGAGTGGCTTAAGGAAAAAGACTTGCCCGTCTTTCCCTGGCTACAAGGGGAATAAACCATGAGTGATCGCCAAGACAGCATGCAGCGCATACAAGTTGGTGTGATTGGCCTAGTTGCTGTGCTGTTGCTGGTGAGTGTCGTAAATTTTGTTTTTCAACGTGCAAGTGATGAAGAATCGGCCATTGAAGAGATTCAGGCTGAGGCTCTCGATAACACACGTGGTTTGGCAGAAGCCCAAGAGGAGGCGCCAGCTGAGCCACTAGCCGATATCGGCATAACGCCCGCTCCAGCGCCTGAGGAAGAGGAGTCACGCGGTACCGATGTTGTGATCCCGACAGAAGGGCAAGTCGTTCCCGACTTGAAACCGGATCCCAAACTCGAAGCGCCGATGGATCAGGAGCCCTAGCTCTTGTCTACAAGGCCAATCCTATTTCCAGCGTTGGCAACGATGATGTTACTATTTGCGCAATGCGCTCCAGCATCAACGAACGGGCAGCAAGCGCGAAGTGAACAATCTGTTGCAATTAAGCTGATGACCAGCCTTCCCATCGTCTGGGGGGAAGGTGGATCAATGCAAGATATCCTGTCCGGCGACAGCAAGCCCGCACCTATCTACCGTCACTGGCAGGATCAATATGATATGGAAGCGGTTGATAGTTTGGAAGGACTAAAGGACGGCTCAACCGACATTGTGATGCTGGTTCAACCGCGGGCAATGGCTCCGGCTGACCTTGCAGAACTGGATGTGTGGGTCAGGGAAGGCGGCAAAGCTGTCATCATGACCGACCCTGACCTAATCTGGCCCAGTGAGTTGCCGCTTGGTGATCCGCAGAGGCCTTTGCCCAGCGGATTGCTCTCCCCGCTGCTCAAACATTGGGGCCTGGAATTGGTATCTGAGGATGATACCGCATCATCGGTTGAGCTGGAATTTGCCGACTATAAATTCGCAACGGTCGGTGTAGGTCAATTTCAGGCTATAGGGCAGAAAACGTCTGATGGCTCAGTCTGCAAATTTAGTGACCCACAATTCATCGCACAGTGCCAAATTGGCAAAGGATATGCCATATTGGTTGCCGATGCTGATTTCCTGCACGACCAGTTATGGGCGCAGGATACTGATTGGCGGGATCACGGTGAGAGTGATGCGATGCGATTTGCTGATGCCCTGATTGATCAAATTCGCAATGTTTCCAAGGACTAAAGGGTGAAATAGTTAATTTTACAAATGGAGAAGAAAAATAATAACTATATAAAACAATAGGTTAATAGTATATACCCTGATTTTCCCGTAATATCCCCTTTCATCCCCACAAAACCCCTGATAACGCTACCGGCTTATCGGGGTAAGTTTCCTGTCCGGGATTCGTTGTTTCGGAAGCCATAAAATGCGCGCTTCTGAAAGCAGGAAAGTCTTGCCTCAAGAAGCTTGGTTGAAAACCGGTTTGGGGTGAGGGAATTTTTGGCTGTGTCAGGTGTGTTTGTATATTCAGGCTCTGCACTATCCGCGATAGACGACAAGGGTCGTCTGTCGGTACCTTCCGTTCTCCGTAAAGATCTGATCGCCAGCAGCGAGGGTCGCATCCTTTGTCTCGGTACCCATGAAAAATGGGATTGCCTCGTTGGATTTGGTTTGAGCCGCAAAGCTGAGATGATCGCTGAAATCGATCGCGAAGAAGATATCGCGATTGCGCGCGGTGAGCCTTATGATCGCGACGCCGCGGGTGCACGCAAATTCTCCTCTCTGCAGGAATTGAGTTTTGATGCCAGCGGGCGGTTTGTCATACCGCCGATGCTGCAAGCTGTGGCTGATATGTCGGAACATGTCATGTTCCACGGCAATGGTTCTACTTTCTGTCTCTGGGACCCGCAAACCCTGCTCGAGACAGCGGACAATGTTCCGGTCAACAAGAAGCTGGTGAAATTCCACCTCGACGAAGCTCGAAAAAGCGGGGGGAAGAAAAAATGACCGCTATTGTGGATGCCCCCCACAACCCCGTTCTCCTCACTGAAGTCATCGATGCTCTCGCCATTACCCCGGGTGAGACGCATGTTGATGGAACATTCGGTGCCGGTGGATATAGCAAGGCGATGGTTGCAAAGGGCGCCGTCGTGCATGCCTTTGATCGTGATCCCGATGCGATTGCTGCCAGTGCGAAACTTGCTGAGGAATTGGGTGGAAATTTGCAACTGCATGCTGTTGAGTTTTCCCGAATGGCTGCGGAACTGGCGGACGAAGATGTGTCAGGTGTCACACTGGATATCGGCGTCTCATCGATGCAGCTGGACCAGGCCGAGCGCGGTTTCTCTTTCCAGAAAGACGGTCCGCTCGATATGCGCATGGCGCAAGAGGGAGAAAGCGCCGCTGATTTCCTCAATAATACGGATGAAGAAGACATTGCCAGTGTGATTTATCGCTATGGCGAGGAACGAAAATCACGGCGAATAGCGCGCGCAATTGTAGCGGCGCGGCCACTAACCACAACGCTTGAACTCGCCAATATTGTTCGCAAGGCGCTTGGCCACAGGCCTGGCGACAAGAAAGACCCAGCGACACGGACGTTTCAGGCGATACGCATTTATATCAATCGCGAGCTCGGCGAACTCGAAGATGGTTTGGAGGCAGCCGAAAAGCTGCTCAAACCCGGCGGGCGGCTTGTCGTCGTCACCTTCCACAGCCTCGAAGATCGCATTGTCAAAAATTTTCTGCGCGAACGCAGCGGGCAGACGCCCGGCGGTTCGCGTCATTTACCCCAAGTTTCAGAGATCCGGAACGCGCCCAGTTTTCAAAAACCAGCCAAAGCGGTGCGCCCGGCTAAGGCGGAGCAGGCCACTAATCCCCGAGCCCGCTCCGCCACCCTACGATCTGCGATCCGAACGCCAGCCCCTGTCTGGGTGGCGGGAGGATTGCAATGAAGCTCGCCGCCAAACGTCTAGAGGGAATCGGATGGCTGGCGTTGGTCTTTTTGGTTGCGATCCTTCTCTATCCATTGTCGCTGAGTGTAGCGTCTTTACGCAGTGATCTGGCGCGCACCGATCAGAAGATCATCTCGGTTAAAAAAGAGATCCGATATCTGGAGACCGAATTCAGCGCGCGCGCCAATCTTCGGCAGCTCGAGCACTGGAACAAGATGGAATATGGCTATCTCGCGCCCAAAGCATCGCAATATCTGGAAGGAGAGCGCGCGCTTGCAAATCTGGGAGGAGCTAATCTGCGCAAATCCGTAAAAGTCGCGGTGATCAGCTCCATGGACAAGGTAAAGCCTGCGGGCATTATCGGTTCGGTTTTTGCCAAGGCAGAATTGAAAAATAGAAACCCGGACGGCAGTGCCGCTGCTCCATCAGACAAAGATGAGGCGGTGAAATCGCGGGAAGGGAAGGAACCCACCAACGCCGAACTTAGCAAAACCCGAACAACGCGCGTGGCCAGTCTGGAGCAGAAACTGCTCGATGATGGCTTGGTTAAGGATTTGAACCGGCAGGCGAAGGCGGAGACTGCTGAGAGCGATGCGCAATGACGACACTGCTCGCAAACCGCAGAAAAGTAGCCTTTTCGGGAAAGCATAAGGAGCTGACCACCAACGCCCATTTCCGATTAATGATCTTGCTACTGGTATTCCTAGCCGGATTTACCGTCATTGTCGGGCGGCTCGTGAGTTTCAGCATATTGGAAGATGTCAAACCCTATCGCGCTTCGACGTCGGTTTTCGTGCCGGCGCGCGGTGACATTGTGGATCGCAATGGTGTGGCCTTGGCGCGCACGATGAAAGGCTATGCCGTTCGCGTGGTTCCCGAGCGGATATTGGGAGACAAGCAATTGCTGGCCAGCCAGCTTGCCGGAATATTTCCCGACACCACCGAGGGAGAATTTCTTGCAAAGCTTACCGGCGCTCGTCCGACTTATTTGCGCCGGCGCGCTTTGCCAAGTGATGTAAAAAGGGTCCACGCTCTTGGCGAGATCGGGATTGAGTTTCCGCGCGAGAACGAAAGGCTTTATCCGCAGCGCGATCTGGCGGCACACATATTGGGCTATGTCGATGCTGATGGTGAGGGCGTTATGGGTATGGAACGCGCGCTCAACGACAATTTGAAGGACGAGAACTTGCGCGGTACGCCTGCTAAGCTCTCGATAGACAGCCGAGTTCAGGCAGCGTTCGAAAGTGAGCTGCACAATGCGATGATCATCAATGATGCACGCGGTGCTGCCGGTGTGATCCTCGATGTACAAACAGGGGAAGTGATGGCTTTGGCGTCGCTGCCGGTCTTCGATCCCAACAAAATTCGCAAAGAAAGCATGAAGCACCAGAATAATGAAGTGACTCAAAGCGTGTTTGAACTGGGTTCGACCTTCAAGCCGTTCACCGTCGCTGCTGCACTGGATGCTGGGACGGTTACCGATCTGGCCATTCGATATAATGCGATGGAGCCGATCAAAGTTGCCGACTTTACTATCAAGGATGATCACGGCCAGAATCGCTATTTGAATGTTCCAGAAACGCTGGTGCATAGCTCTAACATCGTCACTGCCCGAATTGCTGACAATCTCGGGAAGGAAGGCATGGAGGATATGACCCGGCGCCTAGGTTTTGATGAGCGGCCTCACATTGAAATTGCAGAACGTGGAAAGCCGCTCTGGCCCAAAAGCTGGGGCCGGGTTACTAATATGACCATTGCCTATGGTCACGGTATCGCGGTGACACCGCTGCATCTGGCTAGTGCGTACGCAGCTATGGTCAACGGTGGTATCTGGCGTCCTGCCACATTGCTCAAAGTTGAAGAAGGTCAAGAACCGGAAGGGCGGCGAGTTTTTAAGGTAGCGACGAGCGCCCGCATGCGTCAACTGCTGCGGATGATTGTGACAAGTGGTACCGGTAAAAAAGCGGATGCGCCGGGTTTCCGGATTGGTGGCAAAACGGGATCAGCGGAAAAACCGGCGGAAGGTGGATACAACAAAACCTCGCTGGTTTCGACATTTGCAGCCGCCTTCCCGATGGACAATCCGCGTTATGTTGTCATCGCCATGCTTGATGAGCCGAAAGGTCGCGCTGAAACCGGTTTTCAGCGTACGGCTGGCTGGACTGCTGCACCTGTTGTCAAAGCCGTTGTTCCCCGCGTTGGCCCAATGCTGGGCATTGTGCCTGACGAACACCGTGATGTGGATGTGTCCGAGCTAACTCCGCTCCTTTGGTCTCCGAAGGGATAGGGAATGAAGCTCAGCGCGGTCGTCAATGGATGGAAGAATCACGACATTAATGGTGACGGCGGCGACATGCATGTTACTGGCTTTGCCATTGACCATCGTAAGACCGCTCCTGGTAATATTTTCGGAGCCTTTCACGGCGCAAAGTTTAACGGCGAGGATTTCATAAAGGCGGCCATTGAGGCCGGTGCGATTGCAGTTGTTGCGCACCCCGATGCGGAAGTCGAAGGCGTTTATCATATCGCAAATGAGGAACCGCGGCGGCTTTTCGCACTTATGGCCGCGCGCTATTTTGTTCCAGTGCCGCAATATGTTGCGGCAGTGACGGGAACCAACGGCAAGACGTCCACCTCGGAAATGACGCGACAGATTTGGCGGATGGCCGGGCTGAACAGCGCATCCATTGGAACTTTGGGTGTAACCACGGCAGATCAGCAGGTCAAAACCGACCTCACCACTCCGGATATTGTCACCTTCTTGTCGAACATGTCCGGGCTGGCCCGGGAAGGAATCAGTCACGCGATATTTGAGGCATCCAGCCATGGTCTCTCACAATATCGCACTGAGGGTTTGCCGGTGCAGGTCGCGGCCTTTACCAATCTGAGCCGCGATCATCTCGACTATCATGGTGATATGGCAAGCTATTTTGAAGTCAAGATGCGGCTGCTTGACGAAGTTGTTGATCCTGATGGAACAGCCGTCATCTGGGCTGACGATGAGTGGTCAGAAAAGGCAGTCGAACGTGCGACAAAGCGCGGTCTTAATATAGTTACGGTCGGCGAGCAGGGAGAATCATTGCGCCTAGTTTCACGTACACCAACTCAGTTGGGGCAAGTTCTGATGGTCAAAGTGGATGGCAACACACACCGGATCGCGCTGCCGCTGATCGGTGCTTATCAGGCTGCCAATATTCTTTGCGCGGCTGGAATTGTGCTGAACACCGGCGGTGAGCTGGAAGACGTCATTGATCACATGCAGCGCGTACAGCCGGTTAAAGGACGACTGGAACGCGCCGTGATTACCAAGGCCGGTGCGCCTGTTTATGTGGATTACGCTCATACACCAGATGGTTTGCGCGCTGCCATTGCTGCGCTGCGCCCCCATGTAAAAGGTGAGTTGATTACCGTTTTCGGTGCCGGCGGCGACCGGGACAAGGGCAAGCGTCCGGAAATGGGCAAGGTCGCATCTGCGTTATCAGACAAAGTCATAATTACTGATGACAATCCGCGCAACGAAGAGCCGGCGGCGATCCGAGCGGAAATTATGGCCGAGGCGCAGGACGCTAAGGAAATTGGCGATCGCCGCCAAGCCATAACCAAAGCCATCGACTTGGCCGATGCAGATGACATTATTTTGCTGGCGGGCAAGGGTCATGAGCAAGGCCAGATTATCGGTGATCGGATCATACCATTTGATGATGTGGAAGTTGCCCGTGAATGCACACGCGCACAGGTGGAAGGGCAGGTTGCCTGATGCCGCTATGGACCTCATCCGAATTGGCCGATGCGCTCGGCGGGAAGACGAGTGGTGATTTTGACGTCGATGGCGTTGCTTTTGACAGCCGTGAAATTGGCAAGGGAGATCTGTTCTTTGCACTGAAAGGCGAAGAAAGTGATGGTCATCTTTATCTTGATGATGTTTACAAAGCTGGAGGGGCTGCTGCCATTGTTAGCGAACCAGTGGATGGTCCAAATGTTCTGGTTGCCGATACAGCTGATGCCCTTAACAAACTCGCTGTCGCTTCCCGCGATCGAACAGATGCCAAGATTATCGGTGTCACGGGATCGGTCGGCAAAACTGGAACCAAGGAAGCGCTGTATGCGGCACTAGATCGTTGCTGTTTCGGTAAGGCTCATCGTTCGGTCAAAAGCTATAATAACCATGTCGGCGTTCCGCTCAGCCTGTCGCGCATGCCGTCAGACAGCAAGTTTGGCATTTTTGAAATGGGTATGAACCATGCCGGAGAGCTTTCCGCGCTCACCCAGTTGGTCCGTCCCGATGTCGCCATCATTACGGCGATCGCGCCTGCACATATTGGAAATTTCGAGAATATCGAAGGGATTGCCGATGCCAAGGCCGAGATATTTGAGGGGCTGACCGATGGCGGCGTAGCTATCATTCCCTTTGATAGCCCGCACTATGAGCAGCTACGCGCAAAGGCGGCCCAGCATAGCAACAACATCCTTTCTTTCGGATTTGATAAAGGCGCGGATGTGCACGCGGTGGAAGTCGTTCCAGCGCCGGGAGGTGGTTCGCTGGTGACTGCGAACATACAGGATCATAGCCTTTGTTTTACCATTGCCGAAGCGGGCAAGCACTGGGTTTCCAACGCACTGGCGATCATGGCGGCAGTGAAGGTGGTGGGTGGTGATCTAGCTGTTGCAGGTTTGGCTCTGGCCGAATTAGGGGGCATATCCGGGCGCGGGAAACGGCAGGAAGTCAGCTTGAAATCCGGCGGCAAGGCCGTCGTGATTGACGAAAGTTACAACGCCAATCCGATATCCATGAAGGCCACTTTTGCACAATTTGCCAGCGAGCAATGTGGCGGCAAGAAAATCGCCATTCTTGGCGCGATGGGAGAACTGGGTGACAGGGCTCAGCATTTTCACGAAGCCCTGGCTGATGATATTGTGGACGCAAATGTAAACAGTCTTATCCTGGTCGGCGAGGAAATGGCTCATACCGCCGCAAAGCTGAAAGACGGCCTTGATCAGGATGCGCAAATATCGCATGTGGCCAGCGCTTCGGAAGCGCTGACCGAGGTCGCAAAAATTCTCAGTGACGAAGACATCCTTCTGATCAAGGGGTCAAATTATTTGGGGCTTGCCCAGGTTGTGAAGGCCTTGGCGAGCGAGGAGTATTGATGTTTTACCTGCTGGCACAATGGCTTGAGTTTGAAGGTATTTTCAATGTGTTTCGCTATCTGAGTTTTCGCTCAGGCGCGGCGGTCGCAACGGCTTTGTTGATTGGAATGTTGATAGGCCCCCGCTTCATCAACATGTTGCGCATGCGGCAGGGCAAAGGACAGCCGGTCCGTGAAGATGGACCGGTCACGCATTTCAAAAAAGCGGGTACGCCAACAATGGGCGGTTTGATGATCCTGATTTCGCTAATGATTTCATTGCTGCTCTGGATGGATCTCAGCAATGTTTTTGTTTGGGCCTGCATTTTCGTGACGCTTGGCTTCGGTGCGATTGGTTTCATGGATGACTATGACAAAGTCAGCAAAGCCAGCCATAAAGGTGTGCCTGGCAAAATTCGCCTGTTTTTGGAGTTTATTGTCGCGGGTTTTGCGACTTGGTTGATTGTTCAGCAGGTAGGAACTGACCTTTATGTGCCGTTGTTTAGCGATGTGCAAATTCCGCTGGGTTTCTTCTACTACCCCTTCGCAATGTTAGTGATTGTTTTTATGGGTAATGCGGTAAATTTGACTGACGGTCTGGATGGATTGGCCACAATGCCAGTAGCCATCGCAGCTGCTACGTTTCTTATTCTCGTATACATGTCCGGTAATGCAGTATTTGCAGAATATTTGGGAATTCCATTCGTAAAGGGCGCTGGTGAGCTTGCGATTTTCTGTGCCTGTATAATTGGTGCTTGCCTAGCTTTTCTTTGGTTCAATGCGCCGCCAGCGGCTGTGTTTATGGGCGACACCGGAAGTTTGGCATTGGGCGGCGCGCTTGGAGCGATTGCCGTTTCCATTCATCATGAGATTGTACTTGGAATTGTCGGTGGTCTGTTCATGCTCGAAGCTGCATCCGTCATCGTGCAGGTCTTTTTCTTCAAGCGGACCGGTAAGCGGGTATTTCGCATGGCTCCGATCCACCACCATTTCGAACAGCTTGGCTGGTCTGAGTCCACCGTGGTGATCCGATTCTGGATCATCTCTCTGGTGCTCGCACTGGCCGGATTGGCAACGCTGAAACTCAGATGATTTCTTCCACCGCCTTTTCCGGAAAGAAATACGCCATTCTCGGACTGGCGCGATCGGGCATGGCGGTTCTGGATGCGCTGCTAGCTAGCGGTGCGGAGATACTTGCTTGGGACAATCAAAGTGAAGTCCGGGACAGTGTAAAGGATCGGGCGACTATCGCTGATTTGATGGAAGCCGACCTGAGTGATTGCGAAGCCATTTTGGTGTCACCCGGAGTGCCGATCAACACCCATCCGATTGTCCAAAAAGCGCAACAAGATGGTGTGCCAATCATTGGCGATATCGAACTATTCGCGCAGGCCCGTGCTTCTTTACCCGAGCACAAGGTTGTCGGAATAACCGGCACCAATGGAAAATCCACTACCACCGCTTTGCTGACCCATATTCTCGAAAGCAATGGCTTGAATGCCCTGATGGGTGGCAATATCGGTTTACCGATCCTGTCACAGGAACCGTTGCCTGCTGGCGGCGTGTACGTCCTTGAACTTTCCAGTTACCAGATTGATCTGACGTTCAGCCTCGACTGTGATGTCGCCATTTTGCTCAATATAACGCCGGATCATCTGGATCGCTATGACAGCTATGATCACTACGCGGCGGCCAAAGCGCGGCTATTTGACATGATGACTGCCGAGCACACCGCTATCGTTAGTGGCGCGGATGAAAAATCACAGATGGTGATTGAGCTGCTATGTCAGGATGGGCGCATCAAAGATGTGGTAGACCTTAGTGCAGCAGATGGCACCGGTCAGGAAAACTGGCCATCGTTGCAGGGGCCGCATAACCTGCAAAACGCGATTGTCGCTTCCTCGGCTGCCGCTGCACTCGGATTGACAGAAGCGCAAATTCGGAAGGCTTTGGCAAGCTTTCGGGGATTGCCTCACCGTATGGAACGCATTGCAGAGGCGGAAGGTGTGATGTTTGTCAACGACAGCAAAGCCACCAATCCGGCATCCTCGGGTCCAGCCTTGGGCGCCTATCCAAAAATCCACTGGATACTGGGCGGCCTGGCAAAAGAAGACAACCTGGATAATTGCGCCCCCTATTTCGGCAATGTCGTGAAGGCTTATACAATCGGTGAAGCCGCAGCGATGTTTGAAGGTTTGCTTGAGCCTTATATGCCCGTTGAGCCCTGTGAAATGATGCTCACCGCGGTGCAGCGTGCAACTGTAAACGCACAGCCTGGAGAAGTCGTTCTCTTGTCGCCCGCCTGCGCTTCATTTGATCAGTTCAAGGACTATGAAGCACGCGGAAAATGTTTCACCTGCTGCGTTAACTCCGTCATCGAGAAAAATCAGATTGGCACTGCCCATCAGGAGGCCCTGCAATGAGCGAGACCACAGCGAATGACATCGGTCCTGAACTGGCGGCAGGATTGAAAAAGAATCGCTTTCAACTGCAATTCCGCTTGGGGCGGAGTGATCGGACGCCACTCGCGATATGGTTCTGGGAACTGGACCGGGTGCTGCTTGGTTTGATTATGACTCTGATCGCTATTGGCCTCATCGCCATTGCTGCTGCATCGCCGGTCGCCGCGATCAAGCACAGCTCGGACACGGTTACACTCAATTCGCTGCACTATTTCTACAAGCAATTGGTCTGGGTAGCGGTGGGCGTTCCGGTCATGTTGCTGGTATCTATGGCACCGAAAGAAACGGCGCGCCGTTTTGCGATCATTGCGGCCATAGTTGCATTCGTTCTGCTGTTTCTGGTGCCTATTATGGGTAACACGGTAAATGGCGCCAAGCGCTGGATAGGCTATGGTTTTGCTACCGTGCAACCCGGAGAATTTCTCAAACCCTTCTACGCGGTTTCCCTCACATGGCTGCTATCGCTCCGTGCCAAAGATGCCACTCTTCCGGTCATTCCGCTTTCTCTGGTACTGACCGGAATCATCGCTTTGCTACTGATGATGCAGCCCAATCTGGGGCAAACCATTATCTTTTGCGGTATCTGGTTCGTGTTGATGATGTTATCGGGTTTGTCAGCTAGGCTAATTGCGGCCATCAGTATTGGCGGTGTTGGCGGAATTGTGGGCGCTTATTTCCTCTATCCAGTTGCAACGCAGCGGATAAATGCTTGGCTTTTTGGCGGTGATGAATTTGATCAGGTAATGCTCGCTCACAAAGCTCTGACCGGTGGCGGCTTGCTCGGAACCGGACTGGGATTGGGAACCGCCAAGTTTAAGCTGCCGGAAGCGCATACCGATTACATATTCTCGGTGATTGGCGAAGAATTTGGCCTGCTCGCCTGCGCCGCTATCGCGCTGGTTTATCTGGCAATCATCGTTCGTGTGTTCCTGCGCCTGTTAGACGAAGAAGATAATTTCATCATTCTTGCGGTCGCTGGTATCACATCACAAATCGGCGGTCAGGCTCTAATTAACATGGCGGTAAACCTGCAACTATTCCCATCCAAAGGTATGACGTTGCCGCTGATCAGTTATGGCGGGTCATCGTTCATTGCATTGTCACTGGGACTTGGCCTTTTGCTCGCATTTACGCGTAGAAACCCGTATCTTGATCGCTCGCAATATGCCCAGATATGGACATCGAAAAAGCAGGTGACGACATGAGTTTCTCCAAACATTATGTGTTGGCGGCAGGTGGTACAGGCGGGCACATGATCCCGGCCTATGCGTTGGCGCAGGAGCTGGTGCTACGCGGCCATCGGGTGGCTTTGATCACCGACGAACGTGGTCAGAAAATTCCGGGTATGGTCGATGACGGGCAAGTTCATGTCTTGCCCGCTGGCCGGATTACCAAAGATCCGCGGGGTTGGTTAAAAGGCGTCCGCGCGATCATGCAAGGCCGCAAGATGGCGATGCAGCTGTATAAGACATTTGAACCATCAGCTGTTGTTGGCTTTGGTGGATATCCGGCATTCCCGGCCTTGCTAGCTGCGAACCGTATGGATATTCCGACGGTCGTCCATGAACAGAATGCGGTGCTGGGACGCGTGAACCGGCTCGCCGCACGCAGCGTCAATGCGATTGCGACATCCTATCCCGATGTGTTGCGGATCAAACCGAAATTTCAGGAAAAAGTGCATCTGGTCGGCAATCCCGTTCGTCAGGAAGTGATGGACCTGCGCGAGGAACCTTTCCCGCCACTGAGCGAGGAAGGCGTATTCCGTGTTTTGATCACTGGCGGCAGTCAAGGTGCGACCATCCTATCTGATATAGTGCCCGATGCAATGGCGATGCTGCCGATGCATTTGCGAAGGCGACTCCAGATTACGCAGCAGTGCCGTGAACAAGATATTGAGCGGGTTCGAAACAAATATGCCGAGCATGATATTCCGGCGGAGCTGGCAACCTATTTGCCCGATCTGCCGCAGCGTCTCGGCTGGGCGCATCTGGTAATTGGTCGAGCAGGCGCCTCAACCATTGCGGAGCTGACGACAGCGGGTCGTCCGGCAATCCTGATCCCGTTGCCCATCGCCACCGATGATCACCAGACTTATAATGTGAAGGAGATGGTTGCCGCTGGCGGCGCGCGTTCCATTCAGCAACCTAGATTTACTGCCAAGGAACTCGCCAAACAAATGCAAAAAATGGCGCTCGCTCCGGGAGCGCTGGAAAATGCCGCGCGTTTTGCGAAGAAATGTGGTCGCCCGAATGCAGCTTGTGATCTCGCTGATTTGGTCGAAAGCATCGGAACGTCTCCGCTAACCAAACCGCTCAAGGCAAAATCCGAAAATGCGTCGATCATTCCGAAACCGCGCGAAGCTTTGGCAAATGAGAGTGCCGAATGAAAGGCGTTGGCACCGATATCGGGACGATTCATTTCGTCGGCATTGGCGGGATAGGCATGTCCGGAATTGCCGAGGTCATGCACAATCTCGGTTATCAAGTACAGGGCAGCGATATCGCGGAAGGTTATGTCATTGAGGGCCTTCGCAAAAAGGGCATCGAAGTCAAAATCGGTCATGCTCCGGAAAATGTTGAGGGCACTGCGGTGGTTGTGACTTCAACAGCCGTGAAGCGGGGCAATCCAGAAGTAGAGGCTGCGCTTTCGCATCGTATTCCGCTGGTTCGGCGTGCAGAAATGCTTGCGGAACTGATGCGGCTTAAATCGACAATTGCTATTGCTGGAACGCACGGAAAGACAACCACCACTTCAATGGTTGCAGCGATGCTGGATGCCGGCGGGATTGATCCAACTGTTATCAATGGCGGTATCATCAACCAATATGGCTCCAATGCCCGTCTGGGTGACAGCGAATGGATGGTCATTGAGGCCGATGAAAGCGACGGCAGCTTCCTGCGGCTTGACGGTACAATCGCCGTCGTCACCAATATCGATCCGGAACATCTCGATCACTATGGTAGCTTTGACAAGATCAAGGACAGTTTCATCGAGTTTATCGAGAATGTTCCTTTTTACGGTGTCGCAATCCTGTGCGTCGACCATCCCGAGGTGCAAGCGATCCTGCCACGTATCCGCGATCGCCGGATCACGTCATATGGCTTTTCCGCACAAGCCGATGTGAAAGGCGTGAATGTAACCCCCATTGCCGATGGCAATCGCTTTGATGTCGTCGTCACCGATCGCGATGGTGAAACGCGAACAATCGAAGGTATTGAACTGCCAATGCCCGGCCGCCACAATGTCCAGAACGCAATAGCCGCTGTCGCTGTCGGCCTCGAAATGGGTATGAGCGATGATCAGATTGCAAAAGGCTTTGATCAATTTGGCGGTGTCAAACGGCGCTTCACCAAAGTGGGTGAGGTCGATGGAGTGTCGATTATTGACGATTATGCTCACCACCCGGTCGAGATACAGGCCGTTCTGTCAGCCGCCCGGGAAGGTGCGGAAGGACGCGTTATTGCAGTTGTGCAACCACATCGATTTACACGCCTGCGCGACCATATGGAGGAATTCCAGCAGGCATTTAACGATGCCGACATGGTCTATGTGACGCCGGTCTATGTCGCGGGTGAAGATCCGATTGAGGGCGTCGATAGCGAAGCGCTGGCGGAAGGACTGCGGAAACGCGGACATCGTGTGGCCGAGACGGTTGAGGATCAGGCTGATTTGACGGCACGTCTGGCTGATGCGGTTCTCGACAAAGACATCATCGTCTGCCTGGGCGCTGGCGATATCACCAAATGGGCAGCTGGCCTTGCTGATGCGATGAAGGAAGCAAAGGCATGAGCGCTGTTGCCACCCTTCCCGAAGTACGCGGCAAGCTGACCGAAAAAGCAGACCTCGCCAAACTTGTCTGGTTCAAAAGCGGGGGTCAGGCTGAGTGGCTGTTCAAACCAAAAGATATTGGAGATTTGCAAGAATTTCTCCGGAATCTCGATCCGGAAATACAGGTCTGGCCTTTGGGGCTAGGGTCCAATCTGATCATACGCGATGGGGGCATCCAGGGCGTGGTGATCAGATTGGGCAAGGCATTTGCGGGCATTGAAACCGTGTCCAAAGGGACATTCGGTATCGATGATGCGCTGATTTGCGAAGCCGGTGCACCCGGTATTTCGGTAGCCAGTATGGCGCGCGATCACGGTATTGCCGGGATGGAATTCCTGCGGGGTATACCGGGGACAATTGGCGGCGCCGTTCGTATGAATGCAGGGGCTTATGGCCGAGAAGTCTGTGACATATTGGAAAGCGTTGATGTGGTTTTGCGCAACGGTGATCTGGTAAAGATCCCGCGTGTGGACATGGGATATACCTATCGTCACTCCGAATTGCCTGAAGGTTCGATCGTGGTTAGCGCGAAATTGCACGGCGAGAGCGGCGATCCGGAAATTATCGGTGCTGAAATGAAGCGCATTGCCGACGAACGGGAGGCTTCTCAGCCACTGCGGACCAAGACAGGTGGCAGTACATTTAAAAATACCGAAGGCAAAAAGGCCTGGCAACTGGTTGACGAAGCCGGGTGCCGCGGTTTGCAACTAGGGCAGGCGCAGGTTTCCGAAAAGCACTGCAATTTCCTGATCAATCTCGGTGGCGCAACATCTGCAGACATTGAAGCGCTCGGTGAAGAAGTCCGGAAACGTGTGAAAGCGCACAGCGGTGTAGAACTTCAATGGGAAATTCAGCGCGTGGGAGATGCGGCATGACCGCCAAAGATAAAAAATCTCTTCACGTCGCAGTTCTTATGGGCGGTTGGTCCAACGAACGCGAAGTGTCGCTGACCAGCGGCAATGGCGTTGCTGATGCGCTGGAGAAGAACGGTCACAAAGTGAGCCGCGTCGATATGGATCGCAATCTCGCCCTGGTGCTCGACGGATTGAAACCGGATGTCGTATTTAACGCGCTGCACGGTGTTCCCGGCGAGGATGGTAGCGTGCAAGGCATGCTCGACCTGATGCAGATGCCCTATACGCATAGCGGCCTGGTCAGCTCGGTTATTGCCATCGACAAGGAACTCACCAAACAGCAACTGGTGCCTGCCGGTATTCCCATGCCGGAAGGCAAATTGGTCAACGGTGCGGGTATCCACAAAGCCGATCCGCTGCCGCGACCCTATGTTTTGAAGCCAGTTAATGAGGGTTCATCGGTCGGGGTGGCTATCGTTACTGATGAAGGCAACTACGGCAATCCCATCGGGAAAGATGTCGCAGGACCCTGGAAGGAATTTGACGAATTGCTCGCCGAACCGTTTATCAAGGGCCGCGAACTGACCACGGCAGTGGTTGGAGGCAAGGCGCTTTGTGTGACCGAGCTCAAACCTGTGCAGGGCTTTTACGACTATGACGCGAAATATACCGATGGCCTCACCGATCATGTCTGCCCAGCCAAAATTCCGGCAGAGATCGAAAAACTCTGTCTCGACTACGCCCTGCGCGCACATGAAATTCTCGGTTGTAAGGGGACGTCCCGCACCGACTACCGCTGGGACGATGAGCAAGGCACCGATGGCCTGTTCGTTCTGGAAACCAACACACAGCCCGGTATGACACCGCTCAGTCTTGTACCCGAACAGGCAAAGCATATGGGCATCAGCTATGAACAACTGGTCGAAATGATCGTGAGAGAGGCCTTATGACAACCGCCAAACGCACCAACCGCAAGACCAAAGGCAAACCGCGCAAGGTAACCAAGCGTAAGGTCAAGCATGTCTCGATTTTCGACAAACTTTTGCGCGCCATGCCGGTGTCGGAAGCGCAGATTCAGAAAAGTCTGACTATAGGGCTTATCGGTGTATTCGTGTTGGGTGCTTTTACTGTTGGTCATTATTCCGGAATCAACGAGACGGTGAAAACCGAGGCTGCAACAATGGTTAGTAATGCTGGTTTCCAGGTTGAAAAAGTCGAAGTAACGGGCGTCAACCGGATTGACGAACTTAAAGTCTATGAAATTGCACTGGCGCAAAAAGATCGCTCCATGCTGCTGGTCGATATTGATCAGGTACGGGAAGATTTGATCGCCAATGGCTGGATCAAGGAGGCACGAATTTCGCGGCGCTTGCCCGATACATTGGTGGTGGAAATTATCGAACGGGAACCAATTGCCGTTTGGCAGCGTGCGGGGAAGCTGTCCTTGATAGACAGCACAGGATTTCCGCTCGAGGATATTCAGAAGGAAGAAATTCCAAACCTTCCGGTTCTTGTTGGCAAGAAAGCAAATACACGTGTCAAGCAGCTTGGCGAGTTACTGGACGTGGCGCCGGCTCTGCGCCCAATGGTTACAGGAGCGACCTGGATCGGCAATCGGCGCTGGAATCTCGAGTTTGAAAGCGGCGAGACACTGGCCTTGCCGGAGGGGGAAGAAACCGCGGCGGCGGCTTTGCTGAATTTTGCGCGGATGGACGGTGTCAATCGATTGCTTGGGCGAGGCGTTGTGCATTTCGATCTGCGGGACACTGAACGCGCCTATCTGCGTATGCCGAAAAAAACCGAAGCCACAGCGGCCGGAGAGTTAAATTGACGCTTTTCAAACTGGTAGTTGAATGAAGATCAGGGAGTAGGAAATGGCAGGACGAGTAGAGAAAATCTATACAGCGCTCGATATCGGATCGTCCAAAATTACCGCGATGATTGCGGGTAAAATGGACAATGGCGATCTTGCCGTGCTGGGCACCGGGCAGCGAGAGAGCAAGGGTGTCAAGCGGGGCTATATCGCGGATACCGAGGTAACCGAACTCGATGTACGCGACGCGGTGGAACAGGCGGAGCGTATTGCCGGAACCAATATCGATGACGTCTGGGTGAGTTTTTCCGCAGGTGGTCTAACCAGCATGCTCACCACGGTTGAAACCGAGCTGGGCGGTCACCGTATCGAGCAGGAAGATATTGATCATCTGTTATCTGCTGGTCGGGAAAGCATTGATCCCAAAGGGAAAATGGTATTGCATGCCCAACCAGCGCTTTATACATTGGACGGTCTTACCGGTGTCAAGAAACCCAAAGGGCTGCATGCCGATCAACTTGGCGTGGATATCCACGTTATCCTTGCCGATGGTTCGCCCGTCCGGAACATTGATATGAGTGTGCGTGGGGCGCATTTGAATGTGAAGTCCATTGTTGCCTCTCCCATTGCGACTGGTACGGCCTGTCTTTCCGAAGAAGAACGGGAGCTCGGGGTCGCTCTGGTAGAACTTGGGGCCGAAGTGACCAATGTTGCCCTGTTTGCCGGTGGAATGCTGGTTGGCCTTCAAACGCTGCCCTATGGTGCAGCGGACATTACCGATGATATTGCGTCTTCCTTCGGTTTGCGCAGGGCGCAAGCTGAACGGATCAAATGTTTCTACGGTTCGGCCATTACCAGCCCGCGCGACAATCATGATGTGATCGATTTGGAGATTGAGGAACCCGTCAAGGGCGCAGATGAAGAAGGCCGGATAACAAGGGCTCAACTTATAGCTATCATTCGACAGCGTCTGGATCATCTGATCGGAGAGATCGGACAGTCGCTTAAGGAACTTGGTTTTTCCGGTCCTGTGGGCAGGCAGGTCGTTCTAACCGGCGGTGGTGCTGAATTGAAAGGAATAGCCGACTATGCCCAATCTGCTCTTGGGCGCACTGTCCGGGTGGGCAAACCAACCGGCCTGACGGCTTTGCCGGAAGCGCATAGCGGTCCGGCTTTTGCTGGTTTAGCCGGCCTTGCTCTCTATGCTTCACAAGATCCTGTTGATCTTCAGTCATTGCCGAGTTCTCGCCAAAAAGTGCATAAATACGGTGGATCGGCGATGATGGGCCGCCTTATGTCGGCAATCCGAGGAAATTTTTGAAAAAACTCGTGCAAATGTTAACTTTTAGGGTGATTCCTGCTGAAAAATTGTGCAAAGCGTTAACCAAATAACAGACTATGAATTCATGTCCGGGGAGACAGAATAATGAGTATCAATATTGGTCCACCTGAAGTGGAAGAATTGAAACCACGCATCGCAGTAATCGGTGTCGGTGGTGCTGGTGGCAATGCCATTGCCAACATGATTGCGGCAAAGGTTGAGGGCGTTGATTTTATAGTCACTAATACCGACGCTCAGTCGCTGAATAGTTCTCCCGCAGAGCAGCGGATCCAGTTGGGTCCCGATATCACGCAAGGGCTTGGAGCAGGTTCCCGTCCCGAATTGGGCCGTGCTGCGGCAGAAGAAACCATTGAACTGGTTGAACAGGCACTTGAAGGCGCGCATATGTGTTTCATCGCCGCTGGTATGGGCGGTGGAACAGGCACAGGCGCTGCCCCTGTTATTGCCAAAATGGCGCGAGACAAAGGTGTGCTGACAGTGGGTGTTGTCACCAAGCCGTTTACTTTTGAAGGCACGAGGCGTATGAAATCCGCTGATGCTGGCATCGAAGAGTTACAGCAAAATGTCGATACGCTGATTGTTATTCCAAACCAGAATCTGTTCCTGGTCGCCAATCCGAATACGACGTTCAAGGAAGCTTTCTTGCTCGCCGACGAAGTTTTGCAGCAGGGCGTTCGCGGAATTACCGACCTAATGGTCATGCCGGGCCTGATCAATCTCGACTTTGCCGATGTCCGTAGCGTGATGCACGAAATGGGCAAGGCGATGATGGGTACGGGTGAGGCAGAAGGTGACGGACGTGCACTGGAAGCTGCTGAAAAAGCTATCGCCAATCCTCTGCTTGATGGCGTGTCGATGCAGGGTGCAAAAGGCGTGATCGTCTCCATCACAGGCGGCGAAGACATGCGCCTAATGGAAGTCGATGAAGCCGCGAACCATATTCGCGAACTGGTCGATCCCGATGCCAATATAATCTGGGGTAGCGCGTTTAACGAAGGGCTGGACGGCCGCATTCGTGTATCGGTTGTTGCCACCGGAATTGACGCAGACGGAACCGCGCCAGTGCCCGCACCAACAGCGTCCTTTGCGATGAGTAGCCCCCCGCCGGTGGAAGAAGATGAGCCACAATCCTCACCCTTCACCTCAGATTTGAATACAGATGATGATGTAGCCGAAGCGGAGACTGAAGACGAATCTGACGAAGCGGCAGCTGCGCCATTTTCCGCTCCTGAGCCGGAAGCGTCGCCAACACCATCTGCTGTCTATGATGACGATGCAGTAGAAGATGAAGAAGACAATGCCCCCGCGCCATCCTTTGCCTCGCTTACACCTGGCATGAGTGCCGATGAACCAGAAGCTGACGCAGATGAACTCGTTCTTGGCGATGAAAATGTCGAACCGGTTGCTGAAGAACATGCCGAGACACCAAGCGAAAGCGATGCGCCTCCTCGTGTTGCATCGGGCAGCGGCACATTGTTCGAACGCATGTCAAATCTGACTCGGGGTGGCGGTAAGTCGGATGAAGACGAAGAAAGCGACGATGGAAAATCCAAAGATCCATTGGACATACCGCGCTTTCTGAACCGTCAGAATAATCAGTAATTACCCGTGTTTCCCGATATAGCGCGATCGGGTACAGGAAATTCAAGCGGCATTTGTCGGTTGCTTAGGGCGACTGAACTCATGATCGACCAATCAGGGTTGATTTTGGGCGGCTCCAACACTTTATCAGTGCCGTGAAACAGTTTCTGAAATACCTTGTTCTGGCTTCGATTCCATTGACGTCCATTGCTGTGCCTGTTGCGCCCAGCAATGCACAGAAAAGTGGTGCCGAAAATTCTCAGAATTTGCAGGATGCATTGCGCCGTATTGCGCGAAATTCAAACGATTCAACTGCGCTGGCTGTCGCTGGTCTGGCTGCACTGAAATTGGGAGATACCCGGGCAGCAATTGGCTTTCTTGCCAAGGCTGACCAAATTTTTCCGCGCAGTGGCCGAGTAAAAGAGGGTCTTGCCCGCGCCTTGCTACAGGAAGAAAATCCGTTTGGGGCAATCCGCTATTTCGATCAGGCTATCAAACATGGCGTTCCGGTACAGAAGATTGCCGCTGATCGGGGCCTAGCTTATGATCTGATTGGTCGCAATGCGGAGGCACAAAGAGACTATGAACTTGCGTTGCGCATCGAAGACAATGACCTGATCCGCAGTCGTTATGCAATCTCTCTGGGGATTAGCGGCGATATGGAAAAGGCAGATATCGCGCTGAATCCTTTGCTGCAAAAAAGTGATCGGGATGCATGGCGCAACCGCGCTTTCCTTCTCGCAATGAATGGTCGCGAGAAAGATGCGAACGCCATTGCTCGGCAAACCATGCAAAAACGTTTGGCCAAAGCTATCAAGCCTTTTTTTGACCGTATGCCAAAGCTGACAGCAGCACAAAAAGCAGCCGCTATTCATTTCGGCCATTTTCCGGCCAGCGAAAATATTGGCGTCGATGTCGCTTCGGTGCGTTATGCGGCTAACACCGCTGTGCGCGGCGGTGATGGGGCAGATGCCGGACTGATCCCGTTGGGCGAACCGCTGGGAGCAGAGGTTAAGAAGCCGCGCGTTCTTGCGATGCCGGATACGTCAGAACGCCGACGCCCTGGAAAAACAAGAAGCGGCAAAAACCGCAGCAGCAAGAAGCCCGTTGAAATTGTGGTATTGGATAGTACTGCGCTTCCCTCACCAAGTGGCCGGTCATCTCGCAGCGGTCAGAATACACGACGCGTCCCGGCCAATTCCCGGGAAGGGCGGCGTTTGTTGCGTAAAGCAGCGCGCGAGGGGTCAGAAGAAGCCCAAGCCTATCTGGACAAGCAGAATAGAAGTAAGGGCAAACCTGTTCAGGCTGCCAAGGCTGAGGTTCCAAAACCAGCGCTAGTGCAACCAAAGACGGCACCGAACCCATCCCCAGAGCCAGTCGCCACCGCAGTTAAAACCAACACAAACCAATCTGTGGCCCCGGGTTTTGAAACGGCTATCACACCCGCAAAGCAAAAAGCGGCAAAACCTGTTCAGATCGCGACGGCGGAATTTGCACAGCCAAAACTGGTATCGGCTTCTGTCGAACGCAAGGTGCCGATTGGCAATGTTCCGCCACCCAAGTCATTGGTTCCCGCTAGCGCTTCTAAGCTCAACACATCTGCTGCTATCGAACCAGCGATGGTGCCGAAACCTGTCGAGGATAAACCGGTTCAGCTGGCGAATTTCGACTTGGCAAAAACAGTGCAATCTTCAACCAACCAGGCAACGCAGGTGGTTCAGGCAGATATCGAACGCAAGCCTCTCTCAGACATAATAAAGTCAATTTCTATTCCGGAAACAGAGACTAAAACTGATGTTGTCCCGGTGAATCTGGAAACAATAACACCGGCAAAAAAGCCTGCACCCCAGGCTGCGCTAAAAGAAGAGCCAAAAAAGGCGGAGCCCAAACAGGAAGGGCATCCCAAGCGCTATTGGGTGCAAGTCGCTACCGGATCCAATTTGACGGCGCTGAAATACGATTTTCGACAAATGAAGAAGAAAAATACCGAGCTGTTTAAGAATATGGACGGATGGACATCGCCCTGGGGGAATACCAGGCGGATGGTTGTCGGCCCGTTTGATGATCTGGCCAGCGCCAAAAAGTTTGATTCCACCTACCGCAAAAATGGCGGAGACAGTTTCGCCTGGGTCAGCAAAAGTGGTACGGAAGTGAATAAACTCCCGTAATGCAACCACCTGGATGACAAAATATGCAAGCTATGCCAGTGATCCGTTGGCAAGTCGGGGGCGGCTTCATGATGAGAAAAGAGACGTAACGCGCGGACCTCGCGATGATTTTCAGCGCGACCGGGATCGCATCATCCATTCGATTTCATTTCGGCGTTTAAGGCATAAAACGCAGGTATTTGTGGCTCCTGATGGCGACCATTACCGGGTGCGTTTGACGCATAGCCTTGAGGTGGCGCAGATTGGCCGGACGCTGGCACGTGCCTTGGGATTGAACGAAGATCTAACGGAGGGATTGTGCCTGGCCCATGATATCGGCCATCCGCCTTTTGGCCATGCAGGTGAGGATGCGCTGGAAGAAGCGTTAGACGAAGATGGCGGATTTGATCATAATGCACACACCTTGCGGACATTGACAACACTGGAAAACCCATATCCGCGATGGAATGGACTAAACCTGACGTGGGAAATGCTTGAGGGATTGGCAAAGCATAATGGCCCGGTTGAACGGCCAACTTGGGCCCTGGTGGCGATCAATGATCAAGTAGATCTTGAACTCAATAGCTGGCCATCACTGGAGGCACAGGTCGCCGCGATTGCCGATGACATCGCCTATGATAATCACGATATTGACGATGGAATCAGAGCGGGACTGCTGACATTGGAACAATTATTGGAGCTACCTTTTATCGCCGAGCGCTGGACTGATATTCGTGGACGATTCTCGGAATTTTCCGAAAAAGAATTATTGCCAGAGTTAATCCGTGATCAGATTGGTTTAATGGTCAATGATGTGCTGGAATCAACAAAACAAAAGCTTGAAGATATTGGTATTCAATCTGTTCAGGAGGTGCGGGAAGCGGGACGAATGATTAGCGGTTTCTCATGCGAAATGGCGGAGAAGGAACGGGCTCTCAAAGGGTTTATGTACGAGAACCTTTACCATCATCCAAAGCAACTGGCGGCGGCGGATGAGGGGAAGGTGATGGTTGCTGGTTTAATCGAAGCCTATCGCAACGATCCGTCTTTGATGCCTGATGACTGGGCCGCGACACTACCCGCCGAAGAACCTGATCGAATTCGCCATATTGCCGATTTTCTGGCAGGCATGACGGATCGCTATGCCAAAAACTGCTATCAGGAAATTTACGGAGACAGGCATGGCTGATCGTATTTTGATGGTTGGTGGGACTGGGCTGATTGGAAATTTGCTGGTTAAGGAACTGGTAAAACGCGGCGAGGACAAAAGGTTGCACCTGCTTTTCCGGCGTCCCTATCGTGAGGATGTGGGTAAAGCTAAAGTCGATGTGCAATTGCAGGAGAACTGGCCCGCAGTGATAAAGAAGGCAAAACCCAAAATCGTGATCTCCAGTCTGGGCACCACAATCAAGAAAGCCGGTTCTCAGGAAGCATTTGCAGCGGTGGATCGAAATCTTGTGGCTAGCGTCGCCAAGGCGGCGAAAAAGGCCGGCGCGCGGCATTTCATGTCGGTTTCTTCCACCATGGCTGACAGTAGTTCATCGCAATTCTATCTAAAGACTAAAGGCGAGGCGGAGGATGCGCTGCGCTCTCAAGAGTTTGAACGTCTGGATATAATTCGACCGGGCCTGCTGCGTGGCGACCGGACCAACGATTTCCGGCTCGGCGAGCGACTAGCAATTGCCGCAAGTCCAGTGATGGATGTGCTACTCCACGGAAAGTTCCGGCGATATCGTTCGATTCATGCGGAAAATGTGGCGACCGCAATGGCAAATCTAATGGAATCTGAAGGTGCGGGTGAGTATATCCATGAAAATGACCAGATCATCGACTTGATTTAACCACGAGCGATCATAGAATCATTGACTCCCGCGCATCTCTGAGTCACTCCTACAACCGCTTTTGATCTTTGAGATCATCAGGCTGTGCGGGAGAGCGTTTGCGTTACCGCCAAGGTCACAAAAGCCGCCGAAGGAGCAACCGCCCCGGAAACTCTCAGGCCACTGGACCGCACAAGCCATATAAGCACTCTGGAAAGAGGGCGGATGGCCAACAGGCTGACGCCCCACCGAAGGGGAAAGTCTCCGCACAAACGGAGGTCCAAGCTCTCAGGTTCCGTGACAGAGGGGGCAGTTTTGCAGGGCTTTGCTGTGAGCTGTCTTTTATGATGCGGAAAATTAATGAGTGAAAAAACCGATAATTTGAAGCAACTGCCCTTAGGCGACTGGCACCGCAGCCTTGGTGCCCGGATGGTGCCATTTGCGGGCTATGAGATGCCGGTGCAATATGAAGGCGTGATGGCCGAGCACATCTGGACCCGGACCGAGGCCGGCCTGTTTGATGTGTCTCATATGGGGCAACTTAACTTGACGGGCGACGGCGCTGCTGAAGCGCTGGAGGCAGTTACGCCGGGCAATCTTTCCGCTCTAGGTGCTGGCAAAATCCGTTATACATTGTTGCTCGCTGAGGATGGCGGAATCCTGGACGATTTGATGGTCACCAATACCGGACGGAATCTCTATCTGGTGGTCAACGGCGCGACCAAGCATGATGATATTGCCTATATGCAGGCGCAATTGCCGGATCATATCACGCTTGATCATCTTGAAGATGCCGCGCTGCTGGCTTTGCAAGGACCAAAAGCAGGAGAGGTGCTGGCCAAGCTCAATATTCAGCCGTTCCAAGCGGGCTGGCCTGTTCCAACCGATCTATACTTCATGGAAGCGGGGCCGTTTCTATGGAATGGCATTCCGCTCGGAATTAGCCGCTCGGGCTATACTGGCGAGGACGGTTTTGAAATCAGCGTCTCGGCCGAACACGCGACGGCATTGGCTGATGCACTGACCGATATGGACGAAGTGCGTCCGATTGGACTGGGCGCCCGCGACAGTTTGCGCCTGGAGGCTGGGTTGCCACTCTACGGCCACGATATGACGCCCGAGGTCCTGCCGGTGGAAGCCAACCTGAATTTCGCGCTGTCAAAAGTGCGCCGCGAGGAAGGCAAATTTGTCGGAGCTGAGAGAATGCTGGCACAATATGCCGACAAGGCGGAGACAAAGCGTGTCGGCCTGTTCGTTGATGGTCGCCAACCAGTCCGCGAAGGAGCGGATGTTGTCGATGCGGATGGCGCTGTCATCGGCAAAGTGACTAGCGGCGGTTTCTCTCCTACACTGCAACGTCCGATTGCCATGGCCTATGTCCCGATTGCGCTATCCGAAACCGGTACCGCGATCACGGTCGAGCAGCGCAAGAAGCAGATCGCCTGCACGGTCACGGACATGCCCTTTGTTCCGCATAACTATCATCGCAAACCGAAATTATAGGATTGACTGAAGGGGACTACGAATGAGCCGATATTTTACCGAAGAACATGAATGGGTCGATGTCGAGGGCGACACGGCCACCGTTGGCATCACCGAATATGCGCAAGAACAATTGGGCGATATTGTGTTTGTGGAAACGCCGGACGTGGGTGCGGAATTATCCCAAGGCGATGACGCTGCCGTTGTGGAATCGGTTAAAGCGGCTTCCGACGTTTATGCAGCGGTTTCCGGCGAAGTGGTTGAAGTGAATGAAACGCTCGAGGAAGAGCCTGCATTGGTCAATTCGTCGGCCGAAGAAGATGGATGGTTTTTTCGCATTACCCTATCGGACAAAGCGGAGCTCGAAGACCTGATGGATGAGAAGGCTTACAAGGCGTTCGTCGATAATCTCTAACTCGACATGCCAGCGTGGGCTGGCATGTCGGGCGGCGAAACAAACAATTGGTTCTCTTTCGCCTTAGACCTCGGCGTTCGCTGGGGTGACGATGAAAAGGAAAAATATATGCGTTACCTGCCGCAAACTCCCGAAGACCGCGCAGCCATGCTGAGCGCTATCGGTGCCAATTCAATCGATGAACTATTTGTCGATGTGCCTAAGGAAGTACAGCTCGACGGCCCGATCCGCGACCTGCCGATGCACGCGGGCGAGATGGCGGTCGAAGCGCATATGAAAGCGTTGGCGAAGCAGAACCATGCCGCTGGTGACATGCCATTTTTTCTTGGGGCAGGGGCCTATCGGCATCATGTTCCAGCTTCTGTTGATCATATCATACAGCGCGGGGAATTCTTGACCGCCTATACACCTTACCAGCCCGAAATTGCTCAAGGTACATTGCAGACGCTTTTTGAATTCCAGACTCAGGTCTCGCGCTTATTCGGTGTCGATGTCGCAAATGCCAGCATGTATGATGGCTCGACCGCTTGCTGGGAAGCAATTGTCATGGCGCGGCGGATTACCAAGCGCGGCAAGGCGGTTCTGTCTTCCGGTCTGCATCCGCATTATGTGTCGGTCTGCGATACGATGGTCCGCTTCACCAAGGATCAACTGGTTTATGAAGCTCCTGCCTTGCAAGCGAACGGTGATGGTGAGTCACTGCTTGATCAGATTGATGATGATACTAGCTGCGTGGTGGTTCAATATCCAGATATTTTAGGCCGCTACGATGATATGTCAGCACTTGCGGAAAAGGCCCATTCGCATAAGGCATTGCTGATCGCGGTTGTGACCGAGCCGGTTGCCTTGGGCGCGATTAAATCACCCGGTGAAATGGGCGCAGACATCGTAGTTGGTGAAGGCCAGTCATTGGGTGTGGGGCTACAATTTGGCGGACCTTATGTCGGTCTATTCGGATGCAAGCAAAAATATGTGCGCCAAATGCCCGGGCGACTCTGCGGTGAGACCATCGATGCAGGAGGCAAGCGCGGTTTTGTCCTGACGCTGTCCACACGCGAGCAACATATTCGGCGCGAGAAAGCGACGTCCAATATCTGCACAAATAGCGGACTATGTGCTCTGGCTTTCACGGCGCATATGACCCTGCTCGGAGAAAAAGGGTTGCGCGAATTGGCTATGCTCAATCACAAAAGGGCTATCCAGGTTGCCGATCGCTTATTGTCTATCAAAGGCATCTCGTTAATTAATGAATGCTTTTTCAACGAGTTTACGCTGGTTCTTGACGGTGATGCTCGTCCAATAGTGCGGCGACTGGCAGAGAAAAGAATTCTTGCAGGCGTGTCGCTTGGCCGGCTCTATCCCGATCACGATGAACTCGCACATGGGCTGCTGGTTGCGGTCACCGAAACATCGACGGACGATGAAATAGAGCAATTGGCAGCGGCGCTCGAAAGTGAATTGTCATGACAATGTTGGCCAAAGGACGCCCCACCAAACAAGAAGAGAATTTGATCATGCCTGAGCAGACTGGAACCGAAACGCATACCGGAAACCGGGCCTTGATGGTCGATGAGCCATTGATCTTCGAAACTGGGTCACCGGAACGCAGCGGAGTGGACTTGCCAAAAGCACCGGAAGTGGAAAGCCGATTGGGCGGGTTGGATCGCGATGCGGCAATTGGTTTGCCGGGTCTCTCCGAAGCTGAGACCGTGCGCCACTATACGCGCCTAAGCCGCCAGAATTATGCTATCGATGTTGGCCTTTTCCCGCTGGGTAGCTGCACGATGAAGCACAACCCGCGCCTGAATGAAAAGATGGCCCGGCTCAAAGGCTTTGCCGATATTCACCCGTTACAGCCAATGGAATCGGTGCAGGGAGCACTCAAGACAATTTATGAGCTGGCTGACTGGCTTAAGAAACTTACGGGAATGCCTGCTGTGGCCATGTCTCCGAAAGCTGGAGCACATGGAGAGCTCTGTGGCATATTGGCTATACGCTCAGCGCTGGAAGCACGCGGTGATGCGCGCGAAGTCATATTAGTTTCCGAAAGTGCGCATGGCACAAATCCAGCGACCGCAGCCTTTGCAGGATATAAAGTAGAAGATATTCCCGCCAACGAGACCGGGCGGGTTGATCTCGATGCGTTGAAGGCTCGTTTAGGCCCCGACGTTGCCGGAGTGATGATTACCAATCCCAACACTTGTGGGCTTTTTGAGCCTGACATGAAGGGGATTTCTGATGCAGTCCACCAGGCTGGCGGACTGGTTTACTGCGATGGTGCGAATTTCAATGCGATTGTTGGTCGCGTCCGTCCGGGTGATCTAGGGGTCGATGCGATGCATATCAATCTGCACAAGACGTTCTCCACACCACATGGCGGCGGTGGTCCCGGTTCCGGGCCAGTGGTGTTTTCGGAAGCTCTCGAACCCTACGCACCGCTTCCCTTTGTCGAGATTAATGATGAAGGTCATTACTATATCGTCGAGGAAGAAACCGCCGAAGATCATCATGATAGCAGCTTTGGCCGCATGGTTGCATTCCATGGCCAGATGGGAATGTTTACGCGCGCGCTAACTTATATGCTGAGCCACGGTGCCGACGGATTGAAGCAAGTGTCCGAAGACGCAGTGCTCAATGCAAACTACATCCTACGCCAGTTGGAAGATGTACTGGATGCGCCTTTTGCGCATAGTGGTCCATGTATGCACGAAGCGCTTTTCTCGGATAGCGGCTTTGGCAATGAATTGACGACGCTGGATCTGGCCAAGGGTATGATTGACGAAGGCTACCACCCGATGACGATGTACTTCCCGCTGGTGGTACATGGCGCGATGCTGGTCGAACCCACCGAGACCGAAAGCAAGGCTGCGATAGATCAATTTATCGGCGCATTCCGTTCTGTGGCAGAACGGGCCAAAGCGGGAGACGAGGCGTTGAAGACGGCACCACATCACGCACCGCGCAGACGATTGGATGAGACCCAGGCAGCGCGTAAACCGATCTTGGTCTGGACCGAACCGGAGAAATTTGCCGAAGCTGCGGAATAATTGGTCAAGAGTTTGATCCATCGTCTGACCAACCTATTTGCCCTGTGGACTGTTCTGGGGACAGCTTGGGCATGGTTTGTGCCGGAGCATTTCCTTTGGGTTGTCGATGGCCGCTTCCGGCCCTTTGGACAACCGCTGATCAGTGTAATGCTGGGGATCATCATGCTTGGAATGGGGTTGACGCTGTCTTTCGATGATTTCCGGCACATCGCGAAAATTCCGAAATGTGTCGGGGCGGGGGTGGCACTGCAATTTACCGTCATGCCGCTCGCCGGAATCGTGCTGGCAACGCTATTCGGTCTGGAGGCGGGATTGGCGGTGGGGTTGATCCTGGTTTCCTGCTGCCCGGGTGGTACAGCCTCCAATGTCGTCGCCTATCTTGCGCGGGCCAATCTGGCGTTGTCGGTGACCATGACCATGGCATCGACTCTGATCGCCGTGATTGCAACGCCAATGCTGACCGGCTGGCTGGCCGACAAATTTGTCGAGATCGACCGCTGGAACCTGTTTCTCAACATGGTGTCCATTGTGCTGGTTCCGGTCATCGCTGGCGTGTTGCTCAACCGCTATTTCCCAAAGGCAACGAAGAAGATGTCCGTCGTTTCGCCGCTCGCATCGGTGATTGTCATCGTCCTAATCGTCGGTGCGATCATTGCCAATAGCAAGGCACTGATCGAGGAACATTTCGGCGTGTTGATGCTTGCAGTGCTGTTGCTGCATATCTTTGGTTTTGGCCTGGGCTATCTGCTTACGAAGTTGCTGGGCTTTGGCCGTGAAGAACAGCGAACGATCAGCATCGAGGTCGGAATGCAGAATAGCGGCCTAGGTTCGAGCCTTGCTTCGACCCCGACATTCGCAGCCCAATTTACCAGTCCGCTGCAGGCCGCCTTGGCACCCGTACCGAGTGTGATTTCAGCGGTCTATCATGTGGTTATCGGCAGTTTCCTTGCTGCGATCTGGCGAAGAATGAGCTAGATTCAGCGGCGGACTTTGTTTTTGTAATCCAGATATCCTTGTCCAAATCGCGCTTCCAGGTAGGTTTCTTCTTTGGCAATCACACCCAGGTCAATGATAAGGGCAGCGACCAGCGCCAGCACCATGACCGAATAGCTGCCAAAAACCATCCCTATTCCAATCGAGAACAATGTCATCCCCAGATACATTGGATTGCGGGTGACTGCGTATATGCCTTCTAGAACCACGGTCTCGCTGCCGGTCCAGAGTTCTGGATTTTCGCCTTGTTTGCGAAATTGCATGATACCGCTGATCACGACAGCCAGTCCAAGCAATGCGACTAACATGCCGGCGATACGCGCTATACCTTGGGCAAACAAAGTCCATTATGGGTACGTTCAGGAACCGGTCGATCAGAAAACCGGTAAATATGAACCCGATAAAGACTAGCGGCGGTGGAAATTTGACGGCGGGAGGCGGCAGTATTTCGTTCATTCACCAAGCATAATACATATTTGCCGGATTGGCCATCTCAGGAAATTCCCCTAAGCGGTTTCGATCACCGAAAACTGTTTCTGATTTAATGACAGCGGAGAGAGAATGTCCGAAAAACATGCGCCCGCAACCTTGCGCAATCGTGATGCGATACTCGCCGTTCTGGAGACTATTTTGCCGGAGCAGGGGCTGGTGCTGGAGATCGCCAGCGGAACGGGCGAGCATGCTGTCTATTTCGGCCAACGTTTCCCCGAACTGACCTTTCAGCCCAGTGATCCGGACCCTGTAAATTTGGATTCTATTGCGGCCTAGACCAGCCGGGAAAAGGTCGAAAACATTCTATCGCCGCTGCCCCTTGATGCGCTTGCCAAGGATTGGAAAATCCAACCTCCTGCAGCCATCTTGTGCATCAACATGATCCATATGGCACCTTGGGAAGCGACAATTGGCCTGTTCAATAATGCGGCCAAGCTACTTGATACAGGCGCGCCGCTATATCTCTATGGCCCTTATTTCCGAGACGAAGTCGAAACCGCCCAAGGAAATCTTGATTTTGAACGCAGCCTCAAAAGCCGCAATCTACAATGGGGTATTCGCGATGTTGCTGATATGGATGCACTAGCCGAGGATATGGGGTTCAAACGTGAAAAACTAATTGAGATGCCTGCGAACAATATTTCGCTTGTCTATCGTCGGGCCTGAGCGAATCCTTGCCATGACTTAATCGCCCGCTTAACAATACTGAAACCAAAAAGGAGAGGGCAAATGGGCGAGAGAATTTGCATTGGATCATGCGTGGCGCATTGGGCGGAGAAAACGCCAGACAATATCGCAACCGATGATCCGACAGGTACGCAGACATATGCGGAAATGGACCAGCGTGCGGATGCACTGGCAAAGGCACTGATCGGTGCCGGTTTGCAACGAGGTGACCGGGTGGCTTGGCTCGGCAAGAACAGCTCGGCCTATTTTACGATGTTCGTTGCTTGTAGCCGCGCTGGGATGGTGATTGCGCCAATCGGTTGGCGGCTGGCGGCACCGGAAATTGCCTATGTCCTGACCGATACACAGGCGCCATTACTGATATGCGATCCCGAATTTCTGGATACCGGACAGAAGGCTGGTAAGAGCATCGATACGCTCATGACTATTCTGGCCAGTGGAGATGTGGATGGCGCGCAAAGCTTGGATCAATGGCTGGCCGACACAACGCCTGGCGATCTCCCCGAATGCGATGTGCAGGATGGTGTACTCCAGCTTTATACATCCGGCACTACTGGAAATCCAAAAGGTGCAGTGCTTTCCAACCACAATCTCCACTCAGTTCGTCCACTGTTGGTCGGCGAAGAATTTGAATGGACGCGGCTTGACCCCGGTGAGCGTATGCTAGCGGTCATGCCAATCGCTCATATTGCCGGATCCGGCATCGCGCCGCTCAGCTTTTATCAGGGCGCGCATATGATGATCCTGCCCGAATTCACGCCCGATGGCGTGCTGGATTGTATCGATCAAGGGCTGGTTGGGTTTTTCCTGGTGCCGACAGCGTTGCAAATGCTGGTCATGCATCCGCGCGCGCAGACGACCGATTTTTCCAGCGTACGCGGCGTATCTTACGGAGCGGCGCCAATCCCGCTTGAGCTGTTGAGGCAATGTATAAAAACCATGCCCAACGCCATGTTCTGTCAGCAATATGGCATGACTGAGACCACCGGCACGGTCTGCATTTTGCCGCCAAAGGATCATGATCCGGAAGGCAATGAACGGATGCGCGGTATCGGTATTCCGCTACCGACAGTCGAAATGAAGATCGTTGATGAAAATCACGAAGAAGTTCCGCCCAACACCATCGGCGAAATCGCGACGCGCTCGACTCTCAATATGTCGCACTATTTTAACAATGAAGAAAAAACCAAAGAGACGGTCGACGAAGACGGCTGGCTCTACACTGGCGATGCCGCGATCATGGATAAGGACGGCTATTTCTACATCAAGGACCGGGTCAAAGACATGATCATTTCCGGCGGTGAAAATGTCTATCCGGCAGAAGTCGAAAATGCGATCTTTGGTCACCCACAGGTCAATGAAGTGGCCGTCATCGGCATCCCCGACGAAAAATGGGGCGAAGCGGTGAAGGCCGTGGTCTCTCCCAAGCCGGGTGTTGAGGAGGTCGACACGGACAGCGTCATCGCCCACGCCCGCGAACAGATTGCCGGGTTCAAGGTGCCGAAATCGGTTGATGTAATCGCAGAATTGCCGCGGAATGCCAGCGGGAAGATATTGCGGCGAGAACTACGCGCGCCTTATTGGGAGGGACAGGAGCGTGGGGTTAACTAGGCTCAGGATGCATTAAATTGCTTGCATATCGTTAAAGTTGTTGATTCAACATGCTTCACACAAAGGAGATGTTTGCATGAATGATTTACCGATGTTGAGCGAGGCACAGATACGCCGTATCAAGCCATATTTCCCGCTGTCTCACGGTGTCCCCGGAGTTGATGACCGACGGGTGCTCTCCGGGATAATCTATGTCATCAAGAACGGCCTTCGCTGGTGTGATGCTCCAGCGGGTTATGGTCCTCACAAGACGCTCTATAGCCGGTTTGTCCGGTGGAGTAAGCTGGGGGTCTTCAGTCAGATATTTGCAGCGCTGGTAAAACAGGCTGGTGAATCCGATGTGCTGATGATCGACGCGACGCACCTCAAGGCGCACAGGACAGCTTCCAGCCTGTTCAAAAAGGGGCTCTACCCAGATGTATCGGGCGCACCAAAGACGGAATTTATGCCAATCCGAATAGCTATTAAATGGCATATTTCTCGGTTGATCATTATTGGGTAAAAGCCAGCTATGCGACTAAATCCTTTTACCTTGTTTGTACTGGACCTGAACTTTCATGAGAATATTGATCACCGGCACAGCCGGGCTCATCGGAGGAGAGCTTGCTACCAGACTTTTGCAAGATGGTCATTCGGTAACAGGCCTCGTGCGTTCCAATAGCGAAGTGCGGTCCAATTCTGGCCAGATACTGCCCGCTAAATCATTTGACCAAAAATTGCCTTCCGAAGGCGAATTTCTGACACTCAAGGGAGACGTTATTGATCATGGTTTCGGCTTAGATCAGAATATCCAGCAATTGCTTAGCGCCAACATTGATATGGTCATCCACTGCGCCGCCATAACTGCGTTTGACGCTGACCCAAAAGTTCAAGAAGCTGTCAATGTGTATGGCACCAAAAACGTTTTGGACCTGTTTCCGAACACGCCTTTTCTGCATGTAAGCACTGCCTACACATGCGGGATGCATAACGGATCGGTTAAGGAGCTTCTCCACGGTGCCGACACAAAGTTCATGAATGGCTATGAACAATCCAAGGCCAAAGCAGAAGCCCTCGTTTCACAGATCGCCCGGAACCATTTGATTGCCCGTCCTTCTATCGTGGTCGGCGAACATGCTACGGGGCGGATTAAATCGTTCGATACGATCTATGCTGTTTTCCGATTGATAGCGGAAGGCCGGATTTCGGCAATTCCAGCTGATATACAGGCAAGCCTGGATTTCGTCCCCATAGATCATGTGATTGACGGATTAATCGACATTGTGAATCATTGGGACAAAGCAGCAGGACTGATTTTCCATCTATCGTCTGGCAATCCCGCGACACCGCAAATGTTGGTCGATGCCATCGGTTCCTTCGATCAGTTATCGAAACCTGATCTAATTGCCAGCGATCAATTTTCTATTGAAAAACTGCCTGCTCGTGAACGCCGTCTCTACAAGATGACCGCGTCCCACTACGCCAGCTATTTTGCACGAAACCCTCAGTTCAAAACGGAAAACCTCACAAAGTTGAGTAACCGAAGTTGTCCTTCCGTCGATGAAGACACTCTGCGCAGAATGATCAATTACTGTATCGAGGATGGCTTTTTGGGCGCACCGATTGCGGCACGTCAGCGAATATCGGGATAATGTTTGGATAACCTTTCGCGGGCGCCAAAGGCCCACATCAGGCCAACTTTGAAATAGATCCAATTGGCTTTTAGCGGCCCCCAGGCGGCAATGCGTTTATCCGATGTCCATATCCAGCGTGGGATCATCTGTATTTTGCCAAATTGCGCGAGTTTAATGCAGAGATCGGCTTCTTCCATGATCATGATATTTTCGTCACAGCCCCCGACTTTCAGATATTGCTCTCGCCGGAAAAACATCGCATGGTCACCCAACAACAACCGGACACCCTTCACAAAAAGCCGGGGTCGCAGGAGCAACGGCGCGTACCAGGTTTTGATATAAATTGTGGAAAGTCGTTCCCCATCTCGTGCCGCCCGGGCCAGCAATTCTAGGAGTAAAACTGGCCAAAGCCACCTTGTTGATGGCCATGGTCTGGCGAATGACCGAAATCGCATCGGCCGGTAAACGCGAGTCAGCATGAAGGACACAAATGACCGGACCGTCCGCTTGGCTAACGCCGTAATTTATCTGCGTGCTGCGGCCCTTTTTGGGATATATCAAAATCTCCAGTCCAACTCGTTCAGCCAGCGCGCAAGTTTCATCCTCACTGCCACCATCAACCAGCAATATCTGGTCAGGCGCTGGGTCAAGGGCCCTAAGATTTTCTATTGTGACCGGCAGCGCTTTTTCTTCATTCAATGCGGGAATGACTATGGTGACTTTGGTCATTCGGTAAGCCAAGGCCAGCGGACAAGATCTTCTGGTCGATCGCAATCGCTTAAAGTTTCCAGCAGTTCCACCGAAAGTCCGTGATGCTCTGCCCGTTTCAGCGTTTCATCCAAAACAGCGTCGGTGCTTCAGGGAATATCTTCGACTAGTTTAGGCTAGGATTGCCGCATTCCGATAAGGTAATAACCCCCATCTTCAGCAGGACCAATAGTCAGATCGTATTGCTGCAAGGCTTTGACGGCGGCTGCGATATGCCTGCTTTCAAGATCAGGCGTATCCGATCCAAAGAATAGCACCGGCGCCGGGTCAAGAGCAGCCTTTAATTTTAGTGATAGATCACCTTCTGGTTGCTCGATGTAATTGGCATTCGGACCAAGCTAATCCTCAAACTGAACCGCTGTGCCACCAGTATAGTGGACTTCGACTAACTGCTCATTCTGCAAAAATAGATTGAACGTTCTTTCGGTCAGTATTTTATGGACTTGTGCCGCCGCCGCTGGCCCAATGGCCGGAATCAGGCGTGTTTTAGCTTTTCCCGTCTCTGGATAGCGGGTGAACAGAACCAGTCTTGTTGATTTTGCCGGCAATTACTTTTGCCTTATCTGCTAGTTAAGCGGCAACATCCCGGCACGCCAATTCACATTGTGACCAGATTTCGCTCAGTGCGGAAATCAGGCGATCGATATCACCGTCGCTGTGGACCGGAGACGGCGTGATCCGCAGCCGCTCGGTACCGCGCGGAACCGTGGGATAGTTTATCGGTTGCACATAGATGCCATGATTGTCCATCAGCCAGTCGGAGATAAATTTACACTTATGCGCATCCCCGACCATTACCGGAATGATATGACTGGGGTTGGGAAGATGAGGGATGCCCATCCGGTCGAGCGCTCCGCGGACCTTTTCAACCCGATCTTTGTGAATATCGCGCTCTTCACTGCTATTTTTCAAGTGCTTTATGCTGGCACAGGCACCAGCGGCGATAGCAGGTGGCAAGGCCGTCGTGAAAATAAACCCACTGGCAAAAGTACGCACGTAGTCGCATAGATCTTTTGACGCCGCTATATAGCCACCCATTACACCGAATGCTTTGCCTAGCGTGCCTTCGATAACAGTAATCCGGTCCATCAGACCTTCGCGCTCAGCAACGCCGCCGCCGCGTGGGCCATAAAGACCAACTGCATGGACTTCATCAATATAGCTCATGGCATTATGCTTTTCACAAACGTCTAGAATTTCGGCAATCGGCGCAATATCGCCATCCATCGAGTATACACTCTCAATAGCGACCAGCTTGGGCCGGTCCGGGTCGAGCGTCGCCAATTTGCGGTCGAGATCTTCGGGATCATTATGCTCGAAGATCATCCGCTCCGCCCTACTGTAGCGGATGCCTTCGATCATCGAGGCGTGATTCAACGCATCGGACAGCACAACGCAGTTAGGAATACGTGCGGCTAGTGTACCTAACGCAGCCCAGTTGGAGACATAACCGGAAGTAAACAGCAGCGCATCTTCCTTGGCATGCAAGTTCGCCAGTTCTTTCTCAAGTAATACATGGTGATGATTGGTGCCGGAAATATTACGCGTTCCGCCGGCCCCTGCACCGCATTCGTCAATCACGCGGTGCATCGCATCTGTAACTTTAGGGTGCTGGCCCATGCCAAGATAGTCATTCGAGCACCAGACAGTAACTTCCGTCGTGCCATCTTCGAGATAGCGTGTCGCATGGGGGAAACTGCCAGCACGCCGCTCAATTTCCGTAAAGACACGGTATCGGCCTTCGTCCCTGACGGACTGCAACTCGCCGCCGAAAAACGCTTCATAATCCATGTCTTAACTCCGTCGTTCGATACTTGCTTTAGTCCAATCGAGCCGCGCTTCCAATGGAAAATCCGCCTTTTTATCCCATAAAATGGCAGAACATCGTAGCAACATAACCAGATTTCCAGTGTTTCCGGTTACAAAACTGCGAATTCAGCGAAAATACGAATCAAATTTGCGAAATTTTCATTTTTGTCCGGACAAATTTGTGTAAGCTCTCTGCCACGATGATAGGCGGAGAATTTGCACATGATTAGTACCATATTGACGATGGCTCTGGTCACCGACCATAGCGGTGAAATAGCTGTTTCAAAAAATCTATTACCCGGAACATATAGCAACGAAGAACAGGTCTATTTCGAACAGGATGCTGGTCGCCAACCACCGCCATGGCTGTCACTCAAAATCGTCCAATCAAAAAATGGATGGACACTGACGGAGATTGATGCTCATGGGCACCCGCAAGGCGACCCAGTGCGGATAAGTCTCTCGCCAAGTGAAAAACGGGACATTATCACCGTTGGCACCTGCGCCCGCTATTTCAACCGAACAGAAGACGGCTGGACCTATGGCGCAATCCAGAACCGCAAAGCTTGTCGGCAAAAATTCCAGATTGCTGGAATCAGTTCAGATGGGCTGAAGTTGCGATTTCCGGGAGGCGTTGAAACCATGTTAAAGCGAGCTCGCGCCGTCGAATGCTGGGCCGCCGTTCCGAAGAAAATCGACAAGGAAGACGGCTCAACCAACTGGCTTTTCCAACAAAATCTGACGCTACATGATCAGGGTGGCCGTGTCACTGTTGGCGGCGGCGAAAGCGGCGCAGAAGAAGTTACACTGCGCATGCGTGCTGTACACTGGCCACCGCCCAGCACCAACAGACCGAGCATGGTTCTGTATATTCACAAGGATGATCCCGATCGCGCTGCCAGCTATAGCTGGGCCGATATCGGAGCCAGCCGCGTTGGAATCAATCTGCGCTGGATGCAGGCCAGTTGTACGATCAAGGACGCCGAACGCCCATCCGAAGTTACCGAAACAAATTTTCGCGGCTGGTTCTGTTCTGGAACCTCTGGCGGCATGAATATATTGGTTTCAATTGGTTTATCGACTTTTGCTTCAGTCCAGAAAACCTCGTTTGATTTTCGCCCGTTATAGTAGAGCGTTACATGCCGCGCCTGCAGCCAACGCGGATTGTCTAGATAGATGAAATCGCTGTAGGTGCGCTCGTGCCAACCGCGCGGTGTGCCAAATCCGATTTTGCGAATGGCATGGCTATCCTGATCCACGCCGAACAACGTTTTACCGCCGGTTGGATCGATGAGTTCGACCATATAGAGTTTGTGTCCAGAAATGCTGTCATCTGCTATACGGGTGGCTATAAAACCGGGTTTCCCCGCCTGCCTGATGATCCCAAAACCAAAACTATTGGCCCAGAATTTATCGGCTTCCTGTTTTGGGATAAAACCTTTTTCGGGAGTTATTGTCAAAAGTAGTGTCTGGCAAGTTAGTCATGCGGCTGGCATGTCGTCCTTGTTCACCTCGCTTCCATCTTTAGACTTCACGCCTTCAATCACCTTCGCCAGGTGTCTGAAGCCTCTCAATTTGCGCCAGGAATCTTCTGCGCATAATCCCATCTTGCAGACCATCGTCAACATCGTATTGCGCGTGACACAACCTTTGGCTTGGCGTGTTCCATGCCGGATCGTCGCAAAACTCGACTCAATGACATTGGTTGTCCTGATACGGGTCCAGTGTTCCGCTGGAAAGTCATGAAATGCCAGCAACGCGTCACGGTCTTTCGATAAGCATTCCACCGCCTCGGGGTACTTTGCACCGAAACGTTCCTCAAAATTATCGAACGCCTTGTCTGCATCAGCTCGATCTTCTGCCATCCGGATATCATGCAGACCCTGCTTCGCTTTCTCCTGGACAGACTTCGGCAGATAGTTCAGCACATTGCCGGTCTTGTGCATCCAGCAACGTTGAACGCCCGTCTCCGGATACACTTCCTCCACTGCGGCCCGGAAGCCCGGGGCGCCGTCTCCAATTGCCAACTTCGGGGGTTGGTCCAGACCCCGTTGTTTCAGGGACAGCAACACCTCACGCCAGCTCTGTTTTGACTGCCTGACACCATCTTCGATTGCCAGGAAGTGCTTGTGACCCCGGCTGTTCACGCCGATGATAACCAGGCAGCACAATCGGCCATCGTCGCCTCTGAGACCACTGTAGATGCCATCAGCCCGGATACGGACCCATTCATCAGACACCGCTCGAGTACACCATTGCTTGTATTCAGCTTCCCATTGCCGCTTCAAACGCCCCGCGACACTGGCCGGCAGCCCTTTAGCCTCGGAGCCGGCAATAGCTTCCGGTGCGCTCTGCATCTGGCCACTCGAAACACCCTTCAAATAAAGCCAGGGGTTCGCCGCGTCCAGCGTCGCCGTTCGCCGGATGCAGGGCGGTACAACCAGAGATTGAAAACATTCCGGCGTACCTTCACGGCTACGGATCTTCGGCACCTCGACGCTGACCTTGCCAACCCCTGTAATCACCTCTCGTTCGCGATGATGGCCACTGCGGACAACGCGCTGTCGTCCGTCAGCCGTTTTGTGACCATCAAACTTTGTCATCAACTCATCCGGCTCTGCCTGGACCGCTTCGGCGATTAACTGCTTCGCACCCGGTCTGAGTAGTTCTGTCAGTGGTTCAATTCCCTCCGGTCTACCCGGATCAATCACAGTATCTTTTGCCATGTGTGGCGGGCTCCTCTTGCTACTTTCGATTTCCAGACAAAAACGATTTCAGCAAGGCACGCCCCATACTTCAAATTCTTCCAGACACCAGATCCGGTTATAACTCCTCAAACCCCTAGGAAATAGGGAGATTGCACCCTATATTTGAGTGATAACAACAAATTTGGAACAATCATCAAAATGACTACGGGAAAATCCATGAAAAACATCACGCTTTCCGCCATTGTTTCAATTGTTCTGCTCGCCTGCACCAACGCGGAACAGGCGCAGGCTTCTTCCGATGAAGCTCAGAAATTGGCTGATATTTCGCCGGTCGACCAGGATCCCTTCAAAATAAACCCAGTAACCGAATTTGATGAACCCTGGGCGATAACCTTCCTGCCAGACGGACGGATGCTAGTGTCTACAAAACCCGGCCAATTATGGCTTGTAACTCAGAGTGGTGAAAAAACAGAAATCGGCGGCGTGCCCGATGTCGATTATGGAAATCAGGGCGGTTTTGGAGATATCATTTTATCCCCAGATTTCGAAACCAGTGAGACGGTTTACCTCAGTTGGGTCGAGGCAGGAGATGGAGATACGCGCGGGGCTGTAGCTGGAACAGCCAAGCTGTCTTTGGCGCCAACCGGTGCCGAAGCTGAGGTGCCAGAACTTTCTGACCTGAAAATTATCTGGAAGCAAATACCGAAAGTTACCGGCCGCGGACACTATTCACACCGTTTGGTATTTTCACCCAATGGAAAACATCTTTTCATTGGATCAGGTGAACGCCAGAAATTTGATCCTTCGCAAGATATGGCGAGCAATCTTGGCAAGATTGTCCGCCTCAATCCCGATGGCAGTGTTCCCGCGGACAATCCCTTTGTCGATCAGGAGGACGCTTTGCCGGAAATCTGGTCACTTGGTCATCGCAACATTCTCGGCATCGCCTTTGATAGTGAAGGCAAGCTGTGGAACCAGGAAATGGGACCGTTGCATGGCGACGAGTTGAATCTAGTCAAGCGCGCAGCCAATTATGGCTATCCAATTGTCTCCAACGGCGATCATTATGACGGAAGAGAAATTCCGGATCATGATACGCGTCCGGAATTTGAAGCGCCGAAAGCCTGGTGGGAACAATCCATCGCACCAGGCGGTCTGATTTTCTATTCAGGCGATCAGTTCCCGGCCTGGAAAGGCAGCGCATTTATTGGCGGGCTTGCCAGCGAAGCGCTAATACGCGTCAGCTTCGATGGCGATACTGCCAAGGAAGCCGAGCGTTTCCCAATGGGCAAGCGCATCCGCGAAGTTGAACAAGGTCCGGGTGGTGCCATCTGGGTGTTGGAAGATGGAGACGGCGGACGTTTACTCAAGCTGACATCAAACAAGTAATCGATCAACGACACATACGGTATCCGATTCGACTGCGCTTTGCCTGATCAAGGTGAAAATGGTCGGCATGCGCGGCGTTATAGTCCGGTGACAAAACGGTCGCAAAAAGATTGCAAGAACCGTCCCTGACTTTTTTCAGGAACTGCGCTTTCGCATCACTGCTTTCCCAATGGTTGATCAGAAGAATCTCTTGGCCATCAGCGAGCGTGAAGCCGGCGATATCAATCGCATTGGCGTTCGCATGCTCGCTCCAGTTGTCGGTTCCCGCAATAGGCCGACAGCTAAAGCTGCCCAAATGTTTGATCTGCGACACTTTCTGGCCGAAAAATTCGATAGCGGCTGGCTGAACCACTTGATTTTCCCAGATCGTCAGTGCCGCTACAACCGGGCAGGATGGCGCCAATCTCGATGGCGAATATTGAACTCCGCCCTCGCCCGATGAAAGCAAACTAATATTCTGATCGCGGCGGCATTGATTGGCGCCTGTCGCTGGAAATGGTCGATAAGAAACACCCGCCTGGTCCAGCAGCCTCTGACATGTCCCATATTCACCATCCAGTCCGGCCAGTTTGCGACCCGTGAAAAAACCTATTGGCTGATCCAACCTCAACTCGGTCCACGGTAAATCCTGCGGGCGGTCTTCGAGAAGGATCGAATAGCCGATGAGGGCAGAGACAGTCGCCAGCATAAACGTCATGAGAAATATCATGATGCTTTTAGAGGATTTTTGGAAACCGCGCTTCCTGCGCCTTCTGACCATCCGATTTTAGCGGGAGGCGGCGGTCGTTGTCCCCGACAAATCACTCAGGAACTTGCGAACGCGTTCCGAATTCACACCCAGATCATGGACGCCGACCCGGCTGACAGAACGCATATCAATGATACTCGCCGCACCATTTTCTGCCGCTCGCGCCCGGATCACCACATCATCCTTGAACCGGAATAGTGAAACCGTATCGGTTGCTTCCAGATGACCGGACGCAGGATCTACATTGACGATTTCCCAGCCGCGATCTTTCGCAAGCCGTTTGGCTTTTTCAATCACTTCTGCAACGGGTTGATCAAGGCGGACCGAACGAATGTCAGGAAAGGCTTCCTGATGTAGAGTTGCCCATCGCTGGCGCGGGTTCATGCCCCGCATTTCACCAACATCGGCGCCAGGAATATTATCCCAATTGTCCTCACGCAGCTTGAGCGCAGAGAATTGCGGCGGATCGGCAAGATCGGTGGTAATATCATGGATTGCAGGTAGCGACAGCATCGGGCTGATGTAACCCGTCAAGTACGTGAAAAACCCGAGTGTAGCAGCCAAACCCAGACCTAGAAGCGGCCAGCGTGTTTTACGCCCCTTACGACGATCCCAGATGAAGCCAAAAAGCGCAATGAGCAGCGCCAGTAAAGCCGCGCCCACAATCCAAGGCACAGCGCTGAGGCCTGCCTGCCAACCCCATAGACCCATACCACTACCACCAGCAGCAATGACAAATGCCAGCGGTGCCCCAATACCAAGCAATAGTACCAGCCAGCCCTTTGGATCATTGCGCAAAGAGGCGAGCTTGCCGGTTTTTTGAACCGGCTGAGTGACGGTTTTGTCGGTTGCTGCTTTTGGTGCCTCGGCTTCAGGCGTTGTCTGATCATTATTGTCCAAGGTCTAAACTCCGGTAATTTCAGTCTCTTTTAGCCATGTACCGGGCTTTGTGCAAACCATCTGAGCAGCAGTGCATCATAGTGCCACAGACAGTCGACAAACCCTGCGTCAACCGCTAAGGCCGCGCGCCTATTTGCGTAAAATATCGGACCTGCTTTGACCACCATCATTCCTCTTACCCAAATTGATCCAGAGCTTGTTGAGGCTCTGCTTGATGCAGCCTTTGGCGAAGACCGAAAAACCCGGACGGCATACAAGGTACGCGAAGGCATGGATATGCTTGAAGGGCTTAGCATTGCGGCGGTTGATGAAGAAAAGAGCGAACTGATCGGTACCATTCAATGCTGGCCGATTGCATTGACCGATGATGCGGAAAAACTGCATCCGATGATCATGGTTGGTCCGGTTGCTGTACACCCCGAATGCCAGCGCGAAGGTGTTGGCCAGGCGATGATGGCCGCCCTTTTGAAAGAGATCCAGCCAGGAGACAACATGCCGCTCGTGATGATTGGCGATCCGGAATATTATGAGCGCTTCTTTGACTTTTCTGCCAAACTTACCGGCGGCTGGACATTACCGGGGCCATGGGAGCCAGAGCGCTTGCTTGCCCGAATACAGGATAGTGCAACACTTCCCGAGCATGGTGCGCTCGGACCATGGCTACGCTAAATCGGACACTTTACATAAGCTACCCCGCGCAATAGGCCTTTCGGAATGCCTTATACGCCGCCGCCTGAACTTGCCTCACTATCACTCGCTGAAATTGCTGAGATAGCAGAGGCACAGAAATTGCCGCCGGTGGACCAATGGGCGCCGGAACATACTGGCAATAGCGAAATGCGCATTGCGGCGGATGGCACTTGGTACCATCAGGGCGATCCGATTACCCGACCCGCAATGGTTCGTGCTTTTTCCACCATGTTGCGGCGCGAACAGAACAATAGCTATGCGCTAGTCACTCCCTATCAAAAGCTGAGCATTGAAGTTGAAGATGCGCCCTTTGTCGCTGTTGAATTAGAGAATGAGGGAGCGGGCGCAGACCGTAAACTGGCATTTCGTCTCAACACAGATCATCTGATCGTGGCCGATGATCTCCAAAAGCTCAGTTTCCCGAATGATGACACTGATCCCCGCCCCTATCTGCATGTCCGTGGCGGTCTCGAAGCGGTAGTTGCGAGGCCGGTTTATTATGCCTTGGTGGACATGGCGCTGGAAGATGATCTCGATCCTTTCGGCCTGTGGAACCATGGCGCATTCTTTCCAATCGAGAAGCCGGAATGACTTTGCGTGACCGCCTCGAAAAAGCGCTTGTGCAGGGGCATGAAAATGATCTCGATCATCTGCTCTATAACGAACGAGACCATATTGACGACATCACCGGCTTACGCGATGCGGCGGTGTTGATTGCGATTACCGACCGACCCGATCCCGGTGTTATCCTGGTCCAACGACCCAATCACATGCGCAACCATCCGGGGCAAGTCGCTTTTCCGGGCGGCAAGATTGATCCCGGTGACAAGGATGAAATCGATGCGGCACTTCGGGAAGCACATGAGGAAATCGCGCTGGAACGCGAGCACGTTGATATCATCGGTCTGACTGACAGTTTCCAGTCGGGTAGCGGCTATAATATCCAGCCGGTGCTCTCCGTAATACCGCCTGACTTGCCCTTCGTACCCGATCCGTCAGAAGTGGAAAGCTGGTTCGAAGCACCGCTCGATTTTATCTTCGATCCCAAGAACCGCACTACCCATGAAGGCACGTGGAATGGGCGCAAGCGGCATTATTACGAGATTTTCTGGGAAGATTATCGCATCTGGGGGATTACCGCCGGGATTTTGAATAATCTCGGCAAGCGGCTAGGTTGGCAGCCATGAAGTTACCACACGCAGATTGGCTCGATAGAAGGGGACTTTCGGCGCTGATCGCGGCGCTGGATGGACAGGCGCGCTACGTTGGCGGGGCGGTTCGGGACACTTTGCATGGGCATGATGTAAAGGATGTCGATATCGCGACGCCCTTTTTGCCCGATGATGTGATCGAGCGACTCAAGGCGGCGGATATCAAGGTAATACCGACTGGCATTGAGCATGGTACAGTCACGGCGGTTCTCCCCGATGGACCGGTGGAGATCACAACTTTGCGGCGCGATGTTTCGACCGATGGGCGGCGTGCGACGGTCGCGTTTAGTGACGACTGGCAGGAAGATGCGGCGCGCCGGGATTTTACCATCAATGCCCTGTTCGCTGATCCGGAGACGCTCGAGATTTCAGACTATTTCGGCGGGCTGGAAGACCTTGAGGCGCGGCGGGTGCGGTTCATTGGCTCAGCTAAGGAGCGGATCGCGGAAGATCATCTGCGGATCATGCGCTATTTCCGCTTTCTGGCGCGCTTTGGTTTGCATGACGTGGATCAGGAGACGTTTGATGCCTGCAGAAAAGCAGCACGCGAATTGGAAAAGCTCTCCCGCGAGCGGATTGCTGATGAACTAATGAAATTGCTGGCGACTGATGATCCGCTCTACGCCATCGAGGAAATGATCGCGGCGGATGTATTTGCGCATATCCTCAGCGCAATTGATCCGGATGCGGTGCAGGTGCTGGCCCCTTTGATGCAGCGGGAGCAAGCGTACGGCGTCGCTCCAAGTGCGGTGCGGCGGCTGGTTGGGTTATTGCCGAAGGATGCCGAGCAGGCTGTGGAGATTGCCAAAAGCCTGCGTATGTCGAAGAAATTGCAGAAGGCAGTTGCTGCGCGTCTAACAAACTATGTCATTCCCGCGAAGACAGGAATCCAGTCCAAAAAAGATACGTCGCAAGACGCTCTGGATCCCCGCCTTCGCGGGGATGACAAGAAGGAGGGCAATACCCCCCCCCCCATCCGCGCCCTCGGCTATTGGCACGGCATCCCAGCTGCCCGCGACCGTGCGCTTCTCTTCGGCGCTGAGGAGAATATCGCGGCAATGCTGGACCAACTTGATGACTGGGAACCACCCACCTTCCCCTTGACCGGCGGCGGTCTGATCGCGCAGGGTATGGAGCCGGGACCAGAGGTTTCCGAAACGCTGGCGAAGCTCGAGCGGGAATGGGTCGAGAATAATTTCCAAATGGAGGGGCAAAAATGAAAAAGTTTCTGTTGATCGCACTGGCAGTGATATTGATCGGAGGCGGCATATTGGCATTTGTCGCCACCCGTGATGGTGAGCGTATCACGCCTGAGGGCGAAGGAACTGTTGCGCTGGAAGCCGGCTCCTTCGAAGCTTTTCCCCTGCCCGACTATGCGGCCAAATTCGCTGGGCCGGACTACAAAAGCTATTTCATCGAGGTCGAACCGGGGATCAATATCCATGTTCTGGAGACGGGGACCGGCTATCCCGTCTATATGCAGCATGGCAATCCGACCTCGGGTTTCCTCTACCGGAAAGTGGCCGCTGAGCTGCCGTTGGACAAGGTTCGCGTGATTATGCCGACGCTGGTGGGTCTGGGCTTTTCCAGCAAAATCCCGGCCAGCGAACATACGCTCGACAATCATATCCGCTGGATGAACGCGGCGCTGAAGCAGCTCAAACTGAAAGAACTCGTCTATGTCGGCCAGGATTGGGGCGGCCCCGTCGGCATGGGCGCGCTGGCGCAGTCGCCGGAATTGCTGAAAGGCGCGGTGGTAATGAACACTGGTCTTAACGCACCGACCGAGCAGCGCGATCTGTCGGCGGCGCACGCCACCATCAAGACGCCGGTGGTCGGCGAACTGATACTGGAGGTCTTCGGTTCGATCTTTGACAATATCCCCGACGCACAAGGCGACCCCGCCTCGATGCCGCCCGAAGTCACGGCGCTCTATGGCAGCCCGCTACAGGATAGCGGCAATATCAAGGCACCCGTCGCGCAAATGCGCATGGTCCCCGACAGCCCCGACCACCCCAGCGCCGAGCCAATGCGGAGCATCGAGAAATATGTCGGCACGCTCGATATCCCGGTCGAACTGGTCTGGGGTATGAAAGACCCGATCCTCGCAAAAGGGCTGGAACCGATGAAAGCCAATTTCCCCGATGCACCAGTGACCGAGACCGAGGCGGGGCATTTTTTGCAGGAAGAAGTGCCGGAGGATATTGCGGCGGCGGTGATGCGGGTAATTGAACTGGTACAAGCAGCTGATAGTGAACAATAAAGTCCATATCTACTAACTGCGACTGATTTTTTAGCAGTTTCTGATCGGAAATTGCCAAAATCAGTGCGAATTCATCGCCGCCCAGACGCGCGATAGATCGGGCATGTCCGCATATTGTCTGGAGCCGTTTTGCAACTTCGCATAGAAGCTGATCTCCGGCAACATGCCCGTGGGTGTCGTTGACACCTTTGAAACCATCAAGATCGATCATCATTATGGCAAAGCTATCTTGGTCGGACCCGGATTCTGCTTGCCGTACCTGATCTTCCAGCAAATTCGAAAAGGCCCGCCTGTTGCTCAATCCCGTCAAAACGTCTGTGCTAGCGAGATATTCCAATTCGCGTTGTAGTTTCAAACCACTCACTATTTGAGCAAAACTGGTGAGGACTAGGCCAGCCATCAACAATGAAACGATCATCAGGCTGATACCCATTGCCTGAATGCCAGCGTCAGATGATGTGATCATAGCAACCGATGGCGGAAGTATCGCGGTACCCATAGCGCCAATTGCTGCCTTCGGAAGACTGTTTAGGCAAATTGCAGCGGCAAACATAAGCATGAAGATAAACACAGGCGCGAGAACACGGCGCGTTTCTTCAGTTTCATAATAGGCATCGATTGTCCAGATGCCGCCGATCAAACCCATCCCGATCGCTAACCAGGTTGTGGATTGCAGATGTTTCTCCGCTTTTTCCAAGTCGACGGGTTTTGATTTTCGCACATACCAGACCAGACAGCGATATATGCCCATGCCCACAAATCCGCAGGGCAGGATGACCTGACTCATAACGTCGAAATTCTCGCCCGAGGCAGAACCAGCGACGATTGCGATGATTGCAATGGTGAAGTACAGAACCGGGATCAGCTGCCCAATTCGCTCATGTTGCAATTTGATCAGGTCAGCCTGAATTGACTCGGGCACAGGCGCAGCTCGGAGCAGTTGCCACCATTTCGCATTTTCTGTGTTTGCAACGGTTTCCAATGCTCAGCCATTCCCTTTTATGACTTACTGCCAATCGCTTGCACGAAAAAGGTAAAAACCGGGTTAACCATCATTGGGAGCTTCGAATGCAACTCCTTAAAATTTCACGAATCGGATAGACGGAAAATCGGATTGCCAAGCTTTGGAGGCCCGAGCCGGAATCGAACCGGCGTAGACGGTTTTGCAAACCGCTGCGTGACCACTCCGCCATCGGGCCTAACCATTGGAAGATCGCGTGGAGGGGCGCGAATTGCTTCGCTTTGCCGGGAATGTCAACCCAAAACCCTTTCGAATTGCTACGCTCGGGACTAAATCTGTTACGGAAAAGACGCGATTGCCGCAAAATAACCCAAAACCGTCTTGGCGGGCGTATGAAGTCTGTCTAGAAGCAATATGAATTGGTCGATACTGTATTGCTTAAATAATACAGGTTCTATAAGGCCTATCAAATAAAGATATTGAGCAAAGAAGGCGTTTTCAGTGGGTCAGGAAAATTTCAAGGAAATGCGCAAAGCGATGGTGGTGTCGCAACTACGAACGACCGATGTTAGCGATCCGCGGGTGATCGCAGCTATGGCCGATGTCGCTCGTGAGCTATTTGTGCCTGCCGCCAACCGGTCGATAGCTTATTCTGATCGCGGCGTGGGCATCGGAGAAGGTCGCGCCCTCAATACACCGCTCGCAACCGGGCTAATGATCAATGCGGCTAATATTCGCAGTGATGATCACGTCCTAATCATCGGCGCTGCCACGGGATATACAGCAGCGGTGGTCAGCAAGCTGGCTGGATCGATTGTCGCCCTGGAACAATCTGCAAAGCTTGTTTCAAAAGCAAAAACCAATCTGGCCGACATTGAAAATGTCTCGGTTGAAAAAGGCAAACTGGCTGAAGGTTTTGCCAAAGGCACGCCTTATTCAGTCATTTTGGTCGATGGGGTCGTTGAACAAATTTCCGAAGCACTGAAGGATCAGCTTGCAGAAGATGGCAGGCTGGTCGCCGCAATCAGTGATGCTGGTGTTTCCCGTCTGGTCCTTGGCCGAAAAGCCGGCGGAGTGGTTGGTTATCAGTTTTTTGCCGATTGTGGTGGCTGTGCGCTGCCAGGTTTTGAAAAGCCAAAAGGCTTTGAATTCTAGTGCGGACTTGCGAGAGGCAGTGTGATGCGTAAAAACAGGCTGTTTCTCACGGTTGCGGTTGCGGCATTGGTATGTGCACCGGCCAGCGCCGATACATTGCGCGAAGCGTTGATTTCCGCCTATCAATCCAACCCCACGATGACCGGTGCACGTGCCGGACAGCGAGCACTCGATGAGACTGTTCCAATCGCAAAGGCGGATGGCCTTCCCTCCGCCACAACCGATTTCGGATTTCAGGAAAATTTTCTGCGCAGCGCAAACAGCTTTACGGCTCCGCTTCGCCAATCGACAGCAGGCGGCTCGGTTTCCGTCCCAATCTATTCCGGCGGTGCGGTGAAAAATGCAGTCCGCGCAGCAAAAACAAGGGTTGGAGCAGGACAGCTTGATCTGCGCGGAACCGAATCGAGCCTGTTCAGCAATGTCGTCGCCACTTATATGGACGTTATCCGTGATGCAGCGATCGTCGCCCTGAACCGCGCCAATGTTGGCGTGTTGGCGGTCAATCTGGAAGCAACTAGCGACCGGTTTGAAATTGGCGACCTCACACGAACGGATGTTGCACAGTCGGAAGCACGACTGGAAGGTGCCAAAGGCGATCTGGAATCCGCTCGGGCGAACCTGATCCGCAGCAAGGAAAATTATATTGCTCTGGTTGGCAGAGCACCGGGAGAGCTAAAACCACCTCCCCCGCTGCCCAACATTCCCGATAGCGCCGATCAGGCGGTGGATATTGCACTTGCCAATAATCCGGATTTGCTGGCTGCGAAAGAACGTAGCCGGGCCTCGGAATTTGATATCAAACGCGCGCGCTCTGCAACCAAACCGCGCGTGGAAACCTATGCACAAGGTCGCTATCTCAATTTTCATGGAACACTGGGTGGAGCCATTCCCGGCGCGAATTTCGTACAGGAACAATCCACGGCGGAAGCAGGTATTCGCGCCACTATCCCGATTTATCAGGGAGGCAGGCCATCCGCCCAAATCCGACAGGCACAGGCACAGTCCGGACAGACTTATGAACAGGAAATCCTGACCGAGCGCAATGTCATTGCCCAAACGCGAGCGGCCTATTCCAGCTGGCGGGCATCACAGCGGGTTATTCAGTCGTCCGAACGGGCGGTTGCTGCCGCAGCATTGTCCCTTGAAGGTGTCCGGGCAGAAAATACCGTCGGTAACCGCACCATTTTGGATATTTTGAACGCCGAACAGGAATTGCTGAACGTTCAGGTGCAATTGGTAACCGCTCGGCGCAACGCCTATGTCGCGGGTTTTAGCCTGTTGGCAGCCATGGGACGGGCGGAAGCGCGCGATTTGGGGCTTGAAGGCGGACCGCTATATGATCCCGACGTTAACTATAACCGTGTCAAAAATGTCATATATGACTTCCAAAGTGACCCCAATCCGGAGCCAGAAGCCACCCGGACCGTTGACACGGAGTCCCAAACAGCGGACATAGAACCCCTACCGGAGCAGCGGAAAAGCAACTGAACCGGGATTTCTGACGAAAACAGGCCGTCGGAAAGCTGAAATTTGGGGGTTTTGCAAATGGCAGAGCAAAGCAAGGAATCATCGATGGAGGAGATACTTTCGTCCATCAAACGTATTATTGCCGAGGATAAAGCCGTCGAGACAACGGAAACGCCGGTTCACAAGACCATACCCGACGTTGAAGAAGATGACGAAGTGCTGGAACTCACCGAAGAGGTACAGGAAGAGCATGCAGGCAGCGCCCACGGTGTATTTGGAGATCGGCGCCGGGAAGAACGGCCGATCGATGAAGATAAGCTTGATTCCATGCGTCAGTCGCTTTCCGCACTGGTATCTCCCGAAGCGGCAGAATGCCGGGAGGCTTCCAATCATTCCAATGGCACTTCACTCGAAGACCTGACCCGCGAATTGATGCGGCCGATGCTGAAAAACTGGCTTGATGAAAATCTGCCGCAACTGGTGGAAGAACTGGTGGCCAGGGAAATTGAACGGATCACCAAAAACTAATCGCAATTGATCTGCTCAAAGCTCGTGCTAAACCACGGGCCATGAAAAAAATCTTCAAAGCTTCATTTGGCGCGCTGCTTATCGCAGGTGCCAGCTTCACAGCAACCACTGCCTTGGCCCGCCCGATGACGGCAGAGGATCTTGCGACGTTAAAACGCCTCGGCGTCCCGGCAGTATCTCCTGATGAGAAATGGGTGGCGTTTCAGGTAACCGAGACCGAACCGGAAACATATGATCGAAGCACGGCGCTGTACCTGCTGGATCTCTACACACCCGATGCGGTGCCCGTGCGGATCGCAGACAAAGCCGATGCCAGCGAACATAGCCCGGCCTTTTCTCCCGATGGAAAATCGCTTTTCTATCTCAGCAATGCTGATGCCAAGGAGCAGCTGTGGCGTATCGGAATTTCGGCGGCTGGACCGGATGGTGATCCAGAAAAGGCCAGCGATCTGACCGCAGACATAACCGGGTTCAAACTATCTCCCACAGGTAAAAAAGTCGCGGTCTGGGGAGATATAGCCAAGGAATGTCAGACATTTGGCTGTGACGAGGAAAATGGCGGAGATGGCAACAAAGCGGAACCAGGCCCCGGCAGCGGCCGCGAATATAATGAGCTGTTCGTGCGTCACTGGTCAAGCTGGGAAACGCCGGGCAATTACAGCCGGGTATTTGCGTTTGATCTTACCGACGGGAAGCTGAGCGGCTCTGGTACTGCCCTGGACAAAGGCTTGGTTGGTGACAGCCCCTCGAAACCTTTTGGCGGCGGCGAAGAAATTGGCTGGTCGCCAGACGGTGAAGCCGTTTTGTTCACCCTGCGCAAAGCGGACCGGAACGAACCAATGTCAACGAATCTGGATGTCTATGCCGCATCGCCGGAAGGCGAGGGTTCGCTCAATCTCACCGGGGATAATCTCGCCACGGACACGCTCCCGGACATTTCTCCCGACAACGAACTGCTCGCATGGGCAGCCATGGAACGGCCTGGTTATGAATCCGACCGGCTGGTGCTCAAGGTCAAAACTAAATCCGACGATGACAAAGGCCGGGCTGTGACGACGGATTGGGATCGTTCAGTTGGCTCGATAGCTTGGACACCCGACAGCAAGGCGGTCATCGTTACTGCGCAAGATATACTCGACCATCCCGCCTATCGCGTAGATATTACCACCGGCAATGTGACGCGATTGACCGGGGAAGGCAATGTCGGGAATACCATTCCTCTCTCCGATGGGTCTTTGATCTATACGATGAACAGTCGGCAAGCCCCTAATGATCTTTATCGTCGAGGCCCAGACGGCACAGTCACGCAGCTTACCGAAATCAACAAAGACACAATGGTTGAAATCGACAAAGTCGATACCCAGCGCTTTGATTTTAAAGGCGCAAATGGTGCCCAGGCTTGGGGCATGATAACCAAACCGGCTGGCGCAACCGGCAAATTGCCAATGGCATTTCTGGTCCATGGAGGCCCGCAAGGCAGCTTTGGTGACAGCTGGTCAACCCGCTGGAATCCAAAAGTCATGGCGGCGCAGGGCTATGCGGTGGTTTCCATCGATTTCCATGGTAGCGCCGGGTACGGGCAGGAATTTATGGACTCGATCAATCAGGATTGGGGCGGCAAACCGTTTGAAGACCTGAAACTAGGTTATGCGGCGGCGCTCAAAATCGACGAGCAGATTGACGGCGAGCGTTCATGCGCGCTGGGCGCTTCCTATGGTGGTTATATGATGAACTGGATCGCGGGCAACTGGCCCGACCAGTTTGACTGCATCATCAACCATGCCGGGATTTTCGATCTGCGCAGTTTTGCGTTCAGCACCGAAGATCTCTGGTTTGACCAGTGGGATCATGGCGACCCGTGGTGGACGCGCGCTGATCCAGAAAAATGGAATCCGATCAATCATATCGAGAATTGGAAAACGCCTACTCTGTTTATCCACGGCGAGAAGGATTTCCGGATTCCCTATACACAGTCGATCATGCCATTCACCTATGCGCAGGAAATGGAAATTCCTTCGAAGCTATTGATATTCCCGGATGAAAACCACTGGGTACTCAAAGGCAAGAACAGCGTGCAATGGCACCGCACCGTATTTGACTGGCTCGCGAAATATACCGGTGGTCAGGAAGGCGAGGACTAATCGGCATTCCAGCGAAGGCTGAAATATCGGGCGTTTTCATTCGAACTTTACATATAATCGCTTTAGACCCCAGCCCTCGCTGGGGTGACGAGGAAACAAAATGAGCTATTTCCCCACTGAAGATCGTGACGGCACGATCATCATCACACTGACTAACGGCGAGCGCAACACACTCAATCCTGATTTGCTCGAGGAAGGTGCGGCACTTCTGCAGGACTTGGCAAAAGACCCGCCAAAGGCAGGCGTTGTCCTGACCGGAGCGGGAGAACATTTTACCTGCGGGATGGATACCAAGGTCGCGGCGGCGCTGGACGAAGCTGGCCGCGAACGCGCAGTCGCCGGGATCAACAATTTCTGTGCGGGCTTGCATCACCTACCCTGCGCTTTGGTAGGCGCTGTGAACGGAAACAGCATAAGGGCGGGCGGTATCATGATGCTGTGACTGGATTTATGCGGCGAGCGGCAACTACAAGATTGGATTACCCGAGGCCAAAGCTGGTTTGCCGTTCCCGCCTGTGCCGCAAGTGATTCTCGACCACTGGCTCGAACCGGGCTGGCGGCGCAGACTGGCGCTTTCCAGCATGCTACTACAGCCTAATGAAGCCATTGGCGCCGGGATGGTAGAAGCGACAGTGATGCCGGCTACGTTGATCGACAAGTCTGTTACAAAAGCGAAGGAGCTTTCTGCGCAACCCGGTTTCAAGGCCTGTAAACGACAACTCAGGGCCAGAGCCAATGCTGAGATTAACGGGATTTTGATCGGTTAGCCGTGCTCCGGATTTTTCGTTTTTTGTTTCGCGCCAATTCGCTGCGCTCATGCTCCGACGGGGCCGGCTAACCGCCTGGCACGTGGTCACGCTTGCCTCGCGATTATTCGCTCGGTTTTCCAACTGGCAATTTGGCTACATGATACCAACGCGAAGCGTAAGCAAGCGCACCTGCGCGCCCGAGCATATGCGAGGATAGCCAAGGGCGCGGATGCGCCCGCCCGGCGCCTGAGGTTCCAAAAAAGACTCTGTTGTCACGCACCAAATCCAGTGCCAAAGACACCCCATGACACTAGACAAAAATTTCGACCCTGCGGCCATTGAGGCGCGCTGGTATGAGCATTGGGAATCCAAGGGATTGTTCCGCCCCGAGCGCAAGGATGCGGAGCCCTATACAATCGTCAATCCGCCGCCCAATGTCACGGGCAGCCTGCATATCGGCCATGCGCTCGATAACACGCTGCAGGATATCATCATCCGCCACGAACGGCTGAAGGGCAAGGATGCGCTGTGGGTGGTCGGCATGGATCACGCCGGCATCGCGACACAGATGGTGGTCGAGCGTCAGATGAACGAGCGCCAACAAAAGCGCACCGACTTTACCCGCGAAGAATTTGTCGAGAAAGTCTGGGAGTGGAAAGAGGAATCTGGCGGTACGATTACAAAGCAACTACGGCGGCTTGGTTGTTCGATGGACTGGTCAAACGAACGCTTCACCATGGACGAAGGCATGAACGAAGCCGTGCTCAAGGTGTTTGTCGATCTGTATAATGATGGCCTGATCTATCGCGACAAGCGGCTGGTAAACTGGGATCCGGCGTTAAAAACCGCGATTTCCGATCTGGAAGTTGAGACGACCGATATCAAAGGAAGCTTCTGGCACTTCAAATATCCGCTCGCCGACGGTGCGACGCTTGATGATGGCCGTGATTATATCGAGATTGCGACGACACGGCCCGAAACCATGCTCGCCGATATGGCGGTGGCAGTGCATCCGTCGGATGATCGCTACAAGAGCGTGATTGGCAAGGAAATCGAGCAGCCGATTACAGGCCGCCGTTTCAAGATTGTCGCCGACGAACATGCCGATCCCGAACTGGGTAGCGGTGCGGTGAAAATCACACCGGGGCATGATTTTAACGATTTCGAGGTGGGCAAACGCGCCGGCATTGCCGCTGGCGATATGCTCAATATGCTCGATGGTGAGGCGAATGTTTGTCAGACTTCGGACGGGCTAGTGCCGGAAGAGTATATTGGGTTGCACAGGTTCAAGAAGGACGGCATTGCTGGCGTGCGCGAGCTGGTAGTCCAGCAGCTCAAGGAACTGGGCCTGCTCATCCCGCATGTCACCAAGAACAAGGACGGCGAAGAAGTCGAGCATGACGCCGAACCGCGCACCATCGCGACGCCCTTTGGCGATCGCGGCGGCGTGGTGATTGAGCCTTGGCTGACCGACCAATGGTATGTTGATGCGGAAACACTCGCTCAACCCGCGATCAAGGCGGTGCGTGATGGAGATATCGAGATTGTTCCCAAGACATGGGAGAAAACCTGGTTTAACTGGATGGAGAATATCCAGCCATGGTGTGTTTCGAGGCAACTTTGGTGGGGACACCGAATACCGGCCTGGTATGGGCCCGATGGCGAGATATTTGTTGCTGAATTTGAAGAAGAGGCAATTGGGCAGGCGTTAGAGCACTATGCGATTGACAACCCCGAAGACTTCCCAGGACTGTCTCGCGATACCGATGTTCTCGACACTTGGTTTTCCAGTGCGCTTTGGCCGTTCGCGACGCTCGGTTGGCCAATAGATGATGCTCCAACGCCGGCAAACGATGCTGATGTTTCGTCAAAAACTCTCGAACGCCACTATCCCAATGACCTGCTCATCTCAGGCTTTGATATCCTGTTCTTCTGGGACGCGCGGATGGCGATGCAGGGGATCCAGTTTATGAAAGACGTGCCGTGGAAGCGGCTCTATCTGCATGGCCTGGTCCGCGCCGAAGATGGTTCGAAAATGTCAAAATCCAAGGGCAATGTTGTCGATCCGCTGGGGTTAATCGATGAGTATGGTGCCGATGCGCTGCGCTTCTTTATGGCGGCGATGGAAAGCCAGGGCCGCGACATCAAGATGGATGACAAACGCGTCGAAGGCTATCGCAATTTCGCGACCAAGCTATGGAACGCCTCACGCTTTTGCGAAACCAACGGTATTGGCGCAAGCAAAACCCTGAGCGCACCTGAAGCCACCCTGCCCGTCAACCGCTGGATCATCAGCGAGGTTGTGGAAACGCAGCAAGCGCTCGACAAGGCGCTCACCGGTCTGCGTTTTGATGCGGCGGCAAACACCATTTATCACTTCACCTGGGACCGATTTTGTGACTGGTATTTGGAGCTGATCAAGCCGGTGTTGCAGGGCGATGATGATGGCACCGCTGATGAAACACGATTGGTTGCAGGCTGGGTGCTCGACCAGATCATTGTCATGCTCCACCCCTTCATGCCGTTCATCACCGAAGAGCTATGGCACAGCATGGGAGAGCGCAATTACGACCTGATCGTCGCTAAATGGCCTGCTCCCAAAGCGGAAATTGACGCAGAAGCCAAAGGTGAAATTGACTGGTTGATCAAGCTGGTTTCGGAAGTGCGATCAACCAAGGTCGAACTCAACATTCCGCCAGGCACCAAAATGGCTGCCCATGTCCCCGATGGCGACAATGCCCTTCAAGACAAGATCGCACGGCACGCCGCCGCTCTGGATCGCGTTGGCCGTTTGGAAGCGGTCTCCTTTGATCCAGCACCCGATGGTGCTTCGGCACAACTGGTAGTTGATGATGCAACCTATGTGTTGCCGCTTGCAGGAGCCATCGACATCGATGCCGAAAAAGCTCGCCTGACCAAAGCTCTGGAAGGCGTCAGCAAGGAAGCCAAATCCCTCGAAGGTCGCCTTGGAAACGCTAACTTTGTCGAAAAAGCGAAACCGGAGGCGGCCGAGAAGGCGCGTGCTGATTTGGCGGACAAGACGACTGAATCTGAGAGGTTGCAGGCAGCACTGGATCGGTTGGGGTAACAGAACTCGTCATGCTGAACTTGTTTCAGCATCTCCATTAACAGTGAACAATCTCCGTCATCCTGAAACAAGTTCAGGATGAAGGATTTTTAATTAGATTTGCTCCCGCAAAGGCGGGAGGCTTTTAAAGAATCGGGCAACAGGTCTCCGCCTTCGCGGAGACACAGTCTACTGCGCTATTCAAGTATCTCCCTGCCGCATTTTTTCGGCAGCCTCTCTCATCTCGGCCGCGCCTTCGCGCATTTCTTCAGCACCACGACGCATTTCGGAGGCTTTTTTCAACATGCCGTCAGCGGTTAGCCGCTTGTCATTCCACTTGTTCTGCTTCTCGGCTTCTGCAGCGCGAAATTCGGGGTCGCGTTCGAGCCGGCCGGCATAGGCTTCCATCTTGTCGGCACCCTTGAGCATTTTGTCCGCGCCCTTTTCCATGCCAACAGCACCTTTTTTCATGCCTTCGCGGACCTTGATTTCGATCCGCTCGGCTAGGTCCTTGCTCCATTTCTTGCTGAACTTGTGCTCGCCATCATGTGCTTGGCTGGCGGCAAAGGGAATGGTTGCCGCAGCAACAAGGCCGAGGACAGCCAGTCCTTCGAAAAAACGATCATTTTTCATAAAATTTCTCCATCTGTATCGTTCAGGAACGTTCCTGAACCGTTGACTACAGATGTAATCGTCATGCCACCTATCTCTACCCGCGTTCGACAAACGACATATAGAAAATGACAAACTGCGCAGCAAAACAGCTTTCCTACACAGTAGCGAGCTGTCAGACTATGAGGACCAGGGCAATTGACTGAATAAGCAGCTGACATGGAGTAATTTTTCTGAATCAAGGGAGTGGAATGCTCACTTTTTTGGAGATTTTGCATGTCACAAGCCCCACCGGACCCTACCACCCCCCGTTTTCTGACGCATTTCGGCGGCGTCAAAGACCCGCGCCAGCAAGCGAAGGTCACCTGCCCACCGAACGAGATTTTTCTTCTGGTCCTATGCGCCGTAATTGCGCCGTAATTTCAGGCGCCGGGGGCTGGACGTCAATCGCACTCTACGGTGAAAAGCAGCTGGAATTCCTGCGTCGCTTTTTGCCGTTCAAGGACGGAACGCCAGGCCATGATCAGTCGGGGATCTTGTTTTCCCGTCTGGATATGGAAGCCTTCCAACGCTGCTTCATAGCCTGGGTGGCGAGTTTGCATGAAACGCCTGAAGGTGTCGTCGCCATCGATGGTAAAACCCTTCGGCGGTCATTTGATACCAGGTCCCCTGAAGCACCCATTCATATGATTTCGGCCTGGCCGTGTGATCACCAACTCGTTCCCGGGCAACGCAAGATTGACGACAGGTCCAATGAGATAACAGCGATCCCCGAGCTACTGGCCCTGTTGGCACTCAAGGGCGCTATCGTGACTATTGACGCGATAGGATGTCAGCGCAAGATTTGCCAACAAATCATGGACCAAGAGGCCGGTTATGTGATCGGCCTGAAGGGCAACCAGGGAAGCTTGCGCGAGGATGTCGAATTGTTTTTCGATGAACATCCGGAGCGTGATACAGGCGCGAAATTCATTGAAAAAAGCGAAGCCGCTGATGCAGGTCATGGGCGCATTGAAACGCGGTGCTGCACAGTTTGTTCAAATACAGAACCGAACGCCACAAATGGACGGGCCTGAAGGCCGTGATCATGACAGGGTACACTCGTGAAATCAGAGGCCAGGCCAAAACGGTCAGGCAATTTTACATCTCATCCGTCCTTGATGTGCCCGAGAAAATGGCGCGTCACATCCGCAATCACTGGCAGGTGGAAAACTGTTTGCATCGGGTGCTCGATGTTACCTGCCGCCAGGATGACTGCCGCATCAGAACCGGAAATGCCGCAGCCAATTTTGCCACAATCAATCACGCAGCAATGAACCTGCTACGTCGCGCACCAGGCAAAATCAGCCTGCCGCAAAAACGACGTTCCGCTGCATGCGATGACGCCTGCATGAAAACCGCAATCCGACAGTGAACATTCAGTCGATTGCCCTGCTATGAGGACGCCTTGAGTGTTTTTCACGCTAACAATTTACGGATTTTCGGGGTTTCCGGGTGGCAATTTGGTCAACTTTGGAATTCTGGAATGAATTAGAATCCTTAGCGGCCCTGATTTCTCCAGCGCTTGACTACCCGCTCGATAATATCTTCCTCGCCGCCATGTTCGCGCCACAGATCGGAGAAGACCGGATCTTCCGATGCCGGACGACGCTCTTCGGCCAGCGTGTCGAGTGAAACGCGGATCGGAATGGCAACACCTTCACCGCAGCAGATAATCTCGCGGTTTCTGAGGGCTGGAATACTGTCAAGGAAACCACGTGCGCCTTCCGGCATGGCGGCTTTCACAAAGGCCTGGTCGCGGTCATTGTTCAAACGCATCGAAAGGATGGTACCGCATTGTGACAGCACACCCTCTGCCAAGTCAGATGGACGCTGGGTGATCAAACCGAGCGAGACGCCGTATTTACGACCCTCTTTGGCGATCCTGTTCAGCATATCGCGGACGGCGCTTTCACCGCCAACGTCATCATTCGGGATGTACCGGTGAGCCTCTTCGCAAACCAGCAGGATTGGACGTTTGGGTTCGGATTTTGCCCAGATGGAATAGTCAAACACCAACCGGCTAAGCACGGCCACAACGGTTGGCGTGATTTCGGAAGGCATGGCCGACACATCAATAATTGAGATTGGCTTGCCATCAGCGGGGAGGCGAAAAATCTTCGAGAGGAAAGCCGACATGGTATCGCCTACGAGCATGCCGGAGAACATGAAGCTATAGCGCGGGTCGGACTTGATCTCGTCAATCTTGGTCTTGAGGCGCATAAAGGGGGCACTGTTGGTTGCTTTGTCGAGTTTACCCATCTCGTTCTGGAGAATGGTTGTCAGATCGGAAAGCAGATAGGGAACGGGCGAGTCCACGGTAAGCTTTGCCACCCCTGCCGCTGCCTGGCTCTTCATCTTCGCGCCAAGCAAGCACTTTGCCAGGATATCGCAGTCCATCTGCTTATCGTCACCCGTCGACTGAACGAACACTTCGCAATGTTCCTTAAAGTTCATCAACCAATAGGGCAGGTTGAGGTTGTTGACGTCAAACAGCTTGCCATTGCCTTTAAAGGCGGCTGAATATTCCCCATGCGGGTCGATCATCAGGATATGGCCCTCTGGCGCAAGGTCGCAAATCTTGTGAAGGATCAGTGCTGCAGAGGTCGATTTACCGGTACCAGTTGAACCCAGAAGCGCAAAATGCTTGCCGAGCATGGAGTCAACATAAAGCGCACCGCGAATATCATCGGTTGGATAAACAGTGCCTATTTCAATATTGGCCCGGCCGTCGGATGCATAAACTTGTTTCAGATCGGCTGTGGTTACTGCGTAAACAACAGAGCCCGGAGTTGGATAGCGAGTAACACCGCGGCGGAAATTGTAGATATACCCTGTCAGGCGTTCCTCGTCACCTTCACCCAGAAAGTCGATCGCCGCCATGATAACGCCGGCGTGGGTGTCGTGCAGCTTTTGTGTACGAATATTTGCGAGAAGCCAAGTCTGGCCCATTCGGATCTTGACCTGACTGCCGACTTGACCGGCCATTTTGACCGTTGGGTCACCATGATCCATCAATCCTGCCAATATGTTGCAATCGAGAATGATACGGGATCCGGACCCGGCAATTTCGACGACTTCGCCGATCTTGTGGCCCTCCGCACGTTGCGGCTTATTACCGCCTTCAGATGCAGGATTTGCACCTTCTACGCAGGGAAGTGGCCGTGCTGCGGGGAAATTGTGGGAACCCATATCCGACATGTTTCGATCGTCCTGTGCTATTTATCTGCACCGGGATTATAGTTTTATGGTTAAGGAAGTCTTACAGGAAGGAAGGTCTGCGAGTTTCGCTAATGGCAATCTAGATTTTCCGGAACGCATATCCGGCAGCCCACCCCAGAATGACAGATATCAGCACCGCAAGCAGGCCATAGAAAAAACCATATTCCCTGGACAAATTGGTGATCAATCGGCCGAACCCGATTTTTTCTATGGTGATTTCCTTGATTTCAGCAGCTTCCACCCGACCATCAATAATCAGAAAAGTCTCGGCGGTATAATCTCCTACCGGGACACTGGCTGGCAGGTTGATCCGCGCCTTGTACAAGACATCGCCTTCAATCTCGACGCTATTCGGCAGGTTTTTATATAATCTTCCACGCGAATTCAGATCAACCAACCCGTCGACAAATCGATTAATCTCGCCGCTGTCAATTGCCCCCGCGGGTGACAGTTGCAGGTGATCGAGACCCAGTTCGTAAATGTCCGCCGTCTTATCATCGACGATTTGAGCTATCGGACGCGATGAACCAACGGCATAATAGCCAGGTGCCGAACGAAATTCGCTGCTGGCGGCATTAATCCAGATGCCGGCTATTTGCTGCTTCTCCCGAACCACAATGGATTGGGTCGGGCCTTTCAGTACGACCGCGATATCCGCCTGGTCCCGGTTCTGAGTCCCAGGCGGGTAGGTAATCGCACCAAATAGGAGCAATTGTGCACCGTTAAAATCTCCCCGTATGCTCACCTTATCCTGTGAGACATCAGGGACAAGCGTCGGCGTGTTTGCAGACAGCAGGAACAGCGTGCCGATCAGCAACAGAAATTTTTGCCAACCGGTCATAGCGGCTGCACCGTGTAAATTTCATCAGGTTGAAACCCAAGGCCAAGCGCCATACGCAGAGCAACAATCAGCACCATTATCGCCAATGCAAGACGTAGATATTCCGGTTTCATACGCTGGGCGAATTTTGCACCCAATTGCGCGCCTGTTACACTGCCGATCAGCAGCAGCGACGCCAGAACAATATCGACAGCTCGCGTCGTCATGCTGTGCATCATGGTTGAGGCGATGGTGACGAACAGGATCTGGAACAAGGATGTGCCCACCACCACCTGAGCGCCCATGCCAAGCAGATAGAGCATGGCGGGCACCATTATAAATCCACCACCAACGCCGAGTAACATGGTCAATATTCCAGTCAGAACCCCTAGAATGAAGGGCGCTATAGGAGATATGTAAAGTCCTGAACGATAAAATCGCCAGCGCATTGGCAAGTTTGCTACCATCGGATGGTGTCGTCTCTTTCGCGCTGACAGGGGTTTGCCCGAACGTGAAGCCTGAACACTTTGCCAGGATTCCTTCGCCATTAATCCGCCAATGCCGCCAAGCATCAATACATAGAGTACGTTGATGACCGTATCAATCTGACCCCATTGCTGCAAAATCTGGAATAGAAAGGTACCTAGAAATGTTCCAATGATTCCACCGACAACAAGAACACCGCCCATCCGAAAGTCGACACCGTTGCGCCGCATATGGGCCGCCACACCCGAAATACTGGCGCCAGTGACCTGTGTGGATGCAGATGCTGCAGCTACAGTTGGCGGAATACCGTAAAATATTAGCAATGGCGTAGTGAGGAAACCACCACCGACACCAAACATGCCTGATAAAATCCCGACCAATCCTCCAAGCAACACTATGACAAAAGCATTGACCGAGATTTCGGCGATAGGAAGGTAAATATCCATCTTCCCAGTGGACTAATCCCTTTTCGCAAAAGGATAAAGAGACTTGGTGACTTGATCCAAAAATTTGGCTGCCGTTATTGGATGCTTTTCAGAAGTTTTGACCTAAAAGCTGGTCGACAATGACACAGCTATTCCCGAGCCGGGTTCGGCATTGCCAGCTACTCTCTGACGCCAATCAACAGAAACTCTGGTTGTTAAACTGCCTAACGGAAGATCGATATTCATTCGCGGACCTAGGTCAAGTCGCTGCGCGCCTTCCTGACCGCCCGCCCAGACAGCACCGCCAGCTGATATTTGCCTTTTGTTTGGGAATTATATACTTTACTAACCCGTGTTGCTGTTGTATTATGCACCAAAGAGTAAACAAAGAGAGAGGATAGCACATGGCACCCAAAGCACCCGGCAAGCATCATCGCGAAGGTATCAGCCTACTTGAATTGACAGAAATGTTTCCTGATGACATATCAGCAGAACAATGGTTCGAAAACGTCAGATGGCCGAGCCCTGGTGACAGGTCTTGTCCAAAATGCGGAAGTCAGAATACCACGCCAAAGGCAAACCGTAAACCCCTTCCTTACCGGTGCAGGGATTGCCGAAAGTTTTTTTCAGTTCGCCATGGTTCTGCCATGGAAAAATCGAAGATACCCCTCCGTAAATGGGCTTTCGCGATCTACTTGAACGCTACAAGCCTAAAAGGTGTATCTAGCATGAAACTGCACCGCGATTTGGATATCACCCAGAAGTCCGCCTGGTTCATGGCGCATAGGCTAAGAGAAGCTTTTGCTAGCAAGGAAGGGTTGTTTGCTGGGCCTGTTGAAGTCGATGAGACTTACTTCGGCGGCAAACGCAAGAACATGTCAAAAACCAAGCGGAGTGTCTTGGTAGGTCGCGGCCCTTCAGGGAAGACGGCGGTGGTTGGGGCTAAAGATCGCAGCACGAAGCTCGTCAAAGCCAAGGTGATTGAGACAACAGACAGTGAGACCTTGCAAGGGTTCACCGAAGGTACAACTGAATCCAAGGCCAAGGTCTGCACAGACGACGCGAGAGCCTATGTCGGGATGGCCCGTGATCATGAAACTGTCAATCACTCTACCGGTGAATACGTAAGAGGTATGGCCCACGCCAATGGCATTGAATCTTTTTTGGAGTATGCTGAAACGGGCACACAAAGGAACTTTCCACAAGATCAGCCCCAAGCACCTCCAACGTTATATAAATGAATTCTCTGGCCGACATAATATCAGGGACAGAAACACTATCGATCAAATGCGTAGCGTTGTAGAGGGAATGGTTGGCAAGCGGCTCATGTACTGTGACCTGACCGAGGGGGAACCTGCACGATGAGTAATGTTGCTGTAATTCCCCCCGTGGTCAGTGACCCAACGGCACTTGCCCGTTCACTTTTTCAAAAAACTCCACGCAGTACTAAGCAGAATGGTTATTGCGATCCTGTATTGGCCTGCATTGATAACATGGAATTCTTGCGCTCGGTTCCAGACGATCACTGCAAGCTAATTGTCACATCACCACCCTGCAACTTGGGAAAAGATTATGAAACACGATCTTCTTTGGATGACTATCTGAATGCTCAAGCGCGAGTCATTGAAGAATGTGTTCGAATTTTACACCCACAGGGGTCTATCTGCTGGCAGGTTGGGAACTGCGTTCAAAACGGCGAGATAATGCCCCTCGATATTCTTACCTATCCCCTGTTCCAAGGTTGTGGCTTGAAGCTGCGTAACCGCATTGTCTGGCACTTTGGCCATGGATTGCACTGCACTCGCAGACTGTCTGGCCGGTATGAAACAATCGTCTGGTGGACACTCGACAATGATTATACATGGAACCTGGACCCTATCCGCGTTCCTTCAAAATACCCGGGCAAGAAGCACTTCAAAGGCCCGAATGCCGGGAAGCTGTCTGGCAACCCCAAAGGGAAAAACCCCTCCGATGTCTGGGAGTTTCCTAACGTCAAGAATAACCATCCTGAAAAAACAATCCATCCCTGCCAGTTTCCCGTAGAACTGGTCGAGCGGCTTGTTCTTTCAATGACGGATGAAGGGGACGTTGTGCTTGATCCGTACATGGGAGTCGGGACAACCATTATTGCCGCTCTGATGCATAACCGTAGCGGATATGGATGTGATGTTGTCCCTGAGTACGTCGAACTAGCACATCAGCGCGTAACTGCTTGGCGTGACGGCTCTTTGCGCACCCGCCCGATGGGTAAGCCCGTCTATAACCCCGCACTGCCTAATGGCGGACACTAATGCACATAGGAGCAAGATACTCTCATCTGAACGGTGAAGAGTATCTTCTTGTTCACCATTACGAACTGTGGTGTGAACTGCTGTCTGTGGTTGAAAGCGTTGATGCAGAGGCTTGTCGCACCAAGGTATCGAAAGAACGTACCCGAAAAGGGAGGCAGCTCTATTCACCGATTGACATGAACGCTGCTTTCAAGCTCGGCCTGGAAGCCTTGGGTTGGGAGGAAAGGAGGCATACATTCCGGGTAACAGACGATGAAGACTTGCTACGTTCCATTCAAGGCAAAAGCGAAGCAGAACAAAAGGCTTCCATCATCGCGACCGGACGCAAACCCGTCATGTCCTGCAATCAGACGGATTTTGTCAAGGATCGTGTTGCCGTAGAAGTCCAGTTCGGGAAATACGCTTTCGTCGCGCACGATTTGTTTGTCAAACACTTGAGCTTTTATGTCTCTGATATAATCGACGCGGGTATAGAGATACTACCCATGAAGAGCCTCGAATCAGAAATGTCCAGTGGTGTACCCTGTTATGAGAGGGACTTGCTCAATGTTATTCGCCAAGGGCGTGGTGTTCCTTCTGTTCCACTGGTGCTATTGGGCGCAGAACCATAAGTGGGTTGATCTAGGGTTAAAGTTAACCTACACTGTCCCCGTCTCATGGCGATCAGGGGCCCGTCTCATGGCGATCAGGGGCCCGTCTCATGGCGATCAGGGGCCCGTCTCATGGCGATCAGGGGCCCGTCTCATGGCGATCAGGGGCCCGTCTCATGGCGATCAGGGGCCCGTCTCATGGCGATCAGGGGATAGTGTGATTCCCACCCTTACAACCCTTCCAGCATTACTGGACTAGTAGGTACCTTTAAGTTCACGTGGCGTCACCTCCTTTTCACCCTGAGATTTGCGCTTAGCGCAAGGGCTAGGCCGTACCAAGCGGCTTAGCCCTATTATATTCACGGTGACCTGTCCCCGGCAAGGTTAATTAACTATATAATCCCCTATCAAATCCGTCGATGGAAGAGGCGTCGAGCGGTTGATAGGTCAAACGCCGCAGGAAAGAATCTATCTGCTCTTCGTTTTTTCGGTCTTCCGGCAAATATTCTGCCAGCGCCTCTTTCCCCAGTGCGCGGAAATCACTATCCGACAGTACGCTCCGCGCGGTCCCGATGATCCGGAGCTCCGGATCAATCAGTTTATCCTCGTGCAACGCATATAGCGAAGGCAGCAGCATGCGTTTTGCCAAATCACCCGTTGTGACCTTCCCCCATAGAAGTGTTCCGGCTTGAGAGTTAGAGATACGGCTATTTATCTTGAGAAAGGAAAGATAGATGGCACGTAAAAGATATACGCCAGAACAGATAATCGGGATGCTCCGGGAGGCTGAGGTTCGGCTTGCGACAGGAGAGAAGACAGGTGCGATATGCCGGGAACCGGGCGTATCAGAGCAGAGTTACTATCGCTGGCGCCGCGAGTATGGCGGTTTGAAGGTAAGTCAGGCACGCCGCTTGAAGGCGTTGGAGAAAGAGAATCAGCGGCTTCGCAAGGCAGTATCCAATCTGACACTGGATGCATTGATCCTGAAGGAGGCCGTTGAGGGAAAGTACTGAGCCCTTCGCGCCGCAAAGATGCGGTCGATCATGTGCAGGCGGCGCTGGGTTGTTCCGAACGCCGCGCTTGCAGGGTGATTGGTCAGCATCGTTCCACTCAGCGCAGACAAGCCATTACCAAGCCGGATGAGCAGCCGCTAACGGCTGAGATCATCCGGCTGGCACAGATATATGGCAGATATGGCTATCGGCGGATCACTAGCTTACTGCGTAACAGCGGCTGGCATGTGAATGCCAAGCGAGTGGAGCGTATCTGGAGGCGTGAAGGGCTCAAGATACCAAAGAAGCAGCCAAAGCGGGGAAGGCTCTGGTTTAACGATGGATCATGCGTCAGGCTCAGACCGCAATATCGCGGCCATGTCCGGAGCTATGATTTCGTTATGGATCGCACCCATGATGGCAAGGCGTTCAGGATGCTCACCGTCATTGATGAGCATAGCCGGGAGTGCCTGGCGCTCCATGTCCAACGTAAACTGAACAGCGATGATGTACTGGTGGTATTGACCGGCCTATTTGCCAGACATGGCCCGCCAGCCCATATCCGCAGTGACAATGGAGCTGAGTTTACTGCCCATGCGGTACGCGACTGGCTGTCACGTATCGGTGTGAAGACGCTCTATATAGAACCGGGTAGTCCATGGGAGAATGGCTATAACGAGAGCTTCAACGGTAAACTCCGCGATGAGCTACTCAATGGAGAAATATTTTACAGCATGAAGGAGGCAACTATACTGATCGAACGCTGGAGGCGGCACTATAACACTGTCAGACCGCACAGCTCACTGGGCTACAAACCACCGGCACCAACAACAGCCTTGCCTTATCCATCTGAACTGCCCTGCGCTCCGCTCCGGTCAGTCCAGATGGACGGCTTTAACCGCCGTGCTCTAACTTAATAACTGGACCAACAACCAGGGGCAGGTCAATCCCCGAATGCAAATGTTGACTGTGCCAGACATCTTGGAGGGGAAGCGATTTAGCACTCCCTCTATTGCGAAAGGTCGCGGAGAAGCGCAACCCAACCTGTTATGAACATAAGCCCGTAACTACTAACTGCGAAAAAGTTTTCTTGGGCAGTTGCCTTGGTAGTCGTACTAAGCTTGCTGCTTTTGATCGTTGTGATTCCATGGCAGATGGGCTTTACCAGCCGCGTTCCACTGGAAGGCAATCCGGGCGATCGTAACATGATCTACGAACGGATCGAACTGAAACCCACCGATCAGCCGATAGCCTTAAAGGGATGGTGGATGCCTGCCGAGAATGCGGTGGCATCGGTCCTATTTATCCATGGTGCTAACGGCAACATCACCGACCCTTGGTTCGGCACACTCGACTTCTATAAGGCGCTTCACGACCGAAAACTCAATGTTCTGACCCTCGACCTGCGTAACCATGGCGCGTCAGGTGCAGCCGAAAGCGGGCGGTTGACCTTCGGCAGGGAAGAGCGTCACGATGCCGCAGCGGGGATCAATTGGCTAAAGAGAAAGACACCGGAATTACCAATTTTCGGCGCAGGTATATCAATGGGCGGAGCGACATTGATCCATATGGCCGGCAACGGCGTTGAGACCAACGGATTGATCCTCGTCGATCCCATTCTTGACAATCAAGATGTAATTACACGCTCGCTTCATGCCATTCTTGAATGGCCGCAAATTCTCTTGGAACCTTCTGGTGCCGCAGCCCAATGGTATTACAATGATCGCATCGGCTTTCGCGATCCAGCACAGGTCGCACTTGAGTTGGATACGCCGGTCTTGCTGATTTCAGACGAATATGACCCAGTGACTACTGTAAATCACGCCCGTGCACTTGCAAAGCGCAGTTCATCAATCGAATTGCTAGTCGTCCCCAAAATGGATAACGATAACTCTACTGGCGACCAGGGTGGCTGGGCAGGACATGTCACCGCTTTTGTGCGCCAACCGGACAAGGTAGTGGCTGCAATTGAGGATTTTGTGAACCAGCAGCACGAGAAATAGGCGTCTTTTCCGCCCTCTCCCTTGAGGGAGTTTGAATCCTGTTCAGGTCGAAATGATCTCCCAGATCATTTCTAAACTATGATGGGAGCATAGTTTACCTGCACCGGATCAAACTGGTTGTGCAGGCTTAACTAGGAACGAGTTTAGCCGGAGCTGTGTGAGGGTGTACTATCCTCGCGATGGCAGAGCACCCTCATCCAGCTACGACTAGGCAGGCAAGCTGCCAAGCCTTCTCATCCTTCTCCCTCAAGGGAGAAGGGATTAGGTGAACTTCCCACTCTTCGGAAACCCGGTCGGCGGCAACCGCCCCGCCGCTCCCCGCGCGACGCGCCACATGGTCATGTCATTCTCGGTGCGCGTGCGGTCGCCTTTGCCGCCCATGGTCCAGCTTAGGCCATCTTCCAGCTTGAACGTCAGCGCATCGGCCATGCCGCCGTCCTTGTAGCGTTGCAGCATCACGCCCTGGCCCTTGGCCATTTCGGGCATTTCGGACAGCGCAAAGACCACCAGCTTGCGGTTTTCGCCAATCGCCGCGACATGGTCATCGCCTTCCTCGAGCGAATGCACCACCAGCAATCGCGCATCGCCTTTCAGATTGGAAACCTGGCGACCCTTCTTGGTCTCGGCGATCAGATCGGAAACCTTGGCGACAAAACCGCGACCCCATGTCGAGGCAATCAGCAGTTTGCGTTCCGGCTCGGCGACCATGAGCGCCACCGGCTCCGCACCAGCCTCCAGATCAACCATCGACCCGACCGGCTCACCAAAGCCGCGAGCACCGGGTAGTTTGTCGGCGCCAATTGTGTAGAAACGACCGTTGTCCATCGCCAGCAGCAGCTTGTCTGTGGTCTGCGCGTGGAAGGCGAATTTGGGACCGTCGCCCTCCTTGAACTTGAAACTCTCCGGCTCGCTGAGGTCGGCATGGCCCTTCATCGCCTTGATCCACCCGCGCTGCGACATGATGACGGTGACGGGCTCTTTTTCAATGAAGGCCTCGATCGAAATTTCTTTCGCGGGAGCAGCCTCAATAAGCTGCGTCCGCCGTGCACCGATATCCGTATCTTCAGCGTAGAGTTTACGCAGTTCTTTGAGATCTTTCTTGAGCCGCGTTTTCTGTCGATCCTTGCTGCCGATCAGCAGTTCCAGCCCTTTGCGTTCTTCCTTTAGCTTGTCCCGCTCGGCCTTGAGCTCCATTTCTTCGAGCTTGCGCAAGCTCCGCAGACGCATGTTCAAAATCGCCTCTGCCTGCCGGTCAGAGAGCTTGAATTCCTTCATCAACTCGCCCTTGGGATCATCCTCATAGCGGATAATCTCGATCACGCGATCCAGATTCAAAAAGGCGATGATATAGCCGTCGAGCAGCTCCAGCCGCGCGTCGATTTTTTCCAGCCGGTGCTGCGAACGGCGTACCAGCACTTCAATCTGATGCCGGATCCACTCCTTGAGCACTTCCCGGATGCCCATGACTTTTGGCGTGCGGGTGTCGTCGAGCACGTTCAAGTTCATCGAGAAGCGGTTCTCCAGATCGGAAATCTTGAACAGGCTTTCCATCAGCACATCGGCGTCAACCGCACGGCTTTTGGGTTCGAGCACGATGCGCACATTCTCGTCGGATTCGTCACGGATGTCGGCAAGTATTGGTAGCTTCTTGTCGGCGATGATCTGGGCGATCTGTTCGATCAGCTTGCCCTTTTGCACCTGATAGGGAATTTCTGTGACAACAATCTGCCACGCCCCGCGCCCTTCGGCCTCTTCCTTTTCCCACTTGCAGCGCAGCCGCATCGCGCCCTTGCCGCTTTCATAGGCTGCGTCGATCACCTCTTTCGGATCAACCAGCGTGCCGCCAGTTGCGAAATCCGGGCCTTTGATGATCTCCATGATTTCGGCATGTTCGGATTTGGGTTTTTCAATCAGCAGCGTCGCCGCGTCGATAATCTCCGCAACATTATGCGAAGGAATGTTGGTCGCCATACCCACGGCAATCCCGCTGGCGCCATTGGCGAGCAGGTTCGGGAGCAGCCCCGGCATGATCTCCGGCTCTTCATCTTCGCCATTGTAGGTGGGTTTGAAATCAACCGTGCCTTCATCAAGCCCGTGCATCAACTCAATTGCCGTACGGGTCATCCGGGCTTCGGTATAACGATAGGCTGCTGCGTTATCGCCGTCGATATTGCCGAAATTCCCCTGGCCGTCGACCAGCGGATAGCGCAGCGAAAACGACTGGGCGAGACGGACCATCGCATCATAGACCGACTGGTCGCCATGCGGATGATATTTACCGATCACATCGCCAACCACCCGGGCGCATTTCTTGTAACCCTGAGACGGGTCCAGCTTGAGCAACCGCATCGCCCAGAGCAGGCGGCGGTGCACAGGTTTCAGGCCGTCGCGCAGGTCTGGCAATGAGCGCGCGGTGATCGTCGACATGGCGTAGATCAGGTAGCGCTCGGACAGCGCCGCATCGAAAGGCGCGTCGACTATCGCATCAAATTCATCTTCAGGTTCTTCTGGCGGGGCGTCGGTTACATCACTCATGAAAGCGTCGATAGCAGGGTCGATTCTGCGATGGTAGAGGTAAAGTTGCAGATTTTCAGATCACCATCTATAATTGTAGACGTCATGCAAATTCAAACCTTTCTGGCAGCTGGAATATTGCTCATAACGGCCAATTCAGCTGCTCTGGCGACCGCCCCATGGCACCTCGCACTCCATCATGGCCGGGACGGCAACGTGCAAACGGGCAGCGTGTCTGATCTGATTTCCACAATCCGCAAAGGATGTAATATTCGCATCGCCTGGGGCGCGCGACGAGCCGCTGATCCTGGTCAGACCATAGAGCATATCGCGACGCCGATATGGATATCCGTGCGCAACAGTGAAAGCGTGGAGGCACAGCTCGAAAACTTTGTTATCAACCTGAAAACGGATGGTACGTTCAATGCGGTCTGGCATTCGGCTGCTACGGGAGAATTTATCGAGCGAATACCACAGCGGCATCCGATGAAATGGTTTGCCGATTGCAAGCCCGGCGAAGTACAACCACTATTTCCCGTGGATCAATCCCCGGCAGGTTGAAGCCACTCCTTCGGCAACGCCAGCCCCTCGCGCTCATTGTCCCAGATGATACTCATGATCCACCAGCGGGTGTCATCGTTCCAGAGATGCACCATGTTCACACCGCGAAATTGCAAATCGGGATGATCCGGTGTCTCGCGCGCTTCGTAAGTGGAATAAACGTGCGCAATCTGGCCGAAGATATCAGTTTTCCGGCCAATCTCTATCTTGTAAAAGCTTCGACCTTCGAGTAGCGGGATCGTCGCTTCGACAAATTCGTCGTAATCGAACGTATAGGCAACATGTTTTCCATTTTCGATTCGCGTGCGTGTGATCAGCGCACGAGGATGGTATATTTCCCGGTCGCGTTCCCAGTCCTGTCCGCCCGGAGGACCGGATATGCATTCGTAGAGCGTCTCCATGACCTCGTCGATGGTCGCATATTTAGTCATGATTGTTCCTGTCCCGTTAGTGGTGTGCTTGTCGAACCACGGCTATAGACGAGAGGCGTCCTTCGACAAGCTCAGGACTATCGGAACTCGATATTGAAAAATAAATTCATCCCTGAACCAAGGAGAGGAAGTAAAATGCGTAAAATACTATTGGCCATTTCGGCTCTGGCATTGCCACTGGCGGCCTGTTCACAAGGAGAGGATGAGTCCCCCGAATCCGACCCAATCGAGCAGGAAGTCGAGGAACCGGCAATGACCACTGAAGGCGATGCGCCTGAAGGTGAAACTCCCGAGGGAGATACACCGGAAGGCACAGAGTCTGAAGGCGAAGATGCGAAGGAAGATAGCTCTTCCGACGAAGAAACGACTTCCGAATAGGCTAAAACTGGGAGCCGGCTGTCTTTGCGAAGGCCGGCTCCTTTTATCCCTGAATTCAAGACAGGGCATATTTTACCACAACATTAAAGCATCACTATCTGTCCCGTTTCCCCCAATTTCACGGAGAGGATACAAATATGCGTAAATTGATATTGGCCAGCATGGCCGCCGTGCTGACGCTGTCTGCCTGTAGCCAGGAAAAGGCTGATGACGGATCGACCGAAACCATGCAGGTAGCAAAGGATTCTGCTGACGATGCCGCAATGGAGGCTGAACAGGTACAGGCTCCGCAGGAAATCGCACCGGCGTCGCAATCAGAAACCCCTGTCACTGAAGAACCTATCGACGAACCGAAAGGTCGCGCCTCAATGCCGGACTTCACCTATACTCATAAATACCGGTTTGAAGCAGCAGCAGGTGATGTCCCGCAGATGCAGGACGCCCATGTTGCGGCCTGTGACGCGATGGGACAGCAGCTGTGCCGCATCGCCAATTTCAGGCAGGAAATTGATGGTGTCACCGGCGTTGATGCTTCGCTGGAGCTTTATGTGGCCAGCGACAAGATTCGCGGACTTGCGACCGAGATGACCAACATCGCTCGTGATTTCGATGGTCAAAGAGTTGAAGCGAACATCATCGGTACCGAAGCGACACAGCGGCTAGACGAAGCCCAGCTTCAGATCAGGCAGAACCTGATTCAGAAAGAACGTCTGCAATCAATAATCGATGACCGTCGTTCAACACGAGCCGAGAAACAAAGAGCCCAAGAACAGTTGGCTGCGCTCAACGCGACGTTAAACGCCAACCAGCGACAATTGGACAATATTGCCAGCGATATTGGCTTTACCAAGATGGATGTCAGCTATTCTGGCACATATTTTTTTGGCCCGCTGTTGCCTTATGTGTTGATCATCATCTTGATGGTGGGGATTGCGGCGCTGATTTACCGACTGAAACAAGCCAGATTTTCTGAGCCAGTGGCGGCCTAGCAAAAAAATAAAACCGGGGGTTAGCGGTCCTGTTGGCTCCCGGTTTCAAACATTCTATTGTCGCACATTGCGTAGGGAGAATAATCATGATCAGATATCTGATTGCTACCGTTTCGATTTTGGGACTCGCAGCCTGCAGTGGCGGCTCCGGTGAAAGCATGGCCGAATATGACATGGCCGAAGAAGCCTCCGTCCAGAAAATTGAAATGGTTGGCGCGGAAGGCGAAGCAGCAGACGCGGCGGCCGATGCGGCCCAACCGGGCGGCGAAATTCCGATCTCAATGCCGCAGATCGCCTATAGCTACCAATATGGCTATCGTCTGCGGGCGACCGACATTCCTGATGCACAGCGGGCGCATGTCACACTTTGTGAACAACGCGGTGCAACAGTCTGCCGGGTCCTCAATATGGAAAATAGCGGTGGCGAAGGTGACTATGCCACCGGTATGCTTCATCTGGAGGTCGCAGCCCAACAGGCGCGCGCCTTTGGCGGACAGCTTGCTGAAGCAGCGGACGAATATGGCGGCGACCAAATTGCCGCATCGATAAGCGGTGAAGACTTGTCCAAACAGATCGTGGACACTGAGGCCCGCCTGCGCAGCCGTGAACTACTCTCACAGCGCCTGACGGAATTGCTCCGCACCAAAAGCGGATCGGTGAAAGAACTGGTTGAGGCGGAGCGCGCTGTTACCTAGGTCAACGAGGAGATCGATCAGGCGCGCAGCTGGTTGAAAGAAATGCGCGGACGTGTGGCGTTCAGCAAGGTCATTGTGAACTATCAGTCGAGCGCGCCGGGGTCCGGTGGATTTTTGCAACCGATCCGGGAAGCCTTTGGCGGAATTGCCTCAATCATGGGTAACTCTATTGGCGCTGCTATTACCTTCATCGCCCTGATGCTGCCGTGGATATTCATCTTTGGCTTGGCCATTTACCTGCGCCGCCGTTTCAAGCCTGATGACCGGACTTTCTGGGGCCGGAAAATCGAGAATTTGGAACCAGCAGAGGATTGATTGCGCCCATCGCTGCTTTTGATTATATAGCGTCTTCGCTGCCCCGAACGGTTCGAGTCTAGGCGATTCGACTTTTCGGGGCATGATTTTTTCGCTTGCAACGCGAGTAGGAACCAGAACATGTCCCGTCGTCGCCAGATCTATGAAGGCAAGGCCAAAATTCTTTATGAAGGCCCGGAGCCTGGTACGATCATTCAATATTTCAAGGATGATGCGACTGCCTTCAATGCAGAGAAAAAAGGCACGATTAACGGCAAGGGCGTGATCAACAACCGCGTATCTGAGCATATTTTCACGTTGCTTCAACATATCGGCATTCCCAGCCATTTCATCCGTCGCCTCAATATGCGCGAGCAACTGGTCAAACAGGTCGAGATTGTTCCGATCGAGGTGATTGTTCGCAATGTCGCGGCAGGGTCGCTAACCAAGCGTCTTGGCATCGAAGAAGGCACCCCCCTCCCGCATACGCTGATCGAATATTGCTACAAGGATGATGCTCTTGGCGACCCGCTTGTGGCGGAAGAACATATCGCCTGTTTTGGCTGGGCCAGTCAGGAAGAAATGCAGGACATTTCCGCCATGGCGATCCGGATAAACGACTTCATGGCCGGAATGTTTGCCGGAATCGGCATCAAACTGGTCGATTTCAAACTGGAATTTGGTCGCCTATTTGACGGCGACTTTTCGCGAATAATTCTGGCTGATGAAATCAGCCCGGATGGCTGTCGCCTCTGGGACATGGAAACCAACGAAAAGCTCGACAAGGACCGTTTCCGTCGCGATCTGGGCGGAGAAGCGGAAGCATATCAAGAAGTTGCGCGCCGATTGGGCCTGTTTCCCGAAGGCAATGTCAGCGAAGTTGCAGACCTGGATAGTGAACGAAAGAAGCGCGGAAAGTAACCATAGTCTTTTGCACCGTTGTTAGGTGATGATGCGATTAACCCTGCTCAAGGGGCGGGGCATTCGTTAGATTATCTGCTATGGTTTACGCGAATTTAACCATTGGAATGATAGCACCGCCCTCATGTGGAACTCATATGAGGAATTTTTCCGATGCGCACTTTGGTTTTGCTGGCCTGTACAACAATGCTTGCAGCCTGTGGCGGAGCTGGTCCCCAGTCCGCTGGCACTAGCGCTCCTCCCGCCGGCGCTGGTGGTGGAGGAAATGTTGCTGGTGGCGGCGGCGGAAATGACGGAACGCTAGTTCATACGTTTGTCGATCCCACAGAGCCAAAGTCATATACAGCAGTCGGCTCGTCCCACAGCTATCAATATTTAGTTGAAAATCCTGGCACTGCCGGAGCAGGACAAGGCGCTCAACTCTATCAGGGAGATGCCTCAACTGTCCGCAATTCCGGACTAACTATTGCCTTTAATCCCCGCGATGCCATTTTCGATGTCAGCTTCAGAAACGGATTGGCCGGAACCTCCACCGAAAGCCGGTTTCAGGATCCGCTACATCGGACCGATTTTGGTGGTGCGATCGAACCCCAGATAGGAACCCCTAATTTAGGATCAGCACAATGGAACATTCCCGATATTAATTATTTGGAAGCTGGCTCACTATCGAACGTCTTTACCTCAGTGCCTGGCGAATTTGCCTTTGACCTCATTGATCGAGCGCAAGGTGGTAGCTACAATGTCGCCACTTTCTTCTATCAGACACCGGGTTCGGAAACCCAATATGTAACTTTCGCCGGGTATCTGAGAAATCAGGCAGCGGTTTCATATGACGAAGATAATGATATCATTCGCCAGACATCAACCTACGAACGTGGTGCTTTCGCCTACGGTGAATTGACATCCAGTAGCAGCGTTCCAGCCACAGGTACCGGCACGTTTACAGGCCGGATGTTGGCCTCAATGGTCTTCAACGATCAACCGGGTACGCTGGGCAATTCAGATACCTATTTTCAGTGGGTTGCAGGACAAGCAACCGCATCTGTTGATTTTGGGGCGAACACTTTTGCGCTGTCACTCGAAGGTACTGCTGGAGCACCTCTGTTTGACGGCACCAGCCGTCGCCAAAGCGTGTTGGAGGGAGCACAATTTCGCGCAAATGGCGGTGGTGACATCAATCTTGTCACTGCCGGAGGATGGTTTGGGCAGTTCAACGAAGCCTGGTTTGTCAATCCTGGCGGAGCACGTCTGAATCTCGTGATTGCTGGTTCGAGCATTGATGGCGCCTTCTATGGTCCAAATGCAGAGGAATTGGGTGGCGGATATCGCATCGTTGGTGGAACGCCAGACGAGCGGATTGATATTCTCGGCACCTTTGTTGGCGCCCAAGACTAAGGTAATACAAAATGCTCAGCGCGCCGCGCTTATCAAGTCAGGGTTGCTCTGTAGCGCTCTGGCTGCCACCACCTTCTTATCACCGAGTGCGCTTGCATCGGCAGGTGAAGATGGTGAAGCGGCGATTGTGAAGTCGCAAATCAAACCAAATTGCGATGAAACCGGGCAATGCCATTTTCGCATTACACCAAAAGATCTATTGGCGCGGGCAGAAGCCTTGGTTCAACAGAAAAATTATACGGCGGCCGCGCCGCTCGTCGCAGCTTTGGGGCAAGTTCCTGACCTGCGAGTACAACAACAATTTTTGGCTGGCTATATCGCCGTCGAAACCGGTGATCTGAAAGGTGCGATAAAGAGTTTTCGATCCATTCTGGATGATGATCCGGGGCAAACTCGTGTAAGACTGGAACTCGCGAGGGCCTATTTGCTTAGCGGCAAAGAAAGCAGCGCCGACTATCATTTCAGGCTCACTCAAAATGACGAACATCTTCCCGATGAAATCGCGCAGACCATTAGGAATACGCGCAGTATTTTGAGAGATCAGCGTATCTGGCGCTTCAGCTTCGATTTCGGTTTTGCTCCCGATACCAACATAAACGGTGCGACAAATGCCGAAACCGTCGATATCAATTTCGGCCCAATCAAACTGCCGCTTACACTGGACGACGCAGCGCGCGAACGATCAGGTATCGGCCAGACAGCAGGGTTTTCGGAGGGCGTTCGTCTGAAAGCCAACGATAAGCTGGCATTTCTTTTTGATGCCGGTAGCTGGGTCGTGAATTACAAGGGCAAGCAAGCCGATGATATAGTGAGCCAGATTGCGGTTGGTCCAGAAATCCGCTTGGCCAAATACACCAGCTTGTCCGTACAGGCTGTTGGCCAACAAAGATGGTATGGCGGACGACTTGCCACTCGCGAATATGGTGGCCGCATTGGACTACAAAAAGTCCTTAGCGAAGGTCAGCGGATGGGAGGGGAGTTGGATGCCCGCAAAACCGATTCAAAACTGAGTGACAGTTACTCGGGTTGGCAGCTTGGTGCGAATGCCACCCATGAACATTTGATCGGCAAGTCATTCGTTGCTTCAGCCAGTATTTTCGGACGCCGCGACCTGCTAAATGCAAAAGGATTTTCCAGCTTCAATTATGGAGTGAATTTGGGAATAGGCGGAGAACTGCCCCTCGGATTTAATGCGGGAATATCGGCCAGTGTTAGCCGGTCGACTTTTGATGCGCCGCTGCTGATTTATTCGGCGGAAAAGCGAAAGGATTGGCGTAGCTTTGGTCGCGCCTATATTGGAAACCGCAAAATTCGTTTCCTCGGTTTCTCTCCGTCAATCGATTACAATTATTCGCGCGTCGACAGCAATTACAATCTGTATGAAATGAATCGCCACAGGGTGAATTTCAAACTCGCCAAGTTTTTCTAACCTAAATCTGGCTAATTGAACGAGCCATTTTCATTCCTGCTTCTTGTCTTGCTACAGCGAACGATCCCGCTATAGAGTGCCCAAAGGCATTTTAGCTTGCGGAAGAGAAACGGTATGAAAGTACAAGTTTTTGTCACTCTGAAAAATGGAGTTCTAGACCCGCAGGGAAAAGCGATACATCACGCACTGGAAAGCTTGGATTTCGATGGCATAAATGATGTGCGCGCAGGAAAACTGATCGAACTGGATGTTGCAGACAATGTTTCTGACGAGGAATTGACGGCTATGTGCGAGAAGCTGCTGGCCAATACCGTAATTGAAGATTTTGAAGTCACCAAAATCCAAGCAATTGAGCCGGCGGCAGTTTGAGCATGAATTGTGCAGTGATAGTTTTCCCTGGGTCAAATTGTGACCGAGACATGGCGGTCGCACTGGAAAAGGTGTCCGGTAAAAAGCCTCATATGGTTTGGCATGGAGAAAATAGTCTACCCAAGGATATTGACGTCATCACAATTCCGGGTGGATTTTCTTATGGTGATTACCTGCGCTGTGGCGCCATGGCTTCACGGACCAATATTATTGACCCGATCTTGCAAGCTGCAAAAAATGGTGTTCGCATTTTGGGTGTGTGCAACGGATTTCAGGTCCTAACGGAAATTGGTCTTTTGCCAGGCGCTTTGATGCGAAACAGCAATATGAACTTCATCTGCAAAGATGTGACCCTGCAAGTCGTGAATAGGGATTCCGATTTCTCTTCAAATTATGCGCTCAATGAAGAGATCACAATCCCGGTTGCTCATCACGATGGAAACTATTTTGCCGATGAGGATACATTGGACCGGTTGGATGGAGAAGGCAGAATCGTGTTTCGCTATCGTGACAACATTAACGGATCACAGCGTGGTATTGCTGGAATAGTGAACGACAAAGGAAATATCCTTGGAATGATGCCGCATCCCGAACGCAGTGTAGATCCTGTTCATGGTGGGACCGATGGATTAGAATTGTTTGAGAGCTTGCTGCATTAAAGTTCTGCAATATAGTCCGGTGCAAATGCAGTCGATTTCAAATTAAAATTTACTCGAGCTGATACCGCCACTTTTGTTGCTTTGTGGAATTTGTCAACTTGGGAGTCGATTTCGGCAAATTCTCCCTTTGGCCTTACCGGGTTACGAGAGTTCAGCCGTATATTGGCGAACCAGTTTCTTGTAAGTCCTGAATGTAAGCTGCGTTGAAGAAGATTGGTTCTAAACCTCAGAAAACACAATCGCTGAAAATCATCTTTAATTTCGCCGCTAAGATTGGCGATCCGAACCAAGTGCTCAATTACGATGTCATTGTAACGGGGATGGGGACCCCGATGGAGAGGCTGACCAGTCCGCCAGGCTTCTTTTTCGCAGCATGGCAATAATACACCATTGTTGTGAAAGTCATCCAGATCAAAGCCTGCAGTTGCCATAAATTGAAAGATCCCGGTCAATTCGTTTGCCTTGCCAGCCTGGACCGGGATCAAATGATGGCGCTGATAGTTGCAATCATACCCCTTGCTATTCACTCGATTAACATTGGAAAACCGAATCAAAACCAAACTCCTTATGTCGAACTGTCATAGTTCCGACATGAGGTTGATTTTGCTATGTGAACTTGGTCCGCAATGGTTCGATTGCGGCCGATTGACCGTATATATCAAACATAAAAAAAGGGCCGGTCCGAAGACCAGCCCTGTTTTTCATCTCTCCGTGAGATAAGTTAGTTACCGGAACCAGGTCCGTACATAACTTCAACACGACGATTCTGAGGCTCACGAACACCATCTGCGGTATCTACGCGAGGCCGTGATTCGCCGAATGCTTCACTTGAAATGACGCCGCCATTAATGCCGCGTGATTCCAGATAAGCCCGAACCGCTGCGTTACGACGCTGGGAGAGCCCAACATTATAGCTCGCAGAGCCAGATTTATCCGCGTGACCAGCCAGCATGACCTGAGCCGAACCACAATCACCATATGCCGTTACCGCATTGTCCAGGACTGTTGCAGCTTCTGGTGTGATGTCTGACTGATCCCAGTCAAAGAACACAATATATGGTCCAGGCGCACAAACAGCCGCAGGAGGCGGTGGTGGTGGTGGTGGTGGTGGTGGTGGTGGCGGTGGCGGTGGTGGCGGTGGCGGTGCATCTGGTTCGTCGCCAAAGTTGTAGATCAAACTACCCAGCAGCGAGTGTGATCGCATCCGAGTACTAACATTCCGGCCGAGTTGATCAACAAGATCAATTTTATCCGCATTATAGAAGCGGTATTTCAAACCAACGTCCCAGCTATCACTTAGCGGAGCACGAAGACCTGCGAGAATCTGCCAAGCAAAGCCTGTATCAGAATCATCCAGATACGGACCGGCGAAAATGTTGGTTACTTCAGTACGAGCAACACCGACACCTGCACCTGCGAAACCCTGAATGCCGTCGTCATCGCCAAAGTCCAGCAAACCATTAATCATGAAGCTCAAAGAGTTAACTTCACCGTTAATTGCTGTGGTACCAGCGAAGGACCCACCGCCATTTGCAATTTCTGGAATTCCAGGAGCACCCACCTGCAGCTGTTCAGTAGCAGCTGATTTATACGCTACTTCCGACTCTAGACGAAATCCGCCGAAATCATAACCAACAATACCATCAAAATCGTAACCCACTTCGTGGTCTACTTCCGATGTGTTAGCAATAGCTCCGATATCAGATGTAATATCTTCAACCAGAATCGCGCCGCCTTCAACGCCCACATACCACTGGCCATCACGGGCCAGAGCAGGTGGAGCAAGCGCCGTAGAGGCAAGCGCCAAACCTATGGCAAGCTTCCGCATTTATATTCCCCTTCTCATTTAGGTTCTATATTCACGGCGCTTTGTAACCACTCGAGCGCATCAGTGCAAGCTGACAAATAACAGAACTGTTGCGAAAATGTCGCCATTTTCGTGATTTAGATCAAAAAACGCGCATAACATCAATCGGATTTCGAGGTTTCCTGTCCCTGACTAGGGCCTGTTGACAATCCGCGCCTAGCAATGAGCGTTGCGGTGAGATACCAGTTGGCGGCATAGCTGGTGTCGGTCTTGTCGTATCGGGTTGCTATACCTCTGAATTCCTTGATCTTTGCGAAGTAGTTTTCGATGAGATGACGCCACTTGTACATGTGCGCATCGTAGTCTCGCTGCACGTTTCGGTTTGCTTTGGGCGGGATGACAGCAGCAGCGCCTCGCGTGTCGAGGTCCTGTAGGAGCCACTGGGATGGATACACAAGCTGCGACACATCGCACGTACCGAAAACACAGGCCGATGCTCAGCAACAAACGCGTATCTCACTTTGCATCTCTGGCGAAATACGCAGTGGCTTTTTTTAATATATCGCGCTCCTCGGTCACCCGCGTCAGTTCGCGCTTCAATCGTCTGATCTCAGCATCCCTGCCATCATCACCGCCAGATGCCGATCCGAACTTCTTCTTCCACGCATAAAGTGAATGTTGACTAACACCCAAACGCCGTGAAACCTCTGCAACAGGATAGCCCCGCTCCGTAATCTGCGAAACCGCATCCCGTTTAAAATCTTCGCTGAAATGTATCTTGCTCACCTTCGTCTCCTTACCTCAAATTCAGGAAAGAAGGTGTCCAGAAATCTAGGAGCTATTCAGAGAGCGATCAACCCGGAAACGAAGAAATACCGAATCAGAAGGGCTACGCAAGTGCAACTCAACAAAATCCTTGACTTCGCCGCATAACCGCGCAAGGGTTGGCTGGCGCGTTTTATTGGGTGATAGTATCATTAAAGTTGATCAAGAATTACGAGTTTTTACAGACTATGTTGCTCCCAACCTTGCTCCCAACCTTGATGTGTCTGAGCAAACAATATTCATGTTTTTGTTTCGACACCGTTTTCTTGGAGAAAGCAATAAAATTCTTGAAGGAAGCGACAAAATCACTATTAGTTTGAAAACAGCTGGAAAAGAAATGGGATTTGGTATAGGCGACGGAACCCGGCCAATGTGTGAAGCAACAGTTCGAAAGAAAGTTGAGTCCCTAAAGAGTAAAGGCCTAATCGAGAAAACAAACGTGGTGCACGGCCCGGGAAGCGGCACTGTAATACGCGTCAAGCTACCAACACAGACCGAATATTATCGGATTGTCGAAGAAGCTCCTGAAGAACCAGGAATTGAAGATATAGATTTTTTCGTCGATCCTGTTGGGAGAAAGGCGATACTTACTCGAGAAAATAGCAGATGCTTCTATTGCTTCTTAAAACTTGATCAAAATAACTACGTTATGGAGCATGTCGTATCTCGTCCTGAAGGCGACAGTGGGTATAGAAATATAGTTGCTGCATGTCGAACTTGTAACAATAAAAAGCTTACCACCCTTCAAAATTCCACGTCTGATTTGACATCTCGCTGATCTGTGTGATTCAAGGAGTCTCCACTATTGATATTGGAGGTTGTTTTGGCGGGAAGTGATTGTTTTTCAGAGCTTTATTCGAGGATAGAGGCTGATTTTCGGGATCGTCTTCCCGGGTATCACAAGTCTCGGCGGGAGGGCCTGTCGGTGCTGGCAAGCGTGGTTTTGAACACGCGGAGTGTCAATCTGATGGAAAATGCAGCAGCTTTGCCGCGTGAGATTGGGTCGGTGGACCACCGATATCAGTACATTTCGCGCCTTTTGGGCAATTCCCATATCGATACTGACGAGGTCATGCAGGCCTATGTAGGGGAGATTTTCCGCCGCCAGATTGAGGCCGGAGAAACGACTGTACTGGCCCTTGATCAAAGCAAGCTCAACGAGGGTAACGAGGTCTTGATGCTGTCGGTGCGGATGAGGGATCGAGCCCTTCCGGTCGCCTGGCGTGTGCGCCAGACCAAGGGGCCGATTGGATGGCACGTGCAACACGAGCTTCTGGGAGCTGTGCGGCCCTGGCTTCCAGAAAACGCGCGCGTATTGCTGGCCGGAGACCGGTTCTATGGGACCGCCCGCTTGATCGAATGGTGCCAGAAGGCGGGCTGGGACTATCGGCTCCGCTTGAAAAGCAACCTTACCCTGCAGCATCAGGGAGGTGAGGTGGTAACCCGTGAGATCGCAGAATTGATGCCCGAAGGCATTGTAAAGGCAGAGCTTAATGAAACAGGCGTCCTCACCAACATCGGTGTGCTCCACGAAGACGGACACAAAGAGCCGTGGATCATCGCAATGAGCGTGACCCCATCCGAGTACAAGATACTCGATTACGGCATGCGATGGAGTATTGAGGCCATGTTCTCCGACTTCAAAACCCGAGGCTTCGGCATCACCCAAAGTCAGATCAGAAGACCAGATCGACTGGCGCGCCTCATCCTGGTTCTGGCAATCGCCATGTACTGGGCTGTTTCTACCGGAGCAAACGAAGAATACCACGTCGCGCAACGCGGCGAAAAAAGGGGATCCGAAAAGCCCGACGATCCCTGTGTTCACTCTTCAAAGCAGGTCTGCGCGCCATCAGAAGAGCCATCGCCGGTTACGCAAAAATCCCCAAACTCTGGCAGGTTTGGATAAATTGAAGGGTGGTAAGCAATAAAAAGGGTGCACAATCCGCTGAAGATCACCTGCGCAAATTATATCGAGACCAGATGCTTGCGGAGGAAGAATTTCATGAGCGACTTCAAGCATTGGACGATCTTGGAGCGGGGAGTCTGATCCCAGATATGGATGCTGGCTCTGGTAAAGGAACGACAACTACCTAAGGGTTTCACCCGGGAGTATCCGAAACTCTGTGTATGAGGCTCAGCCCATGCGAGTTTGACGGCCCACTTGTTGAACCGGTCTGGGTATAGGATAGCGAACTGATTGCGGGCAGCAACCCATTCTCTGACGGCCCTGCCAGTCTTCTCGAAGTTGCGGATCGCCAGATAGATCAGCTTGGTTGCGGCATCATCAGTTGGAAAGTTGCCACGCGTTTTGGGCCCAAGAGGCCCGAGGTTGTGATATCGGACAAATTCTGGAACATTTGTGAACGCGCTGGTTGTTTTTTGTGGAATCGTGCCTGATTGCCTGGGTGTTAATATCGATCACGACTGTACTCTGGAAACCCATGCCCAAGTCACCGCTGGCGTAACAATTGCGGGCGGATGTCAGATCAAGCAAATGGCCTTCATCGGAAGCGGGGCCACCCTTGTGCCTGGCGTCATTGTTGGCAAGTATGCTCAGGTTGCAGCACAGTCTCTCGTCTCAAAATCTGTCGAGCCTTACACGCTGGTTGCCGGATCACCCGCCCGATTTGTACGCGCACTCGTAAAACCTTCTTGATCTAAGGTAAGGAACACTATGTCTGGTTCAGACTTTCCATCCTGGCCCAGCTTCAGCCAATCCGAAGCTGCCAAAATCTCTGAAGTCCTGTTGTCCAACAAAGTGGACCACTACCGGCTGTAGCGCGACAATTTAGATGAGAGGTGCGCGTCAATCTGGATGAGGATTCTTGGTCGCGACGATTGTGATTGTGGCGGCCTTTTTGTCCGCGATCAAGTGGTTTGTTGTTTTTGATTGTCGCGGCGCTGGCCTGCCCCTATTTGGTGATCGAGTTATTGTCAAAAGTAGTGTCTGGCAAGTTAGTCATGCGGCTGGCATGTCGTCCTTGTTCACCTCGCTTCCATCTTTAGACTTCACGCCTTCAACCACCTTCGCGAGGTGTCTGAAGCCTCTCAATTTGCGCCAGGAATCTTCTGCGCATAATCCCATCTTGCAGACCATCGTCAACATCGTATTGCGCGTGACACAACCTTTGGCTTGGCGTGTTCCATGCCGGATCGTCGCAAAACTCGACTCAATGACATTGGTTGTCCTGATACGGGTCCAGTGTTCCGCTGGAAAGTCATGAAATGCCGGCAACGCGTCACGGTCTTTCGATAAGCATTCCACCGCCTCGGGGTACTTTGCACCGAAACGTTCCTCAAAATTATCGAACGCCTTTGCTGCATCAGCTCGATCTTCTGCCATCCGGATATCATGCAGACCCTGCTTCGCTTTCTCCCGGACAGACTTCGGCAGATAGTTCAGCACATTGCCGGTCTTGTGCATCCAGCAACGTTGCCAGCAACGTTGAACGCCCGTCTCCGGATACACTTCCTCCACTGCGGCCCGGAAGCCCGGGGCGCCGTCTCCAATTGCCAACTTCGGGGGTTGGTCCAGACCCCGTTGTTTCAGGGACAGCAACACCTCACGCCAGCTCTGTTTTGACTGCCTGACACCATCTTCGATTGCCAGGAAGTGCTTGTGACCCCGGCTGTTCACGCCGATGATAACCAGGCAGCACAATCGGCCATCGTCGCCTCTGAGACCACTGTAGATGCCATCAGCCCGGATACGGACCCATTCATCAGACACCGCTCGAGTACACCATTGCTTGTATTCAGCTTCCCATTGCCGCTTCAAACGCCCCGCGACATTGGCCGGCAGCCCTTTAGCCTCGGGGCCGGCAATAGCTTCCGGTGCGCTCTGCATCTGGCCACTCGAAACACCCTTCAAATAAAGCCAGGGGATCGCCGCGTCCAGCGTCGCCGTTCGCCGGATGCAGGGCGGTACAACCAGAGATTGAAAACATTCCGGCGTACCTTCACGGCTACGGATCTTCGGCACCTCGACGCTGACCTTGCCAACCCCTGTAATCACCTCTCGTTCGCGATGATGGCCACTGCGGACAACGCGCTGTCGTCCGTCAGCCGTTTTTTGACCATCAAACTTTGTCATCAACTCATCCGGCTCTGCCTGGACCGCTTCGGCGATTAACTGCTTCGCACCCGGTCTGAGTAGTTCTGTCAGTGGTTCAATTCCCTCCGGTCTACCCGGATCAATCACAGTATCTTTTGCCATGTGTGGCGGGCTCCTCTTGCTACTTTCGATTTCCAGACAAAAACGATTTCAGCAAGGCACGCCCCATACTTCAAATTCTTCCAGACACCAGATCCGGTTATAACTCACCGGGAGATTCGGAAGATGATAGTGAAAACGATACTGACGATGTAGAAATCACGCTCAAGTTACACCCGCTCAAGCAATATTGTGTAGAGTATAATCACGAAGGCACGCTTAGCGGGACTTCAAAACAGTGTATCCGCGACTGGGGAGCAGAGACCTTTACCATCGAAAATCTGAAAGTTGGTTTTGCCGGAATAACCCAGGATCAGAACGCTCACAAAATCGTGATTGGTAAAAAGGTGTACAATATCGATCCATCGAAAATGACGGGGACGGTGACTGACAATCCTTTTTATGACGCACTGTCGCAGGCCGATCCGGAAAACTTGTCAAACTCCATGATGAATGCCCTCCAGATGGAAGACACCGGCGAGGATAAGGAAGTTGCTGGGACAATGTGCAATGTCATGAAGTCCGCTCAGGTTGGTTCGGCCTGTTTTACCGATGACATGGTGATGTTGGAACAGGATGTCATGGGCGTGCGACAGATAGCTACCAGTGTTGATCTCAGCAGCGGTGGCAGTGATGCAGACTATCGTCTCTACGAGAAGGCAACTATTACCGACGGTCCCGACGTAGGCGCGATCTTGGAAGGATTGTGATTGATAGCTGGAGTCTGCTTTCGCGAAAGAGCCGAAGCCTTTGAAACGTCCGACATTGGGGCGCAAAGCAGTCATTCCCGAATAGTGCCGATTGCCATCAACAGGATCTCAATCTGATTGGTTTGATCAATCAATTCATCAAGCAACTGCGATGTTTCAGATTGATCAATTTCGTTACGTTGGCCGCGCACAGCGATTTCATGCGCATCTTCAAGCCTTGCGGTGATGAGCGCAAACAGACCTGATCGTGCATTTTGTGGATCGATTTCATCCAAGTTGATCATACGCCATACAACGCTCGAATGGGACAAGAAGTCCACATGCAGCTTTCACATTTCTTACGATCTTTCGACTGGACTTCGGTGTTTGTTCGAGCATTGCTGTTGGTGTCACGCACGAATGACGTGACATGCCGCCCCGCCACGAAGGCGATCTGCGGCTCGGGTCAGTGGAAGCGCTGGATAGTCCAGCGCCAAGCTGGAGACCCAAAATGGCAACATCCAAACCCAAGGCCAAATCTGCCAAAGTGATCACACTGCTTAATCGAGGCAAAGGTGCAAGCATCGATGAGATCGGCAAAGCGACAAGCTGGAAACCCCACAGCATCCGCGCATTCATGACCGGCCTCCGGAAGAAAGGCTTTGTGATTGTACGCGAACAGCGAGGTGAAGATGGAACGGCCTACCGGATCGTCAAGCAGCCTGATGTTGGCGCCGCATGAAGACCGTCGACGTTCAACTGGCAAAACTAAAGACAATGCCCCCCGCGCAGCTGCGCGCCATGTGGCGGGATGTCTATCGTAAGCCTGCGCCGGATATCAGCCCTGATCTGCTCCGTCGCGGGATCGCGCACCGTCTTCAGGAACGTGCGCATGGCAAATTGCCGGTTGCAACATCACGAGAAATTGAACGGATCAGTGGGCAGCTGCTTAGAAATGGAAAGATCGGGACACGATCTCAAGTTGCGCTCAAGGTTGGCACACGATTAATCCGCAGCTGGAGGGGTTTAAACCACCACATTCTCGTTTGCGATGAAGGCTTTGAGTATGAGGGACGCCGCTACAACAGCCTGTCCCAGATAGCGGAAGAAATAACGGGAGCGCATTGGTCAGGACCACGCTTCTTTGGTCTTTGCAAACGCAGCGAATATCAACCACGGAACGTAGTCAATGGTTGATCGCAAGACCCTTCACTGCGCTATCTACACCCGCAAATCCACCGAGGAAGGATTAGATCAGGACTTCAACAGTCTGGATGCGCAGAGCGAAGCCTGCAGCGCCTATATCTTGAGCCAGGCAAGTGAAGGGTGGGAAGCCGAAAAAGAACACTATGATGATGGCGGATGGTCAGGGGGCTCGATGGATCGCCCCGCCCTTCAACAGGTTCTATCAGATATCAAGGCGGGCAAGGTTGATATTGTTGTGGTTTACAAGGTCGACCGTCTCACCCGCTCGCTGGCTGACTTTGCCAAGATTGTCGAAATCCTCGATCAAAACGATGCCAGCTTTGTCAGTGTCACCCAAAGCTTCAACACCACAACGAGCATGGGACGACTAACTCTGAACGTCCTCCTATCCTTTGCGCAGTTTGAACGCGAAGTTACCTCCGAGCGCATTCGGGACAAGATCGCTGCTTCCAAGAAGAAAGGCATGTGGATGGGCGGAGCAGTGCCCCATGGCTACAAAGTCGAGGATCGGAAACTACTCATCCGAGAGAGTGAGGCTGAAGATGTGAGACACATCTTCAGTTCCTATCTGGAACTTAGATCCATCCCAAAGCTTGCCGATCATCTTGCTCGTGAGGGCTTTCGCACCCGTAAGCGATTGCTCAAAGATGGCAGAACCATAGGAGGTATGTGCTTTGGGACCGGGCCGCTCGCCCTGCTGCTCAAGAACCCCATCTACATTGGGAAAATCCGCCACAAGAATCAAGTGTATGAAGGAGAGCATCAAGCGATCATCACCGATGAAATCTTTGAAGAAGTTCAATCCACGCTCAAGAAGAACTGCCGCGACAAGGCCCTGGGCAAGAAATCGAAATACCCAAGCCTGCTCACCGGGATGATCACCGACCCTAAGGGAAGACCTATGTCACCGGCCGCTGGCAAGAAGGGAACAAAAAGATATAGCTATTATGTCACCCGGCTCGGCCCCGGTGAAGTCGGTGCATCCAGATGGCGCTTGCCTGCCGGTGAAATAGATCACCTAGTCATTGATACCATCACTCAACATCTACGATCCTACGTTCAGCCTGAAGAAACCTGCCCGGATAAACTTGCAGCAAGACGCAAACAATATGCGAACTGGGCAAAACAACTTCCAGAGTTGACCGTTCCCGGAAAACGAAAGTTGCTGATTGCCTGGAAGACCAGGGTTGAGCTTAAGGAAAATGGGATCAGCCTATCGCTGCAGCTTGATATCGACGAACCAATCCATACTATTGCAGTAGATGCGAAACTTGTTCGCAAGGGCAATGAACTGAAATTGGCTTTGTCACCTGACGGAGGATCGGCGAAGCGATTCACAGATCCCAATCTGCTCAAACTCATTGCGCTTGCCTTTGCGGCCCGGGAACATCTGATTGATGGCACTCCATCGCCGCTGGTTGCTCACAACAGTAAACAGCATCTCAGCAAGCTCGCTAGGCTAAGCTATCTGGCACCTGCTATTGTCACAGCAATCACCATTGGCAGTCAGCCGCCGCAAATCACGGCGCGTTCCTTGCTGCGCAACGGCAATATCTCACTCGACTGGAATGAGCAGCGAAAGCAACTCGGCTTCGCTTGAGCCTGTAATATCCTCAAAAACTCCATCTGCATCCGAGGACGCTATATCGGCCTCTAGAGATAATGGCTAGGTCATGCCTGTTTCTGCGAGGCCAAATGGGTCTCTGGGGTGCGCCACAACTGCGGGGTGCGCGTAACCCTCTAAGAACACGATATTAAATCTGCCGAATTGGCCCAGATCTCAGGACACTGAAAACCTGTGAGAAAAATGGTGCTGCTAGAGAGAATTGAACTCTCGACCTCGTCATTACCAATGACGCGCTCTACCACTGAGCTACAGCAGCCTGACCATTTTTTGCAAAACCGGAAATAGTCGATTTTGAAGAGCTGGAACCGCTTATCCACATGAGTGGACTGAACACGCGCGCCTAAGACCAAATGGTTAGCATATTGTCAAGCGGAGTTGCGTTTTTTGAGCGGCGATGGCAAATGCGGCCCATGCCGAAACCGCAACCAAAATCTGAAAAAGAGCGCAAGGAAGCCGAGAAGGCGGAGCGGCTGGCCGAACAGTTACGTGCCAATTTACGCCGCAGGAAAGCGCAGGCGAAGAATCTAGGTGGGAATTCTGACAGCTAGCCAGCGACGACAGCGCGTTCAGGAGCAATCACCTCATATTTCGTTACGGCATCGATGAATTTCTGCGAAACCGGCGCGACTTCTTCAGTCGCTGGATCAAACCAGACATAGGTCAAGGTGATGACATTGAGCAGCTCATTACCGCGCAATATGTGGCATAGCGCCGTGTAGCTGGTCCGGCCAAATCGCGAAATGCGAATTGCGATATCAAGCAGGTCATCCGCTTTGGCAGGCGCGCGGAAGTCGACATCGGCGTGGCGCACCCAATTGTCGCCGCCAAAAATGCCGATAAATCCGTGCATCATGTCGCGTTCACTGCCGCCGGTTTCCTCCACCATCAAAGCGCGCAGATATTCGGTGAGCCCGACATCGGCAAAGGCGAGATAGTTGGCGTTGAATACAATGCCCTGAAGATCGCATTCGGCATAGCGAACACGCAGCGGTGTGACGAGGCGAAAGCCTTCGCGCGGGTCTGGATGTTCGGTCACGCTACAGCGTCGCGGTCTGGGCGTTTAGCCAGTCGAGCGCTTCGCCTTCGAGCTGTGGTGCAATCACATCGCGAACCTTGGCATGATAATCATCGACCCAAAGGCGCTGTTCCGCCGACAGCATGTCGACCTTGATCAACTTGCGCTCCAGCGGTGCAAAGGTGAGCGTTTCAAAGCCGAGCATGGTCTGTTCGCCGCCCTCAATTTCTCGTTCCTCGACCAGGATCAGATTTTCGATACGTATGCCAAAATCGCCAACCTTGTAATAGCCTGGCTCGTTGGAGAGGATCATTCCTGGTTGGAGCGCTTCATTCATACCGCCAAAGGTCGCAATTCGCTGCGGCCCTTCGTGTACCGAAAGATAACTGCCGACGCCGTGGCCGGTGCCGTGGCCATAATCGACACCATCGGCCCACAGATATTGCCGCGCCAATATGTCAAGTTGCCCGCCGGTCGTGCCCTTAGGAAATACGGCCTGATCGAGCGCAATATGGCCCTGCAGCACCTGCGTATAGCGTTTGCGCATCTCTGCGGTCGGCTCGCCCACAGCAACCACACGGGTCACATCGGTTGTGCCATCGAGATATTGACCGCCGCTGTCGACCAGATAGAGCGTATCCATTTCAACCGGCTGATTGGTTTCCTCGTTCACGCTATAATGCGGCAGTGCACCATGATCGCCCGCTGCAGAAATCGTCCGGAAAGACAGGTCCTTGAGATCCGAGCTTTCCTCACGGAAACTGCGCAGGCGCGCAGCAACGGACAGCTCATCTTGCCCGCCTTTGGGTGCTTCCACCGCCATCCAGTGGAGGAACTTGGACAGCGCCGCGCCATCACGGGATTGTGCTGCCCGGTGACCGGAAACTTCGGCCTCATTCTTGATAGCCTTGGCGAGAATTGTCGGGTCGCGCGCCTCGACAATTCTTGCACCCGCCTCATCGAGCGTTTTGAAAATTGCCGCGACGGAACGTTCCGGATCGACCGCGACGGTCTTGCCATCCATATCAGCCAGCGCACCGGCCAGTTCGTCATAGTTTCGGATTTCAACATGGTTGCCGAGATGCTCACGCACCTCGTCGGTCAGCTTTTCCGGAGCGACGAATAGCGTTGCGGTTTCATCAGACCGCACAACGGCATAGGCCAGCGGCACTGGTGTATTCGCGATATCCTTTCCGCGCACATTGAAGAACCATGCAACCGAATCCAATGCGGCTATAACCGTCGCATCATAATTGTTATCGCTCAGCCATTTGGCAACGTCGGCCCTTTTGTCGCGCGCCGACTTGCCGGCATATTGATCAGGATGAACAGCGAGTTTTTCTGGCGACCGCTCTGGTTGATCTTCCCAGACGGCATCAATCGGATTATTGCTAACAGCGACCAGTTCAGCACCTGATTTCGTCAGTGCTGGCGCAGCAGTCTTCGCCCAGTCGCGCGTGTGCAGCCAACTATCATAACCGATCTTGCTACCGGATTCGGCATTGGCAGCAATCCATTCATGCGGCTTGGTTTCTGCAACTGCAACATAATCGTATAGTTTCCCATCCACCTGATCTCGCACTTGAACAGTGTAACGCCCATCGGTGAAAATCGCTGCTTTGTCGGTGAGTATAACGGCTGTACCAGCTGAACCACCAAAGCCGGTCAACCAACCTAGTCGCTGCGCATATTCCCCGACATATTCGCTCATATGCTCATCGCAAATCGGAACGACAAAACCGTCGAGACCATCATTTTGCAGTTGCTCGCGCAATGCCTTTAGGCGCGCTTCATAGGTGGACATCAACATGTCAGTTCAAACTCCTTGAATAAGCTGTTACCGCATATCATAGGGGTTTGCAGCCACGTTCGCTACCAAATTCAGGACATCCTAGCCCCGCTATGACCAAAAAAATGCTTCATCCTCCTATCGCTGCACAGCGACCGCACAGCTTTGAACGACATGGCCAATTGGTTGCGGATCCCTATCACTGGCTCAAGGACCCAAATTATCCCGAAGTCAGTGATCGGGACGTGCTTGATTATCTCAAGGCGGAAAACCAGTGGTTCAAGCAGAAAATGGCGAACCAGAAAAGTCTGACGGATACACTGTTCAAAGAAATGAAGGCTCGGATCAAGGAAGATGACGGCTCGGTACCCCAAAAGGATGGTGACTGGCTGTACTGGATCAAGTTCGACGAGGGCATGCAGTATAAACAATGGTGGCGGAAACCGGTTAAGGGTGGCGATAACAAACTGATCCTCGACGAAAACAAGTTGGCCGAGGGCAAAGAATATTTCCGTCTCGGTCGCTTTTCTGTATCACCCGATGGGAAGATGCTTGCCTATTCCTATGACGATAACGGGTCCGAGCGCTTTGATGTTCACTTCCTCGATCTGGTGACCGATGATAAGTTGCCTGACATCATTCCCGGCACGCTTTCCAGTCTGGTCTGGTCGGCGGACTCGAAAAGTCTGCTCTACGGCCTTGCCAATGAAAATTGGCGCACCGACAATACGCGTTTGCATGTACTGGGTACCGACCTGAAAACCGATATTGAACTCTACAAGGAGGATCAGGACGGTTTCACCGTTGGCATTGGTCTGACCCAATCGGAGAAGTATATCGTTATTGCGACCGGCGATAATGAGACCAGCGAAGTGCGGCTGGTACCAACTGACAATCCAACCGCCGAACCAATCCTCATCTCACCGCGCCAGAAAGGCCGGGAATATTCGGTTGAGGAGCATGATGGCACGCTCTTCACCCTTACCAATGATGATCATGTGAATTTCCGGTTGGCTACCGCGTCACTGGATAATCCGGGCGAGTGGAAAACGCTGATTACCGGGTCAGATGAGTTTTACCTCACAGGCATGACCATCTTCAAGGATTTCTACGTCACCGAAGGGCGCGAAAATGGCCTCGATCAGGTTGAAATTCGGTTCTACTCCGATCCGTCGAAAATCGAACGGATCACTTTTCCCGAAGCCAGCTATGATGCTGGTCTGAGCAATAATCCCGAATATGATGTCGGCAAGTTGCGGCTGGGATACGAATCCATGGTCACACCTGACACGATCTATGACTATCATCTGGCTGACAAGAAGTTAGAAACGCTCAAGGTACAGGAAATTCCATCCGGCTATGATGCGAGCGAATATGCAACTGAGCGGCTGACCGTAAAAGCACGCGACGGCACAATGGTTCCGGTATCATTGGTTTACAAAAAGGGAACGAAGCTCGACGGCAGCGCGCCGCTCCATCTCTATGCCTATGGAGCCTATGGCTATGCCGTGCCGCCAGGATTCTCGACCACCCGTTTTTCGCTGGTAGATCGCGGATTTATCTACGCTATCGCTCATATCCGTGGCGGCGATGATCTGGGACGTAACTGGTATCTGCAGGGCAAGCTTATGCAGCGGGAGAATACGTTCAACGATTTTGTCGATGTCGGAAAGGGCTTGATCGAAAAAGGTTATACCAGCAAGGGCCGGATCACGGCATCAGGCGGGTCTGCTGGTGGGGAGTTGATGGGAGCCATCGTCAATAGCGATCCCGATCTTTGGGGTGCAGTTGTTGCGCACGTGCCTTTTGTCGATGTGCTCAACACGATGCTTGATGAAAACCTACCGCTCACACCCGGTGAATGGTCGGAATGGGGCAACCCGATCACCGACAAGGCGGCGTTTGAATATATCCACAGCTACTCGCCTTATGATCAGGTCAGCGCACAGGATTACCCGCCAATGTTGATTACCGCTGGCCTCAATGATCCGCGCGTGACCTATTGGGAACCGGCCAAATGGACAGCGAAGCTGCGTAGGACCAAAACCGATGCTAACATTCTGCTGCTCAAAACCAATATGGGCGCGGGTCACGGCGGTAAATCCGGTCGCTGGAATGCCTTGAAGGAAACAGCCGAGGAATATGCTTTTATTCTCTGGCAGATGGGGATGGCTGAAAACAACTGATGGCCAAACATTTTCTCGAATTTATCGCGGCACCAGGTGACATCGACGAACTTGGCCATGTGAACAATGCGGTCTGGGTGCGCTGGGTTCAGGAATTGGCAACGGCACATTGGGACGCCATCGCGCCTGAAGAAGCGATCGCAAAATATATCAGGGTCGTGACCCGGCACGAAATTGATTATCGCGGGAATGTTAGCGCCGGAGAGACTGTGACTGGCCGAACATGGATATCCCAACCGCCAAAAGGCGCACGGTTCTGGCGAAATTTTGAATTTGCGGATCGCCGCGGCTCGATAACAGTTTTAGGACGCACTAACTGGGCAATTATTGATCGCGAAAGCCGACGTCCGGTCCGTGTTCCAAAGGGACTATCCGAGATGTTCCTCGAAAATTAGGGTGCCGGAATTGGCGTGACATTGGGCGCCAGCGGTGATGGCACATCGACACGTTCACCATCACCTGCGCGTAATTGCTGCGGTTCCAAAATTGCCGCTGTTTCAATCACATCCAGTGCACGCCGTGCTTCGTTGTAGCGCCGTGCCATTTCCATCCATGCGGTTGCTTCCTCATCTCCGCTAATCACCGCAGGCAGCTTGTCCATTTCCGTAATCGCTGCGTCGACATTGCCGACTTCAACATAGCGCTCAGAGCGGACCAGGCGCTGTTGCGGTGCGGTCGACGGTGTTCCTTCTTTTCGGATAACGAAAAGTTCCGAAAACTCGCGTTGCAGATCGGCCATGAAACCCTGGCTTTTGGTTCCTGCCGTCAAGGTCGGGGCCAGTTCATCGAGGCCTGCAGCCAGTTCTTCAAGTGTCACGGGATCGCGCGAAGCGTTGATTATCGTCTGCACCGCTCTCGGCTGGGCTTCGCCAAATCTCAGCCTGAGTTGCGATTCAATATATCCCAGCGGCGATCCGCGATCCAACGCGCGTCGCGCAGCAAAAGCAATGAGTAGACCCTCGGCCCGTGCCGCATTTCCGGAGGCGGCCTGAGCCTGAACATTGATCCGCGACAGCCGATCTTCCAGGTCTGCAACCCGTACCGCCAACGCGCGTTCCTTTTCCGGCGTCAGCGCAGGAACGGGCGCTTCAGTCTCTTCGTTTTTTTCCGGCGGTGGTAGAACAGACCCATCGGCATCAATTCGGTTTGCCAAAGCAGTAGCCGGATCAGCTTCCACCTGTGCAGCATTTGTCTCTACCACCTCGGTTGGTGTCGCTTCATCACTGTCAAAAGGATTGTAGCGCGATAGCACCCATCCCGACAAAATCGCGCCGCCAACAAAGGCTACGATCATTAATATCAGCACGTTACGGGTCAAGTTGCTTTTTGCGCCTGCGCCCGACAATTTTTCATAGTCCCGGTTCATTCGGGCTCCTTGTTTGATTTCCGTCAGAACATAGGCGCGCTGCCAGCGTCAGTAAAGCTTCGTCGGTTGGCTGAGCGGCTGTATTGGTCGATTTCCAACCAGTTCCTGCCGCTTCTGCAACATTTGTAGATATCGCAATCAGATGATTTTTGTTGTGACCTATTCCGGCATGTGCCATCTCCATGTTCAACGTCCGGGCAACCCGGGTAGAGTGCAGCAACACCATCGAACCATTTGTAAGACAGTCCCTTGCACTTTCTCCCAACCCGATATTGGCGGATTCGTAGACAGCGACAGTATCAATCAACCGATCGGTCTGAACCGGCGTATAATTTTCCCCGCTCAGCCGGAGAATTTTCAGAAAGCGGCTTTCGGTCAATCCATCAACCAGTGGCTGCACACCTTTGTCACCCTGGACGGCGACACCAAATCCGGCTGATCTTGCCACTTTGGCAGTAGCGGCGCCGACAGCCAATGCGGGCAATTGTCGATAATCCGCGAGAGCATCGCCACCATATCTGACCGTATTGGCACTTGTGAACATGATAGCGTCATATTGTTCGGCTGGTGCAGCAGCCCAAGGCATTGGCCGAATTTCAAACAGCGGGTCGGTAATCGGGGTCAAACCCAATTTTTTGGCCTGATCTGATGTTTTGCGCGCCCCTTCAAATGGCCTCAAGATCAATAAATTTACACTCATTTCCCGAAAACGGATTTTAGGGCGTCACTGGCCTGAACCAATAGTTTTTGCGCCAATCGCCTGGGAGCCCCGACATCGCCATGTTCAAACTCCGTGCGGCCCGCAATCCGCTCCGACCCGTCCGGCAGCAGAATTTCAGCCCGCATCGAAGCATACCGACCCTCAAATTTTGCCAACGCTGCTACCGGGCTGTGGCAATCGGCTTTTAACTCCTTCAGGAAAACTCGCTCAGCCGTCACTTCACGAAATGTTCGTGTATCAGAAACTTTTCGCAAAATCTGTCTGACATGCTGATCATCAGTACGCGATTCGACACCTACAGCGCCCTGCGACGGTGCGGGCAACATTTTTCGTTTGGAGATCGTGCTGCCAATATCTTGCATTTCCAGCCGGTCCAATCCGGCGGCCGCAAGCAAAGTTGCGTCAAACTCTCCATCCGCAATTTTTTGCAATCGCGTCTGCACATTGCCGCGAATGAGGCGGATATCAAGGTCGCTGCGAATATTGAGCAACTGTGCCTTTCGGCGCGGTGATGCCGTTCCAACAATCGCGTTTTTGGGCAAATCTTCAATTGATTTCGCCCCAACCAATTTATCATGCATTGCTGCACGTTCCAGCATGGCTCCAATGATGAAGATATCCGGCCGGATTGTCTCTACATCCTTCATGCTGTGAACTGCGCAATCAATATCACCCGCTGCCAGAGCGCGGTCCAGTTCCTTGGTCCAAAGCGCCTTACCGCCTACTTCGGCCAGGGCGCGGTCCTGCACCTTGTCTCCGGTTGCGATCATCGGCACCAGCTCCACCTGGTCGGAGCGCCAACCATGGTTTGAAACAATAGACTTGGCCGCCATTTCAGCTTGCACCATGGCCAGCGGAGATCGGCGCGTGCCAATCTTCAGTGGGCGCTCAATACCTGCCCTGACAACCATTTTGTCATCACTGAATTCGCTCATCGCTCTTGCTCTAATCGGTTGAGCCTCTAACTACTAGAGTTATGAGCATCATTTTGGGGATAGAATCGAGCTGCGATGAGACAGCCGCAGCATTGGTCACATCCGACCGCGAAGTTTTGTCTCACAAATTGGCCGGGCAGGAAAATGAGCATGCACCCTATGGCGGTGTCGTCCCGGAAATCGCCGCGCGAGCCCATGCTGAAATTTTGACCCCATTGATTAAGGCTGCCCTGGATGAAGCCAAGCTTTCTCTTGAAGATATTGACGCCATTGCATCAACCGCCGGACCCGGATTGATCGGCGGCGTTATGGTCGGACTGGTGACAGGCAAAGCATTGGCCATGGCCGCAGACAAACCACTTATTGCGGTGAACCATCTGGAAGGACACGCCTTATCGCCACGCCTTTCCAATCCGGAACTGGAATTTCCATACCTGTTGCTGCTCGTTTCTGGCGGTCATTGCCAAATTTTGATGGTTGATGGCGTGAACGACTATCGCCGGCTGGCGACAACAATTGACGATGCGGCCGGCGAAGCTTTTGACAAGACAGCAAAAATATTGGGCCTTGGCTATCCCGGTGGCCCAAAAGTAGAAAAGTTGGCTGCCACCGGCGATGCGCGCACGGTACCGCTTCCGAGACCATTGTTGGGCTCAAAAGAACCCCATTTTTCCTTCGCGGGCCTGAAAAGCGCAGTTGTTCGCGCACATGAAAGCGGAAACTATCAGAATGAGGATATTGCGGCATCGTTTCAGCAAGCGGTAGTCGATTGCCTGAAGGATCGCCTAGAAAAGGCTATTGGCGAACATGATCCGGTGCTGCATCTGGTGGTCGCTGGCGGCGTCGCAGCGAATGGTCCGATCCGTAACATGCTAGAACAACTGGCGGCTGACCATGATATGCAATTTACCGCCCCGCCTTTGTGGCTGTGTACCGATAACGCAGCTATGATTGCCTGGGCGGGAGTGGAACGATTGGAGGCGGGCTTGACAGATCCTCTAGATATTGCCGCTCGTCCGCGATGGCCGCTTGATCCCCACGCCGAAAAAGTACGCGGTGCAGGAGTGAAAGCATGAGTGCGGCAAAAATCGGGGTTGTCGGCGCTGGTGCCTGGGGTACCGCACTGGCGCAGGTCCTTTCAGAAGGGCACGACAAGCTGCTGCTTTGGGCAAGAGAACTAGATGTAGTGAAGCAGATCAACGCTCATCATGAGAATAGTGACTTCCTTGCGGGTTACCAATTGCGCGAAAATATTATTGCAACTGCCGAGATTTCCGACCTTGCTTCCTGTGACGCTATACTACTCGTTACACCGGCTCAGCATTTGCGATCCAGCCTGTCAGAGCTGCCAGACACCGATGCCGCCTTCATACTATGCTCAAAAGGGATTGAGGCGAGCAGCAAGATGTTGATGAGCGATCTGGTAAATGGAGCGCGGCCGAATAACCCACTTGCCGTTCTATCCGGACCCACATTTGCACATGAAGTAGCTCAGGGTCTGCCAACAGCCCTCACGCTGGCCTGTGAAAGCGAAACACTTTGGGAACATCTCAACCCCCTGATCGCCAAACCAACTTTCCGACCCTACTATTCCGACGATATTATTGGTGCAGAAATTGGCGGTGCGGTGAAAAATGTGCTCGCCATTGGTTGCGGTGTAGTTGACGGCGCTGGCCTCGGCCAGAACGCACGTGCATCGCTGATCGGAAGGGGTTTTGCGGAAATGCTCCGCTATGGCGAAGCCCGCGGTGCCAGAGTGGAAACCCTGTCCGGCCTTTGCGGCTTGGGAGACCTGGTTCTGACATGTTCGTCAACAAGTTCGCGGAATTTTTCGTTCGGCAAAGGGCTGGGTAAGGGACAGGCTGCGGCCGAATTATTGTCCGACCGTTCAACCGTTGCGGAAGGCGCACATACGGCGCCCGTTTTGCAGGCCGATGCCCGCGAACGCGGTGTAGAAATGCCGATTGTCGATGCAGTTTGCGCCTTGCTCGCCGGTGATATTGATCCCAAATCAATAGTTGGTCAGCTAATGAACCGGCCGCTGGTGTCAGAACGTCGTTAAGGCGCGATACAGCCCGAAAAGATGACAAGGCCCGCCGCCTTGTCTAAAGAGGCGCATTGTTCGCGGAACGACCGGGGGAACCTTCTTTGACCACATCTGGCTCCACAGGCGCGAAGAGCGGCATGGCGACCGGTGTGCCAGATCCGGGAGCCAGAGAAACGGAAGATATTGCTGCGCTCGCAAAGGGTGGCCGGACCAATATATTTGGTTTCCTACTGCGTTTGGCGGCGCGACTACCGTTTCTGTTCATTGCTGGCCGAATGTATGGTCCGGAAGCGCTGGGGCGTTTTGCCTATGCGATTCTGGTGGTGGAATTTGCGGCCCAGCTAGCAACATTGGGATTGCGCCGTGGATTGGCCGAGCAGTTGAGCCAGACCAAAAGTGACCTGCCCCTGGTTGTTGGTCCAGTTATTAAGTTAGAGCACGGCGGTTAAAGCCGTCCATCTGGACTGACCGGAGCGTAGCGCAGGGCAGTTCAGATGGATAAGGCAAGGCTGTTGTTGGTGCCGGTGGTTTGTAGCCCAGTGAGCTGTGCGGTCTGACAGTGTTATAGTGCCGCCTCCAGCGTTCGATCAGTATAGTTGCCTCCTTCATGCTGTAAAATATTTCTCCATTGAGTAGCTCATCGCGGAGTTTACCGTTGAAGCTCTCGTTATAGCCATTCTCCCATGGACTACCCGGTTCTATATAGAGCGTCTTCACACCGATACGTGACAGCCAGTCGCGTACCGCATGGGCAGTAAACTCAGCTCCATTGTCACTGCGGATATGGGCTGGCGGGCCATGTCTGGCAAATAGGCCGGTCAATACCACCAGTACATCATCGCTGTTCAGTTTACGTTGGACATGGAGCGCCAGGCACTCCCGGCTATGCTCATCAATGACGGTGAGCATCCTGAACGCCTTGCCATCATGGGTGCGCCATCATGGGTGCGCCATCACGGGTGCGATCCATAACCAAATCATAGCTCCAGACATGGCTCCAGACATAGCTCCGGACATGGCCGCGATATTGCGGTCTGAGCCTGACGCATGATCCATCGTTAAACCAGAGCCTTCCCCGCTTTGGCTGCTTCTTTGGTATCTTGAGCCCTTCACGCCTCCAGATACGCTCCACTCGCTTGGCATTCACATGCCAGCCGCTGTTACGCAGTAAGCTAGTGATCCGCCGATAGCCATATCTGCCATATATCTGTGCCAGCCGGATGATCTCAGCCGTTAGCGGCTGCTCATCCGGCTTGGTAATGGCTTGTCTGCGCTGAGTGGAACGATGCTGACCAATCACCCTGCAAGCGCGGCGTTCGGAACAACCCAGCGCCGCCTGCACATGATCGACCGCATCTTTGCGGCGCGAAGGGCTCAGTACTTTCCCTCAACGGCCTCCTTCAGGATCAATGCATCCAGTGTCAGATTGGATACTGCCTTGCGAAGCCGCTGATTCTCTTTCTCCAACGCCTTCAAGCGGCGTGCCTGACTTACCTTCAAACCGCCATACTCGCGGCGCCAGCGATAGTAACTCTGCTCTGATATGCCTGGCTCCCGGCATATCGCACCTGTCTTCTCTCCCCAGCAAGCCGAACCTCAGCCTCCCGGAGCATCCCGATTATCTGTTCTGGCGTATATCTTTTACGTGCCATCTATCTTTCCTTTCTCAAGATAAATAGCCGTATCTCTAACTCTCAAGCCGGACCACTTCTATGGGGAAGGTCAGCCGCCGGCCAACATTAGCAGCTCTGCCAAAGGGCTGACGAAGCTACTGGCCTTGATCATGACTCTTTGATTGGAGTCAAAAGTTCGGGACAGCCACCGCTGAACCTGATTGAGACGGTCCCTAAACTCAACATTCTCCCATTGAGCATCGGTTGAATGCCCGGCAACATATTGTTCGGAAAACTGTCTGAGAAGTGCAGGTTCCCTTAGTGCCAGGACATTTTCGTGCTCGCCCAGCAGGCGGGATATCAGGGTCGAACCGACATGGCCTATATGGAAAATATATTGGGGTTTAGGGAGGTCACTCAGCGTTATCGCTGCGATCTCGTCCCATCCAACCAGTTGGCGCGGCAACTGGGGTGTTATTATGCGCTGATCGAGGAAGCTAATTTGCCGATAATCCTGTTCGGACAAGCGGGTAAGCATCACCTGATCGGTTTCGAGATCCATAAGCAGCGGAAAAAGCGCGGCATTATCCGCAAATCGATCTTGCCACGGAATATTCATGTCGTTGTAACTACAATGAAAAAAGCCCGAATATGCTTGGTTGGTATCAACATCGCATATACGGGCTTAAAATCATTTTGGGGAAACCAGCCTATTCTTTAGGATCGTTGCCTTCATCAGATTCCGCTTCTTCAACAGACGATGCGTCCTCTTCAGCAGCTGGCGCATCTTCGTCACCTTCTGCCATTGCATCGGCATCATCGGCGTCAGCTTTTTCCTCTGCACCATCATCTTCGCTTTCCGGTGCCAAGGCAGCAGCGGCTAATTCAGCCTGCTCTTCCTCAAACATCTGAGCGATGACATCGATACCGTCTTTCTGCAGATCGGCTTCATCATCAGAACGCGCGACATTGGCCTGAATGGTCGTGTTGACCTCAGGATGCAGGCGGATTCGGACATCGAAAACACCGAGCGTTTTGATCGGTTTTTCAAGGATGACCATGCTTTTCTCAACATTAGCACCTTCGGCAGCCAGAGCTTCAACGATATCACGAACAGTAACGGAACCGTAGAGCTGTCCAGACGCGGATGATGCGCGGATCAAAATAATCTGTTTGCCATCTACATCCTTGGCTGCATTTTCAGCTTCGCCACGCTTCGCTTCGTTATCAGCTTCAATCTGTTTGCGATTGGCTTCGAAAACTTTCTTGTTCGCCTCATTGGCGCGAAGCGCTTTCTTGTTTGGCAAAAGGTAATTACGTGCATAGCCGTTCTTCACGGTTACAACATCACCAATGCCGCCCAATTTCTCGACTTTTTCGAGCAAAATAATATCCATTGTCTTGCTCCTATTTCACGAGGTAGGGCAGCAGGCCGAGATGGCGGGCGCGTTTGATTGCTTTTGACAATTCGCGCTGCTTCTTGGCTGATACAGCAGTGATACGACTAGGTACGATCTTACCACGCTCGGAAATATATCCCTGCAGCATTTTAACATCTTTGTAGTCGATTGGTTTGGCATTTTTGCCGGAAAAGGGGCAACTTTTGCGTCGACGGAAAAATGGACGTCCCATGTTTATACTCCTCTTTCTGGCTTAATCGTCGCGGCGCGGTTTGCGGTCGCGGCTGTCACGGTCTGGTTTGCGCATCATCACGGAAGGACCTTCTTCATGCTCTTCAACGCGGATAGTCAGGTACCGCAATACATCTTCGTTGATGCGGGTCTGACGCTCGAGTTCCTCGATAACGTTGCCCGGCGCATCAAGGCGCAGCATCACATAATGCGCTTTACGGTTTTTCTGAATTTTATAGGCGAGCGTGCGCAGGCCCCAGGTTTCGGTCAAAACGACCTTACCTTCATTGTCTTCTACAATTTTGGTGGCTTCCTGTGCGAGCGTATCGACCTGAGACTGGCTCAAATCCTGACGCGCGAGGAAGACATGCTCATACATTGGCATGCAAATATTCCTTCATTTCTACCGATCGCTGACGCTGCACCATGCAGACACGCCCCTCCGGCTTTCTTCAAATTCCGAGAGAATCGATTGCTCAATTCACGCAGACGCGCGGCCTATGGCGAAGTTTTTCGTGGAATGCAAGAGTTAGCGTCGCCTAGTCAAAAACGACAATCCTCGAGTTTATCGCGGATTTGCTGCGGTAGGAGAGCCTCTAATTGAAAATTCTCATTTCACTATCCGACAATCACCTGATCTCGACCATTTTTCTTTGCTTCATAAAGCGCGCTTACTGCCCTCCGCAGCATGGCGCGTCCGTCGCCATCGGCAGCCAAATTGGAAACGCCAGCTGAAAACCTGACTTTGCCAATTTTCTTTCGAGACAATCGATTGGTGAAATCATGCTCTCCCAATGCTTCTCTTGTCTGATCAACGATTATCTTGGCGTCTTCCGCAGTTTTATCGATAAATAAAAGGACGAATTCTTCGCCACCGTGCCGCGCCACATGACAGTGGTTGCTAGACAATTCATTAAGTGTCTCTGCAATGCGTTTCAGCACGCGATCGCCAGCATCATGCCCATGAGTGTCGTTGATATCTTTGAAATTATCTACATCTACGAAGGCCACAGAAAGTGGTTCCATCGCTTCGCGTACGCAAAGAAGGGCGTTTGATAAGTGTTTTTCAAAGGCCCAGCGGTTGGGAAGGCCGGTCAATTGGTCGGTTTCAGCTTTCTGGGTGGCATCGGCCAGTTTGCAGCGCATTCCCGCGAGCGATTGACTGGCTTCTTGCAATTGTTTTTGGGCTTCATACGACTTGATCGCCATGGTTTTGGTGAGGTTGGCCAATGCAGTAAAATGGCAGTTTCCATCAATTGCCGACTGGCTTAACTGGTCCAGCTCCTTCTCAAGTGCCTTCCCATAGCTATTGTTATCCTTATGACTTTGTCGAATGACCCGGCTCCCATTTTTGAGAACTTTGTTGCCGCCCGAAACCAACTTTGCCAATTCGGTAGCATTCCATTGATTGACATAATCAGCCGTTATCTTACGTGCCGCTGCTTCATTTAAATAACCGTTTTCATGGATGGTTGTATCGATTGCGGAACGGAACCGAGCGCTGGCGCCGTAGTAATATTCCCAGGCAACATGATAGTTGTCGGGCGTTGGTTCCATTCCCGATTTGCGTAAAAATTCTATTGGGTTTTTTGGATTTGCAGTCAACTTCAATTTTGGCTGTTTTCTTTGATGGACTGTTTTCTTGAACGGTACTGGGTTGTGAGAAAACGCTGGAAATCCAATTTTTCCAGATCGAAATGTCCATTTCACGTTGATAAGGCATGAGCGTATCACCATCCATAAACTGAGTGTTAAGGATGATAACGCCCGAATCTCTGCATTCTTTAGTGTTAGGCTTAGATCGCGTTTAGGATTCTTTTTGCTTCTTTCGAATCAAAAAGCCGAACATATCGCCGCCAATTTTACGCATTTGAATCTCTTCGGCACCTTCTGTGATGCGGTAGCGTCTATGATGACGGTATATATGCTCAAAAGGCTTGTGCCGGGAATAACCCATGCCGCCATGTACCTGCATCGCACGGTCGGCAGCGTCGCAGCACAGCCGGTTTGCCCGGTAGTTACACATGCTGACTTGAGCTGAGAGATATTTTACTACGTCGGGTTTTGGCATAGTGTCCATTTTCGCAGCAGTTGCATAGATAAGTTGGCGAAGCATTGCTGCCTCAGTGTGGAGTTCAACAAGCGGGAACTGTATGCCTTGGTTGATTGAGAGCGGCTTGCCAAAAGGCTTGCGTTCGCCAGCATATTTGACTGATTCATTTATGCAAAATTGTGCAGCACCCAAGGATGAAGCGGCTTGCCGGATGCGGTTTTCGTGCACAAAATGTTGTGCACATGCGAGGCCCATATCCAGATCGCCCAGCACATCAGTCGCAGGGATCCAGACATCTTTGTAGGAACATTTTGGATGGTCTGTGGGCATGTTGAATGTCCACATATATTCACCAATCTCAAAGCCTTCAGCCTCTACGGGGACGATGAAGCAGCCAATGCCGCGTGCATCGCCATCCTTGCCGCTATGCCGGGCGAAAGTCATCACATGGGTGGCTTTGTGTAGTCCTGTGGTCCACATCTTGATACCATTGATCAGCCAGCCATCAATGCCATCTCGTGTTTCGGCCACAGCGGTTGTATCCATCCAGGTGGCGTCCGATCCATGATGTTCTTCGGTCAGGCCAAAGCACCATCCCATTTTACCATCCAGCATAGCTGGAATATAGTCCTGCTTTTGCTGCTCGGTTCCAAAGTCGCGGAGCATGAGCGGCTGCACCAGATTTCCAACAATTGAGGTTTCATTTTGCAAATCGTTGTGCAGGCCGAGCCCTTTTTCAGCGAGATGTTCCCTGATCCGCGCCATCCCCAAATTACTGCCATCCTGACCACCAAATTCTTTGGGTAAAGCATAGCGTAAATGCCCTGCAGCATCTGCAACCCGCCGCATTTCCCAGAGTAATTCTTCCCATTCTTCGTTTGGCAACCCTTCGCGGCCCCAATCTGTCCTCGCATCTTCTCGCCGATGGTCGAAGAAACGAATGTTATCATCGCGTTGTTCAATCGGTTTGATTTCATCCTCGATAAATTGATCGAGCACTCCCAAATAATCTTCGATCTCTTGCGGGATTTCAAAATTGCTCATGATGTGCTCCATTTCTTGAGAGCTATATGTAGTCCGGCATATTTGGGTTGATCTATTGAAAGGCGTTCCAATGCTGTGATACGCAGATGGTTCCAGATGTCCGAATTGTTGATATCAATTTCACCGCTTCGTAATGCAGTGCAAAGCTCCGGTGTTGATACTCCAATATCTGCTAGCCGTTTGGCGGATCGTTTGGCATATTTCTGTCCCCAGGCGGCGTGGCGCTGAGTGATCCCGAGAGCATTGTTGGCCACGCGAGATTCGAACAGGGAATGGTCGAAAACCTTCATCTCGGGCATGATCTTTTCTTTATTCCATTCGATCAGCGCATTGAGAATTTCGGCATAGTCAACTTCACCATCAGTCGGGAGCAAAGCTGGTTGAACCCAAGTAAACCGAGAGCCTGTCGCAACTCCCATTTGCTCGAAAAGAAGCAAGAGATCGATCTCCACCTCCGAAGCACGGCGCCCGATAATCGTGCGTTCCAGAACATGGACCGTGCCGTCCCGGTAGCTATGCCCCATGCGGAGACAGGCAACGCCCCACCAGAGGGTGTTGTAGACCAGCCACCAGTTGAACCGGTCTCGGTCGACCGCGATGCCGCTTGCTTTCTCATAAGCAGTGATCAGGTTCTCCGCGCTGTCGAACCCTCCGGCTTCCATGTCATAATGCCCAAAACGCCAGCTTGGCGTGCAGAGATAAGACAGATCTTCCATCGGATCGCCGAGATGTGCCAGCTCCCAATCAAGTACCGCGGAAATACCTTCCGCATTGATCATCAGATTTCCCATGCGAAAATCGGCGTGGAGCAACTTGGGTTCTTCGTGCTTGGGAACATGTTCTTCCAGCCAGCGAAAGGCGTAGTCATAAGTCGAGATAGTTACCGCGAGATCACGATAGGCCTGTTCCTGAAGCTTGAGCAATGCCGATGCATCCGCTGCCTGAATTTCATCGGGGAGGTTGACAGTGTCGATCGCATGAATTGCTGCCAGTTCTCCGGCACATTGTTCGGTTAAACGACTGACTGCTGAACCAAAATCAGGATTGCCCAAAATCTTGTGCGGCAGAGTTTCACCTTCTGCCCGCACCATCAGAAATCCCTGTCCAATATCGTCTTTGGGTGAGAATTTTGCTAGGACTTTCGGCGCAGTAACTCCTGCTTTGCGTGCCAGTTCGATCAAATCAGCCTGTGCGTCCAGAGAGATTGCCGAGACGGTTGCGGCATCTGCTTCGTCGTCCACGATTCCTTCGGGCAGACGGCGGAGGACAATATCCCAATTACCAAATGAAAACGCCCAGCTTTCCATGCTGGCACCGCCAGAAAGGCGCTGCAGCTGCTCGACCTGGCCATCGCTGCCAAATGTTTTTTGGCAAAATCCATCCAGCTTTGCCTTGAGGTCATCATCTCTCATAAGTTGGGTTTTAATCAGTCGGTTAAATTTTGCAATGATTTTGCACGCTTGGGATGCACTGCTTGCAAGCCCGATCATTCCTTCTTACCTGACTTGCAACAAATCAAACTTTTGAGGTTAACATGAGAGCATTTATTTTTCCTGGGCAAGGCAGTCAGGCTGTCGGCATGGGTAAAGAACTGGCCGATGCGCACAGCACGGCACGTGAAGTTTTTGAAGAAGTTGATCACGCGCTGGGGCAGAATCTATTCAAACTGATGTGCGAAGGCCCGGAAGATGAATTGACGCTAACCGAAAATGCCCAGCCGGCAATCATGGCCAACGCGATCGCGACGTTGCGTGTCATGGAAAAGGATGGCGGCAAGCCGATGCAGGACTATTGCAGTTATGTAGCTGGGCACAGTCTCGGCGAATATACGGCGCTTTGTGCTGCGGGTGCACTAAACCTGACCACCACAGCGGAATTGTTAAAGCTTCGGGGGCAATCAATGCAAAAGGCGGTGCCGGTCGGTGAGGGTGGAATGGCCGCCCTGCTCGGAGCAGATATCAAGAAAGCTTCCGGATTGGCAAAGGCCGCAGCTCAGGGAGAGGTTTGCACCGTTGCCAACGACAATGATCCGACGCAGGTTGTGATTTCGGGCAATATGGGTGCCATTGATCGCGCGATTGAAATGGCCAAAGAGCATGAAATCAAACGAGGCGTGAAGCTGCCTGTTTCTGCGCCATTTCATTGTTCACTTATGAAACCCGCAGCCGAAGCAATGGAAGCCGCGCTGGCCGAAACAACGATATTGCCTCCTGTAGCGCCAGTCTTTGCCAATGTGACGGCCAATGCGGTGAATGACGTGGAACAAATCCGGGAATTGCTGGTGGAACAGGTGACTGGAACGGTGCGTTGGCGGGAATCCGTTGGCAATATGGCCGACGCCGGTGTTGAGAAATTTGTCGAATTTGGCGGCAAGGTTTTAGGGGGCATGGTGAAGCGGATTAATCGAGATGTTGAAACTGTCAGCCTTATCTCCATGGTTGAAATCGAAAATTTTTTGAAAGAGGCCTGACTTGACAGACATCAGTCAGATTAACATCATCGAGATTACGGCTGAAAACCGTTCGATCATGGACGATGTTGCCGATGATCTGTTTGACGAGCCGGTAAAACCAGACCTGCTCTCGGCTTATTTGGCTGAGAAAAACCACTGGTTGGTCGCGGCAGTTTTGAATGGCCAGGTGGTTGGCAAGGCTACTGCGATGGTCCACCACCGCCCGGATAAGGAAAACGAACTCTATCTTGATGAAATTGATGTCATTCCGGGCTTGCGCCACAAAGGTATTGCCAAATTAATCCTCGCCAAGATTCTGAAAATGGCGGATGAATGGGGCTGCGAAGAATGCTGGCTGGGAACCGAAAAAGACAATATACCCGCCCGGAAATTATACGAATCAAATGGTGCAAAGCCGGAAGAATTCGTACTCTATTATCTCGAATATTGAGGGAAATCTGCATGTTTGATCTGACTGGAATGACCGCGCTGGTGACGGGTGCATCTGGCGGCATTGGTTCTGCTATAGCTAAATCCTTGGCCGAGCGCGGCGCAACGGTGGCGATTTCCGGAACGCGGATGATGAGTTTGACGGAGCTGAAGTCAGAATTGAATGGCAAGGATCATATCGTGGCAGCCTGCAATCTCGCCAAAGCTGAAGAAGTGGATGCTCTGGTTCCCACGGTTGTAGAAAAACTGGGGAAACTGGACATCCTCGTCAATAATGCCGGAATCACTCGTGATGGCCTGGTCATGCGTATGTCGGACGAAGATTGGTCCGACGTGATTAGAATCAACCTGGAATCCGCTTTTCGTTTGGCCCGCGCAGTTGCTCGCCCCATGATGAAGACACGGCATGGTCGGATTATTTCGGTAACATCAGTGGTAGGTGCGACCGGCAATCCGGGGCAGGTAAATTATGTGGCATCCAAGGCAGGATTGGTCGGCATGTCCAAATCACTGGCACAGGAACTGGCGTCGCGCGGGATCACAGTGAATTGTGTTTCGCCGGGCTTTATTGAATCACCTATGACCGATGCGCTTACCGATACGCAAAAGGATGATATCAACCATAAGATTCCAGCCGGGAAAATGGGCACGGGTGCTGATATCGGTGCCGCTGTGACCTATCTGGCCAGCAATGAAGCATCCTATGTCACAGGTCAGACGCTGCATGTGAACGGCGGAATGGCGATGATCAGCTAATATGGTCTTGCAATCATCTATTTTCGTCCCAATTTCACCTGCACTGGCACTTGCAAGCTGAGCGCCATGCCACTAGGACAAACATGAAATTCAATCCTAAACAAAAAGGACTTCTCAATGAGTGAGACCGCAGATCGCGTAAAAAAGATTGTTGTTGAACATTTGGGCGTAGAAGCTGACAAAGTGACGGAAGAAGCATCGTTCATTGATGATCTGGGCGCGGACAGCCTCGATATCGTCGAGTTGGTCATGGCTTTTGAAGAAGAGTTCAGCGTCGAAATTCCTGATGACGCAGCTGAGAAAATCTCGACAGTCAAGGATGCGATCGAGTTTATCGATAACAACAAGGGATAATTGATTTTGGGATGCGCCCTGTTGAAGGCGCGCATCTTGAGGCCAATGATCGCTAAAACAGTTATAAGGCGGCTCACCGGCCTGGGGATTCCCGCAACCGGTGGCCGCTTTTGAATATTTATAAGTGCATATTGTACAGGCAATAGCCCGATAGAGGAGCTTTATATGCGTCGTGTAGTTGTAACCGGATTGGGGCTGGTCACACCGCTGGGCGGGGATACCGAATCAAGCTGGAAGAATATTCTGGCTTCAAAATCGGGTGCAGGCACCATTACACGCTTTGATGCCTCCGATCAGAAATGCACTATTGCCTGCGAAGTTAAACCTGCGGATCACGAATATGGCTTTGATCCCAATGTACGGGTCGATCATAAAGTTCAGCGTCAGGTTGATCCGTTCATCATCTACGGTATCGATGCCGCGGGGCAGGCATTTGAAGATGCTGGTCTGGTTGACATGAGCGACGAAGACAAAATGCGTACCGGCTGTTCGATTGGTTCTGGCATCGGTGGATTGCCGGGAATCGAGAAAGAATCTCTGGTGCTGCAAGAGCGCGGCCCAAGCCGGGTTAGCCCGCATTTTGTTCATGGACGGCTGATCAACCTGATTTCCGGACAGGTTTCGATCAAATATGGCCTAATGGGCCCCAATCACGCGGTTGTAACCGCTTGTTCAACTGGCGTGCATAGCATCGGCGATGCTGCCCGAATGATTGCGCTGGATGATGCCGACGTGATGCTGGCTGGTGGCGCAGAGGCAACCATTTGTCCGATCGGCATAGCGGGATTTGCGCAAGCCAAAGCGCTTTCCACCCGAAACGACGATCCCACGGCCGCCTCACGCCCCTATGACAGGGATCGCGACGGCTTTGTAATGGGTGAGGGTGCCGGCGTGGTTGTTCTGGAAGAATATGAGCGAGCGAAGGCCCGCGGTGCGAAAATTTATTGTGAAGTAGTAGGCTATGGCCTTTCCGGTGATGCCCATCACGTAACGGCGCCGCATCCTGATGGTGTGGGTGCCTATAACAGCATGCAAATGGCATTGAAACGGTCAGGCCTGGCTACGGCTGACATTGATTATGTCAATGCTCACGGAACTTCGACCATGGCTGATACACTGGAGCTCGCTGCTGTGAAACGCCTGTTCGGTGATGATATTGCAACCATGTCAATGAGCTCAACCAAATCGGCCATTGGGCACCTTTTGGGCGGCGCCGGTGCAGTTGAGGCAATTTTTAGCATTTTGGCAATTCGCGACCAGGTTGTTCCGCCAACGCTGAATCTTGATAACCCCGATGAAGGGACGGAAGGAGTGGATCTGGTTCCTTTGACTGCAAAAGAACGCGAAGTGAAGGCTGTTCTGAGTAACAGCTTTGGTTTCGGCGGCACCAACGCCAGCGTTATCATGAAGGCGATCTAGACAAGCCATGCGCCGTATGGGCTGTCTTATCATTGCGATAGCAGGGTTAATTGTCGCTGGACTGGCGGTCAACTTCGTCTGGGGCTGGACCGCCAGCGGACCGCTGGAAAACGAGCGGACCATCATCATCAAGTCGGGATCAACCCTGAGCATGGCGGCCAAGGCACTAGAAGAAGGCGGAGTTATTAAATCCGCTGATGCCTTTTTGACCCGTGCCAAGATATTGGGCGGTTCTGAACCGATTAAGGCGGGTGAGTTCACCATTCCGGCGGAGGCATCCAATTCTCAAGTGCTGGATATCTTGCAAGGTGGATTGTCGGTTCAGCGTCTGGTCACCATCCCGGAGGGCATGCCGTCCATTCTTGTTTTTGAAAGACTGATGGCAGAAGAGCTATTAACAGGGGAAATTCCAGTACCTGCTGAAGGATCGGTGCTTCCCGACAGCTACAGTTTTGAGCGCGGCGAAAAACGGGCGGCTGTGTTGCTTCGTATGCAAGAAGCTATGAAAGACACGATTGAAGAACTCTGGCCTAAGCGATCTAAAGATACTGTGGTGAAAACCCCGGAAGAGGCGATTATTCTGGCCGGGATCGTGGAAAAGGAAACCGCGCTGGCAAGGGAACGCCGGAAGGTCGCCGGTGTCTATAGCAACCGCGTACGCAAGAATATGATGCTCCAGGCAGATCCCACAATCATTTATCCGATCACTAAAGGTAAACCGCTGGGTCGTCGCATCAGGCAATCAGAGATTGCGCAGGTGAATGACTATAACACCTATTCCATGGTCGGACTGCCAAAGGAACCAATTGCCAATCCCGGTCGTGCGTCCATTGAAGCGGTATTGAATCCTGCCGAGACCAGTGCGCTTTATTTTGTGGCTGATGGAAAAGGCGGACATGTCTTCGCTGACACCCTGGAACAACACAACCGTAATGTCGAAAAATGGTTTGCCATCCGCCGTGAGCGAGGAGAAATGTGAGTTTAAGGGAGAAACTCGTTTTGGTTAGTCATTTGTGATGACGAAACTTAGTTTAATTGAACTTGTCACTCATTTTGAAAGTAGAGTTGAACCGCCCCGGGATTGCCGGAGGCTCCAACTCATGAGTAGAAGGAGCCATTATGAACAAGCCAACGAACAAATTTTCACCTGAGGTACGGGAACGCGCGGTACGGATGGTGCTGGATCATTCAGGGGATTATTCATCCCGCTGGGCGACGGCAGTCTCGATATCCGGGAAGACAGGCTGTGTGCCTCAGACCCTCAATGAATGGGTCAAGAAGGCAGAAGTCGATAGCGGGAGGTGCGCTGGTATTCCAACAGATACAGCAGAGCGTATGAAGGCACTGGAACGTGAGAATCGGGAGCTTCGGCAAGCCAATGAGATATTGCGCAAAGCATCAGCATATTTTGCTCAGGCGGAGTTCGACCGCCCGTTCAAGAGATGATCGCCTTTATTGACGGTCATCGTGGAACATACGGGGTCGAGCCGATGTGCAGGGTTCTGCCTATCGCCCCATCCACTTATCATGACCACGTTGCCAAGCGCAGAGACCGGGCGCGACTGTCAGTGCGTGGACAACGTGACCTGGTCTTGAAGCCAGGGATCAAGCGTGTATTTGCCGAGAACTTCGGAGTTTATGGATACCGCAAGGTGTGGCGACAGATGAAGCGCGAAGGCTTTGATGCCCCGCGCTGCACTGTGGAACGGCTGATGCGCGATATGGGTTTGCAAGGCGTCATTCGCGGCAAACCGGTGCGCACGACAGTCAGCGATAAGACAGCGCCTTGTCCGCTCGGCCTTGTCCGCTCGGCCTTGTCCGCTCGATCACGTAAACCGCCAGTTCCATGCGCCGGCACCCAATATGCTGTGGGTGTCTGACTTCACCTGCGTCGCCACATGGAAGGGCTTTATCTATGTGGCTTTCGTCATTGATGTTTATGCCCGCGCTATCGCTGGCTGGCGGGTTAGCAGAACAGCCCATGCAGGCTTCGTTCCGGATGCCCTGGAACAGGCATTGCATGATCGCAAGCCAGCGCATCGTAGCGGCCTTGTCCGCCACAGTGACCGTGGCAGCCAATATGTATCAATCAAATATACAGAACGCTTGGCGGAGGCAGGGATAGAACCATCGGCCGGTAGCGTTGGTAACAGCTATGACAACGCTTTGGCCGAGACAATCAATGGCCTTTACAAAGCCGGGGTCATCCACAGGCGCGGTCCCTGGCGCTCGTTTGAAGCCGTTGAATATGCTACGCTGGAATGGGTCGGCTGGTTCAACAATAAAAGGCTGCTTGAACCAGCCGGAAACATCCCGCCAGCACAAGCTGAGAAAAACTATCATGCTACGCTGGACGAAACACCCGTGGCAGCGTAACTTAAACCAAATAGCCTCCGGCAATCCCGGGGCGGTTCAATCTATATAGAACCGGGTAGTCCATGGGAGAATGGCTATAACGAGAGCTTCAACGGTAAACTCCGCGATGAGCTACTCAATGGAGAAATATTTTACAGCATGAAGGAGGCAACTATACTGATCGAACGCTGGAGGCGGCACTATAACACTGTCAGACCGCACAGCTCACTGGGCTACAAACCACCGGCACCAACAACAGCCTTGCCTTATCCATCTGAACTGCCCTGCGCTACGCTCCGGTCAGTCCAGATGGACGGCTTTAACCGCCGTGCTCTAACTTAATAACTGGACCAACAACCAGGGGCAGGTCACCTTGAACAGCGGTGTCACCTTGAATGCATCTGCGGGTAATTTGACTGCAGGTGACATCTCGGCAGCTGGTATTGGAGCGGCGATCAACCTGACCGCTGGCGGGACTACCGGCGACATCGGGGCTGGCGCTCTAACTACCAATGGCGGCGACGCTCTTGTTTCGGCTGGTCAAAATATTACGCTGGGTTCGGCTGCGACGGGAGCCGGTACGCCAACTTCTGGTTCAATCGGTCTGCTGGCTGGAGGCAATCTGTCTGTGACCGGCGCGCTCGCATCAGGAGAAGATGTTGCGATCCGGACGCTGGGTAGCACCACACTCGGCACTGTAACGGCTGGTGATGATTTCACAGTACAAGCCGATGGCACTGTATCGCTTGGCTCCGCAACAACCAGCGGTGCTGGCGTAGACCTTTTTGCAGTGCAATTTAACACGGCGACTGCCGGACAGGCAGGATCAATCGCCTTCGCTGTTGAAAATTTAACTGGTTCGAATATCCAACTGGATGGCGTTGGTGATGTGACCGCAACCGGAACTCTCAACGCTGACAATGATATCACCGTCACAGCAACCGGCACACCCTCGATCGCAACTGCGATCAGCGGCGGCAACACTAGCATAACCGGGGCTTCAGTCACTTTCAACAATGGCACAATTGGCGGTGATCTGACATTGAACGCAACTGCGGGTGATGTTGATGGCAGTGGCACGGTGACGGTTGCGGGAGCGATCGACTTTGATGCCACTAGCAATGTTGGCTTTGGCAGTCTCGATGCTCAGGGCGGCGCATTTGCGGTGGATGCCGGTGGAGATATCAATTTCACGAACGCGACCAGCACCAATGATATTGATTTTAACGCGGTTGGTAGCATCAATGGTGGCGATTTGACGGCGACCAATGCGCTTAATCTGACCGCCAATAATATTGCCATTGGCGATGCCTCCGCCGGCGCGATCAACTTTGTCAGTGGCACGGACATTCTGTTCAACGTCCTGACCTCACCCAATGCGATTTCGCTGTCGGCCATCAATGGTACTATTGGGATGAATACCGGCAACGGTGATATTGACAGTGGCGGAGATGTTGATCTCACCGCCCAGGCGATTGATGTTGGCGATGTGACTTCGGGCGGTTCAGTAACTGTCGATGCCTCGGCCGGCGATGCGAGCTTTGGCACGGTTGATGCGACCAACAACATCACCGTCACAGCGGCGGGCACACCGACACTCGCCAATGCAATCAGTGGCGGTAATACGAGTATTACTGGCGCATCAGTTACGCTGAATAACGGTACCATCGGTGGCAATCTTAATCTGAACGCGACAGCAGGTGACGTAGACGGCAATGGCACCGTTACCGTAGGCGGCGGAATTGATTTTGCTGCAACCGGAAATGTCGGCTTTGGGTCACTTGATGCAGGAGATTCATTCACTGTTGATGCAGGTGGATCAATTACTTTCAACTCAGCAGTCGCCAACAATCGAAATCTTGTATTCGATGCGGGCGGCGACATAGTTGGCGGATCGGTCACTAATCTTGCTCCGACCGGCAATACTGCAAACGGCAATATTGACCTAACGGCTGGCAACAACATTACACTTTCCGGAACGAGCAGCGCGGTACGTGATCTAACGCTTGATGCTGGCGGCGATATCAATGCGGCGACCCTGCAGGCTAATGCCGGTGATCTGGATGTTGCTGGCGCTGGCTCGGTAAGCATAGATTCCGCCAATGTCAGCGGAACTGGCAGCATAACTGGCATCAATGCAACGTTAAACAACGGAACCATTGGCGGGAACCTGTCCGTTATCGCAACAGATGGCAGTATCAATAGCACTGGTACCATTACCATAGGTGGAAACAGTAACTTCAACGCAACACAAGATGTTAATTTGGGGATGATTGATGTTCAAAACGGCGTTGATATTGATGCAGGCAATGATGTTAACTTCACCCAGATAACCACAGCAGACTTTGATGTCACAATTGATGCTGGCAATGATGTCACAGGCGGTTCGGCGAGCAACCTGGCCCCTGCAGGCGATCCATTTGCCGACAATGTGATCATCAACGCTGGTAATAACATCACGCTTACTGGAACAAGCCAGGCGGATAATAATGTCACGTTGACCGCAGGCAATAATGTAAATGCTGCTACGCTGATGACCGGCTTTGGAACGGTGACTGTGAATGCGACTGGCTCAGCTGCGGTTGATACGGTCAATGCTAACGCAAATGCCTTTGTAACCGGCACCTCCGCAGCTCTTAACAACGGCACGATAGGCGGTAACCTGACGGTTAACGCTACGTCTGGTGATGTCGATGGCAATGGTACGGTAACCGTTGGAGGTGCGATTGATGTCGATGCTACTGGTAACGTTGGCTTTGGCACTCTGGAAGCCCAAGGCGGTGCCTTTGCCGTTGATGCCGGTGGTGACATCAACTTCACCGGCGCGACCAGCACAAATAACATAGATTTCAATGCAGGGGGTTCCATCATTGGTGGTGATCTCACCGCAACCAATGCGCTTAACTTGAACGGCGGTAATATCGCTGTTGGTGATGCGAGCGCCGATGCCATTAACTTTGTCAGCGGCCAGGATATATTGTTTAATTCGCTGACCTCGCCCAACACCATTTCTCTCTCTGCAGTTAACGGCACGATTGGCATGAACACCGGTGGTGGCGATATTAATAGCGGCGGAGATGTTGCTCTGACCGCGCAGGCTATTGATGTGGGCGATGTTACATCGGGTGGTTCTGTGACTGCTGGTGCGAGTGCCGGTGATGCGAGCTTTGGCATGGTCGATGCTGCGAACGATATCACCGTAACGGCAACCGGCACCCCGACCCTTGCCAATGCAATCAGCGGCGGGAACACGAGCATCACTGGTGCTTCGGTCACGCTCAATAGTGGCACGATTGGAGGTGATCTAACCCTCAACGCAACGGCAGGCGATATTGATGGCAATGGAGCGATCACAGTTGGCGGCGGGATTGATCTGGATGCCACACAGGATATCACATTTGGTGACCTAGATGCACAAGCCGGTACATTTACCGTTAATGCTGGCAGGAATATCATCTTCACCAGCGCCAGGAGCAGCGATAACATGGCTATGATCGCTGGCGGCGGTCTACTTGGGGATATCGTGACCAGCGATGGATCCGGTACATTTAACTCAAATGGCGGCCTGACCGTCGACAATGCCACCATCACCGAAGGAGCAACGTTTACTGGTCTCAATGTCCAACTCGGTAATGTGACAGCGCAAGCAATCACCGTTACCGGCAGCAATGTTGATATTCAAAGTGCCAATGGTGGCGACATTACGGTTGATGGTGATGGCATAACCATTGGAACAGCCGATGGCAGTGATATCGCCCTTACCAGCACCGGCAATGGATCAATCAACGCTACGACCCTGAGCGCGGCAGGTACCCTCGACATAGATGCAGGAACGGGCGGATTTACCGGCGATCAACTGTCGTCGACTAGCGCAATGACAATCGACAGCAACGGTGACGTCAGCTTTAACGACGCATCGGCCGGAGCTAATCTCCGTATCCGCGGGAATGCCAACACCAATGTTAGTGTTGGTACGCTAAACAGTGCCACAAATACAAACGTGCGCATCGGGGGAAGCTTCACTGCCACCGAAGCCAATGCTGCAAAAACCGGGCAAGGTCGGGTGAGTATTGATGCCGATGAAGGCATCACGCTTGCAAACGTATCAGGCAACGACATATTCCTGACCGCCGATAGTGGTCTGGTCAATGTCACCAATAATGTTGACGTAACCAATATTGTTGTTGCCGCCGGTGAAGCTGTTTCTTTGGTGTCGCAGCAGGATATGACGGTAAGAGCTGATGCTACGAACGGTGACATTAATCTCACCTCTGCCACCAACCTGGATGTTCAAGGCGCTCAGGCCACAGGCGATATCAACATCAATGCAGGCGGTTCAGCAACGGTCAGTGATACGTTCATTGTTCCAAGCTCGGCCCCTGCGGTTCCAAGTTCGATAGGTGCCGGTCTAAATGCGCCGCAAAACACCGTTTCTGTTGGCGGCAATGTCACGATCACAGTCGGCGCAGATGCGCTGATTAACAGCCTGGTCAGCGCGGCAAACAACCTGACCATCAATGCTGGAGGCAATATCGATATCCAGGCTCAAGCAACCGGCGCCACTATCAACACCACCTCTTCAAACATGAACATCGGCAGCACTGGGCAACTGGGCCGGTCGGATCAGACGACCTTTATCTCTATCAATGGCGATGGAACAGGTGTCATGACCCATGGCGGTACCGGCGGTGCTGGCGGGTTTAATCTGGATGCTGATGAGTTTACCCGCATCTTCTCTGGTGGCGACCTGAACCTGTTCAATCCGGATACAGGAACCGGCAATGATGTCGTCATCGAAGATCTGAACATCCTTGCTGCCAGCGGCACGGGCACACCGCAAGATGGTCAGATCGGCACAAATGGTAACTTTGAGGTTGGCGCTGGCCTGGCCATGCGGATTAATGGCGCGCTTGCCCTTGGCAATGCCACCAACAATAATTTTGGGAATTATATACTTTACTAACCCGTGTTGCTGTTGTATTATGCACCAAAGAGTAAACAAAGAGAGAGGATAGCACATGGCACCCAAAGCACCCGGCAAGCATCATCGCGAAGGTATCAGCCTACTTGAATTGACAGAAATGTTTCCTGATGACATATCAGCAGAACAATGGTTCGAAAACGTCAGATGGCCGAGCCCTGGTGACAGGTCTTGTCCAAAATGCGGAAGTCAGAATACCACGCCAAAGGCAAACCGTAAACCCCTTCCTTACCGGTGCAGGGATTGCCGAAAGTTTTTTTCAGTTCGCCATGGTTCTGCCATGGAAAAATCGAAGATACCCCTCCGTAAATGGGCTTTCGCGATCTACTTGAACGCTACAAGCCTAAAAGGTGTATCTAGCATGAAACTGCACCGCGATTTGGATATCACCCAGAAGTCCGCCTGGTTCATGGCGCATAGGCTAAGAGAAGCTTTTGCTAGCAAGGAAGGGTTGTTTGCTGGGCCTGTTGAAGTCGATGAGACTTACTTCGGCGGCAAACGCAAGAACATGTCAAAAACCAAGCGGAGTGTCTTGGTAGGTCGCGGCCCTTCAGGGAAGACGGCGGTGGTTGGGGCTAAAGATCGCAGCACGAAGCTCGTCAAAGCCAAGGTGATTGAGACAACAGACAGTGAGACCTTGCAAGGGTTCACCGAAGGTACAACTGAATCCAAGGCCAAGGTCTGCACAGACGACGCGAGAGCCTATGTCGGGATGGCCCGTGATCATGAAACTGTCAATCACTCTACCGGTGAATACGTAAGAGGTATGGCCCACGCCAATGGCATTGAATCTTTTTTGGAGTATGCTGAAACGGGCACACAAAGGAACTTTCCACAAGATCAGCCCCAAGCACCTCCAACGTTATATAAATGAATTCTCTGGCCGACATAATATCAGGGACAGAAACACTATCGATCAAATGCGTAGCGTTGTAGAGGGAATGGTTGGCAAGCGGCTCATGTACTGTGACCTGACCGAGGGGGAACCTGCACGATGAGTAATGTTGCTGTAATTCCCCCCGTGGTCAGTGACCCAACGGCACTTGCCCGTTCACTTTTTCAAAAAACTCCACGCAGTACTAAGCAGAATGGTTATTGCGATCCTGTATTGGCCTGCATTGATAACATGGAATTCTTGCGCTCGGTTCCAGACGATCACTGCAAGCTAATTGTCACATCACCACCCTGCAACTTGGGAAAAGATTATGAAACACGATCTTCTTTGGATGACTATCTGAATGCTCAAGCGCGAGTCATTGAAGAATGTGTTCGAATTTTACACCCACAGGGGTCTATCTGCTGGCAGGTTGGGAACTGCGTTCAAAACGGCGAGATAATGCCCCTCGATATTCTTACCTATCCCCTGTTCCAAGGTTGTGGCTTGAAGCTGCGTAACCGCATTGTCTGGCACTTTGGCCATGGATTGCACTGCACTCGCAGACTGTCTGGCCGGTATGAAACAATCGTCTGGTGGACACTCGACAATGATTATACATGGAACCTGGACCCTATCCGCGTTCCTTCAAAATACCCGGGCAAGAAGCACTTCAAAGGCCCGAATGCCGGGAAGCTGTCTGGCAACCCCAAAGGGAAAAACCCCTCCGATGTCTGGGAGTTTCCTAACGTCAAGAATAACCATCCTGAAAAAACAATCCATCCCTGCCAGTTTCCCGTAGAACTGGTCGAGCGGCTTGTTCTTTCAATGACGGATGAAGGGGACGTTGTGCTTGATCCGTACATGGGAGTCGGGACAACCATTATTGCCGCTCTGATGCATAACCGTAGCGGATATGGATGTGATGTTGTCCCTGAGTACGTCGAACTAGCACATCAGCGCGTAACTGCTTGGCGTGACGGCTCTTTGCGCACCCGCCCGATGGGTAAGCCCGTCTATAACCCCGCACTGCCTAATGGCGGACACTAATGCACATAGGAGCAAGATACTCTCATCTGAACGGTGAAGAGTATCTTCTTGTTCACCATTACGAACTGTGGTGTGAACTGCTGTCTGTGGTTGAAAGCGTTGATGCAGAGGCTTGTCGCACCAAGGTATCGAAAGAACGTACCCGAAAAGGGAGGCAGCTCTATTCACCGATTGACATGAACGCTGCTTTCAAGCTCGGCCTGGAAGCCTTGGGTTGGGAGGAAAGGAGGCATACATTCCGGGTAACAGACGATGAAGACTTGCTACGTTCCATTCAAGGCAAAAGCGAAGCAGAACAAAAGGCTTCCATCATCGCGACCGGACGCAAACCCGTCATGTCCTGCAATCAGACGGATTTTGTCAAGGATCGTGTTGCCGTAGAAGTCCAGTTCGGGAAATACGCTTTCGTCGCGCACGATTTGTTTGTCAAACACTTGAGCTTTTATGTCTCTGATATAATCGACGCGGGTATAGAGATACTACCCATGAAGAGCCTCGAATCAGAAATGTCCAGTGGTGTACCCTGTTATGAGAGGGACTTGCTCAATGTTATTCGCCAAGGGCGTGGTGTTCCTTCTGTTCCACTGGTGCTATTGGGCGCAGAACCATAAGTGGGTTGATCTAGGGTTAAAGTTAACCTACACTATCCCCGTCTCATGGCGATCAGGGGCCGTCTCATGGCGATCAGGGGCCGTCTCATGGCGATCAGGGCCGTCTCATGGCGATCAGGGGCCGTCTCATGGCGATCAGGGGCCGTCTCATGGCGATCAGGGGCCGTCTCATGGCGATCAGGGGCCGTCTCATGGCGATCAGGGGCCGTCTCATGGCGATCAGGGGCCGTCTCATGGCGATCAGGGGATAGTGTGATTCCCACCCTTACAACCCTTCCAGCATTACTGGACTAGTAGGTACCTTTAAGTTCACGTGGCGTCACCTCCTTTTCACCCTGAGATTTGCGCTTAGCGCAAGGGCTAGGCCGTACCAAGCGGCTTAGCCCTATTATATTCACGGTGACCTGTCCCCGGCAAGGTTAATTAACTATATAATCCCCAGAAAAATCGCACTGCCTTTTCCTGGTTCGGGCGGGGCGTCATTGTGGCCCAGAACGACGATCACATCATAGAGCGGATCATCGCGGGTTAGCTTCTCAGCGCTGTACGGATGGGGCAGGCGGACCGGGCAGTTGTAGCTTGGGTCGCTGGGGTCATCGGACCAGCCGTCCGGTTCGCCGATCCAGTGCCAGGGGAGGGTTAGGCCAATTGGCGGTGCACTTCTGCCGGGACGGAATAGCACGCCTCTGATCGGCCAAGATCCCAATGGTGTGCAGCCATCGCCTTCGGCTTTTTCCTCTGCCGGACAAGTGCCAGACCGCCCGATTGAGCAGGGGATGGTCCGGTCATTGAAACTGAGCGTCAGCGCTTTGCAGTCGACCCGCATCACATTCAAAGCTTATGTCCCGTCCGGTCACGCTTGGTGTCGAGATAGAATTCATTGTGCGGATTGGCGGTTATCTTGACTGGCAGGCGTTCCTCGACCGCTACGCCGCTGGCTTCCAACCCTTCCACCTTTTCAGGATTATTGGTCAGCAATTTCACCGTCGGAATATTGAGCAATTCCAGCATCCGTGCCGCAATCCCAAAATCCCGTGCATCAATCGCAAATCCCAGTCGCTGATTGGCATCGACCGTATCAAATCCCTGATCCTGTAGCGCATAGGCGCGCAGCTTGTTGATCAATCCAATCCCGCGCCCTTCCTGGCGCAGGTAGAGAAGTACCCCCCAATTCGCCTCGGACATCTGCCCTAAAGCCGCGTGCAACTGAGGGCCGCAATCGCATTTCAGGCTCCCCAGCACATCGCCGGTCAGGCATTCGCTGTGCAGGCGTATCACTGGTGTCGTTTCGTCGCGTTTGCCGACCACGAGGGCGACATGGTCGGTTGCATCGGCATCGCTGCGAAAGCCGTAAATATGAGCTTGTTCATTTGCAGCGACCGGAAGCTTCGCTTGGGCGCTTATAATCAGGGTGTTTGCATCGGCATAGGCCGCAACATCGCCTGCCTGAACAACATCCTCCGCCGCATCTACAATGACAAATGCAGGCAACAGACCGCCAAGCCGTGCGAGTTCCATCGCCGTTTTCGCTGCCTTCGGATTATCCAAGTCGTTGCTGCGAAATGGCCCCTTCATTGGATAGCGCATATCGAGTACTGGATCAACAATGGTCAGGATTTCTGCCGAAGAGTGCGATCCTGTCAGGTCGATCCGAACTGGCAATTCAATATCAGCCGCTGCCAGCTGATTGATCAGCTTGAGTGTGTCGGCTCGGCTTGCCGAGATCAGCAGTGACAGGTTTTCCTTGCCCTCGATATGCTGCTCCAGATCAGCTGTTTCCACCGGCAGCAGGTATAGCCTCTTGCCATCCGCTTCAATCCTTATTGGCCACCCCCGCCGCAGCGCATCAATCGCGCGAGCCGCTCGCCGGGCCTCTGGGGAGGCAGCGACATTCAAAATTTGAATTCCGTAATCAGTGGCGCGTGGTCCGATGGCTTGCCCCAATTGCGCGCATCTTCGAGAACGCTATGACCAATGGCCTTGTCTTCCAGTTCCGGACTGACCCAGACATGATCGAGCCGACGGCCTTTGTCAGACGCCCGCCAGTCGCGTGCGCGATAGCTCCACCAAGTATAGAGCCGCTCTGGATCGGGAATGAACTTGCGGCCAATGTCGACCCAGCCATGCGCGTCCTGAAGCTTCTTCATAGTCTCGACTTCTAGAGGCGTATGGCTGACCACCTTAAGCAATTGCTTGTGGCTCCAGACATCTGATTCCAGGGGAGCAATGTTGAAATCTCCCAACAGGATAGTCGGCGTTTTCAAGTCTTTCGACCATTTGGTCATATGCTCATAAAAGTCGAGCTTCTGCCCGAATTTCGGATTCTCATCCCGATCCGGTACATCGCCGCCTGCCGGGATATAGACATTCTCTACCCTTACGCCATTGTTCAAGACACCGCCGATATGCCGCGCTTCACCATTTGCCTGCCAGTCATTGCGGGTCTGGTCGTGCAGCGGGATCTTGCTGATCATCGCGACGCCGTGATGCATCGGCTGTCCGTTCAGGACTAGGTGATTATATCCTAACTGCCGGAACATCCCTTCGGGAAATTGATCATCGCGGACTTTGGTTTCCTGCAAGCACAAGATGTCGGGCTCTTCCTCACGCAGGAATCGTTCGACAATATCGATTCGGGCGCGAACGCTGTTGATGTTCCAGCTAACGATTTTCAGGGTATCACTCATGGCGTTCTCCTAGCCATGGTTGTGCGCAAACCCAAGCCCAAAGGCGTAGGAAAATTGATAGTCTTTGCAGGAATTTGAAACGAAAAACCCCCACCTCCGGGGGCATTTAGGAGGTGGGGGCTAACTCGCGTTCGTCACGCATAGGATGCTTCAAGGTTTGTAACATCAGGTAACAGGGGGAAAACCTGACCGCCTCTTTGCATCCTGTAATCCTTATACTGAGCGGTTTCTGTCGCTTATATGAACAGAATGCGGAACGGCTTCCGCTGGTCGAGCGGGCGGCTCAATTCACCGTTTACCGCGACTTTTCCTGCGTGGGTCGGTCCATTTGAATCTGCCGTTCGACACCGCTACACCATATTTCTGACCAGAAAGCCGGATCGAGGTGCGGTTGTTTTTCGAATCCAGTGATACCCATCCATCAAGGCTCAGTCCGCCCGGCGCACCGGCTTTCTCCTGAAAAACCATAGTGATAATGCCATATTCGGGGCGTTTTGGGTCGCGTACTTCGGCGCTTAAAACACGCGGATTGCGAGTCAGGATGATCTTAGCGTATTTTTTGAGATCGCGTTCAGGATTGAGCAGGGCGCTAAGTGGGCTAGTCCTGATCGGCCAGCGCTGCACCTGATTTACGTCATAGTCGATCATCGTCAAAGCCTTGCCATCGCCCACAATCAGCAGATTGGCTTCCTTGCCATATTGAAAGCGAATTCGGCCCGGTTGCTTGATCGTCAAATTGCCATTCAATATCTGCCCGCTGCGGTCAGACTGGCTGAAACTGGCGGTCATTGTGGTCATGGCGCGCAAATGTTTGGATATGCGGTCAAGCTGATCCTGCGGGCTTTGCTGCGCCACCGCAGTGCTGCTGGCTGTAAAGGCCAATGGTGCCGCGAGCAGAGCAAAAGCATATTTCAACATCTTGAAAACTCCTGAATATTTAGACGCTTATGTACGCTATGCCATTTGAACAAGGGCTGAATTGGCCAGTCATTGCACTGTTAGCTAGACCACTTCGCCATTTTGATCGCGCAACACTTCACGGCGGCCGATATGGTTGGGTGGGCTGATAAATTCATCCTCTTCCATCCGGTCAATAATCCGTGCGGCGGTATTATAGCCAATCCGCATCTGCCGCTGCAGCCAGCTAGTCGAGACTTTCTGACCTTCAAAGACAATCTGGCAGGCCTGTGCATATTGCCGATCTTCCTTGCTGTCGGACAGATCAGCACCATCGAGAGCGTAGCCGCCATCTTCAGGTTCCTCAGTCACGGCCTGGATATATTCCGGAGCGCCCTGCGAACGCCAATGATCGGCAACGGCTCGCACTTCATCGTCCGAAACAAACGGACCATGAACACGAGTCAGTTGCTTGCCGCCGGGCATATAGAGCATGTCGCCCTTGCCAAGCAGCTGTTCTGCGCCTTGCTCGCCCAGGATGGTGCGGCTGTCGATTTTTGACGTAACGTGGAAGCTGATCCGGGTGGGCAGGTTGGCCTTGATTACGCCAGTAATAACATCAACTGAAGGCCGCTGCGTCGCCATGATCAGATGAATACCGGCGGCCCGTGCTTTTTGCGCCAGGCGCTGAATAAGGAATTCAACTTCCTTGCCTGCCGTCATCATCAGGTCGGCAAGTTCATCCACTATCACCACGATTTGCGGGAGAACCTCATAATCGAGTTGCTCTTCTTCGTAAATTGGCCGCGAAGTATCCGGATCATAACCGGTTTGTACACGGCGCCCTAGTGGTTCGCCTTTCGCCTTGGCAGCTTTTACCTTCTCATTGAAATTGGCAAGGTTGCGGACCGAGATTGACGACATCATCCGGTAGCGTTCTTCCATCTGCTCGACCGCCCATTTCAGCGCACGTACCGCCTTGGTCGGCTCGGTCACAACAGGAGAGAGAAGATGCGGAATGTCATCATAGGTGCTGAGTTCGAGCATCTTGGGATCGATCATGATCATTTTGCACTCATCCGGGGTCAAGCGGTACAGCAGCGAGAGGATCATACAGTTCAGACCAACCGATTTTCCCGAACCGGTAGTACCTGCAACCAGCAGGTGCGGCATAGGCGCAAGGTCGGCGATAATCGGATCGCCGTTGATATTCTTGCCGAGAATAATAGGCAACTGCCCCTTCTGATCGGCAAAACTGTCACTACCCACCATTTCGTGCAGCACGACCATTTCGCGATTGGTGTTGGGCAGTTCGATACCCATCACCGTACGACCGGGTATTGCCGCCACACGGGCGGACAGCGCTGACATGTTACGGGCTATATCTTCTGCGAGCTGGATCACTCGGCTGGCTTTGATGCCGGGGGCTGGCTCCAGTTCATACATGGTGACCACAGGACCTGGACGCACCGCATTGATTGTGCCTTTGACATGAAAATCATCGAGCACGGATTCGAGCAGCAGCGCATTGCGTTCGAGTCCGGCCTTGTCGAGCGTATTGGCAGGTTTCTCGGCGGCAGCCGTGAGCAAGTCGAGTGACGGAAGCGAATAGGGACCGAAGAAATCACCCTGTTTGCCTTTGCCAACATCGGCTTTTTTGGGTGGCAGCGCACGGTCGCTGATTTCCGGCGGTGGCCGGTTGTCGGGTTTCACTTCCTTGCGCGGGGCCGGTTTTTTGAGCTTGGCTGGTTTTGCATTGTTTTCCGGTTCGATCACCAGCCCGCCATCTTTCTTGCCAAACGGATTTTTGAGTTCCGGAACTTTGATCGCCCGGAACAGCGGCTTGTCTAGGCGCAGGCTGAAATAGCCCAACGCAGCCCCGCTGGCGATAGCCAGTGCCGTGACGATGCCTGAAGCCAATCCGCTCCAGCTTTGTGAGATGGCGCCTAGTCCGGTATTGATCCCGTTGGCCGACAACAGGCCTGTCAGGCCTCCCAAACCGGATGGCATTTCTGAGCCACCGTCAGGGAACCACAGAGAGAGAACAGCCCCAACCAATATGATGCCGATTACGCACCACAGGAGCTGCCTCTTCCAGCCAGGTTGCGGAATGTCTTTCCATAGACGGTTGGCGAAAACAGCGATGAGCGGGAGTAGGATGACGGCCGGATAGCCGAATAGCATTAGCAGCAGGTCAGAACTATAGGAGCCGATCAGGCCCATCCAGTTATGTTCAACCGCCCCGGCGGACGTGCTGAAAGACGGATCGCTGGCCGAATGACTGACGAGCGCCAGAAACAGAAAAACTACCAATAAAAACAGGCTGATAGCCCCTATGAGCGCACCACTACGTAACAAGCTCAGGCGCATCATTTCGCGCCAGTTTGCTTCTTTAGCCTTGCTGGCCATTTTTAGCTCCCTGCATCGCCCCAGCCAGAAACGTGCATTAACCAGAGCCTCTTTGCGCGAATCGGGGACTCTTCGTCAAGTTTCTTGGCCAATTTTACCCGAATTTGCCTTTCCTTCGGGTAGCCCTAAGCCTATCTTGGACGCATCAATATTCATCAAGGCACAGCGATATGAGCGGAACAAACCGGCAAAGCGACGTGATTATACTGGGCGCAGGTATGATTGGCCTGTCCCAGGCGTTGACGCTGGCGGCGCACGGATTGCGGGTTGCGATCATCGACCGCGCAGACCCTGCTGATCTGCTCAATCCCGGTGCAGATGAACGGGTTTCCGCGATCAACAGCGCCAGCTGGAACATGTTTGACGCGATTGGATTGGCGGATCAGTTGCGGCCCAATGGCTGCGATATTGAAAAGATTCTGGTCAATGATGGGCTGAAACCCGGCACGCTGGATTTCGTTCCAGGCGAAGATGAAGGCCCCATGGGTGTCATGGTTGAAAACGCGATCTTGCGGAGACTGTTGTTTGAGGCGGCACAGGCGCATGATGCGATTACGCTTCATTTGCCAGCGCAAGTCAAAACCTGTGATCGCGGCGAATACCGGGTCGATGTCGTTCTGGACGATGGCCAGCAATTGATCGCACCGTTGCTGATCGCCGCTGACGGTCGCGGTAGCCGGATGCGTGAAGAGGCCGGGATCATCATGGCCAACTGGCAATATGATCACAATGCAATTGTCTGCAAAATCGCGCATGAAAAACCGCATGGCAATACCGCCTATGAACTGTTCTTCCCGGCCGGACCGTTTGCGATCCTGCCGATGCTCGACGATGAAAATGGCAAGCATCGCTCAGCTGTGGTCTGGACTGTGTCCCGCAGGGATGGGCCAGCTTTTGCCAAGATCAACAACCGCGCCTTTGTCGCCGAAATGGTGAAAAAGACCGGTGGGTTTTTGGGAGAGATGGAATTGCTGACCGATCGCCCAACCTATCCACTAGGCTTCCATCACAGCTCGCATCTGACGGCACAGCGTATGGTGCTGATCGGCGATGCGGGACACGGTATCCATCCGATTGCAGGGCAGGGGCTCAATCTGGGCCTGCGCGATGTGGCGGCACTGACCGAATGTCTGGTTGATGCGGCGCGCACCGGACTGGACCTGGCCGATGCACAGGTGCTCAAGCGCTATGACTGTTGGCGGAGCCTAGACAATATGACGGTGTCGGCAGCGACGGATATTTTGACGCGGCTGTTCGGACTTCCGGGAGAAACCTCTTCCGCGATCCGGCGTTTTGGCATCGGCCTGGTCCAGCGCATCCCGCCACTCAAAGCGCAATTTATGGCCGAGGCCAAGGGCGAGACCGGCGATTTGCCCAAATTGCTGATGGGGGAGATGGTTTAGAGGTTTTGGCCGATTGTTGTTTCAGTTGATGCGGAGGTCGATTTCAAAAGCTGAATGACGTGAGCTGTCACCGCATTTAATCGGTTGAGACTGCATTTCAATTTTTGCAAGTGTTGAACTTTCGGTACCCGTCAACGGCCGCCGCAAAATATGATTTCCAAGAGTCTCACTACTAGCCTAGGATAAATACGCACGCCATCGGAAGGAAGGGCCATATGCACCATTTTATCATTACAGGACTATCCATCATTTTGGTTACATTCCTCATGCCACAAGCCGCTCATGCGGAGATTATGGCGGAGCAAGAGGAAGCCATGATCATGCCGGAGGTAACAATCTATCATCTCGAAGGCCGGCGATCCGAGCGGATTGTGTGGCTGATGGAAGAGCTTGGCTTGCCCTATAAGTTGGAATATGTGCGCGGCGATCTGCGCGTGCATCGATGGCTAAAGTCCACAGCCTGGGCCATGAAATGCCGATGGTGCCCACGGTGGCGATTGACGATCAGATTCTGGTTGAATCCGGTGCCATTATCGATGTGATTCTGGCCCGCTATGCGCCGGGCAAGCTGGAACCTGCTCTGGACAGTGAGCATTATCCGCAGCACCGGATGTGGATGCACTATGCTGAGGGTTCGCTTGCGGCGCGATTATTCAGCGACTACCGGGCGTGGAGAACAAATCCGCCGACAGTTCGATCGAGACTGGTTGATAGTGAAGCTGTTGTTCAATTTTCCGAAAACCATCTGGCGAAACATCCATGGTTTGGCGGGCCGGAATTTTCATCGGCCGATATCATGATGATGTTCCCGCTCAATGTCGCTACCGTTTTAAATATGGTGGATGTGGAAAAATTTCCCAATATCGCGGCGTGGAAACAGAAAATCCAAGCGCGCCCGGCTTATCAGAAGATGCTGGAAGTCGCTCGTCCCGACGGGATGATTGGAAGCCTGCCACCGATCAAGCAAAGACCGCCATCAGAACGCAAATAACTGGCAGTTTGCGCTGCATCGCACGGCCATATTGATACGGTATGTTGTGCTTAGTGTCGGGAAATATTCAGGATATGTAACGCTGTGCTTTTGCAGCGCTTTTTGGCTAGGAGAATAAACGTGCCGACCAGTCCGTCGATTCAGCAAAACCCCGACATCCGCTATCTTGGAAAGCTGCTGGGCGATGTCATTCGAGAGCATGGCGGCGAACGGTTATTCGAACGAACGGAACATATCCGTTCGGCCAGTGTCGGGCGGCATCGGGGTGATGATCCTGTCGATCTTGAGCTCGAGAAGCTTGACCTTGAGGAAACGCTGGCATTCGTGCGCGGGTTCGGTCTGTTTTCGATGCTGGCAAATCTCGCGGAGGATCGCGACGGGATCATGTCGGAGAATGATGTTTCTTTTGCCGATGCGGTTGCAGAACTGCGACAACAAGGCATCGAGAATGAACAGTTTCTCGGCATGTTCAACCAGGCATTGATTGTGCCGGTGCTTACGGCCCATCCGACCGAAGTCCGCCGGAAAAGTATCATCGATCATCGCGCGAAGATCGCGCAGTTGATGCGCCATCGTGATTCCGGACGGGTTCTCACACCCGATGGCGACAATGTCGAGGAATCCATCATCCGTCAGATCGCCTTGCTCTGGCGTACCCGGACCTTGCGGCGTGATCGGCTGTATGTCGAAGATGAAGTCGAGAACGCGCTGGCCTTCATGCGTGATATTTTCTTGCCGGTTTTGCCGCAACTCTACGGGCAGTGGGAAGATGTTCTGGGTGCCCGTCCGACGAGTTTTCTGAGGTTGGGTAGCTGGATTGGCGGGGATCGTGACGGCAATCCTTATGTCACCGCTGAATCGCTTGAATATGCGCAGCGGCGCGCGGCCGAAACAGTGCTCGGGCACTATCTTGATATATTGCATGGACTGGGATCGGAGCTGTCCATCTCCAGCGAATTGGCCGAAATTGATCCTGCCGTTACCGCACTGGCAGAGAGCAGCGGTGACACGTCGGCCCATCGTCAGGATGAGCCGTATCGCCGGGCGATAATTGCAATTTACAACCGGCTTGCCGCTACCTTTGAATTGCTGGTGGGAGAACCGGCCAAACGCCCTCCCGTTGCATCCGCTGAAGCCTATGCCGATCCTAAGGCGTTGCAGGATGATTTGCGCAGCGTGGCACGCGCTCTCGCGGCACTGGGCGGCGAAACACTGGCGTCACAGGGTGCGCTGGGACGTCTGATCCGATCCGTTCGGACCTTTGGTTTTCATTTGGCAACACTTGACCTGCGCCAAAATAGTGCCGTTCACGAACGGGTCGTCGCCGAATTGTTGCGCACAGCCGGGGTCGAAGATGATTATCTGGCGCTGGGGGAGCAGGCGCGGATTGACCTGATGCGCAGCGAGCTGGCAAACAGCCGTCCGCTTTGTGCGCCCTGGGCTGAATATAGCGACGAGACCGTTCGGGAACTGGCAATAATCAAAGCCGCTGCGGAATCGCATCGCCTTTACGGCCCGGAAAGCATCACCCAATACATCGTATCGATGGCAGAAACGGTTTCGGATCTGCTGGAAGTTCATGTGCTGCTCAAAGAGGTTGGTCTGTATCGACCGGGGAAGACACCGACCGCTGCGATCATGGCGGTACCTCTGTTCGAAACAATCGGTGACTTGGATAACGCGCCTGGCGTCATGCAGGATTATTTTAACTTGCCGGAGATTGCGGCGTTGGCGAGTGACCGGGGTCATCAGGAAGTGATGATTGGCTATTCCGATTCCAACAAGGATGGCGGCTACATTACCTCAAGCTGGATGCTCGCCCGCGCTAGCGAGTCTTTGGCTCCGGTATTTGCCAAAGCCGGTGTTACCATGCAGTTGTTCCACGGTCGCGGCGGTTCGGTTGGCCGGGGCGGTGGATCGGCTTTCAAGGCCATTCGCGGCCAACCGCCTGGCACGGTCAACGGGCGGATCCGAATAACCGAACAAGGGGAAGTCATTGCCGCCAAATTTGGAACCCCCGATTCCGCTCGTGTCAATCTGGAAGCATTCGCCACGGCCAGTATGCTGGCAACCCTTGAACCCGAAAAGCTTGATGATACGACTTACAAGCGCTTTGCCACAGCAATGGACGGGATATCGGGGGATGCGTTCCGAACTTATCGAGCGCTGGTTTATGACACACCAAATTTCGTGACGTTGTTCCGGCAAATGACGCCGATCGCGGAGATTGCAAAACTCAAGATCGGTTCGCGGCCATCAAGCCGCAAAGCATCGAACCAGATTGAAGACCTACGTGCCATTCCGTGGGTGTTTTCATGGTCTCAGGCGCGGGTCATGCTACCTGGCTGGTATGGAGTAGGGCAGGCTCTGGCGGGGTTTGAGGACAAGATGTTGCTGCGTGATATGGCCGTGACCTGGCCGTTCCTGACCAATGCTCTGGCCAACATGGAGATGGTACTGGCCAAATCCGACATGGCCATTGCCGCTGAATATGCCGAACTGGTTGATGACAAGGCACTGGCCGACGACATTTTTGGAAAGATCCGTGATGGTTGGCAACAAACACATGATGTTTTGCTTGATGTAACTGATCAGTCGAGATTGCTGGAGAAATCACCAAAACTAGACGCATCCATCCGCCTTCGTCTCCCCTATATCGAACCGCTAAACCTGCTGCAGATAGAATTGCTGCGCCGGTACCGCGCCGGTGAAGATGATCCAAGGATCACCGAGGGAATTCAATTGTCAATCAACGCCATCGCCACAGGACTTCGCAATAGCGGTTAAATGATTGCTGACTGAGGAAGGCGACCTGCACAAGCTGCAGCGCTAACAAATCTTTCGTGGCGGCATAACTGGCTGTTTGGTTTTCGGGGGTTTTTGGCGAGTAAATCTTTGGGAGTGGTTCGGTTGATGTGATTTGCAAAGCTTCTTGACCAACTGCATCAAATAACACTACTAGTGCCAATATATTTGAGAGTCGGAGGAACGATCATGAGGCGGTGGCAGAAAATTACTCTCGCTGTGATGATTGCTCTAATCGGACTGGGTATTGTCGGCTATATCAATCGCACCGAGCTGGTGCTTGCCTTCATTAAGCAAAGCAGCAAGATTGACATCGCTGAAAACCAGCCAATTGAATGGCAGGTCGGTCCCGCAAGAGCAGATAGTTCTGCGGCGGATCGCCCGCCAAACATCATCTTCATTCTGGTGGATGATCTGGGCATAAACGACCTGTCGACCTTTGGCGGCGGCGTTGCTGGCGGCAAAGTGCCCACGCCTAATATTGACAAGCTCGCAGCCGGTGGTGCGCTGTTCACCCAGGCCTATTCCGGAACTGCAACCTGCGCGGTATCGCGGGCGATGTTGATGACCGGGCGATATCCGACGCGCACCGGATTTGAATTTACACCCACGCCGGGAGGAATGGCTCCGGTCCTTGGCATCGTCAGTCAGGATATTCGAGACGATTTGCCGGAAGGATTTTACGATGCTGAAGCCGATGCATCCAGGCCTCCCTATGAGGAACAGGGCCTTCCTTCCAGTGAAGTGACGATTGCCGAGACGTTGAAAGAAAAAGGCTATCATACGGTTCATATTGGTAAGTGGCATCTGGGCCGGAATGAAGGCTTTGCTCCCAAAGATCAGGGGTTTGACGAAAGCCTGCTGATGGACAGCGGCCTGTTCCTGCCCGAAGATGATCCCAATGTGGTCAACGCCAAAGTAGAGTTTGATCCGATCGACAGATTTCTCTGGTCTGCAATGCAGTATTCCGCCTCCTACAATATGGGAGAGCGCTTTAAACCGGGTGAGTATCTGACAGACTACTGGACCGATGAATCGCTGAAAGTGATCGAGGCAAACAGAAACCGGCCGTTCTTCCTCTATCTCGCGCATTGGGGTGTGCATACGCCGCTCCAGGCGACCAAGGCAGACTATGAGGCTGTTGGCGATATCAAACCGCATCGATTGCGTGTCTATGCCGCCATGCTCCGCGCACTGGATCGCAGTGTCGGACGCATCATGCAAAAGCTTGAGGATGAAGGTCTGGCGGATAACACGATGATCGTCTTTTCCAGCGATAATGGCGGTGCCGGTTATATCGGACTTCCTGAAGTAAACGCGCCCTATCGGGGCTGGAAAATTACCCTGTTCGAGGGCGGTATCAGAGTTCCTCTCTTCATCAAATGGCCGGGTAAAATAGCGCCTGGTACGAGGATAAAAAAACCCGTTACCCATATTGATGTCATGCCCACACTTGCCGCTGCTGCCGATGCGTCGCTGCCAAAGGGTGTGCCGATTGATGGTCAAAGTCTATTACCGCTTGCTCGAGGCTCTGGGTCTTTCACGCGTCCCAATGATGCCATTTTTTGGCAGAGTGGCCACTATCAGGTCGTGCGGGCAGGCGACTGGAAGTTGCAGGTCAATGAGCGGAGAAACAAGAAATGGCTGTTTAATCTTAAAAATGATCCGACCGAACAGACCAATCTGGCAGCCAAACGGCCGGCGAAACTGGCGAATCTTCAAGCTTTGCTGACCGCGCATCACAAAGACCGTAAGCCGCCGCTATACGCTTCTGTTATCGATAGCGCGATCATGGTCGACAAAACGCTGGCGGAGCGTTTTGAAGTGGGTGACGAATTTATCTATTGGCCAAACTAGGGGATGAGAATGTCTAAATTGCAGATCGGTTGGGCAGCTTTTCTTGTCATCCTCTACGCCAGTTTCTGGATCTGGTATGGTGGCAATGGCGATCCCTTGCCGCAGGCCGAGGGTGAGAAAATGCTGCAACAGATTGAGAAAATGCACGGAATCAATCTGGATGATGCACCGGAAGGCAGCATCACCCGAAATCTGCAGGCTATGCTACCCAATGATGACGGCAAGGAATTTTATGCGGTCAATCTTGAGACTCAAAACAATTCTGCAGAAGGACGGGAAGCTGATGCCACCTATACCAATATTGTGTTTCCACTGTTGCTCAAACGCGGCAGTCATCCGGTTTTCGTCAGTGAGCGAGTCGGCCTGATGCTGGGTCAATATGGCGAAGAAATTGATCGGGTAGCTGTTGTTCGTTATCGCTCTCTGCGCGATTTACTCGATATGATCCGTGATGAGCGAATGATCGAGGGCAACAAGTTCAAGACTGCTTCACTGGCCCATACCGAAGTGTTTATAACGCGGCCGACCATCACCTTTGTACAGATGCGACTGATGGTTGGGATGATTTTGATCATCATTGGAGTTGTCGGTTGGAAGTTGATCGGCTGGCGGCAAAATAGCAAACGGGAAGCCGATGCTGGAGCCTGATAAAAACCCCAACCCGCAATTGATGGTCGATCCGCCAGGATGGCTGCGACACCTGATGCGACGACAATTTGACAAGGTCACCGATCTTCGCAACGTCAAAAAGCGCCGCGTTAAGACCGAAAAGAAACGCAATCGAAATGGCGACCCGCATGTCGTTGAATATTTTCACCAGCTGGACGATCCCTATTCGCATTTGACCGCGCAAGTATTGGCTACTTTTGCCGAACGCTATGACATTGTCATCAAGCCGCATCTGATCCGGGCAGCGGGTGGCAAGAACCAGCCAGAACTGGAAAAACTATCCAAATGGGCAAGGCGCGATGCCGAATTGATCGCACCGCACTATGGTTTGGAGTTTCCAAAGGTTGCTCTGATAAAGCCTTCTCTGGATGCCCAGTTGGATGCGGGACGCGTGTTAGCGGACTTGCCTGACGACACCTTTGCCGCAACGCTTTGTCAGACCAGCGAGACGATGTGGACTGACAAAACCGGCACTCAGAAAGAAGACGTCGACATTGATACACTATTCGAAAAAGGCAACGCGCGGCTTGCGGAGCTCGGCCACTATTCCGGTGCGACATTCTACTATGCGGGCGAATGGTACTGGGGTGTGGACCGGCTGTTCTATCTCGAACAGCGCCTCCGCGATCTGGGGGCGTGTAAGGAACCCGCCCTCCCCTTCATCTGCCCGCGTCCCGATATTGATGTTAGCGGTGTTGACGCCAGCGCGCTGACGCTCGACTTCTATCCCTCGCTCAACTCACCTTACACTTCGATAATCTATGACCGCACTATCGCCCTCAAAGACGAATGCGGAATTCAGTTCAATCACAAGCCGGTACTGCCAATGATCATGCGCGGTGTTCCAGCCACTCGCGCCAAAGGCATGTACATAATGTTCGACACCAAGCGCGAAGCAGAGTTTCTGGACGCGCCTTTCGGACCCGTCATGACCCCGATTGGCCAGCCAACACGGCAAGCTTATTCGTTACTTCCCTGGGCTATGGAACAGGGCAAAGACGAAGCATTGATGTCATCTTTGCTCAACCATGCTTTCGCAAAGGGCATTGCCCTGCATTCGAAAAAAGGCATGCGGCAAGCTGTCGAAGCCGCAGGGTTAGACTGGGCCGAAGCGTCCCGGCATCTGGGCAGCGAAGACTGGAAACCGGTGGTTGAACAACATCAGGATGAAATGGTTGAAGGGCTTGGCCTCTGGGGCGTGCCCAGCTACCGCTTGTCCGGTTCTGACGGTGAACCTGACCTGGCCGTCTGGGGGCAAGATCGGCTCTGGCTGATTGCTGCAGAAATCAGAAGGCGTGCTGCAAAGACTGGTGTTTCTGCATAAGGGATGGCATGTATTTTAAAAGAGCTACTCGGAACTGAACATGGCGAAACAAAGCGCATTGGCAAAGGAAATGATACCGGATAGAGATCCGCATCCCGATGGTCGCCGGCAGCGTAGTCAGGCCAGCCGTGCCAAGATCATCACAGCCTTTATGGAACTGATGAAAGAGGGCGATCCGAGCCCCAGTGCCGCGCGGGTGGCGAAGCGGGCAGGGGTTGGGCTGCGTTCGGTGTTTCGCCATTTTGACGATATGGACTCGCTCTACCTGGAGATTGATAGTCTTCTCTATGACCGCTGGGGACCCGATCTGGCCGCACCCTATAAATCGCCAGACTGGCGCGAGCAGTTGCTGGAACTGATCAGCCGACGAGCAACGGTATTTGAGAACATCGCACCATTCAGGCTGATAACCAATTTCGCGCGATTTCGATTCAAGCAGTTGATGAAAAATTATGAGCGCCTGATGCAACATGAAAGCCAAGCACTGGCCGCGATATTGCCGAAATCGGTACAGAAGGACAAGAATCGCAGCCGGGCAATTTTGCTCGCTACAAGCTTCGACAGCTGGCGGCTTTTCCGGCATGATCAAAGACTAAGCAACAATCAAACAATCGCCACAATGTCGCAAATTGTGAACGACATCATTTCGCATATCGATGATTGAAACATGCGCGTCGCGATAGTTTTTTCCATGGCGATCTTGCTGGCCGGTTGTAAGCAGGATGAGGTGCAACAGGAGCAGTTGCAATGTTCCGGTCTCCTCAAGACAGAAATGGTCTGGATACCGGGCGGCAGCTTTGTCATGGGCGAGAACCCCCGCTACCGTGAGGAAGGTCCGCCTCGGACAATCCATATCGAAGGATTCTGGATGGACAGCCACGAAGTCACCAATGCGCAGTTCGCTACCTTTATTGAAGCAACAGGTTACCGGACGATGGCCGAACGAGACCCACTAAAAGTGGAGAATGCACCGCCCGAGATGCAGGTGCCTGGTTCCGCCGTATTCAATGTGCCGAGCGAAGATGACCCGCGGTGGTGGCGTTGGGAAACCGGTGCACAGTGGCGTCATCCTTCCGGACCAGATGAGAATATTGACGGGAAAGATCGTGTGCCGGCTGTCCAGATCGCTTATGATGATGCACTGGCCTATGCCAAGTGGGCGGGAAAGGATCTGCCCAGCGAAGAGCAATGGGAATATGCCGCAAGGGGTGGAGAAGCGGTATTGCCGGAGCCCAAAGATCCTGACGGAAAACCGCAAGCCAATTATTATCAGGGCGTTTTTCCAGCCAAGGATTTGGGGGAAGATGGCTTCGAAACCCGCGCACCGGTCGGTTGTTTCAAACCCAATGGTTATGGCCTCTATGACATGCTTGGCAACGTCTGGGAGTGGACCAGCAATGACGGGTCGCGTGTGGATGCCATCGAAAAGGTAAAAGTGATCAAGGGGGGCTCCTATCTCTGCGCCGCCAACTACTGCGCCCGTTATCGGCCAGCCGCCCGCCAGTTTCAGGAGCGGGGTCTGGGCACCAATCACATCGGATTTCGGTTGGTTGACAATGAGCGGCCAGCACCAAAAAACGAATCCAATTGACTCCAAACATATGACACATAAAGTGCTAATATATTAATATAGGAATTCCCGATGGATGTATTGCGTACCCCCGACGGCCGATTTGAAAATCTTTACGGCTATGATTTCGCGCCGCATTATTCGGAAGTGAAGGCAGCTGATGGCACAGCGCTACGCCTGCACTATCTCGACGAAGGGCCGCGTGATGGTGAAATCATCCTGTGTATGCACGGACAGCCGTCATGGTCTTATCTCTACCGCAAGATGATCCCAATTTTGGTAGACGCGGGCTTCCGCGTGATCGCACCGGATCTGATCGGCTTCGGAAAGTCTGACAAGCCATCGCATATCGATGATTACAGCTATCAGAACCATGTCGACTGGATGAACCAATGGTTCCGGTCGATGGATATTTCGGATGTTACTTTGATGTGTCAGGATTGGGGCGGATTGATTGGTCTGCGGGTTGTCGCCGACAATGTCGATCGTTTTGCGCGGCTGGTCATCGCCAATACCGGTTTGCCGTCATCGAAGATGGTCACACCGGAAATGTCGGAAATGCTTGGCAATCTCTATCCAACTATTCCAGTTCCCAATGCAGCAATGGTTCAAGAGCAATTTGCAAGCGGGTCGCCAGGGGCCTTTCTATTCTGGGTGAAATATGCCGCCGAAAGTCCCGAATTTTCTGTTGGTGAGGTATTCAACATCTTGTCCGGTATAGAAGATCAGGCTGTGCTTGATGGCTATACCGCACCGCACCCTGACGAAGCTCATAGTGCTGGCGCGCGAAAATTCCCTTCCTGTGTTCCGCTTCTTCCGCATCATCAATCCGATCGCGATGCCAATGACAGGGCATGGGAAGTACTGGAGACATTCGACAAACCTGTATTAACCGCGTTTAGCGATAGGGATCCTGTGACCAAAGGAGGTGAAACTCAATTTCAGGAACGCATTCCCGGTGCAAAGGGGGTCGATCATGTTACGATCAACGACGGCGGACATTTTCTGCAGGAAGATCAACCCGAACAGCTTTCCGAAGCGATCATCAACTTCATCAACGGCTAAGGAGCCTTTCCCATGAAAGTCGTCAATCAAGTCAATCTTTCTCCCGATGCCATGATGGATTTTTTCGGTGCTGAGGAAGATGGCCCATTTGTGATGGTCAATCTGTTGAAGTTCAAGGAAAAGGCAGAATATCCCGATGGTTCCGATGCGGATTTGAGCGGAGCAGAGGCCTATGCGCGCTACGGTGCCGCTGTCGGAAAATGCATCGCTGACGTTGGTGCAACTCCTGGTTTTGCAGGATCCGTAACAGGATTGATGCTGGGCGAAGTTGAGGAAAATTGGGATATGGTCGCTCTGGTTGAATATCCGTCGCTTGAGGCGATGAAGACCATGGTGATGTCGCAGGAATATCAGAAAATCGCGGTACACCGGATCGCAGGTCTGGCTGGACAATTAAATATCAAGACCAAGCCGGGCGCGCTTTAACTTTCCCCTGCCTTTTTCCCTGGGATTAGCGACAGAACCAGCATCACCACAGCGATAACCGGTAATATCAGATTGGCATTGGCGCCGGGTGCGGTTTCGATTGTTTCGATCGGTTTATGCACGCCAATTAAAAGTCGCCCGCCATATTCAAAGATGATGAAAAGCCAAAGCAGCGGAACCATTGACTTGTAACGAACACAGGCGAGTAGCATGATGAAAGCCATGCCGAGCTGCGCCAATCCCCAAAGCGCAAAAACGCTAATCACGGTCTCTGCGCCGCCCTGCACATAGCTGTCGAGCGGGATCGTAGCTATGGATTGTGCGCCGCCATCCGCCGAGAAGATGTGGTGCTGGCTTCGCCAAAGCGTCAGAGCGGTCAGGGCATAGAAAAACCACAGTGCGATTTTTTGGCCGGGGAAATGATTGTCAAATTTCGCGGGGAACAGACGTTCGATCATTGCAGAAATTCCAGGCAGTCATTTTCCGCGAGTATCGGGTCAACTCTCGTCTTTGCAGCTTCATCCAATGCGGCATAGCGCGCCCTCAGATCAGTCAAACATTTGACCTGATATTTAAATGTGCCCTGTGAATAGGGCTTGCCCAACGCCTCGATGCTGAATGTCTCTTCACCCGCTTCCATCGCGGCGGCGTTGGCCAGCAGGAACGGGACATAGATCGCGCTAACTTGCTCCAACAGTTTTCGGATGATTGGTTTGAACGGAGTATCGGGTGCATCCCACTCGCCTTCAATGCCCGACATATCATCAATGTGGAGCAGCCAGCGGAAGGAGTAGGGAAAATCGCTCTGCATCATTGACTGTGAGGTCGGGTCCACACCTAATTGCGATAGTTGCCCATACATCCCGAGCTCTGCCAAAGAAGGTCGGGAGCCGAACAGATAATGCTCGTTCACAACATGCGCTTCCAGTGCCTGCAAAACGGCCCGTGTAGACGCTTCGATCAGTGGGAAATTTTCTCGTGTGCAGCCAACAAGAGCCATTCGTCCAACTTGCCGCTCTCTGAACTGGCTGGAAAACGCTTCAATCTGTTCAAGTCCGCCACCCTTGAAGGCATCATAGGCAAGCCAGCGGCTCATCTGGGTCTGGTCAACTTCCTCAAGCCAACGATAGCCAAACATCGCCTTAGTTAGCCATTCATCGGCAAAATCTTCCAGCAGATGCGCGATAAAGGCTTTTGCCGGATCGGGAGGAACGACGCTACGTTCGGTATGGCGTTTTTCCAAATCATAGAGGACAGGTGTGCTATCATTATGAAAGCTGCCATCGGGATATTCAATCACTGGTATGACCGGCGCTTTTACCTTGGACTGGGCAGCTTGTGCACTCGCTCCATGGTTCCAGATATGGGTGATTCTGCGACAGCGAAACAAAGCTCGCATCTTCATCGAATAGGGCGAACCCAGTGCACCGTTGATCACATACATGGCAGAATTTTCCCTACATCAACTTGCTTTGTTCGATCGTGTCGGAATCAGCTGGCAGGCTGAAGAACATGCCATCTTCACCGACGATGATTGGGCCGTCAAACTTGTCGGGCGCATCATCCAGAAAGGCAGGATAAAGAAATGATGTTGGAAGCGGCGGTACCAAATGGCTGAGCACCAGTTGTTTTACGCCTGCCGTCTGTGCTGATTCAGCTGCATCGGTCGGGGATGCATGATAGTCGAGAATGTCTTTCGTAATGGTCGCAGTGTTGCTCATCCCGCGTTTTTCCAGTGCAGCAGTCATTCGCTTGACCATGTGTGAGGCTAGCGCATCATGTACCAACAGATCAGCACCTTTCGCCGCGCGTTCCAGAGAAGCGGATTTCGCTGTATCACCGCTGATCACAACCGACCGGCCCTTATAGTCAAAGCGATACCCTACTGCGGGGTCAACCGGATCATGGTCAATCTTGATGGCCGTGATTTTCAGGCCATCCTTTTGGAGCACGATTGTGGTTTCACCGTTCATTTCAAAGGGTCGTGCTTCGGCTCCGCCGCCAGTCGACGGCACAATTTTTTCACCGTGATGGGCAATGCGGTAGCTATTGTCAGTTGCATAAGCCGCGTTAAAACCATCTACTACTGCTGCAACACCAGTCGGGCCATATACTGGCAATGGTGCAGTCGATGCGCCTTGGGTCCAGTGGAACAACATTAGCGGTCCCATTCCGTCAATATGATCCGAGTGGAAATGAGTCAGCAATACGCCATCTGTCTCGGCGACCGGTATTGCCATCAGATTGAGATTACGCGAACCACCTTCGCCTATGTCTACGACATAGATTTGTTCGCCTGCAATCACGACATTGCACGCACCTGCGCGGTCAGGATTGGGAAGAGGAGAGCCCGTGCCGCAAAGCCCGACATGCAAGCCGTCCGCTAGCGCTTCCCTATTGTCTGTTCCCATTTGCGCCTGAACAGCACGATCAAAAATGATCATACCGATCTGTTTTTGGAAGGTAAAAATTCCGGCGATAGCCGCAAGCGTTATGACGGCAAACGTGATCCCAAGCTTCTTAAGCAAGCTGCCTCTCCCCAAGCGATGTCAAATCCAAAAATATTATGGAGCGATTAGTGCCAATAATCAATTGCTGTTTTTAATGTTCTTTCATTTGGTGCAGGCTCTTCATGGTATTTGCGATCAGCCTGCTTCTAACGGAGTTATTGTCAAAAGTAGTGTCTGGCAAGTTAATCATGCGGCTGGGATGTCGTCCTCGTTCACCTCGCTTCCATCTTTAGACTTCACGCCTTCAACCACCTTCGCCAGGTGTCTGAAGCCTCTCAATTTGCGCCAGGAATCTTCTGCGCATAATCCCATCTTGCAGACCATCGTCAACATCGTATTGCGCGTGACACAACCTTTGGCTTGGCGTGTTCCATGCCGGATCGTCGCAAAACTCGACTCAATGACATTGGTTGTCCTGATACGGGTCCAGTGTTCCGCTGGAAAGTCATGAAATGCCGGCAACGCGTCACGGTCTTTCGATAAGCATTCCACCGCCTCGGGGTACTTTGCACCGAAACGTTCCTCAAAATTATCGAACGCCTTGTCTGCATCAGCTCGATCTTCTGCCATCCGGATATCATGCAGACCCTGCTTCGCTTTCTCCTGGACAGACTTCGGCAGATAGTTCAGCACATTGCCGGTCTTGTGCATCCAGCAACGTTGAACGCCCGTCTCCGGATACACTTCCTCCACTGCGGCCCGGAAGCCCGGGGCGCCGTCTCCAATTGCCAACTTCGGGGGTTGGTCCAGACCCCGTTGTTTCAGGGACAGCAACACCTCACGCCAGCTCTGTTTTGACTGCCTGACACCATCTTCGATTGCCAGGAAGTGCTTGTGACCCCGGCTGTTCACGCCGATGATAACCAGGCAGCACAATCGGCCATCGTCGCCTCTGAGACCACTGTAGATGCCATCAGCCCGGATATGGACCCATTCATCAGACACCGCTCGAGTACACCATTGCTTGTATTCAGCTTCCCATTGCCGCTTCAAACGCCCCGCGACATTGGCCGGCAGCCCTTTAGCCTCGGGGCCGGCAATAGCTTCCGGTGCGCTCTGCATCTGGCCACTCGAAACACCCTTCAAATAAAGCCAGGGGTTCGCCGCGTCCAGCGTCGCCGTTCGCCGGATGCAGGGCGGTACAACCAGAGATTGAAAACATTCCGGCGTACCTTCACGGCTACGGATCTTCGGCACCTCGACGCTGACCTTGCCAACCCCTGTAATCACCTCTCGTTCGCGATGATGGCCACTGCGGACAACGCGCTGTCGTCCGTCAGCCGTTTTGTGACCATCAAACTTTGTCATCAACTCATCCGGCTCTGCCTGGACCGCTTCGGCGATTAACTGCTTCGCACCCGGTCTGAGTAGTTCTGTCAGTGGTTCAATTCCCTCCGGTCTACCCGGATCAATCACAGTATCTTTTGCCATGTGTGGCGGGCTCCTCTTGCTACTTTCGATTTCCAGACAAAAACGATTTCAGCAAGGCACGCCCCATACTTCAAATTCTTCCAGACACCAGATCCGGTTATAACTCGACATCCGGCAATTGCTCAGCCAGCTTTTTTAATTGTTCCTCGGAAATGGCCATATTTGGTCCTCCCTGTCTTACGCTACTCATACAGTCAAGATATAGGGATGCCAACCAGTGGATTCAATGGGTGCCAACCGCGCGGGTTGACCGCAAAACCGCGCTGTCCGGGTCTAGCTAGAGACCAGCGTACCGGCACACCTAACGGAATATAGTTGTAGTGATTGACGAGCTGCTGTTCCACCTCTGCATAAAGCCGTGCCTTTATGTCCAGATTGGTTGCCGCATCCGCCTCTTCCAATTTGGTATCGGCGTCATTGAGGCAAACCGGCGTCTGTGCGCAGGTCAGCCGGGAGAGAAACCAGCGGGCGCTATCATAAGGTGCAACTTCGTCAATCAACCGCGCATCCGCTTCGTCGTTCATATCAACACGCCTGACTTCGAGCCCGACACGGAGAAGATCGGCGCGGATACGAAGAAAGAGAATATCGGCCCCGGGTGCATCGGGCAGTCCGATAGAGAGCGGCTCAATGTCACCTTCCGTAGCTTTCCATCCGCGAACATGATTACGGGCGAACTCGCGCCGGTCTTCCATCGTCATGCTCGACCAGTCCGGGCGTGCACTAATCCCTTCGACATCCAGCGCTTCCGGAACTATTTTCTGCCGTATTTTCCATGCCGTTACACTGGGAAAGGATGTCAATAGAGCAGGCCGGTCAATCGCCATGGACAGAATTTCACGGTTTTCCGGAACGGTCCAGAAACCATCTGCCGATAAGAAACGCAGCCCGAAAAGACCGGCAATCGGATCAAGCTGCAAATTATTGGAATCGATACCGGATTGGTCGATCAGAGGCAGATAGTAGAAGCGGCCATTTAGAACCAGATCGACATATCCCGCATCAAATCGGGCAATAGCCTTCGCTGCAGTTTCGCGATTTAACAAAACCCATCTATCATCTTCTTCGGACTCCTCATCGTCGGTCGAGGGTTCCTCGAATACCCCCAACCTCATCCCGTTTTCCTCGTCCAGCAGACGCATTGGTCCAGCGCCATGTCCGGCCCGGAACAGACCAACTTCCGGTTGTGCCAAAAGTTGGAGAAAATTGGGGCTGGGAGCCTTCAGCCGGATTTCAATCACTCTGCCGGTCATTGATACGACCTCATCAACAACCTCAAGGTCGTTTCGCAGCCGGCTATTTTGCAGTTCAGCAAATCGCTCTGTTAGCAATCTGGCGATGCGCTCTGCCGTGACTTGCCGCCCGTCATCCCATTTAGCTTCTCCCAGCCGGAATATATAGCTCAGACCGTCATCCGTCACGATCCAGCGAGCGGCGAGTGCTGGGACAACTCGCCCTGCTTCGTCAAGACCAACCAATCCTCTAGCCATCGCGGAGCGCATTGTTGAAGAGGTATAGCCTAGTCTCGTTCCTATTGGATTTATCCGCGCTTCATCGTCATCGATAACCATCACGCGAATATGATCTTCTTCGCCAACAAAGCTGCATGATGTCAGGCCAAAAACCATAGATAGTAAAATGGCCGACTTGCGAAGCAGCGAGGAGTTCATAAGCGTCATTCCGCCTGTATACGCAAAGTTTGGCTGGGGTGCACATTGGAAATATTATTCTCCCATCCTGCAATCCGTTTAGAAACGAGTGATCGTGTCACGTAAAAATATAGCGGCAGGATGGGCGTGTCCTCTGCCAGTAGAATCTCTGCTTTGTACATCAATGCTTTGCGCTCACTTGCGTCGGGTTCGGCAATTGCCTGAGCCAAAATACGATCATATTCCGGATTGTCATAGCCTGAGTAATTGCCGCTACCATTGGCGGTTTGATGAACCAGTAGGAAGTTTTCTGGTGTTGGAAGGTCCGCTATCCAGCCGGAACGGGCAAGTGCAAAATCGTGCTGACGGAGCGCGGCAAAATGTAGAGCCGCCTCACTGTTGAACAGACTAGCCTCCACACCCAGTGGTTTCCACATTGAAGCTAACGCTACTGATACACGTCGATGTTCTGCCGAACTGTTGAAACGGATTTCAAACTCCAAGGGATTCTTTGGTCCATATCCCGCTTCCGGCAGCAATTTTCTGGCCGTCGACAGGCGCTGCTCGCGAGGCCAATTCGCCCAATCGGGTTTATAGGCTTTTTGTCCTGCCAATCCGGGAGGCAACAATCCCCATGCGGGGAGGTTGCCAATGCCGATGACTTGGTCGGCGATCCATTCGCGCTCGACCGTCATTGAAAGGGCTTTGCGGACCCGTGGATCATCAAATGGTGCTTTGCGCGTGTTAAAGGCGAAATAATAGCTACCCAGATAGGGGACACTATGGATATTTTCAGGATGGTTTTCTTGTAACCATTTATACCGACTGGATGGATAGTCAGAGGTTATGTCAGCATCGCCAGCCAGAAAAAGCCGCATGCCGGAGAGGCTATCGTCCATCGGTTTCCAGATTATGTTTTTAACAGGCACGGCCTTACCCTGCCATTTGGGATTATAAACCAGTTTGGCATGGTCATTGAGCAGCCAGCGTTCGAGTTGATAGGCACCACTGGTTATCATCGGCCGGTCATTGGTCCATGCGTCACCGATCTTCACAATCCGGTGTATGGGAATAGCGGCCAATGCCGGATGCGCTAGCAGGTCCGGCAATTGCGGGGTTGGATTTTTCAGCGAAACTAAGACTTGGCCTTCCCGCGCTTCGACGGTTTGAATATTTTCGAACAGGGTCTTGGTGGGTGATGCGGTTTTGGGTTGTTGCAGGCGATCAAATATTTCCACGAATAGCGGTGGAGCAATTGGCGCTCCGTCAGAGAATTGTAGGTCCTCTCGGAGGACGAACGTCCATTGCAGACCATTGGCCGACACGGACCAGCTTTTGGCCAGCCCCGGTTCAATTTTCCCCTTGGCATTTTGCCGTGTCAGTCCTTCAAACTGATCAGCCGCAACTCGAAGTGATGACAGATCAGAGATTTTTTGCGGGTCCAGTCCTTTGATTTCTGAATCCGACAGACGCACAATCTGATTGGGTCCCGGAGCAGAGTCGGTATCGACTTGATCTGCGCAGCTTGCCAACAAGAATAATATTGCGAAGAGTACCGTGAAACGCATCATCTAACCACTAGATGTTTTTGCTGGAACGACCAAGCGGAAGTCTTATGCTGGAACCAAAGGAGAGGCAGATGCGCGGATTGCGATATGATATAGAAGGCATTGGCGGCAACACCGGAGCCAATATATTGGCTTTGCTGCCAGAAGTTTCCAAACGGGCACCAGAGTCTGAGGACACACGGCATCTTCCTAATGACCTAGCGCAAAAGCTTGCAGAGGCGGGAGCGTATAATCTGTCCAAACCGGCGTCGCTTGGTGGATTGGAATTGGATCCGTTGGACTTTTTGAAAGTGATCGCAACTTTGTCGGAGACAGATGCCAGCGCGGGTTGGTGTGCGATGATTGCTGTGACCTCATCGCTGGCAGCTGCTTATCTGGATGAGGATGTGGCAGGTAAGATATTCGGTCCATCAGATGTGATCACGGGCGGCGTTTTTGCACCGATGGGCAAAGCCGATGATAGGGGAGACCACTATGTCTTTTCTGGGCGGTGGCAATGGGGCTCAGGTTCGCCCAATTGCAGCTGGCTTGGCGGCGGCGCTATGATTTTCAAGGATGGCGAACTGCAGAAGTTCGAAAATGGTGCACCTTATCACCGGATGCTCTATTTCCCGGTAGACGAGGTTGAATTTATCGACACTTGGCATGTTGCGGGTATGCAGGGTACCGGGTCAGGCGATTTTCAAGTAAATGCAATAAAGGTTCAGAAGCGACGCAGCGTTTCTTTCATCTCAGACAAACCGCGAGAGCAGGGCGCATTGTATAAATTTCCGCTCTTCGGGCTGTTGGCACTTGGTGTATGTTCGGTGGCACTGGGCAATGCGCACGCAGCGTTGGATGAAATGACGCAGATTGCGATTAACAAGAAAACCCCTGGTGGCGGCCGCTCAATGGCACAGCGAGCAACTGTGCAGGTTGAGATTGCCCGAGCGACGGCAAGTTTGAACGGTGCTTTTCATTATTTGGAGAATGCCATTGCGCAGAGTTGGGCAGAAGCGGCAGGTGACGGCGAACTGACGGCAGCATCACGCGGCAATCTCAGACTGGCTTGTGCGCATGCGACGGAGACACCTGCCGAGATATGCAAGATCTCCTATACTCTGGGTGGCGGTGCGGCAGTATACAAGGATAACAGCCTGCAACGCCGTTTTCGCGATGCGCATATTGCCACTGCTCCTGCTGTGTTTGAACTGTCTGGCCGCATATTGCTTGATCAGCCGGTGGACACAGCAATGCTTTGATTTAACTTGTCGCCGAGCCTTCACCCTCGTCCGGGAGTTTTCCGGTAAAACTGGTGCGGACGGCGGGACTCGAACCCGCACACCCATTTCGGATAGCAGATTTTAAGTCTGCTGCGTCTACCATTTCGCCACGTCCGCACCGGTAGATCCAACATGTCATTGGAGCAATGCGACAAGCACCATTGTGTGTCTGTGGTCAAGTGCCGACATCAACAAATTCAATATTTATGAAATATTAGGGCCTGTTGACAATCCGCGCCTAGCAATGAGCGTTGCGGTGAGATACCAGTTGGCGGCATAGCTGGTGTCGGTCTTGTCGTATCGGGTTGCTATACCTCTGAATTCCTTGATCTTTGCGAAGTAGTTTTCGATGAGATGACGCCACTTGTACATGTGCGCATCGTAGTCTCGCTGCACGTTTCGGTTTGCTTTGGGCGGGATGACAGCAGCAGCGCCTCGCGTGTCGAGGTCCTGCAGGAGCCAGTCAGCGTCGAAAGCCTTGTCGGCCAGAAGCGCTCCAAATGAGACCTCATGGATCAACGGAGCCACCCCCTTCATATCGTGCGGCTGTCCGGGCAGAAGCAGGAACCGCAGCATATTCCCGAGCGCATCCACCAGTGCGACGATTTTGGTTGTCAGCCCGTCACGAGACCGCCCGATGGCCTGATGCTGAGCCCCCTTTTGCGCCCGAAGCCTTCTGATGGGCCTGGACAATCGTTCCGTCGATGAGAACATATTCGAGGTCTGGCTCACCATTCATGCCATTGAAAAGACTCTCGAAAATGCCTGCTTCCGCCCACCGGCGAAACCGCTTGAACACCGTATTCCACTTCCCGAATTCACCGGGCAGGTCACGCCAGGGTGCCCCTGTCCGGACCCGCCATAGTATCGCCTCCATGAAACGCCGGTTATCGCGACCCGTCGCGCCCGGGTCCCCGGCCTTGCCTGGCAGGAGCGGCGCAATCTTTTTCCAAAGCTCATCCGAAATAACAAAACGCTCTTCGTTCATTCAAACCTCCATTTGGGAAGCTTGAAGCAGAGTTCAGCAAGTTTGGAAACCCCGAATGTCAACAGGCCCTAGTGAGCAGTGGCCGCTGAGACTCGTCGCCTTTCGCTTTAGCGCTTTCATTTCATGTGTGCCGCCGGCTGCAACGTACTCCTTATCAAGAATACGGTCGCACTTTTTCCAGACGACCATGGTGCCATGGTCTCCAATCAGCTCATCGAAGCGCTCTTGTTCCTCTTCAGAAACCGGCTCGCGTAGCATCTCCCACCGATTTACACCGGTCACATGGTCAAGGTCCCAAGCAAGTTTCGCTAAAGGTTGCGCTTTCGAGCGACGGCTCAATACAGTGTAGTGTCGACAGACTGAGCTTGAAGCAGTCTTTAGCCCGAGGCCGAATTTGCCAAGTGATGCCAAGTTCGCGCGGACAGGGGCGCCATACCGCATTGCCCCATGAAGCTCATCCGCAGTCATGCCGTGGCCATCGTCTGCAAAGGAGACAATCTTCCGTCCCTCTGTGTCCATGTCCAGCAAGACATCGACGTGCTTCGCACCTGCCGCGATTGAGTTGTCAATTATATCAGTTGCTGCTGTATTGAAATTGTAACCGGTGTCCCGAAGCCCATGGATCAGACGATCCGCATCAGGATTGTTAATAAGAGAATCGTCAGTCATTCATCGCCCCCTTGACCCTCGATTCTTTGAGTAACAAGATTATTTAGTTTGAGCATCTAAAAAATAAAATCTCAAGGATAACAAACAGTAGAACAGGCGACGAAAGAAATGACTATGTGGCAGATTCCTTTGATAACGAAAACCCGCTTTTGATTGATGAGAACATATCAAGAACAATGTTGCGCAGAGGGAATCTTTCTGCCATTCTGTCAAAAAATGACACAGATGGGAGTCTCAGTGCGAAAAATACCAACAAGTTCAAACAGATTTACGCAGCTTTGCAGCCGGGCTGGCCTTACGCTCGAAGAGGCAGCGAGCCTGCTTGAAGTATCGGAACGCACTATTTATCGATATGTTGAAGGTGCAGCGCTACCCCGTCTGAAGGAAAAAGTGCTGGATGAAGCCGCCGGTAAGCAACCTGTGCGAAGCGGTAGATCTGCCTTCCGTTTCATTGATTTGTTTGCAGGTATAGGCGGTTTGCGTATAGGCTTTGAAGGAATTGGCGGTCATTGTACGTTCACGTCAGAATGGGACGCCAATGCACAGCAAACCTATGCTCTTAACTTCCGTGATAATCATCCTGTTGCTGGTGATATACGCGAGTTCTCCGGGGAGCCTGACAAGATACCGGAACATGACGTGCTGCTGGCAGGATTCCCCTGCCAGCCTTTTTCAATAGCCGGTGTTTCGAAAAAAAACGCACTGGGAAGACCGCACGGGTTTCTTTGCGATACACAAGGAACACTGTTTTTTGACACTGCGCAGATCATCGCACATCACCGTCCAGCAGCGTTTGTTCCGGAAAACGTGAAAAATCTTGCCAGTCATGATGGCGGGAAAACCTTTGCCACGATCATGAATGTTCTGGAAAATGAGCTCAAGTACAAAGTGCAAGCGCGCGTTATTAGTTCAGAGCCCTGGGTTCCTCAGAAACGCCAGCGTGTTTTTATAGTCGGCTTCAGAGATCCAACTGCGTTTGATCTGGATGCTCTTGAATTGCCGCCAGTGGAAGATGGTCCTAAACTCGGTAGCATTCTTGACCGGCATGAGGATGTCGATCCCAAATATACACTCACTCCCCGCCTGTGGGAATATCTCCAAGGATACAAGAAAAAGCATTCCGCTAAAGGTAATGGCTTCGGATTTAGCATGTTCGGTCCGGATGATGTAACTCGCACTCTTTCTGCACGCTATTACAAAGATGGCTCGGAGATCCTTGTTGACCAGTCGGGTCCCCACCCTCGAAGGCTGACTCCAACCGAATGCGCAAGGCTTATGGGTTTTGAGCGCGGTGACCGAAAGTGGCGGATCGAGGTTTCAGATACACAGGCATACCGCCAGTTTGGAAATGCGGTGGTAGTTCCTGTGGTTGAGTTTCTGGCAAAAGCCATGCAGCCGCATATTGCAGCAACGATTGCACGAAGGGAAAGCGGTCAATCTACAGAGCCGGTCTCCGTCACTCGCCCCGAACGGGAACCCGTGCTTGCTCATGGCTGACATTGTTGCAACGGACGTTCGCAGCCGCATGATGTCAGGAATACGGTCAAAGAACACCAAACCGGAAATGATATTACGGCAAGGGCTTCATGCGGCGGGTTTCCGATTCCGGCTTCATGACAAGAGATTGCCGGGAAGACCTGACATCGTTTTTCCGCGATATGACGCCGTCGTCATGGCGAATGGCTGTTTCTGGCACGGGCATGATTGTCATCTGTTCAAAATGCCATCAACGCGGCGAGATTTCTGGAGAGCCAAGATAGCTCGCAATCGTCGGAATGACAAAGTCAATCGCTCCACTCTGAGCGATGCTGGATGGCGAGTTGCCACGGTCTGGGAATGCGCGCTCAAAGGGAAAACCCGATGGCCGCATGAGCGGATAATCATAGCTTGCGCAAATTGGTTGAAATCCGAAAGTACCTGCTTAGAAATAAAGGGTAGATAGTATGAGGCGGGGACAGCTATCCGACCATTTTACAGGCGTGGCGGTCAAGCGACTCAGTGCGGTTGAAACCACTCCAGCCACTTCCAACCAGCATGAATTCAACGGCTCTTCGAGACTGCGTGGTCTATTCGGGGATGATGACCGTCGCGGGATTCCCGCACGTTATATCTGGCTTGGACAAGAACAAGAGGCAGTAACTGTCGATGACACCGTGAGTTGGTATGATTCTCGCCGCAAGAATCCTGTCAGGACTGAGTACCGGTTATACTACCGCACCAATGAAATAACCGGAATGATGCAGGAAAACGATGTTTTGTTTATTGCGCTTTGCCGCGATGAAACGGTCATGGTCATGATTGCGCCTTCAGACAGCACAATAGAGAACCAGCTTACGTGGCTGTTTGGACTTGATGAACAGCCTGAATTTAGATTTGAACTTGCTGAAATCGCAGGAAAAAACGATCATTATCTGGATTTTGCAGCTCGTTATATCTTGGACGAGCTCGGAATAGAACCAGAGGAACCGGAGGTTGATCGCCTTGATAACATCATCGAACAATTTGACCTCGCCTTTCCAACGACCAAAATGTTTTCAGAGATTGCGCATTCAGCAGCATCTGATATTTCTCCGGCAGATGACCCGGACGAAGCTCTACTGGGCTGGATGGATATGGAAGAACAGCTTTTCCGCAGACTGGAACGCCGTATCGTGGCAAAGCGGACCGCTGGAGGTTTCAATGCGCCGGACGGTGCAGATGTTGATGGCTTTCTCTCATTTTCGCTAAGTGTTCAGAACCGCCGCAAATCACGTGTGGGCCAAGCTCTGGAACATCATCTGGAAGCGGTATTTCTTGCGAGCGACATTTGCTATAACCGGGGAGCGCAAACAGAAAACCGTAACAAACCTGATTTTTTATTCCCTGGAAATAAGCAGTATCATGACCCCAGCTTTCCGGCGGAGTGTTTAACGATGCTTGGAGCAAAGTCCACCCTGAAGGACCGATGGCGGCAGGTGCTTTCCGAGGCGGCGAGGATCGACAACAAACACCTGCTCACACTGGAGCCCGGTATATCAGAGAACCAGACCGACGAAATGCAGGCCAAACATTTGCAACTCATATTGCCACGCCGATTGCATGACAGCTTTCGCCCCGCACAGCGGGATTGGCTAATGGATGTTTCGGAATTTCTTGATCTGGTAAAGGATCGGCAAAAAATCTGTGGGTCGTAAAACAGCCTATCGCTGAGTAACTCAAGTATTTTTATAGTCTCTGTTCAGTTTCATCTTGATAGATGCTAGCCAGTATATTCAGTGATTCTTTGGGGGCATTCCAATTAAACATTCACGATATAGAGCAACAACGCCACTATGGTTGATAGCCTTCGTGCTAAGCGGGCCTGCATTTGGCCAGAATATGACTGCAAGTGAGAATGCCGACGTTGTTAAACGGCTAAAGGCTTTAGAAGCTGGCATTTCTGCTAAACAATCCGAACTAGACCAGTACAAAGCGGAGTTGGAGAGCCTTAAGCGTGTCCTCGCAATAGCAGACAACCAAACTCCTGCGCCATCACCTCAACCACCCATTGTCGCGGAGGGCATATGTAGAAGCCAGTCGATTGTTGACTACGATCTCGTCATGAAGGATCCACGTGGATTGCAAGGTTGTGTAGTTGTGCAAACAGTCGAAGGGGGCGTCCGCACTTCAACTACCATTACAGCATTGGGTCAACCCAAAGGAGTTATAACCGGATCTGGTGTCTGGAAGAATTTGAAGTATGGGGCGTGCCTTGCTGAAATCGTTTTTGTCTGGAAATCGAAAGTAGCAAGAGGAGCCCGCCACACATGGCAAAAGATACTGTGATTGATCCGGGTAGACCGGAGGGAATTGAACCACTGACAGAACTACTCAGACCGGGTGCGAAGCAGTTAATCGCCGAAGCGGTCCAGGCAGAGCCGGATGAGTTGATGACAAAGTTTGATGGTCACAAAACGGCTGACGGACGACAGCGCGTTGTCCGCAGTGGCCATCATCGCGAACGAGAGGTGATTACAGGGGTTGGCAAGGTCAGCGTCGAGGTGCCGAAGATCCGTAGCCGTGAAGGTACGCCGGAATGTTTTCAATCTCTGGTTGTACCGCCCTGCATCCGGCGAACGGCGACGCTGGACGCGGCGAACCCCTGGCTTTATTTGAAGGGTGTTTCGAGTGGCCAGATGCAGAGCGCACCGGAAGCTATTGCCGGCCCCGAGGCTAAAGGGCTGCCGGCCAATGTCGCGGGGCGTTTGAAGCGGCAATGGGAAGCTGAATACAAGCAATGGTGTACTCGAGCGGTGTCTGATGAATGGGTCCATATCCGGGCTGATGGCATCTACAGTGGTCTCAGAGGCGACGATGGCCGATTGTGCTGCCTGGTTATCATCGGCGTGAACAGCCGGGGTCACAAGCACTTCCTGGCAATCGAAGATGGTGTCAGGCAGTCAAAACAGAGCTGGCGTGAGGTGTTGCTGTCTCTGAAACAACGGGGTCTGGACCAACCCCCGAAGTTGGCAATTGGAGACGGCGCCCCGGGCTTCCGGGCCGCAGTGGAGGAAGTGTATCCGGAGACGGGCGTTCAACGTTGCTGGCAACGTTGCTGGATGCACAAGACCGGCAATGTGCTGAACTATCTGCCGAAGTCTGTCCAGGAGAAAGCGAAGCAGGGTCTGCATGATATCCGGATGGCAGAAGATCGAGCTGATGCAGCAAAGGCGTTCGATAATTTTGAGGAACGTTTCGGTGCAAAGTACCCCGAGGCGGTGGAATGCTTATCGAAAGACCGTGACGCGTTGCTGGCATTTCATGACTTTCCAGCGGAACACTGGACCCGTATCAGGACAACCAATGTCATTGAGTCGAGTTTTGCGACGTTCCGGCATGGAACACGCCAAGCCAAAGGTTGTGTCACGCGCAATACGATGTTGACGATGGTCTGCAAGATGGGATTATGCGCAGAAGATTCCTGGCGCAAATTGAGAGGCTTCAGACACCTGGCGAAGGTGATTGAAGGCGTGAAGTCTAAAGATGGAAGCGAGGTGAACAAGGACGACATGCCAGCCGCATGACTAACTTGCCAGACACTACTTTTGACAATAACTCTGGAAGATTTCAACCCATCGGGGATCGTGTCCCGTTTGCCTCGCATGAGCTTTGAGATTCCTACACCAGTGCGTTCTTGTTCGGCTTTCAAAAAATCGATCAAGTCGTTGGTTACTGGTTCTCTCGGTGTTCGGTTCACACCGATATTCTATTGCGAAAACCTACTAAACACGAGAAAATAGCCTGTATTATCAACAGAATGGACGAAAAAGCTTGCTTGTTAAGGCGATATTTAGCTAAAATGGACTATATAAACATATTAGCTAATTTAGACCACGGAGGGTCATATGAGCGATATTACCACTGTCACGGCGACAGAATTCAAAAATAGCACGGGGCTGTTTATTGAGCAGGCCGCCAAGAAGCCAATTGCTATCACGAAACACGGACACCCGTCACGCGTTTTGATCGACATAGACGAATATGAGCGATTGAAGGCACGAGACACCCGCAGGCATTACTTTGTTGAAGAATTGCCCGACGAGTGGGTAGAGGCTCTTGAGGCGGCTGATTACAGCCACCTGGATAGCAGTATGGATGATGAAATCGCATCCGATTTGCGCAAACAAGGAATTGAAGCCCCTTGAAGAAGCCAGAACCGCAAAGCGGAGATATTATCTGCTTTGATTTCCTATTCAAAAGAGACAAGGAAAAAGGACTCATTGACGGAGAGAAGGATCGCCCGTGCGCGATCGTTCTGGCGCGTGTCATGAAAGAGGGGCATGAACCAACGGTTTTGCTTGCGCCCATCACACACACAGAACCCAAACCTGGTGTTGATGCCATTGAACTAACTGGCCGAATGAGAAAGGCTTGCGGCCTGGACGATCAGAAGCAATGGATCATCACCAGTGAAATCAACACAGCCTCATGGACGGATGCAGGGATTGTTCCTGCCGAACCTGGGAAGCAGTGGCTTGTTGGCCGCATGCCTAAAGGATTGGCAGAGGCCGCGCGCAACCGCGCCTTTGGCCGCATCAAAAAACGCCAAGCCTCTGTAATTGAACGCTCTAAAGCACCGCTCAAAAAAAAGAGATTAAACCGCCAAAAAAGGCAGGGCAGGGGACTTCCAAAAACTCCACCTTGGCCCCAGGGCAATCGACTGAATGTTCACTGTCGGATGCTGCCGCTTCGCATGGTTTCTGCTATATAGGTCACGTTCGTTGGAATGGTATCGGTTGCCACAACAGTATCGGCGGTTCCGCTGCCTGAATTGGCCATCAATATGCAATATTGAAGGGTAGCGCCGGGAATGGCTTTGGGGTTGCTGTTGCCGTTGATTGGATCGCTAATGACCTGACTGATTTTGGTAACGCTGAGCGATGATTCCGGTTCACAAAATGTGATGTCAAACCATGCCGCAGCCTGTCCATCGGGATTGGCGGGTGCGGTTGCTGCGTTGCCGTAGACGATCGTTATTGTATCCACCGGCGAACTAAAGGTAACTACAACGTTACCATCTCCCGATGTGCCGCCTGATCCGGCATCGCCGATCGCAGTGTTTCCGACGACATAGTTTGCGACGCCATTTGTTAGGGTTGGAATGACGGATGTGCCATTAAAACTCCCGGTAACAGTAGCCTTGTCGGCAAAGTCATTCGCAGCGAAGTCGATATCGAAAATTGTGAATTGTGCGCTAGGAACTGCGGTCGGCAAGTCGATCGTCATTGTTGACATTTGCCAGTGAGGGGGAAAGGCCCCCAAAACTTGCGTCATTAACGAACGTGCCGCCCGATAGCGCAATGTCAATATTCATGTCGCCGATACCGGGAACAGCATAGGTGTTGTTGGTTGTGCCCGCAGTCCATGAATTTGTATCCCAGTCAAAGACGATTTGATTTGAAATGGGGCAAGTCGCAGACAAATTTGGCGGCGTCCCGGCGGTTCGGGTACCGGTTGTTGTAAACGTCGCGGTCGCATCATCATCTTCGCTTGCGCTGCCATTGTTAGGCGTGCTGTCTGTATCGAAATTGGATTGCGAGAACACTTCCGCATAAGTTGGTTATGCTGGTGCCGTTGGGCGCCGTGATCGTGACGTTGAGCGTTATCGATCGGGTTTGGCCAGGTGCAATGGCTGGCACGGTCCATATGCCAGTAACGTTATTGTAGGATCCATAGCCTGTCGCTGAATTGAACGTAACACCTGTAGGCAGGATATCCTGTACCTCCACATTCGAATCTGCAGCAGAAGTGTTGCTGTTAGTCAGGTTCAACGTATAGTCAATCGCCGTGCCGGTAGCGGGCGTCGTGTTGCTCACTGATTTGGCTAATGACAGATCGGATACCGAGACGCCGGGAACCTGAAATGTGAAATCCGACAAACCCATATACTGGACATTGCCTGCCGGGTCACCGGCGGGAGTTTGGCCAAAATGGTAGGTTATCCTCACTTCGGTGATATTTGTCGCACCGAAATCGACGTTGATATTGCCAGTTGTACTGGTAAGGCCTCCGGCGCTTCCCGTAACATGAAAGCCGGGCGTGCCGGACAGTGTAGTCGTGCCTACGACAGTTCCCAAAGTATAGAGCGAAGGATTAGATCGGACGTTTAGCCAAGCACCAACGCCATTACGATATTCAATAGTTACGCCATCATGGCGTGTCGTTCCCAAATCAACATGAGCGAGGCTAAATGCGAGATTGGATACCGATCCATCGAAACTGAATATGGATTGAAAACGATCATCGGGATCAAACGTATCATTGTCCATAGAGTAGAGTAATGTGCCGTTTTGTGTGCCAATGGTGCCACTGTAATAGTTCAGCATCTCCGTTCCATAGAAGTTGGTGAACGGCCCACCATCGGTGATTTGACTATGGGAGATTGTTACAGTTCGCGGGCCAGCGGTTATTGACGATCCAGTAGACACACCCTGAATGCTGCCAACACCCAAATTGGTCCAGTCAGCCGAAAACGTTTGGGCTTTTGCAGGCGCACTAAAGCACAGCGCGGTTGCCATGGCAAAAAAGCACAATAGCAATCGTGACGCCCATATAGTGAGAACGGCATCATTGGCCGGATGTTGCGAGACCCCCAAATTCATGAAAGCGCATTAGAAAATCAGGGTAAACATATGGTGAATTTATCTGTGATCGAATCGTCGATAGAAGATTTTACAGGGCGAGACAAAATTCTACTAACTTGTTGTAGGTGAACATTAATTTAACTGTTTGGTGGGTTCCAGTCACCTCTGCCTGCCATCCAGAGGCTGATCGCTGCCACAACGGCGGTATCCGCACGCAATATCCTGGGGCCTAAGGAAACAGAAACAGATTGTTTCAAAGATTGAATGACTTCATTTTCGACATCTGAAAACCCACCTTCGGGCCCTATCAGTATCGCTGCTGGACCTTCATGTTCAACCAGCGCCTTGCGAAAAGATCCTTCGCCGCTCTCAAGGATACGCTCGTCGGCAAAAAAGAGGTGGCGGTCTTTGGGCCAGTTGGAAAGCAAATCATTCAGGGACGTGATTGGATCAAGCGCGGGCAGCACAGTCCTTTCGCATTGTTCAGCAGCTTCAATCATATGTACGCGCAGCTTTTCCGGCTTGATGGATTTAACCTGTGTGCGTTCAGCCTGCACCGGGATCATTTTGGCGACGCCCAGTTCCATAGCTTTCTCGGCTATCCAGTTATATCGACCTTTCTTAATCGGCGCAGCGCAAAGCCAGAGATCGGGAACTGTTTCGCGATCCTTGGTTTTGCCATCTATCAGCAAGATAAGATCTCGCTTACCCATTGCAGAAACATGCGTGAGATATTCACCAGTGCGATCATCGAATAGCTTGACTGGGTCACCCTGTTTGACGCGCATTACTTTGAGCAAATAATGCGCATGGTTGCCGTCCAGCCGGACTTCAGCTCCATTTGATAGTTCGACATCAACATAGAGGCGGGGGGCGCTGTGTGGTGGATAGGCGGGAGTTGCTGGCATGACTTTCGATATAACCGCTCGTCCTGAGCTTGTCGAAGGACGTTTTTGGGTTATGGAGCGAATATGACTGAGCAAATGGTTCCAGATACAGAGCATAGAGGACTGATTGGTTTACTACCAACAAGCGCACGTCCCTTTGCGCTGCTGGCCCGGTTTGATCGTCCCATCGGCTGGTGGCTGCTCTTCTGGCCTTGTGCCTGGGGTGTGGCGCTGGCAGGCGGTGCCTTGCAACGCTGGGATTTGATACTCTGGCTATTGCTCGGTTCCATCGCAATGCGCGGGGCAGGCTGCGTCTATAATGATATTGTGGACCGCGATTTGGATGGGCAGGTGGAGCGAACCGCTTCCCGGCCATTAGCGAGCGGCGCAGTTTCGCTGACTGCTGCCTGGTCGTGGCTGATCATTCTGTGCCTGATCGGGTTGCTGGTCTGGTTTCAGGTCAACGCTGTGGCGAAGCTGGTCGCATTGGGAAGTATCGCGCTGGTTGCCGCCTATCCATTCATGAAACGCATCACCTGGTGGCCGCAAGCCTGGTTGGGAATGGTATTCAGTTGGGGTGCTTTGGTCGGTTGGCTAGCAATTCAGCCGGAATATTCGCATGCCATGCTATTGCTCTACGCCGGCTCGATATTCTGGGTGATCGGTTACGACACGATCTATGCACTGCAGGACAAGGAAGACGATGCACTGGTGGGAATAAAATCCAGTGCACTCAGGCTCGGCGACAATGTCCGTTTCGGGGTGCTGTGCTTCTATCTGCTGGCGCTGGCGAGCTGGGCAGCAGCAATCTGGCTGGTCCGCCCGGACCTGTTGGCACTAGCGGCACTCGTCCCCATGGCATTGCACCTCATCTGGCAGGTTGCGACTTTGAACGCTGCCGATGGCGATGATGCGCTCAATAAATTTCGTTCCAATCGCTTTGCCGGATTGCTGATGTTTCTCGCCTGTCTTGTGGTCGTGCAGGCGGGATAGGCGAAAAAACAGATTGCTACTTGCAACTTACGTGCTTTCTGGCATCCATAGTCAAGAAACCGAACAATTCTCCCGGAGTCCTTCATGAAACATCGCCGTCTTGGCAAGAGCGCTATTTTTGTGTCCGATATCTGTATGGGGACGATGACATTTGGCAGCAGTGCGGACGAAGCCATGTCGAACAAGATTCTAAATGCCTCACTCGATGCTGGGATAAATTTCTTCGACACGGCGGAAGGCTATCCCGTACCGCCGGACAAAAAATGGGTTGGCAGGACCGAAGAGATTATTGGCAAATGGATGAAGGATAAGGATCGCGATAGCATCATCCTTGCAACCAAAGTTGCCGGTCCTAGTCATACTTGGTTCCAATCGCCAAAACGTGCAGGGATGACGGCGGTGGACCGGCACAATATCGTCAAGGCGCTGGATGACAGCCTGAAGAAGCTGCAAACCGATTATATCGATCTCTACCAGACCCACTGGCCTGACCATGGCACAGCCTATGACGAGACGATGGAAGTGCTCGACGAGGAAATCCGCAAAGGCAAAATTCGCGCCATCGGTTGCTCTAATGAAACCAGCTGGGGTTTGATGAAATCGCTGGAGGCTTCGGAGCGGTTGGGTGTTGCGCGATACAGCACGATCCAGAATAATTTCAGCATGAACAACCGCCGGTTCGAGGATGAATTGGCGCAAGTTTGCGAGAAGGAAGGTGTGAGCCTGATCCTCTATTCGCCGCTCGCGGGCGGCGCATTGTCAGGCAAATATAATGATGGTGCCACCCCCGAAGGAGCGCGTTTCTCGGGCTACATCAAAATGGGTGGGCGTCAGGGAAAAATGGCTGAGCGGTTTGTTAATCCGAAAAGCGAGGAATCGACCAAACGCTATATGGAAATCGCAAAAGATCTCGGTATCTCCCCGGTAACACTGGCCACAGCCTGGTCTAAACAGCATGATTTTGTCGCTTCCACCATTGTTGGCGCTACTCACACGGACCAACTGCCCGAAATATTTGCCGCCGCTGATCTGGAATTGGATGCGGATACTATGAAGCGGATCTACAAGATCAGCCGTGAAATCATGTACCCGATGGGCTAGGTAACACCGACATATTCTATGATATAACAACGAAGAGAGGAAAACCCCAATGAGCATCGACAACGCGAAGCAACTATTCACCACCGTGACTGAGGATCAGAAACTGATCTTATCAGTTGAACCCTATGACGTGCCGGAACCTGCTGAGCATGAGGTCGTTGTGCAGATGGAGGCGGTTCCGATTAATCCATCCGATCTAGGCCTACTGCTTGCACCCGCGCAAATGGACACGGTGCGCAGCGAAACGGTTGACGGCTCCCCTGCACTGGTTGCCGATGTTGATCCCAAGATGATGCGCATTTTTGGTGGTCGCATGGGCAAAAAGCTGGCGGCTGGCAACGAAGGTGCTGGTATAGTCGTTGCGGCTGGGTCATCCGATGCAGCGCAGGCATTGATAGGCAAGACGGTTACTATTGTCGGCGGCGAAATGTATCGCACCCACCGTATCATGCCCGCTGCGATGTGTGTCCCGCTCCCGGAAGGTGCGCCGGCGAAGGAAGGTGCGAGCCTGTTCGTTAACCCCATGACAGTGCAGGGTTTTGTCAATACGATGCGCGCCGAAGGCCATGAGGCGTTGGTGCATACCGCGGCCGCGTCGAACCTTGGCCAGATGCTCGCGAAACTATGCCTTAAGGAGAATATTCCTCTGGTGGCAATCGTACGTAGCGACGAACAGAAGAAAATTCTCACCGACATTGGCTTGCCGGACGGTCATGTGCTCGATTCTTCGAAAGATGATTTCATGCCCAGTCTGGCTGATGCACTGGCTGATACCGGCGCGACGCTGGGCTTTGATGCGATTGGCGGCGGCAAGATGGCTAATTATATTCTGACCGGAATGGAACAGGCGGCGGCGAAGCGCGGCGCGGAATTCAGCGTCTATGGCTCCACCGTCAACAAGCAGGTCTATATATATGGCCGCCTCGACACCGGCGACACTATCCTCGGCGCAGGCTATGGCCTGTACTGGGGCGTTGGCGGCTGGCTGCTCACGCCGCATCTCGAAGAAGTTGGTATGGAACGCATGATGGAAATGCGCATGTTCACCGTCGCTGAACGCAATGGTATCTTCCACAGCGACTATTCGAGCGAAATCAGCCTGATGGACATGATCGATCCGGAAATCGCGAAGGGGTATGAGAAGAAGGCGACGGGCGAGAAGGTACTGGTTGATCCGAGTTTGTAGCGCAGAACCAAGCTTCGCTGTTGAATACCCTTCTCTCCAAAGGGAGAGAGATGTGCAGACTTATGAGTGGAGCGAACGAGGCGTCGCCGGGTGAGAGTGTACTGTTGTTTGATTGGTGCGCCATCGTTGCGGCATTGAACAACCTCATCCGACTCCGCCTGGTTCGCGGCGCTTGCAAGGTTACGTATCCTTCTCTCCCAAAGGAGAAGGGAGGTCAGGCATAACTAACCACCTCAATCTCAATTCCATTCCAGTCGAAAAAGTAGAATCGTCGCCCCGGCTCATAATCCTCATGGCCAAATGGCTCCAACCCGGCGGCTTTCACTTTTGCTTCCACCGCATTCAGATCATCGACGGTCACACCGATATGGTTGAGCGGGACGCTCTTTTGGAATTTCGGATCGGCGGCTGCTACGTCTTCGTTGGTGTAGAATACTAGATAGTCCGAGCCGTTGCCCGGGTTACCAACATGGATCGAGTGGCCGCCCATTTGCGATGGCCCCTGCCAGCGGACTTCCCAGCCAAACAGATCGCGGACCAGATCCACGCTGCGCTGTGGGTCGGTTACGGTGACATTTACATGTTCCAATTTTCCTGTGCTCATTTCTTCGTTCCTTCTGATTTGGTTTGTGCATCAATTCGCCAGGGCGGGAAACGGCGATTGTCTCCTGCGTAAAACAGGCATAGCGCATTCCCCGCCGGATCGCGTAGCCGCGCCTCGCGCCAGCCCCAGTTTTCATCGGTTGGCTGGGTGTCGAATTTGACGCCTTTGGCTTCGAGCGAAGTGACGGTTTCGTCCAGCTGGTGATCTTCAAAATAGATCACCGTGGCAGACCCGCCCATCTGCTCCGCTGCATGGATCGAAAGCGTTTCTCCCGTCGGGGTTTCAAAACGCGCATAGCGGGGCGGGGCATCGACAATTTGAGTGAGGCCGAGCAATTTATAGAATTTAACCGACTGCTGATAGTCGCTGCACCCGACCGTGATCTGATTGAGTCGCATTATTTCCAGCCGCCAAGAAACGGATAACCGGTTTCATTGCCGCGCCGTACTATTCTTTTCATTTTCAATTCCTTCTGTTGTTGTTTTGGAGCAGATGGAGGCTTCATCGTGTTTTTCAGATTTGCGATCTTCGAACATCTTTTCGGCCTTCCAACTGTCCATGCTTGCGATTCGTACAACCTCAAGTTAAGTTGAGGTCAAGAAATATTTTGAAAGTAATGAATGAGGTGCTTCGACCCAGAGCCGGAGCGCTGGAGAATTTCCGCTTCGTTGCCAAAGCTCCGGGTCTTCGCCCCGGGCAAAAAAGGAAAACACATGCCCGAATCCAAAGCCCTGACCATCGGTGCACTTGCCGCCCGCACTGGCCTGTCAGTTTCCGCAGCCTCGGCTTCTATGAGGAAAAAGGCCTCGTGGAACCTTTTCAATCCAGCGGTGGTCAGAGGCGATTCCTGCGCTCCGATATCCGGCGATTATCGTTCGTACTGATCGCCCAGCAACTGGGATTGAGAATCGGTGAAATCGAACATCAGCTCGCCAAACTTCCTCACGGCCGCACACCTACCTAGGCGGACTGGACACGTATCAGCTGGGCGATGCGCAAGGTGATCGACACCCGGATTGCAGAATTGGAACGCACCCGCGACCGGCTGGACGGTTGCATTGGCTGCGGCTGCCTGAGCCTCAAGAAATGCGCGCTCTACAATCCCGAAGACTAAAGGATTGGGGTATGATCGTTACTCGGCAGGGGAAAGGATCCGAAGTCGTCGCCTTGCGCCCAATGCAAACCGGTGTCTCATTTTCATTTGATAGCCTTAGCGATTTTTTGCTTATTGCCGAAAAAACCCAGCTCGTTTCCATAATCAGAGAAACAAAGCCTGTTGACGACTATGTTTCAAAGTTGACGGGGTGGCGCGCCACGGACCCTTGCTTTTACCTGACCGCAACCCGCGTTGTCGATGACACCCATGATGAAACGAGCCCGGTGGCATTTGTAGAAATATTTCTGCACGGCCGGTACAAGAAAGTCGGCCCAGATATTGGTAAAAGACGGTATCCCGTCGCCCGCCAAGTCGAGGAAATGTTTGGTGCTACAATTCACGAAATGAGCCAACTAGTAAGACCAACAGAAATTTCTCAAAAGGCAGCAGTTGCGCTGAATGCAAAACCGGGCACATTGGGTCTAAGGGTAGAAAGGCTCTATTTCGGCGAGGAAAATGACATCCTTTTTGCGGTCGTCAGTCACCAGATCGAAGAACAGGCCGTGGTCGATATACGTATGCGATATCACTGACAGCGATAATAGATCATCCATCGAATACTTAGCTTGGCTGAGCGCCCTGCAGATGCAAGCTGCTTTGATAACATTGAAGTTGCATGCCAAGGTGTTTGTAATACGAACGATACCTCAGCCTTCCCTTTATTTAGTGGTGACTCTCGATACCTTGCGAATTCGAAGCGAGTTCCTGGTTTTGTTCAATGACTACTTTTGCGCCCAATGTGGCCATCAGTATTGATAGAATCAAACTTCCGCATTTTGGGTTGTTAGGCTCAGGACTCATTAACTAAGCCAGAAGATGACGGTAGCTGCGATAGCGATGGCAGACAAGAAGGTGTGAGCGCAGCGATCATAGCGGGTATGGATGCGCCTCCAGTCCTTGAGTTTTCCGAACATATTCTCGATTTTGTGGCGTTGGCGGCAGAGGCTTTTATCGAAGCTGGCTGGCAGCCGCCGCCCTTTGCGCGGCGGGATACATGGCGTGATGCGCTTTGCTTTTAATGCCGCTCGATACTCATCGCTGTCATAGCCTTTATCACCGGTCATGCAGGCGGCATGATCCGGAAGTGCCGGGTATGTCAGCTTTGCCCCGATATGGTCGCTCATCTGCCCTTCGCTCAGACACAAGATCAGGGGTCTCCCGTTGCCATCGCACACGGCATGCAACCTGGGAGTTCAGGCCGCCTTTAGTTCGCCCGGTATATCTGGAAACAGACCCTTTTTTAAAAGGCTGGCAGCGGTACGGCGGGCTTTTGGATGCGTGGCATCGATCATCAGCACATCATCGGCATCACTGGTAGCTGCAAGGCGCGCAAATATCTTGTTGAACACGCCCAGGCGGCTCCAGCGCACGAAGCGATTACAGATCGTTTTATGCGGCCCGTAACCAGCAGGGGCATCACGCCAGCGAAGACCGTTCCTGATCACAAAAACAATCCCGCTCGGAACCTTGCGGTCATCAACCCCGGGAACCCCGTGCGACAACGGAAAATACGGCTCTATCCGGCGCATCTGCGCTTCGCTTAACATAAACAGATCACTCATCAACAGCACCTCCTTCAGTGCCGCCTTTGAATCAGCCCTCTCACCGTAATGCAAGCTATCTAACAGGTCCTGAGCCTAGGGTGTGGGCTCATTTAATCCAGCATTTGATAGCGAAGAGATGTAGCATTGCGAGGAAGTTTTGTGCGTGTTTCTCGAAGCGGGTTGATAATCTTCGCATATCTTTCATTTTGCAGAAGAAGCGTTCGACGATATTACGCATGGCATAGAGGTTGGTATCGTGCGGGATCGGTTCTCGTGCGTTACTTTTTGAAGGAACCACGCATAGCGCACCCTCATCAGTGACCTGCTGTCTGATTTGGGCACTGCCATAGGCTTTGTCAGCAACGATAGCGAGGGGCGGCGTTTTCCAATCGAGAAAAGCATCCATCATCTGGCTGTCATGTACTTGTCCGCCAGAGATTGCCAAACGTAGAGGCCGACCATACTCGTCTACAGCAGCGTGAACTTTGCACGTGCGGCCTCCTCGTGAGCGGCCAATAGCTTCTTGAAGTTCCCCCTTTTTGAGCCACTGGCGGCCCGGTGCGCTTTAACAATACTGGCATCTACGAACACCAGCGCGTCTTCACACTCCTGCGCCAAAGCATCGAATATGCCTTTCCATATCCCGCGCTGCGCCCATCGGATGTAACGATTATACACCGTCGTACGAGGGCCATATCGTTCCGGCAAATCCCGCCACGGCGCACCAGTGCGCAATATGTAGAATATTCCGTTCAATATGAGCCGGTCATCTATCCGCTTGGGCCCCTGCTTTGCTGCTGGCAGCAAAGGCGCAATGGTGGCCCATTCTTCATCCGGTAAGTCAAAACGCATCATCCAATCTCCTTCAGGAAACTTGAATCAGCCAAGGTACAATAAATCAATACCTTAATTTGGGTTCACACCCTAGATTTTCTGCCATTTTCTTTCCATACTGCAACTATAGTTGCGTACAGTGACAGCTGCATAAATAGCCAGAAAGACGGCAACGGATGCGACGCCAGCCAATATGGTTGCCACCCAAAGGACATCAATTCCGAGTAAGGTTGGGCCGCCACCGGCCGCAACGGCGAAAATCGCAAGATTAGTCATTTTTTCTGCTCCTTCGCCTAAATCTCAAAGTTGACCATTTTGGCCATGATGAACACGCCAATGAGTTATTGTCAAAAGTAGTGTCTGGCAAGTTAGTCATGCGGCTGGCATGTCGTCCTCGTTCACCTCGCTTCCATCTTTAGACTTCACGCCTTCAATCACCTTCGCCAGGTGTCTGAAGCCTCTCAATTTGCGCCAGGAATCTTCTGCGCATAATCCCATCCTGCAGACCATCGTCAACATCGCATTGCGCGTGACACAACCTTTGGCTTGGCGTGTTCCATGCCGGATCGTCGCAAAACTCGACTCAATGACATTGGTTGTCCTGATACGGGTCCAGTGTTCCGCTGGAAAGTCATGAAATGCCAGCAACGCGTCACGGTCTTTCGATAAGCATTCCACCGCCTCGGGGTACTTTGCACCGAAACGTTCCTCAAAATTATCGAACGCCTTTTCTGCATCAGCTCGATCTTCTGCCATCCGGATATCATGCAGACCCTGCTTCGCTTTCTCCTGGACAGACTTCGGCAGATAGTTCAGCACATTGCCGGTCTTGTGCATCCAGCAACGTTGCCAGCAACGTTGCCAGCAACATTGAACGTCCGTCTCCGGATACACTTCCTCCACTGCGGCCCGGAAGCCCGGGGCGCCGTCTCCAATTGCCAACTTCGGGGGTTGGTCCAGACCCCGTTGTTTCAGAGACAGCAACACCTCACGCCAGCTCTGTTTTGACTGCCTGACACCATCTTCGATTGCCAGGAAGTGCTTGTGACCCCGGCTGTTCACGCCGATGATAACCAGGCAGCACAATCGGCCATCGTCGCCTCTGAGACCACTGTAGATGCCATCAGCCCGGATACGGACCCATTCATCAGACACCGCTCGAGTACACCATTGCTTGTATTCAGCTTCCCATTGCCGCTTCAAACGCCCCGCGACATTGGCCGGCAGCCCTTTAGCCTCGGGGCCGGCAATAGCTTCCGGTGCGCTCTGCATCCGGCCACTCGAAACACCCTTCAAATAAAGCCAGGGGATCGCCGCGTCCAGCGTCGCCGTTCGCCGGATGCAGGGCGGTACAACCAGAGATTGAAAACATTCCGGCGTACCTTCACGGCTACGGATCTTCGGCACCTCGACGCTGACCTTGCCAACCCCTGTAATCACCTCTCGTTCGCGATGATGGCCACTGCGGACAACGCGCTGTCGTCCGTCAGCCGTTTTGTGACCATCAAACTTTGTCATCAACTCATCCGGCTCTGCCTGGACCGCTTCGGCGATTAACTGCTTCGCACCCGGTCTGAGTAGTTCTGTCAGTGGTTCAATTCCCTCCGGTCTACCCGGATCAATCACAGTATCTTTTGCCATGTGTGGCGGGCTCCTCTTGCTACTTTCGATTTCCAGACAAAAACGATTTCAGCAAGGCTCGCCGCATACTTCAAATTCTTCCAGACACCAGATCCGGTTATAACTCAGAATCCATCGGGAACATCATTTCGATCCGTGTTTCGCCTGCGCGAACATCCTGCACCGATCCGAATTGGGCGATTGTGGAGAAAAGTGACAACCGTGTTTCGCCGATTTTCAAGATGGTGGGAATTACCGCCTGATTGAGATTGATCGCGCTGATATCAGCGTTTTTGAGCCGTTCCAGTGAAGAAAGGCGCTGCATCAGTGCCGAGAGTTTTTCATCTCCGCCCAGTTCGAGGATTTCCGTACGCAGCCTGGATAACGACAGCAGCGCCGCCTCTTCCCAGTTTTCCAGCAGATCCAACTCGGCGCTGTTGATCAGCACATCCATCATGTTCACTGGCCCTTCGCTGCCGGCCACAGCAAGCAGCATCTGTGCGCCCTGATTGGATTTGACCACATTCCAGTAGCGGTCCACTGCGATACCGGGATAGGGATCATGTTTGTCGAGCATATTGTCGATAGCCTGGTTCACCGGAGCGAGTTCTGGTGCATCATCAGGCAGGCTGGGATAGACGGGAGCAAAACCGGCGGCATTCAAAGCCTGATTGGCGGCAGGACGGGGAAGCTGTAGCGCATCCGTCAGGCGCAATACCATCTCCCGGCTGGGCTTTGACCGTCCCGATTCGAGGAAACTCAGATGCCGCGCGGATAGTTCCGCCTCGAGCGACAAATCCAGCTGGCTAAATCGGCGCACCTTGCGCCATTGTTTCAATATGCTGCCAAATTCGCTTTGCATGACCTGTTCTCCAATTGGACGACATTTTCTGCCATAGAAACAGCATGATTGCACTTACCCACGAGGTAATTGTTTTCCTTATCGTTTCTTGATCTAAGCCCGGCAACACATCAGGAGAACGACCATGTCACCTAAATCAGCCGCCACAACCATGCGGTTCATCGGATGGGCATCCATCGTAGTCGCCGTCTTTTTCGCCTGGGGCAGCGTTGCTGACTTCACGGGTGCGAACAATCTGTTCTTGACCTATGCATCCTCCGGTGATCAGGGGATCGCAACACAAGAAGCGAAGCTAGCGCTAGCCATTGCTGGCGGTTTATTTGGCGGACTAATGGGCTACTATGTCTTTATCTCAGCGCCTGGCATCGAACAGGGTCGTGCGTTTATCCGCAAAGGTACAATTTATGCGTTCCTGACTTGGTTTGTGATCGACAGCAGTGCCTCATGGGGAACAGGCAATACAGCCAATGTTGCGATCAACGTAGCGATCTTAGCGCTTTATCTTTTTCCGGTCGTGCTGGTGCGTGACGAGGCCTAACTGACCCCATGTACATCCCTGATCCAGGGGCCAAAGGGTGAGTTACCGAGCATCTCGATCTGCGTTTTTGCACAGACCTCGTTAATTGCAAGCTGTGGTTTTCGACCCGGATGAACCGGCAGGCGCAGCGGGCGCTTGCCCGGTGACATAGCCATCACCTTTGCTATCGCGCGAGGAACATCCATCGGATCAGTTGAGCCGCCGCCGTTGCGCAATGCCCCAGCAACCAGTTCCGGATAGGCTGCTTTCTGTTCCTCCGTTGCCCGCTCCAGCATCGGCGCGGTCAGCTTGTTACCATTGTCCCAGATTTTGGTTGGGAATCCGCCCGGTTGGACCACGGTGACATCAACACCATGCGGGACCAATTCATAAGCCATTTGTTCGCTCATCGATTCGAGTGCGAATTTGGTCGAACTGTAAAGCCCCATACCCGGCACCATCACGCGGCCTAGCTGCGAGGAGACATTAAAAATGACTCCGGATTTCTTAGCCCGCATCGCTGGCAACGCCGTCCGCGCAACCCGCTGTGGTCCCATGACATTGGTGTCAAAGAGCAGCTGCATGGCTTCCATATCCTGCAACTCGACCGGAGCGCCAGTGCCGATTCCGGCATTGTTGATCACCACATCCAACGCACTACCATTCAGTTTCTCTGCCTTGGCGACGGCGCCGTTCACGCTCTCATCGGAAAGCACATCAAGTTCGAGAACGGTCACATTTTTCAACGCTTGGAGAAGATCGGCCTCTTTTCGGGGAAGATTGCGCATGGTGGCAAAAACATTGGCACCAAGTTCGGCATAGAGCTTTGCACCCAAATGGCCGAAACCCGAAGAACAACCAGTAATCAGAATCGATTTCCCGATTAAATTGGATTTGTCATTTTCAGCGGCTGTCACGGGTCCGGTCGCCATGACAGCTCCGGTCGCAGCCGAAACTGCCAGCAACTGACGACGGTTCATTTTTGTTTCATTCATTGGGGGTTCTCCTAAATTTTGCTTATCCTACCACAATTTTCGGATATAAGACCATGCAATATCGGAGGGGAAAGCGATGCAAATTGTCAAAACCAGTGACGCGGTTGGGGCCGAGGTTGAGGATGTTGATGTCGGCGATCTGAACGATAATCAGTTTGCCGAATTGCGTGATGCCTTCTCTGAGCATGGCGCACTATTTTTTCGCGGCCAAAACCTGACCCCCGAAGATCATATCGCCTTTGCTGAGCGCTGGGGGAATATCGACTTCAACCGCTTCTTCAAGCGCCGCGAAGGCTATCCCGCGATTGCCGAAGTGCTTAAGGAGCCCGACCAGCAACTCAATATCGGCGGCGGTTGGCATACCGATCATAGCTATGACGAAGTGCCCGCCATGGGTTCGATTCTTTACGCGCTGGAAATCCCGCCCGCCGGAGGCGACACGCTATTTGCCGGAATGGCAGCGGCCTATGAGGCGCTTGACGATGCCATGAAAGCGCGGATCGCAAACCTGAAAGCGCGACATGGCAACGCCCATATTTTTGGCGAGGAAAGCGAATATCGCCGGGCAATAGGAGATCGCTACACCAACCCACAGGAGGCTGGACAGGAAGCCGTGCATCCCGTTGTACTCACCCACCCGGAAAGCGGCGCGAAGGGGCTTTATGTCAATCCCGGCTTCACGCTCGAGATTGTTGATATGGACCCAAACGAAAGCTCCGAGCTTCTTCAAGAACTTTACGCCCATATCTCTCAGGACAAATTCCACTATCGCCACAAATGGCGCGAAGGTGATCTCGCAATGTGGGATAACCGCTCCACGTGGCACTATGCGCTGAATGATTATCAGGGGTATCGGCGGTATTTGAACCGGATTACGATTGAGGGTGTGCCGCTAAACTGAACCTGACAAGCCTTATTCGGAAGAGCGGTATTTTATGGCCAGACAGATATCAGTTGTTGAAAAAAAATGGCCGCTCAAGAAACCATTTATCATCTCCCGCAGCGCTAGGGTTGAAACGACGACCATCAAAGTTACGATCGATGATGGCCCACATCGCGGTATTGGTGAGGGCGTTCCCAATCCCCGCTATGACGAAACGGCAACTTCGCTAATCGCACAAATAGAGGAAATCAAATCCGCACTGGCCGGTGGCCTCGACCGCACGGAATTGCAGCAGCTAATGCCGCCAGGTGCCGCCAGAAATGCGGTTGATTGCGCATTGTGGGATCTTGAGGCCAAACAGACGGGAAAACATGTCGGCCAATTTTCACGATTAGGCTGGCCAGAAAATCTGCAAACGGTGCAGACCATCAGCATATTATCGCCTGAAGAGATGCTGGAGGAGGCAAAGGCACTGGCCGGATTTCCCCAAATCAAAGTGAAAATCAATGCCGAGCTGATAGTAGAGCGGATAGCAGCTGTGCATAAGGGCGCACCCGATTCCAAACTGCTAGTCGATGCCAATGAGAGTTGGTCGCTTGATATTCTCACTGACAATGCGCCGCTTTTGGCAGATATGAATGCGGTACTGATCGAACAGCCTCTAAAAGCCGAACAAGATGACGACCTAGCTGGCTATACCGGCCCTTTGCCCATTTTTGCGGACGAAAGTTGTCATGTTTCTAGCGATCTACCCGACCTTGTCGGGAAATATGGCGGGATCAATATCAAGCTCGACAAGACTGGCGGGCTGACGGAAGCAATAATTCTGGAAAAGGCCGCTCTGGATGCGAAGATGGAAATCATGATCGGTTGTATGCTCAGCACATCGCTTGGTATAGCGCCAACCATGTTTCTGGCATCACGGGCTCAATATGTAGATATTGATACTCCCGCTTTGCTCAGCCGTGACCGAGAACATGCTGTTCAAATCGACCGGGGAAAAGTGTCTCCGCTGGATGAAAAATTATGGGGCGGCGGATAACCGATTGCACGCAAACAGCTAAGCTGTTTGCTTTATCCAACCGTACGCGACCTAGCCTGCCAATATGTTCCCAGTACTCGCACCGAATTGCAGTGAAAGCCAAGTTCCTCCAGCGCGCGATCAACCGCGGGATCGCCAGGAGCGCCTTCAATATCAGCATAAAATTCGGTTGCAGAAAAACTGCTGCCTTGCTGGTAGCTTTCCAGCTTTGTCATATTCACACCATTGGTCGCAAAGCCCCCCATCGCTTTGTAAAGGGCGGCTGGGATGTTTTTCACTTCGAAAATAAAAGTCGTCATCACCGGGCCATTGGGTTCCGGTATGGATGCTTCGGGAGCGAGCAATACAAACCGCGTCATATTATCGGCGCGGTCCTGAATCGCATCGGCAATCGGCTCCAGCCCGTAAAGTTCAGCAGACAGAGGCGGCGCGATGGCAGCAGCGCTGTCATCATCGGCTTGCGCGACAAAGGCAGCAGCAGCAGCGGTATCTGCATAGGCAACCGGGATAATGGCTTTTTCGCGCAGGTAATGCCGGCATTGCCCCAGAGCTTGTGGATGACTCATAGCGGTCTTGATTTTGGCGTCAGCCGATTTTGCCATGAGGCAATGCTGGATCGGCATAAAATGCTCAGCGACAATATGCAGTCCCGATTCGGGTAATAGAAAATGGATATCTGCCACCCGGCCATGCAGGCTATTCTCGATCGGAATAATCGCGCTTCCCGCAACACCCAGCTTGACCGATTCCAGCGCATCTTCAAAGGAAAAGCAGGGCAGCGGCAGGCAATCAGGATCAAATTGCAACGCCGCAAGATGTGAATTTGCGCCTGGAGCGCCCTGAAAGGCGACCGCTTTGTCCGGTGCTTCAGCAGCTGTTTCAGCCATCTTTTTGACCATCGTCAGCGCGTTTTGCGGAAAACTGTCCATCTCGCCCCTCTATAAACAGGCGCACCGATAGTCCAACGCAGCGCAGCGGGGCAAGCGAGAAGTTCCCGGCACTCGCAGCGAGTGCAATTCATGCAAGAAGATCAACGCAATTTGGGTCAATTGAAACCTTGCGTTGCGGCAAAGCTCACTTTACAGAAAGCATAAATTTTCGGCACAAATGGGCCGACAGGGGGTAAGAGAGACTATGAGCGACAATAATACAATTGCTGGCTGGGTGTTATTTGGCGGAATCGCGGCGCTTGGTTTTTCCATCGCGAGCGGCAAATATTTTCACGCAGATAAGCCTGAGCGACCAGAAACCATGGGTTTTGAAATTGAAGGTGTTGAAACCTCTGGTGACGGAGATAGCGGCCCTGCAATCGAAACCGTGTTGCAGACTGCCGATGCAGCTGCCGGTGAAAAAGTATTTAATAAATGTGCAGCTTGCCACACGGTTAATCAGGGCGGTGCCAATGGTATCGGTCCAAACTTGTGGAATTCCATGGGTGTCCCGCACGGTAATGTCGCAGGCTTTGCCTATTCCGATGCTTTGAAATCAATTGAAGCCAACTGGACCTGGCAGAATATGGATGCATGGCTTAAAAGTCCGCGCAGTTATGCCGATGGCACGAAAATGACATTTGCCGGTTTGGGCAAAATTGAAGATCGCGCGAACTTGATGGTCTATCTGAATGCTCAAGGTTCCAATATTCCATTGCCGGAAGCACCGGTGGAGGAAGCAGTGGAAGAAACTGCAGAAGCAGAGGCCGCAGCCGAAGGTGATGCATCTGCCGATGCAGTGGCTGAGGAAACGGCTGAAGCCGATACCGCTGCAGCTACCGAGTGATCGCCTAAGCGACGTTATCTACTCAACAATCCAGATCGTAAAAGCGCTGGATGATGTTCCAGGCTTGGTCGGCTGTTTCAACAAACTGAAACAGGTCGAGATTCTTGTGGCTGATCGTGCCTTCTTCAGCGAGGGCTTCAAAATCGATGACGCGGTTCCAGAAGTCCGATCCAAATAGCAATATAGGTAGCGGCTCCATCTTACCGGTCTGGATAAGCGTGAGCAGCTCGAAAAACTCATCAAACGTGCCGAACCCGCCAGGGAAAACAGCCACGGCGCGCGCACGCAGCAGGAAGTGCATCTTGCGCAGTGCGAAATAGTGGAATTGAAAGCTTAGCGACGGTGTAACATATTCATTGGGTGCCTGTTCGTGCGGAAGGACAATGTTGAGTCCAATCGATTCCTTGCCAACTTCCGCTGCACCGCGATTGGCCGCTTCCATGATCGACGGTCCGCCGCCAGAGCACACAACAAAGTCACGTTTGCCTTCCGATTCGAGACCGCAGTTGCTCGCAAGCTTTGCCAGTTCGCGGGCTTGATCATAATATTTGGCTTTCTCTTTCAGGCGCTTCGCCGTTTTGAGCGCTTTTTCGCCATCTGCTGCCTCGATCAGAGCATCCGCCTTAGACGGCTTAAGCTGGAAATCGCACCGATCCAGTTCCGCGACGAAGAACATCTTTTCCAGATTGCACAACGAATTGTGAATCAGGTCGGTCGCCGCGTCGACCAGACGACACCACTTGCCGACGCCCGTCTGAAAGACGGATCACGTGTGAACGTAATTGTACCGCCGCTCAGCCTTAAAGGCAAGGCAGGGCAATCGACTGAATGTTCACTGTCGGATTGCGGTTTTCATGCAGGCGTCATCGCATGCAGCGGAACGTCGTTTTTGCGGCAGGCTGATTTTGCCTGGTGCGCGACGTAGCAGGTTCATTGCTGCGTGATTGATTGTGGCAAAATTGGCTGCGGCATTTCCGGTTCTGATGCGGCAGTCATCCTGGCGGCAGGTAACATCGAGCACCCGATGCAAACAGTTTTCCACCTGCCAGTGATTGCGGATGTGACGCGCCATTTTCTCGGGCACATCAAGGACGGATGAGATGTAAAATTGCCTGACCGTTTTGGCCTGGCCTCTGATTTCACGAGTGTACCCTGTCATGATCACGGCCTTCAGGCCCGTCCATTTGTGGCGTTCGGTTCTGTATTTGAACAAACTGTGCAGCACCGCGTTTCAATGCGCCCATGACCTGCATCAGCGGCTTCGCTTTTTTCAATGAATTTCGCGCCTGTATCACGCTCCGGATGTTCATCGAAAAACAATTCGACATCCTCGCGCAAGCTTCCCTGGTTGCCCTTCAGGCCGATCACATAACCGGCCTCTTGGTCCATGATTTGTTGGCAAATCTTGCGCTGACATCCTATCGCGTCAATAGTCACGATAGCGCCCTTGAGTGCCAACAGGGCCAGTAGCTCGGGGATCGCTGTTATCTCATTGGACCTGTCGTCAATCTTGCGTTGCCCGGGAACGAGTTGGTGATCACACGGCCAGGCCGAAATCATATGAATGGGTGCTTCAGGGGACCTGGTATCAAATGACCGCCGAAGGGTTTTACCATCGATGGCGACGACACCTTCAGGCGTTTCATGCAAACTCGCCACCCAGGCTATGAAGCAGCGTTGGAAGGCTTCCATATCCAGACGGGAAAACAAGATCCCCGACTGATCATGGCCTGGCGTTCCGTCCTTGAACGGCAAAAAGCGACGCAGGAATTCCAGCTGCTTTTCACCGTAGAGTGCGATTGACGTCCAGCCCCCGGCGCCTGAAATTACGGCGCAATTACGGCGCATAGGACCAGAAGAAAAATCTCGTTCGGTGGGCAGGTGACCTTCGCTTGCTGGCGCGGGTCTTTGACGCCGCCGAAATGCGTCAGAAAACGGGGGGTGGCAGGGTCCGGTGGGGCTTGTGACATGCAAAATCTCCAAAAAAGTGAGCATTCCACTCCCTTGATTCAGAAAAATTACTCCATGTCAGCTGCTTATTCAGTCAATTGCCCTGGGATGCCATCATTACGGCATGGTGAAAGTTGCAAAGGTTGGTTACGTTAGTTGGCAAATTTTCATCTTCAGCGACGAATATTGTTCCGAAATGGCCACGCATCCACATGTGGCAGAGTTTAGTTATCGGGTTTTTACCGTCAGTTTGAGTGCCGAAGTCTAGCACAACACCCATAGTTTTCGGAATGAGCCGCTTTATGCGGTTTTTTCTTTGCCTAATTGGCGGCAGAAAAGGGATAGGAGGCACCCTATTATGTGAAACTTGCAAATTTAGTTTTTTTGTGGTTATTATGGAAATGTTAGAGAGTAATAAGATGTGTTTTTCGTACCGAAAAACGGGCGGCATAAAGCCGCATCTGGCTCGCATAGTAAAGCCCTGGGAAGCTTGAATACGATTATGGCACGACCACGCAAAGAGAACCACGAGAAGCGTTCCGAGCGGTTGACGACTGATGTCACCATCGCTCAAAAAGCCGATGTCCAAATGCGGGCGCGTGCTGCTGGCCTCTCGCTTGCGGATTACAACCGCAATGCCATCCTGGGACGGCGCATGTCTACGAATGCAGCGACCAGCAATAATGCCTTACTATGCGAACTCTCACGTATCTATGTGTCGCTTGAGCAAGCCAAGAAGGGATCGGCTACGGGGTGTGACCCTTCGCTTCTCGATCCCATCTTGTCGCAGCTTACAGATACACTCGAAAAAGTAGCACTCAATGGTTCCTAAGATCATGCCCAAAGGAAGCAGCTTCAAAGGTGCTGCCATGTATTATCTGCACGATAAGGGCAGTGAAACCAACGAGCGCGTTGAGTGGACGGAGACTGTCAATATAGGATCAGACAGTCCCGAAGTTGCCTGGCGTGTTATGGTTGCTACTGCACAGTCACAGCAAATGCTCAAAGAGCAAGCTGGCATCCCAAACACTGGCAGAAAGTCCGATGCATCTGTGATGACATATTCTCTGTCATGGCATCCTGATGAAAAGGCACAATTGACCAAAGACGAGATGCTACGAGCAGCACATGAGTCGCTCGAGGTTCTTGGAGCAACCAAGCACCAGGCTCTTATTGTCTGCCATAATGATGAACCCCATCCTCATGTGCATATAATGATCAATCGAATTTCGCCCATTGATGGCCGAATGCTTTCATCATCAAATGAGAAAATTCTCATGTCGAGATGGGCGCAAAAATATGAAGAAAGACGCGGCTCTGTGTATTGCCACGAACGTGTTGCCAACAACCACGCCCGCGACGTTGCACGAGAATATGTGCGCGGATCGAAAGATACGCCCCGGCACATTTTTGAGATCGAGCGTGCCGCTAATGAAAATGGCAAAGTTGATCCCAAGAAGGAAAAGGTTCTCAAAGCTCAAGAACGTCGAAAAGATGCTGCACTGTCCAAACAGGGCAGGGACATGCACGACAGGCACAAAAAAGAATGGACGTTATTGTCAGTGCAGCATCAAACACGAAAAGCTGACATAGAGGCTGCAACCAAAGAAGCCGTCAATAAATCAGCTCACACCATCCGCGACCGTGATATGAAAGCATGGCGCGGACTGTTCAAACGCCATGCCGATGAAATGAAGAAATTTCATGAGCGTGAGGCTGGTATTGGCGGCCGTTTACAAAATGCAGCCAAAGCCATTATTTCCTCTGCGGCCGTCAGGGGTGAACGGAGTGCAAAACGGGTTGTTGGCCAATCATTCAAACTCGTAACTTCAAAGGCATCCCGCTTGGACCAGCTGAAAAAAATGCAGGAACGAGAGATCAGACGTTTCAAGCTCGCTCAAAAACGCGAGATTAATAGTGAGCGGCGCGCTATTCGCCGTGATGAAAAATCACTCAAGGAAAAAAATCTTGAGCGGTTCTATGGCGAACGATCGCAGATCAAGCTCACTCAAAATATGGACAATGCCAAACTCCGATCGCAGTGGAGCCAACGCAACAAGCAGCGTCGGCAGAATTGGTCTAAATCGAAGGCGTCTGTTGAATTGCGCCGCGATGCCAAAGCAGCATTTCAGGCTAAGCGACCGTCTCGCGGCGGCAGAAGAAGATGATTCATCCGATATAGGCACTTGCTTATTGTTTTGTTTTCCTATTCACGGCCTATATGAGTTTATTCCGAGATGAAGTAATAGCGAACCGCCGACAGAAACTTCAAGGTAATGTCAATATGGCTTTACCCATTTCGTGGCAGGTAATTGGTCTTTTGCTATTTGCTTCGATATTGGCCGCCGCCGTTTTTCTTTCACTTGCCAGCTATTCGAGAATCGAAACAATCTCAGGTGAAATTTCTCCAAATACTGGGATTACACAGATTATTCCACGCCGTCTTGGTGTAATAGAGTGGGTCGAGATTGCGGACGGGGAATTTGTGAGTGAAGGAGATATTCTTGTCAAGATTGACACCGATGTAGCCCAAGAGGGTGGGGTTACCGAATCTCAAACATTATTGGATACCTTGAATGTTCGAGAGTCAGTTATCAAGGTTCAACAACGGCAAGTAGCACTTGCTGCGTCTGAGAATCTTTCCCAATCCCGCGCCCGGATATTGGGTTTGCAAGCTGATCTGGCCGGCCTCCAAGAACAAATTTCAGTTCAAGAAGGCCTTGTCACCTCTGCAAGGGATCAACTGGATCAAGCCAAAAAAATTGCCAAAGGGGGGTTTATTAGTACTCGTGATATACGAGTACGAGAAGAAACATATTTGGCGCGTCGGCAACAGCTCACACAGCTTCGCCAAACATCAGCTTTGCGACAGGCTTCTATAGAAGAGGCTCGCCGTGCGGCTAAGCAGGCATCGGCCTCCTCAAAGGGAGAAGTTGCGGCACTTGAATCTCAGTTGATAGATACAGTCCAGAGGAAAAATAGTGTATCTGCCTCAAAATCCTATCAAATTGCCGCGCCTGTTTCTGGGCAGGTGACTGCTCTAACAGCCAATATTGGACAAGTCGTTTCACCCCAAGCTCCGATCATGAGCATAATTCCTCGATTTTCGAAACTGGAAGCTAAGTTATATGCTCCTACCGAAGCCGTCGCGTATTTGGATGTTGGAAATGAAGTCACGGTGAAAATCGCACAGCTGGGATCGGTCCGGGCAGAGATTACGCAGATAGCTCGTGCCCCTGTTGTGCAAAGTGATGCCAATGGCGTTCCTGTAGCTGCTTATGTCGTAACAGCTAAACTGTCCAGAAACTATGTAAAGGCTTCCGGAAAGAATGAACGGCTTCTTGCCGGTATGGCGCTGACCGCAAGCATACAGACGCGCAAGCAAAGCCTTGTTCGCTGGCTTTTTGAACCGCTTTTTGAAGTTCAGGAGCGTCCCTGAATGACGGAAGCACTGTCCGACAAGTTAAGCTTGGGATTCTTTGCCCGGTCGAGAGTAAAACTGGTTCGCCAGACAGAGATGTCAGAATGCGGTTATGCGTGCCTAGCAATGGTGGCTGGTTATCATGGAAATCACATTGATCTGGTTTCACTTCGTCGCAAATTTGCTCCGTCAATGCGGGGAGCTACTCTAAAATCACTAATGCAGGTTGCCGATCAGTTAGGCTTGGCTCCGCGACCAGTGAAATTACAGCTGGAAAATTTAGAAAACTTGCAACTGCCTACCATACTCCATTGGGACTTAAGTCACTTTGTAGTTCTTGAAAAAGTGAAGGAAGGCAAGGCTCTTGTTCACAACCCCGCCAGTTCGAGCAAATGGATGGGGTTTGATGAGCTGTCAAAGCATTTTACTGGTGTCGCGTTGGAACTTCGCCCCGCCAGTAATTTTGAAATTGGCGATGAGAGAGAGCGCCTGAGATTTTCGCAGCTATGGAAACAAATGGTGGGCTTGAAGCGAGCCATCTTCCAGATTCTGATTTTGTCTATGGTACTGCAAGCCTTTGTTCTAGCTTCGCCATATTACATGCAGATTGCAATAGATCGCGTTGTACCGTCAGATGATCTTGATTTGCTCGCCGTGCTGGCGATGGGATTCGGGCTTTTCATGCTAATCAATGTGATTACATCCTTGCTTCGCGGCTTCGTCTTGCTTTGGGCTGGATCAACCCTTGGTTATGGTCTTGCGGTAAACATTGCCCGCAAACTTTTCCGACTGCCGATCAGCTGGTTTGAAAGCCGCCATGTTGGTGACATATTATCCCGGTTTCAATCTTTGGGGCCAATTCAGCAACTCTTGCTAACAGGGGCAGTTGCTGCGGTGATTGATGGGTTGATGGCTGTCCTTACGCTTACAGCAATGTTTTTCATCAGTCCCATTTTGGCGGCTATTGCCGTGGCTGCGTTCCTGCTTTATCTTTTGGTCAGGATCATCACATTCTCCCTTGAACGCAATGCAACTGAAGAAACTATTGTTACGGGCGCTTCTGAACAGTCAGTTCTGATTGAAACATTGCGGGGAATGACGGCATTAAGGCTGTTTAACAAGGAAACCCACCGTCTCGCTTTCTGGCAGACTAAGCTCACAGGTAGCGTAAATGCCGGTGTCGGATTGGCGCGAATTGGGCTATGGCAGTCTACAGCCAATAGCCTGATCTTTGGTATCGAAAACATTCTGACGATTTACTTTGCCATCCGTTTCGTGATCGACACGGATTTCACAGTCGGATTTGTGTTCGCTTACATGTCCTACAAAGGGCAGTTCATTTCGAAAGCGATCAGCCTAGTTGATCAATTCATCCGATTTCGAATGGCCGGTCTTCACCTTGAAAGGCTTTCTGACATTGCCCTGTCCGATGAAGATGTCAGTTTTGAACGCAACGCACTGGTGAAATCTGAGCTAAAAGGCAAAATTGAACTGAAAAGTATCATCTATCGTTATTCACCACACGATCCTGTTGTGTTGAACGGCGTGAATTTGGAGATAGAACTCGGAGCGCATATCGCCATTACAGGTCCATCGGGCGGCGGTAAATCTACCTTGGTGAAGATCTTGCTGGGTTTGATAGACCCGAACGGTGGTGAGATGCTGGTCGATGGCATACCGCTTTCGCAATTTGGGTACAAAGCCTACCATGAACAGATAGCGGCCGTGCTGCAAGATGACATGCTATTTGCGGGCTCCATCGCTGACAATATTGCTCTATTTGATGATGAACAGGATATGGAAAAGGTTGTTCAGGCAGCACACATGGCGGCTATCCATCCTGACAATGCCGATGCAATATGAAACGCTGGTTGGGGATATGGGCTCCACATTGTCTGGCGGCCAATTGCAACGTGTTTTGCTCGCAAGAGCATTGTATCGATTGCCTAAGATTTTAATTATGGATGAAGGGACGGCGCATTTGGATTCAGAGCACGAGTCTGCTGTCAATGCCGCCATCAAAAAAATGGACATAACACGTATCGTTATTGCTCATCGAAAAGAGACAGTAGCAAGTGCAGACGAAACATTCGTAATGAACAGTGGAATTTTACAAAATCAACGTTGACTTCCATTTTATTTTGTTTAGCCAAGTTATTCTAGGGTCTGTTGACAATCACCTCATAGCAATGAGCGTTGCGGTGAGATACCAGTTGGCGGCATAGCTGGTGTCGGTCTTGTCGTATCGGGTTGCTATACCTCTGAATTTCTTGATCTTTGCGAAGTAGTTTTCGATGAGATGACGCCACTTGTACATGTGCGCATCGTAGTCTCGCTGCACGTTTCGGTTTGCTTTGGGCGGGATGACAGCAGCAGCGCCTCGCGTGTCGAGGTCCTGCAGGAGCCAGTCAGCGTCGAAAGCCTTGTCGGCCAGAAGCGCTCCAAATGAGACCTCATGGATCAACGGAGCCACCCCCTTCATATCGTGCGGCTGTCCGGGCAGAAGCAGGAACCGCAGCATATTCCCGAGCGCATCCACCAGTGCGACGATTTTGGTTGTCAGCCCGCCACGAGACCGCCCGATGGCCTGATGCTGAGCCCCCTTTTGCGCCCGAAGCCTTCTGATGGGCCTGGACAATCGTTCCGTCGATGAGAACATATTCGAGGTCTGGCTCGCCTTTCATGCCATTGAAAAGACTCTCGAAAATGCCTGCTTCCGCCCACCGGCGAAACCGCTTGAACACCGTATTCCACTTCCCGAATTCACCGGGCAGGTCACGCCAGGGTGCCCCTGTCCGGACCCGCCATAGTATCGCCTCCATGAAACGCCGGTTATCGCGACCCGTCGCGCCCGGGTCCCCGGCCTTGCCTGGCAGGAGCGGCGCAATCTTTTTCCAAAGCTCATCCGAAATAACAAAACGCTCTTCGTTCATTCAAACCTCCATTTGGGAAGCTTGAAGCAGAGTTCAGCAAGTTTGGAAACCCCGAATGTCAACAGGCCCTATATCGTCAAGGTAAACGGCGCGTTCATAATTTCATTCATGCGCCGCTCCTGGAAGATTCTGGCCTGCCAAATCGGGACGAAAATTGCCCCGAATGAACAGATTTCCGTTTTCCAATTCCTTTTCCTCACTGGCCCTGCCCGCGAAAAACCGAATCCGATTCTGTAGTGAACGTCCCTGATTCGATGCAATGGCCGCTGCCAGTTCCATCTCATGCGCAAACACCTGACGTGCCGAATGACTGAGCGATTGGCGAGCAATCACCTGCGCCATCAAGGCGGCGTAATCATTCTCCTGAAGATCATCTGCGGACAGATCAATCTCAGTTTCAGCCAACAGGCGTTTATGGGGAAAGTTCATTTCCATAGACGTCTGTCTAGCAGCGAAGGTATAAACTTCTGTAAAAACGGTGTTCACACGGCCTTAGGGGAGGTTAAGCAAATCTTCCTCGTAATCGGACAATTCGTCCCAATATGAACCAGAAGCACATTTTCGCCCGGAAATTCGGGCAAGACTAGCGCTTCCCATATCACATAGCTAAGAGCGCAGTTATTATGTCAGACAGAATCAAACCTGATTTCCAGCTTTCGGGCGATATGAGCGGCAAGCGCATTGTTGTCGCTATGTCCGGCGGTGTCGATTCGAGCGTTGTTGCCGCATTGGCGGCCCGGACTGGTGCGGAAACTATAGGGATCACGCTACAGCTTTACGATCACGGTGAAGCTGTTGGCAGAGTCGGCAGTTGCTGTGCGGGACAGGATATCCGGGACGCCCGCGATGTGGCGGACAGGCTCGGCATTGCGCATTATGTATTTGATCATGCCAGCCGGTTCCAGGAATCAGTGATGGATGTATTTGCCGATGAATATATGGCCGGCCGTACACCGATTCCGTGCGTCCAGTGCAATATGGGTGTTAAATTCACAGACTTGTTGCAGCTTTCCAGGGAACTTGGCGCCGATTGTCTGGCGACCGGACATTATGTGCGGCGCGTTGAAGGCAGCGTCGGCGCTGAACTGCATCGGGCGCTCGATCCGGCCCGGGATCAAAGCTATTTCCTGTTCGCGACGACTCAGGAACAACTTGATTATCTACGCTTTCCCTTGGGCGACCTGCCAAAAACACAAGTGCGTGAAATTGCCGAAGAAATGGGACTGGCCGTTGCTTTTAAACCGGACAGTCAGGATATTTGCTTCGTACCCGATGGCGATTATGCCAGCGTTGTTCGCAAATTGCGTCCTGAAGCCGATGATGATGGCGAGATTGTTCACTTGAATGGCGAAGTGATGGGACGGCACAAGGGCGTGATCCATTATACTGTCGGCCAGCGCAAAGGTCTGGAGATCGGCGGTCAGGCCGAGCCCCTCTATGTAATCCGGATTGAACCTGAGGCCAAACGCGTCATTGTCGGTCCCAAAGAAGCACTCGCGGTTGCCTCAGCGAACTTGCGCGATATTAACTGGATCGGTGGAGACTTTACCGGACCGATGCAGGTTAAAGTCCGCTCTATAGCTCAGCCAACCCATGCCCGGCTTGAAGGTGAGATGTTGCGGTTTCATAACCCGGAATATGGTGTCTCACCTGGTCAAGCAGCAGTCTTCTATAACAAGGAACGGGTGTTAGGTGGCGGTTGGATTGAATCCACTGGCGAAGTCGAGCAGCAGTGGCTGGCTGGGGCGGAGGTCTAGTCCTTCGCCGCTTCTTCGTCACTCAGCATTACGCAACCCCAACCTTCGCGAAACTCCGCTGTTGCTGATTCCATTAGCAATGCAGATGCAGTGACCCGTTTTTTATCGTCATCGAGAGACAGCCCGATCACTTCCATGCCGGGCTCAAAATCCTTCTCACAGTCTTCGATATCGCGGCCGCCAACATAATGGCAGGAACAGCCGACGCGGGCACCATAGGCGGTACCGATATTTAGCTGGCCTTTGATAAAGGCAAGATTGTAGAAAAACACAGCGGCAAGGATCAGCACAAAGAGCAGAAATATATATAGGACGATCCTGCCCTTCCCCGTCCTTCCGGCTGTTTTGGTTTTTGCTGTTGCCATGGCGACCTCTATTGGTGCAACAAACCGTCATGCACAAGATGAAATTTTATGCCCCTTTGATTGCTGCACTCATGGTCAGCAGTTGTGCTTCCGAACCAGAAGCACCGCCCGTGAAAACAGCGGAAGAACTCGCCTATATTTCCGTTTCCAGCGCTATCCCGAAAGTGCGGCTAGATGCCGTGATCGCCCCGTTGTTCGAAGACCCGGCCATGTCGGAAACGCGCGCCGTTATAGTAATGCACCGCGGAGAGATCATCGCCGAGCGTTATGGCGAAGGCTATGATGAAGACACGCGCTTCATTAGCTGGTCGATGGCGAAATCCTTCACAGGTGCGCTGATCGGATTTCTGGTTAGCGACGGGCGGCTGGTGCTTGATGATCCCGCTCCGGTTCCAGCCTGGCAACGTAGCGGCGATCCGCGCGGCGATATTACGCTGCGTCATCTAATCCATATGTCTTCGGGTCTCGATCATACGGAAACGCCTGCCGACGGAACCAAAACCCTGTATGAGGCCGATACCAACCGGATGCTTTTCATGGATGGCGCTGCCGATATGGCGGGCTATGCCGAAGCGCGGCCTCCCGAAGCACCGCCGGGTGAGAAATTTGAATATAGCACAGCGACCAGCATGATCTTGGCGGACATCATCACGCGTACATTGACGCAAAGCAAAGACCCGGCAGTGCGTCGACAAGCCGCTGACCGCTTCATCCGCGGGCGATTGCTTGAACCATTGGATATGGACAGCACCTATTTTGAATATGATGCCAATGGTACGTTTCTTGGCGGTAGCATCATTCAGGCGACGGCGCGTGACTATGCCAAGTTCGGAGAATTTCTGAGACACAAAGGGTCCAAGAAAGGCGCGCAGCACCTGCCCGTTAACTGGATCGATTTCATGCGAACATCTTCGGAGAATGATCCGGCCTATGGCGGCCATATCTGGCTCAACAAAAAACGGCCGGAAGGGCGCGGTCAGGTTTTGTTCCCGGACAATGGCCCAGACACTATCTTTGCGGCGCTCGGTCATTTGGGGCAGCAGATTGTGGTGTCGCCCGATCAAAAACTCACCGTGGTTCGGCTTGGCAAAACGCAGGATGATGTTCTCGCGCCAGTGCACGCTCAGATTGGTGAGATTATGTCGGTCTTTCCGATTGAGAATTGAACAGCGCAGTAATTTCGCTCCACTCTTCTGTTGGCATGAACCAGTTAGCCATTAGTTTTCGAAACGGACGCCTTATGAAGATCGGCGGCTTTTCGCGTGCGTTTTGAACGAAAGTCAGTACTTCGTCTTCACTCCAATAGCCCCACTCGCCCGCAACGCTGAGCAAGTTTGAGTAGAAGGCTGGTCGCACCTCCCATCGTAATATCTCTTCAGACTCCACCAGCGAATAGGGGGATTCATGGATAGTCTTCGCAATGCTTTTGAACGACGATCTGACATCGGTATCCAAATACAGTGACGAGAGACTCGTCCAAATTTCAATCTTCTGATCAATCTCGGATTGCGTGAATGTTGCCGCCATTATGCGAGCTTGAACTCACCTTCAACAACAGTGACGCATTTTCCGCCGAGCCAAGCGTTGTCACCATCCAGCCGGCAGTTTACATAACCGCCGCGCTGACTCGCCTGATAGGCAGTGAAGCTGTCGCGGCCCAACTCTCGCACCCAATAAGGCGTCAGGACAGCATGAGCTGAACCAGTCACACTGTCCTCGTCAACACCGCCGCTAGGAACGAACACGCGGCTCATGGCATCGGTATCTTTGCCCGGAGCGGTGCAAATGAATTGCTCATTGCCCAGTTTTCCCAATGCGCGAATATCGGGCTCTAATGCCAGTACGTCGTCAGCCGTCTTGTAGCGGATCAGGTTGTAGCGGCCTTCGTGAAATTCGGTGGCAATTGGGTCACCGCCAAGTAATGATACGATTTCAGGAAGTTCTTTTGGCAAGGGTGGATAGGCAGGCAGACCTAGGGAATAACCATCGCCATCGCGGATGACTGTCAGAATTCCGGCATGTCTGGTTCGAAAAGTGAGCGCTCCTAGTCCGGATTTAACGATAAAACAACATGCCCACTGGCCAGCGTCGCATGGCCGCAAAGCCGGATCTCAACGGTTGGGGTGAACCAGCGGAGCTCGTAATCTGCCGCACCAGTCTCATCGGGAATATAGAATGCCGTTTCGGCGAAATTATTCTCCTCGCCAATCGCTTGAAGTATATCGTCATCCAGCCATTCGGTAAGCGGCATGACCGCTGCCTGATTCCCGGTGAAAGGACGATCGGCAAAGGCATCGACATGATAGTAGGCGGTTTTCGTCATGGGTAGAGCATTCCTTCTGTCCAGCTATCTCCATCGCGTTCAAAGGTCCTGCGCTCGTGAAGCCGATGTTCGCGGTCCTGCCAGAATTCAAAGCGGTGGGGTGTCAGGCAATATCCGGACCAATGCGGTGGGCGCGGGACATCTCCGCCTGCAAACTTCGCCTTCATTTCCTCAAATCGTGTTTCGAATGTTTCGCGACTATCCAATGAACGCGACTGGTCTGATGCCCAGGCACCAAGTTGCGAGTCGCGGCTCCGTGTTTCGAAATAGGCATCGGTGGTTACATCATCGACCGTTGATAGACCGCCCTCTATCCGGATTTGCCGGCGCAGACTCTTCCAGTGGAAAAGGATCGCAGCCTTTGGATTGACAGCAATATCCGCCGCCTTTCGGCTTTCCTGATTGGTGTAGAAAACAAAGCCATCGGGGCCATGGCCTTTCAGCAGCACCATCCGCGCTGCCGGCTGGCCATTGGCGTCCACTGTGGCAATCGTCATCGCATTACTATCATTCAATTCGGTTTCACGCGCTTCTTTGAACCACGTTTCGAATAGCGAAAAAGGATCATTGCTCATGCAAGTGCTTTAACACCGCCTAGATAACGCGCCTAGAGCGAAAAGATTTGGGTCGAGACAGAAATTCTGTTTCTGCTAAAGAAATGAAAAGGGAGGAATTTATGAATTGGGATCTCATTTTCACCATCGCCAGCAATGGTGTAATGCTGTTCTGGCTGTTGCTGGCTTTTGCACCGCGTACAGAACTCGTCATGAAGATTGTTTTCTATGGCGGAGCCGGGTTGTTATCGCTGACTTACGCACTGATAATAATCCCCCTGATGACCGGGATGATTGACGGCGGAGGCGGAGTTGGTGGTGAAGCGCCTAACCTTTTCACATTGGATGGGGTTCAAGCTCTTCTTTCGAGCGACGGCGGGGCAACTATTGGCTGGATTCACTATCTCGCCTTCGATTTGTTCGTCGGCATCTGGATCGCGCGCAATGCGGATCGCTACGGATTTAACCGGATTGTTCAGATCCCGTTTCTGTTTTTCACGCTAATGCTGGGGCCGCTTGGACTGACGCTATATCTGCTGGCGCGCTTCACCCGGCACGACAGGGTTGCGGAAGGCGTCATACCTCAATAGAACACCGACTCATAAACCGTTGAAAAACAGGGACGCAGCTCCAATCTTGGGTAGACAAGGAGTTGAGTAAAGGCAGAAAATGGCAGATCCATATTCAGAATTGGGCGTGGCCAAGGGCGCGAGCGAAAAGGAGATCAAGAGCGCCTATCGCAAGCTTGCGAAGGAACTGCACCCCGATCACAACAAGGATAATCCGGCGGCCAGCAAGCGTTTCTCCAATGTAACCAAGGCTTATGACCTGCTGATGGACAAGGACAAGCGCGCCCAGTTTGATCGAGGCGAGATTGATGCGGAGGGTAATCCGACGGCGCCATTCGGCTTTGGCGGCGGCGGGCCAGGTGGCTATTCCAGTAGCGGCCCAGCCGGACAGCAATTTGATTTCGGCAATAGCGGTGTCGATTTTGGTGACATTTTCGAAGGCCTGTTTGGCGGTGGTGGAGCGGGTTCCTCTCCCTTTGGCGGACGACAGCAACGCAGCGCCCCACCTCCCAAAGGCGCGAATGTCAATTACCGGCTAAAAGTCGAATTTGTTGCGGCAGCAACGCTCGAAAAACAGCGCATCACTTTGGAAGATGGCAAATCCATCGATCTCAGCCTGCCCAAAGGTGTCGAGGAAGGCACGCAAATGCGCCTCACTGGCAAGGGACGCTCGGGTCCCGGTGGAAATGGTGATGCGATCATCACGGTCCACATCAAACCGCATCCCTTTTATGAGCAAGATGGGAATAATGTGCGGCTTGAGCTACCGATCACATTGAAAGAGGCGGTTGAGGGCGCAAAGATCAAAGTTCCCACCGTCGACGGTCCCGTCATGGTCAAAGTGCCAGCGGGTTCGGATAGCGGCAAAACACTGCGCCTGAAAGGTAAGGGTTTCACCCCCAAATCCGGCAAGAGAGGCGATCAGCTCGTCACGTTGATGATCCACGTGCCGGATGATGACAAGGCGCTGAAAGAGTTTGTAAAAGACTGGTCTGATCCGGAAAATCCGCGTAACTTCATGGGTGTATGATCCTGAAGCGCGCTCCTCATGTCTGAATTCTCCCCCCTTTCCCCCGAAGCGCGGCGAAAGGAACAGGCCGAAGCCGACAAGGGGCAGGCACCGGCTCCGGATAATCTCAAAGAAGAATATCTGCCGCATCAGATTAAAACCGTGATCGAACGGGTGGCAGTGGGCGTTTATGATGAAGGGTTCATTTTCGCTGGAAATTTTGCCTATCTGTCGCTGTTGGCGGTGTTTGCATTCTTCATAGTTGCGGCAGCGATTGCCGGGAGCCTTGGCCAGACCGCAGCGGGCACGAATTTTGTCGATACTTTCTTGAGTACTGTCCCGCCTTCCGTAGCCTCAGCGCTGCGCCAACCCATAAGTGATGCAATGACAGCACGAACCGGGCCGCTTCTCTGGTTCAGCGCAGCCGTCGGTCTGTGGACCGCAACCAGCTTGATGGAAGCCATCCGCGAAATTCTACACCGTGCTTATGGCGTGGTTGCTCAGCGGGCCTTCTGGGAATACCGGCTGACGTCAATTGTGGTCATCATCTTCGCGATTTTCCTGGCCATGCTGGCTCTCAGTGCACAGTTCTTGATATCCGCGGCCGAAGAATTTCTCACAAGTTATTTCCCCCAGATTGAGACCGATGCCTTCTGGGTCTGGTTAACTGGCGTGCTACCGTTTTTGATTTTGTTTGTGACGCTTTACCTGTTGTTCCGCCTGCTCACGCCGCGAGCCTATCGACCAAGACATTTCCCAAAATGGCCTAGGGCGGTTTTCATCAGTTTCTGGTGGCTGGCCATTACCGGGGCTTTGCCTTTGTTGCTGAAATATGCTGCTGGGTTCCAGTTGACCTATGGCAGTCTGGCAGGCGTTATGATCATATTGATCTTCTTCTATCTGGTCGGCCTAGGCATGGTCACCGGTGCACAGCTCAACGCTGCATTGGCTGAATTCCGGCGCAAACCCGAAATCAAAAGCGAATAGGATTTGCTGGAAAATCAGGAGCGTAGCGGTTATTGGGAGCGGACCAACCAACGCAAAGGAAACATGCAATGGGTGACTTGATGCAGGGCAAACGCGGCCTGATCATGGGGCTGGCGAACAACAAATCCCTCGCTTGGGGCATTGCCCAGAAACTGGCCGATGAAGGCGCAGAGCTGGCGATCAGCTATCAGGGTGAAGTGATGGCGAAGCGCGTTGTACCACTCGCCGAACAGCTGGGCTGTGATTTCCTGATCGACTGCGATGTTTCCGATATGGACAATCTCGATGCAGCCTTTGCTGAAATTGAAAGAAAATGGGACAAGCTTGATTTTGTTGTTCACGCGATTGGCTTCACGAACAAGGAAGCGCTGCGCGGAAAGTATTTCGATGTGACACTCGATGATTTCCTGATGACTATGAATATCAGCGTCTACAGCTTTACTGCCGTTGCCAAGCGTGCTGCTGCGTTGATGGAAGAGGGTGGGTCGATGCTAACTCTTTCCTACTATGGCGCCGAGAAAGTCGTGCCGCATTATAATGTCATGGGCGTGGCCAAGTCAGCGCTTGAGACATCGGTCAAATATCTGGCCAATGACGTCGGGCCGGATGGCATAAGAGTGAATGCTATTTCCGCCGGACCAATAAAAACGCTGGCTGCTTCCGGCATTGGCGACTTCCGCTATATTCTGAAATGGAACGAGCTCAATGCTCCTCTGCGGCGCAACGTCACCATTGATGATGTCGGTAGGTCTGCGCTTTACTTCCTGTCCGATCTTTCGGTTGGTGTGACCGGCGAAACCCATCATGTCGATGCTGGCTATCATACTGTGGGCATGAAGCAGGAAGACGCTCCGGATATCGCGTTGGATTAATCTTCAAATCGCACGAATGAATCGGTTTGTCTTTGCCTGCGCTTGTCCCTAAACAATTGGCATGAGCTTCAACACGTTTGGTCGCGTTTTTCGCTTTTCTACCTGGGGAGAAAGCCACGGTCCCGCTTTGGGAGCGGTCGTTGATGGCTGCCCGCCGGGAATCGAACTGAGCGAAGCCGATATCCAACCCTATATGGATGCACGCAAACCCGGTCAGTCGAAATATACCACACAGCGTAAGGAACCGGATCAGGTTAAAATTCTGTCGGGAGTGTTCGAAGGCAAAACGACCGGCACACCGATTTCGCTGTTGATCGAAAATGTCGACCAGCGCAGCAAGGATTATAGCGAAGTGGCTAAGGCCTACCGTCCCGGGCATGCAGATTATTCTTACGACCAGAAATACGGTTTTCGCGATTATCGCGGCGGTGGCCGGTCGAGTGCGCGTGAGACGGCGGCGCGCGTGGCGGCTGGCGCGATTGCGCGCAAAGTCATAGGTGATGTGGAGGTTCATGCTTGGGTTGCAGAGATTGGCGGTGATGCCATCAATCCCGATAATTTTAACCCTGATCAGGTGCTGCAAAATCCGTTTTTCTGTCCCGATGCAGAAGCTGCCAAACGCTGGGAAGCTTTGGTAGATGGTGCGCGCAAGGATGGAAGCAGCCTGGGCGCGATTATCGCCTGTCAGGCTACCGGCGTACCGGCGGGCTGGGGCGCCCCGGTCTATGCCAAGATGGACAGTGAAATTGCTGCAGCAATGATGACCATCAACGCAACCAAAGGCGTGGAAATTGGCGATGGCTTCGAAGCGGCAAGGTTGCGTGGCGAAGAAAATGCCGATGCCATGCGGCCTGGTGATGATGGAAAGCCAGAGTTCTTGACTAACCATAGTGGCGGAACGGCTGGCGGGATTTCGACCGGGCAGCCAATATTCTGCCGAGTGGCATTCAAGCCCGCCAGCTCCATCCTGACACCGGTTGAAACAATCTCTCGCGATGGCGAAGCGACGGAAATTTCCACCAAAGGCCGCCACGACCCTTGCGTCGGTATCAGAGGCGTTCCGGTGGTTGAGGCGATGATGGCTTTGGTATTAGCTGATCAGAAACTCCTGCATCGGGCGCAATGCGGATGAGGGCGTTGCTAGCCCTGACCGCCCCGCTGTTGCTGTCAGCGGCACCAGCCGAACGACCGCGCTTAACCTTGCAGGGTCTGGGCGAAATTCGCATCGGCATGAAGGAAGTGACCTTGCTAAAGCGCGGATTTAGGCCTGAAACGCCCTACGGAGGACCGTCAGACTACGAATATTCATCCTGCCACTATCTAACCAGCGACCTCTATCCCGATGTTGGATTCATGATAAACGATGGCAGGCTGGTGCGGATCGGTATTTACAAGGATTATGAAAAGCAGCGCGAAATCCCTTGGCAGAGCCTGTCGGGCGTGCGAATCGGTATGAGTGAAACCGAAGTTGCAGCCATCTATGGCGATTGGCTCAAGATGGATTACCATCCTTATATGGACAAAGCAGGGTCCTATCTCATCCTGAACTCTTCCGACAGCAGGTATAAGATGATCTTCGAAACTGCGCTTGATGATAGCGGAGATGAAAAGTTGGCATCGGATTCACGCAAAGGACCAAACCCGGCCAAGAAAGTGACCAGTTTGCGCGCCGGATTTTCAGGTCCGGTCGACTATATCGAGGGTTGCGCCTAAACCCATGTTCGAACTCGTCCATCATGTGGTTGATGAATATATTCAGCAGCACAAGGCGATCATTGGCCTCGTCATTTTGGGTTTCCTGTTTGCCGGATTTATCATGGAACGATTCCCCGCCGCCGTTGTCGCTGTGCTCGGCGCGTGCATGTTCCTGTTCTTGGGTATCATTGATTCGGATGGCCTGTTCTCGGTTTTCTCGAACACTGCGCCAATAACCATTGCCGCGATGTTCATTCTGTCAGGCGCGCTCCTTCGAACCGGCACGATTGATGCAATCGCCGGTTTCATCATCGAACGCGCCAAAAAACGACCAAAACTGGCGGTAGTCGAGATGTTTCTCGGCGCCTTTGTCGCCTCAGCATTTATGAACAATACGCCTGTCGTTCTGGTGCTAATTCCGATCATTATCCGACTGTCCCACGCCACCGGATTTTCATCCAAGAAACTCCTCATCCCACTGAGCTTTGTCTGCATATTGGGCGGCACAACGACACTCATCGGAACATCCACCAACCTGATTGTCGACTCGGTTGCACGTGAATCCGGACTGCTCGGATTCGGGATTTTCGAGATTTCGCCCTATGGCCTGGTCGCAGCGGTTGCTGGTACAATCATGATGCTACTCTTCAGCAGTTGGCTACTTCCAGATGGCCAGGTGTCCGGCGAGTTTGAAAGCAGCGATGAAAGCGACTTTCTGACCGAACTAACGGTGCGCAAAAGCTCTGATGCTGTTGGCAAACAGGTTAAGGATATCCCATTTCTCCGCCGCACCAATATCAAGGTGACAGCGGTCAAGCGCCTCAGCAGTTATATCCGGCATGAACTGGAGTTTCATGAATTGCGTCCGGGTGACCGGATTGTCGTGCAACTTGATCTGGCTGAACTCATCTCCCTGCGCGAATCTGAAGATTTCAAAGTCGGTATTGTCAACTCAGGAGATGTGGGACCCATTGGTGAAGAACTGGTGGAAGCCACGGTCGCACCCAGCCACCCGGCCATTGGTAACCGGCTATTCGATATTCCGTTCCTGAGCCAACTCAATGTCCGCGTTCTGGGGATGACCAGATTTAGAAACTTACCCCGTTCGGACCTGACCAATGCGCGCATTCACGCCGCCGACCGATTGCTCGTGACCGGCTCCAGCGAAGACATCAAGCGGATGTACCAGAACCCCAACCTGTTCGGGATCGGCCAGACCAAGACCCGTGCCTTTCGCCGGGACCGCGCTCCAATTGCGATTGGTGCTCTGGTTTCGGTGGTCGTTCTGGCCGCGCTCAATATCATCCCGCTTGCCGTGGCTGCCATACTTGCGGTTGGCGCCATTCTTCTCGCTCGCTGTATTGATGCGGAGGAGGCCTGGGGATCAATTGACGGCAATGTGCTCGTCCTCATCTTCGGCATGCTCGCGGTTGGGTTGGGTTTGCAACAGGCGGGCAGCGTCGATCTGATCGTTCGTGAACTGACACCATTCCTGCGTGATATTCCACCCTGGGCGCTGGTCTTTGCTGTCTATGTTTTGTCGGTGATCATGACCGAGATTGTTACCAACAATGCCGTTGCGATCATCATCACCCCCATCGCAATTGCCCTCGGTCAGGATCTGGGTGTCGATCCACGAGCGTTAGTCATTGCCGTTATGTTCGCTGCTTCTGCCAGCTTCGCGACGCCTATCGGTTATCAAACCAACACATTGGTTTACGCTGCAGGTAACTATCACTTCACCGATTTCTTCAAGGCAGGCATCCCGCTGACTTTTGGTGTTGGCCTGGCAACCTGTATGGCGATCACCTTCTGGATGTGAACAGGCTTGCTCGCTTTGCATCGGACCTCTAGGCTTCCAAAAAATATCGGGGAAGAGTGATGCTGAGTTTCTGGTTCAAAATTCCGTTATGGCAAAGAGTAATCGGGGCGCTCATCCTCGGGATCGCGGTAGGCTTTGCCTGGGGACCGGATGCGGAAACGATCAAGTGGATCGGCGACTTCTTTATCAAGGCGATCAAGATGCTGGTCGTCCCGCTCATATTCTTCTCGCTTGTGGCCGGTGTGGCATCAATTGGCGACCTCAGAAAACTGGGCAAGGTCGGCGGGCGGGCGATGATATTGTTCATCGTCACCGGACAGATTGCCGCATGGCTGGGGCTATTCCTTGGCACCATGGTCAAGCCGGGTGCTGGCCTGCAAACAGACATTATTGAAAAGGGTGATACCCCTGAACCCAACGAAACTTCGGCGGTGGACATGATATTGTCGATTGTTCCCGACAGCCCGGTACAGGTTATGGCGGATGCGCGGGTATTGCCGTTAATCGTCTTTGCCTTACTAATTGGCATTGGCATTTTGATGGCCAAGGAAGACGGCAAACCGCTGATCAAGATTTTCGATAGCGGCGCGATCGTCATGCAGAAGGTCACGATGATCGTGATGGAACTGACGCCCTTTGGTGTGTTTGCATTGATGGCATGGGTTGCCGGAACGCTGGGTCTGGAGGCGCTCGGCGCGCTCGGCAAGCTGGTGTTCCTCAACTATCTCGGCTGCCTGCTGATCATTGGTGTCATGTATAGCGCGATGCTTAAATTTATCGGCAAGGTGCCGGTGATCGATTTCTTCCGCGGTATCGTTGATGCGATTGCGGTTAGCTATTCGACAGCTTCGTCCAATGCGACGCTACCAGTGACACTACGTTGTGCGCAGCGCAATCTGGGCGTGTCAAAGAGCGTTTCCAGCTTTGTGATTTCTCTCGGTGCGACGATCAATATGAACGGCACGGCCATGTATCTCGGGTTGGCGACCTTGTTCGGCGCACAGATATTCGGTGTCGACCTGACATGGGGGCAGTATTTTCTGATTGCGATCCTGTCGACGCTGGGGGCGATTGGCGCAGCGGGCATTCCGGGCGCCGGCCTGATCATGATGGCGCTGGTCTTTGGTGCTGTCGGCGTGCCGCTCGAAACCATCGCCTTTGTCGCCGGCGTTGACCGGATCATGGACATGATGCGGACCACAACCAATGTCAGCGGCGATGCAGCGGTTGCGGTCACCGTCGCCAGCATGACCGGCGAACTCGACAAGGAAGAACTGATCAGCGCGGATGATGTTTAGGGCAATGTTCAAGCTAGCATGAGCGTCAAGACTCAAAAGAAGTGTTTACACGAGAGCCCGATACCATATCATCGTGGTGATTTTATTCATGCCAGTCATTATGTGGGTCATCCCGATGATTCTGGGAAGCTTTGGCTGGTCCTTCGACGAAACAATGGTTGTTATTTTCCCCCTGATGATTGCATGGCTGCTAATTGGCGGAATTCGATCATTCCTTCTTGCATGCCCAAAATGTGGAAAATCACTTTTCATGAGAGGAATTGTCAGCGTGCCTTGGCCCGAAAAAACATGCAGCCGGTGCGGAACTGACCTTAATTCAGTTACTCCCGCTAGTCAGGGAAAAAACTAAGGCCTAATCTCAATCTCCGCGCCATCCGGCACCACATCCCAAATCTGTTTTATCTCTGCATTGCTCAAAGCGATGCAACCATCGGTCCAGTCGCGGGCAATCGGCGCGCCATCATAGCCATTGGGCTGGCCGTGGATAAAGATATCGCCGCCAGGTGATTTGCCGCGCGCTTCGGCATAGGCGCGGTCGGCGGCGTTGGGATAGGAGACGCGCAGGCTGAGGTGAAAGCTGCTACCCGGATTGCGGCCATCTATCGTATATTTTCCTTCGGGTGTTTTCTCATCGCCTTCAAATCGCTTGTGCCCCTCCGGTGCATCGCCAAAACGGATCTTTGAATAGCGCGCAATCTCTTCCTCGCCTTTGAAAAGAATCAAAGTACGGTCGCTTTTGTCGACCAATATCCGGTCTGCCCTGGTACCTTCTGGAATGATTGGAAGGGTCACGGCGGATTCCGGAGAATCCGCTTCTCCAACGATTTCAGGCGCCTCCTTCGATGGCGAGCAACTCGCCAGCACAAAGGCCGCGATCAGGAGGCCAAATCTAGTCCGCAAAGGGATCTGTCACCAAAATAGTATCTTCGCGTTCGGGCGAGGTGGAGACTAGCGCGACAGGGCACTGGATCAACTCTTCGACACGCTTGATATATTTGATCGCAGCAGCAGGTAGATCGGCCCAGCTACGCGCGCCTGCAGTCGATTCACTCCAGCCTTCCATGGTTTCATAAACCGGTTTGGCCGCTGCCTGATCCTGATGATGCGGCGGGAGATAGTCATAGACCCGGCCATCCACTTCATAGCCGACGCAAATATTGAGTTCCTCAAAGCCATCGAGCACATCAATCTTGGTCAGCGCAATTCCGGCGACACCGCTTACCGCGCAGCTTTGCCGCACCAACACCGCATCAAACCAGCCGCAACGGCGCTGGCGACCTGTGACCGTACCAAATTCATGCCCGCGCTCGCCGAGCCGCTGCCCAACATCATCGTCCAGCTCCGTAGGGAATGGGCCTGCCCCTACACGAGTGGTGTAGGCTTTCACGATACCCAGCACATAGCCCGTTCCGGACGGGCCAATGCCCGAACCGCCAGCCGCCGTTCCGGAAATCGTGTTTGAACTGGTGACGAAGGGATAAGTACCGTGATCCACATCGAGCAGTACACCCTGTGCGCCTTCAAACAATATGCGCTTGCCCGCCGCCCGCGCTTCATTGAGATGTTTCCAGACCGGTTGTGCATATTCGAGTACTGTGGGTGCGATTTCCTGCAAGTCGGCGAGCAGACGATCGCGATCCACAGGGCCTTCACCAAATCCCGCACGCAGGGCGTCATGATGCGTGCATAATCTATCGAGTTGTGGTCCCAGATCATCCAGATGTGCAAGATCGCAAACCCTAATCGCACGGCGACCGACCTTGTCTTCATAGGCCGGACCAATACCGCGACGGGTCGTACCGATCTTGCCTTTGCCGCTAGCATCCTCGCGCAGGCCATCGAGATCGCGATGGATGGGCAGGATCAGTGGTGCATTTTCGGCGATGGCAAAATTATCGGGTGTGATTTTTACATCCTGGCCGCGCAGCTTCTCGATTTCCTCCCGCAGATGCCAGGGATCAAGGACAACGCCATTGCCTATGATCGACAGTGCGCCGCGCACAATACCCGAAGGTAGCAATGAAAGCTTGTAGACCGCGCCGTCTACAACCAATGTATGCCCAGCATTGTGGCCGCCTTGAAAGCGCACCACAACATCCGCGCGTTCGGATAGCCAGTCGACAATCTTGCCCTTGCCTTCGTCACCCCATTGGGCACCGATTACGGTTACATTTGCCATTGATATACCTTTCCACCCTGCCAGAGTGGATCCGATACGCCCTTCGACAGGACTCGGCGGTCGGATGAAATCGGGAGCGTTGGAGCTCCGTTTGCGATGCGGTCGTTACCGGCTCGTTGGATGAGCGTCAAGCCGATATGAAGCATGGGCTGATCACAGCTTTTCAATCTGGGTGTCATTCAATACATGCGTGCAGCCAAGCGCAGATGGATCGTCGCTATCTGAGAGAGCGGCCACTGTTCGCCAGCCTTCGGTGCGCAGTCTAACGGCCTCGCCGCTGTCATGTCCAACGGGCAGGAAAAGTTGATCTCTCGCCTTTGCACCAAAACCCGCATCAATAAGCGGACTTGGATAGAGCGAGAAACCAACCGCTTGTTCCGCTTCGCCTTCCGGGCCAGCAATCTCGTAACTGCCGCCACGACCAAGCGCGCCGACAAAGCCCTCAGCGAACAATGTGAAACCCAACCAGTTTTGATACTCGAATCCGTGCCGTTCAGTGGGATCAAGCGTCAGGTTCGCTTTGCCTTCGATACTGGCAGCAATTTCGGCAATCCCGTCCAGACGTGAAGTCAGCAAGCTTTCACTGTCAAACTCCCGCAGCTTTGCCATCGCCTGCTCAAAGGGGCCAGTTGCTTCGATTAGCGGCAAATATCCGGTGGCACCCATCGCGGCTAGTCCGCCCGCGTCCTTCATGTCGAGTTCGGCGCGCACTTCGCGAACCTGCGCATCATTGAGCGGCAAAGGCCCGGTTGCTAGAATGTCGATCAAGTCCGGTAGAGTGAAGTCAACAGTAATCCCTTCAACACCCGCCTTTTCGAGCGCCCCAATAGCGACCGAAACAATCTCGCAGGCTGCCACCACGCTATCCGTACCAATCAACTCTGCTCCGATTTGCAAACGGCTTCGTTCGGGCTGCAACTGTCCGGAGCGCAGCTTGAGAACCTGACCGGAATAACTGAGCCGCAAGGGCCGCGCTTGCTCCGCCATGCTGGTGGCTGCGATTCTTCCAACCTGCATCGTGATATCGGGACGCAACGCCAACGTGCGCTGCGATATCGGATCGACGAAGCGCATAAGATCGCTCTTCGCCGCACCTTGCATCCGCCCGGTCAGACTGTCTTCATATTCCGCGAGCGGCGGCGATACCCGCGCATAGCCGTGGCTAAGCAGCGTATCGAGCACATCGCGTTCCAGCCGCGAAGCCGCCTCGGCATGTGGCGGCAACGCATCGTGAAAGCCTTCAGGCAAAAGATTGGACGGTTTTTGCATATCCTTTGCTTCTTAGCTCAAGCGGTAGCTCAAGCCATCCCTTTTTCTTGAGCTACTAGAAGCGCAGCGCCTTGACGGTCTTTACGCCTTCAAGCTGACATACAGACCAAAGAACTGGTTCTTCGACGGGGGAATCAATGGACAATAACAACACAGCCTCTCCGCCCGGTGCATCAGAGCGACGACCAAGATGGAAGGTGCCAATATTCACCCCTGCTTCGCCGAGCGTTGAACCAACGCTCCCGATAAAACCGGGTTGATCCTGATTGACGATATAAAGCATATGGCCTTCGAGATCGGCCTCGACCTTGATACCAAAAATCTCAACCAGTCGTGGTCCGGTGCTGCCAAATAAAGTTCCTGCGACTGATTTCTCGCCTTCGTCGGTCGTAACCGATACGCGGACTAATGTATGATAATCACCTTCCCGGTCATGGCGCACCTCTCGTACATCAAGTCCGCGCTCTTTTGCCAGATAAGGTGCATTCACCATATTCACGGAATCGCTATATGCCGCCATCAAACCAGCCAGCACGGCGGCAGTGATTGGCTTTGGATCGAGTTCAGCAGCAGCTCCCTCAATCTCTACTGAAATTCCTTTAAGCGAACTGCTTGAAAGCTGACCGATCAACGAACCGAGTTGATTGGCAAGCTCCATATAGGGTTTCAGCTTGGGCGCCTGTTCCGCCGAAAGGCTGGGCATATTGAGCGCATTTTCGACGCCGCCATTGACCAGATAATCAGCCATTCGTTCCGCCACCTGAATCGCGACATTGACCTGTGCTTCACTGGTCGAAGCGCCCAAGTGAGGGGTGCAAATCAGGTTTGGCGTGCCGAACAATGCATTATCCTTGGCTGGTTCTTCAGCATAGACATCCAGCGCTGCGCCAGCGACATGACCGGATTCAAGAGCCTCTTTCAATGCTTCCTCGTCGATCAAACCGCCACGCGCGCAGTTGATAATCCGAACACCCGGTTTGGTTTGGGCTAGCGCTTCCTTCGACAGAATATTGCGCGTCTGATCAGTCAGCGGTGTATGCATGGTAATGAAATCAGCACGGCCCAACAGGTCATCGAGTTCAACTTTCTCGATACCGAGCTCGACCGCGCGCTCGGCGGTCAGGAAGGGGTCATAGGCAATGACTTTCATCCGCAGGCCAATCGCACGCTCAGCAACAATCGAACCAATATTGCCAGCACCGATCAAACCCAGCGTTTTGCTGGTCAGTTCAACGCCCATGAATTTGGATTTTTCCCACTTGCCTGCTTGTGTCGAAACATCGGCGGATGGCAGTTGGCGGGCGAGCGCAAACATCATCGCAATGGCATGTTCCGCCGTTGTGATGCTGTTGCCAAATGGCGTGTTCATGACGACCACGCCTTTGGCGGAGGCAGCCGGAATATCAACATTGTCGACACCGATGCCGGCGCGGCCAACGACTTTCAGATTGGTAGCTGCATCGAGAATTTCGCGCGTAACTTTGGTCGACGAACGAATGGCGAGACCATCATATTCACCAATGATGGCCATCAATTCCTCGGGCGTCTGGTCGGTAATTTCATCTACGTCACAGCCGCGCTCACGAAAGATTTCGGCGGCGCGGGGATTCATTTTGTCGGATATAAGGACTTTGGGTTTGGTCATGATTTTTTTCCTTTGTGTATTCCTGCGAAGGCAGGAATCCATCTCCCGCTCGTTTCGCTTGGCACATTTTGGAGATCGACCCCTGCCTTCGCAGGGGCACAGAAGTTAAAGCTCGGCTTTCACCTGCGCATAGGCCCATTCGATCCACGGCAAGAGACGCGCTATGTCCTCTTGCTCCACGGTCGAACCGCACCAGATACGAAGGCTCGGCGGAGCATCGCGATAGCCATTGAAGTCATAGCCAATGTCCATCTCGTCGAGCATGCCAGCGATTTTCTTTGGCACGGAAGCTTTGTCATCATCTGATAAGCCGTCATACCATTCGCCCTGGAAGACCATGCAAACGCCGGTATTGGTGCGCTTGGCCGGATCGTCGACCATATTGCGGATCCATGGCGTTGCTTCGATCCAGTCGAACACGGTCTGGGCATTGCGGTCGGCGCGGGCATGGAGTTCGTCCAAACCGCCAATCGACTGCGCCCATTCGAGCGAGGCAATATAGTCTTCGGTCGCCAGCAAAGACGGCGTGTTAATCGTTGCACCTTCAAAGATCGCGCGATTGAGTTTGTCGCCCTTTTTCACCCGGAAGATTTTTGGCAATGGCCAGTCGGGACTATGACTTTCGATACGCTCGACAGCGCGCGGGCTAAGGATTAGCATACCGTGACCGGCTTCGCTTCCCATCACCTTCTGCCAGCTATAAGTAGTGGCATCGAGTTTCGACCAGTCCATTGGCTGGGCAAAAATCGCGCTAGTCGCATCGTTGATCGTCACGCCCTCGCGTTCGGGCGAAATCCAGTCGGTATTCGGAATTTTTGCGCCGGATGTTGTGCCGTTATAGGTGAACACGACATCGTCACCGGGATCAATTTGTGACAGATCGGGAATTTGACCATAGTCTGCGTCTAGTACTGCGAGGTCAGCTGGTTTAAGCTGACTTACCGCATCCTGTATCCAGACATTGCCGAAGCTTTCCCATGCTGCGACCGTAACTGGACGTGCGCCCAGCATGTTCCACATCGCTAGTTCCATTGCACCAGTATCGGACGCCGGAACAATGCCTATCAGATAGTCGTCCGGAATGCCTAGCAGTTCACGGCTCAGATCAATTGCATATTTCAATCGGCCCTTGCCCTTGGCGCTACGGTGCGAGCGTCCCATGGCGATATTGTTGATGTTATCGAGAGACCAGCCGGGATGTTTGGCTGTAGGGCCCGAAGAAAAATTCGGGCAATTTGGCCGCAGCTCTGGCTGCGGTACAGTCGTATCAGTCATTTCATGCTTCTCCTTGCAGAGAGCTCGCGCGGCGTTGGGACCGCGTGGCCCACAGCCCCATTGGATGGTGCAGCGCAGCAAGTCAAGAAGCGATTATGTTCAGGGCAATTGACTGAATAAGCAGCTGACATGGAGTAATTTTTCTGAATCAAGGGAGTGGAATGCTCACTTTTTTGGAGATTTTGCATGTCACAAGCCCCACCGGACCCTACCACCCCCCGTTTTCTGACGCATTTCGGCGGCGTCAAAGACCCGCGCCAGCAAGCGAAGGTCACCTGCCCACCGAACGAGATTTTTCTTCTGGTCCTATGCGCCGTAATTGCGCCGTAATTTCAGGCGCCGGGGGCTGGACGTCAATCGCACTCTACGGTGAAAAGCAGCTGGAATTCCTGCGTCGCTTTTTGCCGTTCAAGGACGGAACGCCAGGCCATGATCAGTCGGGGATCTTGTTTTCCCGTCTGGATATGGAAGCCTTCCAACGCTGCTTCATAGCCTGGGTGGCGAGTTTGCATGAAACGCCTGAAGGTGTCGTCGCCATCGATGGTAAAACCCTTCGGCGGTCATTTGATACCAGGTCCCCTGAAGCACCCATTCATATGATTTCGGCCTGGCCGTGTGATCACCAACTCGTTCCCGGGCAACGCAAGATTGACGACAGGTCCAATGAGATAACAGCGATCCCCGAGCTACTGGCCCTGTTGGCACTCAAGGGCGCTATCGTGACTATTGACGCGATAGGATGTCAGCGCAAGATTTGCCAACAAATCATGGACCAAGAGGCCGGTTATGTGATCGGCCTGAAGGGCAACCAGGGAAGCTTGCGCGAGGATGTCGAATTGTTTTTCGATGAACATCCGGAGCGTGATACAGGCGCGAAATTCATTGAAAAAAGCGAAGCCGCTGATGCAGGTCATGGGCGCATTGAAACGCGGTGCTGCACAGTTTGTTCAAATACAGAACCGAACGCCACAAATGGCCGGGCCTGAAGGCCGTGATCATGACAGGGTACACTCGTGAAATCAGAGGCCAGGCCAAAACGGTCAGGCAATTTTACATCTCATCCGTCCTTGATGTGCCCGAGAAAATGGCGCGTCACATCCGCAATCACTGGCAGGTGGAAAACTGTTTGCATCGGGTGCTCGATGTTACCTGCCGCCAGGATGACTGCCGCATCAGAACCGGAAATGCCGCAGCCAATTTTGCCACAATCAATCACGCAGCAATGAACCTGCTACGTCGCGCACCAGGCAAAATCAGCCTGCCGCAAAAACGACGTTCCGCTGCATGCGATGACGCCTGCATGAAAGCCGCAATCCGACAGTGAACATTCAGTCGATTGCCCTGGCTATGTTAGTTGCCTCCGATCCTATTCAATTGTCCGAACTTAGCTGGTCATATAAAGCCTCATCATGGCTGACGACCAACGACAGAGAAAATGGCATAAAGTTGGAGACAACCAGCTTAATTTGATCGTCTCAGCGGGTGACAGAATGCAAACTGTCGTTGATCTGATCGAAGGCGCAAACAACTCCCTCCATATTTTCTTCTACATGTTCGAGGAAGACCAGATCGGGCAAACTGTACTGGGTTGTCTTATCGCCGCCTGCCAGCGCGGTGTTTCGGTGGAGTTGATAGTCGATAGTTTTGGATCCAATGGCGCGTCCAAAAAGTTTTTCGAACAACTGAAAGGCGCCGGCGGAAAATTTGCGATGTTCAATCCGCACATTTCGACCAGTTATTTTGTGCGTAACCATCAAAAAATGATGATTGCCGATGGAAAAACACTTTTGATCGGTGGTTTCAACATCGCCGATCAATATTTTAACCGGCACAGCAGCGACGAAACTCGCATCAATAATCCCAATGGCTGGAAAGATCTGGGTCTCTTATTGCAAGGCCCCGAGGTCGATCGATTGATGGAATATTATCGCCAGCTATCCAACTGGGTCCAGGCCGAAAACGGGCATTTAAAGTCGCTGCGAAAACTGATCAAACAATGGCAACCCGGGGATGGACGATTTCACTGGTTATTGGGAGGTCCAAGCAACCGTCTCAGCCAATGGGCCGTCTCGATCAAACGGGATTTGGAGAATGGCAAAAAACTCGACATGGTAACGGCCTATTTTTCACCCGGCCAAGGGCTGTTGCGTAGAATTGGCAGACTGTCAAAACGCGGGGGTCATAGCCGGCTGATACTGGCTGGCAGAACTGACAATGCAGCGACGATCGGGGCCAGTCGGCTGTTATACGGATACCTGCTCAGGCGAAACGCAAGAATCTTTGAATATCAGCCAAAACAGCTCCATATGAAATTGGTTATTGTTGACGATGCGGTCTATATCGGCTCAGCAAATTTTGATCTTCGCAGCCTGTTCATCAATGTGGAAATAATGCTGCGTATTGAAGATCGAAACTTTGCCGCACACGCTAGAGAAGTTGTCGATAAAATGGCCGCAGAGTCAGAGACCGTCACATTAAAAAGCCACAAATCTCGAAAAACGCTGTTTAACCGGTTACGCTGGACGCTTTCTTACCTGGTTGTGAATTTACTCGACTACACCGTCACCCGGCGCGTCAATTTTGGGCTTGGTAAGAAGAGCGAACTATTGCCCAGCGAGGACTAGGAAGTAACTCTAACGTGATCTGTCGCAGATGGAGAATCGTTCGTCGCAAAGATTGATTCTGCCTCTGTTCAGAATTCAATGCCTATCTACAAGGATATGGGGATTAAATAGTTTTGTAACAGGGAATAACGCAATTGCGCTTCGATAAAATTATTGTCCTACTTTTTTCAATCAGCCTTCTGGCGGCCTGTGTATCGGGTGGGTCGGTTGATCAACCAGCACCCCGATATGGCGACCAAAGGCCGCGCTATGACAATCCGGTACCGCCACCGCGATCAGTTTTCGATCCGTCCCGTGATCGACCAAATCCTGCGCTTGAAGCGGAAATCGCTGATCTTTGGCGCAGTTTTCCGGGTAAAACCGGCATTGCCATAAAACGTATTGATGGCAACTGGACCATTGGTCACCGACTGGATCAGAGTTTCCCACAGCAAAGCGTCTCCAAATTATGGGTTGCGTTGACGGTGATGGACAAAGTCGATCAGGGGAAAATCTCCACGTCCGATGCTATTCGCATTGGACCGGAAGATCTTACGCTTTTTCATCAACCATTGGCCGCAGAGGTGCAGCGAGAAGGCGCGGTAATCAAAAGTGTATACACGTTGCTTGATAGGGCTTTGTCGCGAAGTGATAACACCGCTAATGATGCATTACTCCGTCATGCCGGAGGCCCCAATGCGGTAAATCGGTTCATTCGCACAAAAGGCCTTGGCAATATAAAATTTGGTCCAGGCGAACGGCTGATGCAAAGTCAAATTGCCGGAATGAATTGGACTCAAAACCTGTCGGTTGGTCGCCGATTTTACGCAGCTCGGGCAAAGGTGCCAGTCGAACGCAGGCGGCAAGCCCTCAACGCTTATCTGGCCGACCCGATCGATGGCGCCAGCCCGCGCGCCATTGTCGATGCGCTAGACAAACTGGCACGCAATGAATTGCTCTCGGAATATTCCACTCAGGCGATCCTTTCAATTTTGAAACGAACCCGGAGCGGACCAAACCGCTTAAAAGCTGGCGTGCCTTTCGATTGGGGCTTTTTGCACAAGACTGGAACAGGTCAGGTTCTGGGTTCGACAGCAACCGGTTACAACAATGTTGGCATCATGACGGCACCAGACGGGACGCGATATGCAGTTGCCGTGATGCTGGCTAATACGACTGCTTCGGTGCCGGAAAGAATGCGAATGATGCAGGCTGTTACCCGTGCTATTGCTCGGTATCACAACCGCTAGGAATTTATTGAGCCTGTTTCTCAATCACCGAAGACTGCTCGATAGGTTCTGGTGGTGCGTTGCGTTCATCCAACATCTCTGCCGCTTCATCCAGTGCTTTCGCTTCGCCAACCGTGACACCGCCCGGACCGGGGTCATTTTGCGCGGGACCACAGGCTGCAAGCATGCAAAGTGTAGCAATTGACAAGTTTTTCTTCATGGATGGAACATAGCCCGGCGCAGCCATCTATTCAAAGCACAAAAAAGGGCCGTCACAAGACAGCCCTTTTTCAATTCAATATGTTCAAAGCTTATTCGACAGCTTGTTTCGCAGCATCCGCACCTTTTTCGATCAGGTCGTTAGCAGCGCCTTTGGCAGCGTCTGTCACTTTGTCGGCAGCATCAGATGCGGCACCTTCAACAGCGTCGGTAGCTTCAGCAGCAGCTTCGCCCATGGCATCAGCTTCGCCTTCAGCTGCGTCCATTGCATCTTCAGCAGCTTCTTCTGTGCCTTCTACAGCTTCTTCAGCACCAGCTTCAGCGTTGTCAGCTTCTCCAGCACATGCTGACAGACCAAGTGCCGCAGCCAATACAATTGATGTTGTAACTTTTTTCATTGGGTAAATCCTTTACTATTCCTCAAAAAAACCACGCAAGTCACAGGAATTTCCCTCTATCGACCTGCGGCTGGCTCATTAGCTCCCTCAAATGGCTATGGCAATGGGCTAGTAGGCTTTATATTGGGACCAATACCAGATTTTAAAGGTAAAATCCGGTAAACCCTTGTCTAGAGCGCCTGTCTAGAGCGCCAAAAATTACCCGATTGACCAGATATAAAGAATTCTTTATATAGTGCCTTGATGGAAGATATTTTAAATATATTTCGGGCTTTGGCCGATCCAACCCGATTACGGATTATGCTCCTTTTGCAGAAAATGGAGCTTGCTGTGGGTGAACTGGCGCAAATATTGGATCAAAGCCAGCCTAGAATATCCAGACATATCCGGATTTTGGTAGAAGCAGGTTTGGCCGAACGGCATAAGGAAGGCAGTTGGGTATTCCTGCGCCCTGGTCCGTCTGGAGAGCTCGAAATATTAAACCGGATTTTTCGCGCGGATAATATTGCTTCTTCTGAACAGGCCATAGTCGATACTAGACAATTGGCTATTGTCCGAAATGGCCGGGCAAAAATGGCGGAGGATTATTTTGCAACCCATGCGACAGAATGGGATGCGATCCGCGCTTTGCATATTTCGGATGACGCTGTCGAAAACGCGATGTTATCACTGCTGAAAGATACACAAATTGGCCATTTGCTAGATATCGGCACTGGCACGGGTCGCATGATCGAAATATTTGGATCGCAAGCCAGACAGATTACTGCCGTAGATAAAAGCCCGGAAATGCTTAGGCTGACCCGAGCCAAACTGCTTGAGCACGATAGTATCGCAAATAAGACAGAACTGAAGCAAGGCGATTTCAATGATCTTCCGGTAGAAAATTGTTCGGTCAACACCGTTATCCTGCATCAAGTGCTGCATTATGCACAGCATCCCGAAGCGGTTCTTTGCGAAGTCGAACGTGTTTTAAAGCACAAAGGCCGTCTACTAATCGCCGATTTCGCCAAACATGACAAAGAAGAGCTTCGATCCGAACATGCCCATGCACGATTGGGTTTTTCAGAAGATAATATGAAACGCCTTTTCCAGTCCGCCGGACTCGATCTGGAGCAAAGCCGAACGTTGGAAGGTGGAGAATTGAAAGTAAAAATCTGGTTCGGCCGAAAATCGGAACTGGCCAGAATATCTCCGAATCGAGCCGACATCTCCGACGGCAGCACTACAAACCAAAGGGCCTCAGCATGACCATATCAGATAGACTTTTGGGATTAAGTGAGTTGGAAGAAGCGAAGCGCGCATTGGATGTCCCGCTTTTTGCTGGTCTAAGCGGTGACGCAGATGTGTCATTCGAATTTTTTCCACCGAAAAACGAGAAGATGGAAAAGACCTTGTGGGACAGTGTCGTGACACTGGAACCGCTCAATCCTCGATTTGTTTCGGTAACCTATGGCGCTGGTGGTTCTACCCGCGAACGCACCCATGCTACCGTTGCACGGATTGCCAAGGAGACCAATGTTCCGGCAGCTGCACACTTAACCTGTGTCGATGCCAGCAAGGAGGAAATATCCGAAGTCGCGCAATCTTACTGGGATGCAGGCGTCAGGCACATCGTTGCATTACGCGGCGACCCACCTGCAGAAGGGCAAGCGTTCGAACCACATCCGCAGGGTTATGCCAGCGCTGCAGAATTGGTGGCGGGTTTGAAAGATATTGCACCGTTTGAAATATCAGTAGCTGCCTATCCAGAGACCCACCCAGAAGCCAATTGCCCGCAAAGCGACCTCGATAATCTGAAGCGCAAGCTGGATGCGGGTGCCAACCGCGCAATCACTCAATTTTTCTTTACTGCTGAGGCGTTTTTCCGATTCCGCGATGCGGCTACAGCAGCCGGGATAGATGCAGAATTGGTTCCTGGGATTCTTCCAGTTTCCAATGTTGCCCAGACTCGCAAATTTGCTGGCATGTGCGGTGCAGAAATTCCGGACTGGATGAATGATCTGTTTGAGGGGTTGGATGATCGACCTTCTGCACGGCAGCTAATTGCCGCAACTGTTGCTGCTGAAATGTGCCGAAAGCTATACGCAGGCGGCGTCAGGCAGTTTCACTTCTACACATTGAACCGGGCTGCGCTGAGCTACGCAATATGTCACCTGCTCGGCAAACGACCGACTGTTGCAACGCAGGAAAAAGCAGCATGACCAATCCAGGTGATCAACTTCGCAAACTTGCGGCTGAACGTATATTGGTATTCGATGGCGGCTATGGCACAGCGATCCAGAACCATGGGCTCGGCGAACGTGATTATCGAGGCAATCTGGAACTCACCGATGATCAGAAGGGCAATAATGATCTGCTCAGCCTGACCCGTCCCGATATAATAGAGGGCATTCACGCGGCTTATCTGGAGGCTGGCGCTGATATTGTTGAAACCAATACTTTCAGTTCCACCGAAATCAGCCAGGCCGACTATGGCTGCGAGCATCTCGTCAAAGATCTAAATGTCAAATCAACGGAAATAGCGCGTTTGGCTTGCGATAAGGCCGAAGCCAAAGACGGGAAAAAGCGGTTTGTCGCGGGTTCTATCGGACCCACGAACAAGACACTTTCCCTGTCGCCTGATGTTAACGATCCCGGATATCGGGAAATCACGTTCGATTACCTCAAGGGTGTCTATCGCGAGCAATGCGATGCACTTATTGAAGGCGGTGTCGATTTTCTTTTGATCGAAACAATTTTCGATACACTCAACGCAAAATGCGCAGGTATGGCCGCACAAGAAGCGGCCGATGATTGTGGTCGCGATGTGCCATTAATGATTTCGATGACATTGACTGACTTATCCGGACGCAACCTGTCCGGTCACACCGTAGAGGCCTTCTGGCATGCAGTGCGCCATCTCAAACCTCTGACTATCGGTTTGAACTGTTCGTTCGGCGCAGACCAACTCCGCCCCCATTTGGCGATGCTGACGAAACAAGCCGACACACTGATTATGGCCTATCCCAATGCCGGCCTGCCCAATGATTTGGGTGAGTATGATGAAATGCCGGATGAGACGGCGGACCTTATCGGTGAATGGCTCGATGATGGGTTGGTAAATATCGTTGGCGGCTGTTGCGGGACAACGCCGGAGCATATCGGTGCTATTGCAAAGGCAGTTGCGGGTAAGTCACCGCGCGCAATGGTGAAACCACCGGTTCAAACCCGACTTTCAGGCCTCGAACCCTTCACGATGGCAGCTTAAGCCTCCTACCTAATTTGCGTACCTGAAAGAAACAAATGACACCCTCCTCCTCCACTAATTTCGTCAATGTCGGCGAGCGTACCAATGTTACCGGCTCTGCACGGTTCAAAAAGCTCATCCTGAATGATGACTATGAGGCTGCGGTTGAAGTCGCGCGGCAACAGGTAGAAAATGGCGCGCAGGTGATCGACGTTAATATGGACGAGGGACTGCTCGATGCCGAGCATGCAATGACAACTTTTTTGAAGTTGATCGCAGCGGAACCTGATATCGCCCGCGTCCCGGTAATGATCGATAGCTCCAAATGGTCGGTGATCGAAGCCGGTTTAAAATGCGTATCGGGTAAACCCATCGTCAATTCGATCTCGATGAAAGAGGGCGAAGAGGAATTTCTCAACCATGCCCGCAAATGCATCGCTTATGGCACAGCAGTAGTCGTGATGGCATTCGATGAAACCGGCCAAGCTGACACCAAAGAACGTAAGGTTGAGATTTGCAAACGTGCATATGCGCTATTGATCGGCATTGGTTTCCCGCCAGAAGACATCATTTTCGATCCCAATGTATTTGCGGTTGCGACCGGCATTGACGAGCATCGGCGCTATGCTTTGGATTTCATCGAAGCGGTTGCCGAAATCAAGGCCGCCTGCCCGCATGTTCATTTTTCCGGCGGTTTGTCCAATCTCTCCTTCAGCTTTCGCGGCAATGAGCCGGTGCGTCGAGCCATGCACAGCGTGTTTCTTTACTATGCCATTCCTCAGGGCCTAGACATGGCCATCGTCAATGCGGGTCAGCTCGACATTTATGATGATATCGACCCGGTGCTTCGCGATGCCTGCGAAGATGTGATTTTTGATCGGCATGATGACGCAACCGATAATCTGATCGAACTGGCCGAAAAATTCCGCGGCACGGACAAAGCCGCTGAGAAGGCTGCCGCTGAATGGCGTGGTTATGAGGTAAACAAGCGCCTCGAACATGCGCTGGTCAAAGGAATTGATGCCCATATTGTAGAAGATACCGAGGAAATGCGCTTGTCAGTCAAGAATGCCGGCGGTCGCCCGATCGAGGTCATCGAAGGCCCCTTGATGGACGGCATGAATGTCGTCGGTGATTTGTTCGGCTCAGGCAAGATGTTTCTGCCGCAAGTGGTCAAATCCGCCCGTGTGATGAAAAAAGCTGTCGCCCATCTTTTCCCTTATATCGAGGCGGAGAAAGACGAGAATGCCAAGGGTAAGGGCAAGATCATCATGGCGACCGTCAAGGGCGACGTGCATGATATTGGCAAGAATATCGTTGGCGTAGTCCTGCAATGTAACGGCTTTGAAGTCATCGATCTGGGCGTGATGGTGCCGTGGACAGACATATTGCAAGCTGCAAATGAGAATGACGCTGATATCGTCGGACTGTCTGGCCTGATCACGCCATCATTGGATGAGATGGTGACCGTGGCCGAAGAGATGGAGCGCGCCAAGATGCAAGTCCCGTTGCTCATTGGTGGTGCCACGACGAGTGAAACCCATACTGCTTTACGAATTGAGACAGCTTATTCTGGAGCCACGGTTCATGTCCTCGACGCCAGCCGAGCCGTTGGTGTCGCATCGACTTTGGTCAGCGATACACTGGCCGATAAATTTGTTAGCGATACGCGCGAGAAATATGAACAGGTGCGTGTTGCGCGTGCGGGCAAGACTGCCAAGAAGCTAGCCACGCTAGAAGATACACGCGCCAACGCGGCCAAAATCGACATGGCGCTTAAAGCCTCTGCTCCAGCAAAGCCTGGATTGCACGTATATGAAGACTGGGATCTGGCAGACCTGCTGAAATATATCGACTGGACGCCGTTCTTCCGTGCTTGGGAATTGGCGGGAACCTACTCTTCCATCCTGACGGACAAGGTCGTGGGCGAGAGCGCAAGCGACTTGTTTCGCGATGCGCAGGCGATGCTCGATAAAATTATCGACGAAAAATGGCTCACTGCAAAAGGTGTTGTTGGTCTTTGGCGCGCCCGCAAAAGCGAAGATGACATACTCGTTTCCCCCGAGAACGAGGAATATACTCTCCCAATGTTGCGCCAACAGGTGGTTAAACGCGGCGGAAAATCAAACAACTGCCTCGCTGATTTTATTGATACATCCGACGATTGGATGGGTGGCTTTGCTGTCACTGCTGGACATGGAATTGATGAATATGTGAAGCGCTTTGAAGCGGACAAGGACGACTATAATAGCATCCTGCTCAAGGCACTTGCTGATCGGTTAGCGGAAGCTTTCGCTGAACGCATGCATGAGCATGTTCGCAAGGATCTATGGGGCTATGCACCGAATGAGGATCTGGACAATAAGGCGCTAATTCAGGAAAAATATCAGGGCATACGCCCCGCTCCCGGCTATCCCGCCTGCCCCGATCACAGCCTTAAGCCGATCCTCTTTGATATGCTGGATGCAACCGAAAATACCGGGATCGAACTGACCAGTAGTTTTGCTATGACCCCCACCGCCGCCGTTTCCGGCTTTTATTTCGCTCATCCGCAAGCCGACTATTTCGGTGTGGCCCGAATCAGTGAAGATCAGGTCGAAGAATATGCTGAGCGCCGTGATATTCCGCTGGACAAAGCCCGCCAGTGGTTGCGGCCCAATCTCAACGAATAAGCACTCAATTTTAACCTGTTAACCTCTGTTACTCAGCATGGATTCATCTGGGACAGCTAAACAAGGTGCATTGTGTTGGAATCGTAGCGGATTCTAAGAACACGGTGCAAAATGCCTATTCAGGAGCGTATAGAGTGAATATTTCGGCCAAAATTCTTGTCGCAGCTTCGCTGGCTGCATCGCTAAGCATTCCGGCAGCAGCCCAACAAGGAGGTGCGCTTTTCACCATCGCGGAAAGTGGTCAGGGTTTTTATCGCCTTTCCCAAGCCGTTGATGAAATCGGTGGCAGTAGCGCTACGATCGTTATCGCCCCCGGCGCCTATGGTGATTGTGCAGTACAGACCGAAGGCCGCATCACCTATAAAGCGGCGGTCGCGGGTCGAGTGATTTTTGACGGTGGAATCTGTGAGGATAAGGCAACACTGGTGCTTCGCGGCTATGGAGCAACTGTTGATGGTATTATCTTCCAGAATCAGCGTGTCCGAGATGGAAATGGCGCTGGTATCAGACTTGAAAAGGGCAATTTGAGCATTACCAACGCAATGTTCCGAAATGCGGAACAGGGTCTATTGACAGCGGATAATCCGAGTGGAAACATTGTCATTGACCGATCGACATTTCAGCGTCTTGGACGCTGTGACCGAGGATTGTCCTGCGCGCATAGTATCTACATTGGCGAATATGGTTCGCTGAAAGTGACGAATTCACGCTTCGAAAAAGGTAATGGTGGCCACTATGTGAAAAGCCGCGCGCCGCGCGCCGTCATTACCAATAACAGTTTTGACGATACGCAAGGAAGCGCCACTAATTACATGATTGACCTTCCCGCTGGCGCGACTGGTGTGATTAGCGGCAATGTGTTCGTACAGGGTCAGAATAAGGAAAATTATAGCGCCTTTATCGCTGTGGCAGCTGAGGGAAGGAAATATACATCTGCCGGTCTCAACATCCATTCCAACAGTGCATCACTGGCTCGAGGTGTGAGCCGCAACACCTATTTCGTTGCAGATTGGAGCAATGAATCGCTGAGAATTGCCAATAATAGTTTGGGACGAGGATTGACTCGCTACGAACGGCGGTAACGCTTAGTCGCAGGTTGATCCAGGACCTGCATCCAAATCCAGACACCGGCCATCAATCGCGTCGGCGGGTATATCCACCCCTATTAGTGAACCCAAAGTTGGCGCAATGTCGACTGTCTTGACGGACAGGGGTTGTTCAAATCCCTTCATGCCATCGCGCCAAAACAAGATTGGTACACGCCGGTCATAGTCCCACGCACTTCCGTGCGTTGCCACATAGCCACGGGCGGTGCTGGGAATAGGGGTCACGCCTTTTTTGAGCAGGACAATGAAATCGCCGGACCGATCAGGATGGAAGGATGCGCGAACACGTTGTTCAAGAGACCATTTCTCAGGCGCACCGGATGGCAAAGACATTGCTGCAATCTCCTGACCGTCCAGTACAGCTTCTACCTGTGGATGCCGGGCAATCACGGCCATGGCAGTCAGTTTTACCTTTGCGCCGGTTTCTGCATCCAGATCACGGCTGATATAATAATCACCAAACGGACTGTCGGCGTGAATCAAAGGGTCATCTGTTTCTAGGTCTAACTCTTGTTTGACCGTTTCACCTATCACCTTAGCATTGAGATTGAAATCCAGTCGTTCGGCATCAGGCATGGCTTGCATTCTGGCGCGCTCTGGCAGACCGAGACCACCATGATCCGCTGTGAGCATCGCGATATAGTCGATATTCTGGCCATCCAGAAAGTTGAATAAGTCGCCAAGATTCCTATCCAGCTCGGCCATTTGAATGCACATCTCCACACCCGCCGTACCAAAAGCGTGACCGACATAGTCGGTGGCGGAAAGGCCAAGCGAAAGAACATCCGTCGCCTCACCCTGCCCCAGTTTCATTTCGTCAGCTACGACTAGTGCAGCGGAAACTATCGCTTCGTCATGATCTGGTGACAGACGGAAAATTCTGCCTGCCCCTTCTGGTCTAGCAAATGTATAATCACCAACCGATTTGCCATCTCCATGTGGGATTTTAGCAATGCGATCTTTACAATGCTCAGGAACTTTGAAAGGCGCTCGCGCTTGGTTCACTTTTGCTGACAACAAGGCATTGAAAGCATCAATCCCAGGCATTGTCTTCATACCAGTAGCCGTGACGAATTTATCACCAGAGAACCAGTAAATGGCATCAACCTCTTTGCCGCCCATCATCAAACCCGCGCGATCTTTGCCAGAAACTGCAACGTTACGCGATTTTGGAGAGACCTTTTTCAGCCGCTCTCCCAATGTAGGGACGAGCAAATGCCATGCAGACGGAACATAAGTTGCCTGAGTTGCCCTGGTAATATCGCCAAAACTGGTACCTTCAATCCTTTCATCTTCCGCGCAATAGATGGTCTTGTCTTCGCGTTTCACGCCCAAATCGATCCAGTTATTGGCAATGATTCCCGCACGTCCGGGATGCGCGCCGGTCATGACCGTGCTGTGACCAGGACAAGTCTCGGTCGCTGCATGCGCTTGATAACCGGCTGGGAATACAGCTCCTTCTGTCAGGCGTTTCAAACCGCTAGTAAAGGTGCTGCGGTATTCGGCAAAGAGATCGCTTGAAAGCTGATCGACCGCAATTGCCACAACCAGCTTTGGCGGCTGGTCCTTTTCTTTCGTGTGATGTTCCGCATAGCCGGTGCTCGAAATTGCGATAAGGCTCGCAAATGCTGTAACCAATTTGATTGAACGCACGAATTTCCCCTTAGAAACAAAGCCGGACTGGCAACGGCGGTCATGATAGCCTAAATGGGACGATAGACAAAAGTGAGTTTTATGAAATTTGATTCCTCTTCTATTGGCCTTTTGCTGGCATTTCTAATCATTGCCTTTGCACAGCCGGTCCACGCGCAAAATAAGCTTGGCGCAACTGAGCTTAATGTCCCGGCCACACTTGTAGCAGAATCGAAACAGATACAAGCGGGTCAGAGCGTTACATTGGCGTTCGTCATGGAACCCAAGCCGACATGGCACGGTTATTGGGAAAACCCCGGAGACGCCGGGATCGGCATGAGTTTCGACTGGAATTTACCAGCGGGTGTTACGGCCGGAAAACCGCAATTCCCGGTTCCCGACACGCTGACGATTGCCGGAATAATGAACTATATCTACAAGGGTGACTATGCGGTTTTGGTCAACCTGGTCGTATCCGAAAACACGCCATTGGGTAGCTTACCAATCTCCGTAAAATCAGAATGGCTTGCCTGTACCGACGAAATTTGCGTGCCGGAACAGGATGAACTCTCTATCACACTGCAAGTCGTCGGCAAGGATGCCGCCGTCGCGCTGGACAGCAAATTCAACGCCTATCGCGAAGCTCTGCCTCGACCTTTGGGTAGTGAGGGAACATTTTCTACCGGCAACAATATTTTCCGCCTTTCCGTCCCGCTTCCGGCAAATGTCGACATCAGAAACCCCTATTTCTACATCAAGGAAGATGGGATTATCGACTATGCCGCCGAGCAGAAGGTCAATCGCGATGGTGACAGACTGATTATAGAAACTGCAGCACGCGGCGATGGTCTGGACGAGATTTCCGGTGTATTGAAAATCGGCAACAAAATGGGCTTCTCGCTCGACGCTACCAAAGGCGAAGTCCTTATGGCTGGCACTCCGGTCGGAGGAGGCGACGGCGGAAATTTTTCTGGTGGTGGCGACCAGAGTGAAACGTCATTGCTTTTCCTTGCTCTAGGTGGAGCGATAATCGGTGGGTTGCTGCTCAACCTAATGCCCTGCGTGTTTCCCATCCTCAGCCTGAAAGCAATAAGTCTCGCCAAGGCAGGCGGCGATGAGGCCGTGGTACGGCGCGACGCGCTGGCTTATACCGCCGGTGTTGTTGTCGTTGCAACAGCGCTTGGCGCAATCCTGCTCGGATTACGTGCCAGCGGTGCGGCCGTGGGTTGGGCTTTCCAGCTGCAGGATCCTCGCATCATATTTGTGTTGCTAGCCTTGGTCACAGCGATTGCTTTTAACCTCGCAGGCATGTTTGAGCTGCCTAACATCAGTATCGGCAGCAAGCTGACCGAAAAAGAGGGCTCAGCCGGGTCCTTCTGGACCGGCGCACTCGCTGCTTTTGTTGCGACACCTTGCACCGGCCCATTCATGGCTGCCGCATTGGGTGCGACAATTGTGCTTCCGCCTATTGCTGCATTGCTGATCTTTGCTGGCTTGGGCATAGGATTGGCCCTGCCTTTCCTCTTGATCGCCTTTGTCCCGGCAATTCGCAAAGGTCTGCCCAAACCAGGTGCCTGGCTGGATAGCTTCCGAAAAGTTATGGCCATCCCTATGTTCCTAACAGCGATTGGTTTGGTGTGGCTGCTCGGTCGCCAGATTGGCACTGATGCGCTCAGCCTGTCACTGATCTTCATGCTCGGCATCACCCTGCTGCTCTGGTGGTATGGCGGCGGCCAGCTAAAAGGTCTCAAACGCGGTTTGGCATCAACCGGTGCTATATTGGTCGCGACTATTGGCGGTATCCTTGCTCTTCCAGGTGAAGAAACAATGGCTACGTATAAACAAGCGGCTGCAGCGACCGAAACCCTGTCCAGCGTACCATTTAGCGAAACCCGCCTCACAGAGTTGCGTGCCGCTGATCAACCGGTCTTCGCCTATTTCACCGCCGACTGGTGCATTACCTGCAAAGCCAATGAGGCTGCAGCGGTGCAGCGTCAGGAAACAGCCGATGCTTTCGAAGCTGGCGGTGTGGCTGTATTGATGGGCGACTGGACCCGGCCTGATCCGAAAATCAGCAAGTTCCTCGAAAAGCATGGCCGCGCTGGAGTACCGCTCTATCTATTCTACGCTCCCGGTCAGGATCCGGTCATCTTGCCCCAGATATTGACGGTCGGCACACTTACCGATTTGGTGAATTCCCCCGTTAAAACCGCAAACAGAAATTGATTTGGAGAGAATTATGCGCAATTTCACATTGATCCCAACGATCACGATCGCATCCATTGCTTTAGCCTCGCCCATTGGTGCAGCGCAAAAAAACGGTGCCATTGCGCAGGATTTCAAGCTTACCGATATTGATGGCAAGACCGTTCAGCTGTCCCAGTTCCGCGGGAAGAACGTTGTGCTCGAATGGCATAATCCGGGATGCCCGTTCGTGAAGAAACATTATGATAGTGGCAATATGCAGACAACCCAATCCGCCGCACGCAAGCAGGGAGCAGTCTGGCTCACCATCAATAGCGGTGCCAAGGGCAAACAGGGTCACATGACCGGCCCGGAAGCAAAGGCGCTGCTCGCCAAACAAAAGTCAAAACCCAGCTATTATTTGCTCGATATGAAAGGCGTGGTCGGCAAGGCTTATGCTGCCAAGACAACGCCGCACATGTATATCATCAATAAGTCGGGCAAACTGGTCTACCAGGGCGGGATTGATGATAAGCCAACCGCCAATCCAGCCGACATCAAAGGCGCGCGCAATCACGTTACTGCGGCGTTGAATGAGCTTGATTCCGGGAAAGAGGTAAGCACCGCTTCATCGCGGCCTTATGGTTGTTCGGTGAAATACGCGACCTGAGCACAATAAAAAGCAGGGCCGACACGCGATACTCAACTGGCGTGTCAGCCCTGCTCCCCCAATGTTCCGGCGACTTCTTAACCCCCTAGAAGCCTCCGCTGTGCGGATTACCGGACGGAGCCCCGAAATAACTCAATAATTCTATTACTCTGCCCCTCTTGGAAGGGTCGGAAGACAGGCCCGGTACACAACTGGAACCTGCCTTCCGCCTTTGTTCCGACGACGTGCGACCCTAAATCTTGGCACCGCCGGGCAAACTCAAATCCATACAAAACAAGCTAAACTCAACTGATCAGAGGAATCCTGTTAACCCTCTGAACATTTCACTATCGAACTGTTGAACTTCGCTTCGAATGCCGCCCTTTGTGGCTGCGCAATCTGTGTACAAGCCTTTAACCCAACGACAGAGAGTTATAACCGGATCTGGTGTCTGGAAGAATTTGAAGTATGGGGCGTGCCTTGCTGAAATCGTTTTTGTCTGGAAATCGAAAGAAGCAAGAGGAGCCCGCCACACATGGCAAAAGATACTGTGATTGATCCGGGTAGACCGGAGGGAATTGAACCACTGACAGAACTACTCAGACCGGGTGCGAAGCAGTTAATCGCCGAAGCGGTCCAGGCAGAGCCGGATGAGTTGATGACAAAGTTTGATGGTCACAAAACGGCTGACGGACGACAGCGCGTTGTCCGCAGTGGCCATCATCGCGAACGAGAGGTGATTACAGGGGTTGGCAAGGTCAGCGTCGAGGTGGCGAAGATCCGTAGCCGTGAAGGTACGCCGGAATGTTTTCAATCTCTGGTTGTACCGCCCTGCATCCGGCGAACGGCGACGCTGGACGCGGCGAACCCCTGGCTTTATTTGAAGGGTGTTTCGAGTGGCCAGATGCAGAGCGCACCGGAAGCTATTGCCGGCCCCGAGGCTAAAGGGCTGCCGGCCAATGTCGCGGGGCGTTTGAAGCGGCAATGGGAAGCTGAATACAAGCAATGGTGTACTCGAGCGGTGTCTGATGAATGGGTCCGTATCCGGGCTGATGGCATCTACAGTGGTCTCAGAGGCGACGATGGCCGATTGTGCTGCCTGGTTATCATCGGCGTGAACAGCCGGGGTCACAAGCACTTCCTGGCAATCGAAGATGGTGTCAGGCAGTCAAAACAGAGCTGGCGTGAGGTGTTGCTGTCTCTGAAACAACGGGGTCTGGACCAACCCCCGAAGTTGGCAATTGGAGACGGCGCCCCGGGCTTCCGGGCCGCAGTGGAGGAAGTGTATCCGGAGACGGGCGTTCAACGTTGCTGGCAACGTTGCTGGATGCACAAGACCGGCAATGTGCTGAACTATCTGCCGAAGTCTGTCCAGGAGAAAGCGAAGCAGGGTCTGCATGATATCCGGATGGCAGAAGATCGAGCTGATGCAGCAAAGGCGTTCGATAATTTTGAGGAACGTTTCGGTGCAAAGTACCCCGAGGCGGTGGAATGCTTATCGAAAGACCGTGACGCGTTGCCGGCATTTCATGACTTTCCAGCGGAACACTGGACCCGTATCAGGACAACCAATGTCATTGAGTCGAGTTTTGCGACGATCCGGCATGGAACACGCCAAGCCAAAGGTTGTGTCACGCGCAATACGATGTTGACGATGGCCTGCAGGATGGGATTATGCGCAGAAGATTCCTGGCGCAAATTGAGAGGCTTCAGACACCTGGCGAAGGTGATTGAAGGCGTGAAGTCTAAAGATGGAAGCGAGGTGAACGAGGACGACATGCCAGCCGCATGACTAACTTGCCAGACACTACTTTTGACAATAACTCGTCTAGTGATGCGTACCTTGCTATTGGACGGCATCGACACGCGAGACCCGTCTTCCAGACGCAATGTCAAAAAGCTGCCAGCAGCGGTTGTCAACTGACTTCCCTCTTCCAGACCGAGGCCCTTAGTCGGTTGAAGTGCCTGTCCATTCGATGCAATAGAAACACTACCTCGAAATGCGCTCAGATTTGCTTCGCTCTTTCGATATTTTAGTAAGTGAAAGGGAATGGCCAGTTTTTTGCCCACCGGAATGCGATGGGGATTGCGAATATGGTTGAGTCGTTGAACGATCCGATAATCTGAAGGTTTGCGGAAATATTTCTGCGCCAGCCCAATCAGCGTATCTCCGCGCTTGAATTGATATTCTACCTGCGGATTGGCGCTTTGGGATTGCGCCATAGCAGGAATTGTTGCGACGGCGCATAAAACAAAGAAAAGCCACAAATACGATATTTTTAGCATCTCACGGTTGTGGCTTCTTTGCATATTTAACTCCCGTTACCCAATGTCTCCAATCGATAGCCATAACCGAAAACTGTGAAAATTCGAAATCCATTCTCCGGTGTTAAGGAAAGTTTGGAGCGAACCCGCGACACGTGCATATCCAGCGTCCTGGTCGCAAGATGCGCATTTGTGCGCCATACAGTTTCCATAATATAGCGACGCGATAATGTTCGATCCCGGTTGCGGAACATCAGATCTGTCAGCTCAAATTCCTTGGCTGTTAAAGAGATTTCCTTACCCTTGTGATGTACTTTTTGTTCGATTCGGTCGAGTTTATACTCACCATATTGAGCAGAAGGCTCCATCGCGAAAAATCCACTACCGCGCCTCAGTATGGCCTTGAATACGAGCGGCGATGACGCCAGGATTCTCGGGTTTGGTTATATAGTCATCAGCTCCTGCATTAAGAGCATCGCTGATATCCTGCTTGGCGGTCCGGCTGGTCATCATGATAACCGGGGGACGATCATCAATGGCATCGTTCATCCATTCCAGAATTTGCATTCCCGTCTTCCCAGGCATGTTCCAGTCCAGAATGACCAAATCAAATGTATCACGCAAGAGCCCGCTGGACAGCGCGTTCCCGTCTGGGAAACCCACATAGACATGTTTCAATTCCTCTACGATGCTGCCCAGAAATTCAACAATCTCTTTGTCATCATCTGCAATCGCTATGCGCATGGTCGCTCCCCGTTCAAGTTATCGGTCCAAAGCAAATTGCTTTTTTCTCACTCAAATCTGTAGTTTTATCCTGTTGATGGGTTTTACCCTTAAATCCGTGGCCTTTGCCAGTGAATCATGAACTACGTTACAATGATTTACAAATGGAGTTTTCAAATTCTGCTACAAAGCCAAGAAATCGTCACGCGACTTGTATTCCAATCAGGGTCGCAAAAGCCGGTGGGGAGACCTGCCGGCTTTTATTCATTCTTCTCGAAAATGGTTGGGGTGGCAGGATTCGAACCTGCGCATGGCGGCATCAAAAGCCGCTGCCTTACCACTTGGCGACACCCCAAAAGAACTGGAGACATGATCGGTGAGAGGGCTATTATCCAGTTTATCCCACTGGGGCAAGGGGCAGTTGATCGAGAGTTGTTGCTAAAACAGCCGTTTGACCCATCCATGTGGGTCTGGGGCATTTCCGCGCTGAATATCAACAAGCCGAGAGCGTAATTTTTCGGTCATCTGCCCAGGTCCGCCACTTCCAACGTCAAATGATCCAGTCGAAGATTTTACAGTACCTACCGGTGTAACAACCGCAGCGGTTCCACAGGCGAACGTTTCTCGCAGCGCGCCGCTATTGGCATCGGTTTTCCATTGATCGATCGAATAAAGCTCTTCACTGACGGTGAGACCTTCTTCGCGAGCCAAAGTCATTATCGATTGCCTTGTAATACCCGGCAAGATGGTTCCGGTTAGGGGCGGTGTGATGAGACGCCCATCATCCATTACAAAGAACAAATTCATGCCGCCCAATTCTTCTACCCATTTATGGTCTGCAGCATCCAGGAAAACAACCTGATCGCATTCCTGCATAATCGCCTCTGCCTGAGCAACGAGGCTTGCCGCGTAATTTCCGCCGCATTTCGCTGCACCAGTCCCGCCAGGCGCCGCCCTGCTATAATCATCAGATACCCAGATAGTGACGGCGGATACCCCCTTTTTAAAATAGGCTCCGGCAGGCGAGGCGATAACTAGATAGAGATACTCCTTCGCTGGCCTAACGCCCAAAAACACCTCGCTGGCAAACATGAAGGGCCTCAAATAGAGCGAGCCTCCTTCGATCGTCGGGAACCAATCACGATCAATATCTACCAATTTTTCGATCGACTCCATGAACAATTCAACCGGAAGCTCCGGCATGGCCATGCGTTTTGCCGATGCCTGGAAACGCCTGGCATTTTCTTCCGGCCGAAAAAGAGCGGTACTACCGTCTTTCAGGCGATAGGCTTTCATTCCCTCAAAAATCTCTTGTGCATAATGTAGCACACTGGAAGCTGGATCCATCTGGATCAGTTCCCGCTTTTGTATACGCGCATCATGCCAACCCTGCCCTTCAGTCCAGCGGATCATGGCCATATGATCGGTAAAAAGATTTCCAAATCCTGGGTCTTTCAACAGCTTTGTACGATCTTCGACGGACACCGACGAATCGGTTTTATCAATGGTAAATAATGGGAGGCTGGACTCTGCCATGTTGCTGCTTTCATTAGAGAATAGGAACCATCGCTGGAACGATTGGAAACCTGATTTCATATCTTGCAATCAGTCGGACAGCCTGTCAAGATACGTCAACATGACTGACGTATCTCGCCCTGCTGTTTCTCCACCGGCCTCGCCGCTTTTCCTGAGAGAAGACGAGATTCGGCGCGGCGTGGAACTGCTGTATTTCGGATATACGCGCCTGACAAATGCCATTGATCAAGATCTGGCCAAACAGGGACTCGGAAGGGCTCACCACCGCGCGCTATATTTTATTGCGCGGCAACCAGGCCTTACTGTTGGTGATCTGCTGAAGCTACTTGCCATCACGAAGCAATCGCTCGGCCGTGTCTTGAAAGAGCTCCACGAACGCGATCTGGTCATTACAACACTTGGCGTAGTGGACCGTCGTCAAAAACTGTTACGACTGACAGACCGCGGCGCTGAACTGGAACGGGAATTGTTTGATCAACTGCGGCAGCGCCTGGCATCCGCTTATGCATCCGCTGGACAGGAATCCGTCACTGGTTTCTGGCACGTTCTGGAGGGATTGGTTCCCGAACAGGATCGCCAAATGGTTTTCGATCTGCGTTCGGAAAAAAACTAACTTTGTTCTAGTTTTTGGCTTCCTCGGCCATTTCGCGATTGCGATTGGCAGCGGCTTCCAGAACATCTTTCATCAACGTATTGGCACGATCATTTTCATCCATAACCTCCAACCCTTTACGGGTCGTGCCGCCCCGTCCAGCAACCTGATTTGCCAAAGCGCCGGGATCAAGGTCCGATACAGCAGCCAGAGTGGCAGCTCCATCTACCATAGCAACAGCAAGACGTTCCGCTTGTGTGCGTTCCATACCCAGCTCCTGTGCTCCAGCAACCAACGCATCGATAAAACGGAACAAGAAGGCTGGGCCGGACCCTGAAAGCGCCGTCGCCAAGTGCATCTGATCTTCATTTTCCAGCCATTCCGGATCGCCAAGACTGCCAAAAATCGAACCCATCCGATCACGCAATTGTGGGCTGTCGCTTGCGCTTAAGAAGATCATAGGTGATTTTCCAACTGTCACCGCCATATTTGGCATCAGACGAACAATTATTCCTGCTTCCGGAAAAGCCTGACCTAAAATGTCGGTCTCTGTTCCGGCGAGAACCGAAACAATGGTAGTTGTAGCAGCCACCAACGGAGCAAGCTTTCCCGCAACCTCATTTAGTTGATAAGGCTTCATCGCTAGAAGCACTAGGTCCGGTGTTTCATTTTCCGGATAATCAGGTTGTGATTGCAAGTCGCCCGGCAACTTGGATTGAGTGGGTTTGATGACAGTCACCTGATTGGCAGACAGTCCCTTTTCCTGCCAAGCCTCCAGGATGGCGCCACCCATATTCCCACATCCAACAACCCAGATTTTGTCGGGCCACTGAATATGCGAAGTCACGCTTCGCCCTGCGTTTCGACCATGGCGTGCTCAATTGCGTCCTTGGGGCTTTTGTCGCTCCACAAGACAAATTGAAACACTGGATAGAAGCGTTCCCACTCTTCGATCGCCATGTCGACAATCGCCTGTGCCTGATCTAGACCAAGCATGCCATCATTACCAAGCATGGTCGCATGCCGGAACAGCAGGATTTTGTTGTTAGACCAGAGATCGAAATGACCAAGCCAAAGCTGCTCATTGATCAGACCAAGCGTCTCGTAAATTGCTAGTATCTTATCATCTGGTACGCGGATGTCGGGCAGCAAAAGCAGTTGCAATACATGGTCTTCCTCCCGCCAGATTCCGCGCAATTGGTAACTTGTCCAGTTGCCTTTGATCTCAACCGAGATTTCCTCATCGCTGACATGATCGACCGACCAGCCGCGCGCTTCAAAAAAAGCCGCTAGCATATCGACCGGAGGCGCTTCCTCCTGATCAAGCTCAGACCATTGATCTTCAAGCATCAGTTTTGTTCATGATTTTGGACACGCCCTTCCTCTGGCCTAGCCAGAGAGTCGGGGCAAGACGATCAGGGCCGCCATCCCACATTGTTTGTGGGAAGACTGTGGATAATGAATTTGCGTTTATGCGACCCGGTTACTTGGTGGAATCGGGTTTCTTCGCCGCAGGTTTTGCTGCGCTCTTGCGCGTTGTAGCAGGCTTGTTAGCAGCCGATTTTGCGTTGCTTGCAGTTTTGCGCGCAGCTGTTCGTTTGGCAGTAGGCCTTTTTGCCGCTGGTGTTTTAGTGCCACTTTTTTCAAGCGCATCCACTCGCTTTTTCAAAGCATCAGCTTCTGCGCGAGCCTTGGCCGCCATATCCTTGACCGCGTCAAACTCTTCGCGAGATACAAAATCCATACCACCGAACCATTCCTTCGCACGTTCGCGCGCGCCGGCTTCAGCTTCACGACCAACCCCAGCCATGGTTCCTGCCAGACCGTTTAAAACCTTGGCAAGATCATCGAAAAATTTATTCTGACTTTGCATATTTTGACTCCATCAAAGCCCCATTTCTCGGGGCCACAATCCCTTGTTCTTCTATATCTGGGTTCTCGCTGCCGGAACAACAAGGGTCTCGGCATTTGGATTAAGCCAATCGATCTGCTTATTGAGAACCGACGCAAAACAAAGCCAACCCAGATAGGGAACCATAAGCCAGGCAGCTGCCTTCCTGATACGCCCAAAAACCATGGTCGTCGCCAAGGCAAATATAAATATAGTGACAAGCAACCAGAATGCCGCCGACACTTGATGCATGCCAAAAAATAGCGGTGACCAGAAAAGATTGAGCGCGAATTGGATGAGAAATAGTACGACTGCCACTCCCCTCAGCGGCGCGCTGCGGGCGTGCAATATCATCGCGAATGCTGTACCGATCATCGCATAGAGGATCGCCCAAGCTACACCAAACAACCAGCCTGGCGGCTGTGCCGCGGGTTTTTCAAGTGCATAAAACCAGCGGTTTTCCTCACCCGAGCCTGCAATCTGTCCAGCCATGAAACCAAGCAAGATTATGGCGGGTACGATGAACAATATCCACCGCAATAGCGACATTCGCAGCTGACCCTTGGATGCAATCTGGTTCAATAATCTGGCCTTGTTTATATGCAGAGGTTCGATTTGATTCTCTGCATTGATAATGGTTGAGCGCTTCCTTAGGCAACTGCGACAATTTTGACCAGAGCCATGAGATCATTGCCTTTTCCCGTGCGGTGTCCTGCTTCTTTTGTTGCAAAATTGGACTTTCGGTTTTTTATACCCATTTAGGTCAAGACCGGAACAAACCATCCAGGCAGTTGTTTCGCTAAGGATTGTGACCGGATCCACCCGCTGCTAGGCAATTGTGATGAGTGATCAGATAGAAAAAAAAGAACAACTGACAAGCAATTCCGATAGCGACGATACCCAAAAGGGGTCGATCAAGAAAATCCGTAATTTGCGGATGGTTTGGGATCGCGCCATCCAATATCCCAAGCAGATTGTCTTTGCACTTCTATCCCTGTTCGTAGCGGCAATGGCAACGCTTGCCATCCCCGCCGGATTCAAGACCATAATCGACAAAGGTTTTATGTCAGGAAACGGCGACATTTCTCCATATTTTCAAGCGCTTTTGGGGATTGTCGCCGTTCTGGCTGTTGCGACGGCCTTTCGCTTCTATTTTGTGAGTTGGCTGGGCGAGCGCGTTGTTGCCGACATACGGCTGGCGGTCCAGCGCAATCTTTTACGGTTGGCGCCCGGCTTTTTTGAAGAAAATCGACCTTCGGAAATTGCCTCACGCATGACCTCCGATACCGCGATAATCGAGCAGGTTGTGGGTACAACGGTCTCCGTAGCGCTACGCAACATTGTCATCGGCATTGGCGGTATCATCTATCTATTCACACTGGCACCCACTCTGACTGCCGGATTGCTGATAGCGATACCAGTTATCATATTGCCGATTGTTTTTATCGGCCGGAAACTGACCAACGTTTCCCGCACAAGCCAAGATCGGGTGGCTGATGTAGGAGCGATGGTGGCCGAAACGCTGGGTGCGATGAAAATCGTACAAGCCTTTGGTCAGGAAAAGCGGGAACATCAAAGGTTTGAAGGTGCAGTTGAATCGACCTTTGACACAGCCAAACGACGGATCATGTTACGTGCAGCGATGACTGCGATTGTAATCGGATTGATATTTTCCGGTATTACCATGCTCATGTGGCGAGGCGCATTGGGCGTTGCAGATGGCTCGATTTCCGGCGGAACAATTGCGGCTTTTGTTATAACAGGCGGCTTGGTTGCCGGTGCCTTTGGAGCACTGACTGAAGTTTATGGCGATCTGCTTCGCGGTGCAGGGGCAGCCAGCCGGCTGGCAGAATTGCTTGATGAAAAGCCAGAGATAGCAGCGCCCGTTTCGCCGATAGAAATGCCGACGCCGCCACGCGGTCAAGTTACTTATGACAATGTGACATTTGCCTATCCGACCAGACCAGAAACCAATGCGCTCCACAATTTCTCGCTGAAAGTCACACCCGGTGAAACCGTAGCCGTCGTTGGGCCATCTGGTGCTGGAAAGTCTACACTATTTCAACTGGTGCAACGTTTTTATGACTCGCAATCGGGTAGCGTGCGTATTGATGGCGTGGCTTTGCCGTCGGCTGATCCGGCTGATATCAGACTTCGCATGGCCTTTGTGCCTCAGGACACGGTTCTTTTTGCCGCTAGTGCGCGTGATAATTTGCGCTATGGCCATTGGGAAGCGACCGATGATCAAATTTGGGAGGCTGCACGTGCAGCCAATGCAGAGCAATTTTTGCGTGAGCTGCCGCGAGGATTGGATACATATATGGGTGAAGCTGGTACCCGCCTATCTGGTGGCCAGCGGCAGCGCGTAGCGATTGCCCGGGCAATCCTGCGCAACACCCCCATATTGCTGTTGGATGAAGCCACATCGGCGCTTGATGCCGAAAGTGAAAAGCTTGTCCAGGACGCGCTAGAACATTTGATGGAAGATCGCACGACATTGGTGATTGCCCATCGGCTGGCGACAATCCGCTCAGCAGATCGCATCATTGTCATGGATGAAGGACACATTGTTGAAGAAGGCGATCATGACAGCCTAATTGCAAGAAATGGCCTTTATGCAAGATTGGCTGATCTGCAATTCAACAATGGTGATCTTGACCGGAAATCAGATAAAGTAATGGTCTAGTTCTGCAGGAGTTCGAGTTTAACGAACACTCGATCAAATCAAAATAAAACGGGCGATGCCATTGGCACCGCCCGTTTTATTTTAACTATCTCGGCCCTAGTTGGGTGGACGACTTGCCTTGTTAAACGTGCCATATTGCTCGTTACCTACAAAACCAAACTTCGAAATCCCGCTATCTTTGATCACCGCCAGAATACGGTCAACGGTCAAATAGTTACTAGCTGGGTCCGGCTGGAACTGAAGCTCTGGTTCCGGAACCATTGATTTGGTTTGCGCAAGAAATTGCTTCACCTGATTCAACGTTGCGGGAGAATCGTTCCACAAAATTTCATTGCGAGCTGTAACACCGAGCCGGTTTTTAACCGGATCAATTGCATCTGGTGGTGGTGAATCATCCGCAACCGGAAGATCGATTTTCACTGCGTGGGTTTGAATTGGAATTGTAATGATGAACATGATGAGAAGAACCAATAGGACGTCGATGAGCGGCGTCGTGTTCATCTCCATCATTGGTTCGCCATCGTCTCTTCCGCCACTCATTGCCATGTGTGCGTCTCCTTAATTTCTTACTCTTAGCTCGCCACTATCAAGTGGTTGGCGCAATTGGGGTGGACAGGAAGCCAACTTTGGCAAATCCAGCCCGCTGCATCGTGTAGATCGCACCACCAACACATTTATACGGCGTATTGATATCACCACGAATATGGACTTCCGGCATATCTTCCGGCGTCATATTTTCCACACCACCAAGATTTTCAATATGGTCTTCTAGATGTTTCACCGCACGTTGCACCAGTTCCGATGAATCTATCGGAGTCGTGTTCCAGTAGATGCGGCAATTGCCACCCGGATTAGCACCAGCAAATTCCGGATCACCTGGATCGCGACCCGCCGCATCTGTTGTGGTCACGGCCAGCAGGACATTTTCCCGCTTGGTTGTCGTGGGCTCGAATGGCATGACCGGTAGCTCTAGTTCAACTGTCTGAATCACGACCGGAACCGCAATCAAAAAGATGATAAGCAAGACCAGCATGACGTCCACAAGCGGTGTGGTGTTAATATCCGACATTGGCGTTTCATCAGCACCTCCGCCTCCAACACTCATTCCCATAGGACTTTATCCTCTCAAAACATAAATCCTGCGATAGCTACAAATATTCTATCGCCAAACATTGCTGTGGGTGGGCCAAAGGGCCCACCCATCTAGCTTATTTCTTTGCAGCAGGTGTTGCTGGCTTAGCGGCAGGCTTTGCTGCAGCAGCTTTAGCTGCTGGCTTAACACCACCATCTGAAGCGATATAGCCAAGCACATCATTCGCAAATGCGCTTAGATTTTCCGCAATACGCTTATTGCGTCCTTGCAACCAGTTATATGCTAGCACAGCGGGAACCGCCACACCAAGGCCAAGTGCGGTCATGATAAGTGCTTCACCAACCGGGCCAGCCACAGCATCAATCGATGCCTGACCGGCAATACCGATTTTAATCAAAGCGCGATAAATACCAATAACCGTACCGAACAATCCGATAAACGGCGAAGTTGCACCAACCGTTGCAAGCCATGGCAGACCGGTTGCCAACTTGGAGTTGATCGAATCCTGAGACCTTGCGATATTACCATGAACCCAGTCATGCGCTTCGACGGGATCGGTCAGCTTGCCATGATCTTCATCAGCTTTAATGGCGTCATCAACGATCTGACGATAAGCCGAATTTTTATCAAGCTTCGCCGCACCTTCTTTCAAACTTCCGGCACGCCAGAAATTTGTATGTGCGGCCTCTCCTTGTTTCATCACTATATTTTGTTCGAAAAGCTTCGAAAACAAAATATAGAAAGAAGACACCGACATTATGGCCAATATTCCCAATGTGAACCAGGCGATTACGCCGCCCTGCTCCATTGCTTCCCAGAAGCCGAATGAGTTTTGCGGCTGTCCCGCTGCGGCCAATATTTCAATTAACATTTTTAAATTCCCCTCAGGATAAATTTATTTCAATCAACATTTATTTCAATCGACTTTGTGGTCAGGCGAAACGTAAAAGTCTGCGCCTGACCGATAAATGCTATTTCGGAATTTGCCAGCGAATTGCACTGGAATATCTTCCGGTGGTTGGGTTGCCAGCTGCATCCAACGCCGGTCTAAATCGAGCTCGACGCGTTAGATTCTTACACGCTGCCTGATCCAGATCCGAATGTCCGCTCGATCCTGTCACTTGACAGTTTGTTACGCGACCATTTCCACCAACAGTTAAGGTAAATCGTGTCGTTCCTTCACGTTCCTCACGCAATGCACGTGACGGATAGTCGTTGGCGTTAGCCCACCTGCCTGGGTTGCCCCTAGGCTCCGGATTCGCTCGCTGTGGAGGCGGCGGTGGAGGCGGTGGCGGCGGAGGTTTCTTCGGCGGCGCACTCGCAGGCGCAGCCGGCGGAGCCGATGGAGCCGTAGTCAAAGTTGGCCGAGGCGCAACCACAGGAGCCACAATGGGCGGTGGAGTAACTACCGGCGGCGGCTCAATCGGTTGATCCGGCGGTGGTGGAGGTGGTTCCTCCGGTTCCTCCGGCGGTTCTTCCTCCTCGATATCGATTACATCCATCTGTGTCGCAACCTTTTTAACGGCATCATAAGCTAGTCCAGTAACCAGTGCATATCCAAATAACGCATGAATGATGATCACCAGAACGATGGACACCAACTTGCTTGAACTCATCTGTGGTTGGTCAGCATAAGCCATTCAGAAATTTAACTCCTTTTCTTCCCCCGGGGAAGCATGATCCAATAAACATAAATCCTGCATAAAAAGGACGCCAGCACAATTCAATACCGCGACCAATTTTCACCCCATGACAGTTTATCGTTCAGTTTATCGTTCAGTGCAAACTGTCTTAGGATTGTTTTAACGAGCGTTTTTCGGTCAGGCAATCTGTTTATCGATTCAGACTATATTAAGCTGCCAATCACTCATCATATTTGCTAATCGATATCTATCAAACGCTGGCTTTAGGACATGGTGATGCACCGGATTGCAAAATATTTTTTACCTATATTTCTGTTGGTAACTGCCCAGAATCCCGCTCTCGGACAGGATAACACGCGACCCGACCCCCTTCAATATGCAGACCTTGCCGACCTTAGCGTCAATGCCCCACTTATAGTCCATGTAACGGTAAAGAAGGCCATCAAAGTGAGGCAGGAAAGAGCATTAAGTGCTCCTTCGGGTACTCAAAGATTTTATGTGGAGGCCGAAACCAATGCGCTGATTCGCGGTCAAAGTGGAATCGCCGGAGCGATTCGTTACATTATCGACTTGCCACTTAACGAAAGAGGCAAGCCACCGAAAATTAAAAGGCAGCAATTCATCATATTTGCGCGTCCGAGCAACAGAGGTGCCGGAGAAGTTCAACTGATCTCCAAAGATGCTCAAATCCTGTGGGGCCCGAATCGCGAAGCTAGAATAAAGGCAATCGTCAGGGAACTTGTGAAGCGCGATGCTCCGCCCGCTATCGACCGAATAGCCAGTGCTTTCCATGTACCTGGCACAATTATCGGCGAGGGAGAAACTCAGATTTTCATGGATACAGATAGCAATGTTCCAGTTTCCATCTCGGTATTGAGCCGAGATGGCCAACAGAAAGTCTGGGCAGTATCTTTAGGGGAGATTGTCGATGAGGCAGCAAGAGCGCCCGCGCGCAATAGCCTCTTATGGTATCGCCTCGCCTGTTTTCTGCCGCGCGAACTTCCGTATGAAGCGCTAGACGGCCAATCTCCAGATAATGCCGAAACAGCAAGACAGGACTACCGGATGGTGATTCGCGATTTGGGCTCCTGTCCGAGGGCAAGACGCATTTAACCCAACAATCTATATAGTCTCAGACTAGCTTTCAAAAATCATGGCGCTATTAGGAGCCGCGACCAATTTGTCCTGCACGAATCAAGGATCAAGATATGACAGCACCGCTAAGAATCGCATTGGCCGGTCTCGGCACCGTTGGTACCGGTGTTATACAACTCATCAACGAAAACGGTGATCTTATCGCACAACGAGCGGGACGGCCTATTGAGATTGTTGCTGTGTCTGCGCAAGACAAGAACAAGGACCGCGGAGTAGAATTGGCTAGTTACGACTGGTTGGATGACCTGCAACAATTGCCGAAACACGGCGATGTTGACTGCGTGGTTGAGATGATTGGCGGTTCGGACGGTGCGGCCCTCGAACTTGTTCGCAACAGCCTTTCCTGCGGCAAATCTGTGGTTACCGCCAACAAGGCCATGATTGCCCATCACGGCATGGAATTGGCCGAGCTGGCGGAAACCAAGGGTGCCTCGCTAAAATATGAAGCGGCGGTGGCTGGCGGCATTCCGGTGATCAAGGGGCTGAAAGAAGGCGCCTCTGCCAATCGCATTGAGCGTGTTTATGGGATATTGAACGGAACTTGCAATTATATCCTGACAACCATGGAGAAACAAGGAGCCGATTTCGAAGCAGTGCTCAAAGACGCGCAGGGTCTGGGTTATGCCGAAGCTGACCCAAGTTTTGACATAGATGGCGTTGACGCCGCCCACAAACTCGCGATTCTGGCTAGCCTGTCATTCGGTAAAACCATTGATTTTGATGGCGTGGACACATTCGGCGTTCGAGATATTATTGCGGCCGATATTAGTCAGGCCAAGGCGCTTGGATACCGCATTCGCTTATTGGGTATGGCGCGAATCGATAGCGGCAAATTGTTTCAGCGGGTTCATCCTTATCTGGTGCCTGAAAATCATCCTTTGGCCCACATCGAAGGCTCAACCAATGCCGTTGTAGCTGAAGGAAATTTCTCTGGACGGTTGATGTTTCAGGGAGCTGGTGCCGGCGATGGCCCGACCGCTTCAGCTGTTGTCGCGGATATTATTGATATTGCACGTGGCGACAATGGAACAGTTTTTGCGCGACCCGCAAGTCAGATGGAGCCCATTGACCGAGCCGAAAGCGGGAATCGCAAAGGAAAAAGCTACATCCGTTTCGTTGTTGCAGACAAACCGGGCGTTTTGGCGGAAATAACCGCAGCCATGCGCGATGCCGATGTTTCAATTGAAAGCATGATCCAGACTGAAAAAACTACCGATGGCAATGTACTGATTTCAATGGTTACCCATGATGCCTTGGAAGGGGATGTAACAAAGAGCCTCGCTTCCCTATCGAGTTCGACAAGCGTGACGGGCGCTCCCATGGTGATTCATCTGCTGAGTGAACATGACTGATCAATCCGGGTCAATTGAAGAGTTTATAGTTTCTTGAGGTGTTTGGCTTGATCTCAAAATCGGTCGCGGCTTGGTTTCGCAAATAGTTTGTCCAATGATTGCACACGCGGTGCCATCTTTTTCCAGGGCATCCTTTGCCGATCGAACGTCCGTTTCGACCGCCAATGGTAGCCGGGAATTTTCATGACTTGACGATGGGCATTTTGCTGAGGGGTCCGAACAATCTACCTTGTCGATCGCGTTAATTGCTTCGAGCGTCTTCGCCAAATTCTCACTATCTGAAGCAGACTGTAATGCAACAAACAACAAAATATCTAGGATGCCCATCCAATTCACCTACCACAAATACAGGCATTTAGGTACAATATCGCGGCTTAGTCACTATCGACAGGCTTGATCTGAACCTGTTTTAAATAGCCTTCATCTGGTACAGGAGGCTCGATGACACGCCAAAGCCTACCCACCGGACCACTGGCGTTGCTGCCAAAGGAAACCGACACAATCGACAATCCCTTGAAACAATTGCGCTCGTTCATGGTTACATAACAGCGTCCCTGCTGGACAATTTCCGGGTTACCCTTTGGCATCGGTTCGCGGATTCGTTTGTTGGGATCCACAGCCAGTTCGGGGAAAGGAAGTCGCTGCTCACGGTCGATTTCTGGCATGCCGCAAACAACAATTACATTTGGTTCCTTATTGAGAAGGCAGCCATCCGCATCAACAGCAACAAGCATTTTCGCTTGAGCCATTAATTGCCCCGTCCGATCATTGCGCTGGCCAGTATCTGCAGTGCAAATCGATGGAATAAATATCAGGAGAAGAAGCCATCTCGACATTATAATATTGCTCCCCTATCGAGAGTTCAAAATTGGCCCCTGAATAAAGGACTAAAGATAATAATGCCCAAATCAAGTGATATTCTGGATCGTGTTCTCGTTATGGAAATGGTTCGTGTTACAGAAGCTGCCGCGATATCTGCATCGAATCTGATCGGCCGCGGTGATGAAAAGGCCGCCGATGCCGCCGCTGTTGATGCAATGCGATCAGCGCTTAACAAGCTGCAAATATGCGGCACCATAGTGATTGGTGAAGGTGAGCGGGACGAAGCACCAATGCTCTATATTGGCGAGAAGGTTGGTTGCGGATGTGAAGGAGGCGATCCTGCGATCGATATTGCACTGGATCCATTGGAAGGCACAACAATCACCGCAAAAGCGGGCGCCAATGCTTTGGCAGTGCTGGCAATTGCCGAGGAAGGCAATCTGCTAAACGCCCCCGACGTCTACATGGACAAATTGGCCGTCGGGCCGGGTTATCCTGAAGACATTATTGATCTCGACAAATCAGTGACCGAGAATGTCACTGCTGTGGCCAAGGAAAAGGGTGTTCAGCCAAACGAGATTATCGTCTGCGTTTTGGATCGCCCGCGTCATGATAAAATAATTTCCGAGTTGCGTGAAATTGGTTGCGGGATCATGTTGATTCCGGATGGCGATGTGGCTGGCGTTATTGCTACAACAGATGAGGATACCACTGTTGATATGTATATGGGCAGTGGCGGCGCGCCCGAAGGTGTGCTTGCGGCGGCGGCACTTCGCTGCGTTGGCGGTCAATTCAAAGGACGGCTCCTGTTTCGCAATGATGACGAGCGCCAGCGTGCCTACAAGTGGGGTATTGAAGACCTGAACAAGATTTACGACCTGAAAGAACTTGCAAAAGGCGATGTCATTTTTGCCGCAACCGGGGTGACGCACGGGTCGTTGCTTGAAGGCGTTAAAAAACTACGCGGCGGGACTATGACGACTGAAAGTGTCGTGATGCGTGCTTCATCTGGTACTGTGCGCTGGGTTAAGAGCGAGCACCGCAAGCAGTGAGCGCAAGGGCCTCAACTGAATGGATTCGGGGCCAAAGGGCGATTTTATTGCGATTTCTAAGACCAACGGCTTTGGCTCTGTCATTGGCAATCGCGGGCTGTATTTCTCCGGTACAATATGGCAAAATTCCGCATGCCGAATATATCGCTCATCCCCGATGTACTCCAGCAGATAACGCTGAAGCTTCTAGCGATATTCTCCCCTATTTTGTAGTAACGAGCAGATTACCCGATTGCCGAACTAGCGCGGTAAAATTGCTCCACCATCGGGGCGATACTGTCCGCTTTGGTCGCTTTGGAACACCTGCCATCGATCCTGACAATGGAAAAAATGGCAGCCTTTCCGTGCCACTTTCGATATCCAACGAAGCGCAATGGTGGCGCGATCTCGCCGGGCAAATGGGTAGGAGAAATGGCCGCGTTCTGCTTTATGTCCATGGCTTCCGCGAGACTTTTACAATCAGCTCAAAAGACACCGCACAAATGGCTCATCTGACCAATTTTGACGGTCCGGTCATTCAGTATAGCTGGCCATCACAGGGCGCATTTCTGAAATATGCAGTAGATGAAACCAACATGTATTGGGATGAGCGCAATTTTCGGAATTTCCTGATGAAACTGGCTCAGCAAGAATGGACGAAAGAGATTGTCCTAGTTTCCCACTCTTTGGGAGCACGATTGGTTTTACCATCGGTTGAATATGTCGATCAAAATTCAAGTAACGCGGATTCGAGCAATATTTCCAACATCATATTGGCGTCTCCCGATGTAGATCGGCAGGATTTTGAGCGGGATATTGCCGACGAGATCCTCGCTGCAAGACGCGTCACAAATAACCGCAGAATTACCGTCTATGCCTCTGACAAGGACCGGGCTCTGCGACTTTCAGACAATGTGCATGGTTATCCAAGGCTAGGCAAACCTCGCTGTTTCGATCCGTTCAAAGCTGCAGATTTGAAAGAGCGTGGGTTACCGGAAAGATGCTATGCATCCCATCCACGATATGAAGATCGACCAGAATTAAGCGGATTAACGATCATCGACACGACGGAAGTTAGTCAAGGTCGAACGGGGCATAGCGACTATCTCCGCTCCGTATCAGCGTGTCAGGATTTCGCAGCGGTAGTCAGCGGAGAAACGAAAAGGCCTCAAGGCCGTACGCCGACTCATTTACCCTATGTTTTCATTCTCGCTCCCTATGCGAACGAAGCTGAGCCAGATCATGGGCAGATTTGCAAACGGATCTCCAACTAAGTGAGTAAAGTTGAAAACGAACTCGAGAAACTGCTCATTGAAGTGCGCGCCTGTTCGATTTGCCAAACATTACCGCTAGGCCCAAAACCGTTGCTTCAGGCCGCTCACAACGCCAAAATCCTGATCGCCGGACAAGCACCTGTAGCAAAACCCACGAGAAAGGCCGACCATTTGACGACGCCAGCGGCAAACGGCTGCGGCAATGGCTCGGTGTCACGGAGGATCAGTTTTACGATCCAGATTTATTTGCAATTATTCCGATGGGTTTTTGCTTCCCCGGATCGGGCAAAGGTGGTGACCTCGTCCTGAGTGTGCGCCGCAATGGCGGCAATCGCTGCTCAACTCTCTGCCCAACCTGCAATTTACCCTAATTCTGGGACAATATGCTTTGGACTGGCATCTGGGGGATAGTAAATCCAACACTCTAACCGATACCGTGAAACGCTGGGAGGAATTCTGGCCAAATCACCTACCCCTGCCCCATCCCAGCCCACGCAATATCCGCTGGTTCAAAGCCAATCCATGGTTTGAGGGCTCCATGGTTTGAGGGCGGGGTCATAACGGTGCTGCAATCGCGCATTCAGGAGCTAGTCTAGAATATCCCCATCGCCAACCCAGCCGAGAGTGTCGCACCGATTTTTGCGCAGTGCTTCAGGTCACGTTCTGCAATTTTCTTCTTCGCCAGAATCTCATCCCGCGTCTGCGCATGGGTACAGATTATCGGTGTATCAATCACCTTCTTTAATCGCCAGCCGGTGGCAATCCGTTCCACTTGCTTGAGCGCATTCTCACCATCCGAACCTGCGCAAATCATCGCCGCATAAGGGCGTCCTTCAATCCTCCCAAGCAACGGATAATAACAACGGTCAAAAAATGCCTTCATCACTCCCGCTATTGCCGCGAGATTTTCTGGTGTGGCAAATACATAGCCGTCGGCTTCGAGCAGATCTTCCGGCTGAGTATCTTCAGCGCGTTGATATCGAGTATCCAAGCCTTGCTCGCCTTGTGCTGCATCGAAGGCAGCATAAGCCATTTGCTCAGTTCCGCCGGTAAAGCTGTGATAGATGATCAAAAGTTTCTTCATTGGCACCAAACTAGCCGTTAGCTTCAGATATGCCAATCGGGTTGAAAATCCTTTACTTGGGCGTTGAGCTCCTCGCTGATTGTGTCGAAACCCGGAAATGCGTTGACCGGGAGCCTAAGGAATACTGCTCCTGACTTTTGGGACGGTGGTAACGTTCCTGCTCTGATATTCACCTGTAAAGATGGCAATATCAATTTGGGTGCGGCTAGATTGGCATCCCGCGCGCTGCGCATCGCTGCAAACTCTTTGGCTGAAATCCCTTCATGGACGTGAATATTGGATTGTTTTTGCGCTGTTACACTGCTTTCCCAGACATATTCGGTTCGGCCCTTTGGCAAATAGTCATGGCAAGTAAAAATCCGGGTGTTACCGGGCAGCGACAATATTTTTTGGATTGACTGAAATAGCGTCTCTGCATCGCCGCCTGGAAAATCACAACGCGCCGTTCCGAAATCCGGCATGAACAACGTATCTCCAACAAAGGCCGCATTGCCGGTCACAAAAGTCACGCAGGCTGGTGTATGACCCGGCGTATGCAGAATCTTGATTTCACCATCTCCAAAAGGCAGCGCTTCGCCGTCCTCTAGCAACAGATCAAAAGCTGAGCCATCAAGTAAAACATCGTCCGCCTCAAATATCGGCGCGAACACTTTCTGGACATCGGTGATTTTTGCCCCAATGCCCAGTTTGGCACCGGTTTTCGCTCTCAAATAATGACCGGCGCTGAGATGATCCGCATGCGCGTGCGTTTCGAGAATATAGGCCAGTTCCAGCTTCTGCTCAGCGATCATCTTAAGGAGCGCATCCGCGCTTCCGGTTCCAAGCCGTCCGCTATGCAAGTCAAAATCGAGAACCGGATCGGTTATCGTTGCGGTCGCGCTGTCTTGATCAGCAACAAGATAGGTCACCGTGTTGGTCGCTTCATCAAAAAAGGCTTCGACTGATACTTGCAACTAAAATCTCCTGCGGTTGAGTTCATTAATTTAGCAGTTGCTTTATTAGAATCAACTAATATATTATCCAACATGCTTGTCGCTACCAACCAAATGGAACTTATGCGTGAAAATGCGGCCGAGGTGGCGGCGATGTTAAAGCTTGTTGGCAACGAGAACCGACTACTCATACTCTGTTCTTTGGTCGAGGGGGAATTGGGTGTCGGTGCCCTTCAAGAACGCGTTGACCTGTCGCAATCCGCCCTCTCCCAGCACTTGGCGAAACTGCGCAGCGATCGACTGGTGACGGCACGACGCGAGAGCCAGAATATCTACTACAGCATAAGCGAGGGCAAGATCATGGACCTGATGGCGGCGCTGGCGGATATCTTCTGCCCCGACGAACTCAAACAGGGATACATTGGCTCATGATTCTGGAAAACTTCCCGCGCCATGCCGCTCAATGGTCTGCTAGGAGGACTGATGATCGGTCTTGCTGCGGCCATATTGCTGCTTGGCGCAGGACGCATAGCCGGCATCAGTGGCATTTTTGCGAAAGCCACAAAGAGTAGCGAAACTGGTCCGCTGCGGATGCTAGCGCTCGCCTTTATCGTCAGCATGCTCGCCGGCGCGCTTGTCGTCTGTGTGGCTAGTGACGGCGTTGTTGCAACCTGTCCGGCTTCGACCATTACCCTCATCATCGGCGGTCTGATCGTCGGTTTCGGAACGCGGCTGGGAAGCGGCTGCACTAGTGGTCACGGCGTTTGCGGCATGTCGCGCTTCTCGACCCGCTCGCTGGTTGCCACACCCATTTTTATCGGCAGCGGCATCGTGACTGTCGACTTGATGAATATATTGGGGATTACGCCATGAATCGCCAGTTGCCAGTGTTCGTTCTTTCCGGTTTACTGTTTGGCGCGGGGCTCGCGGTATCGGGCATGGCCGATCCTGCGCGCGTCAGGGGCTTTCTTGATTTGTTCGGACAATGGGATCCGACCTTGATATTCGTTATGGGCGGCGCGCTAGTCGTGATGGTTTTCGCATGGTTGCTCCAGAAAAAGATGCATCACCCGCTGCTCAATAACCGGTTCGAACTGCCAACGCGAACGGACATTGATTTCCCGCTGGTTTCAGGTGCCATTCTGTTCGGCATCGGTTGGGGTATTGCCGGATTGTGTCCTGGGCCGGCGGTCATCGGACTTGTCCTGGTTCCAGCGAGCGCGGTAATTTTCGTTATCGCCATGACTGCGGGCATGTTCGCGCATCGGGTTCTTATGCCGCGATAGGCTTTCCGCAGAATTGACTTGCGCACCCTTCATGCGCGGCTAGACGGAATGCATGAATTCCGTTCTCAACATCGACAAATCAATCTCCGGTCAGGCTTGGCGTTGGCGCAGCACCAGCGCCGATGCTCGCGATCCGGGATTTCAGCCCGACGACCTGGTAACACAGCTATTGTTGGCACGCGGGGCAACAAGGGAGACGCTGGACATAAACCGCGAGCCAACAATTCGCAGTTTCATGCCCGATCCATCGGTCTTTCAGGATATGGACAAAGCCGCGGATCGCATTGCCGATTCCGTGCAAAAGCAAGAGAAAGTCACAGTCTTTGGTGACTATGATGTGGATGGTGCGACCAGCGCCGCATTACTCATCCGCCTACTCCGTGATCTTGGGCTCGAAGCAGGCTACTATATCCCCGACCGACTGATGGAAGGCTATGGCCCTTCCGGCGAAGCACTGGTCAAACTGGGGCAGCAAGGCAGTGATCTGGTCGTTACCGTTGATTGCGGCGCGATGGCTTTTGATGCGCTCGATATGGCGAACAAGGCCGGTGTCGAAGTGATGGTCGTCGATCATCATAAATGTGCGGCAGAGCTTCCCAAAGCCTTCGCACTGGTTAATCCCAACCGGCTCGACGAAAGCGATGCGGGGGCTGAGCACGGTCATCTGGCAGCAGTGGGCATGGCATTCCTGCTGGGCGCGGCACTCATCCGAACGCTGCGTCAGCGTGGATATTTTGCCGATCGCCCCGAACCAAAATTGCTCGAACTGCTCGATATTGTTGCGCTCGGCACGGTTGCCGATGTCGCGCAGCTCAAAGGCCTGAACCGCGCTTTTGTAGCACAAGGGTTGAAAGTCCTGTCGGGACGCAAGAACATCGGCATGTCCGCACTGATCGAAGCAAGCCGCCTCAAACGCGCACCTATCTGTTCAGACCTCGGATTTGCATTGGGACCGCGCATAAACGCCGGCGGGAGAGTAGGAAAGTCTGATCTTGGTGTTCGCCTCCTTACTACGGAAGACCCTGAAGAAGCCCGCCAGATCGCGGCCGAGCTCAACCATCTCAACGAAGAACGCCGCGCAATCGAAGCGCATGTTCTTGAAGAAGCGGAAGCCATATGCGCCTCCCAACAGAACCAGGCGGTCGCGGTGCTCTCCAGCAAGGGCTGGCATCCCGGTGTAATTGGCATTGTTGCCAGCCGGATCAAGGAGAAACTGAACCGGCCCGCGATCATCATTGCCGAGGATGAAGACGGCACCGGTAAAGGCTCGGGTCGTTCGATCTCTGGCATCGATCTCGGTGCCGCTATCATTGCCGCCAAAGAGCATGACCTCCTGATCGCTGGCGGTGGCCACGCGATGGCTGCCGGAATCACCATCAGCACCGACAAGATCGATGCCTTCAGCGAATTCCTCAACGAACGGCTAGCGGCCAACATTGGCGAAGCGCAATCGAACAAAGCCTTGCTCCTTGATGCGGTTCTCTCCCCCAAAGGCGTGAACCCGGCCTTTGTCGAGGCCATGGACGATGCCGGTCCCTATGGCATGGGTTGGCCAGCACCAAAAATCGCTACCGGTCCAGTCAAAATCATCAAATGCGATATCGTCGGCAAAGACCATGTCCGGATGATCGTTGGCGGCGATGACGGCGGTTCGATCAAGACCATCGCCTTTCGCGCTGCCGAGACCGAACTGGGCCAAGCCCTGCTCAGCGCGCCGCGGGGCCGAAAACTCTGGATTGCGGGCCGTGTCAAAATTGACGACTGGGGCAGCCGACCGGCGGCGGAAATCCATCTCGAAGACGCCGCCTGGGCCGACTGAAAGGAGTATAAGATGTTTAGTCATATTACCTTAGGCATTGATGATTTTGATACCGCAGAACCCTTTTATGATGCGATAATGGACGCGCTACACATTCCTGAATTCATGCGCCGCGAGGACGGCAAGGCCTATGGCACAGCGACCGGACCGAAACTATTTGTCGGCCCCGCCTTTGATGGCAATCCGGCCAGCTCTGGCAATGGGAACCATGCTGCATTTCTGGCACCTAGCCGCGCTACCGTAGATGTCTTCCACGCCGCCGCGCTTGCTAATGGCGGCAGCGACGAAGGCGCACCCGGCCTGCGTCCGCATTATCACCCTAATTACTACGGCGCTTATGTTCGCGATCTTGAAGGCAACAAGCTGCAGGCGGTCTGTCACAGCGCCAGGGGCTAAACACAGCAAAATAACGGTGGAATTGGGCTTGACCAAAGCCGCCGACATCCCTAATTGCCGGGCTTCGCCGATCAGGCGCGCTGCAAAGCACTGGTATGGCCCCTTCGTCTAGCGGTTAGGACGCGGCCCTTTCACGGCTGAAACACGGGTTCGATTCCCGTAGGGGTCACCACGCATTCCCTTGATATTGAACATTTTTTTGATCTCACAGTGGTCGGCGCATGGTGCGCAGTTTTCTGCGGCTTTCGCTAGACTATATCACCAAGCCGGACCACAGAGACGCTATATGAACCGATGGGTAGGAGCAACAATGCCGCCTGTCTCTGCGGGCATTTTTCCATGGTCCGGATATTTTGGAGACTGCGGCGGTAGCCGTGGGATTACAATCCAAGCATTTCGTGCTGCTTGGTCCAATCGATCGGAAGATTGCCGATATGATGCAGTTTTGTGCTGGTAAGGTCTGACGGCTGCTCGCCGCTGAGAATCGCCTCAACGATTGTAGGTGACAAATAGGACAAACGCAGCAAGCGTTTGAACCGGGGAACTGATCTGCCAAACCGGCTCGCCAGCTTTGAAATTTCCAGATTGGGATGATCGTTCACCAGTTTGATCGCCTTGCGGCTGTCGGCAATCAGCTGGACCAGCTGCTCATTGCGAGGTTTTTCCGGCTCGTCAGCTTTGGGCCTCAGGACCAGGTTAGTGTCATTCCCCTTGCGGATATGAAAATATTCAGCTTCCAATGTTCGCGTCTGCTGATCACTCTCTTTGAGATTGATAATGAGTTTCCCCGGTTTGATATCGATCCTGGAAACAAGTTTCTTAATCAGATTTTGTTTTTGATGCTGGGTTCCGTTTCTTAGTTGGTCAATTTCGCTGTCAGCATCTTTGATCGCTTGCTTCAGTTTTTCGGCGTCGCTTTCAACTCGATCAATCGCTCGACAACAATCTGTTCCAGATCATTGGCCGGGAGCCTGATGACATCGGAAGATCCTTTGGTCACTAATCCGCCATGGGTGATGTAATAGCGATAACGCTTACCCTTCTTCACGGCATGAGAGGGTGTCATCTTGCGACCATGTTCGTCATAGAGCACTCCGCCCAGCAGGCTGATATGTGCGGCATTGGCAACTCGTCTACGTTCCGGTGTCTTGTCGGAAAGCTTCTTCTGCACAGCATCCCAAAGCTCCTTGTCGACAATGGCATCATGCTCACCGGGATAGCTTTCGCCCTTGTGGTTGATACGGCCAATATAGATGGCATTGCCCCTTACCACCCTTCAATTTATCCAAACCTGCCAGAGTTTGGGGATTTTTGCGTAACCGGCGATGGCTCTTCTGATGGCGCGCAGACCTGCTTTGAAGAGTGAACACAGGGATCGTCGGGCTTTTCGGATCCCCTTTTTTCGCCGCGTTGCGCGACGTGGTATTCTTCGTTTGCTCCGGTAGAAACAGCCCAGTACATGGCGATTGCCAGAACCAGGATGAGGCGCGCCAGTCGATCTGGTCTTCTGATCTGACTTTGGGTGATGCCGAAGCCTCGGGTTTTGAAGTCGGAGAACATGGCCTCAATACTCCATCGCATGCCGTAATCGAGTATCTTGTACTCGGATGGGGTCACGCTCATTGCGATGATCCACGGCTCTTTGTGTCCGTCTTCGTGGAGCACACCGATGTTGGTGAGGACGCCTGTTTCATTAAGCTCTGCCTTTACAATGCCTTCGGGCATCAATTCTGCGATCTCACGGGTTACCACCTCACCTCCCTGATGCTGCAGGGTAAGGTTGCTTTTCAAGCGGAGCCGATAGTCCCAGCCCGCCTTCTGGCACCATTCGATCAAGCGGGCGGTCCCATAGAACCGGTCTCCGGCCAGCAATACGCGCGCGTTTTCTGGAAGCCAGGGCCGCACAGCTCCCAGAAGCTCGTGTTGCACGTGCCATCCAATCGGCCCCTTGGTCTGGCGCACACGCCAGGCGACCGGAAGGGCTCGATCCCTCATCCGCACCGACAGCATCAAGACCTCGTTACCCTCGTTGAGCTTGCTTTGATCAAGGGCCAGTACAGTCGTTTCTCCGGCCTCAATCTGGCGGCGGAAAATCTCCCCTACATAGGCCTGCATGACCTCGTCAGTATCGATATGGGAATTGCCCAGAAGGCGCGAAATGTACTGATATCGGTGGTCCACCGACCCAATCTCACGCGGCAAAGCTGCTGCATTTTCCATCAGATTGACACTCCGCGTGTTCAAAACCACGCTTGCCAGCACCGACAGGCCCTCCCGCCGAGACTTGTGATACCCGGGAAGACGATCCCGAAAATCAGCCTCTATCCTCGAATAAAGCTCTGAAAAACAATCACTTCCCGCCAAAACAACCTCCAATATCAATAGTGGAGACTCCTTGAATCACACAGATCAGCGAGATGTCAAATCAGACGTGGAATTTTGAAGGGTGGTAAGGGCATTGCCCAGCAGATGCTTGACACTGCCGCGTCGGAATGATATTCCTCCGCTTTTGAGATTTTGTACTTTGGTTTTGATCCTCTGTTCTTCCAGCGCGAATACCAGATCGCGAATGGAAGGCTGTTTCAGATATTCGTTGTAGATTTGCCTTACTGTTGTTGCCTCGGTTTCGTTCACAACGAGCTTTCGGTCTTTCACAACATATCCAAGCGGGACCGGCCCGCCCATCCAGATGCCCTTGCGTTTGGACGCTGCAAATTTATCGCGGATGCGTTCTGCGGTTACTTCACGCTCAAATTGTGCAAAGCTGAGTAAGACATGCAGCGTCAGTTGAACCGCCCCGGGATTGCCGGAGGCTATTTGGTTTAAGTTACGCTGCCACGGGTGTTTCGTCCAGCGTAGCATGATAGTTTTTCTCAGCTTGTGCTGGCGGGATGTTTCCGGCTGGTTCAAGCAGCCTTTTATTGTTGAACCAGCCGACCCATTCCAGCGTAGCATATTCAACGGCTTCAAACGAGCGCCAAGGACCGCGCCTGTGGATGACCTCGGCTTTGTAAAGGCCATTGATTGTCTCGGCCAAAGCGTTGTCATAGCTGTCACCAACGCTACCGGCCGATGGTTCTATCCCTGCCTCCGCCAAGCGTTCTGTATATTTGATTGATACATATTGGCTGCCACGGTCACTGTGGCGGACAAGGCCGCTACGATGCGCTGGCTTGCGATCATGCAATGCTTGTTCCAGGGCATCCGGAACGAAGCCTGCATGGGCTGTTCTGCCAACCCGCCAGCCAGCGATAGCGCGGGCATAAACATCAATGACGAAAGCCACATAGATAAAGCCCTTCCATGTGGCGACGCAGGTGAAGTCAGACACCCACAGCATATTGGGTGCCGGCGCATGGAACTGGCGGTTTACGTGATCGAGCGGACAAGGCCGAGCGGACAAGGCCGAGCGGACAAGGCGCTGTCTTATCGCTGACTGTCGTGCGCACCGGTTTGCCGCGAATGACGCCTTGCAAACCCATATCGCGCATCAGCCGTTCCACAGTGCAGCGCGGGGCATCAAAGCCTTCGCGCTTCATCTGTCGCCACACCTTGCGGTATCCATAAACTCCGAAGTTCTCGGCAAATACACGCTTGATCCCTGGCTTCAGGACCAGGTCACGTTGTCCACGCACTGACAGTCGCGCCCGGTCTCTGCGCTTGGCAACGTGGTCATGATAAGTGGATGGGGCGATAGGCAGAACCCTGCACATCGGCTCGACCCCGTATGTTCCACGATGACCGTCAATAAAGGCGATCATCTCTTGAACGGGCGGTCGAACTCCGCCTGAGCAAAATATGCTGATGCTTTGCGCAATATCTCATTGGCTTGCCGAAGCTCCCGATTCTCACGTTCCAGTGCCTTCATACGCTCTGCTGTATCTGTTGGAATACCAGCGCACCTCCCGCTATCGACTTCTGCCTTCTTGACCCATTCATTGAGGGTCTGAGGCACACAGCCTGTCTTCCCGGATATCGAGACTGCCGTCGCCCAGCGGGATGAATAATCCCCTGAATGATCCAGCACCATCCGTACCGCGCGTTCCCGTACCTCAGGTGAAAATTTGTTCGTTGGCTTGTTCATAATGGCTCCTTCTACTCATGAGTTGGAGCCTCCGGCAATCCCGGGGCGGTTCATTATCGTTGTGGGCGCTACTGACAGTTGACGGGCAATCGCGGTCAGGGTTATCCCCCGCAAGCTCAGCGCAGCTTTGATTTTATCGTGCTGTTTTTCATCTATCATGGTCGCTCCTGAAAATGAGACTCGAATCTGCTTGACGTTATGTCTCTCTTATAGGAGATGCATTGTCAATGACCGATATTGATTCTCTCCAAACCCCAGTCCATGACGTTGATGGTGTTGCCGAAAGGTTACGACTGGCTAGAAATTATGTTGGTTTGTCCCAGCAAGAATTTGCCGATCAAATTGGCTATTCGAGAAGGCAGGTTAATGCATGGGAGAGCGCCAGCAATACGCCGCCGATTTGGGCTTTGCTTGCTGTTCGCAAGATTTTTGATATTGATCCTGAATGGGTTTTGGCAGGCCCGGGCGATATTCCGCTGCGCGATACCATTCCTGCTGATTCCGCGCGAGAAAAGCGTTTAGTAAAAGAAGTCGGCGCAATGGCACGCGATGTTGGGCTAACTTTACCCCGGCGCTCAATCGATAATTTGGCGCAGCTTATCTTCCGGGAAACACCCGAAGCAGAACCTGCCGCAAAGAAGCAGTTATTGAAGACACTCAAGGCGATATCCTTAGGGCACGAACCAAAATGATTTTGAAAGAAAGCGACAGCAAACCGCTGACGAAAAAATTTGATCGCGGACTTTTTCAGGAGGTAGATCTAATTTTATCAGGGCCGCGTCTGGTGCCGAATTGGCGACGCATTCGCGTTTTAGCTGTCGTTGCAATCTTGATGTTGATGGTCACCATATATGGAATTGTGTTTGGGCATTATTGGCTTGAGAAAATCAGTCTTACTGGCGCGGTAGCCACTGCTGCCTCGATAGTTGCATATCATCAATTGGATAGTCTTAAGTCTTCTGTCGCAGCTCACAAAAATGACTTTCGAGATCGATCAGACGGCTGCGAATGACTGCAAGTAGGGTGGCTAGCTCTCGTCTCTTTCAAGCTGTTTATTGACTAACCTAAGATGCAGCGCGTGTACTCCAATGAATACAAGCGCGAGCAATAAGATTGCTGGAATTTCGAATCCTTCTTGACCGCGTCTCGGTTCGAAAACAATCGTCGATAAGACAGACGCTGAGAGAACAAAGGTTGCCAAAAGCGGGGTCAAAGCAAGTGCTAGATGACGGGGAGCTGTCCAATTTACTGCTCCTGAAAAGGACCATTGCATCGGTAATCGACGTTCTTTCGCAAAAAGTCTATTCGCTCGCAATGACATCATGATGAGCGTAAATACCCCTACGACAGCAATAAAAGCTTGAAACATCAAATTGTATCCTTCTCGCAAATTTAGCCGAAGATGAGAACGTCCGCAAGTGGGGCTGGCTGCTCTATACATCGTCAAAATCGGGATCTTATGTCGCATGCTGGGGTGGCTAGCGGTCTGTCCGGCCTTGGTTTTGAAAAGCAGAAAGCGGACCCGTTACCGCTAAGAAAACCAAACAAGCAGCCGAACTTTGAAACTACTCTATTGAGCGCGGTTGTCAGGTGTTGGGTTTCAGGTGATAACTTCCCAATCAAATGATATCGCCAGAATCAGGGCGATGCTCGATTCTGCCAGTTGCAGAAATCACATCATCTCAAACAAATCAATGCTTCGGTTGATATCATTCGTTTCTTGCATTCAGACAATTACGTGGTAGTTCTTGAATTGAGGTGGCGCTCAAAAACATAAAAGTAGTCAAACAATTTGGCAGTGAGGTTAGCAACCGGATCGCATGATGAGTGTGGGTGCCGGCTTTCCAATGCTGTTGTCGCTATCGCGTGGATTGATCGACTGTGATTTAGATACTGTCACAGCTTCATCGCGTGAGAATCAGGGGGACCAAGTTGAACGCGCAAAATCAATTACTCTTTCGAGAGGAAGCAATAGCCACAAAACAGGACCGCCTGCACGGCAAAGTAATTGTCAAGCAGACAGTTTCAGAGGTGGTTATGACCGCCGTCTTGGTCGCGGTTATTGCGATTGCGGCTGTTTGGGTAACATTGGGTGAATATGCGCGAACCGAACAGGTGCGCGGAACACTCAGCACCACGCTTCCCTCTTCAAAAATCGTTGCACCGCAAGCCGGATTACTCACAAAACTAAACGTTGTTGAGGGACAACTCGTAAAAAAGGGAGAGGTTCTTGCTGTTATTGATATTGACCGCCGCACCGAGGAAGGAAGTGCTTTCGCCGAGGTCAGTTTGGAAGCGATAGACAACCGGCTGTCGCTTACGGAGGAACAAGCATCAATCGCGGGAAACATCGCAGTAGTCACGCAGCGGGAACTTCGCGGAATAGCCGACAACGCCGCTCGCCAAATTGCAAATATCCAAAACCAGATCGCGCTACAACGCTCCGTAGTCGAATCCAATCAATCGCTTTTCGACAAGGTGGAGACATTGGTTGAACGCGGATTTATAAGCCAAATTGACTATGAAAACAGAAGGCAAAATCTGCTAAATTCGCAGCAAGGCCTGAGCCGATTGGAACAACAACTCATTACGCTGCAGGGAGAGCGAACTCGAGCAATTGCAGAACTGGGGCAATCACGCCTGACTGCCGCACAAGAAATATCAACAATTGACTCAACAGCCCAAGGCCTTGTCCAACAACGTGCGCAATTGAGCGGGGAGAAAGCTTATACGATTAACGCTCCGATTTCAGGGTGTGTTACTGCAATACAAGCCGCGCAAGGCAAAACCGCTAGGCCAAATGTGGCCCTTATGACAATAATCCCAGAAGGTTCTGATTTGGAAGCGGTGCTCTATGCTCCAACCAGAGCAATCGGCTTTGTTAAAAACAGCCAGGAAACAAGATTGCTTCTCGATGCTTTCCCGTATCAGCGATTTGGAAGCTTTGAGGCTACAATTTCTGAGGTCTCTCGGACCGTACTTGATCCTCGCGAGGCCGATGTTCCTTTTAAAATTGAAGAGCCTGTCTATAAGGTGAAAGCGAAATTGCGCAAACAGGCTGTCAATGCATTTGGCGACGATATCCCTTTGCAACCGGGCATGACGCTCACTGGAAATATTGTTCTCGAACGACAATCTTTTCTCGACTGGATTTTGACCCCGCTGCGCGCTGTGATGAACCGAAACTAATCACCATGAACGCACTCAATGAAATTATGACCGGCGGCGGTTGGACGAAAACGCCCTACATACAGCAAAACGAAGCCAGCGAGTGCGGACTTGCCTGCCTCGCGATATAGCAGGCTTTCACGGTTTCAAAACCGACCTACAGGCGCTGAGGCGCAAGCACAGTATGTCGCTGAAAGGCGCCACGCTCAAAAGTATTATCGAAATAGCTGAGGCAATGGGTTTCAACAGCCGCCCGTTGCGCGGTGAACTGGATGATCTTAAAAACCTGTCAATGCCAGCTATCTTGCATTGGAACCTCAATCACTTTGTAGTCCTGACGAAAGTAACCCAGTCCGCTCGCGGTACCAAATTTCATATCCATGATCCGGCCAAGGGCGAGCTGAAGCTCGGGCGCGAAGAAATGTCGCGCCATTGGAGCGGGGTTGCCCTCGATCTCATGAAGTCGGAAAGCTTCAAACCCAAGGTTGAAGCGACCAGTTTACGCATTACTCAGCTTTGGACGTCGATGGATGGTTTTTGGAAGACCTTCGGAAACGTCATCCTTTTATCTCTGATATTGCAGGTTGCGGCGCTGGCTGGGCCGTTTTATCTTCAGATTTCTATCGATACTGTTTTCCCAAGCTTTGACCGGGATTTACTTTTCATATTGGCGTTAGGTTTTGGCGGATTGGCGGTGATCAATCTTCTCACCGGATGGCTGCGCTCGCTTATTCTTGTTCACCTCAACAGCGCGCTGTCCTATCAAATCATAGTCAATCTGTTTCGGCACTTGGTGAGACTGCCGCTGCCTTGGTTTGAAAAGCGCCATGTAGGAGACATTATATCCCGCTTTGGTTCAACCATGCCAATCACACAATTGCTCAGCCAAGGTATGATCGCGGCACTGGTTGATGGATTGATGGCATTCCTGACGCTCGCGCTGATGTATGTGTATTCGCCCCTGCTGGCAACGGTGGCACTGGTTGCATTGGTTCTGTATCTCGCAATCCGTTTTGCTTTTTTGCAAGCGATCCGCATGCGTAACGTTGATGTTATAACGACCGCAGCGGCCGAAAACAGCAGTTTTATCGAAACAATGCGAGGCATTTCAGCGATCAAAGCCTTTGGGCAGGAAGGCAATCGGCAGCGTTTGTGGCAAGCCAAAAAGGCTGATGCAATAAATGCCGAGATTAAGCTGGGCTGGTTATCAGCCAGTTTTGACGCAGTGGCGCAGTTTATCATTGCGATCGAGCGGGTTATATTTGTGTACCTCGCTATCACTCTTGCCTTTGATGGCCTCCTCTCGGTCGGGATGATTTTTGCTTTTCAGGCATATAAGCAACAGTTTCTCGACGCTTCGATGCGTTTGGTGGAGCAGGCGATCAATTTCAAAATCTTGCAAGTTCATCTGACGCGCATATCAGACATCGCGCTCTCCAAAACAGAAATTTCCGACAATAACGATGTGATTGAAAAACCTGATTTCTCCAAACCCATTATCCTTGATCGAGTTCACTATCGCTACGGAGCAAATGAACCATCGGTCCTGAGCGGTATTAATCTAAAAATTGAACCCGGTGAGTTTATCGCGATCAGCGGACCTTCTGGTGGCGGTAAAACAACACTTATGAAAATCATCTTGGGATTGTTTGAACCGACACATGGCTTTGTAAGCTTAGGATCTCAAAAGCTCTCCTCCCTGTCCCGCATTCATTATCGGCAAGCCATTGGATCGGTCGCGCAGGATGATGCACTTTACGCCGGATCACTCGCCGAGAATATCGCGTTCTTTGACCCGGAAATCGACATGCAACGGGTGCGGGAGGTTTGCAGGCAAGCGCATATCCATGATGAGATTGAGCAAATGCCACTCGCCTATGAAAGTCTAGTTGGCGATATGGGTTCTGTATTGTCAGGCGGACAATTACAGCGCGTGCTTTTGGCGCGAGCGCTTTACACCAACCCATCGGTGCTCATTATGGATGAGGGTACTGCTAATCTGGACATCAAAAATGAAGAGAAGATATTGGATGCGATTGCAAAACTGGAGATGACACGCATATTGATAGCCCATCGGCCTAAAACTCTCCAGAAGGCATCAACAGTCTTCTCACTGGTGGAGGGAAATATGGAAGAATATCCTCGAAAACAGGCAAGCAACTTAAGCGATTCCGAGACGAGTATTTCAAACTCTCAAACTTTTGGTGGTGGCTTTGTAATTAATAAGCGCCGGGACTAGATTTTACTTGCTGGTTTAACCTCAATATGCAAGCGCGAACTGTGCTGGGATCATTCCAAAACTGGAAGATGATAAGCAAACCAGGGGTCGCTCCTGGTCATTTTGTAACTTCTATTAGGAGAATTGTAAGTGACTTTTCAAAACAAAGATATGGGCGGATTTCGTGAGCTGGATGTCGATGAGATTAAAGCTGTCAGTGGCGGCAACGATACCATTGTTGTTACCGCCAATACGGGAGGAGGCCTCCCATCTTTTGGACAATTCGGTTTTGGCACCGGTGGATTTGGTGACGGTAGTGGCAATACGGCGGGTTTGCCGACCGCGCTCGCATATCAAGCTGCGATTCAAAGCTATGCTACAACGCTTGATACAGACGAAGAATTCGACCAGTTTGTAGAAAATGTGCAAAACTCATTGTCAGGAACCGCCGAATGGGAAAAGGACTTTGTTAACTCAATGTTGCCCGATGGAGTTGATCCCTATTTTTACGATAGCAACGGCAGGCTGGTAAATGAAATAGTGGTAACTGCGGTTACCACCGCATCACTAAATAATGCATCCGCGTTTGATGCCTATTTGTTGGCCAACCCTTACGTTCCGACTTATCTTGCACCTGTCACCGCAGAGCAAGTTTTGGCATCGACGGGTCCAAGTATTTATGGCGAATTAGGCTTCTCCTACCTTGGCGCTGCGGGCGGGTTTGCCACCAATGGATACGAAGCTGGAGCATTTGGCGGGATTTCTACACCTGGAGTTGTTGCTAATGTTGATGCAAGCGGTGATTTTGGTTTAAATACAGACTTTTCACTGACTCCAAAACCAAACTTCTCATTAACGTATAGCTTTCCGTTCAGTAGCGTTCCCATAGGAAGTTCTGTTCCAGTGGAAGGTTTTGTACCTTCCACAATACAGCCGATCTATACATCACCATTCGTTGGTTCTGGAATTAGTGGGAACTACTATGACATATCCGGCAGCGGCTCGATAACTCCTCCAACCTATAATTTTAATAACGTAGGAGGAACTTTCTTCGACATCCGATAAATCTCATTTTGATAGATTTGTTTGATTGTTAAATCGGGGTGATTTTACACCAAATTCACCCCGATTTCTAACTAGTGATTGCCGGACCTCATTTGGTATGCTTTTTGACAAAATTTCTTTCAAACGCAAATCTGAAAGGTTACATAACCTGAGAAAATATCTTTTGCTAGCGCCAGCGATGGTTCCGCTTTTGGCATGCAACGCTCCTTCATTTTCTAAGCCGAACGAGGTTTATATTAACGGTCGCATCGACGCCGATATGGTAGGCAAGTTAAAAAATGCCCCAACGTCTTTGAAAACCATCAAAATCACTAGTCAAGGTGGCGATACAATCGCAGCGATAGCGATCGGTAAAATAATTCATGCCAAAAAATTGGATGTCGAAGTTGTAGATATTTGCACCTCGGCTTGTGCACAATGGATCATGCCTGCAGCGAAATCGCTGAAGATAGATGATGGCGCATTAGTGGCTGGTCATTTTTCTGCCACCTGGACGACAGACATTTTATTGGGAAGCGGCGACAAGACGGCGGCTCAGAGTTATAAACAGGCTGCTGCGCTTGAAAAAGAATACTACTCAGACCTTGGTGTTGATCTCCGGCTACTAACATATCCATTTTATGGAAAACTGCCGCGCTGTTATGCAAAAGGTACCGAGAAAAGCGGAGGTTTCGCTGTAATTGTCTCTCAATATCAGGGTGTTGTTCTGACAAAAGAAAGCTATGAACAACTGACTGGGCAGCAAGTGTCTGGAAATTGGGCACAATCGGAGGGGGCTATCCTAGCCAAAATGAAAAGCGCAAAAGACCAGTTGCAGGGCTTTTCCGTATCAAAAGAGCATTATCCCGATGTAAGAGATTTCCAGCCTCCGGCATTGCCGCTCTGTAGCGACGAAGAGCTAAAGCGAGCAAATTTATGGGATATTTTTGGGTCGTAAGAAATTACGGAATTACGGTGACAGTGCAATAATCCCGGATGGCTGTGGTCTATTTATCTATCATCGAAAATAGTATAGTTTGCGATATGAAATTTCAGATACCAATAATTTCTTGTTTTTTGGTGAATGTACTTCTGATCGGCCGTACTGAACCTGACGAAAGTGAAGCCAATGGAAATGATCAAACTGAAAACCGGACATTTTCGTTCGGTGGAGGGAGCACAACCTGTAGATCTAAACTAACCGGCGAGTTATAACGAAAATGTGGAGTGGGTTGCGGGTCCGATGATCGATTCATATCCTATCATCAATACAGCCCAAAGTCCTGTGTCATGCCCAAATAGTCCAGTCTTTTGTGGAAGGCTGCATCGATCTGCATCATAGATTAGGAATCTTGCGTTCGAGAACATTTTGCATAAGCAAAAGATAATACTTCTGATTTATCAGATACGTTCTCCTGATAAAAGATCCGCCTTTCAATTGACCGCTCAAGTGCATTTGGCTCAGATGCAGGCCATTTGTGGCTACGGGCCTGAGAATGCAGATAATCTGATCTGATGATGGCTAAACAACCAAAACGGCTCGACAACAGCCGTTTGAGTCATTGTTAAATGAACGATCGCTTCCAGGTGGCGTAAACAAAGCAGTGAACGACCACAAATGGGGCGGAAGCGGAATGACTGCTTTGATGGTGATCGGGCCCAACGCTTTCGCGTCGGGTCCGGCGTTAATTTCGAATGTTGGTCTTTAGCAGGGTCGCCGCTGCGCGAACTCGGAGGCTACGCGGCGACCCTGCTTTACGGAAGATCGGCATTCAAAAAATTCTGAGGAGTCACTGCGCAAACGAATCTATTGATATATTCACTGGAACCAGCATGTTAACAGCATAAACATTCCGAATCATCTCTGTAAAGCCAATTCTTGGAAGGAATATCCCTATGGCGTCCGTTATCGAGAAAACTATCCGCGCTGCTGTCACCCCTGTGATGACAGGCGTTGCTAATTTTAATCGCAAACGTTTGAAAGCGCCCGAGGGTGGTCACCCATATCTAAGCGGCGTTCATGTGCCGATGAAAGGTGAAGAGACGATTTCTGCGATGCAAGTGACCGGCACTATTCCAACCGAATTAAACGGTCGTTACATGCGCATTGGCCCCAATCCGGTTACGCCACCTGATGAAGCCAGCTATCACTGGTTTACCGGCGACGGGATGGCGCATGGTATTCGACTGCAAGATGGCGATGCGGTCTGGTATCGCAATCGCTGGATCCGCTCGAATGATGTGAGTGACGCGCTGGGTGAAGAACGCAAGCCTGGCACCCGCAAACCGATGACGGACAATGCCAATACCAATATTGTGGAAATTGGCGGCAAGACTTTCGCTATCGTAGAAGCAGGCGGCTTCCCAGTGGAACTGACCGACGAACTGGAAACGGTGAAGCATAATCCGTTTGATGGCACGCTGACCAACGCCTTTTCCGCCCACCCGCATTTCGATACCAAGACAGGAGAAGCGCATGCGATTGTCTATGATGCGCCGGTTGCAGACACAGTCTGGCATGTTGTTGTTAGTCCGGACGGCAAAGTGACGCGTGAAGAGCCGATTGCGGTGAAAGATGGCCCGTCGATCCACGATTGTCAGATTACCGAGAATAACGTTTTGGTTTTCGATCTACCCGCAACCTTCTCAATGAAGCGTATGCTAGCTGGCTATGCTTTCCCCTATGACTGGAACCCAGGTCATGGCGCGCGGGTTGGGTTACTTCCAAAGACTGGCAGCAATGATGACATAATCTGGTGCGAATTGGATGAGCCTTGCTATGTCTATCACCCGGCCAATGCGTTTGAGACTGATGATGGCAAGACCGTTGTCGATGTTGTGGTGCATGAGAGTACCTATGCAGAAACGGCTTTTGGTCCGGGAGGAAAATGGTCACGGTTCGAACGATGGACGCTGTATCCGGAGACCAAAAAGGTCGACCGGAAAATTCTGCACGATCAACCGCAGGAATTTCCGCGCTATGACGAGCGTCTGACCAGCCAACCCTATCGCTACGCCTATACGATATCACTTGGCGGCGATGAAGGTGATTTTGATGTCGCAGGAACCGAGTTGTACAAACATGACTTCGAAAGCGGCGAAACGCTGACGCGCGATTTTGGAGAAGGCCGTCATCCCGGCGAATTTGTCTTTGTCCCGCGTAGCGATGATGCTGGTGAAGACGAAGGCTGGCTGGTCGGGTTGGTGATCGATGCAGCGAATGAAACCAGCGAGTTGACGATCCTCAACGCCGATGATTTCCTTGGCGAACCGCAGGCGGTGATCCACGTTCCGCACCGGATTTCTCCGGGATTTCATGGCAATTGGGTGGCTTCTTAAAACCCCTCTCCCCTTCAGGGGAGAGGGGGTTCAGAACAGGCATCGCTATGAATCGTGCTTACCTCCAACCCCTCTCAAGACTTGCTAGACGATAAATCGCCAAGCCAAGTCTGTCTCTCCCCCTGAAGAGGAGAGAGCTATTTCCTATCCCGCCGCTCGGAACCGACATTCTCGGAAAACTGAACTTTGCCGTCGGTAATTTCTACCCACGGTGCTTTGGAATCGACGAATATGTGGCCCACATAGCCTCGATGACCGGGATCGTCATCAAGCAATCCGGCTGGAATGAAATAGAGGTTAGCATCTTTTCCCTCTAACGGAAGCGGACTGCCGCATTTCCTGCAGAATATCGAATGCCATCCTTTCTCTGGATCAGGATGAAATCTTTCGATCAGCTCTTGACCGCTGTCCCAGAAAAAATTCTCGGGTGTAGCGTGCATGACAGCATTCCCGTCTGTTCCCGACACTTTCCGGCATTTCGAGCAATGGCATTGGCCAATAGGTCCTGGTTCGCCGGATATTGAGAATGTGACTCCGCCGCACAGACAGCTTCCCTTGATTTTGTCATCCATATGTTGCTCCAATAGTCGACTAACATTGTGCTCCGGCCACCGAGCCGGAGTCCTGTCACCTAAACACCATGCCTCCAGAGCTCCGCATCAAGTGCGTACACACTCTAGCGCAAATCACCCTCAATCTTGCACCCGCGCGCTTCCAATATCGGCCGCATTTCGCGGTAAGCTTTGGGTGTATCTCGCAGTGGAATAAACGGATGCAGGTGATGGATCAGGTGATATTGCATTCCCATTGAGGCAATATTGCCAACCCGGCTTTTCCAGAATTTCGCGTTGGTGTAGCGGCCGCGTTCGTTTGCTGGATGGTGCGGAGCCCAACTAAAAAAGAATTGTATATAGGCAATCCCGATATGCCGCGGCGCCCACCAGAGCAGAGCCGCTTCAATCGCATATCCGTTCCAGGCGAGCGCAAATAATATCGTGAAAAAGCTCAACTGGTAGAGCGCGCCATCGACCAGCACATCATTGCGTCCGACTTTTTCCAATATGTAGCCATAGCCACGCATCGCACCGCCTTTCCCGCGCTGGCGCTGGACAAAGCTCTGCCAGATGGCATCGAGAGGCCCTTTGGACTGGGTGGTGATATCGGGATCATTTTCCGGATGATTGACGTGCTTGTGATGCTCCATATGCGTCACTTTCTGGAGCCGGTAGGGCATGGCCATCGGTAGCAGACTGAGATGCCCAACCAGTTCATTGGGCCAGCGTAGCTTCTCTCCCGGCCTCGCAATCATCCCGTGCACAGCCTCATGCGCGGGCAGGAAACAGGCCATCACGTTCACACAGGCAATCGGAAAGGCGATCCACAGCGGCAGAATCTCCATAAAAACCAGCGGCCAGAGCGACAACCATATCAGCATATTGCCAAGGCCCCAGACCGGAACTTCCCACGGAAATCGATTTGCATATTTACGAGCGATCTGGCGTTCGGCTTTGCGCAGTTCAGCTTCGGTTACGGCAATATCCACATGCTTGTTCATGGCCGCGCCCAAATCCAGCTGCCTCTGAAAAAGGCAAAAATGCCCCATGCACCGCCGATAATCATTCCAAGTAGAAGGGTGGAAAGGCCTAGGCTCAGGACTCATTAACTAAGCCAGAAGATGACGGTAGCTGCGATAGCGATGGCAGACAAGAAGGTGTGAGCGCAGCGATCATAGCGGGTATGGATGCGCCTCCAGTCCTTGAGTTTTCCGAACATATTCTCGATTTTGTGGCGTTGGCGGCAGAGGCTTTTATCGAAGCTGGCTGGCAGCCGCCGCCCTTTGCGCGGCGGGATACATGGCGTGATGCGCTTTGCTTTTAATGCCGCTCGATACTCATCGCTGTCATAGCCTTTATCACCGGTCATGCAGGCGGCATGATCCGGAAGTGCCGGGTATGTCAGCTTTGCCCCGATATGGTCGCTCATCTGCCCTTCGCTCAGACACAAGATCAGGGGTCTCCCGTTGCCATCGCACACGGCATGCAACCTGGAAGTTCAGGCCGCCTTTAGTTCGCCCGGTATATCTGGAAACAGACCCTTTTTTAAAAGGCTGGCAGCGGTACGGCGGGCTTTTGGATGCGTGGCATCGATCATCAGCACATCATCGGCATCACTGGTAGCTGCAAGGCGCGCAAATATCTTGTTGAACACGCCCAGGCGGCTCCAGCGCACGAAGCGATTACAGATCGTTTTATGCGGCCCGTAACCAGCAGGCCAGCGAAGACCGTTCCTGATCACAAAAACAATCCCGCTCGGAACCTTGCGGTCATCAACCCCGGGAACCCCGTGCGACAACGGAAAATACGGCTCTATCCGGCGCATCTGCGCTTCGCTTAACATAAACAGATCACTCATCAACAGCACCTCCTTCAGTGCCGCCTTTGAATCAGCCTTCTCACCGTAATGCAAGCTATCTAACAGGTCCTGAGCCTAGGGGCGGTACCCAGCCGAATTTGTCCATGATTTGTGCAAACAGCGGGCCAAAAAACAGAAAACCGAACAATATCGGCATGAAATGCAGAATGCTTTTAACCAGAAATTCTATGACCGCCATGCAGATTGCCCCAATATGTTAAGCGACCAATTGCAGGTGACCAAGTTTTCGAGCGTGTGTCAATCGCCTTCAAAGGCCATCAAGGCAGTTGGTTTAATGTTGGCATTGCGCAATTTCGATCCACCGCCCAGGTCGGGCAGGTCTACAATGAACAATGCGCGATCGACAACAGCACCCTGTCCGCGCAACAGTTCAACTCCCGCCATCGCGGTCCCGCCTGTGGCCAACAAGTCGTCGACCAGCAATACGCGCTGGCCCGGCTGGATTGCATCGACATGGATCTCAATCTGGTCGGTCCCATATTCCAGTGCATAGTCGATGCTGACCGACTGTCCCGGTAGCTTGCCCGGCTTTCGCAGCATAACTTTGCCTTTCTCCAGTGCATAGGACATGGCAGAAGAGACAATGAACCCTCGCGCTTCGATCCCAGCAATCAGGTCGAAATCATCCGGATCAACCAGCGCGATCATCCGGTCTATCGTTTGTTTGAAGGCAGGCCCGTCGAGCAACAGGGTGGAAACATCGCGAAATTGGATGCCGGGTTTGGGATAGTCCGGGATTTTACGAACCAAGGCTCTCAGATCGTCATTGTCATTCATAACTTGCGAATCCCCCGTCGCTATCCGCTACGATCCGAGGCTGTGTAAAAACGCGTTTGTCATGCGCTGTCGTGGGGTATTTTTTCGTTCAGGTCAGATTTTTGCCGATAATTTCAGCAGGCGCGCAGAACCATCATGCCCGGATCGCTTTGATGAGCGGTTTGACGCCCATGATGGTGATGAGGCGTTTGATATTATAGGCGAGAACCGAGAGGCTCATCTCTGTGGCGACGTTTTTGATGCCTTTGGTGAGGAAGTGGCACGGTCCCATCCAGCTTTTGAGTGTTCCAAAGACATGTTCAGCCGTTTGTCTGCGGATGGTCATGGCATCGGGGCGATTGTTGAGGCGTACGAGCATATCATCGACCACGGCTTCGTGCTCCCAGCGCTTGATGCGCCGGTATTTGGCTGTGGTGCATTGTGATCGGATTTTGCAGTCTGGGCATTTGCTCGACCAATAGGCGTTCAGCGTCAGCCCCTTTTCTTCTGTCGTGAAGCGGTGGATGAGTTCTTCACCTGCAGGACAGCGCAGAGTGTCTGTCTCTGCTTCATAGATAAAATCACTTCTATCGAACCGGCCTGCTGCCCTAGAGCCTGATGTATTGGGCTTTGGCACAAGCGGCATCGCACCCTGTTCTTCACATGCCTTGATCTGCGGTCCGCTGAAGTAACCGCGATCAGCCAGCACCTCTATCTCTTCCGCATCCATGGCCACTTTGGCTTTCTCCGTCATAGGAGCGAGGAAGGCCCGGTCATGCGGTGCATTGGTCACTTCATGTGACACAATGAGATGGTACCCGGTGTCCACAGCAGCTTGTACGTTATATCCCACCATGCCGGAGGCTTTCATGCTCGTGGACATGGCTCTGGCATCGCTATCAGTCTGCGATATCTGCTTATCAGGATGAGCGATGACCTCCGCTTCTTTGGCGCAAAGCTCGTGGAGCTTGGCTTTCATGGACACGATCTTCTCGCGCAGCTGTGTCGTCCGGTCCTCAGCAACGTCGCTATCGTGCATGTCCGCTGCATCAAGTGACTGGAGATAGCGCGCTATGCTCTTTTCCACCTGATCAATCCGGCGTTTCAGCTTGCCTCGTGTATGATTGCGTTCGCGTGCGTTCACAGCCTTGAACTTCGACCCATCTATCGCAGCCACAGCCTTGGCGAACAGACCGAGCTCCCGGCATAGCCCCACAAACTGACTGCAAACGGATTGGATCGCTGGGCCATTGTCCTTCCTGAAGTTGGCGATTGTCTTGAAGTCCGGGACCAGATGGCCGGTTAGCCACATCAGCTCGAGATTGCGGCCCGCCTCGCGCTCCAGTCTCCGGCTCGACTGTACCTGATTGAGATAGCCGTAAATATAGATTTTGAGCATCACCGCTGGATGATAAGCCGGGCGACCCGTGTCCTTCGGATCAACACCAGAAAATCCCAGTTCCCGCAAATCCAGTTCGTCGGTAAACGCATCCACCACACGGACCGGATTATCTTCATCCACATAATCCTCAAGCGATGGCGGCAATAAAAACGTCTGATCACGATCCGATCCAACCACAAAACGCTTCATACAACCGCCTCCAACAAAGCCGCTCAGACCATAGCGATAATCAATGCGTTTTTACACAGCCTCAATCGAAAGCAGCCGCTTGCCTTTCCGCAACCATCCGATAGGCTGCAATCAAAAGAGAGGAATGCCATGTCCGATTCTGACGTTCTGGAAAAACGTGCGATCACTCCCATCGATCTGAGCGAGGGTGCGCTTTACAGCGAAGATCGCTGGCACGAACCTTTTGCCCAATTGCGCAGCGAGATGCCGGTCAGTTATCGACCCGAAAGTCCTTATGGCCCCTATTGGTCGGTGGTCACCCATGATCTGGTGCAGCAGGTTGAGCTGGATGCAAAGACCTATTCTTCTTCCTATGAGCACGGCGGAATTACTATCACCGACGGCACTGGCGAGGATGAATTTCCGAACTTTATCGCAATGGATGCACCAAAACACACTGCGCAACGCAAGGTGGTCCAGCCATCCTTCAACCCCAGCGAAATGCTGGAGCGGGAACCGGAGATTAGGCAACGCACGAAGGAACTTTTTGATGCGCTTCCAGTCGGCGAGACATTTGACTGGGTCGAGGAAGTCTCGGTTAAACTGACTATTGGCATGCTTTGCGTGCTCTTTGATTTCCCCTGGGAGGAGTGGCGCGATATGAAGCGTTGGTCCGATACCGCCAGCGATGTGAATCCGGACCAAAGTGAAGAACGACGACAGGCCTTCTTCGCTGAAATGTTCCAGATGCTGCAAAAATTCGACACGCTGTTCGAAAAGGAACGCAAGAATTCGCCGAATGACAAAATCCTGAACCGTATCATTCACAGCGATGCGATGGGCAATATGCCCGAGCTGGAGCGATTGGCCAACATTGCGCTGCTGATCGTGGGCGGCAACGATACCACGCGCAATTCGATGAGCGGTTTTGTCCGGGCCTGCAATCTGTTCCCGGACCAGTTAGAATCATTGCGGAATGATCCGTTACTAGTGCCCAATGCCGCGCAGGAGGTCATTCGTTGGCAGTCGCCCGTCACCCATATGCGGCGTACCTGCACACAGGATACCGAATTGGGCGGTCAGAAGCTGTCCAAAGGCGACAAGGTTATCATGTGGTATATCTCGGCCAATCGCGATGAGAGCATCTTTCCCGATCCGGATGTCGTGGATTTCTCGCGCGAAAACGCGCGGCGGCAGATTGGTTTCGGCCACGGTGTTCACCGCTGCGTCGGGGCGCGGCTGGCGGAGTTGCAACTGGCGATTTTGTTCGAGGAAATATTGGGCCGTGATGTTCGCATTGAGCAGGACGGTCCGCTCACCTATTCAGGCAGCTGTTTCCTGCATGAAATTGACGATATGCCGGTGAAGATGGTGCCGATAAGTTGAGTTAAGTTTTTTGGGGGGCGTTGCCCCAGATCAAGACTGGCTGGATTAACCTCTTGGATAGGCGCCAAAAACCTCTATCTTCTCGTGATGAGCAGATTGATAATCCAAACCATGGCGTTCTTCATAGGGATGATCGCTACGCCCGCGCATGCCGATGAAATTGCCATTGGAATCGCTGGGCAAAATGTGATCACTCCGGTCGCCCAGAACAGCTTCAGTGAAGGTACAGATATTCAACTGGCCTATCGCTGGGACCGTATCGACGGTCTTGGGGCAATCGGCAAGCCATCCCCCTATGTTCTTGGATCAATCAGCATTGATGGCGAAGCCAGCTTTGCTGCCGCTGGTTTGAGCTGGAAAATTGGCGACAAAATCTATGTACGACCGGGAATAGGTATCGCTGTTCATGATGACCCGAAACTGGAATTCGCGCCCGACGGTTCGCAGACGCAACTGGGGTCGCGCGTGTTTTGCGCCAGAATTAGCGATTGGCGTGCGCCTTTCCAAACGCATCGATCTCGAAGCCAGTTGGGTTCATCTCAGTCATGCGCAGATATTCAGCAGCGTGCAGAATCCCGGTCTCGATAGCATCGGCATGCGGTTGGTCATCAAACTGCCATAAAAAAGGCGGCCTCCGCCCATTTCATTCTCTCCCCTTCAGGGGAGAGAACAACGGAGACTTAACGCTGAAGCTTTAGCGAAGGCGGTTAGTCGGAGTCAGAGAGGGGCTGAGAACCAATACGGCCTCAACCCCCTCTCCAACGTCGCCTAGCGAACAAGTTCGCAAGGCTTTGGTATCCTCTCCCCTAAAGGGGCGAGGATTATTTTTACTTCAGCTCTACGGTACCGCCAGCTGCTTCGATCTTGCCTTTGATTTCTTCGGCTTCGGCTTTGTTTACGCCTTCTTTGATCGCTTTTGGTGCGCCTTCAACCAGTGCTTTCGCATCGGTCAGACCCAGAGCGGTGATCGCACGAACTTCTTTAATCACCTGGATTTTCTTGCCGCCGTCGCCGGTCAGAATGACGTCAAATTCGTCTTTCTCTTCAGCAGCAGCTTCGCCGCCACCGCCGCCAGCAGGACCAGCAACTGCAACAGCAGCGGCTGCAGAAACGCCCCACTCTTCTTCCAGCGCCTTGGACAATTCAGCCGCTTCCATCACGGTCAGTTTCGATAGTTCTTCAACAAGTTTAGCTACATCAGCCATTTTAAATTACTCCGTATTCAAATTTCCACCTCGTCATCCTGAACTTGTTTCAGGATCTCTTGAGGCATGTGCTCCGTCACGGGATGCTGAAACGAGTTCAGCATGACGAAGCGAAGTTAGTTATTCACCCGCAGCGGCATAAGCGCCGATTACGCGTGCAAGGGCTCCAGCTGGTTCCTTGACCACCCGTGCGATTTTCGTTTGTGGCGCTGTAAGCAGGCCAACAATCGTTCCGCGCAGTTCGCCAAGAGAAGGCATGGAAGCCAGGTTTTTCACGCCTGCTTCGTCCAGAAGGGTATCACCCATCGCGCCGCCAACGATTTCCAATTTGTCGTTGCCTTTGGCGAATTCCACCGCGATTTTCGCAGCGGCCACCGGATCATCCGATGTAGCAAGTGCGACCGGTCCGCTCAGCAAATCGCTGATCGGCGCATAGTCGGTACCTTCCAGAGCGCGTTTGGCGAGGCGGTTTTTAGAGACTTTGAAACCGGCTCCGGCTTCGCGCATCTTTCCGCGGAGTTCCGTGGACTCAGCCACAGACAGACCCAGATTGCGTGTCACCACGACAACCCCGGCTTCCTTGAAAGTCGCGTTCAGCGCAGTAACGGCTTCGGCCTTTTGACCACGATCCATATTGTGCTCCTTCACGCGGGAGTGGGCCGAGACCCATTCCCAATACTTTAATACCGTCACCCCGGATCAAGTCCGGAATGACGAGCGAAAGAACCAACCGAAGTTAGTTCTGTATAATCCGAAGGGGAGAGGTTCTGGCGATGCACTTTGCACAAAGCCGCGGGACAAAACCCGCTTGAAAAACTGATCCCCGTCTAGGCTGGAAATTAAGAGGGTCAAATTACCCTCACCCGCTGTCTCGGACGGTGACCGACAGCCGAAACTGCCGTTCGACGGCGACTATTAGCGGGAAAGCGGTGGAAGTCAAGCCATAACCCATTTGTCAGTGTGCTGGTCTGACGAAAATGCTATATCGCTTTTAGGCAGGATAGAGGAGTGCGGATCATGGTAACACAGGCAAATATCAATATTTTCGATCCAACAGTCCTGCTCGACCCTTATGACGCCTATGCCGAATTGCGCAAAGGGCCCGCGCTGCATTTTGTGCCAGAGATGAATGTCCACGTCGCTACCCGATATGATGTGGTCAAAGCGATCATCCAGGACACAAAGGCCTTTTCCAGCGAATATACAGTGTTTTTCGAGAAGATGCGCGAAGCGGGGATCGCGGCAGCAACGTCGGAAGTACGTGCAGAGCTGGGGCGGTTGGCCGGAGAACTGGTAGAGCAGGTTCCAACCATGCTGACGCTTGATGAGCCGGGACACAGCAAATATCGCTCACTGGTCAGCGCTTTGTTTACGGTCGGCGAAATCCGCAAATCGGAAGAGACGGTGCAGGCGGTTGTTGACCAGACTATAGCATCGTTGGAAGATCACACGGCTATTGAGTTTATGGAAGGCTTTGCCTTTCCGGTACCGCTGGCGATCATCGGACAACGGCTTGGCATTCCGGAGGCGGATGTCCCGCTATTTGAAAAAGGCGCAACAGCGGCGGCGAGTGCCTTGCGACTGACACCGCTGTCGGCAGAAGAAATGATCGAGCGTGCGCAGACCGCGGTTGATCTACAAAACCTACTCATTCGGTTAACAGAGGAACGGCGATCCAGCCCGACCGATGACATGATCTCCATCCTTGCCAATGCCAAACTTGAGAATGAGGATCGATATCTCGATCATCCTGAAATCCAAAGCATTTTAAACCAGTTCCTGGTTGCCGGGCACGAGACGACGACCAGCGCTTTTGGCTGGGGGATGCTGCTAATTTGCAAGGAGCCGGAGGTGCAGTCTCGGTTGGCCCGAGATCCATCAACGCTACAGGTGTTTATCGAGGAATCGCTGAGGTTGGAAGCGCCGGTGCAGGGCCTTCCCCGGCTTGTTACGAGGGACACCGAAATTGAGGGTTGCAAGCTCATGGCAGGGGAAATTGTGTTCCTCCGCTATGGCTCCGCCAACCGCGATGAAGCAAAGTTCGAGCAGTCGGATATGTGCAAGCTGGACCGCAAGAAAGCCGGCGCGCATTTTGCCTTTGGTGCTGGCGTCCATGCCTGCATTGGTGCGCCACTATCTCGGCAGGAACTGTCTCTCGGCTGGAAGGCGCTACTCAATCACGGCGAAAATTTCCGGCTGTCGCCTGACAATCCAGAACCACAGGCGGAGATGAGTTTCATTCTGCGCAATTTGCCCGAGCTGCATATCGAATTAGATCTGAAATAAGGTCGACCAGGAGAGAACCCAATGAGCTATGTACCCGCCGACCGCGCTATTTATGACGCCGACAGCCATATTATGGAGCTGCCGGATTTTCTCAAAAGCTACGCCGATCCGAAATTGCGCGATGAGATTCCGGAGGTGAGTTACAGCGCCTCGCTGGTTAATGATGAGGAAGTCGCTGTGATCATGGAGCAGGGTGGGGATCATAGCGCTGAACACAAGGCGAAGATGATTGCGCTGTCGAAGGAAATTCAGGCATTGGGGGCATTTAACAAGTCGGACCGGTCAAAGGCGGTGGACCTTCTGGGTTTCCGCAAGCAGCTCGTTTTTGCTACACATAGTGTGGCTTTGCCTTTTCATCCCAGTTCCAAAACCGAAGCGCGTTTACGCTATGGCGCCACACGGGCGCACAACCGGCATATGGCGGATTTCTGTAGTGATGATGACCGACTGGTTGGCGTCGCAGTGGTGCCGCTTGATGTTCCTGAAATGGCGATTGCCGAACTGGATTTCGTGATCGAGTCGGGTCTCGAAGCCGTCTGGGTGCCGCATCGTGCGCCGATTGGGTTTTCCTGCGGCCATGTCGATCTGGAACCATTCTGGGCGAAGCTGGCCGAGACGGGGATTCCGTTTGTATTTCATGTCGGCGGTTCGCCGCTGCAGGCGATGAAAAGCTGGAGCAACAATGGCAAGGCGGCGGTAAAGGACTGGATGGGTGGCGGCAAAAATGTTCGCACCAAAGACGCTTTTGTCCTGCATCAGGCGGTCGAGACCTTCACATCGATGATGGTTGCTGAAGGCATTTTTGAGCGGCATCCAAAGCTGCGCGGCGCTGCGGTTGAACTGGGAGCCGGCTGGGTGCCTGAATTGCTGCGCCGCATGGACGACCTCACACGGATATACTCACGCGCCGATGAAAGCGTCCGTTTTGAGCGCAAGCCTTCGGAGCAAATCATCCAGCAAATGGCCTTCACACCGTTCCCGCATGAAGATGTCGCCAACATGATCGAACAGTCGCATGCCGACCTGTACATGTTCAGCAGCGACTATCCGCATGTCGAGGGTGGCCGTGATCCGCTGGGCAAGTTTGATGGGCATCTTGCGGCAGCGAATGATGACGTGAAAGAGGCGTTTTTCACCGAGAACTTCCTGCGCATCTGGCCCGAAGCACGGGCGCATTGAGGCTGACGATTAGTCCTTCTGCAGCACATCCGGTTCAATGTTATAGTAGTCACCTTTGTCGGCAACGAAAATATGACTCCAGAGGTTTGTATCTGTTGGCTTGTCAAATGCCCCCATTGCGATGGCAATCTTGTCGTGATGAATGGGATCCCAGAACAGAAATGACCCGCAGGTCTCGCAGAACCCACGCCGCACTTTTTCGCTTGATTGATACCAACGGACATTTTCCTCGCCGCTTACACTGACGGCGGTCGTTGGAACATCGATAGAGGCCCAATAATGGCCCGACTGCTTGCGGCACTGGGTGCAATGGCAGGCGTCGGCTTCGGGCAATTTACCTTCAACCGTAATATTGACTGCGCCGCACAGGCAGGAGGCTTTGGGCATGATGTTCTCCAAAAGAAAAAGGCCGGGATTGCTCCCAGCCTTTTCTAGCTTAGCAGTTGTAGAGATGCCAGTTAAGCGCCTTCAATCTCTCCGAGATCAATCTTCAGACCAGGACCCATGGTAGAGGTCAGTCCGACCTTCTTCACATATTTGCCTTTTGCGCCCGAAGGTTTGGCTTTGACAACAGCGTTCATCAGAGCGTCGAAATTCTTGCGAATATTGGCTTCTTTGAAGCTGGCTTTCCCGATGCCGTTGTGAATGATACCGGCTTTTTCAACACGATATTCAATCTGGCCACCTTTGGCATCTGCGACAGCCTTCTTGACGTCCATTGTCACTGTACCGAGTTTCGGGTTTGGCATCAGGCCTTTTGGACCAAGCACTTTACCGAGACGTCCGACAACGCCCATCATGTCCGGGGTTGCAATGACGCGGTCAAAATTGAGATCGCCGCCTTGCATCGCTTCCATCAGGTCTTCTGCGCCAACCACATCTGCGCCTGCTTCTTTCGCTTCGTCTGCTTTCGCATCCTTGGCGAACACCGCAACCCGGCTGTCCTTGCCGGTGCCTGCTGGCAGGCCGATCACACCGCGGACCATTTGGTCAGCGTGACGCGGGTCAACACCTAGGTTGATTGCGATATCGATGGTTTCATCGAATTTCGATTTAGACGCGAGATTCTTGATGATCTTGATCGCTTCGTCGACGCCGTACAGCTTTTCGCGGTCAACGGCTTCGTTGGCGGATTTTGCGCGTTTTGTCAGTGCAACCATCTTATCCCTCCACCACTTCGATGCCCATCGAACGGGCGCTACCGGCGATAATTTTCACCGCCTGGTCAATGTCATTGGCGTTGAGATCTTCCATCTTCGCTTCGGCAATTTCCTTCAGCTGTGATGTTTTGATTGTGCCAGCGACTTCCTTGCCAGGTTCCTGCGAACCTTTTTTCAGCTTGGTAAGCTTCTTGATGAAGTAGCTTGCTGGTGGTGTCTTGGTGACAAAGGTAAAGCGGCGGTCCGCATAGACGGTGATTTTCGTCGGGATCGGAGCGCCTTTTTCCATCTTGTCCGTAGCCGCGTTAAACGCCTTACAGAAATCCATGATGTTTACACCGCGTTGACCTAGTGCAGGTCCGATTGGCGGTGACGGGTTTGCAATGCCGGCGGGCACTTGCAGGCTGATATAGCCGTCAATTTTCTTAGCCATATTGGCTGTCCTTTCATTCTATCTCCGCCATAGCCTTCGCGACGGCGGATCAAATTAAGTGGTCAAACAGCAATTATCAAAACCGCCTCCCACAATGGAATCGCCTGAATTTGCAAGCGAAGGCCGGGCCTTTAAAGCAATTTGTGTGTTTTGCAAGCCCGGTAACTACCCAGCTCGTCATGCTGAACTCGTTTCAGCATCTCCCAAAACTGGGAATCACGCTTGAGATCCTGAAACAAGTTCAGGATGACGAGTTTCTTGTGGTCTAACTAATCAGATCAACTTCGCCGAAGTCCAGATCAACCGGCGTAGCACGGCCGAAGATCGAAACCGAAACTTTGACTTTGTTTTTGTCAAAATCAAGTTCTTCCACAATGCCGTTATAGCTGTTGAACGGCCCCGATTTGACCTTGATCTCGTTGCCAATTTCGTAGGCCACGGTGATCCGTTCTTTCGGAGCGTTGGCAGCTTCTTCTTTGGTGTTGAGGATGCTCGCGGCTTCGGCTTCGCTGATCGGTTGCGGTTTGCCGCTACTGCCCAGGAAACCGGTGACCTTGGGTTGGTTCTTGACCAGGTGATAGGCATCATCGGTCATGGTCAGCTTCGCCAGCACATAGCCGGGGAAGAACTTGCGCTCGGACTGCACCTTTTTGCCGCGTTTCACTTCGGTGATGGTTTCGGTCGGAACTTCGATTTCCTCGACCAGCTCGGTCAGGCCCAGACGCTTTGCATCCGCCTCAATGGCTTCTTTGACTTTGTGCTCAAAGCCTGAATAAGCGTGAATAATATACCAGCGTGCAGCCATGCCGAAAAACCCTATCGTCTAATGTCGCGAACTATCAGGCGAGGCTTAGCAGCCAGCCGACAATCCCGTTAAAAACCGTATCAATGCCAAGGAAAAACAGGCCGAGAATGATGGTCATGATCAGCACCAATATCGCGGTACGGACAGTCTCGGGCCATGTTGGCCAGACCACTTTGCTATTCTCACTGCGGACCTGCCGCATGAATTCGCCTGGATTTACTTTTGCCATTGCATTCGTTCCAAATCGTTTGTTCTAACCGACTTTCAGATAAACTCCGGGTATCAGTCGCTGGACTGTGACGGATATATGCATGATTTCGGAAAGAACCAGCCCTTTAGCCCGTGATTCGCGGATTCGCAAGGGTTGGTGCCGGAAACCTTCTCCCTCAAGGGAGAAGGGCTTTAATCCAGGGCAGATGTTCGCGACCGAGGAATATCTGCCCGTCGATCAAGTAGGTTGGTGTTTCAAAAACTTTCTGTTCCAAAGCTTCATCGCGGATTTTATTGAGTGCCGCCTTAGCAGCTTCCCAATCAGGTTGAGGATATCCGTTTTGATCGAGAATTTTCGAAGCAACTCCTCGATCATCCAGATCCGCCTGTTCAGACCAACAAGCGTTGAACGCCGGCCGGATGAATGGGGCCGGATCGCCTTGTAAGCCTGATAAGGCTTGTAAGGCGGCTTCTGATCCGGCTGGCTTGTTCGAAAATTGCATATCGATGCCCTGCACCCCGGCATAGTGGAGATGTGTATCCCGCTGGGCAATGGCACGAACCCGGCGGTGGCGTTCACCAACGGTTTCGTCCGGTTTTTCTTCGGGTACAGAAAAAGGCTTTGAGAAAAAGGGCAGCCATTTCACCTCCACACCGGTTTCCTCGATCAGCTTCAGTGTCGGCCCCAGCGCCAGATAGGATGCGGCAGATTTGAAATCGATATAGATGGTCAGCATTGTGCTTCCACGGGCGGCAATCCATTCTCCGCAATGCCATAGGCGATATCGGGAGCAGGGCCTTCGCGGCCGGTCAGGTGCCAACGCACATAGGGAATATGCTCGCGGCCAAACAGGATATGTCCATCAAACACAAAGGTCGGTACGCCGTAAATACCCGCGGGATGGAGTTGCGGTTGGAGCGCATCATGTTGCGCGCGGCCTTCGCCTTGTTGAAACGCATCGAAGCCAGCGGCATCGACACCGGCTTGTTTCAGGCACTCCTCAACCACCGCGACATCCTCAATATCAAGCTCTCGCCGCCAAAAAGGCGGATAGACGATGTTGAGATAATCCCCGAGGCGTCCCCTTGCCGTCTGCATGACCCATAAAATTCCGATGTTAGCTATGCTGCTGTCCCAGATTTTCTCGGTACCTTTGAGCATCATCCCCTGCCGCTCGGCATAGCGACGCGCATCGGCATAGCCATATTTCACGCCGACCCATTGCGAGGCGCTGCGGGTGCTTTTGACCACCTTGCCCTTTTTCTTTTCCGCTGATCCCAGATAGCTTGGGATGTCCAGCGTCAAAGGCCGCCAGTCAAACTGCATGCCCAGTTCCACCTCCAGCGCCAGGATTGGCCGGATCGCGACAAAAGCATAGGGGCTTTTGATGTCGATATAGACGATCAGCGGCGCGTCGCTCTCGAGCGCTTTCAAGCCGAAGTCTCCTGCGCGTTGGGAGCGTGATCGCGGATGCTGTCCCAGATTTGCACTTCATGCTTCAGGAATCGCCATTCGCCTTCACGTCTTTCCAAAGTGCTGCGATAAAGACCGCGCAATTGTATGGGCTTACCCTTGCGACCGGCATGACCATCGGCGTCATAATAGGCCTCTGCGTTAGCGCGGTCGCCATTCACATCAATCTGCGGCGTGTAAAGGCAGTGCCGCAATCCTTGAACCGGATCGCGCATCTTGGAAATCCACTTTGCGAAACCGACCCGCGCTTCGTCTACGCCTTCATGAATATTGCCGCCAAAATTTAGATAGCAGTCGTCCCAGAAATAGGCGGCGATATCCTCGGCTGAGCCACGGTCCACGGCAAAGCAGTATTTCGCATAGATGTTTTGTATCAGCTGTTGGTCGCCCGTCATTCACATCCCCCAATGTCAGGAAGGTAACACCTTCGAGGGGTGCATGCCATCGACATATCCCATGAATGGCAAGTGGATATTGTAACCGAGCAACTCTTGCACACGCTTCGGGAATTGCGCGACTTTCTCTGGTGGAACGACTAGCAATTGCTGTTCCAGCGGACGGCACCAGCCTTTGCAAAATTGTGGTGTCACGATCAGGCGTTGCTCATCGCTATCATTGGCTCCGCCGCGATGCCAGAGCGTACCCTTGGCGATCATCAGTGAGCCGGCTGGCATGGTTGCCTTGATCATGTCCGGATGCCCGCCGTCGCTTTTCCCATCTCCATCAATCCGCCCAGTGACAAAATCATCGGCGTTGTTGGCTCCATCGGGCCGTTCATCGCCCTATTTGTGGCTGCCCGGAATAATCTCTGTTGCGCCATTGTTTTCGGTCGTTTCGGTGATCGACCAGAAAGTTGACATACTCAATGGACCGCGCGGGCGTGCAAGACCGCAATGGCTGTCGTCAAAATGCCAGGGCTGGGCTGTTTCACCCGGATGCAGATTGATCGCGAGAGAAGCGTACAAAAGAACGCTCGCCCCCAGTTCACGTTCAGCGAAAGCCAATTGCAATGGATGCGAAATCAAATCGGCAAAAACCGGGTCCTTGTCGAGCATTCCATAGATACGGTTGGATTCTGATCCCTCAAAATTGTTGCGACCGCGTATGTCGGCATCAATCCAGGGTTTGAGCGCCGCGCGCTGTGTTTGAAGTTCTGCGGGAGAAAGCACCTTTTCAAAGATGACATAGCCTTCGTCCTGAAACTGTTCCCAAGCATCTTCAAAACTGCGGCCATTAAGGTAGGATTGCAAAGTCGCGTGATCTGCCGGTTCGATTTTATGTTTCAACATACCCGCAATATGGCAGAAATCATAGGGATTGGCAACTTTTTGCGATGACGTTACGGCATGGCTATGCTGCGATTTTGGCGGCGCGATATTGTTTGAACGGAGCGGGAAATTGGCGATAAATTAATGTCAGCTACATCACGAGGCTGTGTAAAAACGCGTTTGTCATGCGCTGTCGTGGGGTATTTTTTCGTTCAGGTCAGATTTTTGCCGATAATTTCAGCAGGCGCGCAGAACCATCATGCCCGGATCGCTTTGATGAGCGGTTTGACGCCCATGATGGTGATGAGGCGTTTGATATTATAGGCGAGAACCGAGAGGCTCATCTCTGTGGCGACGTTTTTGATGCCTTTGGTGAGGAAGTGGCACGGTCCCATCCAGCTTTTGAGTGTTCCAAAGACATGTTCAGCCGTTTGTCTGCGGATGGTCATGGCATCGGGGCGATTGTTGAGGCGTACGAGCATATCATCGACCACGGCTTCGTGCTCCCAGCGCTTGATGCGCCGGTATTTGGCTGTGGTGCATTGTGATCGGATTTTGCAGTTCGGGCAGTTACTCGACCAATAGGCGTTCAGCGTCAGCCCCTTTTCTTCTGTCGTGAAGCGGTGGATGAGTTCTTCACCTGCAGGACAGCGCAGAGTGTCTGTCTCTGCTTCATAGATAAAATCACTTCTATCGAACCGGCCTGCTGCCCTAGAGCCTGATGTATTGGGCTTTGGCACAAGCGGCGTCGCACCCTGTTCTTCACATGCCTTGATCTGCGGTCCGCTGAAGTAACCGCGATCAGCCAGCACCTCTATCTCTTCCGCATCCATGGCCACTTTGGCTTTCTCCGTCATAGGAGCGAGGAAGGCCCGGTCATGCGGTGCATTGGTCACTTCATGTGACACAATGAGATGGTACCCGGTGTCCACAGCAGCTTGTACGTTATATCCCACCATGCCGGAGGCTTTCATGCTCGTGGACATGGCTCTGGCATCGCTATCAGTCTGCGATATCTGCTTATCAGGATGAGCGATGACCTCCGCTTCTTTGGCGCAAAGCTCGTGGAGCTTGGCTTTCATGGACACGATCTTCTCGCGCAGCTGTGTCGTCCGGTCCTCAGCAACGTCGCTATCGTGCATGTCCGCTGCATCAAGTGACTGGAGATAGCGCGCTATGCTCTTTTCCACCTGATCAATCCGGCGTTTCAGCTTGCCTCGTGTATGATTGCGTTCGCGTGCGTTCACAGCCTTGAACTTCGACCCGTCTATCGCAGCCACAGCCTTGGCGAACAGACCGAGCTCCCGGCATAGCCCCGCAAACTGACTGCAAACGGATTGGATCGCTGGGCCATTGTCCTTCCTGAAGTTGGCGATTGTCTTGAAGTCCGGGACCAGATGGCCGGTTAGCCACATCAGCTCGAGATTGCGGCCCGCCTCGCGCTCCAGTCTCCGGCTCGACTGTACCTGATTGAGATAGCCGTAAATATAGATTTTGAGCATCACCGCTGGATGATAAGCCGGGCGACCCGTGTCCTTCGGATCAACACCAGAAAATCCCAGTTCCCGCAAATCCAGTTCGTCGGTAAACGCATCCACCACACGGACCGGATTATCTTCATCCACATAATCCTCAAGCGATGGCGGCAATAAAAACGTCTGGTCACGATCCGATCCAACCACAAAACGCTTCATGCAACCGCCTCCAGCAAAGCCGCTCAGACCATAGCGATAATCAATGCGTTTTTACACAGCCTCTCCGGAAAGCATGCGTAATTGGTGGAACTGATTATGGGTCGAGTTCCCGTTAGATTGCTGGTTTTAGCCAGCAACTGAAGGGATGAGATGATGGGATATTATGTAGGACTAGATGTAGCGTTACGTTCTGTGGCACTTTGTGTGATTGATGGTGAAGGCGAGATTGTTCTGGAACGGGCGGTGGCCTGTGAGGTCGATGAGATTGTCGAATGCCTGCATAATCTGGATCATTCGATAGACCGTATTGGCTTTGAAGCCGGGACGATGAGCCAGACGCTGTTCCATGGATTAAAGGCGGTCGGATATGATGTCGTGTGCATGGAGGCCCGGCACGTCAGTGCAGCTTTATCGGCGATGCGCAACAAGACGGATCGGAATGATGCACGCGGCATCGCGCAAGTGGTGCGTTCAGGTTGGTATCGCGCGGTACATATGAAGAGCGCAGAAAGTCATCATATCCGTACGCTGCTGGCGAGCCGCAAGACATTGCTGAGCCGCTGCATCGATCTGGAGAATGAGATACGCGGTTTGCTCAAGGTCTTTGGTATCCGTCTGCCATCCACGTTAGCACACCACCGCTTTGCGGAAACAGTGAAGCCCATCATCGAAGCGGATGAAGCTTTGACATATGCACTTCTACCGATGTTGGATGCGCAGCAGGTGCTGCTTACCAGTTATCAGGAGATGGGTCGGCGCGTGAAGCTGGTTGCTGGAACCGATCCGGTCTGCATGCTGCTGATGACAGCACCAGGTGCAGGAGCGGTGACAGCCTTGCACTTCAAGGCAGCCATTGATGATCCGGCGCGGTTTAAATCATCACGGCTTGTTGGCGCCCACTTCGGTCTAACACCCCGGCGCTTCCAGTCAGGCGAGAGTGATAGCCAAGGCCGGATATCCAAAGCTGGTGATGCAGATGTCCGCTCGGCGCTCTACTCAGCCGCCCACTCACTGCTCACCAGAACACGCACGATGTCACCGCTTAAAGCATGGGGCCTGCATCTGGTTCGAACAAAAGGGCGTAGACGCGCTACCGTTGCAGTTGCTCGCAAACTTGCCGTCATCCTTCACCGGATGTGGATCGATGGTACCCAGTTCCAATGGAATGAGCAGAAGGTAACAGCATGACGCAAACCTGATCAAACCAAAGGAAGAAGCGTCCTCATCTGGACGTTGCTATGGGAATGACGCCGCAAGTGTCCGATGCGCCATAAAAGCGCGCCCGAAAGCAAGGCACTCCCTGACCGATCTTATACATGCATGCAGCTACAAACATAGACTGCGGAGAGAAGCGTGACCCAGATGATAGACAACAATTAAACCAACGAACTTGACATCAGCCAATTAGAGAAGCTGGCATAAGTTAGCGTGGAATCAAGGGTTGACTGGTTGTCCAACTTTTTGCGCAATTCTTTGCCAACAAATCGAACTAACGGGGAAGCAAACTTTGTCCCATTAGCTGCATATCCACTGCCCGAGCACATTGTCGGCCTTCGCGAATGGCCCATACGACAAGACTTTGGCCGCGCCGCATATCGCCGCATGCAAATATTCCGCTCTCGCTAGTCATATAGCTGGTTACATTGGTCGCGACGTTGCCGCGTTCATCAAGTTCCACTTTCGATTGATCGACGAGACCCATTTTGCGCGGACCAACAAAACCCATAGCCAACAGGATGAGGTCGGCTTTGAGTGTAAATTCACTGTCCTCTATTTCCTGTATCTGGCCATCAACCCAATCGATGCGAACACATTCCAGCCCCTCGACGGTTCCGTTGGTGCCTATCACACGTTTCGCAAGAATTGCCCAGTCGCGTTCGCACCCTTCTTCGTGGCTGGACGAGGTGCGTAGTTTGAGCGGCCAGTCCGGCCAGGACATCGCCTTGTCTTCCATTTTTGGCGGTTTCGGCATTATTTCAATCTGTGTGACCGACGTGGCACCCTGACGGTTCGACGTGCCAACACAGTCCGATCCGGTGTCACCACCGCCAATAACGATCACATGTTTGCCAGTAGCGGTAATAGAACCACGAGGAGCCGCCCGCATTTCATTATCGCCGGCATTGCGCTTGTTCTGCTGAACCAGGAACTCCATCGCCAGACGAATGCCAGACATTTCATAACCGGGAATATCGAGCATACGGGGTTTTTCCGCGCCGCCAGACATAACTACCGCGTCGTAATTTTCCTTCAGCGATTCAACCGAAATAGTGACGCCGACTTCGGTGCTGGTCCGCAGTTCGACACCTTCCGCTTCCATCTGGATGAGGCGGCGATTGATCAAGTGCTTTTCCATCTTGAAATCGGGAATGCCGTTTCGCAGCAAACCACCCATGCGGTCGTTCTTCTCAAACAGCGTCACGCTGTGTCCTGCACGGGCTAGCTGTTGTGCACAGGTCATTCCAGCAGGTCCTGAACCGACCACCGCAACAGATTTTCCGGTTTTCTCTTTCGCTACTTGAGGCTTGATCCAACCTTCTTCCCAACCGCGATCAACAATGGCGCATTCTATCGATTTGATGTTCACAGGAACATCATCAATGTTCAAGGTACAACTGGCTTCGCACGGAGCTGGACAGATACGGCCGGTAAACTCGGGGAAGTTATTGGTCGATTGTAGGGTTTCCAACGCTGTTTTCCAATCGCCCTCATAAACCAGATTGTTCCAGTCAGGGATAATGTTGTTTACCGGACAGCCATTGTGACAATATGGAATACCGCAATCCATACAGCGCGCTGCCTGATCCTTGATTTCATTTTCCGGCAGCGGATTGGTGAACTCTTTGTAGTGCTTCAACCGTTCCTTCGGATCGGCATAGGTCGCTTCTTTGCGGTCAATCTCGAGAAAGCCAGTTACTTTACCCACGGGTATACTCCAATATTTTCATTCATTCTGCGGCTTCGATCGTCTCGAGGCGCTCGTTTTCCAGCTGTTTCAGTGCAGCAGCATAGTCTCTCGGCATTACTTTCACGAACTTACCAAGCGACTCTTCCCAATTGTCGAGAAGTTCCGTCGCACGTTTGCTCCCGGTATGCAGTTTATGGCGTTCCAGCAAAATTCGGAGCCGTGCCGCGCTGTGATACAGCATGTCGCCCATGCCATAGTCGTTCACATCGACCGGAAGTTGTTGGGGTGGAACCGTATTTTCTCCCTCGCTATCTTCATTTGAGATGGGTTCGATATCGACCATCGCCATATTGCAACGCTGGCGGAACAGGCCATCTTCATCGTAAATATAAGCTACGCCGCCGGACATCCCTGCTGCGAAATTGCGGCCTGTTTTTCCAAGAACAACTACAACGCCGCCAGTCATATACTCACAGCCATGATCGCCTGTGCCCTCAACCACAGCAACCACACCGGAGTTACGAACGGCGAAACGCTCACCGGCAACGCCGTTGAAATAGGCTTCGCCAGCCACTGCACCGTAAAGAACGGTATTCCCGACTATGATATTTTCGGTTGGGTCCCGGTCAACATGGGCGGGCTGTTTGACAACCACTCGGCCGCCGGACAAGCCTTTGCCCACATAGTCATTGGCATCGCCCGTCAATTCGGCAGTCACACCGTGCGCCATAAATGCTCCGAAACTTTGTCCGGCCACGCCCTCAAAAACCAATTGTATGGTATTCGCGGGTAATCCGGTATGCCCGTGCAGTTTCGCAACTTCACCAGACAGCATCGCACCGACGGTGCGATTGACGTTCTTCAATTTGCGTTCGATTTTGACCGTCTGGCCGTTTTCCAGTGCAGGAGCGGCCGCATTGATCAAATCCTGATCCAGAGCAGCTTCCAGACCGTGATCCTGATCAATTGTCCGGAAGAGCGTCTCGCCTTCGGGCAAGTCTACCGTGTGCAACAGGCGTGACAGATCGACGCCTTCTGCTTTCCAGTGATGGATCGCCTTGTTCATATCGATCCGGTCAACCCGCCCGATCATTTCTTCCAATGTGCGGAAACCCATTTCGGCCATGATCTGGCGCAATTCTTCAGCAACGAAGAAGAAATAGTTGATCACATGTTCCGGTTGCCCTTTGAATTTTTTGCGCAGCTCAGGATTCTGCGTTGCGACGCCAACGGGGCAGGTATTGAGATGACATTTGCGCATCATGATGCAGCCAGCAGCAATCAATGGCGCGGTTGCAAAACCAAACTCATCGGCTCCCAATAGAGCTCCAATGGCGACATCGCGACCCGTTCGCAGGCCGCCATCGACCTGAACCGAAATACGCGAACGCAATCCATTGAGAAGCAATGTCTGTTGCGTTTCAGCCAGTCCAATTTCCCACGGAGATCCGGCATGGGTGAGCGAGGTTAGAGGCGAAGCGCCTGTACCGCCATCATAGCCTGATATTGTCAAATGATCGGCGCGTGCTTTGGAGACACCAGCGGCCACTGTACCCACACCGACCTCTGAAACCAGTTTTACTGATACACGGGCCCCTGTGTTCACGTTCTTCAGATCATGGATTAGCTGGGCCAAATCTTCGATTGAATAGATATCATGATGCGGCGGCGGGGAAATCAAGCCAACGCCCGGCGTCGAGTGCCGCACTTTTCCGATATTTTTGTCCACCTTCTTGCCAGGAAGCTGTCCGCCTTCACCCGGCTTTGCACCTTGCGCCATTTTTATCTGGATATCGTCAGCATTGACCAGATATTCTGCGGTAACGCCGAAGCGTCCGCTGGCAACCTGCTTGATCGCAGAACGCATGCTGTCACCATTGTCCATCGGAAGGAAGCGATCCGGTTCCTCTCCGCCTTCGCCGGTATTCGATTTTCCGCCAATGCGGTTCATTGCAATGGCCAGCGTCGTGTGGGCTTCACGGCTAATCGAACCAAAGCTCATGGCGCCGGTTGCGAAGCGTTTCACTATCTCTGTCGCGGGTTCGACTTCATCAATATCGAGTGGCTCGTCGGCTTTGCTCAATTCCATCAACCCGCGAATAGTTAGCAAATGCTCGTTCTGCTCATTGACTGATTTGGCAAATTCTTCGTAATTTTTAGCATCATTGCCGCGTACCGCGTGCTGTAGGTTCGCAACATTCGCCGGTGTCCAGGCGTGATCCTCACCGCGCAGTCGGTAGCCATAAATACCACCGACATCGAGCATATTCTTGTAGATGGGATTGTCACCATAGGCCTCGGTGTGGCGATACACAGCTTCACCTGCTATTTCGGCAAGCCCTACGCCTTCAATCGTGGTCGCTGTACCCGTAAAATATTTCTCGATAAATTCACTAGACAGACCGACAGCGTCGAATATCTGGGCACCGCAATAGCTTTGATAAGTCGAGATACCCATTTTCGACATGACTTTTAGAACGCCCTTGCCGACCGCCTTGATGTAATTTTGTTCAACTTCATCGGAAGTGAGTGGAAGCTCGCGGCGAACACGGATTTCTTCGAGTGTTTCAAAAGCCACATATGGATTAACCGTCTCCGCGCCATATCCTGCGAGCACACAAAAATGATGGACTTCACGCGCTTCACCGGTTTCCACGACCAGGCCAGTCTGCATGCGCAAGCCTTGCCGAACCAGATGGTGGTGTACAGCCGCCGTGGCAAGAAGTGCCGGCATGGGAATACGGCCCGGCCCCTGTGCGCGATCTGAAATGATGAGAATATTCCGGTCAGCCAGAACAGCCTCCGTCGCTGCCCAGCACATTTCTTTCATCGCCATTTCAAGACCGGCGGCTCCGGTTTCAGCGTCCCAGGTCATATCAATTGTTTCGGTCCGGAACGCGCCATCGAGCGCATCCTCAACGGAACGGATTTTCTGCAAATCGGCATTGGTCAGGACGGGCTGATCGACTTCAAGTCGCTTATGTGTACCAGCGTCGTGGCCCAGCAAATTTGGGCGCGGGCCGATCATTGATACCAACGACATCACCAGTTCTTCCCGGATCGGATCAATTGGCGGGTTAGTGACCTGGGCAAAATTCTGCTTGAAGTAATCGTAGAGCAATCGCGGTTTGCCGGACAGAACGGCAATCGGTGTATCGGTTCCCATCGAACCAATCGGGTCCGCACCATCGGCGGCCATCGGTTCCAGAAATTTGCTCACGTCCTCTTGGGTAAAGCCAAAGGCCTGTTGTCGATCCAGCAGTGCATCGGGAGTGTCTTCTCCCTCTACCTCCGGCAGTTCGACATCGTCCAGATCATCAAGGTCCAGGTCTTTCAGGTTGTACTGCGTGGATTCCAGCCATTCGGCATAAGGCTCGGCCTCAGCCAGTTCTGCTTTAATCTCTTCATCCTCGATAATGCGCCCCTGTTCCATATCGATGAGCAGCATCTTGCCGGGCTGTAATCGCCATTTGCGGACGATATTATCCTCTTTAACGGGAAGTACACCCGATTCAGATGCCATGATGACATGACCGTCATCGGTCACACAGAAACGAGCAGGGCGCAGACCGTTGCGGTCGAGTGTGGCACCAACCTGGCGACCATCGGTAAAGGCAACAGCTGCGGGACCATCCCATGGTTCCATGAGAGCTGCATGATATTCGTAAAAGGCTTTTCGGGCCGGATCCATCATTGGATCGCCTGCCCAAGCTTCCGGAATCAGCATCATCACGGCATGAGCCAGTGAAAAGCCACCAGCGATCAGCAATTCCAGAGCGTTATCGAGGCAAGCTGTATCTGACTGTCCATGCGGAATGAGCGGCCACATTTTGTCGAGATCAGCACCCAGCAGATCAGACTCCATTGTCCGGCGTCGCGCATTCATCCAGTTCACATTGCCGCGAACCGTGTTGATTTCGCCGTTATGGGCAATGAAGCGGAAAGGATGCGCCAGTTTCCATGACGGGAAGGTATTGGTTGAAAACCGTTGGTGAACCAAAGCCACAGCGGACTTGGTCAACGGGTTTGTCAGGTCTGTAAAAAATGAACCGACTTGGTCAGCGAGCAACATGCCTTTGTAGACGATTGTGCGCGATGAGAACGACGACATGTAAAATTCAGACAGCCCGGGCATGTCATTTTTTTCGGCATGACCGTCCAGCGGATTATGGACCTGTTTGCGAAGTGCAAGAATCTTGCGTTCAAAAGCATCCTGATCGGCAATCGATTCGCCTTTGCCGATAATGGCCTGCCGAATCAGTGGCAGGTTATCGAGAACGGCCTTTCCGATGCCCGTTGTGTCGATTGGCACGTCGCGCCAGCCGATTAGAACTTGCCCTTCTTTGGTAATGAAACGCTCGAAATGGGCTGTTGCAAAATCGGCCTCTGCCGGCTCTGATGGAAAGAAGCACATGGCGACGGCATAGTCGCCAGTTGGCGGCAGGGTGAGACCTTCTGAATCGGCCCAATCCCGCAGTAAAGCGTCAGGAATCTGCATCAATATACCAGCCCCATCACCCAATAGAGGATCAGCACCTACAGCGCCGCGGTGATCAATATTGACCAGAATTTCGAGGCCGCGTTTGACCGTCAGATGTGATTTTTCACCTTCAATATTTGCGACAAAGCCGACGCCGCATGCGTCATGTTCATTTTTTGAATCGTACAGACCTTGCCGTGGCGGGAAGTTCATTTTCCGTCCTCATAGTTCAATGATTTTTGTAATTAAAATGCTTCTAGCTATTATTCGGCGCATTTTGAAGATAAGTTTTTTGTTACGTGCAAAAGAAAGATTGCGCCTCCTCGGTGTTAAAGTGACATTGTATGTGAGACAGCGGGTAACGTTAAATCAATAAGCACAGTGAGAGACCGGCTTGGGTTGGAAGAGTTATTGTCAAAAGTAGTGTCTGGCAAGTTAATCATGCGGCTGCCTTGTCGTCCTTGTTCACCTCGATTCCATCTTTAGACTTCACGCCTTCAATCACCTTCGCCAGGTGTCTGAAGCCTCTCAATTTGCGCCAGGAATCTTCTGCGCATAATCCCATCTTGCAGACCATCGTCAACATCGCATTGCGCGTGACACAACCTTTGGCTTGGCGTGTTCCATGCCGGAACGTCGCAAAACTCGACTCAATGACATTGGTTGTCCTGATACGGGTCCAGTGTTCCGCTGGAAAGTCATGAAATGCCAGCAACGCGTCACGGTCTTTCGATAAGCATTCCACCGCCTCGGGGTACTTTGCACCGAAACGTTCCTCAAAATTATCGAACGCCTTGTCTGCATCAGCTCGATCTTCTGCCATCCGGATATCATGCAGACCCTGCTTCGCTTTCTCCTGGACAGACTTCGGCAGATAGTTCAGCACATTGCCGGTCTTGTGCATCCAGCAACGTTGAACGCCCGTCTCCGGATACACTTCCTCCACTGCGGCCCGGAAGCCCGGGGCGCCGTCTCCAATTGCCAACTTCGGGGGTTGGTCCGGACCCCGTTGTTTCAGAGACAGCAACACCTCACGCCAGCTCTGTTTTGACTGCCTGACACCATCTTCGATTGCCAGGAAGTGCTTGTGACCCCGGCTGTTCACGCCGATGATAACCAGGCAGCACAATCGGCCATCGTCGCCTCTGAGACCACTGTAGATGCCATCAGCCCGGATATGGACCCATTCATCAGACACCGCTCGAGTACACCATTGCTTGTATTCAGCTTCCCATTGCCGCTTCAAACGCCCCGCGACATTGGCCGGCAGCCCTTTAGCCTCGGGGCCGGCAATAGCTTCCGGTGCGCTCTGCATCTGGCCACTCGAAACACCCTTCAAATAAAGCCAGGGGTTCGCCGCGTCCAGCGTCGCCGTTCGCCGGATGCAGGGCGGTACAACCAGAGATTGAAAACATTCCGGCGTACCTTCACGGCTACGGATCTTCGGCACCTCGACGCTGACCTTGCCAACCCCTGTAATCACCTCTCGTTCGCGATGATGGCCACTGCGGACAACGCGCTGTCGTCCGTCAGCCGTTTTGTGACCATCAAACTTTGTCATCAACTCATCCGGCTCTGCCTGGACCGCTTCGGCGATTAACTGCTTCGCACCCGGTCTGAGTAGTTCTGTCAGTGGTTCAATTCCCTCCGGTCTACCCGGATCAATCACAGTATCTTTTGCCATGTGTGGCGGGCTCCTCTTGCTACTTTCGATTTCCAGACAAAAACGATTTCAGCAAGGCACGCCCCATACTTCAAATTCTTCCAGACACCAGATCCGGTTATAACTCTGGCCTTTGCCCGCCATGCTTCAAAATCGCGGGTCTGAAAAATAACGCCTTTACTGCCCACTTCAAAAACCAATGCATCATTCGCATCGAAAAAAATGATGTGGAATCCGGGAGAGCCATCGCGGCCAGTCTGCTTGCCAACACCGCGGATGGCATGGCCAACACCCTGCTCTCCGCACTGCCATGTCATATGGGCTAGCGCCGACCATTTCTCCGGATTCCATGTTCCGCGAGCGGTGGCGGTTTCAACCGAAGCCCAGAAATTGATCGACTGCACCACAATCGGATCAAAGGGATGCAGCGCCAGCCATGGCCATTTCTCAGCGTCGGTTGAGCATTGGAAAGTGACGGTGCCATCATCCGCTACGTCATGGTCATAGGAATAAGGATGCTGCGTATCTCCCTGCATGAACTATCGCTTCGTCACCCAGATGCTGTTGGCCGCTTCCTGCCACTCCTTCACCGCATCAACAGGAAAGCTCAGCATCAGCACATTGAGTGCCAGATTATCGCGGATCGCCCAGAGCGCGATTAACTCGAATACGATGAGCACAGCTAAAGTCCATTTCCAGCTCATTTTCCAAGCCGCAAAAAAGCCCAACGTCATCCAGCCGATATCGGCCATGGAGTTAATGATACTGTCGCCGCTATAACCCAACCCAATAGTCGCCTCACGGTAGCGATTGATGATAATCGGCGAGTTTTCGAGCACTTCCCAGAAGCCTTCGAGGAATACCGCCAGGCAGAGTGACAGGCCAAAGCGCTTCGCATCGGGCTGGTTGCGGAACAACCAAGCTCCTAGCCAGAAAAACAGAAAACCGTGGATAATATGGCTAAATGTGTACCAATCGGCCAGATGCTGGCTATTCTCAGCACTATTCACATAGCCATGCCAGAATTTGATATCGCCGCATTCGCATATGGGCGGACGGTCCATCGCAAAAAGTATCACCAGCGCGAGAATGGCGATACCGATCGCACCGAAAACATAATTGCGTGAAATGCTGGTCATATTGTCCCCTCGTTCATTTAGTTCAGCAGCATCAGCAGACAATTGCAACATTGATCGCCGCTAACATTCATGTAAGCTGCGATAGATTGCCACAAAGGCAACGCAGGAGAGCTTGTTTGGCAACCACCATCGGTAACCGAAAATTTTATGGCTGGAACAATGCCGCACTGCTTTTCCTAATCCAGTTTGCCGGATCCGGTTTTGTCTACTTTGCCTACAGCGCGGTTTTTCCCGCCATGATTGAAGCGATGGACTGGAACCGGGGTTCAGCCTCCATCGCCCACAGCGTGAGCTTTGTCATGCTGGGTCTTTTCTATCCACTGACCGCCTGGATGATCGGCAAATGGGGTGTTCGAATGACGCTCTCAACCGGCCTCGTGATAATGCTGACCGGATTGCTCGCGACGATTTTTCTGGTCAGCCAGGTCTGGCACTGGATCATCGTGTGGGGGCTGGTCATGGGATTGTCATTCTCGCTGACCGGGCCGATTTGCGGACAGACGATGGTCATTCACTGGTTCAACATCCGGCGTGCCTTGGTGCTGGGTATATTTGTAACCGGCGGGGCGGTTGGCGGGGTTGTGGCCCAACCCGTTCTAGCAACCACTATGGAGAGATTTGGCAGTTGGCAATCTGGCTGGGCAACCAGCTCGGGAGTTGTTTTGATTGCACTGATATTGGCGCAGTTTTTGATCAATCGACCTGATGATATCGGACAGCATCCTGACAATATTCATCCTGCTGATCCAGAGGCTTCTAGTAGTGAATCTACGAATCGACCGCGAACATATCGCAGTAAACATAACTGGACGTTGAAACAGATATTCCGTTCCCATTCGGTGTATCTGATGATGCTAATTTCCGCCAGTTACCTCGGCATCGGCGTATTCATCATCACGCATGGCGCATTGCACCTTGGGGATATTGGCATTTCAAAGCTCCAGACCGTTTTGCTGATGGGCATGTTCTTCCTGGGCAGCGTTGTTGGCCGCATTCCTGCCGGAGCATTGGGTGACCGCATTGAATTGCGCTGGCTCGTCACCGGTATCATGGTGGTATTTTTCGTTAGCTTTACGGTTTTTTCGCTCGTCAACAGCTATGCGATACTTGCTGTATCAGGATGTATTGCTGGAGTTTGTTATGGAGCCAAATTCGCATTGGCACCGGCCATGATGAGCAACTATTTTGGCGCAGAAAGCTTTTCCAAGATCAATTCGTCATTTGCGCCTCTGTTGCTGCCGTTCGTTGCTGTGGTGCCAACCGGATCGGGATATATTTATGAAGAATTGGGGAGTTATGAAGTCGCATTCTTTATCGGATCAATTATGCTCGCGCTGTCCACAATTGCAGCCATATTGCTGAAACCGCCGGTACTCAAAGAAACCGTCCCGCAACCGGCCTAAACATTTCCATCACTGGAGAGCAGAGCCGCAATCGGCCTTGTGCCTGGCCGGCGCGCCAATATGATCATCAATATGGTCGTGAATGGTACAGCCAGTATCGCACCCGGGATGCCCCAGAGCGCGCTCCAGATTGCCAGCGATATCAGGACAACTATCGGGCTGAGGTTAACCGACTTGCTGAGCATTTTTGGTTCCACCACATTGCCGATAATCACCTGCGCTCCGGTCATCAGGCCGGTTGCAATCAACGGCGTTGTTAGCGTCCCGAATTGCGCAATCGAAAACAGCGCCGGAAAAGCAACCCCGACGATCGAACCGATATATGGAATGTAGTTGAGCAATCCTATGATGATCGCCCAAAGTGCGGCATATTCCACACCCAGCGCCATCAATATGATCCAGCAGATAACACCCAACATCACATTGATCAGCGTCTTGGTCGCCAGATAACTGCCAATATCATGGTTGATCCGCGCGAGCATGTTCAATGTGTCGGTGGAATCGGTCACATTGCCAAAAGCGCGGCGAACCTTTTCCGGAAAACCGGTAATCTCGCTGAGCAGAAACGACGCATAGAGAATGGTGATAAACACAAAACCGCCAAAGGATGTCAGCGAAGACAGCACCGATTGGGCAACTGCGGCAATATCGATCTCCGTGAAGAAACTATTGGCAAATTCCCGAACCGATTTGCTTACCGCTTCGCTGCTGCGATCGAACATCTCTGAAGGAGAAGCCATTAGTTCCACCGCTTCAGCTTCCGGCACAGGCTGTTCTTCAGGGGCGGGAAACCATGTCGCGAACAGGTTTTCGAGATTGGACTGATAGCGCGGCAAGGACGGTACCAGATTTTGCAAGCTGGCCACCAGCATCCGCGACATCGCGAACAACAGGCCCAGAAAGCCTACCATCGCCAGCCCGGCACGCAACCACATAGGCGTGCGGCCCGACCCCGGAATGCGCGCCACTGCCGCACTGGCGGCATATAATATCTGCAACAATATGATCGCGGTGACGATTGGCAGGATGATGTCCTAGCCCACGTAAAACAGCCAGCCGGTCATGATGGTTATACCCAGCGCATAAAAGATCGTGCTGACGCGGCCTTGAAACATATTTGCCGGATAGCGGGAAAAAATCGCGCTGTCATTACCGAAGCCGCACAAGCCATCTTGACGGAACCCATCACCATCGGCCAATAGCCGCTATGGCCGACAATATTGCTGTTCCACCGAGTCCCTCCAAATCCCAAACGGCGCTGACGCGGCGCGGGCTTTTATTCGTTCTGTCTTCGCCTTCCGGAGCGGGGAAATCCACGCTTGCCCGGATGCTGCTGGAGGATGACGAACAGATTGAAATGTCGGTCTCGGTCACCACCCGCGAACAGCGCCCTGGTGAAGAGCACGGCAAAGACTATTTTTTTGTCAGCGGCGATGAATTTGAAGAGATGGTCGCTGATAACAGCTTCCTTGAATATGCGACCGTATTCGGCAATCGCTACGCCACGCCTGCCTCGCCGGTCCAGAAAATGCTTGAAGAAGGCCGCGATGTGCTTTTCGATATTGACTGGCAAGGGACCCAGCAACTCTATCAACGCGCCGGACAGGATGTGGTCCGCGTTTTCATTTTACCTCCCTCACTGGGCGAACTGCGCGAGCGACTGGAAGCGCGCAATACCGACAGCAGCGAGATTATCGACAATCGCATGCAGCGCGCTGCCAGCGAGATCAGTCATTGGGATGGCTATGACTATGTGCTGGTCAACGATGATCTGAACGTCTGTTTTGCCAAGGTGAAACAGATACTCGCAACCGAACGCATGAAGCGTTCGCGTCAAACCGGACTGATCGGCTTTGTGCGAGATCTAATGGCTGAGGACTAAAAGACTCGCTGCGGTGCCTGTTTCTCATCCCGTCTGACATAAAGCCCGTCAAACACATCGCTCCAAGTCTTGCCGCCATCCTGTGAAGCCTGCCAGTGCTGACGTACGCTGCCGTCTTCATTGGGTGTCTAGGTGATGCGATTGATTGGTGTGCCATCCTTGTAATAAGGCGTGTTCGCGTTGCTGAGCACCATCTGGCCTTTGTCGTTGACGCCGCCCTCAATGAACAACGCACCGCCATCCATACCCATCCAGGTCTGGTGCCATTTCTTCTGCGCGGCGTCATAGAAGCTCATGCTCATGCCCGAATAACCGCCCTTGGTCTTATAATCTTCGCGGATCACGCAACCGCGATGTTGCATCGTTATCTTGTTGACGGCGGTAGGCGCATTCTGTCCCTTGGCAGTCACGTCCCAGGTACCGAGCCAGAAATCAAAGGCGCGGTGATCGGGAGTCGCGCATGCAGGAGGAGGCGGAGATGGTGTTGGTGCCGGGGTGGTCTGAGCAACCTGCGCATGAACGGGTGCCAAAAGGAGGGATGGAGCCGCGCCGATCAAGGGAAGGGTAGCAGCGGCGATACCGGCAGCCCGGGAAAAGGAGCTTGCCCATGCGGTAGGCAATTTTCTCCGAAACAAACCAAAATCACGCGCTCGTTTCATAAGCGTCCATCCCCCCAAAGTTGAGCTCAATGAGCGACCCAAATGATTTCCATCGGGGAACTATTTAGCTGGGAGGATGATAGGATCTCCTTTCTCAGCGAAATATCGAGTTTCGACCAATGAAGAATAAGGTTCGATGGAAGTTGAGGCAAACTCCTCTCCTGCAATGCGAACATAAACAGAACATAAGATTCGCCGAACCCTGTCCTATCGACCGGCTGGACTCTCTCCGGCATCTTCGGCAAAGCGCGCTTATGAGTCTTACCCATATTAAAGTTAAAGGCGCCCGGGAGCATAATCTCAAAGGGATTGATATTGATCTTCCGCGGGACAAGCTGATCGTAATTACCGGCTTGTCAGGCAGCGGTAAATCATCGCTCGCGTTTGATACCATCTATGCCGAGGGACAGCGGCGCTATGTGGAGTCGCTGTCGGCCTACGCACGGCAGTTTCTGGAGATGATGCAGAAGCCCGATGTCGAGCATATCGAGGGCCTTTCCCCCGCAATCTCAATCGAGCAAAAAACAACGTCGCGCAATCCGCGATCGACCGTTGCGACCGTCACCGAGATTTACGATTATATGCGCCTGCTCTGGGCACGGGCCGGAGTGCCCTACTCGCCCGCCACCGGAGAGCCGATTACCGCACAGACCGTCAGCCAGATGGTCGACCGGGTGATGATGCTGAAGGAGAAAACGCGTTTCTATTTGCTGGCGCCCGTCGTGCGTGGTCGCAAAGGTGAATATCGCAAGGAACTGGCCGAGTGGCAGAAAGCTGGCTTCACCCGCGTTCGCGTTGATGGCGAATTTTACGATATCGAAGAAACGCCAAAGCTCGACAAAAAGTATAAGCATGACATCGAGGTTGTGGTTGACCGGCTGGTTGTCCGAGAAGGTATGGAACAGCGGCTGGCGGATTCATTCGAGACCGCGCTGCGGCTGGCGGACGGGATTGCTTTTGTTGACCTGGCCGAGGGGACGGTTGCTGAGGCGATGGCTGGCAGCGGAGTGAACGAAGCCAGCGCAATGTTCAAACCGGAACCATCCCTCTCCCCTTCAGGGGAGAGGTTAGGAGAGGGGGAATCTCCCACTACCAAGACTGCCCCCCACCCTTCGCCGCTGCGCGGCTCTTCCCTCCCCCCTGAAGGGGAGAGGGCTCAGGGTAAAATGAAAGGCACCGGCCTTCCAGACAACCGCATCGTATTCAGCGAACGCTTTGCCTGTCCGGTCAGCGGTTTCACGATCGAAGAAATCGCACCGAGGCTATTTTCATTCAACGCCCCGCAAGGCGCCTGCCCCGCCTGTGATGGTCTCGGTGAAAAGCAATATTTTGATCCGCAGCTGATCGTGCCCAATCCGGCGCTGACTTTAAAGGAAGGCGCGGTGGTGCCTTGGGCGAAATCCAACCCGCCTTCGCCTTACTATATGCAGGTGCTAGGCAGCATTGCGAAGCATTTCGAGTTTGACCTCGAAACGCCCTGGAATGATCTGAGCGAACATCATCGCGATGTCATCCTGAATGGCACGCAGGGACTGCCCGTCACGCTGAAATTCCAGGATGGCCGAAAAAGCTATGAAGTGAAGAAGCCGTTTGAGGGCGTCGTTGGCAATCTAAATCGCCGCATGCTTCAAACCGAGAGCGCCTGGATGCAAGAGGAACTGTCCAAGTTTCAGGCAGCGGCTCCTTGCGAAGTCTGTGATGGCGCGCGGCTCAAGCCAGAAGCATTGGCGGTTAAAATCGCTGGTGAGGATATATCTATTTCCTCCCGCCGCAGTGTGGGTGATGCCCTCGAATTTTTTGAAGGGCTGGCGGACAAACTGGACACAACGCAGAAGCAAATTGCCGAGCCAATCCTGAAAGAAGTGATCGAACGACTGGGGTTCCTCAACAATGTCGGACTGGACTATCTTAATCTAGACCGGACTAGCGGGACATTATCGGGTGGAGAAAGCCAGCGCATAAGACTGGCGAGCCAAATAGGTTCAAGGTTGAGCGGCGTTTTGTACGTTTTGGATGAACCGAGTATTGGCCTGCATCAACGCGATAATGATCGATTGCTGACTACCCTCAAACGTCTCCGCGATCTTGGGAACACCGTAATAGTGGTCGAACATGACGAAGATGCAATCCGGAACGCTGATCATGTGGTTGATATCGGACCCGGCGCCGGTGTGCACGGCGGCGAAGTCATCGCCAATGGCACGTTGAAGCAGATTTTGAAGAACAAGAAGTCTATCACCGCTCAGTACCTAAATGGTACAAAAAAGATAGAATATCCAACCAAAAGGCGTAAAGGCAGCGGTAAGAAGCTGACCGTGCATGGCGCAGAAGCGAATAATTTGCAGGATGTGACTGCGTCCATTCCGCTCGGCACCTTCACCTGTATCACCGGCCTTTCCGGTTCGGGCAAATCAAGTTTCACGATTGACACGCTCTATGCGGCTGCAGCACGGACGCTCAATGGCGCGCGGATGATCGCGGGCAAGCACAAGAAAATCACTGGCCTGGAATATTGCGACAAGGTGATTGAGATTGACCAGTCGCCCATAGGCCGCACGCCGCGATCCAATCCCGCGACCTATACCGGTGCCTTCACCAATATCCGCGACTGGTTTGCCGGCCTGCCCGAGGCGGAAGCGCGGGGTTACAAGCCGGGTAGATTTTCATTCAACGTCAAGGGCGGGCGCTGCGAGGTTTGTCGCGGCGATGGCCTGATCAAGATCGAGATGCACTTCCTGCCCGATGTCTATGTCACCTGCGAGGAATGCGGCGGCAAACGCTACAACCGCGCGACGCTTGAGGTGAAGTTCAAGGGCAAATCTATTGCTGACATTCTCGACATGACGGTCGAGGATGCGGTGAGCTTCTTCAAGGCGGTGCCGCCGATCCGCGACAAGATGGCGATGCTCTATGAAGTGGGGCTCGGCTATATCAAGGTCGGCCAGCAGTCGACGACCCTGTCCGGCGGTGAGGCACAGCGGGTGAAGCTGGCGAAAGAATTGTCGAAACGCTCGACCGGACAGACGCTGTACATTCTCGATGAACCAACGACTGGACTGCATTTTGAGGATGTCCGTAAACTGCTGCAAGTGCTGCACCGGCTGGTCGAACAGGGCAATAGCGTTATCGTGATCGAGCATAATCTGGATGTTATAAAGACGGCTGACCATATCCTTGACCTCGGCCCCGAAGGTGGTGTTCGTGGCGGCGAGATAGTTGCGGAGGGAACGCCGGAGGAGGTTGCGAAGGTGAAGGCGAGTTATACCGGACAGTATCTGAAGGACATGTTGGGGAAGTAGCTGTCGGCCTAACCGTCACCCCAGCGCAGGCTGGGGTCTCAAGCGGCAAGAGTACCAATAGACGCCCGAGATCCCAGCCTGCGCTGGGATGACGGTTGCCTTGCCACGACCATAGATCAACTGCGTATCACCCGCCCCTGCCACAATAGCATCACCACCGGCACAACCAGCTCAACAATCATCCCGCTGACCTGCCAGCTTTCCGGTTGACCCACGGTCATCCAGGACACAGCGCGAGCCAAGCCGCCCAGGAACCAGCCGAGCATCGCAAAGCGGAGCAGCGCCGCCCGGCCCTTCACATCATCGGCGGAGTAGAGGATCATCCCACCGACCGCGACATAGACTGCGGCGAGATAGCGGTACTGGCTGTCGAGAGCGTTCGCGACCACCCCGCCGCCGGTATGTTCCTCCGCCCCGAACAACACGCCTGTGCCGCCGAGGAATAGCGGGACCAGGCCGATCAATATCCTGGCTATGCGAAATGCTGTCATGTTTGTTCTCCCCTTACGCGTCATTCCCGCTTTCACGGCGATGACGGTTTGTTGTTGAGTCAGCGCCTAACAGCATTTTTCGTCAACCTGAACTTGTTTCACTATCCGCAAAGATATAGCGCGATACCGAAGAATATCCTGAGTCGTCAGACCACCAAAGGTAATCGAGTTCAGGATGACGAGTAAGTGGGCAATGATCGAAACCATCATCCTCTGGATTGGCCTCACCCTAGCGGCGGCGGGACTGGCTTTGGCGCTGCGCAGTGATGTGCCCTATATTCGCGGCGAGACGCGGCGGGTGATGGCAAAGGTTGTGCGGCACCACCGGGTGCGCGGCGACGGCGGATTTATGTACAGCGCCGTCCTGCTCTTCCCCGACGAGGCGGGCAGATTGATCGAAGTCCGCGATCCGCTGATGACGCCCTTCCCCAAGCCGGTAATCGGCGAAGTCGTCGAAATCGTCCACCCCGCCGGCCTCCCGAAAAAAGCCCGGATCCCGCATCCGTGGTTCCGGACGTTGATGTATGGCGGACTGGGTTATGCCTTTGTGGTGATTGGTCTGGAGGTTACGGGGGAGTTATTGTCAAAAGTAGTGTCTGGCAAGTTAGTCATGCGGCTGGGATGTCGTCCTTGTTCACCTCGCTTCCATCTTTAGACTTCACGCCTTCAATCACCTTCGCGAGGTGTCTGAAGCCTCTCAATTTGCGCCAGGAATCTTCTGCGCATAATCCCATCTTGCAGACCATCGTCAACATCGTATTGCGCGTGACACAACCTTTGGCTTGGCGTGTTCCATGCCGGATCGTCGCAAAACTCGACTCAATGACATTGGTTGTCCTGATACGGGTCCAGTGTTCCGCTGGAAAGTCATGAAATGCCGGCAACGCGTCACGGTCTTTCGATAAGCATTCCACCGCCTCGGGGTACTTTGCACCGAAACGTTCCTCAAAATTATCGAACGCCTTTGCTGCATCAGCTCGATCTTCTGCCATCCGGATATCATGCAGACCCTGCTTCGCTTTCTCCCGGACAGACTTCGGCAGATAGTTCAGCACATTGCCGGTCTTGTGCATCCAGCAACGTTGCCAGCAACGTTGCCAGCAACGTTGAACGCCCGTCTCCGGATACACTTCCTCCACTGCGGCCCGGAAGCCCGGGGCGCCGTCTCCAATTGCCAACTTCGGGGGTTGGTCCAGACCCCGTTGTTTCAGAGACAGCAACACCTCGCGCCAGCTCTGTTTTGACTGCCTGACACCATCTTCGATTGCCAGGAAGTGCTTGTGACCCCGGCTGTTCACGCCGATGATAACCAGGCAGCACAATCGGCCATCGTCGCCTCTGAGACCACTGTAGATGCCATCAGCCCGGATACGGACCCATTCATCAGACACCGCTCGAGTACACCATTGCTTGTATTCAGCTTCCCATTGCCGCTTCAAACGCCCCGCGACACTGGCCGGCAGCCCTTTAGCCTCGGGGCCGGCAATAGCTTCCGGTGCGCTCTGCATCTGGCCACTCGAAACACCCTTCAAATAAAGCCAGGGGTTCGCCGCGTCCAGCGTCGCCGTTCGCCGGATGCAGGGCGGTACAACCAGAGATTGAAAACATTCCGGCGTACCTTCACGGCTACGGATCTTCGCCACCTCGACGCTGACCTTGCCAACCCCTGTAATCACCTCTCGTTCGCGATGATGGCCACTGCGGACAACGCGCTGTCGTCCGTCAGCCGTTTTTTGACCATCAAACTTTGTCATCAACTCATCCGGCTCTGCCTGGACCGCTTCGGCGATTAACTGCTTCGCACCCGGTCTGAGTAGTTCTGTCAGTGGTTCAATTCCCTCCGGTCTACCCGGATCAATCACAGTATCTTTTGCCATGTGTGGCGGGCTCCTCTTGCTACTTTCGATTTCCAGACAAAAACGATTTCAGCAAGGCACGCCCCATACTTCAAATTCTTCCAGACACCAGATCCGGTTATAACTCTCTGAATAGCTCCTAGATTTCTGGACACCTTCTTTCCTGAATTTGAGGTAAGGAGACGAAGGTGAGCAAGATACATTTCAGCGAAGATTTTAAACGGGATGCGGTTTCGCAGATTACGGAGCGGGGCTATCCTGTTGCAGAGGTTTCACGGCGTTTGGGTGTTAGTCAACATTCACTTTATGCGTGGAAGAAGAAGTTCGGATCGGCATCTGGCGGTGATGATGGCAGGGATGCTGAGATCAGACGATTGAAGCGCGAACTGACGCGGGTGACCGAGGAGCGCGATATATTAAAAAAAGCCACTGCGTATTTCGCCAGAGATGCAAAGTGAGATACGCGTTTGTTGCTGAGCATCGGCCTGTGTTTTCGGTACGTGCGATGTGTCGCAGCTTGTGTATCCATCCCAGTGGCTTCTGCGCATGGCTCAGGAACCCGCTGAGCAAACGGGCCAAGGAAGACGTCCGGCAGACCGAACTGATCCGGGAAGCATGGGAAGAGAGCGGTAAAGTCTATGGCTATCGCAAGCTTCACGATGATCTGCTGGATCAGGGTGAGACATGCTCTGCCAACAGAGTGGCGCGCTTAGCCAGTTTGGCTGGGAGCAAAGCGCAGATTGGCTATAAACGGCGCCCTGGCAGCTACAATGGCAAGCCATCCATGGTCGTCGATAACACGCTGAATAGGCAGTTCGATGTCACAGTGCCGGATAAAGCTTGGGTGACGGACATTACCTATATTCGAACGCAGCAAGGATTTGCCTGTCTGGCGGTCGTGATCGACCTTTACTCGCGGCGTGTGGTCGGTTGGTCGATGCAAAGCCGTCAGACGACGGATGTAGTCCTGCAAGCATTACTCATGGCGGTGTGGCGCAGGAAGCCGAAGCACAGGATGCTGATCCACTCAGACCAAGGCTCTCAATTCACTAGCATGGACTGGGCATCATTCCTCAGGGCTCACAATCTGGAACACTCGATGAGCAGGCGTGGAAATTGCCACGACAACGCTGTAGTCGAGAGCTTCTTTAACCTGCTAAAACGTGAAAGAATACGCCGCCGGACATATAAAACCCGCCAAGAGGCTAGACAAGACGTGTTCGATTATATCGAAATGCTCTACAATCCAAAACGTAAGCACGCTAGGAACGGCATGTTGTCACCGGTAGAGTTCGAACGACAGCAAAAAATGAATACCGAAGGTGTCCAGAAATCTAGGGGCTATTCAAAAAGCTTAAAAATCTGTCCAGAGCATTTGATCAGTCCATAGCGACTCTGGCTTCAGCGGCAGAGTTTGAAGGCCGTCTTCAAAGCTGATTGTTAGGCTAATCCGCCAATTCCACCTGTCGAACATCATAGCCAGCCCTGTTCAGATCGGTGATCAATGCCTCGAGATGCTCACGATCTTTGGCCTCACACTCAATATCGGTGATCAAGCCCTTGGCCGGCAGATTGGTGAACACCCGCTGGTGGTAAACCTCAATAATATTGACTTCATGTTCGGCAAACTGTTTGACCACATTGTATAGCGCGCCTGGCTGGTCACGCAGATGCAGGCGCAAGCGGGCGAGGCGACCGGTACGGGCAAGATCGCGTAGCAGGACATTGGCGAGCAGCCGAATGTCGATATTGCCTCCGCAAAGAATGAGGCCGACTTTCTCTCCGGCAAACTTCTCCTTGTTACCCAGTAAGGCCGCCAGACCGGCAGCACCAGCGCCTTCGACCACCGTTTTCTCAATCTGGAGGAGCAGACTGACAGCCTCTTCCAGCTGCGCTTCACCGACCAATAGAATTTCGTCGACATATTTCCTGATAATCTCGGCCGTAAATTCTGAGGGATTTCGAACCGCAATACCTTCGGCAAGCGTATCACCGCCGGGATTGACATCTTCGCCGGTTAGTTTGCCATACATGCTGGGATAAAGCTTTGCCTGAACGCCGGTCATTTTGATTTCCGGCTTCATTGCATGTGCTGCCGTCGCCATTCCTGAAAACAGCCCGCCACCACCAATGGGAATGATCAACCGTTCAAGCTCGGGAACATCGTCCAGCATTTCGATCGCAACGGTACCTTGGCCGGCCGCGACGTAAGGGTCGTCAAACGCATGAATATACGTAAGGCCGCGCTGTTCAGCGAGTTCTAGCGCATGCGCATAAGCCTCATCATAAGTACCGCCAAACAGGACGATTTCGGCAGCATGACCGCGGGTCTGTTCAACCTTCACCATGGGAGTAGTTTTCGGCATCACGATTGTCGCCAGGATGTCGAGATTTCTCGCGTTATAAGCCAAGCCTTGCGCGTGGTTGCCAGCGGAAGCCGCGATGACGCCAGCCTTCCTTTTGCTCTGATCCATTAACAGCAACGCGTTCAATGCTCCGCGCTCTTTATAGGCCGCGGTAAATTGCAGATTTTCAAATTTCAAATAGACTTCTGCTTCCGCCAACTCGGACAGGGTGATGCTTTTCAGCGTAGGGGTTTTGACGATGCGGTCCCTGATCCGCTCGTGCGCTGCCTTTACATCTTCAAAATCGAAAGATGGCAGGGTGGACTTCAGCAAGTTGGTCATATCGAAAAGGCCCCTAACGCATCTGGTCATATAGGGAAACAATGATTATGCCCGCAAACATATCCAATGCAGGGGTTCAGGAATTTATGGCGAAAATCGGTTTTATCGGAATTGGTGTAATGGGTGGACCGATGGCTGGGCATCTGGTCAGGGCGGGGCATGAGCTCACCGTTTATAATCGCACTAGGGCAAAGGCTGAGAAATGGGCGGAGGATCATGGCGGCACGGTTGCCGGTAACCCTTCCGATGCTGCAAAAGATGCTCAAATAGTCATTACCTGTGTAGGTAATGATGACGACCTAGCCGCGGTGACCATGGGCCGCGACGGCGCTTTTTCGTCTATGCAAAAAGGAGCGTTGTTTATCGACCATACGACGGTATCAGCTAGGATTGCCCGGCAGTTGTCCGTGGAGGCGCAAGGTCGGGGGATCCATGTCATCGACGCACCGGTGTCCGGCGGGCAGGCCGGTGCCGAAAATGGCAAGCTCTCGATCATGAGCGGGGGCAGTGAAGAAGCGTTCAAGGCCGCCGAAATTATCATGTTCGCCTATGCGGGCCGGATCGTACATGTTGGAAAAACCGGTGCAGGTCAGACCACTAAAATGTGTAACCAGATAGCTATTGCCGGGGTGCTTGAAGGTTTGTCCGAAGCGCTGCGGTTTGCCCAGGCCAGTAAGTTGGACCTGGCAAAGGTCTACGACGCAATTTCCGGCGGCGCAGCGCAAAGCTGGCAGATGGATAATCGCTGGAAGACAATGTCAGAGGATGAATTTGATTTTGGTTTTGCTGTCGACTGGATGCGTAAGGATCTGGGGCTGGCAATAGAAGAAGCGCGGACCAACGGCGCCGCGATTCCGGTCGCATCGCTGGTCGACCAGTTTTATTCTGAAGTACAATCCGCTGGGAGAGGGCGTAGCGACACCAGTTCGCTTGTCACCCGGTTGCCAAAGGCGGGAGGCGTGAAGTGAATCTATTTTCCAAATCTCTATCGATGGTTGTCGTAGGTCTGTTTTTGGCCACCTTTGGTGCGGGAACCGCAAAGGCTGATAGTCTGATCGAGAATGTCAATGGTATGACCGTGACCGAACAGGGAACCGTTCGGCGCTTCAATGCGATGCTGGTCGACGATGAAGGCCGGGTGAAACAGTTACTCGGTCGTCGCGACAAGCGGCCCAAGCAGGTTGATTTTCAATATGATGGAGAAGGAAAAACCCTGATTCCCGGCTTCGTTGACGCGCATGGTCACGTAATGGGTTTGGGATTCGGAGCACTTACGCTTGACCTGTCCGGCACCAATAGCCTTGCCGAAGCGCAGGCAGCAATAAAGGCATATGCCGAGCAGTATCCAGGTCGTCAGTGGATTTTGGGGCGCGGATGGAACCAGGAAAAATGGGGGCTTGGCCGGTTTCCTACAGCCGCTGAACTGGATGCTGTTGTGCCTGACCGACCTGTTTGGCTGGACCGGGTCGATGGACATGCCGGTTGGGCGAATAGTGCCGCAATGGAAGCCGCCGAGTTTTCGTCAAAGAGCAAAGCGCCGGCGGGCGGCGAGATCATAAGAATAGGGGGCAAGCCGAGCGGCATATTCATCGACAAAGCCTCCCAGTTAATCGCAACCGCGATTCCCGAACCAAGACCCGTTGACAGAGACCTCGCGCTAGCGAAAGCGCAGGAAATCCTTTTGGCCAATGGAGTCACAACCATTGCTGATATGGGCACCACTATGCAGGATTGGCAAAGTTTCCGAAGGGCAGGGGACAAGGGCCAGCTCAATATTCGTATCATTTCCTATGCCGCAGAAATAGATAACATGATAGCGATTGGTGGGCCGGGGCCATCACCATGGCTCTATAAAGATCGACTGAAATTGGCTGGTGTGAAGTTATATCTAGATGGTGCGCTGGGTTCACGCGGTGCTTGGCTCAAACAACCTTATGCCGATAAACCCGATACCGAAGGCTTGGCCCTGCTGACACCGGCACAACTCAAAAACAAAATGAGTCGGGCCGCCATGGATGGTTTTCAAGTTGCTGTTCATGCTATTGGTGATCGCGCCAATGATGAAATATTGACCGCAATTGAAGAGATGCAGAGCACATTTGCGGGTGACCGGCGTTGGCGTGTTGAGCATGCGCAAATTGTCGATCCCGCTGATATTACCCGATTTGCAAAAACAGGCGCAATAGCTTCTATGCAGCCCGTTCACCAGACCTCGGACCGCCTGATGGCCGAAGTCAGACTGGGGCCAAACCGGTTGGGCGGGGCATATGCGTGGCGATCTATCATTGCTTCGGGCGGAAAATTGGCATTTGGTACCGATGTACCAGTTGAATCATCCGACCCTTTCGCCGGAATCGCCGCCGCTATCACGCGGGAAGATGCAACGGGTCAGCCTTTTGGCGGATGGCTTCCGGAAGAAAGGCTATCAAGGCAACAGGCTTGGAAGGCATATTCAATTGACGCAGCCTTTGCCGCTTTCGCCGAGGATAGAATAGGCAGCCTAGAACCCGGAAAACGAGCGGATTTCATAATTATTGACGGAGATATGATGCTTGATCCTCCTACGGCAATTCGCGCCCAAAAGGTGATCGAAACATGGTTGGGTGGACGTCCAGTCTATGTTAAAAAATAGTTGCGATCGAAACTATTGATTGCCTCGACCCGCAGGCAATTCGTTCAGGCGTAAATATTCGTTTTTCAACTTGCTTTTCCAAATTCTCTATTTTATTTAAGAGATCAACGAAGTCGTATATTAATATAGTCGCAGCGGCATATCGTTAGAAGTTTGGGGGCAATGAACGGGCCTTCGGTTTGAAAATTAAGATTTTTAATATCCTGATTGGAGCAAAAAGATGAATTTGAAAAAAATGGCTGCTGTAGTGGCCGCTACAACATTGACGGTTGCACCTGTGTCTGCACAGGCGGTTGATAGTGTTGCACCTGCTGTAGAACGCGTAAGTGGTTCTGCTGAAAACCTGGAAGGCGAAAATGGAATTGTTATCGCCCTTCTGGCAGCCGCTGCTGTGATCGCAGGTATCATCATCATCGCTGATGACGGTAACCCAACAAGCCCCTGAGATATGCGATTTTTGGAATTTGAAAGCGGGGCTTTTGCCCCGCTTTTTTTTGGCACTCAATCAGCCTGATCGATGAGTTTGAATGAATCGATGTGGTAAATTGGCTTTCCATTCTTCTTAAGAAGCGCCATAATAATAATCCTCGATTCATGACCAATGGCAAAGGCTGGTATCTGTGACCGCTCCGGTTCGCTTTCCGCGATTTTTTGTAACAAACCCTAGCCCCTGCCCCTATCTGCCGGGCAAAAGCGAACGCAAGGTTTTTACCGAGCTTAACGGGCCACACACAGACGAACTCAACGATGCCCTTGGCCGGATTGGTTTTCGGCGTAGCCAGAATGTAGCCTATCGACCAAGCTGCCTAGATTGCAAAGCATGTGTTTCTGTTCGCGTCCTTGCAACTGAGTTTAAGCCGAGTGCTACGCAACGCAAAAACCTGAGACGAAATCAAGACTTGGTCGTAGAGACCTGCGAGCCTTGGGCGACAGAAGAACAGTTTTTGCTGCTTCAGAAATATCTATCCAAACGGCATCCCGGTGGCGGTATGACCGAGATGGACGAGATGGACTATTCGGACATGGTTGAGCAAACACCCGTCAAGTCTCTCCTCGTTGAGTATCGCGAACCCACTGACGATGGTTCAAAAGGACGATTGGTTGGTGCATGTCTCACGGACCAACAGGGCGACGGCCTGTCGATGATTTACAGCTTCTTTGATGCGGATCATCCTGATCGCACAGGATTGGGCAATTACATCATCATGGACCACATACTGCGCAGCAAGCGTGCGGGATTGCCTTATGTCTATCTTGGTTACTGGGTCGATGGATCACGCCGGATGGAGTATAAAATTCGTTTCCGTCCGCTTGAACGTCTTGGACCAGAGGGCTGGCTAAGGTTCGACTCTACCGATCATTTACGCAAGCAGAATCAAAACCAGTCTTAAAGACTCATTTGCTTTCAAGATTAGATACAAAAAACCCGCCAACCTCTCAGTCGGCGGGTTTTTTCGTTTTGGTGCCCTGCTTCGCCTACTGGTCGTAGTAGCAGTTGGCTTGCTGGCAACCTTTTAGCTTTGGAGCCGGTTTGGGGCGCGGCTTCCAGACTCGCTTGGCCGGTTTGTAGCGCTTCTTGGCTACATATTTCGGCTTCTCATAATAATATTCTTCTTCGATTGTCGTGGTTGTGGTTGTTGTCGTTACCGGCTGCGACTGCACGACAACGGTCGTGACCTGTGGCTGGGGTGGATAATAGTAGGCAGGCTGGTAATATCCCCTGCCAGCCATATCCATAGCCGTAACCATGATGGGATTGAACCGGTGCACGAGGCGCCCGTTGCGGTGTATAACCGCGCTCGGCATAATTGCGATCGTAACCGTATTTTTTGAGCAGCTTACGGCAGCGGTCGGTGCTTCGTTCAATTGCCGCACCGGCAAGAGCACCAACGCCGCCGCCGATCAGGGAGCCTCCTAGGCGATTACCGCGGCCAGCAATGCGGTTACCCGCCAATGCGCCAATGGCTCCGCCTACAACTGCACCACCGATACCGCTGCTCTTCTTGCAGCGTTCCAGATAGGCCATTTCTTCCTGTTCCCGGCTATAACGGCGATCATCTTCATAATATTCGCGTGTCGGTGCTTGCTGTGCATAACCGCGATCAATCGGACGCGCGTCGCCATCACCGATGAAAGTGCCGGAATATTGACCCTGATAGGCGCGACCCTGCTCATCACGATATGTTCCCTGCCACTGGCCCTGATAGGTGCCATCTTCACGATATGCGCCATCCCAGTCGCCTTGATAGGTCGTGCCTGCATGTGTTGCGGGAGCACTTGAGTGATGATCCGATGCAATGACTCGATGATCATATTGTGCCTGCTGAGGAGCCTGTGCTGCAATCCGGTGCGCGGGTTTGGTTAAACCCTTGCCTTTGTGACCAACAGTTTCCACGACAACTGCCGTCGGTGCTAGTGCTGGATAAGCGACCGGTGTCGGAACCGGATAAGGAACTGGGTAATAGCTTGGTTGTGGCTGTGCATAGCTATAGGTGGGCTGTTGCACGACATAGGTTGGGCTGTAACCAAGCGTTGGAAAACCACCGCCAACAAAATATCCAAAGTTGCCGCCACGATTGCGGCCATGCCCGCGGAACCGCTTTCCATTGTGGCCCCGGTTTCTCGTTTTGTGACCACGCATTTGGTTGCGGCCTCGAACCTGCTTGTGGCCACGCATTTTCATACCCTGACCACGCATCCTATGCCCGCCCATTTTGGCTCTGGGAGCTTTCATGCCTTGAGAACCCGCCGCTATGGCAGTTGGCGAGGCGAAGCTCAGGTCGACGGGTGCCACCGGTGGTACCGAGTCGGCTGCCGCAATCGCGGTTCCTGGCGCAGATGCCAAAACGCCAGCAAGGCCAGTAAATAAAAGGGTCTTCATGGTTAACAACTCCCTAGTTTTAGGCAGGCAGAACGCGCGCCCAAGAGTTATTGTCAAAAGTAGTGTCTGGCAAGTTAGTCATGCGGCTGGGATGTCGTCCTTGTTCACCTCGCTTCCATCTTTAGACTTCACGCCTTCAATCACCTTCGCCAGGTGTCTGAAGCCTCTCAATTTGCGCCAGGAATCTTCTGCGCATAATCCCATCTTGCAGACCATCGTCAACATCGTATTGCGCGTGACACAACCTTTGGCTTGGCGTGTTCCATGCCGGATCGTCGCAAAACTCGACTCAATGACATTGGTTGTCCTGATACGGGTCCAGTGTTCCGCTGGAAAGTCATGAAATGCCGGCAACGCGTCACGGTCTTTCGATAAGCATTCCACCGCCTCGGGGTACTTTGCACCGAAACGTTCCTCAAAATTATCGAACGCCTTTGCTGCATCAGCTCGATCTTCTGCCATCCGGATATCATGCAGACCCTGCTTCGCTTTCTCCTGGACAGACTTCGGCAGATAGTTCAGCACATTGCCGGTCTTGTGCATCCAGCAACGTTGCCAGCAACGTTGAACGCCCGTCTCCGGATACACTTCCTCCACTGCGGCCCGGAAGCCCGGGGCGCCGTCTCCAATTGCCAACTTCGGGGGTTGGTCCAGACCCCGTTGTTTCAGAGACAGCAACACCTCACGCCAGCTCTGTTTTGACTGCCTGACACCATCTTCGATTGCCAGGAAGTACTTGTGACCCCGGCTGTTCACGCCGATGATAACCAGGCAGCACAATCGGCCATCGTCGCCTCTGAGACCACTGTAGATGCCATCAGCCCGGATATGGACCCATTCATCAGACACCGCTCGAGTACACCATTGCTTGTATTCAGCTTCCCATTGCCGCTTCAAACGCCCCGCGACATTGGCCGGCAGCCCTTTAGCCTCGGGGCCGGCAATAGCTTCCGGTGCGCTCTGCATCTGGCCACTCGAAACACCCTTCAAATAAAGCCAGGGGTTCGCCGCGTCCAGCGTCGCCGTTCGCCGGATGCAGGGCGGTACAACCAGAGATTGAAAACATTCCGGCGTACCTTCACGGCTACGGATCTTCGGCACCTCGACGCTGACCTTGCCAACCCCTGTAATCACCTCTCGTTCGCGATGATGGCCACTGCGGACAACGCGCTGTCGTCCGTCAGCCGTTTTGTGACCATCAAACTTTGTCATCAACTCATCCGGCTCTGCCTGGACCGCTTCGGCGATTAACTGCTTCGCACCCGGTCTGAGTAGTTCTGTCAGTGGTTCAATTCCCTCCGGTCTACCCGGATCAATCACAGTATCTTTTGCCATGTGTGGCGGGCTCCTCTTGCTACTTTCGATTTCCAGACAAAAACGATTTCAGCAAGGCACGCCCCATACTTCAAATTCTTCCAGACACCAGATCCGGTTATAACTCACCGCAATATCCGCATCGCTGACGATCTGGCCAGGAGATTTTTCCCAGGTCTTGTCCGCTTCCTTACCGAGCCGCCATTGCTGCATGGCCAGCGCTCCGCTCGCTTTGGCGATAGCAACAACCCGTTCAAAATCGATCTCAGCCACCAGCCACCGTCATGCTGTCGGTCCGCAGGGTCGGAACATTGGTGCTGTACTTATACTGCAGATCATCCGCCGCAATCAGGCTATTGAACATGTCTTTCAGATTGCCTGCAATCGTAATTTCTGAAACTGGAGGTCCGATCTCACCATCGGTGATCAGGAATCCGCCCGCGCCCCGGCTATAGTCGCCAGTCACACCGTTGACACCCATGCCGATCAACTCGGTGATATAAACGCCATGCTTGATATCTTTGATAAGATCGGTCTTGCTTACTGAACCGTTGCACATGTGCAAATTTGTTGTGCCCACCCCCGGAGAGCCGCCGACGCCGCGCGAAGCATGGCCCGTGGGCTGCAAACCCAATTGCCGCGCCGAGGCGCTTTCCATGATCCACTGGGTTAGGCGGCCTTTATCGACCAGTTTGGTTTTGGCAGTGGGCAGCCCTTCACCATCAAACGCCTTGGATCGCAAACCGCGCTTGCGATGAGGGCAGTCGATAACTGTGATTGCGCTGTCAAACACTTCCGTGTCGAGCGCCTCTAACAAGAAACTAGTTTTGCGGGCGATACTGCTCCCCGAGATCGCGCTGATGAAGTGTCCGAGTAGGCTGTTGCCGACACGTGGATCATAAACGACTGGCATCGCACCGGAATCAAACTCAACTGGATTGAGGCGAGACACTGCGCGCTCGCCGGCTTCCCTGCCAACCGTTTCAGCGTCGTTCAGGTCCTCAAGATGGCGCACGCTGTCATAGGCATAATCGCGTTCCATGCCGTCGCCTTCGCCAGCGATCACACTGGCGGAAATGCTGTAACCACTTGTGGAATAGGCGCCGGGAAAACCATGACTGGTCGCTAGAGCCACAATGGTACGGCCCGCACTCGCTCCGCCGCCTTCACTATTGGTCACACCTGGAACGGCACGGGCTGCATCCTCAGAATTTAGCGCCATTTCGCGAAGCAACTCCGGTTCAGGGTCCTGACCATCATCACCATCGATCGGGTGCGGTTCGGATTTCAACAGGAGTTCTTCTGGGGCAATTCCGGCATATTGATCTTCCGGCGCTTCTTTTGCCATGTCCAATGCTCGACCCACCAAATCCGATAAAATTTGTGGGTCCATGTCAGATGAAGAAACCGTGGCGGACCGCTTTCCTACAAATACCCGCAGGCCAATCTCTTCACCTTCAGAGCGTTCGACATCTTCCAGATTGCCGAGCCGCATCGAAACTTGGGTCGCGGCGTCACAGACATAAATGGCGTCTGCCGCATCGGCTCCAGCCTTATTAGCTTGGGAAATTAGCGAGTCAGCGCGATCCTGCGCTTCGGAAGGTTTTAGCATGGGCGGGACATAGGTGCGGCGATGGCCGAGGTCAATGTCAGGAAATAATCAACGGCAGGCAGCCGTCACATCATGGCGGCAATGGATTTAAAGATTGTCACAAAGACAAAGGGAAGCCCAAGAGCGAGCACCCACAGAATGATCAAATCCTTCCGAAATTTTGCGGCCAGGCTCTGTTCGGAAAGCCCCCGTTCGTGCATTTTTTGCCAGCGTTGTTCATATTTGCGGCAAAAGGGAATGATGATAGCAACCAGCAGCACCAGACCAAAATAGGGCGCAATTGACATACCCTTGGTTTCGATGGCGCCCATTACAATGAAAATCTGCAGCAATGTGTAGGTGAGCAATGCGAAGGCGCAATGATTGCTCATTTTTTTGTCCCATTTCGCACCGCTATAGGGTGACACCACTTTGTCCGGTAGTGATTCGGATGTTTTTCTGTGCGAAGCTGCCGCAACCATATAAATTCCCCTGACAGTCATCTCTCTCATCGCCGGATATTGCTTCCCGCTGACTTAGTTGCACTATACACCTTTTGTTCAGAATTCCAAATCGCAGCTAAAACAATATTTTATGTCGTTAACGGGCGGTTCTACTTGCTTAAAATTCGGATATTCGACAGAATCAGTTTCTATTCGCAATGCAAAAGGGGCCACCATGACCGTAGTACTTTCAGATCCACTCACGCTTCCATGTGGAGCAGTCCTGCCTAACCGGATTGGCAAAGGAGCAATGACTGAAGGCTTGGCGACACCAGATGGTGTTTCTACACCGGAACTCGAACGACTTTACGGCATCTGGTCGGATGGCGGAGGAGTTATTGTCAAAAGTAGTGTCTGGCAAGTTAGTCATGCGGCTGGGATGTCGTCCTTGTTCACCTCGCTTCCATCTTTAGACTTCACGCCTTCAATCACCTTCGCCAGGTGTCTGAAGCCTCTCAATTTGCGCCAGGAATCTTCTGCGCATAATCCCATCTTGCAGACCATCGTCAACATCGTATTGCGCGTGACACAACCTTTGGCTTGGCGTGTTCCATGCCGGATCGTCGCAAAACTCGACTCAATGACATTGGTTGTCCTGATACGGGTCCAGTGTTCCGCTGGAAAGTCATGAAATGCCGGCAACGCGTCACGGTCTTTCGATAAGCATTCCACCGCCTCGGGGTACTTTGCACCGAAACGTTCCTCAAAATTATCGAACGCCTTTGCTGCATCAGCTCGATCTTCTGCCATCCGGATATCATGCAGACCCTGCTTCGCTTTCTCCTGGACAGACTTCGGCAGATAGTTCAGCACATTGCCGGTCTTGTGCATCCAGCAACGTTGCCAGCAACGTTGAACGCCCGTCTCCGGATACACTTCCTCCACTGCGGCCCGGAAGCCCGGGGCGCCGTCTCCAATTGCCAACTTCGGGGGTTGGTCCAGACCCCGTTGTTTCAGAGACAGCAACACCTCACGCCAGCTCTGTTTTGACTGCCTGACACCATCTTCGATTGCCAGGAAGTACTTGTGACCCCGGCTGTTCACGCCGATGATAACCAGGCAGCACAATCGGCCATCGTCGCCTCTGAGACCACTGTAGATGCCATCAGCCCGGATATGGACCCATTCATCAGACACCGCTCGAGTACACCATTGCTTGTATTCAGCTTCCCATTGCCGCTTCAAACGCCCCGCGACATTGGCCGGCAGCCCTTTAGCCTCGGGGCCGGCAATAGCTTCCGGTGCGCTCTGCATCTGGCCACTCGAAACACCCTTCAAATAAAGCCAGGGGTTCGCCGCGTCCAGCGTCGCCGTTCGCCGGATGCAGGGCGGTACAACCAGAGATTGAAAACATTCCGGCGTACCTTCACGGCTACGGATCTTCGGCACCTCGACGCTGACCTTGCCAACCCCTGTAATCACCTCTCGTTCGCGATGATGGCCACTGCGGACAACGCGCTGTCGTCCGTCAGCCGTTTTGTGACCATCAAACTTTGTCATCAACTCATCCGGCTCTGCCTGGACCGCTTCGGCGATTAACTGCTTCGCACCCGGTCTGAGTAGTTCTGTCAGTGGTTCAATTCCCTCCGGTCTACCCGGATCAATCACAGTATCTTTTGCCATGTGTGGCGTGCTCCTCTTGCTACTTTCGATTTCCAGACAAAAACGATTTCAGCAAGGCACGCCCCATACTTCAAATTCTTCCAGACACCAGATCCGGTTATAACTCCTGTGCGGTCTGACAGTGTTATAGTGCCGCCTCCAGCGTTCGATCAGTATAGTTGCCTCCTTCATGCTGTAAAATATTTCTCCATTGAGTAGCTCATCGCGGAGTTTACCGTTGAAGCTCTCGTTATAGCCATGAATAGCCTCTAGATTTCTAGGCTCAGGATGCATTAAATTGCTTGCATATCGTTAAAGTTGTTGATTCAACATGCTTCACACAAAGGAGATGTTTGCATGAATGATTTACCGATGTTGAGCGAGGCACAGATACGCCGTATCAAGCCATATTTCCCGCTGTCTCACGGTGTCCCCGGAGTTGATGACCGACGGGTGCTCTCCGGGATAATCTATGTCATCAAGAACGGCCTTCGCTGGTGTGATGCTCCAGCGGGTTATGGTCCTCACAAGACGCTCTATAGCCGGTTTGTCCGGTGGAGTAAGCTGGGGGTCTTCAGTCAGATATTTGCAGCGCTGGTAAAACAGGCTGGTGAATCCGATGTGCTGATGATCGACGCGACGCACCTCAAGGCGCACAGGACAGCTTCCAGCCTGTTCAAAAAGGGGCTCTACCCAGATGTATCGGGCGCACCAAAGGCGGCCTGAACTCCAGACTACACGCCGTTTGTGATGGCGAAGGCAGGCCTGTTGCGCTGTGTCTGACCGAAGGCCAGATGAGCGACCACAAGGGCGCAAAGCTGCTCTGTCCGGCGCTGCCTGAACGCGCCTGCGTGATGACCGGTGACAAAGGCTATGACAGCGATGAATACCGCGCCGCCCTCAAGGCCAAGGGCATCACACCGTGCATCCCGCCGCGAAAGGGGCGCACAATGCCCGCGCACTTCGACAAACAGCTCTACCGGCAACGCCACAAGGTCGAGAACATGTTTGGAAAACTCAAAGACTGGCGGCGTATACACACGCGCTATGATCGAAGGGCAGATACCTTCATGGCCGCCATAACCATCGCTGCTATCTGCGCCTTCTGGATCAATTAATGAATCCTGAGCCTAGACACCTTCGGTATTCATTTTTTGCTGTCGTTCGAACTCTACCGGTGACAACATGCCGTTCCTAGCGTGCTTACGTTTTGGATTGTAGAGCATTTCGATATAATCGAACACGTCTTGTCTAGCCTCTTCGCGGGTTTTATATGTCCGGCGGCGTATTCTTTCACGTTTTAGCAGGTTAAAGAAGCTCTCGACTACAGCGTTGTCGTGGCAATTTCCACGCCTGCTCATCGAGTGTTCCAGATTGTGAGCCCTGAGGAATGATGCCCAGTCCATGCTAGTGAATTGAGAGCCTTGGTCTGAGTGGATCAGCACCCTGTGCTTCGGCTTCCTGCGCCACACCGCCATGAGTAATGCTTGCAGGACTACATCCGTCGTCTGACGGCTTTGCATCGACCAACCGACCACACGCCGCGAGTAAAGGTCGATCACGACCGCCAGACAGGCAAATCCTTGCTGCGTTCGAATATAGGTAATGTCCGTCACCCAAGCTTTATCCGGCACTGTGACATCGAACTGCCTATCCAGCGTGTTATCGACGACCATGGATGGCTTGCCATTGTAGCTGCCAGGGGCGCCGTTTATAGCCAATCTGCGCTTTGCTCCCAGCCAAACACTGGCTAAGCGCGCCACTCTGTTGGCAGAGCATGTCTCACCCTGATCCAGCAGATCATCGTGAAGCTTGCGATAGCCATAGACTTTACCGCTCTCTTCCCATGCTTCCCGGATCAGTTCGGTCTGCCGGACGTCTTCCTTGGCCCGTTTGCTCAGCGGGTTCCTGAGCCATGCGCAGAAGCCACTGGGATGGATACACAAGCTGCGACACATCGCACGTACCGAAAACACAGGCCGATGCTCAGCAACAAACGCGTATCTCACTTTGCATCTCTGGCGAAATACGCAGTGGCTTTTTTTAATATATCGCGCTCCTCGGTCACCCGCGTCAGTTCGCGCTTCAATCGTCTGATCTCAGCATCCCTGCCATCATCACCGCCAGATGCCGATCCGAACTTCTTCTTCCACGCATAAAGTGAATGTTGACTAACACCCAAACGCCGTGAAACCTCTGCAACAGGATAGCCCCGCTCCGTAATCTGCGAAACCGCATCCCGTTTAAAATCTTCGCTGAAATGTATCTTGCTCACCTTCGTCTCCTTACCTCAAATTCAGGAAAGAAGGTGTCCAGAAATCTAGGAGCTATTCAAACCCATGGTTCATACTTAGATATTCGAAGTTCATATATCATATATTCGGATATTGATGTCATTGGCTATCATCTCGAGCTTGAGCATTGGATTGGCCGATTTTGACCAGTCATTTTCAAATGACGACGAGTTGAGTTTCCGCTATGGTTGAAGAGAAGAGGGGGCTTGGTTCTTACTGAACCAAGAACTTGGAGTAGGAAAAATGACCGAGGACAAAAAACCACAATCTGGCGATCAGCAAAACTGGCCTGGCTTATCGGAACTAGATCGCGCTCTCGCAGAGGACAGGTTGACCGCTTACACATGGAAAAAGACCTGGCGTGATCCTTGGGGACGTTTTGGGTTGATCGTATTTTTCATTGCTTTTCTAGCTTTCGGGATATTTGTCGCAATTTATGATGGACTCATCAAAATCTAATTCACTTCCATTCCTTAACATCATCTGCCGCTTCTGCGCTCGCTCCGCGAGCATTGCGGGTGCGTTTCTGTAACGCATCTTGAACTGTCCCTACACGTTTTTTTGCCTCTTGATTGAGCGCCGGACACTTCCTCTCTTATGTCATCAACATCAGGCGATGCGGACACTTGTCCTCCTCCCGACCCTCCGATTGACACACTTCCTCTGACAGCGGCAGCGCTCCCCACATTTGGTCGCTGAACCGGCGCAAATTCAGGAAGTGTCAGTTTATCCTCGATATCGTCGTGCAGTCTATCCGCATAACCTGCCACAAATCTGGTTTGCAGTTCCTGACCTTCTGCGCTCAGCTGGAAATCAATATCATCAAAGCGCGCGTTGCCATAAAAATCGCGATTGGCTTCCATTTCTGACATGCCCCACTCCCGATATGCCTGGCTTAGGTTGAGCGATCCTGTCGCACTATTGCTTTCATACCAAGTCGCCTGGTTTTCGAGACGGTTGGCAAGCTCCTCTGCCCGTCTGGCTTCGACAGAATAGCTTTGCGCTTCGGTAAGCGAACTGGTCAGTCCCGACGCACTGCTTGAAACTGCGGAACTACTGCTCGAACTGACACTGCGGACAAAGCCATCCCGAGTATTCGACCAGTTACGGCTATCAGAAATCTGGCTCAGACTTCCCATAATTCGATTTCGATCTTCGGAAGCAATGCCGATGTCACTATCGGTCCAGCTTTGGTTACGTCCCCCCTTGATGCCTAACGAAGCGCTTCCCGCTCCTTTCTCTCCTTTTACCCCTAGCGCGCCGTCGCCGTTCAGGAACCACGATACGCTGATGTCATCAGATGCCCTCCGCGACAATCCATATTGCTGCTGCAAGTTTCTCGATGCCGAATCGACCTCGCTGAACGCCCTGTTGACGCTGTTGCTTTCGTTCGTGCCGACCGCGGTTTCAGAGGAAGATCCCTGACTGTATGTGTTTCTGAGCTCGTTAAACCGAGTGACCGCCGAGCTGGTTGATTGCTGGGCAAGATTGGAAAATGTTTCACTTTGTGATCGGCTATTGGAGGCAAGTGTCGATAGTCTGGAGGTAAAGTCCTGACCCAATGTCGGTGTGAACGGATAGGCAGAGTTCGGCACCTGGTCGAACGAGTTGTCGGGGAAGCTGGTCGTTTGCGTTCCGCTCGTACTGAACCCGCGTGTCTGCGCCGCGCCGTAAGAAATATTAGGCGCAATCGACCCTTGGGCAAATTGCCGCGAGAACACACTGGAATTTTCAATATTGCTGTTGCCGAGAGACACATTGCCTGTGCTAGCCTCGCGCGCCGCTTCTTCGGCTGCATTTTGTGAAGGATTCAAATAGGACGTGGCTTGTCCGGATATGGCTAGCGCGCCTCTCGCTATCCCACCTGCGAGAAATGGAATTGACGCAACTAGATAACCTGCAAGCACGCCGATATCATTGTTGACATCCACCATCCCGGAAAAATTGGCGAGACTAAGACCGGTGGCGCCTGCCGCACCGCCAACATCGGCGGCACCCTTGAACATCAGTATCATGTGCAAAATAACGAACAATGGTCCCCATGCCGCGAGATAGAAAAATCCAGTAATATAGCCCCTCAGCGCCAGCGGTCCTGTCTTTGGCATCAGGAAGAGCGGGAACAGTACCGGAAATAGCGCATAGAAAACCACCGTCAGCACGATATTGAGGATGGGCACCCATTTCATGGCGTTCTGGGCGATTGATGAATAAGTTCTTTCGGTCTGGATATCAGCCCTGGTTTGGGCAAAAACATCTACGCTCGATGTGCCGCTTGAACCCGCCATGCCGTGCATCGCCTGGTTCATCGCATTGATTGTCAGCACTTGCCGAAAGATCTCGCTGGCGTTTTTGGAAACTCCGCTCAAATAACTATATGCGATGGGCAAATCAGCGAACAGCTTGGCTTTGGCAAGCGCTTCGGTCTGCTTGGGATAGAGCTGGCGTCCAAAAATCGCCCCCATTTCATCAATCATCGCAGTCCATTGGGAGTTAAGGTCATTGTAGGCCGCGCGGCAGGTAATGATATTTCCGCTGACGCTATCGTCGGGATTGCGGGTCAGAAATTTCTGCGCACGTGCAGGGCTGCCGGATGCAATCACCGTCCAGATGTCGTCGCTTTCAGACAATTCCTTCATCGAATAACGGCCGAGCAGCAGATCGTAAAACACACATTGCTTGAAATGTTCATCCAGATTGGCGGCAAATTCGGGATCGGAAATTCGCAAACTGCGCGTCGCATCAAAGAGCCGCGAGCCATAAATCATGCCGTTGCGCGAATAATCCAGATCGCTGGGAAGTCCGAATACGGTTTCAGAAGAACGCACCAGATAATCGCCGACCTGGCTGGTAAAGCTGGCCATCAAAGCCAGGCCCAGCGGCACGTTTGATACATCGGCCGGAGCGAGCGATGGATTAATCCGGTCGGTGACATGCACATCAAGCCGCGGCACCATCAGACACATGTAGATAAGCGTTGCGCCCAGGAACCAGTGCAGCCATGCGCGCCAGTCCTGATTGAAGGCAACGACGATCACGGATAATGCTAAACCCATTACCAGTGCGACCTGGATCAGGCTTTTATAGCCTCCAGCGCCCGTCCACGCGGCAACCGCGTTCAGCACATTGACGATATATTCGCCGCCGCCGATTGTGAATATCTCGACCATTTATCTGTTTTCCCCGCTCAAGGGGTCAGCGAGCGGTTTTGGACCGCGCGCGACCAGTCGAGCGCTGCTGCCATCGATGGGGACATCGAAGCGGAGAGCATGTTTTCAATCATCGCGGTTTTCTCGATAATTTGCATGATGGCGCTGACCTTCACCTGGCTGTTTGATTGCCTGTCGGCCAATGCGCGGCGCACTTCGCTCATCTGTCCTTGCCACATGGCAAGCTTGGCCTCATCCGCGCCAATGAAGGTGGACATCGAGCGGCCAGCCTCACCAACAATACGTTCGAGCACCGCGAAGAGCAGATCGACCGCAGCGATCTCGGCCAAGGTCTCGCGGTCGTCGGTCGGCATGCCCCGGCCATAGGCAGCCTGGACAGTGAGAATTTTGTAAAGCGGCACTGATGCCACCTGGAGTAATTCCTTCTCGGCATTGCCGATCGCGGTATCCGTTCGAATGGCCTCCACCATGGTGGTGATCAGCGCAGCCACCCGGGGACGTATGGCTTTGGATGTTGCAAGGCTCATATTCCGGAACGTCGGATCAAGGCATTGGTCTGGTTCGTCGCAATCAAAAACCTTGATCGTCTGCCCCGATGTGCCGTCGAGGAGCGCAGTTACCAAAGTCGAAGAGGCATCGCCTGCAAAAGGTACGAATTTGCCCGGTGCATTATCTTTGGGCGGCACGTAGATGATCGTGCCAATGAGTGTCATTGCATATTCGGCGAGTTCGCGGTCAAATGTACCGTTCGGGCTGAAAAAGGCCGATTTCTTCAAAATATGCCATGTGTAGTTGCGCGCGATGCCGGGGTGAACATCGGCATAGTCGGTGCTCGCGGAATCGTTCGTTGAATTGCGCTGGCCCTTGGTTCCGCACCCATGTTTGGCGGCGGCATAATCGGTAAAAATGCCTTCCGAGTTACCAATCGCTTCGCAAATTGCCTTGTCGGCGAGATCGCCTTTGGGCCATATTCCGCCGACCAGGCCCTGGGCCATTTCGCAGCTGTTGATATTGAGATTGTTCATGAGCTGCGCTTTTTGCGAAAATTCCTGCATGATTTTCGAGCATTCCGGGCACACCGTATCGATGGCGAGGCTGAAGGCAAAGCCGACCGCGTTATTGGCAACCGCTTTAAGCATCGCGACAATTTCGCTGGCATTGATGAAAGAAAAACTGCCCGCAAATATATCAATGCCGCCGCAGCCTGCCTTGGCAGAGGGTAGTTGCAGGTTTGCGATATTGGTCGTCTTCTGGGGAAAGCGCGTCCAGACATTGCCCAGGCTATAATAGCCGGCTGACTGGCCTTCAAAAGCAGTGGGCCCGGTGACATTGGCCGCGCCGCCCATGTCATCCATGAACCGGTCCATGCTGTCACCAACATTGGCGGAAACGGGTGTTATCATTAGACTTGCTGCTGCCAAGGCTGCGATAGTTTTTCTAAAAATCATGTCCGGCTTCCTTTGATGTGAGTAAATAAATGCGGTCCTGCAATTCATCGGCCGAGAGTATGCCGTAGCCTATCGGGATTGGCCGGTTTTTGAGTGCATCCCAGAGGACCAGCGCAGGCGTGATCTTCGGCTCCAGTCCCATTTTTGTGCGCTGGCCAGTCTCGACCGAATATTTTGGGAAATGCCGCGATGGACCGCCATCGGTTGAAATCGCGCGCACCGTCAGTTTCCAGCGCTTCGATACCGATTTGACAATCGGCGACATGACCTCGCAGGCGCCGCAGCTCTGCGCAAAAAAGTAAAAAAGCCCGTAGCGCTTTCCGAGATTTGCCATGACGGAATCGCGCGCGCCGTTGCGGCTGTCCTGCCATTGCCGTTTCGCCAGCGTCGATACCGGGCGCTGTAATGTATAATCCAGATCCGGTTGTTGCCAGATCGCGCGCTGCCAGACATCGGAGAATAATGACGCGCGGTCGAGCTGCTCGCGCTGGAAGCGGATATAGGCCGTGACATTTTCTTCGCTTGGCTCCAGTATCGCCCTGGCCTTGAGTTCGCGCAGCTGTCTGGTTACGGCGTCAAGCCGCTCAGCAGCACTCGGGGGAGGCGCACTCGGGGCCGTTTCAGTTTTTTCGTTTTCTGGCGGCCCAGGCCTGCTGCAATAGAACCAGTAGCCGAGCTTTCGCTTCTGGCAGTATAGCGCGTCGGCACTGTTTGTAGACTCAATCCCTTGGGCATGGGCTGGGCTTATTGCGGCTTCGAGCAGCAGCATCATCGCCAGAACCAGCAAAGCCAAAAACTTGATGGCATGAGCTGTGGGGAGAACAGTATCTTTCATGGTCCTGAATTCTCATAGAAGGCTTGTATTTTTTGCTGGATGTCATTGGCTGCTTCGAGTTCGTCGGGCAACTGTGCCGCTTCGGTAAATTCCGAATAGATTTCCGAAAAGTCCATTTGTGACAGATCAAGCCGGGCAAATTCGTCAATGGTGAAACCCGCGCATTGTTCGTCCTTCGCCCGCGCCCACGGTTTTGGCAGCTGCGCGCGACCTTGTTCCTGCAGGATGCGCGACAGTTTTGACTCGAAGCAGCAATAGGCTTTGCGTTTGGTGATGCAGATACCGAGTATTTTCTTCGAGCAATAGCTGCCGACATAGGCGCACAGACCTTGCGCATCGCGCTGGTGGAGCAGGATTTCTTCAGTATTGCATCCCAGCGCTACCAGCAGGCTTATCCCCGGTATCAGAGGAACCCCTTTTCCCTTGCAGCAGTTCAGCACGCCAAAGACTTTGGAGCCGCAGGTTTCCCGTTCGCCTTTGAACAGTGTCAATGTATCAGGATCAAATTGTCCGCGCGCATCGTCCATTGCATGAAGCGCAACAGCTGCATCCTTAAACTCGTCATTGGGCGTACGTTCGATTGTCTCGCATGATCCATCGATGCAATAGACATCGCCGTCACAAATATACTGGCTGCCAGAACCTTGCGTATCTGGAAGGGGGCAATCGTACACCCGTTCGGTGGTCGAGCAGGGATTGTCTTCGCTCAGACAATCCTCGCGCAGCAATTGGCATGCCTGATCATTATCCAACTCCTCGCAATCATTGGCAGCGCGCCGGGCATTGCATTGATAGGTTCGCTCCCATGCCCAACAGGGTTTTGTGACCTGTACGCCGTCAATGATGCGGGTTTCGGGATCGCTGTCGCTGCACGTCTCGGCTGTTTGTTCGCAGTCTGCATCTTCGGTGAAAGTTCGGCAGGCGGCATCATTTTGGTTCGCCTGAATAATGTTTTCAGATGACGTTGCGTAAGGCGTTTCTCCTGCAACAGCAGAAGAGCAGCTCATCTCGACATAAGGCTCGCCGGGTTCAACGCAATATCGATCCTGTTCACGGTTTCCGCCCCATTGCAAACATGGGCCTGGACGTATTCCCGTCGCCCGGCATCCATTAGCGTTAAATATCTCGCAAGACGGGACGCCGCCAAAACCGTACGGACTGATGTAGCTGCAGAGATAATGATATTGGGTCCGCGCTTCGACGCTCACATCTAGATAGATGCTGCAACTCTCGTTTGTTTCTTCCAGTGCCACCCCGCTGTTGCAAGTAGCAGTATAACGACCCGGCGATCGGGGCGAGGGTGGTAGCGGCACGCAGCTTCCCTCCGCCCCGCCAATTTCCATTCCGCTGGTATAGGCAAGTGGATCTTCGTTGATAGTTTTGGAACGCGCCGTGACTGCTTTGATTTCATCTATCTCAAACTTTGCGCGCCGGGCATTGGAATCCTTTATCGCTTTCAAGCCTTCGTGGCTGCGCGCTGCAGCCCTTGCATCGCCTTCAATGCGTTCCGGATTATCAGCATAACCCGCCTCAGCAGGATTTGAGGTGTAGCCTGGAATACGAGCCGCATCAGGCCGCGTGCTTGCATTTGAGCGCGCACGTCGTTGTTGTTCGCTAGCAAAAGTTTTGCCATCTTCTCTCGCAGCCTCACGGTCCTGTGCCGCCAGAGGTGATCCGGCGGAGAAACGGATGACCGTCACAGCGAGCAGCATTGTGTTCAAAAACTTCATTGCTCAGCGCCATCTTTTAGACGCGCAAGGTGAAGCTTAGCGAGACGCGATCCTGGGCCAGCGCCGCCCGCAAATGTTTCTAGAGCAAATTCTACGCTAACGTTGCCAGTCATCCGGTCATGGGGCGGGACAGCGCCTTTGCAATCAAAGCCGTCGCAAAGGGTAAAATCGGAGGAGGCCATGACAAAACTGGGCGCAGCCTTGATATCGAACGCACGGAATAGTCTGGGATCAATACCCAGCGCGGATAATTGTTGGCCGTCGGAGGCCATAGCGGTGAGCATTTTAGTAAGCTGTTTGGCGCTGCCTCCGGGAAAGCCGCGAAGCACTGTCACGCCGCCCGCTGCCGCTGTGTCGCGAACGAGTGTTTTCAAGGATTGCGGCGGCATCGACAGGCTTGCAAAGGCAATGAAGCGCGGCGCCTCGCCGAGATTGGCCTGCGCCATTTTTGCATGATCCGTAATCATCCGGTCGAAATCGAAGACTTCGTCCTTTTTGATGTCATTGTTTGTGTGTTTCCGCTCGACAGTCTTCGTATATCGTTGGTGATTGGCCCGTGCCTGTTCTTGTGTCTGGCGCGCGTCATCTCGCAAACCTTCGCTGCGCATGCGGACGTTTTCAGCCAGCGCTTCTGCCTCGGCGGAATAGGTTTTGGCGGACGCCCTAATGGCGTCAATGTCGAGCGCGTCCGGGTCCATGCTTTGCGCGGCGGCAAATCCAGTGGATGCGGAGAACGTGAACAAAAACGAAAAGAGAATGAAGTTCTTCACAGGGCGCAGCAGTTTCGTTTGCGCCAGACAAGATAGCCCATGTCCTCGCCAATGGCGGGAATGACCTGTCCGGCCGATTGAAAAGTGGTCGAGGCGCCAATCGGCGGGCAGGCAAAGCGGCCCTTGGTCGCCGGGTTGGGATTGGTCGCCTGAATTCGGTATTGTTGTTTGCGCATGACCGGCATCAGATATTTGCCGCACAGGCCTTTTTTGCCCATTGTCCCCCAGGACACGAGCTGGCGGTGGAGTTTATAGGCAAAGCGCGACAGCACCAGTCTGGATGCCTGGACATGACCGATGCTGGCAGACACATTGCCGTTCATCGGATACATGCTGCCCTGACAGCCCGCGCACCAAAAGAGCTCATCGCGCGGCAAGTTGATTGTGGCGCTAACACAATCGGCAGCACAAGCAGCAAGCGCCAGCGGATTGGCAAACAGCACGGCTTCCGGATTGATGATCGCGGTAAGTTCGCTGTCTTGCCACAGCGGATCAATTTCGGAGATGTAAAGGATATCGATTGAACCTGCTTCCAGACAGAGGAAGTCTGTGACGATCTCCATCCAGTAGATCAGCGGATAGGCATACCAGTGGACATGCCAGCTGGAATAATATTGGCTGGCGCCGCCGATCGCGGATGGCCCTGAGATCGAGCGATAACCGATGTCAAATCCCGGATCGATCTTGAGCCCGCCGAGATTGACAAAACACCAGGGTTTCATGCTGACATCAGCAAGACGTACCGGCTCCCAGAACCCCATCGCGATACCGGGGCGGATACCGCACAGGCAAACGGGCAGTGCGGGGTTTTTGGGATCAGGCCGGCTCGACGGCCAGATTTCCAGCGCGCCTATCGACAGCGGAAACAGACATGACCAGCAGATATCAGTGATCGGATTGACAAATTTACCGGTGCACCGGCCCGGTCCCGCATCCGCGCGCGCTGGCGCCGAGAGAAGCAGACTGATTGCGAGCAGAGACAACAGCAATACGGACTTTATTGCGCACAATTTAAAAAAACACTTCGTCATTGATTTTGCTCCCCGTCTTTGGGAAGCGCAAATTCGCGGATGCGCAGCATCCGGCCTTGCTGATCGACCATCGCGGGCAGCGCGCCTATTGCAAAATGCTTGACCAGCTTGCCGTCCTGATCAAAATAGAAGCGCCGTTGGCGTGCTTTCATCAGTTTTAGCGGTGCGCCGTTGGTCAGAATGAGTTTCGCAGTCCTTGGTTTTTGCGCAAAAGCCCATTCGAGCTGCGCCGGATCATCGCCGTCGAGGAAAATGAGCGCAGATCGCAGCAGAACGGTATCAAGCGGATTGACCCTGGTTCCGCGCGCCCAGATTTTGCGGTTCTCATGGTCAAATATGTCGGCCTGCAAAGTGATGGTCGGATCGAACAGCCGCGTGATGGTTTTATCGGCTCTGATCAATCCCGCAACGGGTTTGGGCCGGTTCACCCGCGCAATAGTCTGCGCTTTGAGTTTCTGATTCAGCCGGTCAATTTCGCCGCTCGCCTCCATCGCATGGAGTTTGCTCTTGATCTGATCCAGCAGATCAATCTCGATAATTGGAAAATGCGTACCCTGCTGACCATAGTCTCGGGCGAGAAGCGGTGATGGCATCGCTGCCAGCGCCAGAAACAGGGCAAGCCGCGCACTCACAATATTGCCTTTCCGGTACCGATAATTTGGCCGATGCAGACCCAGCCAATCGCTGCATAGCGGCTATCAAAGCCATCAATATGATCCGTGCCGACATAATAGCAGTTTTCAGGAATAATCCCGTCCGGGCCTGACAAGAGTTCAAGGCCCAAACGTGAACGCGGTTTAGTCCGCGCGATCCTGCGGTGGTTTATAAAGACTTCACTGCCAACATGGCGGACTTCATCGCCCGGAAAACCCAATGCGCGCTTGCCAAAAATCAGCGGTTTCTCGCCAAAGTGATGCACGAGAAGCGGCGACACCGGCGGCTCGAAAAAGACTAAACTGCCGCGCTCGATGGTACCTTTTTTTGTGAGCCAGAACGCCCAGTGGGGCAGGCTGGGCGAGGCATTGATCAGCAGTGCATGATCGTCGCTGAATTTTGCGATTGGCGCGTAAACAAGCGGTAGCGAAACCAGCGCTGCCAACAGAAGCGGTCTTTTAAGGCGCGTCAGGAATCCGCGGGTCATTGGAATAACAGCGCTCATTTGCGTTTCTCACTGGGCGCTTGCGCCAGTTTTTGTGCAATCCGCTGCTTGAGCAGCAGTGTTGCATCGGGCGTGTTTTGGGAAACTACTGCTTCGGATACGATAATGATGCGGCCCTCGCGGCTTAAATCTGCAACCGCGTCCTCCATGGTCTTCAAATAGCGCGCGATGGTTTCGCGTGTGACTTCAGGATCGCCGTCTTTGCGCGCTTCGGCATCGACAAATTCATTCATGATTTCCGAGAGGCGCACCTGCATAATCTCGGGTTTTTGGTCGCGGGCAATATTGATACTCACCCAGCTAATCCAGAGAATAGCAGCGACGATCATCAGCACTGCGCCAATCGATCTGATGCCCGGGATCAAGCGGCTTTCGGGTGCCCCCCTATTCATCGCCGTCTCCGCCTGGAAAATTTATGATAATTCGCTTGAAGAATGCCGGAAAACGGATCGCAGCAATCAGCGCGGTTGCGGTGAAAAACACCCATTTAAGATCGGAGGAGAAGGTCAATCGCCGCACCGCATCGGCTTCGAGATAGCGCGAGGACAGATTGTCGAGATGCGCGAACAGTCCGCCCAGATCCCAGCCTGAAATGGCAAGGAAGAAAAACAATGGCAGGCCAAGCGTGATCATCACGGTGCTGAAGGCAAAGCCGCTCGCCAGCAGCGCTATCTCACAGGCATGCTCAAAGTAGGTTCGCCACGGAAGGCGAGCATTGCCAGTTTTACGCTGATAGGGATCATCGAGCGCGAGATATTGGTCGAACAACGTATCGGATTGGCCGGGCATCAACTGTTCCTCCCGACATTGTCCCGGTCGCCCGAAACGCCAGAGACAATCGCAATGGCCTCGGAAAGGCTGGCGCCTGCATTCTGCTCGTCTTCAATCGCGGCATAGACATCGGGTGAGGAAGAAAAGACGCAGGCCGAATAGGGATCGAGCACAAGCCTGCCGACCGCCTGGGTGTCGGGGCCCTTTATGAAGATTTCACTATATTCGGTGCCCGAGCGTTTGAGATTGCGGATCAGTGTCTCGGTGCGGTCGTCCATATCGAGCCGGTCGTTCTTCTTGAAGTCGGCAATGGTCTCCGGCTTTTGCTGGAGCACCAGCATCCAGTCGCTGTTTTCCAGGGCAGCGGTCGCACCGTCGGATTTATAATAGTCATTCAAGGATTGCGTCGCGGTTGCGAGCGCGCCGCCATATTTACGCGCTGTACGCGCATAGGTTTCAACAAATTCGCCCATCGATCCGCCCTTGAGCATCGACCAGGCTTCATCAATCAGTAGCAGCTTCTTGGTGCTGCGCGGCGTTCTCGTCATCGCCTGGCTGGTCATGAACATGATCGCCGACAAGATAACGCTTCTCAGTTCCTCACGGCTTGCAAGGTCGGACATTTCAAAAACGGTAAAATCATCGTCGAGCGCAAAGCTGGCTTGGCCGGCAAAGAACCCGCCATAGCTGCCCTTGGCGGTATAGGGCGCAAGCGCCTGGGCAAGCTCCTGTCCCTGAGGCGCATCATGTTCTTTTAGCAGCCCAGCGACATTATCGATGGAACCACCGCTGCCCAAACCTTCCCAAGTTGCGGTTACCGCTTCATCAATAAGCCCGCGCTCGGTATCGCTGAGTTTTTCACTGTGCCGCGCCATCTGGCCGACAATTGCCTTGATCATTGCAAAGCAGTCGAGCTTGTAATCATCGTCTAATTCGGCCCGCGCATCATCCACCATCGAAAAGGGGTTGAGCGAGAAACCGGATTTGAGGGTAAATTCCACGAACCTCCCGCCCTGCAACCGCGCTGAATGTTCAAACGAACGGCCATCGTCGATGACCACGACTTTTGCGCCCGCACCGCGCAGGCTGGCGCACATTTCCTGCAAGAGCACCGACTTGCCCGATCCTGATTTGCCGCAGATCGCGACATTATGATTGCCCGCATCATTTTCAAATGGGGACCAGTAAAAAGGCTGCCCGCGGCGACCGACGAGCAAAAGATGCGGCAACGGCCCGCCCAGAAATTCGCCCTGCATCGGCGCGATATGGGCCGCGCTGGTCGAGAGCATGGTTTTAAGACGTTTCAGACGCTTCAGATCATGGGCAAGTCCGTCGCCAAGCGTCAGCGGCATCGCCGTGATAAGCCCATGCAATTGAAGAAAACGCTCGTCCGCCAGATCCCAACCAGCAGCTTTATAGATCGCCTTGATCGACCGCTCATGCGCATCGCCCATGCCGAGCGGCGAGTAGCTGGTAATCCCGTAAAACAGCTGCACCAGTCTTTTGCCTGCCTGCAACTCTGCCTGAACATGGTTCCATTCGGCCGATTGTTCGGCGAGCTTGGGAAGAAAACGTGCGCTTTTGGATTGACTGAGGCTGGTCGTGCGCATGAATTTGAATCCGGCCTTGGCAGAAGCCGACTCCCGGTCGGGATAGACCAGACACAGCATGGTGGCAGCCGGGCAGGGGAAGCGCAGCTTGTCGGTGAACATGTCGCCGATCAGCCGCGCGCATTCCCAGGGCGCCCAGCGCTCGGGCATCTGGCGAATACCAAAATGGCGCAGATCAAAACTGTCTGGATATATGGCGCCGATTTCTGGCGTGCCATCTGCGCTGCGACCAATTTCGCGGAACCGCTCGGTGCGCAGGATCATCCGGTCATCTTCAACCTCCAATTCGATATCACGGCGAATGGCCTGCGACGCGATATCATCAAGCGCGTTATAGTTGATCCGGTCTTCCTGGTTTGCCGTCGTTGGCGAAGTCAGATCATCGATTAATCCGATCAGCTCTTCGGGCATCATTTCACTTGCATCAATGCCAAGCGAGGTCAGCATGCCGGTCAATCCTTCACGGCATTGCAGAAGCTCACTGTCATCGACGTTCGATGATGTGGGAACGCCCAAGGAAATCACCAGATTATGAGAGCGCGCATGGAAGGGACCGTGGTCCGAGCCGCTATGCCAGACAAGATCATAGAGTTTTTTCGCGCGGTGCCGCGCCATGGCCTCATAGACCCCGCCCTGTTTGTAGCGCGCGGCAAACCAGGGCGCGACCACCTTGCCGATGCGAGGGCTGGCAAAATGAAGAATTTGCAGACACGCGCCTTCGGGCATGCCTTCGGAGAAAAACTGACCCAGTATTTAGCCGGTGCGTTCATCTGCGCCAATTAGCGGGGCAGCGGTGAGAATAAACCCTTTAGAGTGAGCGTTACGATAAAGCCGCGGTCCAGGATCAAAAACCCGATAGGGAAGCCAGTCGGACAGCATATCGAGCGCCATGCTTGGTCTCTGATGATCGGGCCTTTGGCTATCACCAAATAGCCCCGCCAGCACCCGGTCGCGCGCATTGCCAAGAGAAAAGTCCATTATTTCTTCTCCTGCGGGGATTGTGTTTTCGCGCTTCGTGTTTTGGCAGCTTCTATCGCTTCAATGCTTGGAAAATTCCGTGCCGATGAAGCGGAATCAGGGTGAGGGGTCCGATTTTCTGGGGGAGGGAACCAATCGAACCCCTCGGTCACCGGGGCTTTGGCTCCGGCAATGGCCTCTCGCACCGAGAAGGGAGTGACAAGGCGCGAAGGCAATTCATATGAACTTTTGAGAAATGGATCAGTATCGCTGGCAGCTTCCCGAGAAAGCTCTGACTCTAAAGAATGCGGCGAAATTTTAGCGCCCGAACTTTGAGGCGTTGTATTTCTCGATTGCCTCGCGATGGCGCGTGACAGTGATTTTGCGATATTGGATGTGTCCCGCCCAATAACCACCGATTCCCAGTCCGGCGATCTCGCAACCACATGAACCGCGCGCGCATCGTGCAGATTGCCATTTGTATCCACAAATGCCGGAAAGACGATTTTGAGGACCCGCTCGCCGGTACGCGCGGCGTCAGCCGATATCGCTCGTCTGCGGCCCCCATTTGAAGATGCTTCTTCGATCAGGCCTGCGCTTGCCGCCGCGTCAATTTCGGAAGTCGGTGCGCAACTGCCGCCCGGCGCCTTGCAGTCAAAACTGCCGCTCACATTGGTGCCGAGGCTGGCGCAGGCCGAGAGCGCGATGCTGGAAATAAGTAGCGCCGCTGTTTGATGAAACCGGATCATTTCACGGCTTCTTTGGTTTGACCTGCAAACACGCGGATATCAGATGCGCTGCGATAACCTTCGATCACCGCGCCGTCGCTTGCGCGGACGATAACCGGCGTTCCGCCAAAACCATGTTTGCGGGCAAAAGCTTCATTCGCATCGAGCCCGGTTGTGTCGCAAGGTTTATTGGTTTTGACCGGCTTTCCGGCATAGGCATCATGCAATGATTTTGCAGGATCGCGCGCACAGATTACTGCTTCGGCAAGTTTGCGGCTTTTTGCGCCAAAGATCGAGATGGGCCGTTCCTCGACATGGACGCGGGCCTTCAAAAGTTCTCCGGTTAGCTGCTTGCAATAGCCGCAGCCAAAATCGGAAAACACAACCAGCTTTGGTCCGGCCTTGTTGCCCCAATGGATCGCGCCTGATGCGGGAAGGTCGCCTACGGCAACATGGGAAACTGAAGCTTTCGAAGCGCCATTTGCTCCCGCCTGCTTGCCGACGTCACGGCGCGCGGCATTTGCGACCAGCAATTCCGGATTGATCTCGAGCAGTTTGGCCGCTGTCAGATCCGCGCGGCTTTCCATATCATAGAGCCGGCCCACAAACAGATAACGTGCGCGTTCGTCGATATAGAATAATGTCTTTTTGGAGACCACTTCGCACGACCGCCAAAGCCTTCGCAATTCAGGCTCGATATCGGCGTTTTGGGAAGGTGCAGTTCAATTGCTGTGCGCACGTCGCGAAGCATTTCTTTTGCGGTAACGGGCGCGGCTATTGCGCTGGCGATGGTGAGACCCGAGATCGCTCCTGCACCAATGGTAGCGAGCGCGATTGTCGCGAGTTTGGCTTTGATTGGGGTTTTTGTATTGATAAAATTCACTTGGTTTCACTCCTTACATGGACGCCATCGAGAAAGACGATCTCGACACTGATGCCGGTCGGCATTTCGATGACGGGTTGATATTGTTCTGCGCGTTCAATGAGGTATTTGCTGACGGTTTCGGCGGCATCGCCTGCGCCTTGACCCAGGCCTCCGGTGATGATGTCCGCGCCGGAGAGATTTTTGCGATTCCCATCCTCTCCGAGATTGCCGGTAAATATGCTGTTGGCATTGGCGGAAAAACCGCGACCAAAGCCGCCGACAATTCCTGCGAGCAATGCCTGGCTCACAAGAGAGCCCTCGCGGCTGACAACGCGGCCGCGGACACCTGATTTGCCGGCAAAGCTGATAAAGCCTTTGACCTCGCTCACCGCAACGCGCCCGCCGGGCTGATTGCAAGTCATCCGGGCGAGTTTCACATAGACTTTCTCGCTCGAGAGATCGCCGCGCGCCGCGCCGTTGACAATGCAGCCGGTAATATTGGTGGTTAAGAGCTTGCCGTTCTTGACAACCGAACGCGCAGGCCCGGTGATACGCAGCACCACCGGCAGCGGATCGCTCTGGCTTGCAACACCGACCGAGGCATCAACGCCGACGATGACTTTGGCCGGTGCATAGCTGTTGGGCGGCAAATATTCCGGGCTGTCTTCCAGCAGCAGTGGTGAAATATCAGCGCCGCGAGATTTCGTCTTCTTGTCCGAAGATTTAGTGCTGTCAAAACTGAGGGTTTTGACAGCACCTGATGGCGAACCGCCCGCACTGACAGATGTACCATCCGGATTGCCAAGCGAGCTGGATTGCCGTTCAAAATCTCCAGCCTTCGGACCGTAGGCCGGTGGTAGCGCTGGCGGCGGCGCGGTTTCTGCTTCTGCTATCTGCGTTTTAAGTGCGGCATTTTCTGCCGAGATCGCGTCGATGGCCGCCTGGCCGTTGGCGCGCATTTCTTCATTTTCCTGCCGCAGCGCTTCAATTTGTTCTTCTACCTTCTCCTGCGGCAGCTGCGCTTCCGTTAGCTTTTTCTGCTCGCGCGCCAGTTTATCGAGGCGATTGCCATAGCTTGCGACAAATTCACGCTCGGACATATTGCGGTTGACGATGCTGCCGGTGTCGATGTCCACGATCCCGCTTCCATCATCAAGCTCATCATCATTCTCGCCAGAAAAAAGGAACCATGCGCCCGCGATGAGTGCGACGCTGCCAATCCCGACGAGTAGCATATTTTGCCGCTTGGCGATATGCTTGTTGAGGCCTGCGCGCGCCTGACCGTTCCGCCCATCAGAATCTTGTGCGGCAGCTTGTTCAGCGGCGTTTTTGCGTTCACCAATCACCGCATCTCTCCCCGCGTCGAGGTGACCACAAAGGCGAATGTGCTTTGGCCGGGATCGAGAATATTCTGTCCCAAGGAAATCGCCCGCGCGGTTTTGGGGGCGAGCACCGTTTCATCGAGCGTGATCGCTGATCTGCCGCGATTGGTGAGTAGAAGCTCTTGGCCTTTCAGGAATACGCCTTGATATTCGGCGATCAGCTGGACTTCTACCGCGCCCGTGCGAACAGGCCGCGCCATCTTCTGGCGCACAGCATATCCATCTGGTGCGATGCGCTCTGCCATCGCCTTGATAAGCGCAATGGCTGTGTCATTGGGATTTGATCTGTTTTCCCATTCCGCCGCCTTGGGTTTGGCGAGCGCGGGATTGGTAATAAACAGCTGATGCGCTTCGATCGCTTCCGTACGGCAGGCGAACTTGTAGACAAAGCCATGTTTGCTGGTGGCAAAAAAGCTGAGCGAGTTTGCCGCGAAACTGGGCGGTACCGAAATATAGATATCGCCGCGCAGCGGCTCGTGGGTTACGCCAAAATCATTATAGGGATAGCCGGTGGCGATTTTGGAAACGCTGGAAAATTCATCGCCAACCAAGGCGATCCGGGAGAGCTCATCGCGGGACAATGTGCAGTCAACACGCGCATTATCAGCCGCTTCGACAAACTGGTCGGCCAGGGCAGGGGAGGCTGTCAGGGTTGCGGCTGTAACCAGCAATGCTGCACCAAGGGTTTTGAAACCCGTGTCGGGTTGTCGGCTCGCGCCCCAGCCAAGACTGGCGAGACCGGTTCCGAACAGGCAGGCCGGTGTGATTAGACTGCTCATTGCGAGGCATCCTTTTGACTGGCGTTTTTGTCGGCATCAGCCGCGAGCTGCGAAAAGCCGCTGAGCGAAAGCCTGAGGCCCGCATAAGTCCACCGAAACTGAAACCGTCGTTCTTCGCTGGCGATCACCTGCGCACCGACGAACGTCTTGAGTGTGCCGGACACTTCTGATGTAAGCGCGGTTGGATCGACTTTGAGTGAGCGGATGACAAAAGCTTGGGCAATATCCGATCCGCGCTGTTCGGTGACGATTTTGACCAGTTCTGCCTTGAGGCGCCCGTGTGCTTTTGGATCGGCGATCTTGAGGATCTGCTCCATCCAGTAGTCCAGGCTTTCCGGGCTTCTATTGAGTAGCATCAGCGCGGTATCGCGGGTGATGAACTCCATATACTCTTGGGTTACGCCCGCGCTGGATATGGTCAGCGACTGCCCGGTGATTGGGACAAGAATTAGTTCGCGTTCCCGTGTTGCGGCGCTGGAAATCGCAATCAGGCCGGTGATCGCGAGGCCGCCTGCGATGAGTGCAAGCCAGTTGCGCTGGCGCAGCAGTCTTTGGGCTGTTTCATGAGCAATTTGAGCATCCATCTTTTCCTCCTTCAGCCGGCCAGCAGTCGGCAGTGGGAGGGCGGCGTGGCTTTGAGCCCCAGAAAGGAGCCGGGCAGATACCATTAGGCAGCATGGAGCAAACGGGAGCTTGCGCGTCCTGCTTTTTGCCTTTCGCAGGGCAAACCAGACGATGAACGCAAAAAAAATTCCTACCAAAATATGCTGGGCTAATATGCCCCAGGCAAATGGTATGACCATTCCGAGAAACTCGTCGATCGTCCAGAACCCGATCAGTTCCGGATCATCGAGCCGTCGGGGCAAAAGATATCTGTCAGCCATGTTTCGCCGCCCTCCTTGCCGCTTGCGATCAGATGACCGCGGTGACAACTGAGGTGACGATGGGAACGCCGGTCCCGACTCCGACTGGGACGGCGATTTGCCCCAACGAAAAGCGCCCTGATGCAAGGCCGATCAGACCGGCAGCGAGACTAAGCACGGTGATTATCTTGCCGCCTGAACCTTCCAGAAAATCAGTAAATTTGGTGAGTGCTGGATCAAATGTATTGTCCGCGCCGGCATAGGCAGCGCCGGCGCAGGCGAGCGCAATCGCGGCAGGGAGAATATAGTCGGTAGCGCGGCTGCGTTTTGTCTGGGTGTTTGTGGTCATGAAAATCACTTTCGCTTGAGAAATATGGAACAGCTTGTGTTCGCTGTATGTTCTCTATGCGAAAGCGAACGGCCTGTAGGAAAACAGGAAATAGCTTTGAATGTGTTCTACCAAGCGAAAAACGACAAATTTGCATGCGCTGAACGGAATCTGCGCGGCTTCTGCTGCTACTCGCGCTGATTAGGCCGGAATGTGCGCAGTGCCTGCCGGATATTGCGCAGCACTGACCAGATTCAGCGCGAATCAATGAGAAACACCGATTCGGATTTTCCTATTTGTTCTATTTATGTTCTTTTCATTTTCCTACAGGCATGTGGGCAGGCTAGCAGGTGAGTCGTTCCCAGGAATCCGATGGAAGGCTGACATGACAGACAAATTTGAAATTTCCGAACAACATATAAGGGCTGGGCTATCAACCTTGCTGAATTCAGCTGCGCAATCATCCGGTCGGCCGCGCTGCTCGATTGCGCGCGAGGCTAATCTGCATCGTGATGCAC